>NZ_JAAMOW010000004.1 GCF_011067135.1 Solimonas terrae
CATGAAGGCTCGGCCTGCATCACAGGCCCTCGACGAAGCCGAATGTACGACTGCAACCACCTTCGCACGCCAGCGATCAGCGATTCACTTCACCTGCGGGCTTGCGGGAGGAGTCCATGTACGCCTTGTTGGGCGTGCCCACGTAACCACGGAGTGAAGGCTATGGATTTGACAGCAAGAAAACGGCTCGACGTGAAATATCACCCGAGCCACGAATACCGCTACTGGCTCTATGACCCGGAAGGCGATGGGATGATCTACTACCGCACCCAGGACGCGCGGGATGATGCCGCTGAGAAAGCTATCGCCGCTTACTTGGATGAGGGCTGGGCCGATGAGGTTGAAAACGTGTCGGCTGGCGAGGTGACGCACTTCGCGCAGTGCTTGGACAAGATACAACGGCCTGACGAACTCGACGAAGAGGGGTGCGACGGTGAAGGCACCTACTGGAGCGGCTACCAATGGATGGGCAACTACACCATGGCGGCGATTGACGCTGCTGCGGAAGAGGCGCCCAACGCCCCGCTTCAGCCGCGTACCTGCCGCCGCGAAGCGGAGGCAGGTACGTCGGCTGGAAGCGATGGTTGGGCATCACTCCGCACCGGCCTCTAATTTGTACTTGGCCACAGGGATCTCTCCGTAGTCGCCTTCTAGCCACCCGTGATAGCCCATACACATTTCATCTCCAGCCATGATGTCCTGCTGTGCGATGACTTGCCTGTTGCTCTTTTGAATCAGTTTTACTTGGACAGACAGTTCTACCTGCTGTTCTGCGTTTGAGATAGCTCCTGTGACGCCGTCAAGAACCATCATCACCCCGTAGAGCGCATCGTCAATGGCTTGCTCTGCAACGGCCCGAGCTTTTGCGGTTAGCTTTTTGTCCAATTTTTCTACTGCGTAGGCGCGAACGTCCTCGAGCAAGATGCGCCCAGCGGCATGCTGCAACCAAAGCTCAAGCGCTCTTGGCTCCCGCGGCGGCGGTTGAAGTTCAAGTTGCCAAGTCGCCATTGCTCAACTCTCGCTTTGTGATGCCCAACGCCCAGGTTCAGGGGCGGCCTCGCCGAAGGCGAGGACGTCCCACTGCAACCTGTTGTTAGCAGTCATTAGTGGCTGTCCACGCCAAACTCGCTGCTTAGCCGCTTTACATCTCGTACGAGATTGTCGTGGAGCATGATAACGTTGACCGTGCCCTGGTCTTCAATTCGCTTGGAGATTATGGTGAGTGCACCGATTGCGGCCCGCTTGCCGCGAATCTTTAGAACAGGATTCTCTCCGTACTCGTCCTTTACCTGCTTCCATTCTGCGTTGATGTCAGCCGCCGTAGCATCACCAAATACAACGCCAAGAGCCTGAAGGTCTGCTGTGTTTTCGTGGCTAACTAGATTTTCATCGACGATGCGCTGCAGAACAGGTAAGTCCTTTGCTGTGCCTGAAAGCCGGTACCCATAGTGCTTTTCAGCGAGGGCGGCGACGAAAGCCCTCTTAGCTGCGAGGTCTGAACTCCACTCGGCGTCTAACTCGGAATAGATTGGCTCCACAGCAAAAGCTCCGGCAGAGAACAGCGCAAGGATAACTAGAAGAACTGTTTTCATGACTGCTAACACCTCAGTTCAGGGCGCGGCGAAGCCGTCGCCCCTGGAACGCGATGTTGGGCTGGAGGGTGACGCATGAGCAGCTATATCGCGTACGCGGTGAGCAGCGATAGCGACTATCGATTCGCTGGGCGACATGCTCGTCTCAAACCTGCGCTGCTGCGCGCAAAGATCGCCGCGCGCGGGCATCGAGATTGGGATTGGGTCGTGGACACGCAACGGCTCGACGGATACGACGACGACGGCAAACCGATTTACACGACGGTGGCTCGGCGCTCATCGATAGCAGGCTACGAGCAGCTTACGCCCAACGCCCCGCATCAGCCGCGGATTTGCCGTAGCGAAGCGGAGGCAAATACGTCGGCTGGATGCGATGGTTATGTCTCACGTCGACCCCAGACGTCCACAGACTTGGCATCGTATATACGAACCTTGCACTTGAACTTTCCTCTTATCTTCTCGATGTGCGCTCTGTCGCTCTCAGAGTAGACACCGATGTATACGCTCCACAACTTCTCAGATGGGCTTCTTCCCTTTCTCGCCGCCTTATTTATTGCGGAGATAATGTGATCGTCATACTGCCCGAAGTTAAACCCGAACGTCACCAAGGATCCTTGCGCTTCACAAAGACTCTCGTAGCAGTGAGTAAGGTAATGGTTGTGCATGATGTGTTTTAACTTCTGGCGCCCATCCCCCGCCGTGACGAAAATTGGATACTCGCCGCTCTCCATGCGCGCACCAATCTTCTGGAGTAGGTAGTTGTACTCGTCGTACTCCTCCTTGGTGATCGCGGTTCCATTGTCAAAAAACTGCAGAGCCCCATGTAGGTAGAATACGTTCTGGTCTTTTCTATGCTTGCCCCACACAAGGTCTGACCACACCTGCTCCTCTTCAGGAACAAACTCATCACCGACATTCTCTAGTTCCCTTCCGCAGCCATCGACGTGATTCACGACGTTATTTCGCAGAAGGACCCAGTAGAGCAAGAGATCGTAGTTAGTCGAGTAGATGTTGCCGCCGGCATTCAGGAAGACGCTGAGGAAGTTGGAGCACGCTTTGCTCTGCGCCTCTGGCACTTTAAACACATGTTCCGGGTGAAGCTCCTTTACCGCCCTCAGCAGGCTCTTCTTCAGTTTTGCGCTAGCCTGATCAATCTTCTTCTTCAGTGAGCTGTCTCCCCCGAATGCACTTATAAGCGCCGAGCAAGTGTCGAGATACTGCATGATCACTTCGAAGTTGCGGGTTTCAATGACGCTTAGCGCTACGGACAAATCCTTGTCGTTAAGCTTCTCGACAAAATCATGCAATGCGTTGTAGGAGAAGATGCTTGGATCGTACGCCATGCTGAAGCCGTTCCCGAGCAGGAGATGAAAACTACGACTCGGGTTCTTCCTGATGGACGCGCGCACATCATCAAATGTCTCTAGGTCCATGATCTAACGACGCCCCCAAGGCAGCTTCTGTGAGACATAACGCCGGAACTCAGCCGCGTTCGAGCGAAGCGAGAACGTCGGCTGGAGTTCCTTGTTCGGCGGCATCTGGTGAAGGAGACGAGTAATGGGAATGTATACCGAATTGGTGCTGAAAGCCGACGTGAAACGCGACTTGCCGCGCGAGGTAGAGGCGGTGTTGCAGCATTTGTTTAACGGCGAAGAGTGCCCGAAAGAACTGCCGCAGCATCGGTTCTTTGAGTGCGAGCGGTGGGAACACATAGGCTCAATGAGCAGCTACTACCACATTCCTTGGGCGGTGAGCCGCTACCACGACGGCCGCATTTTCAGCCGCAGCGACTTGAAGAACTACGACGGCGAAATCGCGGCATTTGTGTCGTGGTTGATGCCGTATCTGGACGAGCCAGACGGCAAGTGCATCGGCTGGTCTTGGTATGAGGAAGGCGACACGCCGGAACTGCTGCTGATGACGCCGAACTAGATTTATACGGACTGAAAAGTACGCCGGCCATCCGGATAAGACAATCGTCGGTTCGCCAAAACAATGACTTAGGTCTCACTTTTGGATTTAAACAGGGTTAAGAATCGGCGTATGGAAACGACACCGCCAAAAGCTCCAAAGCTCATGGTCCAGGTTCGGGACGCGCTGCGTGTCCGGCACTATAGCCTGCGTACGGAGCGCAGTTACCTGCACTGGGTTCGCCGCTACATTCATTTCCACGGGACGCGCCACCCGGCAACGCTTGGCGCGCCGGAAGTGGCGGCGTTTCTCAGTCATCTGGCGGTGGATCGTTCGGTTTCCGCATCGACGCAGAATCAGGCGAAGGCGGCGCTGCTGTTTCTTTATCGCCATGTGCTCGCCGTCGAGCTTTCCTGGCTCGATGAGGTAATCCAGGCAAAACCGTCGCGGCGTCTGCCGGTTGTGCTGACGACGCGTGAGGTCGTTGCTCTGCTCGGTGAGCTGTCCGGCACCACCTGGCTTGTCGTGGCCTTGCTGTATGGAACCGGCATGCGGGTTCTCGAAGGCTTGCGCCTGCGGGTCAAGGACATCGAATTCGAGCGGCGCGAGATCGTCGTTCGGGAAGGCAAGGGCGGCAAGGATCGCGTTACGGTCCTGCCGGAGAATCTGATGCTGTTGCTGCGCGATCAGCTGATCGCCGCCAAGCGTCTGCATGACCGGGATCTGGCCGAAGGTTTTGGCGAAGTGTGGTTGCCGGATGCGCTGGCGGTGAAGTATCCGCGCGCGGCGCGCAGCTGGGGGTGGCAATACGTTTTTCCGTCGACGGTACGTTCCGTCGATCCACGCAGCGGCGTCCAGCGGCGGCATCATCTTCAACCGGACACGATCCAGAAAGCGGTGCGAGGTGCAGCGCAGCGCGCCGGCATTGCCAAGCCGTGCACGCCGCATGTGCTGCGGCATTCGTTCGCCACGCACCTGTTGCAGAGCGGCTACGACATTCGCACGGTCCAGGAACTGCTCGGACATGAAGACGTCAGCACGACGATGATCTATACGCACGTTCTGAATCGTGGCGGACGCGGCATCGTCAGCCCGCTGGATCGGGTGGGTTAGGTTTTTGCGAAAGCTGTGCGCAATAGGCGTCGTACGCGGCGGCGCCGGAATCGAAGCCGGCGCGGGCCGCGAGTTCCCAGGGGCGTTCGCATTGATGGGTGTGGGCGCACCACAGATAGCCGGCGGAGCCGATGCAGCCGTGCGCATCGCGGTCGCCGCCCACCATCGGTGCCGCTGCCGCGGCGGCCGGGTCTGCGTGGGTGGCCGGCGTAGGCGTTCCGCAGGCTGCAAGGTTCAGGCACAAGGACGCGGCCATCAGCGTTTTGGGGATCGCGAGATTCATGGTCCTTGTCCTCGACAGCGCGCGTTTGCCGGGCCGCATGCTCAATCGAGCAAGGCGCGACCTCGGGTTTCGATCACCAGGGGCATCAGCAGCAGGCCGGCGAGCGGCACGACGCCGATCCAGAACAGCACGCCGATGGCGCCCCCGGCCACTTTCGACGCGAACAGGCCGACGACGAACGGGCCGATCGCGGCGATCACGCGGCCGATGTTGTAGCAGAAGCCCGCGCCGGTGGCGCGCAGTCGCGTCGGGAACAGCTCCGGCAGGTAGTAGGTGAAGCTGCCGAACACGCCGAACACGGAGAGGCCAATCAGGAAATAGCCGTACAGCCGCGTGTGCGCTTCCAGCGGTGCGCCGAAGGTGAAGAAGATCGATGCCATCGAGACCGCGAAGTAGATCGCGAACATCGGCTTGCGGCCGAGCAGTTTCGCGGCCGGAATCGTCAGCAACGTGCCGAGCAGGCCGCCGACGTTGAATGCCATCGTCGCATGGAATTTCCAGTTTTCGATGAGTTGTACGGTGGCGGCCTTGTCGAAATCGCGCAGCGCGGCTTCGGTCTGTGCAAGGCCGGTGGCAAACACCGGCAGGAAGGCGTTGCAGCTCCACCAGGTGATCAGCGCGATCAATGCCATCAGCACGCCGCTCAATGTCGTGCGACGGAACGGCGGCGAGAACAGCTCGATCAGGCGCGGCGGCGCGCTGTTCTGTGCAACGCGCGTCCAGCGTTCCGGTTCCTTGACGAACAGCCGCACGCCGAACGCGACTGCCGCCGGAATCAGCCCGCAGAGGAACACGTAGCGCCACGAAACTTCCGGCTGGTCGGCGAACCAGCGCCCGGCAATCTGCAGATTGAGCAGCGTCGCCAGCGTGGTGCCGAACACGGCGGAGGTGTACAGCAGTGCACCGGCTTCGACACGGCGCTTTTCCGGCATGACTTCGGCGACCATCGACGCGCCGGCCGCCCATTCACCGCCGATGCCGAGCGACGCGACGATGCGGAAGCACACCAGTACCCAGATGTTCGGCGCGAAGGCGCAGGCGGCGGTGCCGAGCGCATACATGAGCATCGTGATCAGCATGGTGCGCGTGCGGCCGATGCGATCGCCGACATAGCCGAACAGCACGCCACCGGCCGCCCAGCCGAGCAGCAGCAGCGAGGTCAGCGCGCCGGTCCAGTACAGCGTCGCGTGCTTGGCTTCGGGCGAGCCGATCGGCAGATGCAGCAGCGTCGGCACGCAGTTCGGTGCGACGAAGTTGAACAGGATGCTGTCGAACAGATCGAAGCCCCAGCCGAGCCACGCCGCGAACAGCACCAGCCACTGATATCGCGTCAGGCCGAGCATGGATTCTTCCCGTAATTCCGGTTGTGCTGGTGATCGGCCGGCGCGGCGAGCGAGCACCCCCTCACCCTGGCGCTCTCCTCCAAGTTCATGGAGGAGAGGGAATACTCATGAGCTGTCCGCCCGGCGAGCTTCTTGAACAGTTCCCTCGCCCCGCAACGTGGGGAGAGGCTTGGGTTGAGGGGCGCCGCATCGGGCATCACGGCGAGCACGCGCCTGCCCCGATGGACGAGAGGCAGTGTCGTGCCCTACTGGCCGTCATCGTCCTTTGTCTCGTGCGTGAACCACAGTGCGCCAAAGGTCAGCAGCGCCGCGCCGCTCAGGTAGTAGCCCACGTATTGCAGGCCATAGGTGCGGGCCAGATACGTGGCAATGTAAGGTGCCAGCGACGCACCGACGATGCCTGCGAGATTGAAGGTCAGCGACGCGCCGGTGTAGCGCACGGCGGTCGGGAACAGCTCGGAGAGAATGGTGCCGAGCGGGCCGTAAGTCAGGCCCATGAGCGCCAGGCCCAGCGCCAGCGTCAGCAGCACGCCGACCAGCCCGCCGCCGAACAGCGGCGCGAGGATCAGCCCGAAGCCGGCGATCAGGGCGCTGACCCACAACAGCGTGCGGCGTCGGCCGTAGCGATCCGCGAGTCGTGCCGACCACGGAATCGTCGCTGCAAAGAACAGGATGCCGAACAGCTGGATCATCAGGAACTGCTGGCGCGGATAACCCAGCGCGGTTGTTCCCCAGGACAGCGCGAACACCGTCATCAGGTAGAACAGCACGAAGGTCGCGACCGCGATCAGCGTGCCGAGCAGCAGCGCCTTCGGCTGATCGCGCAGCACGCCGAGCATCGGCACGCGCACGCGTTCGTGCCTGGCGAGCGCGCGTTTGAACGCCGGCGTTTCCTGTATGCGCAGCCGCACGTACAGGCCCATGAACACCAGCAGCGAACTCGCCAGGAACGGAATGCGCCAGCCGAAGTTGAAGAACTGCGTATCGCTCAGGGTTTCCGACAGCAGCAGGAAGGTGCCGCCGGAGCAGATGAAGCCGAGCGGCGCGCCGAGTTGCGGGAACATGCCGTACCAGGCGCGCTTGCCGGGCGGCGCGTTTTCGGTGGCGAGCAGCACGGCGCCGCCCCATTCGCCGCCGAGGCCGAGGCCCTGGCCGAAGCGGCACAGTGCGAGCAGCAGCGGCGCCAGCGTGCCGATCTGCGCATAGGTCGGCAGCAGGCCGATCGCGACGGTCGACAGGCCCATCGTCAGCAGCGCGGCAACCAGCGTCGCCTTGCGGCCGATGCGATCGCCGAAATGACCGAACAGGGCGGAGCCGATCGGCCGCGCAAAGAAGGCGATCGCGAAAGTTGCCAGCGACTGCAGCACTGCGGACGCCGGATCGCCGGCCGGGAAGAACAGCTTCGGGAACACCAGCACCGCGGCGGTCGCGTAGATGTAGAAATCGAAGAACTCGATCGTCGTGCCGATCATGCTCGCGAACAGCACGCGGCGCGGAGAGTTGGCCGCAGCCGCTGCTGCGCTCGTATGGTTCATCGCTGCTCCCGGGGTGTCGGCGGCCGCTGCGCTGGCGGCGCGCGAGTGCGACGGATTGTGCTGCAGGAGTCGTCCGTGGCGCTAGACTTGGTCGCGAGTGCCTCCGGAGGAAATGCCATGAAAACGACGATCATCTGTGCCGCTGCGCTGAGTGCCCTGCTGCTGTCCGCCTGCCATCCGAAGGAGCAGCCGGAGCATGTCGACAAGCAGCAACAGGGCCGCGACGAGACGCAGGGCATCCGCAATACCGAGGCGGTCGGATACGCCGGCAACGCGATCGCCGACAAGGTCGATGCCGCGCTCGATGCCAACGACCAGGCCAAGCAGAAGATGGATGACGCGATCGACGCGCAGACGCAGGACCCGCACTGAAGCGCAGACGCGACGCGAGCTGCGACCTGTCGTTCAGGCTGTGCCGCAGTCGCGGCCTGTGCCGCGCCTACAATACCGGCGGCGCGTGCTCGCGGTGATACGCCAGGATGCGGCGATATTGCTCCGGGTCCTTGATGTGCACGACGTCGCCCTCGCGCGGGAAGGTCCAGTCGTACAGGCGCGACAACCAGAAGCGCAGTGCGGCGGCGCGCAGTACCAGCGGCCAGGCGGCGCGCTCGTTGTCGGTCAGTTCGCGGCGCGAACGGTATGCGGTGACCATCGCGTCCCAGCGTGAGGGATTGAGCGTGCCGTCCGGCTCGAAACACCAGTCGTTGACGGTGACCGCGAGGTCGTAGAGCAGCGCGTCGTTGCATGCGTAGTAGAAGTCGATGACGCCGGTCAGGCGATCGTCGACGAACAGCACGTTGTCGCGAAACAGATCGGCGTGAATCACGCCCTGCGGCAGGCTCGCCAGATCGATCGACATCTGCTGGGCGAGCTCGTCGTCGATTAGTTTGCGGATCGACGCCTCGCGCGTCTTGCGCGCCAGCAGGCGGCCGGTCTGTTCGCGCCACAGCGCGCCGCGCGAGTTGTCGCAGTGGCCGGCATAGGACTGGCCTGCGACATGCAGCTCGCCGAGCGCGCGGCCGACCTGTCGACATTGTTCGAGCGTGGCGAACAGCACGCTCTGGCCGGTCAGGCGCCGCGTCAGCGCGGCCGGCTTGCCGTTCAGCGTCACCAGATTGCGGCCGTCGTGCGTGCGCGCCGGCATCGCGCTGGCAAAGCCACGCGACGCGAGGTGATCCATCAGACCCAGAAAAAACGGCAGGTCCGCGTAATTGAGGCGCTCGAACAGCGTGAGTACCCAGCGGCCGTCTTCGGTGTCGACGAAGTAGTTGGTGTTCTCGACGCCTTCGCCGATTCCCTGGAAGCCGATCAGTGCACCGACCGGGTATTGCTTGAGGAACCTGCGCAGCTGCGTGTGGCTGACTTTGGTGAAGACGGACATGGGGCGTCGCGGTTGGGGGAATGCGGGCGGATGGCGTGCCCGATTCTATCGTCTCGCGCCGTTCAGGAAACGTTGCACAGGCGTCGCGCGCGAAGGCAGCGTGCGCGAGGACGGCGGCTGGAGGCGCAGCGTACATGGAGTACGTGAGCATTCCGGGCAACCGCCCTTGCGCAAGACGCCGGAGCGCAGCAGCCTGTGCGGCGTGTCCTCAGCGGCGCCAGAACGCCGGCGTGAAGATCACCAGCAGCGTGAACACTTCGAGGCGGCCGACCAGCATGGCGACGATCAGCACCCACTTGCCGAACGTGCTGATGCCGGCCGCATTGGCGACCACGCTGTTGAGGCCGGGGCCGGTGTTGTTGATCGCGCCGGCGACCGCCGAAAGCGCGGTCAGGGCATCGAGGCCGGTGCCGATCATGATGCAGGTCAGCAGGATGGTGGCGCCGATGTAGATCGAGAAGAAGCCGCCGATCGCGTACACCACGGTATCGGGCACGAGCTTGTTCTCGATCTTGATCGGCACTTCGGCGTTCGGGTGGATCAGGTGCCGCGTTTCGCGGCCGGCCTGCTTGAGAAACAGCACGAGGCGTATGACCTTGACGCCGCCGCCGGTGCCGCCGCCGCAGCTGCCGAAGAAGGTGATCAGCACGACCAGCAG
This sequence comes from Solimonas terrae, assembly GCF_011067135.1. GTDB lineage: Bacteria > Pseudomonadota > Gammaproteobacteria > Nevskiales > Nevskiaceae > Solimonas > Solimonas terrae. The sequence continues at coordinate 9,817 of NZ_JAAMOW010000004.1, forward strand.
CGGTGCGAACAGCGGCCAGCCGCTGGGATTGGCAATCGCGAAGCCGGTACTGGTGCCGTACGCGACGACCGTGAACAGGCCGTTGCGGATGGCACTGCCGAGATCCGCGTAGCCGCCGTACAGATAGAGCGTCGTGCAGACCACGCTGCCGATCACGGCATAGATCGCGAGGAAGGCGCGGAACTCGGTATTGCGCCAGTACAGTGCCAGCGAGCGCCCGTCCCAGGCCAGATAGTGCAGGGCGAAGTTCGATGCACCGACCAGCATGAAAACCATCGCCGCAATCTCGATGCCGAGGCTGTGGTAGTAGCCGATGCTGGCGTCATGCGTCGAGAAGCCGCCGGTCGCCAGCGTCGACATCGCATGGCAGATCGCATCGAAGGGCGTCATGCCGAGCGCGTAGAAGATCACGGCGCAGGCGAATGTCAGCACCACGTAGACGGCCCACAGCGCGCGCGCGCTGTGCATGATGCGCGGCGTCAGCTTGTTGTCCTTCATCGGCCCCGGTGTTTCGGCCTTGTACAGCTGCATGCCGCCGACGCCGAGCATCGGCAGCACGGCAACGGCGAGCACGATGATGCCCATGCCGCCGAGCCAGTGCAGTTGCGAGCGGTAGTAGAGGATCGCCCGCGGCATGTCGTCGAGGCCGGCGGCGATGGTCGTTGCGCCGGTCGTGGTCAGGCCGGACACCGCTTCGAACAGCGCCTCGGTGTAGCTGTGCCAGCCGACGTGCGTGACCAGCAGCGGCACCGCACCGAAGGCCGACAGCACCGCCCAGAACAGCACGACGACGAGAAAGCCGTCGCGCATCTTGAGGTCGCCGCGATGTCGCCGCACCGGCCACCAGACCAGCGCACCGACCGACAGCGACAGGCCCATGCTTTCGAGGAACGAGCTTGCGGTGCCGCCGCCGTACCAGAGGTCGACGAGGATCGGCGGCAGCATCGTCGTCGAGAAGCACATCAGGAGAATGCCGGTGATGCGCTGCACGGCGGCGAAGCGCCGGCGCGGCTGCTGCAGCGGCACGCTGTGGGTCAGCGACAGGCGCATTTACAGAAGCGAAAAGCCGACCTGGAAGAGCTTTTCGACATCGTTGACTTTCTTCTTGTCGACGATGAACAGGATCACGTGATCCTCGGCCTCGATCACGGTGTCGTGATGCGCGATGATCACCTCGTCGCCGCGCACGACCGCGCCGATCGTGGTGCCGGCCGGCAACTTGATCTCTTCGAGGCGGCGACCGACGACCTTCGAATTGTGGCGGTCGCCGTGCGCCACCGCTTCGATCGCTTCGGCGGCGCCGCGGCGCAGCGAGTGCACACGCACGACATCGCCGCGACGCACGCGTGACAGCAGCGCCGAGACGGTCGACTGCTGCGGCGAGATCGCGACGTCGATGCTGCCGCCTTCGACCAGTTCGACGTACGAGAGCCGGTTGATCAGGCACAGCGCCTTGCGCGCACCGAGCCGCTTGGCGAGCATCGCCGAGAGGATATTGGCCTCGTCGTCGTTGGTGATCGCGCAGAACACGTCGATGTCCTCGATGTTCTCTTCGCGCAGCAGCGCCTCGTTGGCGCCATCGCCGGACAGCACCACGGCGTTGTGCAGATGCTCGGACAGGAAGCGCGCGCGTTCGCGCGAGCGTTCGATCAGCTTGACCTGGATGCGACCGTCTTCCAGCGCCTTGGCGAGCCGGAAGCCGATGTTGCCGCCGCCGGCCAGCATCACGCGCCGCACCGGGCGATCGAGACGGCGCAGCTCGGCGATGATCTTCGGCGCGTTGTGCGCGGCCGAGACGAAGAACACCTCGTCGTCGGCTTCGATCGTGGTGTCGCCTTCCGGGATGATCGGCCGGCCGCGGCGGTAGATCGCGGCGACGCGGGCGTCGACACCCGGCAGGTGCAGCGGCAGCTCCTTGAGCTGGCGCGAGACGAGCGGGCCGCCGTAGTACGCACGCACGCCGACCAGCTGCACCTTGCCGTCGGCAAAATCGACGACTTGCAGCGCGCCCGGATATTCGATCAGGCGCTTGATCTGGTTGGTGACCAGCTGCTCCGGCGAGATATGCATGTCGACCGGCAGCGCTTCGGCGCCGAACAGCTTGTCCTCGCGCAGGTATTCGGTGGCCCGAATGCGCGCGATCTTGGTCGGGGTCTTGAACAGGGTGTCGGCGATCTTGCACGCCAGCATGTTGGTTTCGTCACTGTCGGTGACGGCGATGATCATGTCGGCATCGTCGGCGCCGGCTTCGCGCAGCACCATCGGATACGAGGCGTGGCCCTTGACCGTGCGCAGGTCGAGACGCTCCTGCAGATCGTTGAGCGCGGCCGCGTCGGTATCGACGACGGTCACGTCGTTGCGCTCGTTGGTGAGGTTCTCCGCCAGCGTGGAGCCCACCTGGCCCGCGCCGAGAATGACGATTTTCATGGGCCGCGCACCTTACGCCCCTTGGATGCTGCACCGCAAGATACGCGGCCCGGCGGTGCTTCGGCGACGTGTCGGCAGCATTTGGGGGTTTTGTAGGAAGATCCTGATGGATGGATTTTTACTATGTCGCCATTTGGCGACAGCAACCTATAGTCAAGCCTCGTCGGCGCTGAGCTGCAAAGCTCGCGCAGTCGGGGTGTGCTTCCTGGTTGTATTGGGGAGTCCGGCGGGCGGTCGTCGCTTCGGGGGAGGCGACGGCCGTACCGTTTCCCCAGAGCGGTGCCATGACCTCGCTTCGGCGAGGTTTTTTTATGGGCGATCGTCGCCGGTCTTGCGCAGCGCCGCGTAATAAAATCCGTCATGCGCCGGGCTCGGGGCGATACGCCGGCCGCAGGCTGTGGCCTCGCCCCAGTCGGCCGTGATCGGCAGGCATTCGGCGTTGTCGTGCAGGCCTACGAAGCGCTGCACCGTATCGTCACCTTCCGCGCGCAGCAGCGAGCAGGTCGCATAGAGCAGCCGTCCACCCGGCTTGAGCAGGCGCCAGACACTCTTCAGCAGGCGCAGCTGCTGACCCTGCAGGCCGCTGATATCGCTTTCGCGGCGCAACCACTTGATGTCCGGATGCCGGCGGATGACCCCGGTGCCGGAACAGGGCGCATCGAGCAGGATGCGGTGAAAGGGTTTGCCGTCCCACCAGCGCGCCGGTTCGCCGCCATCGCCAGCCAGCAGGCGCGCATCGAGGCGCAGCCGACGCAGGTTTTCGTCGACCCGGATCAGGCGCTGCGGGTCACGGTCCAGTGCCGTCAATTCGATGTCCGCGCGTTCGAGGATGTGCGCCGACTTGCCGCCCGGCGCAGCGCAGGCGTCGAGCACGCGCTGGCCGGCCTGCAGCTCGAGAAGATCGACGGCCAGCTGCGCCGAGGCGTCCTGCACCGACACCTGGCCGCCGTTGAAGCCGGGAATCTTTTCGACGGCGCGCGGCTCGGCCAGCATCACCGCGTCCGGCACGTCGGCCACCGCCTGTGCGGCGATGTTCATCTCGGAGAGGCGCTGCAGATAGGCATCGCGCGTCAGGCGCCGGCGATTGACGCGCAGCGTCAGCGGGCCCTGGGCATTGTTGGCGGCGAGAATCGCCGGCCACTGCGTCGGCCAGTCGACGCGGATCTGTTCGACCAGCCACGCCGGGTGCGAATGACGGATGGCCTCGTCGTCGGGCAGGCCCGCTTCGAGCTCGACATGCTCGCGCGTGTAGCGACGCAGCACCGCGTTGATGAAACCCTGTGCCTGCGGCCGCTTCATGATCTCGGCGGCGGCCACCGTTTCGTTGATCGCGGCGTGCGCGGGTGTCGCCAGATTGCGCAGCTGGTACAGGCCGACCAGCAGCAGGCAGTGAATCTCGTCGTCGACAGCCAGCGGCTTGTCCATCATCCGCGCCGTCAGCCATTGCAGCAGCGACAGTTCGCGCAGTACGCCGTAGGCGAGCAAACGGGTCATCGCCGCGTCGGACGGCACGCGGAAGCGATTGATCGGCAGCATCGCGTCGTCGAGGCTGCTGCCACGCAAGACGCGACTGACGGCACGCGCGGCGCTGGCGCGAACATTGGCGTGGGAACGGGACGACGGCGCAGGTTTCATCGCGGCGGCAGCGGCAAGGGGCGCCCATCATAGACGCCGCGCCGCCACGCGACGCCGAACGCCGCCGCGGCGGCGGCCTTACACGCCGTGATAGTGCTCTTCGCGCTCGATCAGGGCGAGAAATTCCTGCTGATGGCGCCTGACCGTGGCGCGCGCCCACAGCTGCAGCCCGCGCACGGCAAACCAGATCGCGCCGGCAAGCAGCGCATTGGCCAGCACGATCGCAGTGATCGCCTGCGGGTCAACGAGCCAGGATCCGTCGGCGCGCATCAAGGGCGTCGCGCCAAAGGTCTGCATGTGCGCCCATGCGTCCGGCATGGCGATCTCGACGACGCTGACGGCCAGCGCACCGATCACCAGCCACTTGCGGACGGCGATCCACGCGAGATTGAGGAACAGCAGACCGGCGAGGACCAGTTTCAGCGGACCGAGGGCGGCGGCAATCTGTATCAGCATGAGCGTCTCCATGCGTGGCCGGTCGGGGCCGGCACGTGCATGCAGAATAGGCAGCGACGAGCTGCCGCGACGGCCGTGTTCGACGTACGGTGGTTTTTGTGCGACGGACAGCTAGCGATCGGGTCCGGCGGCCTTGCGTCGCTCGAGAATCGCGTCGACTTCGGCTTGCCAGCGCTGCATCTGCTCGGCGTAGTCGTCGAGTACGCATTGCGCGCAGCCGCCGAAGCAGCAGTCCGGGCGTTCGGGCGGCGGCGGCAGATCGTCGTCGTCGCGCGTCGTCCCGGACGCCGAGTTCATGCGAAGCGCCGGCCGGACAGCGCGCGGCCGCTGGCGATCTGCGCCGCCTGCAGGGCTTTGCCGCCCGGCCATTGCAGCTGCAGCAGGCGCACGAGGCCGTCGCCGCTGGCGACGCCGACGCCGTCGGCGTCGGCGCTGACGATCGTGCCGGGGGCGGCGGCCGCAGCGGCCGGAGCCGCCTGCGCCATCAGCACGCGCACGCGCTCGCCGTCGAGTTCGCTCCAGGCCATCGGTACCGGATTGAACGCGCGCACGCGGCGCGCGATCTGTTCGGCCGGCTGCGACCAGTCGATGCGCGCTTCGTCCTTGTCGAGCTTGCGCGCGTAGGTCACCCCGTCGGCCGCTTGCGGCGTCGCCTGAAGTTCGCCGCGCGCCAGTTGCGTGACGGCAGCGACGATCAGCCGCGCGCCGAGTGCGGCGAGCTCGTCGTGCAAGGATGCCGCGGTGGTCGTGTCGGTGATCGCCACCGGCTCGCGGAGCAGCATCGGCCCGGTGTCGAGGCCGGCTTCCATCTGCATGATGGTCACCCCGGTCTGGCGGTCGCCGGCCTCGATCGCGCGCTGGATCGGCGCGGCACCACGCCAGCGCGGCAGCAGCGAGGCGTGAATGTTGAAGCAACCATGCTGCGGAATGTCGAGCACCGCCTGCGGCAGAATCAGGCCGTAGGCGACGACCACCATCAACGCCGGTGCCAGTTCCCGCAATTGCCGTTGTTCGGCCTCGCCGCGCAGCCGTTCCGGCCTGAACAGCGGCAGCCCGAGTTCGAGCGCCCGCTGTGCGACCGGCGAGGCTGCGAGCTTGCGGCCACGGCCAGCCGGACGGTCGGGCTGGGTATAGACACCGACGATCTGATGGCCGGCGGCATGCAGCGCATCAAGCGCAGCGACGGCAAAGTCCGGCGTGCCGGCAAAAACCAGTCTCAACGGGCGCTCACGGCGCGGCGTGCAGCGCCTGCTGCATGCCGGCTTCGGTGGCGGCGCTCCAGGCACCGCGGCCGCGCCAGCGCACGGTGCCGTCGGCGCCGAGCAGCACCAGATACGCATCGTCGCCCGGCGTTGCGGGCGTGGCTGCCAGCTGCTTCCAGTCCGAGGTTCCCTTCATCACCAGCAGGTAGTGGCCCTGATGCGTGACCGGCACCTCGTCGCGCATGCTGCCGACCGCCATTTCCGTGGCGAACTCGGGCATGCCCTCCATCACCGCGACGTCGTAACAGGCCGGCCTGTGGCTGGCGCAGGTCGCAGCAAGGTGTGCGTCCCAGTCGTTGGTCTGCTTGCGGGCGGCGCGCGAGAACGCGATCAGCAACAGGCGGGGGCCGGCATCGAGGCTGTCCGGCACCGTGGCCGGGTCGCCGTCGAGGGTCTCGACCGGCAGCGGGGCGGCATTGGCGGTGGTGCAAACAGCCAGCAGCAGGCTGGCCAGCAACATCTTTTTCATCGCAGATCCCTTGCGTTGCGTCGGTTCAGCTCTTGCGGGCTTTCGCCAGCTTCTTGCTGATTCGCTCACGCTTGAGCGCCGACAGGTAGTCGATATAAAGCTTGCCATCGAGATGGTCGATCTCGTGCTGCACAGCCTGTGCCAACAGGCCTTCGGCGTCCATTTCGAACGGCTGGCCGTGACGATCGAGCGCCTGCAGCTTGAGGCGGCTGTAGCGCTGCACCTTGTCGGCAATGCCGGGGACGGACAGGCAGCCTTCTTCCATTTCGACGCGCTCGTCGGGATCGACGATCTGCGGATTGATGATGACGATCGGTTGCGGCCTGGCCTTGTCCTCGCTGCAATCCATGACCGCCAGACGCAGCGCAACGCCGACCTGGGTCGCCGCCAGGCCGACGCCGGGCGCGTCGTACATGGTCTCGAACATGTCGTCGATCAGCGTCTGCAGGGCGTCGTCGAAAACCGTGACGGGTGGCGCCTTCTGGCGCAGCCGCGGATCGGGATGGTGAAGGATGGTGAGCAGCGACATAAAACGGACCAGTCTTTAGAAACAACCGCCAAAGTTGACGGCAAACGATTGAGCCGTCTAGAGTTTGCCCAGAGTTTTTCTGGTCTGGCAGAGCTTCCGGGGGATGCGCCGCCATGCGCAAGTATAACGGCTGGACGATCATTCACGGCACGCTGCTGACGGTGTTGCTGACGGCGTGTGCGAATCGCCCGGCCGAGCATCAGGCGTATGCGGGTGATCCGCCGCCGCAGGAGGCGCCAACCACCGCACCCGAACCGGTCAGTGAACCGGCGGTGCCGGCACCGGTGCGCATGCGCGAAGACGCGCCGCTGCATTACGTCGTGAAGAAGGGCGACACGCTCTGGGACATCGCCAATCACTTCCTGAAGCAGCCCTGGCAGTGGCCGGAGATCTGGTACGTCAACGATCACGTGCGCAATCCGCATCTGATCTTCCCGGGTGACGTGCTGACGCTGATGTGGCGCGACGGGCGACCGATGCTGCAGGCCAGCGACAACCTCTCGGCCAACACCGAATACCTGTCGCCGCGCGTGCGCGAAGTGCCGCTCGAGCAGGCGATTCCGACGATTCCGCTGGAAACCATTCGCGATTTCCTGCGCACGCCGCGGCTGGTCGATGCCGAGGAGTTGCGCGACGCGCCATACGTGCTGAGCTTCGTCGACCCGCACATCGTCGAAGGCACCGGCAGCCTCGTCTACCTGCAGAAGTTGCCGAATGGCGGCGCCTCGCACTGGGACACGATCCGGCTGGGGCAGAAGTTCGTCGATCCGGATACCGGCGAAATGCTGGGCTGGGAGGGCACGCCGGTGGGTTCGGTCGATGTCCGCGAGTTCGGCTCGCCGGCGACCGCGATCATCAGCGACAGCACCCGCGAGACGCTGCCGGGCGACCGCCTGATCAAGCCGCTCGACGACAGCTTCAACGCCAACTTCTATCCGCACGCGCCGGATCACGCGGTCGGCGGCCGCATCCTGTCGGTGTACGACGGGGTCTCGCAGATCGGCCAGTATCAGGTCGTGACGCTCAACCGCGGCACGCGTGAAGGCATCGAGCCCGGTCATGTGCTGAGCATCCTGCAGGCCAATCGCACCGCACGCGATCCGTATACCAATCGCCTCGTCACGCTGCCGCCGCTGTACGCCGGCACGCTGATGGTGTTCAAGGTCGAGAAGCGTGTCTCGTACGCCCTGGTCCTGAGCGCGACGCGCGAGATTCATGTGCTGGACCGCGTCGAGAAGCCGAAGGACGGCGAGCAGTCCTGATGCGTTCCGTTCCGGCATCGCCAGCGCCGGCTGCCAAGGCGTGTCCGCGCCGGACCTGAACGCCTGGCTGGCGCTCTGCCGCGCGCCCGGCGTCGGCAGCGCCGCTGTCCACAGACTCCTCGAAACCTTCGGCTCGGCCGGGGCAGCGCTGGCCGCCTCCCAGGCCGCGCTGCGGCACGCCGGCCTCAGCAGCGAGCAGGCCGATGCGCTCAAGAAGCCGGACGCCGACGGCATTGCCGCGGATCGAGACTGGCTCGCGCAGCCGCAACGCCATCTGCTGAACCTGCTCGATCCGGCCTATCCGGCCACGCTGCGCAACATCGCTCAGGCGCCGCCCGTGCTGTTCTGCCAGGGCGATCCGGAGCTGCTGGCGATGCCGCAGCTGGCGATCGTCGGCAGCCGCACGGCGACGCCGCAGGGTCTGGAAAATGCGCAGGCGTTCGCCGCCGAACTGGCCCGGCGCGGCTTTGTCATCACCTCCGGCCTGGCGCTCGGCATCGACGGCGCCGCGCATCGGGGCGCGCTGCAGGCGGATGGCTATACCATCGCGGTCTGCGCGACCGGCCTCGATCGCGTCTACCCGGCGCGCCACAAGACGCTGGCCCACGAGATTTGCGCGCGCGGCGCCCTGATCTCCGAATTTCCGGTCGGCGTCGCGGCGCTGGCGGAGAACTTCCCGCGCCGCAACCGCATCATCTCCGGGCTTGCGCTTGGCACGCTGGTGGTCGAGGCCGCGCACGGCTCCGGTTCGCTGATCACGGCACGCTATGCGCTGGAGCAGAGCCGCGAGGTGTTCGCGATTCCCGGTTCGATCCACAACCCGCAGGCGCGGGGTTGCCACGCGCTGATCCGTCAGGGCGCCAAGCTGGTGGAGACGGTCAATGACATCTTCGAGGAGCTGGGGCCGCTGCTCGGCCCCTTGCTGAAGCCGGCACCCGTACCGGCTGCATCCCCGGCCGGCATCGCGCTCGATGCCGACGCGGCTGCCGTCCTGCAGGCCCTGGGCGATGAATTGCTGGACCTCGACAGCCTGCTGCAACGAACCGGACATGAGCTTGCAGCATTGCAGGTGACACTGACGCAACTGGAGATGGCAGGACAGGTCGCGGTGGCGCCCGGCGGGCGTTATCAGCGGCTGGGAGGGGCGTTTTGAACGGGCGTGGCACTTTTCATGCACGCCAAAGTCATTAAACTGAACCGACAGCACGGAGACTCGCGACATGAAAGAGACGGTCCTGGATGTGCTGATGTATCTGTTCGAGAACTATCAGGAAGGCGAGTTTTCCGACGCCGAGTACCACGACACCCTTCGCGAAGAACTGCTCGCGGCGGGATTTCCCGACGAGGAGGTTGGCAGCGCGTTCGCCTGGCTCGACGGCCTGGCCGAACAGCGGCAGCTGCCGCTGGTGTTCGGGCCGTACCGTTCGACGCGCATCTATACCCGTGAAGAAACGGCGAAGATCGCGACCGATTGCCGCGGTTTCATCATCTACCTCGAACAGCTCGGCATCATCAGTCTGGAAATGCGCGAGCTGATCATCGATCGGCTGATGGCGCTCACCGAGGAAATCGACCTGGAACGGGTCAAGTGGGTGTGCCTGCTGGTGCTGATGAACCAGCCGGATGCCGAAGAAGCGTTCGGGCATCTCGAAGAGATGGTCTATTACCACGGCGAATTCAAGCACTGATGCACCGATAAATCTGCTGCGCGCGTCGATCTCGCACCGGCCGTGCTCGCCGTACTGTCCGTACGGCTGTGCGCGAACGGTGCGACCTCGGCGCTGCTCGCGACGATTTCTCCGCACATCGGCCGACGCTGCAAGCGGCAGATCCAAAAGCCCTTTTTAGCCCTCGCGTACGCGCATGCGCGCGCGCGGTTGGCTGGACACCGTGGCACCGCACCGCTTATAAGGCGCCCAACAGCGGCCGTCGGTCGCCTCCACCTCCTGAGCGGTGAATGAGCAAAAACCTGGTCATCGTCGAGTCGCCCGCCAAGGCCAAGACGATCAAGAAATATCTCGGCAAGGACTTCGAGGTTCTCGCCAGCTACGGCCACGTCCGCGATCTGGTGCCGAAGGACGGTGCGGTCGACGTGACGCACGGTTTCGACATGAAGTACCAGATCATCGACCGCAACGAGAAGCATGTGCGGGCGATCGTGTCGGCCTTGAAGGACGCCGACGAACTCTGGCTCGCGACCGACCCTGATCGCGAAGGCGAGGCGATTTCCTGGCATCTGGCCGAATTGCTGCGCGAGAAGAACGCGCTCAAGAACAAGCCGGTCAAGCGCGTGGTGTTCTACGAAATCACGCAGCGCGAGGTGCAGAAGGCGATCCAGAATCCGCGCGAAATCTCCGCCGATCTGGTCAACGCCCAGCAGGCACGGCGCGCACTCGACTATCTGGTCGGCTTCAATCTGTCGCCGCTGCTGTGGCGCAAGGTGCAGCCGGGCCTGTCGGCCGGCCGCGTGCAGTCGCCGGCCTTGCGCCTGATCTGCGAGCGCGAGCTGGAGATCCGCGCGTTCGTGCCGCGCGAGTACTGGTCGATGGAGGCCGCGGTCGAAAAGGACGCGCAAGCGTTCACGGCGCGCCTGGTCGAATTCGACGGTCGCAAGGTCGAGCAGTTCACGCTCAACAATGTCGTCGGCGCGATGGCGGCGAAGTCGGTGTTGCTGAAGGCGGCAAACGGCGAACTCGTGGTCGGCACGGTCGACAAGAAGCAGCGCCGCCGCAATCCGGCGCCGCCGTTCACGACCTCGACCCTGCAGCAGGAAGCCAACCGCAAGCTCGGCTTTGCGGCCAGCCGCACGATGCGCGCCGCCCAGCAGCTTTATGAAGGCATCGACATCGGCGGCGAAACGGTCGGTCTGATCACCTACATGCGTACCGACTCGGTCAATCTCGCGCAGGATGCGCTGACCGAAATTCGCCAGGTCATTCCGCAGCAATTCGGCGCCAAGGCCCTGCCGCCGGAGCCGCGCTACTACAAGACCAAGTCGAAGAACGCGCAGGAAGCGCACGAAGCGGTGCGTCCGACCGCGGCGGCACGTCTGCCGAAGGATATCGCCAGGTATCTCGCGCCCGATCAGGCCAAGCTCTACGAGCTGATCTGGAAGCGTACGGTGGCGAGCCAGATGGAGCAGGCGCTGTTCGATACCGTGACTGTCGAGCTGCGCGCCGGTGAGGCGCCGGCCGGTGCCCGCGGCGCCCATGCGTTCCGCGCCAGCGGCTCGACCCTGATCGAACCCGGATTCATCGCGGCCTATACGCAGAGCTTCGATACGCCGAGCGGCAAGGAAGACGACGATGACGACAAGCGCCTGCCGGCGCTGCAGGTCGGCGATCGCGTCAAGCTCGCCGATCTGATCGCCGATCAGCACTTCACCGAACCGCCGCCGCGCTACACGGAAGCCAGCCTCGTCAAGACGCTGGAGGAATACGACATCGGCCGCCCGTCGACCTACGCGTCGATCATCTCGACGCTGCAGGCGCGTGACTACGTGCGCCTCGAAGGCAAGGCGTTCTCGCCCACCGATGTCGGCCTGATCGTCAACAAGTTCCTGACCGATCACTTCACGCAGTACGTCGACTACGAATTCACCGCGAATCTGGAAGACGAACTCGACGCGGTGTCGCGTGGCGAGATGCAGTGGAAGCCGCTGCTCGCGTCGTTCTGGGGCAGCTTCAAGCCGCGCATCGACGAGAAGATGGAGCTTTCGCGCACCGAGATTTCCGAAGACCGTCAGCTCGGCATCGATCCGGTCAGCGGCCGGCCGGTGTCGGCACGTCTCGGCCGTTACGGACCCTGCGTGCAGATCGGCAGGCGCGACGACGAGGAAAAGCCGCGCTTTGCCTCGCTGCGCGCCAATCAGCGCATCGACACGGTCACGCTCGAAGAGGCGCTGGCGCTGTTCCGCCTGCCGCGCAAGCTCGGCTTTCTGCCGGACGGCGACGAGGTCGAGGTCAACATCGGCCGCTTCGGTCCGTACGTGCGCTACGGCAAGAAGTTCGTTTCGCTGAAGAAGGACGATGATCCGTACACCGTCGAGATGCCGCGCGCGATCGAGTTGATCGAACAGAAGGCGGCGGCGCTGGAAGCGGCGACCATCGTCAAGTTCGGCGACAGCGGCATTCGCATCGTCAAAGGCCGTTTCGGCCCCTACATCACCGACGGTTCACGGCGCGCCCGCATTCCCAAGGGTCGCGAGCCGGAAGCCCTCAGCGTGTTCGAGTGCGAAGCGTATCTGGCCGAAGCCGAAGCGGCGGCGCCGAAGAAGGGCGGCCGCAAGGGCGCGACCAAGAAGGCAGCGAGCAAGACCGTCGCGGCGGACGCCAAACCCAAGGCGGTGAAGAAGGTCGCCAAGAAGGCGGTCAGGAAAGCGGCCGGGAAAGCGACCAAGAAGGCCGTCAAGAAGGCCGCGAAAAAGACTGCTTGATGGACGTCGCACCCTGGCATCTGCGTGCTGCAATCGACGCGCTGGAGGCCGGCGGCCTGATCGCCTGCCCGACCGAGGCGGTCTGGGGCCTGTCCTGCGACCCGCTCAACGAGCGCGCCTGCATGCGCCTGCTCGCGACCAAGCGACGGCATTGGAGCAAGGGTCTGATCCTGGTGGCCGCCGATTTCGCGCAGCTCGCGCCGTTCGTCGATGTGCCGTCGAACAACGCCCTGAAGCGCGCGACCGCCACCTGGCCGGGCCCCGCCACCTGGATCTTTCCGGCGACGCCGCACACGCCCATGTGGGTCAGCGGTGATCACGACGGCGTGGCCGTGCGCGTCACGGCCCATCCGGTCCTGCGTGCCCTGAGCAAGCGCTTCGGTGGTCCGCTGGTGTCGACCAGCGCCAATCCGTCCGGCCGCGAACCGGCGCGCAGTGCACACCAAGCGCGCCGCTATTTTCGCGGACAGGTCGATGTCGTGGTGCCGGGCGCGCTCGGCGGGCTCGCCAAGCCGACGACCATTCGCGACGTCGCGACCGGCCATATCCTGCGGCGATGACGAACCTGTCCGAGGCCGGCTCGCCGGTCGACAGCGCCGCTGTCGAAACCTATCTGCGCGGACTGCAGCAACGCATCTGCGACGCCGTCGAGGCGATCGAAGCGGCGGACGGCGCGCGCTTCGCTGCCGATGCCTGGGAAAAGCCCGCCGACAGTCCGCTGCGCGGCCGCGGCGAGACGCGCGTGCTCGCCGACGGCCGGATTTTCGAGCGGGCCGGCGTTGCGTTCTCCGACGTGCGCGGCAGCCGGCTGCCGCCGTCGGCGACACAGAATCGTCCGGAACTCGCGGGCCGCGGTTTTCGCGCGATGGGCATTTCGCTGGTGTTCCACCCGCGCAATCCCTACGTGCCGACCGTGCACGCCAATGTCCGTTTCTTCGTCGCCGAAGCCACGCATGCCTTGCCGGTCTGGTGGTTCGGCGGCGGCTTCGACCTGACCCCGTATTACGGCTTCGACGAGGATGCGCGGCACTGGCACCGATGCGCGAAATCCGCATGCGAAGGTTTCGTCACCGACGACGGTGCGCCAGCGCATCCGAAGCTGAAGAAATGGTGCGACGACTACTTTTTCCTCAAGCACCGCGAGGAGCCGCGCGGCATCGGCGGTTTGTTCTTCGATGACTGGCACGTCGGCGGCTTTGCGCGCAGCTTCGCACTGCAACGCAGCGTCGGTGATCATTTCCTCGACGCCTATCTGCCGATCGTCGAACGGCGCAAGGACATGGCCTACGGCGAGCGCGAGCGCGACTGGCAGCTCTATCGGCGCGGGCGCTATGTCGAGTTCAATCTGGTCTGGGACCGCGGCACGCATTTCGGATTGCAATCGGGTGGCCGCACCGAGTCGATCCTGATGTCGATGCCGCCACTGGCCGCCTGGCAGTACGACCGGCGGCCCGAGCCGGGCTCGCCCGAAGCCGAGTTGTACGAGAAGTTTCTGGTGCCGCGGGATTGGTAGGCGGCACGTAGCGATAGGGGCCTTTCTCCTTTGCGGGGTTGTTGCTCGATCCGGCCTTTGATTCCGCGCTGCGGCGCGGGTTTCTTTTCTTTGCGTGTCCAAAGAAAAGAAACCAAAAGAAAGGACACCCCTGGCTCACGCGTCCTCGCTTCGCGAGGATTCCCTGCGATGCTCGAACGGCAGGCCGTGCCTGAAACTCGCGCTGCTGTGCAGCGCTCAGACAGTCAGGCCCGGACAGCTCCTGCCGTCCTGCGCTTCTCGGCGCTTCGCAAAGGGGACCCGAACGTCAAAGGCTTCAGCAGGCTTTCGCGGTGATCGCGCTTTGGCTTTTGATTTCGGGGTCCCCTTGGGCCGCACCGAGCAGCGCAGCGCGCGCAGGGAATGGCCGGCCAGGACGGCCGGCCAAGTCGTCGTCGCGGCAGGGACGCCGCGTCGGCGACGCTCCCGAGCACGTGAGCAGCGCAGGGCACTCCGCAAAGTGGAGTGCGGCCCCAGGGGTGTGCTTTCTTTTGCTTACTTGTTCTTTGCACAAGCAAAGAAAAGTAAGTCGCGCCGCAGCGCGAAACCAAAGGCCAGATCAAACAACCCATCATCGAAGGATCGTGCGCCCCAAAAGTGATCCCGGCGCAATGCCATAATCCCCGCATGACCCTCACCGAGCTTCGCTATCTCGTCAACCTCGACAAGGAACGCCACTTCGGCCGTGCGGCGGAGCGCTCGTTCGTGTCGCAGCCGACGCTGTCGGTCGCGCTGAAAAAGCTCGAGGACGAACTCGGCGTCGCGCTGTTCGAGCGCAATCGTGGCGAAGCGCGACCGACGCCGGTCGGCGTGCGCATCATCGAGCAGGCCAAGCGCGTGCTCGGCGAGGCGCGGCGCATCGAGGATCTGGCGCGCGAGGGTCACGACGAGCTGGTCGGCCCGCTGCGCTTCGGTGCGATCTACACGGTCGGGCCGTACCTGCTGCCGAACCTGGTGCCGGTGCTGCGCGAAACCGTGCCGCAGATGCCGCTGATGATCGAGGAGAATTTCACTGCGCGGCTTCTCGAACAGCTGCGCGACAACGAACTCGACGTGATCTGCGTGGCGCTGCCGGTCGATCTCAACGGTCTGTGCGCGTGGCCGGTCTACGATGAGGACTTCGTCGTGCTGGTGCCGCCAGAGCATCACTGGGCCGATACCGGGGCGATCGCTGCCAGGCAGCTTGCAGGCGAAAAGCTGTTGCTGCTCGGTCCGGGGCATTGCTTCCGCGAGCAGGTCATCGAGGCCTGCCCGAAATGCGTCGATCCGGATCGTGACGGACCGCAGCCGCAGTCCGGCAGTTCGCTGGAGACGATCCGCCACATGGTCGTCGGTGGATTGGGTATCACGGTGCTGCCGCAGTCATCGGTCGAGAACCGGCCGGACGAACGTTCGCGCCTGCTGGCCAAACCGTTCGTGCCGCCGGGACCGCATCGCCGCATCGCGCTGGTCTGGCGCAAGACCTTTCCGCGCCGCCAGGCGATCACGCAACTGCGTGACGCCATTCTTGCCTGTGGCATGAAAGGGGTTCGCCTGCTGCCGGACGCCGCGCCGCCGCTGGACTGATCGAGTCCGGCTGTTCATCGCCGGCTCGGTTCGCTGCACTACAATCGCAGCGGGCCGACCGATGATGATGAAAAACAGAACCGCTGCCTTGTTTCTCGCGATCCTGCTGGCCGTGCCGGCGATCGCCCGTGCCGACGATGACGACGCTGTCCGTCAGCAATTCCGCGACGCGATGACGAGTGCCCGCGCCGGGCAGACGCCGGCGCAGCCGGACAGCGCGGCACTGCGCGACTACGTGCTCTATCCCTATCTGGAAGCCACGCGCATCCAGAGTCTGATCTCGCGTGGTATCGACGGCAGCGCCGATGCGGCGGCGGCACGCTGGCTCAACGCGCATCCCGATCTGCCGGTCAGCCGCGAACTGCGGCGGCAGTGGTTGCGCGACATTGCCGCACGCGGAGACTGGCCGCTGTTCACGGCACAGGACGACGGCAGCGACAGCGATCCGACCCTGGTCTGCTATCGCTGGCAGGCACGCATCGCCAGCGACGGCGATCCTGCCGCAACCGGGCAGGCCCTGCTGGCGTTCTGGGTCGATGCGCCGCAGATGCCGGCGGTCTGCAACCCGCCGTTCGACTGGCTGCAGGCGCAGAACCTGATCGGCGATGCGGCCGTCGAACAGCGCGCACGCAAGGCGCTGAGTGCCGGCAACAGTTATCTCGCCGGCGTCCTGATCCAGCGTCTGCCGCCGGAGCGGGCCGCGCCGTTGCGGCAGTGGCAGCGCTTGCTCGACGATCCACAGCAGGCGCTGAGCGCGATCGTCGGCGATCCTCGCCAGCGCTTCGAGTGGACGGCATTCGATGCCGGATTTCAGAAGCTGGCGCGCCGCGATCCACCGACGGCGCAAACGCTCCTCAAGCAGTTCGATCGCAGCCGCATCGATGACGCGCAATACGGCGAGCTGTGCCGCGCGGTCGCGCTGGGCCTGGCGTGGGATCGCGATCCGGGCGCGATTGCCGCGTTCCAGGCGGTCCCCGAAGACGCCGTCGACGACACGGTGCGCGAATGGCGGGTCCGTGCGGCCTTGTGGAATGGCGACTGGCAGCTGGCCGCGAACTGGCTGCAGACGCTGCCGGCATCGGCGGCCGACGATCCGCGCTGGGCGTACTGGCGCGCCCGCAGCGCCGAGCAATTGGGGCAGAACGATCAGGCCCGCGCCCTGTACAGCTCGCTCGCGCAGAGCAACGGCTACTACGGCGTGCTGTCGGCCTGGCGGCTCGGTGCACGCTACCAACCGCAGACCCGCGATCTCGACGCCGACCATGCCGCGCAGAAGCGTCTGTTGAAGCGCAATGACGCGCTGCTGCGCGCACGCGAGCTGTATTTCGTCGACGAAGTGCCCTGGGCCGACAGCGAATGGCGGACCGCAACCGCGACGATGACGGATGCCGATCGCCTGCAGGCCGCGCTGCTCGCTTCGCACTGGGGCTGGCACTGGCAGGCGGTGCTGATGCTGACGCGACTCGACGACAGCGACGCGCTCGATCTCATGTATCCGAAGAAGGCCTATGCCGACGAGATTCGCAATGCGGCGAAGCAGAGCGATCTGCCGCCGGCCTGGATCTACGGCGTGATGCGGCAGGAGAGCCTGTTCCTGCGCCAGGCGGTGTCGTCATCGGATGCGCTGGGTCTGCTGCAGCTCAAGCTGGCGACGGCGCGCGACGCCGCGCGTCGTGCCGGACTGCCGCGCCCGGATCGCGACGATCTTTTCGACGCGCGGACCAATATCGCACTCGGCAGCGCCTATCTGCGGCAGATGACCGACCGCTACGGCGGGCAGTTCGTGCTGACCGTGGCGTCCTACAACGCCGGCCCGAATGCCGTCGCGCGCTGGCTGCCGGATACGCCGCTGGATGCCGACATCTGGATCGAGAACGTGCCGTACAACGAGACGCGCAAGTACGTCGAACGCATCGCCTGGCATATCGCCGTCCACGACTGGCAGACCTCCGGCAAGATTCGCGATTTCGATGACCTGCTGCAGCCCGTGCACAGGGTGACGCCATGAGCGACAGCCCGCGAAGCCGCAGCAGCGTGCGACGCGTCGTGCCCGCGCTCTGAACGCGCAGCCATGAAGAAGTATCTGGTCGGCGGTGCGGTGCGCGATCGCCTGCTCGGCCTGCCGGTCAAGGAGCGCGACTGGGTCGTGGTCGGCAGTACGCCGGATCAGATGGTGGCGCTCGGCTATCGACCGGTCGGCAAGGACTTCCCGGTCTTTCTCGATCCGCAGACCGGCGAAGAGCACGCGCTCGCGCGCACCGAGCGCAAGTCGGGTCGCGGCTATCAGGGGTTCACTTTCCATACCGGCGCCGATGTCACGCTCGAAGACGATCTGCGGCGACGCGACCTCACCGTCAACGCGATTGCCGAAGACGAACACGGCGAGTTGATCGACCCGCTCGGCGGCGTACGCGACCTCGAAGCGCGCGTGCTGCGTCATGTCGCCGATGCGTTCGTCGAAGATCCGGTGCGCGTGCTGCGGCTTGCGCGTTTTCATGCGCGCTTTGCCCCGCTCGGCTTTCACGTGGCGCCGGAGACTTCCGTGCTGCTGAAACAGATCGTCGACAGCGGGGAAGTCGACCATCTGGTGCCGGAACGCGTCTGGCAGGAAATGCTCAAGGCGCTCGCGACTCCGGCGCCGAGCGTGTTCTTCACGACGCTGCAGCATTGCGGCGCGCTGGCGCGCATCCTCCCGGAACTCGACGCGCTGCACGGTGTACCGCAGCGCGCCGACTACCATCCGGAAGTCGACAGCCTCGTCCACACGCTGATGTGCGTGGACGTGGCCGCGCGCGCGGCGTTCGATATGCCCGTACGTTATGCGGCGCTGGTGCACGATCTCGGCAAGGCCAGTACGCCGCCCGAGCAATGGCCGTCACACCGGCTGCACGACGTGCGCGGTGTTCCGCTGGTCGAGGCGTTCTCGGCGCGCTTGCGTGTGCCGGCCGCCTGCCGCGATCTCGCCGTCCTGCACACGCGCGAGCATCTGCTGATCCACCGCGCGCTCGAGCTGCGACCGAAAACCCTGCTCGAGTTTCTCGACCGGGCCGCGGCGTTTCGCAGCGGCGAGCGTTTCGAGCAGGTCCTGCAGGCGAGCCTTTGCGACGCGCGCGGCCGGCTCGGCTTCGAACAGTCCGCCTATCCGCCGGCCGACTATCTGCGCGAGGCGCGCGCCGTCGCGGCCACGATCCAGGCACGCGATGTGCTCGCCACCGAAGCCCTGCAAGGTGCGGCCATCGGCGCCCGCGTGCAGGCATTGCGGATCGAGGCGCTCACGCGCTGGCGCGCCGCGCGCGCATCGGTGTCCTGAGGGTCGCGGGCTGCAGGTAGCCCATCACCAGATCGATGATCGAGGTCTCCAGCTGTGCAGTCGTGAACGCGGCCGGCGGGTCGATGACGGCGGCGTGCACCATGGTCTGCACGGTGGTCCTGACGATGTAATTGGCGAGGTCGAGATCGCGGGGCGCGATCTCGGCGCGATGTTCGGCCAGACGGGCGCGCAGACGCGCATGCACATCGAGATGGTCGTTGCCTTCGGCGACCGGCGCATCGAAGAACGGAAACTCGGCTTCCAGCACGCGGTGCAGCTGCGGGTCGATGAGATGGCCTTGCAGCGCGGCGCGCACCAGTGCCGTGACGACCGCGCGCAGGCTGCTGCCTTCGGTTTCGCGCAGCGCCACATCCAGCAGTTCGTGAATCTGCCGTCCGTGCCGTTCGTGCAGGGCGGCGACCAGCGCATCCTTGTTCGGGAAGTACTGATACAGCGACCCGACGCTGACGCCGGCCAGCTCCGCGACGCGATTGGTACTCATGGCGGGATAGCCGTCGCCGGACAGAATGCGAGCGGCGGCATCGAGAATCGCGTCGACCGTCATTTGCGCGCGCTGCTGACGCGGCAGCTTTCTGGGTTTTTCGATCCGTCTCATGGCGGTTTCCGAATGCGAGTAGGGAACACGAGTCATTGCTCGTATTATTGCAAAAACGTGAGTCAATGCTCGCATTCATGCAAGCCCGCCGCTGCGCGGATGCGCGAGCGTGCGCTGCCTGCCGGGGCCAGAGCGAAAGCTTCTTGACACGGCAATAATTGCAAATACAATAGTTGCCGAAGCAGACATTGATGAGGCAGATAACTGCCGGGCAGGGAACCGTGACGAACCAGCATTACAACGTGAAGACCTTTCATTCGACCAACAGCGTCGGGTATCTGCTGAAGGTTTCGCACGCGCAGATGCTGGCGCGCGCCGAGGCGATCTTCGCGCCGAACGGCATCAGCTTCGTGCAATGGATGGCGCTGCTGAAACTCAGCGAAGGCCAGGCGCAGACCGCCAGCGACCTGTGCCGTGCGATGTGCCACGACAACGGCGCGGTGACCAGGATGCTCGATCAGCTCGAGGAGCGCGGTTACGTCACGCGTCAGCGCAGCGTGCAGGACCGTCGCGTCGTCGAACTGGCCTTGACGGCGGCCGGCGAGCAGCAGGTTGCGGCACTCAAGCCGCAGTTCGTCGAGGCCCTCAATGGCCTGATGGACGGCTTCAGCAAGGCCGAGTTCGCGGAGCTGACACGTCTGCTCAACAAGCTGTTGCTGGCCTTGCAGACCAAGGGCCTTGCCGGGGCGGAAGGATGAAAGCGATGAACGACATGAAGACGAGCCGCGTGGCGGCGGCCTTGATCCCCCTGCTGCTGATGAGCGCGTGCGTACTGCCGCCCAAGGACGAGCCGCGCGTGACGACGGTGGATGCGCAGGCGCTGGGACTCGGCAGCGACCGGCTGCAGACCGTCAGCGGCGACTGGTGGAAGGCGTTCGGCGATCCCCAGCTCGACAGGCTGGTGGACGATGCGCTCGCCAACAATCCGGGTCTTGCCGAAGCGCTGGCGCGCGTGCGCAGCGCCCAGGCGCAGGCGCAGGCCGCCGGTGCCGCGACGCGTCCCGGCGTCACGCTGGACGGTCAGGAAGTGCGTCAGCGTTTCTCCGAGAACTACTACATCCCGCCGCCGTATGGCGGCGGCGAATACTGGGTCGGCCAGCTCGGCGCGAATCTCAACTGGGATCTCGACTTCTGGGGCCGGCAGGCCGATCTGATCGACAAGGCGCGCCTGCAGACGCAGGCCGCAGCGCTCGATCACGCATCGGCACGACTCGCGCTGTCCGGCTCGCTGGCGCAGGCCTATCTCGATCTGTATCGCGCCTACGCGCTCGCCGACATCGCGACGCAGGCCGAACAGCAGCGCGAGACCCTGCTCAAGCTGACCGAGGATCGCGTCCGTGCCGGACTCGATACCCAGCTCGACGTGAAAAGCGCCGAAGCCCTGCTGCCGCAGGCACGCGCGGCGCGGCTGCAGGCGGAAAGCGCGCGCGATCTCGCGGTGCATCGGCTCGCGGCGCTGAGTGGCCATGGCGCCGATGCCTATGACCGCATCGGCCGCCCGCAGCTGACGCTGGATGTCGCGCTGCCCTTGCCGGCGCAGCTGCCGATCGATCTGCTCGCGCATCGTCCGGACGTGCTCGCGGCGCGGGCGCGCGTCGATGCGGCGACTGCCGGCCGCGCCGCAGCGAAAGCCGCGTTCTACCCGGACATCAGCCTGACGGCGTTTGCCGGTTATCAGGCGATCGGCCTCGACACCTTGTTCAAGGGCGGCAGCGGCATCTGGGGCTTCGGCCCGAGCGTGCACCTGCCGCTGTTCGACGCACAGCGCCTCAAGGCCGGCTATCACGGCGCGACCGCCGAAGTCGACGCCGCCGTTGCCAGCTACAACGACACCGTGCTGAACGCCGTGCGTGACGTTGCCGATCAGCTGACGCTGAGCCGGTCGGAGGCACAGCAACTGCAACAGAGCCGGCAGACACTGTCCGCCAGCGAAGCGGCTTATGCACTGGCGCAAAAGCGCTACGCGGCAGGCCTGAGCTCGCAGATCGTCGTCCTCAATGCCGAATCCAATGTTCTCAGTGCGCGCCGCGACGTGGTTTCGCTGCAGGCCGCACTCGCCGTCGCGCGCGTCACCTTGCTGCTGACCGTTGGCGGCACTTTCGATCCCCCCACGCCGGGCACCGCCGCAGGTGCCGGAGCCTCCTCATGAACACTCAGAACGCCGCTGTCCAGAACCCTCCCAGCAACGGCAACGGCACGCGCCGGCGCCGCCTGCTGATCGTCGCCGCGCTGGTCGTGCTCGGCCTGATCGCCTACGCCGCCTACTGGCTGCTGCATGGACGCTACTTCGAGAGCACCGATGACGCGTACGCGGCATCGGACCTGGTGCAGATCAGCAGCGAAGTGGCCGGCACGGTGACCTCGGTGCACGTCGACGACACCCAGCATGTCGAACGCGGCCAGCTTCTCGTCGAGCTCGACCCGGCCGACGCCGAAGTCGCCGAGTCCGCGGCAGAGGCTGAACTCGCGCGCACCGTGCGTACCGTTCGCGGGCTGTTCTCCAGGAGCAGCGGCCTGAAGGCGCAGATGCGCAGCAGCGAGATTTCGCTGCAGGCGGCACGCGGCGATCTCAAGCGCCGTCTCGAAGTGGCTGCCGATGGCGGTGTGTCGAGCGAGGAGCTGCAACATGCACGGGATCGCGTTGCGCAGCTCGAGGCGCAACTCGCCACCACCCAGGAAGATCTCGCCACCAACAACGCGCAGATCGAGAACACGACGGTTGCCGATCACCCGCAGGTGCTGGCCGCCGCCGCCAAGGTCCGCGAAGCCGCGCTCGCGCTGAAGCGCACGAAGATCACCGCACCACTCAGCGGCACCGTTGCCCGTCGCGGCGTGCAGATCGGCGCGCGCATCGCGCCGGGGGCGCCGTTGATGGCGGTCGTGCCGCTCGACCAGGCCTGGGTCGAAGCCAATTTCAAGGAAGTCCAGCTCGAGAAGATGCGCGTCGGTCAGCCGGCCGAGGTGCATGCCGACTTGTACGGCGGCGACGTCACGTACCACGGCCATGTCGCCGGCCTCGGTGCCGGCAGCGGCAGCGCGTTCGCCTTGCTGCCGGCGCAGAACGCGTCCGGCAACTGGATCAAGATCGTGCAGCGGGTGCCGGTGCGCATCGCGCTCGACGCCGCGGAGCTGCAGGCGCATCCGCTGCGTGTCGGCCTGTCGATGGACGTGCAGGTCGACCTGCATGACACCTCGGGGCCGCTGATCGCGACCGAAGTCCGCACCGGACCGCAGCAGGTGGTGGCGTCGGAGGAATATGACGCCGCGGTCGATCGGCTGGTCGCCGACATCATCGCCCGCAATGGTGGCGGTGACGTCGCGACGGGCGCTGCGGCCGGAGTTGCCGCGCCGTGAGCGAAGCGGCCGCCAGCCCGGCGCCGCAGGTCGGCGCGCGGGGCCTCGTCGCGACGGCGCTCGCGCTCGGCACCTTCATGCAGGTGCTCGACACGACGATCGCCAACGTGTCGATCCCGACGATCGCCGGCAACCTCGGCGTGTCGAGCGATCAGGGTACCTGGGTCATCACCTCGTTCGCCGTCGCCAACGGCATTTCGGTGCCGCTGACCGGCTGGCTGATGCAGCGCTTCGGCGTTGTTCGCGTGTTCGTGATGTCGGTGCTGATGTTCACGCTGGCATCGTTTCTCTGCGGTGCGGCCTGGAGTCTGCCGTCGCTGATCGCATTCCGCGTGCTGCAGGGCGCGGTATCGGGGCCGATGATTCCCGGCTCGCAGGCCTTGCTGATCACCCTGTTTCCACCACACAAGAAAGGCACCGCGCTGGCCGTCTGGTCGATGACGACGCTGGTTGCGCCGATCTGCGGGCCGATTCTCGGCGGCTTCATTTCCGACAATTATTCCTGGCCGTGGATTTTCTACATCAACGTGCCGGTGGGATTGTTCTGCGCGTTCATCTGCTGGCAGGGCCTCAAGCATCGCGAGACGCCGACCCGCAAGCTGCCGGTCGACGGCATCGGCCTCGGCTTGCTGATCGTCTGGGTCGGTTCGCTGCAGATTCTGCTCGACAAGGGCAAGGATGCCGACTGGTTCGCGTCCGGCTTCATCGTCACCATGGCGATCGTCGCGCTGATCGGCTTCATCGTCTTTCTGATCTGGGAGTTCGGCGAGGAGCACCCGATCATCGACCTGTCCCTGTTCAAGGGTCGGAATTTCGCGCTCGGCACGGTCGTGCTGTGCCTCGGCTACGCAGTGTTCTTCGGCGCGGTCGTGCTGCAGCCGCTGTGGATGCAGACCTGGCTCGGCTACAACGCCACCTGGGCCGGTTTCGTCGCCGCGCCCAGCGGCGTGGTCGCGGTGCTGTTGTCGCCCTTTGTCGGCAAGTACATCGGCAAGTTCGATGCGCGGTTGTTCGCGACCGCTTCGTTCGTGTTCTTCGGCGTTTCATACTTCATGCGCGCCGGCTACACCGCCGACGCCGGGTTCTGGACCTATGTGATGCCCTTGCTGGTACAGGGCATCGCGATGTCGATGTTCTTCGTCTCGATGCTGGCGATCCTGCTTGACGGTCTGCCGGATTCACAGATTCCCGCGGCGTCGGGTCTGTCGAACTTCCTGCGCATCACGGCCGGCAGCTTCGCGACCTCGATCGTCACGACCACCTGGGATCGTCGCGCCACCTTGCACCAGTCACGGCTGGCCGAGGCGTCGAGCATCTACGATCCAAGCCTGCAGCACGCGATGAACACCTTGCAGGCGGGAGGCCTCAACGAGCAGCAGTCGCTGGGTGCGCTGGCGCACACGCTGGCCGGACAGGCCTACCTGATGTCGGCGCTCGACATCTTCTGGTTCGCCGGCTGGCTGTCGCTGGCGGTGATCGGCATGGTCTGGTTCACGCGCCGGCCCAAGGGTGCCGTGCACGCGGTTGCTGCCGACTGAGCGAAGACGCTCAGCCTGGCAGGAACAGCAGCAGCGTGGCACCGAAGACGATGCGATACCAGGCGAACACCGTGAAGCGGTGGCTCTGCACATAGCGCAGCAGCCACTTCACGGCGATGAACGCGACGACCGCCGAGACCACGAAGCCGATCCAGAACTCCTGCCAGTTCTCGTCGGCGAACACCGGCGTTTTCAGCAGTTTGAGGGTTTCGTAACCGCTGGCGGCGAACATCGTCGGGATGCCGAGAATGAACGCGAATTCGGTCGCCGCCGCGCGCGACGACAGACCGGCGAGCATGCCGGCGAAGATCGTCGCCGCCGAGCGCGAGGTGCCGGGAAACACGGCCGCGAGGATTTGCGCCAGCCCGACCCAGATCGCGATCTTCCAGGTCACGGCTTCGCTCGGCGTCATGCCCGCCGCGGCACGTTCGATCAGCAGGATCGCGATGCCGCCGATGATCAGCGCCCAGGCGACCGGCGCCACCGTTTCCGGCAGTTCGAGGCCGAGCTTTTTGGCCACCAGGCCTCCGACACAGGTGATCAGGAACGCGGCGCCGAGCTTGAACAGATAGTCGCGGTTCTCGGCCTTGCCGACATTGCGCAGCAACTCCCAGAGCCTTTGCCGGTAGATCAGCACCACGGCAAGGATCGCGCCGACCTGGATGCCGACGTTGAACAGATCCGAGCGATGTCCCAGCCAGTGTTCGGCGATGAGCAGATGGCCGGTACTGGAGACCGGCAGGAATTCGGTGATGCCTTCGATGATGCCAAGCAGGATGACGTTGATCAGGGCGTCCACGCGGGGCCTTACACTGGGTTGGGGAAAGAGGACACAAGGATAAAGGACGCACCGTGAGCGCGCTCGCAGCAGAAACGCCCGTGGTACTGGTGACCGGCGCCGCGCGGCGCATCGGCGCGGCGATCGCGCGCACGCAGCATGCCGCCGGCTGGAATGTCGTCGTCCATGCTCACCGCTCGGTGGCGGAGGCGCAGGCGCTGGTCGACGAACTGAACCGCGAGCGCGCCGCTTCGGCCGTGCTGCAGCTCGCCGATCTGGCGGACCCGACCAGGCTCGCGCCGCTGGCGGAGGCCGCGCACGGCCGCTGGCGGCGACTCGATGCGCTGGTCAACAACGCGTCGAGCTATTTCCAGACGCCCTGGGGGACGATCGATGACGCGCAGCTCGAGGAGCTGTTCGCATCGAACCTGCGGGCGCCGCTGCTGCTCGCGCAGGCCTGCGCGCCGCGGTTCGGCGCCGGTGCGGCGATCGTCAACATCCTCGACACGCAGACGCCGCGGCCGCAGCCGCCCTATGCGGCCTACCACGCCGCCAAGGCCGGTTTGTGGTCGCTCACCGAGTCGCTGGCACTGGAACTGGCGCCGCACGTGCGCGTCAACGGCGTGGCGCCGGGACACATGCTGTGGGCCGTCAGCGGTGGCATCGATGCTGCCGAACAGGCGCGCGAGCTGGCGCGCATCCCGCTGGGTCGACTCGGTGGCGCCGACGAGATCGCGCGCGCCGTGCGTTTTCTGCTGTCATCCGATGCGGCCTATGTCACCGGCGCGATCCTGCCGGTCGACGGCGGTCTGCGCCTGCGCTGAAAAGACGCCAGGGTGTTCGCCGTGCGTGGTGCCGCGATCACCGGCGCGATCGAGCGCGGCAGCCGCACCGGCGCCGCCGCGATCAGGCCAGTGACAGATACTCGATCGTCTCGCCGAGGAATGCCGCGCGCGGCCCGAAGCGGCGTTCGTGGAACACCGCGTGGCCGCCGGCATCGGCGGTCAGTACCGTGCTGCAGCGCGTGCCGTATTCGTCGCTGTTGACGAAAGCCGGCGACAGGAAGCGCTCGCGCTCGATGCCGACGCCGGTATCCGGCAGCGCGCCGTCATCGGCAGCCTCCGGATCGGCAAGCGCCGCGAACAAGGCCGCCGTGTCGGTTTCGCCATCGCCGCACCACTGCCCGACGCGTGACTTCAGCTGGACCAGTTTCGGCCAGGGCGTGTCGAGACTGGCGTTGCTGACGGCATGCTGACCGGGCTGCAGTGCCTGCAGCTGGAAGCCCGGCTGGTTGCTCAGATACCAGACGCCGTCGCGATCGCCGAGCAGCAGATTGAAGCCCGCGTATCGGCTGGCACGTTCGGCCAGCGATTCGCCGTAGTCGCGCGCACCGAGCGCGCCGCGCAGATACGCAGTGACCAGGCCACCACGCGATGGCGCCGTCGGGTCCGGCAATTCCATGCGTCGCACATTGGTGACGGCGACCCAGCGGCCATCGCGCGCGACGGCCAGCCAGCTGCCGTGCTGCTGAAGATCGCGGCCGCCGAAAATCTGCGGACTGTCGTCCCAGTACGAAGCCGGCGCGGTCGGGCGGGCGTGAAACTCGTCGCGGTTTGCGGCGAGCACGAGCGAATAACGGGGATGGGCGTCGAGCGCCAGTGCGATGAGACACATGGCGCGCACTATCGGGGCCGCGATATCGGCGGTCAATATCGTCGCGTGTCTGGTTCGTGGCGCCGTCTGCGCCTACAGTGTCGGCATGACGAAGCACGGCAAACCCCTGGCTTACGATCTGGCGCAATGGCAGGCGATCGAGCGCTGGCGTCAAGCGCAGCCCGACTGGGGCACGCGCACCATGCGCACGCCGAGCCGGATCGCGGCGTTTGCCGCGCAGAAGATCGTCCCGGCCGGCGTTCTGCGCGGCGTTCTGCGCGGTGTCGATCATGCGGCCGGCTGGACGGCGGTTCGTCAGGACGTGCTGAAGGCCGCCGGTGTCGAGCAGCTGGACGATTTGCGTCGCGCACCGCTGGAAGAATGCGATCGCCTTGCGCAGCGTGTGGAAGTTCGCGCGATGGCGCTGGGCATCGGCGGCGGGGCGCTGTTCGGGCTCGCCGGTGCGCCGGGCATCGCTGCCGACATTCCGACGTTGCTGGCGCTGGCGCTGCGCACCATTCATCGCACGGCGTACTGCTACGGCGAGGACTGGCGGGCGCCGGAGCGCCGGGGTCTGGCGATCGGCGTGTTCGCGCTGGCCTCGGCCAACACGCTGGAGGAGAAGCAGACGGCCTGGGCCGCGTGGTGCGAATCCGGCGACCTGTTCGCGGAAGCCTGGCGCGACGGCGTCGAGCGCGTCGCCGAACGGCATCTGGCCAAGGGCGCGGCGCAGTTCAGCATCAAGTCGCTGGCCGACCGCATCGGCTTCAACATCGCCCGCCGTTCGGTGTTCGGCCTGGGATTGGTGCCGGTGATCGGTGCGGTGATCGGCGGCGCCGTCAACGCCGGCTATCTGCAGGACATCGCGGCGGTCGCGCAGCGTGCATTGCAGTACCGCTGCCTGAGCGCGCGCTATCCGGCCTTGCTCGCCTCCGGCTGAACGCTGGGCCTGTCACATGCAGTTCACGGCGCTGTCATAGACTGCAGAGCCCGAATGCCGGCGCCGACCATGGCGTCAGTGGATGCCTTCATGAGCGAAACGCCTCCCGATCTCGAACTGCAGCCCGCCGACCTTTTCCTCAACCGGGAACTGTCGCTGCTCGAATTCAACTGGCGCGTGCTCGCGCAGGCGCTCGACGAAACCGTGCCCCTGCTGGAGCGCCTCAAGTTCCTCTGCATCTCGAGTGCCAATCTCGACGAGTTCTTCGAGATCCGCGTTGCCGGCCTGCAGCAGATGGCGGAGCTCAATCCGCTCAATCGTGGCGCCGACGGCATGCGGCCGGCCGAGACGCTGGCGGCAATCAGCACCCGCGCGCGCGCGTTGATCGCCGAGCAGTACCGGGTTTTCAATGAAGTGCTGATTCCGGCGCTGGAGCAGGAGAAGATCCGCTTCGTGCGCCGTACCGAATGGAGCCCGGAGCAGGACGCCTGGCTGCATACCTACTTCCAGAACGAGCTGATGCCGGTGCTGTCGCCGCTCGGACTCGATCCGGCGCATCCGTTTCCGCGCATTCTCAACAAGTCGCTGAACTTCATCGTCCAGTTGTCCGGCAAGGACGCCTTCGGTCGCAATACCGGCTTCGCCGTGGTGCAGGCGCCGCGTGCGCTGCCGCGCCTGATCCAGATCCCGCGCGAGATCGCCGGCAGCGGTCCTTACGATTTCGTGTTCCTTTCGAGCGTCATTCACGCTTATGTTGACGAACTGTTCCCGGGCATGCAGGCCGGCGGCTGCTTCCAGTTCCGCCTGACGCGCAATTCCGATCTGCTGGTCGACGAGGAAGAAGCCAAGGATCTGATGGAGGCGCTGGAAGGCGAGCTCTCGCAGCGGCAATGGGGTGACATCGTGCGGCTCGAGGTCGCGCACAACTGTCCGGAACAGATGTGGCAGTACCTCACCGACGTCGCGCAGCTGACTGCCGACGACGTGTTCCAGGTCAACGGGCCGGTCAATCTGAATCGTCTGCTGGCGATTCCGGACATGGTCGATCGTCCAGACCTCAAATATCCGCTGTACGTGCCGCACGTCCCGAAGGCCTTGTCCGGCGATCTGTTCACGGCGATCCGCGAGCGCGATCACCTGCTGCACCATCCTTACGATTCGTTCACACCGGTCGTCGAATTCCTGCGCCAGGCGGCGCGCGATCCCAAGGTGCTGGCGATCAAGCAGACGCTGTATCGCACCGGCGACCAGTCGTCGATCGTCGACGCCCTGATCGAAGCCGCCAGCAACGGCAAGGAAGTGACCGTGGTCGTCGAACTGCGTGCGCGCTTCGACGAGGCCAACAACATCGATCTGGCGGAAAAACTGCAGGAAGTCGGCGCTCACGTCGTTTACGGCGTGGTCGGCTACAAGACGCACGCCAAGATGTGCCTGATCGTGCGCCGCGAGGAAACGGTCGTCGACGGACCGTCGGCGCTGCGTCAGTACGCGCATCTCGGCACCGGCAATTACCATCCGAAGACGGCACGCATCTATACCGATTACGGCCTGTTCACGGCCGATCCGGTGATCTGCCGCGACGTGCATGCCGTGTTCCTGCAGCTGACCAGCCTCGGCAAGGTGATGAAGCTCGATCGCCTGCTGCAGTCGCCGTTCACGATGGCCAAGGAAGTGCACGGCAAGATCGAGCGCGAGATCGCGCACGCCAGCGCCGGCCGGCCGGCGCGCATCATCGCCAAGATGAATGCCCTGGTCGAGCCGGACATGATCCGCGCCTTGTATCGCGCCTCGCAGGCCGGCGTCCGCGTCGATCTCATCGTGCGCGGCATGTGCTCGCTGCGGCCGGGGGTCAAGGGGCTGTCGGACAACATCGAAGTGCGTTCGGTGATCGGCCGCTTTCTCGAGCACCATCGCGCGTACTGCTTCGAGAACGGCGGCGACATCGAGCTCTATCTGTCCAGCGCCGACTGGATGGAGCGCAATCTGTTCAAGCGTGTCGAGGTGGCCTTCCCGATTCTCGACAAGCGCCTGCGCAAGCGCATTCTCGCGCACCTGCAGGGCTATCTCGAAGACACCGCGCAGAGCTGGTTCCTGCAGGCCGACGGTTCCTACCAGCGCGCCGAGCGCATCGAAGGCAAGGCGATCCAGCAGAAGCTGCTGGAAGGCTGAAGCCGCGCCTCGTGGCGCCGTCGGTCAGACGAGGCGCAGGGTCATCGGCAGCGCGGCGAGATAGTGCACCTCGCGCTCGAGGTCGGCGCGCGTCAGCGGATGCCGGTCAAGCCAGCCATCACGATTGAAGCGCAGTTGCAGCGCCTTGCGTGTGGCATCCGCCTGCAGCGGCGGTCGCAGGCCGGGTTTGCGCGAGCGATGCAGCAGATAGGCCAGACGCAGGATCACCGCCAGCTTCTGCACGGGCACGATCCAGTCGCCCGGCAGGCCGGCGGTTGGTGCCGGCGTGAATTTGCCGCGATGCAGGCGCACGAGCGCGGCGAGCATGTGCTTGTCGGTTTGCGAGAAGCCCTGCAGGTCGCTGTGGCGGACGATGTATTCGCCGTGCTTGTGATAACCGTTGTGGGTGATGGCGAGGCCGACTTCGTGCAGGGTCGCGGCCCAGCGCAGGAACGGGATCGCCATGACGCGGTCGAGCTTCCAGGGCGTTTCCAGCTGCTCGAAAATGCGCAGCGCCGTGCGTTCGACATCGCGGGCATGCGCCACGTCGACACCGTAGCGCTGCGCCATCGTCTGTACCGAGTCGTTGCGGATGTCGCGATTGCTGAGCCGGCCCAGCAGGTCGTAGAGCAGGCCTTCGCGCAAGGCGCGATCCGAGGTCTCCATGCGGTCGATCTGCAGCGCGTCGAACACGCCGGCCAGCACCGCAAGCCCGCCGATGAATACCGGCCGGCGATCTTCTCGCAGCGCCGGGAAGTCGATGTCGGCAATGCTGCGTCGACGCAGCGCCAGCGCGATCAGGTGTTCCATGCCGTCGCGCGTGATCTCGTCGTCGATCCAGCCGTTCTCGCGCATCACGCGCCAGATGCCGCGGATCGTGCCGGACGAGCCGATTGCCAGATCCCAGCCGGCGTCGCGATAGGGCTGCTGCAGGAATTCGAGTTCGACCCCGGCGGCCAGCCGCGCGCGCTTGAAGCGTATCGGCGTGATGCGGCCATCGCCGAAAAAGCGCTGGGTGTGGACGACGCAGCCCAGCGACACCGACTCCAGCAGTTTCGGCGTTTCGCCGCGGCCGATGATCAATTCGGTGCTGCCGCCGCCGATGTCGACCACCAGCCGCTGTGGCTGGCTGCGGCCGCGGCCGTGGATGACGCCGCCGTACACCAGCCGCGCCTCCTCGGCGCCGGCGATGACTTCGATGGGATGGCCGAGCGCGGCTTCGGCGGTCGCGACGAAATCGCTGCCGGCCTTGAGCTTGCGCATGGTATTGGTGCCGACCGCGCGCACCTGACTGCCGGGAATGCCGCGCAGGCGCTCGCCGAAACGACGCAGGCAGGCCAGTGCGCGTTCAGTGACCAGCGGCGACAGGCGGCGATCCGCTTCCAGGCCGGCGGCCAGACGCACGGAGTCGCGCAGACGGTCGATCACCTGCAGCTTGTCGCCCTCGCGGCGCGCAACCAGCATGTGGAAACTGTTGGAGCCCAGGTCGATCGCCGCAAACTCCTGCGCGCGCGTCGAGGCACTGCGCGCGGGCTTAGCCGGCGGCATGCGTGGCATCAAACGGGACGCGGGGAACGGAAAGGGGCATGTCGGCAGAAGCGTCGCGAAAATTTGTGCGGCAGCGTAGCAGTTCATCCGTGACGGGCTCCAGACAGCGCACGCGCGGCCTGCGGCCGACGCGGACACGCGTTGACCGCAGGGCGCAATTCCCGGAACATATTGCGGCTGGATTCAGGTTCATCTACATCCGCCCTGGTTTGGGAGCTCTACCATGAAGTCTGCGCGTTGGGGCGTCATTGCCCTCGCCGCTCCGCTTGCCCTTTTGCTGGCTGCGCCCGTACAGGCCGCGGACGGCAATGCCGAGGCAGGCCGCGTCAAGGCCAACACCTGCATGGGATGCCACGGCATTCCCAAGTACAACAATGTTTATCCGACCTACCGCGTGCCCAAGCTTGGCGGCCAGTCGGCGGACTACATCGCCGCCGCGCTGAACGAGTACAAGCAAGGCAACCGCGCGCACGGCACGATGCACGCGCAGGCCTCCAGCCTGTCCGATCAGGACATCGCGGACATCGCCGCGTTCCTCGCCACCGCGCCCAAGCATCCGTAGAGGTCGACGCATGAAACGTTCGCTTGCATCTTTCCCTTCCTGGGTCCTGTCTGTCAGCCTGCTCGGCCTGGCACCCGCCGGCGTCGCGCTGGCGCAAAGCGCCGCTCCGGAAAAGGCGGCCGTCTGCACGGCGTGCCACGGTGAGCGCGGCGCCAAGCCGATCGCGCCGAACTATCCGGTGCTCGCCGGCCAGTACGCCAACTATCTGGAACGCGCGCTGCACGAGTACAAGTCCGGCGATCGCAAGAATCCGATCATGGGCGCGCAGGCGGCGACGTTGTCGGAAGACGACATCAAGGCGCTGGCGGGCTATTTCTCCGAGCAGGAGAGCCCGTTGTATACCCCGAGCGTCGGCGAGGCCACGCCGGAAACGCCGTAAGTCCGTTCGCGGCTGGATGCTGGTCCGACGGCGCCCGAAAAGGCGCCGTTTTTTTGTGCGCCCGGTCAGGTTTCGCTGCGCGGGCAGGCCGTAGCGAGCTGATCCTGATCGGTATACTGCGGCGGTCGACTGGGGTCGGTCGATACAAAAACCAATAAGGGAGACAAGATGAATTTCCTGAAGAGCGGCATCGCCGCAGCATTGCTTGTGGGTCCGTGTCTGGCTTTCGCGGCGACGCCTGGATATCTGGACGGCTATTACACAGCCGATTCCAAGCTCAAGGTCCATGTTCCGGGCGCCGGTTCCGGTGACGACAGCGGCGACGGCTACGGCTTGCGCGTGGCGGCACCGATCGGCGACACGCTGTTTGTCGCAGCCGAGTACCAGACCGCGAATCTCGACGACAGCGACACGGATATCGACCAGATCCGCGCCGGGCTCGGTTTCATGATGGGTGAACAGCTGCGCTTCGGCGGTCTCGCCGAATACGTGCATCTCAAGCTCGACGCCGGCGGCGGCGACAGCTCGACGCCCGACGGTTACGGCCTGCACGGACGCATCGAGTTCGCACCGCTGCCTGCGGCGACGCTGTATGGTCAGCTTGGCTATGTGCGCGTCAGCGATCATGGTTCTGCCGACGGACTGGAGTGGCAGGTCGGTGCGGCGTACAACTTCACGCCGATGTTCGGCGCGTTCGCCGACTACCGCTCGACCGATCTGAAGGACAGCGACAACGTCGATATCAAGCTCGACGACGTGCGTCTCGGCCTGCGCTGGAATTTCGGCGCGATGTAGAACGCGGCAGCGACAACGAAAAGCCCCGCTTCGGCGGGGCTTTTTCGTGCTGCAGGCGGACTCAGGTCGGCGAGCTGCCGCGGCGCTGCACTTCGTCCATGGTTGCCGCGAATGCAGCGTACGGGACGGCCTCGCTGACCAGGAAGCCCTGCACTTCGTCGCAACCGCGTTCGCGCAGATAGGCGAGCTGGCCGGGCGTTTCCACGCCCTCGGCGACTACCGTCATCTGCAGGCTGCGCGCGATGGCGATGATGGAGCTGACGACGGCGGCATCGCGCGAGTCCTCGGCGAGATCGCGAATGAAGGAGCCGTCGATCTTCAATTTGTTGACCGGGAAGCGGGTGAGATACGACAGGCTCGAATAGCCGGTGCCGAAGTCGTCGATGGCGATCGACACGCCCAGCTCGCGCAGTTGTTGCAGGGTGGCGATGGTTTCGTCGCGGCTGACAAGCAGCAGGTTTTCGGTAATCTCCAGCGTCAGACTGTGAGCCGACAGCCCGCTGGCATTCAGCGCCGCGCTGACCCGCTTCACCAGGTCCTGCTGCCGGAACTGGCGCGGCGACACGTTGACGGCCAGCATCAGCGGTACGCCGGTCTGTTGCTGGAGCAGATGCGTTTCGCGGCAGGCGGTCTGCAAGGCCCATTCGCCGATCGGCACGATCAGTCCGGACTCCTCGGCGATGCCGACGAAGCTGCTCGGCAGCAGGGGGCCGCGCTCGGGATGGTTCCAGCGCAGCAGCGCTTCCATGCCGACGATGCGGCCGCTGCCGATCGCCAGCACCGGTTGATAGTGCAGCGACAGTTCGTTGCGCTCCATGGCGCGATGCAGGGCGCTGTCGAGCGACAGGTGTTCCTCGTTGGCACGCAGCAGGTCCTGGTGATACCACTGCCAGTTGCCGCGGCCACGCGACTTGGCGTGGTACATGGCCATGTCGGCGCACTTGATCAGTCCCGTCGCGTCCCGTGCATCGTCCGGATAGGTGCTGACGCCGATGCTCGGCGTCACGCTCAGTTCGTGTGTGCCGAGATGGATCGGCAGCGACAGCTCGCGCACGATGTGGCCGGCAACGTGAGCGACGTCGCCGCGATCGCGGATATCGCTCAACAGCACCACGAACTCGTCGCCGCCCAGACGGGCGACGGTGTCGGTCTTGCGGGTGCACTCGCGCAGGCGGTTGGCAATCACCTGCAACAGCTCATCGCCTGTCTCGTGGCCCAGTGAATCGTTGATTCGCTTGAAATGGTCGATGTCGAGCAGCATGACGCCAAGCTGATGCCCGCCGCGGCCGGCGCTGCTGATGGCGCTTTCGAGGCGCTCGGACAGCAGGCTGCGGTTCGGCAGATTGGTCAGCGCGTCGTGCTGTGCGAGATGACGGATGCGCGCTTCGCTGGAGCGCCGTTGCGTGATGTCGCGAAAGCTCCAGACGCGGCCGGCGATCTCGCCGCCGACCTCCTGCGGGCGCGAGTAGCGTTCGAAGACGCGTCCGTCCTTGAGCTCGATCAGATCGAAACTCTCGGCGTTGCGGTCTGCGTACAGCTCCCTGACGCGGTCGATGAAGGCCTGCGGATTGCGGAGTTGCGGCAACACGGCGTCGAGCGCGGCCGCGTCGCTGCCGCCGGCGGCGACCGACTCGGGCAGGCCCCACATCTCGACGAAATTGCGATTGAAGTGCTGCATCCTGCCGCCGAGGTCGACGACGACGATGCCGTCGGTGGTCGACTCCAGCGTCGCGGCCAGCACGGAATGCGCGCGGTTGAGCTTGTCTTCGGCCTGCTTGCGCCCGGTGACGTCGCGAATCGCCGCTGTCACCACATGCTCCTGTCCCAGCAGCAGTGGCGACAGCGACACCTCGGCGAAGAATTCGCTGCCGTCGCGTCGCCTTCCGCACAGGGCCTTGCCTTCCGCCATCGGGCGGGCGCGTTGCAGCTTCGCATAGCCGGCCCGATGCACCGGATGGGCCTCGTGGAAGCGCTGTGGCAGCAGCAGTTCGACGGGCTGGCTCAGAAGTTCCTCGCGCGTGTAGCCGAACAGGCTTTCGGTCTGCGAATTGACGAGCACGATGCGGCCGTCGGCGGCGACGATGACCATGGCGTCGGGGGCCGATTCCAGCAGGCTGCGAAAGCGCTCCTCGCTGGCCATCAGCTCGCCTGTGCGCTCGCGTACCAGTCGCTCGATGCGTGCGTTGCGCCCGACCATGACCAGCATCAGCACGCCCAGCAAGGCGGTAAGCAGCATGCCGCCTGCCAGTACCAGCCAGGCCTGCCAGGTGCTGTGGCCAACCAGATAGGAACCCGGTTGCGAGTACTGCAGGGTCCAGTTGCGGCCGGCGAAGTGCAGTTCCGATGTGCGGCGCAACGCCCTGCGATCGCCATCCGCCGCGGCGCCGGCCTCGAACATGAGCTGCGGCGTGTCACCGCTGTGGTCGACGACACGCAGACCGATGCCGTTTGCCGACAGCTCGCCCAGCATGGCGTCGAACAGGTCGGACGAACGCACGACCAGCGTCGCATAGCCGAGCACGCGTTCGTGTTTGCGAACGGCCAGCACCATCAACAGGCCGTCTACCGAGCGCAGATCGCCGATGATCTTCAGTTGCGGTGTCGCCACCGGGCTGCCGGTCTGTGCGGCGCGCAGGAAAGCGTTGCGACGATCGGCATTGAAACTGACATCGAGACCCTGCGCGCCGAGCGCCGGTGCCGAGTAGCGCACATAGGTCACGACGATGTGCTCCGGACGGGCCAGGGCCGGTACCGTCCGGCCACCGGCATCGACCTCGTAGATGCGGAAATCGCCGAAGCCCTGACGACGCATGTCCTGCTCGAACGTGACGCGCTGGTCTTCGCGGACCACGGCGTTCCAGCTCACCGCGAACAGCCCGGGCGTCTGCTCGAACAGCATGCCGGCGTAGCGATCGAATTCCGCAGCCGTCACCGAGTCCGAGCTGGTGAACAGGCCGGCGCAGGCCGCGAGCGCCATCGTGTAGCGGTCCAGCTGGACTTGCAGGCGCTGACCCG
This sequence comes from Solimonas terrae, assembly GCF_011067135.1. Lineage (GTDB taxonomy): Bacteria > Pseudomonadota > Gammaproteobacteria > Nevskiales > Nevskiaceae > Solimonas > Solimonas terrae. The sequence goes on from NZ_JAAMOW010000004.1 coordinate 46,046, forward strand.
CGTGGTTGGTGTCATTGTCGAAGTCGGAACGCAGGCGCTGGTCTTCGCGCGCGCTGGTGAGAACGAACACTGTCACGACCAGCGTGAACAGCATCAGCAAAGGCAAGGTGATCGCGAGCTGTCGGCGCAGCCACAGCCGATAGGGGCGAACCGCCCAGACCAGCACCACCGGGGTGAACACCAGCACGCCGATGACGTCGCCGCTCCACCAGGTCCACCAGCTGAACAGGATGGCGCCACTGTCGATCTGGCCGCTGAGCCACAGGCTGCCGACGCCGATGCTTGCCGCCGTCAGGCAGGCCAGCGGGCCGCCGAGCGCGAGCAGGCGGATGACGTCGAATTCCTGCTCGAAAATGTTGCGATGCTGCACGAAACGCCGGATCAACGCGGCCCCGATCAAGGCCTGCGCGGCCGCGCCGCAGGCGATCACGCCGGGCAGCAGCAGCGAGCGCAGCAGCGCAGTCGGGGCCGAAGGATCGAGAGACGTCCAGACGTTGATCAGGAACGAGCCGGCGCAGACGCCGGGCCAGACCCGGCGGCCGAGGACGAGGATGCAGGCCAGCGCGATCCCGGACGCGGGCCAGACCGCCGTTGCATAGCCGGGCGGAATCGCGAGCAGCAGGCCGATCCGTCCGCTGGCGAAATAGGCCGCGGCGACCAGCAGGATCGCAAGGTCCGTGCGCAGCGCGCCGGAATGTCCCGATGAGACCGAAGCAGGTGCCGGACCCCGCCGCAAAGACATGCTTCGCCCACACTGAAAGTTTCCGCACAGTATGAGGCGCGGCCCTGCCGGAACAACAGCCGGTTCACCGACGGACCGCGCCGTCGGTCAGCTGCCGGCTTGCACGATCAGGACTGCCGCCGGCAATCCCCGCAATCCCGCGGAATGGTCACTCGTCCAGAAAGCTGCGCAGGTAATTTGCCCGCGAAGGGTGGCGCAGCTTGCGCAGTGCCTTGGCTTCGATCTGGCGGATGCGCTCGCGGGTCACGTCGAACTGCTTGCCGACCTCTTCCAGCGTATGGTCGGTATTCATGTCGATGCCGAAGCGCATGCGCAGCACCTTGGCCTCGCGCGGGGTCAGCGACGCGAGGATCTGATGCGTGGCCTCGGACAGCGACTGCGAGGTCGCCGATTCCTGCGGCGAGACCGCGGCGGTGTCCTCGATGAAGTCGCCGAGATGCGAATCCTCGTCGTCGCCGATCGGCGTTTCCATCGAGATCGGTTCCTTGGCGATCTTCAGTACCTTGCGGATCTTGTCCTCGGGCATTTCCATCTTCTGCGCGAGTTCTTCCGGCGTCGGCTCGCGGCCCATCTCCTGCAGCATCTGCCGGGAAATGCGGTTGAGCTTGTTGATCGTCTCGATCATGTGCACCGGAATGCGGATGGTGCGGGCCTGGTCGGCGATCGAACGCGTGATGGCCTGACGAATCCACCAGGTCGCGTACGTGGAGAACTTGTAGCCACGGCGGTATTCGAACTTGTCGACCGCCTTCATCAGACCGATGTTGCCTTCCTGGATGAGGTCGAGGAACTGCAGGCCGCGGTTCGTGTACTTCTTGGCGATCGAGATCACGAGGCGCAGGTTGGCCTCGACCATTTCCTTCTTTGCGCGGCGGGCCTTGGCCTCGCCGACGTTCATGCGGCGGTTGATGTCCTTGATCTCGTCGAGCGAAACCAGGTTGTCGCCTTCCATCTTGCGCAGCTGTTCCTGCAGCGCGTAGATCTCTTCCTGGCGGGCATTGAGCTCGGACGAATACTTGCGCTTGGCGCGGATCAGCTTCTGGATCCACTCCGGGCTGGTCGCGCCGTTGCTCTCGCGATAGATCTTGATGAATTCCTCGCGCGTCATGCCGGCGTCGACGACGCAGATGCGCATGATCGACTTCTCGGTCTGGCGCACGGTGTCGATCTTGGCGCGCAGGTTCTGCGTGATCTCGTCGACGATCTTCGGCGACAGCTTCAGCGTCATGATGTGAGACGCCACCGCTTCGCGCCTGGCCTGCGTCTTCGGATGCGCCGAGCCGAGCTTGAGCAGCGAGTCCCAGGCCTTGTCGTACAGCGCCTGCATTTCGGCGAACTTCTCGGCGGTCATGACCGGATCGGGGCCGGTGTCGACGGCTTCTTCCTCTTCGCCGTCGCCGTCCTCGCCGTCCTCGTCCTCGTCTTCTTCCTCGACCTGTGCGACCGGCGGCGGCGGCGGCGGCGTGTCGGCGGCATTCGGATCGATGAAGCCGGTGATGATGTCGGCGAGACGCTTCTTGCCGATCTTCGAATTCTCGTAGGACTCGAGCAGGATCGCGACCGTTTCCGGATACTGGGCCATCGCGAACATCGCTTCGTTCAGGCCTTCCTCGATGCGCTTGGCAATGCGGATTTCGCCTTCGCGATCGAGCAGTTCGACCGAGCCCATCTCGCGCATGTACATGCGCACCGGGTCGGTGGTGCGACCGAACTGGTCATCGAGCGCCGCGATCGCCGCGGCCGCTTCTTCGGCGGCGTCTTCTTCTTCTTCGTTGCTGGCAACGACGGCCGGCTCCGAGAACAGCTGCTCGTCTTCCTGCGGCGCTTCCTCATGGACCTTGATGCCCATGGCCTGGATCATGCTGATGATGTCTTCGATCTGCTCGGTATCGACGATCTCGGGCAGATGGTCCGCCACCTCGGCGTACGTCAGGTAGCCCTTCTCCTTGCCGAGCGCGATCAGGACCTTGATCTGCGACTGCTTCTGCACCTGCTTCTCGATCGCCAGGGCGAGCTTGTCGATCTTTTCGGAGTGGTTCGTGTTGGCCATGCGGTACTCTTCGTGTAGCGGCGCCAAAGGACTTGGCACGGTGCGGCGGTAAGCGCGGAACTGACTATTATACCGGCAGCCCTGCAAAAATGCCGCGGATGAATGCGATCGTCAGCGCGATCGGGGCGGGCGGCTCCGATGGAAGGAGTCGATGATGCCGAGCTCGGCGCGCGTCAGTTCGCGGTGCCGCGATTCCTCCAGCAGGCGCGTGGTTTCAGTCTCGAGCGCCTTGAACGTCAACAGGTTAATGGCGTCGCGGAACTCGATTTCAAGCGTGTCGTCGCCGACCCCGAGATCCTGACTCAGCAGGCGCGCGACGCCGCGCCCTTTCGGCGTGTCCTTCCAGGCTTCGGCCAGATGCGCGGCATGCGCACCCGGATGCGCATGGAAATAGTCGATCGCCTCGATCAGGATCTCGATGCCCTGCACGCCGGCCTGCGCCAGCAACTCGATGTGATCGACGCTTTCCGCCAGCGCCGGCCGTTCCAGCAGCAGCTGCATCGCACGCCGGACGGGTCGCGAAGTGCCGGGCGTCGGCGCTTGCACTGCCCCGTTCTCCGCAACCGGCGCCGGCGCCGCTTTCGGCGCGCCGAGCATTGATTCGATGTCGTTGCGGCCGAGCCGCGCGCGACGCCCGAGTTCGTCGACCAGCAGGGTGCGCAGGGCGCCGGCCGGCAGCTTGTCGAGGTGCGGACGCGCCAGCGCGATCAACCGCGCGCGGCCCTCCAGGGAGCCGAGATTGACCTGCCTGATCAGCGATTCGAGCAGGAACTGTGTCAGCGATGCCGCTTCATCGAGCGCCGCGCGGAACGCCGCGGCGCCGACTTCCTGCACCCAGCTGTCCGGGTCCTGGCCGTCGGGCACGAACATGAACACGCATTCGCGGCCTTCCTGCATTTCCGGCAGCACCTGCTCGAGCGCGCGCCAGGCGGCGGCGCGGCCGGCGCGATCGCCGTCGAAGCAGAACACGATCTTCGCGGTCGATTTGAACAGCAGCTGCACATGCTCGCGCGTGGTCGCGGTGCCGAGCGTGCCGACCGCCTGCGTGATGCCGTGCTGCGCCAGCATCACCACGTCCATGTAGCCTTCGACGACGATCAGATACGGCAGCGCGCCGGTGGTCGCGGTGCGGGCCTCGTACAGGCCGTAGAGGTTGCGGCCCTTGTGGAACAGCATCGTCTCCGGCGAGTTCAGGTACTTGGCCGGATCGTTGGCAAGCGTGCGGCCGCCGAAGCCGATCACCCGGCCGCGCGTATCGCGGATCGGGAACATCACGCGGTTGCGGAAGCGATCGTAGGCGCCGTCGCGGCCGTCGCGCTCGATCAGCAGACCGGCATCGACGGCGTGTCGGGTGTCCTTCAGGAACTGGGTGAGGCCGTCCCAGCTGTCCGGTGCGTAGCCGATGCCGAAGCGCTTCGCGGTATCGCCGCTGACGCCGCGCTTCTTCAGGTACTCGATCGCGGCCGGCGCGTGGCGCAGGCGTTCGGTGAAATAGCGCTGGGCGGCGGCCAGCGCATCGAGCGGACCGTCCATGACCACGCGCGGTTCGTTGCCGCCTTCGCGCGGCACCTCGACGCCGGCGCGCCTGGCCAGTTCCTCGACGGCCTCGACGAAACTGAGGCGGTCGTACTCCATGAGAAAGGAAATCGCCGTGCCGTTCTTGCCGGACGAAAAGCAGAAGAACATCTGCTTCTGCGGCGAAACGAAGAACGACGGCGATTTCTCGCTGGTGAACGGCGAGAGTCCCTTGAATTCCTTGCCGGCGCGCTTGATCTCCACGCGCGAACCGATCAGCTCGACGATGTCCGTTCGTGCGAGCAGATCGTGAATGAAGGAATCGGGAATGCGGCCGGCCATGAGCGCCGCAGTTTACGGACTCTGCAGCCGGCAATCTTGAGCAGGCAGGCCGCGCCGACTCAGGCGGGCAGCTGCGCCTTGATCAGGCCCGACAGCTTGCCCATGTCGGTACGCCCCTGGACCTTGGGCTTGAGCCAGCCCATGACCTTGCCCATGTCCTTGCCGCTGGCGGCGCCGGTTTCGCCGACCGCCTGCTTCACCAACGCAACGACTTCGGCTTCCGTCAGCTGCTGCGGCAGGTACGCCATCAGCATCTGGATCTCGCGCGCTTCCTTGTCGGCCAGCTCCGGGCGATTGCCGTTGCGGAACTGGGCTTCCGAATCGCGCCGCTGCTTGATCATTTTCTCGACCGCGCTCTGCACGACCGCATCGGTCAGCTCGGTGCTCTCGACGACTTCGCGCTGCTTGAGCTCGGCGGTCAGCATGCGCAGCATCGCCAGGCGCTCTTTCTCGCCGGCTTTCATCGCCGTCTTGACGTCGTCGTAGACGCGCGTTTTCAGGTCGGACATCTGCGTTCTCCGCTCAAGCCACACAAACAACGAAACCCCGGTCTTTGAGGCCGGGGTCGTAGGGTGCCGCGAAACCGCGACCGCCGTTTAGAACAGGCGGATCCGGCGGTTCGATTCGCGCTGGACCTTCTTCGCCTGGCGCTTGACCGCAGCAGCGCGCATGCGCTTGCGTTCCTGGCTCGGCTTCTCGAAGTACTCATGCTTGCGCAGGTCGGTCAGCACGCCGGCCTTTTCGCAGGTGCGCTTGAAGCGGCGCAGCGCCACTTCGAAAGGCTCGTTATCGCGAACGCGAACGGAAGGCATTCAGATCACTCTCTATTGAATCTTGGCAAAAAAAGGCCGTGAGGCCCCACAAGGGGCGGCGATTCTAGCTTGCGATGACGAACAGCGCAAACGCTCCCGTACAATGCGCGAATGCCTGCGCCTCCTGTTCCGCCGAACCGCCCCGTGCTCGGCATCGAGACCTCCTGTGACGAGACCGCCTGCGCGATCTATGACGGCGAGCGCGGTCTGCTGGCGCACGTGCTGTACAGCCAGATCCGCCTGCACGCCGAGTACGGCGGGGTCGTGCCGGAGCTGGCATCGCGCGATCACGTGGCGCGCATCCACGGCCTGGTCCGCGGCGTGCTCGACGAGGCCGGACTCGCGCCGGCGAACCTGGGCGGCATCGCCTACACCGCCGGGCCGGGCCTGATCGGCGCGCTGATGGTCGGCGCCTCGGTTGCGGCCGGGCTGGCGACGGCGCTGGACCTGCCGCTGATTCCGGTCCACCACATGGAAGCGCATCTGCTCGCGCCAATGCTGGAAGAACGGCGGCCGACCTTTCCGTTCGTTGCCCTGCTGGTTTCGGGCGGCCACACCCTGCTGGTAGCGGTGCGTGGCGTGGGCGACTACGAACTGCTGGGTGAAAGCCTCGATGATGCGGTCGGCGAGGCGTTCGACAAGACCGCGAAACTGCTCGGCCTGCCGTATCCGGGCGGCCCCGAACTCGCGCGACTGGCCGAACGCGGCGACGGTCGGCGCTACAAGTTTCCGCGGCCGATGACCGACCGCCCCGGCCTCGATTTCAGCTTCAGCGGCCTGAAGACCGCGGTACTGACGACGCTGCCGCAAACGCCGGACGAGCAGGACAAGGCCGATCTCGCCGCCTCCTTCCAGGAAGCCGTGACCGATACGCTGGCGATCAAGTGCCAACGCGCGCTGCAGGCGAGCGGCTACGGGCAGCTGGTGGTCGCCGGCGGCGTCGGCGCCAATCTGCGTCTGCGCGAAAAGCTCGCCGAGCGTGCACGTCGCGACGGGTTCGACTTGTTCTTCCCGCGCCAGGCGTTCTGCACCGACAATGGTGCGATGATCGCCTATGCCGGCTGGGCACGTCGTGCGCAGGGTCGCGCCCCGGATGGCGCGCTGTTCACGACGCCGCGCTGGCCGCTTGCCGAACTGCGCACTCCCGAAGCCGCTGCCTGATCGTTGGAACGCATGGACAAAGTCTTTATCCGCGGGCTGGAAATCGAAACCATCATCGGCATTCATGGCTGGGAACGGCAGTTGCCGCGACCGCTGATCCTGAATCTGGAAATGGGGGTCGATACCCGCGATGCCGCGGCCAGCGATCAGGTGCGCGACGCCGTCGACTACGATGCGGTCACGCAGGCCGTGCGCCGCGTCGCCGGCAAGGAACAGCCCGGCCTGCTGGAAACCCTTGCCGAGAAAATCGCGCGTGCATTGTTCGACAGCTATCCGATCCTGAGTCTGAAACTGGCGATCGACAAGCCGGGCGCCGTTGCCGGCGTCAAGGCGGTCGGCATCGAAATCGACCGCCGCCGCGAGGACTACGCCGTCTGCGGGCGCTGATCGGCGCCGGTCAGCAGCGCTACGACAAAATCCGCGAGGCTGTCGTAGACGGCGATGCCGCGCAGCGATGGGCCGTGTTCGGCTTCGGTCCGGCGGCCATTGCCGGTGCGGACCAGCACCGGCCGCGCGCCCGCCGCACGCGCCGCTTCAATGTCGCGCAGTGAATCGCCGACCGACGGCACTTCCTCGAGATTGAGGCCGAGGCGCTTGGCCAGATCGAGCAGCATGCCCGGCGCCGGCTTGCGCTGGGCGGTTGCCTGCTGCGGGTGGTCCGGCGCAAAGAAGATTCCGTCGATGCGTCCGCCGACTTCGGCGAGCAGTGTCTGCATGCGATCGTTCATCGCACTGAACGCGTCGTAGTCGAACAGGCCCTGACCGAGACCGGACTGGTTGCTCGCGACGAACACGCGATACCCGGCCTGGCTCAGGCGCGCGATCGCTTCGAGACTGCCGGGGATCGGCTGCCATTCGGCGACCGATTTCACGTATCGCGGCGAGTCTTCGTTGATCACGCCGTCGCGGTCGAGGATGACGAGTTTCATGCGGCAACTCTAGCGCTTCGGGAAGGCGTGCGTGTCAGGGCGCTTCTCCTTTGCGGGGTTGTTGCTCGATCCTCCCTTTGGTTTCGCGCTGCGGCGCGACTTACTTTTCTTTGCTTGTGCAAAGAACAAGTATGCAAAAGAAAGCACACCCCTGGGGCCGCACTCCGCTTTGCGGAGTGCCCTGCGCTGCTCACGTGCTCGGGAGCGTCGCCGACGCGGCGTCCTGCCGCGACGACGACTTGGCCGGCCGTCCTGGCCTGACTGTCTGAGCGCTGCGGAGCAGCGCGAGTTTCAGGCACGGCCTGCCGTTCGAGCATCGCAGGGGTGAGTCGGGAACAAGCGGATTGCCTAAATGGCAATCCGCCCCGACGAACGCCCGAGCCTCTGGCGAGGGCCGGGACGCGTAAGCCAGGGGTGTCCTTTCTTTTGGTTTCTTTTCTTTGGACACGCAAAGAAAAGAAACCCGCGCCGCAGCGCGGAACGAAAGGCCGGATCGAGCCCCTTATCATCGATGGATCACGCGCCGGATCAGCCCGGTAGTTGCGACAGATCCGCTACCGACCGGCAGGCCGCATCGAGCTTGCCGAGCAGTGCGAGGCGGTTGCTGCGCACGGCTGCATCGTCGGCGTTCACCATCACGCCGTCGAAGAATGCGTCGACCGGTTCGCGCAGCGCCGCCAGATTGACGAGCTGCTGCGTGTAGTCGCCGGTCTTCACGTTCTGTGCCTCGATCATTTCGAGTGCGGCGAACAGCTGCTTCTCGGCGGCATGTTCGAAACGCGAGGCATCGATTGCGCCGGACACATCGCCAGCCTGCTTGAGAATGTTGCGCACACGCTTGTTGGCGGCGGCAAGGTTGGCTGCAGCGGCGTGGGCGGCGAAGGCGTGGACCGCATGCAGGCGCTTCTGGAAATCGAGCGGTTGGCGGATGTCGAGCGCGCGTACCGCCTCGAAGGTTTCGCCGCCGATCGCGCGGCCGTCGACGATCTGGCCGACGAGAAATGCGCGCAGGCGTTCCTGCACGAACGCGACCAGTTCGCCGAGCGTGGTGGCGTCGCGCTTGCCGGCCGGTTGCAGCTCGAGGGCATAACCCAGCATTTCCTCGAGATCGAGCGGCAGCCCGGCCTCGAGGCAGATGCGCAGCACGCCGAGCGCGGCGCGACGCAGCGCGTACGGGTCCTTGCTGGCCGTCGGCTTCTGGCCGATCGCGAAGATGCCGGCGAGCGTGTCGAGCTTGTCGGCGAGCGCGACGATCTGGCCTTCGCGCGTCGACGGGATCGGCGTGCCCTGCTGGGTCGGCAGATAGTGCTCGCGGATGGCGGCCGCGACCGCAGGCGACTCGCCGGATTTAGCAGCGTAGTAGCCGCCCATCAGACCCTGCAGCTCGGGGAACTCGAACACCATCTTCGTGACGAGGTCGTTTTTGCACAGGCTGGCGGCTATGCCGGCATCCGCAGCTACATCGCTGACGAAATCTACTTTATGCGTCGAGGCGGACAACAAGCTGCTGACGTGACTGCTCATCGCGCGGACGCGGGCTCCCTTGTGTGCTAATGAGCCCAAATCCTTTTGATAAGTCACGGTTTCGAGCGCCGCGCCATAGGCGGCGAGTGGCTGCTTGAGATCCTGCCGCCAGAAAAACAGCGCATCGCTCAAGCGCGGCCGCACGACGCGCTCGTTGCCGGTGATGACCTGTGCGACATCGCGCGACTCGATGTTGCTGATGGTGATGAAGGCGTTGGTCAGCTGCGTCTGCGCGGCGTCGCTGAAGACCGTGAAGTAGCGCTGGTTGGTCTCGACGGTGGCGACGATCACTTCCGGCGGCAGTTCGAGGAAGCGCTCCTCGAAATGCCCGGTGATCGCGACCGGCCATTCGACCAGCGCGGTCACTTCGTCGAGCAGATCGTCGGTGATGCGCGCGTGGCCCTTGAGCGCCGCCGCCTGCGTTTCGATCTGTCTGCGGATTTCGGTCTTGCGCGAGGCGATATCGGCCCAGACGTGCGCCGCGCGCAGGGACTCGACATAGACGTCCGGCGACGCGAGCGAGATCGCGGCCGGCGCGTGAAAGCGATGTCCGTAGGTCAGACGGCCGCTGTCGAGGCCATAGCGGCGCAGCGGCACGACATCGGTGCCGTAAAGGCAGCACAGCCACTGCACCGGACGCACGAAGGTTTCGTCGCTGCTGCCCCAGCGCATGCGCTTCGGCACCAGTGCGTCCATCTGCTTGAGAGCTTCTTCGAAGATGTCGGCAATCAGCTCGACCGTCGGCTTGCCGGGTACACGCTGCGCGAAATGCAGCTTGCCCTCCTTCTCGCCGAGGGCGGCGAACTCGACGCCGCAGGAACGCGCGAAGCCCAGCGCGGCCGGCGTCGGCTGACCCTCCTTGAGCGCGGTGCTCAGCGCCGGGCCCAGGCGCTCGATGTTCTGCTCGGGTTGCGTCGCGTCGAGCTGCTCGATCAGGACCGCGAGGCGTCGCGGTGTGGCGAAGGTCTGCGTGCCGGCAAAGCCGATATTGCGGCGCGTCAGGCCGTCGCCGATGCCGCGCGCCAAGGCGGTGGCGAGCGGCACGACATAGCGGGCCGGCAGATCTTCGGTTCCGATTTCCAGCAGGAAGAGGCGTGACATGGGTGCGGAGCAGGCGAACGAGCGCGCGATTGTCCGGGATTCGGCGGGTGGCGCCAACAGCGCGGCCGGGCCGCGCATCGACGGCGACAGTCATTGACTATCGTATCGAAAGAAACAATCAATTTTTATGATTGAAGCCAAGAGCGTACGGTAGGGGCCCTGTCAACGCGCTGGAGTGGCCGATGAAACATGAAGCGACGCCTGCGGTCCGCCGATACACGGTGCCGCTGATGCTGGTGCTCGCCGCCGCGGTCGCGGCCGATCTCGGCCACGACGCGAGTGTCCGTCACCGGCTGGTCACGCAAGTGATCCAGCGTTGACAACAGGTCGGCACTGCGGACCGGACATCGGCGAGCAGTGCGGTTCCGGGTTGTGACAGCAGGCCCGGATCATCCAGGCGAGTGCGATTTCCCCCGGAGTCGTGTTCGTCAACCGTAAAAGTCGAAGGTGGAGAACAAATGTCCGATCAAGCCAAGTGTCCCTTCAATCACGCCGCCGGTGGCGGAACGTCGAACCGCGACTGGTGGCCGAAACAGTTGCGGCTCGATCTGCTGCACCAGCATTCCCTGAAGTCCGATCCGATGGGCGCGGACTTCGACTATGCGAAGGCGTTCAGCAATCTCGATCTGCCCGCTCTGAAGCGGGATCTCGCGGCGCTGATGACCGATTCGCAGGACTGGTGGCCCGCGGACTTCGGCCACTACGGGCCGCTGTTCATCCGTATGGCCTGGCACAGCGCCGGCACCTACCGCATCGCCGACGGTCGCGGCGGCGGTGGTCGTGGGCAGCAGCGCTTCGCGCCGCTGAACAGCTGGCCGGACAATGTCAGTCTCGACAAGGCGCGTCGCCTGCTGTGGCCGATCAAGCAGAAATACGGCAACGCCATCTCGTGGGCCGACCTAATGATCCTCGCCGGCAACGTCGCGCTCGAAACGATGGGCTTCAAGACCTTCGGCTTCGCCGGCGGTCGCGCCGATACCTGGGAGCCGGATCAGGACGTCTACTGGGGCGCCGAGAAGACCTGGCTCGGCGGCGATGTGCGCTACGGCAAGGGCGGTGACGGCACGCTGGTGGCCGAAGCCGAGTTGCACGGCACCGAGCAGGACCGCACCGAGCCGGCCGGCCGCAATCTCGAGAATCCGCTGGCGGCGGTGCAGATGGGCCTGATCTACGTGAACCCGGAAGGCCCGGAAGGCCATCCGGACCCGGTTGCCGCCGCGCACGATATCCGCACGACGTTCGCGCGCATGGCGATGAACGACGAGGAGACCGTCGCCCTGATCGCCGGCGGCCACAGCTTCGGCAAGACGCACGGTGCCGGTGATGCGGCGCTGGTCGGTGCCGAGCCGGAGGCCGCGCCGATCGAGCAGCAGGGGTTCGGCTGGAAGAGCAAACACGGCACCGGGATTGGCGGCGATACGATCACCAGCGGTCTCGAGGTGACGTGGACGACGACGCCGACGAAGTGGAGCCACGACTTCTTCGATCACCTGTTCAAGTACGAATGGGAGCTGAGCAAGAGCCCGGCGGGCGCACACCAGTGGGTCGCCAAGGGCGTCGGCGAGATCATTCCGGATGCGCACGACAAATCGAAGAAGCGTCGGCCGACGATGCTGACGACCGATCTGTCGCTGCGCTTCGACCCGGCCTACGAGAAGATCTCGCGCCGCTTTCTCGAGCACCCGGAGCAGTTCGCCGATGCGTTCGCACGCGCCTGGTTCAAGCTGACGCATCGCGACATGGGGCCGCGCGCACGTTATCTCGGTCCGGAAGTGCCGGCCGAGGACCTGATCTGGCAGGACCCGGTTCCCGCCGTCGATCACAAGCTGGTCGGCGATCAGGACGTCGCGGCGCTGAAGGCCAAGGTGCTTGCATCCGGCCTGAGCGTCTCGCAGCTGGTGTCGACGGCCTGGGCATCGGCGTCGACGTTCCGTGGCAGCGACAAGCGCGGTGGTGCCAATGGCGCGCGCATCCGTCTCGCGCCGCAGAAGGACTGGGCGGTCAACGAGCCGAAGCAGCTGGCCGAAGTGTTGAAGAAACTCGAGAGCATCCAGGCCGAGTTCAATACGTCCGCGAAGGCCGGCAAGAAGATCTCGCTGGCGGACCTGATCGCGCTGGCCGGTAGTGCGGCAGTGGAAAAGGCGGCGGCGGACGCCGGCGTTGCCGTGACGGTGCCGTTCTCGCCGGGACGTACGGACGCCACGCAGGCGCAGACCGATGTCGAGTCGTTTGCCGTACTCGAACCGGTCGCCGACGGCTTCCGCAACTACCTGAAGGGCCAGTACACGGTTGCGGCCGAAGTGCTGCTGGTCGACAGGGCACAGCTGCTGACACTGACCGCGCCGGAGATGACGGTGCTGATCGGCGGCCTGCGGGTGCTCGGTGTCAACGCCGGCCAGGCCGCGCATGGTGTCCTGACGAAAAAGCCCGGCACGCTGAGCAACGACTTCTTCGTCAACCTGCTCGACATGAACACGGAATGGAAGCCGGCCGGTGACGCGTTCGAAGGCCGTGATCGCAAGACCGGCAAGCCGAAGTGGACGGCGACGCGGGTCGACCTGATCTTCGGTGCCAATGCCGTGCTGCGTGCGCTCGCCGAGGTTTACGGCAGTGCGGATGCGAAGCAGAAATTCGTCGCCGACTTCGTCGCCGCCTGGGTCAAGGTGATGAACCTCGATCGCTTCGATCTGCGCGCGTGATGTCCTGCATCGCCCGGCGTCGTCCCGGACGGCGCCGGGCGATGTCGTTTCAGGGCGCCTGTTCCGGGGTAAAGAACGGCTGGCGAATCGTCGCGAAAACCGGCAGGGCTTCGCAGCGATCGACGAGGCGCATCAGGTTTGTGTAAGCCGACAGATCGAGGTCCAGCGCTTCGCGAATCAGCGTCGTTGCGCAACTGACGGTGATGTCGGCCTGGCTGAAGCGCACGCCGAGCAGCCAGTCCGGCGCGATCACGGACGCAGCGGCGGCATCGAGCGCGGCCAGCGCGTCGTGCATCTGCTCGCGACAGCGTTGCAGCCAGGGGTCATGGCGCTTTTCCGTGGGCCGGAAGGCGTGCTCGTAGAGCTGCGCGACGGCTTTCTCGGCGGCGCCGGTGGCCAGCGCCATCAGCTGCAGTCCGCGTCGACGCTCGGCACCATGCGCGGGCAGCAGCGCGCGCTCGGGGCCGGCGCGTTCGTCGAGATAGTCGAGGATGGCGGCTGACTCGATCAGTGACTCACCGTCATCGAGGACCAGCGTCGGCACGCGGCCGACCGGGTTGTAACGACGAATCTGCGCCTGATCGGCACCCACCGACCAGTTGCGATGCTCGTAGTCCATGCCCAGCAACTGCATCGAGATCGCGACGCGCCGGACGAACGGCGAGTCATACATGCCGATCAGCAGCACGGTTTTCTCAGGCGGCGCGCGCCGGACTCGCCAGCATCGGGAAGCCGAGCGCTTCGCGTGCCTTGTAATAGGCCTCGGCGCAACCGCGGGCGAGCGTGCGCACGCGCAGGATGTAGGCCTGCCGCTCGGTGACCGAGATCGCACCGCGCGCATCGAGCAGATTGAAGGCGTGTGATGCCTGGATCGTGCGTTCGTACGCGGGCAGCGGCAGCGGTGTTTCCAGCGCGAGCAGGCGCTGGCATTCGGCTTCGGCCTTGTTGAAGCGCTCGAACAGGGTCGGCACGTCGGCGTGCTCGAAGTTGTACGTGCTCTGCTCGACCTCGTTCTGGTGATAGACGTCGCCGTAGGTGACGACGCGACCGCTGAGCGGGTCGCGCGACCACACCAGGTCATAGACCGACTCGACCTTCTGGATGTACATCGCGAGGCGTTCGAGACCGTAGGTGATCTCGCCCGCGACGGGTCTGCACTCGAGGCCACCGACCTGCTGGAAGTACGTGAACTGCGTGACCTCCATGCCGTTCAGCCAGACTTCCCAGCCCAGACCCCAGGCGCCGAGCGTCGGCGACTCCCAGTTGTCCTCGACGAAGCGGATGTCGTGCGTCAGCGGATCGAAGCCGAGCAGCTTCAGCGATTGCAGATACAGATCCTGGATGTTCGCCGGGCTCGGCTTCATCAGCACCTGGAACTGGTAGTAGTGCTGCAGGCGGTTCGGATTGTCGCCATAGCGGCCGTCGGTCGGGCGCCGGCTCGGCTGCACGTACGCGGTGTTCCAGGGTTCCGGACCGACCGCGCGCAGGAAGGTCGACCAGTGGAAGGTGCCGGCGCCCATTTCCATGTCCATCGGCTGGACGATCACGCAGCCCTGTCCGGCCCAGAATTTCTGGAGCGTGAGGATCAAGTCCTGAAAGCTCGGGGAGTTCTGGGACGTCATGGTGGCAGCACGGCGAAAAGGGCGGCGAGTATAGCAATCCACCGAATCGCGACGATTGACCGCGATGCCATTCCGGCTCCGGTATGATCGCGCCCCATGCGCACGCTCGAACCGTTGTTCACCCGCAATCAGGAGTGGGTCCGCGACCAGGTCGCCCAGGATCCCGATTTCTTCAAGCGACTCGCGGCTCAGCAGCTGCCCGAATATCTGTGGATCGGCTGCTCGGATTCGCGCGTGCCGGCCAACCAGATTCTCGGCCTGCCGCCGGGCGAGGTGTTCGTCCACCGCAATATCGCCAATGTCGTGGTGCATACCGACTTCAACTGCCTGGCCGTCATGCAGTACGCGGTCGAGGCGCTGAAGGTCAAACACATCATCGTCACCGGCCATTACGGCTGCGGCGGCGTGCGTCTGGCGATGTCGCCGGCGCCGCTGGGCGGTATCGCCGGCAACTGGCTGTGGCACGTCCGCGCGGTCGCCGAACGCCACGCCGCAAGGCTGGCGCTGATCGCCGACGACGAGCAGCGCTACGACCGGCTCTGCGAACTCAATGCCGTCGAGCAGGTCCGCCACGTCGGCCAGACCTCGATCGTGCAGGACGCCTGGGCGCGGGGGCAGACGCTCGCGCTGCACGGCTGGGTCTACGGGCTCAAGGACGGCCTGCTGCGCGACCTGTCGATGACCGTGGAACGCCCCGAAGAGCTGGAGCGTGAATACGAACGGGCCGTGGATTACATTCTGTCCCCCAGCCGTTGAGCGGTCGAGCGGCGGGTCGAATGACGTATATGCAAATGCCGGCTTCGTCTGGCATGTTTCATGCTGTTATTGAGCGCGCGTCGGGTGGCCAAATCCGGCGAGTCAAATTCATTGATCCCTAAGGAGATGGGCCCATGTCGGGTAACGATGTTCTGAAGACCATTAAAGACAAGGAAATCAAGTACGTCGATTTCCGATTCTGCGATACGCGCGGCAAGGAACAGCACGTTACCGTGCCGGCGCACACCATCGAAGAAGAACTCTTCACCGAAGGCAAGATGTTCGATGGCTCGTCGATCGCCGGCTGGAAGGGCATCAACGAGTCCGACATGATCCTGCTGCCGGACGCGGCCACGGCCTTCGTCGACCCGTTCTTCGATGACCCGACGCTGGTGTTGTCCTGCGACGTCATCGAGCCGGCCACCGGCCAGGGCTACAGCCGCGACCCGCGCTCGCTGGCCAAGCGCGCCGAGGAATATCTGAAGTCGACCGGCATTGCCGACACCGCCTTCTTCGGTCCGGAAAACGAATTCTTCATCTTCGACTCCGTCCGTCACGATTCGGGCATGAAGGGCTGCTTCGTCGAGATCGACTCCGTGCACGCCGCCTGGAACTCGGGCCGCGACTACGCCGAAGGCAACACCGGCCATCGTCCGGGCGTCAAGGGTGGTTACTTCCCGGTGCCGCCGGTCGACGGTCTGCAGGACATCCGCTCGGCGATGTGCTCGACGCTCGAAGAGGTCGGCATGCCGACCGAAGTCCATCACCACGAGGTCGCGACCGCCGGCCAGTGCGAAATCGGCGTCAAGTTCGGCACGCTGACCAAGAAGGCCGACGAGGTCCTCAAGCTCAAGTACGTCGTGCAGAACGTCGCTCACCAGTTCGGCAAGACGGCGACCTTCATGCCGAAACCGATCGTCGGTGACAACGGCTCGGGCATGCACGTCCACCAGTCGCTGGCCAAGGACGGCAAGAACCTGTTCTCCGGCGACAAGTACGGCGGCCTCTCCGAGCTTGCCCTGTACTACATCGGCGGCATCCTCAAGCACGCCAAAACCATCAACGCGTTCACCAATCCGGGCACCAACAGCTACAAGCGCTTGGTGCCGGGCTTCGAAGCGCCGGTCATGCTCGCCTACTCGGCGCGCAACCGTTCGGCGTCGATCCGCATTCCGTACGTGGCCAACCCCAAGGGTCGTCGCATCGAAGTGCGCTTCCCGGACTCGCTGGCCAACCCGTATTTCGCGTTCGCGGCGATGATGATGGCCGGTCTCGACGGCATCCAGAACAAGATCCACCCGGGCGAAGCCGCGGACAAGGATCTGTACCACCTGCCGCCGGAAGAGGACAAGAAGATTCCGCGCGTCTGCCACAGCCTCGACATGGCGCTGGAAAGCCTCGACAAGAATCGCGAGTTCCTGACCAAGGGCGGCGTGTTCACGGACGATCTGATCGATGCGTACATCGAACTGAAGATGCAGGAAGTCACGCGCTTCCGCATGACCACGCATCCGATCGAGTTCGACATGTACTACTCGATGTAGCGAGTCCGGGGCTGCCGGCAGCAGCCCCGCTCGCGGCTGGCTCTGCGTTGGAAGCAGTCAAAGGCCCCGTCGGAAACGGCGGGGCTTTTCTTTTGCGCGCGCTGCGTTACGCTGCCGGCATGAAGGGGGCACTCTCGCTTTTGCTTTGCCTGTTCGCAGGGGCCGCTGTCGCGGACGACGCCGTGTATCGCTATACCGACGCCAATGGCGTCGTGCATTACAGCGATCGTGCACCGGACCGGCACGCGAAACCGATCCGCCTCGGGCCGCTCGCCACCAGCACGCCTACCCGGCACGCGATGTTCTATTCGCCGGAAGTCCTGCGGGCGGCAGCACGCTTTGCCGTGCGTGTCGAGTCGCCGACGCCCGATCAGCGGATCGAAGCGGGCCGTGCACCACTGGTCGCCGCGGCCAGCGTGATGCCGGCACTGGTGCAGGGCTTTCACCTTGTTTATCAGGTAGATGGGCACGCGGTCACGAGCGGTCCGGTCGATGCGCTGAGTATCCAGCTGCCGTCGCTGGCGGCAGGTTCGCACGCGCTGCAGATCGTACTGCTCGACGAGCACGGCGCCGAGGTCGCACGCTCGACGCCGGCGAACTTCCAGATCGCCGGCACCAGGCTGGCGAGCGGCGCACCAAAACAGCCATAACGCACTAAACTGGTGCCTTTCTGGCTGCTCCGCCGCCCTGTGCCGGCGCTTCGCCCATGGCCTGCATCTTGCGTTCGCTTGCCCGATGAAACTGGGTGCCCGCAGCCGCGTGACCGCGGAAGACGTGATCGACGGACAGACCACGGCGGTGGTCGCCCTCGACGAGAGCTTGCGCGTGTCGGTTCTGAATTTCGCCGCCGAAGGGATTTTCGAAGTGTCGCGGCGCCTCACGCTCGGCGAGGCGCTGGTGGACGCCATTGCGCATTTCGCTCCGCACGAGCTGCGCCTGCGCAAGGCGCTCGACACCATGACCGGGTTCATCGAGCGCGAGCTCAAGCTGGCGCGTCCGGGCAGCTCGTCGATCACCGTCGATCTGATTGTCACGCCGTTCGTGGTCGGCAAGAAACCGGGTCTGCTGATGGAAATGCAGCCGGTCGATCGTCATCAGCGCATTGCCCGCGACGGTACTCTGCAGACCCAATTCGACGCCAGCCGCGAGCTGATTCGGGGCCTTGCCCACGAGATCAAGAACCCGCTCGGCGGCATTCGCGGCGCCGCACAGCTGATGGAGCACGAGTTCCCGGACTCGCAGCACCGCGAATACACGCGCGTGATCATTCGCGAAGTCGATCGCCTGCAGAATCTCGTCAACCGCATGCTCGGCCCGAATCGCGCGCCGCAGAAGGCACTGCTCAACATCCACGAAGTGCTCGAACACGTGCGGCGGCTGGTGCAGGCCGAAGCGCCGCCTGCGGTCGCGGTCTTGCGCGACTACGACCCGAGCATTCCCGAGGTCGTGGTCGATCGCGAGCAGATGATCCAGGCTGTGCTCAATGTGCTGCGCAATGCGCTGCACGCGGTCGACGGGCATGGCTCGATCATCCTGCGGACACGCACCCGGCGACAACTCACCGTCGGTGGCGCGCGTCACAAGCTGATGGTGCAGATCGACATCGAAGACAGCGGCTGCGGCGTGCCGCCGGACATGATCGAAAAGATTTTCTATCCGATGGTCACGACCCGCGCCGACGGGACCGGCCTCGGATTGCCGCTTTCGCAGTATCTGGTGCACAGCCACGGCGGACTCATCGAGTGTCGCTCGCGGCCCGGCTGCACCGTGTTTTCCATCTTCTTGCCTATCGAGTCCGCATGAACGCGCTGAACGTCTGGATCGTGGACGATGACGAATCGATCCGCTGGGTCATCGAAAAGTCACTGAGCCGTTCCGGCATGAAAGTGACCAGTTTCCCCGGTGCGGCGGAACTGCTCGATGCGCTGGCCGACAGCGCACCCGATGTTCTGGTCTCCGACATCCGCATGCCCGGTGTCGACGGCCTGACCCTGATGACGCGCGTGCACGCGGCGCATCCGGAGTTGCCGGTCATCATCATGACCGCCCACTCGGATCTGGATGCGGCCGTCGCATCGTACAAGGGCGGCGCTTTCGAATACCTGCCCAAGCCCTTCGATGTCGACGGTGTCGCCGATCTGGTGCGCCGCGCCGCGCGTACGCGCGAAGTGGCGGACGAAGTCCCGGCCGAACCGCCGGCGACGATGATCGGCGAAGCGCCGGCAATGCAGGACGTGTTCCGTGCGATCGGCCGTCTGTCGCAGTCGCATATCACGGTCCTGATCACCGGCGAGTCAGGCACCGGCAAGGAACTGGTCGCGCGCGCGCTGCATACCAACAGCCCGCGCACCGGCAAGCCGTTCATTGCCATCAACACCGCGGCGATTCCCAAGGACCTGCTGGAATCGGAATTCTTCGGCCATGAACGCGGCTCGTTCACCGGCGCGGCTACCCAGCGCAAGGGTCGCTTCGAGCAGGCTGACGGCGGCACGCTGTTTCTCGACGAAATCGGCGACATGCCCGCCGACCTGCAGACCCGCCTGCTGCGCGTGCTGTCGACCGGCGAGTTCTATCGAGTCGGCGGTGTCGCGCCGATCCGCGTCGACGTGCGCGTGATCGCCGCAACCCATCAGGATCTCGACGAGCTCGTGCGTGAAGGCCGATTCCGCGAAGACCTTTATCACCGACTCAATGTCATCCGCGTGCGCATACCGCCGCTGCGCGAACGACCGGAAGACATCCCGCAACTCGCGCGCTCGTTTCTGCTGCGTGCAGCCGAAGAGTTGAAGACCGAACCCAAGCGTGTGCGTGCCGATGTCATGCAACGCCTCAAGGCATTCAACTGGCCGGGCAACGTCCGCCAGCTCGAAAACATCTGCCGCTGGCTGACCGTCATGGCGCCCGGACAGGACGTGCATCCCCAGGATCTGCCGCCGGAGCTGACGCAGGTTCCCAGCTCGCCGGCCAAGGCTGCCGCGCACGCTGCGCTGTTGCCCGGCGTGTCAGCATCACCCGTCACGGTTCCCGTTGCGACGATGCCGGCCGCGGTACCGGCAGCATCTGCGGTTGCCGAAAGCTGGAACGACAGTCTGCACGAATGGGCGCGACGTGAACTCGCGGCCGGACACAGCGATCTGCTCGGCACGGCCATCCCGCTGTTCGAGCGGACCATGATCGATGTCGCCTTGCATGCCACCAAGGGACAGCGCCAGGAGGCGGCCAAGCGCCTGGGTTGGGGCCGCAACACATTGACCCGGAAGATCAAGGAACTGGGGATGGGAGACGACGAATAGTCGCGAGTAGTGCGCGGGCCTGAGCCGGGCCTGGCCGCAAGCAGGACGCGGCGGTGCGCTCACCCGCATCGAATGCCGCGCAAACAAAAGCCGCCGACGCGTGCGCGTCGGCGGCTTTTTCATGCGCATGATCAGCCGAGGCTGAGCACGCTGTTCAGCAGCAGGCGCACGAGCATGGTCTGCCGGGTGACGCCGGTCTTGCAGAAGATCGAGCGCAGATGGGTGCGCGCGGTATTGCGCCGCACGTTCATCTTCTCGGCCGCTTCGTCGAGCGTCAGGCCTTCGGTCAGCAGCAGCGCCAGCTGCGCTTCCATGCGCGTCAGGCCGAACAGGCGACGAACCAGTTCCTGCGAAGGCTGCGCGGCATTGGCTTCCGGATCGCGCAGGAAGACGGCCACGGCCGGGCGCTGCTTGCTCTCCGACCAGCGACCGAGCGGAATCGCGCGAACGAGAATGCCGAGCTTGGCGCGACCGGACGGACGCGTGACCGCCATTGCTTCGACGACGCCGGGGCCTTCGCTGTCATTGGTGCCGGCCAGAGCGCCGCGCAGCATGCGCTGCAGGTCGCGGCTTTCCTGGCTGCTCTCGATGCAGAGGTTGTTGCCGGACAGCCAGATGCCGTCCTTCTCGGCGAGAATGCGCCGCGCCTCCTGATTGGTCTCGACGATGTTGCCATTGGCATCGAAGCTCAGCATGCCGAGCAGCATGCGATTGACGGTGCCGGCGAACAGCGAGCGCTCGCATTCGAGGAAGTCGAGGCGCGCATGCAGCTGGATGGAACGCTTCAGGTGCGGCAGCAGCAGCTTGATCAGCGACTTGTCGTCCGTCGAGAACGGACCGGCGTCGGCGCTGCGCGTGATGCGGAAGCGGCACTCGATGCCGTCCTTGGTGTAGATGTCGGCACCCAGCAGATGACGGACGCCGATCGGTTCAAGGAAATCGTGGTAGTACTGGCTTTGCAGCCACTGCGGGCCGATCAATTCCTCGGCCGAGAACACATCGCCCTCGGCCAGCCGCACGAACGGATCGGCGGCAAAGAAATGCGTCTCGTAGGATTCGACGTTCTGCGCGGTGGTCGGGCCGGTGTTGATCATCACGCCGGTGCTGTCCGATGACGGCGGCCGCAGCATCAGCGTGACGTGCGCGGCGGCCAGCACTTCGCGAATGCGCAGCATCGCCGTCTGCCATGGCGGCGATTCGGTCGGACCTTCATAGATCGCGCCGAGCAGCTGGTCGATCGTTTCGAGCTTCAGCGGTTCGGCGGCGCGCGGGCGACCGGTCTTGAGCACGGCGCGCTTGGCGGCAGCAGTCCGGGTACCGGACATCTGTTCGGCGGATACGGCCATCGATTTCCTCCTCGATCAAGCTGGGGTCGTTCGCTGCCGCAAGTCCTCTGCGGGACTTTTGCGAATGAATTCTTGAAACGACCGAACCGCAATAGTCGGCTGGCTTTGCGTATCCCGTCAAGTCGGGGCGCGGATGACCGGCTCGATTGGGGCGGTTTTACCACGGCTTTCGTCCGGACGGACGATTCTGCGAACCCGCGTGCCCCCGAGCATGGCACGCACGATCAAGACCTAACTCGAGGAGCGTGTGCGATGGCGGGTGCCGGCGAAAAAGTGATGAAAGCGGCGATGCAGGCCTATGTCGATGGCTTCAATCGTGCGGATCCGGCGGCGGTCGCCGCGTTGTTCGCCGACGACGCGACGATCGAGGACCCGGTGGGCAGCCCGCTGAAGACCGGCAAGGCGGAGATTTCGAAGTTCTACGAGTTCTCGATGAAGACCGGCGCCAGGCTCAAGCTGGCGGCGCCGATCCGCGGCTCGCACGGCAATTCCGCGGCGATGGCCTTCGACGTCGAACTGAAGATGCCGGAAGGCCAAGCGGTGATCCGGGTGATCGACGTGATGACGTTCAACGAAGCCGGCCAGTTCACGTCGATGCGCGCGTTCTGGGGGCCGGGCGACATGGAAGTCATCGGCGGGAAGAAGTAGCCATGCTCAGCGCCCAGCAGATCTCCGATCGCCTCGAACTCGAGCAACTGGTGGTTGCCTACGCCTATGCGATCGACGAACGCGCGTTCGAGCGGCTCGATCACATCTTCACGCCGGACGCGCACATCGACTATCGCGCCGCCGGCGGCATTGCCGGTGGCTATCCGGAGATCCGCAAATGGCTGCCGGAAGCGCTGGCGATCTTTCCGGGCTACATGCACTTCAACGGCAATTTTGCCTTCGAGATCGAGGGCGACGAGGCGCGCGGCAAGGTAGCCTGCATCAATCCGATGGTGCTGCCGAAAGCGGACGGCACGCCGGGCGAAGGCGAAACCATGTTCTTCGGACTCTGGTATCTGGATCGCTACCGGCGCACCGCAGCCGGCTGGCGCATCGTCGAGCGCGTCGAGAAGCGCTCGTTCGACTACAACATGCCGGACGCCTTCAAGCAGGCCATGAAGCGCGACTGAGCCGCCACACCCGACAAAAAGGCCCGCGAGTCGCGGGCCTTTTTTGCTCCGGCGCCGAGCTCAGGCGTTGACGGCGATTTGCAGGGACTCGTGGCTGGCTTCGCGCATGTCGTCCGGTGCGCCCTCGATGCCGCGCGCGAGATGGACCCCGTCGACCTGGCGCCGGTACTCCTGCGCGTTCGCACGCGGGTTGTAGAACTGCTTGTACCAGATGCGCTGCAGGCGGAACGGACCGTCGCCCTGCACGAACAGGCCCTGGAAGCATGGCCGCTTGTGGCGCCAGACTTCGAAGTCCTGCGCGAAGGCAGCCAGCGCCATGTCCTGATACTGGCGCGCAGCGGCATGATCGGCTTCGGTCGCCGGCTGGCCGGTCGCCGAGCGTACGAGCAGGGCGTGCCAGACATAGGAGGAGCCGTCGTCGACCGGCGTGTGCGCGATGAAGATGTACGAATCGTACAGGCCACTCATGCGCGTGATCAGGATGCTCGGGCCGTGATAGACCGCCTCGGTCACCAGCAGCGGGCCGCCTTCGGCGACCAGGGTGCGATGTCCGCCGCCCATGCGCTGGATCGCCAGATGGCCGCTGAATTCGTTCTCGAAAAACTTGGTTCTGGAGCCGTGCACCGGCCCGAAGTGCGCCGCGTCGGTGATGTTGTCGACGATCTCCTGTGGATGCACGTCGATCTTGCCGAGATCGTCGAAGGTCCAGTGCGTCCAGGTCGGATCGTTCCATTCGTTGAGGAACGGCGCTTCCCATTCCGGCTCGCCACCTTCGGCGTCGTGCCAGACGAACACCGCGCCCATGCTCTCGACCACCGGCCAGGAACGAATCCTGGCGGCGGGCGGAATCGGACCGCTCGAGTACGGAATCTGGTTGCACTTGCCATCCGGGCCGAAGCGCCAGGCGTGATACGGGCAGCGGATCGAATCACCCTCGACCGAACCGTCCTGCGCAACATACGAGGTGCTGTTTTTCGCCAGATGCGTGCCCATGTGCGGGCAATACGCGTCGAGCAGGATCACCTTGCCGCTGTCCTTGCCGCGATACAGCGCGAAGTCCTGACCGAAGAAGCGCACGCCCTGCGGTTTGTCGGTGACCTTCGCCGATTCGGCGACCATGAACCAGCCGCGTGGAAAGGTATGTTCACCAAGCTTGTAATCTTTCGAGCTGGCCATGCATGGCGCTCCTCATCGAAACCAAAAAAGCGATTGCCGACGAGTGTGGGCACGGGCCCCAACGGTCACATCACCCGTTTGAATGAAGTGACAAAGCGCTTGCGTACCTAGCGTGTCGGACATCACGGTGACCCGTGCGCGCAGTGCCTGCGCGCAGGATGAGTGACCGGAAATCGGGGGAGACAGGATGCGTGCCGTTCACTTGTTCGGAGCATCGGTGCTGGCGTGCGCGCTGGTCGGCTGCAAGGCATCGACGGTGCCCGGCGAAGCGCAATCCGGCGATGAGGCGTCCGCGCCGCTGCGCCGCGACGGTCGCTGGCTGGTCGACGCGGAAAATCGCGTCGTCATGCTGCATGGCGTGAACATGGTCTGGAAGACCGCGCCGTTCGTGCCGCCTGCGACGGCCGACGGATTTGTCGCGGCCGACGCCGACTGGCTTGCCGACCACGGGTTCAACACCGCACGCATCGGCGTGCTCTGGGCCGGCGTGATGCCGACGCAGGCCGGTGTCATCGATCAGGATTATCTGGTTGCCTGGGACCGTGTCATCCAGTTGCTCGCCAGGCGGCACATCTGGATGCTGTTCGACTTCCATCAGGACATGCTCGGACCGCTGTATCAGGGCGAGGGGGTGCCGGACTGGGCGGTCGAACAATTGCCCGGCAGCTTCACGACCCTGCTCGGGCCACCGGCCTTCGGTTTTCCGTTCAACTATTTCACGCCGCAGCTTTCGCAGGCCTACGACAATCTCTGGGCGGACACCGGCGAGATCCGCGACGGCTTTCGCGAGGCCTGGACGGCAGTTGCGAAGCGTTGGGCCGATCAGCCGTATTCGATGGGCTACGATCTTTTCAACGAGCCCTGGGCCGGTCTCGAATACGCCAGTTGCCTGGTGCCGCTGGTCGGATGTCCGGCGCACGACTCGCAGGAGCTGCAGCCGTTCTACGAGTACGCGCGCAACGGCATCCGCAGCGTCGATCAGCAGCACATCATCTGGTTCGAGTCCGAACCCGAGGGCAGCAGCGTCGGCACGCCGAAGGGGTTCACGGCGGTTGCCGGAGAATCGCAGCTCGGCTATTCCTTCCACGACTACTGCCCGCTCGCGGCGCTGACGCAGTCGGTCCAGCTCGGTCTGATCGACGCCCTGCCGATTCCGGCGACCTGCAACGGCTTCAACGAGGCCTCCGCCAACGAGGCGCGCGATCAGGCCGATCGAATGAATGCCGTCGAACTGCTGACCGAGTTCGGGGCCACCGACGATCTCGAACTGCTGCGCCAGACGACCGCACTTGCCGACGAGCATCTGATCGGCTGGCAGTACTGGCATTACAAGAACTGGGCCGACCCGACCACGCAATCGCAGGGCAGTGGTGCACAGGGGCTGTTCACCGACGACGCCGACCTGTCGACAGTGAAACCCGACAAGCTGCGCATCCTCGAGCGCAGCTATCCGCAGGCGACCGCCGGCATCCCCGAGGAGCTATCGTTCGATCCCGACAGCGGCGCGTTCCACTACCGCTACACGCCGCGCGCTGCCGGCGGGCCGACCCTGATCTACATACCGCTGTCGACCCACTACCCGAACGGCTATCACGTCGAGGTCAGCGGCGCGACCGTGGTCTCCGCGCCGAATGCCGGGCAATTGCGGCTCGACAATCTCGCCGGCGCCAACGAGGTGACGATCGATCTGACGGCGAACTAGCGTCGCCGCCTCCGTGCGGACGTGCCTTGCATGCGTGCCCGCGGACATGGACGAACGGGCGGGTTCCGATCGTGCGGTGACGGTGCTACGACGCTGTGCAGCCGCGTCGCAGATTGTTGCAGCGCTCCTCACGGCCGCCGCGCGCCGGATAGTCGCGTGCCGAGTGAAAGTGCCAGCTCATCTTCAGCCGTCCCTGCGGGCCATCGTCGTCGAGCAGGCGTGCGTCGGCGTCGGCGTAACCGGCTTCGCCCGGCTTTTTCAGCCAGCGATCGAACCAGGCCAGCGTGTAGTGTTCGATCAGCGGCAAGCCCCAGCCGCCGCTGCACGCGCCATTGACCAGCTGCGGGCACCACGAGCTTGCCGGAAAGGTCGGCAACAGGCTGAAGTCGAAATGCGTCGCGCCGGCGATCGTGATCGCGAACACCGGTACGCCGGCATCGGCAAACGCCTGATAGGCGAGCAGATGATCGTCCGGATCAGGCGGTGTCAGGTATGGCGCCGCGGTCGTCGCGATGCTGGTTGCGCTACTGCCGGCCGGGCTGACGTATTCGCTCATCAGGCTCAGCGCCGGCACGCGCGGAACGGCCGCATAGCCTTCGCTGAGCGGCGCGCCCGGATCGCCGACCGCGAGCGCGTCCCAGGCGACGATCACCTTCACCGGATTGTGCGCGTCGAGCTTGCCGAACCACGGCGCGGCGCCGTCGGCGCCGAGACCTTGCACGATCGAGGCGCCGAATGCGCCGGCCGAATGCCCGGCGACGCCGAGGCGATCACGGTCGATGCGGTCGAAGTACGGGTTGTAGCCGGTGACCGCGGTCGGATAACGGCCGGCGCAGGTCTGGTTCTCCGGATACGGCTGCGACGGCGTCGAATGCAGGAAGTCGATCGCATTGACCAGCCCGGTGACGAACACCGAGGTGTCGATGTTGCCGCCCTGTCCGCCGCTCGGCGTTTGCCAGTCGGAACGGCCCTGGCCGCGCGGATCGTAGGTCATGACCATGTAGCCGTTGCGCACCAGCAGTTGCGCCGCCCACCAGTACAGCGTTTCCGGCGCCTGGATCGAGCCGTTGTCGATGACGATGGTCGGCAGCCTGGCATCGGCCGGCGCGTTCTTCGGCAGCCAGACGTGGCCGCTGAGGCGCGCGCAGCCGTCGTCGTAGAACACGATCGGCACCACCTCCGCTTCTTCGGTGTAGAAACGGCCATCGGCGCCGGCGACCTGCGGATAGCGGTAGGGATCGCCCGTGCACTGCAGTGACCAGGTCGAACACAGCGGCACCAGCGGCGCATTCAGCGGCAGCGAGATCGCGGCGGTCGGATCGGCCTGGATCGCCGCGATGCGATCCTGCAGGGTCTGTGCGAGCTCCGACGGCGGCGTGTTCAGCAGCGCCGTCAACAGCGGACTCGATGCCAGCAGCCAGCTCGGATCATCGAGATCACGCGCCGTGTAGTCGAACTGGTTCGCGGCGCTCTGCTCGATCCAGCGCGTGACGAACGCCGGATTGGCCGCTTCCTCGACCGGCGCTTCGAGAATCTTCGCGTAGTTCTGCGCCTCGCAGCTCGTCCACTGCGCGGACGGATAGGCAGCGTCGTCGCAACGCAGATCGATGCCGGCCGTGTCGCCGCCCGGATGATCGCCGCCGGCGGCGGCGAGTGACGCGGTCGGCGCCGAACGCCCGCAGGCGCCGAGCGCCAGCATCAGCAACGACACCCCGACGCCGCGATTCAGGATCCTGCGCATCTTGCTCCCCCCGTTGCGGTCGGTGCCGCCGGTCGTCCTTGGCGCGACCGGTTGTGCGATCCATTCTGGAACGCCAGGGCGGCGCTGTCGACGCCGTCCGGCGCGCGCATGTCGGCTAGTCGTTTCGGACGATGCCTGCCAGCGGGGCTTCTGCGACAAAGCGTCTCGTGCAGGACGGCGCTTTCGTGCCAGACGCCTGCGCCCCCGATTCGCGAGGAGATCACCGTGTCAGGTACCGCCCAGAAAACCGCAACGACCACGCCCATCAGTCCCGAAGTGCTGGTCCAGCGCGCGCGCGAGATGGTGCCCGTGCTCGCCAGCCGCGCGAAGCAGGCCGAGGAACTTCGCATGATCCCGGCCGAGACCGTGCAGGAAATGCAGGACGCCGGCTTCTTCCGCGTTCTGCAACCGAAACTCTACGGTGGCTACGAGATGGACCCGCAGGTGTTCTACGACGTCTGCATGACGCTGGCCGAAGGCTGCATGTCGACCGCCTGGATCTACGGCGTGATCGGCGTGCACAACTGGCAGATCGCGCTGTTCGATCCGAAGGCCGCCGAAGACGTTTTCGGCCGGGACAGCAACACGCGCATCGCCTCGACCTACATGCCGAAAGGTCAGGTCAAGCCGGTCGAAGGCGGTTTCCGCTTTTCCGGTCGCTGGGGCTTTTCCAGCGGCTGCGATCACTGCGACTGGATCTTCCTTGGCGGCCTGATCTTCAACGAGGGCCAGCCGCCCGAGTACCGCACCTTCCTGCTGCCGAAGTCGGACTTCGAGATCGTCGACACCTGGCACGTGATGGGGCTCAAGGGCACCGGCTCGAAAGACATCGTCGTCAAGGATGTGTTCGTGCCGGAATACCGCACGCACAAGGGCAGCGACGGTTTCATGGGCACCAACCCCGGCCGCCACACCTTCACCGCCGATCTGTACAAGCTGCCATTCGGGCAGATCTTCGTGCGCGCGGTGTCGTCGGCCGCGATCGGTGGTCTGCAGGGTGCGCTCAATACCTTCGTCGACTTCGCCAAGGTGCGCGTCGGCGACATGGGCAACAAGACCTCCGAGCAGCCGCCGGCACAGCTCGCGGCTGCCGAAGCGGCGTTGGCGATCGACGAGATGAAGCTGGTCCTGCATCGCAACTTCGATGTGCTGATGGGCAAGATCCGCAAGGGCGAGCCGCTCGACGACATCGCCCAGCGCGTGCACTTCCGTGCACAGGCAGCGCAGGTCGTCGAGCGCTGCGCCAGACATGCCTATGCGCTGTTCTCGGCCTGCGGGGGGCGCGGCATCTTCACCGACTTCCCGCTGCATCGTTACCTGTTCGACATCTACGCCGCGCGTGGCCACTACGCCAACAATCCGGATCAGTTCGGCCGCAACTACGGCGCCGTGCTGCTCGGTCGCGACAACACCGACGTGTTCCTGTAAGGAACCTCCGGTTCGGGCCCGGGCCGTCCGGCGGCGCAACAGTTCACCGGACTGTTCCGCGCTGCGCCGCATCGGTCCGGACTTTCACATCAAGCGGGCACTGACATGGGCGTAGCGGAATCTGGAAGTTGGGACCAGCAGTACGACGTCATCGTCGTCGGTTCCGGTGGCGGCGGCATGACCGCGGCGCTGTGTGCCAAAGGTCATGGTCTGTCGTCGGTCGTCATCGAGAAGTCCGACAAGTACGGCGGCACCAGCGCGGTGTCCGGCGGCGGCATCTGGATACCGTGCAACGACGACATCGCGCGCACCGGTGGCCAGGATTCGTTCGAGGACGCGCTGACCTATCTCAAGGGCCTGATCGGCGACGAGGTGCCGCAGGCTCGCATCGAGGCGTATCTGCACAACGCGCCGGAGATGGTGCGATATCTGGCGAAAAACTTCGACGTGCGTTATCGCAACGTGCCGAAGTATCCGGACTACTACCCGAACAATCCCGGCGGCAAGCAGGGGTGGCGCTCGATGGAGCCGGTCGCGTTCGACGCCTCAAGGCTCGGTGACGAGTTCCACAATCAACGCGAGTCGTTCAAGGGCACGCTGCTGATGGGCCGCATCGCGATGGATCAGGTCGAGGCGCACAAGCTGTTTTCGCGCGGGCCGGGCTGGGTGTGGCTGACGGTGAAGATGCTGCTCAAGTACTGGTTCGACATCGGCTGGCGCATGAAGACGCATCGTGATCGTCGCCAGGTCCTCGGTCAGGGCATGGTCGCGACGCTGCGCTACGCGATGATGCAGCAGCACATTCCGCTGCAACTCGACACCGGCATGGAATCGCTGATCGAGGAAGACGGCCGTGTCGTCGGCGTCGTCGTCAAGCACCAGGGCAAGACGCTGCGTTACCACGCGAGACGCGGCGTGATCCTCGCCTGCGGCGGCTTCGAGTCCAATCAGCAGATGCGCGACCAGTATCTGGCGAAGCCGACGACGGTGGCCTGGACCGCGGCGCCGCCGATCAATCACGGTGACGGCATTCGCGCCGGTCAGGCCATCGGTGCGGCGCTCAAGCACATGGATCTGGTCTGGGGGTCGCCGACCGTGAAAAAGCCCGGCGCCGATCAGCAGATCACGCTGTTCATCGAGCGCGGCATGCCGGGCTGCGTCGCGGTCAACAGGAAGGGCAAGCGCTTCGTCAACGAAGCCGCGGCTTATCCGGACTTCCGCAACGCGATGTATGCCGACGATGCCAAGGGCAACGGCACGGTGCCGTGCTGGCTCGTGTTCGACGCGACGTTCCGCTACAAATATCCGATGGGCATCTTCCTGCCCGGCCAGATCGAGCCGGACTCGAAGCTGCCGAAGGACTGGCTGGACAAGGTCTACTACCGCGCTGACACGATCGAGGCGCTGAGCGCCAAGATCGGGGTCGACACGGAAGGGCTGAAAGCGACCGTCGCGAATATGAACGAGTATGCGAAGGCCGGCGTCGATCCCGAATTCCACAAGGGCGAAACCGCGATCGATCGCTACTACAGCGACCCGAGCGTCAAGCCGAACACCTGTCTCGGGCCGATCATCAAGCCGCCGTTCTACGCGGTGAAGCTCGATGCCGGCGAGATCGGCACCAAGGGGGGTCTGGTGACCGATCCGCAGGCGCGCGTGCTGCGCGATGACGGCAGCGTCATCCCAGGGCTGTACGCAACCGGCAACACCTCGGCTGCGGTCATGGGGCCGACCTACGGCGGTGCCGGCTCGACCTTGGGGCCGGCGATGACGTTTGCCTATGTGGCCGTGCGGGATCTGGCCGCCCAGGCGGCGGCACTCAAAGCCGCCGCCTGACGCGCGGCCGACGCTGCGGTGCGGCGGCTTCAGCGCGCAGGCGCGCGCTGAGCCTGCTGCTGGCGGCGCTTCTGCGCATACATCGCGTGGTCGGCACGTTCGACCAGCTGGATCGGGTCCTCGCCGTCGGCCGGATAGAGGGCCACGCCGGTGCTCGCGCGCAGCGGCAATGACTGGCCGTCGAAATCGAACGGTGCGCGGCACTCGTTGTGGACGCGCAACGCCAGGCTTTCCGGCTCGTCGCGGTTGCTCACCTGCGGCATCAGGATCGCGAATTCGTCGCCGCCCAGGCGCGCAACCGTGTCGGTGCCGCGCGCCGATTGCCGCAGGCGTCGCGCGAATTCGACGATGGCCTGATCGCCGGCGCGGTGACCCCAGCGATCGTTGATCGGCTTGAGCCCGTCCATGTCGAGCTGGATGACGGCCACCTGTTCGCGATGTCTGGCGGCACGTGCCAGACAGTGACGCAAGCGGTCGAAGAACAAGGCCCGGTTGGCAAGCCCGGTCATCGCGTCATGGGTGGCGCGGTGGAACAACTCGTCGGCTTCGAAGCGCGTCGCGTGGTACATCGAGGCGCCGATCATCTCCGACAGCAGTTCGAGAATCTGCGTTTCGCCGGGGCCGAAAGCGCGTGATCGCTCCGAGGTGACCTTGAGCACGCCGATCACGGCATCCTGATGGCGCAGCGGCACCACGACCATCGAGCGGACGCCGATGCGCCGGCAGGCTTCGCGATCGACACGTTCATCCGTCTCGCTGTCGTCGCAGCGCAGGACTGCGCCGGAGGACACACACAATCCGGACAGGCTGCCGCGCAGCGACAGGCGCAGGCCAATGAACGGCAGGATCACGCCGGCAGTGGCGCGATAGACCATGTCGCCCATTTCGGCCAGCTCGATCACGGCGCCGGTGGCGGCGGTGAGATCGAGGGCGCGATCGGTGGCGAGCGCCATTACCGCTGCCAGATCGGGACCCTGTCGGGCGATCTCGGCCTGCACCTTGATGACGGCCAGCAAGCGCTCTGTACTGGGGGGCGACGATTCGAAGCTGTGCATCGGGTCGCTCCGGTGCGGCGGA
This sequence comes from Solimonas terrae, assembly GCF_011067135.1. Lineage (GTDB taxonomy): Bacteria > Pseudomonadota > Gammaproteobacteria > Nevskiales > Nevskiaceae > Solimonas > Solimonas terrae. The sequence continues at coordinate 77,560 of NZ_JAAMOW010000004.1, forward strand.
CCGTGGATGTCGGGAGAGGGCGGGAACCGGGCGATTTGGCCTGCTCCCCCAAACGCAGCGTAAAAAGGCGCGCGTGCCTCGATCCGTCCGCAGGCGATGGGCGGATTTTCCGGCCTGACGGAAGGCGCAGCGCAGCGGTGACGAGCGGAAGCGCCGGTTGGGCCGGCCGTTCGAGGGCAGGCGAATGGCGCGGTCGGCGAACTTGCGGCGCCGGCACCTTACACTGGCGCATCGTTCCTTCGGATGGTCCCCGTGCGCCTGCTTTCGCGAATGCTGCCCGCGCTGTTGCTGCCTCTGAGTTTTGCATGTGCAGCGAGCTGGAAATCCGATCTCGGCAACTGGTTCAAGCAGGCCCAGCCGCCGCCGGCCGGCGCCACCGCCCTCGACAACAGCCAGATCGTGTCCGGCCTGCGCGAGGCGCTTGCGCAGGGTACGACCAAGGCCATCAACCAGCTCGGTCGCACCGATGGCTTCTGGGGCGATGCCGCAGTGCGCATTCCCCTGCCGTCGCCCTTGTCCGGAATCGAGAACAGCCTGCGCCAGTTCGGCCAGGGCCCGCGCCTCGACGAATTCCAGCTGACCCTGAATCGCGCCGCCGAACGTGCGGTGCCGCAGGTCGCCGATATCTTCGGCAACGCCGTGCGACAGATGAGCGTTGCCGATGCCCGCGCGATTCTCGACGGTCCGCAGGATGCCGCGACCCGCTACTTCCAGCGCACGGCGAGCGATTCGCTGCGCGTGAAGATCCTGCCGATCGTGCGCGGTGCGACCGCCGGTGTCGGCGTCACGCAAAGCTACAAGCAGCTGAGTGCCAAGGCCGGCCCGCTGCTGCAGCTGTCCGGTCACGCGGTGCCGGATCTCGACAACTATGTCACGGACAAGGCGCTCGCCGGTCTGTTCACGACCATTGCCGCCGAGGAAGCGCGCATTCGCACGAATCCGGCCGCGCGCGGAACCGAACTTCTGAAGCAGGTGTTCGGCAGCCACTGAGCGTGGCCCGGCGAGTCCGGCATTCGTCGCTCGATTGCCGTCAGTCCGGACGCAGCACGACCTTGCCGGTGTTGCGGCGCGCTTCGATGTAGGCATGCGCTTCGCCGGCCTGCGCGAAACTGAAAACCTGATCGACATGCGGGCGCAGCCAGCCGTCGTCGACACCCTGCAGCAGGGCCTGCATCCAGCCGCGGATCTTGTCGACTTCGTGCCAGAGATGGCCGACGTTGACGCCGAACACTGAACGATTGCCGTCCATCAGCGGCAGCGGATGGAAGAACGGCATGCCCAGTGCGACCGGCAGCAGCTTCAAGGGACCGAACAAGCGCGACTCGGTGACGCCGGAAATGCCGAACATGCCGAGCCGGCCGGTGCTGCGTAGCGCGCGGTAACTTTTCTTCCAGTGGCTGCCGCCGAGCGGATCGGTGATCAGCTCGACGCCGCGGCCGTCGGTCAGGCGCTGCAGTTCGGTCGGCCAGTCCTGCGTGCGGTAATCGATCGCCTCGTGCAGGCCGCGTTCCTTGAGAAATGGGTGCTTGCCGCTGCTGGCGGTGCCGATGATGCGCGCGCCGATGTGGCGTGCGACATCGATGCAGGCGAGTCCGACGCCGCCGCCGGCGTTGTGGATCAGCACGGTTTCGTCGTGGCTCAGCGAACCCATGACGACGAGCAACTGCCAGGCGGTCAGGTAGTTCACCGGAATCGCCGCGCACTGTTCGTGCGAGAGCGCCGCCGGCTTTTCGAACATCTGTGCCACCGGCGTCACCACCACGTCGGCATAACCGCCGAAACGCGTGAGGCCGAACACCTCGCGGCCCAACCACGCCGGATCGACGTCGGGACCGACCGCGTCGACCACGCCGGAGACTTCGTAGCCGACCACGCAGGGCAGTTTCGGCGCGTCTGGGTACAGGCCCTGACGGGCGAGGATGTCGGCGAAGTTGATGCCGCTGGCGCGCACGCGCACCCGCAGCGTGCCGGCGGTAGCCTGTGGATCGGCGCTTTCGCGGACCACGAGTTTTTCCGGGCCGCCGCGCCCGCTGATGTAGATGCTGCGCATGCCACGCTCCGTCGTCGGAATTCGCCAAGCATGCCATGCCTACCCCACGCGGGTTAGGCGATGCCGTCATCGCGATTCCACACTAGGCGCCTCACGGATACGGGGCGTACGCATGGCAAAGCTGCAGGGCAAGGTTGCATTGGTGACCGGCGCCGGACAGGGCGTGGGACAGGGCATCGCGTTTGCGCTGGCCGCTGCCGGCGCGAAGATCGCGGTCACCGGCCGTACGCTGGCGAAACTCGAGGCGACCGTCGCGGAGATCGGCAAGCGTGGCGGCACGGCGCTGGCGATCGAATGCGACGTCAAGAACGCAGCCTCGCTCGAAGCCTGCGTCGCGCGCACGGTCGGCGAACTCGGCGGCCTCAACATCCTCGTCAACAACGCCCAGGAAGTGCCGCTGGGCGCCTTGCTGCAGGTCAGCGACGACGCCTTCACGGCGGGGTGGGAATCCGGCCCGCTCGCGAGCTTCCGCCTGATGAAACTCTGCCATCCGCATCTGAAGGGTGACGGCAACATCATCAACTTCGGCTCGTCGTCGGCGAAGCGCTGGGACCTCGCCGGCTACGGCGCGTATGCGGCGGTGAAGGAAGCAATCCGTCAGCTGACGCGCGCCGCGGCCTGCGAGTTCGCAAAGGACGGCATTCGCGTCAACGCGATCCTGCCGCTTGCGGATTCACCGGCAATGGCCTGGTGGACGCGCGAACGCCCCGACGAAGCCGCCGCGTTCGTCGCCACCGTACCGCAGGGCCGCGTCGGCTCCTGCGAACACGACATCGGCCGCTTCGTCGTCTCGCTGTGCTCGGAGGACTCGCGCTACATCACCGGCCAGAGCATCGGCGTCGACGGCGGGCAGGCGTTTCTCGGGTGAGCGCGTCACTTCGGCACGCGGCCGCCGGTGTCGCGCTAGCGCGTGCCGGGATCTTCGATGAACGCAGGCCGCGCCAATGCGTACGGCGGACTCTGCGCCAGTGCACGCAGCGCCTTGAGCATCTTGAACGGGGTGCTGATCGACATCGAGTTGATCAGCGCAGCCGGCAGTGGTCCGTTGGGATCGGAAAGCAGCGTGACTTGGGCGCGGACACCGTCGCCGTCCGGCGTCAGTGTCCAGACCTGCGTCGAGCGGACGATGCGCACCACGCCATTCCCGGGCCGCGGCGCCGCGTCGCGCAGGGCGGTATCGGTGATCGTGACGACGAAACTGGTCGGGTCCTGCCTGATCTGCCGCTGGTTGACGATGTCGCGATCGCTGACCGGCCACGGCATGTGAAGCCGGGCGTAGAGCTGATAGCGCGTCGCACTTTCGCGATGCTGGATCGTCGCCTGCGCGACGCGCTCTTCGAGCCGGTCCTGCGCCGCCGGATCGTCGATCACGGCGACGACACTCGGCAGGCGTGCGGCGATCCGGGCGCTGCCACGAATCTGGCGAATGCTCCAGCCGTCCACGGCCCGGGTCTGGACCTGGATGCCATCACGATCCAGCTCCAGACGCCAGTCGTCTGCGGCGACTGCGCGCGAAGCCGGCATCAGAAATGACACGACGATGAGGCACGCGCAGCGACGCAGGTGTCGGCGCCTGCTGTGCGACACGTCGGGCGACGGACAAGCGCGCATGGCTTCGTTACTCATCGCCCCAGGCATAGGACAGCGTCAGCCCGACGATGCGCGGCTCGGCGTACATCGATGCCTGGAAGTACGTCAGGTTCCACTGGTTGCTGTTGGACAGCCGGTATTCCTTGTTCATGAGATTGGTGCCGTACAGGCGCGCACTGAGGCCCGATCCGAAAATCTGGCTCCAGCTCAGGCTGGCGTTGAGCAAGCCATAGGACGGCAGCCACGCCTCCGGCTCGGCATCCGGTGGTGTCGATGCGCTGTATTGGCGGTCGGTCCAGGCGTACGTGACCGAAGCCTGCACATATCCTGCCGTCGGGTTGACCGGCAGCATGCTGCGTGCCGACAGGCTGAATTGATGCCGGGGCGTCTGCTGGAACGGCGCACAGGAGAAATCGACCATGTTTCCGGCCTGGACCTTCTGTCCACTGCAGTCGAGCTGCGGCGTCGCACCGGTGTATTCCAGCTCGAACTCGCGGTACTTGGCGCGCGTGTAACCGTAGGTCGCCACGAATGCCGCGCCGCGCACCGGCTCGATGGTGAACTCGGTTTCCAGGCCGGCGACCCAGGCGCTGCCGACATTGAAGATCGATTGTCCCAGCTGCGGGACCGGGCTGACCGCGTGCGGATCGACGTAAGCGTCGATGCCGGCCTTCTGCAGGTTCGTGTAGTCGGTGTAGTAAACCGCCGAGTTCCAGCGTACCGGCATGTCGGCGATCTCGAATTCCGACTTGTCGCCGATCTCGTAGTTCAGGACGAATTCCGGTGCGTAGGTGTAGCGCGCGGGGTTGACCGAAATCGGCGCGATGCCGCCGGTCTTGTAACCGCGGCTGACCTTGCCGTACAGCAGATTGCGGCCGAGCTTGTAGTCGAGGCCTGCGGTGTAGGTCCACTCCGCGTCGTCGATATCCGCCGCGTACGACTTGTTGACGAGCGGAATCGTGTTCAGCGCCAGCTGCCGGATCGACGCGTGGCCGCTCGTCTTGTCGCTGGTATGCCGCGCACCGAGCGTCAGCTTGAGACCCGACAGGCTCTCGAACACGTCGCCGAGATCATAGGTCGCCTGCGCAAACGGCGCGAACGACGATTTCGTCTCCTCGTACTGCTGGGTGGTGTGCACGAACATCAACGAGGTCGCGAGGATTTCGCCTTCGGCTTCATTGTGTTCGTAGTACGCGCCAACCACATAACTCAGCGAGCGATCGAGTGCCGAGCCGGCCAGGTGCAGTTCTTCCGTGACGCTGTGAATGTCGGCTTCCAATACGTCGGACGGATTGGTGAATTCGTTGATGGCGGCGCGCGAGCCATCGAGATCCCAGCGATAGGAATGTCGCAGGGTCGAATAGCTCGCGATGTTGATCAGCGAGACATCATCCGACAGCGCAAACGTCGTCTTGTCGACGACGGCACCGGACTTGAGAATGTCGTTGGGGTCGGCACTCAGCTGGACTTCGCGATTACTGCGCGCGGCCTGCTCATCGACGATGTCCTGTCCGCAGTTCGTCGACGGTCCGAAGAAGTCCAGGACCAGGCAGCCCGCGTTCAATACCTGCGCAAGGTCGATGCCCGGAATGATCTGCGTTGCCGCGCCGAGGCCGATCGCGCCCGGGATCGCCTGGTTGAGCCCTTCGCGGTTGATCTGTTTGATGACGACGGCCGTGCCGTTGTCGTGGCTGCTGGCGTAGTGCCCCATCAGGTAGTTTTCGATGCCGTCGCTCGGTCGCCACAGCAGGCTGGCGCGGCCGGCCCAGTAATGACGGTTGTCGTAATCCTTGCCGGTGACGACATCGCGCGTGAAGCCGTCGCGCTGATAGAACTGGCCACCGACGCGCGCCAGCAGGCTGTCGGCGACGATCGGCACGTTCAGCACGCCTTCGTAGTTGTAGCCGGTCAGATTGCCCTTGCCCGCAAGGCTGAGGGCGCCGGCGCGCAGGTAGCCCGACCAGCCGTCCTTCGGCTTCTGCGGTTCCAGCAGCATCGCGCCGCCCGTGGTGTTGCGCCCGAAAAGCGTTCCCTGCGAGCCTTTGAGAATCTGCACGCTGGCCAGATCGAAGAACTTGCCGGGACCGCCCTGGTAGTTGGCGACCGGGTCGGATGGCAGCGGCACTTCGCCCAGATACATCACGACACCGGGACTGGAGCCATAGGTTGCGCCCTGCCCGCGGATCGTCGGCGTCTCGGTGTTGCGCATCTGGCTGTTCGCCCCGACGATCAGTGACGGCACACGTCCCTGCAGATCCTGCGGCGTGGTGATCTGCTCGCGCTGCAGGTCGTCGGCGCTCATCGTCGAGATCGCGATCGGGACGTTTTGCAGGTTCTCCTTCGAGCGACGCGCGGTGACGACAATCTCGGCGATCGCTCGGCTACTCTGAGGCTCCGCGGCAGCGTTCACCGGTTCCGGCGCTGCGGGAACCGGGATGGTCGCGTACGGCGCGGCATTACTGGTGTCCTGATCGGCGCCGGCATCCGCTGCGGTCGTCTCGGGCACCGTGACCGTGGGCGCAGCAGCGTCCGTATCAGTGGCCTGCGCGAGTGCAGACGACATCCCTGCAAGGTTGGCGGCCGCCAGCAGGCTGCCACCCATTACGAGTGCTTTCATGTTCCTCTCCTCCTGGCGACTTCGCCCTGGCGGCCCCCGCTGGCGGGTGGCCAAGTCCCGTGCCGCCCGGCTTGCCGCATCAATGCGGTCTTCGACTCATGGCCCGGACAACTGGCATCAATGCTAGTAGCGCCCATTCTCTACTGTCAATAGTGCCAGTAGTGGCGGCAGCTGACGCCGGAGAATTGCGATACGTGTGTCGGATCGCCGCGCAAAGGCGCGAGCCGCTTACCTTGCGGGCGCCGTCTTCTTGTCGCGGGTCAGTCGGCGCAGCAGCGCGTCGATTGCGGCTCTTGCTTCGGCATGGCCACGCACGGCGCCGATGCTGCTCTCGACGGCCAAGGTCTGCGAGACGCTCTGGATGAGGATGGCAATCGCTGCTGGCGGCAGTTCCGGCTTGACACCGCGCGCCTGGAAATAGGCGGCGATCGCTTCAGTCTGCACCTGGCGGAACTCGTCCATGTAATGGCGCATCTCCGCGCGGATTGCCGGCTCATGGCTCGCCATGGCGATGAACGCAAACGTCGTCGCGCTCGCGTCGACCTGCACCTTCCAGAGCGCTTTCAGCGGATCGCGGCGCAGTGCCTCGCGCATACGGGCCAGACCGCTGTCGCCGTAGAAGCGGACGACGCTCAGCAAGAGCTCCTCGATCGTCCGGAAGTAGTAATGGACAATTTGTCGCTTGAGGCCGACTTTTTCGGCCAGCCGGCGGGCGCTGAGCGCACCATAGCCTTCGGTGCGGATGATCTCCACGGCCGCCTCGATCAGCAGGGCCCTGCTTTCTTCTGCGGGCCGTCTCGTCTCCGCCATCCGCGCACCTCGAACGATTCCAGTCGGCAAGGATAGCAACAAGCCACGATGACTCATGCTCTGGCGTTGCCGCCGTCCATTGGGCGGCTATTACTGTCACATTTGACAGTAGCGTCTCGTATTAACTAGCATCATCGCCAGTTAACGATGCGCCGGGCGGATGCGCCGCGCATTGCCACGAGCCCCGATCGCAAGACGTTCAACCATGACACATCCGATTCCGGGCACGGCCCTGCTGGATCCGGCCGTCCTCGACGACCCGTATCCGTTCTATCGCCGACTGCAGAGCGAAGCGCCGGTGTGGCAGGTGCCCGGAAGCCGGATCTTCATCATCACGCGGCACGCGCTGCTCGACGAAGCCAGCCGCCGCGTCGAGGATTTCTCGTCCAATCTGCGCGGCGTCCTGTATCGCGGTCGCGGCGGCGTTCCCGCGCGGCTGACGCGCCAGAAGGGTATCCCGCAGATCCTGGCGACGGCCGACCCGCCGCTGCATGGCGTGCACCGCAAGGCCGTGTTTCCGGAGCTGGTCGCCAAGCGCATGGCGACGATGGCGCCGGATGTCGAGCAGGTCGCCGATGTGTGCATCACGCAATTGCTGCAGGCGCCGTCCGCCGACTTCATGGCGGTACTCGGCAATCCGCTGCCGATGACGGTGGTCAGCAAGCTGGTCGGTTTCCGCGGCAGCAATATCGACACGCTGCTCCAGGCAGCGTTCGATTCCACGGCGGTTGTCAGCGGCTCGCTGTCGCTGTTCCAGCTGTTGAAGACGATCTGGCGCAGCGCCACGATCCAGCGCTGGTTGGACGGGCAGCTGCGCGAAGGGTCCGATGCCGGCGACAACATTCTCGCGGCGATCAAGCGCAATATCGAAAGCGGCACGCTGCGCCAGATGGAAGGGCGGGCCATTCTGCACATTCTGCTCGCGGCCGGCGGCGAATCGACGTCCAGTCTGCTTGGCAACGCCGTGCGCATGCTCGCCGAGGATCAGGCGCTGCAACAGACGTTGCGCGAGCAGCCGGATCTGATCCCCGCCTTCCTCGAGGAAGTGCTGCGGCTGGAATCGCCGTTCCGCTTCCACCTGCGCTCGACACCGAAGGACACGGAACTCGGCGGCGTCGGAATTCCCGAGGGCGCCACGGTCCTCATGTTCTGGTCGGCCGGCAACCGCGATCCCGATGTGTTCGCCAGACCCGACGAACTCGATCTGTCGCGGCCGCGCATGCACATGACCTTCGGCCGCGGCATCCACACCTGTGTCGGCGCGCCGCTGGCGCGTCTGGAGGGCGCGATCATCCTGCGCATGCTGCTGGCGCGAACGAAGCGGATCACGCTGACGCCGGGGCGTACGCCGAAATGGGTGACCAGCCTGCAGGTGCGTCGGCACGAGCAGCTGCACATCAGCATTGACTCTTAGCACGCCGCTCCGCTCATGAGCCTCCAACGGGCGTTCGGCAAGCTCAACGAGCTGGGCAGTGACGCGTTCATCGCCGGCACGCGCTTTCTGTCGAAGCGGAACTGGGTCAGCACGTCGAGCGCCGACGCGAGGATCGTCGGTGCCGGCGCATTTCGTTACCGCGTCGATCATGACTGGTGCAAAGCCATGCCGGATGCGGTGCCGGTCAAGAACGCCCATGAAATGGCGATCGACGCGGACGGACACCTCTATCTGTTGACCGACCATCCACGCAACAACGTCATCGTTTTCGATCGTGACGGCTGCGTGCTCGACACCTGGACCTTGGGGCTGCGTGGCGCCCATGGCCTGACGATCGCCACGCAGGACGGGCGACAATGCCTTTGGATCTGCGATCCCTATGCTGCCCAGGTGATTCAGACCACGTTGAAAGGCGAGGTTCTGCGCCGGCTTCCGGGCCCGCACGCACTGGGCCTCTATCGTGCGCTGATGCCGTATGCGCCGACACAGACGGCGGTTGCACCGAACGGCGACATCTATGTTGCCGACGGGTATGGATCGCAGCACGTGCTGCAATTCGACGCTGCCGGAAACTTCATCCGACATTTCGGCGGCAAAGGTTCGGCGCCCGAGAACCTGGACTTCGCACACGGGATCGCCATCGATTCCAGAAAGGGGCGCGGTCACGAAGTCCTGCTGGTCACCTCGCGCCGGCAATCGTGCATCAAACGTTTCAGCCTCGATGGCCACTACCTGGGCGAGATCAAGCTGCCTGGCGGCTATCCATGCCGACCGGTGCTGCACGGCGAGCACATGCTGGTCAGCCTGTGCTGGTCGGGTGCGCACATGAAGCCGAATTCGGGCTTCGTCGTGATCCTCGACATGCACGATCGGCTCTGCACGGCCTTGGGCGGCACCGCGACACGCGATGCGCAAGGTGAACTGGTCGCACTGCAGTCGTCGTACGACTGCTTTCACCATGTACACGACGTCTGCGCCGATCTATCGGGCAATCTCTACGTCGCGCAATGGAATGCCGATGGCGTCTATCCGTGGCGGCTCGCAGCGATCGCCGCGCCAGCGTGAGTGCGCCGACGCGACGTCGCGGGATTCTCGCCAGGCACTGCGGGTTCACGCCCAGGCTTCGAGCACGCGTACGCTGTCGCCACCACGCTGCGACGCGTACTCGCGTGTGGCAGCGATCGCGTCGGTCCTGACCGCACGCACGCGCTTGAAGCCGGCGCCCTTCAGGATTTGCGCCAAATCCCGGGGCGACTTGAAATGCACGTGCATGCGGCCCTTGACGAACGCGCTGAGCAGCGCGCCGAACGCGATCACGGCCGGATGCTGCACACGTTCATTGAAATACACGTCACTGAAATAGACGCCCTGCGGAAAACCGCCCAGCGTCTCGGCAATGCGTTGCCACACTCCGCGCGCCGAGGCCGGGTCCAGATAGTTCATCAGGCCTTCGGTGATGATCGCCGTGCCGACGTCGGGATCAAGTCGCTTGGCGACCGCGGCCAGCGAATCCGGACCGTCGGACGACAGCGCATCGAGTTCGACCAGCTGATGCCGCTCCGACAGCGAACCGGTCTGCAGCAGCAGCGCTCGCTTGCAGGCGGCCATCGTCGGCAGATCGGTTTCGATGTAGCGCAGGCGATCGCCGTAGCGCTGCATGAACGACCAGCCGCGCGGCGACAGCCCCGCGGCGATCTCGATCACCTGACCGATCCTGCCGGAGTCGATCGCCTTGCTCAGTTGCGCATCGATGCCCTTGTGGCGCGCCAGCATCAGCGCATCGAGCGAGAAGCCGGACAGCCTGCGGGTAACACCGGTCAGCACGCGGAACGCGCGATCGAGCCGCTTGCCCTGCGGCGTCGCGAACGCCGGATGCGACATGCCCTGGCGAAACCAGAAGTAGCCCGTCGCATACGCCGTGGGGCTGACGCGCGCGGTCTGTTCGCGGGCCATCAGACGCCCGGCGCGCCGGGGAAACCGACGTAGTACTGGCCGGTCAGCATGCCGCCGTCGACCGCGATCTCGGCGCCGCACAGATAGGAGGCTTCGTCGCTGGCGAGAAACAGCGACGTGTAGGCGACTTCGCTCGGTTCGCCGATGCGCTGCAGCGGCACCATCGTGTAGCGCTTGTTGGCTTCGGCGCGCGCTTCGGCGAACGGATTGCCCATCGCCGTGTCGATGCCGCCCGGATGCACGGAATTCACGCGCACGCCCTTGTGTCCGTATTCCATCGCCGCCGCGCGCGTCAGGCCACGAATGCCCCACTTGCTGGCGTTGTACGCGCACAGGCTGTTCGCGCCTTTCATGCCGTCGACCGACGAGATGTTGACGATGCTGCCGTGGCGGCGCGTGATCATGTGCGCGCCGACGGTCTTCACGCCCAGGAAGGTGCCGACGAGGTTGATGTCGACGACGCGTTCGAAGTCGGCAAGCGTGGTGTCGGCGATGCTCTTGAACAGCAGCACGCCGGCGTTGTTGACGAGAATGTCGACGCCACCGAATTTCGCGATCGCCTTTTCCAGCACCGCATGCCAGGAGCCTTCCTGGCTGACGTCGTGGTGGACGAACAGTGCGCTGTCGCCCAGTTCCGCGGCGAGCTTGCCGCCTTCGTCGTCGAGCACGTCGGCGATCACCACCTTCGCGCCTTCGGCAACGAACAGTCGGCTGGTGGCGCCGCCCATGCCGCGGGCGCCGCCGGTGATGATGGCGACCTTGTTGCGCAGTCGTGCCATGAGTGTCTCCCTTTTGCGTTGATGGTGATCGGAAGCGCGGCGGCAAGGTCCACGTCGCCACGGACGCCTGCGGCATCCTTGCACCGCGCCGGCGGCCGAGCCTCACCCGAACGTGCGACCGTCCGTCTGCTGCACGACAACATTCATCGGTGAGTCCGACTTCTCACCCTTCCAGACGAAGGCCGGAGCGTGCGGAGTGACGACGATACGGGCCAGCCGTCGCCACGTACGACGGTGAGAAGCATCGGGGCGCCGTGATCGGCGTGCGCGGATGCGACAACCATTACAAGGAGAGCCATGATCCGAATCGATCGCGTGCGCCGCGCCGGCGCAATTGCCGCGTTGCTGCCGTTGCCGCTGCTGTTCAGCCATCCCGCCGTTGCGGCGGACAGCGCAGACGCTTCCGCTGCTGCCGCGCCGGCCGCCGCCGCGGCGGCCGATGGTGGCGACGACAACAAGATCGCGGAAATCGTCGTCACCGCCCAGCGTCGCGAAGAGAAGCTGCAGAAGGTGCCGATCGCCGTGACGGCGATGGATTCGAAGCAGATCGAGAATCGCGGCATCCAGAATGTCGGTGACCTGTCGGCGCTCGCTCCCGGCCTGCAGATCAGCAAGACCGCTTCGAACACGACGATCTCGCAGATCACGATCCGCGGCCTGTCGCAGATCAATCCGGCGATCTACTGGGATCCGGCGGTCGGCGTCTATGTCGACGGCGTCTACATCGGCAAGGCGCAGGGCGGCATCTTCGACATCGTCGATCTCGAACGCGTCGAAGTGCTGCGCGGTCCGCAGGGCACGCTGTACGGCCGCAACACGCTGGCCGGTGCGATCAATCTGATCACGCGGCGTCCGTCCGGTGAATTCGGCGGCTCCGCGAGTCTCGAAGTCGGAAACTACAACGCGATCACCGAAAAGGCGTCGATCGATCTGCCGAAGATCGGCATCGTCAGCATGTCGCTGGCGGCGCGGCAGGAGCAGCGCGACGGCTGGGTCAAGACCAGCAACGACAGTTCGACCAGCAAACTCAACGACCGCAACAACAACGGCCTGCGCTTCGCTGCCGACTTCGACTTCGCCCCCGATGTGCTCGGTGAATACCGCTACGACCGCAGCATCACCAACCAGACGCCGAACTGGGATCAGCTTTATCACGTCGACAACAATCTCGGCTATCCGGGCTTCGACGGCTACGCTTCGCACGATCGTCTCAAGCATGCCGATCTCGACGCGCCGATGTTCGAGAAAGCCCACATCAGCGGACATGCCTTCACGCTGAACTGGACGCTCGACGACATCAACACGCTCAAGTCGATCACCGGCTATCGCAAGCTGAGCTGGGACGATTCGCTCGACCTCGACGGTTCGCCCTACGACATCGCATTCACGCAGCGCTTCACCAAGTATCACCAGATCTCGCAGGATCTGCAGTGGCTGGGGCACACCGACCAGCTGAACTGGGTCGGCGGCCTGTACTACTTCGGCGACAACGGCGGGACCAACAACCCTCAGCACTTCTTCAGCCATTCTTCCAACTACGATTCGAGCTACTCGACCAAGACCCACGCCGGCTCGGTCTACGGTCAGCTCGACTACAAGCCGATCGATCCGCTGACGCTGAGCGCCGGTCTGCGCTACACGCGCGAGAAGAAGGAACTGGCCCGCACCTTCGGCTGCAATTCGCCGTTCTATCCGGAGTGCACGAATTCCGATCCGGCTGCGTTCAACTACCTGATCCCTGCCGGCACCGGCGCGCAGAAAACCTTCCATGCGACCACACCGATGGCGTCGGTCGCCTGGCAGTTCACGCCGGACCTCAATGCCTACCTGCGCTACGCCGAGGGTTTCAAGAGCGGGGGCTTCAACGGCGAGTTCAGCGATCCGACGCTGTCGTCCGCCGACAACGTGGCTGAAACCCAGACGCCGTTCAAACCCGAGAAACAGCGTTCGTACGAGCTCGGAACGAAGTCGACCTGGCTCGACCAGCGCATCGTGCTCAATGCCGCGGTCTACTACAACAAGGCCAAGGATCTGCAGGAGTCCATCTTCCTCGGCTCCGGCGCGGCCGCGTCGAGCGTGCGCAACGCCGGCAAGGCGACGATCTATGGCGCCGAGCTGGAAGGTCAGGTCGCGCTCTGGGCCGGATCGCGGCTGGGCTTCAACTACGCCTATCTGCACACCAAGTACGACGAGTTCATCGACGGCGGTGCCGATGTCGCCGACAACCGCGCGTTCGTCCACGCGCCGAAGAACACCGCGAACCTGTATCTCGACATGCGTCTGGCGCAGCTGGGCTGGGCAGAGCTGCGCGGCATGGTCGACTACGCGTACACCGATGCGTTCTATACCTACGCCTACCAGCTGACCGGACCGAGCGACGCCGGCTATGACCCGAGCAAGCAGGTGGCCAGTGATGCGAAGGTGCCGTCGACCGGCCTGCTCAACCTGCGACTGTCGCTGTCGAAAGTGAAGCTCGGCGATGCGGCCAGCGGCGAACTGGCGCTGTGGTGCCGCAACGTCACCGACAAGGATTCGCCGACCAACTTCATCGATTTCGGGCCGGCGTTCGGCAGCCTCACGGTCGCCAACTTCAACGACCCGCGCACCTTCGGCGTGACCGGTGTCGTGCGCTGGTAAGACGTGTCGATGTCATTCGAGGCCCGCTTCGGCGGGCCTTTTTCTTGCGCCGCTGCCGGGCCTCGCGCATGCTCGACCGATGCGTACGCCCCTGCTTCCGTCGCTGCTCGCCGCCACGCTCGTGCTGGGCGGCTGCCAGTCGTCGCCGCCACTGGCCGATGCCGGCGCGCCGATGCCCTTCGTCGCCGCGCCGACGTCCGCCGGCATCGTCTACCTGCTGCAGCCCGAGCCGTCGCGCACGACGATCTACGTCTACCGCGCCGGTCGCGCCGCGCACTTCGGACACAACCACGTCCTGACCGTCCCCCAGCTCGAAGGCTGGGTGCAGGTGCCGGACGACCAGCTCAATGCTGCGCGCTTCTCGCTGCGTTTCCGGCTCGACCAGCTGCAGGTCGACGATGCCGCGCTGCGCGCCGCGACCGGTGGCGGCTTCAGCACGCCGCGTTCGGCGGACGATATCGCGGGTACGCAGCACAACATGCTGAAGTCACTCGACGCCGACCACGATCCCTGGGTCGTGCTCAATTCCGTGACGGTGGTCGGCGAATGGCCGGTCGCGGTTGCCGATGTCGCCGTCACGCTGCACGGGGTGACGCGCGTGCAACGCGTGGTTCTTCATCTGCAGCACACCGCCCGGGAACTCGGCGCACGGGGCAGTCTGGTCGTTCGCCAGAGCGACTTCGGCATCAAGCCGTTTTCGATCCTCGGCGGCGCGCTTGGCGTCGATGACACGCTGGCGATCGATTTCGATCTGCAATTGCAGGCGATCAGCCGGACGCCCTGACGCAAGGGCGGCGCCCGCGGTGCCGGCATCGTGGCTGTTCTGCGCGACCGGGACGCGCAGGCTGGAGAAAGCGAAGAGGGAACGCTGCCGGCGTTGCGGCCCTGGCGCAGTCGACCGCGATGATGAACGGTGCCGGGTTCTCGAATGATCGGCACATCGGCTGGCGCCGTCATCACGCCGATCGATCCGCGATCGGCGTGATGACGGACAGCGGTCTAGTTGTCGTGCGTATCCTGACGGCTTGCGCGGGCATCGTCACGCGCTTTCTTGCGCGTCGCCCGGGCATCGGCACGGGTGCTCTGGCGTGCGCTGCTGTCAGCCTTCACGGTGGACCGACGTGCCTTGCGATTGCCCTGGCGTGTGTCCTGGCGTGCCGCGCGTGCGTCCTGCCGTGCTTTCTGGCGGTCGGCGCTGGTGCCCTGCATGGCGTCCTGGCGTTCGTTGCGAATGTCCTGGCGCGTGTCCTGACGGGCACCGCGGGCATCCTGACGGGTCTGCTGCCGTGCGTCGCTGTTGGCTGCCGCGGTGTCGTGCCGGCCGGCACGATTGTCCTGTCGTGCGGCCTGCCGCTCGGCTGCGTTTTGCGCGGCGGTGCTCGATGCCGGGGTGCTCGGCGCCGCAGCATCCTGTGCCCAGCTCATGCCGCTGGCCATCGCCAGCACCGTTGCGCCGACGATCGGTATCCATTTGTTCATTTGTTCCTCCTGGGGGTGACGGCCGCCGATCCGTTGATCGGCGACGACAACCCGGAAGACTACGCCTGAATCATGAACGGTGCTTAAATGAATCCGGCTTGTTACAGACTGTTACGCGGCGCTATTCGACGATCGCCGGATGCGCCTGCGTCGGCCCGCCGAGCATCGGTCGGTGCGATGGCGGCTGCCGGCCTTCATCGTCGATGCCGTACTCCTGGGCGAGCTCGGCGCCGATCAAGACCTGCCCCGATTTTTCCGCGCGCTTGTCATCGCGATAGAGCGCGCCGATCACGTGGCCGGTGAATTCCGGCGTCTCGGCGATCTCCCAGAAACCGGCGTATTTGTCCGGTTCGCTGTCCATCACCCGCTTCGTGCGATCGGTGCGCAGCATGCCCATCCAGATCGACGCGGTCGCGACATTGTGCGCCTTGAGATCGACGGCCATGTCCTTGGCGAACTTGTCGACGCCGACCTTCTGCGCACCGTATGCCGGGCCGTGCATGTAACAGCTGGCGCCGAACGACGAAGTGAATGCGATCAGGCCGTTCTGCTTCTCGACCATCATCGGCGCCGCGTACCAGCTGGCGACGTAGGCCGAGCGCAGGCCGACGTCGAGAATGTCGACCAGCTCGATCGGCTTGGTCCAGAAGCCGCCCTTGTTGATCAGCTCGTCGTGCAGATAGGTCGCGTTGTTGACGAGGATGTCGACATGACCCTGTTCCTTCCTGATGCGCTCGAAAAGGTTTTTCACGTCGCGGTCGCTGGCATGATCGCAGGCCACGGCGATGCCCCTGCCGCCGGCCTTGGTCACCTCGTCGGCGGTGCCGCCGATCGTGCCCGGCAGCGCGGCGTCGCCTTCCTTCTGCGAGCGGCCGGTGACATAGACCGTCGCGCCCAGTGCGCCGAGTGCCAGGGCGATGCCCTTGCCGGCACCGCGCGACGAACCCGTGACCACTGCCACCACGCCTTCCAATGCTCCGCTCATGCTTCGCTCTCCTCGATGTTGCGGATCAGGCCGACGTGCCGGCCTGATCGCTGATGCGTTTGCGCAGTTCGAACTTCATCACCTTGCCGGATGCATTGGTCGGCAGCGTGTCGGCGATCTCGATGTGGCGCGGGACCTTGTAGTTCGCCATCTGTTCGCGGCACCACGCGATCAAGGCACCTTCGTCCACGCTCTGGCCCGGTCGCAGCAGCACATAGGCCTTGCCGACTTCGCCCATGCGCGCGTCCGGCACGCCGATCACCGCCACCTGCGCGATCGCCGGATGCGCCGCCATCGTGCGCTCGATCTCGGCCGGATAGCAGTTGAAGCCGCCGGCGATGTACATGTCCTTGAGTCGGTCGGTGATGCGCAGATAGCCGCGCACATCGAGATGGCCGACATCGCCGGTGTGCAGCCAGCCTTCGGCATCGATGGTCTCGGCGGTGGCTTGCGGATCGTCGAGGTAGCCGCGCATGACGTTGTAGCCGCGCACGACGATCTCGCCGGACTCGCCCGGGCCGAGCGCGCGTCCTTCGCCGTCGACGCAGCGCAGTTCGATGCCGGGAATCGCCTTGCCCGAGGTCAGCGCGATGGTTTCGGCATCGTCGCCGGCGTCGCAGAGACTGACGATGCCGCAGGTTTCGGTGAGACCATAGCCGGTCAGCACGACTTCGAAGCCGAGTTCGGCGCGAATGCGTTCGATCAGGCTCGGCGCAATCGCCGCCGCGCCGGTGATCGTCGCGCGCAGCGAGGACAGATCCGTGCTCGCGCGCTGCGGGTCATCGAGCAGGCTGATGAACAGGGTCGGCGGGCCGGGCAGCACGGATATCCGCTCGGCCTCGATGCGCTTGAGGATGGCGCGCGCGTCGAACACCGCGTGCGGCAGCACCGTCAGCCCGGCGATCAGGCCGGCCAGCCAGCCCACCTTGTATCCGAACGAATGAAAGAACGGATTGACGATCAGATAGCGATCATCGGACCGCAGGCCGACGCAGGTCGACCACGCCGCGATCGCGCGCAGGTTCTGCTCGTGCGTCGTCACCACGCCTTTCGGCAGGCCGGTGGTGCCGGAGGTGAACAGCACGTCGAGGCAGTCGTCCGCCTTCACCGCATGGCTGCGCGCATCCAGCTCGGCATCGGTGACCGCCTCGCCCCCGGCGAGAAACGCCGGCCAGTCGAGATCATCGGCTTCGGCGTGCTCGATGACGACGATCGCGCCCAGCGACGCGGGCCGCTGCGGTGCGAGCATCGTCGGATAATGCTGGCCGAGAAAGCGACCGACCGAGAACAGCACGCGCGCGCCGCTGCGTTCGAGCACATACGCGGCCTCGTTGCCGCGCATGCGCGTATTGATCGGCACCAGCGCGGCGCCGACGCTGTGGATCGCCAGACCGGCGACGATCCACGCCACATTGTTCGGCGACCAGATCGCAACGCGATCGCCGGCCTGCACGCCGAGCGCGATCAGTGACTTCGCGGCGCGCCGGCGCAGCATGTCGAGCTCGCCGTAGCTGAGCTGCACACCATCCTCGCCGACGACCGCGACGCGATCGCGGAACGTCGCGACGGAGGCGGCGAAGGCTTGTGGGGCGGTTTCGATCATGCGCTGCGAAATAGCCGCGTCTCCAAATCTGAAAGTCCGCGCCAGTGAGGCGGAAGAGAAAGCAGTCCAGTGAACTGCTTTGCCGCCGGACGGCGCGGTTGCCTGTGCAGGACGTGCATGCTCCTCAATCCGCCCACATCAAGTAACCATTGTCGATGCGCATCTCGGCCCCGTTGATGAATTTCGATTCGTCGCTGGCGAGGAACAGCACCAGATTGGCGATGTCCTGCGGCTGCGCGAAGCGCGCCTGCAATTGCTTCGGGTCCTTTTCGCGCACGTAGGCCGGTGGCGCGCTCTTGTCCTGATGCAGGTTGAACACCATCGGCGTGGCGATGCCGTCCGGGTGAATCGAATTGCAGCGGATCTTGTAGAGCTTGGCGCGGCAGTGCGCGGCGACGCTGCGCGTCAGGCCGGCGACCGCTGCCTTCGAAGCGCTGTAGGCGCAGAACGAAGACTGGCCGCCGATGCCGGCCATCGACGACATGTTGACGATCGAGCCGTTCGGCCGCGACTTCATCGCTTCGAGGCCGTAATGGCAGCCGAGGAAATAGCCGTCTGAATTGACCTTCTGGATCTTCTGCCACAACTCGAGCGTCGTGGTCTCGATGGTGCCGTAGGCGAGGATCGCGGCATTGTTGACGAGGATGTCGACGCCGCCGAATTTATCCTGCGTGGCGGCGATCACCGCTTTCCAGTCGGCTTCGGACGAGATGTCGTGACGCACGAACAGCGCGGCATCGCCGATGCTCCTGGCGACCTCGCGGCCGGCTTCCTCGTTGACATCGGTCAGCACGACCTGCGCGCCTTCGCGCGCCAGCAGCAGGGCGTCTTCCTTGCCGACGCCACTGGCGGCGCCGGTGACGATCGCCACTTTTCCCGAAACACGTCCCATGCGGATGCTCCTGTTCTGATCTGGTCGTTGAGGGGTATTCAGGCCGCGGCCTGCAGCGCGTCGACGCCGGCCGCGGCGCGGCCGGCACGGCGGCCGGACCACAGGCAGTCGGCGATCGACAGACCGCTGATGTACGAATTCGAGGCAATGCCGACGGCGGTGCGGCCGGCGGCGTAAAGGCCGCCGATGTCGCGGCCGTCGGCGTCGATGACGGCACCGCTGGCTTCGTTCACGCGCAGGCCGCCGAGCGTGATCGCCGGACACGGAAAGCCGCGATTGCCCGCGGAGATGTCGAGCGCGTAATACGGGCCGTTCAGCTCCTTGAGCAGCGCGCTGCTCTTGCCGAGCGCATCCTGCTTGCGCCGCGCGCCGTCGTTGTAGCGCTCGATGCTCAGCTGCAGCGCCTCCGGCGGCAGGCCGATCCTGGTGGCCAGCGCCGCGGCGGTGCCGGCACGCGGTGCACGCAGCATCAGCAGCAGGGCCGGAACGCTCTGGAATGCCCACAGCCCGCCGAACAGGGCTTCGCGGATCGCCGCGCGTCGCGCGCGCCGGTCGAGAATCAGCCAGGCGCGGCCGTTCTGGTGTTCGCAGATCTGCACGCCGAGCCGGGCGCCGTAGACCTGCTCGTTGCAGAAGCGTTCACCCTGCGCATTGACGACGATGCCTTCCGGCCAGTGCGTCGGCGGATTGATGAAGCGCCAGGCCGATACCTTGTCGAGGCGCGCGCCGACCGCACCGACCGACAGGCCGAGCCGGATGCCGCTGCCGTCGCAGCCGGTCGCGCCGAGTCGCGCCGGGGCGAGGAACCGGGGCGCGTGTTCGGCAACCATCGCGCGATTGAAGATGAAGCCGCCGGTCGTCAGCACCACGCCGCGCTGCGCGCGCACGAACACGGTCCTGGCTTCGGCCAGTTCGATCGCCAGTGCGCGGGCACGCAGGCGGTCGGCCCAGGCGGCGACGACGTTGTGCACGGCTTCAGCGCGGCGCAGCAGCTTGCGGTGTTGCTGCGCAGCCCGGGAGCCGGTCGGCAACTGGCGCAGCTCGACGCCAATGACGGTCTGGCTGCTGCGATCGACAATCAGGCGGTGCACGCCGCTCTGCTGCAGGACGCGGATGCCGAGCGCGTCGACCCGCGCGCGCAGGCGGTCGAACAGGGTCTTGCCGGAAAACAGGCCGGCGCCGCGCGCGCGGTGTCCGCGTGGCACCGGCTCGGCGACCGCAGCGTATTCCTTCACCGCCTCGTTGCCGGAGTAGTACAGATACGTGCCGTTCTTCGGGTACGAGGTCTTCGGCAGCAGCTTGAGCTTGTCGGCGTCGGTGTCGAAGGACACGCCGATGCCTTCCAGCCAGGCGATCAGGCCGCGGCTGTCGTCGCAGAAGCGGCGCAGCGCGCCTTCGCTGACGGCGTCGCCACTTTCCTGCTGCAGATAGCGGAACATGTTGTCCGGCGTGTCGTGGACGCCGGCGCGGCGCTGCTGTTCGGTGCCACCGCCGCCGTAGACGATGCCGCCGCTGCGCGCGGTCGCACCGCCGCCGTCGAAACGCTCGACGATCAGGGTCCTGGCGCCGCTTTCGCGGGCGGCGATCGCGGCACTGGCGCCGGCGGCGCCGAACCCGACGACCAGCACGTCGCAGCGCCAGTCCCAGTGCAGTTCGGATTCGCCGTTGATGATGCGCGGGCTGTCGATGCTCAGGGTGCCGTCGGCGGCGGCAGCGCGCGCGTGGGGCGACGGAACGGACGTGGTCATGGACGCGAGGGCGGGGATGGGAGCCTTCGCATTATTTCGATCGCGGCGCCCCGATCTTCGTCCAATGAGACGAGCAAAGCGTCTGTCTGCGCGGCTTTGACTCGTCTCATTGGGTGAAGCTCCAGAAACGGCCCGTCTCGATAATTTCCGCTCATCAATAAACAGCTTGCCGCCGGTGCGCCGGCGGGCATGGCTGCATAACCAGACGGCGGAATCCCATGCTGAAAATCGAGGCGCTCGCTTACATCGTCGTCGAGGCGACCGATCCTGCGAAATGGCAGGCATTCGCCGAGCAGATGCTCGGCATGCAGGCGCTGGCCGCCGGCGACGGTCTGTCGCTGAAGATGGACGAGCGCGATTTTCGCGTCAGCATCGTCAGGGGCGATGCCGACCGCTATCTCGCATCGGGCTGGCAGCTGGCCGACCGCGCGGCGTTCGACGCCACGGTCGCCGCGCTGCGCAAGGCCGGCGTCGACGTGACCGACGGTGCCGCTGAGCTGGCCGCGGCACGCAGGGCCGCGGCGATCGCCAGCTTCACCGACCCGGCCGGCAACCGCCACGAGCTGGTCTGCGGCTATACCGGCGGCAAGACGCCGTTTGTCTCGCCGATCGGCGTGCAGGGCTTCAAGACCGGCGCGCAGGGCATGGGCCATACCGTGCTGCCGGCGATCCCGTTCGAGCCGACCCTGCAACTGTTTCACGAAACCCTCGGCATGGGCCTGTCGGACATCTTCAATTTCAAGCCGGGCCCCGACGCGCCGAACATCCGCATCTACTTCCTGCACGCGGCGGCCGGCCGCCATCACAGCCTCGCGCTCGCCGAAATGCCGAACCCGGCCGGCTGCGTGCATGTGATGGTCGAGGTCAATCAGCTCACCGACGTCGGCAAGGCCTATGACCGGCTCAGGGCGCAGGGCGTCAAGCTGATGGCGACGCTCGGCGAGCACGAGAACGACCGCATGACCTCGTTCTACATGATGACGCCCGGCAACTTCGCGATCGAATACGGCTACGGCGGCATCAGCGTCGAGCCCGGTGTCTGGCAGACCACGCAGACGCAGCAGGTCTCGATCTGGGGCCACGACTTCTCGGTCGGTTTTCAATAAATGGCACAACTCGACAAAACGATGCGCGCGGCCGATGTGGTCGCGCAGCTGCGCGACGGCATGACGATCGGCATCGGTGGCTGGGGGCCGCGGCGCAAGCCGATGTCCATCGTCCGCGAGATCCTGCGCTCGAGCCTGAAAGACCTGACGATCGTCGGCTACGGCGGCACCGACATGGGCATGCTGTGCGCGGCCGGCAAGGTGAAAAAGCTCATCTACGGTTTCGTCTCGCTCGACTTCATCCCGCTCGAACCGTTCTTCCGCAAGGCGCGCGAGTCCGGCCAGATCGAGGCGATGGAACTCGACGAAGGTCAGCTGCACTGGGGGCTGCGCGCGGCGGCGATGCGGCTGCCGTTCCTGCCGACCCGCGTTGGCCTGGCGACCGATCAGCTCACCAAGATCAATCCGCAATTCCGCACCGTGACCTCGCCGTACGACGACGGCGAAGTCCTGCTGGCGATGCCGGCGCTCAAGCTCGACGTTGCGTTGCTGCACACGCACAAGGCCGACAAGCTCGGCAACACGCGCCTGTACAGCCCGGACCCGTTCTTCGACGAACTGTTCGCGCGTGCCGCCGATCGCTGCTACGTCAGTTGCGAGGATCTGGTCGAGCAGATCGCGAGTACCGATGAAGCCGACGCGCGCTGCAATCCGTTCGAGCGCAGCCTGGTCAGCGGCGTCGTGCTCGCGCGCGGTGGCGCGCATCCGACCTCGCACGTGCCCGGCTACGGCTGGGATGCCGCGCACCTCAAGCGCTACTGCGCCGCGGCCGAAGAAGACGGCGGCTGGGCGAAATACGCCGACGAATTCCTGACGGGCGACGAAGCCGCGTATCAGCAGGCTGTCGGCGGACTCGACGCCATCATCAAACTTCCGCGGCAGGTGTTCTGATCATGAGCGAAAGTTCCGCCGCAACGAATTTCACACTGGCCGAGTTGCTGATCTGCGCCTGCGCCGATGTCTGGCGCGAGGAAGGCGAGGTTCTGGCGACCGGCATCGGCATCATCCCGCGTATCGCCCAGGGTCTGGCCAAGTTGACGCACAGCCCCGGCCTGATGATCACCGACGGCGAGGCTTATCTGACCGAAACGCCGGTCGTGATCGGCGCGAAGAACCATGAGGGCCGCGCCTACGCCGGCTGGATGCCGTACTCGCGCGTGTTCGACGCGCTCTGGCACGGCCGCCGTCACGCGCTGGTCGGCCCGGTGCAGGTCGACCGCTGGGGGCAGGCGAACATTTCCTGCGTCGGCGACTTCGCCAGGCCGAAGCGACAGATGCTCGGCCTGCGCGGCTTTCCGGGCAACAGCATCAATCACGTGAATTCGATGTTCGTGCCGAACCACGGCCCGCGCGTGTTCGTCGAGAACGAAGTCGACGTCGTCTGCTCGGTTGGCTACCGCAAGGAGCGCTGGCCGGCGGGCGTCAGGAACGACTACATGCGCATCCACCGGATCGTCACCGATCTGTGCGTGATGGACTTCGGTGGCCCCGAGCACGCGATCCGCGTCGTCAGCCTGCATCCGGGCGTGAGCTTCGCGCAGGTGCAGGCCGCGACCGGCTTCCCCTTGCTGAAGGCCGACAATCTGCGCGAGACGACGCACCCGACCGAGGCGCAGCTCGCGGTTATCCGCCAGCTCGATCCCAAGGACGTGCGCAGCAAGCAGCTCAAGGACAATCCGCCCGGGATTCGCCCCGCGGCATGAGCGACGTGAATCCCAAGACCGCGTCCGTACCGGCGCTCGACGGCTGGTTCACGCTCGATTGTGAACGCCCGCAGCTGCTCGGCAATCGCTGCGCCGCTTGCGGCACGGTCTATTTCCCGAAGCTGAAGAGCGGCTATTGCCGCAACCCGGACTGCGACGGCGAGGCCTTCGAGGAGACGGCGCTGTCGCGGACGGGCACGCTGTGGTCCTACACGAATGCCGCCTATCAGCCGCCGGAACCGTTCGCTCAGGTCGACAAGGACGCGTTCAAGCCGTTCGCGATTGCCGCGGTCGAACTCGAGGCCGAAAAGATGATCGTGCTCGGCCCGATCGTGAACGGCACCGGCGTCGAACAATTGAAGGTCGGCATGCGGATGGAGCTGGCGCTGGAGCCACTCGCCGACGGCAAGCTGACCTGGAAGTGGAAGGTCGCGGCATGAGTGCGAACCGCGACATCGCCATCCTCGGCGTCGGCATGCACCCCTGGGGCAAGTGGGGCCGCAACTTCGTCGACTATGGTGTCGTTGCCGCGCGCGCGGCGCTTGCCGATGCCGGCGTCCACTGGCGCGATGTGCGCTTTGTGTCCGGCGCCGCGACCATCCGCAACGGCTATCCCGGTCAGGTCGCGGGCGCCACGTTCGCGCAGGCGCTCGGCTGGCAGGGCGCGCAGGTCAACACCTCGTACGCCGCCTGCGCGTCGGGCTCGCAGGCGCTCGCCGCCGCGCGCTCGAAGATCCTGTCGGGCGAGTGCGAAGTGGCGCTGGTGATCGGCGCCGACACCACGCCCAAGGGCTTTCTCAAGCCGCAGCCCGGCGATCGTCCCGACGATCCGGACTGGGTTCGCTTTCGCATCGGCATCACCAATCCCACTTACTTCGCGCTGTATGCGCGACGCCGCATGGCCTCGTACGGCGACACGCTCGAGGACTTCGCGGCGGTCAAGGTCAAGAATGCCGCGCACGGTCTGAGCAATGAGAACGCCCGCTACCGCAAGGCATTCAGTGCCGCCGACGTCGCCGCCTCGCCGATGGTGGCCGATCCGCTGCGCCTGATGGACATCTGCGCGACGTCGGACGGCGCCGCGGCGATCATCGTGTCCAGCGTCGACTACGCCAGGCGCATCGGCAAGGCCGGCGCGCCGCGCATCGCCGCGATCTCGACGGTGACGCCGAGCTTTGCATCGGCACTGGTCGAGATGCCGGACATCGCCACCGATTCGGCAATCGCCGCGCCGGCGCAGAGCTTCCGCGCGGCGCTGCCGAAAAAGGCCTACGAGGAAGCCGGCATCGGGCCGGAGGATGTCAGCGTTGCCGAGGTCTACGATCTGTCGACGGCGCTGGAACTCGACTGGATCGAGGATCTGCAGCTGTGCGCGCGTGGTGATGCGGCGAAACTGCTGCGCGCCGGCGAGACGCAGGTTGGCGGCCGCATTCCGGTCAATCCGTCCGGCGGGCTCGCGTGTTTCGGGGAAGCCGTGCCCGCGCAGGCGCTCGCGCAGGTCTGTGAACTGACCTGGCAACTGCGTGGCCAGGCCGGCGAGCGTCAGGTCGCGAACGCGACGGTCGGCATCACCGCGAATCAGGGCCTGTTCGGCCACGGCTCGTCGGTCATCGTGAAGCGCTGAGATGACGGCGATGAATCCCCCCAAGGACGCCGGCTCGAACGTCGTGCTCTATGACGTCGCCGATGGCATCGCGACGATCACGATGAATCGACCGCGCTATCACAACGCGCAGAATTCGAAGATGACCTATGCGCTCGATGCCGCGTTCCGCCGCGCGGTCGATGACGACGCGGTCAAGGTCATCGTCCTCGCCGGCGTCGGCCGGAATTTCTCTGCCGGGCACGATATCGGCACGCCGGAACGCGACGCGCACGAGAGTTTCGAGCGCGCGCATCTGCTGCCCGATCACGTCGGCAAGCCCGGCGCCGAGTTCCAGCTGGTGCGCGAGCAGGAGGTCTATCTCGGCATGTGCCGGCGCTGGCGTGACGTTCCGAAGCCGACCATCGCGCAGGTGCAGGGTGCGTGCATCGCCGGCGGTCTGATGCTGGCCTGGGTCTGCGATCTGATCATCGCCGGCGACGATGCGTACTTCGCCGATCCGACCGCGAAGATGGGCATCCCCGGTGTTGAATACTTCGCGCATGCCTTCGAGCTGCATCCACGCATCGCCAAGGAATTCCTGATGCTCGGCGAGAAGATGAGCGCCGAGCGCGCGTACCAGATGGGCATGGTCAATCGGGTTGTCCCGCGTGACGCACTGGACACGGAAGTCCGCGCGATCGCGGCGAAGCTCGCTGCGCAGCCGCGTCTGGCGCTGAGCCTGATCAAGCAGTCGATCCACCACATCGAGGATCTGCGCGGCAAGCGCTCGGCGATGGACGCGGCCTTCGGCTGGCACCACTTCGCGCACGCACACAATCAGCTCGTCACCGGCAACAACCTCGCCGGCATCGACGCCAGGGCGATGGCGGCATCGAACAAGGCGAACGACGCATGAGCGAGCTGCGCACGCCGCTGACCGAACTGCTCGGTTGCCGCTATCCCGTCGTGCAGACGGCGATGGGCTGGGTGGCCGACGCCAGACTGGTTGCCGCCACCACCCGCGCCGGCGGTTTCGGCTTTCTCGCCGCGGCGACCATGACCACCGAAACCTTGCGCGAGCAGATCGCCGCGGTGCGCGGCGCCTGCGACGGCAAGTTCGGCGTCAACTTCCACATGTTCCAGCCGAATGCACGCGAGGTCATCGAGCTGGTGCTCGAGAACAGCGATCGCGTGCGTGCGGTCAGCTACGGTCGCGGACCGGACGCCAGGACGATCAAACGCTTCAAGGATGCCGGTGTGTTGTGCATGCCGACCGTCGGCGCGCTCAAGCACGCGGTGAAGGCCGTCGAACTCGGCGCCGACATCATCACCGTGCAGGGCGCGGAAGGTGGCGGCCATACCGGCTCGGTGCCGACCACGCTGCTGTTGCCGCAGGTGCTTGATGCGGTGCAGGTGCCGGTCGTTGCGGCCGGCGGCTTTCACAGTGGCCGCGGTCTGGCCGGCGCGCTGGCTTTCGGTGCCGCCGGCATCGCCATGGGCACGCGCTTCCTGATGACCGCCGAATCGCCGGTGCCGCGTGCGACGCTGGAAAAATATCTGGCCGTCAAGGAACCGGCGCAGATTCGGGCGTCGACCGCGGTCGACGGCATGCCGCAACGCATGATCGACAACCCGTTCCTGCTCAGGCTCGAAAGTGGCGGCCTGCTGCATCGCCTGTTCGTCGCGCTGGCGAGCGCCTGGCGCTGGCGCGCGCACACCGGCATGTCGGTCGCGCACATGATGCGGACGTTCTTCGCGGCGATGCGCGAAGGCGACGGCGCCATCCGGACGATGATGGCCGCCAACGCGCCGGTGCTGATCCAGCGCGCGATGGTCGAAGGGCGCCCGGACGAGGGCGTGCTGCCGAGCGGTCAGGCGGCGGCGGTGATCGGCAGCTTGCCGACGGTGGCCGAACTGATGGCCTCGCTCGTGGGCGAGGCACGACAGCGGCTTGCGGCCCTGGCCGCCATCCAATGAAGGAATGCACATGAGTCAGGGTTTCACCACCACGATTGCGGACGGCATTGCCGAACTGGTGCTCGACCGGCCGCCGGTCAATGCGCTCGACGATGCCGGCTGGCATGCGCTGGCCGACGAGATCGAACGCCTCGGCCATGAGCCTTCCGTGCGCGTCATCGTCCTGCGCGCCGAAGGCCGCGGCTTCTGCGCCGGCGTCGACATCAAGGAACTCGATGCGCATCCGGAGCGCATCGTCTCGGTCAATGCCGGCAATTACCGCAGCTTTCGCGCCGTGCATCGCAATGCGCTGCCGGTGATCGTTGCCGTGCACGGCTTCGTGCTCGGCGGCGGCATCGGACTGGCCGGCGCCGCGGACATCGTCGTGGCTGCCGACGACGCCACATTCGGCGTGCCGGAAGTCGATCGCGGCGCGATGGGCGGCGGCGCGCACCTGCAGCGGCTGTTCCCGGTGCAGAAGGTGCGCATGATGTACTTCACCGGCGAGCCGATCACGGCAGCCGAAGCGCATCGGCTCGGGGCCGTCGAGAAAGTGGTGCCGCGCACCGAGCTGCGCGACGCGGCGCTGACGATCGCCCGCACGATCGCCGCCAAGTCGACGGCGATGATCCGCCTCGCCAAGGAATCGCTGAACGGCATCGAGGACGGCAATCTCGAGGACAAGTACCGCTGGGAGCAGGGCTTCACCCTGCAGGCCTACAGCGAAAAGGATTCCGCCGAGACGCGCCGTGCCTTCGTCGAGAAACGCAATGTCCACTTCGACAAATAAGAAATGAACTCGGAAACCACCACGCGCACTGCGTGTCTCGAACGCCCGCGCCAGGGATGGTGCGGGCTTGCGCAGGACGCGTACGAACAACCATGAGACTTGAATACACCGAACGTCAGAAGAAGTTCCGCGAGGAAATTCGCGGCTGGCTGGCGGCCAACGTGCCGAAGCAGCCGCTGCCGAGCTTCGATACGGAAGAAGGCTTCGAAGCGCATCGCCGCTGGGAAGCGCGGCTGTTCGAAGGTCGCTGGAGCGCGGTCACCTGGCCCAAGCAGTATGGCGGGCACGGCTGCGATCTCGTCGAGTGGCTGATCTTCGAAGAAGAATACTGGCGTGCCAACGCGCCGCTGCGCGTCAACCAGAACGGCGTCTTCCTGCTCGCGCCGACGCTGATGGAGTACGGCACGGACGAACAGAAGGCACGCTTTCTGCCGCGCATGGCGTCCGGCCAGGACATCTGGGCACAGGGCTGGTCCGAGCCCGGCGCCGGTTCGGACATGGCGGCAATCCGCAGCAAGGCGGTGCGCGACGGCGATCACTACGTCATCAACGGCCAGAAGACCTGGTCGACGCGTGCGGTCTGGGCGGACTGGTTGTTCGGCATGTTCCGCACCGATCCCGAATCGAGCCGCCATCACGGCCTGACCTTCATCCTGCTGCCGCTCGACCTGCCCGGCATCACGATCCGGCCGATCAAGCAGCTCAACGGTCTGCCGGGGTTCGCGGAAATCTTTTTCGATGACGTGCGCGTGCCGGTCGGCAATCGCCTCGGCGACGAAGGCGCCGGCTGGAGTGTGGCGATGGCCACCGCCGGCTTCGAACGCGGCCTGATGCTGCGCTCGCCGGCGCGTTTCCAGCAGACCGCGCGCAGCCTTGTCGATCTCTACAAGCGGCACCGCGATGTTGCCGATACCGATCCGGGCATCCGCGAGGCGGTGCTGAAAAGCTGGATGGACGCCGAGGCCTACACGCTGGCGACCTACCGCACCGCGAGCCGACTCGGCAAGGGCGCGAAGATCGGCGCCGAGGCGAGCACCAACAAGATCTTCTGGTCGGAACTCGATCTGCTGATGCACGAAACCGCGCTGCGCATCCTCGGTCCGCTTGGCGAGCTGATGCCGGACGCACCGAGCGCCGGCGACGCCGCGCACTGGCTCGACGGTTTCCTGTTCGCGCAGGCCGGTCCGATCTACGCCGGCACCAACGAGATCCAGCGCAACATCATTGCCGAGCGCATGCTCGGATTGCCACGGTCGTGATGACTCCGCGCTCCCCTACCCCACCATCCGCGCTGCGGATGGCCCCGCCCTCTCCCACGCCGTGGGCGAGGGACGACTGAGTCGCTTCGCGACAACGATATCCATGGATTTCACTTTCGAAGATCAGCAGCTCGCGTTTCGCGATGCGATCCACAAGTTCCTGATGGTCGAGGCGGCGCCGGAGATGCTGCGCGAGATCTGGGAAACGACGAGGACCGGGCGCTCGGCCGAACTGCGCGCCAAGCTTGCCGATCAGGGGCTGACTGCCCTGTCGGTCCCCGAGGAGTTCGGCGGCATCGGCCTCGGCGATCTCGACTGGGTGCTCGTCCAGCAGGAGCTCGGCTATTTCGCGATTCCCGACTCGCTGACCGACAGCGCGTATCTGGCCGTGTTCCTGCTCAATCACCTGCCGGCCGACATCGCGCTCAAGCGCGAATGGCTGCCGCGCATTGCATCCGGCAACGCGCGCGTCGCCGTCGGTCATCCGGTCAATCCGCTGGTCGCCGATGCCGAGCTCGCCGATCTGCTGCTGCTCTGGCACGAGGACGAGATTCATGCGCTGACGCGCGACCAGTTGCAATGCGAGTTCAACGCCAGCATCGATCTGTCGCGGCGCCTGTACAGGCTCAACTGGACGCCGACGGCGGCGACGCGCATCTGTCCGGCCCGCCAAGGGGGTGCGCTGTGGCGTGAACTGCTCGACCGCGCGGCGCTCGCGGCCAGTGCGCAGCTGCTCGGCCTTGCCCAGCGCATGCTGGATCTGGGCGTCGATCACGCCGCGCAGCGCAAGCAGTTCGGCAAACCGGTCGGCTCGTTCCAGGCCGTCAAGCATCACTTCGCCGATGTCGCCGTGAAGATCGAATTCGCCGAGCCGGTCATTCATCGCGCGGCCTATGCCGTGGCGGAAGATGATCCACGGCAGTCGGCGTACGTGTCGCATGCCAAGCTCGCCGCCGGCGAAGCGGCGCGACTCGCCGCGCGCAAGAGCATCCAGGCGCATGGCGCGATGGGCTACACCTGGGAAGCCGATCTGCAGATGTACATGAAACGCGCCTGGGCGCTTGATTCGGCCTGGGGCGACGCCAAGTTCCACAAGGCGCGGATCGATCACAGCATTCTCGCCGACGGTGCCGCGCTCGGCCCCGGCACCACGTTCTGAACCGTTCAATTCACTGGAAGATTCCCATGGCTGAAGCCTATATCGTCGATGCACTGCGTACCCCCACCGGCAAACGCAAGGGCAGCCTCGCTCACCTGCACGGCGCCGATCTCGGCGCGCATGTGCTCAAGGCGATCGTCGAGCGCAACGCCGTTCCGGCCGACGACTACGACGACGTGATCTTCGGCTGCCTCGATGCAATCGGCCCACTCGCCGGCAACATCGCGCGCACGAGCTGGCTGGCCGCCGGCCTGCCCTTGCATGTGCCGGGCGTGACCATCGACCGCCAGTGCGGCTCGTCTCAGCAGGCCGTGCATTTCGCCGCGCAGGCGGTGATGAGCGGCACGCAGGATGTCGTCATCGCCGGTGGCGTGCAGACCATGACGCAAATCCCGATTTCGTCGGCCATGCTCTGTGCCAAGCCGCTCGGCTTCGACGATCCGTTCTCCGGCTCCAAGGGCTGGGTCGCGCGCTTCGGGACGCAGCCGGTGTCGCAGTTCGTCGGCGCGCAGATGATCGCCGACAAGTGGAAGATCTCGCGCGAGGACATGGAGCGTTTCGCGCTCGAGTCGCACCGCCGCGCGCGCGTCGCGCAGGCCGAGGGCCGCTTCGACCGCGAGATCATCGAGACCGAAGGTCTGAAGACCGACGAGACCGTGCGCGACACCTCGATCGAGCAGATGGCCAAGCTCGAACCGCTGGCGCCCGGCGGCACGATCACTGCGGGCGTGTCGAGCCAGACCGGCGATGCCGCCTCGGCGATGCTGATCGTCTCCGAGAAAGCGCTGAAGCAGTACGGCTTGAAAGCGCGGGCCCGTATCCACCACATGAGCGTCTACAGCGACGATCCGATCTTCATGCTGACCGCGCCGATTCCGGCGACCAAGCGCGCGCTCGAAAAAACCGGCATGAAGCTGGAAGACATCGATCTGGTCGAGATCAACGAGGCGTTCGCACCGGTCGTGCTGTCGTGGTTCAAGGACATCGGTTACCCGCGCGAGAAGACCAACGTCAACGGCGGCGCGATCGCGCTCGCGCATCCGCTGGGCGCGACCGGCGTCAAGCTGATGACGACGTTGCTGCACGAACTGGAGCGCACGAACGGACGTTATGGTTTGCAGACGATGTGCGAGGGTGGCGGTGTTGCCAACGTGACGATCATCGAGCGGCTGGGCTGACAGCAGTATTCGTTGAATGCCGACGCGGGGGTTCTTGATCCGGCCTTTTGTTTCGCGCTGTCGCGCGAGTTCCTTCTCTTTGCTTGTCCAAAGAGTAAGGAACCAAGAGAAAAGACACCCTGGCTTTCGCGTTGCCGCTACGCGGCAATGCCCTGCGATGCTCGAACGGCAGGCCGTGCCTGAAACTCGCGGCTGCGCCGCTCAGACAGTCAGGCCCGGACAACCCCTGCCGCTCTGCGCTTCTCGGCGCTTCGCAAAGGGACCCGAACGTCAAAAGCAACCGCCGCACGGCGCGATGATCGCGCTTTTGCTTTTGACGTTCGGGTCCCCATGGGCCGCACCGAGCAGCGCAGCGCGCGCAGGGAATGGCCGGCCAGGACGGCCGGCCAAGTCGTCGTCGCGGCAGGACGCCGCGTCGGCGACGGTCCCGAGCACGTGAGCAGCGCAGGGCACTCCGCGGCAGCGGAGTGCGGCCGTTGGGGTGTGCTTTCTTTTGCGTACTTTGCTTTGCACAAGCAAAGAAAAGTACGTCGCGCCGCAGCGCGAAACAAAGGGCTGGATCAACGACAGTAGATTGATGAAATCGAGCCGTCGTCTTTTTGAATTCGAATGAAGGAAACCGACATGGGCATCTGCAACAACCGCACCATCATCGTCACCGGCTCAGGCTCCGGCCTCGGCAAACACTATGCGCTGGCGCTCGCCGCCGAAGGCGCGAATGTCGTCGTCAACGACATCAATCGTGGCGCGGCGGATGCCGTCGTCGCCGAGATCGTCGCGGCGGGCGGCAAGGCGGTCACGGCATGCGCGGACATCACCTCGATGAGTGGTGCGGACACCATCGTCGCGGCCGGCGTCGACGCGTTCGGTGATGTGCATGGCGTCGTCAACAATGCCGGCGTCGTGCGCGATCGCATGTTCGCGTCGATGTCGGAAGACGAATGGGATCTGGTGATCAAGGTCCATCTGAAAGGACATTTCTGCATCGCCAGCCGGCTCGTGCAGCGCTGGCGCGATCAGACCAAGGCCGGTCGGAAAGTCGATGGCCGCATCATCAACACCACATCCGGTGCCGGCCTGCAAGGCTCGATCGGTCAGAGCAACTACGTCGCTGCAAAAGGCGGCATTGCATCGCTGACGCTGGTGCAGGCGGCCGAGCTCGGCCGCTACGGCATCACGGTCAACGCGCTGGCACCGGCGGCGCGCACCAACATGACCGAAGGCCCGTTCGCGGCGATGATGAAGAAGCCGGAAGACGGCAGCTTCGACTATTACGATCCGGCCAATGTCGCGCCGCTGGTCGTGTGGTTGTGCAGCCCGCTGTCGGCGAGAGTCAGTGGCAAGGTGTTCGAAGTCGAAGGTGGCAAGATCTCGATCAGCAACGGCTGGAAGACCGGCATCGTCCGTGACAAAGGCGCACGCTGGGCTTCGGCCGAGCTGACCGAGGTCGTCGAAGGCCTGATCGCCGAGTCGCCGAAGGCGCAGAAGGTCTATGGCACCTGAAGCTGGCGGCACGCGGATCGGGGACTACCGCTACTGGGTCGACGAGCGCGTCCGCTTCAACGATCTCGACCTGCTCGGCCATGTCAACAACATCGCGTACGTCGTCTACGTCGAGACCGGCCGCGCGAACTTCCTGCGTTCGATCGACATGTTCGACCTGGGCGATCGACGGCAGACCGTCATCGTCCGCTTCGAGATCGACTACCGCCGCGAGGTGCAGTATCCGGCCGATCTGCGAGTCGGCGTGCGCGTGCTGGCGATCGGCAACAGCTCGTTCCAGATCGGCGTCGGCATCTTCGCCGGCGAAACCTGCGTCGCGACCGCCCGCAATGCCATCGTGCGCTGGGATCGTGAACTGCATCAGGCGGTTGCGCTGGACGATGGCGAGCGGGCGGCACTGCGTTCGTATCTGGTTGGTGTCTCAGGCATCCGTGATGCCACCCTGGGGTGATCCGCCGAACGGTCATTGCGACGGATGCTGGGTGCGATGCGCCAGCGTAGAGTAGGCCCCGTATCGGTGGCTGGTAGTGTCCGGGGGTGGCCATGAAAGTGTTGATCGCAGTGTGCGGGGCCATGCTGCTGGCGGCCTGCAGCAATATGCCCAAGGCTGAGGCTCCTGCGACATTGTTTGCGGATACGGCTTTCGGCGCTCCGCCTTCCGAATTGAAGAGCCTTGATCTGTTTGCGGTGAGTCCGGCGATGCGCGATTTCCTCGAGCAGGAAGTTCCGAAATACATGCGCCGAGACGGACCTGCCCGCGGACTCTACGAGGCAATGCGGACCCGCCTCCACATCGACTATGACGCTGCCGTGACGCGCACCGCAGCTGAAACCTTTGACATCAGAGCCGGCAACTGCCTGTCGCTGGTCATTCTCACGGCAGCGCTCGCCAAGCCCCTGGATATCGATGTGCGATACCGTTTCGTGCCTCGGGTGCGGACCTGGACGCGGACGCAGGGCATGTTGCTGCAGAACGGCCACGTCAATATCGAGCTGAGTCGAAGGACAGATACCGTGATCGCGCCGGCAATCGTGGTCGATTTCGTGCCAACGGAAGACTTGCAGGCACAGCTCGTGCGGGAAATCGACGAGCGCACAGTCTTGGCAATGTACATGAACAACCGCGCGGCCGAGACGCTGGCGGCCGGCGACGCCGGTGCCGCGTATTGGTGGGCACGTGCGGCAATTCATGCGGCGCCTGATTATGCAGCTTCCTACAATACGCTTGGCGTGAGCTACCTGCAGCATGGCGATCCGCAACTCGCCGAGCGCGTCTTCCGTTACCAGTTGGTCGGCGCGCCGGACGACACAATGCTGTTGTCCAATCTTGTCGTCGCTCTTGACCATCAGGGGCGCACAGGCGACGCCGCACTGGTCCGGCAACAGCTGGCGAAGCTGCAGGGCTATCGACCGTTTGAGTTCCTCGACAAGGGCAAAGAAGCGTATGCTCGCGGCGATGCTGTGACCGCGATGAAGTTCTATCGGCAGGAGCTCGCACATCTTCCGTACAGCGCCGAACTGCACTTCGCGATCGCAGTGGCCAGCGCACAGCTCGGCGACGTGAGTGGCGCCCGCGAGCATCTGAGCGAGGCCATGCAACTCAGCGTCAATCTCAGCGACCGCGATCTGTACGCCGGCAAGCTGGAGAAGCTGCGCGCCTTGCAGATGCATTGACACCCGGCGCGCGGCCGGGTCGGCAATCGTCCCAACGGATGAAGAGTCCGCGGGGCATTGTTCGAATAATGCGGGACAACTCTCCGCAAGCAAAAGATGAACCTGTCTCTCAGCGACGACCAGCTGCTGATTCGCGACGCCGCCGAGAATTTCCTCGCCGATGTCAGTGACTCGGCTGCGGTGCGGCGGCACATGGCCGGCGAGCACGGCTTCGACGGCGGGATCTGGCAGCGGCTGGCCGCCGAGCTCGGCTGGTGTGCGATCCCGATCCGCGAGGCGCATGGCGGCCTCGGACTCGGCCCGGTCGAAATGGCCGTGCTGCTGGAGGCGATGGGGCGGCGCCTGTTCTGCGCGCCATACTTTTCGACGGTCTGTCTGGCGGCGACGCTGATCGCCGAGACCGGCAGCGACGACAGCATGGCCGGCCCCCTGGCGGCGATCGCCGAAGGGCGCGTGCGTTTCGGCGTCACGATGCCGGACCCGGACTGGCGTGCGGCCGCCGAGGCCGTGCAGGCCGATCTCGTCGGCGACGACTGGCGGCTCGAGGGCACGATCGCGCAGGTCGTCGACGGTGCCAGCGCCGACACCCTGCTGCTGCTGGCGCGGACCGGCGACGCCGGTTTTGGGCTGTTCGCGGTGCCGCGCAAGGCCGATGGCGTTGCCGTCAGCGAGCTGTCGACCTGGGACTCGACCCGCCGCTTTGCGCGCGTCCACGTCGACGGCGCCGCTGCGGAACGAATCGACGATCCGCAGCGCGTCGACGGCTTTGTCCGCGCGCTCGCACTTGCGCGTCTGTATCTCGCTGCCGAATCGCTGGGCGGCGCGCAGCAGTGCCTGAACCTCACCGTCGAGTACGTCGCGCAACGCAAGCAGTTCGGCCGCACGATCGCTTCGTTCCAGGCCGTCAAGCACCGCTGTGCGGACATGATGGTGAAGGTCGAAGCGCTGCGCTCGCTGGTCGCCGGTGCCGCCGCGCTTGCGGCCGGTGATGCGGATGCCGCGGAACTCGCGCGCGAATGCGCGGCCGCAGGCCAGCTCGCAGCCGACACGTATTTCTGGTGTGCGCAGGAAGCCGTGCAATTGCACGGCGGCGTCGGCTTCACCTGGGAATACGATCCGCAGTTGTATTTCAAACGCGCGCAGGCCGCATCGCACTGGCTCGGTACCGCCGAGCACGGGCGCGAGGTCATCGCGGCGTCGCTGCTGGCCGACGCACCCCCGCCGCAGGTCGCAAGTGTCCGCGCCGCCGGTGGCGACGAGGTCTTTCGCGACGAAATCGCGGCGTGGCTGCACGACCATCTCGACGGACGTTTCGCCGAGCTGCGCCACCGCGGCGGCCCCGGCGACGAAGAAGCCTTTCCGGCGCTGCGCAAGGAATGGGAACGCGAGCTGGCGGCCGGCGGCTGGACCTGTGTCGGCTGGCCGAAAGACGCCGGCGGACGCGGCCTGTCGATCGCGCAGCAGGTGATCTTTCACGAGGAATACGCGCGCGCCGGCGGGCCCGGACGCATGGGCCATATCGGCGAAGGCCTGATCGGGCCGACGCTGATCGCGTTCGGCTCGGACGCGCAGAAAAAGCGCTTCCTGCCGGAGATCGTCGCTGGCCGCGAATACTGGGCACAGGGCTATTCGGAACCGAATGCCGGCTCCGATCTGGCCAATGTGCAGACGCGCACCGAGCAGCAGGCGGATGGTTCCTGGCAGGTGTCGGGCCAGAAGATATGGACTTCGCTCGCGCACGAGTCGGAATGGATTTTCGTGCTCGCGCGTTGCGAGCCGGGCTCGAAGGGCAGCAAGGGACTGATCTTCCTGCTGCTGCCGCTGGACCAGCCCGGCATCGAGATCCGCCCGATCCGGCAGATGAGCGGTGGCTCCGAATTCAACGAAGTGTTTTTCGACAAGGCAGTGGCTGCGGCCGAGCACGTCGTCGGCAAGCCCGGCGATGGCTGGAAGGTGGCGATGGGCCTGCTCGAGGCCGAACGCGGCGTTTCGACGCTCGGGCAGCAGATGCATTTCGCGTACGAATTCGAGCTGGTCGTGAACGCGATGCGCGCGCGGGGCCGCGACCGCGACGCCGCTTTGCGTCAGCGCCTCGCGCAGGCCTGGTGCGGCCTGCGCGTGATGCGCTACAACGCGCTGCGCATGCTCGCCGACGGCGGCGCCCTCGGCCTCAAGCGCGAGGCGCTGATCTACAAGTACTACTGGTCGAACTGGCACCGTGAACTCGGCAAGCTCGGCGTCGACGCACTCGGTGCGCCGGGCGACGTGATCTCCGATGATCCCGCGATCCGGCCGCTGCAGCAGCTGTTCTTCTTCTCGCGGGCCGACACGATCTATGCCGGCACCAACGAGATCCAACTCAACCTGATCGCGGAACGCGGGCTCGGCATGCCACGCGAAGTCCGCCCCGCTCCGGAAGCCAAATGATCACCGTCCCGCCGCCGCCCTATGTTCCCGCCCACGGCCTGCTCAAGGGCCGCAGCGTGCTGATCACCGCCGCCGCCGGCGGCGGCATCGGCTTTGCGGCGGCGCTGCGCTGCGCCGAGGAAGGCGCGCGCGCCGTTTTCATCTCCGACATCCATCCCCGCCGTCTGGACGAGGCAGTCGCGGCGCTGAAGAAGGAGCATGCGGGCTGTGAGGTCCATGGCCGCATCGCCAATGTCGCCGTGGAAGACGACGTGCAGGCGCTGGTCGAGGATGCGGAAAGCAAGCTCGGCGGCGTCGACGTGCTGATCAATAACGCCGGTCTCGGCGGCAGCAAGCGCGTTGTCGACATGACTGACGAGGAATGGAACAAGGTGCTCGATGTGACGTTGACCGGAACCTTCCGCATGACGCGGGCGATGCTGCGCAGGATGCAGCCGCGCGGCCGCGGCGTGATCGTCAACAACGCCTCGGTGCTGGGCTGGCGTGCGCAGAAGGAGCAGGCGCACTACGCGGCCGCCAAGGCGGGCGTGATGGCGCTGACGCGCTGCAGCGCGGTCGAGGCCGCCGAATTCGGTGTGCGCATCAATGCCGTCTCGCCGTCGATCGTCTTTCACGAACATCTGCGCAAGAGCGCGCCGGAAGCCCTGCTCGACGAACTCGCCAGCCGCGAGGCCTTCGGTCGTGGCGCCGAAGCCTGGGAGGTCGCCAACGTGATGGTGTTCCTCGCCTCCGATTATTCGTCCTACCTCGTCGGCGAAACCGTGTCGGCGTCGAGCCAGAGAGCCTGAAGCCGATGAGCAAGCCCGTTTTCAATTCGATCGACGCCGTGCTCGCCGCGGTCGGCCAGACGCTGGGCACCAGCGAGTGGCTCACGGTCGCGCAGGATCGCGTCAATCTGTTTGCCGACGCCACCGACGATCACCAGTGGATACACGTCGATGTCGAGAAGGCCACGGCCGGACCGTTCGGCGCGCCGATCGCGCATGGCTACCTGTCCCTGTCGCTGGCCTCGCGCTTCCTGCCGGAAATCGTCGACGTGCGCATGAAGATGGGCGTCAACTACGGTCTCGACAAGGTGCGCTTTCCGATGCCGGTCAAGGTCGGCAGCCGTATCCGCGGCAAGGGCGAGCTGATCGCCGCCGAAAAGACCAAGGACGGCGGCGTGCAGGCCGTGATCCGTGTGACCGTCGAGATCGACGGCGAAGCCAAGCCGGCGTGCATCGCCGACACGATCAGCCGCTATTACTTCTGAGCAGGCACTGTACCGGTGAACATCGTTTCCGTGAGCGCAGTGCAGCGAGAACGCCGGCGACAGACGCCCGCGCGAAATCCATCAAGCGAGACACTCCATGACTGAAGCGGTTATCGTCAGCGTCGCCCGGACCGGGATCGGCAAGGCCTATCGCGGCGCATTCAACGACACCGAAGCGCCGGTGCTCGGCGGCCACGTCATCAAGGCGGCGGTCGAGCGCGCCGGCATCGCGCCGCATGAAGTCGACGACGTGCTGATCGGCTGCGCCGCGCAGCAGGGCACGCAGGCCTACAACCTCGGGCGTCTGTGCGCGTATACCGGCGGCCTGCCGGACACGGTGCCTGGCATGACGCTGGACCGGCAGTGCTCGTCCGGCCTGCAGACGATTTCGATCGCGGCCAAGAACATCATCGCCGGCGAGCAGGACATCGTTGTTGCCGGCGGCCTGGAATCGATTTCGCTGGTGCAG
Source organism: Solimonas terrae (assembly GCF_011067135.1). Classification (GTDB taxonomy): domain Bacteria; phylum Pseudomonadota; class Gammaproteobacteria; order Nevskiales; family Nevskiaceae; genus Solimonas; species Solimonas terrae. The sequence continues at coordinate 116,199 of NZ_JAAMOW010000004.1, forward strand.
AACAAGCACAAGAACAGCTATCGCTTCGTCTCCAGGGCGGTGCTCGGGCTGCAGCCGACCGCGTACATCCCGATGATCGAGACCGCGGAAGTCGTCGCCGAGCGCTACGGCATCACGCGTGCACGGCAGGACGAATACTCGTTGCAGAGCCAGCAGCGCGTCGCGGCGGCACAAAAGGCCGGCAAGTTCGACGACGAGATCGTCGCGATGACGGCGAGCAAGCAGCTGTTCGACAAGGAAGGCAATCCCGCTGGCAGCGAACAGGTCACGCTGGCTGCCGACGAAGGCAATCGCCCGTCGACCACGTTGGAGAGTCTTGCCGGCCTCAAGCCGGTGTTCAAGGACGGCCAGTGGATCAAGCAGGGCCGGCACATCACCGCCGGCAATGCCTCGCAGTTGTCCGACGGCGCGGCGGTGACGGTGCTGATGAGCAGCGACAACGCGAAGCGCCGCGGCCTGAAGCCGCTCGGCATCTATCGCGGCTTCGCGGTCGCCGGCTGCAAGCCTGACGAAATGGGCATTGGCCCGGTGTTCGCGATTCCCAAGCTGCTCGCGCGCAACGGACTGAAGATTTCCGACATCGGGCTCTGGGAGTTGAACGAGGCGTTCGCCTGCCAGGTGATCCATTGCCGCGATCAGCTCGGCATCGACAACGACAGGCTCAACGTCAACGGCGGCGCGATCGCCATCGGTCATCCGTTCGGCATGAGCGGCGCGCGCATGGTGATGCACGCGCTGATCGAAGGCCGCCGTCGCGGCGTGAAGTACGTGGTGGCGACGATGTGCATCGGCGGCGGCATGGGCGCTGCCGGCCTGTTTGAAATTCCGGCCTGAAGCGGCCGACCGAAAAGACGCGCATGTGCCGGACCGGGGCGCACGAGACCGACCGGCGCGCCCGCACGAGGCGGCGCGACACGAGTGTAAAGAGGAGAGAGTCTGATGAAGGCAACGCCAGCAGCGGCAGGATCCGATCCTGCCGGCCCCGCGTCGACCGGCGCCTGGCCGGCACTGATCTTCACGCTGATCGTGGCCGCCGCCGCGGCGTACGCGTTCTCGCCGCGTCCGGCGCCACCGTTCGCGCCGACCGCCGTGCATCCGGACGGGTTGCTGGTCGATGGTCTCGCGCGCGACGGTGACCGTCTGCTGGCGGTCGGCGAGCAGGGCCGGATTCTGGTCGCCGACAGTGTCAAGGGTCCCTGGCATGAAGCGACGGTCGACCCGCAGCGCGGTTCGACGCTGACCAAGGTCAAGTTCATCGACGACAAGCTGGTGCTCGCGGTCGGTCACGATGGCTGGATCCTGCGCAGCACCGATCGCGGCGAACACTGGAAGGAAGCCTTCTTCATTCCGACACCGAAGGACGCCGACGAAGACAGCCCGAGCGGTGCGATTGCGCCGCCGCCCGACGCCGGCAGCAGTGCCGAACCGCCGCCCGATGCCGGCATGAGCGCCGAGCCGCCGCCGGACGCGTCGATGAGTGCCGAACCCCCGGGCGACGTCGGCACCAGCGCGGAGCCACCGGCCGACGACGGCAGTGCGGGCTTCGGCGGCGACAGCGGGCCCGAACCACTGCAACCCGATCCGCTGCTCGGCATCGCCGGTCCGTTCAACGATCGCATCTTCGCGGTCGGCGGCTTCGGCCTGATGCTGAAGTCCGACGATCAGGGGCAAACCTGGCAACGCGTCGTCAGCGAAGCGGTGGGCGATCATCACCTCAGCGCGATGGTGCGCGCCGCCGACGGCGCGCTGATCCTCGTCGGCGAACGCGGCCTGATGGCGCGCTCGACCGACAACGGCGACAACTGGCAGCTGCTGCCGCAGGTCTATGACGGTTCGTTCTTCGGCGTGCTCGCACTCAAGTCGAAGTCGCTGCTGGCGTTCGGCATGCGCGGCCACGTGTTCCGCAGCGAAGACGACGGCAAGACCTGGAAAGAGAGCAAGGTGCCGAGCGGCTCCTCGCTGTTCGGCGGCAACGTCAGCGCCGACGGTGATGTGGTGCTGGTCGGCGCCGGCAGCACGGTGCTGGTGTCGAAGGACGACGGGCGCAGCTTCACGCAGCCGCTGGAGCCGGCATTCAGTGATCTGGCGACGGTGTTGCCGGTGAGCGCCGACAGCTGGCTGGTCGGCGGCGACGGCGGCCTCAAGCTCGTCACCTCTGCTGCACACGACAAGGAGACACAGCCATGAAGGGCGTCCTGCATCGCTGCGTCGACGGCATTTCCGACTTCCTGATCGGCTGGCGTCATGCGCTCGCCGCGCTGTTCCTGGCAATGACCGTGTTCTTCGGCTGGAGCGCGACGCGCGTCCAGCTCGATCCCGGCTTCCTGAAGCAGATCCCCATCAAGCACGAATACATGCGCACGATGATGGATCACATCAAGAACTTCTCGGGCGCCAACACCCTGCTTGTCAATCTGCACTGGAAAGGCGAAGGCGACATCTACAACGCGCCGTTCTTCGACGCGATGCGCAAGGCCACCGATGACGTCTTCCTGATTCCCGGCATCGATCGCACGCATGTGTCGTCGATCTTCACGCCGAACACCTACTACATCGAAATCACCGAAGACGGCTTCAAGGGCGAGCCGGTGGTGCCGGCGCGCTTCTCGGCCACGCCGGAGCAGCTGGCACGCGTGCGCCACAACGTCTCATTGTCGGGCCAGGTCGGCCTGCTGGTCGCCAATGATTTCAAGAGCGCGCTGATCCGTGCCGACCTGCAGGAAGTCGACACCGGCAATCCGGAGAAGGCGCAGATCTTCTATCAGCAGGTGATGGCCGCGCTCGGCAACATCCGTGGCCGCTTCGAGAGCAAGACCAAGTACGTCTACACGCTCAAGGAAGACCATCCGCCGTTCAAGAAGGGCGACCAGATCGACGAGGGTTATGTCGACTACGGCTGGATGCTCGACATGCAGCCCTTCTACGAGCGTCCGCCGGGCGGCGGCGAGCTGGTCAAGATCAAGGGCAAGGAGCTGGCGGTCGCCAAGGTCGCGAATCCGGACTACAACCCGAACGTCGAGGTCAACATCATCGGCTTCGCGCAGCTGCTGGCCGATGTCATCAGCGGCCTGGTCGGCGTGTTCGCTTTCTTCGCGGTCGCGTTCGTCATCACCCTGGTGCTGCTCTATCTGTACTCGCGTTCGGTGCGCCTGACGCTGGTGGCACTGGTCGTCGCCCTGCTGCCGGTACTGTGGCTGATCGGCATCCTGCCGATCATCGGCTTCGGCATCGACCCGATGTCGATCCTCGTGCCGTTCCTGATCTTCTCGATCGGCGTCAGCCACGCCGTGCAGATGACCAACGCCTGGCGCAACGAGGTCGTGCAGGGTTGCAGCTCGGTCGAGGCCTCGCGCGCGGCCTTCCGCAAGCTGTTTATTCCCGGCGCCGTCGCGCTGCTGACCAACGCACTCGGCTTCGCCGTGATCATGCTGATCGACATTCCGATCGTGCACGAACTCGGCATCACCGCCTGCCTCGGCGTGCTGCTGATGATCGTCACCAACAAGATGATCCTGCCGATCATCCTCACGCACGTCAGGCTGGAAGAGCGCAGCCGCCGCAATTCGCTCAAGCCGCCGTCGTCGCGACAGATGGCGATCTGGAACCAGATGGCCAAGTGCGCGACACCGAAGTTCGCACTCGGCGTGTTCGCGGTCTGCCTCGTGCTGCTGGCCGGTACCACGCAGCTGTCGCGCGGCCTGGTGATCGGCGACTCCGGTACCGGTGCGCCGGAACTGCGGCCGACATCGCGCTACAACCACGACGATCGCCAGATCGCGACGACCTACAACATCGGCACCGACGTGCTCAGCATCATCGTCGAGGCGCCGGATTTCAGCGGCGACTCCTGCCTGCACTACCCGGTGATGAACGTCATCGACCAGCTCGAGCTGTACATGCGCGGTGTCGACGGCGTGCGTTCGGTGACCAGCGTCGCCGGCATCGGCAAGCTGGTCATCGCCGCGTTCAACGAAGGCAATCCGCGCTGGCGCGCGCTGCCGCGTTCGAGCGTCGGCCTGTCGACCGGCTCCAAGGCTTTCGACCCGAACATGGGGTTCAACACCGAAGGCTGCAAGGCGATCCAGGTCATGGTGTTCATGAAGAACCATGAAGGCGCGACCATCGCCCATGCGATCCGCGAAGCCAAGCGCTTCATCAAGGATCATCCGGTGCCCGGCGTGAAGATCCGTCTCGCCAGCGGCAACGTCGGCGTGATGGCGGCCACCAACGAGGCGGTCGAAGCCGCCGAAGCCAAGATGCTGCTCGCGATCTTCGGCGCGCTGGCGTTGCTGTGCCTGCTGACCTTCCGTTCCTGGCGCGCGACGATCTGCGTGCTGGTGCCGCTGACCATGGTGTCGATCTTCTGCAACGCGCTGATGGCGTCGATGCACATCGGCCTCAAGGTCGCGACCCTGCCGGTCGTGGCGCTCGGTGTCGGTGTCGGCGTCGACTACGGCATCTACCTGTTCGAGCGCATCCAGCATCACCTCGCCGACGGTCATTCGTTCGAAGAAGCCTTCCGCGAGGCGATGCTGCAGCGGGGCACGGCGGCGGTATTCACGGCGATCACGATGGCGATCGGCGTCGGTACCTGGACGTTCTCGGCGCTCAAGTATCAGGGCGACATGGGCCTGCTGCTGAGCTTCATGTTCCTCGTCAACATGCTCGGTGCGATCTGTCTGCTGCCGGCGCTTGGCGCCTGGCTGTTCCGCGATCGCGCCGCGGCGACTGCCGCCGCGCGTCGCGTGCGCCACGGCTGATCGCCCGGGCCGGAGGGCAGAACGCCACGCCGGCAACGACGGGGCGCGGTTCCTGTCGGCGCGGTGCCGGCAGGGGCTCAGCTCAGCGTCGCGAGGAACGCTTCGATCGCGGCGTTGACCGGTAACGGGTGCGTCAGGTTCGCGGCGTGGCCGGCGCCCGGCACCGTCACGATCCCGGCCTGCGGCAGGCGCGCGCACATGTCGCGCGCACGCTCCAGCGTAATCGCGGCATCGTCGCTGCCATGGATGACCAGCGCCGGCACCTTGATGCCGGCGAGCTGCGCGCTGATGTCGTCGCGATCGAACAGCGTCTCGAAACAGGCGAGCAGGTTGTGCGGCTTCCACTGCCGCCACTTGGCCTGCCAGGCGGCGGTGCCAGGCCAGCCGGGACCAAGGATGATGTTGGCGACGATGTCCGCCACTTCCTGCGGCAATCCCTGCGTCGCCCAGGCATCCACCAGCTGCCGGTAGCCCGGCGCCTTCGCCGGGTCTTCCGGCTGTGCCTGCGTGTCGATCAGGATCAGCGCCCGCACGCGCTGCGGGTGGCGCAGCGCGCAACGCAGCGACAGATAGCCGCCCTGGCTCATGCCGGCCAGCACCGCGCTTTCGATGCCGAGATGTCCGAGCAGCGCCGCAAGATCATCGGCGGAGTCGTAATACGAGAACGGCGCGATCGTGTCGCCTGCGGTCAAACCATGGCCGCGCTCGTCCCAGGTGATGCAACGCCAGCGGTTGCGCAAGGCCTGTACCTGCGCCGCGAACATCTCGTGATCCATCGCCAGACCATGCGAGAAGATGATCGCGGGGCCGTCGCCGCCGCTGTCCTCGTAATACAGATTCTGGCCGTTGGCTTTGGCGTAAGGCATCGCCTGCGTCTCCTCATTCGTTCTTGTGTGCTCAGCTTAGCGCGCCGGACGCGACCGGTACCCGCACCGAAGCCGCCGCGATCACGCGTCCAGCGCGCCCTGCAGGCGCTTCGGCGCCTTGTGTGTCCATGCCTTGCGGAGCAGGGCGCTGACCGCGGCGGGCCGCGCGGCGGCCAGTGCGATACGCAAACCGGCCGCGCGCGCGCCCCACATCAGCTTCTCGGCGAATTCCGGATACAGGGTCAGCGTGCGCTCGCGCTCTTCCTCGCCGACGAACACGTGAATGTGCGTTTCCTCGTGCGGCGCGGTGACGAAAATCTTGCCGGCGACGCGAAACGAGGTGTAATGAAAGTGCGGTTCTTCCGTCACCTCCGGCAATGCCAGCGCCTGCTTGCGAATCGTCGCGAGCTTCATCCAAGTCTCCGTGCGGTACGCGGTAGGGCAAGCATATCCCGGCTGCCGCGCTGCACGGCTCACCGCCCGATCAGGCGCGCCTTCATGTCCGCATATGCCGACTCGATCAGCGCCGTCAGCGCCGCCGCATCGGCCGCGCGATCGGGCCGCAGTTTCACGTGGCGCATGAATTTGCCGCTGCCTTCCAGGAGATTTCCGGGATCGGCCAGTTCGGCGCCGAGAAAGAAGCCGACATTGACGTGCGACGTGAACGCGTTGACGTAGCCGAAAGCCGCCTCGCCCAGGCAGGCCGTCGGATGACCGTCGTGCAAAAGCTCGCGCACGTCCTCGCCACAAGCACGCATGACGTCAAACCAGTGCTGCGCGATTGCCCCCAGGCTGTCCGAATGTGCACGCATCCAGATCTCGATCTCCGGCGCTCGCTTGACCGATTCCGGGAACAGCATCAGCCGGCTCATCGATTCGTCTCGACGATCTCACGCAAATGTGACGCACCAACTTCCATTCTCTCATCGTACAAGACCGAGGTGCAGGGCGGCACGGCCTGCGCCTGACCTGCCGTGGCTCCATTGTCGACACCGGGCTTACTGACCGGGCGAGCCGATATCGGCCGCATTGCCCGGCGCGGCGTAAGAGGCCAGCGCATCGCCGACCTTGGCCGCCGTATAGGCTGGTGCCGTGGTGGAAACGCCGTCCCAGACCGCCGAGGTGCTGTCCGTGCCGCCGAACGCGGTGCCGGCGTGACTGCCCGACGTAAACGTCACGCCGGTCGAGGCCGGGGACGTCGGCACCGCGACCGTCGAGCCGTCGCCCTGCGTTGCGTCGACGGCATCGCCGTAGTTCAGGGCCGTGACCAGCTTGCCGTCGGCACCGAACAGGACGACCGCATCGGCCTTGCCGAGACCGATGCCCACGGTGCCCATGCTGAGCACCGTGGTGCCTGCATCCAGGCCCCAGGCGGTCTTGAAGCTTGCGACGTCATCGCTGGCCGTACCGTTGGTCACGATCAGGCGGCTGCCCGCCGCGATGACCGTCCCGGCCGGGAAGACCTCGTAGTTGCTGGCGTCGGTGGCGGTGGCGTGGTTGTCGCTCCACTTCCAGCCGGAGATGTCGACGTTCGCCGAGCCGTAGTTGTAGAGCTCGAAGAAGTCGGCGCCGCCATCCGAGTTCTCTTTCGAGTTCACTTCGGTGATCAGCACGGTCGGTGCCGCCGCGACCGCCGCTGCCTTGCCCGGCGAGCCGATGTCGGCCGCATTGCCCGGCGCGGCGTACGAACCCAGGGCGTCGCCGACCCTGGCTGCCGTATAGGCCGGCGCCGAGGTGGAAACGCCGTCCCACACCGCCGAGCCGCTGTCGGTGCCACCGAACGCGGTGCCGGCATGGCTGCCGGACGCGAACGTCACGCCGGCCGCGGCCGGGGACGTCGGCACGTCGACCTTCGAGCCATCGCCCTGCGTCGCGTCGGGAATGTCGTCGCCGTAGTTCAGGGCCGTGACCAGCTTGCCGTCGGCACCGAACAGGATGACCGCGTCGCCCTTGCCGAGACCGATGCCATGAGTGCCCATGCTGAGCACCGTGGTGCTCGCATCCAGGCCCCAGGCGGTCTTGAAGGTCGCGACGTCATCGCTGGCCGTGCCGTTGGTGACAACCAGCGTGCCGCCTGCCGGAATCACCGTGCCGGAGGCGAACACCTCGTAGTTGTTGGAATCCGTGGCCGTGGCGTGGTTGTCACTCCACTTCCAGCCCGAGATATCGACATCCGCCGAACCGTAGTTGTAGAGCTCGAAGAAGTCGGCACCGTCGTCCGAGTTCTCCTTCGAGTTCACTTCGGTGATCAGCACCGTCGGTGCGGCGACCACTGCCGCGACGGTGGTGAAGTTGAGCGACGACGATGACGTGATGCCGGCGTAGGCATTGCCCGAGGTATCGGTGATGACGCCGGACGTCATCCGCACGTCGTAGCCGGTGCTGTGCAGCAGCGCCGCGTCGGGCTTGATCGTGACCGTCGAACCGCTGAACGTCACCTGCGTGGCGTCGTTGACATCGATGGTGCGCGTATCGCTGTCCGTGCTCTCGATCAGGATGCTGCCGCTGCCCGGGCGTACCGTTTCGTTGAAATCGAGCGTGATGCTGGTGTCGATCCCGACATTGGTGGCGTCGTCGACCGGCGAGGCGCTGGTCAGCGTCGGCGGCGTGGCGTCGCTTTCGCCGACGGTCTTGAAGCTCAGCGTGGCAGCCGAGACCGTCGAATCGCCGGTGAAGGTGCCGTCGGCGTAGCTGATGCTGTAGGTCGAACCCGGCGCCAGATCCCAGGTGGGATTGATCTTCACGACCTTGCCGCTGATCGTGACCTGCGCGTCGGTCACGGGAATCGTGCGGACGTCGTTGCCGCCGTTGCTGAGCGTGATGTTGCCGCTGCCCGCGCTCACGTCCTGCGCGAAGCTCAGGTACAGGTTGCTGCCGGTGCCGACCGCGCTCTTGTCCGTGGTGGGCGCGAAAACCGTCATGCCGGGGTGGCCGTCGCCGCCGGCGGCCTTTTCACCGACGGTGTAGAGCTTGCCGTCGCTGTCCATCGTCACACCTTCGTTCTGGGCGGACGCGCTCATCGCGAGGGTGCTCTGGACGTGGCCGGCGCGGTCGACCTTGACGATTCGGCCGTCCGACGCGTCGTCGATCAGCAGATTGTCGTAATCGGGTGCCGACGACGTCAGGATGTTCGACAACGCGAACACGTCGTTGATCGAGGCCGACGGCAGACCGAGCAGCGCCGGATCGAACAGATTGGTCGACTCGTCGGTGGAGGCCGAACCGTTCGACGCCGTGCCGGCGGTGAAATCGACCGTCGACTGGAACACTCCCATCGGGTCCATCTGCTTGGCGAAGATGTAGCCCGAGGTCATCGGGTCGAAGCTGACGCCTTCGAGGCCGATGTTGCCGATGGTCGTGCCGAGCTTGACGGTCCTGGCCTTGGACGCGTCCAGCGTCGAACCGGCGACATAGGTGAACTGGTCGATCTGGCGCAGGCGCTCTTCGACGAGCACGAACTGATTGCCGCCGACCCAGGAGATGCCTTCGGTGTCTTCGAACGCGCCCGGCGACAGCTCCATGGAATCGATGATCTCGCCGGTCTTCTTGACCTGCACGATCGACGTACCGCCGTCGCCGATGACGAACAGCGTGTCGGTGCTCGCGTTGTAGGTGACGCCGGATGCCTCGGCGGCCAGCAGGTTGTCGCCGCTGCCGACATCGAGCGCGAAACTGCCCGTCTGATGGTAGTTGTCGAGCTCGTAGCTGCTTTGCGGCGACGTGAAGGAAAGCGTCGGCGTGTCGTCCGTCGTCGGCGGCGTGTCGCCACTGTTGTCGTTGTTGTTGCTGCAGGCCGACAGCAACGCGATGTTCGTGAGCAGAAACAGGGCCGGCAACGCCGGCGAGGCAACGATTTTCATGAGTGCGATGGGTTCGATGGTCGTTTGTCCATCGCGCACGGTAGCGGCGGTTTATTTCATTCCGGTTTCGACTCCGTGACGCGGACCGCGCCGGCGCGAGGCCTCGGCCATGCGGCAGACACGTTCGCGCCGCGCCGTCATGGACACGGCATCGCCCGTGCAATCAGCGTTTCGGCTTCGCCGTCGCACCGCCATACAACTTGCCGAAATGGGAGCTGATCGCCAGCGCCATCAGCAGACCTCCGACGCACAGTGCGGCGAGCTGCGCGCTCTGCCCGGGGTCGAAATGCGCGAGACGCCAGCCGAGGCCGTAGCCGATCGCGAAGTTGAGCGCGCCCCACAGCACATTGGTGCGCGCGGTCGATTCGCCACGACCGGGCGGCGACGCGAACGGGCTCGGAAAGTTGCGGCCGCTGACCCCGTTGACGAAGTGCGGTACGCCGTTGACGAGAAAAACACCGGCAAAAAACAGTGCGAGCAGGCCAGACATTGCGGGGGCTCCCATGAGTGCGGCCGACATCATAGGGCGCGGCCGCCGGACAGCGGCGGCAAGACCTACTCCATGCGGAGTAAGAATTTCGAGAATGCGTTTGAAAAACTGCACATCAGGCGCTTTGCCCCTGAACCGAAGGCCGCGTCGACGGCCGTACGAGGAGCCGGACCATGACTGCAAGCGTAGCCGCAGCGAGCCGTGTCGAAATCGACGGCAAGATCTTCAATCCGTATTCCAAAGACTTCATCCGCTCGCCCTGGGACACCTGGAACCGCCTGGTCGCGGACTATCCCGTGGCCTGGCACAAGGACCTGCAGATGTGGGTCGTCAGCAGCCACGACGCGCTGATGGAAATGCTCAAGGACAACCGCTTCTCGACCAGCTACATGCACTGGGAGCATGCGCCGCCGCCCAAGCCTTTCGAGCAGCAGAACCATTTCGAACGCGCGATCGACGCCGGCCTGTTCGTCGTCGATCCGAAGAACCACCTGCGCCTGCGCAAGCTGACGATGCCGGCGTTTTCCAAACCGGTGATGGGCAAGATCGACGCCAAGATCCGCGACCTGATCGTGACCTGCTTCGACGAGATCGGCACGCCCGACGAATTCGATGCGTTCTCGATGATCGCCGAGAAGCTGCCGGTGCGGTCGATCGCGCGCATGGTCGGTGTGCCGACCAACATGGAGACCTTCTTCCATGACTTCGCCGTCAACGTCGTCAAGTCGACGCGCATCAATCTGCCGGCCAGGGAACGCGAGAAGTCGATGCAGGACACGCTGCCCGGCTTCCAGTATTTCCTCGATCTGATCAGGGAACGCCGCGAAGCCGCGCACCCGGGCGACGACTTCATCGGCAGTCTGGTATCGGCATCGGACAACGGCGATACGCTGAACGACTACCAGATCGTCTCGATCATCCAGGCGGTGATCGTCGCCGGCTCCGACACCGCGACCGATCTGCACACGTACGCAATCAAGGGCCTGCTGAGCAATCCGCAGCAGTACGCACTGCTGCGCGAGAAACCCGAGCTGATGGAGAACGCGATCATCGAACTGCTGCGCGTCGGCGCGTTCGGCAAGACGCCGCAGTTCCGCTTCGTCACCGAAGACATCGAATGGCGCGGCCAGCAGTTCAAGAAAGGCCAGTCGATCCTGCTCAATCTCACTGCCGCGTGGATCGATCCGGCGAAGTGGGAAAACCCGATGCAGCTGAACATCGAACGCCGCCTCGACGGCAACCTCGTGTTCGGCGCCGGCGCGCACTTCTGCATCGGCACCTACCTCGTGCGCGTGCAGGGCGGCCTGATGATCCAGGAATTGATGAAGCGCTTTCCGGATGCCGAGCTGGCCGACGGCGACGGCCACATCGACTACGACTACAACCACCACAACGCGCGCCGCATCAACCGGCTGATCGTCAAGACCAACGTCGCTGCGCAACGCAAGGCTGCGTAGGCACACCGTCACTGCACCCGAAACGAGATCGCCCCATGAATACCGCCGCCCCCGCCGTCGCGCCCGACATCACCACTGCTCCGCGTCCGCCGATGGTGCGCGGCCTGCCGCTGATCGGCAGCACGATCGAGATGGCCGCAAGCCCGGCGAAGTTCTTCGCGCGCTGCTATCGCGATTACGGCTCGGCGTTTCGCGTGCGCGTGTTCGGCAATGATCTGACCGTGATCGCCGGAGCCGAAGCGGCGACCTTCATGGGCACGCGTGAAGGCAAGGAATCACTGCGCTCGAAGGAAGCCTGGGAGCCGCTGGTCAAGGAATTCGGCGCCTCGAAGATGCTGACCGCGGTCGACGGCGAGCTGCACAAGCAGATGCGCGCGGTGATGAAGCGCGGCTTCTCCAAGGAATCGATCAAAGGCCGCTATCAGGAAGTGCTCGACATCACGCGCACGGCGCTGCTGCGCGACTGGCAGCCGGGCAGGAAGGTGCCGGTGGTGCAGGCGATGCAGTACCTCGTCGTCGAACAGCTCGGCATGGTGCTGACCGGCCAGACGCCGCGCGAATACGTGCAGGACATTCGCACGACGATCCTCTACATCCTCAATGTGCTGGTCACGCGCCAGCGCCCGAAGTTCTTGATGAAGATGCCGAAGTACAGGCGCGCCAAAGCCCGCATGTTCGAGCTCGGCCATCAGATGATCCGCCAGTACGAGCAGCGCATCGCCTCCGGCGGCGCGACGCCCGAGGAATACAAGACGCTGATCGACGATGTCATGGAAGCGCATCAGCGCGATCCGGACCTGGTGCCGAAGGGCGATCTGGTGATGCTGATGACCGGCCCGTATGTCGCCGGTCTCGATACCGTGGCGAACACGACCTCGGCGATCGTCTACACCGTGCTCAAGCATCCGGACGTGCTCAAGCGCATCCACGCCGAAGTCGATGCGCTGTACGCGAAAGGCCGGCCGGTCGACGAAGAGCAGTTCATGAAGGACCTGCCGGTGCTCAACGGCGCGATCATGGAGACCATGCGGCTGTACCCGATCGCCGTTGCGCAGATCCGCACGGCCAACAAGGACTTCGTGTTCGGCGGCCATCTGATTCGCGAAGGCGAGATGATCTATCTCGGCACGGCCGTGCCGCATTTCCAGAACGAGTTCTATCCCGACGCCGGCAGCTTCGACGTCGATCGCTACGCCAAGCCGCGCGCCGAGCACATGCAGATCGGCGCGTATTCGCCATACGGTCGCGGCCATCACACCTGTCTCGGCAAGAGCCTCGCCGAAGTGCTGCTGGCGATGACGATGGCCGAGGTGTTCCACAACTTCGATCTGGCCCTCGAGTCGCCCGACTACGAGCTGAAGACCAAGACCGCGCCGACGCCGGGTCCGGCGATGAGCTTCAAGGTCAAGGTCCTCGGCCGCCGCACGCCGAGTCTTGCGCCTGCGGCATGAAGCTCGCGCCCGGCGCGCAGGAGAACCCCTCGCCTCGACCTTTTCCCCGCGCGCGGGTAGAGGAATGCGGCTGTCGCCGCGGACCGGCTCACCGCTTTGGGTGAGGCACACCGCAGCACAATGCGGAGTATGGCCCTGCAACCCTGCGCGCGCTGAACTCGATGCCGATGTGATCGGTGGCGAAGCATGTGTACGCACGGTCGCGACGATGAATTCCGGATCGCGGGCTCGCGGACAGCAAGGCGACCCGCATCCCCAACGAGGAGGAACGCGTGCGTCTCAGAACGAATTTCGCAGGCCTGTTGTTCGCGACCGGGCTCGGCCTGTCTTCTGCGAATGTCGCGGCTACGGTGTCGCCGGCCGAGGCGGCGGCGCTTGGCGGTGACAAGCTCACCTGCAATGGCGCCGAAAAGGCCGGCTCGACGACCGGCGTCGCGCAGTGGACCGGCCGCTTCAAGGGCAGCTGGCCGGGCATCACCAGGAAATCCGGCTACGAGCCGGGGCCGTATGCCGACGAAAAGCCTTTGTTCACGATCACCGCGGTCAATGCCGCGCAGTACGCCGGGCAGCTCAGCGAAGGCGAGAAGGCGCTGCTGAAGAAGTACCCGAACACGTATCGCATGAACGTCTACCCCAGCCATCGCGATTTCGACGATGCGCCGGAAACCTGTGCACGCGCGAAGCAGAATGCCGTCAGCGCCGAGCTGGTCGATGACGGCAAGGGCGTCAAGGGCGTCGCCGGCGCGATCCCGTTCCCGTATCCGGAAAGCGGCCTCGAAGCAGTCTGGAACGTCGGCAATGCCGGCCGCATGTACAGCGAGCACGCGATCTTCGACATCGCCGATGTCTATCCCGGCGGCACCGTTGGCTGGGGGCGGCAGGAGCTGAAGGTGCTGGTCGACAATGACACGCCGGGCCGGCAGACCTCGTACAGCGACAAGATCGCCGCGCACTTCTTCGCCGTTTCCATGCTGCCGGAGCGTGATCGCGGTCTGGTCGCGGTCGGCTTCCAGCCGAACAACTACACCGACAGTTCGACGCAGTCCTGGCAGTACCAGCCCGGCACGCGGCGCGTGCGTCAGGCGCCGGAAGTCGGCTTCGACTATCCGGTCCCGCCGGCGGGCTTTCGCACCAGCGACGACGATCACGGGTTCAACGGGTCGCCCGAACGCTACGACTGGAAGCTGGTCGGCAAGAGGGAAATCTACATTCCGTACGACAATTTCCGGATCAACGATCCGGCGCTCAAGTACAGCGAGCTGATCAAGCCGGACACCGTCAATCCGGATTATCTGCGCTACGAGCTGCACCGCGTGTGGATCATCGAAGGCACCTTGAAGAAGGGCTTCCGCCACATCTACGCGAAACGCCGTCTGTACGCGGACGAGGACAGCTGGCTGGTATCGACCGCCGACAACTACGACGGCCGCGGCCAACTGTGGCGCGTGCCGCTGATCACCTATCACTACTCGCAGGAAGGCCACGCCTGGCATCGCGGCGTGTCCATCTACCAGGACCTGCAGTCCGGTTCCTACGAGGCCGGCTATCTGGTCAACGAGAGCCGCCTGTGGTGGGAGATCAACCGGCCGATGTCGGTTTCGCAGTTCACGCCCGGTGCCGCGGCGCGTCTGAGTCACTGATCCGCCGCCGCATCCATCGGCCGTTTGAGGGAGGATCGCGGGTCGCCTTGTGGCCGATGCTCGATGCGCGCCGCCGCACGAGCGGCGCGGTGAGGAGATTGCGATGCAAGCGCTGCGACTCGACCCCTACGAGCACCAGTTCCACTGGGACCCGTACCCGACCTACCAGGCTCTCCGCGAGCAGGACCCGGTGCACTACAACGAAGAGCTCGACCTCTGGTTCCTGACCAAGTGGGACGATGTCTTCGCCGCGTTCCGCGACTTCAAGCGCTTCATCAATACCGGCGCGACTTCGCTCGAAAAAGGGTCGACCGAAGCCCTGCCGTATCCGATGTTCATCTTCAGCGATCCGCCCGAGCACACGCGCGTGCGCAACCTGTTCATGCCGTTGATGACGCCGGTCGCGGTCAAGGCGCTGGAACAGTACATCCGCGAGCGCACGCGGGCGCTGCTGAAGCCGCGACTCGCCGGCGGCCGCATCGACTTCGTCGCCGACCTTGGCTGCTTTCTGCCGATGGACGTGATCTCGACGATGACCGGCGTGCCGCTCGAGGACCAGGACCGGGTCCGTGGCTGGGCCGATGATCTGATCGCGCGCGAGGACAAGCAGCACGCCCTGTCCGAACGCAACATCGGCGGCTTCATCAACATGGCGCAGTATTTCGAGGCGCATTCGGCGAAGCACGCCGCGGGGCCGCCCGGTCGGGATCTGCTCGGCGTCATGCTCGGCGCCGAGCAGGCCGGCACGATGCAGCATCCGCAGGTGGTTGGCACTCTGATCCTGCTGGCGATCGCCGGCAACGAGACGACGACCAAGCTGATCGGCAACATGGCCTACCGGCTGTGGCAGCACCCGGATCAACGCCGCTTGCTGATCGAAGATCCGTCGCTGATCGGCAATGCCGTCGAGGAGACGCTGCGCTTCGATGGCTCTTCGCAGATCATCGTGCGCCGCGCCGGCACCGACATCACGATGCGCGGCAAGACGATTCCCGAAGGCGCACGCATCGGCCTGTGCATCATTTCCGCGAACCGCGACGCCGACAAATACCCGCAACCCGACCGCTACGACGTGCGCCGTGGCGCCCGCGATCATCTGGCCTTCGGCCTCGGCATTCACGCCTGCCTGGGCTCGGCGCTCGCGCGCCTCGAAGCGCGCGTCGTGTTCGAGGAAATCCTCAAAGCGATGCCGGATTACGAGATCGACGAGGCGGGACTGACGCGGGCGCACAATCCGAATGTGCGCGGCTTCACGACGGTCCCGGCGAGATTCACGGTGCAGAGCTGACGGCTCCGCACAAGCGCGGCCCGCGCGACAGCGCGAAACAAGAGGCCAGATCAACCCACTGAAACGACCATCCAGCGCGTGGCGAATCGGTAAAGCGGTAACGCCGTCCATGGCGCGGCCTTATTTCCTGATTGAACCCCGGCCCTCGTCGGAGGCTCGCGCGTTCGTCGGGGCGGATTGCCATTCAGGCAATCCGCTTTTCCCGACTCACCCCAGCGTGAATACGCTTTTCAGCATCAGCCGCACCAGCATCGTCTGCCGTGTGACCCCCGTCTTGCTGAAGATCGAACGCAAATGCGTGCGCGCGGTGTTGCGGCGGATGTTCATCAGGTCGGCGGTTTCGTCCAGCGAATGGCCTTCGGTGAGGAACATCGCCAACCGCGTCTCGACGCGCGTCAGCCCCAGCAGGCGCCGCGCGAGTTCCTGCGCGCCGCTCGGTGCGTTGGCCTCCGGATCGCGCACGAACAGCATCGCGGCCGGCCGGCTGTGATGGTCCGGCCAGGCGCCGGGCGGGACGGGTTTGACGAGCACCGCCAGCCGGCTGCGGCCGGAGGGGCGCACGATCGGCATCGCATCGGCGACGCCGGGGGCGCGCGACTCCGGCTTGTTGACGGCCAGTTCGATCAGGCGATGCAGGTCGCGTCGTGTCTGCAGGCTTTCCGAGCTCAGGCCGGCCGGTGTCAGGATGATGCCGTCGCGTTCGCCGAGGATGCGCTTCGCCTCGTCGTTCATGTCGAGCACGCTGCCATCGGCACCGAGATTGATGACGCCGAGCGCCATGCGATTGACCGTGCCGGCCAGCAGCTGGCGTTCGCATTCCAGCAATTCCTCGCGCACCTGCTGGCGCAACGAGCGCTTCAGGTGCGGCAGCACGAAGCGCACCAGTGCGCGTTCGTCCTCGCCGAACGGCGATGCGCCGTGCGGACGCGTGATGCGCAGGCGGCATTCGATGCCGTCCGGTGTGTAGAAGTCGGCGCCGAGCAGGTAGCGCACGTCGAGCGGCTTCAGATAGTCGCGGTAGATCGGGCCGTCCAGCCACTTCTCGCCGATCAGTTCTTCCGGCGTCACGACATCGCCTTCGCGCAGATGCACGAACGGATCGAGCGCGAACAGGTGTTTGGTGTACGACTCCATCGCCGCCGCGTCTTCGCTGCCGATGTGGATCATCGTGCCGAACGCGTCGGCCATCGGCGGCCGCAGGATCAACGCCACGTGCGCGGCATCGAGACGCCGCTGCAAAACATGCAGCGCGTCACTCCAGGGCGGGCGCGTCGCCGGGCCTTCGTAGATCGCGTCCAGCAGTTCGTTGAGCTGCGCGCCGTCCGGGTCGTCGGCAAACAATGCGGCGGTGGTCGGTGCCGTTCGCCGGCTTCGCGCGGCCTCGCGCAGGTAGTGGACGTTCTCGGGCATGGGCTCTCCTCCCTACATGTGCTGCGATGGGTGCCGGACTGCGGGCATGCGACCCAAAACCTCACTGCTTTGGGGGATGCGCGGGCCGTGTCCGAATCACGAGTATCGGAAACGCGATACTCGCCGAGTGGTCTTTATAAAACATTGCGATTGAATTGTAATCTGTGGCGAGTCACGGACACACGCGCGGTTCACTTTCCGGGCAGCGAGTCGGCAGATCGAAAAGCCGGCCGCACCGCCAACGAGGAGGAGCACGATGGACCTGAAAAACGCTTTCGCATTCGTCGCTTGCGGGACGATGCTGGCGCTGGCTTCGACAAGTGCGATGGCCGCGGTGTCGGCTGCCGAAGCCGCGACACTGGGCGGTGACAGGCTGACCTGCAACGGCGCCGAGAAAGCCGGCAGCCCGGCCGGCGTTGCGCAATGGACCGGAAAGTTCCACGGCACCTGGCCCGGCGTGAAGGAAGCGTCCGGCTATGTCCCGGGACCGTACGCGAATGAAAAGCCGCTGTTCACGATCACCGCCGACAACATGACGCAGTACGCGGACAAGCTCAGCGAGGGCGAGCAGGCCCTGCTGAAGAAATATCCGAAGTCGTATCGCATGAATGTCTATCCCAGCCATCGCGACTTCGACGATGCGCCGGACACCTGCGAGAAGGCGAGGAAGAATGCGGTCAGTGCCGAAATCGTCGACGACGGCAAAGGCCTCAAGGGCATCGCCGGGGCGATTCCGTTCCCGATCACCAAGAGCGGGCTGGAGGCGATCTGGAACGTCAGCAACGCCGGACGCGTCTACACCGAGCAGGCGATCTGCGATATCGCCGATGTCTACGCCGGCGGTGCGGTGGCCTGGGGCCGGCAGAACTTCCGCGTGCTGGTCGACAACAACAAGCCGGACCGCGAACACACTTACAGCGAGCAGTTCACGGCGCACTTCTATACCGGCTACCTGCTGCCGGAACGCGATCGCGGCTTTGTCGCGGTCGGGTTCCAGCCGAACAACTACACCAGTGCGGCAACGCAGTCCTGGCAATACCTGCCGGGCACGCGCCGCGTGCGTCAGGCGCCGGAAGTCGGCTTCGACTATCCGGTGCCGCCCGCGGGCTTCCGCACGGTCGATGACGATTACGGCTTCAACGGTTCGCCCGAGCGTTACACCTGGAAGCTGGTCGGCAAGAAGGAAATCTACATTCCGTACGACAACTTCAGGATCAATGATCCAGCGGTGAAGTACAGCGAGCTGATCAAGCCGGACACGGTCAATCCGGATTATCTGCGCTACGAACTGCATCGCGTGTGGATCATCGAAGGCACGCTCAAGCAGGGCTTCCGCCACATCTACGCGAAGCGCCGCCTGTACGCCGACGAAGACACCTGGCTGGTCTCGCTGGCCGACAACTACGACGCGCGAGGCGCGCTCTGGCGCGTGCCGCTGATCACCTATCACTACTCGCAGGAGGGCCACGCCTGGCACCGCGGCGTGTCGATCTATCACGACCTCAACGCCGGCACCTACGAAGCCGGCTATCTGGTCAATGAAAGCCGCAAGTGGTGGCAGATCAACCGGCCGATGTCGCCTGCCGAATTCACGCCGGACGCGGCGGCGCGATCCGGGCATTGATCCACCATCCGGACGAGGTGTTCCGCTTCCCGAAGGCGGAACATGCGGGGCGCATTACTGGGTCCCGGGAGTTGTCATGAGCACCGTCGTCAGTCTGCCCGTCAACAATGATGTGCGTGCGAGCTTCGATCGTCTCGCCGCGCGCGTTCCGCAGGTTTCGCAGAGCACCGCCGAGCAGCGCATCGCGCGCATCCGTCGCCTGATGGCGGCGACGCTCGCCGCGCGGCCGCGCATCTACGAGGCGGTCAAGGCCGAACGCGGCCTGTCGCCGCCGGACGTCGACGGCGAGCTCGTGATGCTCAAGATGGAAGCCGAGCACATCGAGCAGAACCTGGCCGACTGGATGAGCGACAAGTCGGCGCCGCCGTCGCTGATGACGCTCGGCAAGAAATGCTATCTGCACTACGAAGCCAAGGGCATGGTGCTGGTGCTGCCGAGCTGGAATGCGCCATACGTGATTGGCTTCCTGCCGGTGCTGGGCGCACTGGCGGCCGGCAATGTCGTCATCGTCAAACCGTCCGAGCTGGCGCCGCAGTCGTCCAGGGTGATGGCGGAGATCGTCAAGGAAGCGTTCCCGGACGGCGAAGTCACCATCATCGAAGGCGGCGTCGAAGCGGCGACCGCGCTGCTCGCCTGTCCGTTCCATCACATCTTCTACATCGGCAACAACACGGTAGGCCGCATCGTGATGCGTGCCGCAGCCGAGCACTTTGCTTCGGTGACGCTGGAGATGGGCGGCAAGAATCCGTCGATCGTCGATGCCAGCGCCGATGTCGAGGATGCCGCGCTGAAGACGTCGTGGGGCCGCATGTGCAACGCTGGTCAGGCCTGCATCGCCCCGGACTACGTGTTCGCGCACGAGTCGGTGTTCCAGCGCTACGTCGATGCGCTGGTCAGGGAAATCACCGCGATGTACAACCCGCGCGGCGAAGGCTTCGACAAGAACCCCGAATATCCGCGCGTCATCAATGCGCGTCATTTCGAGCGTATCAAGGCGCTCGTCGAAGATGCGCGTGCCAAGGGCGCGAAGATCGTCATGGGTGGCGAGTTTCGCGCCGAGGACCGTTACATCGCGCCGACCGTCGTCACCAACACGACGCCGGACATGAAGATCATGCAGGAAGAGATTTTCGGGCCGGTGATCGTCGTCATGCCGTACCGCGATCGCGAGGAAGTCGTCAGCTACGTCCGCAAGCACGACAAGCCGCTGGCCTCCTACGTGTTCTCGAAGGATCGCGAATCCTGGGAATTCTTCCTGAAGAACACCACCTCCGGCAGCATGGTGCTGAACCACAACGTGGTGCAGTCCGGCACCAATCCGTACCTGCCGTTCGGCGGCGTCAACCACAGCGGCATCGGTCGCCTGGTCGGCTTCAACACCTTTGCCGAATGCTCGAACGCGCGCACCGTGTTCGAGGAAGGCCCGAAAGTCGTCGACCCGCGCACCATGTTTCCGCCGCTGACCGACAAGTACAAGAAACAGCTCACGCAGCTGCTCGAAGGCAAGCCCGTCCCCGCCGGCATGGTCAAGGCGATCGACGGACTCATTCGCGTAGTGGGGCTGTTCAAGCGTTGAGGGCAAACGATACCGAGCAACGGAAAGGGCGCCGCATGGCGCCCTTTCCGTTTGCGGCGAGCAGATTTCACGAGAGGCTGTTTCAGCCCATGCCCGGACTGCTGAACGAAGGCGTCGAGCACGGACGGGCTCGACGATCGAGCTGGCGTCCGCGTTACCCCGAGCCTGAATGAGGTCGACGTTGAGCTGTATCCGGCTGCGCCCGCCCGCTCCCGGCATGAAGCAGACGAACCCCAAGTTCCGCCAGCATCGGCTTCGCTGAAGGGCGCGAGCGTGCAGGCAATCGACGATTCCGTGATCAGAAGTTGTACTTCACCGTCAGCCCGATGTTGTCGCGATCCGCATACGGATTCGCTCGCAGGTCGGGCTTGCCGAAGAAGCCGCTGTACTGCACGCCGAAGGTGAGCTTTTCGAGATAGGTCATGTAGGCGCCGACGCCGAAGCGCTTGTCGTGCGGGCCCATCAGTGCACCGAAGCCGGACAGCAATGAGCTTTGGCCGTTGATCATCTGCGAGTAGCTGACCGGCATCGACAGATCCCAGCCGGAGATCACGTTGTTGCGATTGATGATGGCGAGCGTCGAGATGGCCGAGGCATCGCGGGTGTAGGTGAGCTGCTTCGTGCAGCTGGTCGGTCCGCAGCCGGCGTCGTTGTCGGCGACATGGATGAAGCCGCCTTCGCCGACGACCGACAGCGAGTCCCAGAACAGGCCCGGCCCGAACGAATAGATGCCGGACATCAGGCCCTGGTAGATCTTCGAGCGCACCGGCGTCGGCACCGGGCCGAGCAGACCGCCGTCGACATCGACCAGCACATCGGCGCCGTCGCGATAGATTGCCTCGCCGGCGACGTTGACGCCGAACAGCGATGTCGAAAAGCTCAGGCCGGCGAGGTGGATGCCGCCGAAGTAGTGCACGTTGTAGGTGACGGGCACCTTGAGATTGAGGATCTGCGTGGTGACCAGCGGCGGCACGCCGTCTGTGCCGCCGACCAGCGGTGCATATCCGTAGTTCTGCACCGGCGCCGGCGTGGTGCTGTGGTAGCGCAGCCAGTACAGGCCGATGTTGGTCACCGGCGTCACCTGGTATTTCAGGCCGATGCCGTATTGGCCGGCCCAGCTCGGACGCTTGTCCGGGCCGCGTTGCACATTGATGTAGCGCGGCGTGCCGGGTTGGCTGAGCTGGCCGACCGGCACCGGCACGTCGGGCAGGATCGCATCCAGACCGTTGAGTATCTGTCCGGCTGCCGCAGTGAGGCCGCCGACCGGCAGGTTCGGGGCGAGCGCGCTGAGGCCGAGGTTGACGAGATCGACGGCATCGCTGGACAGCACATTGAAGTCGCTGTAGCTGGCCAGATAGAACGGATTGTCGAGGCCGTAGATGAATTCGGCGCCAGGACCGACGACATCGGTCACGGAAAAATATTCGCCGACCGGATCGAGCTCGGTCGGTTTGAAGGCCAGCTTGTACTGCCCGAGCAGCGTCCATTGGTCGTTCAGCGACAGCTGCATCGAGAGCTGGTTGACCGGCAGCAGGATGCTCTTGACGTCCGCGCCCGGCACATTGGCCTTGGTCGCGTCGGCCGGACCCTGCGCCAGCGCGATACCGTCGAAGAACAGGCTCTCGCCCCAGGCCGCGACCTGCTGGCCGAGGCGCAGGCTCAGCACGGTTTCGTCGCCGAGATACCAGGTCCCGAAAATGTAGGCATCGAGCAGGCGCGCGCGCGCCCCGTCGTAGTACTGCGCCTTGCCGCTGAACTCGTTGTAGGCGCCGTCGGTCTTGCTGATCGTGTCCGGTGAATCGTTGTCGTTGCGGTGCCGATAGGCGTCGTCGTAGAACGCATCGCCGCGCAGCTCGACGCCGAAGTCGTTCTTGCGCAGAAGAAGCTCGCCCAGCGTCGTGATGCGATTGTCGACCATCGCGCCTTTCTTGAAATTGCGATTGCCGTCGTCGTAGTTCGCCGACTCCGGAACCTTGAAGTATTCCGGCACGGGAATGCTTGCGGCGCCCGGTGCATCGATCAGCCGCCGATCCGGACTCTGCAGGCGCCACGCCGCGGAGTAGGTGGCCGAGAACTGCGTCTCGGCGTCCATGCCGAACAGGTCGAACGATGCGGCGCTCGCCGTTCCGATGCCGTCCGCGGCGAGCAGCAGCGCCGTTGCGACGGCGATCCGCGACGAACGATGGCGATGCTCCCCGTGAGATGCCATCGGCTTCTCCCCTTTCTTATAGTGGAACGCTGCGCCCACATTAGGAGTCCGGCATGACGCCGGGCCTCCCTCAAACAAGGTAGTCATGCAGCAAGAAACATTTTTGACGCAAGGCTTTTTGCCGGCCTAGGATCGCGCCTCCGGATCACTGCAGGGCGAAGCCGCGATGCTCAAGAAATACGACCGCGAAAAAGGCGTCGAATGGTTCAACGAGGTCTACGCCGGCGACGTGCAGCTGCCGCCCGGCGACGGCGGTCCGTTCATCGACTTCATGCTCGAAACCCTGTTCGGCACCGTGTGGGCGGACGAAACCCTGTCGCTGCGCGATCGCCGCCTGCTGCTGATCGGCGCGATCACGGCGCTGGGCGATGCGACGACGCTGGAAATCCAGATCCGCGCCGCGCTGAAACGCGGTGAGCTGCGTGCCGACCAGCTCGATGCGCTGTCGATCTTCCTGACGCAGTACGTGGGCTATCCGCGCGGCTCGCAGCTGTTCCGGATCGTGTCGACGATCCGGGCGAACCCCGGCGCCTGAGCGCCTTGCCGAGCGGGTGCGACGGCTTTTTGCGGTGGCGGTGTGCGCTCGGTCACCGTCTGGCGGGCTGCCGATTGCCGGGCGGGGCCGAAAAGCCATATAAGGATGCCGGGGATCCGCAGCATGCGCCGGGTCCGGCGGCGTCATCGCCGCCGGGACACCGGTTCGGGAGCGGGGGCGTCCGCGGGCATCGCCGGCACCGAGCGTGCGGTGCGATGAACGATCTATCGTTGCAAACGCGAACCGGAGCGGCTTGATGAAGGCGTACGCATGGGGTTTTCTGCTGATGTTTGCCGCGCCCGTCTGGGCGCAAGGTCCGGCGTCGACGCCGCCGGTGCCGGCTGCGGAGGTCGTGCTGCTGAGCGGCCATGGCAGTGCGCTCGGCAGCGACGGGCACGCGCGGCGCCTGAAGCGCGGCGATCCGCTGTACGCCGGCGACATCATCAACAGTGGTGCCGACGGCTATCTCAACATGCATTTCCGTGACGGTGGCTACGTGCTGCTGCGGCCGAATACGCGCTTCCAGATCGAGGCGTATCAGTACCAGCCGGCGCCGGCTGCTGCACCGGCCGCGCCCGTGGCCAGGGCGCCGGTCGCCGCAGCTGCTGCGGAGCCAGCTCCCGCTCCCGCTGCTGCTCCCGCCGCCGGTGGTTCGCGCGCGTTTTTCCGCTTGCTGCGCGGCGGCTTTCGCGCGGTCTCGGGCTTGATCGGGCACCGCGAGGATCAGTACCGCATCACCACGCCGGTTGCGACCATGGGCATTCGCGGCACGGATTATGTCGTGATCCTGCCGAACGACGGCGAGGCCTCGCAGCTCGACGCCCAGGCCGGCGGCAAGCTCGGTGCCAGGGGCGGTGTCGTCGTCGGCGTGATCAAGGGGGGCATCTTCATGAAGAACGCCGGCGGCAAGCTGATGGATGTCGGCGTCGGCCAGTACGCAATGACCCTCAAGGACGGCACCCAGGTTCTGCTGTCGTTCGAACCGGGCTTCATCAAGCTGTTGCCGATTCCGGACCCGACGACGTCGTGTCAGTGAGCCCGGGCCCCGTGACTGCCAACGATCGACAGGATTCGACATCATGCAGATAACCATTCGTGCTTCGCTGTTCGCAGCCCTGCTGCTCGGGGTGTCGCTGAACGCGGCCGCTCAGACGCAGAGTGCGTCCTACGCCACGGCGTCCGGCAGCTATGCCTACGGCGAGCAGCAGCAGACCTACGGCTACGCCGGCTCCACCTTCGGCTCCCCGCTCGCATTCGGTGCCAGTGGCGGCGCAGTCGGCGTCGGCGTATTCGCCCTGCGCGACGGCAGCCGCAACGGCAACGGTCACTTCGACGACGGCAGTGCCGGCATCACGCTCGGACTCGGCGATCCGTCGCGCTATGTCGGCCTCGAAACCAGCGTCGGGCTGTCCTCGCTGACCGGACACAACGGCGACGGCTTCGGCAAGGCGGGCTCGTTCGCATTCAAGCTGCACACCGAGTTGCCCGGCTCGGCATCATTCGCGCTGGGCGTGATCGACGTGGCGCCCTGGGGCGCCGCCGATGGCCCGAACAGCGCGAGCGTCTACGTGGCAGCGGCCAAGGTGTTTCCGCTGACACTGTTCGGCAGTCGTTACGCACTGGTCGGCAACGTCGGCATCGGCGACAACCAGTTCACGCACTCGACGCGTGGCAGCAGCCCGTTCGGCAGCCTCGCGTTCTTCTTCCGGCGCCAGGTGTCGCTGATCGTCGACGACTCCGGGCGCTTCCTCAATGCCGGCGTCTCGGTTGCGCCGTTCGAACATGTTCCGCTGTCCTTCACGCTGGGGGCCTTCAACCTCGGGCGCGAAGAGGGTCTGAAGACCGGCATCGCCGGATCGGTCGGCTTCGGCTACGACCTGAGCCGGTTCTGGTAATGGGAGGCGCCATGAAAATCATCCGCATCGTGTTGTCGGCAGCCGCGTTCGGTGCACTGAGCACGCTGGCGTGGGCGCAGAACAGTGGCAGTGGCGGTGCTTCGGGGTCCTTGCCCGGCGGCACCGGGGTCGACAGCGGTGTGCAGTCGATGGGCGAGATTTCCAGCAAGTCGTCGCGGGGTCTGGCCGGCGGCCTGGAATCCGTGTTCGGCGGGCTGACCATCCTCGGCGGGCAGGGCGTCGGCGATCGCGTCGGTGCCGACTTCGCGCTGCTCGGCGACGATGAGGGCACCGACGACTACGTCATCCTCACGCTTGCCGACGACGGCCAGCCGGTCAAGGTCGTCGTCCATCAACTGAAGATCGTCAGCATCGATCCGGTCGCGCCGATCTCGGTCGCCGTCCCGATCGCAAACGCCTGCAGCTGACGCGGTTCGTCGCAGCCCGGCACCCGGCGCGCGGATCGCGCAGCCGGGTCGGCATGTCTCCCTCAAATGAGGGCCGCGATGATCGCCCGTTGCCTTGAGCATGGGCGCAGCCGGCACGTCGACCGGCGCGGGGAGACGCGACGATGACACTGCCGGGCTACTGGTTCTCGAAGAATCCGGACAAGGCCTGGGCCGAGAAATTCTTTCTCGCCTTCGTGCCGGTGTTCGGCATTTACAACTACATCGTGCTGTCCAACGGGCTGCTCGACACCGGCAACTTCTGGAACGTCGTGCAGAACCTGCTGATGTGGGTTCCGTACTGCGTGCTGCTGCCGTGGTGGCTGCGCCGCAACAGTGGCGTGCCGTGGCGGCGCAGCTACTGGTTCAAGTACAACGTCTACATGTTCGTCTACGTCTTTTTCATGACGTACTTCGGCACGGAGTACTTCTTCGATGTACTCGGCATCCGCTATCGCTTCCCGCACGTCAGCTGGTATTTCGACTCCGCGCTGCTCGGCCCGGACGAAGCGAGCGCGCTCGCGAGCTTCCGCAAGGTGCCGCCCAGCATGTACCTCAACGCGGTGGCGTTCTTCATCGTCTATCACACGATCGCCGTGGTGCTGATGCGCCGCGTGCGGACGATGACGACCGCAGCTGCGCCCTGGTTGCGCGGCCTGCTGTGGGTGGTCACGGTCGCCGCCGCGGCGTATTTCTTTGCCTGGGCGGAAACCTACTTCTACGTGTCGTCGTCGCAGATGTCGCGCGCCAACGTCTGGTATGTGGACATCCCGCGCATGCTGTCGATCGGCTCGGCCTGCTACGCGCTGTATTTCATCGTCAGCTTCCCCAACGTTTACCGTCTGGACGAGGATTCCGCCCGGCCCTGGACGATCTCGCGCGCGGCACTCGAAGCTTCGGCGGTCAGCATGATCGTGCTGCTGCTGCTCGATCTGTTCACCTGGATCGTCGGGCCGATCGCCTGAGCCGACGCGCCAGGCAGCTTCGGTGGAACGGCCCCTGACGGGGCCGTTTTCGTTTTCGTGGCGGGCGTGCGCGAGAATTGCTGCCGGACGGACAGGACGCGCCGCGACGACGCCATGTCGAAATCCGGCAGGCCCGTTCGTCGTGTTCATGAAACCGCGATGCCGGGCCTGCATCGCGATCACGGATCGAACAGGAGTTGTCATGAAAGCGAAGACCCGCATCACCCCCTGCCTGTGGTTCGACGGCAAGGGAGAGGAAGCCGCCCGGTTCTACGTCGGCATCTTCCCGAACTCGAAAATCACCGGCATCTCGCATTACGTCGAGGCCGGCCAGGACGTCCATGGCCAGCGGCCGGGCTCGGTGCTGACCGTCGAATTCGAGCTCAATGGACAGCCGTTCACCGCGCTCAACGGCGGACCGCAGTTCCGGTTCAACGAAGCGATGTCGCTGCAGGTCGATTGCGAGACGCAGGCCGATGTCGATTACTACTGGGACGCCCTCGGCGCGGGCGGTGGCGTGCAGGCCTGCGGCTGGCTCAAGGACCGTTACGGCGTGTCATGGCAGGTCGTGCCGGCGATGATCAGTGAGTGGCTGACCGGCGATCCGGCACGCGCGGCGCGCGTGTTTGCGGCGATCATGCCGATGACCAAGCTCGATATCGCCACCCTGCAGAAAGCTTACGCCGGCTGATGCTGGCCTGGCCCGGAATGTTCAACATGAAACCGACACTCTACGCGCACCCGTTTTCGTCCTACAGCCAGAAGGCCCTGATCGCGCTCTACGAGAACGACACGGCGTTCGAGTACCGCAAGCTCGGCACGCCGGAAACCGATGCCGAGCTCGCGGCACTGTGGCCGATCAGGCGCTTTCCGATCCTGGTCGACAGCGGCCGCACTGTCGTCGAGGCGACGATCATCATCGAGCATCTGCAGCGTTTCCATCCGGGCGCGGTCGCGCTGATTCCGGCGGCGCCGCACGCCGCGCTCGACGTGCGGACCATGGATCGCTTCTTCGACAACTACGTGATGACGCCGACCCAGAAGCTGGTCGGCAATGCCCTGCGGCCGGAGGCCGATCGGGATGCCTACGGTGTCGCCGAAGCGCGCACGATGCTGGACGGCGCCTATGCCTGGCTCGACGGCGTGATGGCAAAGCGCGAATGGGCGGCCGGCGACGATTTCAGCCTCGCCGACTGCGCCGCCGCCCCGTCGCTGTTCTACGCCGACTGGGCGCATCCGATCGCCGCGAGCTTCGCGAACCTGATCGCCTATCGCCGGCGCCTGCTGGCGCGGCCGTCGTTCGCTCGCTGCGTCGACGAGGCGCGGTACTTCCGCCCGTACTTTCCGCTCGGCGCGCCGGATCGGGACTGAGATCGCACGCGTCATCGCGACGGCGCCGTGCAGGCTCAGTCGTGGAAGGTCTGCAGATACGCGATCAGATCGGCGCGTTCCTGCGCGGTGGTCGGAAACACGATCATGTTGCTGTCCGGCAGGAACGTGTCCGGATGGGCGAGCCAGAAGTCCAGCAGTTGCGGTGTCCAGACGAAGCCGGCGTGCTTCATCGTCTCCGAATAGTGTTCGTAGCCTTCGCGCGTGCCGGCCTTGCGGCCGAACACGTCGTAGAGGTTCGGACCGTTGTGATTGCCGTAGGCCTTCTCCGGGTAGTGGCAGGTACGGCACTGGAAGAAGACCTTGCGACCGCGTGCGACATCGCCGATCGGCGCCGGTGCGGCAGCCGACATGACCGGCGCATCGGCCGGCGGCGCGGCCTGCGCGATCACGACACTGCCGAGCACCAGAACGAAGGCGAGTACGGTTTTCATCGTCTGTTCCTCATGCCGTCCGCAGTGCCGCGTGGCGACCGCCGCGGCGGCCGAAATAGCTCGCGTCGCCGACCGAAACCCCGCTGCCGATGTACGGCCCGACCGGAATGCCGGCACTGGTGCGGCCGGCCGCATACAAACCGGGAATCACCTCGCCGAATGCGTTGATGACCTGCGCATCGGTGTTGGTCTGCAGACCGCCGAAGGTGTGGACCGGCGCGAACACGTTGCCGACCGACAGGTCGTAGGCGGTGAACGGCGCTGCGGCCAGCGGCGCGTTGAAGTGATCGACCTTGTGCAGCAAGGGGTCCTGACCGTCCTTCGCGTGACGATTGTAGTAGTCGACGGTCTGCGTCAGGGCGCCAGGCGGCATTTTCAATTTCGTTTCGAGTGCATCGATGCTGTCGGCAGTCGCCGCAACCGGCAGGCGGAAGTCGTCCCAGCCGAAGGCAATGTCCTTGTCGGCGATCAGCCACGCGCGGCCGTTCTGATGGAAGGTGATCTCGTGACCGAGCAGGCCGTAGTAGCCGTCTTCCGGCACGAAGCGCTGGCCCTTGTCGTTGACGATGATGCCCTTGACGATGGATTCCGGCGGGTAGATCGGAATCACCACGAAACCCTGATTCATGCGCAGCACCGCGCCGCCCGCCGCCATGCCCATCTGGATGCCGATGCCGAGATCGCCGGCGCGGCCCCAGGGCGCCGAGCAGGACGCGAGTTCGGGCGCGAACCGTTCCAGCATCGGCCGGTTGTGAATGAAACCGCCGGCAGCGAGCACCACGCCGCGTCGCGCGCGGATGTTCAGCCGTTTGCCGCCTTCTTCGACGATCGCGCCGGAAATGCTGCCGTCGGATTCGACGATCAGCCGTTCGGCGGAAACCTTCAGCTTCAGCGTCGCACCGAGCTTCAGCGCGGAAGCGGTCAGCGCCGCCATCAGATCGCGGCCGCCGATCAGATGCGGCGACGGCGGCACGTGGCCGCGCGGCGCCGGCTTGATCGTGTCGCGGTACGGCCAGACGCGCTCGCTGCCCGAGAAATACAGCGAGCCGTCGGGAATCGAGATCTCCTTTTCATTGGAGAACTTCTGCGCGTAATGCACGCCGTTGGCCACCAGCCAGTCGAAGTGCGCGACGCTGTTCTCGCAATAGAGCTGAATCTTGTCGGGCGAGGCGTGCAGACCGCTGGCCGCCGTCATGTAGTCATGCATGGCCTCGACGCTGTCGTCGAAGCCGAGCGCCTTCTGCAGGGCCGTGCCGCCGCCGCAATAGCAGACGCCGCCGGAAAGGCTCGATGAGCCGCCGGGAATATGGAATTTCTCGATCACCAGCGCGTCGGCGCCGGCGCGACGCGCTTCGATCGCCGCGGCGATGCCGGCCGCGCCGGAACCGACGATCAGCACGTCGGTCGCCGCGTCCCAATGGCGGACCTCGCTGCGCTTCGCCGGCGTCGCCGCCGACAGATCGAAGCTCGCAGCAGTGGTCGCGGCAGCAGCCGAAGCCATCGCCAGCCTGCGCAGGAAATCGCGACGGCCACCGGTCGCCGGCGCGTCATGCTCGTTCATCATGCCTCCTTCCGTGCGCGACGCGGTCGCGCGCCGCGCCGGCTATTCGATCTTTTCGTAGGCGTCCTTGCCGGCGCCGCATTCCGGGCAGACCCAGTCGTCCGGGATGTCCTCGAAGCGGGTGCCCGGCGCGATGCCGGTATCCGGATCGCCCTTTTCCTCGTCGTAGATGTGCCCGCAGATCGTGCATTCCCACTTCGCCATCGGCTCGCCCTCATGTGCTCGGGTTCAGGCCGATACGGATTCGGCCTCCTGGGCGGCGATGACCTCGGCCTGCCGGTCACGCAGGTCATGCACCGTCCACTCGTGATTATGGTTGTGCAGCGGTTTCGGCAACTTCGCACGATCGGTGTAGAACTGCGCATACCAGCGCCGCAGCTTGGCGATCGGGCCGTCATTCGCGCACAGCATCGGTTCCGCGCGATAGAGCTTGCGCTCCCAGATGTAGACGTCTTCCATGAAGGCCTGGTACGAGGCCTCGCAATAGCCCTGCGCGGCCATTTCCAGCGCCTCCGGCGGAAACTCCGCGGCATTGGCCTTGACGATGACGCCGAACCAGTATTCGAGCGTGTTCTCGTCGATCGGACACCAGGCGGTGAGGATCGCCGAATCGAACTGCTGCGAATCCTGCGTCTGCCAGGTGTACTGGTAGGACGGGCCGTGGCTGATCGAGCGCACGTAGAGCTTGTCGTCCTGCACGTCGGCGGCCAGGCGCGTGTGCGTGCCCCACATCAGCTCGCCGGTCATGTGGCCGTTCCAGACCGGCAGCCATCGATCCACGTCATAACCGTGGATCGGCAGCAGATGGCCCTTGTCGACCGTGTTCTCGATCACTTCGCGCGGGTGCGTCCTGATCGTGATGCGGAAGCGTCGCCAGCCTTTCGTCCAGCCCTGCGAATCGGCGGCGCCGGCCGGGAAGAAGTCGGCGAGCGGCGGAATCTCGTAGTCGGGCTCGCCGAATTCCGGATCGAACCAGATCAGCACCGTGTCGTTCATCTCGCGCGTGGCGAACGAGCGCGTCTTCGCCCTGGCCGGGATCTTGTCGCAGTACGGAATCTTCACGCAGGTGCCGGCGCCGTTGTACTGCCAGTTGTGGAACGGGCACTGCAACTCGTTGCCGATCACCTTGCCGGCCGACAGATCGGCGCCCAGATGCGGGCAGAACGCGTCGAGGCAGCGCACCGAACCGTCTTCGCCGCGATAGAACGCCAGGCGCATGCCGAAGTAGTCGCGCGGCACGACTTCACCGGCCGGGAACTCGTCGCTCCAGCCGACCATGTGCCAGCCGCGTGCGTAGCGCGGCGAGCCGTCCGCGAGGCGCGGGATGGTCTGCAGATTGCGTTGCACGGTGGCGGCGGATGAGCGCTTTAGCGTGTCCGCTGCGTAGTTGAGATCCCCGCCGTGTCGCTGTTCGTCGCCCATCATCGTCTCCTTGCGATCGCGCGCCGGTCCGCCGGCAGCATGGCCAAAAACATTGCGATGACAAGGTTTTCAAATCGTCCTCCAAACGGAGGATGAAAGGATTCCGGCGCGGGCGTGAACTAGCGGCTGACGACGTCACTGCGTTTTCGCGCGGTGCAGCCGGGCATCGAGATCCGGCGCCGTCGACAGAGCCCGGAGGAGAAACGCATGGCGTCGCGCTGGCTGGATCGTCTGCTGATCGTGCTGTTCCTGTTCACCAGTTTCATGTCGCTGGTCTATGCGCCGCTGTTCGTGTTCGGCTGTGGCTGGCAAGGCCTCACGCTCGGGGCCGACGGACCTTGCGCGGCGAGTTGGGTCGGTCGCGCCTGGCTCGGGTACGTGCAGGTCGAACCAATCTACCGCGACGCGCCGGTCTGGCTGCAGCTGGTCAACGAGCTCGACATGTTCTTCTTCTCGTGGTTCTACGTGCTGTCGGTGATCGTGTTCGTCGCCAGGCGACAGGACCGCCCCTGGTATCGCCGCCTCGCGACGTTCATGGCCGGGATGATGACCTACGCGATCGGCTTCTATCTGATCTGGGAAGTGCTGACTTACAAGCAGACCGGCGCCCAACTCGCCTCGGTCGTGATCTTCAACGGCATGTGGCTGGTGATCTTCGGCTTGCTGATGCTGCGTGTGCATGTGCTGCGGCCGCGCGCCGCCTGAATCTGGATGCCTCGATGAGCATGGCGGAAAACAAAGTGGATGTGGCCGGCGAAGCGCGACTGCTGATCGACGGCAAGCTGGTCGACGCGCACAGCGGCAGGCGCTATGCCAATCTGAATCCGGCGACGGAACAGATCATCGGCGAGGTCGCCGATGCCGGCGTGGCCGACGCCGATGCCGCGATCGCCGCCGCCCGCCATGCCTTCGACAACCGCGATTGGTCGACTGACCGCGCGCTGCGCAAGCGCTGCCTGATCCAGCTGCGCGATGCGTTGCGCGCCGCGGCACCGTCGTTGCGCGCACAGGTCGTCGCCGAAACCGGCGCACCGATGGCGATCACCGAGAACGGCCCGCAGGGCGACGGTCCGATCGCGATCCTCGATTACGTGATCGAGCTGATGGACCGCTATGCCTGGGACCGCGAGCTGCCGGTCGCCAACACCATGGGCGTGCCGAGCAAGCGCCTGATCTGGCGCGAGCCGGCCGGCGTGGTCGGGGCGATCTCGCCGTGGAACTTCCCGTTCCAGATCAACCTGGCGAAGATCGCGCCGGCACTCGCGGCCGGCTGCACGGTGGTGCTGAAGTCCGCCCCGGAAACGCCGTGGACGGCGACGATACTCGGCAAGCTGGCCGCGGAGCAGACCGACATGCCGGCCGGCGTGCTCAATGTGCTGACTTCGTCCGATCCGGCCGCGGTCGGCGAGAAGCTGGTTGCCGATCCGCGCGTCGACATGGTCTCGTTCACCGGCTCGACGCAGACCGGCCGCCGCATCATGGCCAGCGCCGCCGCAAGCGTGAAGAAGGTCTTTCTCGAACTGGGCGGGAAATCCGCCAACATCATTCTCGACGACGCCGATTTTTCGACCGCGCTGCTGTCGGGGCTGGCGGTCTGCTACCACGCCGGCCAGGGCTGCGCGATCACCACGCGCATCCTGCTGCCGAAGTCGCGCTATGCCGAAGGCGTGGAAACCCTGAAGGCGATGTTCGGCTACGTGCAGCCGGGCGACCAGTTCGCCCCGCAGCAGATCATGGGGCCGCTGGTCAGTGCCCGGCAGCGCCAGCGCGTGCTCGACTACATCGAACTCGGCAAGGCCGAAGGTGCGCGTCTGGTCTGCGGCGGCGGCAAGCCGGCGCATCTGAGCAGGGGTTGGTGGGTCGAGCCGACGCTGTTCGCCGATGTGCGCAACGACATGCGTATCGCGCGCGAGGAAATCTTCGGGCCGGTGCTGGTCGCGATCCCGTTCGACGATGACGACGACGCGGTGCGCATCGCCAACGATTCGGACTACGGCCTGTCCGGCGCGATCTTCTCCGCCGATCCGGAGCGTGCGCTGCGCATGGCGCGCCGCGTCCGCACCGGCACGCTGAACGTCAACGGCGCCAATTTCTTTGCGCCGGACTCGCCGTTCGGCGGCTACAAGCAAAGCGGCATCGGCCGCGAGATGGGCGTGCAGGGCTTCGAGGAATACCTGCAGACCAAGACCGTTGCGGTGCCGGCCTGAACAAGACACGAGACGACATGGTTGCGATCACCTTCATCGAAGACAACGGTACGCGTCATCAGGTCGATGCCGAGCCCGGCACCAATCTGATGGAAGCGGCGACGCTGAACATGGTGCCCGGCGTGCTCGGAATGTGCGGCGGCATCTGCTCCTGCGCGACCTGCCACTGCTACGTCGGCGACGACTGGCGCGCGCAAGCGGGCGCGCCCGCGGAAGGCGAGCTGCAGATGCTCGACGCCGTCACGCATCGCAGACCTGGCAGCCGGCTCGGCTGCCAGGTCATCGTCAGCGAGGCGATGGACGGCATCACGATCACGCTGCCACCGGATCAGGACGCGGGCTGATCACGCGCCACGACAATCAAGAGCATCGGGAGAACATCAATGGCAGCAGCATCATTCGCCGGCAAGGTGGCGATCGTCACCGGCGCCGGTCAGGGCATCGGCGAAGGCTACGCGAAAGGGCTCGCCGCGCGCGGTTGCGCGGTCGTCGTTGCCGACATCAACGAAGCGCAGGGACAACGCGTTGCCGACGAGATCGGCAAGGCCGGCGGCCAGGCACGCTTCGGCAAGGTCGATGTTTCGAATGAAGCATCGGCGAAGGCGCTCGCCGAGCAGGCCGTCGCCGCGTTCGGCCACATCGACTATCTGGTCAACAACGCGGCGATGTTCGGCAACCTCGACTTCAATCCGCTGATGAGTGTCGACCTCGGCTATCTGAACAAGCTGATCAGCGTCAACATGCTCGGCGCGGTGGTGATGACGCGCGCCGTCGTGCCGCACCTGAAGCAGGGCGCCGCCATCGTCAATCAGTCGTCGACCGCGGCGTGGATGAACATCGACTACTACTCGATCACCAAGCTTGCGCTCAACGGCATCACCTGCGTGCTCGCGCGCGAGCTCGGCCCGAAAGGCATTCGCGTCAACGCGATCGCGCCGGGGCCGACCGACACGCAGGCGCTGCGCGACAAGGTGCCGCAGCCGTACATCGATGCGATGGTCGGCCAGATGCCGATCGCGCGCCTCGGTCAGCCCGACGATCTGCTCAAGGCGCTGGCCTTCCTGCTGTCCGACGACGCGGCCTGGGTGACCGGGCTGATCATGAACGTCGACGGCGGCCAGCTGATGCGGGCGTGACCGGAGCCCGGCGATGACACATGAATGGCGGGTACAGGATCAGGTCATCATCGTCACCGGCGCGTCGAAAGGCATCGGCCTGGCGACGGTGCAGGCGCTGCTGGCGCGTGGCGCGAAGGTGGCGATGTTCGCGCGCGGCGAAACGGCGCTGCAGGCCGCGGCGGCGACGCTCGATGCCGCGCGCGTGATGACGATCGCGGTCGATGTCAGCGATCGCGCCGCGCTCGAAGCGGCGTTCGATGCCGTGATCGCGAAATGGGCGCGCATCGACGGTCTCGTCAACAACGTCGGCTTCCAGTTCGCGCGGCGCATCGAGCTGTCGCCGGAAGCCGAGATGCGCAAGCTCGTCGACCTCAACTTCTTCAGCGCGGTGTTCGCCTGCCAGCTGGCGATTCCGCGCATGCGCGCGGGCGGCGGCGGACGCATCGTCAATGTCTCATCGGCGAGTGTGCGCAACGACAACGAATTCGCGCACATGGCGCTGTACTCGTCGTCGAAGGCGGCGCTCGATCACTTCACTGCCGAACTGCGCGGCGAGGTCAAGCGCGACAACATCATGGTCACGCTGTTCAGCCCGGGCGCGGTCGCGACCGGCAGCATCGCCAACTTCGACCCCGCCGTGCTGCCCGACGCGATGGGCGCGTGGCTGGAGAAAGGCGCGCAGTTCGACGGCGCCGTACAGCCCGATGTCATGGGCGAAGCGCTCGCCGGTTGCTTCGAATATCCGCCGGGCGTCGCCGTCGAGTTCATCGAAGTGCGGCCGAACGTGCCGACGCTGAAGCTGCTGGAAAACGACTGGAAGAACGAACAGAAGGTGTAGGGGTGTCGAGGCGCAGGTAACCGTTCCCTGTTCTTCGACGAGGGGACAGGGTCAGGGCAAGGGGTAATCGATCGGGCAGCGCGGCGAGCGACGCCCTCGCCCCGGCCCTCTCCCTCGATCGCGATGCGATCGGGGGAGAGGGAGCAAAACCAGGGAGGCAAGGTGGCAATCGGATTCATCGGTCTCGGCAACATCGGCAAGCCGATGGCGCAGCACCTGCTCAAGCTCGATGAGCCGGTCTGGGTCTGCGACGTGGCGGCCGCACCGGTGGCGGAGCTGGTTGCCGCCGGCGCCAATGGCGCGGCAACACCGCGCGCACTTGCGGCGCAATGTCGCGTCATTTGCCTGTGCGTGCGCGACGATGCCGATGTCGAGTCGCTGCTGTACGGCGACGAGGGCCTGCTCGCGACTCTCGCCAGCGATGCGGTGATCGCGATCCACAGCACGGTGACGCAGGCCGCGTTGCTCCGCTGGGCGCAGGACGCACGGATGCGTGGCGTGCATCTGATCGATGCGCCGATCAGCGGCGGCGAAAGCGGCGCGAGAGCGGCAACGCTGTGCACGATGGTCGGCGCCGATGCCGCGTTGCTGGAACGCCTGCGGCCGGTGTTCGCCACCTCGGCGAGCACCATCATTCATGCCGGCCCGATTGGCTGCGGCATCGCCCTGAAGCTGTGCAACAACCTGATGACGTATGCCGCGTTTGCGGCAATCGACGAAGGCCTGCGGCTGGCACAAGCCGCCGGACTCGATCCGCGGTTGCTGATCGAGGTCGGCCGCGCCAATGGTGTGGTGACGCGGCAGATGGAAGCGTTTGTCGGCAATCGCGACAAGCTCGCGGCGGCCGGCGCCGACACCCTGCGCAAGATGTTCGGACCATTCGCCGCGCTGGGACGCAAGGATCTGGCCGCCGCCCTGGACAGCGCGCTCGCGCTCGGTGTCGAACTGCCGGCGACGGCCGCCCTGCATGAACGGATCGAGTCGGTATTTCTCGGCGATGCGAAGGATTCCGCATGAGCAGGATGATGCGCGGGTGCCTGGCGTCGGTGCTGATCCTGGCCGCCTGCATTGCGCGCGCGGAATCCGGTGACGGCATTGCGCAATGGCCGCAGATCGGCAACGAGATCGGCGGCGCGCGCTATTCGCCGCTGACCGCGATCGACAGGCACAACGTCAGCCGTCTCAAGCCGAAGTGGATTTATCACCACGGCGACTTTTCGAAAGGCGAAAACGGCGTCGGCGCCACCGCCTTCGAGGTGACGCCGCTGATGATCGATCGCACACTGTATTTCTGCACGCCGTACAACCGCATCGTCGCGCTCGATGCCGCCAGCGGCGCTGAACGCTGGACCTACGATCCGCATGCGAATCTGACGCACATCTACTCGAAGGTCTGTCGCGGCGTCGCGTATTGGCAGGACTCGCAGGCCGATGCCGGCGCGGCCTGCGCGACGCGCATCTTCGAAGCCACGCTCGACGATCGCCTGATCGCCGTCGATGCGAAGACCGGCAAGCCCTGCGACGCCTTCGGCGCGCACGGTGCAGTGAATCTGCTGCACGGCCTCGGCGAGGTTCGCGAATCCGAGTACTACCCGACCTCGGCGCCGCTGGTGATCGATGGCGTCGTGCTGACCAATGCCTTCGTCAAGGACAATCAGCGCACGACGGCGCCGGGCGGCGGTATTCGCGCCTGGGACGCGCGCACGGGCGTGCTGCGCTGGGTCTGGGATTCCGTGCCACCGAACATGCACGCGGTAACGGCCGCGGAGGTCGAGCAGGGCGCGACGCTGACGCCGGGCACGCCCAATTCCTGGGGCCTGATGTCGGCCGATCCGGAACATCATCTGGTGTTCGTGCCGACCGGCAGCGCCGCGCCGGATCATTACGCCGGTGCCGAGCGCAAGGGCCTGAGCTATTACGGCGAGTCGGTGGTCGCGCTCGACTCGCGCAGCGGCGCGGTGCAATGGCATTTCCAGACCGTGCATCACGATCTCTGGGACTACGATCTGGCCGCGCAGCCGGTGACCTATCTGCACGATGGCAAGACGCCGGCGCTGATCGCCGCGACCAAGCTCGGCTTCGTGTTCCTGCTCGACCGCTTGACCGGCAAGCCGCTGTTCCCGGTCGAGGAACGCAAGGTGCCGGCCTCGACGGTGCCGGGCGAGCAGGCCTCGCCAACGCAACCGTTCCCGACCCGGCCGGCGCCGCTGCATCCGCTGACACTGAAACGCGACGATCTCTGGGGCCTGACGTTCTGGGACAAGGGCAAGTGTCGGGACGCGCTCGATGCGCTCGACTATCGGGGCGTGTTCACGCCGCCGTCGTTGCAGGGCACCCTGGAATATCCGGGCCTGGGTGGCGGCATCAACTGGGGCTCGGTGTCGGTCGATCCGGTGCATCGCCGCATGATCGTCAATCTGCAGACCGCGCCATTCACGATCAAGCTGGTGCCGCGCGCGCAGTTCGACGGCGCGATGAAAGGCGGCGATCTGGTCGCCGTCGGCCCGCAGGAGGGCACGCCCTATGTCGTCGTCCGCGGGCCGTTCCTGTCGCCGCTGAAGACGCCGTGCGTGGCGCCGCCCTGGGGCAAGCTGGTGGCGATCGATCTCGATACCGGCAACAAGCTCTGGGAGCGCCCGCTCGGCAATCTGCACGGCATGGCGCCATTCGGTGATCACTTCCATACCGGCACGCCGAATTCCGGCGGCTCCATGCAGACCGCGAGCGGTCTGGTGTTCATTGCCGCGACCATGGATGCCTACCTGCGCGCCTTCGATGCCGACAACGGCGACGAGCTGTGGCGCACCGAACTGCCGTTCGGTGGGCATGGCGTGCCGATCACGTATCGACTCAAGGCCGACGGTCCGCAGTATCTCGTGATCGCCGCCGGTGGTCATGGCGCGCTCGGCGATGCAGTCGGCGATGCCGTGGTCGCGTTCACGCTGGACGGAAAGTGAAGATGGGCGAGCCCGGGCCGGATCACGAGGTCGATGTACTGGTCGTCGGTTCCGGTGCCGGCGCGATGACCGCGGCGCTGCGGGCCGCGCATGCCGGTGCCAGCGTGCTGATCGTCGAGAAAGCCGCCGTCTACGGCGGCACCTCGGCGACCTCCGGCGGCGGCCTGTGGATTCCCGGCAATCACCTGATGGCCGACTGCGGAATCGAGGACAGCGACGCCGACGCGATGCAGTACATGGCGCAGCTGGTCGGTGAAGATGCCCCCGCCGCCAATGTTCGAGCCTTCGTCACGCAGGGCAAGCGCATGTTGCGCTGGCTGACCGAGCACAGCCATGTCGCGTATCAGGCGATGTCGTATTACGCCGATTACTACCAGCATCTGCCCGGTGCGAAGACCGGCGCCCGCTCGATCGATCCGCTGCCGTATCACGCCGGCGTTCTCGGCCGCGACTTCCACGACATGCAGGCGCCGCACATCCAGACGCGCGTGCTCGGCATGATCGGTTACAGCAACAGCGAGGGCGCGATCCTGCTCAGCAAATCGCCCGGCTGGTTCAAGCTGCTCTGCAAGCTGACGATCGGCTATTTCCTCGATCTTCCCTGGCGTCTGCGTTCGCGGCGCTCACGGCGACTGACGATGGGCAATGCCCTGATCGGCCGCCTGCGTCGCTCGCTGCTCGATCGCCGGGTGTCGATCTGGCTGCGTGCGCCGGTGAAGCGCCTGATCACCGATGCCGCCGGCGCCGTTGTCGGTGTCGAGATCGAGCGCGACGGCGCCCGCCGGACGATCCGCGCGACACGCGGCGTGATCCTCGGCAGCGGTGGCTTCGAGCACAACCAGGCGCTGCGCACGCGCTATCTGCCGCAGCCGACGCAGACGCACTGGTCGGCGGCCAGCCCGGGCAATACCGGCGACCTGCTGATCGAAGGCCAGCGCCTCGGCGCCGCCACACGCCTGCTCGATGAGGCATGGTGGGGGCCGACGATGCACGTCCGCGGCGAGGATCGCGCGCGCATGTTGTTCACCGAGCGCTCGATGCCGGGTGCGATCGTCGTCAACAAGAAGGGGGCGCGCTTCTTCAACGAGTCGGTCGCCTACACCACCGCGGTGCAGGCGATGTACGCGGCCGGCAATCTGCCGGCCTATCTGATCTTCGACGCCCGCTACGCGCGTGAATATCCGTTCGGTCCGCTGCTGCCCGGTGGCATGCATTTGAACTGGCTGCAACTGCGCCACATCCGTCGCGAATTGCTGACGACCGCGCCGAGCCTGGCCGCGCTGGCCACGCGGCTCGGCATCGACGCCGACGGTCTGGCGGCCGGTGTCGCGCGCTTCAACGGCTTCGCGGTGAGCGGAAAAGACGAAGACTTCCAGCGCGGCGAGAATCCCTACGATCTGCTGTATGGCGACGCGCGCGTGCAGCCGAACCCCTGCCTCGCGCCACTGGCAGAAGCGCCGTTCCACGCGCTGGAAATCCATCCGGGCGACATCGGCACCAAGGGCGGTCTGGCAACCAACGAGCATGCGCAGGTCCTGCATGTGAAC
Organism: Solimonas terrae; assembly: GCF_011067135.1. Taxonomy (GTDB): domain Bacteria; phylum Pseudomonadota; class Gammaproteobacteria; order Nevskiales; family Nevskiaceae; genus Solimonas; species Solimonas terrae. The sequence continues at coordinate 156,144 of NZ_JAAMOW010000004.1, forward strand.
GGTCGGCCGATCGCCGGGCTCTACGCAGTCGGCAATGTCGCCGCCTCGGTGACCGGCCGCTACTACCCGGGCGCGGGCGCGACGCTGGGGCCGGCGATGACCTTCGGCTTTCTCGCCGCCGAGCACGCGTGCCGCGATCTGTTGGAAAATGGCGGGGCGGAAACCGACCGCATCCCCCAACGAAACTGAGTCATGGCCAAGGCCGCAACCAGCACGCGCAAGCCTGCAACCAGGAAAACCGCTGCCGAACCGACGCTCGGCCGACAGGCGCAGAAGACGCGCGTGGCGCGCGAGAAGATCATCGGCGCCGTCATCTCGCTGATCAAGGAAGGCGGATATGCCAATGCGACCTCGAGCCGCATCGCCAGGCGCGCCGGCATGACCTGGGGCGCCGCGCAGCATCACTTCGGCGCCAAGGAAGACATTCTCGATGCGATTCTCGAAATCTCGCACGAGCGCTTCAGCGAGCGCGTCGCCGATCCGGTGCTGCGCAAGGGCACACGGCGGGCGCGCGTCGAACTGTTCGTCGATCGCATGTGGAAGCATTACCAGGATGACCTGTACCTGGTGACGCTGGAAATCCTGCTGGCGATGCGCGGCTTCCAGCAGGCCAAGCCGAGCCTCGCCGAGGAGCGGCACATTCGCGCACACCAGAAAACCATGCGCGCGATCTTCCCGGATTCCGGCCTCAGCGATGCTCAGCTGCGCGAGGCGATGACCTTCGTGCACTGCTTTCTGACCGGCCTGTCGATCGAACACGTGTTCGAGCGCCGCGTGCGCCACGTCGACCGTCACCTGCAGCGGATCAAGGCGGCGCTGCTGGCGATGCTCGGCGGCGAAGCCTGAGCGCGTTCAGTCGTCCGCGCCGTCGCCGCCTGCGCGCACCTTGCCCGGCCCGACGCCTTCGACGCGCTTGAAGAAACGACGGAACGCCGCTTCGCTGCGATAACCCATCATCTCCGCAATCGCCGCGACCGAGAAGCGACGGTTCTTCAGCAGGCGTCGCGCCTCGGTGGCGCGCCATTGCGCGAGATACTGGATCGGCGGCAGGCCGACGGTCTGCGTGAACAGCTCGGCGAACGCGGTGCGCGACATGCCGGCTTCATGCGCCATCGACTGGATCGTCCACTCCTCGCCCGGCCGCTCGTGGACCGCCGACAACGCTTTCGACAGCCGCGTGTCGGTGAGCGCCGCGAGCAGGCCGCGGGGCGTGTCGGCGCTGCGCACGTATTCGCAGACCGCCATCGTGAACAGCGAATCGGCGAGCTTGTTCTGCACCATCTGCCGGCCCCAGCGCCGGTCGTTGCCGGTATCGATCAGCATCTGCGCGAGCTGGCGGAAGGCATCGCTGCTGCTCGCCGAGCGCACGATGAACCAGGTCGGCAAGGCGTGGAAGATGGGATTGTGCGTACCCATCACGAATTCGAGTTCGCCGCACAGCATCGAGGTGTTGTTGTCCTCGTTCGGCGCCGGCGTGTGCGGATCGGGCATCGCCGACAGCGAGTGGCGGATCCCGGACGGGAACACGATCAGGTCGCCCCGCTCCAAATGTTCCGGGCGGTCCAGCGCGCTGCCGCTGACCCAGCAGTCGCCCTCGGTGACCAGATGGAACTGGCCATGCCGGGTTGCCGGGTCTTCTTCGTACCAGCTGCCGCAATAGCGCACGTTGGCGGTGATCTCGACGCGCAGCTGGTAGGAGCTGAGCACCGATTCCAGGACGCTGTCGATCGCCGAGGTGTCCTGGCGCGGGCCGGTGCCGATGGGCGGGAGCAGTTGCATGGCCGACATCCTAGGCCGACGCCGCCCCCGCAGCCATATTCGGGACGCCGCCGCTCATGCGCCGGCGTCCGCCGCACTCTCGTCCATTTGTGGCAGGCGCCGGGCGCGTCGCGCCTCCTACGCTCGCAACCACGATCGCAACCGGCGCGGAGTCTTTCGCACACGCCATGGCAGCTGCAGGCCTGATCAGCCGTTACGCCCGCACCCTCATCCACAGCGCGGAAGCCAAGGGGTACGGCGAGACGGTCATCTGCGACGCGATTCCGATCGCGCGGGCGCTGTTGCGTGATCAGGCGGCGCCGATCGATCCCGGCACCTTCTTCCGCGTCTCGCGCAATCTCAAGCTGTTGATGGCGGACGAGTTCTGCGGCTTCACGCGCGCGCCGTGCCCGATCGGCACCTTCGAGATGATGTGCGAGGGCACGGTCAGCGGCGGCCCGCTCGGGCCGGCCCTGCAGCGCGCGTTCGCGTTCTACGCCACACAGGCACCGGAGCTGCGCTTCGAGCTGCGCCGCCACGGCGAGCTGGCGGCGATCGAATTGCAGGTTGCCCATCCGGAATGCGATCCGCAGGGTTTCCTCAACGAGTGGTGGTTCATGCTCTGGGCGCACATGTCCGGCTGGCTGATCGGCGAGGAAGTGCCGGTGGTGGCCGCCGACTTCGCTCATGCGCGCGCCGGTCGCCCCGAGGAGTATTCGGAAATGCTGTCCGGCCTGTGCCGCTTTTCGCAGCCGCAGGCGCGTCTGCTGATTCCGGCGCGCTATCTGGAGCGGCCGACGGTGCGCAGCCGCGCCGACCTCAACGGCTTCCTGGTGCCGAAATCGCTCGATACCCACGCCCTGTACGACGGCCATCTGTCGTTCAAGTCGCAGCTCAAGGCGCGCCTGCGCGAGCAGCTGGCGCAGACCCAGACCCTGCCGTCGATCGAGGACGCCGCCGGTGAATGCCATGTCAGCAGCCAGACCCTGCGCCGGCGCCTGCAGGCCGAATGCAGCAGCTACCGCCTAGTCAAGGAAGAAGTGCGGCGCGAGCTCGCGCTGAAGTTCCTCGGCGATGCCGAGCTGCCGATCGGCGAAGTCTCCCTGCGCGCCGGCTTCGCCGAGCCGAACGGGCTCACGCGCGCATTGAAGAGCTGGGCGGGTCTGAGTCCGCTCGATGTCCGGCGTGGCGCCGAACCGGCGCTGCGCGATACCGGCGTGCTCGCGCGCCTGAGCTGAGCCGCTCGTCCAGCTGTCACTTTCGGATATGGGCCGCGCCGCCGCCGGCGCCTAGACTGCGCCCATCATCCGGCGCCACGCGTGGCCGCTGCGGACAGCTCTGGCATTCATGAACGAGGAGACGGCAATGACCGAATTGGCACAGGAAAAACTGGTATCGGTGGATTCGCATGTGCATTTCACCGACGAGTGGGTGAAGGAACGCCTGCGCAAGGAAATGCATGCGGTCTGGGACGATGCCAACAAGAAGGCGGAGGAATATGCGGCCAAGGTCCTGCGCGGCGGCCAGCCTCAGCTCGAACTCGAGGATTTCGTCGATCCGGAAGCCGCCAAGGACCCGGGCCACTTCAACCCGGAAGGCAAGCTCAAGGCGATGGATCTCGACGGCGTCTATGCCGAGGTGATCTTTCCGGAACTGGCCGGCGCCAAGATCGCCAATCCGCACCTGATGGGCGACAACTGGAAGGAAGTCTTCCAGGGCTACAACAATGCGATGGCCGACTTCGCCGCCTACGATCCCGTGCGGCTGATGACGGCCTACCAGCTGCCGCTGTACGACATCGACTTCGCGCTCAAGGAAGTCGAGCGCCTGGCCCGCGACAAGAAGGCGCGCTGCGTGCAGCTGACGCCGTTTCCGTCCGAACTCGGCCTGCCGGACTTCTACGACAAGCGCTACGAGCCGCTGTGGTCGTTGATCGAAGAGACCGGTCTGACCGTTCTCAACCATCTCGACCTCAGCGCCAAGCTCTGGGACGTGTTCCGTCGCGATCCGACGCCGCAGAAGGGCATCTTCACCGGTCTGGCCTGGGCGCCGCTGGCCGAGACGATCTGCATGTGGATCCTGACCGGAACGCTGGAGAAGTATCCGAAGATGCGGGTGCTGTTCGTCGAGCCGGGTCTGGGCTGGCTGCCGTGGTTCTTCGAGTCGCTGCTCGATCCGCGCATGCACCAGCACTACACCTTCCCCGGCGTGAAGAAGCCGCCGTCGGACACCTTCCGGCAGCAGTGCGGCGCCACCTTCATGTACGAGCCGCGCGGTCTGGAGGAGTGCTACAAGTACTTCGGTCCGGACTGCCTGTACTGGTCGACCGACTTTCCGCATCCGGCAACCTGCTGGCCGCACTCGCGCAAGCAGGTCGTCAGCCAGTTCGCCGAAGCGAAGATTCCGGAAGCCGATCGCATCAAGATCACGTCCGGAAACGCCCGCAAGACCTTCGGCCTGGGGTGAGCAGGGCTTTCGAGCAGCACCGCTGCGAGCCTGCGAACGCACGCCGGCATGCAGGCCGGCGGGCCGGGGCCAGCAGGGCTTTCGAGCAGCACCGCTGCGAGCCTGCGAACGCACGCCGGCATGCAGGCCGGCGGCCGGGGTGTCGGCGTCTCGCGCCACCGCCCCGTCGTCTCCCTCACTGACCGGGACGTGAGGGAGGCGGGTCGGCTTCCGTGCACGGAAATGACGGTAGTGCCCCTGCCTCGTCCGAGTGAACGACGCTTTTGCAAAGGCGGCGGGTAACCTCGTCGATGCTCCGGAATTGTTGAAGGAAATCACGATGGCGGCTGTACTCGAAAAACTGAAAGTGCTCGATCTCACGTCCGGCGTTGCCGGGCCGATGACGACGATGCTGCTCGGCGACAACGGCGCCGACGTCACCAAGATCGAGCCGCCGGGTGGCGACCCGGCGCGCACCGAGGCCGGTCCGCAGCAGCTCGGCTACAAGGTCTGGCAGCGCGGCAAGCGCAGTGCGTTCCTCGACCTCACCAAGGTCGACGACAAGGCGGTGCTGCTGGCACTTGCGAAAACCGCCGACATCCTCGTCGAATCGTATGCACCCGGCGAAACCGAAAAGCTCGGCATCGACTACCAGACTTTGAGCGCGCTCAATCCGCGCCTGATCTACTGCTCGATCACCGGCTATGGCCGCGACAACGAACACAGCCATCGTCCGGCGATCGACGCGCTGGTGCAGGCGCGCAGCGGCCTGATGTTCGAGCAGCGCGGCTGGCCGGAAGGCGCGCTCAATCACATGAACGGCGAGCCCGATCCGTTCCCGGATCTGGAGATTCCGCAGGAGGATGTGCAGGGCGCACCGCGCCCGGGTCCGCTGTTCGTGGCCTCGCAATGGCCCAGCCTCGGCGCGTTCTTCAATGCCTCGCTTGGTATCGCCGCGGCGCTGCGGGCACGCGAGCTGACCGGCAAGGGACAGTGGGTCGAGACCTCGCTGCTGCAGGGCGCGCTCGCGGGCGCCGCCGGCGTCTGGCAGCGTGCCGAAAAGATCGACGTGCCGGGCTTCGACACCTGGATTCTCAACAGCAAGTCGTCCAAGGGCCACTTCAAGGCCGGGGACGGCAGGTGGCTGCACAACTGGGTGCCGAATCCGCGCTTCATCCTGCAGGCCTCGCAGGGCGACACGCTGAATGCCTCGCCCGACCTGACGGTGCAGAACGATCCGGACCGCTTCGGCACCGGCCCCGAAGAAATCCTGGTGATGTCGCATTACCAGCCGCTGCTTGCCGAGGCCGTCGCCAAGTTTCCGGTCGAGGACTGGATCGAAGCCGCCGCGACCGCCGAGATGACGATGCAGCCGGTACGCAGCATCGAGGAATCGCTCGCCGATCCGGCGTTCATCGAAGACGGCTGCGCGACCGAGACCAGCGATGCCGAACTCGGCACGATCCGCACCGTCGGCAACGCCTTCAACATGAGCAAGACGCAGGGCAAGCCGGGCGCGCCGGCGGTCAAGCCCGGCGCCAACACCGATGAAGTGAAGGCCGAAGCGGCGAAGATCATTGCCGACGCGAAGGCTGGGACCGCTGCCGCGAACGGCAAAAAGATCAAGGCGCCGCTGGCAGGCATCACCGTGCTCGACCTCGGCCTGGCGATCGCCGGGCCGTTCGGCACGCAGCTGTTGTCCGATCTCGGCGCGACCGTCATCAAGATCAACGGTCTGTACGACATGTTCTGGCATCGCGTGCACATCGCCTACATGGCGAACCGCGGCAAGAAGTCGATCACGCTGAATCTGAAAGACCCGCGCGCGATGAAGATCCTGCTCGATCTGGTCAGACAGGCCGACGTCGTCCAGCACAACATGCGCTACGACGCCGCCGAGCGCCTGAAGATCGACTACGAGTCGCTGAAGCAGATCAAGCCGGACCTGATCTATTGCCACACGCGCGGCTTCGAGCGCGGTGTGCGCGCCGGTCTGCCCGGCAATGACCAGACCGGCGCCTGCCTGTCCGGCATCCAGTTCGAGGACGGCGGCATGGGCCGCGACGAGCAGGGCGTCACGGGTCGTCCGCTGTGGAGCTTCACCAGCTTCGGCGATACCGGCAACGGCTTCCTGTCGGCGATCGCGATCTGCAATGCGATCTATCACCGCGATCGCACGGGCGAAGGTCAGTTCGTCGACACGTCGATCATCAACGCCGCGCTGCTCAACACCAGCTACGCGGTCGCCAGGCCGAACGGTGAAGGGTTCGAGCGTCCGCGCATCGGCGGCCTGCAACTCGGCTATTCGGCGGCGCATCGCATCTACGAAACCGGCGACGGCTGGATTTGCGTGGCCGCGACCCGGCGACCGCAGCGCGCCGCGCTGCTGGAAACCTTCGGGATTCCGGCCGACGCCGCAGCCGATGACGCCGCGCTGGCCAAGGCCATCACCGACAAGCTCAAGACGCAAAGCGCGCAGGATGCATTCGCTGCGCTCGACAAGGCCGGCGTGCCGGTCGAGATCGTCGATCCGGAGTTCTCGCGCAAGCTGCACGACAACGCCGACTTCCAGAAGGCGAAGTGGGTCGTGAGCTACCCGCATCCGCATGTCGGCAAGCTCGACCAGATCGGCCTGCTGTTCTCGCTTTCCGATACGCCGGGCGTGATCCAGGGGCGTCCGCTGATCGTCGGCGAGCACACCCAGGAAATCCTTGCCGGCATGGGCTACAGCGAGGAGCAGGTCAAGACCATGGAAGAACAGTTCGCGATCGGCTTCGCCGGCATGCCGCGCATGCCACCGCGGCCGGCCGCGAGTGCCGCGCCGCAGGCGCCGAAACCAGGCATGGCGAGCATGCTCGAGAAGGAAGCCAAGCAATAGCCACGGGTGGTGAATGGCCTCCGCGCGCGCGTCGTGCGGAGGCCTTTTTGCTTGTGACAGGGAGTTCGGCATGGACGGAAAGCAGACACGGCGAGCACTGGTGACCGGCGGCGCCAGCGGCCTCGGCTTCGAAACGGCGAAGGCGTTGGCTTTGCTGGGTCACGACGTGCTGATCGCCGATCGCAATGTCGCGGCGGCCGAAGCGGCGGTGCGGAACATCGTCGCCGCCGGCGCGACGACGCGCGTCGAATTCGCGCCGCTCGATCTCGGCGATCTCGCGGCGATTCGTGCGTTCACCGCCGCGCAATGCCGCGACGGTCAGCCGCTCGATGTGCTGATCAACAACGCCGGCCTGTTGCCGCCGCTGCGCCGCGCCACGACCCGCGACGGATTCGAGCTCAAGTTCGGGGTCAGCCACCTTGGCCATTTCGCGCTGACCGATGGTCTGCTGCCGACGCTGCTGCGCAGCAGCGCGCCGCGCGTGGTCAGCGTGTCGAGCATCGTGCAGGCGACCGGCCGCATCGACTTCGATGATCTGCAGTCCGAGCGCAGCTATCTGTCGTCGCGCGCGTACAGCCAGACCAAGCTCGCGTCGCTGATCTTCGCCATCGAGTTGCAGCGCCGCGCCGATGCCGTCGGCCTGCCCTTGCGTAGTGTCGCCGCGCATCCCGGCATTTCGCGCACCGGCATCGGCGACGGGCGGCGCAGCGAACGGCGCACGTCGCTGCTCGACTGGCTGGACGTGATCGCGTTCCGGATCGCGATGCGCGGCTTCGGCCAGACACCGCAGCAGGGTGCATTGCCGATCATTCACGCGGCGACGGCGGCCGATGTGCGCGGCGGCGAGTTCTACGGGCCTGATGGCTTTCAACAGTTCCGCGGTCGGCCGACGCGGGTGCAGCCGAGTGCGGCAGCGCGCGATCCGGAAACCGCAACCCGCCTGTGGGCGGTGTCGCGAACGCTGACCGGTGCCGACTATGCGGTGCTGCGGCGTCAGGAAACCTCGGCATGAGCCCGGCATCGCGAGATCGCGAAGCGGCCGTGGCGATGCAGATGCACCGTTTGCGCAGGAAGCCGCTGGATTGCTTCGTCGCCTCCGGCTGCTCGCAATGACGAAACTGGTCGTTGTTCAGACCTTCCCAGGGGCCTGTCGACGCTGACGGCGTGGCCGTGGCGGTGTCTCTGGCAAGCCGCCAGGCAAGGCGCAAGACGCGTTCCCCGAAAAGCGGTTCGCAACGAGAAGATTCCGGCGCCGGCAGCTCGACGATGGGCGGGCGAGGGCTCCGGCCCCGCCGGCGTTCAAACGTGATCCGTTTCGGCGACCGTCCACCAATGCAGGTCCGGCGGCGCGCTGAAGGCGACGCGACGTTCCTGCGACTGCGTGTTCAGCACGTTGACGCGCTGGCGGCCGGCGATGAAACGCAGATCGTAGATTTCGCTGGCACCCGCACTCAGTTCGAAGAAGCCGACTTGCGCGCCGCTGCGCGTGTCGATGACCGCGACACCGCAGCGCAGTTCGCGATGTCGCGCCTGTACGGCCAGATCGCCGAAGTATTCGGACTCGCGCGCCTTGCACAGTCCGACCAGTGCGTACGGGCCGACGAGATCGAGTCCGCGCAGATAGCCGGGCAGCGCACAGACTTCGTCGGCCGTGCCGCGCTGCGTGTCCACGCGCAGCAGGCGGCCCGCACCCGATTCGAGCAGCCACAGCGCGCCCTCATGCCAGCGCGGCGAATGCGGCATCGACAGGCCGCGCAGCACGGCGTCGCCGCTGTCCACCTCGAGCAGTGCGCCGCCGTTGCGACGCTGCGCGCGCCAGCCTTGTCGTGTATCAGTCTCGGCGAGACAGGTGACGAACGCCGGCCGGCCGTCGCGCATCGCCATGCCGTTGAGATGGCAACGGTCCTCCGGCGCATCGTCGCCGACGAAGCGCGGCCGCCAGCGCGGGACGAAACTGTAGCGGTCCGAGAGCGTCGCCAGACAGGAAAAGCGTGTCGCGACAATCCAGCTCGCGTCGTCGGTCAGGGCGACGTCGTGCACATCGAGGCCGGCAGCGTGCCAGCTCAGGCGCGGCAGGTAGAGTGCGTCATAGCGTCCGGGTTGCGCGTCGTCATAGTGATGGCCGAGCACCGGATCGTCGGCGAACAGCGTCACGCGATCCTGGCAGGCCAGGAGCAGGCGGCCATCGCGCAGATCCAGCCCCATCGGCCGTTCGAAGTGACGCGGCAGGAAGGACAGCTGCCGACCGTTCCAGCCGATCAGCAAGAGCTTGTGTGCCTGGTAGGTCGTCACCGCGAGGCTGCCGCCCGCGGCGGCGAGCCAGGCGCTGAAGCCGGGGTCGGTGCGGCATTGCAGAGTCGAATCGTCGTTCAAGCTGCGGTTGCTCCTCGTTGAATCGCGCGGTCTGCGAACCGGCCGGGCACTGTGCCGCATGCCGGCCGACAGCGAAAGCATCCGGCGCCGGACGACGCGCGCAAGAAGGCTTGTAAGCCTTTTGCTCTAGTTTTGTGCATTGCGATCCGGTGCATCATCGAAGCCCGGTGGCCGTCAGCGATACGGTTCCCGCCGGTCACGCAAGGGAGATGCGCATGCAAAACAGGGAATGGCCGCGCCGCACCGCGATCGCGGCGGCGCTTGCGGTCGGGTTCGGCGGCAGTGCTTTTGCAGCGCCCGGCGATCCGCTCGGACCGTCACAGACGCTGGTCCCCCCAGGCACTGGCGACTACAACCTCTACCCCGCAATTGCGCGCGATGCCGCCGGCGATGGCGTTGTCGTCTGGAAAGGTTCCGGCATTCTGGCGCAGCGCGTGGGCGCCGACGGCACGCCGAAAGGCAATGCCTTCGTTGTCGACCCCACGCCATATGCCGGTCCGCCCGACGTGGCGATGGACGACGACGGCGATTTCGTCGTCACCTGGGCGCAGCTGCACGTTGCCGATACCACCGGCGTTTATGCGCAGCGCTACCATGCCGACGGCAGCCCGAACGGCGCGCAGTTGAAGGTTGCTGCGCCGCCCGACGCGACCGTTGGCGACAGCTACATTCTCAGTCCGTCGGTGGCAATGGATGACGCGGGTGACTTCGTGGTCGCCTGGGCGCAGGGCCGCGAGCTGAAGCACGGCAGCTGGTACAGCTGTAGCTACGGGATCGGCATCTGCACGCAGGTCGGTGCTTACGCCGTGCAGATGCGGCGCTACACCGGTGGCGGGACGCAGGCGCAGGTCGCGCAGACCGTCGACAGCACTGGCGGTGTCGATGTCGAGGTGCTCGCCGTGCCGCTCGTGATCGGCAGTGACGAGGGTCGTGTCGGGGTCGCGATGGCGCCAGATGGCCGTTTCGTCGTCGCCTGGGATCATGAGAGCGAGGGCGTGAGCCTGCTGTCGGGTGTCTACGCGAGGGCTTATGACGCAGACGGCAAGGCCGGGCTCAAACGCGTCGTCTCTTCGCAACGCGATCAGGGCGTGCCCGATGTCGCCATGAGCGCCGGCGGGGCCTATGTCGTCACCTACAACCGTGCTTCCCGCGCCCGGAATGACTACAGCGAAGGCATCTACCTGCGTCGTTTTCCCGCCGGCAACGGTCTCGGCAGCGCAGAGGTGCGCGTTGATTCGGACACCAACGCGCAGGCCTACGGTCTCAAAACCAGTGTCGCGATGGATGCCGCCGGCGATACCGTCGTCGCCTGGCCCGTCGGTGGCCGCATTCACGCACAACGCTATGCCAACGGCGGCGGCGCGCTCGGCATCAATTTCGACGTTGGCGGCGCCCCGCCGAACGAATACGGCAGCTTCGTCTCGCCCGATGTGGCAATGGCGCCGGGCGGCGACTTCGCCGTGGCCTGGGGCGCGATATGGGCGGACTATTCGTCCGGTCCGGCAGGTGTCACGTATACGAGCATCGACACGCGCTACTACGACGGCCCCTGAATCGCGCGCGCGATCAGTCGCATCGCGCGCCATCACCGCCAGGCCAGGGTGACATGATCCCGAATGCGGGGGGCTCCGCCTGCCTGTGCGCCCCTTTCGCGTTTGTCCGCAGCCGTTCCAGCTTCGTTCAGGCTTCGTGCGTGCGCGCCCGAGGCGGTCCGCAGGGATTCATCTGCAAACGTCAGACTTTGATCGACGCAAGGGCAACAAGCCTTGTCGATTGAATTCAGGACCAAGGAGATGAATGATGAAAAAACAGTTTTTCACCACACTCGCCGCGGGGCTGCTGATGACCGGCGTCTCCGTTGCACAGGCCGACAGCAGCGGGGTTCTCGGCACCGACAGCAGCACGCGCAGCGACCGTCAGGAAGCACGCCAGGACAATGCCAGGGCGCGGCAGGAACTCCGTCAGGACAAGCGCGATGCGCGGCAGGGAGTGACCAAGGACAATGCCCGGGACACCGCCGACACCATGAAGGGCAATCGTGATGCCCGTCAGGAACTGCGCCAGGACTATCGCGACAATCTCAAGGGCGCCGACAACAACTCGGATCGCGTAGACGCGACGCGCAACTTCGCCAAGGATCGTGGTCAGCTGGCGAAGGACAACGCCCAGCAGGCCGGCGACAAACTGAAGGATCATGCCGAGGCGCGCCAGGACGTGCGCAAGGACAATCGTGCCGAAGCCAAGGACGTCCGCGAGGAAAACCGGCAGCGCAGGCAGGACGCGAACAACCCGAACGATTGATCGGCACTTCACCCGGTCCACATCGGGCATGGCGATCGCCGCAACATCTGGATGATGTCGCGGCGATCTGCGTCGCGCCAATCGGCAAACACAGGGAGCGTGTGATGGCGATTCCAGCAAGCCCGACCGCGGCGGGCACATCGTCGCAGCCTCGGGAGTTCGGCGATGGCCATTGAACTGCCGCCGCCGCTGCCGCCGCAGGAAGTGGCGGCGCGCGACCTGCGGCCGGTCTCGGGTGGCAGCATTGCGTTCCGCGACTGGCGGCTGCATCTGCCACCGGCCGGTCGGCTCGACGCTGCCGCGATCCGTCGCGCGATTGCCGGTGCCGATCATCTCGACGAACTCGTTTCGGCACTTGCGCAGGCGTACTACGCCGACGGCGCGTTGTCGACACAATTGCTGTACGCAGTCGACGGCGACGACATCTACCTTGCGCTCTATCCGCGCCGGATACGCAGCGTCGAAGCGCCGCAGCAGCTGCGGGCCTACTTCGCGCCGCTGGTCGGGCAGCCGCTCGACGAGCGCGAGCTGGAACCGCGCCGCGCGCTCGCCAATGTGGACGCCGATCGCGCCGGCATTGCCGCACAGTCCTGGCTCGAACCGGTCGATGGCGGCGCCGATCTGCAGATCGTGCCGGACGGCCGCAAGCTGCCGACCAACAGTGTGCGCGCCGAGTTCGGCAATCCCGGCAACCGTTTCGTGGGCCGGCACTTTCTCGATCTCGATCTGCGCCACAGCGATCGCCACGGCGACCAGTTCAAACTGCTGTGGCATACCGCGTTGACCGGCATCAGCGACGGTCGCGCCGACGACTACAACGAGGAAACCCTGAGCTGGAATCGGGTCACGGCCGCTGGCATCTGGGGTCTCCAGGGCCATGTCTTCGACTACGCCGGCCAGTCGGGCCGCGATGGTCGTCTGCGATCCGGCGAGCTGAACTGGCTGATGCCGATCGACGCCACCCTGCACAGCCGGATGTTGATCGATGCGCGAGTCGATTACGTCAACCGCGAACTCGACAGCAGCAATGCCAGCCTGGGCGAGGAATATCCGAGCTTGCAGCTCGGCATGCACTACAGCTACAGCGCCAGCCCTTCAGCGGGCCCGCTCGACATCGACATCGGCACGATGTTTCGCAAGGGGCTGCGCAGCGAGACGGCCGTGACCGGCGCCGATCTCGCCTATTTCCTGTGGCGGCCGACGATCAGTCTCAATCTTGAACTCGGCGACGACTGGAACACCGGCCTGCTGTTGGCCGGTCAGCTGAGCAATGACACGCTGCCGCTGGAAAGCCAGTGGGTACTCGGCGGCATCGACAACATCGCCGCCTATCTTCCCGGCATCGAAGTCGGCGATACCGGCGCCTATGGCGAACTCGACCTGCAATATCACGGCTGGTATCTCGTCGGCGTGCGGCTCACGCCGCGCGTTTTTGCCGAATACGGACTCAGCTGCTACGAGCAGCAGTCCGACGCGGCGACGCGCGGCACGGCGATGCTCACGGACATCGGCACGGAACTGCTCGCGAACTGGCGCTTTTTCGAAGCGAGCCTGGCGATCGCCGCGCCGACGGGACATCGGAACGTGCCTTCGGCATTGCGCCACGAAAGCGACGCGAAGCTGCTGTTCCGCCTGAGCGCCGCGTTCTGAGTCCGCGCTTCAGGCCGCTTCGTCGACGCGCACGCTCTGCGTGTCGATCTGCAGCCCGGCGTGCTTGCGGCGCACCGAGGCGATCGCGTCGTCGGCATCATTGCCGGACTGCGTGACTTCGAAGCCGACCAGATCGGCATTCAGCTGCTCGCCGGCGGCATTGGTCGTCGAGTTGCGGCGCCAGAAGTCGAAGTAGTCCTTCTCGCGACCCTTGTGGATCACGCGAATGAAATAGTTGGCCTTGGCCATGATGTTTCTCCTGATGGGAGCGGGGAACGGCAGGTCGCCGTTCCGGCGAAGGCCACTCAGTCCTGCTGTGGCGCCTCGTCGGCAGGCGCTTCGGCGCCGGCAGCCTTGGCGGCGGCCTTGCGCTGCTCCTTCTCTTCTTTCTTCTTTTTCTTGGCCAGTTCTTTCTGGCGCTTCTCGAACGAATAGTTGGGCTTGGCCATCTTGATGCTCCACGAACTGCGGGATGTCGCGCGACAGGGCGATGCTGATCGATGACTCGTCGGCACCGGCAGGTGCTGGTGTCGTCGAGGGAAGGCCGTTGGCGAAGATCGGCGTCGGCAGAAACGCCCCGCGGCACGGCTGGAAAGGCGGCAGAGGATACGCGCCTGCACGGGGCAAGTCGAACGATGTCGCGCAAGGCTCACCCATTTGTATCAGGCTATCGTCGCGCCGCGCGGGCTATTGTCGAACGCACGCTTGCGCCAACGCGCTGCGGGCAACAACAGAATCCACACGTCGATCAGGCGGACCCGATGAGCACACCTACCGAAGCGGCGGCCCCGACCGCACCCAAGCCGACGCGCATTCCGCCGATCGTCACCCTCGACGCCAAGTTCTTCTGGGATGGCGCCGACCAGGAACAGTTTCTCGGCCAGAAATGCAGCGACTGCGGTCTGTTCACGTTCCCGCCGCGGCCGATGTGCCCGCAGTGCTTCAGCGTCAATCGCAGGGAAGTGCCGCTGTCCGGGCGCGGCACCGTGCACGGCTGGACGATTCCGCGCCATCCGCCGCCATTCGGCTTCAAGGAGTCGCCGATCGTCGCGGTGATCGAACTCGAAGAAGGCATCCGCATGGTGTCGAACGTGGTCGGCTGCGGCTACGACGAGATTCGACAGGACATGCCGGTCGAGGTCACGTTCGAAGCGACGATGAACAACCACAAAGTGCCGGTGTTCCGGCCCCGCACATGAATAAATCTGCTGCGCGAGCAGATCTCGCTCCTGTGATGCTCGCCGTACGCTTGTACGGCTGCACTTCTCGAAGCGACCTCTGCTCTGCTCACAACGATTTCTTCACGCGCGGAAGCGCGTCATCAGGAATATTAGAATGACCAGAAAATTCACGGAAGCGGCGATCGCCGGCATCGGCCAGACCGAGTTCTCCAAGGCTTCCGGCCGCAGCGAACTGCAGCTCGCCGCCGAGTGTGCGGTGGCGGCCTGCAAGGATGCCGGCGTCAGCCCGCACGACATCGACGGCATGGTGACGTTCACGATCGACAACAGCGACGAGGTCAATCTCGCGCGCTGCCTCGGCGTCAAGGATCTCGCCTACACGACGCGCATTCCCGGCGGCGGCGCGGCGGCGGCGGCGACCATATATCAGGCAATGGCGATGGTCAACGCCGGCCTCTGCCACAACGTGCTGATCTGGCGCGCGATGAACGAGCGCAGTCAGTACCGCTTCGGCCAGAATCCGCAACAACAGCAGATGTCGTATCAGTCCGGCAACGGCACCGGTTCGCTGCTGTGGTGCGTGCCGTACGGCGCGATGACGCCGGCCAGCTGGGGCGCGCTGCAGGCTGCGCGCTACATGCACAAGTACGGCGTCACCAATCGCGATCTCGGCTACATCTCCGTGCAGCAGCGCGCGTATGCCGCGAACAATCCGAACGCGTGGTTCTACGGCAAGCCGATCACGCTCGAGGATCACCAGAATTCGAAGTGGATCCAGGAGCCGTGGCTGCGCCTGCTCGACTGCTGCCAGGAGTCCGACGGCGGCGTCGCGATTCTCGTCACCAGCCTCGAACGGGCGCGCGACCTCAAGCAGCCGCCGGTGCAGATCGTCGGGGCGACGCAGTCGATTCCGTACAACGTCGAAGTGATTTCCAACTATTACCACGAAGACCTGACGGTGATGCCGGAAGCCCAGGGTGTCGCCAAGCGCCTGTGGGCGATGACCGGCCTCAAGCCGTCCGACATGCAGATGGCGGCGATCTACGACGCCTTCACGCCGCATGTCCTGCTGCAGCTCGAAGCCTTCGGCTTCTGCAAGCCGGGCGAGGGCAAGGACTTCGTCAAGGGCGGCGGCATGGCGCTCGACGGCGCGCTGCCGACCAACACCAATGGCGGTCTGACCGGCGAGGCCTACATCCATGGCATGAACAGCATGATCGAGGGCGTGCGGCAGATTCGCGGCACCTCGTGCAACCAGGTCACGAAGAAGACCGTCGAGCACGTGCTGGTGTCGTCCGGCATGGCCGGCGCCGTGCTCGCGAAGGCCTGAGCCCGTACGTGGCAATGGCCGGCGTGGGGTCGCCGCTGACGCTGAAGTTCGATTGCGGTCTGCAACTGCCTGGCGAAGGCGCGCTGCAGATCGCCGTCGATCTGTTCGTGCCGCCGGCCGGTATCGTGCCGCGTGCGCTGCTGTGGTGTCTGCCCGGCGGCAACATGAATCGCCGCTACTATGATTTGACCCCACCAGCTGACGCTGGCGGTGGCGATTCGATTCCGACGGCTGAAGGCGACGCCGGGCTCGACACCAGTTTCAGCTTCGCGCGGACGATGGCCGCGCAGGGCTTCGTCGTCGCCTCGGTGGACTATCTCGGCCTCGGCGACAGCAGCAAGCCGAGCGACGGCTGGCTGTGCACGCCGGACACGCTGAGCGCGATCAACCGCAACGTCCACGACGCCCTGATGACGAAGCTGCGCGAAGGCCGCGCGTACCCGCAGCTCGCGGCGCTGCCGGACCTGCGCAGCGTCGGCGTCGGCCATTCGATGGGCAGCATGATGACGATCCTTCAGCAGGCCGCGCATGCGCCGCATGCCGCCGTCTTACTGCTCGGCTTCTCCACGCGCGGTCTGCCGGAATACCTGCCGCCGCAGTTGAAGGGCATCGATGATCCGCTGGCGGCGCGCCCCTTGCTGATCGACGTCGCGAAGAAGATGTATGGCGGTCAGCCGTTCCCGGTGATCCACACCGCGCGTGCCGGCAACAGCGAACTGTTCGGCAGCAAGAAGGCCGATCCGAAGGGCGTCGCCGCGCTGAAGGCGGCGACCGACTGCATGTTGCCGGTGCCTGCGACCCTGTCGATGGTGCCGGGCAATGTCGCACCGGAAGCGGCGCTCATCGACGTCCCGGTCTTTCTCGGTGTCGGCGGCCGCGACATGGTCGGCCCCGTGCATCAGCTGCCGTTGGCGTTCACCGGATCATCGGACGTGACACTGCTGGTGCTGCCGGAAACCGGCCATAGTCACTTCCTGTTCGCAACGCGCGCACAGCTGTTCCGGCGCGTGGCGTCATGGCTGCAAGCCGCGGTGCTCAGCGAGCCGGTCGAGGCCTGAAACCCCTCCTGCCTAATCGGATTGCGTTGCGCCTCGCGGGCTTCGCCATGCCGATACTCGCCTGGCGCGCAACGCTCGCGCTCAACGCGCGGTGAGCCCCGCATTGCCGTCGTGCAGGCGCAGCCGCAACGAGTTCTGGTAGTACGCCACGGTCTGATACTGGCCGATCACGATTGGCAGTTCGATCAATTGCCGATCGTCCAGTCGCTCGGCGAGGATCGCCCAGGTGGTATCGGAAATCATCGCCGCCGCATGCAGTTCCTCGGCGGCCTTGAGGATCGCGCCGTCGTGGCGTCTCCAGCCGGGCGCCTGCGAGCCCTGCGTGATGCGCTCGATCTCGATGCTGGCGATGCCGATGCTTTTGGCGACATGCACGTGCTCGCCCCAGCCGTACGGCGCCCGGCACAGCCAGACGATGCGCAGGATCGCCAGTTCGCGATCGCGTGGCGCCAGCACGCCGCGACCCAGCAGCTGAATGCCGAGCTCGGTCTGCCGCGCGAACAGCTCCGGGTGGCGCAGCATCGTGCGCACGATCTCCGGCAGATTGGCGAGACGCTGCGTTTTCTCGTCGTCGGACAACCGGCCGGAGACGACGTCGGTCAGCATCGACTTCTCGCGCGATTGCAGCGCCTCGTTGACCTGGATCATGCGCTCGACGATGGTCATCAGCTCCGGCGTCAGCTCGGCCACGCTGAGCGGTGCCAGGCGCGGGGCCTCATCGCGCCACGCGGACCCGGCGTGAGCGGCGGGCGGAATGTCGGAACGGGTGTCGGCCATGGGCGGGTCGATGACGCTGAGAGATGTGGACGCCGAGCAGTGTAGGGGCGGGCAGCGTCACCGCGGTATCGACATCCGGCCATCCTGCGATGCAGGCCACGCTTTGTTCAGGGCTCTGGCGTCCCGGTATCGAAGTCGCCCTTGGTCAGCTCGGCGCGGGCGGCGGCGGCCAGCGCTTCGTATCTGGCGCGAAACGCATCCAGCGTTTCCTCTTCCAGATCTTCGAGATCGAGCAAGGCGTTATGGGCGCCGCGCGTCGCGCGAATCAACTCGTCGAGCTTGATCTGGATCGCCGCGGTATCGCGGTTCTGCGTGTTCTGGATCAGGAAGACCATCAGGAACGTGACGATGGTCGTGCCGGTATTGATCACCAGCTGCCAGGTGTCGCTGAAGCCGAACATCGGCCCGGTGACGATCCATGCAACGATCACGGCGACGGCCAGCGTGAACACCCGCGGCCGACCGCAGAAATGCGCCGCGGACTTCGCAAATCGTGAATACCACGCAGTGTTTCGCATCGTCGTTTCCCCTCGGGCGGATGGCCTGACTGTAGAGAAACGCCGAGGTCATGGCGAACCGGGGCTGGCGCCGCTGCGAGCCCGAGCTTGGCCGGTCCGAATCGCGCGACGCCGAAACGGCGCGAGGTCGGCGGCGCAATCCGTGGACGCCATGCGAGCTGCAGGCGTCGCCACATGACGGCGCCCGTGCGCGCTTCGCCACGATATGCACGCGAGACGGCAGCCGCATACGCGCGGCCGCCGCCCGTACGGCGCTACTCGATCTTGGTGACGATGCCGTCCTTGATCGCGACGAAGCCGTCCATCTTCTTGCCGTTGCCGTCGCACTTGATGCGGATGTTGACGGTGCCATCGTCGGCCACCGTCTTGCTGCTCGCCCCGCAGGACGCCGGCAGCTGGGCCAGGAACTTGTCCGCCTGCGCCACATCTGCCGGGTTTGCGTCCGCCGCGTGGGCCGGTGCCCATGCCGCCGCCAGTGTTGCCATCATCAGAAAACCGGCGCCTGAACCGATATTGCGTTTCATGAAACTCTCCTCGTGATTCGCCCGGCCAGCCTTGGCCGATGCGTATTGTCCCGAGGCTTGCTGAAGGCGCGCCGTACCGATCCGGCGCGCGGCGTCACGCGAGGTTCACGGCGCGGCGTTACGTCGCGAGTTTCGGCCTTGTCTTCCGGGCCGAAGCGTTGAGCGCGACCGCAGCACGGACGAGTGCCTTGAAGGCGCTTGCATCGATCCGTTCGCCTTCGTGAATATCGATCGCGCGCCGCACATTGCCGTCGAGGCTGGAATTGAACAGCCCGGCCGGGTCCGGCAGCGACGCACCTTTGGCGAACGTCAGTTTCACGGCCGTCTTGTAGGTCTCGCCGGTGCAGATGATGCCGTCCTGCTCCCAGACCGGTACGCCGGACGGATTGCCGGCCTTGGCCCACTTGCGCGTTTCGACAGCGTCCGGCGCTGCCGCCTTGATCAGCTGGCGTACGTCATCCAGGCTCGCGGCACGCCAGTCGGGGGTGGCTGCCGTGCTTGACGGCGCATCGGTCTTCTTCATTTCCGCTCCTGAAACATTCGCAGTCGGACACCAGTGTCGATCCGTCGCGTCATTCGTGCACGCTGTGTCCGGGATGCGCGCCGACATGGTCGCGGCTCAGGTACGGCGCGCGTCACCGAGCGGCCGTGCCCGATACGGCAACACGAACAGATAGAGGCCGGTGAGCAGCAGCACGGCCAGCGGCAGCAGCGGCGAATAGGTGATCCACGCCGCCGGTTCACCGTGCACCCGCGCGGCGAAATTGACGATGACCGTCAAGGTGAACGCGATCGACAGCCAGCGGTGCAGCGGTCGAATCCAGCCGTCGGGCGCGCTCATTGCGACTTGCCGGCCGCGCCGGCGCGGCGCGCCTGGATCATCTTCCAGCCATTGCCGGACGGATCGCGAAAACCGGCATCGACGCTGCCGTAGCGGTCCACAGGTTCCTGCGTGAACTCCACGCCGAGCGTGCGCATGCGTTCGTAACTGGCGCGGCAGTCATCGACCACCAGCACCAAAGGTGGCATCGCGCCCTTGGCGACGATCGCGCGCAGTGTCTGCGCCGTTGCTTCGTCGATCATCGGCGGCCCCGGCACGAACAGGCCGAGCTGGAACGACGGCTGTTCCGGGTGCTGCACCGTCAGCCAGCGAAAGCCGCCGTTGCGCACATCGGTATGCACGCGGAATCCGATCTTCTCCACATAGAACGCGAGCGCTTCATCCTGATCGCGCACATACAGACCACTGACATCGACACCCTGGCTCATGGGCTCTCCTTGGTTTGGGCCGCCTTTGTACCGCTGCCCATGCGGCGCCGCTTCTCCAAAACTGCGGTCTTGAGATCGGGTCGGTGTGCGGCGCTCAGGACACACGCCGGCACGCTGCCCAGCGCCTGCGCCGCCGACCGCGCGCGCGTCCGGCACGCGCCGGGGCTCTCGCCATTGATGTCGCGAAAGATGCGGCCGAAGGTGCCGATACTGCGCCAGCCGGTCGCGAACGCGATCTCGGTCACCGAAAGCTCGGTGTCGCGCAGCAGCGCTACCGCCCGCTCGATGCGCCGCGTCAGCAGATAACGATGCGGCGGAACGCCGAACGCGTCCTTGAACGATCTCGCGAAGTGGGCAGCGGACACATGACTGACGCGCGCCAGCCGCGACACCGGCCAGTCCTCGTGCGAGGCTGCGTCCATCCGGTCCTTCGCGCGCAGCAGGCGGCGCAGGAGGTCGGGGTCTTGGGTAGTGTTGCCGTGAGTCACTTCAGCCGCATCTGTAGGGCGGGAGCATCCCGCCTGTCGAGATCAGTCCAAATCCATGTTCTCGATGCTCGTTGCGTCACCCCAATCAGGCGAACAGACACCACGCCGAACATGGCGATGAAAACTTGAATGCGGCCAGTCGACCACATTTGCGACATAGCCATGCTTCACGGGATTGAAATGAATGTAGTCGACGTGCCTATCAAAGTCAGCCTCGTCGCGTATTGCGTGCTCCCAGAACCGCCGTTGCCATATTCCGCGCTCTCCCTTCTTCTGTCTTCTCGCTGAAAGCGGTTCTCCCGATTCGATGCGACTGGAGAAAGACGCCTTGATCGCACGCCATCGCGACGAGAAGTCGGCATCACCCGGTGGCAGCGTCCAGATGCAATGCAGATGGTCGGGAAGTACAACGATGGCATCGATTTCGAACGGCTTTGCGCGCCGCACATCGACGAAGCATCGTCGCAACAGATCGACATGCTCGGTCAACAGATTCCGTCGACGCTCAAGGAGCGTGACCGTGAAAAAGAAGGTTCCGCCGGGAATGAAGGCACGAACGTAGCGAGGCATATATCGTGACCCTCCCAAATCCACAAAAAACGTCAAGCATAGCGCGGGAGCATTCCGCCTTCCGCGTCGGCGAAGTAGCGCCACGTCCTCCAAGCGCGGCAGGCGGGATATCTCCCGCCCTACTCGGGCTGCTTCACGCGCGGCCACGCCGTAGCGAAGCGGAGGCGTGGACGTCGCGTGGAAGCACTTGTTGGACCTCATTGCCAGTAGCTCCTGCCGCGCTTTAACAAGCCAGGATAATTCTCCGTGCCCGCGAAGGAGCCCTGCAAGCCTGACTTAGTAACAACACCAGTGAATGATGACGTGGGACAGCCGGAGAGCTCCGACGTTACCGTGAAGCTGACGGACGAGCCAGAGACCGACAACGGCACGACTTGAGGGACGCCGACTGCACCCTCGGAGCATTGAACGACTGCCTGATACTCGTTTCGGCTGTAAACAATGAAGACCTCGACTCCGATGACGTCCTCAGTGGCAAAGTGCATGTTGCTGTACATGCCTGTGACTTTGACCGGATCGGCAGCGATCGCCGTAAATGCCAGACTCGCGAGAGCAGCGACTGCCATGCCTTTCATGAGGTCCAACGCCGTGCTTCAGCCGCGGCCTCGCCGAAGGCGAGGACATCGCACTGGAAGCAATTGTTGGACAACTTTCTCACTTATCTATCGCCTCGTGCCAGAACTCCTTCAACGAGCGAGTGCGCTCGGTGGCGAGGCGTTCACGACACGCAGAAAGTGCAAAAGGTTGCATGGTGCCGCCATCAAACTGGCTGGCTTCTAGAGAGCATTGAGCATCGCGGTATGACGACCAAGCTTCTTGCGTAGCCGTAAGCAACGCACGACGATCAGCTTGAATGTCTTTTAAGTCCGATTGGTACTCAGATGCCAACGCCGCATCAGCCGCCCGAGCAGCATTGGCTGCGCAGATGTTCATTCCTTGCTGTGTTGTCTCGTTGCCGCAGTCAAGGTCTGCGTATGCTGCGCCCGCTGTAAAGACGCCTACAACCAAAAGTACGAACCGAGAGACCCTATTCATCGAGGTTGTCCAACGCCAATTAGACGGACTAGGCTTTCCGCCTAATCCGGGATCATTTCCGTATAACGCGACGGCTGGACCTGCAAGCCTATGAGTCGGTTGCATTTAATTTCGAGCCGGCGAATTAGACGGACATAACTGCGGAATGGGTGGCATCAGGCTTCTCGACGTTTCTCGGCGCATTGCAGGCTACCAAACCTTGCACCGCTGTTCCTTCACCATCGCCTGTCCCGCCTTGCAGCCGAACGCGGCCTGGAATTCCGGCATGTTCACGACCAGCCCGTTGACGCGATATTTCGCGGGTGAGTGCGGGTTGGTGAGGGCGTTGGCGCGCAGGCTTTCCGGGCGGTCGTTTTCGCAGGCCCACTGGGCGTAACCGACGAAGAAGCGCTGCGCCGGTGTCAGGCCGTCGACCGGCGCCAGGCGCTGGTTGGCGGTTTCGGCCTGCCAGGCGATCCACGCGAGCACGAGGCCGCCGAGGTCGGCGAGGTCCTCGCCTTCGGTCAGCTTGCTGTTGATCCTGATGTCATCGACGACGGTGTATTGCGCGTACTGGTCGACGACGCAGCTGGCCTGTTTCTCGAAGGCCTTGGCATCGGCCGGCGTCCACCAGTCCTCAAGATTGCCCTGCGCGTCGAACTGCCGACCTTCGTCGTCGAAGGCGTGCGTCAGTTCGTGGCCGACGGTGCCGCCGGTGTTGCCGTAGTTCGGCGCCGCATCCATCTTCGGGTCGTAGAGCGGCGGCTGCAGCACGCCGGCCGGGAAGTTGATGTCGTTCATCTGCGGGTCGTAGTAGGCGTTGACCGTCGGCGGTGTCATGCCCCATTCGCCGCGATCGACCGGCTTGCCGATCTTGGCGAGCTGGCGCCGGCTCTCGAACAGGTTGCCGCGTTCGACGTTGCCGGCGAAATCATCACGCCTGATCTGCAGCGCACCGTAGTCGCGCCAGCGATCCGGATAGCCGATCTTGTTGACGATGCCGGCGAGTTTTTCGAGCGCGCGCTTTCTGGTGGCCTCGCTCATCCATGGCAGCGTCGCGAGTTCGTCGCGCATCGCCTGTTCGATGCGGTCGGTCATGCGCTGCGTGTCGGTCTTGAGCTGCGGGCTGAAGCTGCGATCGACGAATTCGCGACCGAGCGCTTCGCCGAGTTGCTCGTCGGTCAGCGCCACGCAACGCTTCCAGCGCGGCTTCAGCTGCGGCACGCCGTGCAGGGTCTTGCCGTAGAAGTCGAAGTTCGCGGCGACGAATGCGGACGACAGCAGCGGCGCCTGTGCGTGTGCGAGATGCCAGCGCAGATAGGTCTGCCAGTCGGCGAGGCTGTAGTGGACAAGCGCGGCGTCGAGCGCGGCGTAATACCTGGGCTCCTCGACATTGAACACATCGGTGCCGGAAAGACCGCGCGCCTGCAGATACGCGCTCCAGTCGAAGTGCGGCGTCAGCTTCTGCAGGCCCTTGGCATCGAGCTTGTGGTCGAGCTGGTAAGGATCGCGTCGTTCGACGCGCGTCAGCTGCGCGCCGGCCAGCGTGGTTTCCATCTTCATCACGGTGGCGGCTTCGGCGGTGGCGGCTTTTGCCGGATCGCCGAGCAGACCGAACATCGCCTGCACGTGCGCTTGATACTGCCGGCGCAGGGTCTGCGATTTGTCGTCCTTGCGGAAGTAGTAGTCGCGATCCGGCAGGCCGAGGCCGCCGCGATCGGCTTCGGCGATCACGCGCGTGGCATCGGCAAGGTCCTGTGCGGAGCCGAAGCTGAACGCGAAACCGTCGTCGGCCGTGCCGGCCTGCAGTTGCGCGAGCAGCGTTGGCAGGTCGGCTTTCGACTTGAGCGCGGCGATCGCGGCGAGATCGCTCTGCAATGGTCGGGCGCCGGCCTTTTCGACGGCGGCTTCATCCATGCACGCGGCGAAGTAGTCGCCGAGCTTGCGCTGGTCGGCGCTGGCATTCGCCGTCTTGCGGCTCAGGCCGTCGAGAATGCCCCAGAGATAGCGCTGGTTGTCGTCGTAGAGCTTGCCGTAGACGCTCCAGCTCGCCTGATCGGCGGGAATCGGGTTGTGCTGCTGCCAGCCGCCGCAGGCGTACTGGTAGAAATCCTCGCAGGCGCTCGCGCCGGTGTCCATGGACTTGAGGTCCAGGCTCGGCGTGTACGGCAGCGACTGCAGCGGCTGATCGGCAAGCGCCGGCTCGAGGCAGAACGCGCTGAGCGCAGCGAGTACGGCAACGCGGATTCGCATAGGTCATTTCCGATCGGCTGGGACCGGCTGACGGTATACGCCGCAGCCGGTGCCGGCAATCCGGCAAATCCCGTCGACGAGGCCTTTCCGTGACGGGCTGCGCTGGCCGTCGGCCCCGCACTTGAGTCAGACTCACCTCCTGCAAGTGGACGGGGTCTCCGGGCCGGGTCTGGCTTACAGTTTGCGCACTCACGAATGGATGGAGAACGGCAGGATGGCGACGGCACTCAAGCCCGGCGCGCGCTACAAGAGCGCGGTATGCGATACGCAGGTGATGGTCGTGAAGGCGCCGGCCGGCGAACACGATCTGCGCTGCGGCGGCGCCGAGATGATCGCGCCGACCGCGACCGGCAGTGGCGAACCCGATGCGGCGCTGGCCGGCGGCACGCTGATCGGCAAGCGCTACGTCAACGAGGACGAGTCGCTGGAACTGTTGTGCACCAAGGGCGGCAAGGGCTCGCTGAGCCTCGGCGCCGCCGCGCTGGAAGTGAAGCAGGCCAAGCAGTTGCCGTCGTCCGACTGAGCGCAAGCGCCCTTCGTCGAATGTCCGCTCTCCTTCTGCACGAGAGCAGGTCGCGGTGCCGGGCGATTGATCCGAAACGCAATGCGGCTTGATCCGGCCGCCCGCCGCAGCACCCGCCTCTCCCCGGCGCGCGGAGAGCGCGTTAACGTCGATCCGCGCCGCACGTCGCGCCTGATTCCGGCCTGAGCACGAAGCACCATGAATATTTCCATGATTCTCGACATGGCCGCCGAAGCTTTCGGCGACCGCGTGGCCGTGGTCTGCGGCGATCAGCGCTACACCTATGCCGAGCTGCGCGCATGCGCCTTGCGTGCCGCGGCGCGCATCAAGGCCTCGGGGGCGGCGTATGTCGCGCTGCTCGATACCGCGAGCCCGGCGGCGCCGGTGGCGATCTACGCCGCCGCCTATGCCGCCGTGCCCTATGTGCCGCTCAACTATCGCCTGACCGCGCCGGAACTCAATGAGCTGGCCGAGCGCATCACGCCGGCGCTGCTGATCACGACGCCGGAGTACGGCAAGCTGCTGACGCCGCGCGACGATCTGCAGCTGATCATGCGCGATGAATTCCTGAGCCTGCCGGACGCCGACGGCGACACGCCGCAGCCGTCGGAGGATCCGCGCGACATCGCCGTGCAGCTGTTCACCAGCGGCACGACCGGCAAGCCGAAGGCGGCGATCCTGCGGCACGAGAACCTGATGTCATACATCGTCGGCACCGTCGAGTTCGGCTCCGCCGACGAAAGCGACGCGATCGTCGTCACCGTGCCGCCGTATCACATCGCCGGCATCTCGGCAGTGCTCAGTTCCACGTATGCCTGTCGGCGCATGGTGCTGCTCGCCAATTTCGAGCCGGGTGCGTGGCTGGCGGCAATGCGCAGCGAGCAGGTCAGCAATGCCTTCCTCGTGCCGACCATGCTCAGCCGCATCGTCGATCATCTGCAGGCCAGCGGCGAGGCGCCGGAGCTGCCGGCCTTGCGCGCGCTGGCCTACGGCGGCGGCAAGATGCCGCTGAGCACGATCGCCAAGGCAATGGAGCTGTTTCCGGGTGTCGATTTCACCAATGCCTACGGCCTGACCGAAACCAGCTCGACGATTGCCGTGCTCGGCCCGGATGACCATCGTGCCGCTGCGGCCAGCAGCGATCCGCTGGTGCAGCGCCGGCTCGCGTCGGTCGGCAAGCCGGCCGCGGTCGAACTGCAGATCCGCGACGACGACGGCAAGCTGCTCGGCCCCGAGGAGGCCGGCCTGGTGTTCGTGCGCGGGCCACAGGTGTCCGGAGAATATCTGTCGCTCGGCAGCCAGCTCGATGCCGACGGCTGGTTTCCGACCAAGGACCGCGGCTATCTCGACGCCGAGGGTTATCTGTTCCTCGACGGTCGCGCCGACGATGTCATCGTGCGCGGCGGCGAGAACATCTCGCCCGGCGAGATCGAGGATGTGCTGCTGTCGCATGCGGCCGTCGCCGATGTTGCCTGCGTGGCGATTCCCGACGAGCAGTGGGGCGAAGCCGTGGCGGCGGCGATCGTGCTGCATCCGGGTGGCAGCGCCAGCGAGACGGAGCTGCAGGATCTGGTGCGGACCGCGCTGCGTTCGTCGCGCGTGCCGCAGCGCATCGTCTTCAAGGATGCCCTGCCGTACAACGAAACCGGCAAGGTGCTGCGCCGCGTGATCCGTCAGGAACTGGCGGCGCTGGCCGGCGCCGCGAGCTGATCGCGGCCTCCGGCCCGCGCGTCGGCGCCGCGCGGAGCGACTATCCTTGCAGCGATCAATTCCGTGCCCGGAGCACGCGCGCACATGAAATTCGTCATCGAGAAAACCGTCGAGATCAAGGCGCCGGCCGCGGTCGTCTGGGAAGTGATCAGCGACTTGGCCAGGTATCCGGAATGGAATCCGTTCTGCGTCGAATGCCGCTCGACGATGCAGCCCGGCGATGCGATCGACATGAAGGTCAAGCTGATGGCCAGACCGCAGGCGCAGCGCGAATGGGTCAGCGAACATGTCGCAGGCAGGCGCTTCGCGTATGCGATGAAGCCGGCGCCGCTCGGCGCGCTGTCGTCGTTCCGTTCGCATGATGTCGAGGCGATCGGCGACAGCGGCACGCGTTACCGCTCGTACTTCCATCTGCAGGGCTGGCTGAAACCGCTGGTGGTCGGTCTGCTTGGCAGCCGTCTCGAGATCGGCTTTGCCGGCATGACCGACGGCATCCGTCAGCGCGCCGAAGCGCTGTGGATTCATCGCCAGTCGCAGGCCGGCGGCGGCTGAGATGGCGGCGCCGGTCGCGGCCCGCTACCGCGACGCCTTGCTGCGCGAGCTGGGCGTCGAACGTGCGCCGGCCGCCGTCGGCGCCGATCATCCGGCGCGGCGCTGGGCGCGCAGCGGTCTGATGCAACTGAGCGGTCGCGCCGACGCCGCGCCGCTGATGTCGCCCTTGCCGATCGCGTCCTGTGCCGACGGCGCGCTGGCGGCGCTGGCGACGCTCGCACCCCACGCGGATGTCGCCGATATCGATGCCGCCGGGCTGTTGTCCGAACGCGCGGCGCTGGCCGGACTGCGGCGCCAGGGCGCGATGTCGGCCGGCGGTGCCTGTCGCCTGCTGCAGGCTGCCGACGGGCTGCTGGCCCTGAGTCTGGCGCGCGACGACGACTGGACGCTGTTGCCGGCCTGGCTGGAATGCGATGCCGCGAGCTGGGCCGCTGTCGAAGCGGCGCTGCGCGAGCGCGCCTGCCAGACCCTGCTCGAACGCGGCCGTGAACTCGGTCTGGCGATCGCCGTCAGCCGCCGTGACGGCGCGCCCGCCGCGGCGTGGTTTCGCATCGCCAGCGGCGCGCCGTTCGGCGGCACACCGCTTGCGCCGCCGCGCCGGGCGCCGCGCGTCGTCGATCTGTCCTCGCTGTGGGCCGGACCGCTGTGCTCGCATTTGTTGCAGCGCTGCGGCGCCGAGGTGATCAAGCTCGAAAGCATCTCGCGTCCCGATGGTGCACGACGTGGCGCGGCGGAATTCTTCGATCTGCTCAATGCCGGCAAGCGCAGCGTCGCACTCGATCTGCAGACCTCGCGCGGGCGTGCGCAGTTGCGCGCGCTGCTGCTGCAGGCGGACATCGTCATCGAGGCGTCGCGGCCGCGCGCGCTGCGCCAGCTCGGCATCGAGGCCGACGAGCTGTTGCGCGAGAACCCCGGGCTGAGCTGGATCGCGCTCAGTGGCTACGGCCGCGGCGAGCCGCAGGAACAATGGATCGCATATGGCGACGATGCCGGCGTTGCCGCCGGACTCAGCGACACGCAGTTGCGCGCGAGCGGCGATGCCGTGTTCGTCGGCGATGCCATCGCCGATCCGCTGACCGGCCTGCACGCGGCGCTCGCCGCTCTGGCCAGCCACGACGCCGGGGGCGGGCGCCTGATCGCGCTGAGCCTTCATGACGTGGTGCGCCGGGTCGCCGGCTTCGATGCGCCGGGCGACGACGCGGCGCTGCGGGATCGTTACCGGCGCTGGACGGCGGCGGTGGGCGCCGACGATATCCGCATGCCGACGCCGCGGTGCGTCGCGGTGCATGCGCCGAGGCTCGGCGCCGATACCGCCGCGGTGCTGGGCGAGCGGGGCATCGCGTGCTGATTCGCGACGTCGAACTGCATTTCGGCGAGCGCGCCGACGTTCGCATCGACGGCGATCGCATAGTCGCGATCGATCGCCAGCTGAAACTGCATCCCGCCGAGGTCGTGCTCGACGCCGACGGTGGTGCGCTGCTGCCGGCGCTGCGCGATCATCATCTGCACTTGCTGTCGCTGGCGGCGTCGCGCGCGTCGATCGTCTGCGGCCCGCCGCACGTTCGTGATGCGGAACAACTCGCCGCCGCGTTGCGTCGAGCGGCGGCCGACGGTGAAGGCTGGCTGCGCGGCGTCGGGTTTCACGAGTCCGTGGTGGCGAATCTCGATCGCGACTGGCTCGATCTGCAGCTGCCGACGCGGCCGCTGCGTATTCAGCATCGCAGCGGTCGCTTGTGGATCTTCAATTCGGCGGGTCTCGCCGCGCTGGGTGTGCGCGACAACGGCGATGATCCCTGCGAGCGCATCGATGGCCGTCCCAGCGGCCGGCTCTACGACGCCGATGACTGGCTGCGCACGAGACTGCCGCGACAGCGGCCATCGCTGCATGCGCTGAGCCGCGAGCTGGCAGCGCACGGCGTGGTCGGCGTGACCGACACGACGCATACCAACGGTCCGGACGACTTCGCACATTTCCTCGCCGTGCGCGCCAGCGGCGAATGTCTGCAGGATCTGATGGTGATGGGTGATGCGCGGCTCGACACGCAAGTCGACGGTCTCGGTGTGCTGCGCGGTGCCCACAAGTTCCATCTGCACGAGCACGAGTTGCCCGAGTTCGACGCCCTGTGCGCCGCGATCCGGCGCAGCCACGACCACCATCGCGCCGTGGCTTTCCACTGCGTGACGCGCACCGAGCTGACCTTCGCGCTCGCGGCGCTTGCCGAAGCCGGTGCGCAAGCCGGCGACCGCATCGAGCACGCCGGCATTGCGCCGCCGGAACTGGTCGCCGACATGCTCGCGCTCGGCGTGGTGGTGGTGACGCAGCCGAGCTTCATTGCCGAGCGCGGCGATGCCTACCTTGCCGATGTCGATCCGGCCGACCGACCCTGGCTCTACCGCCTGCGCGGTCTGCAGCAGCAGGGACTTGCGCTGGCCGGCAGTACCGATGCGCCGTTCGGCGGTGCCGATCCGTGGCGTGCAATGCAGGCGGCCGTCGATCGTCGTACGCCCGGCGGCGTGCTGCTCGGTGCCGACGAGCGTCTGACCCCGGAACAGGCATTCGCGTTGTTCACCGGCCCCTTGTCGGCGCCGGCCGATCCCGCACCGGCGCTGGCTGTCGGTCGGCGCGCCGATCTGTGTCTGCTGGAGTCGCCGTGGCGGACGCTGCGCGAACGGCTCGATCAGGTCCGCGTCCGTGCGACCTGGCGTGCGGGAACGCTGATCTGGCAGGCTCTCGAGTGAGGTTTTGCCCGTCATCCGAGTAGACGAAGTATTTCGAGGCGGTATTCTTGAAACTTCAGGCAGGAGCGTGCAGCAAGATATGCAGATCAGTGGCAAGAAGCAGATGCGGGCCGGCGCACACAGTGCGTCGGCGGCGCGCGTGGGGCGGCCACCGGCGGTGTCGGTGCAGGCCATCGTTGCCGCGGCGATCGAACTCGGCCTCGACACGGTCACCTTCAAGCAGATCGCGGATCGCCTCGGCGTTGCCCAGGCGACGCTGTATCGGCATGTCCACAATCGCGACGAACTGGTGCGGCTCGCGGCGTTCCAGATCACGCTGGCGCGGCGGCTGCCGGACGGCGAACACGAACACTGGTCGGCCCTGGCCGAGCGTTATGCGGAGAGCCTGTTCGAGGCCTTTGTCGGCGAGCCGCAGCTGATCGCCGAACTCCTGCGCGGCCGGCTCGGTCCGCACGCCGAGGTCGATATCCTCGAACAGTTCGTCGAAGCGCTGGGCGAGCATGGCTTCACGATCAACGAATCCGCTTCGCTGTTCCACTCGCTCGGCATGCTGACGATCGGTGCCGCCAGCGGTGCGATCGGGCTCAATGCCAGCTTGCAGAACGGCGAGCCCTGGCACCGCCTGATGCGCACGACGCTCGCCGAGCGCGACGAGGATGAACTGCCGCATGCGCGCGCGGTGCTGACGAACATTGCCGAGTCGTCGCTGCTGATCGACTGGCGCGGCGCGCTGCGTGCGCTGCTGGCCGGCATCGCCGTCAGTCGTGGCGAGAAGCTGCCGGTGCGCGCGCCGCGTGCGGCGCGCAGCAGCTGATACAGCGACGCGGCGCCAGCATATCCGCCGCAGATCGGGACCGGCCATGGAAAAATGGATTTGCGTGATCTGCGGCTTCGTCTACGACGAGGCGCTGGGCATGCCGGATCACGGGATTGCGCCCGGCACGCGGTTCGGCGATCTGCCTGATGACTGGAGCTGTCCCGAATGTGGTTCGCCGAAGTCGGCATTTGAACAAATGGTCGAATAACGCGGTCTTCAACGAGAACCCCATGAAGCACGAAATCAAGGCGCGGTACCCGGCGTCACCCGACATCGTCATGAAGATGTTCGCCGACAAGGCCTTCCACACGCGCAAGCTGGAGATGCTGGGCATGCCGTACAAGGTGCTGGCGCAGTCCGGCAATGCCAGGCAGTTCAGCATCCGCATCGAACGCAAGGTGCCGGTGCAGATGCCGGGCGTCGGCAAGAAGGCGGAGACCACCATCGTCAACGAAGAAGTCTGGAACCTTGCCGACAAGACCGGTGTCGTCAAGGTCGACGCGGGCGTCATGCCGCTGGATTGCAGCTGCACGACGGCGATCACCGCCGACGGTGCCGCCGCGATCGTGACCTATCGATGGGAAGTGAAGTCGAGCGTGCCCCTGCTCGGCGGCAAGATCGAGAAGATGGCGATCGCCGACATGGAAAGCCGCTCCGATGACGAGACGCGCGTCGCCATCGAGCTGCTGAAGGACTATCGCTGAGCGTCTGTCGGCAGCGGAGCCCGCGTCGGCACGCCCGCAAACGCAGCGCGGATACTTGCTTTGGATGAGGCGGACCGCCGCCCGGCAATTAGGATGGGCGGCGATTGCATGAGAGCGGCGCGTGACCGCGCCGGCAGCGCCCGCAACCCGACGGCGCTGCCATGCAGACCGAATGTGCAATAGACGGGGCCGCCGCCAAGGCCCGGTCACTGAGGAGAAGCTGATGAATTTCAAACTGCTTGTGGCGTCCTGTCTGACGGCGGGTCTGGCCGGCGTCAGTGCCGGCAATGCGTACGCCAAGGTCGACGCCGCGCAGGCCGCCGAACTGAACGGCCCGAAGCTGACCTGCATGGGCGCCGAACGGGCCGGCTCCAAGGATGGCGTCGCCGAATACACCGGCAAGTACTTCGGTACCTGGCCAGGGCTCAAGAAGCCGTACGGCTACGACCCGGGACCTTTTGCCGATGAAAAGCCGCTGTTCACGATCACCGCGCAGAACATGGCGCAGTATCAGGACAAGCTCACCGAAGGCGAAAAGGCGCTGCTCAAGCAGTATCCGGATTCGTACCGGATGAACATCTATCCCAGCCACCGCGATTTCCGTTTTGCGGACTGGGTCTGCGACACGGTCAAGAAGAACGCCGTGACCTCGGAAGTGATCCACAACGGCCTCGGCATCACCGGCATCAGCGGCGCGATTCCGTTCCCGTTTCCGAAGAGCGGTCTGGAAGCGATCTGGAACATCATCAACCCGCATCGCGCCTGGACGGAAAAGGCGGTCTGCGATATCGCCGACGTCTACTCGAACGGCAGCATCGCCTGGGGCCGCAACAAGTTCATGACCATGAACCCCGGCAACAATCCGAACGAGCGCGGTTCGTTCCAGGACAAGATCAACGCCTATTTCTACACCGGCTATCTGCTGCCGGAGCGTGACAAGGGTTTTGTCGCCGTCGGTCTGCAGCCGAACGATTTCACCAACGACGCGACGCAGTCCTGGCAGTACCAGCCGGGCATCCGCCGTGTCCGCCAGGCACCGGAAGTCGGCTTCGACTACCCGGTGCCGCCGGCCGGTCTGCGCACGGTCGACGACGACTACGTCTTCAACGGTTCGCCGGAGCGCTACACCTGGAAGCTGGTCGGCAAGAAGGAAATCTACGTTCCTTACGACAACTTCAAGATCAACGATCCGAGCCTGAAGTATTCCGAGCTGATCAAGCCGAACGTGATCAATCCGGACTACGAGCGCTACGAGCTGCATCGGGTCTGGATCGTCGAAGGCACGCTCAAGGATGGCGTCCGCCACATCTATCACAAGCGTCGTCTGTACGCCGACGAGGACACCTGGATGGCGCTGTGGGCCGACAACTACGATGCGCGCGGCCAGCTCTGGCGCGTGGCCTACGTCAACTACTTCTATTCGCAGGAATCGAAGACCTTCCATCGCGGTGCGTCGCTGTACAACGATCTGACTGCCAAGGCCTACGAGGCCGGCTATCTGGTCAACGAGCGCGGCAGCGACTGGTGGCGCATCAACATTCCGCTGACACCGGCGATGTTCAGTCCGGGCGCGGCGGCGCGCGGCGGCCACTAGCGGAACATTCCCGGCATTTTTCTTCGCGGGGCGGCCACGGGCCGCCCCGTACATTTGGGCAGTCATTCATGAAGAACGCTTTCATCACCGGCGCCAACATCGGCCAGGCCAATCTGCTGACCAAGGCGCTTGCCGAGCGCGGCTGGCGCGTATTCGCCGGTGTGTTGCCGGGCGCGCCGACCGACCTGAAGACCGGCGGCAACATCACCGTCGTCGATCAGGACGTGTCGAAGGGCGAGTCGGTCAAGGCCAGTGCCGAGTTCGTCACGCAGGCGCTGAATGGCGAGGGACTCGATCTGCTGATGAACGTGGCCGGCGTCGCCAACATCGGCACCGGCGTGCTGGAAGCGGCCGACTTCACCGCCGTCGAGCGCCTGTTCAACATCAACATGTTTGGCCAGCTGCGTGTGATCCAGGCGTTCCTCCCGTTGATCCGCAAGAATGCGCCGGGCTCGCGCATCGCCAACTACAGCTCCGGCGCGATTCTCGCCAATCCGGTCGGTGCCGGCGCGTACAACATGACCAAGCACGCGATCCACGGCATGACGCTGACGCTGCGTCACGAACTGGCGCCGTTCGGCGTGCAGGTCACGTCGATCATTCCCGGTGGCGTGCTCACGGCGATGTCGGCGAATTCGCACGCCAACACCAAGAAGACCTGGAACGAACAGCCGGACGCCATCCGCAAGGTCTACGAGCCGCACCTCGGCAAGGTGATGATGCAGGTGCTGCCGGACATGCTCGAAAAAACCGGTGCCACGCCCGAGCACGCGCTGGCCGGCACGCTGGTGATCCTCGACAAGAAGAAGTGGAAACCGATGGAGTACCTCGGCAAGGACGTCAAGCCGATGGGCGTGATGCGCCGTCTGCTGTCCGACAGCCAGCTCGAAGCCGTGATGCGCAAGACCTTCAAGGTGCCAGGCTACAAGGCCTGAACGCTGCGGCAGCAGGCGCAGGCCGAGCCGATCGACTTAGAATCGCGGCATGGAAACGGATGCTGCGGCGGTGCACGGGACAGGCGATTCGCCGGCGGCGCCGGCTGATTGGGCGCCCGCACACCATGGCGAGCTGCTGCAGAGCGATCCGCAGCGCTATGCGCAGATGGTGAAGAACATCACCGGCTTCGGCGTCTACCTGATCGATCGCGAAGGGCGCATCGCCAGCTGGAATCAGGGCGCAGCCAAGATCACCGGGTACACCGAGAACGAAGTCGTCGGCCAGCCCTACGGCAAGCTGTTCTCGAAAAGCGTCGATGGCGAAGGTCTGCCGCAAAGAACACTCAATCACGCGCGCGAAAATCGGCACTGTCGCGACGAGCATCGGCGCCAGCGCCACTCCGGCGAGGCGTTCTACGCGCAGTGCGCGGTCGACGTGCTGCGCAATCCGGACGGCGAGGTGTCCGGCTATGTCGAGGTGTTTCACGACATCACCGAACAGAAGCATCGTGAGGACGTGTTGCTGCAGCGCGCGACTCGCGATGCGCTGACCGGGGTCGCCAACCGCGGGTACTTCAATGAAGTGGCGAGCAGCGAGATCGCGCGTGCGCGACGCTTCGCCGAGCCGTTGTCGGTGATCATGCTCGACATCGATCACTTCAAGAAGATCAACGATACCTACGGGCATGACACCGGCGATCGTGTCATCACGGCGCTGGCGCGCACCTGTACCGAGACGATGCGCAAGATCGACGT
This sequence comes from Solimonas terrae, assembly GCF_011067135.1. Classification (GTDB taxonomy): domain Bacteria; phylum Pseudomonadota; class Gammaproteobacteria; order Nevskiales; family Nevskiaceae; genus Solimonas; species Solimonas terrae. Next base: position 190,861 of record NZ_JAAMOW010000004.1, read on the forward strand.
GGTCGGCCGTCTCGGCGGCGAGGAGTTTGCCGTCCTGCTGCCGCGTGCCAACAAGGAGCCGGCGCTGGAGATCGCCCAGCGGCTGCGGCGGACCGTGGCGGAACTGCGCGTCGCCGACAGCGAGGGCCGCCAGATCAGTTTCACTGTCAGCGGCGGCGTGGCCGCGCTGCGGCCGCTGACGCGCGATCTCCATGAACTGCTGCGCAATGCCGACAGCGCGCTCTATCAGGCCAAGCGGGAAGGCCGCAACCAGATCCGCGCCTGGTTCGATTAGCCAGGCGGCCGGATGCGCGCGCCAATGGCCTGCGAGCCCTGCGTGCTTTAGAATCCGCCCCTCACGCGCCCGTAGCTCAGCTGGATAGAGTATTGGTTTCCGAAACCAAGGGTCACAGGTTCGAATCCTGTCGGGCGCACCATCTTTGATCCGCGATCGGGCTTGCGTGCTGCGGTCGTGCGCCGGATGCGGCCAGCGGGCGTGCCGGCGCGGTTGCCGAGGCCCGTCGCTCCCCAGATGACCATCGCGCACGTCGCCATCTTCCGGAAATCGTCGAGCGCCGTCGCGCGTGCCCTGCTGTTTGCACTGTTGCTCGGCGGTGGCGGTCGTGTGCTGGCCGACGACAGCTGCGACGCCTGCGCCAGGTGGAACGAACCGGTCGACCCGTTCCGGATTTTCGGCAATACCTACTATGTCGGGGCGCGTGGCATCAGCAGCATCCTGATCACCTCGCCGCAAGGCCACGTCCTGATCGATGGCGGGCTGCCGGAGTCGGCGCCGCTGATCGCCAACAACATCGTCGCACTCGGCTTCGCACTCGACGACGTCAAGATCATTCTCAATTCACACGCGCATTTCGATCACGCCGGCGGCATTGCCGAACTGGCACGCGAGAGCGGGGCGCAGGTGATGATGAGTCCCTGGAGTGCCAATGCCTTGCGTCACGGCAACGGCGGCGTGGCCGATCCGCAATATGGAAGTCTGCCGGCATACCCGTCGTTCTCGCACGTGCAGACGGTCGAGGATGGCGAAACGATCAAGCTTGGCGAGTTGCGGCTGACAGCGCATTTCACGGGCGGCCATACACCCGGCGGCACCTCGTGGACCTGGCAGTCCTGCGAGGACCATCGCTGCGCCGATATCGTCTACGCCGACAGCCTGACGGCGGTGTCGGCGCCGGACTTCCGCTTCACCGCGGCGACGCGCTATCCGCAGGTGCTGAAGGATTTCGAGCGCAGCTTCCGTACGATCGCCGGCCTCGACTGCGACATCCTGCTGACGCCGCATCCGGACGCGTCGGCGTTCTGGCAACGCCGCGAAGCGCAGCAGGACAGCCACGATCCGGTTGCGTTCGTCGACACTGGCGCCTGCGAGACTTATGTCGAGATCGCCCGCAAGCAATTGCAGGAACGCCTGAACAGCGAGCGGGCACAGTCCGCGGCGGCGGCTGCCCCCGCGCCCTGATGCCCGCTGCTCCAGGCTTGCGTCAGCTGACGCGGCCGAGAAAATCCATCTTGCCGATCTCGACGCCGTTGTGGCGCAGGATGTTGTACGTCGTCGTCACGTGAAAGTAGAAATTCGGCAGAGCGAAATGCAGCAGATAACTCTGTCCGTCGAATTTCAGTTCGCCGCTGCGCAGTGCCAGCGTGATCGGTCGCGCTTCGCTGCCATCGACCTGTTCCGCTTTCACGGTGTTGAGGAACGCGACGGTCTTGTCGATGCGGGCGAGGATTTCCGGCAGTGTCTTCTCGGTGTCTTCGAATTTCGGCTGCTCGATCCCGGCGAGCCGGGCGGCACAGCCCTTGGCGGCGTCGGTGGCGATCTGGACCTGCCGCGCCAGCGGGAACATGTCGGCGAACAGACGGCTGTCGGCGAGCAGCGTGCCATCGAACTTGCGCGCTTCAGCGTAGGCGCCACCCTTCTCGATCAGGCTGCGCAGATTGCCAAGCATGCGGACAAAGACCGGAACCGAGGCCTGATACATCGAAAGCGTCATTGCGAAACTCCAGGGGAAGGGTGGCGGATTGTAAGGCCGGCCCGCGCAGCATGGCACGGTATCTGCGTTATGTTCTGGAGTTGCAAGGTGTTTCGGCTTCGCAGACCTCGTCCAATCGCATTATTGACTGATTGGTCAGCAAGGTTTATAGTGCACCGCAACATGAGCCAGTAACGAAAAACCCGGTAAGCCGGGTGGCGTTACCGGGTCTGACCGATCTCCTCCAGAAAGGCCAAGCGCCTTTCTCGCATTTACCCTCCGACTTATCGGGGGGTTTCTTTTTTGCGAGTGGCGCATCGCGGAACCAGGGCCGCGTAGTGCGTGTCTCCCGGTTCCTGTCTCTCCCCCAGATAGTCCAGCGGCAAGCGCTGCCGCGGGCCCGAAGCTGGTGTGTGAAGGCTGTGATTGTGTAACAAACCTGACAGCAAACACAAGCCATGGCACCGCGACGGTGCGCCGGCTCAATTCGGAAGGCGCAGGCCGATCCGCGTCGGGCGGTCACCGTCCACGCTCTTGATCACAAGTTGAATGTCGCCCAGCCGAAGGCGATCGCCGATCACCGGATGCGGCAGATGAGTCAGCAGCAATTGTGCGACGGTCTTGTCGTCGGCGCCGTCGGGAACCGCCAGGCCGTAACTTTCGCAAAGCGCCGCCACCTGCGCTTCGCCGTCGATCGTGAACTCGCCGAAGTAGCGCCGCGTCAGCGGTTCCGAAGGCAATTGCACCGACTCGAAAATGCGGTCCAGCACATCGAGCTGGTTCTGCGCCGCAAGCAGCGACACGTAATCGTGCGACTGCAGTTCACCCCACTCGCGATAGTGCAGCAGGCGGCCGCCCCGGGCGATGCAGATGACGCGCGAGACGTCGGGAATCGGCAGGCTCTTCGGCCGCATGCCGATCAGCTGGCTGTGCGATGGCACGCGATAGCTGACCACTTCGTAGCCGCGTTGTCCGGGCAGATCGATGTCGACGCGGTGCACGCGTGCCGACGATGTCGGTACCCGCAGCCCCAGCAGCTTGGCAACCGGTGCCACGCTCCAGCCTTGCACGACCAGCGAGACCAGCACGATGAAAAACGTGATGTTGAAGTAGAGCTGGGCATTGTCGAGCCCGGCCAGCCACGGATAGGTCGCCAGCACGATGGGCACCGAGCCGCGCAGGCCGACCCAGGCGATATACAACTGTTCTCGCCAGCGGAAGCGGAACGGCGCGAGGCTGACCAGCACGGCGGTCGGCCGCGCGACGAGAATCAACACTGCGGAAATCAGCAGGCCGGGAATGACGACGTCGACCAGCTGATGTGGCGAAGCCAGCAAGCCGAGAATCACGAACATGCCGATCTGTGCCATCCAGGCGATGCCGTCGTGGAAGCGGCGAATGCTGGCTGCGGCGCGCACCGAGCGATTGCCGAGGAAGATGCCGGCGAGATAGACGGCAAGAAAACCGCTGCCGCCGACGATCGCCGTGATGCCGAAGATCGTCAGGCCGCCGAACAATGCCAGCAGCGGATACATCGAATCACCGAGCCGCAGCCGGTTGAGGCCACGCATCAGCAACCAGCCGCCGGCGAGTCCGAAGCCGGCGCCGGCCAGCATTTGCCAGGCGAGCAGGCGAAATGCATCCGCGAAGCCGAAACTGTCCGGTGCGCGCAGATAGGCGATCGTCGCCAGCGTCAGGAAGATCGCGAACGGATCATTGGTGCCGGATTCGATTTCCAGCGCCGAGGCGACGCGTTCGTTGAGCGCCGTGGCGCTGGCACCGAGCAGCGAAAACACGGCGGCGGCATCGGTCGACGCGACGATGGCGCCAATCAGAAAACCTTCGGCAGGGGTCAGCCCGAGCAGCCAGGTGCAGAAGCCGGCCGTGATCCCGGCCGTGATCAGGACGCCGACACTCGACAGTGCAAGTGCCGGCCGCAAGCCGGTGCGGAAACTGTGGATTCGCGTGCGCAGGCCGCCGTCGAACAGCACGACGGCGAGCGCTGCCGTCGCGGCGAGATTGGCGGCCGCGTAGTTCTGGAAATGAATGCCGCCCGGACCGTCTTCGCCGGCGAGCATGCCGACGACCAGAAACACCAGCAGCAGCGGGACGCCGACGCGCGGCGTGACGACGGTCGCCAGAATGCTGACGAGAAACAGCAGTGCGGCGAGCAGGATCAGGCTGCTGGCGGTATCGAATTCCATGAAGCGCAAGTGTAAGCAGCGGATGTGCCGTCCGGTATGCGTCGCGATGCGTTCGTTGTAGTCGCGGCTTCGGGCAAGCCGTTATACTGCGCGGCCAAATTCCCGGCCGGTCAGGAGTTGTCAGTGGAGCCCAAGAACCACGACCAGGTGTTCTTCATCAATTTCGGCATGGTGCTCGGCATCCTGGTTGCGATCGCCTTTGTCTGTGCTTTCGCCGCACGTCTGCTTGATTCGGGCAACGAGCATGAGGAGCCGCAGGCGCAGGCCCGTCTCGAAGATCGCATCAAGCCGGTGGCAACCGTGGTCACCGATCCGTCGGTGCTGGTCAAGCTTGCGGCTGCCGCTCAGGCCGCCCGCCCGGCGATGACCGGCGATCAGGTCTACGCGAAAGTCTGCACGGGATGCCATGCAGCCGGCGTGCTCGGCGCGCCGAAGGTCGGCGACAAGGCGGATTGGGGCGCACGACTGAAGTCGCAGGGCGGTGTCGACGGGCTGCTCAAGAAGGCCATCAGTGGCATCAACTCGATGCCGCCGCGCGGTGGCGATGCCAGCCTCAGCGACGACGAGATGAAGGGCGCGATCGAGCACATGCTCAAGCAGACCGGTCTCTAGACGGTTCGGGTCAGCTGCATGAAAACGCCGCCTCCGGGCGGCGTTTTCGTTTGCGCTCCATTATTGGGCGCGTTGCGACAAGGCTTCCCATTCTGGTGCGCGAGAGGGCCCCGCGGGTTGGCGGAACGATCTGATTTTCGTCGCCGATGCCTCTGTTTCCGAGTGAAAATCCCGATTGACCGCGGCCGAGAAAGCTGGATGGCATGGGCTTTGCGATCAGGCAACGGGGCCGCATGCAACGGTGCACGCGGAACATCTAACCACTTGGGAAGAGAAAATAATGGAATTCAAGCGTTCAGTGTTGGGCGCCGTCCTTGTCGGCGCGGCGGCGTTCTCGGGCAGCGCGATGGCAGGCGTGACGGGTAACGTCGGTGCGGTCAGTGAGTACATGTTCCGCGGTGTCGGTCAAGGCGCCAGTGGTGGCGAGGCCGCGATCCAGGGCGGCATCGACTACTCGCACGACTCTGGCTTCTATGCTGGTCTCTGGGGCTCGAACATCAGCTGGGCGGGTGCAGGCCACGCTGAAACTGACGTCTACGGTGGTTACTCGACCAAGCTGGGTGACCTCGGCCTGGACGTTGGCTTGATCTACTACTACTACGCTGAATACAAGGAAAGCCCGGCTCTGCCGAAGAGCCCGGACACCCTTGAGGGTTACGTCAAGCTGTCCTACGGACCGATCGGCCTGCAGTACTACTACAGCCCGCGCTATTTCGGCCTCACTGAAGACGGCACTTCCAGCGGCAGCAATCTGAAGAATTCGTACATCGCGCTGACGGGCGCGTTCCCGATCTCGGATTCGCTGAGCTTCAACGTCAGCGTCGGCGATACGCTCAGCAGCTCGGAAGCATGGGCGACGAAGAGCGACGGCACGCTGAAGAAGAGCTACATCGACTACAACCTCGGACTCAGCAAGTCGATTGACGACTCCTTGAGCGCCAGCTTCTCGATCATCGGCACCAACCTCAAGGTCGGACCGGATGCGGTCACCGACAAGCCGAAGTTCGTTATCGGCCTGAAGAAGACGTTCGACATCTAAGTCGATTGTCGACATGACTGGAGAAGGGTCGCCACGTGCGGCCCTTCTTCGTTTCAGTGGTTGCTGGCGGATGATCCGCGGTAACGCAGCGCTTCCGCGACGTGCGCGGACCGCACCGGCGCGCTGTCGTCGAGGTCCGCGATCGTGCGTGCGACTTTCATGACGCGATGGCAGGCCCGCGCCGACAGTTGGAGCTTGAGCATGGCCTGCTGCAGCAGTGCGAGGCCGTCGGCTTCAGGACGCGCGTGACGATCGAGCGCATCTCCGTCGAGGCCCGCGTTGGTACCGGCTTGTCGCTGCATCTGACGATCTCGCGCCGCCACCACGCGTGCTCTTACAGTCGCGCTCGTTTCGTTGTGACCGCGATCGGCCAGCAGCGGTGCGTGCTCGACGCGTGGCACGAACAGTTGCATGTCGATGCGATCGAGCAAGGGGCCGGAGATGCGCGCGCGATAGCGGGCAACCTGATCGGGCGTGCATCGACATTGCCCGGCGGCATCGCCGAGATGTCCACAGGGACAGGGGTTCATCGCTGCGATCAACTGGAAGCGTGCCGGGAAATCGGATTGTCTGGCGGCTCGCGAAATCGTGATCGTGCCGCTTTCCATCGGCTCGCGCAGCACCTCGAGTACGCGGCGATCGAATTCCGGCAATTCGTCGAGAAACAGCACGCCATGATGGGCGAGCGTGATTTCCCCGGGTCTCGGCTGCGAACCGCCACCCACCAGCGCGACGCCGGAGGCCGTATGGTGAGGTGCGCGAAACGGCCGATGACCCCAGCGCGACGGATCGAAGCCGCCGCTGATCGAGGCCACGGCCGCAACGTCGAGCGCCTCGGCTTCGCTGAGCGGCGGCAGGATGCCTGGCATGCGGTGCGCGAGCATCGATTTGCCGCCGCCCGGTGGTCCGATCAGCAACAAAGAGTGACTCCCGGCTGCGGCAATCTCGAGTGCGCGCTTCGCGGCAGCCTGGCCGCGTACATCGGACAGATCATGACTGCTGCCGGGTTCGCCACGCGGCAAGGGCGCGGGCTCGGGCGTCGACAACTGTCCCCTGTGCAGTTCCGCGCACAGACTGCCGAGGTCGCGTGCGACATGAAGCCGCGCGTCGCGTGCGAGGCCGGCTTCGGCGTGGTTGGCCAGAGGCAGCAGCAGGGCGTGACCGGCTGCCGTGGCCTTGATGGCGGCCGGCAAGGCGCCGCGAATCGGTCGAATCTCGCCGGACAGCGACAGTTCGCCGAGTGTTTCCAGCGCCGACAGGGATTCCATCGGAATCTGCTGCGAGGCGGCGAGAATGCCGAGCGCGATCGCCAGATCGAAGCGGGAGCCGTCCTTGGGCAGATCGGCCGGCGCAAGATTGCAGGTGATGCGCTGCAGCGGGAAGCGGTAGCCACTGTTGCTGATCGCGGCGCGCACGCGATCCTTGGCTTCACGCACCGATGCTTCCGGCAGACCGACGATGTTGAGGCCCGGTAGTCCGGGCGCCAGATGCACTTCGACCGTGACCGGATCGGCGGCCAGACCGTTCTGAGCGCGGGCAAATACGGTCGCGAGCGTCATGCCCGCATGCTAGGGCGTTCTTCGCGGCAAAGATGTGCGCGCGATCGCACTCGCGAGCGAATTCAATCCGCGGCGATACCCGTGGCCGAGCCTTCCGTCGGGCGTTGCTCCAGCGCCTTGATGCGCTTCTCCAGCGCCGCGAGTTTCTTCTGGGTGCGCGCCAGCAGTTCAGCTTGCGTGTCGAAGCGGTCGCGCGACACCAGATCCCACTTTTCCAGATTGGCACGCAGCACCGCACGGAAATTGTCCTCCAGCTCGCCGCGCAGGCCGCGCAAACCCGGCGGCAGGATGCCGCTCAGCTTTGATGCCAGTTCTTCGATGCGACTCGTTTCCATGGAGACGTTCCCATTTGTGACGGTAGGCATTATGCCCGCGCCGTTGCCGTCCCTGCGCGGGCACGGCGCACCAAAATGGGGCTTTCGCTGGCCGGCAAGAGCCGAATCCGGCGGTTCCGGCGTGGCACGGTCCATGCTTTGAAGCCACGGGGCGCCGCGGTGATCAGGCTCTCGCGACGTCAGGACGCTTTCCGACTCAGGAGTGATTTGCATGAAATTAATTGCAGCGATCATCAAGCCGTTCAAGCTGGACGAGGTGCGAGAAGCACTCTCGGATATCGGCGTGGCCGGCATTACGGTGACGGAGGTGAAGGGCTTCGGCCGCCAGAAAGGCCATACCGAGCTTTATCGCGGTGCCGAGTACGTCGTCGACTTTTTGCCGAAAGTGAAGATCGAAGTCGCGGTTTCCGAAGACAAGCTCGATGCTGCCATCGACGCGATCAGCAAGGCAGCACACACCGGCAAGATCGGCGACGGCAAGATTTTCGTCTACGACCTTGACCAGGCCATTCGCATCCGCACCGGCGAAACCGGCAAAGACGCGCTCTAAGTGACCAGGGGGATACCAGACATGATGCGCAAATTATTGAGTGCCGCAGTGTTCGCGGCGATGTTCGGTCTCGCACCGGGCGCCTGGGCACAGGACGCGGCACCGGCACCGGCGGATGCAGCGCCTGCCGCTGCAGCCGAAGCGGCACCTGCTGCTGCCGATACCGAAGCGGCACCGGCTGCCGAAGCCCCTGCTGCTGCCGAAGCGGCCCCGGCCGAGGCTGCAGCACCGACGCCGACGCTCGACTCGGGCAACACCGCCTGGATGCTGACGTCCATGGCGCTCGTGCTGTTCATGACCATTCCGGGCCTGGCCTTGTTCTACGCCGGCATGGTGCGGACCAAGAACGTGCTCAGCGTGATGATGCAGTGCTTCGCAATCACCTCGCTGGTGACGATCCTGTGGGCTGTCTACGCCTACAGCCTCGCCTTCACGTCGGGCAGCGAGTCGATGAACGCAATCGTCGGCGGCACTTCGAAGTTCTTCATGAAGGGCATCGACGTCGCGGCACTGTCCGGCACGATTCCGGAAAGCGTGTTCATGTGCTTCCAGATGACCTTCGCGATCATCACGCCGGCGCTGATCGTCGGCGCATTTGCCGAGCGCATGAAGTTCTCGGCGATGATGGTGTTCATGGGCCTCTGGCTGACGGTCTGCTATGCGCCGATCTGCCACATGGTCTGGGGCGGCGGCTGGCTGCAGGGCAAGGGCATCCTCGACTTCGCCGGCGGCACGGTCGTGCACATCAACGCCGGTATTGCCGGTCTGGTCTGCGCGCTGGTCCTCGGCAAGCGCAAGGGTCTGGGCGAAACCGCGATGAAGCCGAACAACATCGGCTACACGCTGATCGGCGCCTCGATGCTGTGGGTCGGCTGGTTCGGCTTCAACGCGGGTTCGGAACTCGCCGCTGACGGCGTTGCCGGTACCGCGATGATGGCGACCCAGATTGCGACCGCTGCGGCGGCACTGGGCTGGATGTTTGCGGAGTGGGCGATCGGCGGCAAGCCGACCATCCTCGGCATCGCGTCCGGTGCGGTTGCGGGTCTGGTGGCGATCACCCCGGCGTCCGGCACGGCCGGCCCGATGGGTGCGATCGTGATCGGCCTGGCGGCCGGTGTGCTCTGCTACCTCGCGGCGACCAAGCTGAAGAACATGCTCGGCTACGACGACTCGCTCGATGCGTTCGGCGTGCACTGCATCGGCGGCATCGTCGGTGCGCTCCTGACCGGCGTCTTCGCGGCGCCGTCGCTCGGCGGCTTCGGTGCCGTCGGCACCGAAGGCCACAACGGCTTCGGCGCGCAGTTCACCGTCCAGCTGATCGGTGTGACGACGACGCTGGTCTGGTCGGGCCTCGGCAGCTACATCCTGCTCAAGATCACGGGTCTGCTCTGCGGCGGTCTGCGCGTCAGCGAAGATGCCGAAGCCGAAGGCCTCGATCTCGCGCTGCACGGCGAACAGGGTTATCACCTGTAAATCGCGACAGCGGTACAACTCCGGTGGGTTGGGGCGGGTGCTTACGGCACCCGCCCCTTTTCTTTGGTCACGGGTTCGGGCCGGCGCGACGTGAATGCTAGACTTGCGGACGACTTTCGGAGCCCTAGCCATGAAAATGCTGATTGCGATCATCAAACCGTTCAAGCTCGATGCCGTGCGCGAGGCGCTGGCAGACATCGGCGTGCAGGGCATGACCGTGACGGAAGTCCGCGGATTCGGTCGCCAGAAAGGGCATACCGAGCTGTATCGCGGCGCGGAATACACGGTCGATCTGTTGCCGAAGGTGAAGCTGGAAATCGCGGTTTCGCCGGAAATGGCCGAGAAGGCAACGGATGCAATCCTCAAGGCCGCCAAGACCGGCCAGATCGGCGACGGCAAGATTTTCGTTTACGACCTCGGCCAGACGGTCCGCATCCGCACCGGCGAATCAGGTCCCGACGCGGTCTGATCGCTTCGTTTTTCCGGCCCCCGCCTGCAACGACGCAGGCGGGGGTTTTTCATATCTGCGGCGATTTCGATGAAAAAGTTTCTGTTGCTGCCGGCAATGCTGCCGGCGACCGCCTGGGCCCAGACGCCGGGCGACAGCGGTGATACGGCCTGGTTGCTGACCGCCACCGCGCTGGTGTTGTTCATGTCGCTCCCCGGCCTGGCGCTGTTCTACGGTGGACTGGTCAGAGCCAAGAACGTGCTGTCGGTGCTGGTGCAGTGCTTCGCGATTGTCTGCGTCGTCTCCCTGTTGTGGGTGATCGGCGTCTACAGCCTGACGTTCGCGCCGGGCAATGTCTGGATCGGCGGCCTGTCGCGGGTCATGCTGTCCGGTCTTGGCGACACGTCGATGCACGGGCGGATTCCGGAAACGGTATTCGTGATGTATCAGTTGACGTTCGCTGCGATCACGCCGGCACTGGTGGTGGGGGGATTCGCCGAGCGCATGAAATTCTCCGCGATCCTGTTGCTGTCTGCCCTGTGGGTGGTGCTGGTCTACGCACCGGTCTGCCACTGGGTCTGGGCCGAAGGCGGCTGGCTCAACCGGCTCGGCCTGCTCGACTTCGCTGGTGGCACGGTGGTCCACATCACGGCCGGTGTCGCGGCGCTGGTCGCAGCGCTGATGCTCGGCCGTCGCGACGGGTTTCCCCACACGCCGATGATGCCGCACAACATGACGATGACCGTCACCGGCGCCGGCATGCTCTGGGTCGGCTGGTTCGGCTTCAACGGCGGCTCGGCGCTGGCGGCCGACGGCCACGCCGGCATGGCGGTGCTGGTCACGCACGTCTCCGCCGCGGCTGGCGCGATGAGCTGGACGGCGCTGGAATGGCGCAAGTACCACAAGCCGTCCGCGCTCGGGATCGTCACCGGCATGGTCGCCGGACTCGGCACGATCACCCCGGCTGCCGGTTATGTCGGGCCGGGTGGTGCCTTGCTGATCGGGCTCATTGCCGGGCTGGTCTGCTTCAACGCCACGCATTATCTGAAGCGCGTGCTGGCGGTCGACGATTCGCTCGACGTGTTTCCGGTGCATGGCGTCGGCGGCATCCTCGGCACCTTCGCCGCCGGTATTTTTGCGTCGAAGTCGCTCGGCGTGTTCAGCGGTCGCGGTTATGCCGAGGGCATGACGATGGCGCATCAACTCGCCGTGCAACTGCTCGGCATCGTCAGCGTTGCCCTGTACGCCGGCGTCGTGACCTGGGTGCTGATGCGGCTGGTCGCGAGGATCACCGGTCTGCGCGTCACGGCCGAGGACGAGACCATGGGCCTGGATACCACGCAGCACAACGAACGCGGCTACGACCTGCAGTCCTTGTAGTCGCAGCGTCGGTCGGATCGATATTTTTTGGCCCGGCAAAAGCGACTAGACTCGGCGTTCTGCATTGCCAAGAGACAGCGATGGGCACGATGAAGTGGCGGATTGCCGCGGTGCTGGCCGGCCTGATCAGCGTTCCGGCGCTGGCCGGTGGCGTCTACAAATGGGTCGATGCGCAGGGGCATTTCCATTTCAGCGATACCGCTCAGCCGGGCTGGCGCCGCGTCGACGTCAATCCGACAGTCGTGGATGCCGGCCCGATTCCGACCACGGATACGGCGGCGGCCGGCAAGCGCGCGGCCGAATGCCAGCAGAAGCGCGATGCGCTGGTCGGCTACAAGGCTTCGGCGCGTATCGTCGAGCGCAACAGTCTCGGCGTCGAGCACGAGTACACGCCGGAAGAGAAACAGAAGCTGATCGCGCTCACCGAACAGCAGCTGGCAGGCTGCCCGCCCGGCACCCCGGCGGCGGATGCGAATGACGGCAACGACGGCGGTGACTCGGCGCCGCAGTAGCGCCGACGCAGCGATCGTTCAAGCTCTTGCGAGCGCCTGCCGCACGTAGGTCGGCAGCGCAAACGCGCCGCGATGGGTGTCGGCGTTGTAGTACTTGCAGTCGAGCGCGGCGATCGCCTGCTCATCCAGCCGTGACGCCAATGCGCCGGCTTTTTTGCAGGCAATCGAGCCCGACCACCAGCCGGACGGATAGATGACCTGCGGAAAGTGCAGCAAGTGCGTTTCGGCAAAACCGGCTTCGCGCATCGCTGCGTGCATTTCCTGGATCAGCGACAGATGCAGCAGCGGCGATTCCGACTGCTGGACCAGCATGCCGTCCGGCTTCAGCGCCTTGATGCAATCGAGATAGAAGCGCTTGCCGAACAGTCCTTCGGCCGGGCCGACCGGATCGGTCGAATCGATGACGATCATGTCGATCGAGCCGGGCGCCGCATCCTTCATCCACTGGATGCCGTCGCCGAAGAACAGCGTCGCGCGCGGATCGTCGTTCCTGTCGCAGAGTTCCGGGAAATACTGTTCGGACAGGCGCGTGACGCGTTCGTCGATCTCGACCTGGGTGGCCGACTTCACTTGCGGATGCTTGAGCACCTCGCGCAGCGTCCCGCAGTCGCCACCACCGACGATCACCACGGTCTGCGGGTCCGGGTGCGAGTTGAGCGCCGGGTGCGACATCATCTCGTGGTAGAGAAAATTGTCGCGTGTCGACACCATCGTGCAGCCGTCGATCGTCATCAGCCAGCCGAAGCTTTCCGTTTTCCAGATTTCGATCTTCTGGTACGGCGTCTGCTCCTCGTGCACTTTTTCGCCCTTCAGCGAAAAAGCCGTGCCCGTGCTTTCCATCGGTTCGGTGAACCAGCTGCGATCCAGCGTCATGACAACCTCATAAAATGCGAAAAATTCTGGAATCCGCGGCGCCACGAGGCCCGCGGACGCAACGCAGCACTCTACAATCGCCGCCTCGCGCCTGAGGCCGGCGAGTATATCGGGTGAAAACACGAAATGAATGACGATACGGTGGCAGCAAAGGCCTGGGATTTCGCCCAGGCGCGCGAGCTGTACAACGTTCCGCAGTGGGGCGAGGGCTACTTCGATGTCGGCGCCGACGGCCACGTGCGCGTGCTGCCGTTTCGCGAAAAATCGGAAGTCGCGATCGACCTCTACGAGCTGGCCCGGCGCCTGCCTGCGGAAGGCCTGCAGCTGCCGGTGCTGGTGCGTTTCGTCAACATCCTGCACGACCGCGTTGACCAGCTGACTGGCGCGTTCGCCGCCGTGATCGACGAACTGGGCTACCAGGGTCGCTATACCGCGGTCTACCCGATCAAGGTCAACCAGCAGGGCGATGTCGTCGAGGAAATCATCCGCCACGGCGGGGAGCGGGTCGGCATCGAAGCGGGCAGCAAGCCGGAGCTCGCCGCGGTGCTCGGCCTGGCACGCCCCGGCAGCGTGATCGTCTGCAATGGCTACAAGGACCGCGCCTACATCCGCCGCGCCTTGATCGGCAGCAAGCTGGGTCATCAGGTCTACATCGTCGTCGAGAAGCTTTCCGAGCTGCCGCTGGTGATCGAAGAGGCCGGGAACCTCGACGTTGCACCGCTGATCGGCCTGCGCGTACGCCTGTCGGCCAACTTCACGAGCACGCAGCAGAACACCGGCGGCGAGAAGGCCAAGTTCGGGCTGACTTCACCACAGATCCTCGAAGCGCTGGAGATGCTGCGTGCCGCCGGCCGGCTCGATGCCGTGCAGATGATCCATTTCCACCTCGGCTCGCAGGTCGCCAATGTGCAGGACGTCGCCCGTGGCCTGCGCGAGGCAGCGCGTTTCTACGTGGAATTGCGCCGGCTCGGTGCGCCGATCAACGTTGTCGATGTCGGCGGCGGGCTTGGCGTCGACTACGAAGGCACGCGGTCGCGTTCGTTCTGCTCGATGAACTATTCGCTGCGCGAATACGCGCGCAATATCCTGCGCACCCTGCAGGAGGTCTGTCTTGCCGAAGACCTGCCGCAGCCGAACGTGATTTCCGAGTCCGGGCGCGCGCTGACGGCGCACCACGCCGTGTTGATCGCCGACGTCGTCGATCGTGACGAAGTGCCGTCGCAGACGATCGAGGTGCCGACTGCCGATGCTCCATCGGTGCTGCAGGATCTGCATGCGCTGTTCCGCGAGATCGATGTCCAGGGGCCGATCGAATCCCTGCACGATGCCGCACAATTCTTTTCCGACGCGCAGGCGCAGTACGCAATGGGTCTGCTCGATCTGCCGCAGCGTGCCTACGCCGAGCGTGCGTACTACGCGCTGGCGCACGCCGTGCTGCCCAGACTCGATCTCGGCATTCGCGCGCAGCGCGACGCGCATGACGAGCTGCGCGAGAAACTGTCGGCAAAATATTTCTGCAATTTCTCGGTGTTTCAATCGGTGCCCGATGCCTGGGCGATCGATCAGGTATTTCCGATCATGCCGATCCACCGGCTCGACGAGTGTCCGGACGTGCGGGCGAGACTTTGCGATCTGACCTGCGATTCCGACGGTCGGCTCGATCAGTACGTCGATCGTGAAGGCCTGATGCCGACGCTGGCGCTGCATCAACTGAAGTCGGACGAGCCGTATCTGATCGGCTTCTTCATGGTCGGTGCCTACCAGGAAATCCTCGGCGACATGCACAACCTGTTCGGCGACACCAACGCCGTCAACGTGGTTCTCGACGGTCAGGGCGGCTGGCAGCTCGCCGGCGCCGAAGCCGGCGATCGCACCGACGAGTTGTTGCGCTACGTGCATCTCGAACCGGAAAAGCTGGCCGCATCCTATCGGCAGAAACTCGACGCACTCGGTCTGGGTGCCGCGCAGCGTGATGCGCTTTACAAGGAACTGGAAGCCGGTTTGAGCGGTTATACCTACTTGTCCTGACGCGCCGGCGTCGCGGGCGAGGGGCCGGGCTGCAGGGGGCTCGGTGGGTCCGCCGGCGCGTTTCAAGCGCGTCGCGATTCAGCGAAGCGTCGGTTCGCGTGTGCTGTAGTTCGCGGCGCGCCGCGGCCGTTTCGCGGACACTTCCCCGACTGCCACCGCGCGTGCCTGCCGTGATCACGATCCGTTGCCGCATCTTTCTGTGCCAGGCCCCCGACGAGGTATTCGCCTTCGCGGCCGATTACCGCAACGATCCCTTGTGGCGCAAAGGCGTGATCGCGACGCGCTGCGAACCCGATGGCGCACCGGCGCTGGGGACGCGCATGCATGAAACCCTGCAGATGTTCGGAGTGCGAGCCGAGACTTTGTCGGAAGTCATTGCCTGGGAGCCGGGTCGACGCACGGCCTTCCGCGTGCTGAGCGGGCCGGTGCCCTGCGAGGGGCGGCGTCTGTTCGAAGCGGAAGGCAACGGCACCTGTCTGAGTTACGTGCTGCACTTGCAGCCCCCCGGTCATCGCCGCTTGCTCGGCCCGCTGCTCGCTCTGCTGTTCCGCTGGCAGGTCGGCAACGATCTCAAGCGCCTGCGGCGCACCCTTGCCGCGCCCGGCCTGCAGGTCGCCTAGGGCCTGTTGACCCTCAGCCCTCGCCGTGGCCGAGTCCGCTCTGCCGGAGCGCAAGGAACGAGGAGTGAGGTGCACGAGGCGGACATGAGCGACGAGAGACGTCGCGATGTGGCAAAACGGACCGGCCCGTTCGGGGAGGCGCGTGGCGAGCCGCCATGCGGCGCTGCGAACCGCTGCCTGCGGATCGCGTCTTGCGCCTTGCCAGACACCACGACAGCCACGCCGTTTGCGGGAACAGATCCCGGGACAAACGAAGCCTCAAGGCGTGCGCGTTGCGCGCGCCCGGGCAATCGCCGCGCGCACCTGCGCCGGACTGGTCGCCCCGTAGTGGTTGCGGGCCGCGAGCGAGCCTTCAAGCGTGATCTTCGCGTAGACGTCCGTGTCGATCATCGGCGAGAACTTGCGCAATTCATCGAGCGACAGTTGGGCAATGTCGCAGCCCTTCTGCTGTGCGTAAGCGACCGTGCTGCCGACCACGTGATGCGCATCGCGGAACGGCAGCCCCCTGTTGACGAGGTAGTCGGCCAGATCGGTCGCCGTCGAAAAGCCCCTGGCGGCGGCGGCGCGGCAGTTGTCGCGACGCACTTCGATCGCCGGAATCATGTCGGCGTAGACCGCAAGGCAGGCCGACACCGTGTCGACGGTATCGAACAGTGGCGGCTTGTCTTCCTGATTGTCGCGGTTGTACGCAAGCGGCTGGCCCTTCATCAGCACCAGCAGGGCATTGAGGTTGCCGATCACGCGGCCGGTCTTGCCGCGCACCAGTTCCGGCACATCCGGATTCTTCTTCTGCGGCATGATCGAGCTGCCGGTGCAGAAGCGGTCGGGCAGGTTGACGAAGCCGAACATCGGCGTCGACCACAGGATCAGTTCCTCGCTCCAGCGTGACAGGTGCACGAGGATCAGGCTCGCTGCGCTGCAGAATTCGATCGCGAAATCGCGATCGGAGACGGTGTCGAGCGAGTTCTCGGTCACGCCGTCGAAGCCAAGCTGCGCGGCAACGTCGTGGCGGTCGATCGGGTAGACCGTGCCGGCCAGCGCCGCTGCGCCGAGCGGCAGCAGGTTCATGCGGCGACGGCAATCGACGAGGCGCGAACGATCACGCAGCATCTGCTCGCGCCATGCCAGCATGTGGTGGCCGAAGGTCACCGGCTGGGCAATCTGCAGATGCGTGAAGCCGGGCATCACGCTGTCGGCTTCACGTTCGGCCAGATCGAGCAGGCCGTCGGCGACGCGATCGATCAGCGGCAGCAGGCCGTCGATCACGTCGCGCACGTACAAGCGCAGATCGGTGGCGACCTGATCGTTGCGTGAGCGCCCGGTGTGCAGGCGCTTGCCGGCATCACCGATACGCTCGGTGAGCCGTGCCTCGATGTTCATGTGAACGTCTTCGAGTTTTTCGCTCCACTCGAAACGGCCGGCCTCGATTTCGGCGAGGATTGCATCGAGGCCGCCGACGATCCTTTCGACATCGTCTGCTGCCAGCACGCCGACCTTGCCCAGCATGCGTGCATGCGCCTTGCTGCCGGCGATGTCCTGGCGGTACAGGCGTGCGTCGAAACTCACCGACTCGGAGAATTTCTCGACGAGGGCGGAGGTGGATTCGGCGAAGCGGCCGCCCCAGAGTTTCTGGTTTCCGGACATGGATGGACAGGTGTTGGCAGAAGGCCGCCGATTATAGGCGCGTGGCGTCGAGGCGGCGGCTGGAGACCGCGTGGCCGCCGCCGGTGATCGACAGGGCGGGTCCGGCAGCCTGTCGAGGCCGTCCGGCCATTCCGGGGACTGGCTTGCTGCCGGCGGCAACGACGCGGCAAAGTGGCGAGGCCGGAGCGTTCCGGTTCCTCGCGCAGGCTTCGTGAAGCAGATCGACCCATCGCCGCGGCATCGCCTCGACCTGATCCCGAATTTCTGCGAGGCGCGGCCGGTGTTGTCGCTGGCGTTCATCATGGCGGTCGTCGCGGCGGTGCTGACCCTGTCGAGTGCCGCGGTCGGCAAGGGCGCGCTGCAACGCTGGCTGCTGATCACGATCTACCTGCAGTGGATCGGGATCTGTTCGGCGGCGACCCTGTGCTGGGCCCGGCGCTGGCTGCGCTACGCGCGACCCGGCGTCGTGTTTTTCGTTTGCTGGGGTCTGCTGGTCGTGATCGTCACGGTGATCTCGGATCTGGCCTATCGCTTCAGCACCTACATGCACTGGGACTTCGCGCTCGGCAACCAGGGCAGGATCACCTTCATCCTGCGCCACATGCTGATCGCGGCGCTGGTCGCGTTGTTGCTGTTGCGCTACTTCTGGGTCCGCCATCAGTGGACCATGCAGGTGCGCGCCGAGGGCGAGGCGCGCTATCAGGCGCTCAATGCACGCATCCGCCCCCACTTCCTGTTCAACTCGCTGAACAGTCTCGCCGCGCTGATCCAGGTGCGGCCGAACGAAGCGGAAATGATGGTCGAGGATCTCGCCGACCTGTTCCGCGCGAGCCTCGGCAAGGGCCTGCAGGTCGCCAAACTGCTCGAGGAGATCGGCCTGTGTCATGCCTATCTGCGCATCGAGAAACTGCGCCTGGGCGAACGGCTGGTGGTCGAGTGGGATGTGCCGGAGGACGTGCTGGAATGGCCGGTGCCGAAGCTGATCCTGCAGCCGGTGATCGAGAACGCCGTCCATCACGGCATCTCGCGCCTGGCGCAGAGTGGCGTCGTTCGCATCGCGGCGCGCGAGATCTTCGGCCGGCTGGTCATCGAAGTCAGCAATCCGATTCCGCCGCAGAGCGAACCGACCGTGCACGGCAACCGCGTCGCCACCGACAACATTGCCCAACGCCTCAAGCTGATTTACGGTGGCGGGGCGCGGCTCGAACTGGGTCGTGACCTGCGCCTGGAAGGCGGGGTGTTTCGGGCGCGACTGGTGCTGCCGCGCATGGAAATACCCGAAACGGCGTCGACGGAACAAGACTAACGAGGAGACGAAGACATGCGCGTCGTGATCGTGGATGACGAGCCGCTGGCGCGCGAGCGCATGAAGCGTCTCCTGCAGGAATTTCCGGGCTACGAAGTGGTCGGTGAAGCCGACAACGGCGAAACCGCGCTCGACGTGATCGACGACGAAGAGCCCGATCTGGTGCTGCTCGACATTCGCATGGGCGGAATCGACGGTCTGCAGGTCGGGCGTCAGCTGGCCGAGATGGACGTGCCACCGGCGATCATTTTCACGACCGCCTATTCCGAGCATGCGCTGTCGGCCTTCGACGCCAATGCCCAGGCCTACCTGCTCAAGCCGATTCGCATCGAGAAGCTGCGCGATGCTCTGCAGCGTGTACGCAAACCGACGCGTGCACACAAGCCGCAGAGCGCCGGCGGCGAGGCGCAAGCGCTCAAGCGCGAGTTCATCCTGGCGTCGACGCGCGACGGCCTGATCCGCGTGCCGACCCAGGAGGTCGTCTACTTCCTCGCCGACCAGAAATACACGACCGTCGCCCACATGCACGGCGAGGTTCTGATCGAAGAATCGCTGAAGACGCTGGAAGACGATCTGCAGCCGCAATTCCTGCGCATACATCGCAAGGCGCTGGTCAACACCAACTTCATCGCCAGCCTCGAGCGCGACCGGCATGGCGAACAGCACCACTGGCTGAAGATGAAGCACGCGACGCAGGCGCTGCCGGTGTCGCGCCGACGCCTTGCCGAAGTCCGACGCTTCCTGACCGAGGCCTGACGTCGCTGCCGACCGGTCGGTCTGAATCTGGGACAATGCACCACACGCAGGCATACCCGGGATTTCAGCACCGATGAAGTTACGCATCGCAACGCGCGAATCGCCATTGGCGATATGGCAGGCCGAGCACGTCAAGGCCCGGCTCGAGGCCGCGCACAGCGGACTGGTGGTCGAGCTGCTGCCGATGACGACGCGCGGCGACCAGCTGCTGAGCAGCCCGCTGGCCGCGGTTGGCGGCAAGGGCCTGTTCGTCAAGGAGCTGGAACAGGCGATGCTCGAGTTGCGTGCCGACATCGCGGTGCACTCGATGAAAGACGTGCCGGCGCGGCAGCCCGACGGTCTGACACTCGCCGTTTTTCTCGATGGCGAAGACCCGCGCGACGCCTTCGTCTCGAACCGCTTCGCCGGCCTCGCCGAGTTGCCGGCCGGCGCCATTGTCGGCACCTCCAGCCTGCGCCGGCAGGCGCAGTTGCGCGCGGCGCGACCGGATCTGGTCGTTCGCGATCTGCGCGGCAATGTCGGCAGTCGCCTGCGCAAGCTCGACGAAGACCAGTACGACGCCATCCTCCTTGCGCATGCAGGCCTGGTCCGGCTCGGGCTCGGCGCACGCATCCGCGAGAGCTTCGATCCGCAGCGCTTTCTGCCGGCGATCGGTCAGGGCATCGTCGGCATCGAATGCCGAAGCGACGATCGCCAGACGCTGAACATGCTCGCACCGCTCGCCGACCCGGTGTCGGCCGTCCGGCTGTCCGCCGAGCGCGCCATGAATGCCAAGCTCGGCGGCGCCTGTCAGGTGCCCGTCGCCGGGCACGCGGTACTGGACGGTTCGCGCCTGCGCCTCGACGGTCTGGTCGCCGCACCAGATGGCTCGCAACTGATTCGTGACCATATCGAAGGGGAGATCGCGGACGCGGCGGCACTGGGACGAACCCTGGCCGATCGCCTGCTGGCCCAGGGCGCCGGTGCCATTCTGACTGCGCTCGGCATCACGCTGACGTGAACGACGGCGCGTCGCTGCAGGGTCTGCGTGTGCTGGTCACGCGTCCGGCGGCACAGGCCGACGCGCTCTGCCATTTGCTTGAAGCACGCGGTGCGACGGCACTGCGTCTGCCGCTGCAAAGCATCGAACCGGTGCGCCAGACGGCGACTGCCGCGCGTGCGCTGGCGCAGGCGCGCGCCGCCGAAGCCTGGATTTTCACGAGCGCCAATGCCGTCAGGCAGGCGCGGCGAATCGACAGCGGGGTGTGGCCGCGCAGCATTGCGCTTGGTGCGGCGACGGCGGCAGTGCTGCGTCAGCTCGGCTGCGAGGTCGATCTTCCGGACGGCGCCTACTCGAGCGAAGCGGTCCTGGCACTGCCGGCACTGCAGGATGTCGGCGGTCGGCGCATTGTCATCGTGACCGGCGAAGGCGGCCGCGATGCGCTGGAGTCGGCACTGATGGCGCGCGGCGCCGAGCTCGAGGTGATTGCCGTTTACCGGCGCGTGAACCTGCCGCACGACCCGCAGAGCGCGGCACGGATGGTCGAGCAGGCCGATGTCGCCGTCATCACCAACGGCGAAGCCCTGGCGCGGCTGATGGCGCTGATGCCGGTCGGACGCGAGGACCGCTTGCGGCGGCTGCCGCTGGTTGTGCCGAGTCACCGTGTGGTAGAACAGGCCCAGCGCTTGGGCTTCCTGTCCACGCCGCGGGTACCGGAACAGGTGACCGATGCCGCCTACCTCCACTGCCTGGAATGCTGGCGCGCCGAAACAGATCGCGATGACAGAACAAGCTGAAGTATCGACTCCTGCGCCTTTCCCCGCAGGGCCCGGCGCCGAACCCCCGAGCGGCGCGCTGCGCTGGCTTTTCGGCCTGATGCTGGTCGCTGCCGTGGCCGGCGGTGGCGCCTGGCTGTACACGCGCATCAGCGGCATCTACCGCGCGCAGACCGAGGCGCTGCAGGGCATGACGCGCGACATCAATGCGCTCGAAGTGCAGGGTGACCGGCTCGAGTCGCGGCAGAGCGACATGGCCGGGGCCGCGCAGCGCAATGCCAATGAGCTGGCTGAACTCGGCAGCCGCATCGATACCCATGATCAGATCGTCGGACAATTGAAGGAAGAGCTCGCCGGCGGCCGCGCACATTTCGAACTGGCGGCGATCGAGCAGTTGCTGATGCTGGCCAACGACCGTCTGCAGCTCGCCCGCGACGTGCCGTCGGCGATCGTTGCGATCAACGAGGCCGACACGCGTCTGGTTGCGCTCAAGGAGCCGCGCCTGTTCCCGGTGCGACAGGCCCTGGCCAAGGAGAAGGCGGCACTGCAGGCAGTGCCCCTGCCGGACTACGTCGGCGCCGCGCTGACGCTGTCGAGCCTGATTGATCGCGCGCCGCGCCTGCCGCTGCTGGCGCGCGTCCCGTCGCGGTTCACCGCAGTCGCCGAACGCGTGCCGATGGCCGACGACGCACGCTGGTACCAGCGTGTCGGCGCGTCGGTCCGCGAGGCTTTGTCGAGCATCTTCACCGTGCGTCGCGACAGCGGCCCGTCGCCGCGCCTGCTCGACGCCGAGCAGGAGGCACTGGTGGTGCAGGTGCTCGCGCTCAAGCTCGAAGGTGCGCGCATCGCGCTGTTGCGCGGGGATACGACGACCTTCCGCGATCTCTGCGAGTCGGCCTCGACCTGGCTCGACACCTATTTCCAGAAGGACGATCCGGGCGTCGCTGCGGCGCACGCCGAACTCGAACGCCTGCAGCCTCTGGAATTGTCGCCACCCTTGCCGGACATCAGTCGCAGTCTCGGACTGCTGCGCGCGTTCATGCAGCCTGACGAAAAGCCATGATCCGCCTGCTGATCACCGCGCTCGTGGTGCTGGCCTGCGGCGCGGCCGTGGCGTTCTACCTGCGCAGCGAAACCGGCTATGTGCTGATCAGTTTTCATCACTGGATCGTCGAGACATCGCTGCTCGGCCTGATCGTTGCGATCGCCGTCGTGCTGTTCGGTGGCTATGCGCTGCTGAAGCTGCTGGTCGCCGGTGTGCGCCTGCCGGCAACCTTGCAGCGCCTGCTCGCGCAACGTCGCGCCGACAAGGCCCAGGAATCGTTCGAGACCGGCCTGCTGCGCTTGCTCGAAGGCAACTGGAAACGCGCCGAGATCGAACTCGTGCGGCGCGCTGCGGATCATCACGCCGGTCACCTGAACTACCTGGCGGCCGCGCGCGCCGCGCAGCGTCTTGGTGCCGGCGAGCGTCGCGATCACTATCTGCGGCTGGCCAGCGAGATTGCCCCGGAAATGGAATTCGCGACGCTGCTCACGCAGACCGAACTGCAGATCGAGCGCGGCGAGTACACGGCGGCACGCGATACCGCCTTGCGCCTGCGCGGGATCAATCCCCAGCATCCGTACGCCGTCGAGATGCTCGCCGCCAGCTACGAAGGGCTCAAGGCCTGGGAATCCCTGCGCCAGCTGCTGCTCGACGACAACAGCCGCAGCGCGCTCAGCGACGAGCGTTACCGCGAGTTGCTGACGCAGACCCTGGTCGAATGCCTGCAGGAAGCGCAGCGTCTTGCGCGGCTCGATCGCCTCAAGACGGTCTGGGACGCCGCGCCGCGCGACTTCCGGCGCATCGCCGCCGTGCGCAACGAGTACGTGCGCGGCCTGGCCCGGCTCAACGCGCATGCCGAAGCGCTGGCATTCGTCAGCGACGTTCTGAAGAAGGACTGGGATGCCGAGCTCGCGTCGCTGTACGGCGAGTTGCACGCCGATGATCCACTCACGCAGCTGGCCGCCATCGAGAACTGGCTGAATCAGTATGGCGAGCGTCCGGAGCTGCTGATCACGGCCGGCCGCGTCTGTCTGCGCAACAAGCTCTGGGGCAAGGCGCGCAGTTATCTCGATGCCGTGCTGCGCGTTGCGCCGTCACCGGCCGCCTATCTCGAGCTCGCGCGGCTCAGCGAAATGACGCAGAACAGCGACGACGCACAGCGCTTCTACCGGCAGGGGCTGGAGTTCGTCGGCCAGGCGCTGTGAATATGTCCGCCCGTATTGGGTACCGACGCTTGGTGGCAATCATCCTAGGCTGCGCGTTGTCGGCTCAAGTACCTTCTGCAAGCGCGCAAATGCCCGATCCGGCGGTCAAACCATTGACCATCGAAGATGTCGCGACGCTTCTTGATACCACACAGGCTGCCGAATCGCGGCAGTCGGCGCTTCAGGTGGTGACGAAAAGTGCCGAATCGAAAAATGCGGATGCTCTGTATTTGCTCGGCGTATTGTATGCGTGGGGACGTGAGCACCCTGCTGCGATTGTCGATGTCGACCTGGAGCAAGCCGAGCGCTTGCTTAGCAACGCCGCCGTACTTGGGGTGCTGGATGCAATTCCTCGTTTGACAGAGGTGGAAATCGCACTGAAAAAGCCGGAAGCGGCGGCGGTCTGGGCGGCGACTTACCTCCACTATCAGTTAATCGCTGAGCGTGACGAATACAAGGGGCCCACTCTTGGCCCTCCTTCAAATATGGGGGCGGCGTTTGGCAAATTCCTGTTCGCTCGGACTGTCGCGGCCGTAGGTGATTCGTACGATGCTGCCGCGACAGCGGCCGACGCCAACGCACTGATTGAAAGGTATGGACAAAACTTCGAAAAGTATTTTGGATCCGCCAAGCTTGGCTCGCACTTGTTCTCGGAGCTCAATCCGGACCGAAAACCCGCCCAGTTCGATATGCGACACAGTGCGGAGCCCCGTTTTCCGGATGAAGCATACAAAGACGACGCGCCGCCGATCTGGCGTCGATGGGCGATCGCGCTGCTGCAGCCGGACGGGAAGCAGCAGGCGCTGTTTTTCTTCGACGCCTATCCTGCCGAAAGCGTGAAGTATCAGGTTCGTTTCAGTGGATTTCGGTTTGAGCCCGCGAATAGCGACTCCGCAAGGCGTATCGCGCTCATTTCGGCCACATGGGTTAACGCGGACGCGTTCTAGCCGATTCGCGTTACCCCAGTGCCGGCCAGGTTTCGAACGCGTAATCGAACGAGTCGTAGTAGAGATGATCGGCGTCGACGCCGGCGCGTATGCAGGCGTCCTTGCCGGCACGCACCATCACCGGCGGGCCGGACAGGTAGGCCTCGAAGCCATCGAGCGAAGGGTGTGCCTGCAGCAATGCCTCATGCACGAGGCCGCGTGCGCCGCGCCAGTCGGCGTCGGGTTCGGACAGCACCGGCGTGTAGCGGAAATGCGGATGCGTCGTCGCCCACTCGCGCAGCCGCGCATCGAGATACAGGTCGCGCAGACTGCGCACGCCCCACAGCAGATGCACGTTGCGCCCGGTGCCGCGTGTCAGCAGCTCCTCGAGCATCGCGTGGATCGGCGCGATTCCGGTGCCACCGGCCACCATCACGATCGGTCGCGCTGAATCCTCGCGCAGATAGAACGCGCCGAGCGGACCTTCGAGGCGCAGGATGGCGCGCTCCGGCATTTCGTTCGCCGCCCAGTTCGCGAAACGGCCGCTCGGCGTCACGCGCACGTGCAGTTCCAGGGTCTCGCCGTTCGGACGATTGGCCAGCGAAAAGCTGCGGCGCCGGCCGTCTTCGATCAGCAGGTCGATGTACTGACCCGGCAGATACTGGAAGCCGTCGCCTTTCGGCAGTTTCAGCGTCAGGCCGAGCACGTCGTGCGCCAGCCACTGCTTGCCGGCCGCGCGCACCGGCAACTGCCTGGGGCGCAGGCTTTCGATCTGCGCTGGCTGATGCAGGGCAATCGTGAGATCGCTGCGCGCGCGCGCAAGGCACATCAGCACGTAGCCGGCCTCGCGTTCCGCGGCCGACAGCGCCGGTGGCTCGAACGGATAGTCGATCTCGCCGGACACCAGACGCACGCGGCAGGAGCCGCAGCCACCGGACTGGCAGCCGAACGGCATCGCCAGGCCATGGCGCAAACCGGCGGCGAGCAGGGTCTCGCCGTCGTCTACACTGAAACGCTGCGGCCGGTCGGCCAAGTAAACTTGTCGGGTCATGAAGATTCCGGACGAAGATCTGCGCGCGGCACTGCCGTCATCGGCCCTGATCGCCGGTTGCGGCGACATCGGCCTGCGCGTCGCGGCGCGTCTGCGCGCCATGGGCCGCGAGGTTACGGCAATCGTCCGCGACCGGCAAAAGAGCGGCGCGCTCGAGCGACTCGGTGCCAGCGTGCGGATCGAGGATCTCGATCAGCCGCAGGACGCAGGCGATTGGCCTTTTCTGTTCTGGTTCGCGCCGCCGCCGAAGTCGGGCACCCGCGACGATCGCCTGCGCGGCTGGCTGGCGGCACAGCAGGGCCGCATCGCACGCATCGTGTACATCTCGACCTCGGCCGTCTACGGCGATTGCGAGGGGCGCTGGATCGACGAAGACGCGCCCTTGCGGCCGCAGAGCGAGCGGGGTGTGCGGCGGGTCGATGCCGAGCAGGCCCTGCGGCAATGGCGGACCGAGCGTGACGGCGAAACCGTGATCCTGCGTGTGCCCGGCATCTACGGCCCCGGCCGCATGCCGCTGGAACGCTTGCGCAAGCGCCTGCCGGTGGTGCGCGCCGAACAGTCGCCCTTCACCAACCGCATTCACGCCGACGATCTGGCGACGGCCGCGCTGCATGCTGCCGTCTTCGGCCGCGACGGCCGCGCCTACAACGTCGCCGATGGCGAACCGACGACGATGGCCGACTATTTCCTGCGTTGCGCGCAGCTGCTCGGCCTGCCGCCGCCGCCACAGGTGACGATGGACGAGGCGCGCGCGGCGCTGACACCGGCGATGATGTCGTTCATCGACGAGTCGAAACGCCTGCGGACGCAGCGTCTGCGCGAGGAGTTGCGGTTCACGCCGCAGTATCCGAATCTGGCCGCCGGTCTGCCGAGTTGTGTGTTGCCCCGAACGTCCCTGCAAGAAGGAGTCGCAACATGAGCATGATGAAAGAGTTCAAGGAATTCGCGATGCGCGGCAACGTCATCGACCTCGCGGTCGGTGTCGTGATCGGCGGTGCCTTCGGCAAGATCGTCTCGTCGCTGGTCGGAGATCTGATCATGCCGGTGCTGGGTCTGCTGACCGGCGGCATCAATTTCACGAACATGGCGATCACCCTCAAGCCGGCCGTCGGCGACGCGCCGGCGGTGCTGTTCGCCTACGGCAAGTTCACGCAGAACGTGTTCGATTTTGTGATCGTCGCATTTGCGATCTTTCTGGTCGTGCGCCTGATCAATCGCCTGCAGCGACGCAAGCAGGCCGAGCAGGTGACTGCACCGCCGCCCCCGCCCGAGCCGAGTGCCGAGCAGAAGCTGCTGACGGAAATCCGCGATCTGCTGAAGCAGAAGGGCTGAGGCCGGCGGCTCAGCGCACGGCGCGCAGCGGCTTGTGCGCGCGTGGATCGCCGGCGTGCACGCGTTCGTGCTCGCGCCGTTTCAGCAGGCGAATGCAGTCTTCGAAGGTGCGCGAGATCTGCGTCTGCAGGCGGATGCGCTCGATGCGGGGCCAGGTCGCGCGTTCGCCTTCGCGGATATAGGTCTGGATGTCGTCTGACGACGGGTTGGCGAACAGGCCGAGCATGCGGCGATGCGACGGGACCGGGAAGATGTTGATGTCGCCCGAGTAGCGCTGGCGCACGATGTTGTCGATCTTGCCGAGCAGGCGGCCGCCGCCGTGGGGATCGAGATGCTTGCGCGCCAGTCGCAACGCACCGCTGCCGCCCTGTTTCACCAGTTCCCTGGCCAACGGTGCAAGGCCGCGGCGTTCGCGCTCGGCTGCGGCGATCAAGGGCACGATGTGCGGATTGGTCTGGCTGACGACGTAGTGATTGACGTTGTGCAGGCGCGCGAGTCGCAGCATCGGCAGGTCCGATGACAGGGTGCCATCGATCCAGCGCTGGCTCGGCAGATAGGGTACGGTCTGTTTCGCGTAGTTGCGCGCTTCGAGTTGCACCGGCGCGAAGATGCCGGGAACCGCACAGGAGGCGAGCACAGCCTTGCGCATCAGCACGTGCGGCGCCGTCAGGTAATTCAGCAGACGGCCCTGCTGGTGCGTTTCGGCCGGCGATACCGTGATGCTGACGATGCGGTGCGTGCGATCGAAGGCTTCGACGAAGGTCAGGTCGCCGATGTTCGCTTCCAGACAGCGTTCCAGCTGGCCGCTGTCCATCACTGCGCCGCCGCGGATGATCTCGCGCCAGCCGAGCGACTGGAACGCGTCGAGATTGAGGCCCCCCGGTTCGAACATCGCGTCGATTTCATCGTCGCTGCGCACCGCCACGGCGCTGGCGATGATCGAGCCGGCGGAGGCGCCGGACAGCACGCGCGGCAGCAGCTTCTGCGTGTGCAGGGCCTTGATCACGCCGAGGTGGAACATGCCGAGCGTGCCGCCGCCCGACAGCATCAGCGCGGAACGGCCGAAGCTGGTCGCGGTGCGTTTGAAGAACTGGATCTTTTCCTCGAAGCCGAAGTCGGCAAAGTCGCCGGCGCAGATGAAATCCAGGCAGCGCGAGACTTCGTGGATGTAATCGGCGACCAGACGCTTGGTGCCGACGCGCGCGACGGCATACAGCGCCGGATTCGAGATGTTGCCCAGATTGCCGTGCAGGCCTTCATACAGCTCGAACGCCAGCTGGCGCACGTCGGCCTTCTGTCGCAGCGCGCGAATGCGCTGCAGGCGTTCCTGGATCAGCAGGTAATCGAAGTCTTCGCTGGTGTCGTCCTGAGTCCAGCCGTCGGCGCCTTCAAGACGATCGAGTTCGATGGCGATCTCGCGCCAGCCCTGGTAGGTCTGTGCATGGCCGAGTTCACGCAGGCGCTCGCGAACGACGCGCGAGGCGAAACGGGGCGGGTTTCTCATGCTTTCGAGTGTAGGGGCTATGCTGCCGGTCGTGAATGGCCGTTCGGATGGGAAAATCGTACCGATGAACAGTCTCTGGCCCGTGCTCTCCACCCTGATCGCGATCGCCCTGATCGTCGCCGGTCTGCTCGGCACGCTGTTGCCGATCATTCCCGGCGCGCCGCTGGTGTTCTTCGGCCTGTGGCTGATAGCGCTCACCGACCATTACCGGCATGTCGGCTGGCCGACGCTGACCTTGCTGGGGGCGGTCGTGATCGTCACCGTGATCGTAGACTTCGTCGCGTCGGCGCTCGGTGCGAAGAAGGTCGGCGCCAGTCCGCAGGCAGTCACCGGCGCGCTGCTCGGCAGCATCGTCGGTGCGTTCCTCGGCATTCCCGGGCTGCTGCTCGGTCCGTTCGTCGGTGCCGTGGTCGGCGAGCTGGTCGCGCAGCGCCGCGTCGAGCGTGCAGCGACCGTGGGTCTGGCGACCTGGCTCGGCCTGCTGGCCGGCAGCATCGCCAAGCTCGCACTGTGCCTGACGATGCTGCTGATCTTTGCCTTCGCGTGGTGGCTGTAGCGAGACCACGCCGCCGCGACGATCCCGGAACCCGCCACGCGCAACGCCAGCGGGCGGGCGTCAGCTGTCGAGCGGGACCTTGAGCCGCTGGCCGATGCGCAGCGTCGTCGTCTTCAGGTGGTTGGCGCTGCGCAGGTCGGAGACGCTGACGTTGTAAAGATGCGCGATGCCGCTGAGTGTCTGACCGCGTTCCACCTTGTGCGTGCGAAAGCGTGGCCGGCTGTGGCCCTTGGTCCGGGCAGCATCGTTGTCGCGCTGCACCTTGCGGGCTTCGTCGAGGCGCTGCTGCACCGTCTGCTCCGGCTTCGATTCGCCGATCGCAACGGTGATCGGCCCCGGCCGCGCCTCGGTCTTCGGCGGGATCTTGATGATCTGGCCGATCCGCAGCATGTTCGCCGAGCGCAGCTCGTTGGCGCTCATCAGCACCTGCTGGCTGACGCCATGGTGGCGCGCGATGGCGCCCAGATTGTCGCCGCGCTGCACCTTGTACAACTCGTAGTACGCGCGCTGGCTGTCGAAACGTTCGTGCGCGCCGAGCTTGGAATAGCCGACTTCGAATGCGCGCGCGCTGCCGTACGGGACCCGGATCAGATGGCCCGGCGGCACGTACAGCTTGCCTTCGATCACTTCCGGTCGATACGCGGGGTTGAGCCGCTGAAAGGCCTCGTCGCTGGCGCCGCAGAGGCGACGCAGCGTGTCGTACGGTACGTAGTTCTTGGTTTCGACGACTTCGAATTCCAGCGGCTTGGCCGACCGTGCCGCGCCGGCGCGTTCGCGATAGTCGTGCTCCACGTCGACCGCGGCGAGGAACTCGGCGTAGTAGTTTTTCGACGCGAAGCCGAACCGTTTGCCGTCGAAACGATCGATCAGGTCCATCAGCGTCTTGCCGCCGACCGCATCGAGCGCGCGGGCGATGCCGTTGCGGCCGTGGTTGTAGGCGGTGATCGCCAGCGGCCAGTCGCCGAGCATCGAGTAGTCGTCACGCAGATGACGTGCGGCAGCGTCGGTCGAGGTCCAGGGGTCGCGACGATCGTCGACGACATTGTCGAGGCGCATGTAGACGCGCGCCGACGACGGAATGAACTGCCAGATGCCGGCGGCGCCCGATTTCGAATAGGCGTCGAGGTCGAAGCTCGATTCGACCAGCGGCAGCCGCGTCAGCTTGATCGGCAGCCCGTAGTCGCTGAAGGTCTGTTCCATGCTCGGCAGATAGCGGTCCGAGACCTCCAGCGCGTTCTGCGTGCGCTCGCGCAGGCCGCGCTGCACGCGGGCTGTGCCGATCATGTCCTTGAACTTGTCGGCGCCACCGGGCACGTCGGCGAACATGTCGTAGATGCGCCGCTCTTCGGCGGACATCGTCGCCGGCGCGTATTGCTTGGCCTGCACGCGCTTGAACAGATCGTCGACGTGATCCTCGGCGGCCTGTTCGGCGTCGTGACGGCGATGCGCCAGCGCCGCGTCGCTCATGGTCGTCGCGTCGCCGCGGAAATCGAGAACCGTGAACACCTTGTCCGGATACAGCGACGAATGCACGACGCTCTGCAACTCCGAATACTGGCTGAAGACGCGCGTCCAGAACGACACGGCCGGCTTGAGCTCGCCGTAACGCGGAAAGTTCTGATCCGGGACGCTGGCCGCCAGAGCGGGCGCGACGTTGGCGGCTGGCGTGGTGGGGGCGGTATCCGGCGTCGTCTGCGCGACCCCATTGCCGATCTGGCATGCGCCGAGCAGACCCACTGCCCAGCCGACCTGTCTGAATCTCTGCACCCGCGCTCCCGCGAACCGCAATAGTGGACGGTGCCGCTCGCACGACGATCTTAAGACCGGCCGTGAGAGGCGGCAATCGGCGGACACGTTAAGCTACAAGCCTCCATCCGTCATCCGATAAAAAGCGCCATCGCCATGCCGCAGCCGTATCCGCCGATCGAGCCGTACCAGACCCACCGCCTGCGTGTTTCCGAACTGCACGAGTTGTACGTCGAGGAAAGCGGCAACCCGGAAGGCGTTCCGGTGGTGTTTGTCCACGGCGGCCCCGGCGGCGGCACCGAGCCCTGGCACCGGCAGTTCTTCAATCCGCAGAAATACCGCATCGTGCTGTTCGACCAGCGCGGGTGCGGCAAGTCGACGCCGCACGCCGAGCTGCGCGAGAACACGACCTGGGATCTGGTCGCCGACATGGAGCGCATTCGCGAACTGCTGCATATCCGGCAGTGGGTCGTGTTCGGCGGTTCCTGGGGTTCGACGCTGGGCCTGAGCTATGCGCAGGCGCATCCGCAGGCCTGTCTGGCGCTGGTGCTGCGTGGCATCTTCCTGCTGCGCAAGGCCGAGATCGACTGGTTCTACCAGCAGGGTGCGAGCTGGATCTATCCCGATGCCTGGGAAGCCTACGAGGCGGCGATCCCGGCCGACGAACGCGGCGACTATGTCGGCGCCTACTACCAGCGCCTGACCAGCAAGGACGCCGCCACGCGAGCGGTCGCGGCCAAGGCCTGGAGCATCTGGGAGGGTTCGACCAGCAAGCTGTTTCCGAACCTCGACATGGTGACGCGCTTCGGCGAAAGCCAGTTCGCGGAAGCCTTTGCGCGCATCGAATGCCACTATTTCACGAACAAGGGTTTTTTCGAGCGCGACGATCAGTTGCTGGCCAACATCGACGCCGTGCGCCATATCCCGGCCGTGATCATCCAGGGTCGCTACGACGTGGTCTGCCCGATGCGCTCGGCCTGGGATCTGCACCGCGCGTGGCCGGAAGCGGCGTTCGAAGTGGTCGGTGATGCCGGCCATGCGGCAAGCGAGCCGGGCATTCTCGCCAAGCTCGTCGAATGGACGGATCGTTTCGCCAACGCTTGAGCGTGTCGCGCTTCAATCCATCACGACATGGTCGAATTCGTCCGGATCGCCGGGTTTTGCCGGTTTGATGCGGAACAGCAGCAGCAGCGGCAGTGCGAGCAGTACGCCCCAGGCCATCAGCTTGAAGTCGTCGATCAGCGCGATCATGCCGGCCTGACGCTGCACCTCGCTGACGATGCCGGCCAGCCCCATTGCCGAGTCGAGCCCGCCGCTGGCATTGATGTATTCGCGCAGCGCCGGGTTGTAGGCGTTGACGTGCTCGGTCAGGTACGCGTGATTGACCGAGGTCATGTGCGCCTCGTACGCGAACGCCAGTGCGATGCCGATGCTGCTGCCGACGTTGCGAAACAGACTGAACAACGAGGTGCCGTAACCGCGGTCGTGCGGCGCCAGCGTCGCGAAGGTGACGGTCGACAGCGGGACGAAGGTCGTGCCGATGCCGAAACCCTGCAGCATGCCGGCAAAGATGATGTCCGACATCGGCTCGTCGAGCGTGAAGCCGGCCATCCAGTACAGCGACACGGTGGTGCTGGACATGCCGATCAGCATCACCAGACGCGGATCGAGGTGGCGGCTCAGGCGGCCGACGCCGCGCATCGCGATCATGGTGCCGATGCCGCGCGGCGCGACCACCAGACCTGTCGTCAGCACTGGATAGTCGAGCAGGTTCTGCAGGAACGGCGGCAGCAGCGCCGAGGTCGCGAACAGAACGACGCCGACGATGCCGATCATCACCAGCCCGGCCGCAAAATTGCGATCGATGAACAGATGCAGCGGCAGAAAGGGTCTGGGCGTGGTCAGCTGATGGACGAGGAACAGGTAGAACGAGAACAGGGCGACGCCGGCCTCGATCACAATCTCCGGCGAGCCGAACCAGCCCTTGGTTTCCCCACGATCGAGCAGCAGCTGCAACGCGAACAACGCCACGCTCAGCAGCGCGAAGCCCAGCATGTCGAATCGGGTTTTCTTGATGCCGCTGTCAGGTACCAGCGACGTGCTCAAACCGATGAACGTGAGAATCGCGACCGGCAGATTGATGAAGAACACCCAGCGCCAGTTGTAGACTTCGGTCAGCCAGCCGCCGAGCGTGGGACCGAGAATCGGACCCAGCGTCACCCCCATGCCCCATAACGCCATCGCCGATGCGTGTTCTTCGGGCGGATAGGTATCGAGCAGCACGGTTTGCGACAACGGCACCAGCGCGGCGCCGAACAAACCCTGCATCAGACGGAACGCCACCATTTCCGGCAGCGTCGTCGACAGGCCGCACAGCACCGATGCGATCGCAAATCCGGCAACCGAAATCAGGAACAGCCGTTTCATGCCGATGCGATCGGCAATCCAGCCGGTCGGCGTCATCGCGATCGCCGCCGCGATCGTGTACGAGGTCAGCACCCACGAGATCTGATCCGGCGTGGCGCCGAGCGCGCCCTGCATGTGCGGCAGGGCGACGTTGGCGATCGTCGCATCGAGCGTCTGCATCAGGGTTGCGGCCATCACCGATGCGGTGATCAGGCCGCGCGCGGCAAGCTTGCTGCTCACTCCGCCGCCTGCGCGTCTTCCAGGCCGATCCACGACAGCATGCGATGCACGCCCCTGGCACGTGCCGCGCCGGTGTCGATGCTGATGTCCGCGCTCATGCCGGAGCGCAACGGCGGTTCGCCGTTCTGGTGATCGATGCGGATGCGCACCGGCACGCGCTGCACGACCTTCACCCAGTTGCCGCTGGCGTTCTGCGGTGGCAGCAGCGAGAACTCGGCGCCGGTAGCCTGACCGATGCTGTCGACCACGCCCTGCCACCTGGTGTGCGAATAGGCATCGACGTCGATCTCGACCTTCTGGCCGGGCCGCACGCGCTCCAGCTGCGATTCCTTCAGGTTGGCCTCGACCCAGGGGCTTTCGGCGTCGACCACGCTCATCACCGGCAGGCCGGGCAGCACATAGCCGCCGACATCCGGCACCTTGCTGGCGACGCCATCGATCGGCGTGTGCACCGCGGTGCGCGCAAGATCGAGCCGGGCCTTGTCGAGCGTGGCCAGCGCGGCCTTGTAGGTCGGGTGGTCCTTGGTCGCGATCTCCGGATCGCCGCCGAGCTGCGCGCGGACTTCACCGACCTCGTGCCGGGCTGCATTGATGTCGCTGCGCGCCACGTCGAGCGCGTTCCTGGCGGCGTCGAGCGTCGATTTCGAACTGGCGCCGACCGCCTGCAGCGCCTTGGCGCGCCGGTAGTCGGTCTCGCGGAACGTCAGGTCTGCCTGTGCCGACCACAGCGCGGCCTGCTTCTGCGCATAAGTCGCCTTCAATGATTCGACCTGCGCGCTGGCCTGCAGCAGTGCTGCCTCGGCCTGCTGCACGGCGACCTGATACGGCGCCGGATCGATGCGGAACAGTACATCGCCCGCCTTCACGTGCTGATTCTCGCTGACGTCGATCTCCGCGACCTTGCCGTCGACATCGGCGCTGACATTGACCATGTTCGCCTTCACGTAGGCGTTGTCTGTCGAGACATAGCGGCCGCCGAAGATGTAGACGTACAGCACCGCTGCGATCGCCACGGCGAAGCCGGCGACGAACAGGATGCGACGCACGCGTTGCCGTTGGGGGGAGACGGCGGACTCGGACTGTTCTGACATCGGACTATCCACGGCCGGAACTGCAGTCGCCGGCAAGATTCAGTTTCATGCGGGTCAAGAGGCTGTCGAGCTGGTCGCGCTCTGCTTTCGACAAGCCGCTCAGTGCGTGCTCGCGGGCCTGTGCGGCGATCTTCCAGACCTCGGACAGGATCGGATCGGCCTTGTCGGTCAGGAACAGGCGGAACGCGCGCCGGTCGTCCTCGTGCACTTCGCGCCGGACCCAACCCGCGCGCTGCAGGCGGTCGATCAGCTGGGTCACGGTGACCGGATGGACCTCGAGCATCTCGGCCAGCGCAACCTGCGAAATGCCCGGTTGCTTGGAGAGGCGTGCAAGCGCGCTCATCTGCGCCTGCGTCAGCTTGAGATGTTCGGCACGGCGGCCGAAATCGGCGCGCAGCAGGCGGCCGACTTCCATCAGCAGCGAGCTCGTGGTGGTGGGCGGCGGGGGTGTCTTCATTTAATAAGTATACTAACTATTAGGCCGCAAATGAAGTCCCGCTTTCGATCAGGGCAGGCGCACCCCTTCGTCCTTCTTGACCGCTTCGAGCACCAGGCTGGAACGCACATCCTTGACGCCCGGCAAACCGATCAGCACCTTCATCGAGAACTCGGCGAAGGCCTGCAGGTCGGCGACGGCGACGTGCAGCAGATAGTCGAGGTCGCCGGTCATCACGTAGCAGGCGCGGACCTGCGCGAGTTTCTGCACCGCATCCTGGAACGCGACCGTGGTTTCCTTGGACTGGCGTTCGATGCTGACGCGCACGAAAGCCTCGACCTGCTGGCCGAGCGCCTGCGGATCGAGCAGCGCCGCGTAGCGCGCAATCACCCCGCTGTCTTCGAGCTTCTTGACCCGTCGCTGGCAGGCGGTTGCCGACAAGGCAACGCGATTGGCGAGCTCGACGATCGCGAGGCGGCCGTCCTTCTGCAGTTCGCGAAGGATGCGCAGATCGGTGCGATCGAGATCGTTCATCATGAATCCTCCAATTATTCGTTGTTCAGTAGTGATTATCATCACCATGAGCCGAAAGTACGACAATAAATGCAGCCATTCTCCGCTTCCGACGGCGTAAAGTGCAGCAAAGGCCGTGAGCCGAGGAGATTCCATGTACGGCGCCCATACCGACAACAGCCTGCGCGGCGACTACAGCCGCGCGAAAGCCGACTTCACCGTCGATCAGCGGGACCACGCCTACAGCGAGGCCGACCATGCGCTGTGGCGGCGGCTGTACACGCGACAGGCGCAATTGCTGCAGTCCTGCGCCTGTCGCGAATTCCGCGACGGGCTCGCGCGGATGGACGCCGCCGACGGCGTGCCGGAGCTGGAGTCCGTCAACGCGCGTCTGGAGCCGGTCAGCGGTTGGCGTCTGGTCGCCGTGCCCGGCTTCATTCCGGACGAACAGTTTTTCCGTCATCTTGCCGCGCGCCGCTTCCCGGTCACGGTGTGGTTGCGCAAGCCCGAAGAGTTCGACTACCTGGTCGAGCCCGACATCTTTCACGACTTCTTCGGCCACGTGCCGATGTTTTTCGATTCGCGTTTCGCCGATTACGCGCAGCGTTACGGCGAACAGGCGCTGCGCCTGCTCGAGCGCGGCGCACTGCCGCTGCTGGCGCGGCTGTACTGGTACACGGTGGAGTTCGGCCTGATCGACGGCGATGAAGGTTTGCGGGTCTACGGCGCCGGCATCCTGTCGTCCGGTGGCGAGACGCCGTACGCGATCGAGAGCGCCGACCCGGTACGGCCGCGCTTCGAACTCGCACGCTGCATGCGTACCGAATACCGCATCGACAGCTTCCAGAAGACCTATTTCGTCGTGCGCTCGCTGGATGAACTGGCCGACGTCATGACGCGTGACCTGTCATCGCTGGTCGATATCCTGCAGGCGCAGCCGACACTCGCCGCCGGGCGCCTGTACGCCGGTGACGAAGCGGTGCCGCCGCGCAGCGGGCAGCTGGCCGCATAAAGACGCAATTCGCCATTTTCGCGTGCGCGCGGGAATCCAGCCGGCCGTCTACGGTCGGAGTTTCAAGCTGACGAGGACGCTGCAATGAACAAGGACATCACCCACAATCCGCTGGCCACCGACGGTTTCGAATTCGTCGAATTCACCGCGCCCGGCGCCGAAGGCATCGCGCAACTGCACCGTCTGTTCGAGATGATGGGCTTCACGGCCGTCGCCCGGCATCGCCGCAAGGATGTCACGCTGTTTCGCCAGAACGACATCAACTTTCTGGTCAACGCGACGCCGTACACGCATTTCCAGCAGTTCGCGCACACCCACGGGCCGTCGGCCTGCGCGATGGGCTGGCGCGTGGCCGATGCGCCGGCGGCGCACGCCTATGCGATCGCGCAGGGTGCGGTCGCGTTCGACACCAGGCCGGGCTTCATGGAACTGAACCTGCCGGCCGTCTACGGCATCGGCAACAGCGTGCTCTATTTCGTCGATCGCTACGACCGCACTGCCGGTGCGCAGGCCGGCGCCGAACATTCGATCTATGACGTCGACTTCCGTTTCTTCGACGGTGTCGAGCACCGGCCGGCCGGCGTTGGTCTCGACGTCATCGATCACCTGACGCACAACGTGTCGCGCGGCAACATGCAGACCTGGGGCGGCTTCTACGAGCGCATCGCCAATTTCCGCGAGATCCGCTACTTCGATATCGAAGGCAAGCAGACCGGCCTGGTGTCGCGGGCGATGACCTCGCCGTGCGGCAAGATCCGCATCCCGATCAACGAGTCCTCGGACGACAAGTCGCAGATCGAGGAATTCATCCGCGAGTACCGTGGCGAAGGCATCCAGCACATTGCACTGTCGACCCGCGATATCTACACGACGGTCGAAGCCCTGCGCGCGCGTGGCGTGCAGTTCATGGACACGCCGGAAACCTACTATGCGCGCGTCGATGCCCGCGTGCCGGATCACGGCGAGCCGCTCGCGCGACTGCAGGAGCTGAGCATCCTGATCGACGGCGCCCCGGTGGAAGGCATCCTGCTGCAGATCTTCACGAGCACCGTGATCGGTCCGATCTTCTTCGAGATCATCCAACGCAAGGGCAACGAAGGTTTCGGCGAGGGCAACTTCAAGGCCTTGTTCGAGAGCATCGAAGAAGACCAGATCCGTCGCGGCGTGCTCGCCGCATAAGGACACGCGATGTCGCACAAGTGGATATACCGGCCGGTCGTCGAAGGTCTGGCCTCGCGACAGGCGCACGCCGACCTGCCGGCCGGCCACGTCGAACGCGAACTCGGCAAGGAGGGCTTTTTCGGCCCGGCCACGCACATGATCCATCCGCGTCCGCCGACCGGCTGGACGAACTGGGAAGGCCCGCTGCGGCCGCGCGCCTTCGACCTCGCAAGACTGGGCGCGTCCGACTCGCCCTGGGATGCGCACGACATTCTCCACAACGACAAGCTGCGTACGCGCTGGTGGGTCTGCGCGCGGTCGATGGAGGCCCTGGTGCGCAACGCCGACGGTGACGAGCTGCTATTCGTGCACGCCGGCAGCGCCGAACTGTTCTGCGACTACGGGCATCTGACGATCGCGGCCGGCGACTATGTGATGCTGCCGCGCGGCACGATGTGGCGGATCGAGGTGGCGGCGTCGGTCGCGCTGCTGTTGATCGAGGCGACGGGTTCGCACTATCAGTTGCCGGACAAGGGCATGGTCGGCGAGCACGCGATCTTCGATCCGGCGATGCTCGACTATCCGCGTCTCGACGATGCGTTTCGCGCGCAGGCAGCGACCGGCGGCGAATGGCGCGTGCGAATCAAGCGCCGGCAGCAGATCTCGACGGTGACGTATCCATACAACCCGCTCGACGCAGTCGGCTGGCACGGCACGCTGCTGCCGGTGCGCATCAACGTCAGGGACATTCGCCCGCTGATGTCGCATCGCTACCATCTGCCGCCGAGCGCGCACACGACCTTCGTGTCGCAGCGCTTCGTCGTCTGCACTTTCGTGCCGCGACCGTTCGAGACCGATCCGGGTGCGATCAAGGTTCCGTTCTTTCACAACAACGACGATTTCGACGAAGTGATCTTCTATCACGCCGGCGACTTCTTCTCGCGCGACAACATCCATCCGGGCATGGTCACGTTGCATCCCTGCGGATTCACGCACGGTCCGCATCCGAAGGCACTCGGCAAGATGCTGACACAGACCAGGGCGGCGACCGATGAGTACGCGGTGATGATCGATGCACGCGACGCGCTCGATGTCGGCGCCGATGCGTCAGGTGTCGAGTGGGCCGACTATCACCGTTCCTGGAACAGCACCGAGACGCCGGCATGAAGCTCGCGACACTGAAGGACGGCACGCGCGACGGTGCACTGGTCGTTGTCTCCCGCGATCTCGGGCGCTGCATCAAGGTGCCGCAGCTCGCGCGCAACCTGCAGGGCGCGCTCGATCGTTGGCGGCACGTCGCGCCCGGTCTGGCCGAAATCAGCGACGCCCTGAATCTCGGCAGCCTCGATGCCGAGGCGCAGGCATTCGACGCCGGACAATGCCATTCGCCATTGCCGCGCGCCTACCAGTGGGCGGACGGCTCGGCCTACGTGAATCACGTCGAACTGGTGCGCAAGGCGCGTGGCGCGGAAATGCCGGCGAGCTTCTGGACCGATCCGCTGATGTATCAGGGCGGCAGCGACAGCTTTCTCGATCCCTGCGGCGACATCGTCGCGGTCAGCGAGGAACACGGCATCGACTTCGAGGCCGAGATCGCGGTCATCACCGACGACGTGCCGATGGCGGTTTCCAGTGAAATCGCAGGCGATCACATCCGCCTGCTGCTGCTGGTCAACGATGTCTCGCTGCGCAATCTGATCCCGAACGAGCTGGCGAAGGGCTTCGGTTTTTTCCAGGCCAAGCCCTCGTCGGCATTTTCGCCGTGCGCGATCACGCCCGACGAACTCGGCGATGCCTGGCAGTCGGCGCGCGTGCATCGGCCGCTGCTTTCGTTCGTCAACGGCGAGGCTTTCGGCAAGCCGGACGCCGGCGTCGACATGACCTTCGATTTCGGCCAGCTCGTCGCGCATGCGGCGCGGACGCGACCGCTGGTCGCCGGCAGCATCATCGGCTCCGGCACGGTCTCGAATCGCGGCGCCGACGGTGGTCCCGGCAAGGCCATACGCGATGGCGGCCTCGGCTATTCCTGCCTGGCCGAAATGCGCACGGTCGAGACCATCGTCGATGGCAAGCCGCGCAGCCCGTTTCTGAAGTTCGGTGATCGCGTGCGCATCGAGATGCGCGATGCCGGCAACCAATCCCTGTTCGGCGCGATCGATCAGATCGTGCGGCCGCTGCGCTAAGCTGCGACGCCCACAAGCGCGGGAGCGAGCGGCATGCTGACCCTTTACTCGTACTGGCGTTCCTCGGCCAGCTATCGCGTGCGCATCGCACTGAACCTGAAAGGGCTCGACTACCGGACGGTACCGGTTCACCTCGTTCGGGACGGCGGGCAGCAGTTTGCCGAGCCGTACCGCTCGCTCAATCCGCAGCGTCGCGTGCCCTTGCTGGTCGATGGCGAGTTTCGCGTCGCGCAGTCGCTGGCGATCATCGAATATCTGGATGCACTGCAGGCGTCGCCGCGCCTGCTGCCGCTCGATGCGCAGCTGCGCGCGCGCGTGCAGGCGTTTTCAATGGCGATCGCCGCCGATGTCCAGCCGATGCAGAACACCGGCACGCTGAACTACCTGCGCGATGTCGTCGGCCTCGACGAAGCCGGCCGTGCGCAATGGCTGCGGCATTTTCTCGAGCAGGGATTGTCGGCGCTGGAAGCCGAAGCAGCGACGCGACCGCCGACGCCGTTCGTGTTCGGTGACGCGCCGACCATGGCGGACTGCGTGCTCGTGCCGCAGATCTTCGCCGCCCGCCGTTTCGCCTGCGACATGAGCAAGCTGCCACGACTCGCCGCGATCGCTGCGCACTGCGACACGCTGCCGGCTTTCCAGCGCGCGCATCCGGCGCAGCAGCCGGACGCCGAGTGAGGCCGGCCGCGGCGTCGGCGTTGGCAAGCGCGCGCGAACGCCCGCCGGAGCAGCGCCAGCCAGCCGCGATGCTCTGATCTCCTTCGACCGCCGGCAGCGCCGCGGCTCGCGCCGCTCCTGCAAGGGCGGCTGGGCGTCGTCGTGAAGCGGTGGGCGACAAGCGCTAGGGCACGCTGCTCTGCTCTGCCGCGGTCTCGATCAGCGTGGCGTCCTCGTCAAGCAGGAAGCCCTTGTCCACCGCGTCCTGCGCGGCGCTGCGCACGGCCGCGACGTAGTGGTCGTGATCGGCATACAGCGACTGCAGCGTTGCCGTGTCGAACAGGGCGGTCTTGCCGACGAGGAAGCAGATGCCGCCGTCGTCCTGCGTGCTGCTGTTCTCGCCGGACAGCACAGCCGTCGGCACATCGAGGTACGGGCTGCGGATGCCGCCCAGCGCATTGCCGTTTGCATCGCGCAGTACGCCGTCGCCGGCGGCATTGACCTGCATGCGCGGCGCCTTCGGCGGGGCGATGCCGTCGACCAGCCAGGCATTGAGCGCGCGCATCGCGGCCTGCGCGACGAAGTGGTGCTGTGGCGCGCTGTTGATCGGTTCCGGACAGGAACCGACAGGTCCGGGCTTTTTGGTCTCGTAGACCTGCGCGGTTGCCACGTCGCCGCCCTCGTCCGTGAATCCGTCGTTCGTCAGATAGGTGTCGGCATGCGCCGCACCCGGCACTTCCCAGAGACGGAAGTAGCGGCTGTCGGCCTGGCGGCTCGAATACGCACCGAGCACGAACAGATCGGTCTCGGTCTGGAAGTCCATCACCGGGCGCGCCAGGTCGGTGCGGAATCGCACGACGTCCGGCGTTGTGATGTCCGCCTGCGGAGTCTGTGACAGCGGTGCCGAAGCGCCGCCGAAATCCGGAATGAAGCCGAGGCGGCTGTGGATGAAATAGCCGTCGAACAGATCGGTGCGCGGACCGAAAGCGTTGATGAAGGTCGTCAGCCGCGTCGCCGATTGTGATTCGCCGGTCGCGATCAGCCGCTGCAACTGCAGCCCGCCGAGCGGCGAGACACCTTGTGGATGGCGAAGGGCCTGCGCGCCCTGCGCGTAGATGTCGTACGAAAAGCTGTCGCCCGGATGCGACAGGCTGGCGTAGCGCAGGGGATTGATGAGCTTCAGCGGAATCGCGATCGGCAGCGGCGACGCCGGCGGGATGCCGCCGTCGATGCCGATCTTCTGTGCGGAAATACCGACCCAGACATAGCCGCCGCGGATGAGTTCGTTGTGCAGCATCACCCAGTCGGCGGCGGTATCGACGCCGCCGCTGTCGTTCAGCCATTCGAGAATGACCGTGCCGTTGAAGCGCGTCGCATCGCTGGGTTGATAAACCAGCATGCGTGTCTTGTAGCTGGCGCTGTCCGCCGGCGACACCTGCCAGTTGCCGTCCGGATCCAGCGGGGCATCGTTGACGTAGGAGCGCGCCGTGCCGGAATAGAAGTATTCATGTCGTTCGTAGCCGACATCGGCCAGCGGGAAGGTGGTGCCGGCGACGAAAGGATCGTCGAGACCCTGAACCTTCTCGACGACCGGATCGGGATACGTGATCGCCTCACCGGCGCTGGTGCCGCCGCCGACACCGGGGGCTTCGCTGCTGCCGCAGCCCGCGAGCAGAGCCAAGGCCGGCACGCACAGCAGGAGCCTGAGGCTCGCATTTCGATTCATGACCGTTTCCTCCCCGTCTGACTCTGTGCCGGATGCTCCGGTCTTTCTTGACTGTCACTGCATCGCCACTTGCCTGACGTCGCGCCGCTCTGGGGGCGGGCCTTGCCTGCGCTGCGCAGCGACGCCGGCTAGCGCGCGGTGTCCGGCACCTGCGCAGCAGGACGACCGCCGCGCAGCTTCTTGAGCGCTTCGGCATGCGACAGCCGCAGTTCACGCCGCAGCTGCGCCTCCTCGTAGCGGAAGCGGTCGATCTCGGTTTCCGGCTGCAGCGGCGGTACCGCGCGCGGCTTGCCGTCGCTGTCGACCGCAACGAAGGTCATGTAGGCCGACAGGATATGGCGTCGCATCGCGCCATCGTAGCTGCGGGCATCGACCTTCACGCCGATTTCCATCGACGTATGCCAGGCGCGGTTCACGGCGGCGTTGAAGATCAGCACGTCGCCACGTCGCGCCGGGGCGATGAAATGCACGGCATCGACGCTGGCGGTGACGCAGACGCCGCCGGCATGGCGATCGGCGACGACTGCGGCGAAGCGGTCCATCTGCGCCATGATCAGGCCGCCGAACACGGTGTCGTTGGAGTTCAGGTCATTCGGGAACACCATGTAGACCTGTTCGCGTACTGCGGAAACCGAAACCGCTTGCGGCGGCAGCGTCTTGCGCTTGGCCATGGTCTCAGGCCGTCGCCGCGGGGTCGTCGCCGTACAGTTTCATCGCCATCGCGCCGTGCGTGGCGGCCGCCCCGGCGCGCAGCGCGGCGGCGATGAACGAGGTCTCGGCGAGTTCGATCGCGCTGGCGCCGGCGCGCTTGGCAGCGCGTGTGTGCACCTCGATGCAGTACGGGCACTGCGTGGTCAGTGCCACCGCGATCGCCATCAGTTCGCGGTATTTCTGCGGGATCGCACCGTCGCTGCGGCCGACGATCTTGTCGAGATTGAGCCAGGCTTCGAATTCGGTCGGCGCGAGCTCGTGCATGCGCTTGAGCTGGGCGAGATCGCCCGGATCGTGGTAGTGGCTGCTCATGCGGTTTTCCTTGTGCGTTTGCGGGGAGCGGGTTTGGCAACGACGGGTTCGACCGGCATCGTCGCCGGGTCGGCGGGCGGCTCCAGTTCGGCCAGGCCCTGTTCGAAATAGTCGAGCAGGCGTTGCACGCGCGGCAAGGCGCGCGGACAGGCGATGACGCCGAATTCCAGCTTGTCGACATAGCTGGTCAGCGTGATGTTCAGTGCCAGACCGCTGGTGATGATCGAGACCGGATACATGCCGTCGAGCCGCGCGCCGTTCCAGTGCAGCGGCCGTTTCGGACCGGGTACGTTGGAGATGATGACGTTGAACGATTGCCAGCGTGGCGCGATGCCGGTCGCGATGTTGATGCCGGCCGGCGCCATGACGGTCGCCACGTAATTGACGGTCGCGGTCGGTCCCATGCGGGCGCAACGCGAACGTGCGTCCTCGACCGAGCGTTGCACCTGCGCCAGACGTTTGACCGGATCGGCGAGGTCGGTGCCGAGATTGGCGAGGATCATCGCCACCTGATTGCCTTCGTCGGAATCGTCGCGGCGCAGCGACAGCGGCACCATCGCGATCAGCGGCCTGGCCGGCAGCGCGTCGAGTTCGAGCAGGTAACGGCGCAGGGCCGAGCCGCACATCGCCAGCACGATGGTGTTGACCGTGACGCGGTGTGCCTTGGCGATCGTGCGGATACGCAACAGTCCGTAGGACTGCGCGGCGAAGCGACGCGCCGACGAGATGCGTTGATTGAGGATGCTGCGCGGCGCCTGGAATGCCGAGACGTGATCCGGATTGTCGCGGCCTTCGCGGATGGTGCGATACAGCTCGCGCGACACCGCCGGCAGGCTTGCCGCCTGCTCGCGCAGACTGGCCATCAGCAGCGCGGTGTTCGACAGCGCGCCTTGCGGCGGCGCATCGCCGGCAGTGGCGCGCCTTGCGTTCATCCATGGCGGTGGCGTGTCGACACCTGCGTCTTCGCTGAGCGCCTTGCGCAACAGGCGCATCGCCGCGATGCCGTCGACCATCGCGTGGTGGATCTTCGCGTAGATCGCGAAGCGGCCGTCCTCCAGGCCGTCGATGACGTGGAACTCCCACAGCGGTCGCGCACGATCCAGCGGCACGGCGTGCAGCTCGGAAACCAGTGCCAGCAGTTCGCGGATGCGGCCCGGTGGCGGCAAGGCGTGATGATGCAGGTGGGCGCCGAGATCGAAGCGCGTGTCCTCGACCCAGTACCAGCTGCCGAGCTTGCGCTGCAGGCGCTGATTGAACGGCGCCTTCGGCTGGGTGGCTTCGTGCAGGCGTTCGACCTGCCGGCCGAGCCAGCCGGCCCTGGCGCCTTTCGGCAGCGTCAGCAATTCCAGGCCACCGACATGCATGGGCTGCGTGCGACGTTCGAGCAGGAGGAACATCTGGTCCAGCGGACTCAGCGGCTTCAGCGACATGAGGGCTCCAGACAGCGGCCGGACGGGGGCGATCCGGCAACGGCGGTCACTGTAAGCGCACGATGAAGACGAGGCAAAGCCCGCAAGCTCCGGCGCCTGCTTCGCCGCGCTTGTGCCGGTGCGGATCGCGGCGGGGCCGCGATCCGTACGCGGTGCGGGCCCTGCCGTCGAGATCGCGCATCGCGAGGCGTGCCGCCTGCAGGGCTGGCTGCGCTGTGCGCGCGCCAGCTGGCGGCCGAACGCTGTCGCGAATTCCTAATCGCGCGGCGGGCTTCATCAAGACCGTCAGCCCGGGCGTCCGGACAATCAGGACAACGGCACCTGTTGCGGTGACGGCAGTCGGGGGACTCCGGCGCCGCAACGGGATGCCGTGCCGGCTGGCGCCGATTCAC
Source organism: Solimonas terrae (assembly GCF_011067135.1). Taxonomy (GTDB): domain Bacteria; phylum Pseudomonadota; class Gammaproteobacteria; order Nevskiales; family Nevskiaceae; genus Solimonas; species Solimonas terrae. The sequence continues at coordinate 235,560 of NZ_JAAMOW010000004.1, forward strand.
ACACGCCGCCGCTTCCCACGCCAGACAGGCTTCAATCGTCGATCGACGCGCGCAGCGTCTTGATCCGCCCGCGTCGCGTTTTCTCGTCGGTACGGCGGCGCTTGGCGGCCTTGCTCGGTCTGGTGGCGCGTCGTACGCGCGGGGCCGGTTCGGCGGCGGCAATCAGCAACCGCAAGCGTTCCAGCGCCGCATCGAGATTCTGCTCCTGACGACGATGCTGCTGCGCCTTGATGACGATCACGCCATCGGCGCTGATGCGCCGGTCGCTGCGCTCCAGCAGGCGTGCCTTCACGTCCTCGGGCAGCGACGAGGCACCGACATCGAATCGCAGCTGCACCGCGGACGAGGTCTTGTTGACCTTCTGGCCGCCGGCGCCCTGCGCGCGGATCGCGGTCAATTCGATTTCGCCGAGCGCCAACCTCAGTTGCGGCGAGATGATCAGATGGGTGGGGGCAATGAACGGCATCCGCACATGATGACCGATCATGGCGCGCCGGACAGCACGCGAACGCAGCGCCGATTCCGTGAGCACGTCGGCCGCAGTGACTACACTGTCGGCGCATTTTCCGAAGACACAGGAGATTTTCGTGGACGCTGTGCTCGATAAATTGTCGAATGTCGACACCTTGATCGCGCTGGTTCTGCCGGCAGCTTGGCGCGTGGTGGCCGCCCTGCTCACCTTCCTGATCGGTCGCTGGCTGGCGAAGCTGGCGATCGGCCTGCTGCGCCGCGTGCTGACGCGCAGGAACTCCGATCCGATGCTGGTCAACTTCGTCTGCAATGTCCTGTACGGGCTGGCGCTGGCGCTGATCGTCATCTCGACGCTGGCGCAGCTCGGTGTCGACACGACCTCGGCGGCCGCGGTGCTCGGCGGCATGGCGATCGCGGTCGGCATGGCGCTGCAGGGGCAGTTGTCGTCGTTCGCGTCCGGCGTGCTGCTGATCGTGTTCCGGCCGTTCCGTGCCGGCGACTTCGTGCAGATCGGCGGCACGATGGGCACCGTCGAGCAGCTCAAGATCGTGATCACGGTGCTCAAATCGCCGGACGGGCAGGAAGTGACGCTGCCCAACTCCAGCGTCTGGGGCAACACCATCACCAATTTCAGCATTCGCCCGGTGCGGCGTGTCGACCTCGCAGTCGGCATCGGCTACGGCGCCGATCTGCGCAAGGCCAAGGCGATCCTCGAAACCCTGCTCGCCGAAGAACCGCGTTTCGTCGACGAGCCGGCGCGGACCGTGCACTGCACCAACCTCGGCGAAAGCTCGGTCGACTTCGCGGTGCGCGGCTGGACCAAGGGCGGCGACTGGTGGGACACGCGCTGCGCGATGATCGAGAAGATCAAGCTGCGCTTCGACGAGGAAGGCATCGAAATTCCGTTCCCGCAGATGGACCTGCATGTGCGCGATCTGCCGCCGGAAACCTCGCCGGAGCGCCGCGCCGCCTGATCGCGTGCGGGTGGTGCCGAAGCTGGCACCGTAATTGCCGCATTTTCCGTCAGGCGAGGTCACGGCGCCGCCGTCGACGCCGAGCGGGGAATCTGGCAATGAGCGGATGCAGCCGAGTTGCGGAGTACCGCGCGTGAGCGCGCCGGGGTCGATGACCGGGCTGGTGCTGACCGCCGGTGGCGCGCGCGGCGCCTACCAGGCGGGCGTGATCCGGCGCATCAGCGAGCTGCCGTCCTTGCGCAAGGGGCCATCGCCGTTCCGCATCATCGCCGGCGCATCGGCCGGCGCGATCAACGGTGCCGCACTGGCCGCCTCGAACTCGGATTTCGCCGAGGGTTCGGCACTGCTCGCACGGCTGTGGTCGCAGCTCACGTTCAAGGACGTGTTCCGCACCGACAGCCGTGCGCTGGCGAAGACCGGCGGCCTGATCGCGCTCGATTTCGCGCTCGGCGGCCTGATCGGCGGCGGCCGTCTGGAAGCGCTGGTCGACACGGCACCGCTGAAGGCGTTTCTCGGCGCCCATCTGCGCCTGGAAGGCATCGCCGAGGCGATTGCCAGGAACGATCTGTATGCAGTCGCCGTCACCGCCACCGGCTACCACTCCGGCAAGGCCTTCACCTTCGTGCAGGGCCAGCCCGGCCACCCGGTCTGGAACAAGAGCCGGCGCGTCGCACTGCCGACGGCACTGACGCTCGATCACATCCGCGCGTCCTCGTCGATCCCGATCGTGTTTCCGCCGGTTGCGCTGGCCGCCGCCGGCTCCACGGCCTATTTCGGCGACGGCGCCCTGCGCCTGACGACCCCCCTGTCGCCGGCGATCCGCCTCGGCGCCGATCGCATCTTCGCGATCGGTGTGCGCTGCCAGGAGTCCGCCGACAGCCTGCTGCGATCGGAACTGTCCAGCGACGATGAGCTGGTCGCCAAACTGCAGCGACCGCCGCTGTCGCAGATCTGCGGCGTGTTCCTCAATGCGATCTTTCTCGACCATCTCGACGCCGACGTCGATCATCTCAAGCGCATGAACGAGCTGGTCGCCGGGTTTCAGCCGGCGGCGCGCAGCAAGGCGGCCAGGGCCAGCGAACCGATGCGCATCGTCACGCCGCTGGTGCTCTCGCCATCGGCGGATCTGGCGATCATTGCCAAGACGCTGGCGCACCGCATGCCGCGCACCTTGCGCTACGTGATGGATGGCCTCGGCACGCCGGACGCGCAGAGCGCCGATCTGACCAGCTACCTGCTGTTCGACAAGGCGTTCACCAGCGAGCTGATCCAGCTCGGTTATCGCGACGCCGCGCAGCGCATCGACGAGATCGAGGAGTTTCTCGCGCCGCGCACACGGACTCGCGGTCGACGCTGAGGCCGTCTATTCGTCCTTTGCTTTCGCGGCGTCGTGCAAGGTCGTTCGCACGGCGATCAGCAGCTCGCGGAAATACGGCGAGGTGTTCTTTGCCGGCGCGGCGTCGGGATGCTCCGCGGCCGCCGCTTCGATTGCCGCACGTTCGCGCCGCGCATTGCGGATCAGTGTGCGCAGCGGCTGGATGACGACCTGCGGATGCAGCGCGATCCATTCGGTGACGGCGGCATCGTCGGCGAGCAGGCGATCGCGCCAGCGCTCGGCATCCTGCTGGGCGCGTTCGCGCGAGCGCCAGTATGCGGCGATCGCGACGCGCAGTGCCTCCGGATCGGACTCGCGCAGGATCTTGCCGACGTACTGACCCTGGCGGCGCCGCGCTTCGTGCGAGCTGATCTTTCGCCAGGTGCGCAGGCCGTCGCGCAGGCGCTCGTCCATGTCGATGATGTCGAGCTGGGCATCGGGCAAGGCGAGCAGATCGTTGCCGATCGTCAGCAACTCCTGCGCTTCGCGCTTGAGATGCGACTTGCTCGGCCCGTCGAATTCGAATTCCAGCGGCGGTGGCTTGGCCATCAGCGATTGTCCTCGCGCTTCAGATACGCGAACAGCCGCGCGCGCGTCGCGGCATCCATCTCGCGCATCCTGCGGATATTGTTCTCGGGGATCGCATCGACGTCCGGGTGGCTGTCGACGGCCGCTTCGACGCTGTCCTCGCGCAGCAGATGCAGCAGCGGATACGGCGCGCGGTTCGTCAGGTTCTCGGGATCGTCCGGCTCGGTATCGGCGAACTGATAGTCCGGATGAAAGCTCGCCACCTGATAGATACCGCTCCATTCGAACTGGTCGAGCATGCCGTCGACCTGATCGAGAAAGTCGTTGTAGTCGGCAAATTCCGCGAACAGCCGCGGCACCGCGATCAGCGTCGTCTCGATCTGCGCCGGCGTGCTGTCGTCGAGCAGCGCCAGCTCGATCTGCAGCTCCGCCAGCAGCGCCACCTCGTTCTGCGCCTCGCTGACCACCACTCGCACCCGCCCGCTGCGCGCGGGATGCGCCGCGAACGGGCACAGGTTCAGGCCGATGACGACCTCGTCCAGCCAGCGGCGGACTTCGGTTTCGATCGGGTGGATGGGTTCATTCGGCATGGCGGGAATCTCGGCAGGCGCGTAGCGTAAATGCTTTCATGCCATGCCGTCCGGTATGGTCGGGGAGGAGTCGCTATCAGCCCTATTGAGCCGGCCGCATGAAGTATGAACTTCTTGAGGCCGACGGAGTCAGAGTGTCATGGAAAAAGAAGACGCTCGATTTCAGAAGTTGGAGCAATTGCACGAGAGGCGTAAGCAGGTCGTGCGATTGCATCTGCGGGGTACCGGCGTGATGGAGATCGTCGCGCTGACAGGGTTGAGCTACCCGGCGGTGCGCGGGGCGATCGACTTGTTCGCCCGAGGCGGCTGGTCGGCCATCAAGCCGGCCTGCCGGGGACGTGACAAGGGCGACGGGCGATTGCTCAACGCCGAGCAGGAGGCGTCGGTGCGACGCACGATCTGCGACAAGCGGCCCGAGCAGTTGAAGATGGAATTCGCGCTGTGGACCCGCGGCGCGGTCATGCAGTTCATCGAACGCGAATTCGGCGTGCGGCTGTCCATCCGCGCCACCGGCGAGTACCTGCGTCGATGGGGCTTCACGCCGCAGAAGCCGATCAAGCGCGCCTACGAGCAGCGCCCCGAAGCGGTCAAGCAGTGGATCGACAACGAGTACCCGGCCATCGCGCGTCGCGCCAAAGACGAGGGCGGCGAGATTCACTGGGGCGACGAGACCGCACTGGTCAACACCGACGTGCGCGGTCGCAGCTATGCGCCTCGCGGCAAGACGCCGGTGACCTTGGCGGTGGGCGGGACGCGCGAGAAGCTGTCGATGATCTCCACCGTCACCAACCAAGGCTGCGCCAGCTGGATGATCATCGACGGGGCGTTCAACCACGAGCGGCTCATCGAGTTTCTGCAGGCGCTGGTGCGCGACGGCAGGCGCAGGCGCAAGAAGGTCTTCCTCATCCTGGACAACCTGGGCGTGCATCACTGCAAGCCCGTGAAGGCCTGGCTGGCCGATCACCGGCGCGACATCGAGGTGTTCTTCCTCCCCAGTTACAGCCCCGAACTCAACCCGGACGAGCGACTCAACGCCGACCTCAAGCAGACCATCGGCAGCAAGGTGCCGGTTCGCACCAAAGCCAAGTTGCGCGCCGCTGCCGATGAACACATGCAATTCATCGCCGCCAATCGCAAACGAGTTCGGGCCTATTTCCAAGACCCCATCGTCAAGTACGCGGCGTGAAGACTTCATCGTGCCGGATCAATAAGTGGCCATTTGCTAGGTGAGCGCAACCAAGCTGCCGTTGGAGGAGAGCGACCGCTAGAGCCACTTAAAGTCGGAGGGTGTGCCGCTACTGGCCTGCCAAGGCGCAAGCTGCCGGAAGTTGCACAGGAACCGACTTCGCTTATCGTTTCTCGATCGGTAAGTTTCGAAAAGTTGGTGTCGGTAGCCGGGGCTCCACTAAATGCATAATGCGCCATCAAAGAAGGGGCGGACTCGGCTGAATCGACGTATGACCACGAAACCGAAGGGGAAAAGCTTGCGTGCTATCGACCTGTATTCAGGCGTCGGTGGCTGGTCGCTGGGCCTCCGTCTCGCTGGGATCGAGGTTGTCGCATCGTACGAGCGCTGGGGCATTGCCAACGAGACGAACTTCAAGAACAACCATCACCAGGCTCAAACTGTCGACATCCGCCGGCTCGAGCTGGACGACCTTCCTGCGGACATCGACATCGTCGTTGGCAGCCCTCCGTGTACCCAGTTCTCTTTCTCCAACCGCGGGGGTAGCGGCGACCTGAAAGACGGACTCAAGGACGTGATCAAGTTCCTCGAGATCGTTGAGCACGTCCGGCCAAAGGTCTGGGCCATGGAGAACGTGCCGCGCATGGCCATGATCATTGAGAAGGAATCGAGGAAGCGAGGCGCCCTCCACAGATTCCAGTCGCTGGGGATCAACAGCCGCGTCCTCAACCTGGCCGAGTTCGGCGTGCCCCAGCGAAGGATGCGTTGCATCGCCGGCAATTTCAATTTCGACCTGCTGGACCGTTATCGTGAGACCACACCAAGGTTAACCTTGGGTCAGATCATCGAGGCCTTGCGGGAAAAGAAACTCGTGGACCCAATCTTCGGCGTCGAAATTGCGGCCAATGAGCTGACAGATCACGTCCCTGAGGAGCCGCTCAACGACGAGGAGGTCCGTATCAACCGTGCGGCCAAGACGACGCACACCGTCTACAACGCCATGTCGTTCCCCGACCGGAAGGATCGGCCTGTGCGGACCATCACTGCCACCTGTACCCGCGTGTCGCGGGAGAGCATCGTGATTGATTGTCCGGAACAGCCCGGGAAATACCGCCGGCTGACCGTGAGGGAGCGGGCGAGCCTGCAAGGTTTCCCGCTGAGTTTCCAGTTCTATGCTGAGAGCTATTCGCACAAGCTCCGGATGATCGGGAACGCGATCCCGCCGGCCTTCACCTATCACCTCGCCCACGCATTGGTCGGGACACAGGCGGAGAAGGTCCGTGCTCTGAAAGTGGTGGGGACGGAGTTCAAGCACGCCGTTCCACTCGCCAAGAGTGCTCCTCTCGAGCGGGCGGGCGCGCGCTTCCCCCTGAAACGGCGTTTCAAGTTCGCCATCCCGAGCTTGCAGCTCAAGAGCGGCGTGCGTTTCGAGGTCTCCAACCGGGTCGACGTGGAGCCAGTGGCCTGGGGTGTCGATTTCTACTTCGGAACGTCGAAGTCGATCGTTAGCTTGAGGCTTGATGACCATCTGCAGGCGCGGTTGCTCAAACGGATGTCCCGCGATCTTAGGACGGGAGTCGACAGCACACTGGAAGCCCTCGTGGGCTTCCTTTCAGGCGCGTCGTTCGGTGACATGCAGCGGATTTGGTCCCACCGGGGCCCCGGAGCGACGACGCCGTTCATGCTTCTCGATCAGCTCGACCAGGCGGGCGCCGCCCTGGCGCTTATTTTCACGAAGCACGAGAGATACACGCTCGCGGCATTACATGACGCGATCCAAGAGGAGCATGGTGCAGGCTACGCCGATCACCTGCCGGGGGTGAACAAGCTGACTCGCAACTCGGCGCTGATCGTCGCTGGTCTTCTCGTCGGTTCCACAGCGAACCTTCACCTCGAAGGGAACGGTATCCAGAGAACGCGACGTATCAAATCGGCCGCCTGATCCTTGCTATCGCGGTACTCAGCCCCTGATCTCGTAACCATCCGCGCTGATCTGCCAGCCTGGCAGACCGGTGAGGAAGAACGCCGAGTGAGGGCCTCTGATGGCGAGGGCCGTGTACCCCTCGGTGGCCATCAAGTCGCGGTCGACAAGGTGCAGGCTGTATTGCTCCCCCAGCTCCTCGGCGACCTCCAGCTCGTTCCTGCTCCAGAAGAAGCGCCGCTCGCCACTGTAGGATTTCACCTCGATGTGCAGGTCGTGCCGCAATGAACTCAGGGAGGCGAAGGACAGGATGTCGAAACCGGCTGACACGTCCTCGTCAGATATGCGTCGGACCTGATCAAGCAGCGGATGGCCATGCAGTCGCTCCCTCTCCCTCGCCAGCACCCACTCCTCAGCGAGCAGCCCGTTCTCTAGGTCTCGCGCGCGCCTCGCCTCGAGTTGCTTGGTACTCACCCGCCGCCTGGAGTGTTGGACATTCGCCTCGCGTGCGGCATCGAGGAAGATCGATTCGAAGTTGTCGGCCACCCGCCACAATCGGCTCGTGGCCCGCTCGCGGGCGGCCACGCCAAACTCGGCGACCCAGAGGGACACGCCATCATGTGATCCAGGCAGCGACAGTGAATCCAGCCACAGCCCGTTGCCGTTTGCGCCCGATTGCAGGCACCCAGCGGGGCCACGGGTCGCCAAACGGGCACCGATCTCGATCGCCGTCATCCGGCCGATCTCCGCGCGCCATCTGGATGCGGGCCAGCCCTGTCCGACGCGGAGCCTGGCCTCGCCATCGACGATCTGGAGGGCATTGAACCTGCCAAGCATCCGCAAGGTGTTCAATGTCCTCGCGATCGATGCCGAGTTCGCGACCCGCATTTCGTGCGCGAGCCTGTCCGGGGTCGGCTGGCTCGACGATCCACCAATCAGGTTCAAGAGCGCATGGACCTGCTCGGCATCGAGCAGCCCGTCAGACTCCCTTGCGACGCTCATAAGCCTCGAGCACGGCGCGGATGTCGTCGTCGTCATCGCCGGACGCGGTGAGGAGCGGTATGTCCTCCGAATCGACGAGGTCGATGAGCCGTCGCTCCTTCATCTGAAGCCGCTGGTCGATATCGTCATCCACCGTGTCGCTACTCCCCAGGTAAAAGTAAGACACCAGACCGCCGCCGGCCGGGTTGTAGCGGTGGATTCGGTCCTTTGACTGGATGAAGCGGCCGGCGTTGAAGTCCCGGTCGTAGTAGATCGCCGTCCTGCACGCCTTGTGCAGCGAGATCGACTCGCCGACCGCCTGCGGGTTGGCGACCAGGACGGCAGGGCCGGGAGTGGAATGGAAACGGTCGATGATCTCCTCGCGCGTGCCAAGCAGCTGCGCGTCATCGTCACCACCGCCGACCGGCGTCACGCCGGTCAACTTCTCGAGGAAAGGCACACTCCCCCGGAACAGCCGCATTAGCCTGTCCAGGTTCCCAAGGAAGTAGGACCAGATGAGCACCTTGCCGCCGGAATCCAGCGTCGTTCTGGCGAGCCTCTCGCAGATTTTCAGGCGCTCGAGGTCTCGTTCGACGTTGAACGCCCTCACCAGCTCGACCACCTCCTGCTCAGTCACCGAGTAGTCGGCGGCGATCCCGGCATCGAATAGTGCATCCCTTTCGATTGGCAGCAGTAGAAGTTCAGGGTTCACCGCGGCCTGCCGCAGCCGGATCAGCCTAGCCCTGACCCTCATCGGAACATTGGCGCTCGCCAAGTCCCGCCGGAACTGCGGAACGATCTTGGTCTCCAGCAGCCGGTAAATCCGCTCCTGCGCGGCGCCCATGGGAACCGGGACGCGATGCTCCTCGAAGGGCGGGAGGCCGAGATCCGATTTCCTGATCCTGGTGAAGAACGGCTTGATGCGCTCCTTCAGCTGGGGGACGGCCCGCTCCATGGACCCATCGGACATCGCCCGGAGGGTCGAGCTTGGGAATCCGACAACATCCCGCATCGGATAGATGAACCGGAACAGGTTGACCAAATCCTCGTACCCGTTCGGGGCAGGGGTGCCCGTAAGCACCACGCGGCAGGAGGCGAGGCGAGCCAACCGCAACGCTGCTGCCGCCCAGAAGCCATCCTCGTTCTTAATGTAGTGCGCTTCATCCAGAACCATCATTGTCGAGGGCCCGAACCTACGCAGGAAGGCCGTGAATCCCTCCTCTGAGTTGGCCAGGGTCTGGTATGAGGTTAACGTCAGTTCAACACCTCGCGCCTCAGGTGTGATGCCCTTCAGGTAGTCGTTCCGGTCCTCCGCCGGCGTGGCGCCAGAGATTCGCCGCGTAATCGGGGTCCTGTTGAAGATCGCGCGGTATTCGTCCTCCCAAGCTTTGAAGGACGACAGGGGGCCGACGATCAACAGTCGGTCGATCGCCTTCCCGTCCACCGCCGGTGACGCCTTCAGGTAGGCATATGCCGCGTAGACGATTGATGTCTTGCCCGCGCCAGGCACCGAGAAGTTGCAGGCGTTATGGGCGAAGGCAAGGTGGAACGCCGACAGAAGCTGCTTCCGATAGAAGGTGCGGCCGACGCACGCAGCCTCGACCGCGGCGACAAATCTCCGGAACTCTTCCGTATCGAGGTTGCGACCCCAAATCTCGGCTGCAAGGGCGCTGAATCTGGCGAACTCCTCCGACTCCTCTCTGACGGCGTCGAGAGCCGATGAGATGCCACGCTCGAGATCAAACCCGACGCCAGCGTTCTGGAGCAGCTTCTCGATGGTCCGGAACTGCTGGGACAGGCTCTTCGTTCCGGTCGGGAGACGGAGTGTCCCATCCGGTCCAGTCTGTCCTCCTTCCTTGCAGAAGTGCGCGGCGAACATCGGGCTGCGCAACAGCCGCGGCCCGGCTCCGGTGATCGTCACCGCCTTCTCGGCCTCCAGGTATCCGAGCTGGACCTTGTCCATGATCCGGTCCGATCAGCCCCGCCGCTCGAAGCGTTTCTTCATCTCGTACGTCAGCTGATTCAATTCGCGGACCAGAGTCAGATTGTCAGGGTCGGCGATCAGGCTATCGTCCTCGATGTCGATCTTCTCCAATGCGAGCTTCGCCTTGACCAGCAATTCCCGCGGCTTCAAGACCTCCATCCGGTAGTACAGCTTGTCCCCGGCGGTGCCGAAGTTCCTCTTCATCGCGGAATCGACGGTATCCCGCCACTCACGGTCGCGTGCAATCGCCGCCTCGGTCTTCGTCCCGTGATGCGGATTCTTGGCTATGTACGTCTCAAGGTCATCCGCAGTCGCGGTGATGGGATCCACCACCTTGCCGTGTTCCCCCGCGAACTCCCTCCAAATGTCCTCGTGGCAGTAGAAGTTCTTGCTGTTGCCCTGATGGGAGATGGCGCGGTACGACTTCTTCGCGTCGGCGAATTCCCCGAAACGTATGTAATCGAACTGGATGGTGCGCAGGCGGAGCTGGTCGAACTCGTCCTGGACCCAGGGGACCTTGGCGTTCTTCCCCTCGATCCGCTTCAGGTCACTATAGAGGTCAACGAACATCCCCTCCTTGGTCCCATCAGCATCCTTCAGCATCGTGTAGAGCCGAGGACAGCCAATGTGATCGAGGTAGGCGTCCATCAGCTGCATGATTGCAAGAAGCCGGGCGGCGTATCCCTTTTCCCTGCCCATGAGCGAGTCGATCTCTTCCTCTTTGATATCGAGATCGACACGCAACCTCCTAGCATGGAGGTACTTCTGGATCGGCCCATATTCGACCTTGGCGTCCTCGCCGAGCTGGTACTGCGTCTCGAGCCGGACGATCTCCTTCTCATTATCGGCATAGGCATCCGGCAGGATGATCGCCTCGAGGTACTGCGGCTGATGCTCTTGGATTCCCAGACGCTCCAACAGCATCGCGCGACGGTTGCCATCGATGATCACGCCATCCAGGCTGACGATGCCTGGCCGCTGCTGTTGCTTCTTTTTGAGGTCAGCGAGGGTTGCCTCATTCCTTCCCTCGTTGAGTTCCCACAGCAGCGACTTGATCTTGTCGTGCTTTTCCTGAGTGTACGCCGTGGGGGCCTGATGCTCCTGCATCCAAGTGAGCATCTCGGCTTCGATACGGCCGTTGTGCTCATTGAAGATCAGCAAGTCCAGGCTGATCCGGTGGACGGGAAAGGTCTGCGCTCGACCCTTGTAGAAGAGCTTCTGCGTTCCTTCAGGCTTCGACTTCAGAAGCTCGGAGAGCTTCTCCTTACGGACGGATGCCGAGACGACCATATTTTCCCCTGCTCGTTTTGATTATTGAACACGCCACAGACCTCGCTTGGCGGCGCACCAGCGCTTCGTCAACCAAAAGAACTCTAGCCCAGAAACGCCCTCAGCTTCCCGGCCCACCGATCCAGATCGCTCACCTCGCATTCCCAGACTGTAAGCATTTGGTAGCCCATCTTCTCGAGCTTCGCCGAGCCCCTGCGTGACGAGCCTTGTTGGCGGTGAATTTACCTTCCCAGAACGCGGTCCGCGACTTTGGAATTCTGGCTAGCGGGCAAAAGGCATGCGCGCGCCAGACGCACCCGTGGACAAAGATGGCCTTCCGCCTTTTCCTGAAGATCAAATCCGGCCTGCCTAGGAGGCGGGAAGCGTGGAGACGGTATCGCGATATCCCATGGCGTGCACGAGTCACCGGGCGGCCATCTCCGGGCGCGTATCCCGCGCTTTGATCCGGCTCATGGTCTCCTAACAGCACCGCTTCGATACCGTATCCAAGTCCGTTCGCTGCTGGGTGGTGGCGTACGGATAATGCTGGCCGCTGCACCTGCCTAGCACCTATAGGATCGGAGCACTCACACGCTGTTGTGGCGCCGCTTCAGCCCACGCTCTCAATCAACGCCACGCTCCCCTGCCCACCATCGGCACAGATGCTGACAATCGCGCGCGTGCCGGCGGGCATCGCGGCGAGTTCCTTCACGGACTGGCTGAGGATGCGGGCGCCGGTGGCGCCGAAGGGATGGCCGATGGCGACGCTGCCGCCGTTGGGGTTGACGCGCTCGCGCGGGAAGGCGCCGAACTCGAAGTTCACGCCGGCGCGATCGCGCAGGAACGCCTTGTCTTCGAGCGCCTTGATGTGGAACAGCAGCTGCGCGGAGAACGCCTCGTGGATTTCCCAGAGCGCGATGTCTTCGTACTTCAGGCCGTGGCGCGCGAGCAGGCGCGGGATCGCGAACGCGGGCGCCATCAGCAGGCCTTCGTGGCGGAAGTCGATCGAGGCGATTTCCCAGTCGACGAGCTTCACGCGCGGCGTGTTCGCCGACAGCCTGGCGAGGCCGGCTTGCGTGCCGACCCAGATCGCGGCGGCGCCGTCGGTCAGCGGCGATGAGTTGCCGGCGGACAGCGTGCCCTGGCCGCTCTTGCGGTCGAAGGCCGGCGGCAGCTTGCCGAGTTTTTCGAGCGAGGTGTCCTTGCGCGGAATGCCGTCGCGCTTGACGTCGCCGACCGGCACGACCAGATCGTCGAAGAAGCCGCGTTCCCAGGCCGCCACCGAATTCTGGTGGCTGGCGAGGGCCGAGGCGTCCTGCGCGTCGCGCGGGATCTGCCATTCCTTGGCGGTGATCTCGGTGTGCTCGCCCATCGACAGGCCGGTCGTGCGGTTGGTGACGGCCGGGATGTAGAGCTTCACATCGCCGAGCTTGAGATCGCGGATCGCCGCGAACTTGTCGCCGACCGACTTCGCCTTCTGGAACTTGCGCAGCCAGTCGCTGAGCGTCTGCGTCAGGCCGACCTGCACGCGGCTCATGCTTTCGACGCCGCCGACGAGCGCGAGCTGCCGGCTCGAATCGTTGAGCATGCCGGCCGCCTCGAACGCGCCGATCATGCTCGTCGAGCAGGCCATGATCGTCGAGAACGCGGTGATCGTCGGCGGCGCGCCGGCCTCCATCAGGATCTCGCGGGCGATGTTGCTCCAGGTCAGGTTCGGCACGACGCTGCCCCAGACCGCGAAGTCCGGCGTCGCGCCCTTGGCGAGCATGGCCTGCACGACCGGCACGGACAGCGCGATCGCATCGTGCTGCGCCAGTGCGCCGTCGACCTTGGTGAACGGCGTACGCACGCCGCAGGCCAGCCAGATTTCGGGATGCGCAGCGGTCGTGACCATGCGAGTACTCCGTCAGCGTAAGGGTGTCCGGATTCTAGACCTGTGCGCCCGGGCATCGGGGACACGCCGGCGATCGGCGCGCACGGCAGCGGCGGTGCCCTGTCTTTTCGCGCCGGGACATGGTGCATGTTGTCGCAGCTCCGATACAGTGCTTCGCCTATCAGGAGGAGACCGGGCATGACCGCGCTGTTCTCTGTTCGACAGATCGTCCCTTGCGTCCTTGGGCTGTCCATGCTGGCCGCGGCGCCCGCGCACGCCGCGCCGCCGCCGCTCGACGCCGCCGCCTTGCACGTTTGCGCCAGCCAGGTCGGCCAGTTGCGCAGCGAGGCGGCGCGGCTGCTTGCGAATGGCGCGCGGCTCGATGCACGTCGCAGCGCGCTCGATCAGCGCTCGGCGGCCTTGCAGGCGGAGGCGGCAGGGCTGGATCGCAGCGACCTGCGAGCGACGCTCGATCTGCAACAGCGGCGCCAGCAGCACAACGATGAGCTGCAGGCATTCAATGCCGACATCGCCCGGCATCGGCAGGCGATCGATGCGATCAATCGGGTGAAGCAGACCTACGCGCGGGATTGCGCCGACCGCGCGTATCGCCGTGCGGACTTCCGGCGTCTGCCGGCCGAAGAGCAGGCCGCAATGCGCGCCGGCCTCGATGACATCGAAGTGCCGTACCTCGATCCGGCCGCGAATCCTTGAGCTGCCTTCAGTGCCGTGCGCAGTCGGCGGCGCGCTGCCGCAACATGGCCTGCTCGCGTGCATTCTGCGTCAGGCTCGCGGCCCGCTCGAACTCGGTCCGCGCGTCTTCGTAGCGGCCCAGTCTGGCGAGCAGATCGGCGCGCACGCTGGGCAGCAGATGGTAGTGGCGCAGTGATGCTTCGCTGCGCAGCGCGTCGACGATGAGCAGCCCCGCGGCCGGACCTTCGGCCATGGCCACCGCGACCGCGCGATTGAGTTCGATGACCGGCGACGGCGTGCGTTCGGCCAGCGTGGCGTACAGCGCCGCGATCTGCGCCCAATCCGTGTCCGCGGCGCTGCGCGCACGGGCATGGCAGGCGGCGATTGCAGCCTGCAGTGCGTACGGGCCAAGCGCGCCGTCGAGGGCGACGGCCCGCGTCAGCGCCGCAAGTCCGCGCCCGATCGCGCGCCGATCCCAGCGCGCGCGGTTCTGGTCCAGCAGCAGCACCGGCACGCCGTCGGCGTCGACACGGGCCGCCGCGCGCGACGCCTGGATTTCCATGAGCGCGACAAGGCCGTGGACTTCGGCTTCGTTCGCGGCCAGACCGGCGAGGATGCGGCCGAGACGCAGCGCTTCCTCGCACAGGGCCGGTCGCATCCAGTCGTCGCCGGCGGTCGCCGAATAGCCTTCATTGAAGATCAGATAGATCACCTCGAGCACCGAGGCGAGGCGCTCGACCAGCGCTTCGCGCGCGGGTTGCTCGAACGGCACACGCGCATCGCTCAGCGTCCGCTTGGCGCGGACGATGCGCTGCGCGATCGTCGCTTCCGGAACCAGAAACGCGCGTGCGATTTCGTCGGTCGTCAGGCCGCCGAGCAGGCGCAGGGTCAGGGCGATGCGCGCCTCGCGCGACAGCAGCGGATGGCAGGCCGTGAACATCAGCCGCAGTAGATCGTCGCCGACGTGATCGTCGAGATCGGGATCGGTGCCGGCCTGTACGGCGAGCAGCTGATCCTCGATCTCGCGCGTCAGCTCGCCTTGCTTGCGCAGTTGCATCGTGCGATGGCGCAGCAGGTCGATGCCGTGGCGCTTTGCCGTGGTCATCAACCAGGCACCTGGATTGTCCGGCACGCCGGTCTGCGGCCACTGTTCCAGCGCGGTGACCAGCGCATCCTGCGCCAGCTCCTCGGCCAGCCCGACGTCCTGCATGAGACGCGCGAGGCTGGCGATGAGCTTCGCCGATTCGATACGCCAGACGGCATCGATCGTGCGCCGGATGTCGGTCGTCATGCGCGGGGCATGCCGTTCACGGCGCGGCGGCCGGCGCTTCGACGTTGACCATCCACGGCGTGCCGTAGCGATCGGCGAGCATGCCGAAACCCTGGGACCAGAACGTCTCGCCGAACGGCATGCGGATTTCGCCGCCGGCCGCGAGCGCGTCGAACGTCGCACGTGCCCTGGCGATGTCCTGGTAGCCGAGCGACAGCGAAAAGCCGGATGCGCCCGGAAAGGCCTGACCGGCCATCCAGTCCGAGGCCATGAGGACCAGGCTGTCGGTGCTCAGCCGCGCATGCATGATGCGCTCGGCCGGCTGCTGCGGCGCCTGCGCATCGGGCGGCGCCTGATCGTGCCGCATCATGTCGAGCTTGCCGCCGAGTACCTGCGCGTAGAACTGCATGGCTTCGGCACAGTTGCCGTCGAAGAAAAGATAGGGACTCAGTGTGCTCATGTTGCCTCTCCGTTCGGGAATGTGACTCACGACGCCTTGTTGGTCTGCATGTCGCGGAAGCCGGCCGCGGCGGTCTGCACGTCGGCGGGAAAGTCGTCGAATTCCTGGACCTGGCGGATTTCGATGACTTCGTTGGCGCCGGCCGGGCAGCGTTGCGCCCAGGCGATTGCGTCGTCGCGCGAGTTCACCTTGATCATCCAGTAACCGCCGAGTACTTCCTTGGCTTCGGCGAACGGGCCGTCGCGCACCACCGGCTTGCCGGTGTCGAAGCGCACGCGTGCGCCGACGGACGGTGGATGCAGTCCTTCGCACGAAATCAGGACGCCGGCCTGCTGCAGGGCCTCGTTGTATTTCATCATCGCCGCGACCGCGCCTGCGTCCGGCATCGTGCCCGGGGCTGCGGATTCGTAGCCGCCGGGGATCATCAGCATCATGAAGCGCATCGTGGTTCTCCTTGGAAGTGCCAAAGCTTCAGTGCCGGCCGGTGCGGGCGATACGCTCGCGCTGGCTGACTTCCTGCGCCCGCAGTTCGGGGCTCATGTGTTCGGCAAAATCCTCCATCTCGAAGATCTGCCGCAGTTCGATTTCCGTGCCGCCGTCGAAAGGCGCGCGCTTCAGCCACTCGATCGCCTCTTCCCGCGACCGGACCTG
The DNA here is from genome assembly GCF_011067135.1 of Solimonas terrae. Lineage (GTDB taxonomy): Bacteria > Pseudomonadota > Gammaproteobacteria > Nevskiales > Nevskiaceae > Solimonas > Solimonas terrae. The sequence goes on from NZ_JAAMOW010000004.1 coordinate 251,786, forward strand.
CCAGATCCAGTAGCCGGCGATCAGTTCCTTGGCCTCCGCGAACGGTCCGTCGGTGATCGTCCTCTGCTTGCCGGAAAAGCGCATGCGCAGACCCCTGGCGCTCGGATGCAGTCCGTCGGCGGCGAGCATGACGCCGGCCTGCACCAGTTCTTCGTTGTAGCGCGTCATCGCCGTGATGACGGCTTCACCCGGCATCACGCCGGCTTCCGAATCGGCATCGGCCTTGACGATCACCATGAATTTCATTGTCGTGCTCCTGGATGTTGATCCTGCCGTCCGGCGGTTCCGGAATGTCGGCGCTCCAGCAGACGACGAGCGACGCCGGTGCAAATCGACATGATCATCGGACAAATTTCGGTCACTTGCGTGCTGCCGGTCTCGGCCTTGATTTTTGCCGGTCGCTTGGCGACGATCCGACGCCTTGCCGTGCTGCTCGTCCCGCGGCCCCGAAGGAGATGCCATGTCTTACGCCCTGTTGATCGTCGAACCGCGCGGCCAGCGCGAACAGCGCAGTGCCGAACAGGGTGAAGCGGTGTACGCGCGCATGGTGGCATTCGGCACGGCGCTCAAGGCGCGCGGCAAGCTGCTCGCCGTCGAGTCGCTGAAATCCGATGCGCAGGCCACGCGCGTCGAATCGCGCAATGGTCGGCAGGCGGTGATCGACGGGCCGTTTTCGGAAGCCAAGGAGATGATCGGCGGCTTCTTCCTGCTCGATTGCGCGAGCCGCGACGAGGCGCTGGCGATCGCCGCCGAATGCCCCGCCGCCGAATGGGCAACCGTCGAAGTACGCGAAACCGGGCCCTGCTTTCTCTAGGGAAAGTCTGAAAAGCGACCGGATTCGCCGTGGCGACGCGCCGAAGATGACGGCGCAATCCGGCGGCTCCCAGCGCATACGCTGCATCTGGATCGCCACGGCCGCTTCGCGGCCTCGCGACGACGGACTGGTTCGCAGGCTCTCCGGGAAAACCGGATAGGCGTCGCGAGCTGCCGTGCGCCGCCGCTTATTCGGCCTGCAGTGCCTCCATCTGGATGCGAAGCGTCACGGTCATGTTGAAGCCGTAGTCCTTGCCGGCGTCGAGTCCGAAGTCGTCGCGCTGAAAGCTTGCCAGCGCGTCGGCCCCGCACAGTTCGCGTTTCGGATACAGCGGATGCGGGATGCACTTGAACGAATCGACGTTCAGCGTCAGCGGTTTGGTGACGCCGTGCAGGTTCAGTTCGCCGATCACGCGCGTCGGTTTGCCGTCGACGAAATCGGCGAGCTTGCCCGTGTAGTGCGCCTGCGGATATTTCGCGGCGTCGAAGAACTCCGCGGACTTGGCTTTCTCGTTCATCACGTCGAGCCCGAAATCGACGCTGTCGATGTCGACCGTGACATCGACCGAGCCGCTGCGCGCCGCGCGATCGAGCAGCAGCGTGCCCTGCGTGTGATTGAACTTGCCGCGCCAGACCGAGACGCCGCCCATGTGGTCGGCTTCGAAGCTCGGGTAGGTGTGGGCAGGGTCCATTTCGTAACGCGTCGGTGCCGCTTGCGCGGCGGTGCAGGCAAGTGCGGCCAGCGCAGCGGCGGCAGTCAGCCGGTTCTTCAGTCGCATTCCATCTCTCCCAAAGGCATGCGGCCCGCCGATGTGCGGGCCATGAGCAAACGACGATCGAGCGTATCCGGAATCGACAGGCGCCGCCGTCGCGCGAGGACGCTGGCTGACGATCGTGACAGCCGCGGCCGTGACGGGTCCACTACACTGCCGGCAACCCGCTTCCCGGACACTGCCGATGCCCGCCGAACACGCTTCCCAACATCCCCTGCAGTCGTTGCGCGACTTCCTGCATGAGGAATCCGCCGGCGGGATCGTGCTGATGGCCGCCGCGGCCTTGTCCCTGATCGTCGCCAATTCGCCACTGGCCGCGCCGTACTTCGAGGTGCTGCACCGCCATGTCGGCGGGCTCAGTGTGCTGCACTGGATCAACGATGGCCTGATGGCCTTGTTCTTCCTGCTCGTCGGTCTGGAAATCAAGCGCGAAATGCTGGAAGGCCAGCTGGCCAGCTGGTCGCAGCGCATCCTGCCGGGCATCGCCGCGCTTGGCGGCATGATCGTGCCAGCCTTGCTGTACTTCCTGTTCGCACGTGGCGATGTCGCGGCCTTGCGCGGCTGGGCGATCCCGATGGCGACCGACATCGCCTTCGCGCTCGGCGTGCTGGCGGTGCTCGGTTCGCGCGTGCCGCCATCGCTGAAAGTCTTTCTCGCAGTGCTGGCGATCATCGACGATCTCGGCGCGATCATCGTCATCGCCCTGTTCTATACCGAGCAGCTGTCGTTCGTCGCGCTGGCTGGCGCCGGTGCGGTGCTGGCGGTGCTGGCAATTCTCAATCGCTGCGGCGTGACCCGGCTGTCGATCTATCTGACGCTTGGCGTCGTGCTGTGGTGGCTGGTGCTGAAGTCCGGCATTCACGCGACGCTGGCCGGCGTGATGCTGGCGCTGACGATACCGTTGCGCACCAACGGCGCAGCGTCGCGCACCGATGCGGCTGCGCCGCTGCACCGGCTCGAACACGGTCTGCATCACTGGGTCGCATTCCTGATCATTCCGCTGTTCGGCTTCGCCAATGCCGGCGTCTCGTTTGCCGGCATGAGCGTGCAGACCGTCCTGCAGCCGGTGCCGCTCGGGATCATCGCCGGCCTGTTCGTCGGCAAGCAGCTCGGCGTGCTCGGCTGTGCCTGGCTCGCGATCGCCAGCGGCCGTGCCCAGCTGCCGGTGCAGGCCTCGTGGCGGCAGATGCATGGCGTCGCCTTGCTGTGCGGCATCGGCTTCACGATGAGCCTGTTCATCGGCGGCCTGGCCTTCGGCGACGGTGGCGAGCTGATGCGGGAAACCAAATTGGGTGTGCTGGCCGCCTCGCTGCTGTCGGCCGTGGTCGGCATCGTCCTGCTGCGTGCCGCGGCGCCGCGCGCGACAACGTAGCCCGCGCCGCGTCGCCGTGCCATGCTCGGCGTCGGCGGTTCAGGAGATGACCATGCTGCGACACGAGATCCCGACGCTGGACGCGCTGCTCGATGCGCATCGCGATGCCCTGGGGCCGGACTTTCAGGCCTATCGCAACCACTGCTACCGCGTCGTCAATCTCTGCGCGGAACTGTGCGCGGCGAGTTCGGAGCAACTCGAAAAGATCGCGATCGCCGCCGCGTTCCACGATCTCGGTATCTGGACCGACGGGACCTTCGATTATCTGGCGCCGTCGCGGCAGCGCGCCGAGGCCCATCTCGCGGCAATCGGCAAGTCCGAGTGGGCGGACGAGGTCGGCGCCATGATCGACCAGCATCACAAGCTCGGACGCTATCGTGTCGCGCCGGCGGCGCTGATCGAAGCCTTCCGTCAGGCCGACTGGTGCGATGTCGCGCTCGGTCGTCTCGGCTTCGGCCTGTCCGCCGAATGGCGCCGGGCGCTGCGCGAGGCCTTTCCGAACGCCGGCTTCCACAAACGCCTGCTGCAGCTCTCGGGCCGGCGGCTGCTGACGCATCCCTGGAGCCCGATGCCGATGCTGCGCTGGTGAGCCGCTACAGGCTCTGGTAGGTCGTGTACTCGAACGCGAGGAACAGCGGCATCGCGTGCACGTCGGCGAACGGCAGGATCTGCGTCAGGAAAACACCGCCGATGCCGGTCTGCGGGTCGATCCAGTAGTAGCAGTTCGTCAGACCGGCCCACATCAGGCTGCCGGCAGCGCGGCCGGTGGGCAGCGGCCTGGTGTTGATCATCGTCGCCAGACCCCACTGATGCGGAATCTCCGGCGGCAAGGGCATGTCGTTCGACAGCATCGGGTTGGCGGTCTTCACCGACGGCACGGTCAGCGCACCCATCTGGTTCTGCGACAGCAGCGCGACGGTGTCCTCGCGCAGCACGCGGCCGCGTTCGCCCATGCCCTTGTTGAGGATCATGCGAACGAACTTCAGATAGTCGCCGACCGTGCCATAGAGGCCGGCGCCGCCGAGGCCGATTTCCGGCGGCTGCGGCAGTTCGAGTTCGAGCGGCACCAGCTTGCCGTCGACGCGCTGATGGATCTTGGCCTTGCGCGCTCGCATGTCCGGGGTCATCGTGAACGCCGTGCTGGCCATGCCGAGCGGTGCCATCACGTGCTCGGCCAGATAGTCGCCGAGCGTCTGGCCGCTGAGCTTTTCGACGATCTGCCCGACCCAGTCGATGCCGATGCCGTATTCCCAGCGCTCGCCCGGATCGAACAGCAACGGCAGCTGCAGTGAGGCGCGCGTCGCGCTCAGCACGCTCGGCGTGCCGGTCGCGGCCTGGAATTTCTGCACGTCGGTGCTGAGGAATTCGTAGCCGAAGCCCGAGGTATGCGTCAGCAGATGGCGCAGCGTCATCGGCTGCTTCGGCGCGCGCGTGATCGGGCTGCCGTCGGTTGCAAAGCCGTCGAGCACTTGCACATCACGCAGTGCCGGCAGCCAGGTCGAGGCCGGACTGTCGAGATCGAGTTGGCCCTTTTCGAGCAACTGCAGCGCCGCCACCGAGGTCAGCGCCTTGGTCATCGACGCGATCAGGCCGACCGTGTCGAGTGTCATCGGTGCGTCGCCATCAAGCGCGCGGCGGCCGAACGCCCCTTCGTAAAGGACCTTGTCGCGATCGGTGACCATGGCGATCACGCCGGGCACGGCGCCGGCGTCGGTGGCCTGCCTGAGCACGGCGTCAATCTGCGTCTTCATCGACATGAAGCGAAGCTCCTCGTTCTTGTTGTACGGGTGGACGATGACGCGTCAGGCGGCCAGCGACACCTTTTCCGCGTTCGCGGATTCGGGTGCCGGCGTGAATTGCAGGACGCCGTCATCGACGGGGTCCTTCAGCAACATCGGACGGTCCTGCTCGTAGTTGTGCAGCACGCGCCACGGCAGCGCGCGGCCCTGACGCGGCAACAGGTCATCGGCGCGACGGATGTAGCCGGAGCCCAGCGAGCCGAGGATGTTCTCGTCGAGCATTTCGCCCTGTGGCGCGCGCGGTGTGAACACGCGCATCTGCTTGTCGTCCATGTACTTGAACAGGCGGCAGAGGTAACGCGACGAAAGATCGGCTTTCAAGGTCCATGGCGCGTTGGTGTAACCGACGATGATGCCGAGGTTCGGTACGTCCTGGATCAGCGTGCCCTTGTAGGTCATCAGCTTGCCGACATCGCCGCGGTGGCCGTCGAGCGTCACGTCGATGCCGCCGAACAGCTGAATGTTGAGGCCGGTGGCCGTGATGATGATGTCGGCTTCCAGCTGCTTGCCGGATTGGAGCTTGATGCCGTTCTCGGTGAACGTCTCGATGTGATCGGTGACGACCGAGGCCTTGCCGGCCGAGATCGCGTTGAACAGATCGGCATCCGGCACTGCGCACAGGCGTTCGTCCCACGGCATGTAGCGCGGCGTGAAGTGGCGCATGTCGTAGCCTTCCGGCAGGCGCTTCTTGACGCCGTTGAGCAGGAACGCACGCACCCGCTCCGGCCAGCGTTTCGCTGCCTTGTACAAGGCGCGCTGGAAGAAGATGTTGCGCCGGCGCGCGAAGCCGAACACCCAGCGTTCCGGCAGCAGCTTGCAGAGGAATTCGGAAACCTTGTCGTAGGCCGGAATCGAGAAGATGTAGCTTGGCGAGCGCTGCAGCATGGTCACGTGCTGCGCGCCGCCTTGCGCCATCGCCGGCACCAGCGTGACGGCGGTCGCGCCGCTGCCGATCACGACCACGCGCTTGCCCTTGTAGTCCAGCTGTTCCGGCCAGTGCTGCGGATGGATGCGCAGGCCGTGGAAGCGCGCCTCGCCGGGAAATTCCGGCAGAAAGCCCTGGTCGTAGTTGTAGTAACCGGTGCAGCTGATCAGATAACTGCAGGTGTAGCGACGTTCCTGGCCGCTCGCTTCATCGAGCGCGGTCACGGTCCAGCTCGCGGTTTCGCTCGACCACGCGGCCTGCGTGATCTTCTGGCCGAACTGGATTTTCTTGTCGACGCCGTACTCGCGCGCGGTGTCGGTCACGTACTCGCGGATGATCGGCCCGTCGCCCATCACCTTGATCCCGTCCCAGGGCCGGAACTCGAAACCGAAGCAGCACATGTCCGTGTCCGAGCGGATGCCGGGATAGCGGAACAGATCCCAGGTGCCGCCGATCGCCTGGCGGCGTTCGAGGATCGCAAAGCGCTTGTCCGGGCATTCGCGGGTGAGCCGGCAGGCCATGCCGATGCCCGACAGGCCCGCGCCGATGATCAGGACGTCGTAATGCGTGTTCATCAAGTTCTTCCTCCGGAAAGTGCGGTCTTCTGCCGTCACCCTGTCCAAAAATGCCGGCTCAGTCTGTGGCCGTCCGGCCATCCAGACTTGACAACGGGAGACAAGAATTCGACTTTTGGAGACATGACAGCCATGGTCCGGGCGAGTGGTCTGCGCGGTTACAGCGCTTTGATGCGTCAGCTCGGCGCCGATCCCGAGCGCCTGCTGCGCCGCTATCGCATCGATCCGCAATTGCTGCTCGACGACGATGCCTTGCTGCCGCTGCGCGCGACCGCACAGCTGTTCGAGGACAGCGCCGCGATCACCGCCTGTCCCGACTTCGGCCTGCGTCTCGCCGATCAGCAGGACATTTCGGTGCTGGGGCCACTGGCAATTGCGATGCAGCACGCGCCGACCGTCGCGGAAGCCTTCGACATCATTTCGCGCTATCTGTTCATGCACAGTCGCGGCATGGCGCTGAGCGTGCATGCGGACAGCGATCTGGTGCCCGGTGCGGCGGAGGTGCGTTTCGAACTGCAGGTGCCGGGTCAGGGTGTGTTGCGTCAGACGATGGATGTCTGTCTCGGGGACGTGCACCACTTCATCGAACTGCTCGCAGGGCCCTATGCGCTGAAGGCGGTCAGCCTGCCGCACACGCCGATCGCGCCGCTGTCGGTCTACACCCGCTTCTTCGGCGCGCCGGTGCACGTCGCGCAACGACACGGCGCCCTGCACATCGCGCGCGAAACCTTCGAACTGCGACTGCAGACCGTCAACCCGTCGCTGCAGCGCATTGCCGTCGATTATCTCGCGCAGAATTTCGGCAATCCCGCGCAGACGCTGGCGACGCGTGTCCGCCATCTGCTGCACCGTACACTGGGCACGGCGCGCAGCGACAAGTGCACGATCGCGGCGATGCTGAAGCTGCATCCACGCACGCTGCAGCGCTACCTCGACGCCGAGGGCACGAGCTTCGACGCGCTGCGCGACGAGGTGCAGCGCGAGCTGGCACAGCGCTATCTGTGCGAAACACGCATTCCACTGACGCAACTCGCCGGCATGCTGGGCTACGCCGAACAATCGGTGCTGACGCGCGCGTGCCGCCGCTGGTTCGGCATGACGCCGTCGGCACTGCGACAACAGACCGCCCGCCCGATCGGCGGGACGCAGGCGCCGCTCTGAGCGGCGTCGCTCAGCGTGGCTCGAGCGCCTGCAGGCGCGCGGCCAGCAGGCCCGGGAAGCGGCCGTACCAGGTCGCGTTCAGCGGCGACGGATGCGGCAGCGGATGCAGCGCCACGCGGCGTGAGCGGCCGCGACCGTCGTTCAGCGACACGTCGATCGACGCTTCGTAGCGATCATCGCGCTCCCAGAACGACTCGAGTGCGTGCATGTCGGCCTTGTCGCGATTCAGGCCAAACCAGAAGAACGCCTCGCGACCGAGCACGATCAGGTGCTCGCCGCTCCAGGCATCGAGCAGCACCTGCATCATCAGCGGCTGGAAGCGCTTCTTGATCTTCGTCGACCAGGCCTTGTTGCCGACCGGCTTGTACGGAACCGTGTTGGCCCAGAAGTAGTGCAGGCCGATTTCGCGCGATGCCGCGAAGTTCGGCAGCGGCAGGCCATGACGATGCTGGTACAGCGCGCGCCGCACGAGCTGGCCGCCGGCGCCGATGAAGGGTTCCTGGTGCTGCACTTCATCGCGACCCGGGTCGCGACCGAAGAAGCCGATCGGCGAATCCGGATTGCCGTGCGCCACCAGCGGCGCCAGCGGATCGCGGTCGAAGCGTGCATAGCACTCGGTATCGATGCCGTCGGTGTCGGCGGCAAGTTCGCGAAACGCGAGAATCCGCGCGGAGCTGAGCAGCGTGTCGGACATGGCGGAGACGGGGTAGTGGAAAGGGATCGGATGGTGCGCCGTGCGACGCTCCTACAATGAGCGCGCATCATGCCCGAACGGCGGAGGACGACGTGGAAGACTGGGTGTACCGCGCGCTCGCGCGCTGGCCGAATGTGCCGGCGCTGTACGACTGGCTGAGCCTCGATCGTCGCGGACGCTGGCTGATCCGCGGTGAGCCGATCACGCGACCGCAGATCATCGACACGATCAATCGCAACTACGCGGTCGACGAGCGCGGTTGCTGGTATTTCCAGAACGGCCCGCAGCGCGGCTACATGAAGCTCGAAGTCGCGCCGTTCGTGCTGCGCGTTGCCGACGATGGCGAGCAGCTGCTGACGCACAACGAATTGCCGGTCCTGCGTGCATCGCGGGGGTTCATCGACGCCGAAGGCTCGCTGCTGCTGGCCACCGAACACGGTGCCGCGGCGTTCGCCGACACCGAGCTGGACTGGGCGCTGCAAAGGATCAGCGGCGCCGGCAGCCTGCTGCAGGACGAGGAACTGGCGGCAGCCCTGGCACTGCGCTCCGGTACGCAGACGCCGCTGCAGCTGCGTCTGGAGAATCGGTGTCTGCCGCTGATCCGCCTCGATGCGGAGGATGTCGAAGCCGAACTCGGTTTCGTGCGCGTGCCGTCGGCGCCGGCCTGAAGCGGCTCAGCAGTCGACGCCCAGCTGGTTGCGGCGGAAGCGCTCTTTCGGATCGAGATGATCGGCGCCCGCGTCGGCGGCCAGCGACGGGTCCAGATGATATTTGCCGTCGGCGCCGAGCTCGGAGCCCTTGTAGTGATACTTGCCGTCTTCGCCGCGCGAGCAGCCACGCGGGTGGTACTTGCCATCCATGCCGAGGAACGCGCCCGGCGGATGGTATTTGCCGTCGACGCCGACGAACGAGTTGCGCGGATGGTACTGGCCGTCCTCGCCGAGGAAATAACCTTCCGGGCGGTACTTGCCGTCCGGAAACAGGATTTCTCCGGCCGGATGGTATTTGCCGTCGGTGCCGAGGAACGAGCCCGGCGGGTGATAGCGCTCGTCGCTGCCGAGGAAGTATTCCTTGGGATAGTAGACGCCGTCGGCGCCCAGTTGCGCGCCGGCCTTCTTCTTGCCGCTGACACTGCGCGGCTTGCTGCTGACTGCCACATTCGCCTCCTTGGGCGCGATGGGAACGGCCGCTGTGTGGGGCGCGAACTGCTGCTTCGCGGATGCGGGAATGTCGTCATTCCGCATGTCGGCCGTCGTACACGGTAACACGATGCGACTTTTCTGGCCTGATCGCGGCGCCGCGCTTGTCAGTGCCCGGCCGCCTTGCGCGGCCGGCCGGCGCGGCTGTGGTTGGCGTGATGGCGCGGATTTTCATGCAGCAGCTTGCGCGTCACGCCATTGGTCCAGCCGAAGCCGTCCTGCAAGGGATATTCACCGCCGCCACCGCCGACGGCGCCGTCCGGCGTGTGGCGCAGCCTGTATTTCTCGACCAGCTTGCCTTCGTGTTCGTAGAGACTGGATACCGTCAGCAACCAGCGTCTGGCGATCTCGTCGGCAAACCCGGTGTTGCCGTAGTGGCGAAAACCTTCCAGTGCGAGCCACTGCAGCGGCGCCCAGCCATTGGGGCGGTCCCATTGTTCCCCGCAACGGATCTCGCTGGTGCCGATGCCGCCGTCGTCGAGCAGGCGCGCGCGCATCGTTTCGGCCAGCCGCTGCGCCTGCTCGGCGCTGGCCGCGCGCACGTACAGCGGCGTCGCCGCCGCCGCCGTCAGCGCCTCGCGCCGGCAGTCGAGCTGCCAGTCGTAGTCGACGAAGGCGCTCTGCTGCTCGTCCCACAAGCGGGTGCGGATCGCGTTCCTGCGCGTCGCCGCGCGCGCGCGGAACTGCTCGGCATCGTCGTGATCGCCGCAGGCCTGATTCAGGCGCGCAAGCTGGGTTTCGAGCTTGTACATGAAGCTGTTGAGATCGACGGGCAGCAGCGCGGTCGTGCGGATGCTCGACAGGTCGTCCTCATGTGCGAGCCAGCGCGAGCTGAAGTCCCAGCCGCTGGCTGCGCCGGCTCGCAGGTCGCGATAGACCTCGTGCGCCGGCCGCGTGCTGCGATGAGCGGTCGTCACGTCCTCCAGATAGGATTCCTCGCGCGGCGAGTCGCGGTCGTCCCAGTAGCGGTTCAGCAGCGTGCCGTCGTCGAGACGCACGCAGTGCCGGCGTGCTTCGCCGGGGCGCAGATCGTCGGCGCCGTCCATCCAGTACGCGTATTCCTTGCGCAGCTGTGGCAGATAGTGCAACGCCGGCTTGACGCCCTTGGTCTCGAACAGCTCGACCATCATTGCGAACAGCGGCGGTTGCGAGCGGCTCAGGTAATAACTGCGCGTGCCGTTCGGCACGTGGCCGTAGGTATCGATCAGGTACGCGAAGTTGTCGGCAGTCGCGCGCAGCAGATGCGGGCGCCCGCTCTCGGCCAGACCCAGCATCGTGAAATACGAATCCCAGTAGTAGAGCTCGGCGAAACGCCCACCCGGCACGACATAGTCATTCGGCAGCGGCAGCAGCGACGATTGCGGCAGGTGCTCCTGCGGCGCGCGTGTCAGCACGTCCCAGAGCGCGTCGATGTGATCGCGCAGCGACTTGTCCGGGTCCGGCACATAGTCGCTGGCGTGTTCGGCCTCCGGCGTGAAATGACGGGCGACGAACGCGGCGAGATCGAAGTCGGCCTGCGACTTCTCGTGATGGTAGGCGGCGACGATCTGCTCCGGCGCGCGGTTCGGCGCGCAGTCGACGAAGGTCTTGCTGTCCTTGAACACGCGCTGCGTCTGCACCGCCACGAACAGTTCCTGATAGCGGTCGGCCGGCGTCAGCGTGTCGGCCTGCGCGATGCGCGAAACCCGCTCCGCGATGTTGAGCGGTGTGCCGTCGCCGTTCATTGCTCGCTGTAGTTCCACAGCAGGCCGCCGTCCACGACCAGCGTCGTGCCGGTCACGTAGCCAGCGTCGTCCGATGCCAGATAGGCGACCGCCGCGGCCACATCGCCCGGCTTGCCGAGCCGCCGCAGCGGAATCTTGCCGCGCAGCGCGCTCAGCAGCTCCGGATTGCCGAGCAGGCTGGCATTGATCGGCGTCTCGATCGCGCCCGGCGCGACGTTGTTGACCGTGATGCCCAGTGGTGCCAGTTCGATCGCCAGATTGCGCATCATCATCTTCATGCCGCCTTTGCTCGCGCAGTAGCTCGTGAAATGCGGGAACGGCAGTTCTTCGTGCACCGAGCTGATGTTGATGACACGGCCGGGTCGCTGGCCGTCGCGCAACTGGCGGACAAAGGCCTGGGTGACGAAGAACGCGCCTTTCAGGTTGACGTTCAGAACCAGATCGTAATCGGCTTCGCTGACGTCGCAGAATTCGGCGCGGCGTTCGACGCCGGCATTGTTGACGAGGATGTCGATGTGACCGAAGCGCGAGACGCCGGCTTCGATCACATGCCGATCGTCCGCGGCGCGTCCGACGTCGCCGGCGATCACCGCGCCGCGGCGGCCGCGCGATTCGACTTCGCGCAGCGTCCGTTCCGCGCTGTCACTGTCGAGCCGGTCCTCGACGATGATGTCGGCCCCTTCGTCGGCAAGCCGCATCGCGATCGCCCGACCGATGCCCTGGCCGGCACCGGTGACGAGCGCCACCTTGCCTTGCAATCTCATCCTGCCTCCTCGCGTGGCGGCGTTCGAACATAGCGCGCGGCGCATGAACGTCAGCCGAAGCGGTCGGCTCGCTCAGTGCGGCTGCGCCGGCGCCTCGCCCTTGCGGAAGGACTGCAGGGCCGTCAGCAGGGCCGGCCAGGCCGAGGAACCGGGCACGACATTTTCAAAGTGTCCAGCATCCGCCACGCGGAGAAGCCCGACACGATCGCCCGCCGCAAGTGCCGCATCGGCAAAGCGCTGCAGATCCGCGCCGACGACGATCCGGTCGTCGTCGCCGTGGATCAGCCAGATCGGCACGCGCAAGGGCAGCCGCTGCAGTGGCGAAACCTGGGCGTAGCGCTCGGGGACCTGCTCCGGCGTGCCGCCGAGCAGCGGGTCGACGGCCGCATTGCAGCTGCCCGGCGCACCGATGCGATAGCGGTACAAGTCCGTGATGGGCGCCAGCCCGACGACGCCGGCGATCGCCAGCGCATGCTCGACATGCAGGGGGCTGGCGGCAGGAAGCGCGTCGCGCGTCGCCAGCCACAGCGCCAGCTGGCCGCCGGCCGAGTGTCCGACGACGACGATGCGATGCAGATCGAGCGGATGGTCGCTCGCCAGCGCGCGCAGATGATCGAGCGCGCGCGCTGCATCGAGGAAGGTGTCCGGCCAGCCGCCGCCGTCATTGCCGAGGCGACGGTATTCGACGTTCCAGACCGCGAAACCCTGTTGCGTGATCGCGGCTGCGAGAGGACGGACATGCCGATAGTCGAAGTCGGACAGCCAGCAGCCGCCGTGAATCAGCATCACCACCGGAAAAGGACCGGTGCCGCGCGGCAGGCTCAATTCTCCGAACTGCAGCGGGTCGTCGCCATAGGCGAGCCGCGGCAATGCCGGCGGTTGCGGAAGGGCGGCGACTTCACTCCAGTTCATGATGTGCGGCTCCGGTTCGGTCGACGACTTCGGATTCCAGCTGCAGGCCGCGAGCAGGGCGATGGCCGCGAACGCGAGCAGGCGGCGACTCATGTCACCGTGCTGCGCGTCCGGTATGCGTCGGCACGCCACTGACCCCCACGCATGAGCTCACCGAGAATGCGGACCGCTTCGCCGACATCGGCGTAGCGCAGATACAGCGGCGTGAAGCCGAAGCGCAGGATGTCCGGCGCCCGGAAATCGCCGATCACGCCATGCGCGATCAGGGCCTGCATGATCGGCCAGGCCTGTTCGTGGCGGAAGCTGACCTGACTGCCGCGCCGTGCTCCGTCGCGCGGCGAAGCCAGCGTGAAGCCGTGACCGTCGACTTCGCGCTCGACGAGTTCGATGAACGCGTCGCACATCGTCATCGATTTCGCGCGCACCTGATCAAGCGCCGCGGCGAGGCTGACATCGAGCGCTGCATCCAGCGCGACCATGCTGAGCACGGCCGGCGTGCCGGCCAGCATGCGCGTGATGCCGGGCGCTGCCTGGTAGCGCGCCTCGAAGGCGAATGGCTGGGCGTGGCCGAACCAGCCGCTGATCGGCGTCGCCAGCCGGTCGTGCAGGCGCTGCGCGACGTACAGGAACGCAGGGGCGCCGGGGCCGCCGTTGAGATACTTGTAGCCGCAGCCGATCGCGAGATCGACATCGCAATCCGCGAGTTGCAGCGGCACGGCGCCGGCCGAATGCGCGAGGTCCCACAGCATCAGCGCGCCGCGCCGGTGCGCCAGTGCGGTGATGCGCGCCATGTCGTGCATCGCGCCGCTGCGATAGTTGACGTGGCTGAGGGAGACCACCGCCACGTCGTCGTCGATCGCCGCATCGAGTTCGTCGGCGCGGACCCGTCGCAGTTCGATGTGATCGCCCAGCAGGGCGGCGAGACCTTCGGCGATGTACAGATCGGTCGGGAAATCGTCGCAGTCGCAGACGATCACGCGACGTTGCGGGCGCAGGCGGCAGGCCGCCGCCAGCAGCTTGAACAGGTTGACCGAAGTCGAATCGGCGGCGACCGTCTCGCCGTCGCGTGCCCCGATCAGGCGGCCGATCTTGTTGCCGACGGTCTGCGGCAGATCGACCCAGCCGGCACTGTTCCAGCTCCTGATCAGATCCTGCGACCACTCGCGATCGAGCGTGCGTCGCACGCGTTCGGCGGCGGCGCGCGGCATCGCGCCCAGCGAATTGCCGTCGAGATAGATCACGCCCGCCGGCAGCACGAACTGCTCGCGCAGCGCGGCGAGCGGATCGCGGGCATCGAGTGCGGCCAGTCCGGCACGGGACATCATCGTCGTCATCGACCAGATTTGAACGGGCGCTGCACTGTACTACGCCGATGCCCGTGGCCGGCGCCGCCGCGCCCGGCCCTGGATGACGCGGGCCCTTGCCGTCGCCGGGGCTCAGCCGCGCACGGCGTTCCGACCGCGCAATAGTCGCTGCCAGTCGCCTCGTGTATCGACATCCCGCAAGTCGGCGCGCGTGCCGCGCACTTCGCGAACGGCGGCGGCGCCTGCGATCAGGCGCCGCGCGCCCTCGTCGTGTCGCAGTTGCTGGCGAACGGCGGCGAACAGCGGCCGGCCGAGCAGCGCCGGATTGCCGCGTTGGCCGTCGCACACCGGCAGCGCCGCATCATCGCCGCGCCGGTACGCGCGGCACAGGCGATCCAGGCTTTCGCGCCGGACGCCGGGCATGTCGCCGAGACAGATCAGTGCGCCGTCGACTCGCGCGGGCAGCGAGGCCAGTCCGAGCTGCAGCGAGCCCGCCATGCCGCTGCGGTAATCGCGGTTGACGACGCAGGGCAGCGCGGCGCAGCGGCGCAGGCGGCGATAGCGTTGCAGCGACAGGCGCATCAGGCGCTGCTGATGGCCGAGCACGATGACGACAGGCCGTGCACGCGATGCGCGAACCGCGTCCAGCGTCCGCCACCACAGCGGTTCGCCGTGCAGAGGCGCGAGCAGTTTGTTGGCATGGCCGAAGCGGCGGGAACGACCGGCTGCGAGCACGATCGCGGCGATGCGCACCGGCTGCGGTTCAGCGGCCGCGTTCGGCAACGACCTGGCCGAGTATCGACAACGCGATCTCCAGCGGCGTGCGCGCACCGATGTTCAGGCCGGCCGGCGTGTGCAGGCGCGCGAGCGCGGCGTCGTCGAAGCCGTCGGCGCGCAGGCGCTCGCGCCGCTGTTGTGCCTTGGTGCGGCTGCCGAGTGCGCCGATGCAGAACGCGTTCGAGCCCAGCGCGTGCGCCAGTACGGCGTGATCGGTATCGGCATCGTGCGAGACCGTGTAGATCGCGCAGCGCGCGTCGAGCTGCACGGCGGCGAGCGCGGTGTCGATGCCGCGCCGATCGTAGAACCGGGGCGCCGGCTCGT
Source organism: Solimonas terrae (assembly GCF_011067135.1). Taxonomy (GTDB): domain Bacteria; phylum Pseudomonadota; class Gammaproteobacteria; order Nevskiales; family Nevskiaceae; genus Solimonas; species Solimonas terrae. Next base: position 266,902 of record NZ_JAAMOW010000004.1, read on the forward strand.
CGTCGGGATAACGTTCGGGGCCGCGCGGCCGCAACAGTGCGGTCTCGAGGCCGAAGGACGGCGCGAGCCGCAGCAGCGCCAGCGCCACCGGATCGCCGCCGACGATCACCAGCCGCAGCGGCGGGTCATAGCGTTTGATGAACTGCGCGTCGTGCAGTCCCGGCTCGCGCATGACGCGGTCGCTGTATTGCGCGGCGCCGGACGCCAGATCGATGGTCGCGAACAGCGGGTGGCGCGCGATGCGGGCCTGTTGCAGCTGCGCGACATGCGCGGCGCCGTCGTCGACGGCGCGGACCAGGATGCGGATGCGACCGCCGCACGACAGCTGCAGATCCAGCACCGGACTGCCGGCGCCGTAATCGAGCAGGCGTGGCTGGCCGTCGATCAGCGCTGCGCGCGCTTCGGTTGCCACGGCGGCTTCGACGCAGCCGCCGGACACATAGCCGGCGATTTCACCGTCTTCGCAGATCGCCATTTCCGAACCGACCGGTCGTGGCGCCGAGCCGCTGACGTCGATCAGCGTCGCCAGCGCGTAGCGGCGCCGGCCGGCGACCCAACGCTGCAGCGTCGGCAGCAGATCGTCGATCAGCGCGTAGGCCGGCCAGTCCGGCCAGGCCAGCGCTGTGTCGCCGTCGAGGGAAGTCGAATCCGCCATCCGCCGATTTTACGTGAGCCGGAACGTCGTCCGCGACAGCGGCAGGCGGCGCACGCGCTGGCCGGTCAGCTTCGCCAGCGCATTGGCAACCGCCGGTGCGAGCGGCGGCACGCCGGGTTCGCCGACGCCGGTCGGCGCCTCGCCGCTCGCCACGATGTGCACCTCGACTTTCGGCATCTCGTTGATGCGCAGCACGCGGTAGCTGTCGAAGTTGCCCTGCTTCGGCGTGCCGTTTTCGATCTCGATCTCGCCGTACAGCGCCGCCGCCAGCGCGAAACCGACGCCGCCCTCCATCTGCGCGACGATCTGGTCCGGATTGACCGGCACGCCGCAATCGACGGCGACCACCACGCGTTCGACCTTCGGCCGTCCGTCCGCCGTCAGGCTGACTTCGGCGACCTGTGCGACATAGCTGTGGAACGAGAACTGCGCGGCGATCCCCCGTGCCTTGCCCTTCGCCAGCGGCTGGTCCCAGCCGGCCTTCTCGGCGGCGAGCTTGAGCACGCCGGCGAAGCGCGGCTGATCCTTGAGCATCGCGAGGCGGAACGCGAGCGGGTCCTGACCGGCGGCCGCGGCGAGCTCGTCCATCATCGTTTCCATCACGAACCCGGTGTGCGTGTTGCCGACCGAGCGCCACCACAGCGGCCGTACCGCCTGCGTCGGCGACTGCAAGGTGATGTCCGGCGACGGCAGCGTGTACGGCGTCGGCCAGACGCCCTCGACCGTCGTCTCGTCGACGCCGTCCTTGATCAGCGCGCCGGCCAGCGGCGTCGGCGCAATGATCGATTGACCGACGATCGTGTGCTGCCAGGCCAATGGCCGCTGGTCGGCGCCGAGGCCGACCTTCACCGCGTGCACGTACTGCGGACGGTACAGGCCGCCGCGCATGTCGTCCTCGCGGGTCTGCTGCACGCGCACCGGCACCGGTCGCTTGATCGCCTTGGCGACGTGAACCGCCTCGACCGTGAAGTCCGACCACGAATTGGCGCGGCGGCCGAAGCTGCCGCCCGAGATCAGCGTGTGCAGCGTGACCTTGTCCATCGGCAGGTCCGCGGCTTTCGCAGCCAGCATGTGGTCGAAGGTCGGGAACTGGTGGCCGCCCCAGGTTTCGAGCACGCCATCGTGCAGCCAGGCGACACAGTTCATCGGTTCCATCGCCGCGTGCGCGAGATACGGAAACTCGTAGACGGCCTCGATGGTCTTCGCGGCCTTCTTCATCTGCGCAGCATGATCGTCGGCGCGCTGCACGGTGACGCCGCCCCCCTTGGCGGCCAGCGCCTTGTAGTCGGCGAACATCGCCTCCGTCGACTTCGGCCCCGCTTCGCTCAGATCCCAGTCGAGCTTCAGCGCCTTGCGGCCCTGCATCGCCGGCCACATGCCGGTGGCGACCACCGCGACGCCTTCCGGTACCTCGACGACGTCGGTGACGCCCTTGACGGCCTTGGCGGCCTTGGCGTCGAAACTCTTCAGCCTGGCGCCGAACGCCGGCGGCCTGGCGATCACGGCGGTCAGCAGGCCCGGCAGCTTCACGTCGATGGTGAACATTGCCGTGCCGGTGCTCTTGGCTTTCGAATCGAGGCGTCGCGTCGCGGTCTTGCCGACCAGCACGAAATCCTTCGGGTCCTTGAGCGCGACCTCGGTCGGCACCGGCAGCTTCGCGGCCGCGTCGGCGAGTTCGCCGAAGCTTGCCTTCTTGCCGCCGGGACCGCTGATCACGCCTTTGCTGACCGTCAGTTTGTCGGCCGGCACTTTCCAGCGCTGCGCGGCGGCCGCGACCAGCATCGCCCGCGCCGTCGCGCCCGCTTCGCGCATCTGCATCCAGGAATTGGCGATCGCGGTCGAACCGCCCGTGCCTTGCGCGCCGCCGACCATCGGGTTGCCGTACAGCGCAGCGTTGGCCGGCGCGTATTCGGTGCGCACCTGCGACCAGTCGGCGTCGAGCTCCTCGGCGAGGATGGTCGCAAGTCCGGTCGTCGCGCCCTGGCCCATTTCGAAATGCTTGATGACGAACAGCACCGTGTTGTCGGGCGCGATGCGGATGAAGGCGTTCGGCGCGAAATCGCCGGGCGGCACGATGCCGACATCGGCGGCGGCGAACGCCTTGCGCGCCAGCGGCAGCTGCACGGCGAGCACGAAGCCCGCGGCGGCGGCCGACTTGAGAAAGCCGCGGCGGGTGAAACCGGTGGCGCCATCGGCGGCATCCGTGTCGTCGGGCAGCCATTCGGCGAGGCTGGCGGAATCGAGCATGTGCATCATGATGGTCTCTCCCTGGCCTAGGCCGTCAGCTCGGCGGATGCGGCGTGGATCGCCGCGCGGATGCGCTGATAGGTCGCGCAGCGGCAGATGTTGCCGGCCATGGCGCCGTCGATATCGGCATCGCTGGGTCTGGCGTTCTGCTCCAGCAGCGCGACCGCCGACATGATCTGGCCGGACTGGCAGTAGCCGCACTGCACGACATCCATCGAAATCCAGGCTTTCTGCACGGCCTGTGCGGCCTTCGACTGCAGGCCTTCGATGGTGGTGATGTTCTTGCCGGCGGCTGCGGCCAGCGGCAACGAACACGAGCGCACCGGTGCGCCCTCGAAGTGCACGGTGCAGGCGCCGCACTGGGCGATGCCGCAGCCGTATTTGGTGCCGGTCAGACCGAGATCGTCGCGGATGATCCACAGCAGTGGCGTGTTCGGATCGGCGTCGACTTCGCGCGTTTCCCCATTGAGCTTGAAAGTGACCATCGGCTGCTCCCCCTTTCTGGCTTGGCGATCTCGTGCCCCGGACGGGCCGGGCAGGGGCCTAGCATACGCGCCCGAAACTGCCGGGAAAGCGCACGGTCTTGCCTAATCCTGCAGGGATGCGGCGATGCCTGCCCGGCGCCTCCAGCGGCGCGCGCCCGATGCGCGGCCGCCTCCGCCTTGCGCCGCCGCGGTCGTGCCGGAACAGCGCTCAGGCCGGCGCGGCGCCCCAGCGGTTCGCGCGACGCAGCGCGCCGACGTCATTGAAGCGCACGCCGTTTTCGCGCATCACGCGGTGCGCTTCGCGTATCGTCAGCGTGCGCACGTAGAACGGCTGATTGACGACGAAGTGATGAATCGCGTGCGTCGAGCCGAAGTTGAAGCAGAACAGCTGCGCCGGCCACAGCCACCAGGGGTTCAGCACCTGGCATTGCTGGACGATGTTGCGGGTGTCGATGTCGCCGTAGTAATGCATGTTCGAGCTGACGAAGTGCAGGCAGAACACGCGCAGCACGTTCGGCGCCAGCCAGACCACGACGGTCGTGTCGACCAGTTGCATGAACGCCGAGGTCTCGATCGGCATGCCGGCCAGGCCGAGCGCCAACGAGACGCCGTGATAACCGAGGAACAGATACCAGATCGCGTAGTGCACGAGGCTCAGCGGTACGAAGCTGCGGCGCTGTTCGCGAATCAGCATGTCGACCTCGTCGCGCGAGCCCGGCTGCTGGGCCTTGATGTAGGCCTTCACGGTCTCGCGCATCATCGCCGGCCGCAGCAGCACCGCCAGCATGTGGTCGCCGGTCATCAGCAGGCGGCGCAGGCCCCAGCGTTCGCCGTTGGTGATCGCGCGTTCCTCGAGATCGGATTCGGTGCCCGAATACTTGTGGTGGTGCAGGTGCAGGCGGCGGCGCGTCCACGGACTGACCGTGCTCGGCCGCGTGATCCAGCACAGTGCCATCATCAGCTGGTAGGCGCCGGGACTTTTGCGGAAGTACAGGGTGTGGATCAGATCGTGTTCGAGCTCGTGGATGAACGACGCGAAGATCGCCGACACCGGGACGCATACCCACCACGGAATCAGACCGGCGACGTAGGCCCAGCCGCTGACGATCATGCCGAGCACCGAAATCGCCATGATCGCGGCACCGATCGCGTCCTGGTGCCGCAACCACGGCAGCCGCGCACGCACGCGCTCGCTCTCGGCGCGAATCGCCGTCTTGATCGTCGCGACACGTTCGGCGTCGTCCGCGACGCTTGTCATGGGGGCTGCGCTCACTTCATTCTCCGGCGATCAGAATTGCTCGACCGTATTGTCGGCAGCGCCCTCCGGCACCGCCCGACGAAACGCGCCAAACGCCAGACCGCAAGCGCCAAATGCCGCAAACCACCGTACTCAGCAGCTGGGGCAGGGCGATCCGCCGCGCGCTCGATCAGGCTGGCGTCGACGGTGCCGGCCTGTTCGCCGAGGCGGGTCTCGACATCAACGCGCTGGCCGATCCCGATGCCCGCTATCCGCTGGCGAATACCACCCGGCTGTGGGCACTGGCGGTGCGCGAGACCGGTGATTCCGCATTCGGCCTTTCGGTCGCCACGCAGGTCACGCAGACCACGTTCCACGCGCTCGGCTATGCCCTGATCGCCAGCGGTACGCTGCGCGAAGCCTTCGAGCGCATGGTCCGCTATTTCCGGCTGGTCACCGACGCCGCCGAGCTGACGCTGGAATGCGAAGCGGAGGCCTACCGATTTGAAGTCGGCTACGTCGCCGGCGTGACGCCGGCCGCCGAGTCGATCGACGCCTTCATCAGCCTGTTCCTGCGCTTCTGTCGCAGCCAGCTCGGCCGCGATTTCTCGCCGCTGCGGGTGGCGCTGCGCCGACCGCCGCCGGCACATGTCGACCGCTTCGAGGCGGTGCTGCGCTGTCCGATCGAGTTCGGCGCCCCACGCAACGCCGTCTGGTTTCCGCGCGCGGCATTCGAGCGGGCGATGCCGGACGCCAACCCGGAACTGGCGCGACACAACGATGAAGTCGTGCTGCGCTACCTGTCGCGTTTCGACCGCGACCATCTGCGTGCCCACGTTCGCGCCGCCCTGATCGAATTGCTGCCGGCCGGTGAGCCCTCGGCACGGAAGGTTGCCGACGCCCTGCATCTGAGTCTGCGCAGCCTGCAGCGCAAGCTCGCCGACGAGGACACCACATTCGCCCGGTTGCTGGGAGAGGCGCGCCGGGAGTTGGCGTGTTCGTATTTGCGCAATCCGCGCTACAGCATCGGCGAGATCACCTTCCTGCTCGGCTTTGCCGACGCCAGCGCCTTCGCGCGCGCCTTCAAGCGCTGGTGCGGCGTGACGCCGACGGAATTCCGCGAAGCGCGCGATTGACGCGCAGTCGGCGGCCGCCGCGATCGCGCCGTTCAATTCCGGCTCATCGACCGAGGCTACCGTGACGGGCATGAACGAAACCATGCGCCCCGAGCCACGCAGGTCTTCGCCGCTCGCCGGCATGGTCGACGACCTGAGCGGCGTGGCACTCGCCACGGAGGACGACTGGCCTGCGCTCGGGCGTTACCGCGCCGCCAATGCCCGCCTGAACGGCGTGCCCCAGAAGCTGGTGTTTCTCGGCGACTCGATCACGGAAATGTGGCAGGCCGCCGATCCGGCAATGTTCGGGCGGGGCATCGTCAATCGCGGTATCGCCGGTCAGACCGCGCCGCAGATGCTGCTGCGCTTCATGGCCGATGTCGTGAGCCTGACGCCGCGCGCCGTGCACCTGATGGCCGGCACCAATGACATCGCCGGCAACACGGGGCCGGCGACGGTGGTGGACTATCAGAATCACATGCTGGCGATGGTGGCGCTCGCGCAGGCGCACGGGTTGCGTGTGATCATCGGCAGCATTCCGCCGATGACGACGGTGCCGTGGCGCCGCGAGATCGACGCCGTCGCCGCGCGCGTCGTCGAACTCAATCACTGGCTGCGGGCGCTGGCCGTCGGCCGCGGGTTCGTTCATGCCGACTACCACGCCGTGCTGGCAGCGCCGGATGGCGGCATGCACGCCGCCTTCACCACCGACGGCGTGCATCTCAGCGATACCGGTTACCGGCGAATGCGCCCGATCGCGCGTGCGGCCGTGGCCGCGGCGCTGAAAACCTGAGCCTCGCGCCGTCAGCTCCGCCGCTCAGGATGTTTCGGTGACCGCGGGCATGGCATCGTCGGTTGCGTCGCCGCGTGAAAACAGTTTCTGCTTGATGTCGTCGATGATCTCGAACACGACCGGCACCACCAGCAGGCTGAGCACGGTCGAGGTGATCAGGCCGCCGATGACGACCAGCGCCATCGGCTCGCGGAAGCTGCCGTCGCCGTCGAAGCCGAGCGCGATCGGCATCATGCCGGCGGTCATCGCGACGGTCGTCATCACGATCGGTCGCGCGCGTTTATGGCAGGCGTCGATCAAGGCGTCGGTGCGGCTCATGCCGAGATCGCGGCGCGCCATGATCGCGTAGTCGACGAGCAGGATGGAGTTCTTGGTCACGATGCCGACCAGCATCAGCAAGCCGATCAGCGCCGACATCGACAGCGAATAGCCGAACACCCAGAGCAGGCCGAGGGCGCCGGCCGACGCCAGCGGCAGCGCGGCCAGCACGGTCGCCGGCTGGCCGAAGTCGTGGAACAGCAGCACCATCACCGCGTAGACGCAGAAGACGCCGGCCAGCATCGCGAGCAGGAAGCCGGCGAACATTTCCGCCATGTACTCGACCTGACCGGAGGGCACGAGGCGTACGCCGGGCGGCAGATGCCGCATCGACGGCAGCGCCTCCGCCGCCTTGAGGACATCGCCGATCGGCCGACCCTGCAGGTCGACCGACAGGCGTACGAAGCGGTAGCGGTCGTAACGGTCGATTTCGGCCGGGCCGTCGGCGATGCCGATGCGGGCGATGTTCGCCAGCGGCACCGCCGCGCCGTTGTTCCCCTTCACGCGCAGCTGCGCCACCATGTCCGGATCGCTGCGCGAGGCCGGATCCAGTTGCACGCGCACATAGACCTGGCGGCCGGGAAGATTGAGCCGCGGCAGGTTGAAGTCGTAGTCGCCGGTGGTCGCGACCCGTACCGCCTGGCCGATCGCCGCCGAGGTGATGCCGAGTTCGGCGGCGCGCGCGAAGTCCGGCCGAATGACGATCTCGGGGCGCAGCAGGCTCGCCGACGAAGTCACGGTGCCGACGCCGGGCAGCGTGCGCAGATCGGATTCGACCGCCTGTGCCGCACTCAGCAGCGTCGCCGGCTCGTTGCCGGTCAGCATCAGGTCGAGCTTTTCGCCCGGCGTGCCGCGACCGATGCTGATGTGCACGCCGGGAATGCCGACCAGCTGATCGTGCATCGCGATCTGGATCTGGTTGTACTTGCGATGACGCTGCGACTCCGGCACCAGCAAGGCCGTCAGCTGCGCGGTGCGTGCTTCCGCCCCGACCAGGCTGTCGGTGAAATTGCCGGTCTGCACGCCGGCGCCGATCGTCGTGTAGACGCCGCTGACTTCCGGAATCTTCATCAGGGCGAGACGGGCGCGTTCGGCGGTCGCGGCGGTCTGTTCGAGCGTGCTGCCGGGCGGACCGGTCATGATCGCGACCGCCGTCGACGGGTCCTGCGAGCTGACGAACGCCGTCGGCAGCTGGCTGATCATCAGCAGCGAGCCGACGAACACGGCAGCGGCACCGGTGACGGTGATGCCCGGATGTTCGAGGCACCAGTGCACGGTTCGCAGATAGCGGCGCATCAGGGCGCCGTCGTGGTCGGTGTGCGGCTGCGCCTTCAGGAAGTAGGCCGCCATCATCGGTGTCAGCAGACGTGCGACCAGCAGCGAGAACAGCACGGCGGCGGCGGCCGTCAGCCCGAACTGGCGGAACAGTGCCCCGGTGAGGCCGCCGACGAAAGCGGTCGGCAGGAACACCGCGACCAGCGTCAGAGAGGTTGCGATCACCGCCAGACCGATCTCGTCGGCGGCTTCCAGCGCTGCCTGCTTGGGCGACTTGCCGAGCTGCAGGTGGCGCATGATGTTCTCGACCTCGACGATCGCGTCGTCGACGAGGATGCCGATCACCAGGGTCAGCGCCAGCAGGGTCAGCAGGTTGAGGGCATAGCCGCAGATCGCGATGACGATGAACGTCGGAATGATCGACAGCGGCAGGGCCACGGCCGAGACCAGGGTCGCGCGGCCATTGCGCAGGAACAGCAGCACCACCAGCACGGCGAGGATCGCGCCCTCGTACAGCTCGCGCATCGCGGCGTCGTATTCGGACTTGCTGAAATCGACGGTGTTGGCGATCTCGTCGATGCGTACGCGCGGATAGGCCTGGCGCAGCCGGGCGACCACGGCGCGCACGTTTTCCGCAGTTCGGACTTCATCGGCACCGCGTGCACGCGCAACGCCGAAGCTGACGATCGGCTTGCCGTCGAGCAACGCCAGCTGATGGCGTTCCGCCGAGGTGTCGCGCACGTTCGCGACTTCCGACAGTTGCAGGCGCCGGCCGTCGGCCAGCGGCAGCGACAGCGCGGCGAGATCCGCGGCGCTGGCGACCGTGCCGAGCGTGCGTACCGCCTGCTGCAGTCCGCCGAGATCGCCGCGGCCGCCCGGTGCTTCCTGCTGCATGTTGCGCAGCTGGCTGCTGATTTCGCCGGCCGTGACCTTCAGGGCCTGCAAGCGGTTCGGATCGAGTTCGACGCGGACTTCGCGCGTGACGCCACCCTGGCGGGTGATCTGCGCGACGCCGTTGACCTCCAGCAGCGCCTTGCTGATGGTGTCGTCGACCAGCCACGAGACATCGGCCTCGTCCATGTCCGGCGACGATACCGCGTAGGTCAGCACCGGCATGCCGGCGATGTTGACGCGCGAGACGATCGGTTCCAGCAGTTCGCTGGGCAGATTCGAGCGAATGCGCGTGATCGCGTCGCGTACATCGTTGACGGCGTCCGACAGGTTCCGGTCGAACGAGAACTCCACCATCATGTTGACGACGCCGTCGTTGATCGTGGTTGTGACGTGGCGGACACCGCCGACACTCGCGATCGAATCCTCGATCGGCCGTGCGACTTCGGCCTCGAGCTGCACCGGCGAGGCGCCGGGCATGCTCGCGGCCACCATCACCGACGGAAAATCCATGTCCGGAAAGTTCTGGACGCCGAGGCTGCGGAAGGCCAGCAGTCCGCCGACGGTGATCATGATGAACAGCAGGATCGACGGCGTCGGCTTGTGAATCGCCCAGGCGGAAAAATTCATGGCGCGGTCGCCGTCGCCGCCGCGATCTGCACGAGATTGCCGTCGCTGACGAAGGCGCCGCCGGACTTCACGAACTGCGCCGCCGGATCGAGGCTGCCGAGAATTTCGATGGCGCCCTGCTGGCGCCGGCCGGTGTCGACCTTGAGCGCGTGCACGCGATGCTGGGCATCGACCATCATCAGATAGCTGCTGCCGTCGCGGAGCACGACCGCCGATTCAGGGACGACCAGCGCATCGCGCTTGCCGAGCGTGAAACGGCCGGTGACGTACATGCCGGCGGCGAGCGGGTTGCCGGCCGGCAGATCGACATAGGCGATGCCGTTGCGCGTGCCGGTGTCGACCATCGGCGAGAGCTGGCGCAGCCTGCCGCTGACCGCCGTGCCGTCGAGCGTGCGCAGCACCGCCGTGGTTCCGGCCTTGAGATGCGCCAGCGAATCGGCCGGCACTTCGGCGCGCCATTCGAGCCGGTTGTCGCGCACCAGACGAAACAGCTCGGCACCGATCACGCTGACCGTGCCGACGGTGGCCGAGCGCGACGAGATCACGCCGTCATCCGGCGCCACGACCCGTGCGTAACGCAGACGCAGGGCTTGCGCTTCGCGCCGCGCCTGTGCCGACGCCAGCTGTGCGCTCGTGACATCGACCTGCGTGCGATACAGATCGAGCGTCTGTTGCGGCAAGGCGCCGATCGCCGTCAGTCCCTGTCCGCGCTCGGCGTCGCTTTTCGCCCTGGCGAGGTTGGCGCGCGCCTCGGCGACCGCCGCGTCCAGTTGTGCGAGATCGGTGCGCAGCGTGTCTTCGTTGTAGCGCGCGAGCAGCTGCCCCTTGTGCACGGCATCGCCGACATTGACCTTCACCTCGTCGAGACGCACGCCGCCGACCTCGGCATCGATGCTCGCTTCCTGCCAGGCTGCGATCTCGCCGCTGGCGACCAGCGTGTCGGCCCAGCTCTCGTGGCGGGGCGACACCAGTTCGACGGTCAGCACCGGCTGTGTCGTGGTCGTCGGCGCCGCCTTGCCGCCGCAGGCCGACAGACCGGTGACGAGCAGCCCTGCCACCAGCATCGCCACGCAGCGCAGCGACCGCGGGTACTGCCAATCTGCCGACTGCCCGGCGTCGATGATTCTGGTCTGTCGCGTCATGTTGTTCTGGGTGGCCCGGTGCGTCGCGGCTGCATGGTCAAGGAGGAGGCAAAGCGGCATGGCGATCGCCCATGGGGAGCATGCGGTCGGCGGCTCGTCGACGACGACGCGGGCCCGGCACGACGACTGCGCCCTTGGGGCACATCCATATATGAAATAGTATAGTTCATATCTATGGGAAACAAGATTTACAGCCCGCACCTGTCGACGGCGCGCGACGCACGCGCGATCCGGACCCGGGAAGCCCTGCGCGCGGCCATGCTGGAACTGCTCGAAAGCAAGCCGCTCGAGCAGATCAGCATTCGCGACATCGTCGCCGCGGCGGGTATCGGCTACACCACATTCTTCCGCCACCATCCGACCAAGGAAGCCTTGCTTGACGAACTGGCGGCCGAGGAAATCCGCCGTCTCGTCGACCTGACCCTGCCGGTCATGGACGCGGGCAGCGAGATGGCGGCTTCCATCGCGGTGTGCGCCTACGTCGACGAACGTCGCGCCTTGTGGACCACGCTCTTGACGGGCGGTGCGGCGGCGGCGCTGCGCGAGGAATTCCTGCGCATCGCGCAGGATCTCGCGACGGTCCGCTCGCAACCCGGTGACTGGCCGCCGGTTGAAGTCGCCACGCGTCTGCTGGTCGGCGGCACGATCGAACTGCTGGCGTGGTGGCTGCGCCAGCCGGAGCCCTTGCCGGGCAGCGAGATCGCCAGAATCCATCACGACATCGTGATCCTGCCGGTGCTGCGGGGGCGCGCCAGCGTCGGGCGGCTCGCACCGCCTGCGATCGAGGTCGCCGCAAAGAAACGCGGACGTCGCTGAAGCTGGCAGCGGAACTCCATCGCCGCGACGTTTTCGAAGCCTGACATTTCACGCAGAGCAGCCGGACGCCGACATGACGCCAATCCAGATCAAGACCGCCGACGGCGACTGCCGCGCCTGGTTGTTCCGCCCGCCGACCGGCGGTCCCGGCCCCGGCGTGCTGATGTACATGGACGCGCTCGGCATCCGGCCGGCGATGTTCGAGATCGCCGATCAGCTGGCGGGCTACGGCTATGTGGTACTGCTGCCGGACCTGTTCTGGCGCAGCGGCGTCTACGAGCCGATGGACCCGCGGACCGTGCTCGGTGATCCAGTACTGCGGCAGAACACCTTGGGCCGGCTGATGGCCGACAACACGCCGGCGCGGGTGATGGCGGACACGCGTGCGTTCATCGACTGCCTGCATGCGCAGCCCGATGTGACTGCCGGCGGCATCGGCGTCACCGGCTACTGCATGGGGGGCTTCATGGCCTTGACCGCTGCCGGTACCTATCCGGACGAAATCGCCGCCGCCGCGTCCTATCATGGCGGGCGTCTGGCCACCGACGATGCGGGCAGTCCGCATCGGCTCGCGGCGAAGATGAAGGCGCGCGTCTATGTCGCCGGTGCGATCGAAGACGCCGGCTTTCCTGACGACATGAAGGCGCGGCTCGAAGCCGCCCTGCGCGATGCCGGCGTCGACCATTGCGTCGAGACGTATCAGGCCCGGCACGGCTGGACACCGCGCGACATGCCGGTCCATGACGCCGCCGCGACCCAGCGTCACTGGCAAACGCTGACGGCGCTGTTCGCCGACACGCTGAAATCATCGGGCTAGCGACACCGTTTCATCCGGACCCGTTTCCGGAACCATTGCGGCACCGGCAAAAAAAGAGGGCGCCATGACGGCGCCCTCTTTTGCTGTCGACCGTGGCGGTCGCCAGCAGTTTGCGAAACGCCGCTCAGGCCGCGTTCTGCGTTGCCGTCACGCTGGCGTTGGCGGCCGGCTGTGTCAGCGGTTCGCTGCCGATGCTGATGCGGCGCGGCTTGGCCGCTTCCGGCACGCGACGCACGAGGTCGACGCTCAGCAGGCCGTTCTTCAGCGAGGCGCCACGCACTTCGATGTGGTCGGCCAGCCGGAACGACAGCTTGAACGCGCGCTGGGCAATGCCCTGATGCAGATACTGCACGGTCTCGGCAGCGTCGCGACGGCCACTGCCGATCGTCAGCACGTCCTTCTCGACCTGGATGTCGATATCGCTTTCGGCGAAGCCGGCGGCCGCGACGACGATGCGGTAGTCATCGACACCGTGCTTCTCGACGTTGTACGGGGGATACGAGCTGCCGGCTTCACTGCGAAGCGCGGTCTCGAACAGATCGCTGAACCGGTCGAAACCGATCGAAGAACGGAACAGCGGGGCAAAGGTGACAGTACTCATGGGAACAACCTCCTGAAGAGCGTAGTTGCGAATTCCGGAGCCCGGACATCGGCGCCCCGGTATCCGCAATCTGGGCGCTGGCCGCGCGCTTTCAAGAGGGTTTTTCGTCGCGATGGCGACCGGGAAGCCGGCGGGTCGCGCCCGATGCGACCGCGCAGGCTTCGACCCGTGCCGCAACGACGAGCGGATCGGGCGATCAAATCGCTCGTCACGACCAGGCCGTGAGCAGCCAGCCCCGTTCGCTCGCCTGCAGCCTGTGTGTCAGCTCGATGTTCGCCAGAAAAGCGGTGTCGTGCGATACCACGATCAACGCACCTCGGTATTGCCTGAGCATCGTCTCCAGCGCCTGCACCGAGGCCAGATCGAGGTGATTGTCCGGCTCGTCGAGCAACAGCAGTCGCGCCGGTCGTTCGGCATACAAGGCCATCGCGAGTGCCGCCTTAATGCGTTCGCCGCCACTGAGTCGTTCGGTCGGCAACGGCACGCGCGCCGCGTTCTGGCCGAGCAGTGCCAGCTGCGTGCGCACGGTACTTTCGTCGGCCGACGGATTGGCTGCGAGCATTTGCTCCAGTGTCGAGCGCGCCGGGTCCAGGGTCGAGAGGCGCTGGTCGAGATACGCCGTTTCGACCGCGAGTTCGCGAACGCCGGACAGCGGTTCGCTCAATCCCGCGAGCACCTTCAGCAAGGTCGATTTGCCGCTGCCGTTGGCCCCGAGCAGACCGACACGCTGGGCGCCGGACAGCCGCAGATCGATGCGCTGCGCCCGGCCGCGCACGTTCGGCAGCAGCACCTCGCGCAGCGACGCGACCCGCTCCGGCATCGTCGGTGCCGCGCCCGGCGCCAGCAGCACGATCGCCGGATCGTCCTCGACCTGCGCGGCGGCGTCGCGCACACCCTGCGACAGCGTCGCCCGTGCGGCGGCCTGCTCGACGCGCAGCCTGCCCGCGCTGTTCTCCGCGCGCTGCTTCTGCAGTCCGAGCAGGATCGGGGCCTGATTGGCCTGCGCTGCCTGCCTCGTCCCCCGCGACTGGCGCTGCTCCAGCCGTTCGCGTTGTCGTGTCAGCGCGCGGGTTTGGCGGCGGCGGTCGGTCTTGCGCCGTTCGAGTTGTTCGATCGCCACCGCGCGTTCATGCGCCTTGCGCTCGGCGTAGAACGAATAGCCGCCGCCATGGCTGCGCAGGCCGAGATCGGACAATTCGACGATGCGCGCCATCGATTCCAGCAGCAGGCGATCGTGACTGACGACGATCAGTCCGCCGGACCGGCGCTGCAGCTGCGTGATCAGATCGCGGCGGTGGCGGGCGTCCAGGTGATTGGTCGGCTCGTCGAGAATCAGCCAGTCTGCGTCGGAAACCAGTGCGCCGGCGAGGGCCACGCGCATCGCCTCGCCACCGCTCAAGTGCATGGCCGCGCTGTCCGCCTGCAGATGGCCGAGCTGCATCGCCGACAGCGCCTGCTGCAGCTGCGCGGACAGCTGCCAGCGATCGCCGACCGCGTCGAAGTCGGCCTGCAGGGTGCTGCCGGCTTCGATCCTGTGCAGGGCATCGAGGGCGCCGCGCACGCCGGCGAGATCGGCGACGGTTTCGCCGGCCCGCGGCGTGATCTGCTGCGGCAGATAGTGCAGGCGGCCGATGCGTGCGCAGCGTCCACCGGTCGGTGTCACTTCGGCGGCGAGAATGCGCGCCAGCACGCTCTTGCCGACGCCGTTGCGGCCGACCAGGCCGGTGTGCCGGGCATCGAATGTCGCATCGAGTTCGGAGAACAGAAAACTGCCGTCGGGCAGTTGCCACGAGACGCCGTGCAGCGTCAGCGAGATCGGGTTCGTCATGCAGCCTCCAGCAAAAGCCTGCGGTCCGGCCTGCGCAGAACGCAGGCGGGAACCAACCGTAAACCGCTACGGGGCTTTACTGACGCATTGGACGAATACCCTGGATTGCAGGAGAAGGAATTGTACTGCTGCCGGCGGCGGCGGTGAAAACCGGAAGCGGACTCGACAAGCCGATGTTGCCGCGACGGCTGCCGGATTCCGGCGGCCGCACGCAGCGCTCAGCTTTTCGCTTCGAGTCGTTCGCGCAGGGTCCGGAGAATCCTGCAGGCATCGTTGATGCGGTCCTTGCCGATTCCCGCGCTCAGCGATTTTACCCACGGTTCCTGCAGCTCGATCGCCGCAGCGAAGATGTTGCGCCCCTTGTCGGTCATCGTCACGAGCCTGGCGCGGGCGTGGTGAGGATTTTCCAGGAGACGGAGCATGCCCTCGTCGACCATCTCGTTGACCACGCGCTGCACGCTTTGCCGGCTCAGGCCCATGTTGCGCGCGAGGCGGGCCACGGTTTCCGGCTCCTCGGGCAGGCCGATCGCGCCCAGAACCTGCCATCGTGCGGCGGTGATTCCGAATTTCGAAACCAGCCGGTCGGCCGTGGCCAGAAGGCTGCCGTTGAGGCGAAAGACCTCGACGATCAGGTCGTTCGTCGGCTTGTTGGGTGTTCCGGGCTTGGTCGAATGCATTTGACGCCGAAATGTCGAAATGACAGCATGCTGTCAATTATGGATGAAAGGTCATTGCTGTGAAGATCGAGACTTGCCTGGCGGAGCATATCCCGGCAGCGATGCTGCTGAATCGCGAGGTGCTCGATCATCCATATCCGCTCTATGCGCATCTGCGCCGGACCGCGCCGGTGTGGCATGTGCCCGGGACCGGGATATTCATGGTGACCAGCTACGCCTTGCTGGAGGAAGCAGCCGGCCGCGTCGAGGATTTCTCCTCCCACATGCGCAGTGTCGTCTACCAACGGCGCGATGGAACACCGGCCCGTCTGACGCGTGGCGGTCTCCTGCAGGTCCTGGCGACCGCCGATCCGCCGGCCCATACGGCGCACAGGCGGGCCGTGTTTCCGGATCTGGTCGCCAGACGGATGGCGGCGATGGCGCCGGAGATTGAACAACTTGCGGATCAATGCATCGATCGTCTGCTGCAAGCGGGTTCGGGCGATTTCATGGCATCCGTGGCAAATCCGCTGCCGATCGCCATCGTCAACAAGTTGATCGGGTTCAAGGGCGGCGACATCAGGAAGATGCTGCAGGCCGCGTTCGACTCGTCTGCCGTGGTGGGTGGAACGTCGACGCTGCTGCAGTTGGCGATCTGCCTGCTGCGCAGCTTTGTCACGCATCGCTGGATCGCGGCCCAGCTGCGCGCCGCTTCCGCGGTGGGCGACAACATTCTGGCCTCGGTCAGCCGAAGTGTGGAAAGCGGCGCGCTGCGCGAGTCGGAAGCCCGGGCGATACTGCACATCATGCTCGCGGCTGGCGGCGAATCGACGACCAGCCTGCTGGGCAATGCGGTGCGAATCCTGGCCGACGATCAGGCCCTGCAGCGGCAACTTCGCGCGCAGCCGGAACTGATCCCGAACTTCATGGAGGAAGTATTGCGGCTGGAATCGCCTTTCCGGCACCACCTGCGCGTTGCCACGCGCGACACCGTCCTGGGTGGCGTCGCGATTCCGGCAGGCGCGACGGTCCTGATGTTCTGGAGCGCCGGCAACCGCGATTCGGCCGCCTTCGAAAATCCCGACGAGATCGACCTGGCGCGGACGCGCCGGCACATGAGCTTCGGCAAGGGCATTCACATGTGCGTGGGCGCGCCACTCGCCAGGCTGGAAGGCCAGATCGTGCTGCGCAGACTGCTCGCCCGCACCGCCTGCATCGCACTTGATCCGTCGAGAGCGCCGCGCTGGGTGCCGAGCCTGCAGGTGCGACGCCACGAGCGGCTGCCGATAACCGTCACCGCCATCTGAATCGGTGCGCTCCGGCGTGGCGACGCGAGCGATGCGTTCGACGCTCGCCGCGGCAGGCAGGCGTTCCCCGTGAAGGTGAGCGAAAGACGGATCACAGGCCTGCGAAATAAGCGCCGAGCAGGAAGGCGAACAGCAGGATCAGCCAGGCATTCAGGGTGCGCTGGAGCCACGCCGGCGCGTGGCGGACTTCCATGAAATAGCGGATCACGAACTGCGCTTTTACCGCCGCAATCAGCAGCACGCCGGTCGTGACGAGGGCGCTCATCTGTGCGCTGCCGCCGACATCGCGGCTGAGCGCCCAGGAAACGACCGTGCTGAACGACAGGAACGCCCAGACGATGGTCAGGGGGTTTCGCAGATACGCGGTCATGCGCTACCTCATCAGATAGAACAGCGCGAACAGCACCAGCCACAGCAGATCGACCATGTGCCAGTAGGTGGCGCCGGCTTCGATGAACTTCATGTCGGGGGCTTTCGATATCCGCAGATCGCGGATCACGAAGCACATGATCACCAGGCCAAGCATCACGTGACAGAGATGCAGGCCGGCCATCACGTAATAGAACATGAAGAACAGATTGTGTCCCGGCGTCAGTCCGGCGCCGAGTTCGGGCAGCCACTCGACCAATTTCAGGATCGGGAAGAGCGCGCCGGTCGCGGCCGCGAAGACGAACAGCCGCATCGCGTCGCGCGCCTTGCCGAGGCGCGCGGTCTGGGTGCCGAGCGCGACGAACAGCGAACTGGTGAGCAGGACCACGGTGTTGATCGCGCCGATGCCCTGATTCAGATGCTGTTCGCTGCTCAGGAACAGTGCGTGCTGCTGCTGTCGATAGACCACGTAGAGGACAAAGTAGATGGCGAAAATGAACAGGTCGCCGATCACGAAGAACCACATGCTCGGCTCACCGGGTACGTGCCGGGACCTTGTCACCACCGTCGTGCGCGTGTCGCGATCGACCACGGCGCTGGCGTCGGCCACGGTCACGCGCCGGCTCCCGCCGGGGCACGACCCGGCTTGCGTGCCACTGCGTTGTCCAGCTCGTCTTCGGGCTGATCCCGGATCGCCTTGTAGATGCAGACGTAGACGATGAACTGCCAGGGCACGTAGATCAGCATCGCCAGCCAGAATGTCATCAGCCCGTTCCAGCCGAACGCGCCCGACTTGTCGATCCAGACCGGCGCGGCGACCAGTTCGGTGACGAATTGCCAGACCGTGTAGTAACCCAGCCACTTCGGCAGGATGTTGTTGTGGTCGAGCAGGATCGCGAGGCCGAACGCCATCCACATCGCGCAGAAACAGCCCAGCGAGCCGATGAACGCCAGATAGCCGAAGTCGTAGAGCATCTGCAGTACGGCTGGCTCGTAACCCGAGCGGAAGGCGCCGAGACCGAAGCAGAACAGCGGGAACAGCATGCCGACGATGGCGCCGGCGATCGAGCCGATCATCAGGGTCACGCGAAACGCCGGGTTCACCGACATGCGCTTCATCTGTGTCAGATAGACCGCGTTCGAGACCGGCGCCAGACCGTAGGCGAGCGTGAGGATTGCGCAGGCGAGCAGCAGATTGTGCGACTGCATGAACGCGACGACATCCGGCAACGGACTGCTCGGCGAGCGCGGTGGCATCATCCAGCTCAGCGGCACGAAGACAATGCCGAACAGATTGTAGAAGAACGGTACGCTCCAGTAGCAGATCCACTGATCGAGCTTCTTGCTTTTGCGCCACGGGATCTTTTGCGCAGCTGCGGCGGGCAGGGTCGATGCGGTCGTCGTGTTCACGCGATCATCTCCGCGTTGTCACGTTGATTGCCGACGACGCGCAGCAGTACCAGGAACATCACCGCGACGTAGACCGAGAACGTGGCCAGGCGCAAGCTGAAAGACAGGCTGCCGTTCCACGCCAGCGGTCCGGTCTTGTACAGCAGCGAGAATGCGCCCGGGATCATCAATACGGCGGTCGCGACGTTGAAATGCGCGACCCAGCGTGGAAACACCGGTTCGGTGCGGCTGTCGAGATAGACGCACAAGGCAAGGCAGAGGTTCTGCACGACGATGGCCCCGACCGGCGCCGTGAACAGAAACCACGCCATGTCGTTGAGCAGGCTGATCAGCTGCGGATCGCGATCAGGGCGAAAGGCGGCAACGCCCCAGCAATAGTCGGCGAGGATGAACGACGTCGTGCCGATGCCGATGCAGATGATGTACGCGTAGGTGAAGACCGCGCTGGAGTTGCCGATGCGCGACATCTGCGTCGCCGTCACCGCGAACAGTGGTGCCAGCGAGGCGCCGATCAGATTGCCGAGAATGACGACGCCCAGTATTCCCGAGACATTGGCACGAAAGAAGGCGGCAACTTCTTGCGGACTCAGTGTCGGCGACATCTGCGGCGAGAACACCGGAAACATGAACCAGGCCAGCACGAACAGCGCGCCGGCGAATGGCGTGATCCACAGCAGGATGCGTTGGCCGCGGGTGTTCATTGCATGCTCTCGTTCATGGTTTCAGCCGCGGCCACTTCGGCCGGCGGCAGCCTTCGGACATGGATTCGTGTTGTCTCAATTGCCCCAGCGATAGCTGAGATTGGCGCCAACAATGCGAGGCTCCGAATAGATCGCGGAGTCGAAGTACGTCAGATGCCACTGGTTGCTGTTCGAGATCCGGTATTCCTTGTTGGCGAGATTGGTTCCGTACAGCTGCAGATCGAACTGCGAGTTCATGATGTGGCGCCAGCTGATGCTCGCGTTGAGCAGCCCGGCCGCGGGCAGTTCGGCACCCGGCTCGTCGCCAGGCAAGGTGGTCTGCGCCGAGTAGTGCGAGTCGGTCCAGGCGTAGGTCACGGACGGCTCGATGTCGCCGTACGCGGGATCGAACGGCAGCAGATAACGGGCCGACAGGCTGTACTGATGGCGCGGCGCATCGTAGGGAATGCAGCTCAGCTCCAGCACGTCACCGCTTTGCCGCTGCTGGCCGCTGCAGTCCAGCTGCTGCGTGGCGCCGGCGTAGAGCAGATCGAACTTCTGGTATTCGCCGCGGGTGTAGCCGTAGCTGCCGACGAAGGTGAAGCCGGTGAACGGTTCGATCGTCGCGTCCATTTCGAAACCGGCGACCCAGGCCTTGCCGACGTTGAAGATGGCTTCGCCGAGCTGCGGGACCGGGCTCAAGGAGTGCGGCGGCACGTAGGCGTCGGAACCGGCCTTCTGCAGGTTCTTGTAGTCCGTGTAGTAGACCGCCGAGTTGATGCGGGCCGGAATGCCGGCGATCTCGAAGTCGGTTTTCTCGCCGAGCTCGTAGTTGGTCACGTATTCCGGCTTGTAGGTGTAATGGTCGGGATTGACCACGACCACCGAGATGCCCCCGGACTTGTAGCCGCGGCTGACCTTGCCGTACAGCAGCGTCGTGCCGAGCTTGTAGTCCAGCCCCGCCGTGTAGGTCAGCGCCGAGGCTTTGGCTTCGGCGTCGTGCGACGCATCGACCAGCGGCACGAGGCCGGCCGCGACTTGCCGGATCGATGCCGTGCCGTCGGTGTCGTCCCAGGTATAGCGGACACCGGCAGTCAGGCTCAGGCCCGACAGGGCATCGAACAGTGCGCCGAGATCATAGGTGCCCTGGGCGAACGGAGCGATCGAGCGCTTCGTCAAATCGTACTTCTGCACGACGTTGACGAAGAACAGCGAGGTGCCATCGATCTGGCCCTTCGAGTCGGTGTGCTCGTAATAGCCGCCGACCACGTACTTGAGCGCATCGTTCAGCGCCTTGCCCTGCAACTGCAACTCTTCGGTGACGGTGTCGAGATTGGCTTCGTCGTTGTCGCGCGGATTGATGAAGTCGTTGAATGCGGCGCGCGAACCGTCGAGGTCCCAGCGATACTGATGCGTGAAGGACGAATAGCTGGCGATGTTGCGCAGCTTCAGATCTTCATCGAGGTCGTAGCTGAACTGATCGACGACTGCGCCGGTGTTCAGATTGTCCGTCGGATCGGCACTGAGCTGGACCTTGCGGTTGCCGCGCGCCGCCTGCTCGTCGAGGATGTCCTGTCCGCAGTTGGTCGACGGCCCGAACAGATTCACGACCAGGCAGCCGAGATTGGCGACCTGCGTCAGGTCCAGGCCGGGAATCTGCGAAAGCGCGCCGAGCCCGACCGTCGCCGGAATGGCCTGATTGATTCCCTCCCGGTTGACCTGCTTGATGACCGTCGCCGTGCCGTTGTCGCTGCTGTTGGTGTAGTACCCCATGAAGTAGTTTTCGACGCTGTCGGTCGGCCGCCAGGTCAGCGCGCCACGCCCGGTCCAGTAGTGCTTGCTGTCGTAGTCCTTGCCGCTCACGACGTCCCTGGTGAAGCCATCGCGCTGCACGAACTGCCCCGCGAAGCGCGACATCAGCGTGTCGCCGATCAACGGAATGTTGACCATGCCCTCGTAGCTCTGGCCGGCGTAGCTCGAGGCGCCCGCCTGCAGCGACGCGGAGAATTCGGGTTCGGGCTTGTGGGGTTCCAGCAGCATCGCGCCGCCCGTGGTGTTGCGACCGAACAGCGTGCCCTGCGATCCCTTGAGGATCTGCAGATTGGAGAGATCGAGGAACTTGCCGGGACCGCCCTGGTTGTTGGCGACCGGGTCCGACGGCAGCGGCACTTCCGCCATGTAGATCACCACGCCGGGGCTGGCGCCGTACTGCGCGCCCTGGCCGCGGATGGTCGGCGATTCGGTGTTGCGCATCTGGCTGCTGGAACTGATCACCAGCGATGGCACACGGCCCTGCAGATCCTGCGGCGTGTTGATCTGCTCGCGCTGCAGATCGTCGGCGTTCATCGTCGAAATGGCGACCGGCACGTCCTGCAGGTTTTCCGCGGTGCGCCGCGCGGTGACGATGACTTCCGCGATCCCGCTTGCCGGCGCGGCTTGCGGAGCGGCGACCGGCGCAGGTGGTGCCGCCGGTAGCGGGATGCTGCTGTAGACATCGGTCGTCGCTTCCGGACCGGACGCCGCGGACGGCGCGACCTGTGTCGCCTCATCGCCAGGCGAGGCGGTCTGCTGTGCCGCAGCCGGCAAGGCCAGCAGCAAGGCCGGACACAGTGCCAGCGACGCTGCGCCTCGGCGGGAAAATCGCTTCAAGGCATCTTGCTTCACACATTCCTCCCCTGCGACGCATGCGGTCCATGCCGAGCGTTCGTCTGTCGGCCACACGGTATGCAGGCGCGACGACCGGGTCTAGGCTGGTTTCCGGACCGGACATTGAAATCGGGCCAAAGCGCGCGGCTGGCTGCAGTCGAAGCCGCCGTCGGTGACGCCCTTGCCGTGGCTCAGGCGCGAGCGGGCCGATCGTCCGGCTTGAAGCCCGCCGCGTAGAACGAGCGGTGGGCGAGCAGCGATTGCTGGTACTCGCCGGGCGTCATGCCGACCGAGCGCCGGAACGCCGCGCAGAAATTGGACGAGGAAGAAAAGCCCAGCGCGCCGGCAATTGCGCCGACGCTTTCATCGGCGGCGAGCATGCGCTTGGCGTGGGTGATCTGGCGATCGACCACGAAGGCGCCGACCGAGCAGCCGCGCGTGCTGCGAAAGCTGCGCGTCAGCTGGCGCACGGAGATGCAGCAGAGTTCGGCCAGTTCATGCAGGCTCGGACTGCTGCGAATCTCGTACAGCCGTTCCTCGATGCGCCGCAGCTGCCAGGCTGCCAGGCCGCCGCGAATCTGGCGTTCCGGCAGCGCGGCGCCGTAGCGCAGCAGATCGACGCCCAGCTGCGCGGCGATCGACTCGACGAGAATCTGGCTGGCGAAACCCGGGTGCCGAGCCTCGTCGGCCAGGCGCAGCATCAGGTAGCGGACATTCGCGTCGCGGACGTCGAGGCCGAGGATCAGGAAGCGGTCGGTGAATTCCGGCAGGCGGTCGAACAGCGCCATCACCGGCGCCACTTCGAGCATGCAGACCAGCGATTTCAGGGTGCGGTCTTCGTCGGCGCGGGCTGCCATGTCGAGGGTCGGCGGCACCACGAACAATTCACCGATGCGCTCGAAGTGCTCGGTGGTCCAGTAGTCGACAAAGCTGGCGCGGGCGCTGCGGTGTCTCGTGTTCAGACACAGTTCGACGCGGATCTTGTCGTCGAGATGGACGACGCTGGTCGGCGGCTCGTCGAAGCGGTACTCGATGAGCTGCACCTGCGCGCTGGGCGCAGCGAGTTCTGCTTCGACATGGATCGATGCGCGTGCGCGGCTAGTCATCGTTGTCGGTCAATCGCCAGCCCGTCCCGGACCCGAGTGCGGTCGATTATGCGCCGGCGGCTCGTCGAAGCGAACCGCGCAGGGGCCACGATCGGCTGCGAACCCGTGACATGACGCGGACCCGCGCTCGGGTATCCTTGCCCATCACGCCCGCGCGCTCCGACGGTCCTTCGCCGCCGCCGCGCAGGCGCACGCCCAGGGAGATCGGCCTTGTCATCGACACCGCGCACGCGCAACAGGATTCCGGAAGGCACGGGCGCGCTGTTCTTCATCCAGATCTTCGCGACACTGGGATTTGCCGTGCTGTATTCGACGCTGGTCCTGTACACGACCCGGCACCTGAATTTTCCGATCAAGCAGGCAACCGCCGTGATGGGGGTGTTCGGCGCCTTCAATTACGGGCTGCATTTGTTCGGCGGTTATCTCGGCGGGCGCTTCCTCAGCAATCGCAATCTCTTCGTCGGCGGCATGGTCCTGCAGGTGATCGGCTGTGGTCTGATCGCGACCGGCAGCGCAACCGGTTTCTACTGGGGGCTGGCCCTGTTCCTGACCGGCAGCGGCTTGAACGTGACCTGCATCAACATGATGTTGACGCAGCGCTTCGCGCCCGAGGACAGCCGTCGCGAGGGTGCGTTCCTGTGGAACTACGCCGGCATGAATGTCGGCTTCTTCATCGGCTTCACGGTCGCCGGGCATTACCAGCTCACCGAGAACTACAGCAGTCTGTTCCTGTTCGCGACGCTCGGCAATTTCAGCGCGATCGTGCTGGCGGCATTCAACTGGAAGTCGCTGGCGGATCGCAACACGACCCTGCTGGAAGCCACCGGCGCCGCGTTTCGCCGGCGCTTTGCCATCGGCCTCGCGATCCTGGTCCTGCTGGTGCCGATCGTCCGCAGCCTGCTGCAGTATCCGGACACGACCGAGACTCTGGTCAAGGCGATATGCGCCGTGGTCGCCGCGGCCCTGGTCTGGCTCACCGTGACGCATCGCGATCGTCTCGAACGCCACAACATGTGGGCCTATCTGATTCTCACGCTCGGTTCACTGGTGTTCTGGGCGCTGTATCAAATGGCGCCGAGCGGTCTGCAGCTGTTCGCGGTCAACAACGTCGATCTGCAGGTCTGGGGCGTGACCGTGGCGCCGCAGTGGATTCAAAACATCAACACCGTCGTCATCGTCGTCGGTGGCCCCTTGCTGGCCGCCTGGTTCGTCCGCCTGCGCGCGCGCGGCTGGAATCTCGACATTCCGGTGCAGTTCGCCGCGTCGCTGCTGCTGATGGGGCTGGGCTTTCTCGCGCTGCCGGCCGGCATCCACTTTGCCGACGAGCAGGGCATCGTCGGCTTCGGCTGGTTGTTTGCCAGCTACATCTTCCAGAGCGTCGGCGAATTGCTGATCTCGCCGATCGGCTACGCGATGATCGGCAAGCTCGCGCCGCGCCAGTACCAGGGCATCATGATGGGAAGCTGGATGCTGGTGACCGGTCTGGCCTCGCTGTTCGCCGGAGACTTTTCCGGAATGATTCCGGAGCCCGCCGGCACCACCGCGCTGGCGACCGATCCGGTCTACGCCACCTTGTTCGCGCAACTCGGTGCCGGCAGTGTCGCCGTCGGCATCGCGCTGATCCTGCTGATTCCGTTCCTGCGCAAGCTGATCAAGGACCGCAACCCCGACGCCAATGTGCCGGTCGCCGCTGCCGCGGCGCAGTAGGCCTGTGCCCGCATCGCGATTCGAAGCCGCGACACGCGGCGCGACGAATCGCCTGGACCACCGCCAGCGGCTTTCGGGTTCATCGCGATGATGGGGCTCGACGCGAGCGCCTGCCGATCCTCGCGTCGGGCGCGGGCTGGTGGCTTGCTACGATGATCGACTCATCTCCCGGAGACGCCTGCCCATGACTGCCGCCGAGCTGTCCGCATTCCCGATCACGGCCAAATGGCCGGCGCAGCACCCGGATCGCCTCCAGCTGTATTCGCTGCCGACGCCGAACGGCGTGAAGGTCTCGATCATGCTCGAGGAATGCGGCCTGCCGTACGAGGCGCACAAGGTCAGCTTCGAGGCCGACGATCAGCACTCGCCGGCGTTTCTGTCGCTCAATCCGAACAACAAGATTCCGGCGATCCTCGATCCGCACGGCCCGGATGGCGCGCCGCTGCCGCTGTTCGAGTCCGGTGCGATCCTGATCTATCTCGCCGACAGGCACGGTCTGTTCATGCCTGCCCATGCGGCCGGCCGCTACGAAACCATCCAGTGGCTGATGTTCCAGATGGGCGGCATCGGCCCGATGTTCGGCCAGCTCGGCTTCTTCCACAAATTCGCCGGCAAGGACTACGAGGACAAGCGGCCACGCGATCGCTATGTCGCCGAAAGCCGGCGTCTGCTGCAGGTGCTCGATCAACGGCTGCAGGGACGCGCCTGGATCATGGGCGAGACGTACACCATCGCCGACATCGCGACGTTTCCCTGGGTACGCAATCTGATCGGCTTCTACGCTGCACGCGAGATCGTCGGCTTTTCCGACTTCCGCAACGTGCAGCGCGTCCTCGATGCCTTTCTCGCGCGCCCGGCGGTGCAACGCGGGCTGGCGATTCCGGCCTGATCCGGCTCAGGCCGCCTGGCGCCAGGGCTGCAGTTCGGCGATCGGTGCGGCGACATCGACGCTTGCCTCAGCGCCTTCGCTGCCGGCCTGAGCCGTGTCGCGCACCGACGTCGCGGCCGCTTCCGCTTCGGCCGTGATCTGCTGGTGGTCGTGCAGCAGCAGCCCGGCCAGTACCGCGATGCTGAGCGTGCTCGCGGCGATGATGAAATCGACCAGAAGAATTGCGCTCATTGCCGATCTCCTTCAACCGTGGCGGCTTGTGTCCGATCGCCGACGTCCGGGTTCTGTCCGTTCATTCCGAAGCGCCGGCGCAGGCTGGCCAGACGCTCGGCGATCGAACGCGTCGTCGCCGGCAGCTGCGTGATCGTCACCTCGAAATAGCGTCGCGCCGTACCGACCCCCATCTGTGCCGCCACATCGCCGCTCAACAGCAGGCCGGCGAGCTTTTCTTCCGTTTGCTTGTCCATCACTCCACTCCCTGAAGATTCCGAGAGAACATTCCGCTCTCATGGACTAAGGCGCAGTCTGGTTCGCAAACGGCTCATCTGTTGTTGAAAAAACGCGGCTGTGTGTGCGATCCGTCACGGTTTCGGGGTGCAGGTGATCGCCTGGGCGGTTCTGCGCACCGCCGTGTCGCGCCGTTGCGCCAGTTCGGTGCGGCTCGCGGTCATTCCGACGGCGCCGGCGCGCTGTGGCGGATTCGCGAAAAGTGCGGGCCTGCGGCGGGCCGGACCGCCACGGCACTTCAGCCTTTTCGGGCGAGCGCTGCCTGCGCTCGTGCCCGCAGTTCGGTAAGCGAGCGGCAGTCCGTCAAGGTCGAGTCCTTTGCACATTGCGTAAGCCCGCCGTCGGCCAGGCGCAACACGTCGGCATAGCGGTGGGCTTTGTCGCGCAGGCGCGCGAGACTGGCCGTCGTGAAAAGGTCGTGCGCCAGGCCAAGGCGTTCGTACATCGCGAGTGCCTGCAGCAACAGACTTTCGCTCTCGGCGTCACGACCTTGCTCGCGGCGTGCTTCGCCGAGCATTGCGAGCGACCGAGCGCGGAACGGATGGTCGCCCTCGACCGCCCGAGTCACCAGCTCGTTGCGTTCGGCGTAGCGGACGGTCGCCGGCAAGTCCCCGAGCGCGTCGGACAATTCGCTCATCGTCGCCAGACAATCGTTCAGGGCAGCCGACTCGGGCCCGTAGGACGACTCGAGGACGCCCAGGCATTCGGTGAGATAGCGCCTGGCTTCGTCGTAGTGATGGCGGTGATAGGCGAGGGCCCCCAGGTTCCCGAGTGCGAGGCCAAGCTGCCGCGTATTCGCGCCCGCGTGCTGGCGGGCGTAGGCCAGCATCTGCTCCATCAACACCTGTGCCTCTGCGTCCTTGTGCTGTTCCAGATAAATGCCTGCAAGGCCCTCGCGTGCGTTGGCCAAGGCCTCGCCCTCGCTGTCCGCGTGCTGTTCGAGGATGGCGACCGCGCGGCTCATGTATGCCTGCAGCTCGCCGACGGGTTCACTCAGGTACCGGCCGATGACGCCGAGGTTGACAAGCGTGTTGGCGAGAGCCGGGTCGTCGGCTGCCAGCGTTTTTTCCTGCAGCGGCAGCGCGCGGCGGAACATGGCCTGTGCTTCCGTGAGATGACCGGAATTGGCCTTGATCTCTCCGAGATCGTTGAGCAGATCGGCCTGCAATTTCGGATCGTCGTCGAGCTCGATGTCGACGCGATTGACGGCGTCGTCCAGGGCGCCGGCGACGGTAAGGGGGGCGCGGTCCTTGCGCAGCATCGGATCGGCGTTCTGAAAGATCGAGACGAAGAACTGTTTCGTCTTGCGTACTCTTTGCGTTTCCTCCTGAGCTTCGACCGCTTGCTGACGCGCCAACTCGGCCTGGGCGTCGGCGCGCGCCGCCTCCGCGCGCGCGGTGTGCCTGCCAGAAGGTGCCGGCGAGGCCGCCGAGCAAGGTGATGGTGACGAGCGCGGTCGCGGCCACGGTGAGGCGGTGCCGTCGCCCGAACTTGCGCACCCGGTAGCTGAACGTGTCGGGCCTGGCGAGCACGGGCTGGTTGTCGAGATGGCGCCGCAGATCGTCGGCAAGTGCATCGACCGACGCATAGCGACGTCCCGGTGCTTTCTGCAAGGCCTTGCCGACGATGGTGTCGAGGTCGCCTTTCAGTGCTTCCCGCAGCTTTCGCGGCAGGCTGCCGCGCGTGCGGGCGATGGCGCTGGCCTCCGGCAGGATCCGGCTGCGTTCGCTGATGCGCCAGTGGCTCATCGGCGGCACTTCGGCATCGAGTATCTGCCGCTCGATCTGCGAATAGGTCTGTCCGGCATCGCCGTAGGGGCGTCGGCCGCTGAGCAGCCAGTACAGCAGCACGCCGAGCGAGTAGACATCGGTGACGACGGTGATCGCGGCACCGCTCATCTGCTCGGGTGCGGCGTACTCCGGCGTCATCGCCCGGCCGCCGAGGCGCGTCAGTTCGGTCTCGGCCCCGGAGCCGGTTTCGTGCTCGACGAGTTTGGCAATGCCGAAGTCGAGCAGCTTCGCCTCGCCGTCCGGTGTCACGAGAATGTTCGACGGTTTGATGTCGCGATGCACGACCAGGTGTGCATGCGCATGGCTGACGGCGGCGCAGACTTGCAGGAACAGGGTGATGCGCGCAGGCAGATCGAGCTGCCGGGCGTCGCACCAGCGATCGATGCGATCGCCCTCGACATACTCGATTGCCAGATAGAGCTGGCCGCCCGGCAGGATGCCGGCATCGAGCAGACGCGCGACGTGGCGATGCGCGAGCTCGCCGAGGATGCGGCCTTCCCGCAGAAAGCGTTCGCGTGCCGACGATTGCCCGAGGTGCAGGTGCAGCAGTTTCAGCGCAACCGGGGTCTCGAACAGGCCGTCGGCGCGTCGTGCGAGCCAGACTTCGCCCATGCCGCCTTCGCCCAGTCGCCGTTCTATGCGATAGGCGCCGAGCGTGCTGCCGATCTGAATCTGCTGCCGCTCGGAATTGCCCTGGTGCTGATCGAGAAAGGCCGCCCGTTCGGCCTGTTCGTCGGCGCGCAACAATGTGTGCACCTGCACCCACAGACCCGGGTCCTGCGCACGAAGTTTTTCGATTGCCTGTTCGCGCTCGGTGCTTTCCAGACCGAGCAGGCGCTCGAACGCCGCGAAGGCGGCGCGCCAGCCGGTCACATTGTCAGGCTCGTCCATGGCCTCAGCTCCGCATCGATCTGAACAGAAATGCTCGTGCCTTCTGCCAGTCCCGCTTGACGGTCGCCAGCGACATATTCAGCGATTCGGCAATTTCCTCCAGCGACAGCCCGCCGAAATAGCGCAGCTCGACGACGTCGTGGCAGCGTGGATCGAAACGCTGCAATTGCTTGAGTGCCGCGTCCAGCGCCTCGACGTCGGTTGGTTCGTCGGCTTCGCACTCGGCCGCGACTTGCGTGATCAGAGTTACCGGTGCCACGCCGCCGCCGCGCTTTGCCGACTGGCGGCGGCGCGCGTGGTCGACCAGGACGTTGCGCATGACTGCGGCTGCCAAAGCGAAGAAGGCGCGACGATCGGTGGCCGGCAAGGCAACACCGTTGCTCAAACGCAGATAGGTTTCGTGCACCAGGCCGGTCGCATCGAGTTGCGTCAGCGCCGACTCCTGCGCGAGGCGGGCGCGGGCGAGGACGCGCAGCTCGTTGTACACGCAGGTGAAAAGCGCCTGATGCGCCTGCGTGTCGCCGCCTTGCGCACGTTGCAACAGTGTGGTGATTTCGCCCATGCCGCCCCCGATCCCGCACTCCCATGCGGTACGCGCAGCATACGGCAGGGACGGGACGCTGAATGCCGGACCGTTCGAGAACTGCGAAGTGCCGCACATCGAGCAGCCGGCAAAGGGTGCGCCGGGAGCCGGGTGTGTCTCACAGGCCGGGAGGCGTTACCGTCATCAGGCGTGGACAGTCGCCCTGAGGGCACCAGAACGAGAACAGGAAGCGATGGCCGCTCGCGCAAGACAGTTCGGCAAGCTCCTGGCCGCTGCCGTCCCAGTTCGATGCCAGTCGGCAGCCGCTGGGCAGGGCGGTGTGGACCTCGTGCTGGAAGCGGCTGGTGTCCAGCGCGGCGCGTACCGTGCGGGTCGCGAAGTCGTCGGAATAGGGGCCGGGTTCGATCGCGATGTCGCCGATCGGCGTCGGCACCAGAATCGCCTTCCAGCCCAGGCATTGCCAGGCGCGATCGGGGCGATCGGCATCGCGGCGGCACTCGACGTTGTAGTGACTGGGCAGGCCGTCGACGCGGTCATGCGGCGCACATCGCAGCGACACTTCGATGACCGGAGTGAATTTGCCGCCATAGCTCCAGCGCAGCGCCGGCGCCATGCTTTCGATTCCGACGCCGTATGGCGTGCAGGCCAGTCCGCGGACGGTCACGCGATCCTGCCGCGACAGCTCGACGCGCCGGCTCTGACCGCCGACGTTGGTGCCGGCGGCCCCCGAGCCGATCGATGCCAGCGCCAGCAGGCATGCGATGACGCATGCGAGCTTCCGACGCAAACGACGCCGCATGGTGGTGCGGCCTGGCATGTTCAGCGTGGCAACGCGTGCTTTTCCAGCACGTCGGCCACCACCATCGTCACGCGTTTGCCCATCGGGATGTGCAGGAATTCGTTCGGGCCATGCGCATTGGAATGCGGGCCGAGTACGCCGGTGATCAGGAACTGTGCGTCCGGGAATTTCTCGCCGAGCATGCCCATGAACGGAATCGAGCCGCCTTCGCCCATGTAGGCGGCAGGCCTGCCGAAATAGGTCTGCGACGCTTGCGCGACGGCATCTTCCAGCCACTGCGACAGCGCCGGCGCATTCCAGCCGCCACCGGCTTTCTCCAGATCGAGCGTGACCTTGGCGCCGTACGGTGGATCGGTTTCGAGCAGCTTCTTCAGCGCTTCGCCGGCCTTCACGCCGTCGAGCGTCGGCGGAATGCGCAGCGACAACTTCACGGTGGTATACGGCCGCAACACGTTGCCGGCGCTGGCGAGTGGCGGCATGCCGTCGATGCCGGTGACCGCGAGCTGCGGGCGCCAGGTGCGATTGAGCACCAGTTCGGTGAGGTCCGGCGTGACCGGCTGCATGCCGTCGGTGAAAGGGAACTTGGTGTACAGATCGGTGCCGAGCGTTTCCGAAACCCGCTTCGCCTGTTCAATGCGTTGACGGGGAATCTCGACGTGGAAATCGCCGGGTTTGATCTCGCCGTTGTTCTCGTTTTCGAGACGCGACAGCAGTTCGCGCAGGATGCGGAAGCTCGACGGTACGGCGCCGGACGCATCGCCCGAATGCACGCCTTCTTCGAGCACCTGCACGCGCAGGTTGCCGCCGGTGAGACCGCGCAGGCTGGTCGTCAGCCACAGCTGTTCGTAGTTGCCGCAACCGGAATCCAGACAGATCACCAGCGACGGACTGCCGATGCGCGGGGCAAGGTAATCGACATAGAACGGAAGGTCATAGCTGCCCGATTCCTCGCAGGCTTCGATCATCACCACGCAGCGCGCCTGCGGCAGGCCCTGATCGCGCAGCGCGAGCAGCGCGGCGAGCGAGCCGAAGATCGCATAGCCGTCGTCGGCGCCGCCGCGCCCGTAGAGCTTGTCGCCGACCAGACGCGGGGTCCACGGACCGTAGCCCTCGGTCCAGCCGCTCATCTCCGGCTGCTTGTCGAGGTGGCCGTACAGCAGCACGCAGTCGTCATCCGATCCGCCGTTGGCGGCGGGCACGTCAATGTAGATCAGCGGGGTGCGGCCGGGCAGGCGCACGACTTCGAGCGTGGCGCCGGCCAGCGCCGGCAGCTTGCCGCGCGCCCAGCTTTCCATCAGCGCGACCGCGGCGTCCATGTAGCCGTGTTCGGCCCACTGCGGATCGAACATCGGGCTCTTGTTCGGGATGCGGATGTAGTCGGTCAGCTGCGGGACGATTTCGTCGTCCCAGAGCGCATTGACGTAGGACTGCAGCTTTTTCGTGTTCATGGCGATCGGCCGGGTGCGAGGCGTCGCCCATTGTGCCGTCTCGTCGCGAGCGGCGATGCGGGGTTTTACATCAGTTCGACGATTTCGGCGGCGAGCGATTCACCGTCGATCCGCAGGCGGGCGATCGTCACCGGCAGACTGAAGCGGCGCGGGCCGGCGCTGCCCGGATTGAGATACAACACGCCGTCGCGCGTCTCGATACCGGGCTTGTGCGAGTGGCCGCTGATGACGGCTGCGATGCCGTTGCGTTGCGGATCGAGGCGCAGGGTCTTGCGATCGTGCAGCAAATGCAGCTGCCGGCCGCCGGCTTCGAAATCGAGTTCGTCCGGCAGGTCCTGCGCCCAGGCGTCGCTGTCGTTGTTGCCGCGGATCGCCACCAGCGGCGCCAGTTCACGCAGCGCGTCGAGCACGGCCGGTGCGCCGATGTCGCCGGCGTGGACGATCAGTTCACTGCCCTGCAAGGCCGTCAGCGCCTGCGGCCGCAGCAGGCCGTGGGTGTCGGAAATGATGCCGATGTTCATCGCGACACGATCGTTCCTCAGGCCCTCGCGCGCAAGGGCCGCGGGCCTTGCGGCGTATCGGCTAGAGTCGGAACCTTGTTTCGGCCCGGAACTCCGCGATGACCGTCGATGCCCCCGTCCATGCCCGTTTCAATCCGCTGATCCGTCCCTACCTGGTGCTGAGTATCGGTGGCACCCTGGCATTGACGATCGTTGGTCTGCCGTTCGCGCTGATCTGGCTTTGCGGCGTCGGGCAATGGTGGGCCCGGCATTACTTCGAGCGGCTCGAGTGCGAGCTCGATGCCCGCACACTGCGCTTCCGCAAGGGTATTCTGCTGACGGTGGAAAAGACGATCCCGATCGAGAACATTCAGGACGTCACCTTCGTCGAAGGGCCGATACTCAAGCGTTTCGACCTGGCCGTCCTCAGGTTCGAGACGGCCGGTCAGCGGCAGGGGCAGGCCAACGACATGCGCCTGATCGGCATCATCGATGCACAGGATTTCCGCAACCGCATTCTCGTGGCCCGGCGCCGTCTGCGCGAGACCCATGCCGAAGCAGATGCCGGCCGCGGACCCGATGCGACGTTGCTGGCGCTGCAGGGTATCGCGCAGCGGCTCGATACCGTCATCGATTTGCTGCGGCGCGAGCCGCGCTGAGCGATGCCCGCACCGATTCGGCAACCGACCCTGCGCGTGTCACTACCGTCGCCGCCTGATTCCTGTCGCCCGTCCATGCCATGAGCGCCGCCATCCTCGTCCTCGCGTTGCTGCTGTGCGTCGCGGTCTCCGCGGTGCTGGTGCGTGTCGCGCGTCTGCCGCTGCCGCTGACGCAGATCGCGCTGGGCGCGGCGATCAGCGTGCCGAGCTTCGGTCTGCACGTCGATCTGGAGCCGAAGCTGTTCCTGCTGCTGTTCATCCCGCCCCTGCTGTTCGCCGACGGCTGGCGCACGCCGAAGCGCGAGTTCTTCCGCCTGCGCGAGCGCATTCTGGGGCTGGCGCTCGGACTGGTGCTGTTCACGGTGGTGGCGGTCGGCTATCTGCTGCACTGGCTGATTCCTTCGCTGCCGCTCGCCGCTTCGTTCGCGTTGGCGGCGGTGCTGTCGCCGACCGACGCCGTTGCGGTGCGCGCACTGGCGGGCCGCAGCGGCATTCCCAAGCAGCTGATGTACGTGCTCGAAGGCGAGGCGATGATGAACGACGCTTCCGGCCTGACCACGTTCAAGTTCGCGATCGCCGCCGCTACCACCGGCGCATTTTCACTGTCGGATGCGTCGCTGGCCTTCGTGTTCGTCGCGGCCGGCGGCCTCGGCGTCGGCGCGTTGCTCGGCTGGGCGCTCGGCGTGTTCCAGAAGTGGTTGTCCGGCTGGACCGAAGTCGAGGCGCAGGGGTCGATCGCGATGATCCTGCTGCTGCCGTTCGCCGCCTATCTGGCGGCTGAGGAAATCGGCGTGTCCGGCATTCTCGCCGCGGTCGCGGCGGGCATGGCGCTGAATCTGAAGAGTGCGGCGATGGACCCCGGCGCACAAGCGCGCATCGCCTCGACACACATCTGGTCGATGATCGAGTACGTGCTCAACGGCGTGATCTTCGTGCTGCTCGGGCTGCAGCTGCCGGACATCATCGGCAAGGCACTGGACGAAGCCTGGAAGAGCGCCGGCCTGCTGGGCGCAGGGCGCCTGCTCGGTTACGCGCTGGTGATCGTCGCGGCGTTGATCGTCGTGCGCCTGGTCTGGGTCTGGCTGCTGCTGCACGTCACGCGCTTCTATGCGAGCTGGCGCGGCGACGCGACGCGCCCCATGCCGCGCAGCCGCCTGCTGTGGGCGACCGCCTTCGCCGGCGTGCGCGGTGCGATCACGCTGGCCGGTGTGCTGTCGGTGCCGTTTGCGCTGGAAAGCGGTGTCGCGTTCCCCGAGCGCAATCTGATGATCTTCCTTGCGACCACGGTGATCATGATGTCGCTGCTGGCCGCAGCCGTCGGTCTGCCTCTGCTGCTGCGTGGCATGGCAGTCGACGAAGACCCGGAAACCGAAGAAGAGAAGATCGCGCGCTTGCGTGCCTGCGAAGCCGCGATCGCCGCGGTCGCCGAGGCGGCGAAGCGTGCGCAGCGCCGCGACCGCGATGCCGACGAGATCTCGCCGGTCGCCGACGCGGCCGGTCGGCTGATCGACAACTACGAACTGCGCATCAAGGGATTGCGAGAGGAACAGAACACGGTGCAGAGCGTGGCGCAGCGCAGCGCGGCGGAAACCGAGCTGCGTCTGATCGGCATCGGTGCCGAGCGCGACGAGATCATGCGCATGCATCGCGAAGACGACATCAACGACACCGTGATGAACGCGCTGCTGTACGAGATCGACATGCGCGAATCGGCCTTGCATATCCGCGCCGGCGGCCACGGCGGCAGCCACTAGGGCCGTCAGCCCAGAGGCGTCGCCGTGGCCGAGCCCGTTTTGCCGCAGTGCCGGGAACGAGAAGCGAGGTGTACGTGGTCGAGACGAGCGACGGGAGGCGTTGCAATGCGGCGAAACGGGCCGACCCGGTGGCGCCCGGCAAGCCGCCATGCGGCGTCGCGAACCGCTGCCCGGGGAGTGCGTCTCGCGCCTTGACGGATGCCGCCGTTTGATTGAGAAATGACGACATCGTGACGACCGACAGAAAAGCCCTGCCGCCGGGTGGCGTGATCAGCTCGCTGTACGCGCGCGGCCTGCTCGACTATCTGCGCACGCGCGGCGTCGATCCGGATCGGCTGTACGGCCCGGCGCGCGTCGCGCAGCTCGACGCCGGCCGCGGGCACGAGGAAATTCCGCTCGCCGAGTGGATCGCGATGTTCGAGCTGGCGATCGCGCACTGCAAGGACCCGTCGCTGCCGCTGAAGGCCGGCGCCAGCCTGCACGTCCGCCATCTCGGCGTACTCGGCCATGTGCTGATGAATTGCGAAACCCTCGGCGAGGTTGCGGCGCAGCTCGGACGGTACATCCGCCTGCTCGGCCAGATCGGTCAGCCCGAGGCGATCATCAAGGGCGATCGCGTGCATTTTCTTTGGCGCTGGCCATACGACACGCCGGCGGCGCCCAGCGTTGCGCAGTTCATGCTCGGCGCGCGCGCCATGTTCATGCGCTGGCTGTCTGACCGCCCCGGTCTGCGCTACGACGCGCATCTGCATTTTCCGCGGCCGGTCGATGTCAGTGCCTACGAGCAGGTCTTCGGCGGGGCCCTGAAATTCGGGCAGCCCGACAGCAAGATGGTCTTTCCGACCACCTACATGCATCTGCCGGTGGCCCATGCCGACGACGATCTGCGCCGCCAGGTCGAGGCACGCGCACAGTCGATGCTGCAGCGTCTGGCCGGCGAACCGGAACTGTTGCGCAGCCTGAAGACCGTGCTGAGCCGCAATCTCGCCAATGGCCGTGTCGCACTCGCCGATTCGGCCGGTGCGCTGGCGCTGACGCCGCGCACGCTGCAGCGCCGCCTCGAAGCGTTCGGGCAGTCGTATCAGCGCGTGCTCGACGAGGTGCGCCGCCACACCGCCGAGAATCTGCTGCGCGATCCGCAGGTGTCGCTGACGCAGATCGCGTTCCTGCTCGGCTACACCGAGCAGAGCACCTTTCACAACGCATTCCGGCGCTGGACGCAGCTTTCGCCCGGCGTTTACCGCAAGCGTCAGTTCGCAGCCGCCGGCGGCCGGCCGGCGCGGCGCGTGCGGCGCCGCCAGCGCGTCCGATAAGCGTCTTGCGCCGTACTGTCGTCCAGTCCCTGTTCGTTTCGGAAATTGCCATGACCTCCCGGCTCAAGCTCGTTTTCACCCTCGCCCTGCTGGCGATCCTGTCCGCGACCGGCTGGGCCAGCCTGCAGCTGCCGATGTGGCAAACCCCGCGTGCGGTCGCCACGCATCCCTGGTTCATTGCGACGCTGGTCGACACCTATCTCGCGTTCTTCACGATCTGGCTGTGGGTGGCCTACAAGGAGCGCTCGAACCTTGCGCGCGGGATCTGGCTGATCCTGATCTTCGGCCTCGGCAATATCGCGATCGCCACGTACATGCTGATCCAGCTCTGGCGCCTGCCGCCTGACGCCAGGCCCGCGGACCTGCTGTTGCGCCGGCCATGAGCGACGCCGGCAGCGCGTTCGCCCCGACAGCCAGACCGTCGCTCTGGCGGCGCTGGTGTGTCGATCCGATCGTTGCCCAGCTCAAGCAGGGCATCACGCCGGAGCGCATCGCCCTGACTCTGGCGCTGGCCAGCGTCATCAGTGTGTTTCCGATCCTCGGCGCGACGACGCTGATCTGCGCGCTGGTCGCCTTGCGGCTGCGCCTCAACCAGCCGCTGATCCAGCTCGCCAACTATCTGTTCTATCCGCTGCAGCTGATCCTGCTGCTGCCGTTCTACCGTGCCGGCGAAACCCTGTTCCGTCGGCCGCATCTGCCGATCTTCTCGATCGGCGAGCTGATCGTCCGCTTCAAGGCCGGGCCGCTGCAGTTCGTCGCCGACTACGGCATGACCGCGCTCTGCGGCGTCGCGGTGTGGCTGCTGATCGCACCGTTCGTGGCAGCGCTGCTGTATTTCGCGCTGCGCCCCGTGCTGCGCGGTCTTGCGCGGCGCGTCGGTCTCAGGCCAGCAGGCTGAGCACGTTTTCCGGCGGCCGGCCGATCGCCGCGCGGCCGTGAAGGACCACGATCGGGCGTTCCATCAGCTTCGGGTGACTGGCGAGCACGTCCAGCCATTGCGCGTCGCTGTAGCCGTTGTCCCGCGCCAGGCCGAGTTCGCCGAACAGCTCTTCCCTGGTCCGCACGATCGCCAGCGGTTTGACGCCGAGCAGCTCGCAGAGTTTGCGCAGTTCGGATTTCGACAGGGGCTGTTGCAGATATTCGACGATCGGCAATTCAACGCCGCGCTCGTGCAGCAGCTTCAGGGTTTCGCGGCTCTTGCTGCAGCGCGGGTTATGCAGGATGCAGTCTTTCATTGTCTTCGCATCGCGGGGCCTGCGGCGATTGTCGCGAACTGCGGCGGGCCACGACAAATCCGCGGCGACCGGGAACGGCCACCGCGCGCCTCAGGACTCCAGCAGGCGCAAGACCAGCAGCACGATTGGCGGTAGCAGCGCGATCGCGAAGCTCATCAGGGCGACACGGCTCAGGGGCAGCGTCCCGCGCGCACCGAGGAATCCGGAAATCGCCAGCACCGGCACGGCGATCGCCGCCACCGGAATCGCCAAGAGGCCCATGAACGAGCCGCCGCCGCGCGATGCATCGAAGACGAGCAGCAGCGCATAGAACTGCACGAACAGTGGCACCACCAGCGCAATCAGATAGCGCATCGGTCCCTCGCTGTGCGCGGCATCGAGACCGACAGGTCGCGTGCCGCAGCGCCGCGGCATGAACTGCAGATGATCGTGCGCGGCCTCAAGCCGTAGCGGAGCGCGCCGCCGCCGGCGTGTCCCGCTCCTGAAGATAAAGCCGCAATGCAAAGCGTCCCGCGTCCGTGTCGCGCAGACGCAGCACTTCTTCGCGCACGGCCGCCGGCACTTCGTCGAGCGCCGGAAGCACCGCGCGGCAGCCGGCCGGGAACAGCACCGGAGCGGCCAGCGCCGCAAAGCCGAGATCGGCCGCGCTGAAGCGATCGCCGACCAGATAGCGGCGACCGTCGCGCAGGCGCTCTTCCACCTCGCGGAAAATCCCGTGCACGCGCTCGATCGACCGTTGCCCGCTTTCCGGTGTCACCCGATAGCCGGCGCGAACCAGCCGGCGCGCCAGCGGCACGATCACCGGCAGCAGCAGGGTCTCGGCGCGCGGCGCGCGGGTCGCCCAGATTCGTCGCAGCAGCGCGGTATCGGACAGCAGTTGCGCATAGGCCCAGCGCCGCGTGTGCGGGCCGAGTTCCCTGTCGAAGCGCGCAACCAGCGACTCCACCTGATGCCGTTGCCCCGCGTCCTGCGGATACAGTGCGCCGCCGCTGAAGTTGTCGGCCAGCACGAGGATCGCGGTGGATTCGACGAAGCACCGGCCCGCGTGAATCAGCACCGGCACCGTGCCGCCGCCGCTTCGCTTCGTCGAAAGACGATGCAGCAGCGGAATGTGCGGCTCCTCGCGGTAGGGCAGCGCCGCGCGGTCGAGCGCCCAGCGCGCCTTCTCGCAGTAGTGACTCAGCGGGATCGTGATGAAGCGTGCGACCTCGGCATTGCGGTTCTTCATGTAGCGGGCCTGTGAATGTCACCGTGTCCCCGGCGCCGGCCGAGGAGGCTCGGCGGGTTCGGCGAAATGGTGCGCGAGGGTGCAGGCCTGATTAGACGCGGCACGCGACCGCCCCGCAAGCAAGCCGCCGTTCATCCCGCTGTCGGTCTTCGACGCTAGACTTTGCGGCCGAGCCGATCCGGAGCTTGCCCTTGCGTCATCTCATTGCCATTTTCGCCGTGGTCTTCGGCAGTGCGGGCTGCGCCAGCTACAT
The DNA here is from genome assembly GCF_011067135.1 of Solimonas terrae. GTDB lineage: Bacteria > Pseudomonadota > Gammaproteobacteria > Nevskiales > Nevskiaceae > Solimonas > Solimonas terrae. The sequence continues at coordinate 305,443 of NZ_JAAMOW010000004.1, forward strand.
GACGCCGGGTGGGCCGGCGTTGCTGGCGCAGATCGGTGGCGGCGATGTCGCCGATACCGCGCAGCAGCCGTCGCCGCAGTTTCCGCTCAGTATGGTCGCGGTGCGGGTGCAGGCGGCCGACTACCGCTCGCTGTCGGCGAACGGTTACGGCAAGGGGCGCTTCAGTGTCATTGCACCGCCGGAACTGATGACGCCGCCGCAATTGCAGACGGTCGCGCACTGGCCGCAGGTGGCGTCGGTGGCGGTGTTCGACGCATCGCTGCTGCCGGCGAGCTTCGAGTCGCTCGCCGATCTGCGTTTCGCCGCGGCGAAGATGCAGGCGGACGTCTTGATGGTGTTCACGGTCGCGACCCGCTTCCGCATCGATGGCCATGATCGCGATCCGGCCAGCAAGATCGCGCTGGGCGACAAGCCGGATGCCGATGCAGCGGTCAGCTCGACGGCCTCGCTCGCGTTCGTCGATGTGCGAACCGGCTTCACCTACGGTGCGACGCAGGCGGATGCGAGCGTCGGCGGTCTGGCCGATGCCTGGGGTTCGGACGCGACGCTCGACGGCAAACGCCTGGAGGCCGAACGCCAGGCCTTCGCGGCGCTGCTGGTGGCGGCCGGGAAAAGCTGGGATGGCATCGTCGGCCGCTATCGGTAGCGACGATGCCCGCTCGATGAACTTTGTCGGTCGGCGTTCATCGAAGCTGTGCTGAAGTTGACCGGTCTATGCGCTGTGTCGCCGCCGGCAGTGCCCGTCCGGAGTGCTTTCCGTGAGCGGGCAGGGAAATGCAGGTGCGGGCTTTTTCGAGTGATCGCTACGTGTTGAAAACCATGGCCATGAGTCTTCGCGTCCTTCCGCTGTTGCTGCTGTCGCTGTCGAGTACCGTGGCGGCTGCCGCCGCGCCCGCCCCGTTCGACCTGGCCGGGCCGACGATGGATGTGGTCATCACGCGCGGCAAGACGATCCTGCCGGCCTCGGAAGTGCCGAATCTCGCGGAAGGCGATCGCATCTGGATCAAGCCGGAATTCCCGGCTTCGCAGTCCGCGCATTACCTGATGGTCGCGGCCTTTCTCAGCGGGCCGACCAATCCGCCGCCGAAGAGCTGGTTCTCTCCGTGCAAGACCTGGACGGGGGCGTGCGCGCGCGATGGCCTGAGCGTGACGGTGCCCAAGGGCGCGCAGCAGGTGCTGGTGTTTCTGGCGCCGGAAACCAATGGCGATTTCGACGGCATCGTCAGTTCCGTGCAGGGGCGGCCGGGCGCGTTCGTGCGCGCGACGCAGGATCTGAATCAGGCGACGCTCGATCGCTCGCGGCTCGATCGTTATCTGTCGGCCGTGCACGTGCTCGACTACGGCGACCCGGCGCAGCTGAAAGTGGTCGCGCCGCTGCTCGCGCGCAGTCTCGCGATCAAGGTCGACGAAAAATGCCTCGACAAGATTCCGCAGCTGCAGGCGGCGTGCCTGACGCAGAATCAGGATTCGCTGATCCTCAACGACGGCCACAGCATGTCGATCGCCGAGACGCTGACCTCCGGTCCGGCGGCCGATCTGGTGATGTCGGCCAGCGTCACGCCGGAGCTCGGCTACGGCGTGTACAGCCCGTACATCGCATCGGTGCTCGACATCGTCCGCATCTTCGATTCGTTCAGCACCGCGCAGTATCAGTACATTCCGGCACTGTCCTCGCATCACGGCAACAAGCTGGCGCTGACGCTGAACACGCCGCCGTCGTTCTACAACCCGAAGTCGGTGATGGTGGTCGCACTGCCGGCCGTCGAGAAGCCGCGTCTGCCGCCGCTGCACGCGGTCGATCCGACCGACATCTACTGCGCAAGCCGCGACGATCTGGTGCTGCCGGTGGAAGGCGCGCCGCTGGCGTTCTCGACCGACTACGCGCATGACATCACGCTCAGTGTCAGTGGCAAGGACGGCAAGACCATCCGTCTGCCGGCGCACGCCGATGCGGCGCAGGGTGGTTATGTCGTCAACACCGCGCGCCTGCAGTCGGCCGATCTCGGCGACACGATTCGCGCGTCCCTGCAGGGCTACTGGGGCTTCGAGCCCTACAGCGGTCCGGGGTTCGAGCTGACCAATGCGCACACCAATGACTGGGCACTCGCCGAGGGCGATCAGGACGCGCTGATCGTCGGTCGCCCGGATACCGTGCATCTGCAGACCGACAGCGTCAGCTGTGTCGACAACATCATGTTGCGCGATCCGGACGGCAAGGAGCTGAAGGCCGAGTGGAAGCCGCTGAAGCCGGGATTGGTTGAAGTGAAGCTGCCGCTGCAGGACGCGCAGCCCGGCACGATGAGCCTGATGATCGACCAGTACGGCTCGAACAAGCCGCACCTGATTCCGATACAGGTGTTCTCGAATCCGGGGCGCCTCGACGGCTTCACGATTCATGCCGGCGATGCGCAGGGCGTGCTCGGCGGCAGCCGCCTCGACGAAGTGGCGAGCCTCGCGATCGGTGATCTCGTATTCCAGCCGGGCGCGCTGACCACGCAGGGCGGCAACGATCAGCTGGTGATGAACGCGGCCGACACGCAGGCCGCCGCGCAGCTGAAGCCGGACAGCGGCGCCAGCGCGAAGGTCACGCTGAAGGACGGTCGCGTGGTCAAGCTCAAGGCGGTCATCGATCTGCCGCGGCCGAGCGTCGGTCTGATCAGCAAGAGTGTGCGGCTGTCGCCGGACAGCGCCAGCGGCAACATCCAGCTCGGCGACGCCGACGAGTTGCCGCAGGACGCGCGCCTGACCTTCTCGATGCGCGCGCAGACACCGACGCGCTTCACGCCGCAGCAGACGATCGAAGTGGCGACCGCCGACGAGTCGTTCTCGACGACGCTGAGCATCGGCAATGGCGGCATCAAGCTCGAGAATTCCAAGGTTGCGCTGGCGACCATCGAACCGGCGAAGGCCTTCGGCTTCTCCGCGTTCGGGCCGCTGAAATTCCGCGCCGTGGTCAATGATGTCGCCGGCGACTGGCAGCCCCTGGCGACGCTGGTGCGCCTGCCGGTGCTGCGCACGCTCAAGTGTCCGGCCGATCCGAAACTGGCTTGCGTGCTGTCCGGCGCCGATCTGTTCCTGCTCGATTCGGTATCGGGCACGCCGCAGTTCGACCAGGCCGTGCGCGTGTCCGACGGTTTTCCCGGCGCCAGCCTGCCGGTGCCGCATCCGAGCGACGGTCAGCTGTACGTGAAACTGCGCGACGAGCCGGGCGTGATCAATCCGGTGTCGCTCGATGTGCAGGACCTGCCGCCACCCGCCGCCGCAGCCGGCGGCGCGACACCGGGCGCGGCGCTTCCGGTCGCCGACAGCACACTGCAAAGTGCATCGCCGACGCCGACGCCGACGCCGACGCCGACGCCGACGCCGACGCCGACGCCGACAGCGCCAGAGACCGAATCAGCCGCCGCTGCGCCGGCCGGTCCGGGTCAGCCTTAGGGCGCCATCAAAATGAAACTCCCGCTCCCCCATCGTCTTGCGACAGGGGAGGCAGGAGTCGCGATGACATGCTTGTCGAGAACTTCCTTCGGGAAAGCGCGCTTCGGGTTTCTGCGCGTGCGACCGACGCCTCAGGCGCGCAGGGTGCGGCCATAGATGAAGTCGAAGCTGAAATCGCGGACCGCGCTCTTGGCATCCTGGAAATCCGCCATGCGGGCCAGACGCGCCGGCACTTTCATCAGCTTTTCCTGGGCCTGACGGCCAGCCGCGGACAGGCCGCTCATGGCGCCGATCTTCCAGAAGGCCAGCAGCTCCTCGACGATCTCCTGGTACTGGCGTGCGCAGAAGATGCCGGCACGACGCACGACTTCGCTCATTTCGTCGTAGCCGGCGATCGCGGCGCCCGGCATCGCGAAGTTCAGCGTCACCTTGAGCAGCGAGACCAGCGCGTGGTTGGGATCGCGATCGAGGATCGCGCCGAACACCGCACGGTAGAACTGATAGTGGCGCGATTCGTCGCCGGCCAGATGCGCGAGCACCTTCTGCGCCATCGGCTCGACGCTGGCGCACAGGCGGCCGGTATTGGCATGCGAGAACTGCGTGGCCTTTTCCTGCAGCGAGGTGTACGCAAGCAGACGATACGGGTCGCTTTCCCACTCCGGATTGAAACCGGCCTCGATGTAGCGGTACTGCAGTGCTTCGAGCGCACCCATGTCGAACAGGCGGGCATCGCGCACGTAGTCACGCAGCGCGCAGCCGTGACGATCTTCTTCGGCCGTCCACAGATTGTTCCAGTCGCGCCACGGTCCGCTGTTGCCGAGATGGGTCGCGATCAGGCGATGGAAATGCGGCAGGCCTTCCTCGGTCAGCAGGTTCAGCGCGACGGCGACGCGAACCGTGTCCGGCAGGCCGCGCGCGGCATCGCGGATGCGCGCGAGTTCACCATCGGCGGCGGCATCCAGATCGGCGTCCGCCGGCATCAGGTCGTTGGGAAACCAGAGGCGCCGCTTCTCGACATGAAGCGTCATCTGCTGAATCACGGCATCTTCGATCGAAGCGAGAACTTCGATGCGATCGGCGAGACCGAACTGCGCGCTGCGCGCTACACCAGACATCGTCATGACTCCGCGGTCGGATGACCGCTGCTACCGGCCAGAGGCCCACGAAATCCAGAGTATAGGAAATCCGTCTTACCCGCGATGCGCAAGGGTGAGGAACTCCTCGCGGGTGCGGTGATCTTCACGGAAGCGGCCGAGCATCACCGAAGTGACCATCGTCGAATTCTGCTTCTGCACGCCGCGCATCATCGCGCACAAATGCTGCGCTTCGATGACGACACCGACGCCGTGCGCGCCGGTCACGGTCTGGATGCAGGTGCCGATCTGCTGCGTCAGGTTTTCCTGGATCTGCAGACGGCGCGCGAACATGTCGACGATGCGCGGAATCTTCGACAGGCCGATGACCTTGCCGGACGGCAGGTAGGCGACATGCGCCTTGCCGATGAACGGCAGCAGGTGGTGCTCGCACAGCGAATACAGCTCGATGTTGCGGACGATCACCATCTCGTCGTTGCTCGATTCGAACACCGCGCCGTTGACGATCTCCTCGACGTCCTGCTCGTAACCCTGGGTCAGGAATTCCATCGCCTTGGCCGCGCGCAGCGGCGTGCGCAGCAGGCCTTCGCGCTCCGGGTTTTCGCCGATCGACTCGATGATCGCGCGGAAATGCTCTTCCATGGTCTGTCCGTCTTCTCGTTGTTCTCCCCGCACATTATCTCATGCGCCGCGCGGCCGACGTGCGCCGGCCGCAGGATGGTCACGGAGACGTAAAAATTCCGCGGCGGTACAGCGGCAGGGATTAAAATGCCGGCATGAGTCGCAAGCGCCCCAGCGGCGAAATCCGTGATGTCCCGATCGACCTGATCCGCCCCGGCAGCCAGCAGGCGCGCCGGCACTTCGACGCGGACGCCTTGCGCGAGCTGGCCGAGAGCATTCGCGAGTCCGGCGTCGTGCAGCCGATCGTCCTGCGCACGCGGGTCTGGGGTTACGAGCTGCTCGCCGGCGAACGTCGCTGGCGCGCGGCGCAGCAGGCCGGCCTGCACGAGATGCCGGCAATCATTCGCGACGATCTGTCCGATACCGAAGCCTTCGTGCTCGGCCTGATCGAAAACCTGCAGCGCGAATCGCTGACGCCGATGGAAACCGCTGCCGGCCTGAAGCGGCTCGGCGAACTGTTCGATCTCAAGCACGCGGCGATCGGCGAGCGCATCGGCAAGTCGCGCGAGTACGTCACCAACTATCTGCGCCTGCTCAATCTGGTGCCCGATGTCGCCAAGCTGGTCAACGAAGGACACATCCTGCTCGGCCACGCCAAGGTGCTGGCCGGCGTGCCGTTCGAGCAGCAGCTCGGCTGGGCCGACGAGATCATCCGTCACAAGCTGACGGTGCGCGGCCTCGAACAGCGCATCGCGGCCACGCGCGACAAGCTGGTCGTGTTCCGGCCGGGCAAGCCGACCGACTGGCAGGTGCTGGAGCGCGATCTGTCCGACCATCTCGCGTGCCCGGTGATCGTGACAGCCGACAAGGCCGGCAAGGGCGAGCTGCGCGTCAAGTTCCACTCGCTGGACGAGCTCGACGGCGTGCTCGCGAAGATCGGGTATGTCGCGCACTGACATGCGACTGACTTATTCCCAGAATCCGGGGACAAGCCTGTGGATAGATGGCGCATGAAGATGCCGATAGTCCGCCCTGAAGCGCCTGTCGAGCGTCACGGCCACTTTTTGGTCGCAGCCGCCGCGCCATGAACGAGACGGATCGCCAGATCGAGCTGTTCCGCGAGGACTACACGCTGACCGAGCGGGTCAGCGCCAAGGCCCGCAACATCCGCATCGAAGTGCGGCCCGATCGCAGCGTGTCGCTGATCTATCCGCGCTGGGTGGCGCGCGCCGAGGCCGTGGCGTTCTTCCGTACGCGCGAAGCCTGGGTGCGCAGCAAGCTGCTGGAGCTGGCGCTGCAGAGCTCGGCGCATCCGGCGCCGGCCCGCCTGCGCTGGGACGGCAGCGACCGGCTGCTGCTGCGCGGCCGCGAGCTGCCGCTGAGACTCGAAGCGGCGCGGCTGCGGCGGGCGGCGGTGCGCTTCGAAACGGATCGCGTCGTCGTGCTGGCGGCGCCGGCGGACGGGCAGACCGCGAAACTCGATGTCGCCCTGCGTCAGGCGCTGATCCATAAGGCCCGGCTCGATGCGCGCACGCATCTGGACGCTGCCGCTGCGCCGCTCGGTGTCGTCTACCGCGAGCTGCGCATCAATGACCCTCAGACGCAGTGGGGCAGCTGCAATCCGGGCGCCGTGATCTGCCTGTCGTGGCGGCTGGTGATGGCGCCGGTCGAGGTGTTCCGCTACGTCGCGGTGCACGAGCTCTGTCATCTGATGCACATGGACCATTCGTCCCGTTTCTGGGCGCTGGTCGAGCGGCAGATGCCGGATTTCGAGCAGCACAAACGCTGGCTGCGCGACCGCGGGCACCAGCTGCACGGCTGGCTGATGCGTGACTGAGTCGACAATGTCGCGGCATTTTCGCGCAGCGCCTGACACATAAATCAGCGTAGGCTTGAGCGGTCGTCAAGCAGCCGGTATCGTCCACCGGCAGAAGCGCACGGCGGTCGAGGAGAGCGATATGGCCACGCTGGAAAAAGTCTGTGTTCGTGATTACATGAGCTCCAGGCTGATGACGTTCACGCCGGAAATGGAAGTGATGAACGCGGTGCACCAGCTGGTCAAGAGCGGCCACTCGGGGGCGCCCGTAGTTGACGCCAGCGGCAAGCTGGTCGGCATGCTCTCGGAGCGCGATTGCCTGCAGATCGCGATGGTCGCCGCGCAGGACACTTGCGTGGCCGGGCCGATCAGCCAGTACATGAGTACCACGGTCGAAACGGTCAGCTCCGACACGAGCCTGACCCACCTCGCGGGGCTGTTCATCAACAACAGCCACTTCCGGCGTTATCCGGTCGTCGACGACGGCAAGCTGGTCGGTCAGATCTCGCGCTCCGACGTGTTGCGCGCGATCAGCCACTGCTGCTGACGGCGGGCAAGGCAAAGGCCCTCTCGTTCACGAGAGGGCCTTTGCCTGCAAGCAATGGCGTGCCTACTGCGCGCCGACTTTGGCATCCGCGTCGACGCTGACGCCGGTGGTCGCGGCGTCGGCCGTGCCGTGCACCACACCGCCGACAGCGCCACCGACGGCGCCGAGCGCCGAACCGGTCGCGGCGGCCGCCGACTTGGCGACATGCCTGGTCTTGTGTGCGGCGGTCTTTGCACCCGCCTTGACCTTGGCGCCGGTCGCGGCGGCGGCATCGCCGGCCTTGGCAACGCCGGCCTGTGCGTCGACCTTCGCTTCATGGCCCATTTCGGCGCCGGCAGCCTTGATGCTGTCGGTGGTCGTGGCGGCGCTGGCGTCGGCATCGGCGCTGGCTGCGGGTGCCGCCTCGACATGCGCGCCGACATCGACGCTGGCGGCAAATGCGGGGCCGCTCATCGCGGCTGCGGCGGCAATGAGGGCGAGGGCTGAAAGGCGGTATTTCATGGCATCACTCCGGTGGAAGGCTGGCGATTCTGGAATGCGACACTGAACCGGTTCTGAACCGGCCGGATCTCTATTGCGGGCAGGGCCCGACATACTGGCCCGTCATGTTCTGCGTCATGTCGAGCGGCCTGCCGTCATCGCCGGTACCGGTCATGTGCGTGGTGGCGGTCATCGTGTCGCCGCTGTACGTCGCCGTCCCGACGGCATCCATCTTGCCCTTGGGGGTATCGCAGGTGGACGACCAGTCGACCGTGCCGCCGTGGCGATCCATCTTGGTGATCTTGCAGTGTTCCTTGCCGTTTTCCTGGTGCGGGACCAGATCCTTCTCGGTCAGGCAGCGCTCGAAATTCATGGTCATGGTGTTGCCGTTGAACTGCGGCATCCGCGACCGGACTTCCGGGGGCAGCTCCGACGCATCGAAGTTTTTCATCTCCGGTGGCATCGGCATGCCGTCCATCTTCATCGTATAGCGCCATTGCCCTTCGTGGACGCCGGCATCCGCGAACGCAGCACTGGCGATCGGGATCAGCAGGCTTGCCGCCAGCAGCGGCGCGACGCGCTTGCGCATGAGAATTCCCCCTAATCGTTGCGTGGGAATTCATCATCGGTCGCGCATGGCGAGGGCGCAAGTGGCCGGCGTCCGGACACAAAAAAAGGGCTCTCTCGGGGGGGGATGAGAGAGCCCTTCGGGGCGTCCTGCTGGGGGGATGCAGGACTTGGGGGACTGGCCTTGGCTAGCAAGATACCGTCAGGCCCTGAATCGAAAATGAACCGTTCAGGCGGAACGCCGCAACTGCCCGATTTTCTTCAGATGAACGAGCAGCAGCGACACCGCCGCCGGGGTCACGCCCGAAATCCGGCCGGCCTGGGCGACGGTTTCCGGGCGGTGTTCGGCCAGCTTCAGGCGTACTTCATTGGACAGGCCGGTAACCGCCACGTAGTCCAGATCGAGCGGAAGTCGCGCGTCTTCGTAGCGGCGCACGCGATCGATCTCGAACTGCTGGCGTTCGATGTAGCCGGCGTACTTGGCCTGCACTTCGACCTGTTCGGCGACCTGCGGATCGATGTCGGCCGGCGCCAGTTCCAGTGTCTGCAGCAGCGCGTAACTGCCTTCCGGGCGGCGCAGCAGATCACGCGCCGAGGCGCCGCTGTCGACCGGCGCGGCGCCAAAATGTTCGGTGAACGCGGGCTGCGCCAGCTGCGCCGGCTTCAGCCAGAGTGCGTCGATGCGGCTGCGTTCGGCGTCGATTGCGTCGCGCTTGCGTGCAAAGGCGTCCCAGCGCAGGTCGTCGACCAGGCCGAGTTCGCGGCCCTGGGCGGTCAGGCGCAGATCGGCATTGTCTTCGCGCAGCAGCAGGCGGTGTTCGGCGCGCGACGTGAACATGCGGTACGGCTCGGTGGTGCCGCGCGTGGTCAGGTCGTCGATCAGCACGCCGATGTAGGCCTCGTGGCGCTGCGGCGTCCAGGCTTCGCGACCCTGCACCTGCAGCGCGGCATTGAGTCCGGCCAGCAGACCCTGCGCCGCGGCCTCCTCGTAGCCGGTCGTGCCATTGATCTGGCCGGCGAAATAGAGGCCGTCAATGAGCTTGGTTTCCAGCGAACGCTTGAGATCGCGCGGATCGAAGTAGTCGTATTCGATCGCGTAGCCGGGACGCGTGATGCGCGCCGCTTCGAGGCCGCGGATCGTGCGCACGAAGCGTTCCTGGATGTCGTACGGCAGCGAAGTCGAAATGCCGTTCGGATAGATCTCGCGCGTGTTCAGGCCTTCCGGTTCGAGGAACACCTGATGGCTGTCCTTGCCGGCAAAACGGTTGACCTTGTCTTCGACGCTAGGGCAGTAGCGCGGGCCGACACCTTCGATGACGCCCGTGAACATCGGCGAACGATCGAAGCCGCTGCGGATGATCGCGTGCGTCTCGGCATTGGTCGCGGTCAGATGGCAGGGTATCTGGCGCGGATGATCGGCGCGGCAGCCAAGAAACGAGAACACCGGCGTCGGCATGTCGCCCGGCTGCGGCGTCAGCACATCCCAGTCGATCGTGCGGCCGTCCAGCCGTGGCGGCGTGCCGGTCTTCAGGCGACCGACACGTGGATGCAGCTCGCGCAGGCGCGTGGCGAGCGCATTGCTGGGCGGATCGCCGGCGCGTCCGCCCTGATGGTTTTCCATGCCGACATGAATGCGACCGCCGAGGAAGGTGCCGGTGGTCAGCACCACGGCCGGGGCGTGGAATCTGAGGCCGAGCCGGGTGACGATGCCGCGCACCGCTCCGCCTTCCACGATCAGGTCTTCGACCTCCTGCTGGAACAGCGTCAGGTTCGGCTGGTTTTCCAGTGCTTCGCGCACGGCCCACTTGTAGAGCATGCGGTCGGCTTGCGCGCGCGTGGCGCGCACCGCGGGACCTTTCGAGCCGTTGAGAATGCGGAACTGGATGCCGGCGCGATCGGCAGCGCGCGCCATCAGGCCGCCGAGCGCGTCGATTTCCTTGACCAGATGGCCCTTGCCGATGCCGCCGATCGCCGGATTGCACGACATCTGGCCCAGCGTTTCGATCGACTGCGTGACCAGCAGCGTGCGACAGCCCATGCGCGCCGGCGCGAGCGCCGCTTCGGTGCCGGCATGGCCGCCGCCGATGACGATGACGTCAAAATGATGAAGGTCCGGCATGATGCAAAAGGAGTCCGCGAAGGGCGCGGATTCTACGCCGAAACCGTTGTCGTCGGGCAGAAATTGCCCATCGGTCTACGGCAGTGGCTCACCATCGGCGTCGACGAATTCGCGCCGCGCCGCGGCGCTGTTCAGGCGCGCCGCCGAATAGTGTCGCGCCAGCAGGCCGCGCGCGTCGACAAACAGTTCCCGATGCAGCGCCGCGAACGCCGGCCAGTCCAGTTCCGGGCGCACGCGCCGACGCGCGTCGATCAGGCGCAGCAGCGCGACGCTCAGCGTGTGATGGTACTTGTCGCTGGCGCCGAGCCCGGCGACGTACGTGCGCAGCAGATTGCAGAACCGTGCTTCGCCGGCGGCGCGGCCATCTGCATCGCGCAAGCACAGCCAGGCGACGCGCACATGATTTTCGTGATCGAAGCGGGCCGCCGGCAGGCTGCCATCGGCGAGACCGGCGAGCAGTTCGCGATCGTCGATGTGCGCCGGCGTCACTTCAGAACGGCAGTCTGCCGATCAGCGTTTCCCACCACATGCGCCAGTCGCCGGCGAACGAGTAGAACGGGTGCGAGAACGTTGCCGGCCGGTTTTTCTCGAAGAAGAAGTGGCCCACCCAGGCGAAGCCGTAGCCGGCGATCAATGCGGCGAGGAAGTACCACCAGATGCCTTTGGCGAGGCCGAACGCGAAGCAGGCCAGCGCCAGGCAGCTGCCGATGAAATGCAGGCGCCGCGCGGTCGTGTTGGCGTGCTCGGACAGGTAGAACGAGTAGAACTCGGCAAACGAATTGAACTGCGACTCGGCCATCTTGTAACCCCCATCGGCGATGCGGCGAAGTATAGGCGCGTTCGCCGCTTGTCGCCGCTATGCTAGCGGCCGGTCATGGCGTTCTGCGACAGGAGCGGTCGGTGAAGCGAGGCGAGGCGACGGATTTGCCGGTGCTGGGCTGGCGTGAATGGCTGGCGTTGCCGGAGCTGGGGATCGCCAGAATCAAGGCCAAGGTCGATACCGGCGCACGCTCGTCGGCCCTGCACGCAACGACGATCGAAACGCTGGACAACGGCCGTGTGCGTTTTTCGCTGCAGCCGCTGCAGAAATCGACGGACGAACAATGGTGCGAAGCCGAACTGATCGATCGGCGCTGGGTGACGGACTCCGGCGGTCACCGTGAACTGCGTCCGTTCATCAGCACCGCGATCCTGCTCGGTGGCGAGCGCTGGAATGTCGAGGTCTCGCTGAGCGCGCGGCATGCTCTGCGCTTCCGCATGCTGCTGGGCCGCACGGCGATCGCCGGGCGCTTCGCGGTCGATCCGGCGGCCAGCTTCGTGCAGGGTCGCATCCGTCGGCCGAAGGTGGCGGCATGAAGATCGCGCTGCTGTCCCGCAACCGCAGGCTGTATTCGACCCGGCGCCTGGTCGAGGCGGCCGAAGCGCGCGGCCACAAGGTGCAGGTCATCGACGTGCTGCGCTGCTACATGAATATCCAGCCGGGCAATCCGGAGATCTGGTACCGCGGCAAACGGCTCGAACGTTTCGATGCGGTGATCCCGCGCATCGGTGCGTCCGTGACGTTTTACGGCACGGCCGTCGTGCGCCAGTTCGAGATGCAGGATGTCTACACGCTCAACGAATCGGTGGCGATCGCGCGCGCGCGCGACAAGCTGCGCGCCCTGCAGTTGCTGGCGCGCAAGGGGGTCGGTCTGCCGCGCACCGCGTTCGCGCATGCGCCGGACGACACCGAAGGCGTGATGCAACTGGTGGGCGGCGCGCCGATGGTGATCAAACTGATCGAGGGGACGCAGGGTGAGGGCGTGGTGCTGGCCGAGACCGCCAATGCCGCGTCATCGGTGATCGAGGCATTCCGCGGACTCGATGCGTATTTCCTGGTGCAGGAATTCGTCCGCGAAGCGCAGGGCTGCGACATCCGTTGCCTGGTGGTCGGCGACGAGGTGGTGGCGTCGATGCAGCGTACCGCCTGTTCCGGCGAGTTCCGCTCCAATCTGCACCGCGGCGGCAGCGCCAGCCCGGTCGAGATCACGCCCGCGGAACGGCGTACTGCGTTGCGCGCGGCGAAGATCATGGGACTCAATGTGGCCGGCGTCGATCTGCTGCGGTCGGCGTCCGGGCCGATGGTCATGGAAGTCAATTCCTCGCCGGGGCTGGAAGGCATCGAGACCGCGTCCGGCATCGACATCGCCGAGCGCATCATCGAGTTCATCGAAGGCCACGCGCAGCCGCGGGGTTCGCGCGGCAAGGCCAGGGGATGACGGCAATGGCCGGCAACTTCGAGATCGGCGGACAGGTGCTGCGGCCGGGCGAAGGCCGGCTGGTCGAGCTGCCGGTCGTCAGTCTTTATACGAATACCCCGGTCAGCCTTCCGGTGCGGGTGCTGCACGGCCGTGAGCCGGGGCCGACCCTGTTCGTCAGCGCGGCGCTGCATGGCGACGAAATCATCGGCGTCGAGATCATTCGCCGCCTGCTGTTGCAGCGCGGCCTGCGGCAGCTGCGCGGCACGCTGCTCGCGGTGCCAGTCGTCAACACCCTGGCATTCCTTCACCAGTCGCGTTATCTGCCGGACCGCCGCGATCTCAATCGCAGCTTTCCCGGCAGCGACAAGGGCTCGCTGGCGGCGCGGCTCGCGAAATTGTTCCTGCGCGAGATCGTCGGCCGCTCGCAATACGGTGTCGACCTGCACACCGGCGCGATCCACAGGCCGAACCTGCCGCACATCCGCGGCGATCTCGCCAATCCGCAGACCCTGCGGCTGGCGCAGGCATTCGGCGCGCCGCTGCTGCTCAATTCGACGCCGCGCTCCGGCACGCTGCGCGAGTACACGACCGAGCACGGCATCCCGGTCCTGCTGTACGAAGCCGGCGAGGCTCTGCGCTTCGACGAAATGGCGATTCGCACCGGTGTGCGCGGCCTGCTGAATGTCATGAGCGCCCTCGACATGCTGCCGGCGGCACGTGCCGCGACGCGCCTGCCGGAACCGGTGATCGCGCGCAGCAGCAGCTGGGTGCGCGCGGCCGCCAGCGGCGTCTTGCGCGTACAGGTGGCGCTCGGCGAGCAGGTGCGCAAGGGCGAGGTGCTCGGCGTGATCGGCGATCCCTTCGGCGGCCCGGAGACGCCGGTGCTGGCCAGCGCACATGGCGTGGTCGTCGGCAGCACGGCGCTGCCGCTGGTCTATGAAGGCGACGCCCTGTTCCACGTCGCCCGCTTCGATGCGCCGGAGACGGCGGCGGGGGTCGCGCGCAATATCGTGGCCGCGCGTCGGGCGCTCAAGCGTGCGCGCCGCAGCCAGCCACGCGTGGTCTGAAGAGGCGGCAACAGGGAAGCGGGCGGGGCGTTCGCGCGCCGTGACGATGCCGGTCATGCGAACGCAGATGACAAAAGCTTCACCGGCATCGCCCGCCATTTAGCGCCTATGTGCCGACATTTCCTCCCGCAAACGGTCGGCATTGCGCGTTCAGTCATATACAATTCCGCGACTCAAGCGGATGCCGGCCGGCAATGTCGCCGCGGCGCCGATCCAGAAAGTACCCAACGAGGCTTGCGATGGCCCCCATCAGCGCATGGTCAGCAGACACGTGGTCTTTGATCGTCTACGTCGTGGCGGTCCTGGGCATCGTGGGGCTCATGCTCGGGCTGTCGTGGGTACTCGGCGGTCGTGACTGGGGGCGTGCCAAGGACGAGCCGTTCGAGTCCGGTGTCGTCGGTCAGGGTGGCGCGCGCCTGCGCTTCTCGGCGAAGTTCTATCTGGTCGCGATGTTCTTCGTGATCTTCGACGTCGAAGCCCTGTTCCTGTACGCCTGGGCGGTATCGGTTCGCGAAGCGGGCTGGGCCGGATTCATCGAGGCTTTCGTCTTCATCTTCATTCTCGGCGCCAGCCTCGTCTATCTGTGGAAGATCGGCGCGCTGGAATGGGCGCCCGCTTCACGCGCGCGCCTGCAGCAGGAGCGATCGGCGGAACGATCCGCCGGTCCCGCGCGCTAAGCGTCGCCGCCAGCCACCAGAGCAAGCAGCCATGGAATACACCCTCACCCGCATCGACAAGAACGCGCCGCGCTACCCGATGGAGCAGCGCAGCAAGGTTGCCGATCCGCTCGAAGAGCACCTCAACAAGAACATCTTCCTCGGCAAGCTCGAGGACATGATGCATGGCGTCGTCAACTGGGGCCGCAAGAACTCGATCTGGCCTTACAACTTCGGCCTGTCCTGCTGCTATGTCGAGATGGCGACCGCGTTCACGCCGACGCACGATCTCGCGCGTTTCGGCGCCGAGGTCATACGCGCGTCACCGCGTCAGGCCGACCTGATGGTGATCGCCGGCACCTGCTTCATGAAGATGGCGCCGGTGGTGCAGCGCCTCTACGAGCAGATGCTCGAACCGAAGTGGGTGATCAGCATGGGTTCCTGCGCGAACTCGGGCGGCATGTACGACATCTACTCGGTGGTGCAGGGCGTCGACAAGTTCCTGCCGGTCGACGTCTACGTGCCCGGCTGCCCGCCGCGCCCGGAAGCCTTCCTGCAGGCGCTGAACCTGCTGCAGGACGCGATCGGCAAGGAGCGCCGGCCGCTGTCGTGGGTGGTCGGTGACCAGGGCGTCTACAAGGCCGATTTTCCATCGCGGCGGGAGACGCTGCGACCCGAGCGCAGCGCGCAGACGACGCTGCGCACTCCGGACCAGGTTTGAGTCGCGATGGCTGACGACGCACCGCTCTCCGTCCCTGGCCTCGAGAACGAGGTCATCCGCGATCTGTACGCGCGCTTCGGTGAAAGCGCGTTCGTGCCGCAGCGCACGCGCGATGGCATGCCGACCCTCTGGGTTCGCGCCGAGCAGATCGTCGACGTGCTGCGCCACCTCAAGAATGGCGTCGCCAAGCCGTACAAGATGCTCTACGACCTGACCGCGGTCGACGAGCGCCTGCGCAAGCATCGCCAGGATCTGCCGGCCGCCGACTTCACGGTCGTCTACCAGCTGCTGTCGATCGAGCGCGACATGACGCGCAGCGGCAGTCCCGATATCCGGCTGAAGGTTGCGCTGAAGGGCGAGTACCCGCATCTGCCGACGGCGACGACCGTTTACGAGAACGCGAACTGGTACGAGCGCGAAGTCTGGGACCTGTTCGGCATCGTGTTCGACGGCCACCCGAGCCTGCGTCGCATCATGCTGCCGCCGCGCTGGGTCGGCCATCCGCTGCGCAAGGAACACGCGGCGCGCGCCACCGAGTTCGATCCGTTCGTGCTCGACCAGATGCGCCAGGATCTCGATCAGGAAGCGCTGCTGTTCAAGCCCGAAGACTGGGGCATGAAGAAGGGCACCGACAACGAGGACTTCATGTTCCTCAACCTCGGGCCCAACCATCCGTCCGCGCACGGTGCATTCCGCATCGTCCTGCAGCTGGACGGCGAGGAAATCGTCGACTGCGTGCCGGACATCGGCTATCACCACCGTGGCGCCGAGAAGATGGGCGAGCGCCAGAGCTGGCACTCGTACATTCCGTATACCGACCGCATCGATTATCTCGGCGGCGTGATGAACAATCTGCCGTACGTGATGGCGGTCGAGAAGCTCGCCGGCATCACGGTGCCGGCGCGTGCGCAGACCGTGCGCATCATGATGTCGGAGTTCTTCCGCATCACCTCGCACCTGCTGTTCTTCGGCACTTTCCTGCAGGACGTCGGCGCGATGTCGCCGGTGTTCTTCGCGTTCGTCGATCGCCAGAAGGCCTACGACGTGATCGAGGCCGTCACCGGCTTTCGCATGCACCCGGCCTGGTATCGCATCGGCGGCCTGGCGCACGACCTGCCGCAGGGCTGGGACCGTCTGGTCCGCGAGTTCATCGAGCATCTGCCGAAGCGGCTCGACGAGTACCAGAAGGCGGCGCTCGAAAATTCGATCGTCGTTTCGCGCACGCGTCACGTCGCGGCCTACGACACCGCCCAGGCGATGGAATGGGGCACGACCGGCGGCGGTCTGCGTGCCACCGGCATGGCCTACGATTTGCGCAAGACGCGGCCGTACTGCGGCTACGAGAATTTCGATTTCGAAATCCCGACCGGCAAGTACGGCGATGCCTACGACCGTCTGATCGTGCGTGTCGAGGAAATGCGCCAGTCGGTGCGCATCATCCAGCAGTGCCTCGACAACATGCCGTCGGGTCCGTACAAGGCCGACCATCCCTTGACGACGCCGCCGCCGAAGGACCGCACGCTCAAGGACATCGAAACCCTGATCACGCACTTCCTGCAGGTGTCGTGGGGGCCGGTGATTCCGGCGGGCGAGGCGAGCGTGATGATCGAGGCGACGAAGGGCCTCAACAGCTACTACCTGACCTCCGACGGCAGCACGATGAGTTACCGCACGCGCATCCGCACGCCGAGCTTCGCGCATCTGCAGCAGATTCCCAGCGTGATCCGCGGACAGATGATTCCCGACCTGATTGCCTACATCGCGTCGATCGACTTCGTCATGGCCGACGTGGACCGCTGACATGAGCACATCCGATACGGTCATCAAACTCGCGGAACTGACCGGCAAGACCGCCGCCAGGGTCGAGCCGCCATTCGTGCTGACGGGCGAGGAACGCCACGCGATCGAGCACGAGGTCGCGCACTATCCGGATGGTCGCGCCGCGAGCATCGGCGCGCTGAAGATCATCCAGGCGAGCCGCGGCTGGGTGCCGGACGGCGCGATCGCGCCGGTCGCCGAGATCATCGGCATCGGTGCCGCCGAACTCGAAGGGGTCGCGACCTTCTACTCGCTGATCTTCCGCAAGCCCGTCGGCCGTCATGTGATCAAGGTCTGCGACAGCATTTCATGCTTTCTGACCGGCTATGACGAGATCAGGGCCGCGCTCGAGCGTGCGCTGGGCATCCGCTACGGTCAGACCACGGCCGACGGCCGTTTCACGCTGTTGCCGATCTGCTGTCTCGGGGCCTGCGACAAGGGCCCGACGCTGATGATCGACGACGATCTGCATGGCGACGTCACGCCGGACAAGGTCGCGACGATGCTGGAGGCCTACAAGTAATGAGTCTCGAACAGGACCTGCTGGTCAAGCCGCTGACCGCGCGCGTCAATCTCGCCGCGCCGCAGGATCTGCGCACCTACGAAGCCAGTGGCGGCTACCTGGCGCTGCGCAAGGCGCTCAAGGAGCTGTCGCCGGCCGACGTGCAGTCGCGGGTCAAGGATTCGAATCTGCGCGGTCGCGGTGGCGCGGGCTTTCCGACCGGCGTGAAGTGGGGCCTGGTGCCGATGGGCCCGGATGCCGGCGCCAAATATCTGGTCTGCAACGCCGACGAAATGGAGCCGGGCACCTTCAAGGATCGCCTGCTGATGGAAGGCGCACCGCACCAGATGGTGGAAGCGATGATCGTCGCCGGCTATGCGATCGGCGCCTGTACCGGCTACATCTTCCTGCGCGGTGAATACGTGGTCGCCGCCGAACGTCTGAACAAGGCGCTGGCCGAAGCGCGTGCGGCCGGACTGCTCGGCCAGAATATCCTCGGTTCCGGCTGGAACTACGACTGCTTCGTGCACACCGGCGCCGGCCGCTACATCTGCGGCGAAGAAACCGCGCTGATCAATTCGTTGGAAGGGCGCCGCGCGAATCCGCGCGCCAAACCGCCGTTCCCGCAGATCGCCGGCGCCTGGGGGCGGCCCACCGTCGTCAACAACGTCGAGTCGCTGTTCAACATTCCGCCGATCGTCATCAACGGCGCCGACTGGTTCAAGGGTTTGTCGCAGGGCAAGTCCAAGGACGGCGGCACCAAGCTGTACGGCGTGTCCGGCCGTGCCAGGCGCACCGGTGTCTACGAATTGCCGATCGGCACCAGCGCGCGCGAAATCCTCGAGGATCATGGCGGCGGCATGAAGGACGGCTACCGCCTCAAGGCCTGGTTGCCCGGTGGCGCGTCGACCGACTTCCTGCTGCCCGAACATCTCGATCTGGCAATGGACTTCGACACCATCGCCAAGGCCGGCTCGCGCATGGGCACCGGCCTGCTGACGGTCGTCGACGACAAGCAGAACATGGTGTCGGTGGTGCGCAATCTCGAAGAGTTCTTCGCGCGCGAATCCTGCGGCTGGTGTACGCCGTGTCGCGACGGTCTGCCGTGGAGCGTGAAGATGCTGATGGCGCTGGAGCAGGGCCGCGGCCACGCCGACGATCTCGCCGAACTGGAACGTCTCACCAGGCTGCTCGGCCCGGGCCGCACGTTCTGCGCGCACGCGCCCGGGGCGATGGAACCGCTGCAGTCCGCGCTGAAATTCTTCCGCGCCGAATTCGAAGCCGGGGTTTCGCCGACGGCGGCGAAAGCCGACGACGTGCACGATCTCGCGCAAACCGGCGTCCTCGACGCCAAAGTCGCTTAGTCGATTAATTTATGGCCACGATTCACGTAGACGGCAAGCAGTACGAAGTCGACGGGGCAGACAACCTGCTGCAGGCCTGTCTGAACCTCGGCCTCGACATTCCGTATTTCTGCTGGCATCCGGCGCTCGGCAGCGTCGGCGCGTGCCGCCAGTGCGCGGTCAAGTCCTACCGCGACGAGACCGACAAGATGGGCCGCATCGTCATGTCGTGCATGACGCCGGCGTCGAACGGCACCTATATCTCGATCGCCGACGACGAAGCCAAGGATTTCCGTGCCTCGGTCGTCGAGTTCCTGATGACCAATCACCCGCACGACTGCCCGGTCTGCGAGGAAGGCGGCCACTGTCACCTGCAGGACATGACAGTGATGACGGCGCATCACAGCCGTTCGTATCGCTTCGACAAGCGCACGCACCTGAACCAGGATCTCGGCCCGTTCATCGGGCACGAGATGAACCGCTGCATCTCCTGCTACCGCTGCGTGCGGTATTACAAGGACTACGCCGGCGGCACCGATCTCGGCGTCTACGGCGCGGCGGCCAACGTCTACTTCGGCCGCGTCGAGGACGGCGCGCTGGAATCCGAATTCTCCGGCAACCTCACCGAGGTCTGTCCGACCGGCGTGTTCACCGACAAGACCCACTCCGAGCGCTACACGCGCAAGTGGGACATGCAGTATTCGCCGAGCATCTGCACGGGCTGCGCGGTCGGCTGCAATGTTTCGCCCGGTGAGCGCTACGGCGAGATCCGCCGCATCGAGAATCGCTACCACGGCGATCTCAACGGCTACTTCCTCTGCGACCGCGGCCGCTTCGGTTACGGCTACACGAATCTGAAGGATCGTCCGCGGCAGGCGCTGATCAATGGCCAGACCGTGGCCGGCGACGTCGCCGTCGCCGCGGCGCGCACCGCGATCAACGGCGCAAGGAAGACGCTTGCGATCGGTTCGCCGCGCGCGTCGGTCGAAGCCAACTACGCGCTGCGCGAACTGGTCGGCGCGGCGAACTTCCACGATGGTCACGCGACCGGGGAAGGCGCGCTGGTCAAGCTGGCACTGTCGATTGTTCGCGAGGGTCCGGTGCGGGCCGCGACGATCACCGAAATCGAGAATGCCGATGCCGTACTGGTGCTCGGCGAAGATGTGACGGCAACCGCGCCGCGTGTCGCGCTGGCGCTGCGACAGGCGGCACGCGGCAAGGGCCAGGCGCTGGCCGCCGAGAAGAAAGTTGCCGAATGGCAGACGATCGCGCTGGCCGACCTGCTGCAGCGCGACAGCTATCCGGTGTTCGTCGCCAGCGTCGATGCGACGCGGCTCGACGACATCGCACGCGACAAGCTGCGTGCGGCGCCGGAAGACCTGGCGCGGCTCGGCTTCGCGATTGCGCACGAACTCGACGGCGCATCACCTGCGGTCGGCGATCTTGATCACCGGAGCGCAGCGCTGGCCCGGACCGTCGCCGAGGTGCTCGCCGGGGCCAAGCGGCCGTTGATCGTGTCCGGCACCGGTGCCGGTTCCGCGGCGGTCATGCAGGCCGCGGCGAACATCGCCTGGGCGCTGAAGGCGAAGACTGCCGACACCGGCCTCGTGCTGACGCTGCCGGAGGCCAACAGCTACGGGCTCGCGCTGCTCGACCCGCAGCCGCTGGCCGCGGCGCTTGCCGCGCTGAGCAGTGGCGAAGCCGACACCCTGGTCGTACTCGAGAACGATCTCGAGCGTCGCGCGCCGAAGGCGCTGCTCGATGCGGCGCTGGCCAAGGTCAAGAATCTGATCGTCATCGATCACAGCGCGTCGGCGACGACGGCGCGTGCGCAGGTCGTGCTGCCGGCCGCGACGGTGTTCGAAGGCGACGGCACGCTGGTCAACTACGAGGGCCGCGCGCAGCGTCACTTCCAGGTCTTCGATCCCGGCTACTACGACGCCAGCATCGGTCTTACCGAGTCCTGGCGCTGGCTGGCGAGCGTCGATGGCGAAAGCCGCTGGAAGATTCTCGACGACATGACCGCCGCCTGTGCGCAGGCCGTCCCGGCGCTGGCCGGCATCGTCGACGCGGCGCCGAATGCGGCGTTCCGCATCGACGGCATGAAGATCGCGCGCGAGCCGCATCGCTACTCCGGCCGCACCGCAATGCGCGCCAACCAGAGCGTGCACGAGCCGCGTCAGCCGCAGGACGCCGACACCGCGCTGAGCTTCTCCATGGAGGGCTACAACGGCACCGGCAGTCTCGATCGGCCGACCGAACTGCTGCCGTACGCCTGGGCGCCGGGCTGGAACAGTCCGTCGGCGTGGAACAAGTTGCAGCAGGAAGTCGGCGGCAATCTGCGCGGCGGCAATCCTGGCAAGCTGTTGTTTGCCGGCGGCGCGACGCCACGCTATTTCAGCGACGTGCCGGCGGCGTTCGTGGCGTCCGGCGATGCCTTCCGCGTGCTGGCGCTGCATTTGCATTTCGGAGGCGACGAACTGTCGTCGCGCGCCGAACCGATTCGCGAGCGCGCGATTCCGGCGTTCGTCGCCATCCCGCGCGTCGATTTCGCGAAGACCGGCGCCAACGGTCACGCGACCGTCGCGATCGCCGGCACGCTGCTGCAGCTGCCGACCAGGATCAGCGAGACCCTGCCGGCCGGCACGATCGGCCTGCCGGCCGGTTTTGCCGGCATTCCGTTTCTCGCCGACGGCCTGATGGCCACCGTGAGCGGAGGCTGAGACGATGCTCGATACCGTCGTCAACTGGTTTGCCGCGCACCCGCAGTTCACCGCGGCATTGATCGCCAGCGTCAAGGCGATCGTCATCCTGCTGGTCACGGTCGTCGTCGCGGCGTGGATGATCTGGCTCGAACGTCGCCTGCTCGGCCTGTGGCAGGACCGCTATGGTCCGAACCGCATCGGGCCGTTCGGTCTCGGCCAGGTGATCGCCGACATGGTCAAGATCTTCTTCAAGGAAGACTGGCTGCCGCCGTTCGTCGACAAGTTCACGTTCATCCTCGCGCCCGGCCTTGCGATGGGCCTGATGCTGCTGATGTTCGCGCTGGTGCCGGTGACACCAACCTGGGGTGTCGCGGACTTCAACGTCGGTGTGCTGCTGTTCCTGGCGATCGCCGGGCTCGAGGTCTACGCCGTGATGCTCGGCGGCTGGTCCAGCAACAGCAAGTACGCATTGCTCGGCGGTCTGCGCGTTACCGCACAGACGGTGTCGTACGAAGTGTTCATGGGCATCGCGCTGATGGGCATCGTCATGCTCGCCGGCTCGTTCAATCTGCGTGACATCGTCGTTGCCCAGGCCGAACACGGCTGGTACATCGTTCCGCAGTTTTTCGGCTTCTGCACGTTCGTGCTCGCCGCGATCGCGGTCGTGCATCGCACGCCCTTCGATCTGCCGGAAGCCGAGTCGGAACTCGCGGCCGGCTTCCACACCGAGTATTCCGGCATGAAGTTCGGCATGTTCTTCGTCGGCGAATACGTCGGCATCGTGCTGGTATCGGCCATCACGGTCGCGCTGTTCTTCGGCGGCTGGAGCGGGCCGGGCGTGGACAGCCATCCGTGGCTGGCGTTCCCGTGGTTCGCGATCAAGTGCCTGGTCTTCATGTCCAGCTTCATCCTTCTGCGCGCGTCGCTGCCGCGGCCGCGTTACGACCAGATGATGGCCGCGGGCTGGAAAGTCTGCCTGCCCCTGAGTCTGATCAATTTGCTGGGAACGGCGGCCGTGGTCGTCGCCCGTTCGCACGGAGCCTGAGATGGCTTATCAAGCTGCTGAAAAGCGGACCTGGTGGCAGCAGATCAAGGCGCTGCTGTGGGGCGTGTACACGCAGTTGCGCACGATCGTCATGATCTTCTCGCACTCGTGGCGCAAGCGGGACGTCATTCCGTATCCGGAAGTGAAGCCCTATCTGCCGCCGCGCTATCGCGGCCGCATCGTGCTGACCCGCGATCCGGACGGCGAAGAGCGCTGCGTCGCCTGCAATCTGTGCGCGGTCGCCTGCCCGGTCGGCTGCATCTCGTTGCAGAAGGCCGAGAAGCCCGAGGACGGCCGCTGGTATCCCGAGTGGTTCCG
Source organism: Solimonas terrae (assembly GCF_011067135.1). Taxonomy (GTDB): domain Bacteria; phylum Pseudomonadota; class Gammaproteobacteria; order Nevskiales; family Nevskiaceae; genus Solimonas; species Solimonas terrae. The sequence goes on from NZ_JAAMOW010000004.1 coordinate 328,537, forward strand.
CATCAACTTCTCGCGCTGCATCTTCTGCGGCCTGTGCGAGGAAGCCTGTCCGACCACGGCGATCCAGCTGACGCCGGACTTCGAACTCGCCGAGTACAAGCGTCAGAGTCTGGTCTATGAAAAGGAAGACCTGCTGATCAGCGGCACCGGCAAGTATCCGGACTACAACTTCTACCGTGTCGCCGGCATGGCGATCGCCGGCAAGCCCAAGGGCACGGCGGCGAACGAGGCCGCACCGGTCGACGTCAAGGGGCTGCTGCCATGACGTTCTTCTTCTATCTCGCTGCGGCGATCGCGATCGCCGCCACGCTGCTGGTGATCACCGGCCGCAATCCGGTACATGCGCTGCTGAATCTGGTGGTGTCGCTGCTCGCGGTCGCCGGCATGTTCTTCATGCTCGGGGCGCCGTTTGCCGGCGCGCTGGAAATCATCGTCTACGCCGGCGCGATCATGGTGTTGTTCGTGTTCGTGGTGATGATGCTCAATCTCGGCACCGCGACCACCGATCAGGAGCGTCGCTGGCTGACGCCGAAGACCTGGTTTGCGCCAGCGGTGCTGGCGGGTCTGCTGCTGGCCGGCCTGCTCGACGTACTGCTCGGCGGGCCGCTGCATGCGGCCGGACTTGCGGAGATCGATGCCAGGCAGGTCGGCGTGCATCTGTTCGGTCCCTATCTGCTGGCAGTCGAACTCGGCTCGATGCTGCTGCTCGCGGCACTGGTCGCGGCCTACCATCTCGGACGCCACGACTAGGACAACGACAAGAAAGTTATGGAAACGACAGGTCTGGTCGGCATCCCGATGGAACACGGACTGGCGGTCGCCGCCATCCTGTTTGCGCTCGGGCTGGCCGGCGTGATGATGCGGCGCGACATCCTGTTCATGCTGATGTCGCTGGAAGTGATGATGAACTCGACGGCGCTCGCCTTCGTGGTGGCCGGCAGCCGCTGGCAGCAGCCGGACGGCCAGATCATGTTCATCCTCGTGCTGTCGCTCGCCGCCTCCGAAGCCTCCGTCGGTCTGGCGATCCTGATCCAGCTGTACCGCCGCTTCCGCACCCTGGATGTGGATGCTGCGAGCGAGATGCGAGGGTGAGAGACCGTGCCATGAAAACGAAGTTTTCAGCGGTCTTGAACGCACGGGCACGGATGCCCGGGCCGGGCCTTGCTCACCGAGTCAACGTCGCGCCAGGGATGGCGTCACTGTGCTCCCGGAAAACGCGCTGATGCTCGATCTCCTTTTCCTCGTCTTCACCTTCCCGCTGCTCGGCTTTCTCGTGCTGGCCCTGGGGCGTACCCGCATTTCCGAAAACGCCGCCGCGGTGATCGGCGTCGGCTCGATCGGTCTGTCGGCGCTGCTGACGGCGACGATCGGCTGGCAGTTCTACCAGCTGCCGGCCGGCGAGTCGTACACCCAGGTGCTGTGGACCTGGATGGACGTCGACGGCTTCGCGCCGCGGTTCGCCTTGCGACTCGACGAGCTGTCGATGCTGATGATGTGCGTCATCACCGGCGTCGGCTTCTTCATTCATCTGTTCGCGTCGTGGTACATGCGCGGCGATGAAGCGTATCCGCGCTTCTTCGCGTACATGAACCTGTTCGTGGCGGCGATGCTGTTCCTCGTGCTCGGCGACAACCTGCTGTTCCTGTACTTCGGCTGGGAAGGTGTCGGTCTGGCCTCGTATCTGCTGATCGGCTTCTGGTACAAGGACGCGGCCAACGGTGCGGCCGCGCGCAAGGCCTTCGTCGTCACGCGCATCGGCGACACCTTCATGGCGATCGGCCTGTTCATCCTGTTCCACGGTCTCGGCACGCTCGACATCCAGCAGCTGATGATGCTGGCGCCGCAGAAATGGGCCGAAGGTGGACCGATGGTGACCGCTGCGGCGCTATTGCTGCTCGGCGGCGCTGTCGGCAAGTCGGCGCAGCTGCCGCTGCAGACCTGGTTGCCGGACGCGATGGCCGGTCCGACGCCGGTTTCGGCACTGATCCACGCGGCGACCATGGTGACCGCCGGCGTCTACCTGATCGCCCGCACGCATGTACTGTTCGAGCTGGCGCCGGACGTGCTGAACCTGGTCGGCTGGGTCGGTGGTCTGACCCTGTTGATGGCCGGCTTCATCGCCCTGACGCAGAGCGACATCAAGAAGATCCTCGCGTACTCGACGATGTCGCAGATCGGCTACATGTTCCTGGCGCTGGGCGCGGGCGCGTATCAGCCGGCCGTGTTCCACCTGATGACGCACGCGTTCTTCAAGGCGCTGCTGTTCCTGTCGGCCGGCTCGGTGATCCTTGCCTGCCACCACGAACAGGACATCTTCAAGATGGGCGGTCTGCGCAAGCAGATTCCGTTCACGTTCTGGGTGTTCCTGATCGGCTCGCTGGGGCTCGTGGCCTTCCCGCTGACCTCCGGCTTCTTCTCCAAGGACCAGATCCTGTTCCAGGCCTGGGCCTACGGCCATCGCGAGTTCTACTGGATGGGGCTGGCCGGCGCGTTCATGACGGCGCTGTACACCTTCCGCCTGATCTTCATCGCGTTCTTCGGCGCTCCGCACGTCGACGAGCACGGTCACACGCACGAGATCCACAAGCCGCACGGCGCCGATCACTCGCTGCCGCTGGCGGTGCTGGCCGTCGCCGCCCTGTTCGGTGGCTGGATCCATATCCCGCTCGATGCGGTGTTGCCGCAGGCGGCGATCGGCGAGAGCGCCGAACAGATCGAGCACACGCTGATGGCGGCGTCGGTGCTGACCTCGTTCGCCGGCATCTTCTGCGCATGGTTCTTCTTCCTGAAGAATCGCGCGGCCGCGGCGGCGATAAGGAATTCGACGCTCGGCACCCTGCTGTTCCGCTGGTGGCGGGCGGCGTTCGGCTTCGACTGGCTGTACGACAAGCTGTTCGTGCAGACCTATCTGTTCCTCGTCCGCGTCAACCGCCGCGATGTCGCGGACCAGACCATTGGCCTGATCCCGCGCCTGACCATGGCGCTGAACGCGCAGTTCACGCACACGCAAACCGGCCAGTTGCGCTGGTACGCGGGCGCGACGGCGGCCGGTGCGGTCGTCGTGGTCGCCGCCGTGATCCTCCTGTAGAAGCCGCCCACCATGATTCTGCTCTGGCTCATTCTCATTCCCTTCATCGGCGGCCTGCTGGCCTGGCAGGGCGAGCGTGTCGTCGGCCGCGGCTTCCCGCGCTGGATCGCGCTGGCGACGATGCTGATCGCGCTCGGCATCTCGGTCTGGCTGTGGTGTGTCGGCGACTACTCGCTGGCCGCGATCGGTGGCGTGCCGCAGTGGACGATCGAATATCAGCTGCCGTGGATTCCGCGCTTCGGCATCTCCCTGCATCTGGGCATCGACGGCTTGTCGCTGCTGCTGGTGGTGCTGACCAACCTGCTCGGCGTGATGGCGGTGGCCTGCTCATGGCGGGAAATCGATCGCAATGTCGGCTTCTTCCATCTCAACCTGCTGTGGAATCTCGGCGGCGTGGTCGGCGTGTTCCTGACGCTGGACCTGTTCCTGTTCTTCTTCCTCTGGGAAATGATGCTGGTGCCGATGTACTTCCTGATCGCGCTCTGGGGACACAACTCCCCGGGCGGCAAGGGACGCATCTACGCGGCGACCAAGTTCTTCATCTTCACGCAGGCGTCCGGCCTGATCATGCTGTTGTCGATCCTCGGTCTGGTCATCGTCCACTACCAGCAGACCGGCACGATCACCTTCGATTACATGGTGCTGCTGAAGACGGTGATGGCGCCGAAGGTCGAGATGATGCTGATGCTCGGCTTCTTCATCGCGTTTGCGGTCAAGACGCCGATGGTGCCGCTGCATTCCTGGCTGCCGGATGCGCACTCGCAGGCGCCGACTGCGGGTTCGGTCGATCTCGCCGGCATCCTGCTGAAGACGGCGGCCTACGGCATGCTGCGTTTCGCGCTGCCGCTGTTCCCGAATGCTTCGGCGCAATTCGCGCCGGTGGCGATGAGCTTCGGTGTGCTCGGCGTGTTGTACGGCGCATTCCTGTGCTTCTCGCAGAACGACATCAAGCGTCTCGTCGCGTATTCCTCGGTCAGCCACATGGGCTTCGTGCTGATCGGCATCTACGCCGGCACGCCGCAGGCCCTGCAGGGCGTGGTCGTGCAGATGCTCGCGCACGGACTTTCGGCCGGCGCGCTGTTCATCCTCTGCGGCGAAATCTACGAGCGCATCCATACCCGCGAACTGAGCAAGATGGGCGGGCTGTGGGCGCGCTTCCCGTACCTGCCGCCGATCGCGCTGTTCTTCACGATCGCCGCGCTGGGCATGCCGGGACTCGGCAACTTCGTCGGCGAGTTCCTGATCCTGCTCGGCAGCTGGCCGATCAGTCCGCTGATCACGATCCTCGCGTCCAGCGGTCTGGTGTTCGGCGCGGTCTATGCGCTGATCCTCGTGCAGCGTGCATTCCACGGGGCGCCGGCCGAAGGCGCGCCGCCGCTCAAGGATCTGGGCAAGCGTGAACTGGGCATGATGGCAGTCCTGATGCTGCTGCTGCTGGGTCTGGGCCTGTATCCGCAACTCGTGCTCGATACGTCGGCGGCGTCCATGCATCAGGTACACAGCATCTACAGTGCCGCGCAGGCTCTGAACGGAGTCGCGCCATGATGCTGACGGATATCCAGTTCGCCGCGATGTCGCCTCTGCTGCTGGTCTCGGCGACGATCGTCGTCGTCATGCTGGCGATCGCCTGCAAGCGCCATCACCAGGGCAACGCGACCTTGTCGGTGATCGGCCTGAACCTGGCACTGATCGCCTGCGGCGCGATGATCTACGTTGCGCAGCCGGCGATGACGGTCACGCCGCTGCTGGTCGTCGACGGTTATGCGCTGTTCTACATGGCGCTGATCCTGGTCGCGACGCTGGCGACGGCAACGCTTTCGCACGCCTATCTCGAAGGCTTCAAGGGCGAGAAGGAAGAGATGTACCTGCTGCTGTGCCTGTCGGCGCTCGGCGGTCTGACGCTGGCCTGCGCGCAGCACTTCGCATCGCTGTTCATCGGCCTGGAACTGCTCAGCATCCCGCTGTACGCGATGATCGCCTACCCGGTGAAGAGTCGCCGGCCACTCGAGGGCGGCCTCAAGTATCTGGTGCTGTCGGCGGTGGCCTCGGCCTTCCTGCTGTTCGGTATCGCGCTGATCTACTCGCAGGTAGGCAGCCTGAGCTTCGCCGACGTCGGCGGCTACTTTGCCGCCGGGGGCAGCCGGATCGGCATGCTCGGCGGTGCGCTGCTGCTGATCGGCCTCGGGTTCAAGCTCTCGCTGGTGCCGTTCCATCTGTGGACGCCGGATGTCTACGAGGGTGCACCGGCGCCGGTCGCCAGTTATCTGGCGACGGCGTCGAAGACGGCGGTATTCGCAGTGCTGATGCGCTACTTTGTCGAGGCCGGCGGCTATTACCAGGCCTCGCTGGTGCAAGTGCTGAGCTGGCTCGCATTCGCCTCGATCGTCGTCGGCAATCTGCTCGCGGTCCGGCAGAACAACGTCAAGCGCATGCTGGCGTATTCGTCGATCGCCCACTTCGGCTACTGCATGGTGGCGCTGATCGCCGGTGGTCCGCTGGCGGTCGAAGCGGTCGGCGCGTATCTGCTGACCTACGTGGTCACCTCACTCGGCGCCTTCGGTGTCGTGACGCTGAGTTCGAGCCCGATGGGCGAGCGCGACGCCGACGTCATCTACGACTATCGCGGCCTGTTCTGGCGCCGGCCATATCTTGCCTCGATCCTGACCGCGATGCTGTTGTCGCTGGCCGGCATTCCGCTGACCGCGGGCTTCATCGGCAAGTTCTACGTGATCACGACCGGCGTCGATGCGCACCTGTGGTGGCTGCTTGGCGCGGTGGTCGTCGGCAGCGCGATCGGCCTGTACTACTACCTGCGCCTGATGATCTCGCTGTTCCTGCTCGATCCGAGCAAGCACCGCTTCAGCGCGCCGCTCGACTGGGCGCAACGTACGGGCGGCATCATGACCCTGCTGGCAATGTTGCTGATGCTGGCGCTCGGCATCTTCCCGCAGCCGTTCATCCATCTGCTGCAGGTGTCGACGCTGATTCCGGCGGGCTGATCATGCCGGGCGCATCAGCCTGCGCCCGATGCTGGCCTTCTGGCATCGCTTTCGCATAACGTGTGATCGACACGATCAGGGGAGCCGGGGCAACCGGTGGCGGCATGCAGGCTTACGACATGTTGAAAGCGCTGACCAGGCTCGCTTCGCGCGAGGCGCTGTACCGGCAGATCGTCACCCCCGAGATCGAGGAGCGGATCGCGCGCATGCCCAAGCCGGTCGGCAGCTTCGGCTACGATGCCTGGGGCTACAACGAGAACGCCGCCAAGCTCGGTCTGGGTGTCGTCAAGCTGCTGTACGACAAATACTTCCGCGTCACCTCGCACGGCGTCGAGAACATTCCCGCGCAAGGCCCGGTACTGCTGGTGGCCAATCACTCCGGGCAGCTGCCGCTCGACGGCGTGATGATCGCCGGCGCGATGGCGATGAATCCGGACGGACCGCGCGCACCGCGGGCAATGGTCGAGCGCTTCTTTCCGACCGTTCCGTGGCTCGGCAGCATGCTGACCGGCATCGGCGCCGTGATCGGCGACCCGCTGAACTGCATCAAGATGCTGGAGCAGGGCGAGGCCATCATTGTCTTCCCGGAAGGCGTGCGCGGTTCCGGGAAGCTCTACCGCCACCGCTACCAGCTGCAGCGCTTCGGCAACGGCTTCATGCACATGGCAATGCAGACCGGTGCGACGATCGTGCCGGTCGGCGTGGTTGGCTGCGAGGAGACGATGCCTTCACTCGCCAATCTGTCACCACTGGCGAAGCTGCTGGGCCTGCCGTATGTGCCGCTCGGCCCGCTGCTGCCGCTGCCGGCCAGGGTGTATCTCAATTTCGGTGAAGCGATGTGCTTCGACAAGACCGCCAGCTGCGAAGAGGAAGTCACCGCCCGCGTCGAACTGGTCAAGGACAAGATCCGCGAGCTGATCGATCGCGGCCTGGCAGAACGGACGAGCGTGTTCTGAGCGGCGCACTTTCATGAACGAGAAAATGAAAACCGTCCTCGTCACCGGCGCCGCCGGCTCGCTGGCCAAGCGCGTCATCGCGCGGCTGCACGGACGCTACAATGTGGTCGCGGTCGACTTCCGCCGCAAGGTCGAAACCGACGCCGATATTCCGTCGTACAAGGTCGAAATCCACAAGCGTGGCTTCGAGGATGTGTTCCGCAAGCACAGGATCGACGCGGTCCTGCACATCGGACGCATCTTCCCGCACGAGCACGACCGCACGCGCCGCTACAACGCCAATGTGCTGGGCAGCAAGAAGCTGTTCGAGCTGTGCCGCAAGTACGGGGTCGGTCAGGTGCTGGTGCACTCCACCTACTTCGTCTACGGCGCGTCGGCCTACAACCCGGCGTTGCTCGACGAGGACACGCCGCTGAAGGCCAGCGAGGTGACGCAGGACCTGGTCGATTCGGTCGAGCTGGAAAACCTCGCGCAGATCTACCTGTGGAAGGCGCCGGAGCTGAACATCACCATCCTGCGGCCCTGCAACGTGCTGGGTCCCGGCGTGCGCAACACGATGTCGCTGCTGTTGTCGCGCTCGCTGGTGCCGGTGCTGGTCGGCTTCTCGCCGCTGATGCAGTTCCTGCATGTCGATGACATGGCCGACGCGCTGGTGCTCGCGTTCGAGCGCAACAAGCCGGGCATCTACAACGTCGCACCGGATGACTACGTGACCTATCAGGTCGCGGTCGAGCAGGCCGGTTGCCGCAAGCTGCCGGTGCCGTCGATCCCGCCGCTGCTGCCGAAGCTGATCAGCGGCGCGCTGAACTGGAACAGCTTCTTCCCGCCCTACCTGATCAACTACTTCAAGTACCCGGTCATCATCGACGGCAGCCTGTTCGGCGAGACCTTCGGCTGGAAGCCGAAGCGCAATCTCAACGACATCTTCAGCTACTACCGCAAGCACAAGCTGCTGTCGGCCTAGCGCCGCCGGCGGAAACGGACCCGGGCGGCCATAGCCAGTGCCAATCGTGAACCGCCAAAGACTTGATTTCCGCCATTCAGCATCGGCGGATTAGACTGCGCGCTCGCCCCATTGACGGAGATCTCCATGAGCAAGCAGAAGCCGAGCAAGGAAGCGCCGAGCGCCAAGATCGACATCGGCATCGACAAGACCGGTCGCAAGAACATCGCCGATGGCCTGTCACGCCTGCTCGCCGACGAGTATACGTTGTACCTGAAGACCCACAACTTCCACTGGAACGTCACGGGCCCGATGTTCAACACCCTGCACCTGATGTTCGAAGGTCACTACATGGAATCGGCGACCGCGGTCGACCTGGTCGCCGAACGCATCCGTGCGCTGGGTTTTCCGGCGCCCGGTACCTACAAGCAGTACGCGGCGCTGTCCTCGATCCCGGAAACCGACGGTGTGCCCGAGGCCATGGAAATGGTGCGTCTGCTGGTCAAGGGCCACGAAGCCTGCGCCAAGACCGCACGCAGCATCTTCGGCACCGCCGAGCAGGCGGCGGACGAGCCCACCTGCGATCTGCTGACGCAGCGCATGCAGCTGCATGAGAAGACCGCATGGATGCTCCGCTCGCTTCTGGAGTAAGACGCGATCCGTCTGCTGCGCCCCCCGATCTCGCATCGGCGGTGCTCGCTGTGCCCAGCACAGCTTGCGCGCCGCCAATGCGAACTCGGGGCTGCTCACGACGACGCCTTACGCGCCTCTGCAGCAGCTGTTAAGCCCGAAAAGAATTTCCTTGAGCAACACCGATTCCAATTCGCCGCTGTTGGCGGTTCGCCAGCTTCGCATCCAGTATCCCGGCCGCCGCTGGCTGCCCTGGCAAGCGATGCCGAGGCTGCGCGCGGTCGACGACATCAACTTCAATCTGCGGCGTGGCGAGACGCTTGGCGTGGTCGGCGAATCGGGTTCCGGCAAGTCGACGCTGGCGCGCGCACTGGTCGGCCTGCAGCCGATCCAGGCCGGTTCGGTACGCTTCGAGGGCCGTGAGCTGAAGGGACTCGACAAGAAGGATTGGCGCGCACTGCGCCGTGACGTCCAGATGGTGTTCCAGGACCCGCAGGCGAGTCTCAATCCGCGTCTCAAGATCGGCCGCAGCATCGGCGAGCCGTTGAAAATTCTGTGCCCGGAACTCGGCCGCGGGGAGCGCCGCGCGCGCGTGCATGAAATGCTCGAACAGGTAGGCTTGTCGGCGGCCGACGCCGAGCGCTACCCGCGCGAATTTTCCGGCGGCCAATGCCAGCGCATTGCAATCGCGCGCGCGCTGATTGCAAGGCCGAAACTGTTGATCTGCGACGAAGTGGTCTCCGCGCTCGACGTGTCGGTACAGGCCCAGATCATCAATCTTCTGCGCGATCTGCAGCGTCGCTTCGATCTCGCGATCCTGTTCATTGCGCATGACCTGGCGGTGGTTCGCCACATCAGCAATCGCGTGCTGGTCATGTACTTCGGCAAGCTGATGGAGCAGGCCGACCGCGACGTGCTGTTCGGCGCACCGCGCCATCCGTATACGCGAGCCCTGCTGGCGGCGATGCCGGGCCAGACCGCATTCGCGCACTATCAGGCTCGCGACGGTGAATTGCCGAATCCCTACGGTCCGCCGGTTGGCTGCCTGTTCGTTTCACGTTGCCCGATGGCAGACGAGCGCTGCACGCGCCAGCCGCCGCCGTACCGGCGCTATGCCGACGGTGCCGTGGCCCTCTGTCACTACGCCACCGACGCCATTGCCCCGCCGTCCGATATCGCCTTCGCCGTCGGTGCCGCCGACCTGCGGGCGTCTTGAGCGCAATCCCAGATCCGGAGCCGGAGTCGCCAGCATGCGCCACCCTGTTTTCCTCGTCGTGCTGTTGAGCCTGGCGCTGTGCGGCTGCGATCTTTTCAAGAACGACGGCAAGCTCGATCTGCAGCTGACCGACGCGCCATACACCGATGCTCAGCGAGTCGTGGTGACGATCAAGAGCATCCGCCTGCAGCCACGCGACGGGCATCACGAGAGTTTCACGCTCGACCCCGAGGTTCAGGTCGATCTGCTGCAGTTGCGCAACGGTGTGGTGCGTCAGCTGCTCGGGGACGAGGCACTGCCGTCCGGCGATTACGAGTCGATCCGCCTGACGCTTGATGGCGGCAGCGGCAACAACTATGTACAGACGCTGAGCGGCGGCACCTACCCGCTCGACGTTCCGGACGACGAACTCGATCTCGATGCCGACTACGCGATCGACAGTCACGGCACGACCGGGCTGACGCTCGACGTCGATCTGCGCCGCTCCTTGCGCGCACCCGACCGCAGCGGCGACCCCTATCGCCTGGTGCCGAGCCTGCGACTGATCAACAACGACGATGCCGGCACGATCAGCGGCACGATCCGCAATTCACTGATCGGCAGCGGCTGCGTGGCCGCGATGTACATCTATCAGGGCAAGGTCACGCCGGACGACGTCGGCGGCAGCGGCGCGCAACCCTACAGCTCGGCTGATGTCGTGATTGACGGCAGCGGCAGTTATGGCTACGTCGCGGCGTTCCTGCCGGCGGGCACTTACACGCTGGCTTTGACCTGCCAGGCCGATGAGGACGAACCGGACCTCAACGACGCGATCGACTTTGTCGCCGTCACGCACGTCGATGCCCGGGCCGGGCACACCGAGACGCAGAACTTCTAGCGACACGCTGCTTCCGGCAACAAGGCCGCTGGCGCGCACCTTGTTGCGGGCCGACGCTGACCGCTTCAGGCGCTGCGCGCCGCCTGTGCCGCTCTGGCCTGCTCGAACTTCTTCTTGCCGGGCAGGGTGCCCATCATCTTGCAGATGATGCCGAGCATGACCTCGTCGGCGCCGCCGCCGATCGAGACCAGACGCGTGTCGCGATAGGCGCGCGCAACCGGGTTGTCCCACATGTAGCCCTGGCCGCCCCAGAATTGCAGGCAGGCGTCCGTGACCTCGCGTGACACGCGGCCGACCTTGAGCTTGCACATGCTGGCGAGCATCGCGATGTGTTCCGGCGAATGCTTGCCGCTCAGGTAGTCGTCAGTGGTCTGATAGACCAGCGCCTTCAGGGCTTCGACTTCCGTACGCAGTTCGGCAAGGCGAAAGTGCACGTACTGGTTGTCGAGGATCGCCTGGCTGAAGGCCTGGCGCTGGCCGGTGTATGCGATCGTTTCGCTGATGAGATTGAGCAGTCCGTCGATGCCGCTGGCCGCACCGAACAGGCGCTCTTCCTGGAACTGCAGCATCTGATAGGTGAAGCCCATGCCTTCCTGGCCGATCAGATTGCGTGCCGGCACGCGCACCTCGTCGAGGAAAATCATCGCGGTGTCCGAAGCGCGCATGCCGAGCTTGTCGAGCTTGGTCTTGCGGTCGATGCCCTTGGCATCCATCGGCACCACGATCAGGCTCTTGTTGAGATGCGGCTTGCCGTCCGAAGTGTTGACCAGCATGCAGGCCCAGTCCGACTGCGTGCCGTTGGTGATCCACATCTTCGAGCCGTTGATGACGTAGTCATCGCCATCGCGGCGTGCGGTGGTCTTGATGTTGGCGACGTCCGAGCCGGCACCGGCTTCGGACACCGCGATCGACACCACCATCTCGCCCTTGATCGCCGGCTCCAGGTATTGCTTGCGCAGTTCGTGCGAACCGAAGCGAGCGAGCGCCGGCGTCGCCATGTCGGTCTGCACGCCGATCGCCATCGGCAATCCGCCACAGCTGCAATGACCGAGCGCCTGCGCGAACACGACTTCGTACGAATAGTCGAGCCCGAGACCGCCGTACTGGGTGGGCTTGGTGATGCCGAGCAAGCCGAGATCGCCCATCTTCTTCATCACCTCGTGCGCCGGAAACATGCCCGCCTTTTCCCACTCGGCGACATGCGGATTCAGCTCGTCGATGACGAAGCTCCTGACCGTGCGGTACAGCTCCTGATGCTCATGTGTAAGTTGCATTACCGCGGCTCCGGAATATGTTCTGAGGAGTCCTTATACGGTGCCGACAATTTCAGCGTCAACGCTGGTAGGAAACAGACGTCTGCAAATGGAAACATTAATTACCATGGCCGTGGCTACGGGCCCTTGCCAGGCGCCCCCGTCGCATGCGGCAGGCGCGACAGCTTGAGTTCGAACATCAGCGGCCAGCGTTTGCCGGTGACGTAGTAGCGATCGCGCGTCGCGTCATAGGCGATGCCATTGAGCACATCGTCGCTCGCATCCCAGTTCGCCGGTTTGGCGAAGCGCTGCGCGAGCTCGCCGAGTTCCAGCCAGCCGAGCACAGCGCCGTCGGCCGGATCGATGATCGCGATGCGATCCTGCTGCCAGATGTTCGCGAAGATCAGGCCATGCGCATACTCGAGTTCGTTGAGTCGCGTGATCGGTGTTGCGCCGTCATGCACGTCGATCGTCTTGTTGATGCTGAAGTCGGCGGCATCGCGAAAGGAAATCGTCGCGCTGCCGTCGCTCATGATGAGTTGCCGGTCATCGTGAGTAAGGCCCCAACCTTCGCCGGCGTAATGCAGAACCTCGACGAGCTCGAGCGCGTTGTCGTATACCAGCGCGGCATGCTCGCGCCACGTCAGTTGATAGACGCGATCACCGAAACAGGTCGCACCTTCACCGAATGCACTGGCCGGCAGCGGATAGCGCGCGAGTACCTCGTCACCGCCGATTTGCCTGCGAATTAGCGCAGAAACGCCGTACAGGCCGACGCTCTCGATCATCGTGCCGTTGCATACGACGAGCCCTTCGGTGAACGACTGGACGTCGTGTTTCAGAGTTCCGGTGATAGTGAACACTACTGTTGATGATGCCTTGAAACCCTCGTCCTGCTTGAGTTTCAGGGCATTCGCTTCTGCGAGGAAGAAGGTCGACAGCAGTGTTGTGGCGATCGCGAAAGCGCGCGGCAACGACATCGGCATGGCAGGGTGTCCTGATGAAGGCATTGATTTGAAAACTTTTTATCAGTAAAAATTCACACCGTGGAAACACGCAAGTGGGCGGTTTCCAAATCCGCGCGGAGATTTCCGCGAATTGTGACTCGATGGAGGATGTATCGATGGCGACTGCGAAGAAAGCGGCGAAGAAAGCTGTGAAGAAGGCGCCGGCCAAGAAGGCGGCCAAGAAGGTTGCGAAGAAGGCTCCTGCCAAGAAGGTTGCAAAGAAGGCCGCGAAGAAGGCTCCGGCCAAGAAGGTCGCGAAGAAGGCTGTCAAGAAGGCCGTCAAGAAAGTGAAGAAGGCCGCGGCGAAGAAGAAAAAGTAAGCGGGCTGTTTCCGCGGGGGCGGTCCTCGCCGAGGAGCAAATGCCGCAAGGCTACCGCCCGGTTTCATCATAAGCAGCAACGCTTCACTCTTACGCCGCGGCTACGATCATCGTAGCCGCGTTTTCTTTGCCCGCGATTCGCATCGTTGCTGCGGCTTCGACTGCCGGGCAGGCGTCACCGCTACAATCCCCGCTTCCATATCTTGCGTCGCCGTCCGGTGACGCCGTCGGGGAGTCGGCACCACATGATTCGCAGCATGACGGGCTATGCCCGCGTCGAGGCTTCGTTCGCCTGGGGGCGCCTCAGCTGGGAGCTGCGCTCGGTCAACCACCGGTACTTCGACGTGAGCTTCAAGGTGCCGGAAGAGTTCCGCGGCCTCGAAGGCGAACTGCGTCAGGCGGCTGGCGGCAGGATCACGCGCGGCAAGGTCGAGTGCGGTCTGCGCTATGCGCGCGAGACGGTGGCCGGCGATACGATCGCACTGGACCGCACGCGCCTCGCGCAAATCCGGGCAGCGCTCGATGCGATTGCCGAAGATCTCGGGGCAACGGCGGTGCCCGAGCCGATGCGCGTGCTCGGCTATCCCGGCGTCGTCAAGGAGGAGCAGGCCGACTTCGCGCCGCTGCTGACCGAAGCGCGGCGTCTGTTCAAGGCCGCGCTCGAGGACTTCACGGCCGCGCGCACGCGGGAAGGCGAGCGCCTGCTGCAGTTCATCAACGAGCGCTGCGACGCAATCGACGCACTGGTCGCGCAGGTGCGTGCGCGCCATCCGCTGGTGCGCGATCAGTGGCTGGCGCGGCTGCAGGCGCGCTGCGCCGAGCTTGGCGTGGAGATCGAGCCGCAGCGTCTGGCCCAGGAAGTCGCACTGACGGCGCAGCGACTCGATGTCGAAGAAGAGATGTCGCGCCTGCTCAGTCACCTCGAAGAAGTGCGGCAGTCGCTGCAGCGCGGCGAGTCGGTCGGCCGTCGTCTCGACTTCCTGATGCAGGAACTCAATCGCGAGGCGAACACCCTGTCGTCGAAGTCGCAGGACGCCGAGATGACCCGCTGCGCGGTTGAGATGAAAGTCGCGATCGAACAGATGCGCGAGCAGGTGCAGAACATCGAGTAGCGACCGGCGCCGGACGGCGCTGTGCCGAGCCGGCTGGTTCTCGCGGGCCGGCTGACGAGGCGACGTCGCTTGATCCGGCCTGCAGCTGCACGCGCTCCGCCGTCAGGCGGCACGATGTAGCAGGTGTTCCGAATCGGCCGCCGTCCGCGCCGGAACATCGCTTCGTCGTGCCGATGCGATAAAGTGCATCGAGACAGTGCCGGCGACGACGACGCGTCGCGTACGGTGCCGCTGTCCGACTGGAGGGGAGAGTTCATGTCGACGTTCCGTTGCCGTGCCTTGTTGCTGGGCTTGCTGTTGCCGGTGCTCGCTGCCTGCGGCAGCAGCAGCGCGCCGACCGTGACCGGTTCATCCGAAGTGGCGACGGCCGACTGCGGTCCGGGCTCGCAGCCCGAAACCGGATTGCAGGGTGAGGTGCCGCTCGCCGATCGGCAGAGCGGTCGCAATCTGCAGGGCTACAGCTGCAACATGAAACTGGTTGGCCAATACCAGGGGCCGGGCGCCAGCGTCGTCAGCCCGTCTTATGATCACTGTGCGTACATGTCGACCAGCGGCGCCTTGCTCGATCCGCTGCAGCTGGTCGAATCGTCGCCCGGCGTGGTCGTCGTCGATGCATCCGATCCGGCGCAGCCGCTGGCGTCGGCCAATCTCACCGGGCCGTCGATGCTGATCGGCACCTGGGAGTCGCTCAAGGTCAGCGAACCGCGCAAGCTGCTCGGCGGTGTCGCGGTCGGTGGCCTGACCGGCGCGGGTTTCTTCGATGTCTACGATGTCTCCGATTGCGCACATCCGGTGCAGACCAATGCGATCGCCGGCACCAGTCTCGAACTGCCGGACAATGTCCTCGGTCACGAGGGCAACTGGTCGCCGGACGGCAAGACCTATTGGGCGACCGGCACCATCGCCGGCTCGATCACCGCGATCGATGTCAGCGATCCATCCGCGCCGAAGATCGTCTACACCGGGCTCGAAGGCTTCCCCGCCAATCACGGTGTCGAATTCAGTGCCGACGGCAATACCATGTACCTGGCGACCTGCTTCCCGGGCGGCGTGACGATTCTCGATGTCAGCGACATCCAGAGCCGCAAGGCGGTACCGATGATCCGTCAGATCGGATCGCTGACCTGGAATCCCTTCAGCTGCGGACAACACGCGCTGCCCGTGACCTGGAACGGCAAGCCGTATCTGATCGCGCCGGACGAGTTCGACTCCGAGGGCATCCACATCATCGACATCGCGGATCCGAGTGATCCGAAGATCGTCAAGCAGATCCAGCTGCAGATCCAGCTCAAGGAAAATGCCGCGCTGCGCACTGCGGACACCGCCGGTGATGGTCTGTTCGGCTACGAGTCGCATTACTGCACGGTCGACCGCAGTACCGATCCGCGGGCGCTGGCCTGCGGCTACTTCCAGTCCGGCATCCGCGTCTTCAATATCGTCGATCCGCAGAAGCCGCGCGAGATCGCCTACTACAATCCGCCGGCGCAGACCGGCAAGGGGCTCAGCCTGCAGCACTCGCTGCATGCCTGGATCGGCGGTCTGCTGCCGCCGATCTCCGATCTCTACACCTCCGATTCCGGAGCCAGCGTCGGCACCGTCAGTATCGATGCGCGCTATGTCGGCAATTTCGTCGCAAGCCTGCCGAGCCTGCTCGCGGCCGCCGGCAGCGGTCCGGTCTCCGGCAATCTCAGCGCCGACTGGTGCAGCTCGCCGCCGCGCTTCGTCGGCGACCAGCTGTGGGTGACCTGCATGGACAACGGATTCATGGTCCTGCAATTCACCAACGGGGCGTACCCGATCCAGTGAGCGGCGCGCGCATCGCCGGCGTCGCTGCGCTGCTGCTCGCCGGATTCGTCCTGTTCGCCGGCGGCTGTCGCTACGGCGAGCGCGTCGCGGCGGCGCAGGTGTCGGCGCCGGGGCCGGTCGACATCGGCTTTGCGCAGTTCATGCGCAGCCATCACGACCAGGCCGTGGTGATGACGCGGATCCTGCTTGGACACGGCAGCACCAGGCTGGACGCACTGGCGCGCTCGATCCAGGCGGCGCAGCTGATCGAGATCGGCGAAATGAAAGGCTGGCTGCTGTTGTGGGGGAAGCCCGTGTTGCCGGCCACCACCAGCATGGACTGGATGCTGTTCGGTCACACCGCGCCGGACGCCGCGCTGGCGCGTTATCTCAGTGACTGCCGATCGTCGCCGGGCGGCATGCCGGGGCTGGCGAGCAGTGCGGAACTCGATACGCTGCGCGGACTCGACGGCGAGGCGCGCGATCAGCTGTTCCTGCAACTGATGATCCGCCACCACCAGGGCGGGCTGCCGATGGCACATTTCGCGGCGCGCAACGCGGAGACGGCGACAGTGCGCACGCTGGCCGCCGAGATCGAAGTGCAGCAGACGCAGGAGATCGCGGCGATGGCGGTTCTGCTGGCACGCGGCTCGTAGCGCGAGGACCTTGCGGCGGGGCCGATCGGCCGGCGACGTGACGGCGCGACGAGTTGCCGGGCGGTCGCCGCGGGGCGCGATGATATAGTGACGAGGAAGCATCCGATGACGACAACGCTCGTCTCGCAGCCGCAAGAAACCCCGGATGAATGACGGAAAGCGCGCATGAGTCAAGGCAGTCTGTTCATCGTTTCCGCACCGAGCGGCGGCGGCAAGACCAGCCTGACGCGTGCCTTGGTGCCGGCGCTTGCCGCGCACGGCGTGACGGCGACGATCTCGATCTCGTTCACCACCCGCGCGCCGCGGCCCGGTGAAGTCGAGGGCACGCACTATCACTTCATCGACGAAGCCGGATTCGTCGACAAGATCGGGCGCGGCGATTTTCTCGAACATGCCGAGGTGTTCGGCCGTCGCTACGGCACCGGCCTGTCGGAAACCCGCGCCCTGCTGGATGCCGGCCACGACGTCATTCTCGATATCGACTGGCAGGGCGCGCGTCAGGTCAAGCGCGAATGGCCGCAGGCGATCGGCATCTTCATCCTGCCGCCCTCGGTCGACGAGCTCGAACGGCGTCTGCGCTCGCGCAGTCAGGACAGTGATGCGGTGATTGCCGCGCGCATGGACGAGGCGCATCAGGAGATCGCCCACCACGCCGAATACGACTATCTGATCGTCAACGAACGCTTCGAGCAGGCGCTGATCGAGATGACCGCCATTTTCCTGGAGCCGCGCCTGCGCAGCCAGCGCCAGCTCGCGACGCATGCCGGCCTGATCGGCCAGTTGCTGGCGCCGGCTGCTGGCTAAAGACTGCCCGCTCCGGTATCATCCGCGGCCCTCAAAGTTTGTCCGCAGGTAGCAGCCATGGCACGTGTCACCGTTGAAGATTGCCTGAACCAGATCCCGAACCAGTTCGAACTGACGCTGGTCGCCTCCAAGCGTGCCCGCCAGCTCGCGCGTGGCTCGGAAGCCAAGCTGCCGTGGGGCAATCACAAGTCGACCGTGCTGTCGCTGCGCGAAATCGCCGAGGGCTTCACCGACCGCAGCGTGCTCGATGAAGTCGATCTGCCGGCGATCTCGCAGCCGAAGATGGAGCTTGAAGCGCTCGATCCGTCGTTCGACGCCTGAGTCGTTCGCGCTGCACCGAAAGGCCCGCCATGTGCGGGCTTTTTGCGTTGTGGGCAGTCGGGTGCAGAGGGTTGATGGTGGCCCGGGGTTGTTCCTTTCCGGCCTTTTGTTCCGCGCTGCGGCGCAGCTCGCTTCTCTTTGCTTGTCCAGAGAGAAGCAACCAGGAGAAAAGGACACCCCCGACTCGTGCGCCGACACCCGCGGCGTCGGTGCACGACGGTTCGACTGTGCTCGGGGCCCGCGCCGACGCGACATTCCTGGCGTGGCTGAACCGCCTGCGCCTCTGGGGGCAACCGCAATCGCAACCGTTCCCTCTCCCGCTTGCGGGCGAGGGTGGCGCGCAGCGCCGTGCCGTTGCCGTTCGCTCGCGGATCGCCGAACTTGCGCGCCGTCTGGCGCGGCTCCATATATATTGACGTCATGGAGCTTTCCGTCATTCAGCGGCTGGGCAATGCGCTGCGCACGCAGCGCGCCGAACGCGAGTTCGGCATGGAGGCGCTTGCCCGCATGCTGGAAGGCTATCTGCCGGAGGAGCAGATCGCGCAGGTACGGCGCGCGGCGGCGTTCGCGAAGAACGTGCATGACGGCCAGCGTCGCCAGTCCGGCGAGCCTTATGTCTATCACCCGCTGGCCGTCGCGCGCATCCTCGCCGAGATGCGGCTCGATCACACGACGCTGATCGCGGCGATCCTGCACGACGTCATCGAGGACACCGGCATCTCGCGCGACCAGATCGCGACCGAGTTCGGGGCCGACGTCGCGGCACTGGTCGACGGCGTCAGCAAGATTGCCAAGATCGAAGGGCGGACGCGCGCGGAGATGCAGGCGGAGAGCTTCCGCAAGCTGCTGCTGGCGATGACCCACGATCTGCGCGTGATCCTCGTCAAGCTCGCCGATCGCCTGCACAACATGCGCACGCTCGGACACACGACGACCGACAAGCGGCGGCGGATCGCGCGCGAGACGCTCGACATCTACGCCCCGATCGCGCAGCGGCTCGGCATCTATTTCATTCGCACCGAACTCGAGGATCTCGCGTTCGCCAACCTCTACCCGCGCCGCTACGCGGTGATGGTGCAGTCGGTGAAGTCGCAGCTCGGCGACACGCGCAAGCTGATCCGCGAGGTCGAACAGAAGCTGTCGACCACGTTGCGCGAGGAAGGCATCGGCGCCAGCGTCGTCGGCCGCGAGAAGAACGTCTACGGCATCTATCAGAAGATGCGCCGCAAGAAGCTCAAGCTGCTGAAGGTCACCGATCTGCTCGGGTTTCGCGTGATCGTCAACAAGGTCGACGATGCCTATCGCGCGCTCGGCGTCGCGCACCACGTCTACAAGCCGGTCCCCGGCGAATTCGACGATTACATCGCCAATCAGAAATCGAACGGCTACCAGTCGCTGCATACGTCCTGCGTCGGTCCCGGCGGCCTCAAGATCGAAATCCAGATCCGCACGCGCGACATGCATCATGTCGCCGAGAGCGGCATCGCGGCGCATTGGCAGTACAAGCTCGGCGAGCGCGACAGCCAGTCGGCGCCACAGGTGCGCGCGCGCGAATGGGTGTCCGGCCTGCTCGACGAGTTCGGCGCGACCAGCGCGATGGACTTCGTCGACAACGTCAAGGTCGACCTGTTCCCGGACGAGGTCTATGTGTTCACGCCGCGCGGCGAAATCCGGCGCCTGCAGCGTGGCGCGACGCCAGTCGATTTCGCGTACGCGGTGCACTCGGAGCTGGGCGACCATTGCGTTGCGGCGCGCCTCGACGGTCAGCTCGAACCGCTCAACACGCACCTGCGCAACGGCCAGACGGTCGAAGTGATCACGTCCAAGCACGCGCGCCCGAACGCTGCCTGGCTGAACTTCGTCAAGACCGCGAAGGCGCGAGCCGCCGTGCGCGGCTATCTGCGCACGCAGCGCGAAGACGAAGCAGTGCGACTCGGCAAGCGTCTGCTCGAGATCGCGATGCGCGAGCTTGGCGTGCCTTCTTCGGCCTTGAAGGACGACGAGCGCCTGCAGCCGGTGCTGGCGGCGCATCAGTTCCGAGACGTCGAGGAACTGTACGCGGCGATCGGCGTCGGCGAACGCCTGGCGGCGCTGGTCGCGCGGCACTTCCTGCCGGAAGGTGAGGCGGCCGGAATTGCCGGCGGTGTGGCGCCGCTGGCGATCGAAGGCACGGAAGGCCTGGTACTCGACTACGCGCGCTGCTGTCACCCCTTGCCGGGCGACGAGATCCGTGGGCACATCAGTACCGGCCGCGGCATCGTCGTTCACCGGCTTGACTGCAAGCACGCCAAGGCGCGCCCGCAGGACTGGGTGCCACTCGCCTGGTCGGACAGCGTGCAGGGCGATTTCCTGACCGAGATCCGCATGAAGACCGTGCGCAAGCGCGGCATGCTGGCCAAGATCACGGCCGAGATTGCCGCCGCCGAATCGTCGATCGAGAACGTGCAGATGCCGGATCGCGCCGGCAGCGAGGCGATCGAAATGCGCTTTGTCATCACCGTGCGTAGCCGTGTCCACCTGGCGCGCGTGCTGCGGCGGTTGCGGCGGATAGACGGTGTCGAGCGCGTGATTCGCGCGTAGGTTTTCGATTCGCCCGCTGCGCGCGCCGATCCCACGCCGGCCGTGCTCCCCGTGCTTGAACACAGCTGCGCGCGGCAGGCGCGACCTCGGTGCTGTTCGCGACGCCGACTCGCTGCGCTCGACGTCAGACGTCGTGTTTTTCACTTGGCGGCGGCAGCTGCTTCGTCGACAATCGCGCGACTTCATCCGAACGAGAGATTGCATGGCACGACAGATCATTCAGACCGACGATGCGCCGGCGGCGATCGGCACCTATTCGCAGGCGGTGCGCTGTGGCAACACGGTGTATCTGTCGGGGCAGATTCCGCTCGATCCGAAGACGATGCAGATGAACAATGCGAGCTTCGAGGACGAGGTACACCAGGTGTTCAAGAACCTCGCGGCAGTGGCCAAGGCTGCCGACGCGACGCTTGCCGATGTCGCCAAGCTCAACATCTTTCTGACCGACCTTGCGCACTTCGCGACGGTCAACGAAATCATGGCGCAATACTTCCAGGCGCCGTTTCCGGCGCGGGCCGCGGTCGGTGTCGCGCAGTTGCCCAAGGGTGCGCGCGTCGAGGCTGACGCCATCATCGTCAACGACTGAAGATTTCGTGTCTGCGTCATCGCCGCGCAAGGGCGTACGTCCGCCGCCGACGCTCGACACCGAGGTGATGTTCCTCAAGGGCGGCGGACCGGCGGCCGCCTCTCGCCTGCATGCGTTGGGCATCGAGCGCGTGCGCGACCTGTTGTTCCATCTGCCGTTGCGCTATGAGGATCGCCGCGCGCATGTGTCGATCGCCGGCGCCCGCGTCGGCGACGACGTGCTGGTCCGCGGTCGCATCGTCGGGCAGGACGTGCGCTTCGCCGGACGGCGGACCTTGCGTGTCATGATCGACGACGGCACTGGTCCCTTGCTGCTGCGCTTTTTCCATTTCAACGAGGCGCAGAAGAACCATCTCGGCGAAGGCCGCTGGCTGCAGGCGTTCGGCGGCCTGCGTGTCGGTGCCGGCGGCGCGGAGATGGTGCATCCGCAATATCGCGTCGCCGACAGTGCCGATCAGTTGCAGCCGGAACAGAGTCTGACGCCGATCTATCCTTTGACCACCGGCATTACGCAGCAGCGCCTGCGTCAGTTGATCGCGCAGGCGCTCGAACTTGCGGCTCGGGACGCGTTGCTGGCGCGTGATTTGCCGGGTCTGGACGGCCCGCCGACGCTGGCGGCGCTGCAGACGATTCACTTGCCGAAGCACGATGCCGATGCGCGTGCGTTGCTGGCCGGCACTCACGCGGCGCAACGGCGGCTGAAGTGCGAGGAGCTGCTCGCCCATCAGCTCAGCCTGCGCGTGCTGCGTCAGCGGCAGCGCAGCCGGCCCTCGCCGCCGCTGGCGAAGGCCGTTGTGGCAATCGACGAATTGCGCGGTGCGCTCGGGTTTCCGCCGACCGGCGCGCAGCGGCGCGTGCTGAACGAAGTGGCGCGCGATCTGTCCGGTACGCAACCGATGCTGCGGCTGGTGCAGGGCGATGTCGGCAGCGGCAAGACGGTGATCGCGGCGATGGCAATGCTCGCTGCCGTGCGTGCCGGCATGCAGGCGGTATTGCTGGCGCCGACCGAACTGCTGGCTGAACAGCATCAGCGCAATCTCGCGCGCTGGTTCAAGCCCCTGGGCGCTGCGCCGGTGCTGCTCAGCAGCCGCTTGAAGAAGGCGCACAAGTCCGTACTGCTCGGCGAGATCGCCGACGGCCGGCAGGCGCTGATCGTCGGTACGCACGCCGTGCTGCAGGACGAAGTGCGTTTCGCGGCGCTGGCGGTGGTGGTGGTCGACGAGCAGCACCGCTTCGGGGTGCAGCAGCGACTGGCATTGCGCGACAAGGGCGGGGCACGGGCGCCGCACCAGCTGATCATGTCGGCCACGCCGATTCCGCGCACGCTCGCGCAGACCGTCTATGCCGACCTCGACATTTCGGTGATCGACGAATTGCCGCCCGGACGCACGCCGATACAGACCGTGGTGCTGTCCAACGAACGACGCGACGAGGTGCTGGCGCGGATTGCCGCGGCCTGCCGCGAGCAGCGGCAGGTGTACTGGGTCTGCACCCTGATCGAGGAATCCGACGAACTCGATGCCGAGGCGGCCGAGGCGACGGCCACCAAATTGCGTGCCGAACTGCCCGGAGTGCGCGTCGGTCTCGTGCACGGACGCATGAAGTCCGATGCCAGGGACGAGCAGATGCGGGCCTTCCAGGACGGGATCACGCAGCTGCTGGTCGCGACGACGGTCATCGAGGTTGGCGTCGACGTGCCGAACGCCAGCATCATGGTGATCGAGAACGCGGAGCGGCTCGGTCTGTCGCAATTGCATCAGCTGCGCGGCCGGGTCGGCCGCGGCAGCGCGGCAAGCCAGTGCGTCCTGCTGTACCAGTCACCGCTCGGCGAGACGGCGCGCGCACGACTGGAGACCATGCGCGCGACCAACGACGGCTTCGCGATCGCGCAACGCGATCTCGAGTTGCGCGGTCCTGGCGAACTGCTCGGTCGACGACAGACCGGCGAGATCGGCATGAAGCTCGCCGACCCGCTGCGCGACGCCGCCCTGATCCCGCCGCTGCAACGGCTGGCCGACGATTATCTGCAGACCCGGCCGGACGTGGCGATGCTGCTGATCGCGCGCTGGGTCGGCGATCCGAAACTGTATGCACATGTATAAGCTGGGCGCCGCATGACGATCCCGATCATCAAGGCGAAGCTGCGGGACTACTGGCGCCTGACGCGCATGGATCGGCCGATCGGCATCTACCTGCTGCTGTGGCCGACATTGTGGGCTCTGTGGTTTGCGGCCGATGGCGTGCCGCCGCTGCATGTGCTGCTGGTGTTCGTGCTCGGCACGGTGCTGATGCGGGCCGGCGGCTGTGCCATCAATGATTACGCGGATCGCGACTTCGACCCGCATGTCGCGCGCACGCGCGATCGACCGGTCGCTGCCGGTCTCGTCAGCGGGCGCGAGGCGCTGGCGATCTTCGTGATCCTGTCGCTCATCGCGCTGGCCCTGCTGTTGTCGCTGCGCAGCATCGCCGCACTGTGGCTGTCGCTGCCGGCGGTCGTGCTGGCCGCCACCTATCCGTTTGCCAAGCGCGTGCTGGCCATTCCGCAGGCCATCCTCGGACTCGCGTTCTCGGCCGGGATTCCGATGGCGTTCGCCGCCGTACGCGGCGCGGTCGACTGGCCTCTGGCGACGGCCTTGATCGCCGCGAACCTGTGCTGGGTCATTGCCTACGATACCTACTATGCAATGGCCGACCGCGACGACGATCTGCGTATCGGAGTGAAGTCGTCGGCGATCCTGTTCAGTCGACGCGACCGGCTGATCACGGCGCTGCTGCAAGTCCTGTCCCTGCTGCTGCTGTTCGGCATCGGCCTGCACGCGCGGCGAGGCCTGCCCTATGACGCCGGTATCGCCGTGGCCGCCGGCTGTGCGATTTACGAGCAGTGGCTGATTCGCGGGCGCGATCCCGCAGCGAGCTTTCGCGCCTTCCTGCACAGTCACTACGTCGGGCTCGCGGTGCTGATCGGTCTGGTGCTCGACGGCGCGCTGTCGTAGGCCCGCGGTGTCACTCAGGCCACGCGCGCGATCGCCCAGGCCTCGACCTCCGCGGCTCCGGCGCGGCGGCAACTGCGCGCCAGTTCGGCGAGGGTCGCGCCGGTTGTCATGACATCGTCCAGCAGTGCGACGCGCAGGTTGCGCACGCCCGGATCAACGCGAAAGGCGCCGGCGACATTGCGTCGGCGCGCGACCGCATCCATGCCGATCTGATCGGCCGTGCGCCGCAGGCGTCGCGCCCAGCCGGCTTCGAGCCGCAGACCGGTGGCTCCGCAAACCGCGCGGGCCAGTTCGACACTCTGGTTATAGCCACGCCGCCATTGTCGCCAGGCATGCAGCGGCACCGGCAGCACCAGATCCGGCAGCGGCGTCGTGCGTGCACCCAGACTGTCGGCGAACAGGCGCCCGAGCAGGCGCGCATGCATGAACGCGGCGTGGTACTTCAGCGCATGAATCTGCTGCTGCACCGGCGCCTCCAGCCGTAGCGGCGCCCAGGCGCTCAAGTATGGCGGCGGATGCGCGAGACAGTGTGCACAGGCGCCATCATGTGTCTGCGGCAGTGCGCACTGCGGGCAGGCCTGCCGGTTCCACGGCAACTGCCGACGGCAGGCGTCGCACAGCGCCTGCTCCTCGCAGGCCGCACTGCAGTAAGTGCAGCGCAGCGGCAGGACGAGCCCGGTGGTGCGCGTGAAGATGTCAACCATGATGGGGTTCGCGTGGTTGACAAGTCCATGCCGCGACCGGAAAACTAGCGCCTTCGCACGCTGGAGTCCGGGCCCTGCCGAGCGGGCGGGCCCGCGTTCCGTTGCCTTTCGGGTCCAGATCCGCCCACCGGGGTTTGCCGCATGTCCGCCGTACTTTCATCACCTGTTTCCGCTGCGATTCCGACGCCGCCGGCCGACGGCCTGCGCCACGACTGGACACATGCCGAAGTGCAGGCCTTGCTGGAGCTGCCGTTCAACGATCTGCTGTTTCGTGCGCAGACCGTGCACCGCCAGAACTTTGATCCGAATACCGTGCAGCTGTCCACGCTGCTGTCGATCAAGACCGGTGCCTGTCCGGAAGACTGTGCGTATTGCCCGCAGTCGGTGCGTTTCGAGACCGGGTTGAAGAAAGAGCCGCTGATGCCGCTCGAAGCGGTCGTCGAGGCGGCGCGTGAGGCCAAGGAAAACGGTGCAACGCGTTTCTGCATGGGCGCCGCCTGGCGATCGCCCAAGGATCGCGACATCGAGCGCGTCGAGGCGATGGTGCGCGCGGTCAAGGACATGGGCCTGGAAACCTGCGTGACGCTCGGCATGCTCAAGCCGGCGCAGGCGCAGCGTCTGGCCGGTGCCGGACTCGACTACTACAACCACAATCTCGATACGTCGCCGGAGTTCTACGGCAAGATCATCACGACCCGCACCTATGAGGATCGCCTCGATACGCTCGACAACGTGCGCGAGGCCGGCATCAAGGTCTGTTGCGGCGGCATCGTCGGAATGGGCGAGCAGCAGCAGGATCGCGCCGAACTGCTGCGCCAGCTTGCCAACCTGCCGGTGCATCCGGAAAGCGTGCCGATCAACAATCTCGTGCAGGTCGAGGGCACGCCGCTGGCCGGCAGCGAGGAACTGAATCCCGTCGAATTCGTGCGCATGATCGCGGCGGCGCGCGTCCTGATGCCGAAGTCGCAGGTTCGCCTGTCGGCGGGGCGCCAGCAGATGAGCGACGAAATGCAGGCCCTGTGCTTTCTCGCCGGTGCCAATTCGATCTTCTACGGCGAAAAGCTGCTAACCACCGAAAATCCGCAGAACGCGAAGGATCGCGCGCTGCTTGAGCGACTCGGCATGCGCACCGAGGGCAGCCTCGGCGAGAGCAAGCCGCGGCACGCCGGTCAGGTCTGCACGCCGGCGGCGCAAGACGCACGCGACGCCTGTTGCCACGACTGATTGCGCGACATGGCCGATGATGCGCGCGTCGCGTCGGTGCCCTTGGCGGCCCATCTGGCCGCCGAGTTGCGGCGCATACGCGAGGCCGACCTGTATCGCACGCGGCGCGTCATCGACGGCGGTCACGGTGCGCAGATCCAGGTCAACGGACGCAGCTGTCTCAATTTCTGCAGCAACGATTATCTGGGTCTTGCTGCCGATCCGCGGCTCGCCGAAGCGGCGCGCGCGGCGCTTGCGCAGGGCACCGGCAGCGGCGCCTCGGCGCTGATCTCCGGCTACAACCGGGAGCACCAGCGGCTGGAAGAGGCGCTGGCCGACTTTATCGGGACGCCGCGCGTGCTGTTGTTCTCCACCGGCTGGGCGGCCAATCTCGGCGTATTGCGCGGTCTGCTCGGCCGCGATGACGCCCTGGTCGCCGACGAACTCAATCACGCGTCGCTGATCGACGGTGGTCGCCTGTCCGGTGCGCGCTACCTGCGCGTGCCGCATGCCGACGTCACCGCCTTTGATGCCGCTCTGCAGGAGACGGCTGCGGCGCGCCTGCGACTGCTGGTCAGCGACGCCATCTTCAGCATGGACGGCGATCTCGCGCCGCTGCCCGAACTGGCGGCGGTCGCGGCGCGCCACGGCGCGGCGCTGATGATCGACGATGCGCACGGGTTCGGCGTGCTCGGCGCGGGTGGTCGCGGCACGCCGGAGGCGCTCGGCATGCGCCCGGACATCCAGGTCGGCACGCTCGGCAAGGCCGCCGGCGCGGCCGGGGCTTTCGTCGCGGGCGACACGGATCTGATCGAGTATCTCGTGCAGCGCGCGCGCAGCTTCGTGTTCTCGACCGCGCAGCCGCCGGCGGTCGCGGCGGCCGCACGGCGCGGCCTGGAGCTGATACGCGAGGAGCCGGAGCGGCGCGCGCGGCTGTTCGACAATATCCGTCGCTTTCGCGACGGCGCGGCGGCGCTCGGAATCGCGTTGGTCGATTCGCAGACGCCGATCCAGCCGCTGCTGCTGGGCGACGCGGCGCGTGCACTGTCGCTGTCGCAGCAGCTGTTCGAGCAGGGCTTCTGGGTTGCGGCGATCCGGCCGCCGACCGTGCCGCGCGGGACCTCGCGTCTGCGAATCACCTTGTCGGCCACGCACCAGCCGGGACAGATCGATGCCTTGCTGGACGCGCTTGCGGCCGGTATGCGCGCGAACCCATGACATCTGCGAAGACGCTGTTCATCACCGGCACCGACACCGGCGTCGGCAAGACGCGCGCGAGTGCGGCGCTGATCCGGCTGGCGCGCGCTCGCGGGCTCGATGCGGTCGGCTTCAAGCCGGTCGCCGCCGGCTGCACGGCGACGGCCGACGGCTGGCGCAACGACGACGCGCTCGAACTGCTGGCTGCCAGCGATCATGTCGAAGCCTACGAGGCGATCAACCCCTGTGCACTGCCGGCGGCGATCGCACCGCATCTCGCGGCGCAGGAGGTCGGCGCGACGATTGCGCGTGCAACGCTCGACGCCGCGCACGCCGACCTGTGCCGCCGGCATGCGTGCGTGATCGTCGAAGGTGCCGGCGGCTGGCGCGTGCCGCTCGACGCCGACGTCGATTTTGCCGACTGGGTCGGTGCGCGCGGCTGGCCGGTCGTGCTCGTCGTCGGTCTGCGGCTCGGCTGCCTGAACCACGCGCTGCTGACTGCGGAATCGATCGCCCGCCGCGTGCCGCTGGCCGGCTGGATCGCCAATCGTCTGCCGCCGGCACAGGATCGCTGGCAGGACAATGTCGCGACATTGCGGGCGCGCCTGTCGGCGCCCTGTCTGGGCGTGCTGCCGGAACACGGCGACGATGCCGCCAATCGTGACGCGCTGGACACGACGGAAACCCGCAGACTGTTCGAATTGACGCGCTGACGCGAATGTGCGTGGGCGCGACGCGCGGCAGGGGCGTCGAAATATGTTTTGCGCGGCTTTTACGCGATGCACTACAATTCCGCGGCTTCACTCGGCGGCCATTCTCATGTCACGGGATACGCAGCTCGCGATTGGTCCGAACGCGTCACTGACGGTTGATCAGGCGTGGCTGTTTTTCGGCATGACGGCGTTGCTGGGGTGTGGCATCGCCGCTTTCATGGCGTGGCTGGGTCTGTGGCTGGTGCTGCCGTTTACCGGTCTGGAGTTGGGGGCGCTGGCGGCGGCATTGCTGGTGTCGATGCGGCGCAATGCGTATCGCGAAGTCATCCGGTTTTCGGAAGATGCGGTGCGCGTCGAGTTCGGCCTGGTCGGCCGCGGCGCGTCATCGGCCGTCACGCTGTCGCGGTACTGGACGCGGGCGGTGCTCGAACCGGGACTGAATGGCTATGCGCCGACGCGGCTGATGCTGCGCAGCGGCGCGCAGTATGTGGAGATCGCGAACTGTCTGACCGACGAGGAACGCGAGCAGTTGCAGCGAAGACTGCAGGAATTGTTGTCACCCGCCTGGCGCACGGCGCCGGTCGCACCGGCCGTCGGGCCGGAGCAAGAGTTGCCATTTGGAGAACGATGATGTTGATGAAGGGATGGCTGGCGCGTCTCGCGGCAGGTACCGGAATGGCTGGGGCGGCGCTCAAGGCGTCGGCGTATACCAACACCAGCAATGGTTACAACATGCCCACGGGTGTCACCGAGATCGCGCATTCGGTGCACAGCCTGCACATGGCCGTCTTCTACACCTGCGTCGTGATCGGCGTGCTGGTGTTCGGCGTGATGCTCTATTCGATCGTCAATCATCGCCGCTCCAAGCACCCGAAGCCGGCGGACTTCCATGAAAGCGTCAAGGTCGAAATCGCCTGGACGATCGCACCGTTCGTGGTCCTGATCGGCCTGGCGATCCCGGCCGCCGGCACCCTGATCAAGATGGAAGACACGCGCAATTCGGATCTGACGGTGAAGATCACCGGCTATCAGTGGAAATGGCAGTACGAATACATCGGCCAGAACGTGTCCTATTTCTCGACGCTGAGCGCCGAGTCCAATGCCGCGCGCCAGGTCGGCGCCCACGGTCTTGGCTTCAGCGGCAGCTTCAGTGAAGCCGATCTCGATCAGCTCAAGAAGGTCGACGGCGGCCACTACCTCGTCAACGTCGACAACCCGCTGGTGCTGCCGGTCGGCAAGAAGGTACGCTTCCTGATCACCGGCAATGACGTGATCCACGCCTGGTGGGTGCCGGACTTTGCGGTGAAGAAGGACGCGATCCCCGGCTACATCAACGAAGTCTGGACCAAGGTCGACCAGATCGGCACCTATCGCGGCGTCTGCGCCGAACTCTGCGGCCGTGACCACGGCTTCATGCCGATCGTCGTCAATGTCGTGTCGGAAGACGATTTCAAGGCGTTCATCGCCAGCAAGCAGGCGGGTGGCACGGCTGCCGCCGAAGCCGCCCCGGCCGAAACCGCCGCCGCACCCGCCGGCAGCAGCGCCGCCGCGGCGCCGGCCGAAACCGCCGCCGCCGCACCGGCTGCCGCCGCTGCGCTCGGCAAGGACGATCTGGTCAAGAAGGGCCAGGCCGTCTACACCGCCAACTGTGCCGCCTGCCATCAGGCCAGCGGTGCCGGCCTGCCGCCGAACTTCCCGTCCCTGCACGGCAGCAAGGTCGCCAACGGTCCGGCCGAGGCGCACATCACGCAGATTCTGAAGGGCAAGAATCTGATGCCGCCGTTCGCGCAGCTGTCCGACGAGGACATCGCCGCCGTTGCCACCTTCGAGCGCACGTCCTGGGGTAATCAGGGCAGTGTCGTTCAGCCTTCGCAAGTTGCCGCGCTGCGCAAGTAAGCGCCGTCAGTAGAAATCAGGAGTTACCCCATGGCTCACACCCACGACGACCACGCACACGGCCGCGACGATCACGCGCACCACGGCCCCGACAAGGGCATCATGCGGTGGATCAAGACGACGAACCACAAGGACCTCGGTACCCTGTACCTGTTCTTCTCGTTCACGATGTTCTTCCTCGGCGGCATCATGTCGCTGATCATCCGCGCCGAGCTGTTCCATCCCGGCCTGCAGTTTGTCCAGCCCGAGTTCTTCAACTCGATGACGACGATGCACGCGCTGCTGATGATCTTCGGCGGCGTCATGCCGGGCTTCGTCGGCCTCGCCAACTGGATGGTGCCGATGATGATCGGCTGCTCCGATCTGGCCCTGCCGCGCGTCAACAACTGGGGTTTCTGGATCCTGCCGTTCGCGTTCGCGATGATGCTGTCGACGCTGTTCATGGAAGGCGGCGGTCCGGCCGGCGGCTGGACGATGTATCCGCCGCTGATGCTGCAGACCGGCAACGCGTTTCCGTTCCTGATCTTCTCGATCCATCTGCTCGGCATTTCGTCGATCACCGGCGCGATCAACGTCGTCGTCACGATCCTCAACATGCGTACGCCGGGCATGACGCTGCTGAAGATGCCACTGTTCGTCTGGGCCTGGCTGATCACGGCGTATCTGCTGATCGCGGTGATGCCGGTGCTCGCCGGCGCAGTGACGATGCTGCTGACCGACAAATATTTCGGCACCAGCTTCTTCTCGGCAGCCGGTGGCGGTGACCCCGTCCTGTTCCAGCACGTGTTCTGGTTCTTCGGACATCCGGAGGTCTACATCCTGATCCTGCCGGCGTTCGGCGTGGTCTCGACGATCATCCCGACCTTCGCGCGCAAATCGCTGTTCGGCTACGACTCGATGGTCTACGCGCTGGCGTCGATCGGCTTCCTGTCGTTCATCGTCTGGGCACATCACATGTTCACGGTCGGCATGCCGCTGGCCGGCGAACTGTTCTTCATGTTCGCGACCATGCTGATCGCGGTGCCGACCGGCGTGAAGGTGTTCAACTGGGTGGCGACCATGTGGCGCGGCTCGCTGACCTTCGAAACGCCGATGCTGTTCGCGCTGGCGTTCGTCATCCTGTTCACGATCGGCGGCTTCTCCGGCCTGATGCTGGCGATGACGCCGGTCGACTTCGAATACCACGACACCTATTTCGTCGTCGCGCACTTCCACTACGTGCTGGTGCCGGGCGCGGTGTTCTCGATCATCGCCGCGATCTACTACTGGATTCCGAAGTGGACCGGGCGCATGTACAACGAGAGGGCCGGTCAGTGGCACTTCTGGCTGTCGGCAATCTTCATCAACCTGACGTTCTTCCCGCAGCACTTCGCCGGTCTCGCCGGCATGCAGCGCCGCGTGCCGGACTACGCCGTGCAGTTCACCGACTTCAACGTCGCCAGCTCGATCGGCGCGTTCGGCTTCTTCTTCGCGCAGTTCATCTTCATCTTCAACATCCTCGCTTGCTGCTACGGCTGGTTCGGGCGCAAGCAGAATGCGCCGGCCCGTGTCTGGGAAGGTGCGCGAGGCCTCGAGTGGACCGTGTCGTCGCCGGCGCCGTACCACACGTTCGAGGATCCGCCGGAACTGCCCGAAAGCGAGCTGACGGCGATCAGCGGGCACTGATTCGATGTCTGCCAGCAGCCCTTGCAGCGGGCCGGCTGGCAGCTCGGGCGATCCGATGAGCGACGAAATCGACAGCAAGAAGAAGCGCGGCAACGTCATCCTGTTCTGGGTGCACCTGGCGTTGGCGTCGCTGATTCTCGGGCTTTTCGTGTTTTCGATCGTGCACAAATGAACGCGGTGAAACGCAATCACGGCCTGCGTCTGCTGCTGGTGACGATCGCCATGTTCGGCTTCGGGTTCGCGACCGTGCCGCTGTACAACAAGCTCTGTTATGCGATCGGCCTGAACGGCCGGGTCGCCAACGAAGCAACACGGCTTGCACCGGCTGCAGTCGATTCCGGACGGATCGTCACGGTCGAGTTCCTGACCACAGTCAACGGCGGCCGCGCGTGGATTTTCCGGCCTGCGCAGGCGCAGGTGGCAATCCATCCGGGGCAAATGACGACGGTGCAGTTCGATTTCACGAACACCGACGATCACGATATCGTCGCGCAGGCGGTGCCGAACATTGCGCCGGCCGATGCCGCGCAGTACCTGCGCAAGACCGAGTGCTTCTGCTTCAACCGGCAGGCGTTTGCCGCCGGCGAGCAGCGGTACATGCCGGTTGCTTTCACGGTGGATCCCGCCCTGCCGGCGGACATCGATCGCCTGACGCTGGCCTACACTTTCTTTGATGTAACCGATGCAGCACGAAGCAGGACTGACAGGAGCTAGACATGGCGACCCACGCCGCCCCTAACACCGAACGTTATTTTGTTCCCGCGCCCAGCGCCTGGCCGTTCGTGCTGACCGCAGCACTGATCTGCCTGCTCGCCGGCGTGTCGAGCTTCCTCGAGAACGACCACGTCGGGCCGCTGCCGATCTATTTCGGTGGCGCGCTGGCGATCGCCGTGATCTTCCTGTGGTTCCGTGATGTCGTGCATGAGAGCGAAGGCGGCCAGTACGGCGCGCAGGTCGATCGCACCTATCGCTGGGCGATGTCCTGGTTCATCTTCTCGGAAGTGATGTTCTTCGGCGCCTTCTTCGGCGCGCTGTTCTACGCGCGCAACCTGTCGGTGCCCTGGCTCGCTGGCGAAGGCACGAAGATGGCGACCAATCTGTTCCTGTGGAGCGGGTTCGAAGCGGGCTGGCCATCGAACGGACCGGCGCACGTCGGCGGCGCGTTCGAGACGATTCCCGCGTTCAGCGTGCCGCTGCTGAACACCATCCTGCTGCTGTCGTCCGGTGCGACGATCACGATGGCGCATCACGCACTGAAGGCCGGCAAGCGTCTGCCGACAGTGCTGTGGATGTGGGCGACGATCGGTTTCGGCGTCGCCTTCCTCTGGTTCCAGGCCCACGAGTACATCGAGGCCTACACGGAGCTCAACCTGACCCTGCATTCCGGCGTCTACGGCTCGACCTTCTTCATGCTGACCGGCTTCCACGGCATGCACGTGACGCTCGGCACCATCATGCTGATCACGATCACGCTGCGTCTGATGAAGGGCCACTTCAAGCCGGATTCTCACTTCGGCTTCGAGGGCGTGGCCTGGTACTGGCACTTCGTCGACGTGGTCTGGCTCGGCTTGTTCGTTGTCGTCTACTGGCTCTGACACGCATCGAAGCCGCAACAAAAAGGCGACCTTCGGGTCGCCTTTTTGTTTGCATCGTTACGAGGTCTGGGGCGCCGTCCCTGGCGCGGATGCGGCGCGATGATCTACCTCCAGGGCGGCCATCCCTGGCCGCCCGCTGGTGCCTGCGACTGTCCACCGGACAGTCGCCTTACGGCACCAGCCCATGCGGATGGATCCAGCCCATGAAGTACGAAAACAGGATGAACAGCAGCAGCGTGATCGACAGGGCGACGCGGATCTTCAGCCCCAGCAGCGCGCGCTGCCGCGAGCTCGGATCGCGGATCAGGAACACGACGCTGACCAGCAGGGTCAGGACGATCGCGATCAGCAGCACGACGATGATGGTTTTGACGAGCATGTAGCCTCGGAGTTTGCGGACACGGGCGCGAATTGCCGGCATCATAGCGTGTGACCGCGGCCTCGATGCCGCGGCGGGTTCGTTCAACACGAACAGACAAAACGGGGGTGCAGATGGCACGCAAGAAATTCAGGCCCGCCTGGTGGGCCGTGATCGTGGTTGCGCTGCTCAGCGCGCTGATGATCGGGCTTGGCGTCTGGCAGCTGCAACGGGGTTTTGCCAAGCAGGCCTTGCTCGACCGCTATCAGCAAGCCAGTGTGCAGGACGCCGTGCCGATCACCGCCGGACATGTCGCGCGCGAGAATGAAATCGAGCGCGCGTATGTGCGCGGGCGCTTCGACACTGCGCGACAGTTGCTGCTCGACAACCAGAGTCATGATGGCGTGCCGGGTTATCATGTCTGGACGCCGCTGGTGCAGGATGATGGCAGCACGGTGATCGTCGATCGCGGCTGGATTTCGCATGACACGGCGCAGCTGCCGGACGTGTTGGCCGCGCCGGATGCTCGTGTCGAGATCCACGGCTTCTGGCGGACGCCGCCGGTGCCGGGCATGCGGCTCAAGACCGACAACTGTGCGGCCCTGCCGTGGCCGCGCACGGTCGAGTATCCGACGCTCGCCGATCTGCAATGCGTCTACGGTCAGTTCGTCGCCCCCGGTATCCTGCTGATGGACCCTGCCGAATCGGACGGCTACGTCAGGGACTGGCAGACCGCGCCGGAACTGAACCCGACCAAGCATTACGGTTACGCCGGGCAGTGGTTTGCGTTCACGCTGACGCTGCTCGTCATCTTCATCAAAATGAGCTTTCGCGTTCCAACCCCGCAAAAATGAATCAGGCTCCTCCTCGTCGTACCCAGGTCTATCTGTTGATGTTGCTGTTCTTCGGCCCGCTGCTGGCGGCCGGGCTGCTGTACTTCGTTTTCCCGCAGTGGCTGCCGCAGGCGCGCACCAACTACGGCGAACTGATTGATCCGGCGCGACCGGCGCCGGCGGACCTCAAGCTGGTCGGTGTCGACGGAACGCAGGTCGGCGTCGATGCCCTGCGCACGCGCTGGACCTACCTCTACCTCGGTGCCGATCAATGCGACCGGGCCTGCGCGGACAAGCTGTATCAGTTCCGGCAGATTCGCACGCGACTCAATGACAAGCAGTCGCGCGTGCAGCGCGTCTATCTCGCGCCGGATGCGTCCGCACTCGTGGCGCTGCAGCAGCAACTGGGGGCACAGCATCCCGACCTCAAGTTCTATGCAGCAGCCGATGGCAGCCCGCGACTCGCGGATTTCCTGCATGCCGCCGGCACGGCGGCCGGTGCGCCGCAGGTGATCTACCTGTTCGATCCGCACGGCAACTGGCTGATGGATTATCCGGCCGACGCCGAGTCGAGCGGCGTCTTCGGTGACATCAAGATGCTGCTGGCAAATTCGCAGATCGATGGTTGAGCGGCTGCGCCGCTGCAGCCGGTCTGCCGCACCGGCGACACCCGCTGCGGCCGAGATCGCGATCGTCGTCGTCCCCGGGCCGGCGAGCGTCGTGCAAGCGCACCGTGCGGCACCTTGCCGACGGGCCGCCGACCGCGCCGGCACCGGCCCGGCCGACTAGCGTAAAATCCGCAGCGCACTGCGGCCTGCTGGCGCCGCGTCCCCCATCGCAAAACTCATGCTCTGGTTCCGTCGTCTCAACGCGCTCGCCGTGGTCTGGTGTTTCTGTCTGGTTGCCGTCGGCGCCTATGTGCGGTTGTCAGATGCCGGGCTCGGCTGTCCGGACTGGCCGGGCTGCTATGGCCATCTGACGGTTCCGGAAGCGCCGCACGACGTGTCCGCCGCCCAGCAGCTGTATCCGGACCGGCCGGTGGAAGCGCCGAAGGCCTGGAAGGAGATGATCCACCGCTATCTCGCGGAGACCCTGGGCCTGTTCATCGTCGTGCTCGCACTGTCGAGCCGCTTCATCAAGGATCAGCGCCGGCCGCGCGTCCTGCCTTGGCTGCTGGTGGCGCTGGTGATCTTCCAGGGCATGCTCGGCATGTGGACGGTGACCTGGCAGCTCAAGCCGCTGGTCGTGACCGGACATCTGTTCGGCGGCATGTCGACCTTCGCACTGCTGCTGTGGATGTGGCTAGGCACGCGCGCGCGCGCCGATGTCGCGTCCACAGCCGAGCTGCCGGCGCGCGAAATGCGCAATGAGCGCGCGGCGGCGTTTGCCCTGCAGCGTGA
Organism: Solimonas terrae; assembly: GCF_011067135.1. Classification (GTDB taxonomy): domain Bacteria; phylum Pseudomonadota; class Gammaproteobacteria; order Nevskiales; family Nevskiaceae; genus Solimonas; species Solimonas terrae. The sequence continues at coordinate 364,226 of NZ_JAAMOW010000004.1, forward strand.
CTTGTCGAGTGACGCTCGGCCGGCTGCAATGGCGGCGCTGACCTCGAAGGGCTTGCGGGCGTTCGCGCTGGCCGGTCTGCTGGTGCTGATCTGCCAGATCTTCCTCGGCGGCTGGACCAGTACCAACTATGCGGCGCTGGCCTGCCCCGATCTGCCGACCTGCCAGGGCAGCTTCCTGCCGCCGCTGGACGTCAAGGAAGCGTTCACGCTGTGGCGTGGCCTCGGCATCAACTACGAATACGGCATCCTCGACGCACGGGCGCGTGTCACGATCCATTACTTCCATCGGGTCGGTGCGCTGATCACGACGCTGGTACTGCTCAGCCTGGTCATTTACCTGCTGCGGCGCCCGGCGATCCTGTGGCGACGGCTTGGTCTGGCGGTGCTGGCAGCACTCGCGCTGCAGGTATCGCTCGGCATCAGCATCGTTCATTTCCAGCTGCCGCTGCTGCTGGCGGCCGCCCACAACCTCGGCGCCGAAACCCTGCTCGGCACGCTCGTGGTGCTCAACTATTTCGCCTGGCGCGGCACGCGCCGGCAGGACGACTGATGCGCGCCGCTGACCCGGCACAGGTGTCTGCGCCGCCCTCGCGTCTGCACGAGTACTACGAGCTGTGCAAGCCGCGCGTGGTGATGCTGATCGTATTCACGGCAGTGGTCGGCATGTTCCTCGCCGTACCGGGGTTGCCGCCCTGGGGTGCGTTCGTCTGGGGCACGCTCGGCATCGCGCTGCAGGCTTCAAGCGCTGCCGCAATCAATCAGATCATCGATCGCAACATCGATGCGCGGATGGCGCGCACCTGCGGTCGGCCGCTCGTGACCGGCAGCCTGACGATGACCGAGTCGATCGCGTTCGCCACGCTGCTCGGCGTGTCCGGCTTCGCGATGCTGTGGTGCCTGGTCAATCCGCTGACCGCGGTGCTGACACAGTTCACGCTGATCGGTTACGCCGGCGTCTACACGCTCTATCTGAAGCGCGCGACGCCGCAGAATATCGTCATTGGCGGCGCGGCCGGCGCGGCGCCGCCGCTGCTCGGCTGGGTGGCAATGACCGGCGAGGTCCATGCGCACGCGCTGATCCTGTTCGCGATCATCTTCATCTGGACGCCGCCGCATTTCTGGGCGCTGGCGATCGAGCGGCGCGACGAGTACGCCAAGGTCGACATCCCGATGCTGCCGGTCACGCACGGCATCGAATTCACGCGCACGCAGGTGCTGCTGTACACGATCCTGCTGACGGCGGTGACGGTGCTGCCGTTCGCAACGGCGATGTCCGGATGGATCTATCTCGTCGGCACCTTGCTGCTCGACGCGGTGTTCCTGGCCTACGCGGTGCGCATGAAGTGGTGGCCGAAGCCGGGGTTGCCCATGAAGACCTTCGGCTATTCGATCGTCTACCTGATGGGCATTTTCACCTTGTTGCTCGTCGATCACTACGTCTCGGCGCTGATCGGCGTCTGAGCGTCCGGAAACTGCGCGATCCAGCGCTCGAATTCGCGACTGGTGCGTTTGCCGATCTTGAGTGCCGCGCCGCGCCGGAAACTGCGGCTGCTGTTGAGGTGCAGATAGCCGCCGAAATCGGACGGCAGATAGAACTCGCCGTAGCGAAGCATTGCCACGCGGCGTTCACCGAAATGCCCGTAGAAGTAGCCGAACTCGAACAGCACGTTGAGATTCGGAATCTGCACGCGGTGCTTGCGGATCGTGGTTGCCGATTCCGGTGACAGCAGCAGGATGGCGCCGTTGACGCGCGCGCGTATCGCATCCAGATCCTCGAGCAGCGTGCGACCGGCGGTGAACGCTTCCCACCATGGCAGGAAGCGCAGCTGTGGTGTCGCCTGGGCAGTGATGAACGCCCGCGCCTGCGATTTGGCGGCCAGCGACGAACCGACGAACAGGGTCAGCGGATTCCTGGCATGCGGCTGTGCGGCAGTGGGGGGCGGGCCGGCAATCATCACCGATGATGATAGCGGCGCTGCAGGCTCAGTCCACGAGCCTGCGGTGAACAAGGAGCGCGCAAAAAGAGCCCGGCGCTGGCCGGGCTCTTCGTGCTTCAGGCGGTGGGCTTCACGCCTCGACCGGTTCTTCGATCACCTTGCGCAGCTTCTTCATCGCCGCCGCTTCGATCTGGCGGATCCGTTCGGCCGAAACGCCGTACTCGTCGGCCAATTCCTGCAGGCCGGTCTTGCTGTCCTCGTTGAGCCAGCGGCGCTGCAGAATGTCGCGCGAGCGCGGGTCCAGCGTGGTCAGCGCACGTTCCATGCGCGTCTCGCGGGCGTCCTGCCATTCCGCTTCCTCCAGATCACCGGCAGCGTCGGCATCCGACGCCAGCCAGTCTTCCGGACGATAGCTGGATTCCTCGTCGTCCGACGGCGTTGCGTTGAACGACACGTCGTGGCCGCTGAGGCGGGCCTCCATCTGGAAGACTTCCTCCGGCTTGACCTTGAGATCGGCCGCGATCGCCTCGGCTTCGGCCAGATTGAGCCAGCCCAGCGACTTCTTCTGCGAGCGCAGATTGAAGAACAGCTTGCGCTGCGCCTTGGTCGTCGCGATCTTGACGATGCGCCAGTTCTTGAGGATGAACTCGTGGATTTCGGCCTTGATCCAGTGCACGGCAAAGCTGATCAGGCGCACGCCGACGTCCGGATCGAAGCGCTTGACCGCCTTCATCAGGCCGATATTGCCTTCCTGGATCAGGTCGCCGAGCGGCAGGCCGTAGCCGAGGTAGCCGCGCGCGATATGCACGACATGGCGCAGATTCGACATGACCAGTTGCTGGGCGGCGCCGAGATTCTGCTGGTCGCGCAGCTCGACCGCGAGTTCGTGCTCGGCCGCGGCGTCGAGCAACGGTGCGCGATTGACATGCGCGATGTACGCATCGAGGCTGCCCGTGGACAGCGGCATCATGGCCGTCGGTTGACGCAAGGCAAGAGTCATGGCTTCACTCATCGTTTGTTACCTCCCGGTAACATCATAGCACTCTCGCAATTGGAGTGCTAAGCCCCGTGATAGTTCCCCGGATCGGGCACCCGATCCTTGACCGGAATCAATCCCGTCCCACTGCGGGCAGGTGCTGCGGATTCAAGGCCCTGAAGGTGGCGGCGCGGCAGAGGCCACGAAATCCGTCGGCGCGACGGGTGCTTGCGGCGATGACGGTATCGGCGGCTGGCGCCGGCTAGCGTGGCTCGATCAGCGACAGCCGTCGGCTTACGGTCACGAACGCCCCGGCCCAGCCGAGCACGATGCCCGCCGCGATCAGGCTGAAGCCGTCCGCCGCGGGCAGGCCGGACAGCTGGAACTGGCTGCCGTAGGCCTGTGCCAGTGCCAGCGCGGGCCCGCTCAGCGACTGCACGCCGGCGGCCACCAGTATCCAGGCCAATATGCCTCCCAGCAGGCCGTGCCAGAAGCCGGCGTAGAGAAACGGTCGCCGGATGAAGCTGTCCGGCGCGCCTACCAGCTTCATGACTTCGATTTCCTCGCGACGTGCCTCGATGTCGAGGCGGATCGTGTTGCCGATGATCACCATCACCGCGACGCCAAGCAGCGTGGCGATGATGCCGACCGAGCGCCGCGCGATGTCGAGCAGCGCGTACAGGCGTTCCAGCCACTTCTGGTCGAGCTTGGCGAGATCGACCTCCGGCAGGCGACCGAGCCGCGCCGCCAGCTCTTCGACACCGGCCTTGCCGAGCCGCGATTGCGGGGTGACCGCAATCACTGCCGGCAGCGGATTGTCCTGCAGGATCGCGAGTGCGTCGCCGAAACCGGACTGTGCCTTGAAGTCGCTGAGCGATTGCTCGCGCGAAATGTATTCGGTGCGGCTGATGTCGCTCTCGGCCCGCAGTTCGCGCGCCATCGCCGCGCCACGTTCGCTGCTGACGCTGTCCTTCAGGAACAACGAAATCTGCAGGGAGTCCTGCCAGCTGTAGCCGACCGTCGCAAGATTGCGGGTCAGCACGTAAAGACCGGCCGGCAGCGCTAGCGCGATGCCGATCACCAGCGCGGTAAGCGCCGCGGCGATCGGACCCTTGCCAAGCTTGCCGAGCGAGAAGAAGAACACGCGCAGATGTTCCTGCGTGAAGCGTGCGAACAGACCGGGCCGCTCAAGGCCGGCTTCAACGAGCGCCATGGCTTGCCCCCAGCCGCGAAGCTGCCACTGGCATCTTGTCGGTGACCTCGCCGTGTTCGAGATGGATGATGCGATGCGGCAGCGCTTCGATCAGGTCGATGGCGTGGGTTGCGATCATCACCGTCACACCGGCTTCGTTGAACCGCTGGAAGCCGCGCATCACTTCGAGGGCCATCTCCGGATCGAGATTGCCGGTCGGCTCATCGGCGAGGATCAGCGCCGGCTTGGTGACGATCGCGCGGGCGATGCCGACGCGCTGCTGCTCGCCGCCGGACAGCGTCAGCGGCAGCGACTTCTCGCGGCCGAGCAGGCCCACGGCATCGAGCGCTGCCCGGGTGCGCCGGCCGATGTCGGCGTAGGCGTAGCCGCGCACGACCAGCGGCAGCGCGACGTTGTCGAACACCGAACGGTCGTACAGCAGATTGAAGTTCTGGAACACCAGCCCGATGTGCTGGCGATACAGGGGAATGCGGCGTGGCTTGAGCGCCGAGAGGTTCTGGCCCATCACCACGATCTGGCCACGGCTGGCGCGGCACAGCGCCGCGATCAGGCGCAACAGCGTGGTCTTGCCGGCGCCGCTGGGGCCGGTGACGTAGACCATCTCGCCCTGACGGATCGAAAAGCCGACATTGCTGAGCACGTCCTTGCCGCCGGGATAGCGGTAGGAGACATCGTCGAAGCGGATGATGTCGGGCGCGGACGAGCTCATGCCTGCGTCAGGTCCGACACCGGCTGCAGCTTGTCATGGCGCATCCCCTTACTCCCCGATGAGCGCGTCGGCGTAGGCTTCGGCGTCGAACACCTGCAGATCGTCCAGTGCTTCGCCGAGTCCGATGAAGCGGACCGGCAGCGCAAGCCGGCGCGCGATCGCCAGCAGAATACCGCCCTTCGCAGTGCCGTCCAACTTGGTGATGACCAGACCGGTCAGACCGATCGCCTCGTGGAACTGGATGGCCTGCGTCAGGGCGTTGCCGCCGGTCGTGGCGTCGACCACCAGCAGGACTTCGTGCGGTGCATATGGATCATGCTTCTGCACGACGCGCTTGATCTTGCGCAGCTCGTCCATCAGATGCGCCTGCGTGTGCAGGCGGCCGGCGGTGTCGGCGATGACCAGATCGAAGTCGCGCGACTTCGCCGACTGCACCGCATCGAAGATCACGCTCGCCGAGTCCGCGCCTTCTCCTTGCGAGAGCAGCGGTACGCCGCTGCGATCGGCCCAGGTCTGCAGCTGCTGCACGGCGGCGGCGCGGAAAGTGTCGCCGGCGGCCAGCAGTACGCGTTTGCCTTCACTCTTGTAGCGCGCCGCGAGCTTGCCGATCGTGGTGGTCTTGCCGACGCCGTTGACGCCGGCGACGAACAGGATGAACGGCTTGATGAAGGCCGGCATCACCAGCGGCTTGGCGATCGGGGCCAGCAGTTCGATCAGCGATTTCTTCAGAGCGGCGCGCAGTTGCTGCGGATTCCTGACACGGCCGGCATTGACCTCGTTCTGCAATCGCGTCATCAGCCATTCGGTGGCATCGATGCCGGCGTCGGCGAGCAGCAGCCGGGTCTCGATTTCCTCGAGCGCATCGGGGGTCAGCTTGTCGGCGCTGAACAGTGTGCCCAGATCGCGTGTCAGCCATGAATCGCCCTTGTTCAGGCGCGAGCGCAGTTTGCGCAGCAGACCGGCTTGTGCAGCGGTATCGGAATCGGACATGGCAGGGTTTACCAGAGCAGCAAGATCGGGCCGTTGGTCCGATGCTGTGTGTCGGGGAGATCGGCCAGCAGCGGCACCAGCGGCGGATCGAAATCGACCGCGACCGGATAGCGCAGGATGCGATGAAAGCTGCGCGCCTCCTGCAGCATGACGCTGCCGACCCAGATCGGCCGGCCGTCGTCGAGCTGGATTCGAGATGGCCACAGCCGCAGGAAATACTGTTCCTGGTCATTGATCGGCAAGCGCAGGATCAGGGATGGATGTTCACCGCCGTTGACCTGCGGCATCACGGGCAGATCGGCGATCGTCGCCGAGCTGGTCAACCAGTGCAGCATCTGCCCGGCCGACAGCGGCGCCGGCGTTTGCCAGCCGGCGTCCAGCAGGCGCGCGCGGATCGTCGGCAGCTCGCCCGCCCACTGCACGGTGAAAGGCTGGCGCGGCCGGCCGGCGGCATCCTGGCGCTGCGTCGGAAAACGACTTGCGCCGCGCGGGCTTTCCCATTGCGCGAGGCTCAGGCTGTAGACCGGCGCCAGCGATTGCGATCTCGGCTCCGGTGCTTTCAACGGATGCCATTGCAAGGCCAGCGCGATCACGAAACTCAGCACGACCAGCGGCAGAACCTGCGCAACCGGAAGTTTCTCCGGTCGATGCCAGCGATAGCCCAGGCCCAGCAGTGCGGTCCAGGCCAGACCGAACAGCAGCAACAGCACCGCGACGCTGAACCACTGCACGCCGAGATAAAGCTGGGCGAACACGACCAGCAACAGCAGCAGCGCGCTGATCGCGTACAGCAGCGTGCGCGAAGCCGGACGACTGGCGGTGCCGAGCAGCACCGGCAGGAAGCTGTAGGTGACCGACGCCAGCACCAGATCGCGGCCGCGCGCGGCGTCCGGAACCGACGTGCCGAAGTAATGGAACGGTGGCGGCAGCAGCGGCACCGCATACAGGCCCAGGGCGATCGCGCCGCCGAATGCCATCGCCGCGGCCCAATGCGCGGCAGCACGTGGTTTGCCGAGTGCTACGAGAGTTGCAAAGCTGACCAGCGCGACGGGTCCGTAGACATGCCATTCGCCGATCTGCAGCAGGCGTCGTGCGAGGGTGAAGCCGACGGGTGTGTGGACATCGCGCAACCACTGGAAGACCGTCGCGTCGAGACGCAGAGGATAGTGATGCAGTTGCATGCCGGCGGTCAGGTACAGCAGCAGGCCGGCGAATGCCAGCAGCAGCACCGCGAGCACGAACAGTGCCGGCGTTTCCGGCAACTCATCGTCGATCAGTGCCAGGCCGTAGCGGCCGAGACTGCGATTTGCCCGGCTCCATTCAAGCAGGTATGGCAGCCATTGCGTGGTCTTGCGGCTGACCAGGCGCGCGAACGCGATTGCCAGCCACAACGCCAGCCACATGCCGACGATCAATACCAGCAGCAACGTCGCCAGACGCCCGGCGACTTCCGCCGCCAGGCCCAGTGAAGCGCCGAAGGCGACGCCCGGCATGATGAAGGCGCAGGCCCAGACAAAGGCGCCGATCGCATCGGTACAGACAAACAACCAGAAGCGCATGCCCGATGCCGCCGCCAGCGACGGGGTGACCGCGCGCAAGGGACCGAGAAAGCGCGCGAGCAGGATGCTGTACGGGCCGTGCTTCTGGAAAAAGCGCCGACCGTTGCCGACCAGATCCGGATGCTTCTGGAAGAAGCGTGCATTGAACAGACGCTCGCCGTAACGACAGCCGAGCCAGAAGCTGATGCCGTCGCCGATCAGCGCGCCGGCCGAGGCGATCAGCAGCGTCGGCCACAGTTCCAGCGCGCCCAATGCCACCAGCGCGCCGATCGCGAACAGCGGCAGCGCGGCGGGGATGAAGGCGCCGACGATGAACAGCGAGTCGCTCATCGTGATGAGGAACAACAGCCACAGCGCGCCGTTCGGGTGCGCGTTGATCCAGGCCAGCAGGCTGTGCAGCGCGTCGGTCATTTCGCTGCGGCGAAAGCCTCGACGGCTGCGTCCAGCGTGCGCTGGATCTCGGCTTCGCCGTGTCGCGACGACACGAAGCCGGCTTCAAATGCCGAAGGTGCGAGATAGACGCCGCGCGCGAGCATCGCGTGGAAGAAGCGCTTGAAACGCTCGGCATCGCTGCGCATGACGTCGGCAAAGCTGGTGATCTGCGTCGCATCGTTGAAGTACAGGCCGAACATGCTGCCGACCTGCGTGGTGGTGAAGGCGATGCCGGCTGCCTGCGCTCGCTCGCGCAAACCGGCGAGCAGGCCCGTGGTGGCCCGTTCGAGTCGCGCGTACAGATCCGCATCGTCGAGCTTGCGCAGAATCGCCAGTCCGGCCGCCATCGCCAGTGGATTTCCGGACAGCGTGCCAGCCTGATAGACCGGTCCGAGCGGCGCGAGCTTTTCCATGATCGCGCGTCGTCCGCCGAAGGCGCCGACCGGCAGGCCACCGCCGATGATCTTGCCGAGCGTGATCAGATCGGCTTCGATGCCGTACAGGCCGCAGGCGCCGCGCGGACCGACGCGAAAGCCGGTCATCACTTCGTCGACGATCATCAGCGCGCCTTCACGCGTGCACAGCTGGCGCAGGCCGGCCAGAAAGCCCTCGACCGGCGGCACGCAATTCATGTTGCCGGCGACCGGTTCGAGAATGACGGCGGCAATCTCGCCGGGGTGATCGGCGAACAAGGCCTCGACCGAGGCCAGATCGTTGTACTGCGCAGTCAGCGTGTACCTGGCGAGATCGGCCGGCACGCCCGGCGAGGTCGGCACGCCGAAGGTCAGCAGACCGGAGCCTGCTTTCACCAGCAGGGCATCGCCGTGGCCGTGATAGCAGCCCTCGAACTTGAGGATGTAATCGCGACCGGTCGCCCCGCGCGCGAGACGCAGCGCCGACATCGTCGCCTCGGTGCCGCTGTTGCACATGCGCACCATGTCGAGGCCGGGCACGCGTGCGCACAGCAACTCGGCCATCTCGATCTCGAGTTCGGTCGGCGCGCCGTACGAGACGCCGATCTTGAGCTGGCGCTCGATGGCGGCGACGACCTCCGGATCCCGGTGACCGGTGATCATCGGCCCCCAGGAGCCAACGTAATCGATGTAACGCTGGCCGTCGGCGTCGACCAGATAGGCGCCGTCTGCCGATGCGACGAAGCGCGGCGTGCCACCGACGGCGCGAAATGCACGGACCGGCGAGTTGACCCCGCCCGGTATCGTTCGGCCGGCGCGTTCGAACAGGTCTTCCGATCGGCTCATCGGCAGACTCCGCCGATCGGTGCGACAACGCTGCAGGTGTCCGTTCTTGCGACAGGTCGGCGGGGCCCGCGCGGTGCGGACAGTACGGAGTCAGGCATGTCGTCGATGAGCAGGTGAAAGCGGAACGGGGATTCTACGGGATGCGCGTGTCCGATCCCGGCCACAGCGACACATACGCACGCGCCGCCGCTTCGACATCGGCCGCGCCGAACACGCCCTCCACCGCGGCGACCAGGTCTGCTCCAGCGGCGAGCACCTGCGTGGCGTTGTCGGCCGTGATGCCGCCGATCGCGCAGATCGCGAGGTCCAGTTCGCGCCTGGCGGCGGTCAGCGTCCGCAGATCGGCAGGTGGTGCATCGGGCTTCGTCGTCGACGCGAAGAAGCGACCGAACGCGACATAGTCCGCGCCGGCGGCGCGTGCCTGGCGCGCGCGTTCGAGCGAGTTGCCGCAGCTGGCTCCGATCAGCGCCCGTGGCCCCAGACGAGCGCGCGCATCGGCGAGCGATCCGTCACCGGCACCGAGATGGACGCCATCGGCCCCGATCGACTGCGCGAGTTCCGCGTCGTCGTTGACGATCAGGCGCGCGCCGGCTGCACGACAGGTCTGCAGCAGCGCGCGTGCCAGCGCCAGGCGTTCGGCGCCGAAGTGATGTTTGTCGCGATACTGGATCAGGCGCGCGCCGCCGCGCGCCGCGGCGGTGACGGCATCGAGCAGGCGCGCCGGCTCGCGCAGCAGGGCATCCGGCGTGATCGCGTACAGGCCGGACAATGTCGGCTCCTTCATGTCGTGCGCCTCGGAATCAGACGCCCGCTGCCGCTGCGATACGCGCGCGCCAGCGCCGTATGCGTATAGCGTTGCCCCTGCTCGATCGCCCGCGGCCAGTCGTCGCCGACTGCGATCCGTCCGGCGATCGCGGAGGCCAGCGTGCAGCCGGCCCCGTGAAAGCCTGCGTGCAGGCGCGGCCAGTGAAAGGTCTGCACATCGCCGTCCAGCCGTCGCCAGAGATTGCGGACCTCGTCGCCATCCGGCTCGTCACCGCCGGTGACGAGGACCTGTCGGCAACCGGCAGCGGCCAGCGCAGCGGCGGCCTCGACCAGATCAGCCATGCCCGGTGCCAGCCGCCGCGCTTCGGCGGCGTTCGGCGTCAGCAGATCGATCAACGGGAACAGCTGTTCGCGAAGCGCCGCCACCGTCGCTGCCGCCGCCAGATTCGAGCCGCCGCCGGCACGCAGCACCGGATCGCAGATCACCGGTACGCCGAGCTGCCGGATCGCATCAGCGATCACCGGCAGTTGCCCGGCGTCGCCGATCAAGCCCAGCTTGACGGCGTCGATGCGGCTGTCGGCCATCAGGCACTCGAGTTGCGCGGCAAGCAGCGCTGCCGCCACGGGCTGCACGCGATGGACATTGTGGCTGTCCTGCACGGTCAGTGCCGTGATCACGGTCAGCGCGTGCGCACCTTGCGCGGCGACGGCCTCGATGTCGGCGTGCACGCCGGCGCCGCCGGCCGGATCATGGCCGGAGAGACACAATACGCTTGGCGTTATGGCATGCATCATCGGCGAATTCGGTGCTTGACAGAGCGAGTGGATTTACGCTGCGCTGCGGCATCTTATGCACAGAGTTGGTGCCCGTCTGGCGTCAGCCCGCCTGCCAGCGACATTTTTCCGTCAAAATCCCGCAGAAAATAGGCAAGCTCATGTTTTTGATTTGAAAATTGGCATGAACACAAACTGGCCCCGCAGCAAAAAGCAGCGCAATTACGGCCACTTATGAAGTTGGCCCGCGTATTGTGCACAAAGATATCCACAGAGATTGTGGGCAAAATATACTTTTCCTTTTAATGCCAGTTAATTGCCAGATAAAGCTCAAGTGAAATCGCGAATATGACAACGATGACGGCCTGGCGCTTCCGGCGGGGCTGCGCGCTGCTGCTGCTCGCGGGCCTGCCGAGCGTGCGAGCTGCGGTCCCGGCGGCGGTTACCGATACCCGCCTGCCGGAGCTTTCAGGCTGCTCGCGATCGAGACTCGATCCGCAACGACTCTGGGTTCACAACGATAGCGGCAATCCGGCGCAGCTGTACGCCATCGATCTGCGGGGGCAGGTGCGGCAGACGGTCGCGGTCGCCGGTGCCGAAGCGCGAGACTGGGAGGATATCGCGAGTTTTCGCTGGCACGGGATGCCGTACCTGGCACTGGCCGATACCGGCGACAACTTCGCATGGCGCGACGATGTGGCGGTGCTGCTGTTGCAGGAGCCGGCTGCCGGTGCCCGGCGCGCGACGCCATTGCGCACGATCCGCTTCCGCTACCCGGACGGTGCCCATGACGTTGAATCGCTGGCCGTCGATCCGGTGTCCGACGATATCCTGCTGCTCGAAAAGCGCCGGCCGCCGGCGCGGCTCTATCGCCTTGCTCTCGACGGTCCGGAACGCCAGCAGGCCGAGCCGATCGCGGTCCTGCCCGACTGGTGGCCCGAGCCGCCGACTCCGGTCGAGACCTTGGGTGCGCAGCACTATCGCGGCGCGGTCGCGGCCATGGACCTGTCGGACGACGGCCTGCATCTGGCGATGCTGACGTCGACGCATTGGATGGTTTTCACGCGTACGGTCAGCGAAAGCTGGGCCAGCGCGCTGGCGCGGGCCCCGCAGATTGCGCGCCTGCCCGAGCCGGCGGCGCGCGGTGACACCTTGTTCGAGGCCCTGTGCTGGGCGGCAGACGGCGGTTTGTGGATCAGCGGTGAACGCTTGCCGGCGCCGCTGCTGCATCTCGACCCGGAATCGCCGCGCTGAAGTTCTAGGACCTGTTAACGCTAATGGTGTCGCTGTGGTGGTGCTTGGCAAGCCGCCAGGCAAGGCGCGAGACGCGCACTTGGGTAATCCCCAAGAAGCGGCTCGCAACGCCGCATGGCGGCTTGCCAGGCACCACCCCGAAGGGGCCGGGCCGTTTTGCCGCATCGCGGCGTCTCTCGTCGCTCATGTACGTCAAGTACACCTCACTCCTCGTTCCTTGCGCTGCGGCAAAACAACCTCGGCCACAGTGACGCCATTAGCGTTGACAGGCCCTAGGATGCCGAGGCGTCGCCATCCGGCTCGCCGGCCGCGCCGGTGGGCGGCGGCGCAGGAGGTGGCGGCAATACCGGCACCGGTTCCGGCTCGTCGTCCGGGTCCAGTTGCGGATGCGACGGCGCCGCTGCGGCGGGCGATGCCGGCGCCGGTTCGGCGGACGATTCGCCGTCGTCGTCCTCGATCTGCTGACGCAGTTCATCCGGCATGTCCGGCTCGGGTTCGCTGTCCGGTCGTTGCGTGCCATAGCCCATCTGGCCGACGATCCAGTTCACGCGGCGCTGCACGTAGCTGCCGGGATGCGTGACGCTCCAGTGCCGCGGGCTCGGCAATACCGACGCCAGATGTGCGGCTTCGGTTGCCGTCAGCGTTGCTGCCGAATGATGGAAGTAGGCCTGCGATGCGGCCTCGACGCCGTAAATGCCCGGCCCGAACTCGGCGATGTTGAGATACATCTCGAGTATGCGCTGCTTGGGCCAGAGCGCTTCGATCAGGATCGTGTAGCCCGCTTCGATGCCCTTGCGGAAGTAGCCGCCGCCGGACCAGAGGAACAGGTTCTTGGCAGTTTGCTGGCTGATGGTCGACGCGCCGCGGGTGTGCTTCGAATGCCGGTTGTGCTCGCGTGCCTTTTCGATCGCATCGAGATCGAAGCCGTTGTGGGTGTAGAACTTCTGGTCTTCGGACGCGACGACCGCGCGCCCCGCCAGATCGCTGATCTTCTCGCGTGGCATCCAGTGGTAGCGCACCGGCTTGACCGGGCTTTGCAGCATGTACGAGGTCGTCGGTGGCGGTATCCAGCGCAGCAGTATCACGGGCAGCACGGTGAGGGCGAGCGCGCCGAGCAGCAAGCTCGGCAGCAGACGGAGACCGCGTCGGCGTTTGCCCTTCATTTGCGCCCTCGATGATGTTCGAGATCGAAGATCGGCAGGCGCAGGTTCCACCAGATCGCCGCCAGCCGCAGGCCGGCGATCGTCGCCATCCCGCCATAGCTCGCGAGGTCGCGGTTCAGGCCGGCGTGCTGCACAAGCACATACAGACTGGTGCCGGCCACGACGGCGCTGGCGTAAATGCGCCCACGTTGCAGGATCATCGGAATATCGTTGCACAGCACGTCGCGCAGGACGCCGCCGAAGGTGCCGGTGATGACGGCGATGACGACGACGATCAGATCGGGAAGTCGTTCCTGCTCGGCGATGCGGGCGCCGGAGATCGAAAACATCGCCAGTCCGATCGCGTCGGCGACGTCGAGCTGGCGTTCCGGCGGGTGGCGATAACGCACGTACAGCATGGTCAGCGCGGCGGCGGCGAAGATCGCGATCAGGTAGGCCGGATCGATGAACCAGAAGATCGTGCGGTTCATCAGCAGATCGCGCAGCGTGCCGCCGCCGATCGCCGTGACTGTGGCGATGACGACGACGCCGACGACGTCGAGGCGCTTGCGTCCAGCGGCGAGCGCGCCTGATACGGCGAATACGCCAACGCCGATGAAGTCGAGGACACGGACGAGTTGCATGCCCCGAGCTTACGTCGCCACCGGCAAGCCCGGATTCTTCCACAGCCGCAGCGTCGGTTCAGACTGGTTGAGCGTGCGGAAATGCCGGCGGCGGCGCGCATCACGTGCAGGGGCCCCACGCAGTGGGGATGTCAGCGGCATGAGTCGGTGCCCGGGCCGTGCGGGACTGGCAGTCCGAGATTCTTCCACAGCCGCAGCGTCGGCTCCGACTGGTTGAGCGGTGTAGAACTGCAGGCGGCAGCGCGAATAGCGTGCAGGGGCCCCACGCAGTGGGGATGTCAGCGTCATGAGTCGGTGCCCGGGCCGTGCGGGACCGGCAGTCCGAGGTTCTTCCACAACCGCAGCGTCGGCTCCGACTGGTTGAGCGTGTAGAAATGCAGGCCCGGGGCGCCGTTTTTCAACAGGGTTTCGCCGAGACGCGTGACCACATCGAGACCGAAGGCCTGCAGCGCCGGCTTGTCGTCCTGCAGTTGTTCGAGCCTGAGCCGGATCCAGCGCGGAATCTCGGCGCCGCACGCGGCCGAGAAGCGCAGCAGCTGCGCGGTGTTGAGGATCGGCATGATGCCCGGCACGACCGGCACATCCAGACCGGCGCGTTCGCTGCGCTCGACGAAATCGAAGTACGCGTCGGCGTTGTAGAAATACTGCGTGACCACGCCATGCGCGCCGGCCTTGACCTTGCGCACGTAGGCATCGAAATCCGCCTGCGGGTTCGCCGCCTGCGGGTGCATTTCCGGATAGCCGGCAACCTCCAGCCGGAAATGTTCGCCGTGGGTCGCGCGAATGAATTCGATCAGCTCGTTGGCGTAGCGGAACTCGCCGGGCGCGGCATTGCTCATGGCCGTTGCCGGCAGGTCGCCGCGCAGTCCGACGATGCGCTTTACGCCAGCCGCCTTGTACTGCTCGAGCAGCGCGGCAATGTTGGCGCGCGTCGATCCGACGCAGGTCAGATGCGGGGCCGCCTCGATGCCGGTCTGTTCGATGACCTTGATGATGGTGTCGTAGGTGCCGTTCTGTTCGCTGCCACCCGCGCCATAGGTGACGCTGAAGAACGCCGGCTGCACGTTGGCCAGTTCGCTGATCAGCTGCGGCAGTTTCTCCCAGCCTTGCGGCGTCCGCGGCGGGAACAGTTCGAACGAAAAATGGAGGTCTTGGTTGTTCATGGTGATCTTCATGCAGCGGCGCCGCGTGCCAGTTCGTGCGGGCAGTGCGCGCTGTTGAGCGCGACACCACCTTCGGCATTGAGCTCGCGCAGCCGGCGCCGGTTGGTCTTGCGGGCGGCGTTGTCGACGGCCAGCAGGTTCTGGAAGACCTTCAGGCCGGTCGGGCAGTGTCCGTCGCCTTCGACCTCGGTGTGAAAGAAATAGGCATCGCCGCAATGCAGGCGCCAGCGATCGCCGTCCCGGGCCGCGACACCGGCGTGGCCCCGCGTGTGGCCGGCCAGCGGCACCAGCAGGATTTCGTCGTCGCTGTCGCCGAGCGCGCGTACGGCCTCGAAGCCGTTCCAGCGCTCGCCGGCCGGCTGGTGCGTTTGCCATTTCGGCCCGTGCGCCCATAGGCGCGCTTCATAGCGCTGCTTCTCGATCAATGACAGCGGTGTGCGCGCGGCCTGCAGCTCCGGGGCATGCAGATGGACACGCGCATCGGGGAAGTCGGCGAGCGCGCCCGCGTGATCGAAGTCGAGATGCGTGAGGACGATGTCGCGGACATCGTCGGCGGCGAAGCCGAGCGCCTCGATCTGCGCGAGCGCCGTTTCCGCAAGGCTCAGTTTCGGGCGCATCAAGGCCTTCAGATGCCCGTGCACCATGCCATTGACCTGTGCGGTACCGAGCCCGGTATCGACCAGCGTCAGGCCGTTGCGGCCCTCGATCAGCCAGCAGTGGCAGACGATCCGCGCGGCTTCCAGCCAGCGTCCTTCGCCCTGGATCAGGCGACGGCCGTGCGGACACATGGAGCCGCAGTTCAGATGATGGATGCGCATGATGTCGGTCCCTTTGAAAAAGGCGACGGGGCGTGTGCGGCACCCGTCGCCTCGATGCTGCGGCCGCCGCGTCTCAGTAGCGGTAATGCTCGGGCTTGTACGGGCCTTCGACCGGCACGCCGAGATAGTCGGCCTGCGCCGGGGTCAGCTTGGTCAGCTTCACGCCGATCTGTTCCAGATGCAGGCGCGCGACTTCCTCGTCGAGCTTCTTCGGCAGGCGGTAGACGGTCTTCTCGTACTTGTCCTTGTTCTTCCACAGGTCGATCTGCGCGAGCGTCTGGTTGGAGAACGAGTTGCTCATCACGAACGCCGGGTGGCCGTTGGCACAGCCGAGGTTCACCAACCGGCCTTCGGCGAGGATGTAGATGCTCTTGCCGTTGCTGAACGTGTAGTGGTCGACCTGCGGCTTGATGTTCATCTTCGTCACGCCGGCTTCGGCGTTGAGCCTGTCCATCTGGATTTCGTTGTCGAAGTGGCCGATGTTGCACACGAGCGCGTTGTGCTTCATCGCCTTCATGTGCTCGAGCGTGATGATGTCCTTGTTGCCGGTGGTGGTGACGTAGATGTCGCCGACGCCGAGCGTGTCCTCGACGGTCTTGACCTCGAAACCCTCCATCGCCGCCTGCAGGGCGTTGATGGGATCGATTTCGGTGACGACGACGCGCGCGCCGAGGCCGCGCAGCGAATGCGCGCTGCCCTTGCCGACGTCGCCGTAACCGCAGACCACTGCGACCTTGCCGGCGATCATCAGGTCGGTCGCGCGCTTGATGCCGTCGGCCAGCGATTCGCGGCAGCCGTAGAGATTGTCGAACTTGCTCTTGGTGACCGAGTCGTTGACGTTGATCGCCGGCACCAGCAGCTTGCCGGCTTCCATCATCTGGTAGAGACGGTGCACGCCGGTGGTGGTCTCTTCCGAGACACCGCGCCAGTCCTTGACGACGCGCGTCCAGAAGCCCGGGCGCTCCTTGGCGACGCGCTTGAGCAGGTCCTTGATGACCTTCACTTCGTGATTGTCGGACGGCGTGTCGACCCACTTGTCGCCGTGCTCCAGCTCGTAGCCCTTGTGGATCAGCAGCGTCACGTCGCCGCCGTCGTCGACGACCAGCTCGGGGCCGGTCAGCGTGCCGTCGGGCAGGGTGAAGGTGATCGCGTCCAGCGCGAGGTCCCAATACTCTTCCAGCGTCTCGCCTTTCCAGGCGAACACCGGCGTACCGGCGGCAGCGACTGCAGCGGCTGCGTCGTCAGAAGTCGAGAAGATGTTGCAGGAAGCCCAGCGCACGGACGCGCCGAGATGGCCGAGCGTTTCCAGCAGCACGGCGGTTTCCTTGGTCATGTGCAGCGAGCCGGTCAGGCGCACGCCCTTGAGCGGCTTGAGCGGTGCGTACTTGGCGCGGATCGACATCAGGCCGGGCATTTCTTCTTCGGCCATGCGGATGCGTTTGCGGCCGAGTTCGGCGAGGGAGAGATCGCGGATCTTGTAATCCTGCGCGGCGGGTTTCAGTTGGGCGTTCATGTGGCGTTCCTGACAGTCGGATCAGTTGAAATCGGGATCGGGCGCGGTTGCGTCTGCTGTCCGCCAAGCCTGGTCCGCGCATCGGCGGATCGCAGCGCCCCTTGGCGGAAACGCGAGCCGGCATTATATCCGCTTATGCGGATGAAGGGATATGGAAATGTTGCAATGAGGGGCAACCAAGAAAAAAGCCGCCTCGCGGCGGCTTTTTCGATGGCGGTGCAGACTTACTTCAGCTTCCTGGCGTCCGCCTTCAGCGCTTCGGCCTTGTCGGTCTTCTCCCACGAGAACGCGGTGAAAGTTTCGCCCTTGACCGTCATTTCAAACGGTTTGCGACCGAAGTGGCCGTAGGCGGCCGTCAGCTGGTACATCGGATGCACGAGGTCGAGCATCCTGGTGATGCCGTACGGGCGCAGATCGAAGTGCTTGCGCACCAGCTTTTCCATCGCTGCATCGCTGATCGTGCCGGTGCCGAAGGTCGTTACCATGATCGAGGTCGGCTCGGCGACGCCGATCGCGTAGGAGACCTGCACTTCGCATCGCTTGGCCAGGCCAGCCGCGACGATGTTCTTGGCAACGTAACGCGCGGCGTAGGCGGCCGAGCGGTCGACCTTGGACGGGTCCTTGCCGGAGAACGCGCCGCCACCGTGGCGCGCCCAGCCGCCGTAGGTGTCGACGATGATCTTGCGGCCGGTCAGTCCGCAGTCGCCCACGGGACCGCCGATCACGAAATTGCCGGTCGGATTGATATGGAACTTGGTCTTCTTGTCGATCCACTTGGCCGGCAGCACCGGCTTCAGGATCTCTTCCATCACGCCTTCGCGCAGGGTCTTCAGCTTCACGCTCGGATCATGCTGGGTCGACAGCACGACGGCGTCGATGCCGACGGCCACGCCGTCCTTGTAGCGCAGGGTCACCTGGCTCTTGGCGTCCGGGCGCAACCACGGCAATGCCGACTTTTTCGCCTTGCGCACCTTCGACTGCTGTTCGACGATGCGGTGCGAGTAGTAGATCGGCGCCGGCATCAGTTCTTTGGTCTCGTCGCAGGCGTAGCCGAACATCAGTCCCTGGTCGCCGGCACCCTGTTCTTCAGGCTTGGCGCGGTCGACACCCATCGCGATGTCCGGCGACTGCTTGCCGATCAGGTTGAGCACGCCGCAGGTCGCGCCGTCGAAGCCGACTTCGGAGTTGGTGTAGCCGATGTCGGTGATGACCTTGCGGGTCAGCGCTTCCAGATCGACCCAGGCGCTGGTCGTGATCTCGCCGGCGACGATCGCGACGCCGGTCTTGACCATCGTTTCGCAGGCGACGCGCGCCTTCTTGTCCTGGATGAGGATCGCATCGAGCACGGCATCCGAAATCTGGTCGGCGACCTTGTCGGGATGACCTTCGGAAACGGACTCGGACGTGAACAGGTATTCGGACATCTAATGGACCCTCGGAAAGAAAATCTGTCTATACGGATAAACGGATATTGTAGAGCAGCCGACCCGGTCAGCATAGAGGCGGCCGCCGGCAGGCTCGACGATCACCATGTCGAGCCGATGACAATCCCGGCGAAAACCGCTGCGGGCGTTCTGCGGCCGGCAGCGAAGACGCGGGGCGCGGCATGCCCGGCCGCGGGCGTCGGCGAGTGTGCGCAAGACGATGCCGATGCGCGTCGCGAGTTGTTGCCCGCGTCCGGTCAAACCCGGACAATACGCGCCCTTTCGCCCAGCCTGCCGGGTAAATCATGCCGACCCGTTTCGAATTAGCCAACGCGATCCGCGCGCTGGCGATGGATGCCGTCCAGAAAGCCAACATTGGCCACCCGGGCATGCCGATGGGCATGGCCGACATCGCCGAGGTGCTCTGGAACGACTTTCTCGTCCACAACCCGGCCAACCCGAAGTGGGTCAACCGCGACCGCTTCGTGGTGTCCAACGGTCATGGTTCGATGCTGCTGTACGCCTTGCTGAACCTGAGCGGCTATGCGCTGCCGATGTCGGAGCTGCAGAACTTCCGCCAACTCAAGAGCAAGACGCCGGGCCACCCGGAAAACTTCGTGACCCCGGGCGTCGAGACCACCACCGGCCCGCTCGGCCAGGGTCTGGCCAATGCGGTCGGCATGGCGATCGCCGAGCGCGTGCTCGCGGCGCGCTACAACCGCGACGGCCTCGACATCGTCGATCACCACACCTATGTCTTCACCGGCGACGGATGCCTGATGGAAGGCATTTCCCACGAGGCCTGCTCGCTGGCCGGTGTGCTCGGTCTCGACAAGCTCATCGTGCTGTACGACGACAACAACATCTCCATCGACGGCGAAGTCGGCGGCTGGTTCGGCGATGACACGCCGGCGCGTTTCGAGGCCTATGGCTGGAACGTCGTGCGCAATGTCGACGGGCACAAGCCGGAAGCCGTCAAGCAGGCGATCGACATCGCCCGTGCCAGCACCGGCAAGCCGACACTGATCTGCTGCAAGACCATCATCGGCTTCGGCTCTCCGAACAAGCAGGGCACCGCCGCATCGCACGGCTCGGCGCTTGGCGAGGCGGAAGTAGCGCTGGTTCGCGAGAAGCTGAACTGGCCGTACGCGCCGTTCGAGATTCCCGAAGCGATCCGCGCCGGCTGGGACGCCAAGGCCAGGGGCGCGGCCGCCGAACAGGACTGGAACGTCCGTTTCAAGGACTACGCCGTCAAGTATCCGGTCGAAGCGGCCGAGTTCGAGCAGCGCATGCGCGGCGAGCTGCCGACCGCCTGGACCGCTGCGATCGCCAAGGCGCTCGCCGACGCCGCGAAAGCCGACAAGCCGAACGCCACGCGCAAGGCCAGCAAGGCGGTGCTCGACACCGTTGCCGGGGTGCTGCCGGAGCTGATCGGCGGCTCGGCCGATCTGGGCGAGTCGAACTGCACGGATTTCAAGGGCCATGTTGCCCTGCGTGCCGGCCAGTTCGCCGGCAACTACATCAACTATGGCGTGCGCGAGTTCGGCATGGTCGCGGCGATGAACGGCCTGGCGCTGCACGGCGGCCTGATTCCGTTCGGCGGCACCTTCCTGGTGTTCTCCGACTACGCGCGCAACGGCATCCGCATGGCGGCGCTGATGAAACAGCGCAGCATCTACGTGCTGACACACGATTCGATCGGCCTCGGCGAGGATGGCCCGACGCACCAGCCGGTCGAGCACGTCGCGTCGCTGCGCCTGATCCCGAACGTGCACGTCTGGCGTCCTGCCGATGCCTTCGAGACCGCGCTGGCCTGGAAGGCGGCGATCGAGCGCGCGAGCGGGCCGACGGCGCTTGCGCTGACGCGCCAGAACGTCGATCCGCAGCCGCGCAACGAACGGCAGCAGGCCGATGCCGCGCGGGGCGCCTACGTGCTCTGGGAGCCGAAGTCGGCACCGGAGGCGGTGATCATCGCCACCGGCTCGGAAGTGCAGCTGGCGGTGAAGGCCGCCGCCCAGCTCGCCGACAAGGGGCGCGCGGTGCGCGTGGTGTCCATGCCTTGTGCCGAGGTGTTCGCGCAGCAGGATGCCGCCTACCGCGACACCGTGCTGCCGCCGGAACTGCGCAAGCGTCTCGCCATCGAGGCCGGCGTCAGCAGCTACTGGCGCGCGTTCGTCGGTCTCGACGGCGACGTGCTCGGCATCGACAGTTTCGGCGAATCGGCGCCCGCCAGCGCGGTGTTCAAGCATTTCGGGTTCACGGTTGAAAATCTCGTCGAGCGAACCGAAAAGCTGCTTTCCCGGTAAATCTGTAAAATAAGCGCCCCGTTTTCGGGGCGTTTTTGTTGTCGGACCTGCATTTTTCGCGTTCAGCGCGGGTTTGCGAGTCCGGCCGCAGGCTCCGCTCACTTCGACAACAGAGGAAGTCCCCATGGCAGTGAAGGTTGGCATCAACGGCTTCGGTCGCATCGGTCGCAACGTGCTGCGCGCCGCAGTGCAGAACTTCGGCAGCGACATTGAAATCGTCGGCATCAACGATCTGCTGGAGCCGGACTATCTCGCCTACATGCTGAAGTACGATTCCGTGCACGGCCACTTCAAGGGTGACATCGCCATCGACGGCGGCGCGCTGCTGGTCAACGGCAAGAAGATCCGCCTGACCCAGGAACGCGATCCGGCCAACCTGAAGTGGAACGAGATCGGCGCCGATGTCGTCATCGAGTCGACCGGCCTGTTCCTCGACAAGGCCACGGCACAGAAGCATCTCGACGCGGGCGCCCGGAAGGTCGTGCTGTCGGCGCCGTCGAAGGACGACACGCCGATGTTCGTCTACGGCGTCAATCACAAGACCTACGCCGGTCAGGCGATCATTTCCAACGCCTCGTGCACGACCAACTGCCTCGCGCCGCTGGCCAAGGTCATTCACGACAAATGGGGCATCAAGCGCGGCCTGATGACCACGGTGCATGCGACCACTGCAACGCAGAAGACCGTCGACGGTCCGAGCGCGAAGGACTGGCGCGGCGGCCGCGGCATTCTCGAGAACATCATTCCGTCGAGCACCGGTGCGGCGAAGGCCGTCGGCGTCGTCATCCCGGAACTGAACAAGAAGCTGACCGGCATGTCGTTCCGCGTGCCGACCTCGGATGTCTCGGTCGTCGACCTGACTGCCGAGCTCGAGAAGGAAGCCAGCTACGAAGAGATCAAGGCCGAGATGAAGGCGCAGTCGGAAGGCGCGCTCAAGGGCATTCTCGGTTACACCGAGGACAAGGTCGTGGCGACCGATTTCCGTGGCGACGCGCGTACCTCGATTTTCGACGCCGACGCCGGCATCGCGCTCGACAAGACCTTCGTCAAGCTCGTCAGCTGGTACGACAACGAGTGGGGCTACTCGAACAAGTGCCTCGAAATGGTCCGCGTGGTCGCCAAGTAATCGCGACCTCATCAAGGGAAGCCCCGTTCGCGGGGCTTTTCGTTTTCTGGAACTCGAAACGGAAGCTCACCATGACTGTCCTTCGCATGACCGACCTCGATCTCGCCGGCAAGCGCGTCCTGATCCGCCAGGATCTGAACGTGCCGATCCTCGGCGGCAGGATCACGTCCGACGCGCGCCTGCGCGCGTCGCTGCCGACCTTGAAGCGCGCGCTGGAAATGGGCGCATCGGTGCTCGTCATCTCGCATCTCGGGCGGCCGAAAGCCGGCAAGCTCGATCCGGACGCGTCGCTGACGCTGGTGGCCGGCTGGCTGTCGGCGGCGCTCGGCCGTACCGTGCCGCTGGTCTCGAACTGGATCGACGGCGTCGAGCTGGAGCCCGGTCAGATCGCGCTCGGCGAGAACACGCGCTTTCTGAAAGGCGAGAAGAGCGACGACGAATCACTCGCCCGCAAGATGGCGGCGCTGTGCGATGTCTACGTGATGGACGCATTCGGTACTGCGCACCGCGCCGAAGCCTCGACACATGGCGTCGCGAAGTTCGCGCCGGTCGCCTGCGCCGGCCCGCTGCTCGCGGCCGAACTCGAAGCGCTCGGCAAGGCGCTGGCCGCGCCGAAGCGACCGCTTGCCGTGATCGTCGGCGGCAGCAAGGTCTCGACCAAGCTCGATCTGCTCAACAATCTCGCCGACAAGGCCGATCAGTTGATCATCGGCGGCGGCATCGCCAACACCTTTCTCGCGGCCGCCGGCTACAAGGTCGGCAAGTCGCTGTGCGAGATGGACATGCTCGATACCGCGAAGCAGATCCGCGCCAAGATACAGTCGCGTGGTGGTGATATTCCGCTGCCGGAAGACGTGGTCTGCGCGACCGAGTTTTCCGCCGAGGCGCATGCCGTCGTGCGCAAGGTGGACGAAGTCGAAGACGACGAGATGATTCTCGACATCGGCCCGAAATCGCGTGCCAAGCTCGCCGCGCAACTCAAGAGCGCGGGCACCGTGGTCTGGAACGGTCCGGTCGGTGTCTTCGAATACGACGCCTTCGCCGGCGGCACGCAGGCGCTGGCCGAGGCGATTGCCAACAGCGACGCGTTTTCGCTGGCCGGCGGCGGTGACACGCTGGCAGCCATCGACAAGTTCCATGTCGCCGACCAGATCGGCTATATCTCCACCGGCGGCGGCGCCTTTCTCGAATTTCTCGAAGGCAAGACCCTGCCGGCCGTGGCGATGCTCGAGACGCGCGCGAAGGACTGACGCTGCTTGCGTTGCGAGGATGATCGGTTAAGGTGCGGGCGGACCCGGGGCATCGGGTCCGCCCGTTTTCCTTTGGGGGACCGAGATTGAAGATCGGGGTGCTGGGTTCCGGCATCGTCGCGCGGACGCTGGCGAGCGGCATGCGCCGGCACGACCACGAGGTCGTGCTCGGCACCCGTGATCCGTCGCGGCTCGGCGACTGGAATCGCGAACAACTGGATATCGGCGTGGCCAGCTTTGCCGAGGCCGCGGCCTTCGGCGATCTGCTCCTGCTCGCAGTTAAGGGCTCGGTGGCGAGTCGCGCGCTGCGCCTGGCCGGTACCCCGAACCTGTCGGGCAAGGTCGTGATCGACGCCTGCAATCCGCTTGCCGAGACGGCGCCGTCCAACGGCGTCGTGCGCTACTTCACCTCGCACGACGACTCGCTGATGGAGCGCCTGCAGAAGGAATTTCCCACCGCACGCTTCGTCAAGGCCTTCAATTCGGTGGGGCATGCGCAGCTGATCGATCCGGCGGTGCCGGGCGGACCACCGAGCATGTTCATCTGCGGCAACGATGCCGACGCCAAACGCGAGGTCGGCAGTCTGCTCGCGACCCTTGGCTGGGACCCGGTCGACATGGGCGCCGCCGAGGCGGCGCGCGCGATCGAGCCCCTGTTCATGTTGTGGAACATCCAGGCCCTGACCGCCGGTGAAACCGCGCATGCCTTCAAGTGGCTGCGCTGAACCCACGCGAGGCGCGGTATCCTGCGCGCGGTTTTCCGCAAGCTTTCGTTCTGCAATCGATTCGGAGCCTGTCATGAAATATTGTCTGATTCTGCTGTCGCTGCTGTCGGTCACGCTGCTGAGTGGCTGCGGCTACAACACGCTGCAAAGCCAGGACGAACAGATCAAGGCGTCGTGGGCCGAGGTCCTGAACCAGTACCAGCGCCGTGCCGACCTCGTGCCGAATCTGGTCAATACCGTGAAGGGCTACGCGCAGCACGAAGAGAAAGTCCTGACCGAAGTCACCGACGCCCGCGCCCGGGTCGGCCAGGTCAATGTCGGCAATGACAGCTACAACGACGGCGACAAGCTCAAGCAGTTCGCCGCCGCGCAGGGCCAGCTGAGCTCGGCGCTGTCGCGGCTGCTGGTCGTCTCCGAGAACTATCCGCAGCTCAAGGCCGACGGCCTGTTCCGCGATCTGCAGGCGCAACTGGAAGGCACCGAGAACCGCATCACCGTGGCGCGCAACCGCTATATCCAGGCAGTGCAGCGGTACAACACCACGGTGCGCTCGTTCCCGACCAACCTGACAGCCCGATTCACCGGGGCGCAGCTCAAGCCGAGCTTCACCGTCGAGAACGAAAAGGCGATCTCGACCGCGCCGACCGTCGATTTCGGCAAGTAGGAGCGCGCCTTGCGCGCGACCGCCATGGTCTGGCTGCGCCGCAGCGTTGCTGCGTGCGCGCTGCTCTTCGTCTGCAGCCTGCCGGCGCAGGCCGACGTGGCGGTGCCGGCGCTTGCGGCGCGCGTTACCGATCTGGGCAGCACGCTGGACGCCACGCAACGCGGTGCGCTGGAAGCCAAACTCGCGGCTTTCGAACAGGCCAAGGGCAGTCAGATCGCGGTGTTGATCGTGCCGACCACCGAGCCGGAAACCATCGAGCAGTATTCGATCCGCGTCACCGATGCCTGGAAGCTGGGCCGCAAGGGGGTTGATGACGGCGTGCTGATCCTGGTCGCGCGCAACGACCACACGATCCGCATCGAAGTCGGCTACGGCCTCGAAGGCGTGGTGCCGGACGCGATCGCCAATCGCATCATCGATGAAACCATCGTGCCGCGCTTCAAGGCGGGTGACTACTACGGTGGACTCGATGCCGGCATCACGCAGCTGATCGGTGTGATCAATGGCGAGGCGCTGCCGCCACCGCCGCGGACATCGCGGGCGCAAGGCGACCATCGCGTCGGTGCGGTAATGCCGCTGCTGTTCTTCGTGCTGGTCGGCGCACAGTTTCTGCGCCGCGTGCTGGGCAGCGGCCTCGGTTCCGTGGTCGCCGGTGGCGCCGTGTTCGCGATCGCCTGGCTGCTGTCGGGCACGCTGCTGATCGCCATCTTTTTCGGCATCGTCGCCTTGCTGCTGACCTTGCTCGGCATCGTCCCGCTCGGCGGCTTCGGCGGCGGTTTTGGCGGGGGTGGTTTCGGCGGTGGTGGAGGGGGCTTCGGCGGTGGCGGCTTCAGCGGCGGCGGCGGCGGTTTCGGCGGCGGCGGCGCATCGGGGCGATGGTGATGCCGATCATGATCAAGCGGTTCCGGAGTCGGCGATGAGCCTTGCGCGCTGTCTGCGCCATCTGACGATGACGCCGTGGGCCCTGCGTCGTGCGTTCCCGCCAGCGACGCTGGCGGCAATTCAGGACGCGGTGCGCGCCTGCGAATCGCAGCACCCCGGCGAGATCCGTTTCGCGGTCGAAGGCGCGTGGCCCTTGAGCCGCTTGTGGCGAGCGCAAACGCCGCGGGCTCGTGCGATCGAGGTGTTTTCCGAATTGCATGTCTGGGACACCGAGCACAACAACGGCGTGCTGATCTACGTGCTGTTGGCCGATCGCAGTGTCGAGATCGTCGCCGACCGCGGTGTCGGCGATGCGCGCGTGCCGTCCGATGAGTGGCCGGCGTGCTGCCGGCAGGCCGAACGCCAGTTTGCACATGGCCGCTACGCGGACGGTGCGATCGCGGCGGTCACGGCGGTGGCTTCGGTGCTGGCCCGTTATCCGCCGGCACGCCCGGATGTCGGCAACGAATTGCCGGACGAACCGGTACTTTTGTAGCCCCTCGCGACAGGCTCTACACTGACAGTCTTTTGACTGCAGGAACGCCTGATGCGCGTCATCGCCGCGCAAGACCTCTTGGCCCTCGAGCGACGGCCCGCGCCTTCGGGACGCGGCGGCTGATGGTCGCGCGCGCGCCCGCTGGCGAACTGCAGGCCTGGATGGCCGGCCTGACGCCGGACGCCCTGGCGTTCGACGACGGTGCGGTCTGCCTGCTGTATCTGCTCGATCACGAAGCCGAACTGCCGCAGCGGCCGACCTTGACCGTGGTCAGCGCGCGACGACGCAACGACGGCAGCTATGGCAGCGTGCAGCCGCAGCCGAAAGCGGCGCACAGCCATGCGCGGCAGGTCACGGAGTTCGACCGGCGCCTGCTGCAATTCGTCGAAAAACGGCAAACCGCGGATACCGCGCCGTGGCGGCTCGAAGCTGCCTGGGGTGTCGAGGTTCTGATCGCGCTGGCCGGTAGTGGCCGCTGCCACTGGCAGAGCGAACAGGCGCCGGCGCTGAGCATCGATGCGACGATGCCCGGGCGTTTCCAGTGGCAGCTCGGCGACGACGGGCGCAGCTATCTGCAAATGGTCACCGAAGACGCCACGCGGGTGCTGCCGCTGCAGCCACCGTGGTACGTCGATGTGAGTCATGCCCGGCTCGGGGCGGTCGACAGCGGCGTGCCGGCGGCACTTGCGCATCAGCTGCTCTGCGCTTCGCCGGCCGGGCCGGCGGAAGTCGGCGAGCTCGCCGCACGCTGGCCGGCGGCGCTCGGCGACTATGTTGCGCAGGTGCCGCCGCCGCCGGCCGTGCGCTTTCGCCGCCGCCGCGATGTCGAGCCGGTGCCGGTGCTGGCACTGCGCCAGACCTGGCTGCCGCAATCCTGGGCGCGCGAAGAAGCAATCGATGCGGCAAGCCTGAGTTTCGACTACGCCGGCCTGCGCTGTGCGCCGGATACGCCGCCCGGACCGCTGACCCGCGTGCAGAACGGCCAGGTCACGCAGATCGAGCGCCAGCTGCCGATCGAGCGCGAGATGCTGGCACGCCTGCATCGTGCCCGTCTGGAAACCGTCTACGACTACTACCACCGGCCGACCGCACTGCTGGCGCCGCCACCGAGCATCGGTCGCATCGGCTGGGTCGATTTCCTCGCCGGCGAGGCACCGAAGCTGCGCGCCGACGGCTGGCGCCTGGAAATCGATCCGGATTTTCCGTGGCGCCTGCATGAACCGGACGCGGACTGGGCATTGCAGATCGACGATCGCGGTGGCTGGTTTGATGTCGGCATGCAGATCTCGATCGACGGTCGCGAGACCCCGCTGTTGCCGCTGCTGGTTGCCCTGCTGCGGCAGTCCGGCGACCGGCTGACACCGGCGCGTCTGCGCGCGCTGCCGGACGATGCACCGCTGATCGTGCGCGACGATGCCGGGCGCGCGATCTGCCTGCCGGCGGCGCGCGTGAAGCCGATTCTCGCGACGCTGATCGAGCTGTATGACGAACACGCCCTGCAGGCCGATGGCAGCCTGCGACTGCCGCGCTGGTCGGGCGTGCTGCTTGATGATCTGGGGGCGGCCGCCGATCTGCAGCGTCGCGGCAGCGAGGCACTGCATGACTGGAACGCGCAGCTGCGCGCCGCCCGCGACACGCTGGTTCCGCCGGACGGCCTGCAGGCGGAACTGCGTGCGTACCAGCGCGAAGGTCTGGCGTGGTTGCAGCTGCTGCGCACGCGCGGCTTCGGTGGCGTGCTTGCCGATGACATGGGGCTCGGCAAGACCGTGCAGACGCTTGCGCATCTGCTGATCGAAAAGAACGAAGGCCGGCTCGATCGGCCGGCGCTGGTGGTCGCGCCGACCAGCCTGATCTTCAACTGGCGGCGCGAGGCGGCGCGTTTTGCGCCCGGGCTGCGGGTTCTGGTGCTGCACGGCGGCGATCGTCGCCGGCTGTTCGCCGCGATGCGTCACGCCGATCTGGTGCTGACCACCTATGCTCTGCTCGGCCGCGACCTCGAAGCGCTGCGCAAACAGCCCTGGCACCTGCTGGTGCTGGACGAGGCACAGAACATCAAGAATCCGCGCTCGAAGGCGGCACAGAGCGCCGCGCGGCTCGACGCGCGCCATCGCCTGTGCCTGTCCGGCACGCCGCTCGAGAATCACCTCGGCGAGCTGTGGTCGCTGTTCCACTTCCTGATGCCGGGCTATCTGGGCGACGATCAGCAGTTCCGCCTCCGCTTCCGCCAGCCGATCGAAAAGCACGACGACGCCGAGGCGCGCGTGCAGCTGGCGCGACGCGTGGCGCCCTTCCTGCTGCGAAGAACCAAGGGCGAAGTGGCGAGCGAGCTGCCGCCGCGTACCGAAATCATCCGCAGTGTTGCCTTGGAGGGCGGGCAGCGCGATCTCTACGAGACGGTGCGCGCAGCGATGCAGGAAGAGGTGCAGGCGGAGATCGAACGTCGCGGGCTTTCGCAGTCGCGTATTGCCTTGCTCGCGGCGCTGCTGCGCCTGCGACAGATCTGCTGCGATCCGCGGTTGCTGAACACCGAGGAGGCATCGCGCGTGCGCGAATCCGCCAAGCTCGAACTGCTGATGACCCTGCTGCCGGAAATGCTCAGAGAAGGCCGGCGCATCCTGCTCTTCTCGCAATTCACGTCGATGCTGGCACTGATCGAAGCGGCGCTGCGCGAGCGCGGCATCGACTATCTGCTGCTGACCGGCGCCACCAGGGATCGCGAGTCGCTCGTCGATCGCTTCCAGCGCGAGGAAGTGCCGCTGTTCCTGATCAGTCTCAAGGCCGGCGGTGTCGGTCTCAATCTGACGGCCGCCGATACCGTGATCCATTACGACCCCTGGTGGAATCCGGCGGTCGAGAATCAGGCCACCGATCGCGCCCACCGCATCGGCCAGGACAAACCGGTGTTCGTCTACAAGCTGCTCAGCGAAGGTACGGTCGAGGAGAAGATCGCAGAATTGCAAGCTCGCAAGCGGGCGCTTGCCGAAGCCTTGTTCGCCGACAGCGCGGAAAGTCTGGCGCTCGATGGCGCCGAGCTCGCCGAACTGCTGGCGCCGCTGGAATGAATCCGCCCGATTGGCGCTCCGGCCCTTCCGCATAGCAAACTCACGCTTTCCACTGATGACCCGCACGGACTCCCAAGATGCGCTTTGAAGGCACCGATACCTACGTCGCCACCGACGATCTGATGATGGCAGTCAACGCCGCCGTGACCTTGCAGCGGCCGCTGCTGGTCAAGGGCGAACCCGGCACCGGCAAGACGCAGCTCGCGCGCGAGATCGCGCGAGCCTTGAATCGTCCGATGCTCGACTGGGCGATCAAGTCGACGACCAAGGCGCAGCACGGGTTGTACGAATACGACGCGGTTTCGCGTCTGCGCGATTCGCAGCTCGGCGAAGAAAAGGTTCGCGACATTTCCAACTACATCATCAAGGGCAAGCTCTGGGAGGCATTCGAGGCCGACACGCAGCCGGTGTTGCTGATCGATGAAATCGACAAGGCGGACATCGAATTTCCGAACGATCTGCTGCGCGAGCTCGACCAGATGGAGTTCTACGTCTACGAGACGCGTACCACCGTGAAGGCCAGGAACCGGCCGATCATCATCATCACGTCGAACAACGAAAAGGAATTGCCGGATGCATTCCTGCGCCGTTGTTTCTTCCACTACATCCGCTTTCCGGAGAAGGAGACGATGCAGAAGATCGTCGACGTGCACTTCCCGGATCTGAAGAAGAACCTGACCAAGGAAGCGATGGAAGTGTTCTTCGGCCTGCGCGACCTGCCGGGTCTGAAGAAGAAGCCGTCGACATCGGAACTGCTCGACTGGCTGAAGCTGCTGCTGGCGGAAGACATCGATCCGGCCGTGCTGCGCGAGGCCAGCACCAAGAAATCGTTGCCACCGCTGTACGGGGCGCTGCTGAAGAACGAGTCCGACGTGCATCTGTTCGAGCGCGTGGCGTTCATGGCGCGGCGTTCGAGCTGATCGCTTTCGCAACATCGGCCGCGCATCTGAATGCGCGCTGAACTCTTTGAAATCAAAAGCGTTGTTCTTGCGGTGCTGATGGGCCACACTGGCCCGGATGCCATTTCACGACGCTGTAGAAAAACGCGCACCGCCGCTGCTTGCGGGGCGTGAAGCACTGTTCCTCGATTTCGACGGCACGCTTACCGAGATCGTTGCGCGACCCGAACTGGTCTTCATCGAGCCAACGCTGATCGCGCTGATCGAACGCGCGCAGCGCCGGCTCGGAGGGGCGCTCGCGGTGATCAGCGGTCGGCCGCTGCGCGAAATCGATGCGTATCTGCTGCCGCTGCAGCTGCCCGGCGGCGGACAGCATGGCGCGGAGTTGCGGGTACACGGCAACGCGACACCGCAGCGTCGCGTCTGGCCGGGTGTTGCTGCAGCCGCCGAGCAGATCCGTCGCCGATTCGGCGAGGACCGGCAACTGATCGTCGAAAACAAGGGCGCGTCGGTGGCCGTGCATTACCGGGCGGCGCCGGAGCGGGCGGCCGAGTGCCAGGCATTCATGCGCGAAATCGCCGTGCAGTTCGAACTCGGCGTGCTGGTCGGCAAGATGGTGGTCGAGGTCCGGCCGCGCGATCTGCACAAGGGACACGCGGTGGAAACCCTGATGCGGCGGCCTTTGTTCGCGACGCGGACGCCGGTGTTCGTTGGCGACGACACGACCGACGAAGACGGGTTTTCCTGGGTGCAGGCGCACGGCGGCTACGGCATCAAGGTCGGTTCCGGCGACAGCGTCGCGGCGTTCCGGCTCGACGGCGTTCATGCCGTACACAGCTGGCTTGCGGATAGTACGGCGACAGTATCGAGCCCGGGAGTAGGCAGGAGATGAGTCGTCTGGTCGCCGTTTCGAATCGTGTCGGCAGCCTGCGCGGTGCGACACGTGCCGGCGGCCTGGCCGTGGCGCTGGCAGAGGCGCTGCAGACGCGCCGCGGACTCTGGTTCGGCTGGAGCGGTGAAGTCGTCGAGCAGTCCGCCGACCAGGTCCGCCGGCAGACGGCGGGCGGCGTCACGCGCGCCACCGTCGATCTGACCACGGTCGAACACGACGACTACTACAACGGTTTTGCCAATGCCTGTTTGTGGCCCTTGTTCCACTATCGACTCGATCTCACGTCCTTCGACCGGCGCTTCTACGACAGCTATCAGCGCGTCAACCGGCGTTTTGCGCACGCGCTGATCCCGTTACTGCGCGACGACGATCTGGTCTGGGTGCACGACTATCACCTGCTGCCTTTCGGCGACATGCTGCGCGACGCCGGCTGCGAGCAGAAGCTCGGCTTTTTCCTGCACATCCCGTTTCCCGTGCGTGAAGTCTTCACCACGCTACCGATGCACGATCGACTCGCGAGAGCGTTGATGGCGTACGACCTGATCGGCTTCCAGACCGACGGCGACGTGCAGCGTTTCCGCGATTACGTGTTGCGTGAGGCTGGCGGACGTCGTGACGGCGACACGTTGACGGCCTACGGCCGGACCGTGACGGTGAAGGCGTTTCCGATCGGCATCGACGCCGAACAGTTCGCGGAAATGGCGGCGAGCGACGAGGCGGGCCGGGACGCGGCGCGCCTGAAGGCGGCGATTTTCAACCGCGTGCAGATCATCGGCGTCGACCGGCTCGATTACACCAAGGGCATTCCGGAACGCTTTCACGCCTACCAGACCCTGCTCGAGAACTATCCCGACACGCACGGCCAGATCAGCTTCCTGCAGATCGCACCGACTTCGCGCGGCGAGGTTCCCGAGTACATCCACCTGCGGCACGAGCTGGAAACGCTGGCGGGTCACATCAACGGCCGCTTTGCGCAGCTGGACTGGACGCCCCTGCGCTACATCAACCGTGCGATCACGCGACGCCAGCTCGCCGGCCTTTACCGCATGAGTCGCATCGGCTTCGTCACGCCCCTGCGCGACGGCATGAATCTGGTCGCCAAGGAATACGTTGCGGCGCAGGATCCCGACGATCCGGGCGTGCTCGTGCTGTCGCGCTTTGCCGGCAGCGTCAAGCAGATGCCGGCCGCGCTGATCGTCAATCCGTACGATACCGCCGGCGTTGCCGAGACCCTGCAAAAGGCGCGGCACATGCCGCTCGCAGAGCGGTGCGCGCGGTATCAGGAGCTGATGAAGGGCCTGATCGAGAACAACGTCGGCAAATGGAGCGATGACTTCGTCGGCACGCTGGAGCGGCTCGGCGCCGAGATGGCGCTCGCGTAGCCGGCCGTTGCCGGACACGGACGGAAAGCAGGAAGGCCCGTTGCGGACCCTCCCGCAAATCCGGATTCAGTCCTGACCGGCGAGCTGTTTGACGATCGCCGGATTCTCGAGCGTTGAAACGTCCTGCGTGATTTCCTCGCCCTTGGCGATCGATCGCAGCAGACGACGCATGATCTTGCCCGAGCGCGTCTTCGGCAGATTGTCGGCGAAACGGATTTCGTCAGGTTTGGCGAGCGCGCCGATCTCGCGTCCGACGTGATCGCGCAGGGTCTTGGCAAGCTGCTCGGCCTCGGCGCCGCGCGGCCGTTCGCCGCGACAGATCACGAATGCGAACACGCTCTCGCCCTTGATCTCGTGCGGGCGACCGACGACCGCCGCTTCGGCGACGGCGGGGTGGCTGACCAGCGCGCTTTCGATTTCCATAGTGCCGAGACGATGGCCGGAAACGTTGAGCACGTCGTCGATGCGACCCATGATCCAGTAGTAGCCGTCCTCGTCGCGATGCGTCGAATCGCCGGCCACGTAATAGCGATTGCTGAACTGACCCCAGTAGGTCTTGAGGTAGCGCTCGTTGTCGTTCCAGATCGTGCGCAGCATCGACGGCCAGGGCTTGGTGATGACGAGGTAGCCGCCGGCGTCCTTGCCGGTCAGCACGTCACCGGCTTCGTCGACGACTTCGACCGCGATGCCCGGCAAGGGCTTGGTGCACGAGCCGGGCTTGGTCGGCACGGCGCCGGGAATCGGCGAGATCATGATGCTGCCGGTTTCGGTCTGCCACCAGGTATCGACGATCGGCAGCTGCTCCTTGCCGATCACCTTGTGATACCACATCCAGGCTTCCGGATTGATCGGTTCGCCGACGCTGCCGAGCAGGCGCAGCTTCGACAGGTCGTACCTTTTCGGCCAGTCGTCGCCGAGCCTCATCAGCGCACGGATCGCCGTCGGCGCGGTATAGAAGATCGTCACGCCGTGATCCTGCGCAATCTTCCAGAAGCGGCCGGCATCGGGAACGGTCGGCGCACCTTCGTACATGAGGATGGTCGCGCCGCAGGCGAGCGGGCCGTAGCAGACATAGCTGTGACCGGTGATCCAGCCGACGTCGGCCGTGCACCAGAACACGTCGTCGTCGCGCAAGTCGAATACCCACTGGCAGGTGGTCATCGCGCCGAGCAGATAGCCGCCGGTGGAGTGCTGGATGCCTTTCGGCTTGCCGGTCGAACCCGAGGTGTAGAGCAGGAACAGCGGGTGCTCGGACTCCACCCACTGCGGATCGCAGCGTTCCGACTGTTTCGGCACGATCTCGTGCCACCAGACGTCGCGCCTGGCGTCGAATGCCACGTCGTGTCCGGTGCGCTTCAGCACGAGGACCTTGTCCAGGGTCTTGCAGCCTTGCGCGAGCGCGTCGTCGGCGGCGCGCTTCAGCTCGACGATCTGGCCGCCGCGATGGCCGCCGTCGGCGGTAATCAGCAGCCTGGCGCCGGCATCTTCGATGCGATCTTTCAGGGCCGTCGAGGAAAAGCCGCCGAACACGATGCTGTGGATCGCGCCGATACGTGCGCAGGCCTGCATGGCCATCACCGCCTCCGGCACCATCGGCATGTAGATGACGACGCGGTCGCCTTTGCCGATGCCGAGTGCTTTCAAGGCATTGGCGACACGGCAGACTTCGGCGTGCAGCTGGCGATAGGTGTAGTTCCGTGTATCGCCTTTTTCGCCTTCGAAACGGATCGCCAGCTTGTCGCCTCTGGCGCCGAGATGGCGATCCAGACAATTGGCCGACGCATTGAGCTTGCCGTCGGTAAACCAGCGGTAATTCGGGGCCTGGCTGTCATCGAGCACCCGCGTGAACGGCGTCTGCCAGCCGAGCTCCTTCTTGGCCAGATCACCCCAGAAGCCGACATGATCGCGCGCCGCCGCGGCGTGCAGCGCGGCGAGGCGATCGGCATCGAGGCGGGCCTGCGAGACGAACGCTGCCGACTGCGGAAACACTCGATCTTCCGTCAGCACTGATTTGATGTTCTGCGACTCGCTCATTCATTTCTCCCGATCGCGCAGCGCGGCCTTGCGCGCCATTTTGTTCTTGCGCATCCGCGCAGGCGGCAGATTATTCCGCAAAGTGCGCGAAAAGTATGTCGGGCGTGTCGAGTCTGGCGCCGCCGCCAGACGGACGAGTCGTGCGCGACAATCGGCAGTCACAAAAAAGCGCGACCACCCTGCGGGCGATCGCGCCGTTTCGATGCGCGGGATCTCAGAGCGGATGGGCGCTGAAGAAGCTCCAGATTTCGTCGTTGGCATTCATGTCGGCGCTGGTCTTGCCGATCATCGACTCGGGCAGGTACTGACTGCCACCGGGCCAAGTGTGGCCGCCATTGGTGACGGTATAGAGGCGGACTTCGCCGCCGCTGCCGCAACCGGCGTTGCGTGCGACCGAAATCGTCGTCCCGTCATTGGCCACATCCGGCAGCGCCGTGTTCATCGTGCTCGAAGCGGTGCAGTTGTGACGGCTCAGCCAGAAGGAGAAGGCATCCGGCGCCGACATCACGCCGAGGCGACCACCGTCATAGGGCACGATCGGGTCGGCCGTGCCGTCGATGAACATGATCGGACGCGGCGTCGCCGGCTCGCAGGCCGATGACAGGCCGTTCGACATCGTGCCGGCGACCAGCGCGACGGCGGCGATGCGGTCCGACAGTTCGCATCCCAGGCGCTCGGCCATGAACGCACCATCGGACAGGCCGCTGACGAACACGCGCTTCGCGTCGAGGTGCAGATAGCCGGTGACAATGTCGATGACCTTGGCGTTGAAGCCGACATCGTCGACGCCGGTCGAGTAGCCCGGATTGTCGTTCCATTCGTTGTCGAGCGATTCCGGCAGCACGGCCCAGAAGCCGTCGGCGACCACGGCATTGCCGATCGACGTCAGATTGGCCTGCGCTTCCGGCGTGCCGCCGCTGCCGTGCAGCATCATGAACGCGGCCGCCCCACTGTTGGCCGGCTCCGGGCGCACGACCAGAAAGCGCCGCGTCGCGCCGCCGTCGGTGAAGCTGATGTCGAAGCCGGCGGTTCCGCGCGGCAGCACCAGCCAGTGACCGCCGATGCTGACCAGCGTATTGGCCGTGTATTTGCCCGCCACTTTCGGGTCGGAAACGGTGAGGGTGCCGATCGGGCCGGTATGCGCGCCGACGAACGACGGAACGGTGGCGGCTTGTGCCGGCAGGACCTGGGCGAGCGAGAGCGCCAGCGACAGCGCGATGAAGATTCTGAAATTGACCATGGATAAGAACTCCCTAAGTGCTGTGGAACTGTAGTTCGCCGGGAGCTCGGTGACGGCGCCGTTGATCCGCCAGAATCGACAGTTGAGCGACTCCGGAACCGGCCCGCTCCGTTCGTCGCCGAAATGCGACCGTTCGCGGCGCGAGCCGACGTCCGAGCGCGTGGCCGAGCGGGTGATCGGGACGGGCGTGTGCCGCCGCCGTTCGCGGATCAGGTACTGACGGGTGGGTGGCCGGCGGCTTCCGGCGCGCGTGCACTGTCGATCAGTTCCGCCGTGCGGATGCTGAGGCTGTGCCGTGCGCCAAAGTTGTGGGCGAAGAGCCGGTGCGCCTGCCGCAGGTGGGGAAGCGCGTCGGCAGGGCGCTGCTCGCTGAGCAGCACGCGGGCGAGCGCATATTCGGCGTGTGCGGTGCGGTTGTTGTTGTTCGGCATGCGTTCTGGTGCAAGCGCGATGACATGGCGCAGGCGCGCTTCGGCCTGTGCGAGTTCGCCGTCCGCGGCTTCGGCCTCGGCCAGCAGGCGCGCGATGTCGATCGAGTGCGGATGATCTTCGCCGAGGGTCTTGATCGAGCTTGCGAGTGCGTCAGCCAGGGTCCGTCGCGCGCGGGCGGCGTGACCGGTGTGAATGTCGACCTCGCCGAGTCGCGTGAGCATGCGTCTCGTACGATAGTTCTCGTCGCCGAACACGGTCCGGTATCTGGCGAGCGCGGTTTCGAAATAGCGGCGTGCCTCGTCGTAACGACCCTGCCGCATGCGAATGGTGCCGAGATGGTTGTAGCAGGCGATCGTCAGCGGATGATTTTCGCCGAGCCTGTCTCGTGCCTTTCGCAGCACGCCCTGCGTCAGGGCCTCCGCATCGTCCCATTGCTCGAGCATGCGCAGGATGTAGACCTTGCTGAGCGTGGGCCACAGGGCATCGACGCTGTCGGCGCCATGGCGTATCGCCACGCGCGTCAACACGTCGTCGACGGTGCGTCGGGCGAGTGCCCAGCGCTGTGTCTCGACATAGACCTCGACCAGATTGGCGTCGATCTGCAGCAGCAGGTCGGCGGATTCCGGACGCTCGCGCCGGACGTCGGCACGCAGTGCTTCAAGCGCGGACTGCGCCTGCGCAAAATAGCCGTTCTCGAAACGCTCCCATGCCAGCGCGCGGCGCAGCGACAGGCGCTCCGGGTCGTCGGCCGGGAGCCTGGCCTGCGTCCAGCGGTCGAGCCGCCGGTAGAGCGCGCGTGCGCCGCCCGGATCGGCGAGTCGCAATTCCAGCGCCGCCAGCGCCGACATGATGCTGCGCAGGTCGGCATCGTCTTCGATGCCGGCGGCCGGGGCATTGCCGAGCGCGGCCCGCAAGGTGTCGCGCGCCTGTTCTTCCAGGCCGAGCTGGGTATAGGCGCGGGCAATGGTCAGCGTCAGGCGTGCACGGATCTGTGCCTGCCGGGCAAACCGTGTCTGCAGTTTGCTGGCGGCCGTGTCGAGGATCGAGGCGATCGTGACGCTGCGGCCGCCGCCCGGCACATAGGGGTTGGCGGCACCGAGCAGGTCATCGTTGACGAAGCTGTTGACGGCGCGCAGCGTGCCGGCCTCGATCTGCGTCTGCCGTTCGCTGGCGCGTGCACGAAGATACAGTGCGGTGCTGACCATGAAGCCCGCGCACAGCGACGCCAGGACGGCCGCCTGCCAGCGGCGGCGATGGCGCAGTTTCTCGATCGCGGCCTGCGCCGCCTCCCCCGCCTTCAGTGCCGCCGCGCGTTCGCTCTCGAGCTGCTGCCGCTGTCGGCGGGTTTCCCGGCGCGCCGGCAGATTGCGCAGTCGCAGCGCAAGCTGCGCGGCATCGCCAAGACGGTGCGCGGGGTTGAAATCCGCGGCCGAGGCGATGTCTTCCTGCAGCAGCGGATCGTCGATCTCACGTTCCCAGCCCGGCGCGAGCGGTCGCAGCAGATC
Organism: Solimonas terrae; assembly: GCF_011067135.1. Classification (GTDB taxonomy): domain Bacteria; phylum Pseudomonadota; class Gammaproteobacteria; order Nevskiales; family Nevskiaceae; genus Solimonas; species Solimonas terrae. The sequence goes on from NZ_JAAMOW010000004.1 coordinate 401,732, forward strand.
GCCGGCCGCCAGCTGATAGGCCATCACGCCGAGCGCGTAGATGTCGGAGCGCGTGGTCGGCGCTGCGCCAGCCAGCAGTTCCGGCGCGACATAGAGCGATGTGCTGCCGCCGTCGCCGGCAACCAGATCGACGCGCGGCAGGCCGATCTGCGTGAGTTTGAGCTTTTCGAGAATGCTTGCATCGACGCCGGCGCTGCCGAAATCGGCGAGGCGCACCTGCGGGATTTCATCACCGTCCTCGTTGCGCAGCAGGATGTTGTCCGGCTTCAGATCCTTGTGGAGCACGCCGAGCGCATGTGCCGTCGCGACCGCATCCGCCATCCGCGCCGCGAGCTCGAGCCGCTGGGCCAGTGGCAGCGCCGAAGCCCCGCCGCGGCTTTCCAGCCAGCGCCGCAGGTTGCCGAGCGGTTCGTAGCGCATCTCGATGAAGTACGGGTGCTGCTCGAGATTCCAGTCGAGGATTTCGACCACCGGAATCTGCCGCTCGCTGTCCCGGGCCAGGATCCGGAAGACGGCAATCTCCCGTTTCAGCGCGGCGAGCGCGTCGCTGTCGTGCGCGAACTTGAAGGCCCGCCATTGCCCCGTCGTGCGATGCCGTGCGCGCCAGACACGCCCCAGATCGTCCAGCGCGGTTTCCAGCATCCAGTTGGGCCGGCCGGGTGGCCGGTCGCCGCTGCGCGGCGTGGCAGCCGTCGGCAGCGATGTCGGCATGTTCTCGAGCCGGCAGTCGCCGACGAAGCGATAGCCGTAGCCGTGAACGGTGACGATACGGCTTGCGCCCTCGTCGCCAAGCGCCTCGCGAAGCTTGGCGACGCAGCGGGCGATCACATTCTCGGTCACCACGCGGCCGACCCAGATGGTGTCGATCAGATCCCGCTTGGCGACCAGTTCGCCCGACTGGCGCAGCAGCAACAACAAGAGGTCCAGTGGCTTGGGTTCGAGTTTGACGAGCACGCCGTCGCGCCGCAGTTCGCGGCTCGCCTCGTCGAGCACAAAACGCCCGAACGACCAGCGCTGCGATCGTTTGCCAGGGCCCCCACCCTTGGCCGAGCCTGGAGTCAGCCGCTCAGTCATGCCGCGATCTTGCTCGAAACGACAGTCGGGCGACAAGCCGCATGGTCATGAATCCGTCAGAACTTGATCAGGACATGCGAAGGACATCGGCGCGTTGTGCCTCCTATCGTCTACCGATGCCGGCGATCCACAGGGCGATCACGGCGGTTCGCCAAACAGGGGGAGCATCATGAAATTTCCATACGAAGCGGCGCGGTCGGGTCGACTGCTGCTGATCGGCAGTCTGTTCATCGTCGCGCAGCTGGCGGCGTGCGGTGGCGGCGGCCACGACGACGGTGGTGACGGGGGCACGCCGCCACCGACGACTGTCAAACTGAAGTTGAAGGGCGCAGTCACGGATGCGCCGGTCGCCAACGCGGTCGTCACGGTACATGTCGGCGATCAGAGCTTTGCCGCCACGGCAGATGCCAACGGTACGTACGAGGCCGATGTCGAAGTCGACGAGAGCCAGACCGGTGCTTTCGTCAGCATCGACGCCAAGGGGACGGATGGCCAGGAATTCGTCGAATTCAGCAGCCTGCTCGGGTCGCTGGCGACGCTGGCGAGTCAGGCCGGTGGCGACGGCGTGCTGACGCCGGACGAAAACTTCGCGACGCAGGTGACCAATGTCAGCACCGCGGAAGCGGCTCTGCTGGTTCGCGCCAACGGTGGCAATCCGGTGAGTTCGGAAGCGGCCTTGAAAGCGCTGGGTGCGGCGGTCAACGGCCAGGCCGTGCTCGATCTGGCGACAGCGATCAAGCTCGCAGTCGATTCGGCGGCCGAGCATCCTCTGCCGTCCGGCTTCAGCTCGACGCTGGCGCTCGCAAATGACGCCGACGCCAGCGACGCCTTTGTCGCGGACACCCAGGCCCAGAATCCCGAGATGTTCGCGCAGGCCCAGGCGTCGATCGTCGACGATCCGACGCTGACCAAGCCGGTGGTTGCCGGCGACATTCCCGCCAGCCTGACAGCGGCGATCCTGTCGACCGACGCCGGCTTCACCTTCAACTACACGAACCGCGTCGTCACCTACGAGTTCGATCAAAGTGGCAGCGGCGTGGTCGCGGGCGGTTCGTACAACGTGGGCATGCACTGGGTCGCCAGCGGCTCCGGCGTGGCGGTGACTTACAACGAGCCGATACGGACCGTGAGCTACGACACCGAAGACTGCGACGGCACGGTCCGCCAGGTCGAGGCTCATTACACGACCAACGGTGCGACGCTGTCGCTGCTCAGCGGCCGCACACTGGCGTCCAAGGAGACGGCGACGATCCACTACGCCGATTGCCCGAGCCTTGCGGACCGCACACAGACCACCACTTCGGCCTCGACCATACTCGGCGATGACGACTTCGAGCAGCTGACGGCCGGCGATCTCGCGGACACCCGGCAGTCCTTCTACGTCTATGACGCCGCGCAGCAGCAGGTCGTGGCCGATGTTGCGCAGCTCAACGCCGACGGCAGTGGCATCGCCATGGTGTCCGGCGAAGCCTTCAGCTGGACCGTCGACGCACAAGGTGCCGTCAACGTCAGCTTCGCCGGCGGTGTCGTCGGACGTTATCGCGAATTGCGCGCGGTCGACGCCTTCACATCGGACCTGTTCTATGACCTGCAGACCGACGACGGCCGTTTTGTCGATGCCGGCGCGTCGGTCGAGGTCGATCCGGCGTTCGCGACCGAGATCGATGTCGCCGATCTGCCCGGCCGTTACTACCAGTTCGGCATCGGCAACGAGCTGAACCCGGGTTCCGGTACCAAGGACTTCCGCCTGCGCTTCGATCCGAGCGGCACCGGCGCCCAGGAAAACGACTTCATCGACGGCAACGGCAATCTCGTGACCGTCGACGAGAACCGCGATCCTTCCGTGGCGTTCCGCTGGGTGCTCGACGACAACATGATCGTCGTGCAACGGACCTTCAATACCGACAACGGCGCCTACAACTGTGTCGCCGGCAGCGCGAACTGCGTGCTGTTCGACCAGCGCACGATCATTCCGCTGGTTGACGAAAACGGGCGCTACTACGTGCTCGAAAGACGGCAGGTCGCGACCTACGGCATCACGGCGCAGACGCCGACGACCGGACTGATTCGGTACTACGACTACGAGCCGCTGGACGCGCCGGCTGCCGGCGCAGCGCCGCCGGCCCGGGTCGGGAAGCTGGCGCCGGCGCGCGGGCCATCCCTGCATTGATCGCGACATGAATGAAAGGGGGGCGGCGCGAGCCGCCCCTTTTGCCTGACACCATGCCGGCCATTCCGCATCCGGCTTCGCCTTCGGCATCGGCGCACGGGATAATGTGCCGTGCACTACCAACATCGCTTTCACGCCGGCAATTTCGCGGACGTCCACAAGCACGTCATCCTGTGCGGCCTGCTGCGCGCCCTGTCCCGCAAGGAAGCGCCATGGGCGTATCTGGAAACGCATGCCGGCGGCGGTGCCTACGATCTCGCCGACGAAGCCGCGAGCCGCACGGCAGAGTTCCATGACGGCATCGAGCGGCTGTACGGCGCAATCGCTGCGCCCGAGCCAGTCTCGGCGTACCTTGAAATCGTTCGGACGATGAACGCGCACGCGGCCTTGCGCCGTTATCCCGGCTCGCCGTTGTTTGCTGCGCACTATGCGCGGGCGTTCGATCGCATCCTGCTTTGCGAGCGCGAGCCGGCGATCGTCACGACGCTGAAGGCCGAACTGGGCGCCGATCCGCATGTAGCCGTCCATCACCGTGATGGCTACGAGGCGCATGCCCTGCTGCCGCCACGCGAGAAACGCGGGCTGGTGCTGATCGATCCGCCGTTCGAACGGCCGGACGAGTTCGACGCGGTGACCGGATTCGTGACGCGCGCCCTCGGTCGCTTCAGCAACGGCGTGATTGCGGTCTGGTATCCGTACAAGAAGCGCTTCGACACCGAGCGCTTCCTGCGCCGCCTGCGCCGCGACTGCGCGCGCGAGGCAATCAACTATGTCCTCGAAACCGGCGCCGCCAGCGAGGGCCGGATGCACGCCTGCGGGATGGTCGTCATCAATCCGCCGTTTTCGTTCGTCGGCGAGATGTCAGCGGCGCTGCCGTGGCTCGCCGACATGCTGTCGCGAGGCGCCAGGGCGCAGTCCCGCGTCGAGTCCTGGGTGCCGGGCAAACTCTGATGGGCGGCAAAATGAACATGAACGACAGCCCCGAAATCGAAGAACTGCATCGCGGTCGCTTTCTGCGACTGGTCCGCGATCGCCATTGGGAATACGTCACGCGTGTCAACAGCAGCGGTGCCGGCTTCATCGCCGCGCTGACCGATGCCGGTGAAGTCGTGCTGGTCGAGCAGTACCGACTGCCGCTGCATGCCCGCACCATCGAATTGCCGGCCGGCATGATCGGCGACGAGGCGGCGTTCCAGGACGAAAGCATCGAGGCGTCGGCCTTGCGAGAGCTCGAAGAGGAAACCGGCTTTCGCGGCACGCATGCGCAGATTCTGATGTCCGGTCCGGTTGCCGCCGGCCTGACCAGCGAGATGCTGCACCTCGTGCGCATCCGCGGTCTGCAGCGCGTCGGCGCCGGCGGTGGTGTCGATGGCGAAGACATTACCGTGCATCTCGTGCCGCTTGCCGACGTCGACGGATGGCTGCGGCGCAAGCAGGGCGACGGCCTGCTGATCGAACCGCGCATTTATGCGGCCCTGTATTTCCTGTCGCGTGACGGCTGCTGACTACGCGGCGCGCGGCGGCTCCAGCAGACGCGCGAAATCCTCTGCGCGAACACCGGGGCTGTAGCGGAATCCCTGCACCTCGTCGCAGCCGCGATCCAGCAAGTATTGCTCCTGCTCCTCCGTTTCCACGCCTTCGGCGATCACCCGGATGTCGAGGCTGCGCGCCATCGCGATGATGGCATTGACGACTGCGGCATCGGCGGCGTCGTTGGCGATGTCGCGCACGAATGATCGGTCGATCTTGATCTTGTCGATCGGGAAGCGCGTCAGATAGGCGAGGCTCGAATACCCCGTGCCGAAGTCGTCGACGACGATGGCGATGCCGAGCCGACGCAGCTCGCGCAGCACTTCCGCGCTTTCCTCCGGGCTTTGCATCAGCATGCCTTCGGTGATTTCCAGTTCCATGCAATGCGCCGGCAGACCGCTTTCCGTGAGCACTCTTTGCAGCAACTGTGGCAGATCCTTCTGCTGGAACTGCCGCGGCGACACGTTGACAGCCAGACGCAGATTGCGACCGGCGGTGCGCTGCAGTGCCACACATTCCCGGCAGGCGCTGTGCAGCACCCATTCGCCGAGCGTCAGGATCAGGCCGGTCTCCTCGGCAACCGGAATGAAACGATCCGGCGATACCTCGCCGTGGCGTGGACTGGACCAGCGTACCAGCGCTTCCATGCCGACGATGCGGCCATCGCGCAGCGAGATCTCCGGCTGATAGACGATGGTCAGTTCGCTGCTCTCGATTGCGCGACGCAATGCGGTGCCGAGCGCCAGTTTCTCTTCGGTCTGCTGCAGCATGGCCGTCGTGAACCAGTGGAAATTGCTGCGGCCGCTGGCCTTGGCGTGGTACATCGCGGTGTCGGCATTCTTCAGCAGCGCGCCGGGGTCGCTGCCGTCGGCCGGAAACATGCAGCCGCCGATGCTCGTCGTCACCAGCAGTTCGTGCCCGTCGAACGACATCGGCGCCGAGATCGTCCGCATCAGTTCATTGATCAGCGGCTGGACGTCGCTGGCCGAATGGATGCCGGTCAGCACGATGACGAATTCGTCGCCCCCCAATCGCGCCACCGTGTCGACATCGCGTACGCGGCGCTGCAGGCGTTGCGAAATCTTCAGCAGCAGCTTGTCGCCGATCTGATGACCGAGTGAATCATTGATGCGCTTGAAGTGATCGAGATCGAGCATCAGCACGACGACACCGCCACCGCTGCGGCGGGCCTGACGGATCGCGCTTTCGAGGCGGTCCAGCAGCAGCGTCCGGTTCGGCAGATTGGTCAGGGCGTCGTGATGTGCCATGTGGCGGATGAAGGCCTCGGCACGGCGGCGTTCGGTGATGTCGTAGGCCACCTTGAGGAAGCCGTTGACACGGCCGCTCTCGTCGCGCATCGCGGTGATCGCGATGTTGACCGGCACCCGCGAACCGTCGCGATGCACATAGGTCCACTCGCGCTCGTCGGCTGTGGTGCGGCTGCCGGAAGCGACGATGACCTGGAAGTTGGCGGGAATGTGCAGCCCGGTCTGGGTCGACAGCTCCTCGGCGCGGCGCTCGACCTCTGCCGGTTCGTGCATGACCATCGCCGACTGGCCGACCAGCGCCTGCGGCGGATAGCCGAGCAACTGTTCGGCCGCCGGATTGATCGCGACGATCTGCCCTTCGGTGTCGGTCGCGATGACGCTGAACGGCAGGCTGTCGAGGATGGCCTGGCGCAGGACACCGGCCTGCAACGAGCGCTGCAGACGGTCGGCGCTCAGGCGTTCGGTGATGTCGATCACCGAGGCGAGCACGAACTGCGCCTGCTCGATGCGCAGCGGATTGAGCCCGATCTCGATCGGCACTTCGCTGCCGTTCTTGCGCAGGCCGTAAAGATCGCGGCCGGCCCCCATCGCGCGGGCGTCCGGCTGGCTGAAGAAACCGTTGCGCGAGCGCTCATGCTGATGCCGGAAGCGCTTCGGGATCAGTGACTCGATCGTCAGCTCCAGCAACTCCTGGCGGCTGTAACCGAACAGCTTCTCGGCCTGCGAGTTGACCAGCACGATGCCACCGCCGGCGTTGACCATCAGCATGGCATTCGGCGCCGCCTCGATGACCAGACGCAGGCGTTCCTCGCTGCGCTTGCGCTCGGTGATGTCGATGATCGACGCCAGCACGAACACGCCTTCCGGCATCTTCAGCGGATTGAGGCCGATCTCGATCGGCACCTCGCTGCCGTCCTTGCGTACGCCATACAGGTCGCGACCTGCGCCCATGGATCGGGTATCGGGGTGCGCGAAGAAGCCACGTCGATAGCCGTGATGTGCGCCGCGAAAGCGTTGCGGCACCAGCATTTCCACGGACTGGCCGAGCATTTCGCTGCGCAGGTGACCGAACAGGCGTTCCGTCTGCGAATTGACGAGGATGATCGTGCCCTGCTGGTCGACCATGATCATCGCGTTCGGGGTCGCTTCGATGACCAGCCGCAGGCGCTGCTCTTCGCCGAGGGCGGGCAGGGGCCCGGGCGTTTCAGCGTGCACGTCGTTAGGCATGTCGGCGGCCAGAGGCGGGAATCGTCCGGAATTTAGGCCGCCAGCACCCCTCGCGCGGGCGCGCGGGCGCCGAACGTATCGAATCGGCCGACCGGCGAGTGGGCGGCCGGCAGGTCGGCTGCCGTCAGGGCGCGAACAGCAGGGTCAGTTCCAGGCCGACGGTCTTGCCCTCGATGGTGGGTGTCAGGCTGACGCGCTGCCTGCCTTGATACGGCGTGGTGATCAATTTGGAGATGCCGTAGGAAAGCGCACAGCCGGCGATGACGTCGCGCAGGTGGTGGTAGTGCTCGTCGACACGCGAGTAGCCGGTGAATATCGCGGTGCCGTACAGCGGCAGGCTGTATTGCCAGCCGTAGCGATCACTGATGAACGCGGCCGCCGAACAGGCTGCCGAGGTGTGGCCGGACGGAAACGATTCATTTCCGCCGTTCGGACGCTTGCCCCAGGCGGTGTGATCGAAGCTGTATTTCAGAACCTCGGTGGCTGCAAAGCTCGCGGCAAAATCGTAGGCGTACTGCCTGGTGCCCTGATAGTCGCCCTTGTACAAGGTCACGCCGGTGGCGACCAGCGGGTTGAGCACCTGGAAGATATCGCCTGCGGCGAGGTCCGGATCGTCGTGCAGTTCGCTGACGATGCCACCGGCCTGCGCAGTCGGTGTGCAGAGCACGGTCAGTGACAGTGCCACGCCAGCCGCGCCCGCGCCTATCGCCCGCATTCCACCGTTCCTCGCAAGTAGTGCCTGCGCGCGACTGTGGGGCGGGCCTTGTCAACGCCACGTGCGAATCGCGTCAACGGAATGTCGAAACACCGGTGCGACGGCACGGACGTGCGGTTTTCGCCGATCGGCGGACGCGTTAAGCTAAGAGCTTGTAGCCGGGGGTGCCGTCACGGGGTGACGGCTGAGAACAGACCCTTGGAACCTGGCCGGTCCCCATTCATGCCGGCGAAGGGAAGGCTCACGGACGGCGGTCGCCGGTCCGCGCTCGTTCCCGCTCGCCATGCTTCGCAGGTGATGCCGATGAACGCAGTCCCGCAGGACATCTTCCACAAGGCCGACGAGCTGTCGGACGAGGTCCGCAAGCCGTTTCCGCGCAGCCGCAAGATTCATGTCGAAGGCCCCGGCGGCCTGCGCGTGCCGATGCGCGAGATTTCGCTGTCGGCCACCAAGACGGCCAACGGCATCGAGCCGAATCCGCCGGTCACGGTCTACGACACCTCAGGTCCGTATTCCGATCCGGACGTGAAGATCGATCTGCGCGCCGGTCTGTCGCCGCTGCGCGAGTCGTGGATCGCCGCGCGTGGCGACACCGAGCAGCTGCGTGGGCCGAGTTCGATCTTCGGCCGCATTCGCGCTGCCGACGACAAGACGGCGCCGCTGCGCTTCGAGCACATCCGCGCACCGCGCAAGGCCAAGACTGGCGCCAATGTCAGCCAGATGCACTATGCGCGGCAGGGCATCATCACGCCGGAAATGGAGTTCATCGCGATCCGCGAGAACGCACGCCTGGACGAGCTGCGCGAAAGCTACGAGGCCGCCGGCTATCTTCGCCGTCAGCACGCCGGGCAGAACTTCGGGGCGTTCATGCAGAAGCAGATCACGCCGGAATTCGTGCGCAGCGAAGTCGTGCGCGGTCGCGCGATCATCCCGGCCAACATCAACCACCCGGAACTCGAGCCGATGATCATCGGCCGCAACTTCCGCGTGAAGATCAATGCCAACATCGGCAACAGCGCGGTGTCGTCGTCGATCGCCGAAGAAGTCGAGAAGATGGTGTGGTCGACGCGCTGGGGCGGCGACACCGTGATGGATCTGTCGACCGGCAAGAACATCCACGAAACGCGCGAATGGATTCTGCGCAATTCGCCGGTGCCGATCGGCACGGTGCCGATCTATCAGGCACTGGAAAAGGTCGATGGCAAGGCCGAGGAACTGACCTGGGAGCTGTATCGCGATACGCTGATCGAACAGGCCGAGCAGGGCGTCGACTACTTCACGATCCATGCCGGCGTGCTGCTTCGCTACATCCCGTGGACCGCGAACCGCGTGACCGGCATCGTCAGCCGCGGCGGCTCGATCCTCGCCAAGTGGTGCCTCGCGCATCACAAGGAGAATTTCCTCTATACGCATTTCGAGGAAATCTGCGAAATCATGAAGGCTTACGACGTCAGCTTCTCGCTTGGCGACGGTCTGCGTCCGGGCTCGATCGCCGACGCCAACGACGAAGCGCAGTTCGGCGAGCTGCACACGCTCGGCGAGCTGACCGGGATCGCCTGGAAGCACGACGTGCAGACGATGATCGAAGGTCCCGGCCACGTGCCCTTGCAGCTGATCAAGGACAACATGGACGAGCAGCTCAAGCACTGCTTCGAGGCGCCGTTCTACACGCTCGGGCCGCTGACCACCGACATCGCGCCGGGTTACGACCACATCACCTCCGGCATCGGCGCCGCCAACATCGGCTGGTATGGCTGCGCGATGCTCTGCTATGTCACGCCCAAGGAGCATCTCGGCCTGCCCGACAAGGACGATGTGCGCGAAGGCATCATCACCTACAAGATCGCCGCACACGCCGCCGATCTCGCCAAGGGCTTTCCGGGCGCGCAGGTGCGCGACAACGCGCTGTCCAAGGCGCGCTTCGAGTTCCGCTGGGAAGACCAGTTCAACCTCGGCCTCGATCCGGAAAAGGCGCAGGAATTCCACGACGAGACGCTGCCGCAGGAAGGCGCCAAGCTCGCGCACTTCTGCTCGATGTGCGGCCCGCACTTCTGCTCGATGAAGATCACCCAGGACGTGCGCGACTACGCGGCCAGGATCGGCGCCGACGAAGCGGCGGCGCTGGAACAGGGCATGGCCGAGAAGTCGGCGGAATTCAAGCAGGCGGGCGCCGAGGTCTATCGCACCCTGTGACGGGGGTGCTTCCGGAGATCCGGTATCGCGCGTTGCATTAGTACTAGAGCCGGACTCGTCCGGCGCCGGAGCACGGACCGATGAGAAGATCGATGTGGTTGCGCCTGCCGATCACGCTGCTGCTGGCAGCCGGAATGGTCACGCCGGTGCTCGCCGACGGACCGGTATCGATCTCCGCGCGCGCGCTCGATGCGACTGCGCCCCCGACGACGATGGCGGCGCTGGCCGATGCCAGACCGGTGGTCGCGCCGCACGCGATGGTGGTCTCGGCCCAGCATCTGGCGACCGAAGTCGGGGTGCAGATCCTGAAGCGCGGCGGCAATGCGATCGACGCCGCCGTTGCTGTCGGTTACGCGCTGGCGGTCGTGCATCCCTGCTGCGGCAATATCGGCGGCGGCGGCTTCATGCTGATTCATCTTGCCGACGGTCAAGACGTTTTCCTCGACTTCCGCGAGAAGGCGCCGGGCAAGGCAACGCCGACGATGTTCCAGGACGACAACGGCACCGTCGTCAGTGGGCGCAGCACCATGACCTGGCTCGGCGTCGGTGTGCCCGGCACGGTGATGGGCCTGGAGGCAGCGCGGACGAAGTACGGCAGCCTGAGCCGCAGCCAGCTGATGCAGCCGGCGATCGATCTCGCCCGCAAGGGTTATGTGCTGCAGCAGGGCGACATCAACATTCTCGGTAGCCGCACGGCCGACTTCGCGAAGTCGCCGAACGTAGCGGCGATTTTCCTCAAACAGGGGCAAGCCCTGCAGGTCGGCGAGCGGCTGGTGCAGCCGCAGCTCGCGCACACGCTGGAGCTGATCGAAAAATCCGGCCCCGATGCGTTCTATCACGGGCCGATCGCCCACTCGCTGGTGATGGCGAGCATCGCCCACGGTGGCATTCTGTCGATGCAGGATCTCGCCGACTACCGGGTGCAATGGGACGCGCCGGTGGCCTGCAGCTATCATGGCTACCGCATCGTCTCCGCGCCGCCGCCGAGCTCCGGCGGCACCACGATCTGCCAGATCCTGCAGATTCTCGAACCCTATCCGCTCCAGCAATGGGGCTATGGTGCCGCGCCGAGCGTGCACGTCATCGCCGAGGCCGAGCGCCGCGCGTTCGCAGATCGCAACACGTATCTCGGCGATCCGGCCTTCGTGAAGAATCCGCTCGATCAGCTGCTCTCGAGCGCGCACGCCGAGCAGCTTCGCAGCACGATCAGGGCCGACCGCGCGACGCCTTCGAGCGAGATCCACGGCAGCCTGCCGGCCGATGAAGGCCAGCACACGACGCACTATTCGATCGTCGATGCCAGCGGCAATGCGGTCAGCGTGACATACACGATCAACTATCTGTTCGGCATCGCGCAGATCGCCGGCGACACCGGGTTCTTCCTCAACAACGAGATGGACGACTTCACCGCCAAGCCCGGCGTGCCGAACGGCTTCGGGCTCGTGCAGGGCAAGGTCAATCAGGTCGAGGCCGGCAAGCGGCCGCTCAGTTCGATGTCGCCGACCATCGTGCTGAAGGACGGCAAGCTCTACATGGTGACCGGCAGCCCCGGCGGTTCGACCATCATCTCGACCACCCTGCAGAGCTTTCTCAATGTCGCGGCTTTCGGCATGAACATGCAGCAGTCGGTCGATGCGCCGCGCCTGCACATGCAGTGGCTGCCGGACCTGATCGCCGTCGAACCCGGCTTGCTGACGCCGGACGTGCAGGCGCGGCTCGAAGCGATGGGCCACACGATCCACGAGGTGAAATCCTGGGGCGCCGACGAGGCCATCCTCGTCGATCCGCAGGGCGGCACCCTGCACGGCGCCAACGACCGGCGGCGTCCGGCCGGACTGGCGGCGGGCTACTGAGCCGAGCGCTTCAAGCCGTTGCCAGCTGCACTCGCGGCCGGCGCGCGCGCCAGAGACCGTCGCCGGCGTAGACCACCAGCGCCAGCCAGATCAGGCCGAAGCCGATCGCCTGCACGTGCGTGAACGCCTCGTGGAACACGAAGATGCCGCCGAGGAACTGCATGGTCGGCGCCACGTACTGCATCAGGCCGATCGTCGACAGCGGCACGCGACGCACGCCGTACGCGAACAACACCAGCGGTACCGCCGTGATGACGCCGCCGGCGATCAGCAGAACGGCGAGCAGCGGGCCATGCGCCGCGAACTGCAGCGTCCCCGCATGCGCCGCCCAGGCCAGATACGCGAACATCAGCGGCGTGATCAGCAGGGTCTCGACGCCGAGGCCGGCGACCGCATCGACGACCACCATCTTGCGCACGAGGCCGTAGGTGCCGAACGACACGGCGAGCGTCAAGGCGATCCACGGCGGCCGGCCGACCTGCCAGCTTAGCCAGGCGACTCCCAGCGCGGCGATCGACACGGCCAGCCACTGTGCACGGTTCAGGCGCTCGCTCAGCACGAATACGCCAAGCAGCACGCTGACCAGCGGATTGATGAAATAGCCGAGGCTGGATTCGAGCACATGGCCGTTGCCGACGGCCCAGACATAGACCAGCCAGTTGATGCTGATCAGCGAGGCCGAAGCGGCGAGCCGTATGGCGACGGTCCGGTCACGCAGCGCGGCGGTGATCTTGCCGAGCTCGCCGCGCCACGCCAGGTAGCCGAACACGAACAGGCAGGCCCAGACCACACGGTGCGCCATGATCTCGATCGAGCCGGCCGGCTTGAGCAGGCTGATGTAGAGCGGCAGCAGCCCCCAGGTCAGGAACGCCGCGAACGCAGCCATGAAGCCGCGCCGGTAGGTGGTTTCGTCTTCGCTCATGCCGCGTGCTCCCGGAACGGGGTGGGTGCCGGCCGCGCCGGCAGGGGGTCATCGAGGTTCACACCTTCGTCGGCGAAGGCTTGGCGAACGCTGTCACGTGCGAGCGTGCGCTGTGTCAGAGCCGTCCAGCGCGGGTACTGATGCTCTGGCGCAAAGCCATAGCGCTTCGCCCAGCGGTAAAACACGATCAGATAGGCGTCGACGACACTGAATCGGCCGACGCTGAAGTCCGCCTCGAGTACCTGCTCGGGCAGCCGCGATTCGAGATCGCTCCAGTCGCGCTTCAGCAGTGCGCGGCCGCTGGATTCCACGGCGGCCTGTGCGCCGGGGTCCTGCGCATAGCGCGCCGGATAGAAAACCTGCATGAACGCATGGGCGTGCACGTCGGTGGCGAGCCACGACAGCCACTCCCAGGCCTGCGCCGCGCGTGCCGGTTCGGCCGGCAGGAGTCGGGCCTGCGGGTGGCGGGAGGCGAGAAACTGCAGGATCGCGAGATTTTCCGTCAGCACGCCTTCCTGACCGTCGAGTCGATACCGCAGCACCGGCACATGCCCGCGCGGATTGAGCGCCAGGAATTCCGGCCGACGCTGGTCGCCGGACGGCAGCAGCAAGCGCGTCGTCGCGTAGTCGGCGAGGCCGGCGCGGCGAATCTCTTCGAGCGCAATGTGCGCCGCCAGCGAGCAGGCGCCGGGCGCGTAATAGAGTCGGTAATGGGTCATCGCGGAGCCTCCGGCTCTTGAACGGCGCGCAGTCTGCGCGAGCGCCCACGCCAAGGGAATCGAAGTCTTTTGCGATCAACTGTGAGCGGAATTCACAGTGGACGGCATACACTGCCGGCATGGCCATTCGCCTTCCACCGCTCGCCAGCTTGCAGGCCTTCGAGGCCGCCATGCGGCATCGCTCGTATACGCGTGCGGCACGGGAACTGGCGCTGACGCACGGCGCCATCAGCCATCACATCGCGACGCTGGAAGAACGACTCGGCGTACGCCTGTTCGAACGCGAAGGCCGGCAGATGATGCCGACCGAACACGGCCGCATCCTCGTCGTCAAAGTGCGCCAGGCGCTGGGCTTGCTCGAACGCAGCTTTGCGCACGCGACGCCGACCGAACACCGGACCCTGAATCTCAGCGTGTTGCCGTCACTCGCGAGCCGCTGGCTGGTGCCGCGGCTCGGCGGCTTCAACGCGCGCCATCCACAGATCGATCTGTGTCTGGATGTGCGCGCCGAACTGGCCGACCTTGCGGCCGGCGACGCCGACGCCGCAATCCGCTTCGGTGCCGGCGGCTGGCCCGACGTACAGCAGGTGCGCCTGATGGGCGACGAACTGTTCTGCGTCTGCGCCCCGGCCTACAACAACGGGGCCCTGCCGACGAGTCCGGCGGAACTGGCCGGACATACGTTGCTGCGCAATCCCTGGCTGCCGTGGGAGCCGTGGCTGCACGCCGCGAATCTCGATTTTCGCGAGCCGAAGCGTGGGCCGGTGTTCACCGACTCGGCCGTACTGCTCGACGCCGCGGCCGCCGGCCTGGGAATCGCGCTCGCGCGGCGCACGCTGGTCGAGGGCGATCTGCAAAGCGGACGGCTGCAGCGCCTGTTCGATCTCAGTGTCACCGATCCGTCGTCGTACTTCTTCGTCTGGCGCGCCGACCATCCGAGACTCGATGCCCTGTTCGCGCTGCGCGACTGGCTGCTGGAACAGAATCAGGCGCACTAGCTCATGAGCGGTGCGTTTCGATGATCACGACCCCGTTGCGGATTGTCCCGCAGAGGGCGGCGCATTCAGCAACTCGTTGATCTCGTCTATGAAGTGGTCGAGGCTCTTTTCGGAATAGCCAACATGATGCTCAGCGATGCGGCCGTCCTTGCCGATGATGAACATATTGGGAATGCTTTTCACGCCGTATTTTCCAGTCAAGCCCGTGCTTGCCCAGCCGAGCGTCAGAGGGAGCGTCTTGAAGACAATTTTGATCCGTCGAAATAGGTCCCAGCTTTCGTGGTAGTTCATGGCGACAATCGCAAGTTTGCCCTGTGCGGCCGGCACTTGTGCGAGCCGGCCCAGAGTGTCCATTTCATTCAGACATGGACCGCACCAAGATGCCCAGAACGTCAGCACAACGACTTGCCCGTGCAGAGCATTGAGATCGATCGGCTCGCCATGCTGGTCGTTGCCGAAGTCATTCAGCGCTATCGGCATGTCGCCAATCTGCGGCACCGCCGATTCGGATGCATGGGCGCCCGAAACAATAAATGCCGCCCAAAGCGCGGCCACGACCACACTTTTTTTCATCGATCTACTTCTCCTTGGCCATCGGTGAGCGTTCGCTCGTCCACTGTGCCCGGCCCAAATCCGCGGTGCTGGCGATGACGCCTTGTATCACGGCTCGCAGGATCGGTTTCGCGACAGGGATCACATCAACTTGCAGCCTGGATGGCATCCATGATGCCGGCCTGCGTGATCGATGCTACGGGGCTGGAAGCGAGCCGTGACCGCCTTCATCGTTCGGCTCGAGTCCACCATGACCGCGACGGATCAGCGTCTTGCGCCACTGCCACTGTGTCGCCTCGTCGCTGCGTGCCAGATATTTCACGGCGCCGCCGATGCTGACGGCGACGGGGGTGCCGTTGCGGAACAGGATGCGGTTGCCGGGCAGCGCCGGCACGCGCTCGCCGGGCAGCACGCAAGCGGTCAGGTTCAGCGGGTCGCTGCCGCAGACGACGACAAAGTCTTCGTCTTTCTCCTCGCGAAAGCGGCGCAGGCTTCCGGCGGCTTCCGGCAGGGCGAACTGCTCGCCCGCAAAGCCGCTGACGAAGCGGCCGCCGCGAATCTCGCCGCGCGCCTCGAGCCGGCGCAGGACATAGAACAGTTCGCGCCATGGCGGCAGCTGCGGTTCGCGTTCGATCAGCTTGCGGAACACCACGCCATAGCGCTTCAGCAGCACGCGTGCGATGTGTTCGATGTCGTCGCCCGTCTTCGTCGCGTCGTCATCATCCGCCGCCGGTTTGCGCGCGCGCACCAGCGTCCAGCGGCCGGCGCTTTCGAGATTCTGGAACGCTGCCCTGACGCCGCCACGCCGCAGGCGCCGTGCCTTGATTTCGGCCGGCGCCACCAGTGCGCGCAGGCCGGCGAAGCCGTCGGCGGTCAGCAGGCCGTGGCTGACCAGTTCGCCAAGCGCAGCTTCGACCTCGCTGCGCAGACGGCCGGTGTCGGCAACCAGGTCGACGAAGAACGACGCGCCGTGTTCGCGCAGCGCGGCGAGCACGGCCTGCGCCGCACCGGACAGCTCCGGTTCGGCATCCGGTGCCGACTGCCAGTGGCGTGCCAGCTCGCGTGGCAGCAGCACGATCGGTGTCGCGCGCACCGGCGCACTCTTGCGTGCGCTGTCGCCATTGCCCGGCGGTCGCTGCCAGATCACGCGGCCGCTCGCGCACAGCTGATCGAGCCAGTGTTCCTCGTACCAGCGCATGCGCGCCGGCAGGATTTCCGTCTCCCAGGCACTGGCCGCGACCGGAAAGCCCTCGAGCTGCGCGAGCACCAGTTCCAGCGCGGCCGGCCCTTCGCGCTGCTGACTGCCGACCAGACCTTGCCAGTCGAACAGGAAACGCATGAACGCGGCGGCCGGCACCGCCTGGAATTCGGCGCGCTTGCGGTCGCGCGTGTAGCGGTGAATGCGCGCCAGCCGGCGCCGCTCGCACCACTCGGTGTCGCGGGCGGCGATCGCCTCGGGCGTGAAGGTGCCGCGCATGACGTAGCCCTGCTGTTCGAGGGCGAGAAGGGCTGGGGTGATCGCGTCGCCGGACACGCCCAGCGGCGCGCCGAGCGCCATCGCGGTGACGGGGCCGTGCAACTCCAGGCGGCTGCGCATCAGTTCGCGCAGGGCGCTGTCGGCATCGACCGGCGCGCCGAGTTCAGGGGCGTCGCCGTCGAGGCGTGCATCCGGGAGAATCGCACGCAGCTCGCGCAGGCGTTCGGCGGCAACCCATAGACCCTCAGCTGTTTTCGCAGAAGTGGTGCAAGCCGCGAGCTCGGGCGACGATCCGGCGTGCATTTCGCGGCTCGCGCCGCGCCTGCAAGGGAGGCGCAGGCGGACGACGCGGCGTGCCGCCATCAGTCGATCGAGCATTCCGCGCCAGTGCTCTGTTTCCGTGTCGGTCAGAAAGCCGTGCACGACCAATGCGTCGTGCAGCTCGTCCTCGTTCAGCGGCTCGGGCTGCATTTCCTCGCGCACGCGCGCGATCGCGCTGCCGTCGAGTTCGCCGAGATCGCGAGCGGTCGCTGCCTCGGCAAAGCCGCTGCTGCGCACCGTCAGCGTGCGTCGTTCCTCGGCGGGCGCGTCGTCGAGAAACGCGTAGGGCTTGGCGGTGAGGATGGAACCGGACAGCGGCGATGGTGCTGTCAGATCGCGACAGATGATTTCCACGGCGCCGGATTCGATCCGCTTGAGCAGCGCAATGAAGCCATCGACGTCCATGACCTCGTGCAGACAGTCTTCGAGCGCCTGATGCACCAGCGGGTGGTCCGGCACTTCACGATCGCCCGGCAGATTGTCCTGACAGGCAACGGCGTCCGGAAACGCGTGCGTCAGCAGATCTTCCGCGTCGGAGCGTTGCCATTGCGGCGGCACGCGCTTGCCGTTGCGGTTGCGCGCGACGGCCAGCGCAATCGACGCGACCCAGCGCCAGCGCGTGCCGAACATCGGCGCCTGCAGCACGGCCTGTGTCAGCACTTCGCGTGCGCTGTTCGAATGCAGGTAATGCGCAACCTCGTCGAGCGGGAAGCTGTGCGTCGGGCCCAGTGACAGCACCAGCGAGTCGTCGAGCGCGGCGGCCTGCAGCTCGAAATTGAACTGCCGGCAGAAACGCTTGCGCAGTGCCAGTCCCCAGGCGCGCATGATGCGCGAGCCCAGCGGTGCGTGGATCACCAGATGCGTATCGCCGACCTCGTCGAAGAACCGCTCGAACACGATGCGGTCGCGCGTCGGCAACAGGCCCAGCGCGGTTCTGGCGCTGCCGTAGTAGTTCGCGAGCTGCGCGGCGCCGTTGCCGCCGAGACCATAGTCGCGCTGCAGCCAGGCGACGCCGCTTTCAAGCTCGTCGCTCAGCCGTTCGTTGGCCTGCGCGCGCAGCTTCGAGACCGCGGTCGACAGCTCGTCGGAGCGGCCTAGGCCTTCGCCGAGCCAGAACGGCATCGTCGGTGGCTGGCCCTTGGCGTCCTCGACCAGCACGCGGCCGGTTTCGATCTTGACGATGCGGTAGGAAGTGTTGCCGAGCTGCACGATGTCGCCAGGCAGCGATTCGAACGCGAAGTCCTCGTTGAGCGTGCCGACCCGCAGACCTTCCGGGACCAGCTCGACTTCGTAATCGAACTGGTCGGGGATCGTGCCGGCGTTGGTCACCGTCGTCAGCTTCGCGCCGCGTCGGCCGCGCAGGCGGCGGTTGACGGCGTCGTGGTGCAGCAAGGCGCCGCGTCGACCGCGGCGCGTAACGTAGCCGTCGGCCAGCATCTGCACGACGTGCTCGAAGCGGGCGAGTGTCATGCCGGCATACGGCAGCGCGCCCGCAAATCGCGCGTGCAGTTCGTCCACGCCCCATTCGGTGCAGGACACTTCGGCAACGATCTGCTGCGCGAGCACGTCCATCGGCGCGTCCGGCACGATCACGCGATCGAGTTCGCCGCGCGCCACGCCTTCCATCAGCGCCGCGCATTCGGCGAGATCATCGAGCGTCAGCGGAAACAGCCGACCTTTCGGTGTCGCCCGCACGGCGTGTCCGGCGCGACCGACGCGCTGCAGGAAAGCGTTGATCGAGCGCGGCGAGCCGAGTTGGCAGACCAGATCGATATCGCCGATGTCGATGCCGAGTTCCAGCGACGCGGTGGCGACCAGTGCCCTGAGCTTGCCGGCCTTCAGGCGTTGTTCGGCATCGAGGCGATGTTCCTTGGCGAGGCTGCCGTGATGGGCGGTGACGGCGTCCTCGCCGATGCGTTCGGCGAGGTGACGCGCGACGCGTTCGGCCTGACGGCGCTGGTTGACGAAGATCAGCGTCGTGCGGTGTTCGTCGACCAGTTCGGCGAGGCGGTCGTAGGTTTCGCCCCAGACTTCGTTGGCCATCACCGCCGACAGCGGCGAGCGCGGCAGCTCGAGGGCCAGATCGCGTTCGCGCGTGTGGCCGGCGTCGACGATCACGCAGAGATCGCGTGCCCTGGATTCCCGCTTTCCATTTGCGACGGACGGGCCCGCGGAAGACGCGTTCGCCGGCGGCAGACCGATCGCCGCCATCGCGTCGGCGGCATCGCCGACGACCATTCCGCGCGAACCCATGAGCAGTCTCGCCATCGTCTCGATCGGCTTCTGCGTGGCCGACAGGCCGATGCGCAGCGGTGGTGTGCCGCACAGCGCATCGAGCCGCTCCAGCGACAGCGCCAGATGCGCGCCGCGCTTGCTGCCGGCGACCGCGTGCAATTCGTCGACGATGACGCTGCGCACCGTGCGCAGCATGTCGCGACCGGCATCCGAGCTGAGCAGGATGAACAGCGATTCGGGGGTCGTGACCAGAAGGTGCGGCCGCACCTTCTTCATCCGCGCGCGATCGAGCGCCGAGGTGTCGCCGGTGCGTACCGCGCTGCGGATCGCCAGCTCGCCGAGGCCGAGTTCGCGAGCGCACTGTGCGATGCCGGCCAGCGGTGCTTCGAGGTTCTTGCGGATGTCGTTGGACAAGGCTTTCAGCGGCGAGACGTACAGCACCTGGGTCTCGTCGGCGAGGCCCTGTTCGATGCCCTCGCTGACCAGATCGTTGATCGCGGCAAGAAACGCGGCGAGCGTCTTGCCCGAGCCGGTGGGCGCCGTGATCAGCGCATTGTGCTGGCGCGCCGTGACCTGCCAGGCCTGTTGCTGAACCGGCGTCGGCTGACCGAACGCCGCCGTGAACCAGCCGGCTACGGCCGGGTGGAACAGGCCGGCCAGCGGACCTTCGCGGGCAACGGCGGGAGCGGCGAGGGGAAGCTTGTGCTGCATATGGGCCTAGCTTAGAGCGTTTGGGGCTCAGGAAATGCGCCTCGGCGTTCGCGCGAGCCAGGCGTCTCCTCCGACCGACTGCCGCCGGTGCCGGCCGCGTGCCCGCTCGTCACGCCGACGAACGGCGAGGTGACTTCCGATGGCCATCGTTTGCTATGGTCGCCAAAGATTCACGCAAACGTCACAAGAAGGACACACGAACGTCATGAAGCTGTGTTGGTCCGCCGGCAGCGCCTGCGTCAATGGCCTGCAACTGAACTGGGAAGAAGCCGGACCGGCGCAGGGTGAACCGCTGCTGCTGATCATGGGGCTGGGCGGCCAACTGATCCACTGGCCGGACGCACTGTGCGCGCCGCTGGTGGCGCAGGGCTTTCGCGTGATCCGCTTCGACAACCGCGATGCCGGTCTTTCGGGCGACGGCGATCGCGGCATCAAGGTCAATCTGCCGCAGGCGTGGCTCGCCAGTCGCCTCGGGCGCTCGGCGGCGTCGAACTACACGCTGCATGACAGCGCCGACGATGTGGTCGGCCTGCTCGATACGCTGGGAATCTCCAGGGCACATATCGCCGGCGCGTCGATGGGGGGCATGATCGCGCAGATCGTCGCTGCCCGGCATGCGCGTCGCGTGCGTTCGCTGACCTCGATCATGTCGAGCACCAATCATCCGAAGCTGCCGCCGGCGCGTTTCGACGTGCTGTGGCGGATGGCCGGCGTCGGGCCGAAGCCGAAAACCCGCGAGGCCGTCATCCGCCGTTCGACGGCGATGCTGAATCGCGTCGGCAGCCCGGCCTATCCGACTCCGACCGCGTACCGCACCGCGTTGGCCGGCCGCGCCTACGATCGCGCATTCCGCCCCGCCGGTGTGGTGCGGCAGACGCAGGCGATACTCGCGACCGGCAGCTTCGAATCGCTGCTGCCGCAGATCAAGGCGCCGACGCAGATCATCCACGGTCTTGCCGATCCGCTGCTGCGCCCTGTCTGCGGTCAGCGCAGCGCGCAGCTGATCCGCGGCGCCAAACTCGAACTGATCGCCGGCATGGGTCACGACATCGCCCTGCCGCTGATGCCGCGCTGGGCCGGATTGATCACCGGCAATGCGGCGCGCGCCTGAGGTGCGCGGCGTCAGTCGCTGCCGTTCGCCGTCAGCAGATACGCCCAGGCTTTGACGCGATCTTCGGGGTAACGGCCGTAGGGGTCGTTGGCGGCGGTGCTGTCGTGCTGGGTCAGGGAGGAACCGGCGCTGTTCAGCACGAGCCGGTGTGTCAGCGCGGCGATGCCGAAGTCGCCGAGCAGGATCTCCAGACTGTTGGGGCCGCCGACACCCAGTCCGCCGAGATTCAGCCAGTTCAGCGACACGTATTGGCCGTAAGTGCCTTCGTCCTGCGCGTGCATGCCCCAGAATTTCGCCGGCGGCGTTGCGGAGGGGCCGGCGATCCAACTCGCGCTGCCGCCGCCGATCGAATCGTTCGGTGCCGAAAACAGCACGACGCGACGCGCCGGCGTCGACGCCGGCAGATGCATGGCGATGAACGCGGCATCCCCGCCACCCTGCGAATGCCCGGCGATCACGATCTTCGACCAGTTCGGATAGGCCTTGCCGCTGCCACTCGTGCTGTATGGCGAGTTGGCATTCGCCGTTAGGAACTGGGCCCAGTACGCGCGATCCAGGCTTGCGTTGTGGGCCAGATAATCGATCAGATTGACGACGCGACTGACGATCGAATTGTCGGCGTCGACGAGCGTCGCCGTCGAATTGAAGCTCGCCATGCCCGGCGCGTACGCAACGCGGGCGCCGAAGCTGGTTTCGCCGCGCAGATTGGTGAAGCAGGCGTCGCTGAGCATGCAGGTGGTGCCAACCGCCAGGCCGTTCGGGTATTGCAGATCGAGCACGCCATAGCCGAGGCTGGCCGCGTATTCGGCAAACGTCGAATAGTCGGACGGCGTGCTGCCGGAGCCGCCGAGGAAGATCACCAGCACGTTCTTGCGGCCGGCCTTGTCCGGTTGCAGCACGTAATGCTTCGCGTTCTGGCTGTAGACCCGCGAAATGCCGGCGCCGGTATCGGCCGGCTGCACATACAGGCTGTCGACCGCCGCGAACGCCCGATTGCCAAAACCCAGCAGCACGATTGCTGCAATGCACCATCGTAGACCTGCGCGTATCACCGACATGCCCTATCTGCCCTGATTTGAATCGTGTGGAGTCCGTGCCAGACGGCGCCGGCGAAAAATCGGCGGGCCGAGGACATCAGGCGCACGTTTCGAGCCAAAGTCGCGAGACAATGGCGACCTCGAAAAACGGAGCGCCGGATGGGCGTCAATCTTGAAAACAAGCTGGTCGTTGCGTTGTCGTCGCGCGCCCTGTTCGATTTCGAAGCCGAGAACCAGGTCTTCGATGAACAGGGTGACGACGCCTACGAACGCCTGCAGCTCGAACGGGCCGACCTGCCGGCCAAACCCGGCGTTGCCTTCCCGCTCGTCAAGAAGCTGCTCGCCTTCAACGACGATGGCGAGCATCGCGTCGAGGTCGTCATTCTCTCACGGAACGATCCGGTTTCCGGGCTGCGCGTATTCAAATCCGCGAAGGCCGCCGGCATCAACGTCCAGCGTGGCGTGTTCACGCGCGGCGCACCGCCTTTCCGCTATCTGAAACCTCTGGGTGCGCACCTGTTCCTGTCGGCCAACGACGCCGATGTCGGTGGTGCGCTCGATGCGCAGTTCCCGGCCGCGCGCGTGTTCTCGCAGTCGGTGGTCGACGCAGTGCGGCATCCGAACGAGTTGCGCATCGCGTTCGACGGTGACGCCGTGCTGTTTTCCGACGAAGCCGAGCGTGTATTCCAGAGCGGCGGACTCGACGCGTTCCAGAATCACGAAACCGCTCACGCAGCGCGGCCACTGCCGCCCGGCCCGTTCAAGCCCTTGCTTGAAGCCCTGCACCGTCTGCAGCGCGCCGCCGGCGAGAAGGTCGCCATCAAGCTGCGCACGGCGCTGGTTACCGCGCGCAGCGCGCCGGCGCACGAGCGCGCGATCCGCACCTTGATCGAGTGGGGAATCGGGGTCGACGAAGCGATGTTCCTCGGCGGGCTGCAGAAAGGCCCGTTCCTCAAGGAGTTCGAGCCGGACTTCTTCTTCGACGACCAGCTCACGCACTGCGAGTCCGCCGCGCTGGCGGGCCCGACCGGGCATGTATCGGCGGGCGTGGTGAATATCCGGCGCGCGTGAGTCACTATCGAGGCGGAACCAGGCGAAGGGGATACCCGGAATGCGAGGCTGGCGTGCCCGAATTCGCCGACTGGCCACGTGACGAAGTCGAGGCAATTGTCGCCGACTGTTTCCATATGCTGACGCTGGAGCTTGCAGCTCGGCGTTACGGCAGGTCGACTCATCGCGCGCCGCCGAAGGCGAAGCTGAAGTCGCGTTCGGACGAATCGGTCGGGCGAAAGCATCAGAACATCAGCGCCGCGATGATCGCGCACGGATACCCGTTTATTCGAGGGTGCAAGTCGCCGGCAAATTGTCAGGCGCTGTTGTCCGGCGTCGTCGCAAGCCGGCCTGAGCAAGACACGCTGTTCGATAATGGCAATGACGGCTACGGAGCGGCTGGCTGCATTGCCGTTGCGGATCACGCTCGAATCACTGTTGATCGACGCGCCGCGGTCGAGCGTGATCGGTGTGCAAGAGCCGGAAGCGGCCTGTGACGCCCATGCGCCCGGTGTTGTCCGGGACTGTCGTGCGCGCGAAACGCGCAATCGCCCGCTCGGTGCGGCAGGAGGAGAATTTTTCCTCGCCTGCGCTCGCTGGGCGAGAAACGCCTCGGCGAAAAGGTCGAGTACGTCGCCGGATCGAGGGGCGATGGGCTGCGATGTGCTGTCGTTCGAAACGGGAGGCAAGGAGCGCCTGATTGAGGTCAGGACGACGGCGTCCGGCAGGGAAGCGCCGTTTTGTCTCAGCAATCGCGAACTGGCGGCTTCAAAGCAGTTCGGCGAACAGTTCGCTCTTTATCGGCCGCTCGGCTTTCGACGGCTGCCGCGCCTGTCTGCCCTTGTCGGTGCCGTTGGCCGGCACTGCGCGCTCGGTTCGGTGAGCGATCCGGCGCGCTATCTCTGATCGCGCGCCGCGCCTGGTCAGGCTTTCGTTTGCAGCTTCGCCATCGCGCGCGAGCGCTGCAGGGCAACGAATTCGAGCGCGCCGAGCACGGCGACGCCGCCGATCGTGACCGGTGCGGAGGTCATCAGTTTGCGAACGATGCGGGCCATGGGATGCTCCTGTACTTTGATCGCCTGCACGCTGTGCAGGAACCGGATGCTTCACCCTAGCCCGACTCTGTTACGCGAACATGGCAAGGCGATGACAGCGGTGCCGTGTCGCGGCCGTCAAAGCCTTGTCATCTGCGCGGCGCATAATCCCGCGCCGTGGTTTCCCCCCTCTCTCCTGTCAGCGACACCGTTCTGCCGGAACTGGCGGAGTTGCAGGCGCTGATCGATCAGGGTGCGCCGTATCTCGAAGCGCGGGTGCTCTGTGAAGTGGAAGCCGGCACGCATCGTTTCCCTGTTCATGCCTTGACGCTTGGCAACCCGTCGCCTGAAGCGCCGGCGATCGGCTTCTTCGGCGGCGTTCACGGGCTTGAACGGATCGGCGCCGAAGTGGTGATGGCCTATCTGCGCAGCCTGGTGATGCGGCTGTCCTGGGACAACGCGCTGCACCAGCAGTTGCAGCATGTGCGCATGGTCTTCATGCCGCTGGTCAATCCCGGTGGACTGTGGCGCGGGACGCGGGCGAATCCGCGCGGTGTCGACCTGATGCGCAATGCGCCGGTCGATGCCAGCGAGCCGGTGCCGTTCATGATCGGCGGCCAGCGCGTCAGCGCCGGTCTGCCCTGGTATCGCGGCCGCAGCGGCGCGGCGATGGAAGTCGAAAGCGCGGCGCTGTGCGAGCTGGTCGAAGCCGAGATGCTGGGCCGTGCGTTCAGTCTCGCGGTCGACTGTCATTCCGGCTTCGGCGTCGACGACCGCATCTGGTTTCCGTACGCACACACGCGTCGGCCGATCCCGCACCTGCCGGAAGTGCACGCCTTGCGGACGATTTTCGACACCAGCCACGCGCACCATCGTTATGTGTTCGAGCCGCAGAGCCTGCAGTATCTGACACATGGCGACCTCTGGGATCACCTCTATCTGCGCGCGCAGGAACGTGATGAATCGGTGTTCCTGCCGCTGACGCTGGAGATGGGTTCCTGGCTGTGGATCAAGAAGAACCCGCGGCAGATCTTCTCGCGCTACGGCATCTTCAATCCGCTGATCGCACACCGCCAGCAGCGCGTCATGCGGCGCCATATCGCGCTGCTCGACTTCTTCACGCGGGCCGCGATCAGCTATACGCGCTGGCTGCCGGACGGGGTCGCCCGCGAACAGCACTATGCGCAGGCGATGGCGCGATGGTATGCGAAAGTAGCGGGATGACCGATTCGGCGCCGTGGATCTTCCTGCGTGGCCTGACGCGCGACAGCCATCACTGGGGCGGCTTTTCCGACGCGTTCCAGCGCGCGTTTCCGGCCGCCCCGATCGTCATGCTCGATCTGCCGGGCAATGGCGTGCTGCATCGTGAAGCGAGTCCGGCCAGCGTCGCCGCGATGATGGCCTGCTGTCGCCGCGAGCTGGCGGTACGCAAGCTTGCGCCGCCGTATCACCTGCTGGCGATCTCGCTCGGCGGCATGGTCGCCGCCGCCTGGGCGGCTGCGCACGCCGAGGAACTGCGCGCCTGCGTCCTGATCAATACCAGCATGCGCCCCTTCAGTCCCGTGCACTGGCGCTTGCAGCCCGCGGTGTACGGCACGATCCTGCGACTGTTTGCCGAGCACGACGAACGTGCCAGCGAGGCGCTCATCCTGCGCATGACCAGCAACAATCGCGAGCATGCGCGTGAAGTACTGGACGACTGGGCAGCATGGCGGCGCCGGTATCCGGTATCGCCGAAAAACGCCCTGCGCCAGCTGTACGCGGCGGCGCGGTTTCGCGCGCCGCTGCAGGCGCCGGCCACGCGGCTGCTGGTACTCGCGAGTGCCGGCGATCACCTCGTCGATCCACGCTGTTCACGCCGCCTCGCCGAAGCCTGGGATTGTCCACTGTTCGAACATCCGCATGCCGGACACGATCTGCCCCTGGACGACGGCGACTGGATCGTCGAGCAGGTGCAGCGCTGGTATTGAAGGCTTGCATTGCCGTGGCGCGCAGCCGAAGCTCGGCGCATGCGCGACAAACCCCATGCACCGTCCTGTGACCGCAATCGCGAGCCGATACTCGCGGTCCTGAAAACGCAGTTCGCCGATCGGCGTCGCGTGCTGGAAATCGGCAGCGGCACCGGCCAGCACGCGGTCTATTTCGCGGCAGCAATGCCGCAGCTGCAGTGGCAGACCTCGGAGCGCGTCGAGCACCACGACGGCATTCGCGCGTGGCTGGACGAGGCGAAGCTGGAAAATGCCCTGCCGCCGATCGCGCTCGATGTCGCCGCCGATGTCTGGCCGTCGCGAAGCCACGACGCCGCGTTCACCGCCAATACCCTGCACATCATGAGCTGGCCGGAAGTGGAAGCGACGTTTGCCGGTCTGCACCGGGCGCTGCAGGACGATGCCACAGTCGTCGCGTATGGGCCGTTCAATTACGGCGGCGAGTTCACGAGCGCGAGCAACGCCGATTTCGATCAATGGCTGAAGGCGCGCGGTGCGCACATGGGCATTCGCGATGCCGAGGTGGTCGATGCGCTGGCGCGCCGCTGCGGCTTCGTGCTGATCGACGATGTCGCGATGCCGTCCAACAACCGCTGCCGGATCTGGCGACGCGACTGAGCGGCCGACGCAAGGTTGCTGCAGTGCATGAATGATCTATTGCCGGCATGCGGGCAGACTAGCCGGACAAGAACAACGACCGGGGAGAATGCATGCAGCCCGTTGACAATCCTTCGTGGTTGACGCGGCTGGGCGACGCTTTCGCCTGGCCGCTGCGCACCTCGCACTATCTGGAATTGGTCAATCCCCTGTGGACCACGCATGCCTTGCAGGCGCGCGTCGAGAAGGTCTGGGACGAAACCGCCGATGCGCGCACGATCACCTTGCGGCCGGGTCGCAACTGGCGCAGCCATCGCCCGGGACAGCATTTGCGAATCGGCGTGCCGATCGGCGGCATGCATTACACGCGGACCTATTCCATCAGCTCCGCCCCCGAGGCCAGCGACGAGTTGATCACGATTACCGTCAAGGCCATCACCGGCGGTCGCATGTCGCATCATCTGGTGCGCAACATCAAGCCGGGAGATCATCTGCCGATCGGCGTGCCCCAGGGCGATTTCTACCTTCCCGACGCCAATCCGGTGCAACCGCTGTTCATCAGCGCCGGCAGCGGGATTACGCCGATCATCAGCATGTTGCGCAGTCTGGTTGCACAGGAGCGTTTGCCGGACGTGGTCCACCTGCACTATGCGCCACATGCCTACGACGTGATCTTCGGCAACGAACTGCGGGCGCTCGCGGCGCGGCATCCGCAATACCGCCTGCATCTGCTGTACACCCGCGAGCCCGGCGCGGCGCCGACCGCGGCGGCAGCCGGCCGGCGTCATTTCAGCGCCGAGCAACTTGGCGAGGTCTGTCCCGACTGGCGTGACCGCGACGTCTTCGCCTGCGGTCCTCAGGGGCTGCTGGATGCCCTCGAATCGCACTGGGATCGGGCGGGACTGTCCCGGCAATTGCACAGCGAACGCTTTCGCGCGCAGGTGGCGGCGACGCCGGCGCAGGTGAGCAGTGGTACGGTGCGTTTCGCACGCAGCGGCGTGGTCGCGAGTTCGGACGGCGTCGTCAATCTGCTGCGGCTGGCCGAGGACCACGGGCTCAATCCGGCGCATGGTTGCCGCATGGGTATCTGCCACGGCTGCGATGCCGTGCTGAAGTCGGGTTGCGTACGAGACCTGCGCACGAACGCGATGCTGAACGAAGCGGATCAGATCGTGCAGATTTGTGTCTGCGCGGCTGCGGGCGACGCCGAGCTCGAACTCTAGGATTCAGGAGCAAGCACATGGGTATTCCTTCTCATCTGAGCGCCGGCGACATAGAGGAATTCGGACGCGAAATGGACGCGATCCGCAATGAGGTCATGGACTCGCGTGGCGATCGCGATCGCGCCTATATCCTGCGCGTCATCCGCTGGCAGCGCAGTCTGGCGCTGGGCGGTCGCATCGTCATGTTCATCAGCCTGCTGGCGCTGCCGCTCAGTGGCTTGCCCTACGCCGGCTGGCCACAGTTTCTGGTGGTGCTGGCGCTGGGATCGATCATGCTCGGCATCGCCAAGATCATCGAGAACATGGAGATCGGTCACAACGTCATGCACGCCCAGTGGGACTGGATGCGTGACCCGAACATCCAGAGCAACACCTGGGAGTGGGACAACGTCTGTCCGTCCGATCAGTGGAAACACAGCCACAACGTCGTGCATCACACCTGGACCAACGTGATCGGCAAGGACCCGGACATCGGCTACGGCGTGCTGCGGGTGACGCCGGTCCAGCATTGGCGGCCCAAGTTTCTCGCGCAGCCGCTCATCAACTTCTTTCTCAACATCCTGTTCCAGTGGGGCGTGGCCATCCACGATCTCGAAGTCGACAAGATCCTCGAAGGCGAGAAGTCGCTGGCCTCGGTTCGGCCGATGCTGCGGCGTATCGTCTGGAAGGCGTCGCGACAGCTCCTGAAGGACTACGTCCTGTGGCCTGCGCTCGGCGCTTTGCTGACGCTGCCGGCAGCGCTCGTGCTGCAAGTGAACCCGGCAGCTGTCGCGCTGGCCGCTTTCCTGCTTGTCGCGGGCGGCAACATGTTCGCCAATCTGATGCGGAATGTCTGGTCGAACGTGATCATCTTCTGCGGACATTTTCCGAGCGGGGTCCATCACTTCAGCAAGCAGGACGTCGAGGGCGAGACACGCGCGCGCTGGTATATCCGCCAGCTGCTTGGCAGCGCCAACATCGGCGGCGGCAAACTGTTTCATGTCCTCAGCGGCAATCTCAGCCACCAGATCGAACACCACTTGTTTCCCGACATGCCGAGCAATCGCTATCCGGAGGTGGCGCCGCGCGTCCGGGCGCTGGCCGCCCGCTACCGGCTGCCGTACAACACCGCGTCTCTGACGCGCCAGTTCGGCAGTACGACCTGGACGATCTGGCGGCTCGCGTTTCCCGGCGGCCGGATCAAGGCCGCGACCGCGTGAGATTTTTCCGGCAGGTGCTGACAGCATGCTGAGCCGGTCCGGTACGGCGGTCTGCGCATGAGCGACGCGCAACGGCAGGAGATTCCCGACTACGGTATCGACGCGCCCGACGTCGTGCGGCGTTTCCTGATGATCGGCACGGTGGCGCTGGTCGTGAACTTCGCCGCACCGTCGCTGGTGGCGCTGTTGCCCGTCGCGACGGCCGAAAGCGCGCTCGGCATCGCCCGGTCGCTGGGCTGGATGGGGTGGTCGTTCGTCGCCACTGCCTGCGTGATGCTCTGGGGCAGCAAGGTCGGAAAGTTTCGCCTGCGCGACAAGCTGCTGGCGGCGATGCCTTGGCGTGGTGATGAACGCGTGCTCGATATCGGCTGCGGACATGGGCTCATGCTGGCCGGCATCGCGCAGCGTTTGAGCAGCGGTCGCGCGATCGGCATCGATATCTGGCGCAACGAAGATCAGTCGCGCAACAGCCCGGAAGCGACCTTGCGCAACATGCGACTCGAGGGCGTTGGCGAACGTGTCGAAGTGCGTACGGCGGACGCGCGCGAACTGCCGTTCGATGCGGCCAGTTTCGATGTCGTGGTTTCGAGTTGGGCCCTGCACAACATGGCGTCGCGTGAAGACCGGCGTCGGGCGCTGGCCGAGATCGTGCGCGTGCTCAGGCCCGGCGGACGCGTCTGTCTGGTCGATATCCGGCACGGCCCGGAATACGCCGCGTTCCTGCGCGATGCCGGCCTGCCGGCAGTACAGCTCAGCGCACCGAATTTCCTGTTCGTGATGCCGACGCGCACCGTGACCGCCAGCAAGGCAGGATAGACCGCGGCAGTGATCGCGCGGTGCGGATCCGGCGGGTGCGGCCAGTCGATGCCGGCCGTGGCGGATCGCGGCGCTCCCCGGTCAGCGGAAGCAGTAGACGATGATCGCGGTCGCGATCAGCACGACAAGCGCGGCGACGCGGGCATCGACGGGCACGCGCGGCAGGTCATGACTGTGACTGATGACGGCGATCCGCGCGTCGTCGGCGCTCGGGCGATCGGCGGCCCCGAGCACGCGCATCCAGATCAGCGTGAAGATCGCGGTGGCGGCGAACACGACCCCGGCGATGATCGTGAAGTGCAGGCCGAACAGCTTGGCCTCGCGCGCCGCGAACAGGGCCGCGCTGAACAGGTGACCGCAGACCAGGCCGCGCAGCGCGGCGCGTGCGCCGAGTCCACGCAGCCACAGGCCCATCAGGAAGATCGCCACCAGCGGCGAGGCGACGAAGGCGAAAACCTGCTGCAGATAGGCCCACAAGCCCTGGAAGTGCCGGATCATCGGCGCCCAGGTCGCGGCCAGCAGGGTAATCGCCAGCGTCGCGATGCGGCCGGTCCAGACCAGCTGGTTCTGCGTCATGGCCGGTCGATGCGGCTGCACGAAGTCGAGCGTGATCAGCGTCGCCGCGGAGTTCAGTGTTGCCGAACAGGTCGACATCAATGCCGCGACCAGACCGGCGAGGATCAGACCGGCGAGGCCGGCCGGTGCGAAATGCGTGACCATGGCCGGGAAGACCTGATCCGGATGTTCGAGTCCGGGCAGCAGGGTAATCGCCATCACGCCGGGCATCGTCATCAGGAACAGCGGCAGCAGTTTCAGCGCGGCGGCGATCACCGAGGCGTGGCTCGCCGCGCGTATGTCGCGCGCGCCGAGCACGCGCTGCACGACGTACTGGTTCATGGTCCAGTAGTAGAAGCCGACGATCGGCAGGCCGGTCAGCAGGCCCAGCCAGGGTACGCCCTGATCGTCGAGCGGGCGGATCAATGACAAGTGCTCCGGCGACACCGATGCGGCGACTGCCGACCAGGAATGATCGAACTTGCCGAAGACGATCCACGACAGCGCCGCCGAGCCGATCAGCAGCACCAGCGCCTGCATCACGTCGGTGTAGACCACAGCGCGCAAACCGCCGGCGGCCGTGTAGAGGCCGGTGAAGATCGCGATCGCGTAGGTCGTTTCCCACAGTCCCAGCGACGGCACGAAGGTGGTGATGATCAGCGCACCGGCATACAGCGTGCCGGCCGTATCGAGAATGATCGACAGGAACAGGGTGATGGCCGACAGGTATTTTCGCAGTCGCGGATCGAAGCGCCGCTCCATCAGCTCCGGCATGGTCGTGACACGCGCGCGCATCAGTACCGGCAGCACGAAGAAGACGGTGAACATCAGCACGACGCCGGCCATCCACTCGTAGTTCGCGGCGGAGATGCCGGTGCGGTAGGCCGCACCGGGCAGGCCGATCATCGTGTCGGTCGACACATTGGCCGCGAACAGCGAGAAACCGACGGCGATCGGCCCCAGCGTGCGACCGGCCAGGAACAGGTCTTCGGACGTGGTCTTGCCGCGCGCGGCCCAGATGGCGATGGCGAGGGTGGCAACGAAGTAGAGCGCGATCGCAAGATAGTCGAGCGCCGAAAGCTGAATCATGAGTCCGTGACTGGCTGAATCCCTTTCTAGGGAAACATGCTGGCGACGATGATGCAAACGCCGACGGCGGCGCATCGCCGCGAAACCGGACGATCGTCAAGGCGCTTGTCGCCGTCTCGCGGGCGGCATACGCTGCGCCGCATCGTCCAGAGGGGAGGCGTGAAATGATCGTGACACCGCTGTATGCCGGTCTGCTTGGCCTGTGGTTTTTCGTGCTCAGCGTACGCGTCGTGCAGGGACGGGGGCGCTTCGGCATCAATCTCGGCGACGGCGGCAACGTCCTGATGATCCGGCGCATACGTGGTCATGCGAACTTCGTCGAGTACGTGCCCCTGACGCTGTTGCTGATCGCGATTCTCGAATTCAGTCATTTCTCGATCTATCTGATTCATGCGCTAGGGCTGGCACTGCTGATCGGGCGCGTATTGCACGGCTACGCCTTCGGCTTCACCGAACATTCGCGATTCGGCCGCATGTGGGGCACGGCGCTGAGCTTCCTCGTGCTGCTGATCGCAGCCGGGCTGTGCACGTATCAGGGACTGCGCGCATCGGCACTGTGGTACTGAGCCGGTGGCGAGACCGGCCCCGGTGCCGCAGGGCTGTCCCTGCGGCTCGAAATACCGCTACACGGAGTGCTGCAAGCCGCTGCATGACGGTGCGCCGGCAGCCACGGCGGAGGCGCTGATGCGTTCGCGCTACAGCGCCTACGCCTTGTGTCTCGTGCCCTACCTGCTCGACAGTTGGCACCGATCGACACGGCCGGCACTCGGTCTTGACGACCTCGACCCTGCGACGCGGTGGCTGGGACTGCGCATCGTCGACCACGCGATCGATGCCGGCGATCCGGAAGCTGCGACCGTCGAATTCATCGCCCGCTTCCGTGTCGGCGGGGGCAGCGCCCGGCGGTTGCATGAGCGCAGTCGCTTTCGACGTGTCGATGGCCGCTGGCAATATCTCGACGGCGAAATCCTGAAGCCGGCATAAGGGCAGCGCCGGGTGCCGATCGCGCCTTGATCGCGCGACGCGCGCAACGAAAAAGGGCTGCGCCGAAGCGCAGCCCTTTTTTCATGCGTAAGGCTGGTCAGCCGCCGAGATAGCTCAGCAGATCGAAGCCCTGCAGCGTCGCGTCGAAGCCCTTGGTGACCGGACCGAACAGGTCGACCGGCAGGACGTCGAAGTTGCGATTGAGGCCCGGCCAGCTGTGGCCGCCGCCGTCGATCGTCACCAGGGCGCTGCCCAGTCCGCTGCTGCACGGTGCGGTGTAGGCGACGTCGATGCCGCTGATCAGCTCGCCGCTCGGCACCGGCATGGAAGCGTGCTTGACGTCCGCGTCCGTGCAGCCGTTGTTGGTCAGCAGACCTTCAAATGCAGCCTGGGTGTTGGCGTACGAGCCCAGGGGATCGCTGGTCCCCTGCACCTGAACCGAGGCGAGCGGCTGCGACGGATGGCAGGCGCTGAGGTCGTCCGGCATGATTTCCGCCGCCACCAGTTCGACGCCATCCACGACGTCGGCGTGATCGCAGCTGTATTCGTAGGCGAGCACGGCGCCACCAGAGACGCCCACCATGATCAGCGGTGTCGTGCTGCCGGCCTTCGCCGTGCCCTTGACCTGCGCGATCAGCGCATCGATCAAGGCTTCGCGATCGGCGCGCGTACTGACCGGGGCCACCACCGAATTGCCCCAGGTCCGGAACGGATACGCATCGGGTGCCGTCGGCAGCACGATCGTGACGTTGCGGGCCTTGGCCAGTTCCGACATGCGCATGTGGTTCGCCATCGATTCGCCGGTGCCGTTCGACCAGTGCAGGGCGATGATCAGGGCCGCGCTGCCGGCGTCGGCCTTGGCGGTTGATGTCGGCGTCAGGACTTCGTAGTTCGAGGTCAGCCCGTTGGCGGTGACGCTCCCCGGCGTCACGGCAACGCCGTCGCAGGCGCCGACGGTCGAGTCGTTGAGCACGGTCGGCGAGGTCGCGTCCGGGCAGTAGGTGTTGTAGCTTGGCGTGCAGTCGTCGCCGGCGGCTGCATCGTCCGGGTTGAATTGCTGGTTGCAGGCCAGCGTCGTGCCGCCGCCGCCATCCCCGCCGCCGTCGCCGGAGCCGTTGCTGGACCCGTTATGCCCACCACCGCTGCAGGCCGTCGCGAGCATCAGCACGAGCAGCGCGCCGAATGTCAGGCGTAGCCATTGCTGGATCAACTTCATTCAAATTCCCCAAGTCTCGTCAAAGGTCTGCGCCGTGCGGACGGCCCATAACAGCAGTTTAGCGGCAGGCGCATTATTTAGAAAACGGCCGTTCCCCGACCCCCGCGTAGGCGATTGACCCGTGCGCGGGGCTTTTAGTTCAGGTTCCAGTGATTATCATGCGAGGCCTTCGTCTCGCCCCGGACCCTCCCCGACATGCTTTTCCTTCAGCATTTCCTCCAGCAGAAGCTGTTCGAAAATTCCATTCAGGAATGGCTGATCGCATTCGGCATCGCGACCGCCGTGGTGCTGGTCGTCGGCCTGATCCGCTCGCTGGTCGTACGCCGACTGGCGGCATTGGCAAAGCGTACGTCGACGATGGTCGACGATCTGCTGGTATTCGTGGTGCGGCAGACACATCTGCTGCTGGTGTGGCTGCCGGCGTTCTGGCTGGTCGGCCATTCGCTTGATCTGCCGGATCGGGTCGCACTGTTCGTGAAGGGCGCGGCGTCGCTGGCGATGGTGCTGCAGGCCGGGCTGTGGGTCGGTGGTGCGATCGACTTCTGGATCGCCACGTCGCGCGAGCGGGCGATGCAGGAAAACGCCGGTGCGGCGACCAGCCTCGGGGCGCTGAACTTCATCACCAAAGTCGTGCTCTGGGCCTTCCTGGTGCTGGTCGGTCTGGACAACATTGGTGTCAATGTCACGGCGATGGTTGCCGGCCTCGGCGTCGGCGGCATCGCCGTTGCACTGGCGGTACAGAACATTCTGGGCGATCTGTTTGCGTCGCTGTCGATCGTCATCGACAAGCCGTTCGTGATCGGCGATTTCATCATCGTCGGCGACTTCATGGGCACGGTCGAACACGTCGGCCTGAAAACGACGCGACTGCGCAGCCTCGGCGGCGAGCAGCTGATCTTCGCCAACAGCGATCTGCTGAAGGCGCGGGTCCGCAACTACAAGCGCATGCAGGAGCGCCGCATCGTCTTCAAGTTCGGCATCCTCTACGAGACGCCCGTCGACAAGCTGGAAAGGGTTGCCGACATGGTGCGCGACATCATCAAGAGCCAGAATCTGGTGCGCTTCGACCGCGCGCATTTCGCGAGCTTCGGTGATTCGTCGTACGACTTCGAAGTGGTCTACTGGATGCTCGATCCGGACTTCAACAAGTACATGGACACCCAGCAGTTGATCAATCTGGCGATGGTCCGCCTGTTTGCCGATGAAGGCATCGGCTTCGCCTATCCGACCCAGACCCTGCACGTCGCCTCGCCGGTGCAGATCCTTGGCCTGGCGCCGGCACAGCCGGGACCGGAGCAAACCTCATGAGCCTGCGCTGCGAAATCATTCCGGTCACCGCATTCCAGCAGAACTGCTCGCTGATCTGGGACGACGCGACCATGCGCGGTGCACTGGTCGATGCCGGCGGCGAACCGCAGCGGCTGCTCGACCGTGCGCGGCACCACGGTGTGACGATCGACAAGATGCTGGTGACGCACGGCCACCTCGATCATGCCAGCGCCGTTGCCGAGCTGGCCGAACAGCTCGGCGTGCCGATCGAGGGGCCGCACGAGGAGGACAAATTCTGGATCGAGGGTTTGCCGGAAGCGGCGGCGCGATACGGTTTTCCGCCGGCACGCAGCTTCACGCCGGATCGCTGGCTCGGGCACGGCGACACGGTGGAACTCGGCAGCCTGCGCTTCGATGTGCTGCATTGTCCGGGACATACGCCGGGTCACGTCGTCTTCCACCATCAGCCGTCGCAACTGGCTTTCGTCGGCGACGTGCTGTTTGCCGGCAGCATCGGCCGCAGCGACTTTCCGCGTGGCAATCACGACGATCTGGTGCGTTCGATTCGCGAGCGCCTGTTCCCGCTCGGTGACGAAATTCGCTTCGTGCCGGGCCACGGGCCGCTTTCGAGTTTCGGTGAGGAGCGCCGCAGCAATCCGTTCGTCGCGGACCGTCGTTTCGGCTGAAAGCTCCGCCGGTGGTCAGTGAAGATTCATCGCGTCCGGGCAGGCTGTGGGCTCCAATTCGCAGCTTCAGCCGGGGAGTCGCCATGGGCACCAAGCCATTCGTCACCGACATCGAGAACATCCGCCGCCGCGCGCGTCAGCACATCCACAACGGCGCCGTCACCGAGGGTTACAAGGCGGACCGTAGTACGGTGATCAAGATTCTCAATGAAGCGCTGGCCACCGAAATCGTCTGCGTGCTGCGCTACAAGTACCACTACTTCAAGGCTTCCGGCATCAATGCGACGGCGGTCGCCGCCGAGTTCGCTGAGCACGCCGCCGAGGAACAGCAGCACGCCGATCAGATCTGCGGCCGCATCGTTCAGCTCGGTGGCAAGCCGAACCTGTCCCCGGACGGCCTGCTGACGCGTTCGCATTCCGATTACGTCGAGGGCGAGGACATCGTCGAGATGCTGCAGGAGGATCTGGTTGCCGAACGCATTGCGATCGACAGCTATCGTGAAATCGTCGAGTACCTCGGCAGCGATGATCCGACCAGCCGGCGGGTCATGGAAGAGATACTCGCGAAGGAAGAAGAGCACGCCGAGGATCTGAGCACGCTGCTCGAAGAGCTCGGCAAGAAGGGCGAGCCGGCACACGAGCCGCTGCGCGCGCGCGGCACAGCCCACTGAGCCCGGGCAGGAGCAAACCGAAGGCCGGTTCTGAACCGGCCTTTTTGTTGGCCGCGATTCCGGGCTAGGCTAGACGCGTTCCCTCGACGAGCATCGTCATGAAGCTGCCGCCGCTGCTGTTTGTGCTGGGTTATGCCGGCCTGCTGCCGTTCGCTGCGGGGCCCCTCTGGCTGAGCGTCGCGCCGCAGTCGGCGCCGGTCTGGCTCGATCAGGCCTGGCTGTTGTACGCAGCGCTGATCGCGGCCTTCATGGCCGGCAGCTTCTGGGGGCTGGCGCTGCTCGTGCTCGCGAATCCTGCAGGGCAGCTCGGTCTGCTGATGTCGGCGGCATTGATGCTGCTGGCCTGGGGGGCGGTGCTGCTGCCGTTTTCCCTGTCCCTGCTGGCGCTGACCGTCGTTTTCGTGCTGCTCGCTGCCGCCGAAGTCTGGCGCGAGCGCGTGCTCGATCCGGTCAGCAGTTATTTCCGGCTGCGTATCGCGCTGACACTGGGCGTGCTGATCTGCATCGCCTGGCGATACCAGCTCGGCTGAGGGGCTGCTTCGTACTGGCCAGGTACCGGCTGCGATTGCTATCGTCGGCCGGCGCCGATCGGCGCTTTCCCGGGGGATTCCATGATGATGCGTGGTGGCGCCGCTTGCGGCGCGGTGATGTTGCTGTGCGCGGCTCCTGCGCACGTGGCGCGGGCGCAATCGCCACAGCCGGCGAATGCGGTGCCGTACCAGCGCTACGGCCTGGTCGTCGAAGGTGCCGCCGAATTCGGTGGCGACGAAGTGGCGCGCGTGTACTTCGATGACAACTCGACGCAGAGCGTCCGTGCCGGACAGGGACTCAGTGCGGGTGTCGGCTTCTACATGCGGCCGGAGCAGGACGTCTCGATACGGACGACGATCGGCTTCAAGTACGTGACCACCAAGGCGTCGAACGCCGACATCCACTTGTCGCGGGTCCCGATCAATTTGATCGCCAGCTACCACTTCGACAACGGGGTTCGCCTGGGTGGCGGCGGTATCTGGCAAACCGGCATCAAGTTCCATGGTGGCGGCTTGGGGCCGAATGTCGATTTCGACAACAGCCTCGGCTACACCCTGGAAGTCGGCTGGCGCTGGATCGTCGCCAGCTACACGGGCATGGACTACAAGGACGAGTTCGGTGGCAAGTACAAGGCGGACAGTTACGGCATCCGTCTGATCGGCGAATTTTGAAAGGGGGAACTGAAAAAGGGGCCGACGAGCGGCCCCTTTTTCGTGTGGCGGAGGGTGTCAGAACAGCGCCGCATTGAGTTCCATCAGCGTCGCCGAACCGGCACGCGCCGAGCGGATCTGGAACGCCGTTTCCGGCAGCAGCTTGGCGAAGTAGAAGCGTGCCGTCGACAGCTTGGCCTTGTAAAAGTCGCCTTCGTTGTCGAGTGCGACGCGTGCCATCCGTGCCCACAGATACGAGTAGACCAGATGCCCGACGACGCGCAGGTAGGGCACCGCGGCTGCGCCCATGTCGTCCGGGTTCTTTGCGCCGCTCTGGCCGAGATCGCTGGTCAGCATCGTCACCTTGTTGCCGATGTCCATCAGCGGCTCGATGAATTCCTTCATCTCCGGCTTGTCGGCATTGTCCTTGACGAACGCCTGTACCAGCTTGCCGAACTTGCCGAGCTTCACGCCGCCGTCCAGCAAGACCTTGCGGCCGATCAGATCGAGCGACTGAATGGTGTTGGTGCCTTCATAGATCAGGTTGATGCGCGCATCGCGCACGTACTGCTCGACACCCCATTCCTTGATGAAGCCATGGCCACCGAACACCTGCATCGCGAGGTTGGTGCCCTCGAACGCGTTGTCGGTGATGAAGGCCTTGACGATCGGCGTCAGCAGCGCGACCAGATCGTCGGCGTCTTCGCGAACCTGCGCGTCCGGGTGCTTGTGCGACTGGTCGATCATCAGGCCGACCCAGTAGCACAGCATGCGCGCCGCCTCGTTCCAGGCCTTCTGCGTCAGCAGCATGCGCCGCACGTCCGGGTGGACGATGATGGTGTCGGCCGGCTTGTCCTTGTTCTTGGGGCCGGTCAGCGAGCGCGACTGCAGGCGATCCTTCGCGTACGCCAGCGAGTTCTGGTACGCGACTTCGCCCAGACCCAGCGACTGCATGCCGACACCAAGGCGCGCGCCGTTCATCATGATGAACATGCCGGCCATGCCCTTGTTCGGCTCGCCGACCATCCAGCCCTTCGCGCCGTCGAGGTTGATGACGGCGGTGGCGTTGCCGTGAATGCCCATCTTGTGTTCGATCGAGCCGCATTTCACCGTGTTGCGCTCGCCCGGCTCGCCCTTGGCGTCCGGAATGAACTTCGGCACCACGAACAGCGTGATGCCCTTGGTGCCGGCCGGCGCATCCGGCAGGCGCGCAAGCACGAGATGCACGATGTTGTTCGACAGGTCGTGCTCGCCGGACGAGATGAAGATCTTGGTGCCGGTGATCGAGTACGAGCCGTCGGCGTTCGGTTCGGCCTTGGTGCGCAGAATGCCGAGGTCGGTGCCGGCATGCGGCTCGGTCAGGCACATGGTGCCGGTCCAGTCGCCGGACACCAGCTTCGGCAGATAGGTCTGCTTCAGCTCGTCCGTGCCGCGTGCAACCAGCGCCGCATACGCACCGTGCGAGAGGCCCGGGTACATCGTCCAGGCCTGGTTCGCCGAGTTCAGCATCTCGAACAGCACGTTGTTGACCAGTTCCGGCAGGCCCTGGCCGCCGAAGTCGGGATCGCAGGACAGCGCCGGCCAACCCTGCTCGCAATACTGCGCGTAGGCTTCCTTGAAGCCCTTGGGCGCGGTGACGACGCCGTCGCCGACGTAGGTGCAGCCTTCCGCATCACCGGACTGATTGAGGGGGAAGGTCACGTTGGTCGCGAACTTGCCGGCCTCCTCGACCACGGAGTTGATCGTCTCGGCATCGAGATCGGCGTGCGGCGGCAGCTCTCTGAACGCGTCCTCGACCTTGAGGACTTCGTGCAGGACGAACTGCATGTCGCGCAGCGGCGGGGTGTATTGCGGCATGTGAAAACTCCGGAACTTGAAAAGGGATGCGCGCGCTCCGCGGAGCGCCCTGAAATTGGCTCCATACTGTAGCGTATGTTCATGCCGCGGTGCAGCATCCGGGCGACGAGCGGCGGCCCGCGACCCATGCCGCGGGAATCCTCGCCGCAATCCGGGCGGGCGCCGGTCGACGCGCGGCCTCGGCGGCTTTCAGTCCGGGCATGAAAAAGCCCCCCGCTTGCGCGGGAGGCCGATGCAAGCCGCCCGTCGGGGGTCAGGCGGCCTTTGCTTCTTCCTGCGGGGCCGAACTGCGGATCAGGTAGTCGAAGGCCGACAGCGCGGCTTTCGAGCCTTCGCCCATCGCAATGACGATCTGCTTGTACGGGACGGTCGTGACATCGCCGGCAGCGAACACGCCGGGCACCGAGGTCTGGCCGCGCGCGTCGACTTCGATCTCGCCGCGCGCAGACAGCTTGACCGTATCCTTGAGCCACTCGCTGTTCGGCAGCAGGCCGATCTGCACGAAGATGCCTTCGAGCTCGATCGTCTGCGTCTCGCCGCTCTTGCGATCCTTGTAGATCAGCCCGTCGACCTTCTGGCCGTCGCCGGTCACTTCGGTGGTCTGCGCCGAGGTGATGACCTTCACGTTCGCGAGGCTGTGCAGTTTGCGCTGCAGCACCGCGTCGGCGCGCAGTTGCGCATCGAACTCGATCAGCGTGACATGGCTGACGATGCCGGCCAGATCGATCGCCGCTTCGACACCGGAGTTGCCGCCGCCGATCACCGCGACGCGCTTGCCCTTGAACAGCGGGCCGTCGCAATGCGGGCAGTAGGCGACGCCCTTGTTGCGATACTCGTTCTCGCCGGGCACGTTCATCTGCCGCCAGCGCGCGCCGGTCGAGATGACCACGGAGCGGGCCTTGAGTGCCGCGCCGTTGGCGAACTGCACCTCGATGAATTCCTTGCCGGGAATCAGCTTCTCGGCGCGCTGCAGGTTCATCAGGTCGACGTCATAGCTCTGCACGTGCTGCTGCAGTTCGGCGGCAAGCCGCGGACCTTCGGTTTCCTTGACGGAAATGAAGTTCTCGATCGCCATGGTGTCGAGCACCTGACCGCCGAAACGCTCGGCAGCGACGCCGGTGCGGATGCCCTTGCGCGCGGCATAGATTGCCGCCGCGGCGCCGGCCGGTCCGCCGCCGACGATCAGCATGTCGAAGGGCGCTTTCGCGCTCAGCTTCTCGGCGTCGCGCGCGGCCGCGCCGGTGTCGAGCCTGGCGACGATCTGTTCGAGGTCCATGCGGCCGGAAGCAAACGGTTCGCCGTTGAGAAACACCTGCGGCACCGACAGCACTTGGCGTTGTTCGACTTCGTCCTGGAACAGCGCGCCGTCGATCGCGACGTGCTCGATTGCCGGGTTCAGCACGGCCATCAGATTCAGTGCCTGGACCACGTCCGGGCAGTTCTGGCAACTCAGCGAGAAATAGGTTTCGAAACGATAGGAACCCTGCAGGTTCCTGACCTGTTCGATCACATCGGCCGACGCTTTCGAAGGGTGACCGCCGACCTGCAGCAGCGCCAGCACCAGCGACGTGAATTCGTGACCGAGCGGGATACCGGCAAAGCGCAGGCTGATCGGCTGGCCAGGGGTGGTGACGGCAAACGAGGGCTTGCGCGCGTCCTTGCCGTGTGTCGACAGGGCGATCTTGTCCGACAGCGATTCGATGGTTTGCAGCAACTCGAGCATCTCGTTCGAGCTGGCACTGTCGTCCACGGATGCGACGAGTTCGATCGGCCGCACGAGCTTTTCGAGATAGGCCTGCAACTGGATCTTGAGATTGGCGTCGAGCATTGAATGCTCCTGAGTATTCTGGGGGGTGAAAAATCGCGTCATTCCGACCCGGCCCGGGGGATGCCGGGCCGGAATGCGCGCTACCACTGAAGCGGTACAGCGAAGCGACGGGCGGGCCCGTCGCTCACGATCGCGGATCGGTGCTCAGATCTTGCCGACCAGGTCGAGCGAAGGCGCGATGGTCTTGGCGCCGTCCTTCCACTTGGCGGGGCAGACTTCGCCCGGATGGGCGGCGGTGTACTGCGCGGCCTTGAGCTTGCGCAGCGTTTCCGACACGTCGCGCGCGATCTCGTTGGAGTGGATCTCGAGCGTCTTGATGATGCCGTCCGGGTTGACGATGAAGGTGCCGCGCAGTGCGAGGCCCTCTTCTTCGATATGCACGTCGAACGCGTGCGTCAGCTGGTGCGTCGGATCGCCGACCAGCGGAAACTTGGCTTTGCCGACCGCCGGCGAGGTCTCATGCCAGACCTTGTGCGAGAAGTGCGTGTCGGTGGTGACGATGTAGACCTCGGCGCCCGCCTTCTGGAATTCGGCGTAGTTGTTGGCGGCGTCTTCGACTTCGGTCGGGCAGTTGAACGTGAACGCAGCCGGCATGAAGATCACGACCGACCACTTGCCCTTCAGGCTCTCGTTCGACACCTCGACGAACTTGCCGTTGTGGAAGGCCTGCGTCTTGAACGGCTTGACTTCGGTATTGATCAGCGACATCGGAAAAATCCTCTTGGATCGGTGTGGTGGATCAGGGAGACACATCCTAGGCGCAAGAATTCAATTTGCAAAATTGATTGTTTCCATTTCCGTCATAGGTTATTCATATGAAGTGACCTTGCCGGTCGCGCCGCTGCCACCGGGCTGCGGGCACAAAAAAGGGCCGGCATGCCGGCCCCCCGGAAAGCGCCGAGAACCGTCAGGCGGCCTTGCCGAACGCGCCGCTCTGATAGTCCTGGATCGCCTGTTCGATCTCGTCGCGCGTATTCATCACGAACGGACCGTACTGCACGATCGGCTCGTGCAGTGGACGCGCAGCCAGCAACAGGACGCGCGCGCCGTCGGCGCCCGCGTCGATGCGCACGGTATCGCCGGCATCGAGCGCGCCGGCGGCGCGGTTCGGCAAGGGCCTGCCGGCGATCCTCGCCTCGCCTTCATAGACGTAGACGAACGCGCTGCGCGTGTCGGCCAGCTTCTGCTCGAAGTGGCTGCCGGCCGGCAGCCGCACATCGAAGTAAAGCGGATCGGTGGACAGCTTCGCTGTCTGCGGACTCACCGGACCGTCGATGTGTCGTTCCCCGTCAATCAGCGTGCCGGCGATGACGCGTACCGAAACCCCGCCGGCCAGCGTCACCGTCGGTACATCCT
This sequence comes from Solimonas terrae, assembly GCF_011067135.1. Taxonomy (GTDB): domain Bacteria; phylum Pseudomonadota; class Gammaproteobacteria; order Nevskiales; family Nevskiaceae; genus Solimonas; species Solimonas terrae. Next base: position 444,444 of record NZ_JAAMOW010000004.1, read on the forward strand.
GCGAAGGAATGTCGCGGTACTCCGCAGGTTTCATCTTCTCGGCAGCCGGCAGATTCAGCCACAGCTGAAAGCCCCGCATGCGGCCTTCGCGCTGCTGCGGCATTTCCGAGTGGATGATGCCGCGCGCCGCGGTCATCCATTGCACGCTCCCCGGACCGAGATCGCCGGTGTTGCCGAGATGATCCTGGTGCTGCATGTGACCATCGAGCATGTAGGTGACGGTCTCGAAGCCGCGATGCGGATGGGCCGGAAAACCGGCGAGGTAGTCGTTCGGATCGTCGGAGTAGAACTCGTCGAGCATCAGGAACGGATCGAGATACAGCCCGCGCTGGCTGCCGATGCTGCGCCGCAGTTTGACGCCGGCGCCGTCGGAAGTCGCGACGGACGGAATGACGTGACGCAGGGTACGCAGGGTATTCATGATGCGGCTCCTTCGGTGGCGGCCGCGGATGTGAAGTCCGCGGCCATTTGCTTCAACGATGCAATTTCATGCTGTGCGGCGCAGCTGGTCGAGGCTGAACCGGCCGGCGCCGTGGCCAACCAGGAACAGGAAGCCGCCGGCGATCGCCAGGTTTTTCATGAACATGATCTGGTTGACGTGGTCCGCGGCGCCGTGAAACAGCACGGCGGTGATGATGCTGAAGCCGGCCAGCAGCAGGGCCACCGGACGGGTGAACAGGCCCAGCACGATGGCAATGCCACCGCCGAGTTCGAGTGCAATCACCAGCGGCAACAGGCCGCCGGGTACGCCCATCGCCGCCATGTACTGCTGCGTGCCGGCATAGGCGCTGATCTTGCCCCAGCCGGCGATCACGAACAGCACAGCGATCAGGATGCGGCCGAGCAGGTCGCTGTAGGGTTTGACACTGTCGAAAATCTTGTCCATTGCAGTACTCCGGAAATGACGATCCAGTGCTTGGAAATCAGGCGGCCAGGCGAACGATTTCGGCGGAAGCCGCTTCGAGCGAGCTGCGCTTCTGATCTTCGCTGACGTTGAGGCCCTCGGCATAGACGAACTCGATGTCGCGCAGGCCGATGAAATTGAGGAAGGCCTTCACGAACGGTGTCTGCGAGTCGGCTGGCGTGTCCTTGTAGAAGCCGCCGCGCGCCGCGAACACGTAGACCTTGCGGTCGGCGATCAGGCCTTCCGGGCCATTCGCGGTGTAGCGGAAGCTGATGCCGTTGCGGGCGAGATGGTCGAAATAGGCTTTCAGCGTCGACGGGACGCCGAAGTTGTAGAGCGGCAGGCCGAGCACGACGACATCGGCGGCCTTCAACTCGTCGATCAGTTCCTCGCTGGCGCTGGAATGCGCCTGCTGTTCGGCCGTGCGCTGGGCAGCCGGCGTGAAGAACGCCTGCACGCGCTCGGCGGACAAATGCGGCAGCGGTTCGGTGGCGAGGTCGCGGACGACGACACGCCCGTCCGGATTCGCTTTCTGCCAGCCGGCAACGAACTCGTTGGCGAGCTTGGTTGAATTGCCGTGGTCGGAGAACACGCTGGTCTTGATCTGGAGCAAGGTTTTCATGGCTGCTTCCTTTGGCCTGAGCGGCCCGGTTGAATGACGTGCGGCCATTAGACGATTGCGGAATTCGATAAAAAAGCAGAATTTATCGACCATAACCATCGAATGAATCGATATGAGTCAGCCCCGTATCAGTCTTGAACAGTGGCGCGCCCTGACCGCGGTGGTCGAAGCCGGTGGCTATGCGCAGGCCGCCGGGGTTCTCAACAAGACGCAGTCGACGATCACTTATGCCGTGCAGAAAATCGAGAATCTGCTCGGCCTCAAGATTTTCGAGATCCAGGGGCGCAAGGCGCAGCTGACGCGCGAAGGCGAAACCCTGTATCGCCGCGCGCAGACCCTGCTGTCGGAAGCCGCGGCGCTGGAGCGAGGTGCCGCCGGACTGGCGGCCGGCTGGGAAGCGGAAATAAAGCTCGCCGCCGAGATCGTGTTCCCGACCTGGCTGTTGCTGAAGTGCTTCGAACGTTTTGCCGAGGAGCGGCCGGACATTCGCGTGCAGCTGTTCGAAACGGTGCTCGGCGGCACCGACGAGGCGCTGATCGAGCGCAAGGTCGACTTCGCGATTGCCGGGCACGTCCCGGGCGGCTTCGTCGGCGAGCCGCTGATGCGGGTCCGTTTCGCCGCGGTCGCGCACCCGGACCATCCGCTGCACAAGATGGGCCGCGAACTCACGCATCGCGATCTGCGGCCGTACCGGCAGCTGGTGATTCGCGACTCGGCGCACAACCGCATTCGCGAGTCCGGGTCCTGGCTGGGTGCCGAGCAGCGCTGGACGGTCTCGCACAAGGCGACATCGATCGCCGCGGCGAAGATGGGCCTCGGCTTTGCGTGGTTTGCCGAGGATACGATTCGCGCCGAACTGGAAAGCGGCCAGCTCAAGCGTTTGCCGCTGCGCGAAGGCGGCGAGCGCTACATCGAGTTGTATCTGGTGTTCGCCGATCGCGACTATCCCGGCCGAGGTGCCTGGCGGCTCGCCGAGATCATTCGCGAACAGGTCAGGGACATGTGCGCCCTGGTTGAAAAGATCGAGCGCGGCGAAATCCCGGCGCCCGGGGAATGTCCGGGGCCGGCCTGAGCGAATTCGAGCGCGGATCAGCGTCGCGCGGGACGCTCGCTCACGGGTATCAGTTGAACCTGCGTTCGGCTACCGGTGGCGGCGTGTACTGATACAGCCAGGTTTCCGACAAGGGCTTGCCGGCGAGGCGCAGATACAGCCGCAGATCGATCGGTTCGCTGCTGGCGTCCGGCACCAGATCGAACATCGCGCGCCAGCCCTTGATCGCATCGAGCGGACGCGCCGAGACGATCTCGATCCGGCCGCGCGAGGCACTCAGTACCGCCTCGACCTTGGCATCGCGCGACAGCTCGGCGAGCGGGCCACCGGCGAAGTCGATCGCGAAACGGCGCGAGAAGTATTGCCGAGGCTGGCCGATGATGCCGCCGAGGCCGGTGCGCGTCGCCTGCGTGGTCGCCAGCGGCGGCTTGTACGGATTGGCGGCGCCCCAGCTCAGGCGGTACGAATACAGATATTCCTTGCCCGGCGCGATTGCCTGTCCGGGATGCCAGAACGCAACGATGTTGTCCGCGGTCTCGTCCTGCGTCGGAATTTCGACCAGCATCACCTCGCCGTCGCCCCAGCTGCCTTTCGGTTCGACCCAGACCGATGGTCGCTTGTCGTAGAACACGCCGTCGTCCTGATAGTGATCGAAATTGCGGTCGCGCTGCATCAGGCCGAAACCGCGCGGATCGTGATCGACGAACGAGTTGACGCGCACGCCCGGCGGATTGACCAGCGGGCGCCAGATCCATTCGCCGCTGCCGGTCCAGAGCTGCAGGCCGTCCGTGTCGTGAATCTCCGGGCGCCAGTCGTTGGCGACGCGATGATCGTTTTCGCCGAACTGGAACATGCTGGTCAGCGGTGCAATGCCGACGCGATCGATGGCCTTGCGCGGATACAGCGCCGAATCGATCTCCATCACGAACGTGTCGCCCGGCGTCATGATGAAGCGGTAGGCGCCGCTCACGCTTTCCGAGTCGAGCAGGCCGTAGACCGTGACGGTGTTCGAGCCTTTGGCCGGTCGCTCCAGATAGTAGGCGACGAAGATCGGGAACTCTTCCGGTCGATTCATGCCGCAGTCGACGGCGAGTCCGCGTGCCGACTGACCATACTGCTTGTCGCCACCGACGGCGCGGAAGTAGGAGGCGCCCTGAAACGCGGCGACATCGCGCACGAAATCGTCGCGGTAGTTGAGACGGAAGCCGGCAAAGCCCAGATCCTTGGGCAGCGAGCCGGACTTAACGCCGCTCTTGCCATAGTCGAACATCGCGCTGTCGTAGGCGATTTCGGTGGCCTGGCCGTTGACCACTTCGTAGAGATGGACCGGCGTGCGGATCGTGAATCCGAGATGGAAGAAACGGGCCTGGAAGTTCAGGTCCTGATCCTTCCACAGGGAGTGCTCGTCCTTGAAGCGGATCGACTGCCACTGATCCCAGTCGAGCGCGGCGATCGGTTTCGGCAGGACGTTCGACGGTTTCTGCCAGGCCTGAGCGGCCAGCGCGCGCGCCTGGCCCTTGAGGGTCGCGAAGTCGAAAGCCTGCGGTTGGCCCAGCGGTTTGACCTCGGCTGCCTGCGCCACGGACGACAGGAAACCGGCGGCGCCCGGCATGCCGGCGGCAGCGAGTGCGGCAGCGGACTTGAGAAGATCGCGTCTGTTCATGGCTACTCTCGACTGATACGCGGCAAGTGACCGGCATCATAGCGACGTGTCGCTGACCGCGAGCCGCGCCAACGGCGGCGTTCCGCCGCTGGCCGGCGCGGGTGTGCGGCCTCGTGGCAGAAGAATTGCTTCGCTGAAAGCGTATCCGACGAACGGAGGCGCAAGATGCAGGCACCGGACTTCGCACAACTGGGCGTCAGCACGCTCACCCGGCAGGACCTCGTGTTTCTGTTCGAGCACTTCCCCGTGCCGGGCATCGACGCGGTACAGGCGGCGCAGCGCGTGATCGAACAGCCCTCGACGCTCGATTCGATCCTCGAGGCCGACTACGTCTTCGACGCCTTGCGCGATCGGCAGACGCAATGGCTGGAGGTGTCGCCGCAGCTGTTCTTCAACATCATGCTGCGGCACTGTCTTCCGGCGCGCCGCAACGCGCAGGAGCGTCAGGCCATTCACTACCTTGCGCATCTGCTCGGCCTGTTCACGAGTGCCGACCGCTTGTATCGCGTGACGCAAAACGATGAGGACGCCTACCAGTATCTCGTCGATCTGGTTGCGGCTGCCTCGCAGGCCGGGCCCGATCGCGGCTTTCTGGTCCACTCCCACATCGGCAACTATGCGATGTTCACGGCCGGCATCCGTGCAGAATGGGTCGAGCATCGGCATCGCTACAAGCGTCGGCCGGTAACCGTCGAGTACTACTGCAAGATGGGTCGCTCGTACTACTTCAGCGCGTCCCGCCATCCGCTGGCCGCCGAGTTCGGTGTGCAGCCGGTGTTCCGCGAACTGGCTGAGCGCTTCGGTTATTACCGGGACGGTCTGGCGAAGATGGCGGGCGATTACCTGCCGCACTGAGTGTGTTACGGCGGGTTGTACTGGCCCGAAGGCGGTTGCTTGACACTGGATAATATTTCGATAATCATCGAAATATGAAATCGAAGTCGGCCGTCGAGAAGCTTGCTGCGCTGGCGCAGGAGTCGCGTCTCGCGATCTTTCGCGCGCTCGTCCAGGAAGGCCCCGCGGGCCTCTGCGCCGGCGACATCGGCGCGCGACTGGGCGTCGTGCCGGCAACGCTGTCGTTCCATCTCAAGGAGCTGAGTCGTGCCGGCCTGCTGAAGTCGCGTCAGGAAGGGCGCTTCGTCTACTACGCGCCTGACTTCAAGGCGATGAACGCGCTGCTCGGCTATCTGACCGAGAACTGCTGCAGTGGCGGCGTCTGCGACGACGCCTGCGCGCCGACTGCCGCGAGCGCAATGAAATGCAAGGCATGAGTTTGCGTCCTCTGCCCGACCCGGACGCGTTGCCGGCGCTCGAGTTTTGCTACGCGCATGCGCGGCCCGCCACGCCACTGGCCGATCCGCTCGGGCATCCGCCGCGCATCCTGCTGCTCTACGGGTCCTTGCGCGCGCGGTCGTATTCGCGTCTGGCGGTCGAGGAAGCGGCGCGTCTCGTGCGCCGGTTCGGCGGCGAACCGCGCATCTTCGATCCGTCCGATCTGCCGTTTCCCGATCAGGTTCGCGCAGACGGGCACCCGGCGGTGCAGCAACTGCGCGAGCTGTCGCTGTGGTCGGAAGGCCAGATCTGGTGCAGCCCGGAACGGCACGGTCAGATCACGGGCCTGATGAAAGCGCAGATCGATCACCTGCCGCTCAACGTCGGCAGTCTGCGGCCGACGCAGGGGCGCACGCTGGCCGTGATGCAGGTCAGCGGCGGCTCGCAGTCGTTCAATGCGGTCAACACCCTGCGCCTGCTGGGCCGCTGGATGCGCATGTTCACGATTCCAAACCAGTCCAGCGTTGCCAAGGCCTTCGACGAGTTCGACGCCGCCGGCCGCATGCGCGCGTCGCCCTACTACGAGCGCATCGTCGATGTCGTCGAGGAGCTGATGCGCTTCACCGTGCTGTTGCGTCCGCATATCGATCTGCTCACGGATCGGTACTCCGAGCGCAAGGCGGATGGACGACTGCCGACCGCTCTTGCCGGCAACGCCGATATCGCAAACCAGGAACGCAGCCATGACTGATGCTCCCTACAACGTCCTTTTTCTCTGCACCGGCAACTCGGCCCGTTCGATTCTCGCCGAGGCCCTGATCAACGACGTCAGGATCACGGGCGGCCGCTTCCGCGGCTACAGCGCCGGCAGCAAGCCAAAGGGCGTGCCGCACCCGCTGGCGCTGGAACTGTTGCAGCGCATCGGTCTGCCGATCGACGGTCTGCGCAGCAAGAGCTGGGACGAGTTCGCGGAAGCCGGCGCGCCGCGGCTCGACTTCGTGTTCACGGTCTGCGATCAGGCGGCCGGCGAGCAGTGTCCCTACTGGCCCGGCCAGCCGATGACCGCGCACTGGGGCATGCCGGACCCGGCTGCGGTGAACGGCGATATCGAGGAACAGCGCCGCGCCTTCGCCGAGACGCTGCACGTACTGCGTCGGCGTATCGAACTGTTCGCCAGCCTGCCGCTGGCCACGCTCGACCGCATGACCTTGCAGCAGCGCGTGCGCCGGATCGGCAGTGAAGCGCCATGAAGACCGATGCCATCGGCAAAGCGCCGCCGTCAGTCGGCATCGGCATGTTCGAACGCTATCTGTCGGTCTGGGTGGTGCTGTGCATGGTGGCCGGCGTCGTGCTGGGTCAGCTGATGCCGGCTGCGTTTGCTGCGCTGGGCGGTGTCGAACTGGCGCGCGTCAACCTGCCGGTCGCGGTGCTGGTCTGGCTGATGATCGTGCCGATGCTGCTGAAGATCGATTTCGCCGCCTTGCGCGGCGTGACGAAGCATTGGCGCGGCATCGGCGTGACCCTGTTCGTCAATTGGGCGGTGAAGCCGTTCTCGATGGCACTGCTGGCGACGGTGTTCATCGGCCACTGGTTTCGCGACTGGCTGCCGGCGGCGCAGCTCAGCTCCTATATCGCCGGACTGATCCTGCTCGCCGCGGCGCCATGCACGGCGATGGTGTTTGTCTGGAGCCATCTCTGCGAGGGCGAGCCGCACTTCACCTTGAGTCAGGTCGCGCTCAACGACAGCATCATGATCTTCGCGTTCGCGCCCATCGTCGGCCTGCTGCTCGGTCTGTCGGCGATCAGCGTGCCCTGGGCCACCTTGCTGCTGTCGGTGCTGATCTACATCGTCGTGCCGATTGTCGTTGCGCAGTTTCTGCGGCGTCATGCCCTGCGGCGAGGTCGACTCGATAGGCTGCTGCGGCGCCTGCAGCCGGCTTCGCTGCTGGCCTTGCTCGCGACCCTGGTGCTGCTGTTCGGCTTTCAGGGGCCGCGCCTGCTCGCGCAACCGATCGTCATCGCGCTGCTCGCGGTGCCCATCATCATCCAGGTCTATTTCAATGCCGGACTGGCCTATGTGCTGAACCGGATCAGCGGCGAGACGCATTGCGTGGCGGGACCGTCGGCGCTGATCGGTGCCAGCAATTTCTTCGAGCTGGCGGTTGCCACGGCGATCAGTCTGTTCGGACTCGACTCCGGTGCCGCACTGGCGACTGTCGTCGGCGTGCTCGTCGAAGTGCCGGTGATGCTCAGCGTCGTGCGCCTGGTCAACGGCACCCGCGGCTGGTACGCCGGCGCTCAGTAGCCCGGCGCCTCGGCGCTCGCCGCCGAAAGGTCCGGTGGCAGCAGCTTGTACATCACCGGTGTGACCAGGCGGCCGATCAGCGTCGAACTGATCAGGCCGCCGATGATCACCAGGGCCATGGGCGAGTACAGCGGCGAGTTCTGCAGGGCGAGCGGCAGCAGGCCGCCGATCGCGGTCACCGAGGTCAGCAGGATCGGCAGGAAGCGGATCTCGCCGGCCTCGGCGATCGCTTCGTCGAGCGGCTTGCCCTGCAGACGCAACTGGTTGGTGAAATCGACCAGCAGGATCGAATTCTTGATCTCGATGCCGATCAGTGCGATGAAGCCGACCATTGCCGTGAAGCTCAGCGAGTAGCCACAGAGATAGAGCAGGACGATGCCGCCGGTGACGCCGAGCGGAATCACGCCGGCGACGATCAGCGTGCTGCGGAAGCTGCCGAACTCCAGCACCAGTATCGCCATGATGCCGAACACCGCGACGATGATTGCGGTGCCGAAGCCGGCGAAGCTGTCCTTGCGTGCGTCCACTTCGCCGCCCGCCTCGTAGCGATACGCCGGCGGCCAGTCCATCTTCGCCAGCTTGCCGAGCAGATTGTTCGTCACTGCCTCGGTGTTGTAGCCGGTTTCGGTATAGGCCGAGATCGACACGGCGCGTTCGCGATTGCGCCGGTAGATGCGCGGCGGCGATTCGCTGAGCTTCAGCGTGGCCAGTTCTGCCAGCGGCACCTGTGCGCCGCCGGCGGACGCCACGTGCAGGCCCTCGAGTGTCGACAGTGTCGGCCGCGTCTGCATCGCGGCGCGCAGCATGATCGGATACTTGTCGCCGTCCGGCTCGTGAAAATCGCCGGCCGACAGCCCAGCCACGGCCAAGCGCACCGTGCGGTCGAGATCCAGCACCGGTACGCCCAGCAGGCCGGCCTTGGCAGTGTCGATGTCGAGCTGCAGATCGACGCGCGAGCGTCGCAGCGGATTGCTGATGTTGCGTACGCCCGGTGTCGCGCGCATCAGGGTCTCGATGCGCGCGGCCATGTCGCGCAGGGTGTCGAGGTCGGGTCCGATCACGCGCAGCGCGATCGGCGCCTCGATCGGCGGCCCGTTCTCGAATTCCTTGACGACGATCTCGGCGCCGGGAATCGCATCGAAGCGTTGCCGCAGGCGATCGAGCAGGGCCGGCGTCAACCGGGGGTCGAAAGCCTTGAGCTGGACGAAGATTTCCGCATAGTTGCTGGCGTCCTCGTGCGGAAACTCGTTGTAGTAGATGCGCGGATTGCCGTGCCCCAGGTTCGACAGCAGGTGTTTGATCTCGGGCTGCCGATCGAGCACCTGCTCGACCTCGTCCAGCACCTCGCCGGTGCGCGTCAGGCTGCTGCCGTTCGGCGTCGTGATGTCGATCAGGAATTGCGGCGTGTCGGCGTGCGGGAACAATGACAGGCCCATCTGCGGCACCAGCGCGAAACTCAGGCCGAAGGCCAGCGCCGACAACCCGACCGTCAAGCGCGGGTGTGCGAGCGCGCGCCGCAGCCAGGGCGCGTAGACGCCGTGAATCAGGCGCATCAGCAGGCGCAAGGCCGCGTTGCCATCCTCCGTGGCATCGCGCGGCAACACCCGTGACGCGAGAAACGGAATGATCGACAACGACACCAGCAGCGATGCCGACACCGTGAACACGACGGCCAGCGGCATTGAACGGATGAACTTGCCGGCATTGCCCGGCAGCGCCAGCAGCGGCACGAACGCAAACAGCAGGGTCGCGGTGCAACCGAGCACGGCCAGCGAGATCTGCCGGGTCGCGCGCATCGCCGCTTCGTCCGGCGTATGACCCATGCGCAGGAATCGCGCGATGTTCTCGGTGACGACGATGGAGTCGTCGACCAGCAGGCCGAGGGCGATGACGAAGCCGGCGATCGACAGCTGGTTCAGCGAAAAGCCCGCGAAATACAGGGCCGCAAGGCCGGTCAGCAGCGACAGCGGCAGCGACACCATGACGATGCCGGCTGCGCGCAGGCCCAGCGGCAACAGCGTCAGCGCGACGAGGATGATCGCGAGCGTGAAATCGTGGCCGAGCCGATCGAGACGGCTCTTGACGTTGCGCGACTGATCGAAGCCGAGCTGCAGCGAGATGCCCGCGGGCAAGGTCTTCGCGAAGTCGGCGACGGCGCTGTCGATCTGTGCCTTGGTCTCGAAGATGTTGTGGCCGGTCTTCTGATTGGCAGTCACGTAGACCGCGCGTTCGCCGTCGAAGCGGGCGACATAGTCGAGCGGCCCCGAATCCCAGCGCACGGTCGCAACGTCGGCGACGTGGATGGCCTGCGCGCCGTTGCCCGCAATCACGGTATCCAGTACCTGCTGAACGCTGCGATAGGCGCCGCTGGTCTTGATGTTGAAGCGGCGGGCGCCGGCCTCGACTGCGCCGCCCGGAACATTGATGTTGTCGGCCTGGATGACGCCCAGCACCTGGATCGGCGACAGATGCAGTTCGGCGAGGCGCTTGAGGTCGAGCTCGACACGCAGTTCGCGTTGCGGATAGGCCCAGGTTTCGGACTTCTTGACGCCGGGGATGCGTTCGAGCGCATCCTTCAGATCCTTGGCCGTGTCTTCCAGCGTCCGGTATGACGCCGTGTCCGACACCAGTGCGTACTGGACGATGTTGACGTCGCCCGGATTGATCTTGTTGATCTCGATGCTGGCGACGCCGGATGGCAGCTTGCGTGCCACCGCGTCGATCTCGCGCGTCAGCTCGTCGTAACGTTTCTCGGTATCGACGTAGGCCTCGAACTCGACGCGGACGATGCCGAGGCTGTCGTCGGCGGTCGAGATGAGTTCCTTGACGTCGTCCAGGGTGTGAATCGCATCCTCGATCGGTTGCACGACCTGGTGTTCGATCTCCTGCGGATCGGCGCCGGGGTAGACCACGACGACCGAAAATGCCGATATCGGGAAATGCGGATCTTCGGTACGCGAAATCTTCAGCCAGGCCGAAATACCGAGCGCGCCGAGCAGCAGCGACGCGACCAGCATGAACGGCACGTTGCGGACCGCAAAGTCGGAGATGCGCATGGAGATCGCTGCGCTATTCGACGACGCGCACAGTGTCGCCGTCGGCGAGATAGGCGGCGCCGTCGGTGACCACGCGCGTGTCGGCCGGCAAGGCATCGACCAGCGCGGCGCGATCGTCGGCGACGAATGCGACGGCGACGGTCTGGCGGTGCACGACATCGCCGTGCAGCGTGAAGATCGTCATCGCGCGCTGATCGCCCTCGACCAGTGCCGTCAGCGGCAGATAGCTGCGTGTTGCGCCAGCGCCGCGAGCCACGATGCTGGCGGTGCCGACCAGGCCGCTCGGCAGGCTCTTCGGTGCATTCGGGTCGTCGGCGATTTCCAGTTCGACGGCAAACGTGCCATTGCGCGGATCGGCGCCGTGACCGATCTCGATCACCGTGGCATCGAAGCGTCGCTGCGGGTAGGCGTCGAAGCGCACCGTCGCGTGATCGCCGAGCTGCACGCGCACGATGTCGCGATCGGCGAGCCCGAGCTTGAGCACGTGCCCGGAATTCGACTGGCTGAGGCTCAGTACCGGTTGGCCCGGCGCGACCGTCTCGCCCGGTTCCACCATGCGCCGCAGCACGACGCCGTCACCGGGCGCGACGATCTGCGCATGACCGCGGTTGTACTCGGCGGCGTCGAGCTGCGCACGCGCGACGGTGGCGGCCGTGCCGAGATCATCGAGCTGCTCGCGCGTGATCACGTCCTCCGCAAACAGTTTCCTGCCGCGCGCCAGGTCGCGCGTCGACTTCTCGTACGAAGCCTGCGCCTGCGCCAGCCCGGCGTCGATTTCCGCGAGTTCGACCTGCGCGAGCACTTGCCCGGCATGCACGGTGTCGCCGCTGCGAACCGCAACGCTGTGCACGACGCCGCCGGTCTTGAAGCCGAGCTGCACTTCGTCTCGCGTCGCCAGCAAGCCGGTCGCGACGATCGGCGCTTCGGCCGGCCCTTGCACGACCGTCACGGCGCGCACCGCGCGCGGGGGCGGCGTGGTGTCGGCCGTTGCGGTCTGCCGATGGCAGGCGCCGGTGACGAGCAGCAGGCATGGCAGCAGAACGCGGGCGATATTCATGTCAGGGAGCCGTCAGGTCGTCGGGCAGGGCGTAGCTCGCATTCGCCAGCTCCAGCTCGGCGGCGCGATCGAAGGCATCGCAGCGAGCGATTGCCAGACTCAGCCGCGCCTCGCGCAAATTGCGTTCGGCGTCGAGAAATTCGATCTGCGACAGCGCCGCGGCGTCGCGTTTGCGTTCGGCAATGCGAAAACCTTCCTCGGCCGCCGCGACGCGTGCCTGACCGGTGGCGACCGCGCGCAGGGCGGTGGCAAGGTCTTCGTCGGCTGCGCGCCGCGCCAGCTCCAGCTGCTGCAGCAGGTCGTCATGCCGGGCCTGCAGTTCCGCCGTCTGCGCGCGCGCCTGCGCGCGCTGCGCGCTGCGACTGCCGGCGTCCCACAGCTGCCAGCGCAGCACCAGCGATACCGTGTCGAAGTCCGAACCGGAATCGAAGCGATAGTCCTCGCCCTGCACGCCGTAGTCGGCGGCAATGCCGAGCGTCGGCAGGCTCGCGTCGCGAGCCGCCCGTTCGCCGGCCCTGGCGGCAACCAGGCTCCGTTCGACTTGCCGCAGTTCGGGTCGGCTGTGTGTTGGCACTGCACGCCGCTGCGGCAGGCTCAGCGATTCCGGTGTCGGGAGCTGCAGCGGCGCATCGAGCGGCTGTGCGCGGAGCATGTTGAGCAGGCGCTTCGCCTGCGCCGTCTGCGCCCGCGCGGCGTCGAGCTGTTGTTCGGCATTCAGGTGTTCGGCGTCGGCGCGCAGCACGCGATCGCGGGTTGCCTTGCCGGCGTCGACCAGTGACTGTGAAACGCGTACGTTCTCCGCCAGCAGCTGTTCGCTGGCTTCGAGGATGCCGGCCGCGGCGTTCGACTCGACAGCGGCGTAGTACGCACGCTTGAGTTCCCGTACCAGCGTGCGTGCGTAGGCTTCGCGTTCGGCGCGGCTGGCGCCGGCCAGCGCGCGCTTGGCGTCGACATTCGCCCAGACCTGCGGGGCGAACAGCGGCGCCGTCAGCGACAGTTTGGTTTCCTGTTCGTGCGCTCGCAGAAAGGCGATGCTCTGGTTCGAGATGTTCGGGAATTGCGGCGCCTGTCCCTGGGCTTCGAGCATCTGGTTGAGGGTGTCGTAGACCGGGTTCAGGAGGTCGCCGGTCGGGATGTCGATCGTGCGGCCACCGTCGGAACGCGTGTAACGCGCGTTGAGACTGAGCTCCGGCCACTCCTGCGCGCGCGCTGCGTCCACGTCCGCATCGCTGGCGCGCACGCTCGCGGCGCGCGCGGCCAGCGCCGGATTCGCGCGCAGGGCCTGGTCCAGATAGCTCTGCAGCACGACATCGTCGCCAGGTCCGCCAACGGCAACCACGACTGCGTGATCGGGCGGCGCCTGCAGCTGCGCCGGCGCCAGCGGCGACACGCAGAGCATCATCATCAGCAGCGGCAGCGGGTAGCGCTTCATCCCGGTCTCTGCCTTTTCACGGCGGCCGGCCGCAGGCCGCGCATCGCCATTTCGATGGCGTGTTGCAGCAGATCGCCGGACGACAGGCCGACTTCTTCGAGAAACGCGCTCTTGGTCTGCGCAACCTGGATCGCGCCATGCGTGAAGCTCCACAGCGTCATCGCCAGCAGCATCGGCTTCGATGTCCTGCGAATCGAACCGTCGCGCATGCCGATCCGCAGCGCCGCGATGGTCACATCGTGAACGGCGGCGCCGGCTTCCAGCACCGCGCGTTCGCTGGAACCGGCGGCAATGGTTTCCGGGCGATGGGCCTCGAAGCGTGACAGCGTTGCGAAATACAAGGGATGCCGCTCTGCGTAGCGCATGTAGGCCGCGCCGATCGCGGCGATCTTGGCGTCGCCGCGCGCAGTGGTTTCGGCGGCAGCGGCGAGTTCGTCGCGCAGCAGGCGCAGGGCGCGCAGGCAGACGGCAAACTGCAGTTCCGCCTTGCTGCCGAAGTACAGATAGACGAGCGCCCGCGAAACGCGGGCCTTGCGCGCCACATCGTCCATTTTCGACGCGTCGAAGCCGTGACTCGCGAACACGGCTTCGGCGGCGTCGACGATCGCCTCGCGGCGCTGTTCCTTTTCGTCGTCGCGGCGTTGCCGGCTGTCGCTCACGGTCTCCTCCCGATATGCACCGCCGACTCTACTGACATCGTGTCAGTAATTCAACAGTCGTATAAATCCGGTGCGGGAAATGGCAGTGGGCGTGTCCCGGATCAGTCGGGCCGGCTGAGGCGTTCGGCGATGATGCGGGCGACCTGCGGGTTGAATGGCAGGCCGAAGTGGCTGCCGCTGACCTCGATGTTCTCGACGTTCGGCGCCGGATCCTCGAGACACGCGCGCCAGGCGACGATGCCGTCGGTTTTCGTGTAGATCGCCGTGCACGGCACCGGCGGCGCCGTGATGCGGCGCGCGAAAGCGTCGAGATCGGTCTTCGGCGCCTTGCCGCCGTTGGCGAGCCGTACCAGCGGCAGCATGTTGTTGGCATCCGGATCGCGATTGATCGGGCTGCCGAGCGTGATGACGCGGCGCACGTATTGCGGCCGGTGCCGGGCGATCTCGCGTGCAAAGACGCCGCCGAGGCTCCAGCCGACCAGCGTGACCCCGCCCTTGTCGGCGTGCAACGTCTGCAACTGCGTGTTCAAGGCGTCACGAACACCGCGGCGCATGCCGAGATTGCGACCGAGTCCCCAGCCGTGGCTTGCATAGCCGAGGCCGCTCAGAAGATGCCGTAACGCCGCGGTCGCCGTGTCCGTTGCGCCGAAGCCGGGAATCACGATCAGCGGCTGCGCATGGCCACGTGGCAGTTCGTGTCGCAGACCGCGGATGGCCAGCGCAAAGCGCGCCATTTCGAGGCCGATCCGGCCTTCGAGCAGCAACAGCGATGCGGCGGGCGCCGGCAGTTTTTCGATGGGCATGAGCACGTGTTCCTTGAGAGCCGGCGGCAGCTTAGCGAAAGGGCGGGGTCGCGCCTATCGGGCTCGACGCTGCTTCGCGCCGACCGCTATCCTGCGGCCCGCATTTGTCGTGACGACGACAAAAAACAAAAAAATGGAGAAGCGCCGTGCCGCAGCTGATCGAGCGTCGTGATCTGGATTTCCTGTTGTACGAAGTCTTGCGCATCGAAGCGCTGACCCGCACGCCGCGCTTCGCGATGCACGACCGCGCGAGCTTCGATGGCGTTCTCGACGCCGCGCAGAGAATTGCCGAGACGCAGTTCCTGCCGCATGCGGCCAGGCTCGACGCCAACGAGCCGCAGTTCGAGAACGGACGCGTACAGCTGATTCCGGAAGTGAAACAGGCGCTGACAGCGCTCATCGACGGCGGCTTTCTGGCGGCGTCGTTCCCGGAAAGCGACGGCGGCATGCAGTTGCCGTATACGCTGACCTCCGCTGCGATGGCCTGGTTCACCGCCGCCAATGCCGGCACTACCGGCTACGCGTTTCTGACGGCGGCGGCGGCCAATCTGCTGCGGGTTCACGGCACGCCGGAGCAGAGGATTCGCTATATGCAGCCGATGCTGGAGGGCCGCTGGTTCGGCACCATGTGTCTGTCGGAGCCGCAGGCCGGCTCTTCGCTCGGCGACATCCGCACGCGGGCAATCCGGCAGGCCGATGGCCGTTATCACCTGATCGGCAACAAGATGTGGATTTCCGGCGCCGATCAGGAGTTGTCGGAGAACATCGTGCATCTGGTGCTGGCGCGCATCGATGGTGCGCCGGCCGGGACCAAGGGCATTTCGCTGTTCATCGTGCCGAAGTATCGTGTGACCGGGAGCGGTGGGATCGGTGCACGCAACGGCGTGCATGTCGCCGGCCTGAACCACAAGATGGGATATCGCGGCACCGTCAACGCCGCGCTGAATTTCGGCGAGGGCGAGGCGGCGATCGGTGAGCTGGTCGGACAGGCGAATCACGGCCTGGCCTGCATGTTCCACATGATGAACGAAGCACGCATCGGTGTCGGCATGGGCGCGACCGCGCTCGGCTACGCCGGCTACCGCTATTCGCTCGACTACGCCCGGCAGCGCCCGCAGGGGCGAGCGTTGTCGAACCGCGATCCGGCGAGCAGGCCGGTCCCGATCATCGAACATGCCGACGTGCGGCGCATGCTGCTGCAGCAGAAGGCGTATGTCGAAGGTGCGCTGGCCCTGTGCCTGTACTGCGCGCATCTGGTCGACGAACTGGCGACGGGCGGCGGCGAGGAGGCGCAGGCGCAAGCCTTGCAGCATCTGCTGGAAATCCTCACGCCGATCGCCAAAGCCTGGCCCAGCGACTATTGCCTGGAGGCGAACAAGCTGGCGATCCAGGTTCTGGGCGGTTACGGCTACACGCGCGACTACCCGGTCGAACGCCTGTATCGCGACAACCGTCTGAATCCGATACACGAAGGCACCAACGGCATTCAGGCGCTGGACCTGCTCGGCCGCAAGCTGCTGATCGCGCAGGGGGCGGCGTTTCGTCTCCTGTTGCAGCGCATCGCGGCGACGATCGCCGAGGCCGACGAACACGAATCGCTGCGCGAGTTTCGCGATGCGCTGAAGGCTGCGCTCGACGTTGCCGCCGACGTCAGCATGCAGCTGGCCGCCATTGCGCAGCGCGGCGAGACCGAGCGCTTTCTCGCCAACGCCGCTGTCTATCTCGACATGCTGGGCCACATCGTGATTGCGTGGATGTGGCTGCGCCAGGCGATCGTCGCACAAGCCGCGGTGGCGACCGCAAGCGAAGTGGACCGTCCGTTCTATGAGGGAAAGCTGCGCGCCTGTCGCTATTTCTATCGCTATGAATTGCCGAAGACGGTCGCGCAGGCGGCACTGCTGAAGCGCGCCGACGATACCTGCCTGACGATGCCGCTGGACGCGTTCTAGCTGCGCGGACAAAAAACGGCGGACCTTGCGGTCCGCCGTTCGGGGGAACGCCGTCTGGGGGTGTCCTGGGGGGAGACGGACGGCGTTGTTTCGGGGGAGTGATTCCGAAGCGCGGCACGATACGGGATCGGCCACCCGACCGACAGCGAAATGATTTGAGCCAGCGATTCAGAATTTATGAACGCAGCGACGGTCTTCACGCCGCCGTCGCGATTCGGCGACAATGGGCCGATGCGCATCGGCTCCATCCAGATCGACGTTCCGCTGATTCTTGCGCCGATGGCCGGTGTGACCGATCGGCCATTCCGGCAATTGTGCCGGCGCTTCGGAGCCGGCCTCGCGGTCAGCGAAATGACGACCGCCGATGCCAGCCTCTGGCACACCGAGAAGTCGCGCCTGCGCATGGATCATGAGGGCGAATCGGCGCCGATTTCGGTGCAGATCGCCGGCTACGACCCGCAACAGCTGGCGGCGGCGGCTCGCCACAATATCGCGCTGGGGGCGCAGATCATCGACATCAACATGGGCTGCCCGGCGAAGAAGGTCTGCCGTGTCGACGCCGGCTCGGCCTTGCTGCGCGACGAGGCGCTGGTTGCGCGCATCTGCGCGGCAGTGGTTGCCGCCGCCGGTGAGGGCAAGGTGCCGGTCACGCTGAAGATCCGCACCGGATTCACGCGCATGCAACGCAATGGCGTGGCGATCGCCCGAATCGCGGAGGACGTCGGTATCCAGGCACTCGCGGTTCATGGCCGCACGCGCGAAGACCACTACGCCGGCGCCGCCGAGTACGACACGATCGCGGCGATCAAGCGCGCCGTGCGTATTCCGGTGATCGCCAATGGCGACATCGACACACCGCACAAGGCGCGTGAGGTGCTGCGCCACACTGGCGTCGACGCCTTGATGATCGGCCGCGCGGCGCAGGGGCGGCCATGGATCTTTCGCGAGATCGCACATTATCTCGCACACGGCGAAACGCTTGCCCCGCCGTCAGGTTTCGAAATCCGGCGCTGGTTGCTCGAGCACCTCGATGCGCTGTACGCGTTCTACGGCGAGGGCCGCGGCGTGCGCGTCGCGCGCAAGCACATTCAGTGGTATTGCCAGACGCAAGCCGATGCGGCGCCGTTCTGGCGCAGCATCAATGCTGTCACCGACGCGGCCGTGCAGCGCGCCGCGGCTGCACAGTTCTTCGATGCGCGGGCGATGCGGCCGGCGGCGTAGTGACACCCAGGCGTTCGGCGATCAGCGCGTAGACCGCCGGATCATTCAGCAACTGCATGTGGTGGCGCCGGAACAGCACGGCAGTGTCGGCATCGGCGAGTTCCTTTGCCAGCGAACTCGGCAGATGCACGAGACCGTCGCCGAGCAGTTTGCCGCGCCAGTCGTGCTCGTCGTCGCCGACGCTGCAGCCGATGAAGTGGTACTGCGCATCGGCAAGCCGCGCGATCGACGCCGGGGGGCGCCAGTCGCGCTTCAGGCCATCACGCCAGTCGGCATCGGAGGTTGCGCCGAAGCGCAGATCGCGAATGCCGACGGAGCGCGCTTCCAGCACCCGTGCCCATGGCCGCGACAGCTCGAAGCCCTGCAGCACCTGCGCGAGGGCCTGTGCTCCGCGTTCCAGCGCCGCGCCCTGATGCGGTGAACCGAGGCAGATCAGGCTGCCCACCTTGCCGGTCCAGGCGTCGCCCCGCCGCAGGCCGGCGGCGGCAGCCGAGCGAATCACCAGGCCGCCCATGCTGTGGCCGATCAGCGTGATGTCCTCGACGGCTCGCGGCCATTGCGTCAGCAGCTGCTGCAACAGACGCGCGAGCCGACGGCCGTTCTGCGAAATGTGTGCGCCGCTGTTGTAGCGCAGATACAGCGGCGTGTACCCGTGTTCGGCGAGGCGCGCGCCATAGGGCAAGCTTTGCCGGACGCCGGCTTGCCGATAGAGCTGCCAGCTCGTCTCGTTGCAGCACAGACCGTGGACGAACACGACGAGGCGCGGCTCTGCGTCCGGAAACCGGGCGGCGAGCGAGCTGCGGTCGGTCTCGATCTTCAAGCCGTCGACGTACAGGCCGAACTGCGGCGCGACCGGATTGCGACGACCGATCAGATGATCGCCGAACAGCCCGCTCAATGCGCTGAATGCGAGGTCGGTGCGCGGATGCGCGCTCGCGGTGGCCTCGACTTCGCTCGTCTGCTGCTCGACGAGTTTCAAGGCGCCGCCGGCAAGCGTGAATGCCAGTGCGCCGATCTCCCGTACGCCGGTATAGACCGCATCGGTGATGCCGTCGTGCAGCACGCGAACCGGTGCCGCGCCGCTGCCAAGTGTCGGGATCGCGTCCACGGTCCGGAACGGCTGTCTGGCGATTGCGCGATGGAATTCGTGAATGCCGGCAGTGATCTGCGCATAGGTGTCGCCGAGCAGCTCGACGCCGCCGGCCCATCGCGCCAGCGCAGTCGGTGCTTTTCCTGCAGGACGCCTGTTCATGTCGGCTCCCGGCCTGGGTTCGAGGCGCAGTATGGGCCGCGCCGGCGCCGCTGCAATTGGCGGGCTCGCCGCGGGCTCGCGTCAGGCCGCCGGTGGCGCGTCGATCTCGCGCATCAGGTTTTCCTGCGCGACGCTGGCGACCAGACGTCCACTGCGGTCATAGAACAGGCCGCGCGAAAAGCCACGGGCGCCCTGTGCGGTTGGCGAGTCCATCACGTAGAGCAACCAGTCGTCGACGCGCAGATCGCGATGAAACCACAGTGCGTGATCGATGCTGGCGATGGCCATGCTGTCGCCGAACCAGAGCTTGGCGTGCGGGCGCAGCGCCGTCGACAGAAGATGGAAGTCCGATGCGTAGGCCAGCACGCAACGATGCAGCAACGGATCGTCCGGCAACTTGCCGGCGGCGCGCAGCCAGATCGCCTGCGCGGGCTGGCTCGGCGTCGGCCGGAACGGATTGACCGGATCGACCGGCTTGAATTCGATCGCGACCTCGCGGGTCAGCGTGTGGTGCACGCGCTCGGGAAGATCGGGAATTTCGTCCAGCCACTGTTCGTAGTGTGCGGAGATCGACTTGAGCTGCTCGGGTTGTGCGACCTGCGGCATCGCGGCCTGATGCTCGAGACCGTCTTCCGGCCGCTGGAACGATGCCATCATCGACAGGATCGGATGGCCGTTCTGGATCGCCTGCACACGGCGCGCCGTGAACGTGCGGCCGTCGCGGATGCGGTCGACTTCATAGACAATGGGCTTGCTCATGTCGCCCGGACGCAGGAAGTAGGCGTGCAGCGAATGCGGGGCGCTTGCGGTGACCGTACGTGAGGCCGCGACCAGAGCCTGACCGATGACCTGTCCGCCGAACACGCTTTTGCCGCCGAGATCGCGCGATTCGCCACGAAACAGGTTGTCCTCCAGTGTTTCGAGGTTCAGAAGATTGAGGAGATCCTTGAGAATGCGGTTCATCGTGTCGGCGCCCGGCCCCGGATTTTGGTCGCGCAAGGGTACGGCATGACGATGGCGTGCCGCATTGGCTGTGGTGCCTGCTGCATCGCGCCTTCGATTTCCTCGCCCTTGCCGGGAATGCCGCAGGGCAAGCCGGCCGGTGTGCCGTGCCCGCACCTGACCGCACAGTTGGCGTGCGCGCTGTTCGGCGATCCGCGACGGCCTTCGGTCTGCGGCAGCCTGCAGCCGACTGCCGGCATGTGCGGCACGAACCGCGAGCATGCACTGCGATACCTCGACGAACTCGAGCGGCAGACGACGCCGCTTCAGAGCTGACCGCGCAGGCTGTCCAGTGATTGTTCGGCGACAGTTTTGCCGCCGCGCGACTGGCGCGATTTCCAGCTGACACGAACACCGGCTTCGGGTCGGGTGTCCGAACCCAGCGTCAGTTCGAGGCTGTCGCCGGCCTGCAGATCGTGTGCCTGCAGCAGCGGCAGATAGATCTGTTGCCAGTGCGTCGCGGCGGCGAACGGCGACGTCGACAGCGAGACGCCTTCGATCAGCTCTGCCTGCCACCACAGTGCATAGCCTTCGACGCGGCCGCCCGGGATGTCCGCTGTCGTCCACGACACGGTCTTGCGTCGCGCGCTGGCAGGCGCTCGTACCGACGGTCGGACATCGAGATCATCCCAGAGGCGAGCCGTGCGATTAGTGTCGCCGAGGTCAGTCGGCTCGATGTTGCGCACGTACATGTTGTTGAGCGAAATGGTGCGCGCAGGGGCGAGATCGAGATCGAAACCGACTTTCGGCCAGATGTCGATCTCGGCCTGCAGGCGAGGGCTCGGCACCGGTGCGACGAATTGTTGCAGGCGCCCCGGAATGATGATGCCGCCGGCAACGAGAAAGCGGCGCGCGTCGACCGCGGTCTCGAGGAAGTTTTCTTCCAGCGCGTAATTTCCCAAGGTTTCGGTCACGACGATGTCGACCTGCAGCTTCCTGCGCCACTCCGAAGAATGCGCCTTGACGAAGCTCAGGCCGTCGATGCGATTGCGGCGCGCCAGCTGCTCGGCCAGTTCAAGTGCGTCGCTGTATTCGATCAGCGTACTGTGCGCAGCGCCGAGCCGGCGCGCCAGAAACGAAAGAAAGCCGGTTCCGGCGCCGATATCGAGTACGCGGCTTTTGCCCGGCACGATGCGCCGGCGCAGGGCGGTTTCGAACGCATCATTGCGCGCGTGATCGCCCAGCAGTTTCCGGTGCAACTCGATTTCGCTCATCGTTTGTTACAGAAATGTAAAGTGCCGAAGCGCATTATCGGGGCGGCGGGGCGCGATGTAACGGGCGATGTGCTTTTTTGCTGGCGGACTTATGGCAATGGCGTCGGCCCGCTACAATCGGCGCAGCGCCGACATAGCTCAGTTGGTAGAGCTACTGATTTGTAATCAGTAGGTCGCGGGTTCGATTCCTGCTGTCGGCACCAAGAATTAAACGAATGCCCGATTTCCGTTTCATGCGGAGTCCGCGTTATTCAGGATAAGGTCATCGGCGTGCGCGCCTGATTGCGGTGGCGGAAATCCGTACAGAAAAATAGGGGTTTCTTGCGATTCTCCGGGGCGGTGGCGCCGCTATACTCCGGGGCCGCCTGCCGGGTCACGGGCATGAAGCTGGCGTGCACCTGTAACGTCACGATTAAAGTGGAGTGAAGCTTTGGCAATGGAATTCGGTCAAAAGCCCAATCAGAGTCGACGATTCGTCGGCATCGGCGCCGTGGTCGCGTTCCACGCGCTGCTGATCTGGGCACTGGCAGCGGGTCTGGCGCACAAGATGATCGAGATCCTGCCGGCGCCGATCGAGACCAAGCTGATCGAAGAGATCA
>NZ_JAAMOW010000005.1 GCF_011067135.1 Solimonas terrae
ATGGACTTCTCCCGAAGATGTGGTGTCCTCGGAAGATAAAAAGTCCATGCACACGCCGTTTACATCACAGCCTACCTCCTACATCGCTGAAATCAATGGCTGTTTTGTGGGGATAGGTCAGACTCCGACCCCTATCTTTTCCCTATTGTCCAAGTGGACTGCATTCGACGTTTTGCACCAGAAGCCCCGCCCACGTAGCGCTACCGGAGACTCGAATGACATCGTTCGTGCAAGGAAGAAAAGTGAGCTTGGCGGTCGGATATGAAAAGTCATCAACGTGCCCATTGACGTCGATCTTTACCCACTTTCGCGACGTTGTTTTCGACGAAAAATCACGAATCCCATACGTGTGGACATCAATGTATTTTGCCTCTGAAGGCAATATCGTCGACAGGAACACGGCGGATTTTTGAATTCCGGCATCTCCGCCAAGCCAACCGATAGCGTAAAAGAAAATGGCAAACAAAAGAACATATAAAAATGCCTTAACGCGTCCAAACTTTTCAAAAAGAATGACTATCCTTCTTCGCCGCGAAGGATCACTCGCTCCTCTATGAAATGTCAGAGCCAGAATCCATCCCAAAGCCAGCAGCGCAGGAATCCAATAGGCTGTTATTTCATGTACAGCATTCGAAGGAATAAATGGTATGCGCCCCCCGAGATTTAATCCCACCATCCCCAGGACCAAAATGACGATGAAATAGGCAGCGAAACAAAGGGAGGCAAAGCTGTCTTTCATTTTTGGCCATCCTGCGATTTCATTGGAGGCGACAAAAGCAACGAGCGAATGGTCAATAATAGGGCGACAATAATAGGGGACAGACCACGATATACGCTCGCCCTATTCGATCCATTCCCCTGATTCTGACGCCTGAGCCCGCACTGGCTACCCGGGCCTTACCTCCGACGACACGACGACCGAGCACCTGAGCGATCTGCTCCGTAAATCGTTCGTTGCCCAGAACGCAGTTACCGTTGGTGGCTGATCCGACGATCGGAATTCCCCAACGCATTGCCAAATGTATCCGTAGCGGCTCGGATACCTGCAGAAATCCGGGACGGATCGGTTCAGGCGACTTCACCAGCGGCATGCGCCGAGGACCAGGCCCACTGGAAGTTGTAGCCGCCGAGCCAGCCGGTGACATCGACGACCTCGCCGACGAAGTACAGCCCCGGCTGCTTGCGCGATTCCATGGTGCTCGACGACAGCTCATGTGTGTCGACGCCGCCGAGCGTGACCTCGGCCGTGCGATAGCCCTCGGTGCCGCTGGCGGTGATCGGCCAGTCGTGCAGGCGTTCGGCGATCTCGCGCAGCTCGGCAGGCCGGTACTGCCGCAGCGGCCGGCTCCCGAGCCAGCGCTCACACAGACGCTGCGCAAAGCGGCTGACGAACACTTCACTGAGCACGGTACGCAGTTCGGCATTCGGCCGTGCGGCCTGTTGTGCCAGCAGGTAGTCGTACGCGTCGAGATCCGGCAGCCAGTCGATACGCAGATCGTCCTTCGGCTGCCAGTACGAGGAGATCTGCAGGATCGCCGGTCCGGACAGGCCGCGATGCGTCAGCAGCAAGCCGGCGCGGAACGCCTGACCGCTGCAGCGGGCCTCGGCCGGCAGCGCGATGCCTGACAGGTCCGCGTAGTCGTCGAGATGGGTGCCGGCGAGTGTCAGCGGCACGAGGCCGGCGCGCGTCGGCTGCACGGTGTGGCCGAACTGGCGGGCCAGCTGATAGCCGTAACCGCTCGCGCCCATGCTCGGGATCGACAGGCCGCCGCTGGCGACCACCAGCGAATGTGCGTTCAGGGTGCCGAGCGCGGTGGTCGCCAGACGAAAGCCGTCGTCCGATTTCTCGACGCGCTCGATGATGCAGTTGACCTCGATCCGCACGCCGGCGGCCGTGCATTCGTCGAGCAGCATGCGCACGATCTGTTTCGACGATTCGTCGCAGAACAGCTGGCCGAGTTCCTTTTCGTGCCAGGCGATGCCGTGCTTGTCGACCAGCGCAATGAAATCCCACTGCGTGTAGCGCGCCAGGGCCGACTTGCAGAAATGCGGATTCGCCGAGAGATAGTTTCCGGCGCCGACATGCAGATTGGTGAAATTGCAGCGGCCGCCGCCGGACATCAGGATTTTCTTGCCGACACGATTGGCGCTTTCGATCACCAGCACGCGCCGGCCGCGGGCACCGGCCGTTGCCGCGCACATCAGGCCGGCGGCGCCGCCGCCGACGATGATCACGTCGAATTGCTGCACGGTTCAGGCGCTGCCGATGGTGCGCCGCGTCTCAGAAGCGCGGCTTGCCCTTGGCCGGCGGCTTGCCGAAATGCGGTTTGCCGCCGCCGTGCGCGGGCTTGCCGCCGGGGCGCGGTCCCGGACGGCCGTCGAACTTGCGTGGGCCATCGCTCTTGGTGCCGGCGAACCTGCCCTTGGGCGCGAATTCGCGCGGCTTGCCGAAGTCGCGTTTCGCGGCCGGCACGCGCGACACCGAACCGCTCGTGTCCGACTCGGCGAGACGGCTGATCTGCAGCTGCTGACCGCAGACCCAGACTTTCTGCAGGTCGCGGAAGATTTTCTTCGGCATGCCTTCCGGCAGATCGATCAGGCTGTAGTCGTCGTGAATGTCGACGCGGCCGATGTGCTCGCTGTCGAGGCCGGCTTCGTTGGCGATCGCGCCGACGATATTGCCGGGCTTGACGTTGTGCGCGTGGCCGACGGCGATGCGATAAGTCTCCATGCCGGCTTCCGGTGCACTGCGGGGGCGCGGTGCGCGTGCGGGCCGCTCGCTGCGCTCGGGGCGCTCCGTCATCGCGGCGCGTGCGCTTGCCGGCCGCTCGAAGCTCGCCGGTCGCGGCTGCTCGGCATAGGCATCGCGCGTCGGCCGTTCGTCGCGCCCGGCGCGCGGTGGCGGCTGCGAACGCGATTCGCTGGCAAACGGATTGGTGCCCGGCCGCGCCTTGTCGCGCATCTCGCCGGCATGCGTCTTGTGCTTGTCGGCCGTCAGCAGCAGCGGCGTCTCGCCCTGCGCCAGGCGGCCGAGCGCGGCGGCGATGTCGACGGCGCTGATGCCGTGCTCCTGCTCGTAGGCCCTCACGAGCGCGCGGAACGGCTCCAGGCTGCCGTCGTCGGCAAGCGCTTCGGTGATCTTCTGCTTGAAGCGCGCCAGGCGCTGTTCGTTGACCGAGTCGACGCTGGGCAACTCCATCGGCGTCACCGGCTGGCGGGTGACGCGTTCGATCAGGCGCAGCAGGTGGCGTTCGCGCGGCGCGACGAACAGAATCGCTTCGCCGGAGCGGCCGGCGCGGCCGGTGCGGCCGATGCGGTGCACATACGATTCCGGATCGGTCGGGATGTCGTAATTGACGACATGGCCGACGCGCTCGACGTCGATGCCGCGCGCCGCGATGTCGGTCGCCACGACGATGTCGATCTCGCTGTTCTTGAGCTTGGCGATCACGCGCTCGCGCGATTTCTGTTCCATGTCGCCGTTCAGCGCGGTGGCATTGAAGCCGCGCGCCGACAGCTTGTCGGCCAGCTCGACGGTTTCCGCCTTGGTGCGCACGAAGATCAGCATGCCGTCGAAGGTCTCGGCTTCGAGGATGCGCGTCAGCGCGTCGAGCTTGTGCATGCCGGCGACCAGCCAGTAGCGCTGGCGAACATTGGTCGCGGTCGTGGTCCTGGCGGCGATGCGGACTTCGACGGGCTCCTGAAGATAGGTTTGCGCGATGCGCCTGATCGGCGGCGGCATGGTCGCCGAGAACAGCGCGACCTGGCGCGAGTCCGGCGTGCTCTTGAGGATGGTTTCGATGTCCTCGATGAACCCCATCTTCAGCATCTCGTCGGCTTCATCCAGCACCAGATAGCGGATGCCGGAGAGGTCGAGCGTGCCGCGCTTGAGATGGTCGAGCACGCGACCCGGCGTGCCGACCACGACATGCACGCCGCGGCGCAGCGCCGCCAGCTGCGGGCCGTAGGCCTGGCCGCCGTAGATCGGCAGCACATGGAAGCCACGCCGGTGCGAGGCGTAACGATGGAAGGCTTCGGCAACCTGGATCGCCAGCTCGCGCGTCGGCGCCAGCACCAGCGCCTGCGGCGGGCGATTGCTGAGTTCGAGACGCGAGAGAATCGGCAGCGCGAACGCGGCGGTCTTGCCGGTACCGGTCTGCGCCTGGCCGAGCACGTCGCGGCCGTCGAGCAGGTGCGGGATGGTCTGCGCCTGGATCGGCGACGGCGTTTCGTAGCCGACGGACTCCAGCGCGGCCAGAACTTCGGGACTCAGGGCCAGATCGCGGAAGCTCAGGGAGACAACGGGTTCGTCGGACATCGGGATACCTCGGTAGGCCGCAAGCGGTCTTGCGCGCCGGCAGCGCAGGGCCTGCCGAAAAGGGGCGCGATTCTACTCGTTTGTGCCGGCGGCGACCGGCGCCATCACCAGATCGTGCGCTGTGGCAGCAATCCGTGCAATTCGGCATCGCTGAGATCGCGCCACTGGCCCGGCCTCAGCGACCCCAGCGTGAGGCCGATGATCCGCACCCGCTGCAGGCGACGCACCTTGCATCCGTAGACCTCGCACATGCGGCGGATCTGCCGATTCAGACCCTGCGTCAGGACGATGCGAAAGCTGTTGCTGCCGAGCTTGCTGACCGTGCAGGGTTTGGTGGTCGCGTCGAGCCCCGGCAGATAGAGGCCGGCCGACATCCCGGCGACGAACGCGCTGCTGACCGGCCGGTCGATCGTCACGATGTATTCCTTCTCGTGTTCGTTTTCGGAACGCAGGATCTCGTTGACGATGTCGCCGTTGCTGGTCAGCAGGATCAGGCCTTCGGAATCCTTGTCGAGGCGGCCGATGGGGAAGATGCGTTCGCGATGGCCGACGAAGTCGATGATGTTGCCGGCGATGTGGCGCTCGGTGGTGCAGGTGATGCCGACCGGCTTGTTCAGCGCGATGTAGACGCGTCGCGTGACATGGGCGGCTTCGCGTGTGCGGCCGGCGACGAGCTTGCCATCCACATGCACCTCGTCGCCTTCGCCGACCTGCGTGCCGAGCTCGATCGGTCGGCCGTTGATCGTCACGCGGCCGGCGGCGATCAGGGCATCGGCTTCACGCCGCGAGCACAGACCGGTTTCGCTGATGTATTTGTTGAGGCGCATGACAAGCCGCGATGCTAAGGCGCCGGCGGTGCGCCTGCCAGTGGGTTTCAGCCGGGATTCACGGCCCGCTGCCAGCATGACCGGCAGGCACGACGCATCGGTCGATGCCGGTTTCGCCGCTTTCCGCGGTGAATGCGAACTCTCGTTGAATGGCAGCGAATCGTATGGAAGCGGGCGCGCAACAGGCACGGCACAAACGCCCCTGGCTGAAATGGCTGAATCGTGCAGTGACGGTCGGGTTCATTGCGCTGGTCGCGTGGCTGATTGCTTCGCGCGCCGGCTCGGTCGACTGGCACAAGGTGCTGCAGTCCTTGCGTGAGATGCCGAACGGGCGGCTGGCGCTGGCGGCGGCATTCGCTGCGGCGAGCTACGCGATCTACGCCTGCTTCGACTGGTTTGCGCGCATTTACACGACGCAGGTGCCGAAGCTGCGGCAGTTCGAGATCGCGCTGGTCAGTTATGCCTTCAACCTCAATCTCGGCGCGCTGATCGGCAGCGTCGGCTTTCGTTATCGCCTGTACTCGCGCTCAGGCGTCGACGCCAGGAACATCGCGCGTATCGTCGCGACCAGCATGGTGACCAACTGGAGCGGCTACTTCCTGCTCGGCGGCATCGTGTTCGCGTGTCGTTGCGTGGCACTTCCGCAAGGCTGGGAAATCGGCGCCGTCGGCCTGCAGCTGATCGGCGGCGCGATGCTGCTGCTGGTCGCTGCGTACCTGCTGTTGTGCGCGCGCTCGCACGGCAAAGTCTGGACGTTCCGCAAGACCGAGTTCAGCCTGCCGTCGCTGCGCATCGCCTGTGGCCAGATCGTGGCCTCGTCGCTGAACTGGCTGGCGATCGCGGCGACGATCCGGGTCCTGCTGCCGGATTCGGTCGGCTTCGGCGCGGTGCTCGCGGTGTTCCTGCTCAGCAGCGTTGCCGGCGCGATGACGCATGTGCCGGGCGGGCTCGGCGTGCTGGAGGCGGTGTTCATCGCGTTGCTCGGCGGGGACGTCGCGGCACATCGCCTGCTCGCCGCGCTGCTGGCGTTTCGCGCGTTCTACTATCTCGGCCCGCTGGTGATCGCGATCGGCCTGTACGTCTGGATCGAGTGGCGCGGTCGTCGCGGCGGCGCGCGCAAGCGTCGCCAGGCGCATGCCGATGCGCGGCGCGGCCAGGCCGCGCCCCGGACGCGACTCAGTGACGAAGCCCTTTCACGCGCACCTTGAAATCCATCGCCGGACCCGGCGTCGGTGCGGTCTTGGTCTTCAGCTTGTAGTTCGGCGTCTCGAGCTCGAGGTCGAGCTTGTAGAACAGGCGCGCCATCGACAATGCGATCTGGATTTCCGCGAGGCTCTTGCCGAGACAGGTATGCGGACCGCGGCCGTACGGCGAATAGACACCGGGCTGCATGTGTTCGGCGCGCGGTTTGGCGTAGCGGTCGATGTCGAACTTTTCCGGATGCGGCCAGTACTCGCCCATGAAGTGCGGCACCGAGGTGCCGACGTAGATCATCTCGCCTTCGTGAATCTGATGGCCTTCGAACAGGAAATCCTTGGTCGCCGTGCGCATCTGCGCGACCGCGATCGGATACAGGCGCATGGTTTCCATGATCGCGCCCTGCAGCGACGGAATGCGCTTGAGCAGATCTTCCTCCTCGATCGTGCCGCCGGCGAACAGCGCGTCGACTTCCTCGTGCACGCGCTTGAGCACGTCCGGGTGCTTGAGCACCGTGTAGGTGATCGCCGCCGTGGTGTTGGCGACGGTATCGAGGCCGGCGACGTACGGCCCGGTCAGCGACACGATCAGGTCGCTGGCGGGCATCACGTCCGGCGTCTCGATGTGCGCCGCCATGATGTCGTCGATCAGGTTGCGGTCTTCCGGCCTGGTTGTCGCGTAACGTGCCTTGGCCTCGGCGATCATCTTGTAGCCGAGCTCGAACACGCGCGCCTTGGCTTTCTTGTAGACCGGCCGCTTGAGCAGGATCTTCGGCCGCTGCCGCGTCACCAGCACGTTGAGGATGTGCAGGATGGTCGTGCGGATGTCCTTGACGTATTCCAGCGGCGCCGCGCCGGTGAGGATGGTGCCGAGCTGGTCGACGACCATGTACTGCATGCCTTCGACCACCGGCACCAGCTGGCCGACCTTCCAGTCGCGCGTGAAGCAGCGATCGGTGATCTCGATCAGCTCGTTGTAGCGGCCCTTGATCGATTCCTTCGAATAGCCGCTGCGCATGACGTCGCGCAGCTGCTTGTGGGTTTCGCCGTCCTCGCCGGTCAGCGTGCGCGTCGCGCCGTATTCGCCGACCAGGCCTTCCCAGAACTGCTTCGAGCGCAGGCATTCCTTGCCTTCGCGCGTGCCCATGAAGGTCGCCGCCTCGACGCCGGCGATCAGCACGTATTTCTGGCCGAGGATGCTGAGTCGCACCACCGGTCCGTACTGGCGATAGCAATCGACGAAGAACTGTGCCGGGCCTTTCACCATGCCGAACAGGCTGCCGACGAAAGGCAGCCCGCGAATGGTCGGCGTTTCACGCGGTGCGAGCGTCTGGGTTGCGGCGGTCACGGTGATCCTTGGCAGTCTGGCGGGCGCGGGCAAACGGAATCGGCCCCGGGATGACCGGCTTTTTAGCAGAGGCAGACCGGCGCGGACTCATCCGAGCGGGGGAGGTGAGCGCCACCCGAGGGGCGACGTGAGCGCACAAGCGTGGGAAACTGCGGCGATCGGACACCTTCGGGAGCGACAGGGATGAACAGATTCGTGGGATTCGTGGTCGGCCTGCTGGTCCTGGCCGGTATTGCCGTCATCGCCTGGTATCACTACGGCCCGCCGTCGGAAGCACCAGTGGCGGCGCCCGTCGCTGCCGCCGCTGCGCCGGCCGAGTCGAACCCGCCGAGCGAGCCGGAATATCGCGTGCCGGACGAAGCGGCCACTGGCGACGCGGGTACGGCGCCGATGCCCGCGCTGGCCGACAGCGACAGTGCCGTGTGGGGCGAAATGGAAGATCTGGCGGGCAAGGAGCCGGTCGAAGCCCTGCTGATTCCGACGCAGATCATTCGTCGCTGGGTCGCGTTCGTCGACAGCCTCGATCGTGACGGCCTGCCGGTGGCGCAAAGGCCGGTCAAACGGGTGCCGGGCTGGCCGCAGGTGAAGGACGACAACGAGGACCTGGTGCTCGACGACGCGAACGCCAGGCGCTATGACGACTATCTGGCAGTCGTCAAGGCCGTCAACGCCAAGCGCTTCGTCGCGTTCTATTTCCGCTACTACCCCTTGTTCCAGCGCGCCTACGAGGAACTGGGTTATGGCGGCCGCTACTTCAACACGCGTCTGCTGCACGTCATCGACGATCTGCTGGCGGCACCGATCGTCAGCGGGCCGATCAAGCTCGTGCGGCCGAACGTGATGTACAAATTCGCCGACCCGGAACTGGAATCCCTGTCGTTCGGTCAAAAGACCCTGATCCGCCTCGGCCCGGACGGCGAGCAGCTGGTCAAGGACAAGTTGCGCGCGATCCGCACCGAGATCGTCGCGCGTGCCAAACAGCCGGGCAGCCCGAAGGAGGGCACGCCATGAAGCGCGTATCGATGCTGGTGCTGATCGCGGCGCTCTCGGCCTGTGCGAGCAAGCCGACCGCTCCGCAGCCGGAAACCCTGGATCAGAAGCTGGCGAAGCAGGGCTACAAGCTCGGCGACGAGGTCGATCATATCCAGCGCTGGAACGTCGACGGCTGGGGCCGCATCGACGACCTGCACGTGGTCTTCAATGCCGGACCCTCGCGCGACTATCTGGTCACCGTGCTGGGGCCGTGCAACGGCATCGCCACCGCGACCACGATCGGCTTCACGGAGACGGCACAACAGGTGACCAAGTTCGACAAGCTGATCGTGCGTGACATCGGATTCACCGACCAGTGCCCGATCGAATCGCTGCACGAGCTCAAGCGCGTGAAGAAGAGCTGAGCCGGCGCCGGCCGGGATTCACAGGCAATTCAGTCGCTGCCCCTACCGTGGAGATTCGTCCATGGTCAGGAGACGATCATGAAACTGCGGATTCCATGTTGTGCGGCGCTGGCCGTGGCAACGTTCACGGCGCCGGCTTTCGCCGATGTCTACACCAATGCCGACGGTCAGCGCGTCGAATGCCACGACGAGCAGATCGTGACCCGGCAAGGCGATCACCCGATCGCGGCGCCGGTGCTCGGCGCCATCGCCGGTGGCGTGATCGGCCATCAGTTCGGCGGCGGCCACGGTCAGGACATCGCCACCGGTGCGGGCGCGGTCGGTGGCGCGGCGCTCGGCAAGCGCTACAACGACAACAATGCGCGGGAACAGGTCACGACGCGGCAGGTCTGCACGCCGCTCGATGATCGACAGCACTGAGCCGCTGCACCAAATTGAGGCGATGGCGGCGCTTTACCGTGCAGCTCCGATATATTGGCGGTATGGGTCTTGAGTGCCGACGCGGTGGGCTTCCGGGAGCATGATGATGAAAAGGCGGGATTTTCTTGCGGTGCTTGCGACCGTCATGCTGGCGGCCTGCGCGACCACGACGCCGTATCAGCCCATCCACGATGGCTATGGCTACCAGGATCAGCGCATCGAGGCCAACCGTTTCCGTGTCACGTTCACGGGCAGTAGCGCAACACCGCGGCAGACCGTCGAGAACTATCTGCTTTATCACGCTGCCGAGTTGACCCTGAACAGCGGCAATGACTACTTCGTCATCACCCAGAGTTCGACCAGCGCCAACGGCAAGGGCGGTCCAGGCCTGAGCCTGGGCTTCGGCGGTGTCAGCTTCGGCTCGCATTCCGGGCTGGGGCTTGGCGTCGGCACCAGCACCGGCGGCGATCAGGTCGAATACAGCGCCCAGGCCGAGATCGTCACCTACAAGGGCAAGAAGCCGGATGACAATCCCCAGGCCTTCGACGCGCGCGAGGTGAAGCAGAATCTCGACGCGAAAATCATGCGGCCCGCGTCGCCCTGAAAACAAGCTTCGCGCCGTCCTCGTCCGGCGTTCCGGGCGCAGCTGCCTGTGCGGCGGCTGCTAGCCGCCGTCGTCCGCCGACGGCAAGGGTTGCGCCCAGGGTTCGCTGTGCGCTTCGGAGAGAATCCAGTCGCAGAATGCCTTGATCGACGGTTCGCGCTCGGCGCTGGCGGCATGCACCAGGTAGTAGGACGCACCGGTCGGCAGGCTCAGCGCGAACGGGGCGACGAGACTGCCCTCGGCGATTTCCTCGCTGGCCATGATCGGAATGCCGAGCACCACGCCGAGCCCGTCTGCCGCCGCCTGCATGGCCAGCGTCACGTGATTGAACGTCGGCCCGCGCCGCGTGTTGACGCCGCGCACGCCGGCGGCCTTCAGCCACGACACCCAGTTCGGCCGGCCGACATCCATCATCGCGATGTCGCTTTCGTAATGCAGCAGCGTGTGGTTGCGCAGATCGTCGGGCGTGCGCAGCGCGTTCGGCCCTTCGAGCAGGCGCGGGCTGCACATCGGCAGCGAATACGAGGTGAACAGCTTGTGCGTGACGTAGCCCGGATAGTCGCCGTCACCGAAACGGATTGCGACATCGCCGCCGTCGAGCAGATTGCCGGCCTGATCGTGTTCGCCGCGCGAGCGGTCGACCAGCGACTGCCGTGCCGAGATGCGCAGATCGACGTCGGCGTGGCGATCGCGAAAGTGGGCGAGTTTCGGAATCAGCCACTTGGTCGCCAGTGCCGGCGGCACGGTGACGATGACGCGGCCGGCGTGCGCGAGTTGCTGCGCGGCCGCCACCGCTTCGGCGAGCTGATCGAAGGCCGCTGTCAGCTTCGGCAGACAGGCTTCGCCGGCCGGCGTCAGGGTAATGCGGCGCGGCATGCGCTTGAACAGCATCACGCCCAGGTATTCTTCCAGCCCCTTGACCTGATGGCTGATCGCTGCCGGCGTGACGTGCAGCTCCTGCGCCGCCTTGTGGACGCTGCTGTGGCGGGCCGCCGCTTCGAAGGCTCGAAGCGCGTTGAGTGGAGGCAGACGCATGGGCGCAACAGCGACGGGCGAGAATGTGACGAAAAAGACGTGCAGGTGACGCGAGTCTGACGCAAGCTTCGCGCCGCCACCGGGTGAAGCTTCATGATGACCGATGCGCCGCGCACTGCAAAGACCGCTTTTCCCTCAGGGACCGGTCCGGACGTGCGCTGCTTCACCTGTGGCATTGCTTTTGCCTTCGAGTATCGCCGACCCAGAGTCCAACATGTCGATCCACGCTGCGCTATATCACCGCACGGCTTACCGCTACGACCGGAGCGTCACGCTCTCTCCGCAGCTGATCCGTTTGCGCCCCGCGCCGCATTCGCGCACGCAGGTACTCAGCTATTCGCTGACCGTCGAGCCCGAGCCGCACTTCCTGAACTGGCAGCAGGACCCGTTCGGCAACTGGCAGGCACGCGTGGTGTTTCCGGAGAAGGTCGATTCGTTCACCGTCACGGTCGACATCGTCGCCAATCTGGCGGTCATCAACCCTTTCGATTTCTTCGTCGAGAGCTATGCCGAGTCGTTTCCGTTCGAGTACGAAGCGGCGCTGGCCGACGATCTGCGCGCCTATCTCAAGCCGGAACCGGCCGGCCCGCTGCTGCAGGCCTATCTGGACACGATTCCGCGTGAAGCCGAGCGCAGCGTCGATTTCATCGCCACGCTGAATCGCGAGCTGCAGCAGAAGATCGGCTATCTGATCCGCATGGAACCCGGCGTGCAGACGCCGGAGCAGACGCTGTCGCTGGCGTCCGGCTCCTGCCGGGATTCGTCCTGGCTGCTGGTGCAACTGCTGCGCCACCTCGGGCTGGCCGCGCGCTTCGTGTCCGGGTACCTGATCCAGCTCAAGGCGGACGTCAAGCCGCTGGAGGGTCCGTCGGGGACGGAGCAGGACTTCACCGATCTGCATGCCTGGGCCGAGGTCTATCTGCCGGGCGCCGGCTGGATCGGTCTGGATCCGACCTCGGGTCTGTTTGCCGGCGAAGGCCACATTCCCCTGAGTGCGACGCCCGAGCCGTCATCGGCCGCGCCGATCAGCGGTCTGGTCGAGGAATCCGAGGTCGAGTTCGGCCACGAGATGCGGGTGTCGCGCGTGTTCGAGACGCCGCGCGTCACCAAGCCGTACAGCGAAGCGCAGTGGCAGGCGGTTGACGCCCTCGGCGAACTGGTCGATCGGCAGCTGCGCGCCGACGATGTGCGCCTGACGATGGGCGGTGAGCCGACCTTCGTCGCCGTCGACGATCCGCAGGGCGAGGAATGGAATACCTCGGCGGTCGGGCCGACCAAATCCAACCGTGCCTACGATCTGGCGCTGCGCCTGCGCGAGCACTATGCGCCCCAGGGTCTGCTGACCTACGGGCAGGGCAAGTGGTATCCGGGTGAATCGCTGCCGCGCTGGGTCTACACGCTGTACTGGCGGCGCGACCAGCAGCCGATGTGGCGGGCGCCGGTCGTGCGCCCCGACCCGGCCAGGCCGCCGACCCTGCAGCAGGCCCGCGCGTTCCTGCTGGGCCTGACCGTGCGCCTCGAAATCGACAGCCGCAACATCATCGATGCCTACGAGGATGCGCTGCATTACATGGTTCGCGAGCGCAAGCTGCCGATCAATCTCGACCCGACCGACAACCGGCTCAAGGATCCGGAAGAGCGCGCGCGCCTGACACAGGTGTTCGAGCGCGGGCTCGGCACGCCGCGCGGCTATGCCTTGCCGATCCAGCGCTGGCAGGCGGCTGCGCGCTGGATGAGCGAACGCTGGTTGCTGCGCACCGGCAAGTTGTTCCTGATGCCGGGCGATTCGCCGATCGGTCTGCGCCTGCCGCTGGAATCCTTGCCTGATGTGCCCGGCGCGCCGGTGCCGGTCAGCTATCCGGCCGATCCGACCGCACTCGCGGCGAGCCTGCCGGTCAGCGATCCGCGCCGCCAGCCGTTCCTGCAGATGCGCGGCCAGCATCTGCGTCGGCCGGCAATCGGCAGCCAGGTCTGGCGTACCGAACAGCCGCCGCGGCGCAGCGGCGGCAGCCGCTACCTGAATGGCGTCAATGTCCGCACGGCGCTGACGGTCGAACCGCGCGACGGCTGGATCACGGTCTTTCTGCCGCCGGTCAGCCGCACCGAGGACTTCCTCGACCTGATCGCCGCGATCGAGGACGTCAGCGCCGAGACCGGTCTGCCCGTGCGCATCGAAGGCTATTCACCGCCGAACGATCCGCGGCTGGAGATTCTCAAGATCACGCCGGACCCGGGCGTGATCGAAGTCAACGTGCAGCCGGCGCGCTCGTGGAGCGAACTGCGCGACAACACGACGACCCTGTACGACGCGGCCTTCCGTTCGCGTTTGTCGACCGAGAAATTCCTGATCGACGGCCGCGCGGTCGGCACCGGCGGCGGCAACCATGTCGTGGTCGGCGGCGCGACGACTTCCGACTCGCCGTTCCTGCGCCGCCCGGACGTGCTCGGCAGCATCATTCGCTACTGGCAGAACCACCCGGCGCTGTCGTATCTGTTCTCCGGCCTGTTCATCGGCCCGACCTCGCAGCATCCACGCGTCGACGAAGCGCGCGACACGCAGATCTACGAACTCGAACTGGCCCTTTCGCAACTGCCGCCGAAAGGCACCCCGGCGCCGCTCTGGCTGGTCGATCGCACGCTGCGCAACCTGCTGGTCGATCTCACCGGCAACACGCATCGTGCCGAGATCTGCATCGACAAGCTGTACTCGCCGGACAGCCCCACCGGGCGCCTCGGCCTCGTCGAATTCCGCGGTTTCGAGATGCCGCCGCACGCGCGCATGAGTCTGGTCCAGCAGCTGCTGGTGCGTTCGCTGATCGCCTGGTTCTGGCGCGAGCCCTACACGCGGCCGCTGCTGCGCTGGGGCACCGAACTGCAGGACCGCTGGATGCTGCCGCACGACAACTGGCGCGACCTCGGCGAGATCGTCGCCGACCTCAATCGCGCCGGCTTCGCGTTCGAGCAGGACTGGTTCGCACCACACTACGAATTCCGCTTTCCGCGCCATGGTGCGATCCAGTACGAGGACATCGAAATCGAACTGCGGCATGCGCTGGAGCCCTGGCCGGTGCTCGGCGAGGAGCCCGGCGCCGGCGGCACCACGCGTTTCGTCGATTCGTCCCTGGAACGCCTGCAGATCAAGGCGCGCAATCTCGTGCCGGGCCGCCACACGGTGAGCTGCAACGGTCGCGAACTGCCGCTGCGGGCCACCGGCGTGCGCGGCGAGTATGTCGCCGGCGTGCGTTATCGCGCCTGGAAGCCATACGCCTGCCTGCATCCGACGATCGGCACGCATACGCCGCTGACCTTCGATCTCTACGATCGCTGGAGTGCGCGCGCGCTGGCCGGCTGCACCTATCACGTCGCGCATCCGGCCGGCCGCAATTACGACACGTTTCCGGTCAATGCCTTCGAGGCGGAGGCGCGTCGCATCGCCCGTTTCGAGGCGGTCGGCCATACGCCGGACGGCTATGCGCTGCGGGCCGAGACGCCGAACGTCGATTTCCCGTGCACGCTCGATCTGCGCCGTACGTGAAGCGGAAACGCGCAGGCGGACAAGGCAATTCCCGTGCAGCAACTTCTTTGCGGTTTCCCTAAAATGGCGCCCCCGAACGGGTGGGACTCATGACGTACTGCTGTGCCATCAAGGTCAACGAAGGTCTGGTGTTCGCCGGCGACACGCGAACCAGTGCCGGCGTCGACGACGTGCGGACCTACAACAAGGTCCATGTCCTGGAGTTTCCGGGCGATCGCATTTTCGTGCTGCTGTCCGCCGGCAATCTGGCGACGACGCAGGCGGTGCTCGCACAGATCCGTCGCGATCTCGAAGAGCCGGTCGTGCCGATGAGCCTGCGCCTGGCGCGCTACATGTACGACGCCGCCGAATACATCGGCAAGCTGTCGGTCAACGCGCAGAACACGATCACGCCGCCTGCACAGCTCAGCAGCGTCGACCTGCGCACGACCTTCATCCTCGGTGGCCAGATCCAGGGCGAAGAGCCGAGCATCTACATGATCTATCCGGAAGGCAATTGCATTGCCTCGTCGCCGGAGACGCCGTTCCTGCAGATCGGCGAGCACAAGTACGGCAAGCCGATTCTCGATCGCGTGATCGGCCCCAACCTCAGTCTCGAGGATGCAGCGCGCTGTGCGCTGGTGTCGATCGACTCGACGCTGCGCTCCAACATCTCGGTGGGGCCGCCGCTCGATCTGGCGATCGTGCCCAAGGACGCGCTGGCGGTGTCGCACAAGCTGCGGCTCGACCTCGACACGCCGTTCTTCGCGCGCCTGCGCGAATCCTGGGGGCGCCAGCTCGCGGCTTCGTTCGGCAATCTGCCGAAATTCGACTGGGAATCGCCGCCGGCGCAGGGCAGCCTGCTCGGCGATCGGCCGCCCGGCAGCTGAGACGCGGCCGCCGAGCGGTGTCAGCGTCGTTCGCTCAACGGCGCTGCGATTGCGACTGTGTCGAAACGGTCGAGGGTGCCGGCTGGAAATAGCTGCAGCTGAGCGCCTCGTGGGTCTTGCCGAGGCCGATCTGAACTTCGTCCAGCCATTCGTGCAGGCCGCGCTCGAGCAGACGATCGAAGCTCGCATCCTGGATCAGGGCCCGCACGCGATCGATCGAGCGTTCGCTGCCGCGATAAGCCGGCAGTCGCGGCAGGGCGTTGGCGAGCGCATTGAGATTGAAGGTCACCGAGCGTGGGAAGCCTCGATCCTGCAGCAGAAAACGCAGCACGGCCGGTCCGCTGACGCGGATCTTCTCGTGGCGGCGATAGGCCTGATAGGCCATCAGCGAGCGCAGCACGCTCATCCACTGGATGTGCTGGAACGGCCGCAGTTCGTCGGTCTTGGACTGGATCAGATCGACAGTGCGGACGTCGATGATGCGCGTCGTCATGTCGGCCTGTTCCAGACTCATGCCGATGCGCATGAACTGGTAGCCGACATCGTGACTCATGTTGGCGCCGAGTACGCCGCGCATCAGCAGCATGGCATCGGTGACGCGATCAAGCCCGGTCTGCCGCTGTGCACGCGGCAGATGCCGCTCGCCCTTTTCCTGCAGGAACAGGTGCAGGCCGTTGATCTGTTCCCAGGCATCGCGTGGCGTCGAATCGCGTACCGTGCGCAGGATCTCGCGCGCGGCGGAGATCGACGCGGCGACCGAACTGCCATGCTCGGCATCGGTGATCAGGAAGCGCACGACATTGGCTTCCGACCATTCGTCGCCGTAGCGCTCGGCGAACAGCTGGTTGGCGCCGAGGATGTCGACCAGCGGTGACCAGCCGAGCTTCATGCCGCGCGGCAGGTCGAGCAGCAGATGCGAATGCACGCTGATCAGGCGCGCGGTGTTTTCCGCACGGACGATGTAGCGGCCCAGCCAATAGAGATTCTCGGCGACGCGCGATAACACTTATGCAGCCTCCAGGTCGACGATCCAGGTGTCCTTGGCGCCGCCGCCCTGCGAGCTGTTGACGACCAGCGAGCCCTTGGTCATCGCCACGCGCGTGAGGCCGCCGGTGGTGACGTAGACACTGTCGCTGCGCGACAGAATGAAGGGCCGCAGATCGAGATGGCGTGGCTCGATGCCGCCGCCATCGGTCATGGTCGGTGCCGTCGACAGCGACAGCGTCGGTTGCGCCATGTAGTTGCGCGGATCGGCCATGATCAGCTTGCGGAATTTCTCGCGCTCGCGTTTGGTCGCACGCGGCCCGATCAGCATGCCGTAGCCGCCGGACTCGTTGGCCGGCTTGACGACCAGTTCGTCGAGATGATCGAGCACATAGCTGCGGTCGTCGGCATTCATGCAGAGGTAGCTGGGGACATTCGGCAGGATCGCGTCCTCGTCGAGGTAGTAGCGGATCATCTTCGGCACGAAGGCATAGACGACCTTGTCGTCGGCAACGCCCGCGCCCGGCGCGTTCACCAGCGCCACCTTGCCGGCCAGCCACGCGCGCATCAAGCCCGGTACGCCGAGCATCGATTCCGGGTGGAACACTTCCGGATCGAGGAACAGATCGTCGACGCGGCGATAGATGACATCAACGCGCTTGGGGCCGTAGACCGTGCGCATGTAGACGCAGTCGTCGCTGTCGACGAACAGGTCCGGGCCTTCCACCAGTTCGATGCCCATCTGCTGCGCAAGCCAGGAGTGCTCGAAATACGCGGAGTTGTAGATCCCCGGCGTCAGCAGCGCGATCGTCGGCGTGTCGCCGAGTCGCGGCGACATCGAGGCCAGCATGTCGTAGAGCTGTGCCGGGTAGTCGTCGACCGGCATGATCGCGCCGGCCTCGAACAGTTCCGGGAACACGCGCTTGGTGACCTGACGGTTCTCGACCATGTAGCTGACGCCGCTGGGTACGCGCAGATTGTCTTCGAGCACGTACAGCGTGCCGTCGACATCACGGACCAGATCGCTGCCGCAGATGTGCGCCCAGATGCCGCCGCGCGGCTTCATGCCGACACACTGCTTGCGGAAGTTGGCCGATTCGCTCAGCAGTTCGGCCGGGAAGATGCCGTCCTTGATGATGCGCTGCTTGCCGTAGATGTCCTGGATGAAGTGATTGAGCGCGCGCACGCGCTGCTGCAGGCCGGCTTCGGTCTTCAGCCACTCGGTCTTGGCGAGTGTGCGCGGGATGATGTCGAACGGCCAGGAGCGATCGACGTTGCGACCCTCGGAATAGACCGTGAAGGTGATGCCCATGACCTTGATGGCCAGCTCCGCGGCGAGACGCCGCTCGGCGAGTTCGGCGGCGCTCAGGCTGCCGAGGTAGTCGACCAGATGCCGGGCTGCAGCGCGGGGTTCGCCCGGCACGACGAACAGCTCGTCGTGGAATCCGTTGCAGCGGTAATCGCCCCAGTCTATTGCCATTGTTCTGTTCGTTTAAGGTGCAGACCTGCTCCGGGTTGAAGCAAAACGCGAGCCAAACGCGAATTGCCGTCGAAGACGGGCGAACCGTGTAAAATTTCCGCAATCCTATCTGCCCACCATGACGCCAAAACAAGCGCTGGAATTCAAAGGCCGGATGTTGTCACTGACGCGCGCCCGTGTCGTCGATCCCGACCTTACCGCCATTACCGCCCAGCTGCGCGATTTCGCGCGGCAAATGCCGCAGGCCGTACAGGGTATGCCCATCGTCCTCGAAGCCGATACGGCCGTCGATCTGGGCGGGGTGCTGGCAGCCTTGCGCGATGTCGGCATGCAGCCGCTCGGCGTCGTCGACGGCCCGCTGACCGAGGCGGCGCGCAACTGGGGGCTGGCAATCCTGCCGCCGGAAGCGTCCGGCAAGTCGCGACCGTTGCCGGCCGCCGCGGCGCCGGCGCAAGCGCCGGCCGAGACGCCGCCTGCGAGCAAGGCGGCGCCGGCAGTTGCCGGCCGTACCGCAACGCGCATCGTCGGCGATCCGGTGCGTTCCGGGCAGCAGATCTACATCGCCGACGGCGATCTGGTCGTCACCACCACCGTCAGTCCCGGCGCGGAAGTCGTCGCCGACGGCTGCGTCCACATCTACGGCGCGCTGCGCGGCCGCGCCATCGCCGGTGCGCGCGGCGAGACCACGGCCCGCATCTTCTGCCGCCGCTTCGAGGCCGAGCTGGTCGCGATCGCCGGTGTCTACGCCGTGGCCGAACAGATGCAGGG
This sequence comes from Solimonas terrae, assembly GCF_011067135.1. Classification (GTDB taxonomy): domain Bacteria; phylum Pseudomonadota; class Gammaproteobacteria; order Nevskiales; family Nevskiaceae; genus Solimonas; species Solimonas terrae. Next base: position 18,782 of record NZ_JAAMOW010000005.1, read on the forward strand.
CGATTTGCGCGGCAAGCCTGCGCAGGTCGTGCTGGTCGATGGCAAACTGAAGATTGAACGCCTGGACTGGTAAACCGGCCGGCGCTACCGCATTCGGACTCAAGGAAAATCCGTGGCAAAAATCGTCGTAGTGACTTCTGGCAAGGGCGGCGTCGGCAAGACGACCACCAGCGCCTCGTTTTCCACGGGCCTGGCGATGCGCGGGCACAAGACGGTCGTCATCGACTTCGACGTCGGCCTGCGCAACCTCGATCTGATCATGGGTTGTGAACGTCGCGTGGTGTTCGACTTCGTCAACGTCATCAACGGCGAGGCCAATCTGCGTCAGGCGCTGATCAAGGACAAGGCCAACGAGAATCTGTACATCCTCGCCGCCAGCCAGACCCGCGACAAGGACGCACTCAGCGAAGAGGGCGTCGAGCGCGTGCTCGGCGAACTGGCCAAGGAATTCGACTACATCGTCTGCGATTCGCCGGCCGGCATCGAGCGTGGCGCGCACCTGGCGATGTATTTCGCCGACGAGGCGCTGGTTGTCACCAATCCGGAAGTTTCCAGCGTGCGCGATTCCGATCGCGTGCTCGGCCTGCTGTCGAGCAAGACCCGCAAGGTCGAGAAGGGCGAGGGCCGCGTCAAGGAACATCTGGTACTGACGCGCTACAACCCGGCGCGCGTCGCCAAGGGCGAAATGCTGTCGGTCGACGACGTCAAGGAAATCCTCGCGATTCCGCTGCTCGGCGTCATTCCGGAATCGCCGGCCGTGCTGACCTCGTCGAACGCCGGTTCGCCGGTGATCGCCAATCAGGAAACCGATGCCGGCCGCGCCTACGACGACCTCGTCGCGCGTTTCCTCGGAGAGGATCGTCCGCATCGCTACCTCACCGCCGAGAAGAAGGGTTTCCTCGGCCGCATGTTCGGGGCGTAAGCGATGGACTGGCTAAAGTTTTTCCGTGGCGAGCAGCCCAAGACCACGGCATCGGTGGCCAAGGAGCGCCTGCAGCTGGTGGTCGCGCATCAGCGTGACGGCCGCGCCAACGGGCCGGTCTATCTGCCGAAGCTGCGCGAGGAGTTGCTCGGCGTCGTGCGCAAGTACGTGACCGTACCGGACAACGCGGTGCAGATCACCGTGCAGCGTGAAGATGGCCTCGAAGTGCTGGAAATGAACATCACGCTGCCGGACGCAACCTGAAGCCGGTGTAGCGCGGCGCCGGTCGCCGCGCGGCATATCCTTAGAAGCATTTGTTTCCCGTGACGGTGTCATCCGTCCGCATGAGTGCGGGGGCGGGGGTTTTTCCTTAAACTTCGCCGCCCCTTTCGGCCCCACTCATCCAGGATTGCTTCAAATGGTTGCTCTCGCCACCGAGACCGTGCTGTCGGTGCGGCACTGGAACGACACGCTGTTCAGCTTCACGACCACGCGTGATACCGCGCTGCGTTTCCGCAACGGCCAGTTCGTGATGATCGGCTTGCAGGTCAATGGCAAGCCGCTGATGCGTGCGTACAGCATCGCCAGCCCGAACTACGAAGAAACGCTGGAATTCTTCAGCATCAAGGTCGAGAACGGCCCCCTGACCTCGCGCCTGCAGCACCTGAAAGTCGGCGACGAGTTGATCGTCAGCCGCAAGCCGACCGGCACCCTGGTGGTCGACGATCTCAAGCCGGCCAAGAACCTGTATCTGATCGGCACCGGCACTGGCCTGGCGCCGTTCATGAGCCTGGCGCGCGATCCGGACGTCTATGAGCGCTTCGAGAAGATCGTGCTGGTGCACGGCGTGCGCCGCGTCAACGATCTCGCGTATCACGACTACATCAGCGAGGAACTGCCGCACCACGAGTTCCTGGGCGAGATGGTCCGCGACAAGCTGATCTACTACCCGACCGTGACGCGCGAACCCTGGAAGTATCAGGGCCGCGTCACCGATCTGTTCGAGAACGGCAAGCTGTGCCGCGACATCGGCCTGCCGGATCTGAACCCTGAAACCGATCGCGTGATGATCTGCGGCAGCCCGATGCTGCTGACCGATCTCGATGCGATCCTCAAGAAGCGCAATTTCGAGATTTCACCGCACATCGGCACGCCGGGTGACTATGTGATCGAGCGGGCGTTCGTCGAGAAATAGCGCAATCGGGCTGCTGCGCTCGGCATCTGCCGAGCCGGCACTGTTCGCAATGCTCGCGTACTTGAGTACGCTGCGCTTGCTGTGCGGTGGCGGCCCGACACCTACCTTCGCTCGCCGACGCCCGCTCGCGCTATTTCAGCTCAATCCGTTTTTGCAGGATTGATACCGCTCTTGCGCCGCAGCGCGAAACAAAAGGCGAGATCAGAAACTAAACGTTAGTGGCGCCGCGCCGCCTTACTTCCCGCGCAACTCCTTGCGCAGCACCTTGCCGACATTGGTCTTCGGCAATTCGTCGATGAACGCGATCAGCTTCGGCAGCTTGTAGCCGGTCAGCTGCTGCTGGCAGAAGCTGCGGAGATCGGCTTCGGTCAGCGCCGGGTCTTTCCTGACGACGAAGATCTTCACGACTTCGCCCGATTTCGCATCGGGCACACCGATGCAGGCGACTTCGAGCACGCCCGGATGCTGGGCGACGACGCCCTCGATCTCGTTCGGATAGACGTTGAAGCCGGATACCAGGATCATGTCCTTCTTGCGATCGACGATTTTGAGATAGCCGTTGGCTTCGAGCACGGCGACATCGCCGGTCTTCAGCCAGCCGTCGGCGGTGAAGACCTTCGCGGTCTCCTCGGGCTTCTGCCAGTAGCCCTGCATGACCTGCGGTCCCTTCACGCACAACTCGCCGGCTTCGCCGGGCGCGACCTCGCGTTCATCGTCGTCGCGCAGCGAGATACGCGTGGACGGCATCGGTAAACCGATCGTGCCATTCCACTCCGGCTTGTCCAGCGGCGCGAAACTGACGACCGGCGAGCATTCCGTCAGGCCATAGCCTTCCGAGAGGCCGACCCCGGTGACTTCCTGCCAGCGCACGGCTACGGCCTGCTGCACGGCGGTGCCGCCGCCGACCGCCATCTTCAGCTTCGAGAAATCGAGCTCGGCGAAGCCCGGTGCGTGCAGCAGACCGTTGAACAGGGTGTTGACGCCGCTGATGGCGGTGAAGCCGCTGCGCTTCAGTTCGGTACAGAACGCCTGCATGTCGCGCGGATTGGTGATCAGCACGTTGCGGCAGCCCAGCTTGAGGAACAGCAGCGCATTCACGACCAGCGCGAAGATGTGGTAAAGCGGCAGCGCGGTGATGATGACTTCCTTGCCTTCCGCGAGGAACGGACCCATCCAGGCGCTGAGCTGTTCGAGGTTGGCGACGACGTTGGCGTGCGTGAGCACCGCGCCTTTCGACAGGCCGGTGGTGCCGCCCGTGTACTGCAGGAAGGCAATGTCGCCATGGCCGAGCGCCACGCGCATGTAGGGCTGCGAGCGGCCCTTGGCGAGCGCTTCGCGGAAACCGATCGCGCCGTCGATCTGCCACTTCGGCACCAGCTTCTTCACGCGCTTGACCGCCAGATTGGTCAGCACGCGTTTCGGCAGCGGCAGCAGATCGCCGACCTGCGTGGTGATGACGTGCCGGACCTCGGTCTTGTCGAGCACCTGCTGCAGCGTCGAGCAGAAATTCTCGATGACGACGATCGCCTTGGCGCCGCTGTCGCGCAGCTGGTGTTCGAGTTCGCGCGCGGTATACAGGGGATTGACGTTGACCACGACCAGACCGGCGCGCAGCACGCCGAACAGGGCGACCGGATACTGCAGCAGGTTCGGCATCATCAGTGCGACGCGATCGCCCTGATGCAGGCCCAGCACGTTCTGCAGGTAGGACGCGAAGTCCTGGGTCAGGCGGTCGAGCGCGGTGAAGTCGATCTGCGCGCCCATGCACTCGTACGCGGGGGCCTTGCCGAACTTCGCGCAGCTGCGCTCCAGCACCTCGGCGAGCGAGGCGTAGGCGTTTTCGTCGATCCGCTCGGGTACGCCCGCGGGATATTCCTTGAACCACGGGAATTGATCCTGCTCGGCCGGATTTGCCATCGTTCTCCCCTCGGTTGGACGCGCCGTCGTGTCGGCGCTGTACCGCGATTATAGAAAGGCGGCTTCAGTCGCGACCTTGGCTCCGCAGCCAGCCGCGCAGCGTAAGGGCTTCGTGGCGCGCGGCGAAATCGGCCTCGGCCTGTTCGATCAGCGCGCGCACGCTGGCGGCCGTGGCGCCGTGTTTCGACGGCAGGCCGTCGCCCGTACGCGCCAGCGTCCAGAGACGCGCCAGCGTCACCGAATCGAGGTCGATGGCCGGAACCAGATGGGTGCGCTTGCTGCCGGCCTCGGTCAGCAGACCGTTGAAGATCAGCTGCTCGACGGCGCGGCGCACGTGCTCGGGTTCGGCGCCGATCGCGATGCTCAGTTCTTCTTCCGTATAGCCCGCTTCACCGGCCATGAAGCGTTGACCGGCGAGCGCCATGATCATCAGCGTCAGGTATTCGATCTGCCGGCCGCTGAGCAGGGCCGGCGCGCGATGTGGCTTCAGGTGTTCCGGGTGCTGGACGTAGAACGCCAGCTGGCAGCCGAGCAGCAGGATCATCCAGCCCAGATAGATCCAGATCAGCAGGAAGATCACGATCGCGAAGCTGGAGTAGATCGCGTTGTAGTTGGTCGAACCGGCGACGAATGATGCGAACGCGAGACTGCCGGTCTGCCAGAGCGCACCGGCGAACACGCCGCCGATCAGCGCGGCGCGCGGCCGCACGCGCGTGTTCGGCACGAAGCTGTAGAGGAAGCTGAAGACGGTGATGATCAGCAGGTACGGCAGCAGCTTGCCGGCCACCGAGACAAGAAAGCCCAGCGGCTCGTAGGCGCTCAGGCGCGCGACCATCGCCGAATTGAAGACACTGGCCGTGATGCCGACCGCCGAGAACATCAGCACCGGGCCAACCGTCAGCACCGCGAAGTAGTCGCCAAGCCGCTGCGAGAGCGGTCGCGGACGTTCCACCCGCCAGACAAAGTTGAAACTGCTCTCGACCTTCTGGATCAGCGAGATCGCCGACCAGAACAGCAGGGCGACACCCAGAGAGCCGAGCACGCCGACCTGTACTTTCTCGATGAAACTGACCAGCTTCTGCGTCAGCTCGCCAGCCTGCGGGCCAAGCGGCGCAAGGAACTCTTCGAGGAACGGCTCGATGGCGTTGTGCGCGCCGAGCGCCTTGAGCACCGAAAATGCCAGCGCCAGCAGCGGCACGATCGACAGCAGGGTCGTGTAGACCAGGCTCATCGCGCGCATCGTCAGCTGGCCTTCAAACACGTCGCGGAGCAGCACGAAGGCATGTCGGCCGACATTCAGTCCGTGGCGGCGGCGGCCCGGCGGCTGGTGCGCCCAGAGCTGCTCGCGCAGTTGTAGGAGGTAGCGTTTCATCGTCCGAGCATACAAGTGCACGCCAGGACTCGGCCACGGACGGCGGCTTCGCGGCGACCGCTACCGTTGGTCGGCTGGTGCCCGACGGGCATTGACTTCAACCGCCGGCCCGCTATGCTGTACCGCAACATTGCTGCACCGCAGCATGGCTTTCGGGGATGGTTTCCTTTACTTGATGGAGTGCAGCAAATGAGCGTTGAAGCGATTGTGAACGATGTGAAGACCCGCGCCGATGTCGTCGTGAGCCGTGGCCAGGAAGTGATCGAAGCCGGCGTCGAGACGCTCGTGGCTGCCAACACCATCGTCGTCGAAGGCGTGCAGGAACTGGTGCAGACCAACGTCGGCGCCGGCAAGGAACTGGCGACGCTCGTTCAGGCCAGCGTGACCAAGGCCAAGACCGATGGCTTCAAGGCCGTTGCTGCCAAGCCGATCGACTATCTGCCGGAAGGCAAGACCACCGTCGTCACCGCGTACAGCGACTCGGTCAAGATCGTCAGCAAGACCGGCGGCGAACTCGCCAAGACCCTGAAGTCGGGTGTCGAAACGATCACCGCGAAGATCCAGGGCCAGGCCCCGGTCGTCGCCAAGGCCAAGAAGACCGCCAAGAAGACGGTCACCAAGGCCAAGAAGGCTGTCAAGAAAGTCGCCGCTTGAGAATGGATGGCCGGCGCCTTGTGCGCCGACCATCGGCCACCGCCCTGGGCGCGGTGGCATGAAAAGGGGGCCGGGGAGACTCGGCCCCCTTTTGTTTTGAAGAAACCGGAAATGAAGAAGCAGGACCGAAGCACAAGCAGATTTGCGATCGATCTCGATCGTGTCCTCGGTGGCGTGGTGCTGATGGCGCTGCACGAGATCGACAGCCTGCACGGACTGGGGGTCGCGGCCGGTGAGCGCCTGCGCGTCGCCCGCGCCGCCCGCAGCGTTCCGCAGCTGCTGCGCGAACAGCGGCGACTGCTGCTGCGTACCCGCCGTCGCATGGCGGAAAATCGAATGATCCGCCGTCAGCTGTGGACAGGTCTGTTGCAGGACCTGCGCAGCGACCGCGCAGCCTAGCCCCAGCATCGCCGGCGTTCCGGCCGCGCACGCGCCACGAGGGGTGCCCCGGTTGCGAAGCGGGTCTGCCGGGAACGCGAAAAACACGTTCGCGACGGGCGATCGGTTAGCATGCGCGCCGCAATCGCCGCCCGAATCCGGAGCCCGCATGATCCCCCGCTGCGCCTGGCACCTCGCCTTGCTCCTGCTGCTGGCGTGTCCGGGGTTGTGTGTGGCCGACGATGCGGCGCCGGCGCCGGAACCGCTCGACTCCATGCATCAGCGTGTGCTGCCGTGCATGGCTTGCCACGGCGACCAGGGGCGTGCCACCAACGACGGCTACTATCCGCGCATCGCCGGCAAGCCGGCCGGCTACCTGTACAACCAGCTGCTGAATTTTCGCGACGGCCGACGCCGCTACCCGATGATGACGTATCTGGTCGAGCGTCAGAACGACGCCTATCTGCACGAACTGGCGCGCTACTTTGCCGACCGCCACGCGCCGTATCCGCCGCCGCAGCAGCCGGAAGCCGACGCCGCTGTCCTGGCGCGCGGTGCGACGCTGGTTCGCGACGGCGATGCCAGCCTCAAGGTTCCCGCCTGCCGGTCCTGCCATGGCGAACGCCTGACCGGCGTACTGCCGGCAACGCCGGGACTGCTCGGGCTGTCCCATGATTATCTGCTCGGCCAACTCGGCGCCTGGCGCATCGGTGGCCGCCATGCACAGGCCCCGGATTGCATGCACGAGATCGTGCTGCGCCTGACGCCCACCGATCTGTATGCCGTGACCGACTGGCTGTCGTCGCAAGCGGTACCGGCCGATCCCTTGCCGGCGACGACGCTGCCGACGCCGATGCCGATGGTCTGCGGCAGTGTTCCGACCTTGGCGGAGGCCGCCGAATGAAGCGCGCGCTGTGGATCACGCTTCCCGCCGGCCTCGTGTTGCTGACGATCGGCGTGGTGCTCTGGCTGATTCCCCACGCCCGGCAGACCGGCGATGCCACGCAACCGAGCGACGCGACGGTGGCGGCCGACGTGCTGGCCCGCGGTGCGGCACTGGTCACCCTCGGCGATTGCCGCGCCTGCCACACGACGCGCGGCGGCGCCGCATTCGCCGGTGGCCGTGCCACGCCGACGCCGTTCGGCACGTTCTACGCGCCCAACATCACGCCGGACGCCGAGACCGGCATCGGTCGCTGGACAGCGGATGATTTCTGGAACGCCTTGCACAACGGGCGTTCGAAAGACGGCACGCTGCTGTATCCGACCTTTCCGTACACCAACTTCACGAAGATCAGCCGCGCCGATGCCGATGCGATGTATGCGTACCTGCTGCGGCAGACGCCGGTGCATCGGGCCAATCAGCCGCATGTGCTGAAGTTTCCGTACAACCATCGTCTGCTGTTGCGCGCCTGGCGACTGCTGTTTTTCCGGCCGGGAGTGTACGAGGCGAACGCCGCCAAAGGCACGCAATGGAACCGCGGTGCGTATCTGGTGCAGGGCGTCGGTCATTGCAGCGCCTGCCACGAGGCCCGCAATGCGCTCGGCGCGATCCAGTCACGCGACAATCCGGCTGGCGGTCTGGTGCTGAACTGGTACGCACCGGCGCTGACGGCGAGGACCGAGGCCGGTGTCCAGGACTGGCCGGAAGATGACATCGTCGCCTTGCTGAAAACCGGTGTTTCGCCGCAGGGCTCGACGACCGGCCCGATGGCCGAAGTCGTCTACGAGAGCCTGCAGCATGCCGATCTCGCTGACCTGCGGGCGATGGCTGTATATCTGAAGTCGCTACCGGCCACCCCGCCACCGCCGGCTGCCGGCTTCATTCGCGTTTCGGCCTACGAGGCCGTGGCGATGCAGAAGCGGGGTGCAGGCCTCTACGCCGATCATTGCGTGCAATGTCATGGCGATCACGGCGAGGGTCGCGCGCCTGCGGCGCCGGCGCTGGCCGGCAATCGTGCGGTGATGACGATCGCCGCGATCAATCCGATCCGCATCGTCCTGTTCGGCGGCTATCCGCCGGGCACTGACGGCGATCCGCGGCCGTTCGGCATGCCGCCGTTCGCGCCGAGCTTCAGCGATCAGCAGATTGCCGACGTGCTGACCTATGTGCGCAGTTCCTGGGGCAACGATGCGCGTCCGGTGGCGAGCGCCGAGGTCACCCAGAACCGCGCCGGCCCGCTCTGGTAGCGTGTCGGAGCGTCGCGCTTACTGAGCGCCGCTGTCCGCCGGGGCGGCGCGCTTGCGGCGCGCGCGGCGCTTCTTCGGCGCCGGCGCCTCGTCGCCGCTGTCGGCCGCGCCGCTTTCGGCAGCGCGCAGACGCGTCGCAAAGCGCTTCCAGGCCGGCGTCTTGCGCAGGGTCTCGAAGTTGTGTTTCACGAACTGCGAGGCATCGAATTCGCTCGCGGCACCGAGCTTGTCGCGCAGAAACGTGACCACGTCCTCCTGCAGGCCGGAAACATCGGGCAGGCCGAGGAAGCGGCGCAGTTCTTCCGGCCGCACATCGATTTCAATCTTGATCTGCATCGTGCTCGCTCCTATGCCGGGCCGTGTGCGGCAACAATGAACAGGCCGATGACGCAGGCGATCCCGATGAACCACACCAGGGAACGCAAGGTCGCCTTGTTGGCCACGTAGAGTCCGCCGTAGACCAGACGGGCGGCGACAAAACTCATCGCCAGCTTGTCGGCCGTCGCATTCGGCCCGACGACGAGATGCGCGACGATCACCGCCGCGGCGAAGGCCGGGAAGGCTTCGAAGGAATTGAGTTGTGCCCAGTGCGCGCGCTTGCGCCAGCCGGTCGACGCTTCCTGATAGTCGCGCGGCGCCGCGTTGTCGAAACGCTTGCTGGCTTTCGAGATGCCCGTGAACACGTAGGGCAGCAGCGCCGCAATCAGCACGCACCATAACGCAGTCGTCATGACCGATCCCCTCTTGTTGGAGAATCCAGCATAACAGTCCGCCGGACGGCTGCCTTGGCGGTGGCGTCAGGTGTCGCTGTCGTCGAGGACGTACTGCAACAACCAGACATCGAGCAGCGCGCCGTGCTTGACGCCGGCACTGCGCATCAGGCCGATGCGCGTGTAGCCGAGCGCTTCATGCAGCGCGAGGCTGGCCGGATTGCCGGCGACGATGCGGGCCATCAGGGTCAGCACGCCGCAGGCCGGTGCAAGGTGCAGCAATTCGGCGAGCAGCGCACGACCGATGCCGTGACCGCGCGCGTCCGCGTGCACGTAGACGGCGTTCTCGGCAGTGCGATCGTAGGCCGGCCGCGGCGACCACTGATACAGCCGTGCCCAGCCGACGACGCCGGCTGTGGTTTCGGCAACGATGATCGGATAGCGCTGGCCCGGATTGGCTTGAAACCACTCCAGTCGCTCCGTCGCCGTCTTCGGTACCGTGTCGAAGGTCGCCGTGCCGTGCAGGACCTGCTCGTCGTAGATCGCGAAGATCGCCGGCAGATCGGCAGGTGTCGCCGCGCGCAGCTTCACGGGTGTTGTGCGTTCCAGAACTGCAGCACGCCGTCCATCATCATCTGCACGGCGATCGTCACCAGCAGCAGACCCATCAGGCGTTCGACCGCGGTCAGGCCGCGGTTGCCGAGCATGTTGCGCAGCATGGTGCTGGCCAGCATGATCGGCAGGCAAGCGGCCCAGGCCAGCAGCACCGCGCCGATCCAGCTCAGCCAGCGCGAAGGCTCGCGGCTCATCATCAGCAGCACGGTCGCCAGCGCCGACGGTCCGGCGACATACGGAATCGCCAGCGGCACGAGGAACGGTTCAGCGACCTGCGGATCTTCTTCGAGCGAATGCTCGCGCGACGGAAAGATCATGCGCAGTGCGATCAGCATCAGGATCACGCCGCCGGCCACGGTCAGCGCCGGCTGCGAAAGCCCGAGCAGGCGCAGCAGATGGCCGCCGCCGAGCAGGAACACCAGCAGGATCACCAGCGCGAACAGCATCTCGCGCAGGATCACGCGCCGCTGGCGTGCGATCGGCACATGCTTGAGTGCCGACAGGAACAGCGGCACGTTGCCGAGCGGGTCCATGACGAGGAACAGCAGCACGGCGGCGGAAAGGAAGCTCATGACGCGTATGGTAAGCGTCGCATCACGGCGCAGATACGGGTGGAAAACCTCAGAGGGTTCGTGTGCGAGTGTTTGCGGCGTAGACGAGAAAGAGCTCCCTCTCCCCCCAACGAGGGGAGAGGGCTGGGGTGAGGGGCGCCGGATCGAGTTTCGCGGCGAGCCGAGGCCCCCTCACCCTGACCCTCTCCCCGTCGCTTTGCGGCGGGGGAGTGAAGATACAGTCTCAGCTGCCGGTCAGCAGCCGCTGTGCCTCACGATATTTGGCCGCGCTCTTCTCGATAATCTCCGCCGGCAGTTCCGGTCCGGGCGCCTTCTTGTCCCAGTCCAGGGTTTCCAGGTAGTCGCGCACGAACTGCTTGTCGAAGCTCGGCGGGCTGATGCCGGGGCGATAAGTGTCGGCCGGCCAGAAACGCGACGAATCCGGCGTCAGCGCCTCGTCGATCAGGTGCAGCGTGCCGTGCTCGTCGACGCCGAACTCGAACTTGGTGTCGGCGATGATGATGCCGCGCTGACGCGCGTAGTCGGACGCTTCCGTATACAGCGCCAGCGTGGTGTCGCGGACCTGGCGCGCCAGTGCCGGACCGATGCGCTTCTCGACCTCGGCGTACGAAATGTTCTCGTCGTGCTGGCCGACCGGCGCCTTGTCGGCCGGCGTGAAGATCGGCTTCGGCAGGCGGTCGGCCATCTGCAGGCCGCTCGGCAGCGTGATACCGCAGACCGCGCCGGTCTTCTGGTAGTCCTTCCAGCCGCTGCCGATCAGATAGCCGCGCGCGACGGCTTCGATCGGCAGGGCCTTGAGCTTGCGGACGACGTTGCTGCGGCCCTCGACCTGCGCGATCTCGGCCGGCGTCAGGAAGTCGGCCAGGTTCACGTCCGGTGCCAGATGGTTCGGCAGCAGATGCGTGAAGCGCGCCATCCAGAAATTCGAGACTGCCGTCAGTACCGCGCCCTTGCCGGGAATCGGCTGCGGCAGGATCACGTCGAACGCCGACAGCCGATCCGAGGTGACGATCAGCATGTGCGCATCGCCGAGCGCGTAGATGTCGCGAACCTTGCCCTTGTGCAGGAGCGGAACGCTGGTGATCGACGATTCGTGAAGGGCTTGCATGGGGCGAGGGACGAGGCGGGTGGGGCAGGCGCGCATTGTGGAGAACGCGCGGGAGGGGGTAAAGCCGGCAAGGTGCTCAGACGGGCAGTGCGTGCCTCGATACCGCCGCCACGCGGCCACTCGGCATGAGCGAGTGGAGAGAAAGCAGTTCGTGTCCTGTGGATTCCCGACGAGCCCGTTCACACCGAGTGCCGCGCGCCCGCGCGGTGTATCGAGGTGCGCACCTGCCGTGGATCACAACGGGCCGTGCGATCGGCGCCTGCTTCCATACAGCTGCTGCACAGCCACTCGGCATGAATGGAGGGACGTCGCCGCCCGCCCGACCCGAACATGAAATAATCCGCGCCGGTCGCTCCCGCCTTTCCGTCACAGGTTCTCCCGCATGGCCAAGCTTGCCCCGCTGATCGCTCCCAGCATCCTGTCCGCCGATCTCGCGCGGCTCGGCGACGAGGTCGCGAACGTGCTGGCGGCCGGCGCCGACATCGTCCATTTCGACGTCATGGACAACCACTACGTGCCGAACCTGACCTTCGGCCCGGCGATCGCGGAAAGCCTGCGCAAGTTCGGCATCAGCGCGCCGATCGACGTGCACCTGATGGTCGAGCCGGTCGACGATCTGGCCGCCCAGTTCGCCAAGGCCGGCGCCACCTACGTCACCTTCCACCCGGAGGCGAGCCGCCACGTCGACCGCAGCCTGCAGGCGATCAAGGCCGCCGGCTGCAAGGCCGGTCTGGTGTTCAATCCGGCGACGCCGCTGGACGTGCTCAAGTACGTGATGGACAAGGTTGACATGGTGCTGCTGATGTCGGTCAACCCGGGGTTCGGCGGCCAGAGCTTCATCCCCGGCGCCCTGAACAAGTTGGCCGACGCGCGTGCGCTGATCGACGCCTATGTCGCGAAAAATCCGGGCCGCGAGATCCGCCTGGAAATCGACGGTGGCGTGAAGACCGACAATATCGGCGCGATCGCCGCCGCCGGTGCCGACACCTTCGTGGCGGGCAGCGCGATCTTCGGTGCCAGGGATTACGCCTCCACAATCAAGGCGATGCGGGCGGCGATCGCGGCTGGCTGACTTTTTGCTGCGGATGCTGCCATCGAAGCCCGAAGGAAGATCCGCATGCTGTCCAGATTCCGCACCGCGCTCATCGCGCTGCTCGCTGCCCTTGCCCTGCTCGGTGCTCTGCCGGCATTCGCCCAGGCGTTCACCGACGCCGATCAGCAGGCGCTCGCGCAGTACACCCTGAGCACCAGCTTCCTGACGCGCTGCGCAGCGATCGTGCATGACGTGCAGAAGCAGAACGTCTCGGTCGGCGATGCCATGGTCGGCGAGGGCGGCCTCGATCAGATGGCAGCGCGCCTCGATGCCATGCCGGACATGCACGCCATCCTCACGGCGCACAAGATGGCGGCACGCGAATACCTGATCGGCTCGGTGGTGCTGGTGCGCGCGATCATGGGCGCGCGCATGCTCGACGACCCGGAGCAGGCCGGGGACTTCGATCCGGACACCACCCTGCTCGGCAACATCACCTTCTACCGCGTCCATCGCGACGAGATCGAAACGATGATGAAACCGCCGGCGGACGCGCCGGGCTGAAGCGCTGTTGTCGCGCCATGCGAGTCGCGTATCATTCGGCACCCGTTCGACCCGCCTTCGAATCATGAATCTCGCAGCGTCGATGACCCAGGCCCCGCGCCTGCACTGCTGGTGGCGATGGCGTTGAGATAACGTCGCGACGCACGGCGTCGCCTGCACTTCGCCTATCCCTGCAGCACCCCGACGGACCCGATTCATGACCGCATACACGCATGTCGCGCTGACGCGCGAACTTCCCGGCGACCTCGACACGCCGGTCGGCGCCTATCTCAAGCTGGCCCACAAACCCTATTCGTTCCTTCTGGAGTCGATGGTCGGCGGCGAGCAGTGGGGCCGCTATTCGTTCATCGGCCTGCCGTCGCGCGAAGTGCTGCGCGTGCGCGGCACGCTGCTGACCGTGACGCGCGACGGGCAGACCGTCGAAAGCGCGAACCTCGCCGACCCGATGCCGTGGATACGCGACTACGCCACGCGCCATCGCGTGCGGCCGGAGCCGAGCCTGCCGCGCTTCTCCGGCGGCCTGGTCGGCTATTTCGGCTACGACTGCGTGCGCTACTTCGAGCCGAAGCTCGCCGGAACGGTGAAGGACGATCCGCTCGGCGTGCCGGACATCCTGCTGATGCGCGCCGAAGAGCTGGTCGTGTTCGACAACCTGCGCGCGACGCTGACCATCGTCACGCATGCGGCGCTCGACGATGCCGCCGACATGGCGCGCGCCAGGACCCGGCTCGACGAGATCGAGGCGCTGCTCGCGCGCACCCTGCCGCCGCGTCCCGCGCAGGGCGCCGGCGTACCGGAACTGCCGTTCGAATCGAGCTTCGGCGTCGAGCCCTACCGCAGGATGGTCCGCCACGTGCAGGACTACATTGCCGCCGGCGACTGCATGCAGGTCGTGCCGTCGCAGCGCCTCTCCGCGCCGTTCAGCGCCGATCCGGTGCAGCTTTATCGCGCGATCCGCCGCCTCAATCCGTCGCCGTATCTGTACTGCATGGATCTCGGCGATCACCACGTCGTCGGTGCGTCGCCGGAAGTGCTGGTCCGCGTCGAGAACGGCCTGGTCACCGTGCGGCCGATCGCCGGCACCCGCAAGCGCGGCAAGTCCGCCGACGAAGACACTGCGCTCGCCGCCGAGCTGCTCGCCGATCCGAAGGAGATCGCCGAACACCTGATGCTGATCGACCTCGGGCGCAACGACGTCGGCCGCGTCTCCGAGATCGGCAGCGTGAAAGTTACCGAGCAGATGGTGATCGAGCGCTACAGCCACGTCATGCACATCGTCTCCAACGTCACCGGCCGCCTCAAGAACGGCATGGACGCACTCGATGCGCTGGCCGCCACCTTCCCGGCCGGCACCCTGTCCGGCGCGCCGAAGGTCCGCGCGATGGAAATCATCGACGAGGTGGAGCCGGTCAAGCGCGGTATCTACGGCGGCGCCGTCGGCTATCTCGGCTGGGACGGCAACATGGATACCGCGATCGCCATCCGCACCGCCGTCATCAAGGACGGCCAGGTGTACGTGCAAGCCGGCGGCGGCGTGGTCGCCGATTCCGACCCGCAGGCCGAGTGGGAAGAAACCATGAACAAGGCTGCGGCGATGCTCCGCGCCGCCGCCTCCGTGTCGTCGCGCGAATAGCGCTGCTGCGCGGGCCGATCTCGCGTTCGCCGTGCTCACCGTACTTTCGTACGGCTGCGCGCGGCGAACGCGACCTCGGCCCAGCTCACAACGTGTTCTTCGCGCGACTTCGTCGATGCGGTGGCGAGCCTTCCTCATCCAATCCTCTCCTCCTGAGGAGGAGAGGGCCTTTTGTTCTCCTCTGCCCGCTTGCGGAGCAGAGGGCTGCGTCGCGCGCGGCTTTGCGAGTTCAGAGACAGGTATTCGGTCTGATCGGTCGCAGACGTGCTCCCCTCCGCTTCAGGGGAGGGGCTGGGGGAGGTGGGGTCGGCGCGCCAACAAGCCACGCGTCTCGCGTCGCGATTGAAAGCCCTTCATCGTTAATCCTCTCCTGTCAGGAAGGAGAGAGCTTTTTGTTCCCATCAGTCCCTGAGCCATTACGCCCTGGGAATACGGAAATTTCGTTCCCCTCCGCCCGCGTGCGGGGGGAGGGGGCAGGGGAGGTGGGCGCCGTTGCTGGTGTGAACCGGAACGAGCCACGGTGGCACACCTGTCGCGGGCGATCACGCCCGATAAAATTGCCATCGACTAGCGCCGCAAACTTGGTTCCGCGCATCCGGGCGCCGCACTGAATCCGCGCCGCGCAGGCGCAACAAGGAGTTGCCCATGAGGACGAACACATGAAGATCGGCGCCGTCATCGCCGCACTCGGCACCGCGCCGCTGCTGCTCTACATCATTTTCGGGCCGTCCGACGGCAACCCGATTGGTCTTGGTCTTCTGGCCTGGGCGAGCTGGCTGGTCGGTGGCGTCGTCATCGTCGTGGCGTTGCTGCGCCGGAAGTTTCGTCCGACGCGATAGCGCGCGCTTCCTCACCCAACCGTCTCCCCCCCGAGGAGGAGAGGGCTTTTTGTTCCTCTCTGCCATTCAGGAGTGGAGAGCCCAGCGGTGGTTCTCGTCGCAGAGCGCGCCAAATCCTGCCGTACTCGACTCCGATCAAACCAGCTCCCCTCTGCCCTTCAGGGCGGAGGGGTTTGGGGGAGGTGGGTGTGCGCAGCGCCGACGAGCCACGCGTCGCGCGCGGCAGTCATGGGACAATGCATGCCGAACGCTCCTGAATCCGCGCCGCCATTGCCGATGCTCCGCCTCACCGAACTTGCCCTGCCGATCGAGCATGCGCCGGAAGCGCTTGCGCCTGCCATCCAGCAGCGCCTGCGACTGCCGGACGGCGACCTGCGGACGTTCACGGTATTCAAGCGCAGCTACGACGCGCGCAAGAAGGGCAGCGCGCTGAGTTTCGTCTACACGGTCGACTGCGAGCTGCGCGACGAAGCCGCGGTGCTCGCCAAATTCAAGGACGACCGCAACGTCAATCCGGCGCCGGACGTCTCGTATCACCCGGTCGCCGCGGCGCCGGCCGGTTTCGGCAATCGCCCGCTCGTCGTCGGCTTCGGGCCGTGCGGCATTTTCGCGGCGCTGATCCTGGCGCAGATGGGTTTCCGTCCCATCGTGCTCGAACGTGGCAAGCCGGTGCGCAAGCGCACCAAGGACACCTGGGGGCTGTGGCGCAAGAACGCGCTGAACCCGGCGTCGAACGTGCAGTTCGGTGAGGGTGGCGCCGGCCTGTTCAGCGACGGCAAGCTCTACAGCCAGGTCAAGGACCCGAAATTCCACGGCCGCAAGGTACTGCACGAGTTCGTGAAGGCCGGCGCGCCGGAGGAAATCCTCTACGTCAGCAAGCCGCATATCGGCACCTTCCGCCTGACCGGCGTCGTCACCCGCATGCGCGAAGAAATCGAGGCGCTTGGCGGCGAAGTACGCTTCGAGCAACAGGTGACGGACCTGCAGGTCGAAGACGGCCATCTGCGTGGTGTGACTTTGGCGAGCGGCGAGACGATCGCGGCCGATCACGTCATCCTTGCGCTCGGCCACAGTGCGCGCGAGACGTTCCGCATGCTGCACGCGCGCAGCGTCTACATGGAAGCCAAGCCATTCTCGATCGGCTTTCGCATCGAGCATCCGCAGTCGCTGATCGACCGCGCGCGGCTCGGCCGCTACGCCGGTCATCCGCTTCTCGGCGCCGCCGACTATAAGCTCGTCCATCACGCGAAGAACGGTCGCTCGGTCTACAGCTTCTGCATGTGTCCGGGCGGCACGGTTGTCGCGGCGACGTCCGAGCCGCAGCGCGTCGTCACCAACGGCATGAGCCAGTACTCGCGCAACGAGCGCAACGCCAATGCCGGCATCGTCGTCGGCATTTCGCCCGAGGACTATCCGGGTGGCGTTGAAGCAGGACCACTCACCGGCATCGCCTTGCAGGAAGAACTGGAATCACGCGCCTACGTGCTCGGCGGCGGCAACTACGAAGCGCCGGCACAGCTGGTCGGCGACTTCATTGCCGGCCAGCCGTCGACCGCGCTGGGCGAAGTCGAGCCGAGCTACAAGCCCGGCGTGAAGCTCGGCGATCTGGCGCCTTCCTTGCCGGACTATGCCATCGAGGCCATCCGCGAAGCGCTGCCGGCCTTCGGCAAGCAGATCCGCGGTTTCGATCGCCACGACGCCGTGCTCACCGGCGTCGAAACCCGCACCTCGTCGCCGCTGCGCATCACCCGCGGCGACAACTACCAGAGCCTCAATACGCGCGGTCTGTATCCGGCCGGCGAGGGCGCCGGCTACGCGGGCGGCATCATGTCCGCCGGCATCGACGGGATTCGCGTCGCCGAGGCGCTGGCACTGAGCCTGCTCGCCGACGCGCAGCAGCGCGCCTGACCATGAGTCCGAATTCCGCTACCTATTTTTCCGTTCTCCCCGAGTGCCGGCGCGTCAGCGTCGGTGTATCGAGGGGCCACGCTGTGTCTCGATACCGCCCTGCGGGCGTACTCGACACGAACGGATTTCATATGAAGCGTATTTCCGACTCGGGACACTAACCGTTCCGCGCATGCCGTCCATCATCTGTCCGCTGTGCCGGCTCGCGCTGCAGCGCGACGAGAAGGCCTGGCACTGCGAAAACCGCCACAGCTTCGATGTCGCCCGCGAGGGCTACGTCAATCTGCTGCCGGTACAGTACAAGAACAGTCGCGATCCCGGCGACGATGCGCAGATGGTGCAGGCGCGCCGCGACTTCCTGCAGGCCGGACACTACCAGCCGCTGCGCGATGCCGTGCTGCGAATGCTTGCGCCACTGCATGCGCAAAGCCTGCTCGACATCGGCTGCGGCGAGGGCTGGTACACCGGCGCGTTCACGCCGATCGCCGCCGACGTCACCGGCCTCGACATCGCCCGTCCGGCGATCCGCCTCGCGGCGAAGCGCTATCCGGACATCACCTGGCTGGTCGGCAGCGGCGCGCTGCTGCCGATCGCGGATGCGTCGATCGACATCGTCAGCAATATGTTCACGCAGTTGCACGTCGCCGAGATGCAGCGCGTCCTGAAGGCGCACGGCCATGTGCTGGTCGTGACGCCGGCACCCGATCATCTGTGGAGCATTCGAGAACGACTGTTCGACGACGTGCGCGCACATGATCCGGACAAGTTTCTCGCCGACTTCGAATCCGGATTTGAACTGCAATCGCGGCAGATCGTGCGCTTCGCCTTGAATCTGGATCAGGCCGGCTTGCGGCAGCTGCTGCAAATGACGCCCTATGCGTGGAAGGCCAGACCGGATCGTCGTGCGGCGCTGTCGGTGCAAGCGCGCTTTGAAACCGAAGCCGCGTTTTCGCTGCTGCTGTTCCGGTGCCGCAACGGAGCCACCGCGCAGGACTCATGTCGTTCGTTCGAGTCGGCGCTGCGTGCGCAGGGATGATGTTCTGTCGTCCGATCGGGCGGCGCGCCGGACGATTTCGCTTCGCTACTCGCAACACCGAATATTTCCCGGCATGACGCCGATGCGGCGGTCGGCGCCCGTCGATCGGCGGAGCCGCCCGACCCACCGATTCCGGAAGAAGTAGAGCGGATTCGCGATCCGCTCTACTCAGGCCGGGTTCCCGGCGTCGATTGTGATCACGACCGTCCGGGCGGATCGGCGCGACCCGTTTTGCGCGGCGATGGCGGGTGCTTCGATCGCGAGCAGATGCGTGCGCGTTTGCCGGGCAACGCGCGGCACCGCCACAAGCGCCTAGGCTCGCAGGCCCTCCTCCATGGCCCTTCCGTACGCGACCATCGCGCTTGCCTTGGCCTGAGCGAATTTTCTTTCCTCGGGGTTCAGGATCTTGGCTACCGCGGCAATGTTCTTGAGCGCAGGTTCGTGTGGATGATGCAGTTCGGTCCAGATCAGATACGCACGTTCGGAGAGGATCAACGCCATTGGATCGATTTCAGCAAACTTGTAGGTCATGTTTCGCTCCTGGAGTTACTTGTGAGAAGGCAAGACGCCCATGCCGCTTCGCATCGGCAGAAGACCTGACTCCGCAGGCCGGACGCCAATCGGGCGGCACCGGACTGTCGGACAAAAAAATACCGGCGTCTGATACGCCCGTCACAGTTCCCGAAGAGCTTTGCAAACCAACGAGAAGTGCGTCCCGATCGGTCCGCCGTTGTCAGTCCGCAGCGGTAAGTCCCGCGGGGAGTTGAAGCAGCGTCCACGACCGACCACGCAAGCCAGTGCTGTTGCGTGGCCGGGCGACGTCGCTGGCTTGCGTCGCTGCTGCGCGACCCGCAATGACGAGCCCACCGGAACGTCGCAGAGACGATGCAGGCCTACGGCCAGTAGTCCGCCACGCAACGTCCGTCGCGCGGCAGGCGGTCGAGCTTGTTGATGCCGTCGACGCGGTCGATCGGAATCCGCGCGACGGCTTCCGGTTCGGCCATGCGCAGGTTCACGCCGATGCGTCGCCGGCCTTGCGCGTCGTTTCGCTGCGCGCGCCAGAACGTCACGCAGCTGCATAGCGGGCAGGCGTGAAACTCGATCCACTCGCCGCGGACATAGCAACGCGTCTCGCCGGAGACGATCACGCCGTCGTTTTCGTAGCCGTAGGCCCAGAGCGTGCTGTAGCGCCGGCAGATCGTGCAGTTGCAGGCAGTCGCCCCATCCGGCGTGGCGTCCAGCCGCCATTGCACGGCTTTGCAATGACAGGTGCCGAGTATCATTTCAGCGCTTCTCCTTTGCGGGGATCGAGCCGCGTCGGCATTCGCATCACTTCGCGCTGACCACCGGCGTGACGTTGCCGCCGATGATGAACGTGCAGTGCGCGTCCTTGGCGCCGCAGACGTCTTGCTGCATCTTGATCCGTTCCATTTCGACGAACTGCGCCGGGCTCAGGCCGATCGCATTGCGGTAGGCATTGTCAGCTTCGGCGCGGCTGAGTTCGGCTGCCTTGCGGCTCTGCTCGGCAAGGTCGCGCTTGTGCTCGGTCAACACGCGCTGTTCCTGTTGTGCGGTCTCGATGCGCTGGTTGCGCACGGCGTCCGGCGGATTGGCCTTGCCGACCGTGATCTTCAGCAGGCGCACCGGCAGCTTCGTCTGCTTCAGGTATTGGTCGATCTCCTGCGTCACCTCATCGTCGATCTCGTCGATCGCGGTCGTCTGGATCGCCGTCTCGTTCATGCCGTGCTTCTTGACCGCGGACCGCACGCGATTGAAGAACTCCTGCTCGACATTGTTCTGATACCAGTCCTTGCCGAAGTCGCGGACCAGCGCGACCGGGTCCACGACCTGCAGGCGGATCACAGTATGGAAATCGAGCGGCACACCGTCGCTGGACATCAGGTCCGTGAAGTTACCGTCGTACTGCTGCGGAAACATGTTGATGTAGATCTTCTCGGTCGAGTACCAGGCGTAGGTGAGGCCCGGCAGCACCGGCTGCTCGCGGACGCCGCCGTGGCCGAAGAACCAGGGCTTGTCGATCAGAACCGCCGCCTGCCCGGCGTCCGGTGACACCACCGTGCAGCCGCTACCGACGAGCAGCAGCGCAACCAGCAGAGCGAGACGGCTGAGCGATTTCATGATGTGTTCCCCCGAAGCTTCGTGAATCGATTACGCGTTCTTGCGCAGCAGCGATGCCAGCAGATGACGTCCGAATCCCAGCTGGCTCTTCCAGTAGCCGGAGAACTTCGGCAGGCCGTCGTCGATGTCGGCCAAGCGGCGGTTGTAGAAGATGTGCAATGACGGCGCGGGGATCAGCGCCGCATCGCGGATGTTCGCCGTCGGCACGATGATCAGCTTCGGCATCGGGAACATCTTCAGATACTCGATCGCCGGCTTGCCGCAGGCAGCGCAAACCCCGCGCTGTACCGCCGGCGGTGGGCGCAGCGTCTTGTATTGGACTGTTCCAGCTTCCGGCATCACGACATCGTTGCCGCGAAACACGCTGATATCCGCGTACGGCGCCTGATTGAAGGCCTGGCAGATCGTGCAGTGGCAGTAACCGCGGAACAGGGGCCGGCCAAGCGCTTCAAACTTCGCGTGGCCGCAGGTGCACTGGCAGTTCTGTTGAGTCATATCAAAGTCCGAATCAGACGCCGTTCGTGTCGATCGGCCAGCTCACGTCCGCCCCGCCAGCATCCGCTTCGCCGTGTAGCTCAGCACCTGCTCGTCGCGCGTATTGAACACGGCGATCTCGCTGTCGATGACGGCGCGGTTGTGCTTCGAGGTCGGCTTGATGCCGGTGACGGTGACGGTGGCCCAGACGGTGTCGCCGATGCGCACGGGCTTGAGGGCCTTGAGCGTCATTTCCAGCAGGGCGAGACCGGTGCCCTGGATCATGGTCTGGAACAGCAGGCCTTCGATCATGCATTGCGTCAGCGCCGCCGGCACCGGGCGGCCGTCGATCGCGGCGCCTTCGAATTCGGCGTCAATGAAGATCGCCTCCAGCATGCCGGTCGTCGAGATGAAGTTGATCAGGTCGGTTTCGGTGATCGTGCGGCGCAGGGTGCGGAAGCGCTGGCCGACGTGCAGGTCCTGCCAGTAGGCGCCGCGGCCGAGTTCGGTGATGGTTTCTTCGTTCGTGCTCATGGGTACTCGGTCGTGATGTGCGTGATTGCGCGGGTATGCTCAGCGAACGCGGTGCGACTGGACTCGGGTCGATCCGGCCGGCCGGATGACGGATCGCGCATCACGTTTCCCCCGTCTGCGTATGGCTGCAGACTAGGTTCCGGTGGGGCGGAGTTCAAGTTCGGCCTGCGGCTACCCGATGCGTTTCGCCGCGCGCAGCCCCCGGGCTGAACGGGTGCCCGACGGATGGCGCCGGGCGCAGCACGCGACGAAGGGATCGTGTCTTACGTCACGTCGGGTTTGTGGCGCAGGCGTTGCGCGGCGGCTTGCCAGACGTCGGACGGCTGCACGACAGGGCCGGTCTTGCCCATTGCGGCGAGGCGTCGGCCGAGGCGGAAGGCGATGCTTTCGATCTGCGGCCAGTTCCAGTCCGACACCGGGCCGAGTTCGGGATAGCGGTCCTGACGTTTCTCGGCCCAGGCGCGCGAGGTGGCGGCGACGCGGCACTGCAGCACCTCGTCCTCGCTGACGTACACATGCAGATGGATCAGGCCCCAGCCGGACCATGAATGGCGGAACGTGTGGCCGTCGCGCGGCGGATCGAAGCGGACCTTGCGTTCGATCACGATGCGGCCGGTCGACGGGTAGTGCAGCGCGAACGCGTAGTTGTGCGTGCCGTCGGCGACGCACTGCGCGGCCTTGACCTTGATTGCTGCAGCATCGGCGTAGTGATGCAGCGCTTCGCCGAGCTCGGATTCGGACGAGGCGACGCGGGGCGCCTCCGGCCGGAAAGCGGCATCGACGAGCTCGTCGAAATCGGACAGGGTGATGAAGGTCGCGAGGGTCACGTGCCGTGCGGCGCGCGTGCGGGCGTGTATCTGAACACAGCGGCGGCGCGGCTGCAGCGCGGCTCGCGCGCGACCGCTTCAATGCCCGCTGAAGCGGCGCGCGTACAGGCGATAGTGCGTGAAGTAGTTGTCGGGATCGCCTGGGTCGTGCGAAAGGCCGGGATAGATGTCGCTGGGAATGGCCGACCAGACAATCACGTAGTCGCCGTTCGCGAGCACCGCCGTCGCCGGTGTTCCGGCATAGGTGTCGTACCAATAGGACTGCTCGGCAACGGCGAACGCGGCGGTCTGTGCCATGCCGTCGCTCGCGTAGAGACGTGCGGCGATGCGCGCGCCGGCGCTGCCGGCGGCCTGACCGCTCCAGGTGAACAGTTCGGCGCCGCTCGATCCGATCGCGATCGATGCCAGCCCGGCGACGGCGTCGCTGCTCACCTGGAACGAACTGCCGATCGTCTTGCCGTCCGCGCCGTAGCGCTGCGCGTAGATGTTCGTGCTGGCCGATTCATTCCAGGCCACCGTGAACGGGCCGCCGGAACTGCGCGCCACGCGGATGGCATACGGATCGTGTGCCGAACCGCTCACCGCGGTCTGTGCCAGCACACTCAGCGACGACCCGGTGCCGGCATAGCGCCTGAAGCGCGCCGCGCCGCTGGGAATATTGTCGATCCAGCCGATCGTGAAGGCGCCGCTGCCGTCGATGCCGGCCGCGATGGGGTAGGCGTAGCTCGGAATGTTCCCGCCGAGGCTGCTGTCCACGGTAATCGGTCCACGCGGCAGCGAACCGTCCGCGTTGTAAGGCTGGGCGAGGATCTTGCCGTAGTCGAGTTCCAGATAGTCGCGTCCGGCCAGCGGCAGCGCCTGCGTGTGCGGAATGCTGTTCCAGGCGACGACGAATCGACCGTCCGGGTTCATGGCGACCGAGGCCAATCCCTGGACGGTATCGTTGTGGCCGCCGTCGTCCTCGACCGGCAGCGCCGCGACCAGGAACGCGGGACCGAGTGCCGTGCCCACAGCGTCGTAACGGCGCGCGAGCACCTCGTGCGCATAGCGCCAGACGACGACCGCGTTGCCGCTGGCGTCCATCGCCAGGCGCGGCGCGGTCTGCGGCAGCACGCCGTCGACGACATCGATCGGCGTGCCGTCGGGGCTGCCGTCGGCGAGGTTGCGTTGCAGGCAGATCGAGGTGCCGCAGTTGTACGCGACCGCGTAGCCACCAACGCCGTCTGCAGCGACGGCCGGCTGGCGTCCGAGCCCGGCGACGATCTGCACGTCTCCGCCGATGGGGTCGCCGGGCGCGGCCTGCACCGTGGTGGTCTGCAGCGACGCGCTCAGCGTCAGGACCAGCGCGGCGCTGCGCAAGAACAATCCGGATGGCGTGATGGCCATGATGCCTCCCCCGTTTTCTTGACTGCGATCTGAACCCTCGGTGCATTGTCCGCCAATTTCGTGATCGCTTCGAGTCACCGCCGTGCAGCGCGGCGTGATACGCCATTTGCAGGGGGTGCGGTGCGCCTTTGCAGGTGCAGCCCGGGCCCGCCGGCCAAGGCTGCGCGCGAACGCATCAGCGCCTCGCGGTCTGCCCGAACAGGACTTTCCTGGCTTCGTCGTCGACGGTCGGCGCTGCGTTGATGGCTTCGGCCTTCGCGTATGCGCGCTGCACGGCGGGCCGCGCGGCGATCGCGTGGAACCAGCGTTTCAGGTTCGGGAAATCCTCGAGCTTCTGGCCCTGCCGCTCGTGCGGCACGATCCACGGATAGCTCGCCATGTCGGCGATCGAGTAATCGCCGGCAATGAAATCGCGGCCGGCAAGCTGCTTGTCGAGTACGCCGTAGAGGCGGTTGGTTTCGTTGCGGTAGCGGTCGATCGCGTAGGCAATCTTTTCCGGCGCGTACTGGCTGAAGTGGTGGTTCTGGCCGGCCATCGGCCCGAGACCGGCCATCTGCCAGAACAGCCACTGCAGGGTTTCGTAGCGGACCCGGATGTCGGGGCTGAGGAACCGGCCGGTTTTCTCGGCCAGGTACGTGAGGATCGCGCCGGACTCGAACAGCGCGATCGGTTCGCCGCCGCCGATCGGATCGTGATCGATGATTGCCGGGATGCGGTTGTTCGGCGCGATCTTCAGGAAGTCCGGCGTGAACTGCTCGCCGCGACCGATATGGACCGGAACGATCCTGTAATCGAGCCCGGCTTCTTCGAGGAAGATCGAGACCTTGTGGCCGTTCGGCGTGGTCCAGTAGTGCAGTTCGATCATCGGTTTCAGTCCTTGAGTGAGACGGCAGTGGTCGCCGGTGCATCGGCATTCCAGCCGCCGCCCAGCGATTTGTACAGTGCGACCAGCGAGGTCGCGGTCTGCGTGCGGGCCTGCGCGAGCTGGTCCTCGGCGTCGAGCTGGTTGCGTTCGGCATCGAGCACGTCGATGAAGTCGGCAGCGCCGGCCTCGAAGCGTACGCGCGCCAGCTGAACGGCGCGGTCGCTGGCCTGCACGCTCTCGTCGAGCAGGTCGAGCTTGCGGCGGTTGTAGCCGTAGGCGCTCAGCGTGTTCGAGGTTTCCTCGAGCGCGCGCAGCACGCTCTGCTGGTAGCGCGCGAGCGCGGCGTCGGCCTGCGCGCGGTGCTGCTGCACGCGGGCGTGCACGCGGCCGAGATCGAACGCTGCCCAGCTGATGCTCGGCCCGAACGCGTAGGTGCCGCTGCCGCTGTCGCCGACCGAACCCGGATGCGCGACCGAGTAGCCGACCTCGCCGCTGAAGCTGACGCGCGGGAAGTAGTCGGCGGCGGCGATGCCGATGCCGGCGGTCGCGGCCGCGAGCCGGCGCTCGGCGCTGGCGACGTCGGGGCGCCGGCGCAGCAGGTCGTCCGGCTGGCCGATGCGGACCAGGCGCGGCAGCGCCGGCATGTCGCCGGCGGCGCTGAGTTCGCCCTTCAGCGCTTCCGGCTCCAGGCCGCAGAGCACGGCGAGGCGATGCATGGCGTTGCTGATCGCGATCTGCTGATCCGGCACGCGTGCGCGTGTGCTCGCCAGCTGTGCGCGGGCGCGCTGCTCGTCGAACTCGGTGCCGCGGCCGTACTTCAGGCGCGCTTCGGTGTACTGCAGCGTGCCGAGCTGGTTGTCGGCATTGCCCTGCGCGACCGCGTAACGCGCCTGTGCGCCGCGCAGCTCGAAGTAGGTGCGCGCGACTTCGGCGGCGACGCTGATCTGCGCGCCGTGCAGATCGGCGGTCAGCGCTTCTTCGTTGGCGCGGCTGGCTTCGTTCTCGCGACGCACGCGGCCGAACAGGTCGAGCTCCCAGACCGCGTCGAAGCCGGCGTCATACAGCTCCGTCGTCCGCGCGTCGCGGTCAAAGCCGGGCGCCTGGTCCCGGCTCTGCTTTGCCTTGGTGTAGCCGGCAGCGGCAGTGACCGTCGGCAGGTAATCGAACACCGTTTCGCGACGCAGTGCGCGCGCCTGGTTGAGATTGGCGAGCGCGATGCGCAGATCGTGGTTGGCGGACAGCGCGCGCGTCTCCAGCGCGTCGAGTTCGGCGTCGCCGAACACCGACCAGAACGCGGCGCTCGGCTCGGCGCTGTCGTACAGCGAGGTCTCGATATCGGCGTGCGCGGCCGGCAGTTCGGGCTTCTGGTAATCGGGGCCGACCGCGCAGGCGGACAGCGCGAGCGCGGCGGCGGCGACGGTGGTGAGCGTGAAAGTGCGGAAGGCGTTCATGCGAGTGCGGGGGTGTCGAGGATGGCCGGCTCGTGGGCCGGCTGGTCGATGTAGCCGAGCGGCCCCGGTGTATAGAGCTGGCTGAAATCGAAATTCGCGAGCGGCGCGTTCCGGCGGAAGCGCTCGGCGAGATCGGGATTGGCGAGAAACGGCTTGCCGTAGCTGATCGCGTCGGCGCTGCCGTCGGCGATCGCGGCGTCGCCGCTGTCGCGGTCGAAGCCGCCGTTGCGGATCAGCACGCCGCGGAAGTGGCGACGCGCGATGTCGGCGAGGGCTCGCTCTTCCTCGGCGTCGTGCTGGTTGTGGCGCAGTTCGAGGAACGCGACGCTGCGTCGGGTCAGCTGATCGGCGACGTACTGCACGAGCGCGCGCGGATCGGAATCGGCGACGTCGTTGAACGACACCAGCGGCGAGATCCGCACACCGACGCGGCCGGCGCCGAACGCGGCGATCGCCTGATCGACGACTTCGAGCAGTAGGCGCGCGCGCCGGTCGAGCGGGCCGCCGTAGGCGTCGCCGCGATCGTTGACGCTGTCGCGCAGGAACTGGTCGAGCAGATAGCCGTGCGCGCCATGGATTTCCACGGCGTCGAAGCCGGCCAGCCAGGCGTTCTCGAAGGCATGGCGGAACTGTTCGACGAGACGCGGCATTTCGCCGGCACTCAGGCGTCTCGGCGTGTCGAAGGCTTCGCCCTCGGCGCCGCGGATCGCGCGATCGGTCGACGAGACCGGCGGAATGCCGTCGTTCATCGCCGCGTGGCTGGCGCGGCCGGGATGAAAGACCTGCAGCGCGATGCGGCCACCGGCCGCGTGCACGGCGTCGGTGACGCGTTTCCAGCCGGCGACCTGCGCGGCGCTGTAGATGCCGGGCTCGGTCTTGTAGGCGCTGGTGCCGGGCGCCGACAGCGTCGCTTCGGCGATCAGCAGGCCGGCGCTGGCGCGTTGCGCGTAATGCGTGGCGATCAGTTCGCCGGGCACATGCGCGGCGTCGGCACGGGTGCGGGTCATCGGCGCCATGACGATGCGGTTCGGCAGCAGCAGGTCGCCGACGTGCAGCGGCGTGAACAAGGAGTGGGTCATGACGTTCCCCTGGTAGTGGTTCGGGTGGAAAGCGGGCGCGGCGAACCGCGCCCGCGGTTTCAGGCGGTCGCCAGGTGCGGTGCGACAAAGGCCGCGAGCTGCGACTTGGCCGCGGCGCCGACCTGGGTCGCCGCCAGCGCGCCGTCCTTGAACAGCATCAGCGTCGGGATGCCGCGGATGCCGAGCGAGGCCGGCGTCTGCGGGTTTTCGTCGACGTTGAGCTTGACGATCTTCAGCGCGCCGTCGTGCTCGGCCGCGAGCTGATCGAGCAGCGGCGCGACCATGCGGCATGGTCCGCACCATTCGGCCCAGAAATCGACCAGCACGGGCTGCGTCTGGCTGGCGAGTTTCACGTCCTGTTCGAAGCTGCCGTCGCTGACGGCGGTAATCCGTTCACTCATGGAAGTTCTCCGTTGAGAAGTTGGGGCGCGTGGCGCTTAGTGCGCGAGCGCGGGTTCGCCGTCGTCGACGACCACGTCGAGACGGCCGTGCAGGCTGACGATCTGCCGGCGCGCAGCCTCGAGCGCGTCGGCATCGCGACGCGTCAGGTGCAGCGCTTCGGCGCTGAGCCCTTCGAGCTGCAGGCGCAGCGCCGCGTCGACGGCTTTCGACCATTCCGGCGCGGCGACCACGACATGCAGACCTTGCTGTGCGAGCATCCGTGCGCGGGCGAAGTTGTCGCTGCGCTGCGCGCCGGTGACGAGTGCGACCTTGTTCATCTGCATTCTCCTGTTGGGCGATGGGGCGTTACCACGGCAAGACCTCGCCGACATGCATCAGCTTGCCGCTCGGGCCGTCGGCGCCGAGCAGTGCCAGCGCGACGCTGGTGCGCGCGCCGTCCGGCACTTCCAGCTCGCCGCCGCCGTGATTCATGTCGGTCTTCACGTAGCCGGGATGCGCGGCATTGACCTTGATCGGCGTGTCGCGCAGTTCCCAGGCCAGGTGTTCGGTGTAGGCGTTGACCGCGCTTTTCGAGGCGCTGTAGGCCGGCACCGACTTGAACTCGTAGATCGGCGAGCCCGGCGTTTCGTGCATGCCGATCGAGCCGAGCAGACTCGACAGATTGACGATGCGCGCCGCCGGCGCCTTCTTCAGCAGCGGCAGGAAGGCCTGCGTGGTTTCGACCAGACCGAAGACATTGGTCTCGAAGATCCAGCGCCAGTCCTCGACCGGCTGGTGCGACGGCACGCCGTCCGGACTGCTGCGGATGATCCCGGCGTTGTTGACGAGAATGTCGAGGTGGCCGTGCTTTGTGCTGACGGTGTCGACCGCCGCCTTGATGCTCGCGGCATCGGTGACGTCGAGCTGCAGCGCTTCGGCGCTGCCGTTGTCGGCCTGCAGTTCGGCCACGGTGGCGGCGGCCTTCGCCGCATCGCGTGCAGCGACGATGACATGCACGCCCTGCGCGGCAAGCTGCCGCGAGGTCTCCAGGCCGATGCCGCGATTGCCGCCGGTGACGAGTGCGATTTTCTGTTTCATGTGATGCTCCTTCAATGTGCAGTGGCGGGCAGGGCCGCGGGTGCGGTGGTCGGCGCCTGGCGTCGACGCGCCACGAAGTTCTGCAGCGAGACATAGAACAACGGGGTGAAGAACAGGCCGAAGATCGTCACGCCGATCATGCCGGCGAACACGGTGATGCCCATCGCCTTGCGCATTTCCGCGCCGGCGCCGGTCGCCATCACCAGCGGCAGCACACCGAAGATGAACGCGAACGAGGTCATCAGGATCGGCCGCAGACGCAGGCGGCAGGCTTCCAGCGCCGCCGCGATCGTCGACTTGCCTTGCGCTTCCAGCTCGCGGGCGAACTCGACGATCAGGATCGCGTTCTTCGCGGCGAGGCCGACCAGCACGAACAGTCCGATCTGCGTGAAGATGTTGACCTCGCTATGGGTCAGGAAGATGCCGATCAGCGCCGACAGCAGCGTCATCGGCACGATCAGGATCACCGCCAGCGGCAGCACCAGACTCTCGTACTGCGCGGCGAGCACCAGGAACACCAGCAGCACGCCGAGCGGCAGCACGATCGCCAGCGCCTTGGCGGCGCCGATCTGCTGGAATGCCAGATCCGTCCATTCGATGTCGACACCGGGCGGCAGCGTTTCCTGTGCGACCCGTTCGAGCGCCGCCATGGCCTGGCCGGAGCTGAAGCCGGGCGCCGCGCCGCCGTTGACGTCGGCGCTCGGGAAGCCGTTGTAGCGCGACGCCATGTTGGCGCCGAAGCTCTCGCGCAGCGACAGGATCGAACCGAGCGGCACCATCTCGCCGTCGGCATTGCGGGTCTTCAGCAGCAGCACGTCGTCCGGGCGGCCGCGATAGTTCTCGTCGGCTTGCGCGATGACGCGGAACGTGCGCCCGAACTGGTTGAAGTCGTTGATGTAGTACGAGCCCAGATACACCTGCATGGTGCGGAACACCTCGTCGAGATCGATGCCGAGCTGCTTGACCTTGACGCGGTCGATGTCCGCATGCAGCTGCGGTGCGTTGACGTCATAGGTCGAGAACACGCCGGCGAGCGCCGGCGTCTGCCGCGCCTTGGCGACCAGCGCCTGCGTCATGTCGTAGAGCTGGGCCGGTCCGGCGTTGGTGTGATCCTCGATCTCGGCCTTGAAGCCGCCGGCAGTGCCGAGGCCGAGGATCGGCGGCGGCAGCACGGCGATCACCATCGCACCGTCGATCGCGCCGAGTTTCCTGTTGAGCTCGGCGGCGATCTGCGGACCGCGCAGGCCGGGCCGCTCGTCGAAATTCTTCAGCGGGAAGAACACGATCGCCGCGTCCGACGAACGCGTGAAGCCATTGATCGACAGGCCCGGGAACTGCACGGCATGTTCGATGCCGCGCTGCTGCAGGCCGATCTCGCCGACCTGCTTGACGATCGCTTCCGTACGCTCGATCGACGAGCCGGGTGGCAGCTGCACGATCGTTACCAGATAGCCCTTGTCCTGCGCCGGCACGAAGCCGTTCGGCGCCTTGCTGAAGCCGATGCCGGTCAGCACGACCAGGCCGCCGTAGACCAGCAGCCCGATGGTGCCGAGCCGCAGCAGCTTGCGTACGCCGCGCTGGTAACCGTTCGCACCGCTGGCGAACAGGCGGTTGAACGGCCGGAAGACCCAGCCGAACGCGCCGTCGATGCCGCGTTGCAGACCATCGGGTTTGGCGCCGTGCGGGCGCAGCAGCAGCGCGGCCAGGGCCGGCGACAAGGTCAGCGAATTGAACGCCGAGATCACCGCGGCGAACGCGATGACCAGCGCGAACTGCTTGTAGAACTGGCCGTTGAAACCGCCGACGAAGGCGGGTGGCACGAACACCGCGCACAGCACCAGCGAGATCGCGATGATCGGGCCGGCGACTTCGTCCATCGAGCGATGCGCGGCGGCGCGCGGACTCAGGCCGTCGGCGATGCCGCGCTCGATGTTCTCGACGACCACGATCGCATCGTCGACGACGATGCCGACCGCCAGCACCAGGCCGAACAGCGTCAGCGTGTTGATCGAGAAGCCGAACGCCGCCATCGCCGCGAAGCTGCCGATGATCGCCACCGGCACGGCAACGATCGGGATCAGCGCCGCGCGCCAGGTCTGCAGGAACAGGATCACGACGATCACGACCAGCAGCAGCGCTTCGAGCAGGGTTTCGATCACGGCGTGGATCGACTGGCGCACGAACACGGTCGGATCGTAGATGATCGAGTAGTCGACCCCCTGCGGGAAGGTCTTCTTCAGCTCGGCCATCGTCGAACGCACGTTGTCGGCGAGCTGCAGGGCGTTGGCGCCCGGCTGCAGGAACACCGGCAGCGCGACCGCCGACTTGTTGTCGAGCAGCGAGCGCAGGGCATATTCGCCAGCGCCGAGTTCGATGCGCGAGACGTCGCCGAGCCGCGTGACTTCGCCGTCGGCACCGGTCTTGATGACGATGTCGCCGAACTGCTTTTCGGTCTGCAGGCGGCCGCCCGCGTCGATCGCCATCTGGAAGGCCGGATTGTCCTTCAGCGGTGGTGCGCCGATGCTGCCGGCTGCGACCTGTACGTTCTGTTCGCGCACCGCGGCGATCACCTCGTCGACCGTCAGATTGCGCGCCGCCAGTTTCTGCGGATCGAGCCAGAGGCGCATTGCGTAGTCGCCGGAGCCGAAGATGCGCACGTCGCCGGCGCCCGGCAGTCGCGCGAGACGGTCACGCACCTGGATGACCGCGAGATTGCGCAGATACAGGCCGTCGTAGCGGCCGTCCGGCGAATACAGATGGACGACCATCGTCAGGTTCGGCGAGCTCTTGCGCGTGGTCACGCCGGCGGCGCGCACTTCCTCGGGCAGACGCGGCAGCGCCTGCGCGACGCGGTTCTGCACCTGCACCTGCGCGCGGTCGATGTCGGTGCCGAGCTTGAAGGTCACCGTCAGCTGCAGCGTGCCGTCCTGCTGCGCCTGCGAGTTCATGTAGAGCATGTCCTCGACACCGACGATTTCCTGTTCCAGCGGCGTCGCGATCGTGTCGGACAGCACCTGCGCGGTCGCGCCCGGATAGGAGGCGGTGACGACCACCGTCGGCGGCACGACTTCCGGGTATTCGGCGATCGGCAGGCGGAACACCGCGAGCAGACCGAGCACGAACACCACGAACGACAGCACGCCGGCGAAGATCGGCCGTTCGATGAAGAAATGGGTGAGTTTCATGGACCGTTCTTAGTTGATGGCGATCGCGTCGTCGGCGACGGCGTCGCGCGCGTCGGCGGTCGGCTGCGGCGCCGGATCGCTCTTCGCGGCGACCACCACGCCCGGGTGGACGCGCTGCTGGCCGGCGACGATCACGCGTTCGCCCGGCTTGACGCCGTCGGTGACGACACGCAGCCCGTCGTGCTCGCCGCCCAGCGTCACGGCGCGGTACTGCACGGTGTTCCGGTCATCGACCACGTAGACGAACTTCTTGCTCTGATCGGTGCCGATCGCGCGCTCGTCGAGCAGGGTCGCGGCATAGCGGCCGCTGCCGAGCAGCTGCACGCGCGCGAACAGGCCCGGCGTGAAGTGGCCGTCGGGATTCGGCAGCACGGCTCGGGCGCGGATCGTGCCGGTCTGCGGATCGAGCGCGTTGTCGAGGAAGTCGATGCTGCCGGCGTGCGGATAGCCCTCCTCGTTGGCGAGGCCGACGAACACCGGCAGCTGCTTGTCGCGTTCGCTCGGGCGTTCGCCGCGGCTGGCCTGTGCGGCGTACTTCAGATAGCTGCGCTCGTCGCCGTCGAAGTAGACATAGATCGGATCGACCGACACCACCGAGGTCAGCACGGTCTGGCCGGCGACCACGTAGTTGCCGGCGGTGATCTCGGCGCGCGAGACGCGACCGTCGATCGGCGCGGTGACGCGCGTGAAGCCCAGATCGAGCTGCGCGGCTTCGACGTTGGCGCGTGCGGCGCGCAGGCCGGCGGCGGTCTGGCCGCGATTGCTGACGCGGGCGTCGTATTCCTCGCGCGAGATCGCATGCGCGGCGAGCAGGTTTTCGGCGCGGGTCGATTCGCTGGCGGCGAGCTGGTTCTGCGCGACGGCGCGGGCGAGTTCCGCCTGTGCCTGATCGAGCCGGGCCTGATAGGGACGAGGATCGATCTGGAACAGCAGATCACCCTTCTTCACCAGCGAGCCTTCGTCGAACGCGACGCGGTCGATGTAGCCGGCGACGCGCGGCCGCAGTTCGACGCGCTGCGTTGCGGCGAAGCGGCCGGTATAGGTGTCCCAGTCGACGATCTGCTGCTGCACCGCAGCGCGCACGGTGACCTCGGGCGCGGGCGGGGGCTGGGTCGCGTCGGCCGAAGCGTCGCAGCCGGAAAGGCCGGCGCTGGCGGCGACCAGCAGGGCGATCGGCAACAGGCTCAGCGTAGAATTGCGGAAGCGGGTGCGGGGGGCGGCGGTGCGGATCATCTGGTGTATCTCCCGAAAAGCGCGGTGGCGGCGGGGGCCGGCCATGGCGGGTTGTTGCCTGCTGCGATCGCCGGTCCGGCTTGACGTCGGGACCGAAACGATTGAAGCTGTACGTGTGTTACCGGTCAGTAACAGTTCGCATACGTTACCGACCGGTAACAGCCGCGTCAAGGAGTTTTTTGTGACAACCGAGGTAGCGTGATGAAAGAAGCCAAATCGCCGAGCGCCGCGCCCTGTCCGGAAGGCGGTACGCGTGTTCGCGATCGCATCTTCCGGACGGCCCGCGAACTGTTCTATCGCCAGGGCATCCGTGCCGTTGGCGTGGACGCGATCGCCTGTGGTGCCGGCACCAACAAGATGAGTTTCTACCGGAGCTTCGGGTCCAAGGACGAACTCGTCGCCGAGTGTCTGCGTGCGCAGGTTTCCGAGTTCTGGGAACACTGGGACGCCTCGATTGCCCCGCATGCCGGTGATCCGCGGCGTCAGATCGAAACGGTGTTCGAATCGTCGATGTCGAAATCCTGCGGTGCCGATGCCTGCGGCTGTCCGCTCAGCAACGCCGCGGTCGAACTGCGCGAAGCCGAGCATCCCGGCCATCAGGTGATCCGCGAATACAAGGCCGAAGTGCGCCGGCGCTTGCGCGCGCTGGCACGCGATGCCGGCGCCAGCGATGCCGAGGCGCTCGGCGATGCGCTGATGCTGCTGCTCGAAGGCAGTGCGATGACGCGCCTGACCTTCGCCGGCAACGGCGGACCCATCGTCAATTCGCTGGGCGCCGTGCACACACTGCTCGACGCCTATCTGCCGGCGCGCAAGGCAGCTGCGGCGGCCAAGGCTGCGAAACCGGCGAAGAGCGCCAGACTCGCGAAAGCAACATCCTGATTCCCCGCTCGCGGGCCGCATGAAAAAGGCCGGCGCGCGACGCCGGCTTTTTTGTGTCTTCAGCGCGCGGCGCCGGTCATAAATCGTGCGACAGCACCAGACCGCCCCAGATCAGCGAGCGGTCGCCGGGCTCGGGCTTGAGCTCCGAAGTCTGGTAGCGCATCACCCACGACAATCGGTATTCGCCGGTGATCTGCGCGGTGACGCCGAGCCAGGCTTCGCCGATCAGCGGCCGCACCTCGTGATAGCTGTATTCCAGATCGCTGCCGCGGAACTGGCCTTGCAGGAAGCTGTTGTAAAGGCGTGCGTGCGCCTTGATGCCGCCCCAGACATACAGCTCGCGCACATCCGGGTGCAGCATGCTGCCGCCGGTCGCCGGCGCCGGTTCGGCGATGTACTCGACGCGATCCGGCGGGCCGGCCCACCATGGCGTGTTGATGCGGCCCCAGCGCCATGACAGCGCCGCACTGCCTTCGGTCAGATAGCCGATGCTGGCGGCGACCGCGCTCTTGAATTCGTAGTGGGTGTGGTCGATCGATGCGCCGGCGAGCTGCAGATCCTGGCGGGTCAGCGTGTAGCGGAAGGTCGGCTCGCCGCCGCTGGAGATCTGGTGATCCCAGCCGCGCGGTTTGCGCGCGCCGATCATGCTGTGGAACGCGTCCTGGAATTCCGGCACGACATGCAGGCCGAGCACGCCGATCGACAGGCTGCTGTGATAGACCGGCCCGCTGCCGTCGCCGATGTAGCTGCGGCCGTTCGCGACGTAGAGCAGACTCGCGTAGGGACGATCGCCGGCACGCACGTCGGCCTCCTTGATGGTGCCCGGTGTGAATGCCAGACCGCCGAACTGCTGGCTGTGCAACTGGAACCCGATATCGACCGCCGCAGGCAGGAACAGGGCATCGAGCAGGCCCAGCGGCGCATCCGCCGACAGCCAGTTGCGCTGCGCGCGCCGGCCGGCCAGCGTGACCGCGATACCACCGGTGTAGTCCTCGTCGCGCTGCACCGGTGTCAGGCTGTCGTTGTCGAAATAGAAGGTCCAGCCGGCATCCTCCCTCTCGTTGCCCCAGGCATCGACCGGCGCGCCGGGTGGTGCGGCGGCGCTCGCCGGTCCGGTCGGCAGTGCCAGCAGCAGTGCGGCGAACACGGCGACTCGCGGTGCAGCGGCGCTACGGCTGCGGTCCATGCGGCCGGGTGCATCGAAAACAGCAGGGATTCTCATGTCCATGGCATCGCTCCGGGAGGCGGCGCCGGAACTCGGTGGCGCCCGCCTCGGAAAGTTACCGATCGGTAACACGCGGCGACGTTACTTACTGGTAACATTTACTGTCAAGCATGACGGGACGAACGGCCGGTCCGTCGCAGCCTGTTGCGGCGGGTCGGTGCGCCGGCGTCGACGGCCGCCGCACGTCGGGCGATGTCTTCAGCGGATCCGGCGGTCGGCCGCGCTTCCCGGCGACGCAGGGAAATTCGCGCGCGGATGCCGTACGCGTGTGCCCGCATCGCCGATGCGCCGTGCAATCATCTAAACTAGCGCGCCCGAACCGACCGCTACGCCCTCGACACATGACGCAGCACCACCCGAAATCCTGGCGACGCTGGCACTGAGTCTTCCGCCACCGCCGATGCGCGCCGCGCATCGCTGCCGCCACTGTGCGGCCGTACCGCCAAACATCCGGGATTCACCATGCTGCTGATGATCGACAACTACGATTCGTTCACCTACAACCTCGTCCAGTATTTCGGCGAGCTCGGGGTCGAGGTCGAGGTGCACCGCAACGACCGCATTTCGGTCGCCGAAGTCGCCGCGAAGAACCCGCGCCATATCGTGCTCTCGCCAGGTCCCTGCACACCGAACGAAGCCGGCATCTGCCTCGATCTGATCGAACGGCTGCAGGGCCGCTTCCCGATTCTCGGCGTCTGCCTCGGCCATCAGTCGATCGGCCAGGCTTTCGGCGGCGTCGTCGGTCGTGCACGTGCCGTGATGCACGGCAAGACCAGCGCGATCCATCATCGCGACGAAGGTGTCTTCAAGGGCTTGCCGACGCCATATCAGGCGACGCGCTATCACTCGCTGGTGGTCGAGAAGCAAGGGCTGCCGGATTGCTTCGAGGTCACGGCCTGGACCGAATTCGAGGACGGCGCGCGCGACGAGATCATGGGGTTGCGCCACAAGCAGCTGGCGATCGAAGGTGTGCAGTTCCATCCCGAATCGATCCTCACCGAGCACGGCCATCAACTGCTGAAGAACTTCGTGGAGCGTTACTGATGAGCGGCCTGAGCCCGCAGCAGGCGCTGCAGCGGACCATCGAACATCGCGAGATCTTCCACGACGAGATGGTCGGCCTGATGCGGCAGATCATGCGCGGCGAAGTCTCGCCGCTGATGACCGCGGCGATCCTCACCGGCCTGCGCGTCAAGAAGGAAACCGTGGGCGAGATCGCGGCCGCGGCGCAGGTCATGCGCGAGTTCGCGCGTACGGTCGAAACGCCGGCCTACGCGCATTTCAT
Organism: Solimonas terrae; assembly: GCF_011067135.1. Classification (GTDB taxonomy): domain Bacteria; phylum Pseudomonadota; class Gammaproteobacteria; order Nevskiales; family Nevskiaceae; genus Solimonas; species Solimonas terrae. Next base: position 55,472 of record NZ_JAAMOW010000005.1, read on the forward strand.
CGACATCGTCGGCACCGGCGGCGACGGCGCGCACACCTTCAATATCTCGACGGCCTCGATGTTCGTGGCCGCCGCCGCCGGCTGCCATATCGCCAAGCACGGCAATCGCAGCGTCTCGTCGAAGTCCGGCAGCGCCGACGTGCTCGAAGCCTTCGGTGCGGCGATCGATCTGTCTCCGACGCAGGTCGCCGCCTGCATCGAGCAGACCGGCATCGGCTTCATGTTCGCGCCGAATCATCATCCGGCGATGAAGGCAGTGGCGCCGGTGCGCAAGGAAATGGGCGTGCGCACGATCTTCAATATCCTCGGGCCGCTGACCAACCCGGCCGGCGCACCGAACATCCTGATGGGTGTGTTCCATCCGGATCTGGTCGGTATCCAGGTGCGCGTGCTGCAGCGCCTCGGCGCGCAGAACGCGCTGGTGGTCTGGGGCCGCGACAACATGGACGAGATCACGCTCGGCGGCGCGACCATGATCGGCGAGCTGCGCGACGGCGAGCTGCGCGAATACGACATCCACCCGGAAGACTTCGGCTTTGCGATGGCCGGCAGCCAGAACCTGCGCGTCGCCGACGCCGCCGAGTCGAAGGCGCGGGTGCTCGAGGCGCTGGACGACAGGCCCGGCGTGGCGCGTGACATCGTCGCCTTCAATGCCGGGGCGGCGATCTACGCGGCGCGGCGCGCCGACACGCTGATGGCCGGCATCGACGCGGCGAAAGCGGCGCTGGCGAGCGGCGCGGCGCGCGGGCGACTCGATGCCTTCGTTGCTGCCACCCGGCGCCTGAAAGCCGCCTGAGCACGGAACGACTGCCGATGTCCGACATTCTCGACACCATCCTGGCCCGCAAGGCCGATGAAATCGCGCGGCTGCGCCAGCGCTATTCGCGCAGCGCACTCGAGGCGCTGGCCAGCGCGGCCGACGCGCCGCGTGGCTTCATCTCGTCGCTGGCGGCGAAGGTCGCGGCCGGCGGTGCCGGCGTGATCGCCGAGATCAAGCGCGCGTCGCCGAGCAAGGGGCTGATCCGCGAGGACTTCGATCCGGCCTGGCTGGCGCGCGAATACGAGGACGGTGGCGCGGCCTGCCTGTCGGTGCTCACCGACGAGAAATTCTTCCAGGGCCACAACGCGTTTCTCGTGCAGGCGCGCGCCGCCTGCGCACTGCCGGTGATCCGCAAGGACTTCATCGTCGACGACTGGCAGATCGTCGAAGCGCGCGCGATCGGGGCCGATTGCGTGTTGCTGATTGCGGCGGCGCTGGCGCCCCTGCAGCTCAAGGCGCTGTACGCGGCGGCGCGGGCCTGGCAACTCGACGTGCTGGTCGAGGTGCATGACCGCGGTGAACTCGATCAGGTGCTCGGTGCCGATCTCGCCGACGGCTGGTTGCTGGGCATCAACAACCGCAACCTGCGCAGCTTCGCGACCTCGCTGGACACGACGCTCGATCTGCTGCCGCGGATTCCGGCCGATGTGCCGGTGGTGACCGAAAGCGGTATCGCGATGCCGGCCGATGTCGCGCGCATGCGTGCCGGCGGCGTGCATCGCTTCCTGATCGGCGAATCGCTGATGCGCCAGGACCGGCCGTCGGCGGCGCTGAAGACGCTGATCGGCGGCTGAAGTCGCCGCCGCGGCGTCCGCGTTTCAGGCCGCGACCGGCTTGCTGACGCCGACCACCAGAATGCTGCGGCCCTGGGTCAGCACGATGCCGTCTTCTTCGAGTTTCTTCAGGACGCGGCCGGACATTTCGCGCGAGCAGCCGACCAGGCGGGCGAGCTCCTGACGGCTGGTGCGGATGATCGTGCCGCGCGGGTTGGCGACCGATTCGCGCTTCTTGGTCAGGTCGATCAGCGTGCGCGCCATGCGGCCGGCGACATCGAGGAACGCCAGATCGAACAGGCGGCGCGTCGTTTCGCGCAGGCGGCTGGCGAGCTGGCCGGCGATCTCGAACATGATGTCCGGATTCTCGCGGTAGAACTTCATGAACGCTTCGTAGTTCAGTTCCGCCGCCAGTGTCGGCGTGCGCGTGCGAACGATCGCGGTGCGCGCCAGCTGGTCCTGGAACAGACACAGCTCGCCGAAGAAATCGCCCGGATTGAGGTAGGCCAGCACGATTTCGCGGCCGTTTTCGTCTTCGAGCAGGATGCTGACCGAGCCTTCGAGGATCAGGTAGATCGACTGCGGCGGGTCGCCGGCAAGCATGAGCGTATGCTTGGGCGCGTAACTGCGCTTGTGCGCCTGCTGCACGAAATTCTGCACGGCAGGCTTGCTGAAGATGGACATCGACGCACTTCCCCCAAAGTTTGCCGTCCGGACGACAGCTGCGAAAATAGCACAGCCATATCGGCGGATTCCGGAGATTGCCTTGAAAGCTCGCGTCAAATGGGCCGAAAACGCCGCATTCATTGCCGAAAGCGGCAGCGGACACGCCATCGTCTGCGACGGTCCGCCGGAGATCGGCGGCCGCAATCTGGGGCCGCGGCCGATGGAATTGCTGTTGATGGGCGTCGGTGCGTGCTCGGCCGTCGATGTCACGCTGATTCTCAAGAAATCCCGGCAGCAGGTCCGCGACTGCTGGGTGGAGCTCGAAGCCGAGCGTGCCGAAACCGAGCCCAAGGTCTTTACCGCGATCCGCATGCACTTCGTCGTCGTCGGTACCCGGCTCGCCGAAAATCACGTCAGGCGCGCCGTGGAACTGTCGGCCGAGAAGTACTGCTCGGCGTCGATCATGCTCGGCCGTGCCGGCGTGACGATCACTCACGACTACGAGATTCGCGAGGCCGACTGAGGCCGGTTTCCGCAGCGGGCCGGCCATCGGCGGATTCACACAAGTGACGCGGTTTTGACGCATAATCCGCCGCCCCAAGGGTGCGCGCCGGTTCCGGCGCGTTCGGCGTTTTGGGGGGCTCTCGCTTTGCGGGGCTTCCCTTGTATGACTGGAGTACGACATTGGCCAAGGCCAAGCCGAAACGGACCGACAATCCGAAACTGAAGCTGCTCGGCTTCAACAATCTGACGAAGTCGCTGTCGTTCAACATCTACGACATCTGCTACGCGCGTTCCAAGCAGCATCAGCAGGAATACATCGAGTACATCGACGAGGCGTACAACGCCGAGCGCCTGACGGCGATCCTGACCGAAGTGGCGCGCATCATCGGCGCCAATATCCTCAACGTCGCCCGTCAGGACTACGATCCGCAGGGCGCGTCGGTGACGATGCTGATTTCGGAAGGTCATCTCGACGGTCTGCCGACGCCGGGCAAGAAGAAGAACGTCGACAAGGATTCGGTCGTCGCGCACCTCGACAAGTCGCATATCACGGTGCACACCTATCCGGAAACCCATCCGGACAACGGCATCTCGACCTTCCGCGCCGACATCGACGTGTCGACCTGCGGCAAGATTTCGCCGCTGAAGGCCCTGAACTATCTGATCAAGTCGTTCGAATCCGATATCGTCGTCATGGACTACCGGGTGCGGGGTTTCACGCGCAACGTGCGCGGCGCCAAGCACTTCATCGATCACTCGGTCGAATCGATTCAGGACTTCCTCAGCGCCGACATCAAGAACCGCTACCAGATGATCGACGTCAACGTCTATCAGGAGTTCATCTTCCACACGAAGATGCGCCTGAAGGAGCTCGATCTCGACACCTACCTGTTCGGTGAAGGCGTGACCGAACTGCCGCCGCGTGAAGCCAGGAAGATTCGCGACAACGTCAATCACGAGATCAGCGAAATCTTCTACGGGATGAACATCTCGCGTTGAAGATCGTCGATGCGCGAACGTAAAAGGGCCGCACTGATGCGGCCCTTCTTGTTCAGGCAATCGCGGCTTGCGCCGCTCCTGCAACGCGCCTACAGGCGGTAGGCGCCGAACTTCATCAGCTTCGCCACCTGGCGCATCAGGTCGCGCACCGGCATCGGGACCGGTGCGGCGCCGGCGTCGCGCGCCTCGTCGCCGTGACGCTGTTCGTCGCGGCGCATCGTTTCGAGGATCGCGCGGCTGCGCTCGTCGGTTTCCGGCAATTGCTGCAGATGCTCGTCGAGATGTTCCGAGACCTGCCTTTCGGTTTCCTGGACGAAACCGAGGCTGGCGGCGTCGCCGCGCAGGCCGGCGAGCGCGCCGATCGCGAACGAGCCGGCGTACCACAGCGGCTGCAGCTTGCTGGGTGCGTCGTCGAGTTCCCGCAGACGCTCCTCGCACCAGCGCAGGTGGTCGCGTTCTTCGCGGGCGGCTTCGAGCAGATGGCGGCGGGTGTCCGGATCGCGCGCGGTCAGGGCCTGGCCGTGGTAGAGCGCCTGCGCGGAAATCTCGCCGGCGTGGTTGATGCGCATCAGGCCGGCGACATGGCGGCGTTCGTCTGCCGGCAGTTTCGCGTCGCGCGCGCTGCCGGCGGGATTGGCGCGGCCGGCGCCATGACGGCGTTCGGCCAGCAGCGACAGGCCGCGGCCGATGAAGGACAGCAGCGGGTCGGCCGGGCCGGGCTCGCGTTCGGCCGGGCGCGGTGCGCGCGGCGACGGATCGGAAGGTTTCATGGTGCCATTCTAGCCGGCGGCGCATTACGTAGAATGCCCGCACCTTTCGCTTTCCTGCCGACCGTGCAACTCCGACCGAACCAGATCCATACGCATCTCGCCAAGGGTCTCGCGCCGCTGTATCTGGTGGCCGGCGAAGAGCCCTTGTTGATGCAGGAAACCCTGGACGCGATCCGCGCGGCCGCCCGCAAGGCCGGCTTCAGCGAACGCGAGGTGCTCGATGTCGAACGCGGCTTTTCATGGCAGCGCGTGATCGACGCCTGCGCGAGCCTGTCGCTGTTCGCCAGCCAGCGCATCGTCGAGGTGCGGATGACAGCCGGCCCGGACGACGAGGGCCGCAAGATGCTGCAGGCGCTCGCACCGCAGCTGCAGCGCGATACCTTGCTGATCGTCGTCTGTGGCGCGCTCGACAAGCGCCAGCGCGAGGCGGCCTGGTTCAAGGCGCTCGATGCGGCCGGCGCCAGCGTCTACGTCTGGCCGGTCAAGACCGAGGAATTCGTGCCGTGGCTGGACGCGCGCCTGAAGGCGGCCGGCGTGCAGATCGAGGCCGACGCGGTCAAGCTGCTGGCCGAACGCACCGAGGGCAATCTGCTGGCTGCCGCGCAGGACGTGGAAAAGCTCAAGCTGCTGTTCGCCGGCGAGCGCATCGATGCCGAAGCGCTGGCGCAGGCAGTCGCCGACAGTGCCCGTTTCGAGGCTTTCGATCTCAATGACCGCCTGCTCGACGGCGATGCGGTCGGCGCCGTGCGCAGCCTGCAGCGCCTGCGCGAGGAGGGGCTGTCGCCGCTGGAGATTCTCGGCGCGTTGTCCTGGTGCCTGCGCTCGCTGAGCAAGGCGGCGATCCACAACACCAGGGTCCGCGACGCCGCCACGGCGCTGGAAATGGCCGGTGTGCGGCGCTTCCAGCAGGCCAAGTACCTGAAAGCATTGCCCCGCGTGCGGCCCGGCGAGGCGATGAACTGGATGCGCCGCATCGCGCAGGTCGACCAGATGGTCAAGACCGGCCAGGACGCGGCGGCATGGGAAGAATTGCTAACATTGATTCTTGCCGCCAGCGGGGCGGCTCCGCGTCCCACCCGAACATGAATGCTGCTGCAAAACCGGTCCGTGCCAAGGCCGACAACATCGCCGCCTATATGCACGAACGCGGACAGCGTGCGCGGACCGCGGCGCGGCTGATCGCGCGCGCCGACACCGGCACCAAGAACGCGGCGCTGTTCGCATTGGCGCAGGCGATCCTCGACGATGCCGACGCGATCCTTGCCGCCAACGCGCAGGACCTGCGCGAAGGCCGCAACAAGAAGCTCGATGCGGCGCTGCTCGAACGGCTGGAACTGAACCGCGCGCGGGTCGACGCGATGGCCGACGGCGTGCGTCAGGTCGCGGCGCTGGCCGATCCGGTCGGCGAGATCACCGACATGAAGCTGCGGCCGTCCGGCATCCAGGTCGGCCACATGCGCGTGCCGCTGGGCGTGGTCGGCATCATCTACGAATCGCGGCCGAACGTGACGGCCGACGCCGCGGCGCTGTGCCTGAAATCCGGCAACGCGGCGATCCTGCGCGGCGGCTCGGAAGCACTGCGCTCGAATCTGGCGATCGCCCGTTGCCTCGAACGCGCGCTCGGCGACGCCGGTCTACCGAAGGACGCGGTGCAGATCCTCGACATCACCGACCGTCGCGCCGTCACCGAACTCGTGGCGATGCCCGAATTCGTCGACGTCATCATTCCGCGCGGCGGCAAGGGTCTGGTCGCTGCGGTGTCGGAAGCCGCGCGCGTGCCGGTGATCAAGCATCTCGACGGCATCTGCCACGTCTACATCGACGCGGCGGCCGATCTGGAAAAGGCGGTCGCAGTCGCGGTCAATGCCAAGACCCAGCGTTACGGCACCTGCAACACGATGGAGACCTTGCTGCTCGATGCCGCGATCGCCGAACGCGTGCTGCCGACGCTGGCCGAAATCTATACCGAGGCCGGCGTCGAACTGCGCGGCTGCGCGCGCACGCGCAAGCTGCTGCCGGACGCCAAGGCGGCGACCGAGGAAGACTGGCGCACCGAATACCTCGCACCGATCCTGGCGATCCGCATCGTCGACGGCCTCGACCAGGCGATCGATCACATCGAGACCTACGGCTCGCATCACACCGACAGCATCGTCACCGAGAACCTCACGCATGCGCGCCGCTTCCTGCGCGAAGTCGATTCGAGCTCGGTGATGGTCAATGCCTCGACACGTTTCGCCGACGGCTACGAGTACGGGTTGGGCGCCGAGATCGGCATCAGCACCGACAAGTTCCATGCGCGCGGCCCGGTCGGACTGGAAGGCCTGACCTCGCTGAAGTGGGTCGTGATGGGCGACGGTTCGGTTCGTTGAGCGCAAGCCTGTGATGAGCGATTCGTGAAGGCGATCGGCATCTTCGGTGGCGCTTTCGCGCCGTTCCACAACGGACATCTGCGCGTCGCGATCGAGGCGCGCGACAAGCTCGATCTCAACCAGGTGCGGCTCATTCCCACCGCGCATGCCGCGCATCGCCCGGATTCGCGCATCTCGCCCCTGCGTCGTCTCGAATGGCTGCGCCTGGCGGTGCGTCGCGAAAAGAACCTGATCCCGGACGACCGCGAAATCCAGCGCGCCGGTGTTTCCTACACCGTCGACACGCTCAGCGAACTGCGCCAGGACTTTCCGCGTGCGGCACTGGTGCTGATCATGGGCAGCGATGCCTTCGAGCACTTCCATACCTGGAGCCGCTGGCAACAGATCATCGATCTGGCGCATGTCGCGGTGATCACGCGGCCCGGCAGCGAACCGCGGCCGAGTGCGGAGACCCGCGAGATTCTCGCCGGCCGCCGCGCGCCCGACGCCGCGGCGCTGCATCGTCAGGCTGGCGGCCTGTGGCTGCCGCTGGAAATGCCGCTGCTCGACATTTCGTCGACGCGTATCCGTCGCCTGCTCAAGCAGGAGCGTTCCGTGCGCGCACTGGTGCCGGATGCGATACTCAATGCCATGACCGCTGCGGACGTCGCGGCGCTGACCCAGGACAACGATGCCACGCAACACTAAGTCGATGGACCCGCTGCTCAAGCTCGCGATCGGCGCGCTTGAAGACATGAAGGCGCAGAACATCACCGTCCTCGACGTGATGAAACTGACGACGGTCACCGACACGATGATCATCTGCACCGGCACGTCGAACCGCCACGTCAAGTCGCTGGCACAGAATGTCGCCGAAGACGCCAAGCATGCCGGCTTCCAGCCGCTCGGCATCGAAGGCACCGAGCAGGGCGAATGGGTGCTGGTCGATCTCGGCGGGGTGGTCGTGCACGTCATGCAGGCGCAGGCGCGTGCGTTCTATCAGCTCGAAAAGCTCTGGGCCGTCGCCGAAGAGGCCGAGGCCGCGCCGGTCGTGAAGAAGCCGGCCAAGCCGCAGCGCAGCACGACGACCAAGGCCAGGCGCGCCGCCGCCAAGGCGGCCGGCGTCAAGGCCAAGCCGGTCAACGCCGGCGTCAAGAAACGCGCCCCGTCCAAAGCGGCGGCCGGCGCCACCGGCAAGGCGCCCGCGAAGAACGCCGCCGCCGGCAAGCCTGCCGCGAAGAAGGCGGCACCGCGCAAGGCTGCCCGCAAGTAGCCGCGCGTCGCGCGCGATCCGGGCATGCGCATCTGGCTGATCGCCGTCGGCACGCGCATGCCGGACTGGGTGGAAACCGCGTATCGCGACTACGCTGCGCGCCTGCCGCATGAATGCCGGCTCGAACTGGTCGAGATCGCGCCGGCGCAGCGCGGCAAGAACGCCGATCTGGCGCGCGCCAAACACCAGGAAGGCGAGAAGATCCTCAAGGCCTTGCCGCGGGATGCGCTGATCATCGCGCTCGACGAACACGGCCGTCAGCATGGCAGTGTCGAATGGGCAGGCGAGCTGAAAGCCTGGATGCAGTCAGGGCGCGATACCTGTCTGCTGATCGGCGGCCCGGACGGACACTCACCCGAAGTGCTGGCACGCGCCGAACAGAAGTGGGCGCTATCGAAAATGACCTTGCCGCACGCGCTGGTGCGGGTGTTCGTTGCCGAGCAGTTGTTCCGTGCCTGGAGCCTGAATGCCAATCACCCGTACCACCGTGCCTGAGCGCGGGCGGGCGCTGCAAAGGAGATGCGGCGCCACGCCCGCCCGGCAGCTTCGAGCTGCGGTCGTCAGTGTCCGAACAGCGAACCGAGCGCCTTCTTCGCGGAGTCGGTGAGCTTGGCTGCCGCCTGCTCGGCCTTGCGCGGTGCGCTGGTATAGCTGCGATAGACGATGACGGTGTTTTCCGCATTGACCGGCTGCACGTCGTCGACGGTGCCGAGCTGGCCGATGCGTTCGCAGACCTGCTGCACGCGGCCGGCGAAATCTTCGGCCTTCTCGTAGCGGTCGGCTTTCTGCTGGTAGCCGATCCCCTGCAACTGCGGCTTGAGCATCGGATTGTCGGCGTAGGCGCTGCGGGTCTGCGCGTCGGACTGGTCGAGACAGGCGGGCGCCTTTGACTTGTACTGCGAGAGTACCGCGTTGACGCTGCCGATGTAGCCCGGCAGCGCCGCGCGCAGCGCCGTGCGGTAAGCCTGCGCGGCAGGCTGCGCGCAAGCGCGGTCCACGGCGTTCAGTGCTCCCTGGCCGCAGCTTTCGGCGGCGCTCAGGTACTTGTCGGTGTCGGGCGCGAGCTTCTTCGCATACGCGGCGCGTGCTGCGTCGAGACCATTGGCGTAGCCGGTTTCGAGATCGCTCAGGCACTGCGGTGCCGCGGCTGCAGTCAGCCCCGCGGAGCTTGCCATTGCCTGCTGCTGCAGCTGCTGGATCGCCGCGTAGTTGCCGTTCATGACCTGGGCCTGCACCTTTGCCGCCATGGCCTGGGCCTGCGCTTCGGTCTGTGCCTGATGGTCCTCGTCGTACTGGTTCTTGAGTTCGTCGTAGTGCGTCTGCGCCTGGCCGAGTTGGTTGCGGATATCGCCGTAGCGCTGGCAATCGTCATCCGTGCCGTCCTTCAGCAGCGGGATCTGTGCGTAAGGATCGGCGTCGGCAAACGCGCTGAGCAGGGGCGCGCCTGCCGCGAACGCCAACGCAAGTGCTGTCAGGCGCAACAGGGTCGTATGGTCACGCATCATGGTTTCTCCGCGAGCGGCGCAGCAGTCTCGAACCGCGCGCGTGCGCCATCGGTACGCGGCTCGTCTTCAATGAGATGATCGGTTGTTGCATCGAGATTCTTCCGTGCCGCCTCGAACGTCGGATCGACTGCAAGTGCGCGCAGGAAGGCCGCGCGCGCTTGCAGTTCACGGCCTTCGAGGCGCAGCGCGACGCCGTAGTTGTTCAGCACGCGCGGCTTGTCCGGCGACTGGGACAGGGTCTGCCGCCACAGACTCGGTTCGTCGGCGTAGTCGAGGTTGCGTTCATGCGTACGCCACGCGAGCGCCGACAGCAGCGCGATCGCCGCGATGCCGGCGCTGCGCGGTGCGTGTGCCGTCGCGGCCGCGATCGCGTAGCCGAGCGTCCAGCACGCGGCGATTCCCGGCAGGTACCACTGGCGGTCGTTGGCGAGATCGAGGCGCGGCAGCAGTGAATTCGTCGGCAGGAAGTGCAGCACGCCCCAGGCCGCGCAGAACGGTGCCCAAGGCCAGCGCCTGCCCGACACGAGGCCGGCGAGCAGCAGCAGCGCGAGCAGCGCCGCCTGCGCGACCAGCGTTGCATCGACGCCGTCGGGCACGTGCAGGTCCGGGTCGATGTCGAGCGGACGCAGCAACAGCGCCTGCGCGAGCAGCCAGCAGAGGCCGCGGATTTGCGCGAGCGCGTTGTCCCAGGGCGCGCGCGTGCTCAGGCTGACCGCGAAGAATTCGTCGTAGCGCGTACGCAGCACCGCGAGCGCCAGGCCGGCAATCAGCACCAGCCAGAACGGTGCGTGGCGTACGAGCCGGCCGCGCCGCGACGGCGCCAGTGCGTCCCAGAGCAGGAGCAGCACCGGCAGCGTCGCCGCGGTTTCGCGCGCGGCGAGTCCGCCGAGAAAAAAGCCGAAGCACGCGAGCCAGCGCCACCCGCCGCCGCGTTCGAGAAAGGCGTCGTACATGGCCAGCGATGCCAGCATGAACATCGCGGAGAACGCGACCGAACTGCCACTGACATAGGTCACGGCTTCGGTGTTGACGGGCAGCACTGCGAACAGCGCGGCGCCGAAGACGGCGGCGCTTTGTGCATGTGGCGCGGGCGTTGCGCAGCGCTCGAACATGCGCCGGCCGAGATGCCAGACAAGCCCCGTGTTCAGCAGGTGGACGACGACGCTGCAGGCGTGGAACGCCAGCGGCTGGCCGCCGCCGAGCGACCAGAGCAGGGCGTCGCGCAGTTTCAGGAGCGGGCGGATGCCATGCGGCAGATAGGCGAGCAGCGCCGCGCGCGAATGGATGTCCGGGTTGTCGGCAATGACGTTGAAGTCGTCGAACTGGAAACCGGCACCCAGGACGTTGGCATAGGCGACGGCGGTCAGCGCCGCGAGCAACACCAAGCCGCCGTGACCGGGCCTGCGCACGGTGACGACGAGACCGGCGCCGGTCTCGCTCACGGCACGTTCCCGCCGAGTGCGTCGTCGAGCAGCCGCGTCGCGGTCCACCAGCGTTCGCGCGCGTCGAGCAGCACCAGCAGCGCCGCGTGTCCGTCGCGCTGTGCGTAGGCGACCAGGCAGCGTCCTGCGGCGGGCGTGGTGCCGCTCTTGATGCCGATTGCGCCGGGATAGCGGCCGATCAGTTCGTTGTGATTGCCGAAGCGGAACGTCCGCGGCGTCGCATCGAGCGTGGTGATGGCTGCCTCCGGCTGTGAAGTGCGCACGAGGATGCGCGGCTGCTGGATCGCGACCAGCGCGAGCGCGGCCAGTTCGCGCGCGGTGCTGACGTGCGCCGACGCGTCGTGTCCACAGGCATTCTCGTAATGCGTATGCACGAGGCCCAGCTCGCGTGCCCGTGCATTCATGCGCGCGACAAACGCTGCTTCGCTGCCGGCCAGCGCATCGGCGAGCGCATGGCAGGCGTCATTGTCGGAGCCGATCAGGGTTGCCGCGAGCAGATCGCCGAAGCGCAGGCGCTGGCCGGCCGACAGGCCGAGCCGGGTGCCGGTCTCCCGTGCGGCGGCGGCCGTGACGGTGACGGCCTCGCCGTCGTCGCGACCGCTTTCGACAGCGAGCAGTGCGGTCATCAGCTTCGTCAGACTCGCCATCGGCCGCCGGGTGTCGGCCGCGTGAGCGGAGACGACGGCGTCGTCACGCATCAGCAGGTGGGCAGCGGCAAGTCCGGGGTAGCGGTCCGCCACGGGAGCGGCCGCCGCGGCCGATAGGCTCAGCATCAGCGCGGCAACGGCGACGACGCACCCGCGGCGGCGATTCGTCATCGATGTTGCTTGCGAGCACGACAGGCCGCGGCGGATGCTGGCGCGGCGACGAGGAAAACCGACTCCATGGAACCCCCCTTCCCATGATGTTTCGGCGTCCGATGAGTGTAGTCGGGCTGCCGTTCCCCGTCCCGTCGACCGCCCGTCCGGCGCTGCGGCACCGGACGTGGACGAGGAGGTGCGCCTTGCCGGTACGCGGCGGGCGTGAACCGACGGCGATCGGCGACGATCCGGCGGTGCGCACGCCGGGCTTGGCGCGCGGCGGTCACGCGGCGTCGGGTCCGGGCGCCGGCACCGGCGTCGCGGTCTTCGGATCGTCGCCATAGGCGTTGCGACCGCTCTGCCCGGGCTGTGCGAAGAACACGATCAGCACGATCCAGCCGATCAGCGGAATCAGGCCTATCAGTTGCAGCCAGCCGCTCTTGCCGGTGTCGTGCAGCCGTCGTGCGCCGAGCGCGAGCGACGGTACGAGCACGGCGAGGTTGTAGAGCGTGGACAGGATGCGCAGATGCGCGATGCCGCCGACGATCGACAGGCCGAAGGTGATGAGCAAGCTGACAAGGGCGAAGGTCCAGAATTCCTCGCGATGTGCGCGGCCGTCGAACCTCGCGTAGCGGTTCTGCAGAACGTCGGGATACCAGTTCCAGTTCATGACATTTGTCTCCTCGGCCGGCGGGCTTACCGCTTCACCAGTTCCACTCGACGATTTCGGGCCCGGCCTTCGCCGGTCTTGTTGTCGGCGATCGGCTGATCGGGTCCGTGACCCGCCGAACTCAGGCGGTCGGCGGCGATGCCAGCCTTGACCAGTGCCGCGACGACCGACGCGGCGCGATCCTGCGAGAGCTTCAGGTTGTAGTCGTGGCTGCCGACGTTGTCGGTGTGACCTTCGATCGACAGCTTCAGTGTCGGCGCGTCCTTCAGCAGCGCGACGACCTGGGCGATCACCGGGGCGGCGTCCGGGCGCAGCGTGGCCTTGTCGAAGTCGAAGTTGATGTACAGCGCGACGTGTCCGTCCTTGTCGAGGGCGGTTTTCAGGGCACTGGCCTGCGGGGTCTGGATCGTCGCCTGGAACGCCTTCTCCTCGATGACGCCGATGTCGATTTCGGTTTCCTGACTGTAGATCCTGACCCAGATCGTCTGGCCGTCGTGTTCGAGCCGCGCATCGGTATTGCGCTCGTCGGTGAACAGCAGCTGCGCGCCGAGCGCCTTCAGGGCCGTTCGGTAGTTTTCCTGGATATCCAGATCGCTGTTCGCTTGCACGCCGTCGCGCGGCGAGTAGTTGACGCTGTACCTTGCGCCCTGAACTTCGACCGTGTCCTGTTCGTCGCTGTTTTTCACATCGAACTCGAGCTTGTCGAAGTTGCGCTTCTCGGGCGTGCCGGCGGTGTAGTTCGGCATGTGGCCGAGCAGGCGGTAGTCGTTGCCGGACGGCGCCGTCAGCACCTGTTTTGGCGGCTGCTTGACGACGACCGTGATGTCGATCTCGGTTTCCTGACTGTAGATCTTGAACCAGGTTTCCTGACCGTTCCTGACGATCTTGCCTTCCGTATTGCGGTCGTCGCTGAAGAGCACCTGGGCCCCGAGCTTGCCGAGCTGCTCGCGGTAGTTGGACTGGATTTCGAGGTCGGACAGCGGCTCGGTGCCGTCTTTCGGTGTGTAATCCAGCTTGCAGTAGCGGCCGGCGACGGTGACGGTATGGCTGGCGTCGCCGGCCTGCACGTCGAAGTCGGCGCTCTGGTAGTCGCGCAGTTCCGGGCCGCTGCTGTCGGCCACGTAGCTCGGCAGCGAACCGAGTGGCGCGCAGTCGCGGCCGGCGGCGAAGGCCGGCGTCAGGATTGCGCCGCACAGCACGGCGGCGCCGCAATACAGCAGGTGGTTGGCTTTCATCGGGCGTTTTCCTTGTTGCGGTGTGCGAAGACCGGCTGCCGGTTCATTCCTGAAGCACGGTCAGTTCGGCGACGTCGTTGTCGTAGTAGGGATTGCCGGCTGTCGGCGGAAAGTCCGGCGAGCGTTCGCCGTCGCGGCCGTCGAGCAGCAGGTATTCGAAATCGACCGGGCCACGGCTCTGCGGCACGTCGGCTTCGCTGATCGTCTGGCCGGCGGCGCTGTAGACGAGATGGAAAGCCGGAACGTCGGTGACGGCGCCGCCCTTGACGATCAGGCGCAGCTTGTCGAGCGCCGGCGAGTAGCCGCCGCTGGCGTTGTCGAGCACCATCGCGTCCGTGCGATCCTGCTGGTAGGTGACCGTGCGCGTGAGGCCGTCGCCACCCGGCGGCGTGCAGGCCTGGCGGATCACCACCGAGAACGGTCCGTCGGGGGCCATCGCCGCGAAGTTGCTGGCGCTGATCTGGAAGTTGTCGTCGAGGTTGATGTCGAAACTCGTGCTGTCGTCGAGTTCGTAGTCGAGTTCGGGGATCGCCGGCGGATTGGAGCCGGCGATGACCTCGCAGACGCTGCTGAACTGCACCGCGAAGTCGACGTGGTACTTGTGCGCGAACAGATGCAGGTTCCTGACCAGGGTCACTGCCGGTCCGCCATCGGGCAGCGTGAACGTGGCGCCGATCGCAACCGGGTTGCCGGATGTCGGCAGGTGCGCCGGGGCCAGGTAATGCGCGGTGCCGGCGCTGAGCGTGACGATGCTGCCTTGCGGCGTCGAGCTGCCGGGCTGCGGCATGCCGTCGACCGACCATTGCGGCGTCAGCGTGCTGAAGTCGTGCGGGTGGCTGCGATCCGGCAGGTAGGTCGCACCGACCGGGCCGTCGTCGGCCTGCACCGGATCGTATTGCACGACCTGCAGATCGACCTGCTGATTGACGAACGCTGCCGGCTTGCTGACCAGCAGATCGAGATAGGCGAAGAAGCTGTAGTCGGTGAAATGGGTGGTCGTCACCGCGAAGCTGCCTGCGGCCGTGTCGACCTGGCCGCCGTCGAGGATCTGCCATTCGCCGTCGCCGGTCTGGAAGGCGGCGCCGATCTGCGACAGGGCGCTGCCGGACGGCTGGGCGTCCGGCGGTGTGTAGCGCAGCGTGATCGGTGCAGCGAAGCTCTGCCCGTCCGGCGTGAGCCGATAGGCGAGGCCGAGGCCGCCCGGCGCCTGATTGTCGATCGGCTGGATGCCGATCGTCGTGTCCTGCGTCAGCGAACCGGATGGAATCGTCAGCGTCAACACGCCGTCGCGTGACGTCAGGCTGCCGCCAGCCGGCCCGATCACGGCAGTGCTCGGCGGTGCTGCCGGCGCGCCGACATCGGTGACGGCCGGCAATGCGTCGCCGTCCCCTGATCCACCACCATCACCGCTGCCACCATTGCCGCTGCCGCTGCCGCTGCCGCTGCCGTTGCCGCCGCCGCAGGCGACGAGCAGCAGTCCGAGCAGCAATGCCGCGGCGAGGCGGCTGCGAATCGTGAGAGATCTGGTATTCGACATGAAAATTTCCCCGTTGCGTGTTCAGACTTGGAGATCGTGCAGCGCGTCGCTCGGCAGCTGCAGCAGCGAGCCGGCGACAGCGCCGACCACGAGTGCGAGAACGATTGCGGCGATGATCACGGCCGCCGCATAGCGCCCGGCCTGCCCGGGCGGCGCCTGCATCAGCGGCGGCAGTCCGAGATAGAGCAGGTAAAGGCTGTACAGGCCGGCGGCTGTGGCGAGCAGCGACAGCGCCGGGAGCAGATGGAACAGCCCCCCCAGCCAGGCCGGCGTCGCGGCATAGGCGGAGAGCTTGATGGCCTGCATCGCGTCGGGGCGCGCCGAAAAATGCGCCGAAAACGCGTCGATCAGCTTGGCGAGCACGAACACGGCGAACAGCGTCAGGCCGTAGCTGACCAGTGCGTGTGCGAGACCGGATGGCAGCGGCACGCGATAGTGGCCGAGCCGCGGTACATCGATGCCGATCAGCGACATGCCGATGAAGGAACAGGCCGGCCCGATCGCGGCCAGTGGCAGCACATGACGCGCGTACAACTCGCGTGTCGTCTGCGGTTCGCAGGCGATCTGCTGCCAGGCGATGCGCGGCGCGATCAGCAACTGCCAGAGCCTGTGTGCCTGGGACATGGTGGTCGCTCCGGCTTCAGACGTCATGCCCGATTTCGAGCGCGTGCGGAAACGGCGCGGGGAAGTGGCCGCCGCGCAGGCGCTTCGAGCCGCTCCCTGGACACGGGCCACCAGGGGTGGTCCGGATTCGCTTCGACATGGCATTTCTCCCGATTGATGCGTGGCGATTCAGCGTGGCGGTCGACGGCTGGTGGATCGCCGCTGCCGACGTGTCGCAGGCTGCGCGACTGGCGGTCCGGAGTCCTGACAAAAAACTGACAAATCGCCGACAAATGCCGGTTGCGCGGCATTTCCGTGAACCGCATCACGGTCTGCAGGGGTGTCATCGCCAGACAGCGCTGCCATACTCGGCCGGCGACCGAGGGGAGCCGACGTGGAAGCTGCGGAGTCGTCAGGCGGCCTGCGCCGCTGGCAGTTCGGGGAATTGGTGCTCGACGAGCGCACGCTGGAACTGAGCCTGCGTGGTCAGGTACTGCGCATGCACCGCAAGCCGCTGCAGGTGCTGCTGCATCTGCTGCAGCATGCCGACGAAGTCGTGACCAAGGACGAACTGGCCGAGGCCTGCTGGCCGGGTCGCATCCTGTCCGATACCGTGCTGAGTACCACGATCAAGCGTCTGCGCGCAGTGCTCGGCGACGACGGCCAGCAGATCATCAAGACGGTACACGGCTTCGGCTATCGCTTCGTGGCGCCGGTGTCGGTCGAACTGCTGGCAGCTGAAGCACCGCCGCGCCTGGCGCTGGCGCCCGGCGATCATCCGCCGTTGCGGCCGACCTGGTCGCTTGTCGAGCGGATCGGCGGCGGTGGCAGCGGCGAAGTCTGGCGCGTCTGCCAGGACCGCACCGGCGAGCAACGCGTGTTCAAGTTCGCGGTCGACGGCGCGGCGCTGCGCGGACTCAAACGCGAGGTCACGCTGTATCGGGTGCTGCACGACAGTCTCGGCGACCATGCGCATCTGCTGAAGGTGCTCGACTGGAATCTGGAGCGCGCGCCGTTCTTCATTGAAACCGAATACGAAGCACTCGGCAGTCTGCTGCAGTGGTCGCAGGCGCAGGGCGGACTCCTGGAAGTACCGCGAGTGCAGCGCCTGAAAATGATCGCGCAGTGCGCCGAACTGCTCGCTTCGGCCCATCGCGTCGGCGTGCTGCACAAGGATCTGAAGCCGTCGAACGTGCTGGTCTCGGGGCAGGCGCCGGACTGGCAGATCAGGCTCGGCGACTTCGGCAGCGGTGGCATGCTCGATGCGCAGCGCCTGCACGCGCTCGGCATCACCCGTCTCGGCTTCACGCAGACGGTCGCCGCCTTCGACACCAGCGGCACCCCGCTGTATCTGGCGCCGGAAGTGCTGAGCGGACAGCCGTCGACGCTGCAATCGGACATTTATGCGCTCGGTGTCATGCTCTATCAGGCCGTGGTCGGCGACTGGAGCCGACCGCTGGCACCAGGCTGGGAACGGCAGGTCGACGACGAGACCCTGCGCGAGGACATCGCCGCCGCCGTTGACGGCGATCCGGCACGTCGCCTTGCCGATGCCGGCGAGCTTGCACGTCGCCTGCGGCGGCTCGACGAGCGACGCAACGAACGAGAGGCCCGAAAGCACGCGGCCGCCGAACAGGAGGAGTTTCAGCGCCGCCTGGAGCGTGCCGAATTGCGGCGGCGCTGGGCCCTGGCCTTGGCGGCCGTGCTGGTGCTCGGCATCGCCGCCGTGCTGGCGCTGTACGTGCAACTGCTCGGCAGCCAGCAACAGCGCCTGGCTGCGCTTGGCAAAGCGCGCGACGAAGCCGACATCTCGCACCAGGTGACCGACTACGTGGTCTCGCTGTTCGATGCCGCAAGTCCCGAGAAGAGTGGTGGCCGGCTGCTCGAGCCGCGCAAGCTCGTTGATCTCGGTCAGTCGCAGATCGAAAGCCGCTTCCGCGACCGACCGCAGTTGCGGGCGCGGATGCTCGGTACCGTCGGCGCACTGTATTGCAGCCTCGGGGTGCCGGATCGCTGTCAGGCCGATCTCGAACAGGCGCTTGCGTTGCAGAAGGGCGATCCCGAGGCTGATCCGCTGCAGACGGCCGAACTGCTGGGCAAACTCGGGCGGGCGTATGCCGGCGAGGCACGGTGGGCGGACGACGAGCGGATGCAGCGACAGGCGCTGGCGATTTACGAAGCGCGCCTGAACGACACCCATGACCCGCGCATCGCGGAACGTCTGGCCGCGCTGGGCGATGCCCTGCAATCCGAACAGAAGACAACCGAGAGCATCGAGGTGCTCGAACGCGCGCGCAAGCTGGCGCGCGGTGCCGATGGCAAGGACCGGCTCGAATCGGCGGATGTTCTCGGCCTGCTCGCACAGAGCTACGTGCTGGCCGGGCGGACCGACGATGCGATCGCACTGGCGGCGCAGCGCAGCGCCCTGGTGCGGACGCAGGTCGGCGCCGACGATCTGCGCTACTACGATGCGCAGTCCGATCAGGCCATCGTGCTGATGGACGCCGAGCGTTATGCCGAAGCCGAACCGATCGAACGTGCGGTGCTTGACGGCTACCTGAAGGTCTACAGCGCCGACAGTCGCCAGGTGCTCGACGTCGAGGGCAATCTCGCGGTCATACTCGATGGCGAGAACAAGGACGCCGAGTCGCTGAAATGGATGCGCGCGATCGTTGATGCCAGCAGGCGGCTGGGTCGCACCGGCGACTCCGAGTACGCGACCGAACTCGTCAATCTCGGCGAGCTGGAGGAAACCTGGGGCGATTATCCGTCGGCGCTTGAACATCTGCGCGGCGCCTATGAGATCGCGCGGCGCCACGACCGGGAGGATTCGGTTCAGGTGCTGACGATGCGTGTCAGTCTGGCGCGCGTGCTGACGAGGATGGGCCGCGCGCGCGAGGCCCTGCCGCTGCTGCAGCCGGAACTCGCCGGCAACCTGAACGGCCAGATCGCCGATCTCGAGCGCGGTCGTCGTCTGCTGGAACTCGCGGCCTGCTATCGCGATCTCGGCCGCCCGCAGCTCGCGGCACAGACCTACGATGCCGCCGAAACCCATTTTCGCAAGACGATGCCGGAATTCGCGATGGCGAAGATCGCGGTGCTGTCCGGTCGCGCGCGCCTGGCGCTGCATGAGCATCGCTATGGTCAGGCACTGGTCATGCTGCAACAGCTCGTCGACACCGATCACGCCGGCGAAAAGAGCGTGTCGCCGGGCACGCTGTACGACGAGGTCGGCGAGGCGCAGGCACTGCTCGGCCTGAAGCGTCGCGAGGAAGCGGTGAAGCTGCTCGCCGGCATTCGCGGCGATGTCGAGCGCGAACTCGCGCCGATCCATCCGGCACGCCTTGCGCTCGAACGGATACTCGGCACATCGGCTGGCACACTGCGGCACGGCTGAGCGCGAGATGCCGCTCTGCTACGCTGCCCGCCATCCGTCGCGATGATCTCCCGTCGATGAGCAAGCAAGTGGCCGCGTGGTTGTTGTCCGAGCTGCCGGAACTGGAGCGCGCCGGCGTGCTCGACGCAGCCAGTGCCGCGCGCCTGCGTGCGCACTACGCCGAGGCGGGCAGCGACACGGTCGCGCCCGGCTTGTCGGCGACGCTGGGCGCGCTGCTGCTCGGCCTCGGCGTGATCCTGCTGGTTGCGCACAACTGGGACCAATGGGGTCGCGCGCTGCGCCTGCTGGTCGTCGCGTTGCCGCTGGCGGCGGGGCAGGCGGCCTGCGCATGGACGCTGTTCCGTCATCCGGATTCGCGGGGCTGGCGCGAATGCAGCGCCACGTTCGCGGCGCTCGCGTTCGCGGCGGCGCTGGCGCTGGTGTCACAGATATTCCAGCTCGGCGGCGCCCTCGATCGCTATCTGCTGGGCTGCGCGCTGGTCGGTCTGCCGCTGCTCTATGCGCTCGATTCCAGCGTGCTCGCCGTTCTGATCGGTGCGGCCCTGCTCGGCTGGGTCGGTGCGCAGGACGAGCGTATGCGGCAGCCGCTGCTGGTGCTGCTGGCGTTCGCTACCCTGCTGCCGCATGTGGTGAGCGTCTGGCGACGTGCTCCGCACTCGATGCGCAGTACCTGGCTGATTGGCTGGCTGGTGCCGCTGGTGTTTGCCGCGCTGAGCCTGACCATGCCGGCGATGCGCCAGTTCGCGGCGTTCTGGCTGAGCGCCTGGGCGCTGCTGCTGATTCAGCTCGACAGTGCGATCGGCGGCGAGGCGTCGCTGATCCGCCGGCCGCTGCGCGCCTACGGCGAGCTGGGCTGGGCGCTGGTCGCGCTGGCGGCAACCTTCCCCGATTTCTGGCGCGAGTCCTGGTTCGGCCAGGGCGGCGCCACCACGCTCTGGCAAACCGGCCTGGTCGCGATCCTGCTGCTCGCGCTCGGGCTGTTGTGCACCGTTCATGCACTGTGGCGCCGGCGGTGGCTGCTCGCCGCCCTCTCGCTGCCGATGCTGGTGACGGCGAGCACGCAGGCGGGCTTCGGCGCGCCGCCGGCATCGCTGCTGGCACTGCTGTTCAACGCCTACGTGCTGGCGATCGGCATCGCGCTGATCAGCGAAGGCCTGCGCGCACAACGGCTGCGCGCCGTCAGCAGCGGCCTGACCCTGATTGCGGTGCTGGTGCTGCTGCGCTTCTTCGGCAGCGAGTGGTCGTTTGTCCTGCGCGGCGTCGCCTTCGTCGTGGTCGGGCTCGCGTTTCTCGCCGCCAATCTCTGGCTGCGGCGCAAGGTGCGCTCATGACACGCCTGAAACCGACCTGGCTGCTGCTCGCGCTCGCAATGCTGTTGCAGTGGGCACTGCCGGCGGGCGTCGCGCTGCACAGCGAAGCGATCCTGCGGAGCGGCACGCGCTACTACCTGCACACGGCGCCTGTGGATCCGCTCGACGCGTTTCGCGGCCGCTACGTCGCGCTGCGTTTCGCCGACGCCAGCGTTCGCCTGCCGGCAGGGCTGCCGTGGCGCGCGGACATGCGCGTCGCCGTGCCGCTGCACGTCGGACCCGATCACTTCGCCCGGTTCGGCACCCCGTCGCCGACGCCGCCGGCACAGGGCGATTACCTGATGGCGACGCTGCGCAACGTCGACGCCGACGGCGTGGCGAGCCTGGACTTGCCGTTCGATCGCTACTATCTGGACGAACGCGCGGCGCCGGCTGCAGAGCGCGCCTATCGCGCCGCGAACGCCGGCAAGACGTCCGCCGATGCCTATGTGACGATCCGCGTGCGCAACGGCGACGCGGTGCTGGAGGCGCTGTTCATCGACAACCTGCCGATCCAGCGCTATCTGGCCGGCTCGCTGCCGCATTGAATTCGCGCAGCGAAATCGCGAATGAATTGGCGCAGCGCGACCGCACTGCGGATCGACGGGCCTGTGCTCAGTCGCTGCTGCCGCCTTCCTGCACGGCCAGCGCGTAAAGCTCCTTCTTGCGGGCGCCGCTGATTTCCGCGGCGAGCCGCGCGGCACTCGATGCCGGCAGGCTGCCGAGCAGGATGCGCAGGATGCGTTCACCTTCGGCCTGGCGTTGATCGACGGCATCGGGCGCGCCGCCGACGATCAGCACGAACTCGCCGCGGCGACGGTTGTCATCGGCTTGCAACCACGCGGCCACCTCCGCTGCGCTGGCGCTGTGACTTTCTTCGTAGAGCTTGGTCAGTTCGCGCGCCAGACACAGCGGCCGTTCGGCGCCGAGCACCGTGACGATGTCGGCAACGCAGTCGGCGATGCGATGACTGGATTCGTACAGGATCAGGGTGCGCGACTCCGGCGCCAGCGCCGTCAGCCGCTCGCGGCGCGCCGAGGTCCGGGACGGCAGAAAGCCTTCGAACACGAAGCGATCGCTCGGCAGTCCCGAGATCGACAGCGCCGCGATCGCCGCGCACGGGCCGGGGATCGTCACGACCGGCACGTTCGCCGCGCGTGCCGCACGCACCAGCGCAAAACCGGGATCGGAAACCAGCGGCGTGCCGGCGTCCGACACCAGTGCCAGCGCATCGCCGCCGCGCAGACGCTCGACCAGCCTGGCGCAGATCTCGTCCTCGTTGTGTTCGTGTACCGCGATCAGGGCCTTGTGGATGCCGAAACGCGTCAGCAGGTTGGCGGTCGTGCGCGTGTCCTCGGCGCAGATCGCGGCGACCCCTTCGAGTACGTCCTGTGCGCGCGGCGTCAGATCGCCGAGGTTGCCGATCGGCGTGGCGACCACGTACAGATGGCCGGCCACCAGTTTGGTCGGGCTGCTCAAGGGGAAAGGCAAAACGGGCATGTCATACTTGGCATTATGGTGCTGAAACCGTCGCTGCCCAAAACCCTGCTGCTCCTGTTGCCGGTGCTGCTGTACGCCTGCGCGACGCCGCCGCCACGTCCCGAGCCGGTGCCGACCGGTGGGCCGGCGCCAATGCCGAATCCGCCACCTGCGTACGGCAACGCGTATCCGGCTGCGCCGCCGATGATGGTGCCGCGCACCCAGGGCAGTATCGCCCTGCTGTTGCCGCTCAGCGGCACCTTCTCGTCGACCGCCGAATCGGTGCGCGACGGCTTCTTCAGTGCGTATTTTGCCGATGCCGGGCATCCGGCGGTTCGCGTCTATGACGTCGGCTCATCGGCCGAGACGCTGCGCGTCGCCTACCAGACCGCCCTGCGCGAAGGCGCGAATTTCATCGTCGGTCCGCTGCGCAAGGAATATGTCGCACAGCTGGCGGCGTTCGCGCCGCCGGTGCCGGTGCTCAGCCTCAACTATCTCGACAATGGCGCGGTCACTCCCGCCAACTTCCTGCAGTTCGGTCTGGCGCCCGCCGACGAGGCACGATCGGCGGCCGAACAGGCGAGTGCGGCCGGCCTGCATCGCGCGGCGGCGCTCGTGCCGGATGCCGACTGGGGCGGCCGCGCGTTGACGGCGTTCGACGAAGGCCTGCGCGCCAACGGCGGCGCGGTGGTCAGCGCGCAGCGCTACCAGCAGAGCCAGTTCGACCAGACCAAGGCGATCGCCGATTTGATGGGAGTCGGTGCCAGCCAGGACCGCCATCGCGCCCTGACCACCGCGCTCGGCGAGAAAAGCGAATTCGAACCGCAGCGCCGCAACGATCTCGACATGGTCTTCATCGGCGCCCGCGAACAGGACGCGCGCGCGCTGATTCCGCAGCTGCTGTTCAATCGCGCCGGCGGACTGCCGATCTACGCGACGGCACTGGTCTATGACGGCACGCCGACGCCGGACATCAACGGCGTGCGCTTCTGCGACGCGCCGTGGATCATCGGCCAGTCCGAGCAGCTGCAGCAGCAGCGTGGTGCCACGGCCGGACTGACGATCATCAACCCGCGCCTGTTCGCACTCGGTCGCGATGCGTACACGCTCTCGGCTGGCCTGGCGCAGGGCCGTCTGCGGCCGGGCGAGGAGTTCGATGGCGCCAGCGGTCATCTGCTGTGGCGTTCGGGCAATGTCATCGGCCGCAAACTGTCCTGCGTGCAGATCGGCAGTGACGGACTGCAGCCGCTGACGCCGTGAACGGTGCCGACGCCGAGGACGCCGCGTTGCGGCTGCTTCAGCGTCGCGGGCTGAAGCTGGTGGCGCGCAATGCACGTTTTCGCGGCGGCGAACTCGATCTGGTGATGCGCGACGGTGCGGTGCTGGTGATCGTCGAGGTCCGCGCGCGCAGCGCCAGCCGTTTCGCCACGGCGGTGGAGTCGGTGGATGCGCGCAAGCGCCGGAAGGTCATGCTGGCAGCGCAGATGTTCGTCGCGGCACACCCGGAACACGCCGAGCGCGCACTGCGTTTCGACGTCGTCGCCTACGATGGCGAGCAGGTGCAGTGGATCGAAAATGCGTTCGACAGCAACTGAAGCATGTTCACGGATTGGTGCGCGCCGTGAAGCGCGCGACAATGACGGCTGAATCCGGATTCCGAACCCTCACGAGCGGGCCATGATCGAACAACGACTGCAGGCGCAGTTCGCGGCCAGCATCGCCGCCAAGCAGGCGACGCAGGCACAGGCGCTGCCGGCGCTGGCGCGCGCCGCGCAGGCGCTCGCGAGTGCCTTGGCCGATGGCTACAAGGTACTGGCCTGCGGCAACGGCGGTTCCGCAGCCGACGCCCAGCATTTCGCCGCAGAGCTGACCGGCCGCTACGAGCGCGAGCGACCGGGGCTGCCGGGCATCGCGCTGTCGGTCGATACCTCGGCGCTGACCGCGATCGGCAACGATTACGGCTTCGACCGCGTGTTCGCCAAGCAGGTGGACGCACTGGGTCGCTCCGGCGACTGGCTGCTGGCGATTTCGACCTCCGGCAATTCGACGAACGTCATCAAGGCGATCGAGGCGGCGCAGGCCCGCGGTCTGCACGTGATCGCGTTGACCGGCAAGAGCGGCGGCGCGATCGCGAAGCTGCTGCGGACCACGGACATCGAGCTGCGCGCGGTCAGCGAGGTCACGGCCCGCATCCAGGAAGTGCACATCCTGTTCCTGCACTGCCTGTGCGACGCGATCGACGAGTTGCTGTATCCGGCGCCATGAATCCGGCTGCCCTGTCGTCCACGATCGTCGCGCGCCTGCACGCGGTCCTGCCGCGCGATCGCGTGCTGCTCGATCCGGCCGATTGCATCGCCTACGGCTACGACAACTCCAAGCGCGTCGCCGTGCCGCAGGCGGTGGTGTTCGCGCTGAGCCATGACGAAGTCGTCGCCGTCGTGCAGCTCTGCAACGAATTTGCCGTGCCGCTGGTGGTCCGCGGCCGCGGCACCAACACCACCGGCGCGACCGTGCCGATCGCCGGCGGCATCGTGCTGTCGCTGGAGCGCATGAACCGCATCCTGCGCATCTCGCCCGGCGACCGTCTGCTCGAGTGCGAGGCCGGTGCGTTGAACGGCGAGGTGCAGGCGGCGGCGGCGGAGCACGGCCTGTTCTGGGCGCCGGACCCGACCAGCCTCGCGTATTCGACGGTCGGCGGCAATCTCGGCTGCTGCGCGGGTGGTCCGCGCGCCGTCAAGTACGGCACGGCGCGCGACAACGTGCTCGGCCTGCGCGCGGTGACCGGCGCCGGCACCTCGATCAAGACCGGCTGCACGACCACCAAGGGCGTCGTCGGGTACGACCTCACGCGTCTGATCGTCGGCAGTGAAGGCACGCTGGCGATCATCACCGAGGCGACGCTGAAGTTGCTGCCGAAAGCGCAGACGACGAAGACGCTGCGTGCCTGCTACGTCGACGTGAAATCGGCCGCTGAAGCCGTGGCGCGTGTGATGAACCAGCCGGAGACGCCGAGCGCGCTGGAGTTCATGGATGGCGAGGCGGTGCAGCTCGCCGAGGCCTGGCAGCCGACCGGCGTGCCGGCCGGTGTCGGGGCCATGCTGCTGATGGAAGTCGACGGCAACCGCGAGTCGATCGATGCAGCGCTGCGCGCCGTGGTCGCGGCGGCGCAGGGGCCCGGTCTGGTCGAGCTGAAGACCGCGAACAGCGAAGCCGAGACCGAGGCGCTGTGGGCCTGCCGCAAGGCGCTGTCGCCGAGCCTGCGCAAGATCGCACCGAAGAAGGTCAACGAGGACGTGGTGGTGCCGGTCACGAGGATTCCGGAGCTGGTTGCCGGACTCGCGGCGCTGTCGGCGAAGCACGGCATCCGCATCGTCAACTTCGGCCACGCCGGCAACGGCAACATGCACACCAACCTGCTCGCCGATCCGGACGATCCGGCGCAGATGCAGGCGGTGCATGCCTGCCTGCGCGAGGTGTTCCGGCTGGTGCTCGATCTCGACGGCACGCTGTCCGGCGAACACGGGGTCGGCATCGAGAAGCGCGATTTCGTCGGCTGGGAGATCGCCGCCGATACGCTCGCCGTCATGCACGGCCTGAAGAAGACGCTGGACCCCGTAGGCATCCTCAATCCGGGCAAGGCCCTGCCGGACTGACAGCCGGCCTGGCGCTACTTGATGACGCGCAGGTGCGAACGGCCCGGCTTCGTCGGCGGTTTCGGCGGATCGGGATCGACCGGCGGTGTCGACGCCGGAGCGGCCGCGGCCTTGTTCGGATCGACCGGTTCGGTCTCGCCGAAGATCACGCCCTCGCCATTCTCCCGCGCAAAGATGCCCAGCACGGCGCCGCTGGGAATCTGCACGTCGAACGGTTTGCCGCCGAAGCGGGCCGAGAACCACATCGGCTCGCTTTGCAGGTCGAGGCTCTGCACCGCGACCGGGCTGACGTTGAGCGTGATGCGACCGTCCTGCACGTATTGCATCGGCACGATCACGCCGGGATAGTCGGCCGACACCAGCATGTGCGGCGTGTGACCGTTCTCGCAGGCCCATTCGTGGATGGCGCGGATCAGATAGGGACGGCGGGATCTGGACATCGTGTTCGGAGTTTTCAGCGAAGCGCCGATTGTACGGCGGGGCGTGACAGGACGCGTTCGGCGTAGCGGCCGAGGGCGGCGTCGGCCGGCAGCTTGAGGCCGAGCGCCGGCATCGCACCGAACAGTGCGGCCCAGGCGCAGTCGGCGAGGTTGTAGTCGAGCCCCAGACACCAGCCGCGCGCGGGAAACAGACGGGTGCTGCCGACCAGTGCTTCCTGCAGCTGCTTGCGCGCGGCCTTGGCATCCGGCGATTTCGGCGCGTCGCGAATGACGGCAGCCGCCGGAAACAGTTCGTGGTCGAAGCGCATCAGCACCATGCGCACGCGTGCGCGCGCCGCCGGATCGGCAGGAAGCAGTGCCGGATGCGGATAGCGCTCGTCGAGATACTCGGCGACGATCGTGGCCGGATAGAGCACGGTGTCGCGGTCGACCAGCGTCGGCAGCTCGCCGGACGGGTTCAATACCAGCAGATCCTGATGCGGCTTGCCGGGCGTCAGCTGTTCGACGCGGGCGCCATCGACGTCCTTCTCCGCCAGCACGATGCGCACCCAGCTGCTCGGCAGTTCGCCACGCGCACAGAACAGCGAGACGCCGGCGCGCGGTGCCGGGCGCGCGTCCATCACGTAACGGCTTTTGCCTGGCAACGGCATGGGGCTTCAGTCCGGTCGAAAAAGCATCACGGCCAAAGATTAACCGCTAACCGGGGCCGGCCCCAAATGAAAACGGCGCCGTTCAGAACCGAACGGCGCCGCAGAACTGCAAAAAGCGAGACGGCCCTAGTGGACGTCCTTCCACCATTCACGCTTCATCAGATACGCCAGCACCGTGAACACGAGCAGGAACAGCAGCACTTTCTTGCCGACGGCAAGGCGATGCGCGCGGCCCGGCTCGCCGGCGTAGACCATGAAATTGGTCGTGTCGGCGACGAACTGCTTGTACTCCTCGGGCGACAGCTTGCCCTTGGTGGCGAGTTCGAACTGCGGCTCGCCGTGCTCGGCTTCCTTGTCTTCGCCTTCGGCCGCGCTTTCCTTCAAGACCTGCAGACCCTGCAGTTCCCACAGCACGTCCGGCATCGATGCGTTCGGCAGCACGATGTTGTTGGTGCCGAGCGGGCGCTTCGGGTCGACGTAGAACGTCAGCAGGTAGTTGTAGATCCAGTCCGGACCACGGTAGCGCGACTCGACGGTCAGATCCGGCGGCGCCTTGCCGAACCAGGCATCGGCTTCGTCGCCCGGCATCGCCGAAATGATGTGATCGCTGATCTTGTCGCTGGTGAACATCAGATCGGCTTTCAGCATGTCATCGGGAATGCCGAGATCCTGACCGAGCCGGTTGTAGCGCAGGTTGCGCATCGAATGGCAGGCGGAGCAGTAGTTCATGAAATTGCGTGCGCCGCGCTGCACCGATGCCTGATTGTCGGGATCGGGCTTGAAGCGGTAGGGCAGATCCACGCCTTCGGACGCAAATGCCTGACCGGCGACCAACAGCGTGGCCGCGGCCAGCAGAATCTGGATGCTGGACTTAATGCGCTTCATGGGTCACGCGCTCCGGAACGGGCTTGGTCTTTTCCATCTTCGTGTAGAACGGCATCAGCAGGAAGAACAAGTAGTACAGGATGGTGCCGACCTGCGAGATCAGCTTGCCCATCGGGCTCGGCGGCTGCATGCCGTAGTAGTTCAGCAGCACGAACGACACCGTGAAGATCGCCAGCGCGATCTTGAAGATCGGGCCCTTGTAGCGGATCGACTTGACCGGCGAGCGGTCCAGCCACGGCATCAGGAACAGCAGGATCACGGCACCGAACATGACGATGACGCCCCAGATCTGCGTACCGGCGAACGACGGCGTCGCGCGCAACATCGCGTAGAACGAACCGAAGTACCAGGCCGGCGTGATGTGCGGCGGCGTCGACAGCGGATTGGCCGGCGTGAAGTTCGGCTGCTCGAGGAAGTAGCCGCCGCCGTCCGGTGCCAGGAACACGATGCCGAGGAAGATGATCAGGAACACGCTGACGCCGACGATGTCCTTCACCGTGTAATACGGATGGAAGGGAATGCCGTCGAGCGGAATGCCGGTCTTCGGGTCCTTGTGCTTCTTGATCTCGATGCCGTCCGGATTGTTCGAGCCGACTTCATGCAGCGCGATGATGTGCGCGACGACCAGGCCGACGAGCACGAACGGCAGTGCGATGACGTGCAGCGAGAACAGACGGTTGAGGGTCGCGTCCGACGGCACGTAGTCGCCCTGGATCCAGACCACGAGGTCGGGGCCGACGAACGGAATCGTGCCGAACAGATTGATGATGACCTTCGCGCCCCAGTAGCTCATGTTGCCCCACGGCAGCACGTAACCGCAGAAGGCTTCGGCCATCAGGCACAGGAAGATCAGGCAGCCGAACAGCCAGATCAGTTCGCGCGGCTTGCGGTGCGAGCCGTACAGGATGCCGCGATACATGTGCAGGTAGACGACGATGAAGAACGCCGACGCGCCGGTCGAGTGCAGATAGCGCAGCGTGTCGCCCCAGGGGACGTCGCGCATGATGTATTCGACGCTGTCCCAGGCCTGCGTGGCATCGGGCTTGTAGTGCATCACCAGCCAGATGCCGGTCAGCAGCTGGTTGACCAGCACCAGCAAGGCCAGCGAACCGAAGAAGTACCAGAAGTTGAAGTTCTTCGGTGCGTAGTATTCGGCGAGATGATCCTTCCACAGCTTGGTCAGCGGGAAGCGATCGTCGATCCAGCCGAGGAAGCCGGTCGTCTTGTACGGATTCGGCGTGATGCCCATTACGCGGCTCCCTTCGGATCTTCACCGATGACGACCTTGGTGTCGCCGTCGAAGTGGTAGGGCGGTACGACCAGGTTCAGCGGTGCCGGCACGCCCTTGTAGACGCGGCCCGAGAGGTCGAACTTCGAGCCGTGGCAGGGGCAGTAGAAGCCGCCCTGCCAGTTCGGGTCGATGTCCGGAGCCGGATGGTCCGGACGAAAGCCCGGCGAGCAGCCGAGGTGGGTGCAGACGCCGACCAGCACCAGGATTTCCGGCTTGATCGCGCGCGCCTCGCCCTTGATGTAGTCGGGCTGCTGATCCTGCTTGCATTCCGGGTCGAGCAGGTTGGGGTCGACTTTCGGCAGGCTTGCCAGCATCTCCGGCGTGCGCTTGAGCACCCAGGTCGGCTTGCCGCGCCAGGCGACGACAAGGCGCTGGCCGGGCTCGATGTTGCTGATGTCCACTTCGACCGGAGCGCCCAGCGCCTTGGCGCGTTCGCTCGGTTTCCAGGATGCGAGAAATGGCACCGCGGCTGCCACGATGCCTGCGCCACCGACCACTGTCGTGGTCAGCGTCAGGAACCGGCGCCGGCCGGGATCCACGCCTTGATTGCTCATTAAAAAAGGCCTCTTTACGGGATGTCTTAGACCACAGTCGCGGGCGTCTGCCGGACCGGCACGAGGTACTGCGCCCATGAAACCCGACAAGTATAACGGTCAGCTGGCGGTCAGCGTAAACCCTTGCGTGCCGAATCCCGGTGTCGGCCGATGCCGCTCCCTGCGCTCAGGTCAGCAGACCGCGCAGCGCGGCAAAGCGCACGACCTCGGCGGTGTTGCGCAGGCCGAGTTTCTCCATCATGCGGGCGCGATGGTTCTCGGCGGTCTTCACGCCGATGTCGAGAATCTGCGCGATCTCCTTGGTGGTCTTGCCCTGGATCACCAGATGGAAGGCTTCGCGCTCGCGCGCCGTCAGGCTCGCGTACGGATCGTCGCCGTGGTCGCGCGAGCGGTGCTGGCGCTCGGCCAGCGCCTTGGTGGCGCGCGGCCCGAAATACGGCTTGCCGGCGTGGATCGACTTGATCGCCATCATCAGCTCGGACACCGAGGTGTCCTTGTTGAGAAAACCGTTGGCGCCGGCGCGCAGGATCGGCAGGATGTATTCGTCCTCCTCGTGCACGGTCAGCACCAGCGTGCGCGTGTTCGGCAGTTCTGCGCGCACGCGCTTGACCACTTCGAGGCCGGACATGCGCGGCATCGAGATGTCGGTGACGACGACATCGGGTTTGGTCTTCTCGGCGAGCGAAAAGGCTTCGAAGCCATCGGCAGCCTGTGCGACGACCTGGCATTCGCCGGTCTCTTCGAGCATGGAGACGAGGCCCTGGCGGACGATGGTGTGATCGTCGGCGACGAGCAGGCGGATCGGGTTCATGTGGGGGCGTCCGTATCCGGACCGTCGAGGGTGAGTGTCAGTTGCACGACTGTACCCTGTGCGGGCGCCGAGCGGATTTCGACGCGACCGCCGAACAGCTCGGCGCGGTCACGCATGCCACGCAGTCCGGAACTCGACGCGCTGCGTTCGGCGTGGGCGACCTTGGCGGTGTCGAAGCCGTGGCCGTCGTCCTCGACGCGCAGGATGAGCAGCATCGGTGTGTGCCTGATCTGCACGCGCGCGGTCCGCGCGGCGCTGTGGCGGATGACATTGGTCAGCGCTTCCTGCGTGATCCGGAACAGCAGGGTCTCGACGTCCGGATGCAGGCGCTGTTCGTCGAGCTCGGAATGGAAGGCGATGACCAGACCGGTGCGCTCCGAAAGGGTGCGCGCGAGCCACGCCAGTGCAGCGTCGAGGCCGAGATCGTCGAGCAAGGTCGGCCGCAGCAGGCGCGACAGCTCGCGCGTGTCGTGCAGCGCGCTGCGGGTGATGTCGAGGGCGCCGTCGAGGCGATGCTTGAGGCCGAGATTGCCGACGCCCAGGGCGTCGTCGTAGATGCGCTGCAGTTGATTGACGAGCGCGGTCAGGGTCTGGCCGATGCCGTCGTGAAGGTCGCGCGCCAGGCGGCGACGTTCCTCTTCCTGTACATGCCAGACCGATTTCGCCAGCGTGCGGAAGCGCTTCTCGCTGCGCACCACCGACTGCAGCAGGCGCTGATTGTCGGCTGTCAGTTCCTGGACCTGACGCAGGACCGCCTGACGGAAGGCCTCCGGATCGTCGATGCGTGGTCCGCTGCCCGGATTGGGGGGGGCGTCCGGACTCGCTGGCGGATGCCGCAACACGTCCACGCTCAGGACGTCAGCGGCCCGATCGCGTTGAGGCTGGCTTCGAGGCGACTCAGGGCAGTGCGCTGGCACGATGCAGCGAGCGCCAACGCCGCCTGATCGGCGAGGGCATCGAGAATTTCGAAGTCGAGTTCGCGCAGCTGGCGTTCGGTGTTGCTGCGCAGCAGACAGAATGCGCCCTGACGGCGCGGCCCGAGTTCAAGCGGCAGGCTGACGACGGCGGGTGCCGCCACGTGTGCCGGCTCGACCAGCAGTTCGCCCTGCGCACAGGCCAGCCCGCGGCGCGATTCGAGCAAGGTTCGATGCAGCGCGCGTGCAGCATTGCCGAGTACCGCATCGAGCACGTCCTGCCCCGGCAGGGCATGTGTGCAGGCGATTTCGAGCACCGTGTCGTCACGCAGCTGCACGACGAAGCCGCCGCGTGCGCCGACCACGTCGCAGGCAGATCGCAGCGTGTTGTTGAGAACCTGCATGGCCGTGTCGTCGGCCGCTGCCGCGGCCCAGGCGATGCCGGCCGGGGCGTTTTCCGAAGGGGCGATCCGGCGCCGGCGCAAGGCCATGCGCGGAAAGCTGCGAGCGCCGCGCGGCAGCGCGAACGAGCGGTGTCGATTGGACAATGAACTCTCCTGAAGGCTGCCGTATCGCAAGCTCTGTGCCAGCGGCATGCGTCTCCTGACTGCAACCTCTATTGCCGGGGTTGGGACCGCCGATCTGGCCCGGAGTGTAACAGACCGATCCGGTCTGTCCTGCCGACCCTGACCATGGTGTGGCGCATGCTGCCGCCCGGGCGAAACGCCGACGCCGATGTGGCCGCGCCACTGCAGTCCCGCGCTATTCGTTGTCGATGCCGAGCTTCTTGATGCGGTAGCGCAAGGCGCGGAACGACATGCCGAGCAATTCGGCGGCGCGGGTCTTGTTGTAGCGCGTCTTCTGCAGCGCCTCGCGGATCGCCTGCTTCTCGATCTCTTCCATCTGTTCGCCCAGCGCCGATGCGCTCTGCGTCGACGGCATCGCCGAATGCGGACGCAACTGCAGGTCGGCGATCGTGATGTGTTCGCCATCGGACAACGTCGCGGCCCGTTCGAGGATGTTCTCGAGTTCGCGGACGTTGCCGGGGAAGGCGTAGTTCTGCAGCGCGGCCAGCGCCGCCGGATCGAGCGCCGGCAGGCGCGGCAGGCCCAGATCGCGCGCCAGCTTGGTGAGCACGAACTGGGCAAGTGCCGGAATGTCGCTGACGCGTGCGCGCAACGGCGGTGCGTGCACCTCGATGACATTCAGACGGTAGTAGAGGTCCTGACGGAAATGGCCGCCGGCGACCAGATCTCCGAGGTTCTTGTGCGTTGCCGAGATCACGCGCACGTTGACGACGGTCTCGCTTTCGGCGCCGACCGGTCGTACCGCTCGCTCCTGCAGTGCGCGCAGCAGCTTGACCTGCATGTGCGCTGGCAGATCGGCGACCTCGTCGAGAAACAGCGTGCCGTTCTCGGCAGCCTGGAACAGGCCGGTCTTGTCCCGATGTGCGCCGGTGAAGCTGCCCTTGAGATGGCCGAAGAATTCGCTTTCCATCAGCTCGGACGGAATCGCGCCGCAATTGACCGGCACGAACGGACCGGTCGCGCGCGGGCCCTTCTGGTGAATGAGCTTGGCGACCAGCTCCTTGCCGGTACCGGATTCGCCGGCAATGTGCACCGGGGCCTGGCTGCGTGCGAGGCGTTCGATCAGTCCGCGCAGCTGACGGATGCTCTCGTGCTCGCCGAGCAGTGCCGGGCCGCCACCCGGGACTTCCACGCGCAGTCGCAGCGCGGTGTCGACCAGCTTGCGCAGGATCTCGATATCGACCGGTTTCGAGACGAAATCGAACGCGCCGGCCTTGAGACTCTCGACCGCGGCTTCGGTGTTGCCGTAGGCCGTGATGACGGCCACCGGGGTTTGCGGATGGCGACTCTGGATTTCGCCGACCAGCTCGATGCCGTTGCCATCCGGCAGGCGCATGTCGGTGATGCACAGGTCGAAATGCTGGCGCGCGAGCAGGGCACGCGCCTCGGCCAGCGTGCCGGCGGCAGCGGTTGCCAGGTTCATGCGGCCAAGCGCGATCTCGACGAGTTCGCGGATGTCCGCTTCATCATCGACGATCAGGACACTGGCTTTGGCGGCGGTCATGGCGGCACGGGAGTGGAGAAGACGATGCGGAAACACGCACCGTGCTGACTCGGTACGCAGCTCAATCGCGCCTGATTGTATT
The DNA here is from genome assembly GCF_011067135.1 of Solimonas terrae. Taxonomy (GTDB): domain Bacteria; phylum Pseudomonadota; class Gammaproteobacteria; order Nevskiales; family Nevskiaceae; genus Solimonas; species Solimonas terrae. The sequence goes on from NZ_JAAMOW010000005.1 coordinate 89,016, forward strand.
CGCAGAGTTCGCGCGACAGATAAAGCCCCAGCCCGGTGCCGGCGGCGTGGGTGGTGAAGAACGGCTCGAACACGCGATCGAGCAGCTCGGCCGGCAGGCCGACGCCGTTGTCGCCGAGTTCCAGCCACGGCAGTCCGCTGTCGGCTTCGATGCCGGACTGCAGCAGTACCGTGATCGTGCGGCCATCGGCACCGCCATGTTCGAAACTGTTGTCCCAGAGATTGAACAGCACCTGCTGCAGCTGGTCGGGGGCGAACAGCACGTCCAGATCGGACGGCACGTCGGCCAGTTCGATCGGGCGAATCTGCTGGGCATAGCTCTCGTGATAGAGCGCGGCGCTGCGGCGCAGATGATCGCGCAGGTTCAGCGGTTCGCGCGCGGCCGGTTCGCGGCGGCTGATGTCGAGCACGCTGCGGACGATGTGTTCGATGCGCACGGCGTGACGCTGGATCATGTCGAGCAGGCGGCGATTGCCCGGCTCGAAATCCGACTGTTCGGCGAGCAGCTGACCGGCCTGCGTGATGGCCGACAGCGGGTTGCGGATTTCGTGCGCGATGTTGGCGGACAGGCGACCGAGTGCCGCCAGCTTCATCTGCTGCGCCTGCATGCGCAGCGTGCCGGCGTCCTCGAGCATGATCAGCGTGGGCGCCTGGTCGCCCCAGCCGAGCCGCGTGAAGCGCGGCAGCAGCTCGCGGCCCGATGGCCCGGCGATCGCCGCATTGCTGGCGGGGCTCACGCCATTGCGCCAGTCGAGCAGGGCTGCGTGCAGGCTCGGCAGCGCGGTATCGAGCCGGCTGTCGACGCTGGCCTGGTCGCCGGTCAGCCTGAGCGCGGCGGCGTTGGCGGTGCGCACGCGGCCGTCGACATCGACGACCAGTACACCGGCCTGCATCGCGGCGATGATGTTGTCGTTCAGACGCGTGAGATTGATGAATTCACTGCCGACCCGGGCGGCGACCGCCTCGCTGCGCCTTGCGCGCAGACCGACCATGGCCGCCGTCAGGCTGGTCGCGAAGAACATGAGGCCAAGCAAGCCCGCCTGCGAGAAATCGCCGCTGTCCAGCTGCGGCGCATGCAATTGGCGCGCGGCCTCCTCACCGAACACGGTCAGCGTCGCCGCCGCCGCGAACACCAGACCGAGGCGCGGCGTCAGCACCAGGCTGCAGCCCACCAGCGGCGGTACCAGCAGGATGCCAAGGCCGCCGCCAACGCCGCCGGTGGTGTAGACCAGCAGGCCGAGCGCGGTCAGATCGACCGCGAAATGCAACAGCGCCTGGGCGGTCAGCGAGAAGCGCTGGTTGAGCGCGAGAAACTGCAGGGTCAGTGCGAGGCCGGCGTACGCGAAGCACGAGAACATCAACAGGTGCGCCGACACCTCGCGGAAGTAATCCGGCGCGAGGTTGAAGCGGAACAGGAACAGCAGCGCCGCAACCAGCAGCAGCCGGTACGGTCCGAGGATCGCGAGGATGCGCCAGTCGTCGCTGCGCGCGTTTGTCGGCGGCTTCGTCGCCTGCTCGGTCATCCGCCGTCGACTCAGCTGCAGCGTCGGCAGCGACCGCCGGCCGAGAGGCTGGCGACCGGCATGTGGGTGCCGCACTGCACGCAGCGCGCCATCGGCTCGTAGTCGGGCGGCGCCGCGCGACGCTGACGGTCGTCGGATCGGCGTAGCGGCGGATTGAGCATGCGCCAGACCAGGTAGGCGATGGCGCCGAACAGCAGCAGACGGGCGAAATTCATGGAGGGGCGCAAGGCAGTGGCCCCGCATTCTATCGCCGGGACGGCCGTGCGGCCCGGAAACCGGCGGCTTGCGGTCAATGATTTTTGCGTCCGGTCGCCCACTAGGCGAGAATGCCGCGCGCTTCAATACGCCCCCATCGCTTAAAGAAGGCCATGAACCTCCACGAATACCAAGCAAAAGACCTCTTTGCGCGCTACGGCATCGCCGTGCCGCAGGGCCAGCTCGCATCGAGCCCCGAGGCTGCCCGTGCGGCCGCCAAGCAACTCGGCACCGAGAAAGTCGTCGTCAAGGCGCAGATTCACGCGGGTGCCCGCGGCAAGGCCGGCGGCGTCAAGCTGGTCAACGGCCCGGACGAGGCCGAAGAAGCGGCCAAGGGCATGCTCGGCAAGCATCTGGTCACCATCCAGACCGATGCCAAGGGTCTGCCGGTGAACTCGGTCTACGTCGAGAAGCCGTCGAACATCGCGCGCGAGCTGTACCTGTCGGCGCTCGTCGACCGCACGCAGGAAAAGATCGTGTTCATGGCCTCGCCGGATGGCGGCATGGATATCGAGAAAGTCGCCCACGAGACGCCGGAACGCATCAAGCACGTGTTCGTCTCGCCGACCGCCGGCCTGCAGCCCTATCAGGCGCGCGAGCTGGGCTTCTTCCTCGGCCTCAACAAAGATCAGGTCGACCAGTTCACGAAGACCCTGACCGGCCTGTACCGCATCTTCACCGAGTGCGACGCCAGCCTCGTCGAGATCAATCCGCTGATCGTCACCGCCGAAGGCAACATCATGGCGCTCGACGGCAAGCTCAACTTCGACGACAACGCGCTGTTCCGTCAGAAGGAAATCGCCGCGCAGCGCGATCCGACGCAGGAAGACGAAGTCGAACGCGCTGCCGCCAAGTACGACCTCAATTACGTGACGCTGGAAGGCAACATCGGCTGCATGGTCAATGGCGCCGGTCTGGCCATGGCGACCATGGACATTGTCAAGCTGCACGGCGGCCAGCCGGCGAACTTCCTCGACGTCGGCGGTGGCACGACGGCCGAGAAGGTGACCGAAGCGTTCAAGCTGATCACCTCGAGCCCGAGCGTCAAGGCGATCTTCATCAACATCTTCGGCGGCATCGTGCGTTGCGATCTGATCGCCGAAGGCATCATCGCCGCCGTCAAGCAGACCGGCCTGAAGCTGCCGGTGGTGGCACGCCTGCAGGGCACCAACATGGAGAAGGGTCAGGCGCTGTTGCGCGAATCGGGTTTCGCGATCACGCCGGTTTCCGATCTCACCGAGGCGGCCCAGACCGTCGTCAAGCTCGCGCAAGGTAAGTAATCCATGTCCATCCTCATCAACAAGAACACCAAGGTCATCTGCCAGGGCTTCACCGGCAAGCAGGGCACCTTCCATTCCGAACAGGCGATCGCCTATGGCACCAAGATGGTCGGCGGCGTGTCGCCGGGCAAGGGCGGCAACACGCATCTGAACCTGCCGGTGTTCAACACCGCACACGACGCCGTCAGGCAAACCGGCGCCGAAGCGACGATGATCTACGTGCCGGCGCCGGGCGCTGCGGACGCGATCCTCGAAGCGGCCGATGCCGGCGTCAAGGTGATCATCTGCATCACCGAGGGCATCCCGGTCAACGACATGATCAAGGTCAAGGCCACGCTGCGTGCGCAGTATCCGGACGCCGTGCTGGTCGGTCCGAACTGCCCGGGCGTGATCACGCCGGGTGAATGCAAGATCGGCATCATGCCGGGCCACATCCACAAGCCGGGCAAGATCGGCGTGGTCTCGCGCTCGGGCACGCTGACCTACGAAACCGTCTACCAGACCACGCAGAACGGTCTCGGCCAGTCGACCTGCGTCGGCATCGGCGGCGACCCGGTGCGCGGCATGGGCTTCATCGACGTGATCTCGCTGTTCGAGAAGGATCCGGCCACCGAAGGCATCATCATGGTCGGCGAAATCGGCGGCTCTTCGGAAGAAGAAGCGGCTGCCTACATCAAGGCCAACGTCAAGAAGCCGGTGGTTGCCTACATCGCCGGCGTCACGGCACCGGCCGGCAAGCGCATGGGTCATGCCGGCGCGATCATCGCCGGTGGCAAGGGCACGGCCGACGAGAAGTTCGCGGCGCTCGAAGCCGCGGGCGTCAAGACGGTGCGTTCACCCGCCGATCTCGGCGCAGCGATGCTGTCGCTGTTGAAGTAGCGCAGTGGGCAGCGTGGAGGGCCCCATGCGTGGCACGGGGATCCTGGCGTCGCGAATCTGCGCGCTGCTCGCGGTGCACTCGTAAACGACGGCGGCCCAAGGGCCGCCGTTTCTTTTCCGCTCGCCATCAAGGTTTTGTCCCCCCGGATTCGCGCTACGCTCGTCACCCTATGGCCCCGACTCCAAAATCACTGAAGCTTGCTCTCGCCCAGCTCAATCTCTGGGTCGGTGATGTCGAAGGCAATGTGCAGAAGATCATCGATGCCGCCGTGCAGGCGCGCGATGAGCTGCATGCCGACCTGCTGGCGACGCCGGAGTTGTCCCTGATCGGCTATCCGCCGGACGATCTGTTGCTGCGCTCGGCGATGCCGCGCGTGATCGGCGAAGGCGTGCAGCGCCTGATCGACGAAGTGCAGGGCATCACGCTGATCGTCGGCCTGCCCGAGTACGTCGACGACGGTGAAGGGCGCACGATCTACAACGCCGCCTACGTGATCCGCGACGGCCGCGTCATCGCGCGCACACGCAAGCAATTGCTGCCGAACTACGGCGTGTTCGACGAACGCCGTCATTTTCGTGCCGGCCATCAGCCGACGCTGGTGTTCGAACAGGGCGGCGTGCGCGTCGGCCTGTGCATCTGCGAAGACATCTGGGGGCCAAATCCGGCGGCTGCCGCCAGGGCGGCCGGCGCCGAATTGCTGCTCAACATCAATGCTTCGCCGTTCGATATCGGCAAGACTGCCGATCGCCGTCGGGTGTTCGCCGCGCGCGTCGCCGAAACCGGTCTGCCGATCGCCTACGTCAACAGCGTCGGCGGCCAGGACGATGTGCTGTTCGATGGTGATTCGACGGCGGTCGACGGCACCGGCCACATCGCGTTCGCCGCGCCCCTGTTCGAAGAGGGTGTGTTCGGGCTGAGTTTCGTCGACGGCCGCTGGCAGCATGCGGAAGTTCGCGAGGCGCTGCCGATCGAAGCCGCAGTCTATCGGGGCCTTGTGCAGTCGGTGCGCGACTACGTGAACCGCAACGGCTTTCCCGGTGCCGTGCTGGGCCTGTCCGGCGGCATCGATTCGGCACTGGTCGCCGCCATTGCCGCCGATGCACTCGGCCCGGAGCGGGTCTGGGGCGTGTCGCTGCCGTCGCGCTACACCGCCGACATGTCGAATGACGACGCACGGCTGGAAGCCGAGGCACTCGGCATCCGCTATTCGGTGCTGCCGATCGAGCCGGCGTTCGAGACCTTCAGCGCGACGCTGGCGCCGCTGTTCGAAGGCCGGGCACCGGACCTGACCGAGGAAAACATCCAGTCGCGCAGTCGCGGCGTGCTGTTGATGGCGCTGTCGAACAAGTTCGGCCATGTCGTGCTGACGACCGGCAACAAGTCGGAAATGGCGGTCGGCTACTCGACGCTGTACGGCGACATGTGCGGCGGTTTTGCGCCGATCAAGGATGTCTACAAGACCTTGGTGTACCGGCTCGCCGTCTATCGCAACAGCCTCGCGCCGGCCGCGCAGCCGGTCATACCGGAACGCGTCATCACCCGGCCGCCCAGCGCCGAGCTGCGACACGAGCAGAAGGACTCGGACTCGCTGCCGCCGTACGAGGTACTCGATCCGCTGCTGGAACTCTACGTCGAACAGCAGTTGTCGATTCCCGAGATCGTCGCCCGCGGATTCGACGAGGCGACCGTCAAGCGCGTGGCGATGCTGGTACGGCGCTCCGAATACAAGCGCCGCCAGGCGCCGCCGGGCCCGAAGGTGACGAATCGCGCATTCGGTCGCGAGCGACGATACCCGCTGACGGCGGTGTACGGCGACATCTGAGCTGTTGCCCGGTCCGGGGACCGCGCTTTCGCCAGCGACCTTGGCAGTTCCGCGATCCGGCAAAAAAACCCGCTGCGCGCGGTTTTTTGCTGGATGCAGCGGCTTTCTACTGCGCCGGTGGCGGGGTATCCGGCAGGGTCTGCGAGGTCGGTGCCTGTGGCGCGTCCGCAGCGGGTTCCGGCAGCGGTGCCGAAGGCGGCAGGGCCGGGGGCGGTGCGACCGGCGCGGGCTTGGCCACGGCTTCGGCCGGAACGGCCGGCACCGTGTCCGGATGCAGATACGCTTCGTGCAGCTTGTGCGCATCGGCGGCCTGATCCTTCATGCCGACACTGTTGTAGGCCTTCTCCAGAGCAGCCAGCGCTTCGACCGTGATCGGCGAGCCCGGATACTCGGCGACGATCTGCTCGGCGCGCTTGGCGGCGGCGATATAGGCACCGCGACGCATGTAGTAGCGCACCACGGTCATCTCGTGATCGGCCATGCGGTTGCGCAGATCGATCATGCGCAGGCGCGCATCGGCGATATAGCGGCTGTCCGGATATTTCTGGACCAGCAACTGGAAGTCGTCGAACGAGCGGCGCAGATTGGTGATGTCGCGCTTCGAGACATCAAATCCGAGCATGGCCTCGAGGCCGCGGTCGCGATCGAAATTCACCAGACCCTTCAGGTACTGCACGTAGTCGACACCGGGATTGCGCGGGTAGTCGCGCAGGAAGTGATCGGCGTCGGTCAGTGCCTCGTCCGACTTGAATGCGCGGTATTCGGCGTAGACCTTCTCCATCTCGCCCTGAATCGCGTAGTCGGTGAACGGGAAGCGGGTCGCCAGCGTGTTGTAGCGCTGGATGGCGGTGTCGTAGTCCGCCGAATCGAGCGATTCGCGGGCGGCGGCGTACAATGCGCCGGCCTGCAGACGCTGTTCGCGCTGCGAGATCTCCTCGGGGTGCAACGGATTGCGCGAAGGCGCCTTGTCCGGATTGGAACTGCAGGCTGCCAGACCGGCAACGACGAGCGTCGCGGCGATAATTCTGAGTTTCATTGATTGCAACATCTTGAGCGCTGTCCGCCGAGTATAACTTGAGCACTGCCAGTTCGGACGAAGAAGACATCAGATTGCAGGCCGAGGTTCCGGAGGCCCTGAACGGCGCGCGCCTCGATGTCGCCTGCGCGAAGCTGTTCGACCAGTATTCACGCGGTCGTCTGCAGGGCTGGATCGAAGCCGGACGTCTGTTGTTGAACGATGTGCCGCAGACGCGCAGTCGTCATCCGGTCGTCGCCGGCGATCGCATCGAGATCGACGCGGAGCCCGAGCAGAGCGACACGATCGAGCCGCAGGACATGCCGCTGGAGGTCGTGCATGTCGACAAGGCGATCGCCATCATCAACAAGCCACCGGGCCTGACCGTGCACCCGGGCGCCGGCCAGCGCGCCGGAACCTTGCAGAACGCGCTGCTGCATCATTTCCCGCAGACCGCGGCCGTGCCGCGTGCCGGTATCGTTCACAGGCTCGACAAGGATACGTCCGGCCTGCTGGTGATCGCGCTGACGCTGACCGCACATTCGCGTCTGGTCGCCGAGCTGTCGCGGCGCGAATTCACGCGCGAATACGACGCGATCATCCAGGGCGAGATGATTGCCGGTGCCACCATCGACGAGCCGATCGGCCGCCATCCGCGCGAGCGCCTGAAAATGGCAGTGGTCGACAACGGTCGTCCGGCCGTGACGCACTACCGCGTGCAGGAGCGTTTCGAGCAGCACACGCATCTGCGTGTGCGTCTGGAAACCGGCCGCACGCACCAGATCCGCGTGCACATGGCCCATATCCGCAAGCCGATCGTCGGCGACTTTCTCTACGGCGGACCGATGCGCGGTGCCGGATTGCCGGTCGTCCTGCGTGAAGCGCTGAAGGCGTTTCCGCGTCAGGCGCTGCACGCACGCGAGCTTGAAGTCACGCATCCCGTCAGCCGCAAGCGCATCGGTGTCGTTGCGGAGCCGCCAGCCGATATCCAGGAACTGCTGCGGCTGCTGCGTGCACACGCGCGCGGCGAGCTGAAATGATCGAAGTGGTTGCGGCCGACTGGCCGGCACCGCCGCAGATTCATGCCGTGCAGACCACGCGGCGCGGCGGTGTTTCGCGCGAGCCCTATGACAGCCTCAATCTGCGCAGCTACACCGACGACGATTCGGCAGCCGTGCAAGCCAATCGCCAACGCCTGCGCGATGAGCTGCGGCTTCCCGGTGAGCCGCTGTGGCTGCGGCAGGTACACGGCACGGCGGTAGTCGATGCTGCTCGTTGCGGGGCAGGCGAGCCGGTTGCCGATGCCAGCGACACGACGGCCAGCAACGTGGTCTGCGCCGTATTGACCGCCGACTGCCTGCCGGTGCTGATGTGTGCCGACGACGGCAGCTGGATCGGTGCTGCACATGCCGGTTGGCGCGGCCTCGCGGCCGGCGTGCTGGAGGCCCTGGTCGCGCGAGCCGGCTTGCCGCCGCCGCGGCTGATGGCCTGGTTTGGTGCGGCGATCGGCCCGGCACACTTCGAGGTCGGACCCGAAGTGCGCGAGACTTTCGTGCGCGCGCAGGCGTCGGCGGCCCTCGCGTTCCGCGCAGGCCGTGGCGATCGCTGGTACGCGGATCTCTACGCGCTGGCGCGCCTGCGTCTGCAGCAGGCCGGCGTGCAGCGCATTCATGGCGGCGGCCTTTGCACGTACGCCGATTCCGCGCGCTTCTATTCTTATCGGCGGACGCCGGATACCGGCCGCATGGCGACGCTGATCTGGCGCAGCGCTTTGCCGGACTGACCGCCGCGCCCTGCGCTCCGGCGATGGCGAGCGCCGGGCACCCCGCCTACACTCCGGCGATGGGTTCTGTTCGAGGAGAGGACCAGCGGGCGCCTAGAACGATAAAGAAGGCGCTGCGCTCATCATGTGCCGTCGCGGCCGCCATCATCTGTGGCGCGCTGCTGAGCGCGCGCGCGCAGGCGCAGACCGATGCCGCAAGCACCACGCCGCCGCCTTCGATTCCGGCGAATCTGACGCCGTTCGGGGCGGAAGTCGCCGGCAACGCCAGCGGCAGCATTCCGGCGTGGAACGGCGGCCTTGCCGGGCCGCCGCCCTGCTTTGCGTCTTCCCACGGCCGCTATTGCGACCCGTTTGCCGATGACCAGCCGCTCTATACGGTGACCGCTGAAAACGTCGACGACCATGCCGCGGTGCTGAGCCCCGGCCAGCGCGCGCTGTTCGCGAAATTCCCGGACAGCTATCGGATGCGGGTGTTTCCGACGCGACGCAGCTTCGCCAATCCACCCGCGGTTTACGCAGCGACGCAGGCCAACATGGCACGCGCGGTGCTGGCCGATGGCGTGCTGAAGAAGGCCGCGACCGGTCTGCCGTTCCCGTTGCCGGCCAACGGTGCGGAGGCCTTGTGGAATCACCGCCTGCGCTGGCGACCGCTGGTCACCGAGCGGGTCTCGGCGCAGTTCGCGGTTGCCGAGAGCGGCGATTTCGCGCAGACCCAGGAGCGCGAATTCGTGCGCTTCGACTATGGCGCGACGGACTACGACCTGCAGGCCGCACGCGGCATTCTGTCGCGGCGCCTGCAGTGGCTGGAGCAGCCGGCGCGACAGGCCGGCGTCGGCATCCTGATCGATGATGTCGCCGACCCCGGCGACTTTGCGCGTCGTGCCTGGCAGTTCGGAACCGGCGACGAGCAGGCCAAACATGCGCCGAATCTTGGTTACGACACGCCGGGCATCGGCACCGACGATCTGCGCAGCAATGACCAGATCGACATGTTCTTCGGGCCGCTGGACCGCTATGACCTGAAGCTGCTCGGCAAGCAGGAAATGCTGGTGCCCGCCAACAGCTATGCCTTGCACAGCGCCGATCTGCCGTATCGCGAACTGATCGGCCGGCATCATCTGAATCCGGACTTCGCCCGTTATGAATTGCGTCGGGTCTGGGTCGTCGATGCCACGCTCAAACGCGGTTCCGTGCACGCCTGTCGGCACCGGCGTTTCTATCTCGACGAGGACGGCTGGCAGATTCGCGTGGTCGACAACTATGACAACCGCGGCGAGCTCTGGCGCGTACAGGAAGCGCATACGGTGATGGCCTATGACCGGGGCTTCGAATTGCCGGTCGCCGAGACGGTGTACGATCTTCCGGGCAGCCGTTATCTTGTACAGGGGCTGAACAATGAAGAACCCGAAGTCGCGTACCCGGAGATGGCGGCCGACGACTTCGGTGCGAATGATCTGGCGCGGCGGGGCCGCAAGCTGAGGCTGGCCGCGCAACCATGAGCGCAGCCGCGGACGCGAGAAAAATTACGATTTCAAACGGCATGCTGCCGTGAGCGTTGGGGAGTTCTGAACGTGAAAAAAGCGTGGACAATTGCCGGAGCGGCCCTGCTGGGTGTGCTCGTCAGCTCGGGGGCCTGGGCCCAGGACGATGATGGCGACGGGTCGGCCAAGGCGCCGGCAGTGGCGGTCAAGCCGATGCCTGCGGAAATCATGCCGTTGTCGCCGAAGTCGCTGTTGCTCGGTGTCGAGAATACCGGCGAGCACCTGATCGCGGTCGGCGACCGTGGCGCGATTCTCGCCTCGAACGACGGCAAGAACTGGACGCAGGTGAATGTGCCGGTGCGCTCGACGCTGACCACGGTGGCTTTCGCCGACGGGCAGCATGGCTGGGCGGCCGGACACGATGCCGCGATCGTCCATACCGATGACGGCGGCAAGACCTGGAAGTTGCAGAACTTCCAGCCGGAACTCGAGAAGCCGGTACTCGGCCTGCTCGCGCTCGACGCGCAGCACTGCATCGCGACCGGTGCCTACGGCCTGCTGCTGGAGACCCAGGATGGCGGCCAGACCTGGAATTCGGTCGACAGCCACGGCTTCGATGAAGACGAGCTGCATCTGAATTCGATCAACAGGCTTGCCAATGGCGATCTGCTGATCGCCGGCGAGCAGGGCTTGCTCGCGATCTCCACCGATGGCGGCGCGACCTGGACCAAGCAGGCGTCGCCGTACGAGGGTTCGTATTTCGGCGTGCTGCCGCGCGGCGACAAGGGTGCGCTGATCTACGGCCTGCGTGGCAACGTCTATGTGAGCGACGACGCGCGTGCCGGGAAATGGACGGCGCTGCAGACCAACACGGTCGCGTCGATGTTCGGCGGCGCCGCCGTGCCGGGTGACGGCGACGTGCTGGTCGGCCTCAATGGCGTGATCATGGTGATTTCGAAGAACGACGACGTGCAGCTGTTGCGCTCGCCGGATGGAACCCCCCTGTCGGACGTCGTGCCTTACGGCGACAACGTCTTCCTCGCCGTCGGTGAATCCGGCGTGCAGCCGATCTCCGTCAAGGCGCTGAGCCAATAAGCGGGCACGACCATGAACTCCAACAACGAACTGACCCGCACGCAACGCCTCCTGCGCACGATCGAACCGGTCATCTACGCCAAGCGCTGGCTGACGATGACGATACTTGTCGTCGCCACCGTGCTGCTTGCCTGGCAGATGGTGCAGATCAAGCGTGACGCCGGCTTCGACAAGTCGATCCCGCTCGAGCATCCGTACATGAAGGTGCTCAAGCAGTACATGGCCGACTTCGGCGGCGCCAACACGGTGCTGGTGGCCTTGATGCAGAAGCCGGGGCACGGTGACATCTACAACGCACAGTTCCTGACCTCGCTGAAGACCGCGACCGACGAGCTGTTCTTCCTGCCCGGCGTCGACCGCTCGCGCGTGTCGTCGATCTTCACGCCGGACGTACGCTACATCGAAGTCGTCGAAGGCGGCTTCTCGGGCGGCAACGTCATTCCGGCCGATTACCAGCCGACGCAGAAGTACTTCGATCTGGTGCGCGCCAACGTCGGCAAGGGTGGCCATGTCGGCCGCTATGTCGCCAAGGATCAGGACGGCGCGATGATCTACTCCGAGCTGCTCGAAGTCGATCCGGTGACCGGCGAGAAGCTCGACTACGAAAAGGTCGCGAAGGGGCTCGAAGAGAAGCTGCGCGGCCGCTTCATGAATCCGAACAAGATCATCTACACGCTGAAGAAGGATCACGGTCCGCTGAAGGCCGGCAGCAAGGTCGCCGAAGGTTTCGTCGACTACGGCTGGAAGCTGATGCTGCAGGACTTCGAGGTTGCCAATCCGGCCGGTGAAGGGCTCAAGCCGATTGTCGTGCACGGCTACGAAGTGAAGACCCAGACCGTGCCGAATCCGCAGTACAACCCGAACATCACCGTTCACATCGTCGGTTTCGCCAAGGTCGTCGGCGACGTCATCGACGCGACCATGCAGGTCGTGCTGTTCTTCCTGATGACGCTGGTCATGACGATGATCCTGCTGTGGCTCTACGTCGGCAGCTTCAAGCTGGCGGTATTGCCGCTGATCTGCTCGATCACCGCCGTGATCTGGGAATTCGGCCTGCTGCGCCTGATGGGCAAGGGCCTCGATCCGTTCGCGATCCTCGTGCCGTTCCTGATACTCGCGGTTTCCGTCAGCCACGGCGTGCAATACGTCAATGCCTGGGTCGGCGAGATCACCATGAACCGCCGCAACAGTTTCGATGCCTCACTTGAAACCTGGCGGCGCCTGGCGATCTACGGGACGATGGCGATCATGACCGACGTCGTCGGCTTCGCGCTGATCGGTCTGATCCCGATCGACATCATTCGCGAGATGGCACTCAACGCCACACTCGGCATGGCGGCGATCATCGTCACCAACAAGGTGATGATGCCGATCATGCTGACCTGGGTGGACATCGGCGATCCGGTGGCGTTCCAGGACAAGCAGGACAGCCGCGACGGCATCTTCGATCCGCTCTGGCGCCTGATTTCGAACATGGTGCGGCCGGCGCCGGCGGTGATCGCGATCCTGCTCGCGTCCGCGCTGTTCGGCTGGAGCCTGTGGAAGGGCGAGGGTCTGCAGGTCGGCGACAGCCAGGCCGGCGTGCCGGAGCTGCTGCCGCACTCGCGCTTCAACAACGACATGGCGGCGATCAACGCCAACTTCACGATCGGCACCGACATCTTCAAGGTGATCGCCGAGATGGATCCTGAATCCTGCGTGCGCTACGACATGATCGAACAGGTCGATCGTTTCGACGCACACATGGAGAACACGGTCGGCGTGCAGAGTATCCTGTCGCTGCCATGGGCGGCCAAGCAGGTCAATTCGGCGTTCTCCGAGGCGGCACCGAAGTTCCGCGTGCTGCCGCGCAACCAGTACGCGATCGTGCAGGCGATCACGCCGATCCCGACCTCGTCCGGCCTGCTCAATCCCGATTGCTCGGCGCTGGCCGTCTTCGTCTTCACCAAGGACCACACCGCGGCAACGCTCGAACGCATCGTCGACAAGACCAAGGCGTTCAACAAGAGCAATGCCGCCGAGTTCTACGAGACGCACAAGGATGTCGACGCCAAGTACTGCGGCGACAAGATGGATGCGCGACGTGAGGTCGGCGACACCAAGGTCAAGCTCGAGAAGTTCATCGAAGGACTGCGCAAGAGCCATCCGGGCATCGGCTACGACGCGATCAACGGCAACGGCACTGTTGTCGCGTTGACCAAGAAGAACGACGAAGCCAAGGAAAAGCTCAAGGGCATGGACAAGGCCTGTCCGGTCAACTTCGCGCTGGCGTCCGGCAACGTCGGCGTGATGGCGGCGACCAACGAGGAAGTGCATCGCCTCGAGCGGCCGATCCTCTACATCGTCTACGCCGGCATCATCGTCTGCGTGTTCCTGTCGTTCTTCGAATGGCAGTCGATCGTGTCGATCATGCTGCCGCTGGCGCTGGTGTCGTTCATGGCCTACGCGGTGATGACGATTCTTGGCATCGGCATGAAGGTGGCGACCCTGCCGGTCGTCGCGCTGGCCGCCGGCATCGGTGTCGACTACGGCATTTACGTCTACGCGACGCTGGCAGACGCGACGGCTGGCGGATACAAGCTGCGCGATGCCTATTTCAAGACCCTGAAGATGACCGGCAAGGCGGTGGTGTTCACCGGTATCACGCTGGGTATCGGCGTGGCGACCTGGCTCTGGTCCGGCCTGCAGTTCCAGCGCGACATGGGCAAGCTGCTGGTCTTCATGTTCACGGCCAACATGTTCGGTGCGATCCTGCTGCTGCCGGCGATCGCCTCGTTCCTGCTCAAGCCCAGGGAACTGGCGCCCGGCGAGGAGCCGGTGTTCAAGCCGCGCCACTGACGGGCTGCCCTGTCGAGTTGATGAAATGGCCCGCCTTCTGCGGGCCATTTCATTGGACACACATATTTACAAGACAAGCGGCGCGCTGCTTGGCCATAATGCGTCGCACGACATGAGTGTCGTGTCATACGACGGCACGGCATCGGGAGTGACGGCCAACGGCCGTGCTGCGCGATTACAAACGGGGAGCGTGGATGTCGCTTACAAGCAAGTCACTGTGGTCGTGCTGCACGGCCATGCTGCTCGGCGCCTGTCTCGGTTCATCGGCGTCGGCACAGGGCGCCACCGGCAGCCAGGCTGCGGCGAGCGATCTGCTGACGATCTGCAACGATGCCCTGCAGTTCAATCCGGCCTATGAATCGGCGCGCGCAAGCTATTACGCGGCCAAGGAGCTGGTCCCGCAGGCGCGCGGCAAGCTGTTGCCGCAGGTGGGCCTGCTCGGCGAATACGACTGGCTGCGTCAGCATCAGGACGCGACCTATCATGGTGATTTCGAAATCGCCAACCGCAGCTACGACACGCGTTTCATCGTCAACGGCAGCGATACGTTCACGCGCGGCCTGTACGGCGCGCAGCTGACGCAAGCGCTGTACCGGCCGCAGTTGTTTCTCGGCCTGAGCGCCGCCAAGCTCAAGGGCGAGCAGGCCGAGCTGGCATTGACCGCCGCACAGGACGAGCTGCTGATCAATGTGGCCGACAGTTATTTCGCGGTGCTCGCGGCGCGCGACGCCGCGGCTTTTGCGCACGCTGAAACCGAGGCCCTGCACGAGCAGTTCCAGCATGCGAGCTCGCGCAGCGATGCCGGTCTGGCGACACTGGCGGACGTCAAGGCGGCCGAGGCCTCGTATGCGATCGCATCGGTGGACGAGGCCGATGCCCGGAATACACTGCTGGCTGCGCAGATGGCACTGGAGGCGCTGACCGGACGCAGTTATCCGAGCCTCAAGGTGTTGCCGCCAAACGTCGGTCTGTCGGCGCCGCAGCCGATGGACGAGGACGCGTGGGTGGCACGCGCGCAGACCGACAATCCGGCGATCCTCGCGCAGAAGGCCGGTCTCGAGATCGCCCGCATCAATCGTCGCGCGAGCGAGCGCGCACGCTATCCGCAGGTCGATCTGGTCGGCACCGCATCGGCGATCGACAACACCGGCGGCGTCAGCGGCGAGGTCGACGGCGATGACGAAAGCATCGGCGTGCGGCTGACGATGCCGATCTACAGCGGCGGTCAGGTCAGCTCGGCGATCCGTCAGTCCGAAGAGCTGGAGAAAAAGGCCGACGCCGATGTGCGCGACACGCAGGCAACGACGATCCGCAACACGCGACTGGCGTTCCTGAATACCTCCACGGGGCTGCAGCGCATTGCCGCGTTGAAGCGTGCAGTCGAGGCGGCCAGCGACGCGGAAGACGCTGCCCGCTCGGGTTTCGACGCCGGCACGCGCAGCAATACCGATGTGCTCGATGCGGTCGAGAAACGCTACGGCGCCGAACGCGACTACGCCGCCGCGCGATATCGCCTGCTCGTCAATTCGCTGCGTCTCAAGCAGCTGTCCGGCAATCTGCTGACCGCCGATCTGGCGCAGATCAACCGTCTGCTGCAGCCGCCGCAGCCTGCTTCACCGTAAGGGCGCGCCCGGCACTTCGTCATGGCCATGTTCGGGAGTCGCTATCGGCGTTTGAGCGTCAGTCGCAGTCGCGAGCTTGACGGCGGACGCATCGAGCTGATCGGCGGAATCGAGGGCGAGCCGCCGCTGATCCTGAACGCCGACGAGTACCGTCTGGCGCAGTTGTTCGACGGTGCCCGTTCGGCGGCGGCGGTCAATGCCGAGGCGGCGAAGCAGTTCACGCCGGTGCCCAACGCCGCGCAGATCGAGGCCTACGCGGCCGAACTGGCCGTGCACGGTCTTCTGGAACCGGGTTATGCCGAAGCGCTGCCGTCGCCGACGGTGACCGAACCGCAGATCGATATCGCCGGCGCCCGTTTCGACAGCGGACCCCTGCTGGCGTCGACCTTGCCCGGTTCGCTGGCCGGACCCGGCCTGATGGACGGACTGCTCGGCATCGTCGTCGACGAGCGCGGGCGGCAGCGGCCGCTGTTGCATGCGCTGGGCGCCGCGCCATGGCTGGCCATCGGCTCCGTGCTGAACTGGCCCTTGCGCAACGCCGCGAGTCTGACGGCCTTCGTCCTGCTGGCGGCCGCGGCCGTGTACGGCGTCGTCCATCATTATCTCGATGCCGGAGACAGCCTGCTGCTGATGTTGCAACCGGCGCGCTGGCCCTTGCTGGTGCTGTTCAGTTTCGTGGCCGTGCAGGTCTTCGGAACGGCCGCGCGCGCTGCGGCGATACGGCAGCAGGCGGGTGTCGAGCCGGTGATCGGCTTCATTCGCGGACCGCTGGGGATTCCGTTGCTGCACGTCGACACCGGCGGTGCGGCGGAACGCGCACCGCGACCGCAACGCATGCGCATCGTTGGTGCCGGCTTGACGTCGATGGCGGCGCTGGCCATCGGTGCTGCGCTGATCTGGATGATGAGCTGGCGTGTCCGGCCGCTGCTGGCGGGGCTGAGCATCGTCGTGTCCCTGATCGCGACGATCGCGCTGCTGCTGCGCGCCAATCCCCTGGTGCGCCGCGACGGCTACTTCCTGCTCGCCCAGCACTTCGGCATACCGGATCTGCGCGAGCAGGCCGGCGCGTCCTGGTTCAATTATTTCCGGCGCGGCTGGGTCGGTCAGCAGCGGGTGCTGTCGTCATCGACGCTGCTCACCTACTGGGCGCTGGTCATCGCTTTCATCGTGCTGGTGCTGTTCCTGTTTTCGCGGGTCGCGGCCTTGTTGCTGGACCGCTATCGCGGTCCGGGTTTTGTCATTCTGCTAGTGGTCATGGGGGTCATCGTGAGTCAGACGTTCCGCAATTCCCGCGAGGGAACCAATCTCGACCTGGGCAAGCTGCCCGGCAAGTCTTGGTACGTGCGCTGGGCGGCCCTGCTGGTGGCCGTGGCGGTGATCTCCGTGATCCCGTACCGCTATGACCCGAGCGGCGATCTGCTCGTGCTGCCCGGCGATCGTGCCGACGTGCGCGCGCTGATCGCCGGCGATGTGCGCGAGGTGCTCGTCAAGGAGGGCGATCTGGTCAAGGCCGGCGACGTACTGGCGAAGATCTCCGACGACGAGGAACGCGCGCAGGTGGCGGTTGCCCAGGCCAAACTGGCCCAGGCCAAGGCCGATCTGGCGCTGGCCAAGAAGGGCAGCAAGGCCGAGGAAATCCAGGTCGCCGAAAGCGCGGTCGACACGGCCAGGCAGCGTGCCGAGGTGTCGGCGCAACAGGCACAGCGTCTGGCCACGGCCTACAGGCACAACTCGGTGACGGCGCAGGAATACGAGCGCGCGCGCGGTCAGGCCGAGGTCGATCAGAAGACACTGGTGGAGACCCAGAGCAAGCTCGATCTGGTGCGCAGCGGTGCCGACGCCGAACGCCTCGATGCGCTCGAGGCACAGATGCACGAAGCGGCGGCGACACTGGCCTACGCCCGCCAGCAGCTCACCTACACCGAGATCAAGGCGCCGATCGCCGGCCGCGTGGTCTCGGGAACCCTGCTGTTCGCGCGCGGCTCGTACCTGAATCGCGGTGACCAGCTTGCCGTCATCGAGGACGCGCAGTTGCGGCTCGCCGAGGTCAAGCTGCCGGAATCGTCCATCGATCAGGTTCGCGACGGCAGTCATGCCTGGGGCAAGGTCTGGGCATTTCCGAATGGCACGTTCGACGGCAAGGTTCGTTCGATCGCGCCGAGCGCGGAAGTCGGGCCCTACGGCAAGATCGTGCGCGTGCAGCTCGAACTCCAGGATCCGGATCATCAGCTACTGCCCGGCATGACCGGCAACGCCAAGGTCGCCGGTCACTGGTATCCGGCGATCTTCGTGTTCAGCCGCGCGCTGCTGCGCTTCCTGTTCGTCGAGGTCTGGTCCTGGATTCCATGATCCAGACGGCGGGCATTCCGCTCGACGCGGAGGATTTCCGGCTGACCTGCCGCAGTGGTTTCGGCGACGGCTGGAACCACTACGCGCACAGCATGGCGGCGTTTCGTGGCAAGGTGTATGTCGGCACCACGCGCGGCAGTTTCGCCGGCCTCAAGCTGACCAATCCGGCACCGGATCTCAAGCCGTGGCCGGTCGAGAGCCCGAACGATCTGTACGCGGTCGATCGGCGCGCCGAGATCTGGGAATACACGCCGGAAACGGCCGACTGGCGGCTGGCCTTCCGTTCGCCCACGGTCACCGGCGTCAACGGGCGCGCCGGTGTGCCGAGCTACATCGGCTATCGCGGCATGACGGTATTCCAGGCCCGCCACGACCGCGAGCCCTGCCTGTACGTGGCAACCTGGTCGCCGCATCTGGCGCATTCGCCGGACCTGCTGCGCAGCGAAGACGGCGTGCATTTCGCGCCGGTGCAGCGACCGCCGTTCGGGCCGACGGTGCGTGCATTCCGTACCGTGCAGCCGTTCGGCGGACGCGTGCATCTGAGCGCCACCGCGACCGGCACCGCCAAGGGCTTCAACCAGGATTTCGCTTCGGAGGCGGTGATCTACGCCAGCGACGATGTCGCCGGCGCGCCCTGGACGCCGGCCAACGTCGAGGGCTTCGGCAACGCCGACAACACCACCGTGTTCGAAATGACCGAATACGACGGTCATCTGTACGCCGGTACCGCCAATCCGATTACCGGCGGCGAGCTGTGGAAGACGCGCGGCGGCGAGTTGCCGTATCGGTGGACCAAGGTCTTCGATCGCGGTGCCGGCCGTGGCCTGCACAACGAAGTCGCCGGCACGCTGTGCGAGTTCAAGGGTGCGCTGTATGTCGCCAGCGGCGTCATCAACGGCGGCTATCACCGCGCGTTCCGCATCGGCCCGGCGGCGGCCGAGATCATGCGCTTCTGGCCCGACGACAGCTGGGACCTGATCATGGGCGAGGCGCGCATGACCGAACAGGGTCTCAAGTATCCGCTGTCCGGCATCACGCCGGGCTTCGACAATCTGTTCAACGGCTACGTCTGGCGCATGCAGGTCCACGAGGGCTGGCTCTATGCCAGCACCATGAGCTGGGCGAGCCTGCTGCCCTATCTGCCAACCTACGCCTGGCCGCCGGATATTGCCGCGGTGCTGCGCCGCTGGACACCGGAGCGGCTTGCCGAAACCGGCGGCTTCTCGCTGTGGCGCACCGAGGACGGTATCCACTGGGAGCCGGTCACGCGCGACGGCTTCGGCAACAAGTACAACTGGGGCGGCCGCACGTTCGCGTCGACGCCGCAGGGGCTGTTCATCGGTACCGCGAATCCCTACGGGCCGCGGCTGGCGATGCGTCGCAATGGCGGATGGGAGTACGCGTTCAATCCGCGTGGCGGCTGCGAGGTCTGGCTGGGCAGCAAGCAGCACCACGAACCGGCGACCCATCCGTGACGCCGGCACCGATCGTCATCGTCGCGGCGCCGTTCTCCGGCAGTTCGTGGCTGGCCGGTGTGCTCGGCACGCAGCCGGGCTTGTACGCCGTGCCGCAACTGTGCGCGTTCATGGCCGATCGCGTCGACGAGCTGCTGCAGATCTTCGCGCTCAGCCAGGACGAGCATGGCGACGGTCTGCATCGCACGGTTGCCGAGCTGTATTTCGGCGGCCAGCAGGACGAGCAGCTGCAGGCGGCGCGTGGCTGGCTGGTCGAGCGTCGCGGTCGGTTGGTCGGCGAACTGCTCGACGAGTTGGCTGCCAAGGTGGCGCCGCGGCGTCTGGTGATTCCCGAAACCGAAGCGCCGCTGCGGCCGATCCAGCTGCGCCGTCTGCGGCAATGGCGCGCCGACACGCAGTTCATCCATCTTCATCGTCATCCCTGGAGTCAGGGCTGCCGTTTTGCAGCGTGGCTGCAGGATCGCCTGTTCGTACCGATCGACTACCGCGACTACAGTCGTTATCCGCCGCTGCCGGACCCGCAGATTCCGTGGCTGCGCGCCAACGAGACGCTCGACCGTTTCTTCGCGACGCTGCCGGACGTGAGCGTCCTGCGGATTGCGAGCGAAGCCTTCGATGAGGACTTTCGTGCCGCCCTGACGCGGCTCGCCGATTTTCTGCAACTCGGTGGCGACGCCGCGGCCTGGGCCTCGCTGCGCGACGCGTCGGACTGGATTTACGCAGCACGAGGGCCGCGTGCGGCACCCGGTGGTCTGGAGGCCGAGGTCTGGGCGCCGTGGTCGGACGAAGTCGAGCGCCTTGCGCAGGTGCCGCAACTCGATGCCGCGCTGCCGTGGCGGCCCGATGGTCTGGGCTTCGATCCTGCCGTCGTCGCGCTCGCACGGCGCTACGCCTACCGTTGAGGCATTGCCGCCACTACGGGCACAGAGCGGTTCTTGCGTTGCTGCGGTTCCGGTCACGCGCCGCAGTCACGGACGTGACGCGCGACCGTTCCCGCTTCCTGCTGCCTGCTGCGCGCGGCAGCGAACCGTGTGTGAGGCTCAGTTCTTCTTCTGGTACTTCGAGAAGAAGCTCCAGATTTTCTGGCTGGCGTTGAAGCGCTCGTTGTTCGCGCCGAGCAGGAACTTCAGATAGGTCTTGCCGCCCGGCCACTGATGGCCCGCGCCGGCCAGACCGCACCACGACACCTCGTCGCCGCTGCGGCAGCCGCCCAGCGTCAGGCACTGCACGCCATCGGCGTCATAAGTCTGTTGTTCCTGCGTCGAGCATTCGTTGCGCTTGCCGAAGCGGCTGACGATGTCCTTGATCGATGGCCGGTAGCTGCCCTGGAAGACGCCACCGTCCCAGGGAATGCGCGGATCGGCGCGACCCTGGATCAGCAGGGTGGGGATCGGCTGGCGCTCATTGCAGTTGCTCACCATCGGCCCGCCCGATACCGGCGCGATCGCCACGAAGGTGTCCGGCGCGTCGCAGGCAATGCGGTGCAGCAGCATCGCGCCGTTCGAAAAGCCGGTGCCATAGACGCGCGAGGTGTCGACTGCATAGTGATGCTTCACGTCGGCGATCACCGCGCGCACGAAACCGACGTCGTCGACATTGTCCTTCATCGGCGTCGCGCAGCAGCTGCCGGCATTCCAGGCGCGACCGATGCCGTCCGGGTAGACGACGATGAAGCCGTTCTGGTCGGCGACGGAATCCAGGCCGGTCTGCGATTCCATGATCGCGCCGGTGCCGGCCCCGCCATGCAGCGCGACGACCAGCGGCGCCGGGCGATTGCCGATGCCGTCCGGCGTGTGGACCACGTAGTGGCGCTCGTTGCCACCGAAGCTGATGTCGGTTTCAGTGGTTGCCGCACAAGCTGTGAGGGAAGCGAACAGGCTGCCGCTCGCCAGCAGGCCGAGCAGCACGTTACGGACGGACAAGGGGGACGTCGTCATGATCAGAACTCCGGCAGCAGTACGGTGAACCTTATGGCAGTTTCCTTAACGCAGCATGAGACCGTAATCTCAGGGACGAAGTTCGTAGGCGGTACGCAGCTTCGACGGGCTGATGTCGGGCAGCGCCAGACCGAGCGGCGTGAAGAAGGTCGCGTTGGCTTCGCCGAGATCCGGCCCGCTGTGGCGGACACGGCCGCCACCACGCGCGAAGTGGAACGGCAGGCCCGGCAGCCGTCGTCCGCCGTCGACCTGCTGCAGCCAGTCACGGGCCTGCAGATGCGGGTCGACCGCGATGTCGGCGGCGTTGTAGACCCTGCCGGCGGCCAGGCCGTCGTGCTGCAGCGCCTGGACCAGCGTCTCCGCGTCCTGGCCGGCGGTCCAGTTGTTGATCAGGTCATCGATCGCGTCATGGGCCGCGCGCCGGCCTTCGACGCCCGCATAGGCCGGGTCGAGCGCAGCGCCGCCGATGCGAGCTGCGAGCTTTGACCACTCGGTGTCGCTGCGCACCGACAGCACCAGCCAGCGATCGTCGCCGCTGCAGCGATAACAGCCCTGCGGCGCGAACTGCGCATGACGGTTGCCGCGCGGTGCGACACTGCCCGGCGCTCGCGCCGCCGCAATCAGCTGCTCGCCCATCAGCCAGGCCGCGGTTTCCGATTCGGCGAGATCGATCCACTGGCCGTCGCCGTTGTGCGCCCGGTGCCAGAGCGCGGTCATCACCGCGCAGGCTCCGGCCATGCCGTTGGTGACATCCATTTCCCGCACCCGGAAGCGCCGGCCGTCAGCGCTGTACGCGGTCAGATCCTGAATGCCGCAGATCGCTTCGAGCGTGCCGCCGTAGCCGGCGTACTGCGCGTACGGGCCGTCGCTGCCGAACGCCGACATCGAAACGAGAATGATGTCGGACTTGAGTTTGCGCAGCGCCGCGTAGTCATAACCGAGCTTGGCCATCACGCCGGGCCGCGAATTCTCGACCACGACATCGGCCTGCCGGACGAGGGCCGAGAACACCTGGCGATGCGCGTCGTCGCGCAGGTCCAGGGTCAGCGAACGCTTGTTGCGATGCAGTTGCCAGAGGCGTGGATGTTCGTTGACCCTGGCTGGCATGCCGCCGCGCATGCCGTCGAGCCGTTGCGGGTACTCGATCTTGATCACTTCGGCGCCGTAGTCGGCGAGCACGCGCGCGCAATGCGGACCGGCCCAGTCGTGCGTGAGGTCGAGCACGCGCAGCCCTGCCAGCGGCGGCGCACTGGTGCTCGCAACTTGGCGTGGCGATCGATCGCCGGTGAAGCCCGCTGCCGCTGCGCTGGCGGGCGCCGGTTCGGTCCGCCAGCGCAGGGCGGAGCCGCGAAACGGTGCGCCCGGCATGCGGACGCGCCCGAGCCGTGCGTCCTCGAGCTCGACGAAGAAGCCGCGTGCCGCAAACTGCGGATCGGCGATCGCCTCGGCGATGCTGGCGAGGTACGACCAGGCGAGGCCAGCCTGCTGACCGCGATGGAAGAGTTCGCGCTTGGGCTGGGTCGCGAGCCAGGGTTTGATCAGCGCTTCGAGCTGTTCGCGGTTCTGCATGCGCCCGCCCATGTCGGCGAGCCTGCCTTCCAGCAGCTCGGGCTCGCCGAACATCTCGGCGGCGCGCAGCCAGTGCCGGATCGGGCCGCCGACGATCGCCGCTTCGCCGTCTGCGCAGGGATAGGTGCGCCACGGCACCATCGGATGATTGTCGCCGCTGCGCCGTGCGAGCTTGCCGATCGCGAGATATTCGGTGATCGCGATCTCGCCGTTCTCGATCGCCGATTCCTGCATCGACAGGTCGATGCAGTCGCCACCACCATCGCGTGCGCGGCGCAGCAAGGCCATGAGGCAGGCGATGTACGCGTTGAAGCCGGCCGACAGCTGCGTGATCCGCACGCCGGCATTCAGCGGTTCGCGCGTGCCGTCGCCGGTGCAGTGCATGAGACCCGACATGGCGTACAGCGTGATGTCTTCCGCCTGCCAGTCGCGATGCGGCCCGTCCTGGCCGAACGGCGAAATCCGGCAGACGATCACCCGTTCGGCGAGGCCGGCAACATCGATGCCGCGGGCCTCCAGCGCCGCCGGCGGCCAGCCGTCGACGACGATGTCGGCGCCGTCGAGCAGCTCGCGCAGTTGCGGGTCGGCGGCGGCCGAGCCGTTTGCCTGCCAGTCGCGCTTGCCGGTGTCCAGCCACGCGCGTTCTTCGTCGCTGCGCGTTGCGCCACGCTGCGTTTCGACTCGCAGCACCTCGGCGCCGAAGCCGGCCAGCAGCTTGCAGCAGTAGGCGCCGGCGATGTGGCCGACCAGTTCAACGACCCTGATTCCTTCCAGTCCCTGCACGGCGATCTCCCCGATTGTCCTGATCTTGTATGTGATGACGCTTGTCCGGCCGCCGCCTTCGGGCGCTCAGCGCAGGAAAGCCTGCAGTTCGGTCAGTGTCTCGGCGACATGGCTGACCGGAAAGAAATGCCCGCCGCCTGCCACCCGGCGCCACTGCGTATTCGGCAACAGCGCCGTCAGTTGTTCGCCCGAACGCAGGGCTCGCGAGTGTTCGGCGTACATCAGCAGGCAGGGCAGGTTCAGGCCGCGCAGCGCGTCGGTCGTCGCACCCGGCGTCACGAATTCTCTGCGTGCCGAGGTTTCGTCGAGCAGTCGCAGCCAGGCGCGCGCCGCGCGCTTTGCGCCGCGCCCTTCGCCGAAGGGCGTGAAGGCATCACGCACTTCGAGATCAATGCCGTCCACCACGCAGCGTGCGGCCGCTTCGAGAAAGCGGAAGCCGATTTCCGGGTCGTTCTGCCAGTCGCCGCCATCCTGTGCGGCGACCGCGCGCTCGAAAGCGGTCAGGGCATCGATGTCATGCAGGCGCAGCTGCGGCTGCAGGCGCTGGATGCGCGTGTCCATCAGGCACAGATGCGTGAAGCGTGCGGCTTGCGCGGCAACCGCCTCGAGCGCGACCGCGCCGCCGTAGCTGTGGCCGACCAATGCCGCTTGCGCGATACCACGCTCGTCCATCAGTTCGAGCAGGTCCTGCGCCATCACCGTCGTGCTGTAGCCGGACGGTGGCGTGTCGCTGTAACCGTGGCCGCGCAGATCGTAGATCGTGACGCGGCAGGTTTGCGCCAGTGCCGACGCCAGGCGCGGATACCAGAACGCGCGGTTGGCGCCGAGGCCGTGAATCATCACGACGTCCGGGCCGCTGCCGAACTGCTGCGAGGCCAGCTTCACGCTCACGTTCGCGCCCGCGGCGTCTGCGACGCGACGCGCCCGCGGTGCGCAAGATCCGGGCAGCGCGACACGCGCATGCTCAGCTTGCGGACATGTACGGCACGAGGAAGTCGGCGATCTGACCGATCGACAGGTCGTCGACGTAGCGGCCGTTGTTCATCAGCAGCTGATCGAACGCAACCTTGCGATGCGTGATGTCTTCCTCGATCGCGACCACGAGCTGGATGATGTCGATCGATTCGAAACCCAGATCGGCGAGCAGCTTGGTCTCGCGCGTCATCGCACCTTCGTCTTCGCGGTCCCAGTCCTGCGTGAATTCGTCGAGCAGGGCGATCAGTTGCTGCAACAGCTCATTGCTGGCGGTGGTCATAGGGCATCAAGTGTAAAGCGGACGAGGAAGGAGTTCGCTGCTGAAACGGCCGCGTTCGCGCGTGAGGCGATAGGTCGGCGGCAGCAGGGTCTGCAGCTTGCCGGCCGCGAGTAGCGCTTCGAGCGTCGCGACCGCCGTTTCCATGTCGCGGAAATCGATGCTGCGCTTGTGCGGTGCCAGATCGTAGCGCCACCACTGCAGCTTCGACAGGCGCTCGACGAGGGCTTCGCTGGTACGCAGCCGCAGCACCTTGGCCGGTGCTCCGACGACGATCGCATACGGCGGCACGTCACGCGTGACGACCGCGTGGGCGGCAATGATCGCGCCGTCGCCGATCGTCAGGCCGCGCTTGACGAAAGCGCCGGCGCCGATCCAGACATCGTGTCCGATCGTCGTCTGGCCGGGCATGCGATAGGTTTCCGGCGCGTCTTCGTCCGGCGCCAGTCGCGTGAACTCCTCGAGCTGGTAGAAGTGCGGCAGATGTTCGCGACGCGTGAACGAAAACGGATGCGTGGTGAACTGATCGACCGGATGTTCGGGCGCGCCGACGATCACCGACTCGGCGATCGAGCAGTACCGTCCCATCTTCGTGCCGTACAGGCTCGAGGTGTAGTGGCCGTTGATGTAGCTGAACGCGCCAAGCGTGCAGTTCTTGATCCGGCGCGGGTCGAAGACATAGGCCGGCCGCTCATAGACGAGCTGGCCGGTGATGCCTTTGCCTTCGATGACGCACAGACCCTGCTCAAGCAGGTCGGCGGGTTTCAGGCCGCCGGGCTGCTGCTCGGCGGCGGGGTAGAACGGTGCCCCGGGGGCGGGCCTCTCTGCAGTCATGCGCGGCTTATTCCATGTAGCCCAGCATCTGCAGCTGTTCGATGATCTGCTGCTTCTCGCCGCTGTCCATTTCCTGCGCGTCCTCGTCACGCTTGATCGCCTGCGTGCGCGCACCTTTCTTGACCGGCCTGGCTTCCATCCATTCCGGCGTGAAGAACGTGCTCGGGACTTCACCTTCGAAGTCGGAAGGCACCGAGACGCCGGCGCTGTACAACAGGGTGGGCGCGACATCGACGATCTTGCGCAGGCCGACTTCGCCGGCGGCCGGAATGCCCGGGCCGGCGGCCATGAAGATGCCGTCCGGGTGGTGGGTGCCGATCGCGGCCGGGCGCTTCACCAGCGACGGCTTGAAGTTGCGGATCGACACGAAACCGTTGTCGCGCAGCACCAGCGTCAGATCCGGCGCACGGTTCATGTGGCGGCCCTGGAACCAGTCCTCGCGCTTGAGCACATCGACGATCACCGGTTCGCCGGTTTCCGGATCGCGGAACGACAGCAGGTCTTCCGTGAGCTTGGCGCGGAACGCCTCGTAGTCTTTCGGATCGATGCCGGGATCGCCGGGCTTTTCGGCGACGCGGATGTTGATTCCATTCGACGACGGCGTCAGGCAGCAGGCCGTGGTCTTGCTCCAGTCGAGGTTCGCGAAGTCCGATGCTTCGCGCCGCTTGGCCATCTCGCTGCCGTCATTGTCGGCCCAGGCGAGATAGCCCTTTTCCTCGAGCAGCGTGTTGATGCGCAGCACGAAGGTCGAGGCGGTGAAGCCGTGATCGCTGGCGAAGAACACCTGCGCGTCCGGGCCGACCATTTTCACGAGCTTCTCGATGTAGCCGTCGAGCTTGTGGAAGTACTCGAGGCAGACCTCGCGCATTTCCTTGTCGTGGCCCTGCGGGTTCTTCGGCAGCAGCGTCTTGTCGAGCCACGGCCAGGCCTGGTGCTGGATCTTGTCGGTGCCGTCGAACATCACCGCCATCAGATCCGGCTTGTCGTTTTCGAGAATGTACTCGGCAACGCGGAACCACTGCTCCTCGCGCGGCAGGTGATAGCGCACCCACTTCGCGGTTTCGTCGGCCGACAGCGATTCCATCGCCTGCTTTTCCTTGTCGAAGTCCCAGGCCAGCTCCTTCGGATCGAATCCCGGAATCTCGTTCTTGATGCGCTCGAACAGTTCGCGCGGATGCGTGTTGCGGCGCAAGTGCTTGGCCGGCACGAAACCCGGCACGATCGCGCCGTTGATGCCCTCCGGCGCCGGCGCGGTCAGCGGGAAATTCAGCGCGGCGATGGTCTTCTTCTTGCGCGAGGCGATCGACCAGATCGTCTCGGTATCGACGTCGCGCGCGTCATACAGTGTCCAGTAGACCTCGTCGCCACGGTCTTCGGCGCGGATGAATTCGAAGACGCCATGCTCGCCCGGGCCCTTGCCGGTCATGATGCTGGTCCAGGCTGGCGGTGTCAGCGGATTCGGTGTCGAGCGCAGCTTGGCGCGCACACCTTTTTCCATCAGCGATTTGATGAACGGCATCGTCACGCCCTCGCCGGGCAGATCGCTGATCATCTGATCCAGCACGGTGAAGGTGCAGCCGTCGAGGCCGATAAAGAGAGTCGTGGTCATGGAGTTTTCAGGCTAACGATGGGGGATTTTGAATCGGCGGATGTGTTGCGGTCGTGACGCATAGTGCCAGCACTGCGCCACTGTTTTCGAAGTGCAGGGCGATATCGTAGTCGTGCTCGCCGTGGCGCACGCGCGCGACGGTCGGGCTGCTGCTGCGGCGGTCGAGTTGCGCGGCGATCACCTGCCAGTCGCGTGGCCGGCCCAGCAGGCCGCTGCCGGCGGCCTTGGCCGCCGCTTCCTTGGCGGCCCACAACGCGAGGGCAATGCGGCTGCGATCGACGCCGTGCGTGGTCTGCAGCCAGACATGCTCGGACGGTGCGAAGCCGCCGGTGATCAGGTCTTCCGTGTTGACGTGATCGGGTCGCTGATAGTCGAGCCCGAGATCGACACTGCTCGCGCTGGCAACGGCATAGGCCCAGCGCCGGCTGTGGGCGATCGACACCGATGGTGGCGTCAGCTGCGGCACGACGGGACAGCGCAGGAACGGCTTGCCCCGTGCGTCGGTGTCGATCTCGACGTCGGCGGGTGCCAGTTCGACACCGGCGTTGAGCCGGTACCAGTCGCGCGCGGCGTCCTTGGCAGCCAGCCGGCCCATCAGCCATTCCTCGCGGCGTGGGCCCTGCGCGGGCAGTGCGTAGAACTGCCGGCGTTCGGCGCGGCTCAGCACCATGTGCGCGAACATGCGCTTCCAGATCGTGCCGCCTTCGTCGAGCATGCCTTCCGGCAGTGGTTCGAGCTTGCGTACGCAGAGTTCGGCCGGCAGCTGACCTTCGAGCGCCGGCGTCGACAGCCGCGCACGCGCCGGGTCGAGGCGGAACGCGAAGAAACGATCGGCCGCGGTGAACACGCGATCTTCCCAGCCTTCGGCGCGCATCAGCAGTTGCCCGGTGCCGTTGCTGATATCCCAGCGCGCGTCGAGTTGCTTGTCGCCGCGCATGACGATCGCGCCATCGCAGCGCAGGCGCAGACCGGCGGCCGGTGGCGGCGCATACAGGGTCAGGCTGCGGACGCGGAACGGGAAACAGTTCGGTACGCCGGTATTGCGTTCCCGCAGCCAGAAGCCGGCGAGCTGACCGGCCGCATCGAGCAGGGCGGCATCGAACTGCAGCCGTGGTGTGGCGATGCCGGCGAAGTAATCGTGGGTCGGCAGGGTCGTCAGTTCGGCCACCATGCCATCGCCGTTGTGCCCGTCGATCCGCGTGCAGCCCTGCAGCCGCGGGCCGTGGAACATGCCGTGCGCATACAACTGGCCGGGCAGGTGGATGTGCGGCGCCTGCAGTCCCGCGCCCAGTGGCTGCACCGCCGGTGCGGGCGGATAGGCGGCGGCGAGCCGTACCTGGCCTTCGAACACCAGCATGCCGCCGGCTGGAGTGCCGTCGCCGAGCAGGAACACGCGGCAGGCAATTTCGTCGGCATTGTCGGGCGTCGCCTCGGCGACGATGCGCAGCGTGACGCCGCCATCGTCCAGCGACAGCCAGCGGCTGCCACGCGAATGCTCGATGGCGACCACGACGCGATCGCTGCGGCCGGCGAGACGCATCGCGGCTTGCGCAATCATTTCCATGCTGAAGGTGAACGGAATGACGGCGAGGCCGGTCAGTGACGGGTCCTGCGCGCTCGGCGCGTTGCCCAGGGTGTGGTCGCGCAGGAACAGATCGCGATCAAGATCGTAGCGGCGCTCCATCACCATGCGACCGGGCGCCTGCTCGGTGATCGTGCCGAGCATCGGAAACAGCGGATCGATATCGGTGCCGGCAACAGGCGCTGTTGCGGGCGCTGCGGCCGGCGCGACACTGAGCGGGTGCTGGCCTGCTGTCGCCGACGGCATCATGACGCCGCCGGGGACACCGGCGGCCAGACCGAGCACGCGCGCCTGACTGTCGAGGAAGTCCTGCATCAAGGCGAAGTGCGCGTTGAGCATGTCGAGACGCGGATCGCTGACGCTCGGCGCCTTCGCTGCCGGGGCCGCTGGTGGCGGCGTCGCGCTGGCTGAAGGCCTGGCCGCTTCCGGGTTCACCGCTTTTGCGGCGCTGGTCGTCGACGGTAGCGGGCGGCGGAATTCCTCCGGCAGCTTCCAGACCGGATTGATGAGCTTGAGTTGTGGCAGCGGCTTGGCCGCCGCCTTCGGTGTCGTCAGCAGGTCGATCTCGGCGATGCTGCGATGCGCGAACAGGCGCGCCGGCTCGAAATCGACGCCGGCGGCAAACAGTTGCGCCAGGGTCTGATGCAGATGCGCGAGCCCGGACTTGCGGCGGCTGTTGCTCGACACCGCCAGCACATCGTCCTTGCCGCGCAGTATGTCGCCGACGAACGAGCTCAGATTGCCGCTGGGGCCGACTTCGAGAAACACGCGGTAGCCGTCCTCGTAGAGGCGCTGCACGGTTTCGGTGAACCGCACCGGATGTTCCCATTGCCGCGCCGCGAGTTCGCGTATGCCCGGCGCATCGTCCGGGAACGGAGCGCAGGTCGAGGCGCTGTAGACGATGGTCGTGCCGGGGCCGAAGTCCAGGGTCTGGAAATACGCGCGGAACGCATCGGCCAGCGGCTTGAACAGCGCGGTGTGATAGGCGCGGCCAAACGGCAGCTCCTGGCAGATTGCACCTTCGCTGCGCAGCCGCTCGTGCAGTTTGGCGGCCTGTTCATGTGGTCCGAACAGCACCAGCTGGTTCGGACAGTTGTCCATTGCCAGATGCATCGGCCCGAGATTGGCGAGCAACTCGCTGCGCAAGGCCGGCGTCAGGCCGCCGATCGTCAGCAAGGAACCCTCGGCGATCTGGCCGGCCGCTTCGAGTTCGCGATAGATGCGGTGGAACTGCTGGGCGGCGTCGGCGGTTTCCTCGCGATGACGGACGCGACCGACACCGGCGGCGGTCAGTACGGTGTTCTCGCCGGTGCTGTGGCCGAGCATCGCATCGGCCTTGATGCCGAGATCCTCGAACAGTGCGTGCAGGCCGAGGCTGGCAGCGAACACGCTTTCAGCAGCGACATCCATTTCGAACAAACGGCTTTCGAGCGCCTTGCGGCCGTTCTCGCCGAGCACGGTCGGCGGCGGAAACAGCATCGGCGCGCGCGAATCGCTGCCGCGGCGAACGGCGTTGCGTTCGATGAAGTCGAACCAGTCGCGCACCTGCGGGAACTGTACGCACAGCTCGGACAGCATGTCCGGGTACTGCGAGCCTTCGCCGGGAAACAGGAAGCACAGCTTGCCGGGTGGATCGCCGACGCCGTAGTGAATGCCGCCGCGGGTCTTGAACGGTTTGGCGTCGACGCGCTCGATCTTCTCGATCGCGTGTTCGAGCTTCTTGTGCAGGTCGTCGCCGCCGCTGCAGATCAGCGCCAGACGGTGCGGGCCGCGCGCGTAGGCGCTGCAGGCCTTGGCGACTTCAGCCAGCGATGCCGACTGCAGATGCGCCATCGCCGTGCGCGCGCGCAGCAGCAGTTCCTCGCGCGACTCGGCGGCGAGCACGAGCAGTTCGGAGTGGCTGGGTGCATGCAGGACCTGCACCTGCGTCACTTTCGGACCGCGATACTCTTCGAGGATCACGTGCGAATTGATGCCGCCGAAGCCGAAGGCGTTGACCCCGGCGCGGCGCGGATGCTTGCGGCCGTGGATCCACGGCCGCGTTTCGGTGTTCAGGTAGAACGGCGAAGTTTCCAGCTGCAGCGTCGGGTCGACCTCGTCGCACAGCATCGGCGGCAAGACCTTGTGATGCAGCGCCAGTGCCATCTTGATCAGCGATGCGCCGCCGCTTGCCGGCATGCAGTGGCCGATCATCGATTTGACCGCGGTGATGCCGATCTGCTGGTCGTGCCCGCGCTCGCCGAACACGGCGCGCAGCGATTCGATCTCGGTCTTGTCGCCGACGCTGGTGCCGGTGCCATGTGCCTCGATCAGGTCGATCGACATCGGGTCGATGCCGCTGCTCTGGTAGGCGCGGCGCACCGCAAGGATCTCGCCTTCGAGACGCGGTGCGAGCAGGCCCTTGGCGCGGCCGTCCGATGCCGTGCCGATACCACGCACGACGGCATAGATGCGGTCGCCGTCGCGCTCGGCGTCGGCGCGGCGCTTGAGCACCAGCATGCCGACGCCCTCGCCGAGCAGCGTGCCTTCCGAACCCTTCTGGAACGGCCGGATGCGGTCGCGCGACAGCGCATTGATGCGGCAGAACTGCATGAAGATCTGCGGCGGCGTGTGTGCGTGCGAGCCGCCGACCAGCATCAGGTCGCAGCGGCCGCTGTTGAGCTCGCGGACCGCCGATTCGAGCGCGATCATGGTCGTCGCGCAGGCGGCATCGACGATGTAGCTCGGGCCCATCAGGTTGAGGCGGTTGGCGATCAAGCCGGCGATCACGTTCGGCGTCAGCACGCCGATGTGCTCGCCCATGAACGGCGGCAGCTGATCTTTCAGCATGGTCTGCAGGCGGCGCACATCCTGGGCGCTGAAATCCGGACGCAGGCCGCGGATCAGGTCCATCGCCTGATCGAGGAACAGGGTGCGCGACATCGTGCCGGCCATGCCGCGATTGCCGTAGGTCCCGCGACCGACGACCACGCCGGCACGTTCGCGGTCGAACGGCTTGTGCAGGTAGCCGGCGTCGTCGAGCGCGTCGTGCGCGCATTTCAGCGACAGCAGATGATCGGGATCGGCACCCGCCGCGACCGTCGGCATGACACCGTACAGCTGCGGATTGACGCGCGCGTGTTCGCCGAGAAAGCCGCCGCGCGTCGTGTAGATGCGATCGTCGTCGGTGGCGTTTTCCTCGAAGTACGGACCGACCCATTCCGGATCGGCCTCGCGCACGGCGTCGACCTTGTCGAGGATGTTCTGCCAGTACTGGCGGGCATTGCCGGCGCCGGGATAAATCCCGGCGACGCCGATGATCGCGATGTCGAGCGGCTGCTGGCTCATGAGCTCACGCGACCGTGCCGCTGCGTGGGGCCGGGCTGAAGGAAGGCATGCTGTTTCATGCGCTCTCGTTCGGCTGGCTCTTGGTGTTCGCGGCCTGACCGCCGAGACGGTTCAGTGCTGCGCTCATCGTGCCCTCGCAGCGGCGCATCTCCAGACGCACGCGATCCTGATCGTCGACGAACAGCGCGTCGTAGAGCACACCGGCGTCATGCGGCGCCTCGCGCATGCGCAGCACCAGCCGCAGCGACGGCGGCAACGCCCCGACACCGTAACGCAGCACGGCGCCGAAGCTCGACGGCAGCGCCGTCATGTTGCGGTTCAGTCGCGACCAGACGATCGCCATCTGCGGCGCGACATCGACCAGGCCCGGATCGAACAGCCAGCTGCCGGGCGCGGCGACCAGCCAGTCCTGCGGCTGGCAGGGTTTGACCAGTGCGTCGATGCCGCCGGCCGCGACGGCCGGGATCGACGTCACCAGCTGGAAGCGCGGTCCGTGGAACAGGAGGTGGGCATAGGCATCGCCGGCCGCGAACGGCTTGCCGCCATCCAGCGTCTCGGCCGGCGCCGGCGGGGCATCCGGCATCTGCTGCTGCAGCACGGCGGTGGCACGGTACAGCGGCAGCTTCTTCGCGGGATCGATGATTTCGACCGTGATGTTCTGACCGGTGTGATCGGCGTGCGAGGATGCGCGTGCGCGCAGCTGCACGCTGCGCTTGCCGTCATTGATGGCGGGGTCGATCGTGATGCCGCCCATCTGGCGAACGTCCCGCATTTCGACGACATGCCAGCCCGGCCAGGCGGCGGTGACGAACTGCGCCATCCACTCGACCGCGCCTGCTGCCGGCAGCACGCCGCGGCCGTCGATGCGGTGATCGAGCAGATACGGATCGGTGGCGAGGCTGAACTGGTGATCCAGCATCATGTTGCCGCCAGGTCCCATGCGCGGTACCGAGCGAACCAGCGGCAGCACTGGATCGGTGTCACTGCCGGCCGGCGCGCTCGCCGCTTCGCTGGCCCCGACGTACCAGGGGCCGGCACCGGCGACGATTTCGACATCGTGGCGTGTGCCGTAGAGGATTTCGTCGACGAAGAAGCGCCGGCCCGACGGCACCGGGATCGCCTCGATGCCGCGCTCCTTGAACGCACGACGCACGCCTTCGCTGGCCATGCCCGCATCCCAGGGGCCCCAGTTGATCGCGAGCACGCGCGCCTGCGGCCATTCGCGATGCAGCTGCCAGGCGAGACGGTTCAGGGTTTCATTGGCGGCGGCGTAGTCGCCCTGGCCGCGGTTGCCGTAACGTCCGGCGACCGAGGTGAAGAACGCGAGCAGCTTGAGCGATTCAGGCTTCAGCTTGCGCGAGAGCACGAAGGCGGCGTCGAGCTTGGTGCCGAGAACGCGCTCGAACGATTCGGCGGTCTTGTCGGTGAACAGCTTGTCTTCGATGACGCCGGCGCCGTGCAGCACGGCATCGATGCGGCCGTAGTCCGCGTACAGCCGATCGACGATCGCCGACAGTGCCGCTTCGTCGCGCACATCGCAGGCCAGATACTCGACCTGGGCGCCCGCGGCGCCGAGGCGCGCAAGATTGCCGCGAATTTCGCGATCGGTGAGCACGCGCGTGACCGCCCGTTCGATCTCGACCGGTTTCGGTTTTTCACCGCGCGCCAGCGCCTGCCTGAGCAGGCCGCTCTTCAGTTGCGCAGCGTCCGCGAAGGCCTGCGTGTCTGCTGCCTCGGCGCCCGGCGCCGCCGTGCGGCCCAGCAGCACCAGACGCATGCCCGGGCGTACCAGCTCTTCGACGATCTCGGCGGTGATGCCGCGCGCGCCGCCGGTGACCAGCACCACCCAATCGCCTTCCGGTGTCACTGCAGCCGGGAACGGACTCGGTGTCAGTGGCCGGCTGACCGTGCTGCTGCCATGACGGACCGTGCCCACGTAGCCGACTTCCGGCTCGGCGCATTCGGCGTACAGCTCGCCGGCCAGCAGTTCGGCGATTTCGACATCGCTCTGGCCATCGAAATCGACGGCGCGCATTGTCGCCTGCGGATATTCCTGACGCAGGCAATTCAGCAAGCCGTTGCCGGCGCCGGCGGGCGCCGCCCCATTGCTGAACGAGTCGCGACCGAAGGTGCCGCCGAAGCGGCTGGCGACCAGCACGCGTGCCGTTGCCAGGTCCTCGCCACTGCCCTGCAGACCGTGGAACAGACTCAGGGCCTCGCTCGCGCAGCGCGCACGCCAGGCCGCCAGATCGCCGATCTCGCCGGCACTCAGGCCGTGCAGATGCATGACGCCGCCGATCCGGCCGTGCCTGGCACGGGCTGCGGCAATTGCCGCGCGCAGGGCGTCGCCCTCGTGTTCGGCAATGTGCACCGGGATCAGCCTCTGCGCCTTCAGTTTCTCGCTCAAGGCCTTGGCGATCGGTGCCGGGCCGCCGAGCAGCAGCATCAGTCCGCTCAGGCTTGCGCGCGCTTCCGGCAGGGGCGCCGGACGCGATCGGATGACATAGCGTGGTGTCGCTGCGAAGACGGTTGCAGACGGCGCGCTGCCGGGCTGCGTCGCCGTGCTCGTGACGGGAGCAGCCGCGGCCGGCGCGACGGCATCGAGGGCGGCGAGCGCCTGCACGATGGCCTGCAGCGACTTGGCCTTGGTGAAGCGTTCCATGCCAACCTGCATCTGTGCCCCCTGCGCGGCAGGCAGCAGCTTCTGCAGGGCGCCGAGAATTTCGACGCGCTTGATCGAGTCGATGCCGAGATCGGCCTCGAGGTCGGCATCCATGGCCAGCATTTCCGGCGGATAGCCGGTGCGCTCGGCGACGATGCCGATCAGGGTTGCCGCGAAATCGACCGGTGCAGCGACGACGACGGCCGCGCTCGGCGCTGATGCGGCGACGCTGGTCGTGGGCGTTGCGGCCGGCGCCAGCTTCTGCAGCTCGGCGACGATCGCGCCCAGCGACTTGGCTTTGGTGAAGCGCTCCATGCCGGCCTGCATCTGCGCGGCGAGCTCGCCGGGCAGGGCCTTCTGGAACGCACCGAGGATTTCGACGCGCTTGATCGAGTCGATGCCGAGATCGGCTTCAAGGTCGGCCTCGAACCCGAGCATCTCGACCGGATAACCGGTGCGCTCGGCGACCAGCGTCGTCAGCGTGCCGGCGTAATCGATCGCGACGGCGGCAACCGCCACGGCTGCGGCCGGCGCTGCGGTGGCAGCCGGCGCGGCCGCCGGTGCGATGTGCCGCAATTCGGCAAGGATCGCGCTCAGCGACCTGGCCTTGGTGAAACGTTCCATGCCGGCCTGCATCTGCGCAGCGGCAGTGGCCGGCATTGCCTTCTGCACCGCGCCGAGGATTTCGACCCGTTTGATCGAATCGATGCCGAGATCGGCTTCGAGATCGGCGTCGAGGCCGAGCATTTCCGGCGGATAGCCGGTGCGCTCGGCGACGATGCCGGTCAGCAGCGCCTGATGATCGACGGCCGGGGCGCTGCCCGCGAGCGCGACGGCGCTCGCAGCCGGCGCGGCGGCCGGCATCGCGGCCTGGAAGCCGGACGATTGCGCCAGGATCGCGCTCAGCGACTTGGCCTTGGTGAAGCGCTCCATGCCGGCCTGCATCTGCGCCGCGGCATCCGCCGGCAGGGCTTTCTGGAACGCGCCGAGGATTTCGACCCGCTTGATCGAATCGATCCCCAGGTCGGCTTCCAGATCCGCTTCGAGACCGAGCATGTCACTCGGATAGCCGGTGCGCTCGGCGACGATGCCGATCAGCAGCGCCTGCAGGTCGACGGCGGGTGCGGCGGCCGGCGCCATCGCCGGCATCGCGGCCGCTGCCGGCGCCGATCCCAGCGGCAGGGTGCGGGTCTGCGCGAGGATCGCGTTCAGCGACTTGGCCTTGGTGAATCCCTCCATCTGCGCCTGCATCTGCGTCGCGGCAGCAGCCGGCAGGGCTTTCTGGAAGGCGCCGAGAATTTCGACGCGCTTGATCGAATCGATCCCCAGATCCGCTTCGAGATCGGCGTCGAGGCCGAGCATCTCGCCGGGATAGCCGGTGCGTTCGGCGACGATGCCGAGCAGCGTCTGCTGCGCATCGAACGCCGGCACGGCCGCGACGGCGACCGCAGCCACCGGCGTCGGCGTCGGCGCGGGCGCCGCGACAACCGCTGCCGGCGGCGTGAATGCGTGTACCGCCGGCATGGCCGGCATTGACGCGGATGCGGTACTGCCGCCGCCGAGGTACTGCTGGAGCACGCGTTCCTGCAGCGAGAGGAACTGCCGCATCGTCTGCTGATAGGCGACCAGCGCATCGCCGGCCATCGCCGGCAGGGCGGGCATCGCAGCGGGCATGGCCGGCGACGGTATCACCTGGCCGGCTGCGGCAGGCGCCGCTGCGGCGACCCCGGAAACCGGTGTGCGTGCGGAGAGGGCGGCGCGCGCGCGCTCGGCGCTGGCCGCCGTCAGCGGCGGCAGGCTGCCGCTGCGCAGCAGCGGGTCGGCAATCGGCCGTGCGCAGCCACCGCTGAGCAGCCACATGTGCTTGGGGACGACCAGCGGCTTGGACAGCTCATCGAACTGGGCGTCATCGAGCAGCGCCAGATCGCGTCGCGCAAACAGGGCCGACGGCTGCCACGCGGCACCGGCGACGAACAGTTCCGCCAGGCCCATCAGCAGGCCGCGCATGCCACCGCCGTTGGCGTCCAGCGAAATCGCCGTCGCCTCCTTGCCGGCCAGGGTCTGGCGCGCCATGTTCGAGACGATGCCCTTGGGGCCGAGTTCGAGGAACAGGCGGCTGCCGGACGCATGCATCGCCTCGATTTCGGCGACGAATTCGACGGGGCTCAGCATGTGCTGATCGAGCAGCGAACGGATGGCCGTGGCCGTGGCGGGATAGCGCTGCGCGGTCTGGTTGGAGTAGACGGCGCAACGGCCCTCGCCGAACTGTGCGGCCTTGATCGCGGTCGTCAGCGCGGCCTTGGCCGGCGCAACCAGCTGCGTATGGAAGGCGCCGGACACCGGCAGCATGACGGTGCGCATGCCGGCCGCCGACAGCTTCTGTGCAGCCTGTTCGATCTGCGCCTTCGGCCCGGACACCACGCATTGTTCGGGCGCGTTGTGATTGGCGATGCTGATGCCGGCAAAGCCGGCGATCTGCGCGGCGACGACCTCGCGACGCGCCTGCACGGCGACCATCGCGCCGGCTTCGCTGGTCTGCGAGGCGTCCGCCATCGCCGCGCCGCGCACGGCGGACAGCTGCATGAAGGTTTCGGCATCGATCACGCCGGCGGCGAGCAGGGCGGTGTATTCGCCATAGCTGTGCCCGGCGGTCGCCACCGGTTCGAGTCCGAGCCGCCGCGCGAACTGCAGGTAGCCCATCGACAGCGCACCGATCGCCGGCTGGGCGACGCGGGTATTGGTCAGGGCATGGGTCTGCGCGGTTTCGCTTGCGTCGTCGAAGGCGGCAGCGGGCATCATCAGGGTCGACAGGCGCCGCGGCAGGGCATCGCCGAGCTGACGGTCGGCGAATTCCAGGGCCTCGCGCACTTCGTCGATGAACAGGCCGACTTCACGACCCATGTTCAGGTGCTGTGCGCCCTGGCCGGGGAACAGGAAGGCAATCGCCGGCGCCGTTGCCGGCACGGCAGTCGACAGGCGGACATGCGGCGGCAAGGGCTTGTCACCACCGGCCTGCAGATGCGCCAGCGCGGCATCGAGATCGCGCGCCAGGGCCTTGGTATCGCTGCAGACGATCGCCAGCGCCACCGGCTTGCCGACCTGGGCTTCAGCCTTGCGCGCGAGCGCGCAGGCCAGCTCCGCGAGGGGCACACGATGGCCGTCGCCGAGCTTGCCGCGCAGTGCCTGCAACTCGCGGCCGAGCGCCGCCTTGTCGGCGGCGCGGAACAGGCACAACTCGTGTGGCCAGCGCTGCGCACCGGACGCGCCATTGCTGGCAGCGTGCTCTTCGAGCACGACATGGAAATTGGTGCCGCCAAAGCCGAACGCCGAAGCGCCGGCGCGGCGCGGATACTGCGGGTGCGCCAGCCACGGACGCGGTTCCTTCAACAGATATGCGGCGGACTTCGGGTCGGCGAGCGTGTCGATCGGCTTTTCGACGCCGGCGTGCGCCGGCAGCACGCGGTGATAGAGCGCGAGCGCGACTTTGGCCATGCCGGCAACACCGGCCGCGGCCTTGGTGTGGCCGAGCAGCGTCTTGACCGAGCCGAGCGCAACGCTGGCGGGTTCGGCGTTCTCGGCGGCCAGTGCACGCGTGATGGTCTGCGCCTCGGCACGATCGCCGACCGCGGTACCGGTGCCATGCGCTTCGACCAGGCCCAGCGTCGCCGGCGAGAAGCCGGCCTTTCCGTAGGCGCGGTTCAGTGCGCGCACCTGGCCTTCGCTGCGCGGCGCGGTGAGGCCCAGGGCCTTGCCGTCACTGGAACCGGCGGCGGACTTGATCACCGCATAGATGCGATCACCGTCGCGTTCGGCATCGGCCAGCCGTTTGAGCACGACGATCGCCGTGCCCTCGGAAATCGCGATACCGTCGGCGCCCTGATCGAAGGTCTTGGGCTTGCCGCTCGGCGACAATGCCTGGGTCTTGGCGAATGTCGTGAAGCCGTAGATCGACTGCGTGGTGTCGAAGCCGCCGGCCAGCACCATCGAACTGCGCCCGGACTCCAGCTCGTTGACGGCCATGCTGATCGCGGCCAGCGACGAGGCACAGGCGGCATCGATCGTCAGATTGATGCCGCCGAAATCGAGACGGTTGGAAATGCGTCCGGCGGCGACATTGGGCAGCACGCCGGCGAACGATTCCTCGGTCCACTCCGGCAGGCGCTCCCAGACTTCCTCGTTGATGTTTTCGACGAAGCGCGGCAGTTCGGCGCGCAGGCCGTATTGCAGGCCCAGTTCGCCGGCGCCGCCGCTGGCGCCGAGGATCACGGAGGTCGTCTCGCGATCGAATCCGCCCTTGGCGTAGCCGGCATCGTCGAGGGCGCGGCTCGCGCCCTCCAGCGCCAGCAACTGCATCGGGTCGATCGATTTCATCGACTTCGGCGGAATGCCGAAGCGCGTCGGATCGAAATGAATCTCTTCGAGGAAGCCGCCCCAGCGCGAATACACCTTGTCGCGCACCTTGCGGTTCTGGTCGAAGAACAGCTTCCAGTCCCAGCGCGATTCCGGCACTTCGCGGATCACGCTGACCTTGTTGAGCAGGTTGTTCCAGTAGTCCTCGGCGGTATCCGCCTTCGGCAGCACCACGCCGATGCCGACGATCGCCACATCGCTCGGCGTTTCCGCGCGCGGTTCGACCGTGGCCGGGGCGAGCATCTGCTGCGCGCCGTGGCAGACATCGCCGTGCAGCGTTTCGATCGAGACGCGCGCGTCGCGCAGGGTCGCGACCTGGCCGATCATGTACATGCCGTCGCTGAGCTGGGTCCTGGCGTCGATCTCGACGATCTTGCCTTCGCCGTCGCGGTTGACGCCCTTCGACGCGACACGCAGGCGGCCCAGATTGAGATCTTCCAGCTCGTCGCGGATTTCCTCGGCGCTGCGGCCGGCGCGTATCAACTCGCGGCGCTTGTCGAAGAACTCGGCGGCAAAGCCGGTGTCGGCACAGCGCGTCGCGTGGCCGGGACCGGTTTCCAGATTCTTGGTGCGTGCGCAGGCGATGGCCTGCTCCTGAAAGCCATTGACGATCGCGCCCGTCGACACGATCTCTTCGGTGAACAGATAGGCCGTACCCATCAGCGCGCCGACCTTCATGCCGCGCGCGGCCAGCGGTGCCGTCATCGCCGCGACCATCGCACCGGAGCGGGCGTCATGGACGCCGCCGGCGAACAGCACGTGGATGTCCTTTTCGTCGCCCGGCTTCACGTGCTCGAGCAGCACGTCGATCATTTCTTCCCACAGCGTGAAGCTCGCCAGTGGCCCGATGTGGCCGCCGCACTCCCGGCCTTCGAACACGAAGCGGCGCGCACCCTGTTCGAGATACATCTTCAGCAGCGCCGGCGCCGGCGCGTGGATATAGGTCTTGATGCCGCGCTTCTCGAATTCCGCGGCCTGGTCCGGCCGGCCGCCGGCGATCAGCGCGAACGGCGGCTGGCACTTCCAGATCTCGGCGCACTGTTCCTCTCGCAGCGAATGCGGGATGAAACCGAGCATGCCGACGCCCCAGGGGCGGTCGCCGATGCGGTCGCGCGTCTGTTCGAGCATCTCGCGGACCTGCGGCCCGCGCATCAGCGCCAGCGCCAGGAACGGCAGGGCGCCCCCCTTGGCGACTTCGACCGCGAAATCCGGCGAGTCGGACACACGCGTCATCGGCCCCTGCGCAAGCGGGAAGCGCGTGCCGTGCGAAGCGGCGAGAGCGCCGTTCTCGTCGATGAAGCGCAGGCTCGCGGCCTGTTCGATCTGCTGGCGGCTGGCGCGGCGGATCGCCTGCACAAGCCTGGCGACGCTGCCGTAGCGCTTGCGGAACGCCGCGGCCAGACCGATGCCCTGACCGAGCGGGAACAGGCGCTCGCTGCCGCCCGCCCAGCTCATCATGCCGGCCACTTTGGCCTGCCAGTCGTCCAGCGCCAGCAGGCCGCCTTCGGCCTGACGGTTGTCTTCTTCGGCGGTCTTCAGCGCCGCGCTGCCCGGCCGGTTGTAGACCCGGCAGCTGTGGTCCAGCAGTTCGCCGAACAGGCGTGTTTCGGAACCGTTGAGGCGTGCGAATTCGTTCTGCAGCGCGAGCGGCAGCGGCGACTCGGCGAGCAGCAGCATCTGATCGTCGAGCATCACGCCGGCGGCGCCGGCGACGCGGCAGGCGGCGGTCGAATGCACGCCGACGCCGCCCTGCACGACGATCGGCAGCTCGGTCCGCCCGCTGAGTTTCTGCAGCAGGATATAGCTGGTGTATTCGCCGACCCAGCCACCGGACTCGTGGCCACGGGCGACGAGTCCGTCGCAGCTGGCAGCTGCCGTCAGCTGTGCCGGATCGGTGATCTCGGCCCAGGCGCTGTCGCCGGCGCGCAGGCCGACATCCTTGCGCAGCTTCTTGTAGTTGTCGGTGCCGGCGAGCACGACCGTCAGTTCTCGTGCACCCGCTGCGGCCAGCAGTTGCTTGCCGAGCTTGGTGCTGCCCGGTGTGACGCGCAGGCCCAATCGCGCATCGGCATTCGTGCACAGCTGGGCAAAGTTGCGAGCGGCCAGTTCGGCGTCGGCAACGAATTCGAGGTCCAGCAGGCCGAGCCCGCCGCTGCGCGCCAGCGCGGCAACGAGGCCGGCATGCGGGAGGTCGGCGGCCTGCAGGCCGATGACATCGAACGACGGCGAGGAATGACTGATTTTCATGGGGGAGTACTCCAGCTTCAACGCAAGATCCGCGCCGGGACCTATTTCTTCTTGCCTTCGAGGAACGGCACTTCGAGCACCTTGTCGTGGACGATCGGACCGTGCCCGAAATAGCCGTCCTCGCCGAAGCACTCGCCGTGATCGGCGGTGATGACGAAATGCGTGCCGACCGGCGCTTTCGACACGAGGGCATCGAGTACGCCGTCGACGTATTCGACGGTCTTGATCTGCTGCAGGTGCAGGTCCTTCATCTGCTTGTCGTCGAAGAACTGATCTTCGGTTTCCTGCCCCATCGAGTCGTCCATGCGCTTGAACACGCCATGTACGCCCGAGATATGCGGCAGCGAGCCCGGATCGAGCATGTACGGGTAGTGGGTTTCGCCGAGATTGAGGAAGTGGAAGCTCGGCTCGTCTTCGTCGAACTCGATCTCCTTGACCATGCCGGCGAAATCATTGTGGTTCGCCATCAGCTTGTAATCGTCGAAATGACGATTCAGATGGCTGAGCGGATTGAGCACCGGCATCGACACGCGGGCGACCGTGCGATAGCCCTGGTCCTGCAGGACCTTGGGCAGAGACAGCTGCGGAATGAAGCTCTTGAACGACAGGCCGTCGACGCCGAGCCGGTCGACCCACTTCGTGAAATCCTTCTTGTAGACCTCGGAGG
Source organism: Solimonas terrae (assembly GCF_011067135.1). Classification (GTDB taxonomy): domain Bacteria; phylum Pseudomonadota; class Gammaproteobacteria; order Nevskiales; family Nevskiaceae; genus Solimonas; species Solimonas terrae. The sequence goes on from NZ_JAAMOW010000005.1 coordinate 131,312, forward strand.
CGAACACGTTCCGAGGGCTTTCATGCGGAATCATGCCCATCAGATAGGTGTAGTGCGACGGACTGGTCCAGGACGCGTACGCATAGCGACGCGCTCCCTCACCGATACGGTCCATGGTCGGGGTCTTGGCGGCGCGATAGCTGTCGAAACGACAGCTGTCCATGATGATGAAGACGAGATCGTTGCTCATTGATTTGGGCAGTGGTGCATCGTTGTCTGTGTGGTTGGGGGATCGTCGGGCGACAGACATTCGCCCGACGGGAAAAAGCTTCAGAAGAAGGGGGTGCAGCGTCGCTCGTGCCGATACGATGGCATTGCCGACCGGCTGCGCACGGCAGCCGGTGATCGAGGTTGCCGTCTGCCGGGCAAACGGTTCCACGCGCGACGCTTGACCAAAACCCCTCTCCCTTTCTGCGCTGTCCGGAGGACAGTAAAACCCGGAGGACTGACGGCCTCAGCCGGCGCCTTCCTGTCGTTATTCGGTACCGCAACAAATTCAATGACTACTAGGTATCACATGCACCGCGGTCCGGCTGTAAGAGAATTCCGCTGCGTTGCACATTTTCCGGACTTTGCTGCAGATGCTGACGCTAAGTGGCTGGTTCGCGTTAAAAATATGTCAATGAGTGACAGAATTACGTCGCCGTCCGGGCTCCGGATTGGCCGTGGGGACAGTGGTAAACGGGCCGGGCGATCAGGCGGGCTGCCTCGGGATCGATCGCGTCGCCGTCGTCGCCGCGACGCTGAACAGACGCCGGTCATCCAGCCGCAGTGCGGTCAGATGCCCACCCCAGAGATAGCCGGTGTCGAGCCCGTAGACCCGGTTTGCCGGCCAGTGCACGCGACCCAGCGCCGACCAGTGTCCGAAGATCACTGTACTGCGCGCCGAGCGCCGGTCCGGCGCGGCAAACCACGGCAGGAGCCCGGCCGGCGCGGTATCGATCGGGCCCTTGTAGCGGTAGTCGAAATGACCGTCGATGTCGCAGTAGCGTGCGCGCGTGAGGATGTTGACGATGCAGCGCATGCGCTCGGCGCCGCGCAGCCGGTCCGACCAGCGATTCGGCTCGTTGCCGTACATCCGGCTCATGAAGCGGCTGAAGCGACGCGGCTCGCGCAATTCGTGCTGCACTTCGGCAGCCAGCTGCAGCGTCTGTCGTTGCGTCCATTGCGGTGCCAGGCCGGCGTGGATCAGCAGCACGGAATGCCGTGGATCGCGATAGGCGAGTCTCTGCCGGCGTAGCCAGTGCAACAGGCGATCGGCGTCCGGCGCCTGCAGCACGGCGTCGAGATGATCGTCGGGGTCGCCGCGCTCGCCGCGCTCGGCGAGCGACAGCAGATGCAGGTCGTGATTGCCGAGCACGCTGACGACGGCCGGGCCGAGCCCGGACACGAAGCGCAGGGTCTCCAGAGAATCGGGGCCACGCGCAACCAGGTCGCCGCAGAACAGGAGGCGGTCGCGGCCCTTGCGGAATCCGAGCTTGCTCAGCAAGGCGAGCAGGCCCTCGAAGCAACCTTGCAGATCGCCGATCACATAGCTGGCCATACCCGGAGATTCCCTCGTCCCTTGTCCGTTCGGTGGTTTGCCGAGTCTAAAGTGAAGTGAGACGGGCGGTCGCCGGTGACGACCGGCTATGCTCCGGATCCATGCGAGGCTTGTCGACGTTCCGGAACAAGAAGGCAGTCACCGTTGCCGGCTGGCTGCTGTGCCTGCTGTTGCTGATCGTGGAATTGCTGCCCAATGCATATCTTTTTCGGGCAGCTGGTCTGTCTCTCGCCGAAACGCACAATCCCCTGAGCGCCTTGCTGCTGGCGCTGGCGCGCGCTTCACCGTTTCCTGCGGTGCTGCTGGCCGAGCTGCTTGTACTGGCGCTGCTCGGGCGGCCCTGGCTCTGGCTGCTGCTGAATCTTCCCTTCCTGATCTGGTTGCCGGGTGAGCTTTCCTATCTCTGGCGCTACGGCACGCCGACCTCGGCGCACGTTTTCGCAATCATCGGCGAGACCAATCGCGATGAAGTCACGGGCATGCTCGGTAGCGTCGTCTGGTTGTGCCTGCTCGGTCTTGCTTTGTGGACACTGGCACTGCTGGCGGTCCTGTACTTCTTTTTCAGGCTCGCACCATGGCGACACCGCACGCGGCTGTGGACCGCGCTGGCGCTCGGTTCGAGCCTGGCGATGACCCTGCTGGTTTACAAGCGCGCCAGTGACGCCGCTGCCGCCGCGACGCAAGAATCGGCAGGCAGCTGTACCGGCGAATTCTGTGCGTACACGGCTTTGTCGCCGTTCTTCTATGTCTTTGTCGATAGCTATCCGTTCGGGTTGCCGGTCCGGCTCTACGATTACGTCACGCAGCGGCGCATGCTGGCGCACTACGCAGCGGTGCTGAAGGATGCCAGCCTTGGCCTCGGTCGCGATCAGGCGCTCGCCGCACAAGCCGAGACCTATGTCGTCGTCATCGGCGAGTCGGCGCGAGCGGATCACTGGAGCTTGTTCGGATATGGCCGCCCGACCACGCCGCTGCTCGACCATCGAGATCATCTGCTGGCGTTCGGGGACGCGGTTTCGGTAACGCCAGCGACGCGCACTGCCGTGCCGATCCTGCTGAGCGGCGCGAGCGTCGAAGATGTCGACGCGTTCCGCTTCAAGCCGTCCTGGATCAACGCATTCAAGGCGGCAGGTTTCACGGTGTCCTGGCTGTCAGCACAACTGCCTGTCGGCCTGCACGACACCACGGTCGGCATCTACGCGCAGCTCGCCGATGACATCGAATTCCTCAATCCCGGCAGTTACGAGAGTCGTGGCAGCTATGACGATGTGCTGCTTGCCGCGCTCGATCGCCGTCTCCGTGCGCCGCAGCCGAAGAAGCTCATCATCCTGCATATGCTTGGCAGCCATGCTCCGTATCAGCATCGGTATCCGCCGGCCTACGAGGTATTCAAGCCGGCGCCCGGCACGCACGACGATGTCGGCATCAATGACAGGGACGAAGGCGACAGGATCGACAATGCCTACGACAACAGCCTGCGTTACAGCGATCACGTACTCGATTCGGTAATCACGCGCCTGAACAGGACGGCCGCCGTGAGCGCGCTCTGGTACGTCTCCGATCACGGACAGACATTGCCGATGGATGGCTGCAAGAACAGTGGTAACGGTTTCTTTTCCGCTTACAACTTTCATGTGCCCCTGTTGTTCTGGCATTCCACCCGATACGACAAGCTGTTCGGAGACAGACTGCGCGCGGCAGCGACCAACGTGCAGCGACCGGTCTACATGGCGGACTTTGCATTCAGCCTGCTCGACTCCTTCGGCTTCGAGCTGCCGGCCGAACAATTGCAGCGGAGTTTCATGCGAGCCGACTACCGCGCGGGACCGCGTATCGTCACCATTGACGGCAGCGAGCGCATGGACTACGACCGCGACTTCAAAGCCTCCATGTGCCGGAACTGAAAGCCCTTCATGTCTTCGGCCGCGCGTCACGCCCGGTCGGTGGTCGGAAGAAACGCGAGCTTGATGTCGGGGTTTGTCCGACTGCAAACTGCTTTCATCGGCAATCACCTGACAGGAATACCTGCAGGCGGACGGGCGGCCGGTCGTGGGCGATGGATGGTTGCAGGCCGATAAACGGTACAGATCAAGGCTTTGGCCAGCTTTGACGGTGGCAAGGCAGCAAACCCATAGTACGTCCCACGGTCAGGGTGATCGGACGGATCAGCCAGGAGGCTGTTTCCGCTGGGCTTCAATGCGGGGCGGTATTCTTTAAGGAGTGATGCCATGTTGAACAAAGTGATGAATTTCCTGCGTGATGAAGAAGGTGCGAGCGCGGTTGAGTACGCGCTGATTGCCGGTTTGATTGCCGTTGTCCTGGTGGCCGCGATCACGGTCCTCAATGGTGGTTTCACGACGGTCTTCGGCAACATCGCGAACAAACTGACCACCAGCTCCACCTGATCGCCGGGCTTCGCCGCGATCATGGTCGTCGTCGCACTGCTGGCGGTGTGGGCGGCGGCGATCTCAACCTCGGACTGGATATCCAGACGGGTTCCGAATGCGGCCTTGCTCCTGATGATCGTTCCCGCAGTCCTGGCCCTGATGATTCAGGGCCAGGGTTTGCTGGGGGAGTCGAGGCTGGGCAGCGCCGGCGGCATGCTGATCGGCTTCGCGCTGACTTTTCCCGGTTATCTGCTGCGCAGTCTCGGTGCGGGTGACGTGAAGTTCGCGGCCGTAGCGGGTCTGCTGCTGGGAGTGTCGCGTGCGTGCGAAATGATGCTGGGGGCGTCCTTGCTGATGGGCGCGCTCGCCGTGATCATGCTGTCGAGGCGACTGCCCCGGCAGACGCGCTTCCCGGCGGCACCGATGCTGGCGCTGGCGTTCGTGACCGAGATGTTGGCAGGGCCGCTGTTGCCGGTGTGGCGGAGATAGCAATGAATCGCACGAGAAGGATCTTGCAAAAAAGGCAGAGCGGCGCCGCGGCGGTCGAATTCGCGTTCGTCCTGCCGCTGCTGCTGTTCATTGTTTACGCGATCTTCGTCTACGGCTATCTGTTCGTCGTCCGGGAATCGATTGAGTTCGCGGCACACAAGGGTGTCGAAGCGGCGATCGCCGTTGACTCGGGGGCGAGCAATGCCGATACCCAGCGGCAGACGCAGGCGGTCGCCGCCGCCAACTGTGCCCTGAAATGGTTGACCGGCGTCTGCACGTCGACGATCGCGGCCAGCAGTCGTGTCGTGCCGCAGTACACGCCGTGCACGGGGTCGGGGACCTCGGCCTGTCCGACAGGCTACGGAAAAGTCAGCGTCACCTACTATGTGCTGAATGGCGGAACCTGGGTGTTCCCCAAGCTCATCGGTCTGCCGTTTGTCGGCACGATTCCGCCGATGCCGGAAACCATGGTGGCAACCGCCATCGCGCGTGTGAGCTGAAGATCGGATTTGCACGCGCTGCCACCGGGCAGCCGTGTCGTTCAAAGCGTTCGGTGATGATCACCACGCCGTTCGGGAAAGGGGATAGCTATGAGCAGCACCGCTTTGAAGATATTTGCCGCGGTCTCGGTACTCGCGGCGATCATTCTGGCCGCAGTCGGCTACAGGATGAGTCGCGACTACGCGCAGAAGTCCGAGACGGCGCAGCAGCAGGTCAAGCAGAAGGAGGCGGAGCAGACGCTGGCGGTGGTCGCGGTGAAGCCGCTCGCCGCCTATCAGGCGATCGCTCGCGACGCGGTCGCGCTGGTACCCGTTTCGGTCAAGCCGACCGATCCGTTCACGACCATCGATGAAGTGGTCGGCAAGCAGCCGCTGGTTGACATCGATGCCGGTGCGCCGGTGACGCGTCGCTATTTCCGCGAAGGCAATCTGCTCGCCCGTGCGATTCCGGTCGGCTATCAGGCGGTGTCGATTTCGGTCACCGATGTGCTGGCCGTCGGCGGTTTCCTGCGGCCCGGGGATATCGTCGACGTTCTCATCTATCTGCGCGGCGCCGAAGGGATCGACAAGCCGCAGGCGCGCGTTCTGCTCGAGAATGTGCGCGTGCTGGCCTACCTGGAACAGGTCGTCGATCGGCCACAGGGTGTCGACGACAAGAACGACCAGCGCCAGCAGCAACAGTCGCAACGCACGGCGGTGCTGGCAATTGCCGACAAGGACACCACCAAATTGATGCTCGGCGCCAGCCTCGGCGATCTGCGTCTCGCCCTGCATGGCCAGGCTGAGGAAGATGCAGCTGCCAACGGCACGCTCGCCAGTGCGGATGCGGCTGCTCCCGAGGGCAAGCCTGCCGCCGACGGCGTACAGCCCGACAAGCCGATCACGTCCGAAGAACTGGGACGGATCAAGCCATTGCATCCACCGCCGCCACGCGCGCGCATCGAAATCATCCGCGGCAGCGACCGCAGTACCGTGACCACCAAGTAAGGACGATCGCGCCATGCCTATCAAGATCAAGTCGCAGGTGCTGAACGTGCTGCTCGGGGCTTTGCTGACGGGCGTCGCCGTGCTCGGTGCCGGCCCGGTCGCGGCGGACACGCCCGCCGCCGAACGTCCGGTACTCATCGTCGAGCAGGGGGAACACAAGCTGATGCGGTCGAATGCCGATGTCACGCGCGTCGCGGTCGGAAATCCGGCGACGGCCGACGTGTCGGTTGTCAATCGTCGCGATCTGCTGCTCGCCGGCAAGTCGCTGGGCATCACCAGCCTGATCGTCTGGGTCAAGGGTTCCGGCACACCGCGCCAGTACATCGTTCGCGTGCAGTTGCCGAAGGATCCGCTGAAGACCAGCGTGCCGGATCCCGAACTCGACAATGCAGTCGTCGATCCGGGCCGCGGCGTCGAAGGCAGGTTGCCGAACCTGCTGGCCCATCGTCGCGCGACGCTGGCGGCGGCAGCGCAGAAGCAGGGCGAAATCAGTGATCGCAGCTCCATCGATCTCGAGTCGCAGGTGCTGACCGACGTGAAGATCGCCGAGGTCTCGCGCAAGACCATGCAGCGCTACGGCTTCAACTTCATTCTCAACAATCCCGGCTCGTCGCAGACCTCGGGTGGCATTCTCGGGCCCGGACAGACCAGCACCGCGACGGTGTCCGGCGGCGTGCTGACCAGCACGCTGGCCGACGCATTCGGCATTGTGGTGTCGGACGCCAGCAGCCACGTCACCGCACTGCTGAGCATGCTGGAGGGCAACGGCCTGTCGCACACGCTTGCCGAGCCCAGCCTGTTGGCGACCAGCGGTCAGACCGCCACCTATCTTGCCGGCGGCGAATTTCCGGTGCCGGTCAGTCAAGGTGGCACGAGCAACGGCAGCATCACGGTCGAGTACAAGGAATTCGGCGTGCGGCTGTCATTGACGCCGACGGTCCTGTCGCGCGATCGCATCGCCTTGAAAGTCGCGCCCGAAGTCAGCGATCTCGATTTCTCCAACGGCATCCAGATCGGCGGTGTCGCCGTCCCGTCGCTGACGGTGCGCCGCACGGACACCTCGATCGAACTCGGCGATGGTGAGACCTTCGTGATTTCGGGCCTCGTCAGCACCAGCCTCAACGACAGTGTCAACAAGCTGCCGTGGCTCGGAGATGTGCCGGTGCTCGGTGCGTTCTTCAAGTCGACGACGCTGGATCGCAACGACAAGGAATTGATCATGGTCGTCACGCCGCACCTGGTGCGGCCGGTAGCCAAGGGTGTCGCGCTGCCGAAACTGCCGGGCGATCAGTTCAACAACAAGACGCCGAATGCGGCCTACAACGTGTTCCTCGAACGCGGCAAGTTCGATTCGGGTTTCAGTCGCTGATGCGGGGACGGCCGCTAGAATTGCCGGTCCAGAACTTGCCACGGAAGCATTCATGAAAACGCAGGCAGTCGTCGTTGCTGATGATCCGGTGTATCTGAGCTGGCTGGAGAATGCGGCTGGCAGCAATGCCGACTTCTCGCTGATCCGGCCGCTGGACGCCGAGGATCTGATCGAGCGCGTGCAGATGATGGGCCGCGTCGACGCCGTTTTCTTCCAGTTCGAGCGTGCCAATCTCGACGTCCGCCTGTCGATGATGGAACGTCTCGTCGAACGAGCTCCGGACATTGCGGTGGCCGGTCTGGGCGCCGACAGCAATCCGGACGTGGTGCTCGCCGCAATGCGGGCCGGCGCCCGCGACTTCTTCGTGCTGCGGCGTGACGAGGCCGACGTGGCGGCGCTGCTGTCCAAACTCTTGCGGCGCAGTCAGACCGTGCCGCGCCCGCAGCAGCGGCAGGGCCATCTTTACGGGGTGTTTGCCAGCCAACCGCTCGATGCCATCGCCTTTGTCGCCGGCCACCTGGCACTGTCCTGCGTCGAGCAATTGCCGAAGTCGGAGCCGACGCTGCTGATCGATGTCGCAACGCCGCCTGGCGCGGCTGCGGTGTTCCTGAACATCAGCCAGACCTACAGCGTGCTCGATGCGATCAACGACGTGTACCGCTGCGACCAGACGCTGGTCGACACCGCGTTTTCACGGCACGCGAGCGGCTTGTACCTGCTGAGCCTGCCGGAAGACCTGATCGGTCGGCCGCAATTCGTCTTCGATGATTTCGTCAAGCTGCTGCAGGTGGTGCGCGGGCTGTTCGGCTGCGTCGTCGTGGCGTTCGACGCGCACTGGCCGGTGGACTGCATCTCGGCCGTGCTGGCGCAGGCGGAACGGGCGCTGCTGCTCAGCGACCAGTCGATCATCAAGTCGCGCCACAGCAAATACCTGCTGCGCGCGCTGCGTCTCGACGACTGTCCGCTCGACCGTACCTCGCTGCTGGTCGACGGTTACCGCAAGCGTATCGGTCTGGAGCCCGAGAATCTCGCCGAGATTCTCGACCTGCCGCTGTTCGGGCGTCTGTCGAGCAGCACCAATCACGGCCGCATCCAGGCAATGAACGCCGGCGAGCCGATGTTCAGCATCGCGCCCAAGGAACCGTTCTGCGCCGACATCCGGGCGCTCGCCAGCGCACTGCTGGCCGGTCAGACGCAGATGGACGTCAGCAAGGGCGGGCTTTCCCGCCTGTTCGGTTGACGGACTGATGAAATGGGCCAATCGGACCGTACCAGCATGAGTACCGCCCCGGACGCGCAGCTCGCCCGCTTCCGGCTGTCCGATCAGTACCTGCAGCTGAAGAACAGCTTTCACCGGCACCTGATCCAGCAGATCGACGAACGCAATCTCGATATCGATCGCTGGGACAACGAGCAGACCGATCGGTTCGTGCTCGACCAGATCCGTCGCTATGTCGTCGACCAGCGGCTGCCGATCAATCAGCGCGAGTCCGAAGCACTGGCACGCGATGCCAAGGACGAGCTGATGGGCTACGGCCCGATCCAGATGCTGATCGACGACGATACTGTCAACGATATCGTCGTCAACGGTCCGGATCGCGTGTTTGTCGAGCGCGAAGGGCGCCTTTCCAGCGTGCCGATCCGTTTCTTCAACAACGCTCATGTGCTGCGCGTGATCCAGCGCATCCTGGCGCCGATCGGCCGGCGTGTCGACGAGTCGACGCCGATGGTCGACGCCCGGCTGCCGGACGGCTCGCGCGTCAATGCGATCGTGCCGCCGATTGCGTTGGACGGTCCCTGCCTGTCGATCCGCAAGTTTCGCAAGCATGCACTGACGTCCGACGACCTCTTGCGTTTCGGGACCATCAGCCGTCCGGCGCTCGATTATCTGCAGGAGCGCGTGACCAATCGCACCAACCTGATCGTGGTGGGCGGCACGGGCTCGGGCAAGACCACGTTTCTCAATCTGCTGTCGCAGTGGATACCGTCCAGCGAGCGACTGGTAACGGTGGAAGATGCGGCGGAACTTCGCTTCGATCATGGCCACGTCGTGCGTCTCGAGTCGCGACCGCCGAATCTTGAGGGCGAGCGCGCTGTCACCGCGCGCGATCTGGTCCGCAACGCGCTGCGCATGCGACCGGACCGCATCATCGTCGGCGAAGTGCGCGGCGACGAAGTGCTCGACATGCTGCAGGCAATGAACACCGGGCACGACGGTTCCATGACCACCTTGCATGCCAATTCCACGCGCGACGCGATTCATCGACTCGAACTGCTGGCCGGCTTCGCGGGCTACACCGGCAGCGAAAGCACGTTCCGAGGCCAGGTCGCGGCAGCGATCCAGATGCTCGTGCACGTCAGCCGGCTGAAGGGCGGGCAGCGGCGTGTGATGTCGATCACCGAAGTCGCGGGCCTGGCCGGCGGCGAGTTGGTCCTGCGTGACAGCTTCCGCTACGACATTCAGCGTGGCGAGCATCTCGATCTGAGGGAGGCGGCACCATGACCTTGCTGGCCGTCATGCTCGTGGCTCTGCTGCTGCTCGGTTCCGCCGTCGCGCTGATCCTGCGCGCGGCCGCTCGCGAACGGCAGGAGGAAGTGGGTCTGCGTCTGCGTGTTCTCGGCGGCAGCAACGAGGAGGCCGCGGCGGCGCTGCTGAGTCTCGACAACGATCGCCAGATCCGCAATCCGGTGCTGCGCTGGCTCTGTCATCTGATCTGGCGTACCGGCGTCGAACTGCAGCCGACCACCGTATTGCGCATCGTCGTTGTCGCGGCCCTGATCATTCCCGTGCTGCTGCTTGTATTCGGGGCGTTCGCGGGTCTCGCGCTGGCCGTGTTCGCGATCATCATCGGCTGGTTCGTGCTGTCTCAGCGCGCGGCCCGCCGCCGCATGAAGATCATCGAGCAGTTTCCGTCGTTCCTGGAAAGCACGATCCGTGTGCTGGCCGCCGGCAATACCCTCGACGAGGCCTTGTTGTCCGCCAGCCGCGAGGCGCCGGACCCGATCAAACCGCTGTTCGTCAGTGTCGGCCGCCAGGTTCGCCTCGGCGCGCCGCTGGAGGCGGTACTGATGCAGATGGCCGAGATCCACCAGCTGCGCGATCTCAAGGTCATGGCGCTGGCGGCCGCGATCAATCGCAAGTTCGGTGGCTCCCTGCGCAATGTGCTGCGCAGCCTGATCAGCGGCATCCGCTCGCGTGAGAGCGCCGCGCGCGAACTGCGCGCACTCACCGCGGAAACCCGCTTTTCGGCCCTGGTGCTGGCGATCATTCCAATCCTGCTCATGGTCTACATCGTCTGGCAGAACCCAGGCTACTACACGCAGATGTGGGCCGATCACAAGGGCCGCATCCTGTTGTGCGGCGCACTGGGTCTGCAGGTCGCCGGCATGCTGGTGATCTGGCGGATGATGAAATCGACGGAGGCAGATTGATGAGTCCGACCCTGTTCGCGTCGATCGTTGCGGCCGCCATCATCGTTTGCGTGCTGGCGATCCTGACGCTGGTCTATTTGCTGCTGCGAGTCCGTCACGAGAGCCTGCTGCAGCGGCGTGTCGATCCGCAGGCCAGCACCGTGGCCCGCGATTTCGGCGTCGTCGGTACGGCCCCGGTCATCGAAACGATGGCGCGCAGCGGCAAGGCCATCGAGAAGATGATCGACACGGAGGGCGAGAGCGGCCGATTGATGGTCCAGGCGGGCTGGCGCACCGCCAAGGCGCGCCTGTTCTGGTATGCCTTCCAGGCGGTTATGCCGGTCCTGCTGTTTGCCGGCGTCGCGGCGTTCTGGACGTTCAGCGAGTCGCCGAAGCGCGGCATCCTGGGGCTGCTGTTGCTGATCATCGCGGCCATCCTCAGCTTTCTGGCACCGCGCTGGGTGTTGCGCGCCGCGGCGTCACGGCGTCGTCTGCGGGCGCAACACGAGGTGCCGCTTTTCATTCACCTGCTGGTGCTGCTGTTCGAGTCCGGCCTGTCGACACGTCAGGCGCTGGCGAGCATCGTGCGTGAAAGCGGCGGCGTGCTGCCGGAACTCGGTCACGAGTTCGATATCGTGCTGCGTCAGGTCGACGCCGGTGGCGAACTGGGCGAAGCCCTGAAAACCATGGCCGACATGCTCGAAGTCGAAGACCTGACGACCGTGCTCGGCGTGCTGCGTCAGGTCGAACGCTACGGCGGCGAACTGCGTGAACCCCTGCTGGAGACGCTGCAGGTCATCGAGGAACGGCGCGGCTTTGAGCTGCGCGAGAAGGTCAATCAGTTGTCGGGGCGCATGACGGTCGTGATGGTCATGTTCTTCTTTCCGGGGCTGCTGATCTTCGTTGCCGGGCCGGCGTTTCTCGCCATCATCACCGCGCTGAAGGGAATGAGTGGATAACAAACGACAAAGCCTGCACCGTAGCGGCGCCGTGCTGATCACGGTCGCGCTTCTGGCCGGCTGCGCCGGCAGCGGTGGTCGTGGTGACGGCTCCGTCTCGCCGGCGGATCTTGCCGCGACCGACGAGTCGGTTCACGTCGATCTGATTCGCAAGATGCTCGATCAGCAGCAGTACTACGCGGCGCTCGCGCACATCCAGCAGCAGCAGCGGCTGACGGGCAACAGCGATGACCTGCGCTATCTCGAAGCGGAGGCGCGTCGTGATCTCGGCCAGTCGGCTGCCGCCGAAGCGCTTTATCGGGGGCTGCTCAATGGTCGTCTGGCCGGTGACGCCTATCACGGCCTGGGCCTGTTGTACGCGAGCCGCAATCTCAATACGTCCGTGCAGTATCTGCGCGAGGCGACACGGCGCGATCCGACCGACGCCGGTGCCCGCAACGATCTCGGATACGCGCTGTTGCGTGCGGGACGCTATGCGGAAGCCATGCCGGAATTGTCGACGGCGGTCGAACTCGAACCGAATGACGACAAGTCGCGCAACAATCTGTTGCTGCTGTTGATGCTCACCGGTGACGAGGCCGGTGTGAAGCGTGTCGTCGACGAGGCGGGCATCACCCCGGACGTGGTCGCCCGCATGCGCAGCGACGCCCGAAATTTGCAGGCCCGCAACGCGGGCTCAGGAGTGAAGAAATGAAAAAGCTCGTCGTGGTTGTTGCGTGCCTGTTGGCGTCGTCGCCGCTGCTGGCTCTGGCACAGGCGCAGGGTGCAGCCGATCCCTTGCCGCTGCTTGGTGGCGACACGCGCGCCTGGCTCGATCTGCAGACCAGCCCCGCAGCGCAGGCCGCCGACGTGCGCCCGGTGCCCGGCGAGGTTGCCGAGCAGGTCTACCAGCGCTACATCAACAGCTTCAAGTATCCGATTCCGGAAACCTTCAAGCGCGACAGCTTCGTCCAGAATGGCGGCAGCGGTAGCGGCGGCGGCCAGTAAGCAGGTGCCCTGGCGACCGGCCGCGGTGCGCATGCTGATCTGAGCAATGTCTGCGGCCAGCGCAAGGACGCGTTGGAACCGGTCGCGACTGGCGGTCGGACTGCTCGGCTTGCAGGCGGTGCTGTTGCTGGGGCTGGGTATCGCGAGCCTGCTCGGCGCCAGCAACCTGCAGAGGCGTGCCGCTCAAGGCTTTGTCGAGCAACAGTTGGGGCCGGTCCTGGCGCCGGCATTGCGGCGCCCCCTGCTGGTCCCCGAAATCGCAGCGACCGCGCGCGCGCTCCTGCAGCGGCCCTGGGGCCTGCGCCGCGTCGTGCTGACCGATACCGACGGGCTGCTGCTGGCGCGTGCCGGCGACTACGATGGCCTCGGTTTGAGTGGCAGCGGTCCGGGTCAGATCATCGAGAACGCCCTGTATGCGCTCGACAGCGTCAGGTTGTCCACGCTGATCCGTGCGCCGGATGGGCGTGTATTGGGTCGCGCCGCGGTCGACGTGAATACGGTGGCGATTGCCGATATCCATGATCGTGCGCTTGCGCAACTGCGCATCACCGGTTTTGCGCTGCTGATCCTGGCCTTGCTGGCGGTCGTTGCCGCTGCCTGGCTGTTGCGCCGCACGACGCGACCCGCCGACTGGCGGCAGCGTGCCGACCCGGCCGCGCCGGCTTCGCGTCCCGAATCGGCCCCCGATCTCAGCGAACTGTTTTTCCGCGAGCGTGCCGGTGGTTTCATGGACGCGCTGGAGACCGGCATCGTCAGCGCCGATCGCGATGGCCGCGTTCGCTATCTCAACGCCACTGCCGAGCGTTTGACCGGCTGGCCGTTGGCGGCCGCGCGTGGTCGCATGGCGTATTCGGTGGTGCATCTCGGTGATGCCCAGGGCGCGCCGATGCAGAGTGCGCTCGAGCTTGCCTTGGAGAAGCACGGCGAAGTCCCGGTGCAGAGTGCCTGGTTGCGCGCACGCGACGGCAGCCGGCGGCCGGTCGAACTGCAGGCCTGCCTGCTGCGCGACGCGGCCGGCGCCGTCGACGGCGCCGCGATGCTGTGTCGCGACATCACGCGGTACAACGCGGAACTCGATGGTCTGAAGCGCGAGGCGCGCTTGTCGCAGGCGATCGTCAATCACCTGGAAGAAGGTGTGCTGATGACCGATGCGTCGGGCGTCGTGCGTTTTGCCAACGCGCGCGCGACGCACATGTTCGGCTACGTGCGCGACGAACTGCAGGGCTTCACGGTCACCAAGCTGATGCCGGTGCCGTTTCTCAATACGCCCGGGGTCCGTCTCGCGGACTACGTCGGCACGGTCGCCGATCGCGGCGCCATGTCGCTGCCGAAAGTGGTCGGCTGGCGCCGCGATGCCACGACGTTTCCGGTGGAGCTGTGGGTGCAGACCCTCAACTTCGATCAATCGACCGGACTGGTCGTGATCGTCCGCGACATCACCGAGCGCCTGCGTGGTGAAAACCTGGCCAGTCGACTCGGTCGCCTGCTCGATGCATCGGCAGAAGAGGTCTACATCTTCGATGCGCAGAATCTCGCGCTGCTCGAAGTCAATCGCGGTGCACGCCGCAATCTCGGATTCCGCGCCGAAGCCCTGCTGCGGATGACGCCGCTCGACATCAGTGGCGATCTCGAGGAGAGCGTGTTCCGGCAGTACCTGCAGCAGCTGCGTGCCGGCGAGCAGGACAGCGTCATGTACCGTTGCCGGCACCGCCGCGGCGACGGCAGCAGCTATCCGGTCGAAGTGCGCCTGAACTTCTCGCGCGACGAGGTGCCGCCGGTGTTCATGGCGATCGCCGTCGACATCAGCGAACGCCTTGAAGGCGAGGCGCGCCTGGAACAGCTGGCGCACTACGACGCCCTGACCGGCCTGCCGAATCGCGTGATGCTGCAGGACCGCCTGCAGCAGGCCTGGCTCGCGCAGCAGCGGGGTGGCCGTCTGCTCGGCGTGCTGTTCCTCGATCTGGATCGTTTCAAGGACATCAACGACCGGCACGGACACGAGGTTGGCGATCTGGTCTTGAAGGCGACCGCCGAGCGCCTGAAGTCGGTGATGCGCGAATCCGACACGGTCGCGCGCCTGGCCGGCGACGAGTTCGTGATTCTCGCGCCCGGACTGCGATCGCTCGAGGACGCGGCACAGCTGGCGCAGAAGCTCATCGACCGCTTCGCGCATCCGCTCGCGATTCCGGGGCTGCATATCGTGTCCCGTCTCAGCGTCGGTGTGACCCTGTATCCGCTCGACGAAAGCGACGGCGAGACGCTGCTGCGACACGCCGACATGGCCATGTACGACGCCAAGCAGGCCGGCCGCGGCTGCTACCGGATCTTCACGACCGAGATCGACGCCGACCGCCGCCGGCGCTTCGATCTCGAACGCGAGATCCACGCGGCCGTCGCACTCAACCAGTTTCACCTGCTGATGGCGCCGATCGTCGATCTCGGCGGTGGTGCGGTCCGCGCGATTCGCGCCTGCCTGTACTGGGAACATCCCCGCTTCGGTCGCATCGACGAGGACGAACTGCTGCGCGCCGGTGCCCGCGCCGGGCTGATCGGCGATCTCGAGCTGTGGCAGATCACGCACGTGTGCGAGCATCATCTGAGTGCCCGGCAACGCGGCTTGCCGGTGCTGCCGTTCATCATCGAGATTTCCGGCTGGCAGCTGCGCAGCGGCGAATTCGGTCGGCATGTGGAGGAACTGCTGCGGCGCTACGAGGTGCCGGGCGATCGTCTGATACTCGCGCTCAGCCCGGACGGACTGAGCGAAACCGAGCCGCTGCACGCCGCCAGCGTCGGGCTGCTGGCGCAGGGTGTGCGTCTGGCATTGCGCGATTTCAATCTGCCGCTGCCCGACGCCGGCGACAAGCCGCTGCAGTTGCTGCTCGCGTCAGCCGAGCTGCTTGCCGACCGGAACGGGATGGCGGAACTGCTGGCCGCCGCTGCCGCGTGTGGTGCGGCGCTCGTTGCTGCGCCGGATGACGAGACGGCGCTGCAAAGCTGGCAGGCCGCCGGCGGTCAGTACGCGATCGCGCCGACCGCGGCGATCGAGGCCCACGGCATGATCGACTGGCTGGTTGGACGCGAACTGCGGCCTTTGTAGGTCCTGCCTCTGCGCCGTGGGGTCGCAGCGGCCCCGCACATGGTTTTGACGGCGAATTGCCGTATATTGGCGACCGTAGAGGAAATCCCCGACTCGACGCGAGGCGTATTGCCGCCGTTTGCGCCATGGACAGGGTGTTCCGCGACTGTCAGTCCGTTGTCGCGCAGCCGGGCGCGGTGTCTCCGGCCATTGCATAGGCGTTTCAGAACATGACCAGACTCCGCCCTCAGGTTCCCCGCGAAGATTTGATGCGCCTGATGCAGTTCCGGCCGGTCTATACGCACGCCAAGATCCTGCTGTTCATCGCGATCATGGTAATGCTCGGCTACATCGTCTGGACCACCGACTCCACCTGGCTGCGCTGGACCGCGTATGTCGGTCTGGGCTACATGCAGATGAGCATGGTGACGTTCATGCATGACGCCACGCACAACGTGCTGTTCGAGCCACGCTGGGAGAACTGGGCGTTCGGCATCATCGCGATGACACCGCTGCTGGCCTCGTTCGTGGCCTTCAAGGAAGATCATCTCGAACATCACCGTTACAACCGCTCGTATCAGGATCCGGACGCGTTCACGATGGGCAAGCGGGGTCCGCTCGATTTCCTGCTGTTCTACGGATACATCGCAGCCAGCGCGCTGCTCAGCTTCCTGCATTTCAATCTGCTGTACCCGATCGGCAAGTTCGACCGCCGCAACTGGGCGATCCACATCGGCGAGACGCTGTTCAAGGTCGTCGTCTACGCCATCCTCCTGACCTGGGCCGCGCACAATGGTGTGCTCGACAAGACCCTCGGACTGGTGCTGTATCCGATCCTGTTCTTCTCGTTCTTCAACGCGATGCGCTTCATTTCCGAGCACTACGAGACGCCGTGGAACGAGGGCAAGCTGACCGGCACTCGCACGGTCATTTCCAACCCGGTGCACTCGTGGTTCTGGAACAACATCAACTGGCATATCGGCCATCACGTGTTTCCGCGCGTGCCGTATTACAACCTGGTGGAACTGCACAAGCTGATCGAACCCGACATCGACGGCCTTGGCGCGCTGGTCGACAAGAGCTATATCGCCGTGTTTCTCAGTGCGCTCTGGCGTGGTCCCGAATCGGAGCCGCGACTCGCGCACTTCCTGCAGCAGCGCGGGCGTGTGCGCAAGCGTGCCGAGGTGCTGGCACGGCTGCCGAGGGTGTCGAGTACCTGAGACTGCCGGGAAGCCGTAACGCGACAGCACGCAGGCTATGCCGGCGCGCCGGTCGATGCCGACAGCGGCCTAGCCGACGTGTACCGCGAGCACGTCGCAGCGTGCCCGGGTGATGACGTTTTCCTCGGTGTGGTTGAACCACGCGGCGAGGCCGTGACGCGGCTGATGGCCCAGCACGATGAGGTCGATCTGCAGGGCTTCGGCCAGTTGCTGGATCTGCGGCGTCACAGGGCCGGTTGCGGTGTGCACGTTTTCGGCGGCGATCGAGCATTCGGCACAGATCGCCTCCAGCTGCTGGCGCGACTGCTGTTCGAGTTGCTGGGTCAGATCGACCGGCGCGGTCATCAGCAGTTCACCGCTTTCGATCGGGATGTACTCGACCACGTGCAGCACCGACAATCGCGCGCCGAACAGTTCGGCAAGCGCACAGGCGCGCTTCAAGACCAGGCGTCCGCTCTGGTCCAACGCCAATGCGACGAGAATATGGTTGTAGGTCGCCATCCGCTGCCTCCCGCCTGAGCCCTGGGCTCATTGTCGGCTGCTGCCGCCGAACGTCAACCGGCGGCACCCAGGCGGTTGGCGAGACGTGCGAAATCGCGGGCCTGCAGGCGCTCGGCACGCAGCCCCGGATCGATGTCGGCGGCGCGGATCTGCTCGACGCTGCAGAGCCCCTTGAGCGCGTTCGACAGAGTCTTGCGGCGTTGCGAAAACGCCTGTGCGACGACCCGGTCGAACAGCGTCAGATCGTCGATCGCGAAGTCAGGTGCGCGCGGCTTCAGGCGGACGATCGCCGAATCGACCTTCGGTGCCGGGCTGAAGGCACCGGGGCCGACATTGAACAGATGCGCGACTTCGCAGCGCGCTGCAAGCGCGACGCTGAGCCGGCCGTAGGCTTCCTCGCCAGCGCTCGCCGACATGCGCTCGACGACTTCCTTCTGCAGCATGAAGTGCATGTCGGTCACCGCTTCGCTCTGCGCCAGCAGATGGAACAGCAGTGGCGTCGAGATGTTGTACGGCAGGTTGCCGACCAGCCGCAGCTTGTGGCCCGCGACCGCGAACTGGCGGTAATCGACGCCGAGCGCGTCGGCCTGGGTGATCATCAGGCCCGGTGCGTTGCCGCAGATCGCGAGCAGTCGCGGAATCACGTCCCGGTCGATTTCGACAACGTGCAGCTGCCCGAGCTTTTCCAGCAGGGGCACGGTCAGTGCGCCGAGGCCGGGGCCGATCTCGACCACGGTTTCGCCGCCCTGCGGATGGATCGCCCGAATGATGCGGGCGATGACCTGCGGATCATGCAGGAAATTCTGGCCGAAGCGCTTCTTGGCCTGATGCGCGGATTCGCTCATGGCGATGCCAGCTCGATCGCCAGCAGCAGCGCGGCATGCAGGCTGCCGGCGTCGGCCTTGCCGCTCCCGGCGAGATCGAGTGCGGTGCCGTGATCGACCGACGTACGGATGATCGGCAGACCGAGCGTGACGTTGACGGCTTCGCCGAAACCGGCGTACTTGAGCACCGGCAGGCCCTGATCGTGGTACATCGCCAGCACGGCATCGGCATGCGCGAGATGCCTGGCGGTGAACAGGGTGTCGGCGGGCAACGGGCCGATCGCATCGATTCCGGCCGCCCGCGCCGCCGCCAGCGCCGGTTGCATGATGTCGATTTCCTCGCGGCCGAGGTGGCCGGATTCGCCGGCATGCGGATTGAGTCCGCAGACCAGAATGCGTGGCCTCGCGATGCCGAAGCGGCGACGCAGATCGGTATCGAGGATCGCCAGCGTGGCCTGCAGCCGCTCGCGGTCGAGCGCATCGGCGACCGCGCGCAACGGCAGGTGCGTGGTCAGCAGCGCGACACGCAGCGTGCCCGCCACCAGCATCATCACCGGCAGCGCCGCACCGGTACGCTCGGCCAGGAATTCGGTGTGACCGGAGAACGCGATGCCGGCGTCGTTGATCACGCTTTTCTGCACGGGACCGGTTACCAGCGCCTGCGCGAGGCCGTGCCGACAGGCGTCGGCGGCCTGCCGCAGCGTCTCGAGCACATAGCCGGCGTTGCGCACATCGAGCCTGCCGGCGCTGGCCGGCGCGGCGAGCGGTACCGGCAGCAGGCGCAACTCGCCGCCCGCGCCGGGCTGCGCGGTGGCCTGCAGATCGGCGGGCAGGATGCGCAGCGGCAGTCCGAGACGGGCGGCGCGTTCCTGCAGGAGGCCAGCGTCGGCGACCGCCACCAGCTCGACCGGCCAGGCCCGCTGCGCCATCGCGCAGACCAGATCCGGGCCGACGCCGGCCGGCTCGCCCGGCGTGACGACGATGCGTATGGTCGTGCTCACCGCGCGGATCGCACGCAAACCGGCGAGTGGCTACTGCAGCTGTTTGGCCGCTTCGGCATCCGACGGAATGCGATATTCGATATAGGCTTCGTTGCGCAGGCGACGCAGCCAGATGTCGTATTCCTCGGCCGATTTGCGGGTGCCGATTGCAGTCCGTGCGCGGGCACGCTTCTGCTCGTCGGTGACATCACGTTCGCGGCGTTCCAGCAGCTGCGCGACGTGCCAGCCGAACTGCGTGCGGAACGGCTCGGAAATCTCGTTCGGCTGCAGCTGGTCGAGGCGCGACTGGAATTCCGGCACGAACACGCCCGGCGGCTGGAAGCCGAGGTCGCCACCGCTGTTCTTGGAGCCCGGATCGTCGGAAAACTCCTTCGCCAGTTTGGCGAAGTCTTCGCCCGCCTTGAGGCGGTTGTAGATGTCGCGCGCCTGCGCCCGCGCCTGATCGTCATCGCGGATCGCGTTGGTCTGGATCAGGATGTGGCGGGCATGGGTCTCGGTGACGGTCTTGCGCTCGTCGCCGCCGCGTACATCGGTGAGCTTGATGATGTGATAGCCACTGCCGGTCTCGAAGACGTCGCTGACCTGACCCTTGTCGAGCTTGGCGGCGATGTTGGCGAACACCGCCGGCAGATCGGCGCCCTTGCGCCAGTCGAGATCACCACCCTGCAGGGCCTGCTGGCCGTTCGAATTGGCGATCGCCAGCTGCGCGAAGTCCTCGCCGTTCTTGATGCGCTTGAGCAGCTCGTCGGCCTTGCTGCGTGCCTGGTCACGGACTTTCTGACTGGCGCCGTCGGGGACGATGATGAGGATGTCGGAAAGACGGTATTCCTTGTCGCTGTTGGCGCCGGCGCTGCTCAGGAAGGCGTCGATGTCCGGTTCGGTGACGACGACGCGGCTGTCGACTTCCTTGTTGCGCAGGCGCTGGATCGTGACTTCGTTGCGGATCTGTTCGCGCAGTGCCAGGTAGTCGAGACCGTCGCCGCGCACTGCTTCGGCAAACGCCGACAGCGTCATGCCGTTCTGCTTGGCGATGTTGGTCATGACGTCATTGAGCTCGCGGTCGTCGACGCGGATGCCTTCCTGCTCGGCGCGCTGGGTCTGCACGCGAGTCAGGATCAGCCGCTCCAGTACCTGTGCACGCAGCACGTCTTCCGGCGGCGCGGCAAGCTGGCGTTTGGCGATTTGCGAGCGTGCGTCGTCCATCGCCTGTTCGAGTTCGCTCTGCAGGATGGTGCCGTCGTTGACCACGACGATGATGCGATCGAGCGTCTGCGGCTCGGCCTGCGCGCTCTGCGCCAGACCGAGGCCGGCGCTCAGCGCGAGCATGAATGAAAACACGGGGCGCAGCAGATGCGGACGCAGCGACATGGCGGAAACCGGAAGAAATGTAGGGAATGCAGTGGCGGATTATCGCTCAGGCCGCCGGTAAACGGGGCTCAGGCGGTTCGCGACCGCTCAGTAGACATCGTCGTCGACGTGAAGGTTCGGGAATCCGGAGCCGATCTGGCCGAGGCCCTTGAGTTCGAGCTGGAAGTAGATGCCGTTGTTCATCGTGCCTTTCGAGTCCGAGATATAGCGGCGGAACGCGGCATCGGCGGCCCAGCAGCAGG
Source organism: Solimonas terrae (assembly GCF_011067135.1). Lineage (GTDB taxonomy): Bacteria > Pseudomonadota > Gammaproteobacteria > Nevskiales > Nevskiaceae > Solimonas > Solimonas terrae. The sequence continues at coordinate 152,176 of NZ_JAAMOW010000005.1, forward strand.
TGTCGTAGCGCAGACCGACATAGGTATCGAGTGACTGCTTGTCGCGCACGGAGTAGCGCCAGCGGCCGGCGAGGCTGATGGCGTGATAGATCGGCGTCATCGCGGTCAGATCGGTCTGTTCGAGCAGGCCGCGGCGATAGCGATAGGCGGTCTCGAACAGATGCCGGTTGTCGTCCCGATAGCGCACGGCGACGCCGGCGCGGCTGATTTCCGACTCCGCCGGCGACCACTGCGCGAGCAGCCGTGTGCCCCAGTGGGTCGACAGGTTGTACTCGAATTCGCCGATCAGATCGGTGACGCCGCTGTCCGGCGGCGTTTCGCCGGGCAGTGCGACGCGTGGCGCTTCCAGCCGGTACAGCTGGCCGATCGATGCGGAGGCCTTCACGGCGCCGGTATCGGGATCGAGCTGGCGGCCGGTCAATGCCAGCGTCAGCTCGTTGGCATCGGAAATGCGGTCGATCCCCGAGAAACGGTTGCGTGCGAACAGCTGCGTGAAATCGAAGTCCGGCTCGCCGCTGTCGAACACCGGCAGATCGTCCTGATTCCGGTACGGCACGTACAGATAGAACAGCCGTGGCTCGAGCAGCTGCGGCGTGCCGTCGTCGAGCAGTCGTTCAAAGCGCAGGCCGTATTCGGTGCTGAGCATCGGCAGCCCGCGGCTCGGGTTGCTGGCGTCACCAGGCGCGGTGCCGGTGAGGCGGTAATCGGTGTAGCGATAGTCGAGCAGCGCCTTCGAATACCAGGCAATCGTGTCGCGCTCGACCTTGATGTACGGGTCGACGTCGATGCGCTGGCCCTCGACCGAATCGGCACGCACGAAGTTGCTGTATTCGCCGTTCAGGCCAAGCCGGCTGTAGAGGAAGCTGTTGCGCGTCTGCGTGTTGAACAGGATCTGCGGCAGACGCTTGTACGGCTGCTCGACCTGGGTGAGATTGCTGGTGATTTCCTGGTAGTCCTGCACCAGCATCTGCACCGAATACGATGCCGGCGACTGGTACATGAAGCGGGCGCTGCGATCGAGGAACGAATTCGCGCTCAGATCGATGCCGTTGTTGCCGAGATCCTCGAAGTAGCCCGGATCGCTGACGTCGGCGTAGTGCAGGTCCATCGACAGGCGCGGCGTCAGCAGGCTGCGGTCGTTGTAGTACAGGTAACTGCGTTCCTGGTCCGTAACGCGATCGCGATTCAGATACTGGTAGCCGAGATCGCCTTCCGACTGCGACAGCAGGTAGCGGCCGCTCAGTTCCAGCTGGGTGCCGCGCTCCGACATGTAGCGCGGCGTGAATGTCATGTCGTAGTTCGGCGCGAGATTGATGTAAAGCGGTTCGCGGAGATCAAAGCCGGTCTTGTTGGTATTGGCGAGCAGCGGATACAGCAGGCCAGTGCGGCGACGGTCGTCGATCGGAAACTGGATCCACGGCGAATAGAAGATCGGCACGTCGAGGAAGCGCAGGCGTGCATTGCGCGCGGTACCGATGCCGGCGTCGTAATCGAGGTCGATCTTGCTGGCTTCCAGATACCAGCTGTTGTTGCCCGGCGCACAGGTCGTGTAGTCCGCGCCCTTGAGGGTTGCCGTCTTGTCGGCATTGACCTGCAGCTGATCGGCGTGGCCGCGCGCACCGCGCATCAGCACGACGAAGCTGTCGTCATTGAACAGGCCGGATTTGTCGTCGAGATCGAACTGCGAGCTTTGCGAGTCGACCACGATCTTGCTGCTGCGGAACAAGGACTCGTGGTCTATGGTGATCCGCTGCTGCAGTTCGTCGTAGTCGAGCTGCTCGGCGGTGATTTCCTGGTCGTCGCGCTTGAGCTTGACCGAACCGGACAGCGTCGACAGGCCGTTGTGGAGCAGATCGGCATGATCGGCCCTGACGCGGACCTTGTCATCGGGCGCCGCTTCGATCGGCGGCAGCGTATCGGTGATCTGCGCGCACGACGAGCCGTTGTAGATCTGCGAGTGTTTGTCGTACTCGCGCTCGGTCGGCAGCGTGCTCTGGGCGAACGACGGCGCCGCCGCGCACAGGCTCAGACCGAACAGCAGGGGAAACGGACGGCGAAAGCGGGGCAAGGTCGCGCGATTCCGGGACGGACGGGCGGCAAGTATCGGCGGGAGCTCCCGCCCGGTGCAATGATCGAAGCGCCTGCCGGCTTCGGGTAAGCTGCGCGGGCCAGGTCCGATCCGCATCCCACATCTTGAAATCCACCGACGATCTCGACGCCCGCGCCGTCGCTGCGCGCGACTGGGCCCTGCGGCAGCTCGATCTTGCCGCCGCCGCTTTCGCGCCGGCTTCGGCCGACGCCAGTTTCCGTCGCTACTTCCGCATCGAGGACGGGCAGCGCAGCTGGGTGCTGATGGATGCGCCACCGGAACGCGAGGATTGCCGGCCGTTCCTGCAGGTCGCGCAGCTCTTGCATGATGCGGGCCTGCATGCGCCGCGCGTCATTGCGCAGGATCTGGCGTGCGGTTTCCTGCTGCTCGGCGATCTTGGCCGGCACACCTACCTGCACGTCATCAACGATGCGAATGCCGATGCGCTGATGTCCGATGCGATCGATGCGCTCATCCGCTGGCAGCTGGCCAGCCGGCCCGGCGTGCTGCCGCGCTATGACGAGGCGCTGCTGCAGCGCGAGCTGGCGCTGTTTCCGGACTGGTACGTCGGCCGTCATCTCGAGCGCGCACTGAGCGCGACGCAGGCCGCCACGCTATCGGCGATCGACGCGACGCTGATCGCCTCGGCGCTGGAGCAGCCGCGCGTCTACGTGCATCGCGACTACATGCCGCGCAACCTGATGCTGTCGACGCCCAACCCCGGCATTCTCGACTTTCAGGACGCGGTCGAAGGCCCCCTGGCCTATGACGTCGTTTCGCTGTTCAAGGATGCGTTTCTCAGCTGGCCGAGCGAGCGTATCGAGGTCTGGCGGCGGCAGTATGCCGATCGTGCGCGGCGTGCCGGTCTGCCGCTGCCCGACGAGGCGACGTTTGTCCGCCAGTTCGACTGGATGGGCGTGCAGCGCCATCTCAAGGTTATCGGCATCTTCGCCCGCATCAACTATCGCGACGGCAAACCGCACTATCTCGGCGACGTGCCCCGTTTCATCGGCTACGTGCGCGAGGTCGTATCCTGCTACCGCGAACTGACGCCCCTGCTGCGGCTGTTCGACGAACTCGGCATGGTGGCGTGAACAAGGCCTTCATTCTCGCCGCCGGCCGCGGCGACCGCATGCGGCCGCTGACCGACCACACTCCCAAGCCGCTGATCGAGGTCGGCGGCCGGCCGCTGATCGAGCATCATCTTCTGGGCCTGCAGGCGGCCGGTGTCGAGGCGGTGATCGTCAATCTCGGCTGGCTCGGTCCGCGCCTGCGTGAGCGGCTGGGCGATGGCGAACGCTACGGTCTGAGCATCGCGTATTCAGATGAAGGCTGGCCGGCGCTCGAGACCGGCGGCGCGCTGCAGCGTGCGCTGCCCCTGCTCGGCGAGGCGCCGTTCCTGCTGGTCAATGCCGACGTCTACACCGACTATCCGTTTTCAAAGCTCGTGACGCGAGCGCACAACTGGCCGGTCGACACGCTTGCACATCTGGTGCTGGTCGACAATCCGCCGCATCACCCGCAGGGCGATTTCACGTTGCGCGATCAGCATGTCATCGAGCCACCGTCGTCGCTGCGGCTGACCTTCGCGGGTCTGTCGATCATCGATCCACGCCTGCTCGACAATGCCCCGGGCGGGACCTTCTCGGTCGTGCCGCTGCTGCGTGCCGCCGCGCGTCAGGGGCGCCTCACGGCAGAGCGGCACGCCGGCCTGTGGTCCGACGTCGGAACCCCGGAGCGCTTGCTGCAGTTGCAGGCGCACTTGCATTCGTCCTCTTCCGTCCCCAGTGCTTCGCCATGACCTTGCCTGCCAGCCGCTCCCCGACCGCCGCCGAATTGCCAAGCGCCGAGGCACTGAAGGACCGGCTTGATCTGGTCTTTCGACATGCGCAGCGTCATGGCGCGTCTGCTGCGGAAGCCAGCGTGTCGGCGAGCCGCGGCCTCAGCGTCAATGTCCGCCAGGACGCGATCGAAAGCCTGGAGTTCCAGCAGGACCGGGAGCTCGGCCTAACCGTTTATCTGCGGCAGCGCAAGGGCCACGCGACGACGGGCGACTGGAGCGATGCCGGCATCGCCGAAGCGGTCGACGCGGCCCTGGCGATCGCCGCTGCGACCGGCGAGGACCCGTGCAACGGTCTCGCCGACGCTGCGCTGATGGCGTTGCCCGCGCCGGACCTCGATCTGGACCATCCCTGGCATCTCGACGCCGATGCCGCCGTCGACCTTGCGCGCACCTGCGAAGCGGCGGCGTTTGCAGCCGATTCACGGATTACCGGCAGCGAAGGCGCGGGGGTGTCCAGCCATCGTGGCATTTCCGCCTACGCGAATACGCATGGCTTCTTTTCGGCCCGTCTCGGCACGCGGCACAGCCTCAGTTGCGCGGTAGTCGCCAGTGCCGGCGACGACATGCAGCGCGATTACTGGTACAGCAATTCGCGCGTGCCGGCCGAGCTGATGGCCCCGGATGAGATCGGGCGGATGGCCGGGCATCGTGCGGCAGCGCGCCTCGGTGCCCGCAAGCTCGACACGCGCCGCGCGCCGGTACTGTTTCCGCCGGAGCTGGCGCGCGGCATCTGGGGTCATTTCGTCGGCGCGATTTCCGGCAGCGCCCTGTACCGCAAGGCCACGTTCCTGCTCGATCAGCTCGGCAAGGACGTGTTCTCCAGTGCGGTCAGCCTGCGCCAGTCGCCGCATCTGCTGCGCGCTTCCGGCAGCGCTTTTCACGACAGTGAAGGCGTGGCGACGCAGGATCGTGTCCTGGTCGATCGTGGCCGCCTGGACGGTTGGCTGCTCGGCAGCTATTCGGCGCGCAAGCTCGGGCTGGTGACGACCGGCAATGCCGGCGGTGTGTTCAATCTTGTGGTCGAACCGGGCCCGTTCGATTTCGAAGCATTGCTGCGCCAGATGGGACGAGGTTTGCTGGTGACCGAGCTGCTGGGTCACGGCGTCAATGCCGTGACCGGCGATTATTCACGCGGCGCCGCCGGGTTCTGGGTGGAAAACGGCGAGATCGCCTATCCGGTCGACGAGCTGACGATCGCCGGCAATCTCGCCGAGATGTTCAAGGCAATCGTCGCCGTCGGCAGCGACGTCGACATCCATGCCAACACCCATACCGGCTCGCTGCTGATCGACGGCATGACCATCGCCGGCCACTGAGCCGGCATCCCGCTAGGCGGATCTTTCGACGTCGGTGGCCGGCGCGCCTCCGGCCCGACGGGTCCGCATCGGCGTGACCTTCGGAGAATTCTGCTCGCCCTCGTGCAGTTCCGCCCAGCGCAGGATTTCGAAGCGACCGTTCATGTCCTCGGCGAGCGAGGTGCAGCTTTCCATCCAGTCGCCGCAGTTGTAGTAGGTCACGCCATGAACGTCGCGGATTTCGGCGTGATGGATATGTCCGCAGACCACGCCATCGAGCCCGCGCCGGCGGCAGTCGCGCGCCACCGCATCTTCGAACGCCGACACGAAGTTGACCGCACGCTTGACCTGGTGCTTGGCATACGCCGACAGCGACCATTGCGGCTTGTCGAAGCGTGCACGGACCTGGTTGATGACGACGTTGGCGCGCAGCAGGGTCTGATAGGCGCTGTCGCCGGCGATCGCGATGCGCCGGAAGTAGCGGGTGATCATGTCGAAGGCATCGCCGTGCAGCACCAGCAGGCGGCGGCCGTCGGCGGTGTGGTGGACGGCCTCGTTGGCGATCGAGATGTTGCCGAAGTGTAGGGCGTGATCGACGTAGCGACGCAGGAATTCGTCGTGATTGCCGGTGATGTAGTGAACCGCCGTGCCCTGTTCGGCCTTGCTCAGGATTTCGCGGACGACGTTGGCGTGCGCTTGCGGCCAGTACCAGTGCTGTCGCAGTTTCCAGCCGTCGATGATGTCGCCCACCAGATACAGGCGCTCGCAGTCGTGACGGCGCAGGAAGTCCGCCAGCAATTCGGCCTGACAGCCGGGGCGACCGAGGTGGACGTCGGAAATCCAGAGTGTGCGGTAGCGCATCTTCTCTCCGCTCGACCGCGGCGGGAGGGGGATGCCGCGATCAAATTCTGATCAGCAAGTTTCCTGCCAGCATCGCGAGGCGATGGGCGGGGAGGGAACGAAGCGGAAGGAGCCGCATCGGCCGGTCTCAGGCGGCCTTGCGTAGTTTCGGGATCGCGATCGCGGCGCTCGACTGGTTGAGATGATCGAGTTCGACCCAGCGAATGACGTGAATCCTGCCGTCGAAGTCTTCGGCCAGCGCGGTGCAGCTCTCGACCCAGTCGCCGCAGTTGTAGTAGGTGACGCCGTCGATGTCGCGCGCATCCGCATGATGGATGTGACCACAGACCACGCCATCAAGTTCACGCCGCTGGCATTCGCGCGCCAGCGACTCCTCGAATGTCGAGACGATGTTGACGGCGGTCTTGACGTGCTGCTTGGCAAACGCCGACAGCGACCAGTAGCGCATGCCGAGCAGGGCGCGGCCACGATTGAACCAGTGGTTGAAGCGCATCGTGCCGCCGTAGATCGCATCGCCGGCCAGCGCAATCCACTTGTGGTAACGAGTGATCACGTCGAAGAAATCGCCATGCACGACCAGCAGCCGGCGACCGTCCGCGGTTTCGTGAATGTGTTCGTTGACCAGCCGGATGTTGCCGATCTCCAGTTCGTAGCCGACGAATTTGCGCAGGAACTCGTCGTGGTTGCCGGTGACGTACAGCACCTGCGTGTCGCGCTTCGCCTTGGTCAGGATCTTGCGGACGACATTGGTGTGTTCCTGCGGCCAGAACCAGCCGCTGCGCAGACGCCAGCCGTCGATGATGTCGCCGACCAGATACAGGGTTTCGCAGTCGTTCTGCTTGAGGAAATCGACCAGGTGGCTGGCCTTGCAGTCCGGCGTGCCGAGATGGACGTCGGAAATCCAGATCGTGCGGTAACGCGGCTTGCCGGTGCTGCTGCGCGGGCGGGCTTTCTTGGGCGGATTCGTCGCTTTCATGACGTGTCCGATGATCGTCAGGGACGGTGATCCGCAGGTGACGCTGCGATGACGTTTTTGTGAAGCCGGGGCAAGAAAAAGGGCGCGGTGTTGTCACCGCGCCCTCAACAGCGACTGCGACGAAGCTTACGGCGTCGGCGGCGTGACGAATTTGCCGTCCGTGCAGAGCTCGTGCACGCGCATTGCGTCGCCGACGTCTGCTGCAACCAGTAGCGCCGAGATGCTGATCACGGCCGAGTCGTACTTTTTCCGAGCTTTCAGACCGATGAAGCCAGCTTCGTCGCCGACCGCATTGAGCCCAAGCAGCTGAATCTGGGCTTCGTCCACCGAGATCGTTTCCTGTTGGGTATCTCCGAGGTAGGTCGTGACCGTCACCGTGCGGGTCAGGCCAAGATTTACGGTCGCGGCCGGGAAGGTGACGCCAAAGACGGCGTAGTTTCCAGCCGGCACCGCCGATGGAAACACAACCGCTTCGCCGACGGAATCAACCAGATTGAGCGGGCCGAGCAAGCCGACCGGCAGCGTGAACGTGGCGAACGTGCTCAGCTTCCCGTCGATAACGTTGTCCGGTTCGCTGACGCTGTTCGTCAGCGTGGTGACGGGGGCGCCGCCCAAGCTATTGAGCAGGTTGCTGAGGGCGCCACCAACCAGACCATTTGCGACGACTTCGGTCGTGGCACCGCCGAAAGCATTGGCTCCCTTGGTGCAGACAAAACCCTTGCCGCCATCGACCGGCGTCTCGGCGGTTCCGTCACCGTTGTCGTCCTCGTTGACAGTGGTCGGTGTCGAGCCGTCGTTGTTGAGCGGTGGTGTGGTGTTGCCGCCGTCGCTGACAATGTCGCCGCTTTCGAGACCGTCGCCATTGGCCTGACAGCCTGCGAGACCGAAAGCCGCAACCACCATGCCGGCGATCAGCGCCTTGTTGAAGCTACTGAGAGTTTTGGTTTTCATGAGGATTCCTTAGTTCAGGATGCGCAGCTCGACGCGGCGGTTGAGCTCGCGGCCGTCGGCGGTCTTGTTGTCGGCAATCGGCTGGGTTTCGCCATAGCCCTTGGCGGTCAGCTGATCGGCCGGAACACCGTGATCGACGAAGTACTGCATCACCGCCTGGGCACGGCCTTCAGACAGCTTCTGGTTGTAGGCATCCGAACCGATGCTGTCGGTGTGGCCGGCGATCTCGACCTTCATGTCCGGATACTTCTTCAGCACGCCGACCGCCCAATCCAGGATGGTCTGTGCGTCCGGACGCAGGCGCGTCTTGTTGAACTCGAAGGTCACGCCCTTGAGATTGATGACCTTGTCGAACGGGCAGCCGTCGCCATCGACGCGCGAACCGGCCGGCGTATCCGGGCACTTGTCGGCGCTGTCGACGACACCGTCACCGTCGCTGTCGGTCAGGCCGGTCGGCACTTCGACGATCTTGGTGTTGTCGGCCGCCGCTGCCACCTCGACTTTCTTTTCCTCGAACAGCGGAATTTCGATGCCGAGTGCGGCGCGAATGTCGCCGTACTTGTCGCCGAAGAAGTCGTACACGTAGCGTACGTCGGCACGCAGGCGGATCTGACCGACCTTGGTAATCGGACCGGTGACGATGCCGACGCCGCCATTGACGAAGCCGCTGAAGCCGTCGTCCTGGGCGCCATTCGGGTAGATGTCGTTGTAGTCGCCGCCGCCGCCGACGAGCACGTACGGCGTCAGATGCGTACGGTCGCCGAAGGCGTAGAACAGGTCGCCGCCCAGTGCGTAGTTGTAGAAGTCGGTACGCAGCTGCTTGCCGGTCTCGATGGTTTCGACGGAGCCATGCAGTTCGTAGCCGAAACGGTTCTCACCCTGATGGCCGAACAGCACATCGAAGCCGCCGCCGTTCTTGGTGTCGGCCAGACCGAAGCCGCGGTCCTTGTCGGGCCGCAGGTAGAAGCCCTGGATGCCGATGTAACTCGGCGCGGCGAGCGTCGTGCTTTCGGTCGTCGTCGACTCACTGCCGGAAGTGTCGGTCGCGGTATCGCTGGCGCTTTCGCTGGAAGACGAGTCCGAGGCAGCGGCGCTCGAGTCGGCGGGCGCCGCAGCGCTGTCGTCGGTCGGTGCGGCTGCGGCGTTGTCGTCCGTGGGGGCCGCACTGTCGCCAGCGGGCGCCGCTGCGGTGTCGTCGGCCGGTGCGGTGCTCGCATCAGCCGGTGCCGCCGATTGATCCGTGGTCGCGTCCTGTGCGTAGCTGGTGGCGGCGGCGAGCATCATTGCTGCGCCGAAGATGCCAAATGCAGTTTTCATGAGAACTCCAATGTTCCTAGGGGTGCCGGTTCGACGTTTTTATCAGGGCGTTTCGCACCGGCGCATCACGTCCATTGCCGCGACCACAGGGCCTTGTCCGGCGATTTCTTGCACGTTCGCCGGGTACAGAACAGCCCGCTGTTATTCCATGGGAGTGCCACACAATGCCAGCGGTTTACGATGACTCGTTGCCCGTACGATGAATCTAATTAAAAGCCCGGAAAAAGAAAGTAGGTAAATGCTGACAGCGTTGCGGCTGTTTCAAGCGACTGAATCAGTTCGGCTGTGCCCCAAAAAAAACGCGCCACCCGAACGGGTGGCGCGTCTGTTCGATCAGCCGTTTCGGCTAGAACTGAACGCGGACGAAGGCCTGTGCGAAATCGCGATCGCGCAGCAGGTTGTTTTCGCCGCCGCCGAAGTACCAGGTATAACCCAGCGTCAGCGACAGGAAGCTCTTGTAGCGCGTTTCGAAATTCGCGACGACCGACTTGCGGCCGGCGACGAAGTTCTCGGCCGGGCCGGGTGAGGTGCCTGCCACATCCTGCGACCAGACCAGGAATGGCTCGATGCTGATGGCCGGCAGCACGCTTTCGTACTTGATGATGCTGATCAGGCGATAGCCCCACGAGAATTTGTCGACGAACTCGCTGAGATTGGCCTGATGCGGATTGAAGCGCAGACCGTCAGCGCCGACATTGCACGCCGGGTTGGTGGAGCAGGCCTGCTTCGAGCCGTCCGCACCGCTGCCATCAGCGCCGGCAGAGGCATGCAGGTAGACGCCGGGGGCGTCGATCTGCAGCTGATCGAGCGGCGGCAGGCCCGGAATCCAGGTCGCTCCGAACTCGCCGACCAGCTGGATCTGGTCCGCGCCGATGAAGTTGTCGGTCGCGCCGAGCACGCGCGTGAAGCCCAGATTGAACTGGTAGACGTCGAAGCGCTCGTAGCCGCGGATGTAGCCCGGATTGTGCTTGTCCAGCGGCATGCTGTAGTCGGTCCCCGGATTCTCGCCGACGACACCGCCGCGATACGGAATCACGAAGCTCGGGTAGGCGCGGGCCGAGCCGGGCAGATGGCCGACCAGCAGGTTGACGGTGTCCGGATAAGGGTTGTTGCCGTTGATGTCCTGGAAGTCGCTGCTGCCGTAGGTGCCGCGGGTTCCGTCGCCATCGACATAACCGGCGCCGAAGTGCGTGCCCGCGCAACCGCCGTTCGGCGAATTGCCGCAGCTCTGCAGCGTCGGGCCGAGAGCCGCGAAGCCGAGATCGGCGATCGAAATCTGCAGAGGCAGGTTCGGACGGTATGCAACTTCGCCCTGGAACGAATAGTCGCCAATGGTGGTGTTGAAGCTGAGCCCGAACATGTGGATGTTTTCGGGGTATTCGAAGACGATGCGCGGGTTGTCGAGTTCCGCCGAATCGTTGAGCGGCGCGTTCGGATCGCCACCGGAAATCAGCAGGCCGTTCAGGGTCGCCAGCGTTGCCGGCAGCTCGGCGAGGTTCAGCGCGCCGGTGTCGTTGGCCAGCGCCAGCGGGTTGGTCAGCAACTCGCGGGCGATCAGCGCCGTCGAGTCCTTCTGCAACGCGGCGCGCGCGTTCGGGTCGGCGACTGCGGGAATGTTGCCGCAAGCCTGGAAGAAGGTGACCGTGTCCTTGACCTTCGGATTGTGGCTGCACGAGGTCGGGGCAGAGAAGAAGCTGATGTACGGCAGCTTCGAGTGATAGTTCATGAAGTAGGCGCCGAACTCGGTGCCGGCGCCGAGGTCTTCGGCGTAGTACTTCATGGCGATGCCGTATTGCCCCTGATTGCTGGCATCCCAGTCCTTTTCGCGCAGGATCGTGCCGGTCGTCGGCGTGATCAGCGTCAGCGGATTGTCGAGATAGCCCTTGCGGGTATTGGCAGTGTCGCCGTCGAAGGCGCGTTCAGGATCGTCGGCTGCCGAGCCGAAGCTGAAATTGACGCTCTTGCCGGCGTTGTTGGTGCCCAGATCGTTGGTGGCGAAATAGCTGCCCGGCGGCGGCGCATCCAGCGGCTGCCACTCGAACTGGTAGAAAGCTTCAACGGTGGCATTGTCGAACGGTTCGACGCTGGCGAAGGCCATGCCGACCGGCGTGAACACTTCCTCCACCTGGGTGCCGACACGGTACAGATTGTTGGCGTTGACCGGGTTCGCCTGGTTGATGCTGTTGATCGCCAGCAGCGTGGATTCGCCCCAGTTCACGGTCTGGCGGCCGAGCTTGAAGGTCAGGTCATGACCGTCCCAGAACGGCAGCGCGACGTGGCCGAAGATGTTGGCGTCGAGCATCTGGAACGCCGTGCCGATCGAGCGCAATGACGAGCCGTCGTTGCGCTTGATCCTTTCGCGCGCGCCCGGACCGTAGACGTGCGTGAAGTAGCGGTTCGAGATCGGGTCGTTGGTGATGCCGACCTGGTCGACGTTCTGCGGCGTGATGATGTTGGGATGGGTTTCGTTGAAATCGTTGTTGACGAAATCGTAGAAGTACAGCCACTTCGCGTAGAGGCCGTAATCGCCCCAGTTCACGGTCAGATCCTGCGTGACCTTGGCGACGGCCTGCGTCAGATCGTTCTTGTTGTAGTTGAGATCGCCGTCGTCGCCACGCATCGCATAGGCGCCGGGCAGGCTGGCGAGCCGCTGGGACGGGTAGACCTGATCGCGAAACAGGCCCTGGCAGGTCTGGTAGGCGCCGCTGCAACCGGTCGGCGACAGGTCCGCCTTGCCGATCAGGTTCTTCGACTGCGACTCCATGCGCATCGCCGCACCGAAGCTGGCGGTGGTGTTCAGATTGCCGGTGACGTCACCGTCGAACAGATCGAAGCCGAGCGCGAACGCCGACGTGCTCGCGCAAGCGAGCAACACGCCGGATGCACCGACCGCCGCTTTCCATACCTTCATCTTGTGTCTCCCCGATGTCCCAGATTCTGCGTGCACCGTGGCGTAGCGGGACTGCACCACGATTGATGCGCGGAAACCTATCACGGACGCGACGCAAAAAAAATGGCTGTACCGATCGTGTTGCCGGCACCTGCCGCGAAGTCGCGCTCAAAGCCCATGCGTCGTCAGGAACTCGCGGATCGTTGCCGCCGTCCGTTGCGGGTCTTCCTGCATGAAACAGTGACCTCCCGGCTGTGTGCGGACGTCGATGCCCGCCACCAGCCTGCCGGCCTTGCGTGCGGCCGGCGCGATGAACGGATAGGTCTGCGTGCCGTAGACGAACAGCACCGGACACCGCAGTTGTCGCAAGGCCTGCCACGGATACAAGGGATGATCGAAGATCGCCGCTTCCAGCCAGGTCGGACAGGCCAAGGTGCGTTCGCCATCGTCGTCACGGGTAGCATGTTCGATGAAGCAGTTGAATGCCTCGTCGCGCCAGCCGCGGTAGATGCCGCGATCATGAAGGCGAGCCCAGGCCTGTGCGCGCGTCGGCCAGCGATCGCGCCGCCGCAGTGCGCCGCGCGCGATCGGATTGCGGCCGACCGCGGCGAGCAGGCGCGTCGCCAGGAATACCGGTGTCGGCATCAGGATCGGGTCGAGCAGCACGAGCGCGCCGAACAACTGCGGATTTTCTGCCGCGGCGCGCACGGTCAGCGCCGCGCCGTAGCTGTGCCCCATGCCGACCAGCGTCTGTCCGCCCGGTTTCTGCTCGGCGATTACCGGCGCAATGCGACGGGCAATGGCGACGGAGCCGGCGAAGTGGTCCGGGCGATCACTGTCGCCGTGCCCCTCGATGTCATGGCAGAACAGCCCGTAGCAGGGCATGAGCTGCTGCAGCAGCGGCCAGTAGACGCCTCCGCAGAAACCGTTGCCGTGCACGAAATGCAGGCAGGTCGCGTGGCCGTCGTGACGCCGGCCGCGCAGGGTCGGGCCGGCGCCGGCGGATGAGGTCCACGGCGAGGTCAGATCGCGATAGGCGGAGGCGGTCGAGAGCATGGGCGTTGCCGGCAAAAAGGAAGGAAGCCTAGCCCAGCGTCGCGACCAGATTCCAGCGGCCGTACCCGTCTCGCGCCGCCCGAGCGACGGATCGGGGCAAACGTGCCGCCGGCCGCCGTGCCGGCGTCATCACCGGCTGCTGTTCACGATCTGCACGCCATCATGGGACGCGCCATCATGGGAAAAGCCGGCGTCGTCCCCATATCGATGGCGGTCCGGCAATCGGAGAATGGAAATGATGTCTGAAGTCCCGTTACTGGAGCAACAGGCCCGCGCCTTCATCCGGCAAGAGCTTGCTTCGACTGGGACGTCGATCGTGACCAGCAACTTCCGGCCGTTCGCAGCGGTGATGCTGCATCTGATGACGCGCGAACAGGCCGACATCCCGGTGGTGTGGATGGACAGCGGCTACAACACGGCCGAAACCTATCGTTACGCCGAGCAGTTGCGCCAGCGTCTGTCGCTCAATCTGCAGGTCTACACGCCGCGGCGCACGCGGGCGCAGCGCGAAGCGCTGGACGGGCCGCCGCCGGGCCGCGACAGCCCACGCTTCGAAGACTTCGTGCGCGAGATCAAGCTGGAGCCGTTCGATCGCGCGCTGGCGGCGCTCAGGCCGAAACGCTGGTTCACCGGGGTGCGCGCGCAGGACAGTGCCGAGCGCGCGCAGATGAGCGCGATCTCGCAGGACGCGCGCGGGGTACTGAAGATCGCGCCGCTGCTGGCCTGGACTTCGCGCGATCTGCATCAGTATCTGCAGCGCTACGACTTGCCGAACAACTGGGAGTACGTCGATCCGAGCAAGCCGGTCGCGAACCAGGAGTGCGGGCTGCACCTGACGCCCGTCGACGCGGCCGTCAGTCGCGCAGAAACGCCCTGATCGCCGCAGCGGTGGCCTGCGGCGCATCGAAATGCAGCATGTGACCGGCGCCGGCGATCACGACGTGTCGATGATCGCGGAAGCAGGCGCGCCTCGCCGGCATTTCGTGTGCGCCGACCGCGCTGGCGCCGAACGAGCGCTCGGCATCGACAAACAGTGTCGCGGCGCTGACTTCGCGCCAGATCGCCATCGATTCCTCGACGCGATACAGGCCCGGCATGTTGAGGCGGTGGCGGGGATCGGCGAGCAGGCGCACGCGGCCTTTGCCGTCTTCGGCGCCCCAGCCGCGCGCGACGAACATCGCGCGTTGCTCGCCGAGCTGCGGATGCTGGACGCGTATGCGTTCGGCAAGCGCGGAAAACGACGCGTAGGTCTTGGCGCGCATCGGCATGCGCAGCTGTGCCAGCCAGCGACGATAGCGGCTTACCGCCTGGTCCGGGCGCGTATCGGGCGTGAACAGCCCGTCCAGCAGGATCAGCCTGGAAACGCGGCTCGGGCACAGACCGGCGTAGAGACTGGCGACCTGGGCGCCCATGCTGTGGCCGGCGAGCCAGATCGGCGACGTGTCGCCGGCGTAGTGGCGTACCAGTGCGTCGAGATCGGCGACGTAATCGGCAAACCAGTAGCCGTCGGCCGGCCACTCCGTATAACCGAGCCCGCGCCAGTCCGGCGCCACGATCTGGCAACTTGTCAGCAGCTCCTGTGCGATGTCCTCGAAGGTCGCGGAGGCGTCGAGGAAGCCGTGGCCGAGCACCAGCAGCGGCTGGTCCGGACGTCCCCAGCGGCGGACGTGATAACGCAGGCCGCGAACGCGGATGAATTCGGAGCGGCTGGTCGTCACGAGCGGCAGGAACGGGGATGAGCCCGCAGTATAAAGCCGCGCCGATATCGCTCGGCGACGCTGTCAGGCGACCGGCAGCGAGCTCGTGAAAGCGCCGTGCGGCATGGGAAAGCCGAGCGCCGTCATCGGCGTGACGTGGGACTTGGCGATCTTCCAGACACCGTCCTCGATGACATAGGTATCGCGGTATTCCATCGACACCTGCGTCACGGTCTTGTCCTTGTTGTTGACCTGCATGAACCACAGCGTCCACTCGCCGGTGGCGGTGCGGTCGTCGACAAACGTGATCGAAGGATGCTTGCCGTGGTGGACGTCGTGCACGAGCCAATTGCCCCCCTCCTTGGCGAGCGCGATCTGCATGAAGACCTGGACCAGCGGTTCGCGATCGTCGAACTTGCCGACGACGCCGTAGTCGATATCGGCGCCCTGTTTGACGAAGCAGTCGCGGAACGTCTCCGGATCCTTGCGGTCACAGGCACGCCAGTAGCGGTACTTGAGTTGTTCGATCGCGTTGATCGCTTCAAGTCGCGCGACGCGGCGCAGCAGATCGGCGTTGGTATCGCTCATGAGCAGATTCTCCCCGGGGTGGATTTGCCATTGACCTTAATGACCCGGGTGCTCGGCGGCCAAGTCCGAACGGATGAAAGCTGAGCAAGCTTCATAAATTAGTTTTTCTAAGCAAAAGCCCGAGAAAAGATCAATTGCTGCGGCGCAACAAGATCGGCTTTAATACACCTGTCGCAACGCCAACGGTCTGTCCGGCCAGCGTTGCAAACGATCTCCTCCAGATCCCCACATGGGATCTCTTAAGGCTACCCTCACCGGTAGCCTTTTTTTTGTCCTGCGGTCGCCGGGCCATGTTCGGCGCCGTTCCCTCACTCGAACACGATCACCTGGCGAACCGCTTCGCCGCGTGCCAGCCGATCGAAGCCGAGATTGATCTCGTCCAGTTTCAACCGATGGGTCAGCAGCCTGTCGACCGGCAGCTTGCCGGCACGATAAAGGGCGACGAAGCGCGGCAGGTCGCGCGCCGGAACCGCGGAACCCATGTATGAACCCTTGACCGTCCGTTCTTCGGCGACGAGGCTCACGGCCGGCACGCTGAAACGCCTGTCCGGGTGCGGCAGGCCGGCGGTGATCGTCGTGCCGCCACGACGGGTTGCCGCATAGGCCGCGGCCAGCGCCAGCTCGGAGCCGGCGGTCTCGATGCTGTGCTGCGCACCGCCGCCGGTCGCGTCGCGAATCCGGGCGACCGCATCGGCTTCGGTCGCCAGGACGGTATGGGTGGCGCCGAGTTGGCGGGCGAGCTCGAGCTTGGCCGGCAGCACATCGACTGCGACGACCGGATCGGCGCCCGAGGCCAGTGCGCCGAGCAGCGCTGCCAGACCGACGCCGCCAAGACCGAAAATGGCGACGCTGTCGCCGGGCGCGACGCGGGCGGTGTTGACGACCGCGCCGACGCCGGTCAGTACCGCACAGCCGAACAGGGCGGCGATCGTCCAGTCCAGCGGGCGACCGTCGTCCGACGGCGCGATGCGTACGGCCGAGCGCGCCGACACGACGGTGGCTTCGGCGAAGGCGGAAACTCCGAGATGATGGTGCAATTCCGGGGCATCGCCCCGCCAGCGCCTGGCGCCGGACAGCAGGGTGCCGGCGGTATTGGCGCGCGCGCCGGGTTCGCACAGCGCCGCGCGCCCTTCCGCGCAGTATGCGCAGTGACCGCAGGCCGGCACAAAGGCGAACACCACCTGATCGCCGACCGCGAAGTCGTGCACGTCGCGGCCGATCGCCAGTACTTCGCCGGCTGCTTCGTGGCCCAGCACCATCGGCATCACGCGCGGCCGCGAACCATCGATTACCGACAGGTCGGAATGGCAGAGACCGGCGGCGCGCAGCTTGACCAGCAGTTCGTCGGGTCCGGGTGGATCAAGCTGCACGGTCTCGATCACGAGCGGTCTGGATTGCGCGAACGGTGCGCTGCGGCCCATTTCGCGCAGCACGGCGGCGCGGACTTTCATGACGGCGTCCGCTCGCTGACGACCAGCGCTTCAAGCGCATCGCGCAAGCTGCCGCGCAGTGCCGACGGACGGCGCGACGCACGATCAACGAACACATGCACGAACCAGCCCTCGGCGGCAGGTGTCGCGCAGTTCTCGCGAAACAGCGCGATTTCGTAGCGCACGCTCGAGCGCCCCAGATGCGCGACGCGCAGCCCCGCATCGACCGCGTCCGGAAATGCCAGCGAATCGGCGAAGCGGCAATGCGATTCGGCGCACAGGCCGATCTGCTCGCCGCCATGAATATCGAGTCCGCCGCTGCGAATCAGATAACTGTTGATGACGGTGTCGAAGTAGCTGTAGTACTCGACGTTATTGACGTGACCATAGACGTCGTTATCTTTCCAGCGCGTGCTGATGCGCGCGAAGTGCGGATAGTGTTCACGGCCGCTGGCGGCCGGGGCGCTGCTGTTCACGTGCTGCTCCTGAAGACGCGGTGCCGGATTGCCGAGTTTACGATTTCATCCGCGCGCACGGTTCCCAGATTCGGGCAAATGGTCAAGAATCGCCATCCACAACGACAAGCGGGCCGCCGGCCGCACGCAGGAGAGCGCACCTATGCTGAAGGGCCAGATGATGGAGCAGCCGCTGTTGTTGTCATCGCTGCTGCAGCACGCCGAGCGTTATCACGGCGACACGGAAATCGTCTCGCGGACGATCGAAGGCGGCTTTCATCGCTATGGCTACGCCGACGCTGCGCGCCGTTCGCGGCAGGCGGCAAACGCCTTGTCGCGGCTCGGTGTCCAGCCGGGTGAGCGGGTGGCAACGCTGGCCTGGAACGGTTATCGCCATTTCGAGTTGTACTACGCGATCTCCGGCAGCGGCGCGGTCCTGCACACGGTCAATCCGCGTCTGTTCGCCGAACAGATCGCGTGGATCATCAACGATGCCGAAGATCAGCTGATGTTCTTCGATCTGACGTTCGCGCCGCTGGTCGAGAAACTCGCCGCGCAATGTCCGACGGTCAGGCATTGGGTGGCGATGACCGACCCGGCGCACATGCCCGACATCAAGGTCGGGAACCTGCTGTGTTACGAGACGCTGCTGGAAGCCGAGCGCGACGACTTTGCATGGCCGGTGTTCGATGAGCGCGCGGCCTGCGCCCTCTGCTACACCTCCGGCACGACCGGCAATCCCAAGGGCGTGCTGTACTCACACCGATCGATGATGCTGCACTGCTACGCGAGCTGTCTGCCCGACGTGTTCAACTTCTCGGCGCGCGACTGCATCCTGCCGGTGGTGCCGATGTTTCACGTCAACGCGTGGACGATTCCGTATTCGGCGCCGATGGTCGGCGCCAAGCTGGTGCTGCCGGGCTCTGCGCTGGATGGCGCCAGCCTCTACGAGCTGTTCGAACGCGAAGGTGTGACGTTCTCGGGCGGTGTGCCGACCGTCTGGCAGGCACTGCTGCAGCATCTGCGGGCCGGCAAGCTGAAACTGACGACGCTCAAGCGCGGCGTGATGGGCGGCTCGGCCGCGCCGATGGCCTTGATCGAGGCGTTCGCCAACGACTACGGCGTGATGATCGATCACGCCTGGGGCATGACCGAGATCTCGCCGCTCGGCACCTACAACCGGCCGAAGGGCAAGCATCTGAGCTGGTCGGTCGAGGGCCGGCGCGCGGTGGCGATGAAGCAGGGGCGACCGCCTTTCGGGGTCGAGATGAAGATTGTCGACGCCGACGGTCGCGCCCTGCCGCACGATGGTCTCGCGGTCGGTGAGTTGCTGGTCCGTGGCCCCTGGGTCGTCAGCCAGTATTTTCATGTCGACAAGCCGACCCTGCGTGATGGCTGGTTTCCGACCGGCGACGTCGGCAGCATCGACGCCGACGGCTATCTGCTGATCACCGATCGCGCAAAGGACGTCATCAAGTCCGGCGGCGAATGGATCGGTTCCATCGAACTGGAGAATCTCGCCTGCGCGCATCCGGACGTGGCGCAGGCGGCGGTGATCGGGATCGCGCATCCGAAGTGGGATGAGCGGCCCCTGCTGATCGTCGTGCGAAAGCCCGGCACGCAGGCGGGTCGCGAAGATCTGCTGGCCTGGTATGAAGGCAAGATCGCAAAGTGGTGGACGCCGGACGACGTGGTGTTCGTCGAGCAGCTGCCGCTTACCGCAACCGGCAAGATCTCCAAGCTGCAACTGCGCGAACAGTTTCGCCAGCACCGCCTGCCGGGCTGAACGACGGACCACAAAAAACCCGCCGCGTTGTCGCGGCGGGTTTTTTGTCAGCCTGGTTCGAATTACTGGGGCGGCGCCGCGCCATCGACGGCGCAACCGTTCTCGTCGACCTGTTCGCCCGCGTCCGGCGTACGGCAAGGGGTCGCGCTGCCGCTGTCGCCGCTGCTGTCGGTCGGCGCGGCGCCGTCGTCGGCCGCCGGTGCTGCTGAATCACCATCGGTGGCCGCGCTGCTGTCGCCGGTCGGGCAGCCGTTTTCGTCAACGGCACCTGCCGGCGAACCCGGGCACTGGTCCTTGTCGTTGCTCACGCCGTCGTTGTCGTCGTCAGCCGATTCGGTGTCGACAACCGCGGTCGCGGCTTCGTCGGCTGATCCCGCCTGCGTGGCGCCGCCGCCGAACGGAAACAGCAGGCCGACGCTGTAAACACCTTCGGCAAAGTTGCTGGTGGTGCTCTTTGCGCCGGTCGGCGTGGCGCCCTTGTCGTCGGTGCGATAACGCGCTTCGGCGCGCAGGAGCATGTGCGTGGTGATCGGCTGCAGATAGCCGACGCCGACGTCGAACACCGTCGAGGCGAAGCTGTCGCGCGGTCCGGGCAGGTTGCTGGTATGGCCCTTCATCAGCGAGACGACGCCGTAGGCGTTCGGAATGGTCTTCGACGGGAAGAACAGCGCGCTCGCGCCATATGCGTACAGGTCGGCACTGCCGCCGTCGTGCTTGGCGTCGGCGACCGAATAGTAGCCGGTCAATTCCAGGGTCAGCCCCCAGGTGACTTTCTTGCCGACCGAGACGATGCCGCCCAGGCCACCCTTGGTGCCGCGATCGCTGTCGGAATCGACATACGAAAACATGCCCGACACGTACCACGGCCGGCCGCTGAGCGCGTGCGTGACGTCGGCAGCCCCGGCCTCGTCGCCGTCGTCCTGCGCCCACACCGCGCCGGTGGCAAACATCGCACACAGCAATCCCACAACCTTGAGCCCGTGCTTCATTGCGTCTCCCCTGTGTCCGTTGTCGTCGATCCGGCCATCATGACCTTGAACGCCATGTCGACCACGGCCGGGCGATTGCATTCGTCGCAAAACCCGTGTTCTGTGGTGCTTCCGGTGGCGTTCCCGTACCTGGCAGCGGGCGCCCATGTCGGAACGCGCCGCGCTCCGTTCAAGTTCATGGTGTCGCCTCTCTGGCTGGCCGCGGACGAATATAGCAGTGCGATTGCGCGCATGGTGCGGCCCGAGCGGATCACGCCATTGTCCCGGCGGCAACGTATAATCGCCGACCTTTTTCAGGACAAGCCGCCTTTCGCAATGGAAGCGCATCAGTTACGCAATGAGGTGACAGCCCTGCAGGCGCGTTTCGACGCGCTGCGGGGCTATCTTTGACTACGAAACCAAGTGGGATCGTCTGGTCGAGGTCAACGCCGAGCTGGAACGCGGCGAAATCTGGAACAACCCGGAGCTGGCGCAGAATCTCGGCCGCGAGCGCGCCAAGCTCGAGGACGTGATCCAGCCGATCGACCAGGCTACGACCGGGCTCAAGGATGCGCTCGATCTGCTCGAGCTGGCGGAATCCGAGAACGATCAGGCGACCGTTGACGAAGTCGAGCGCGATGTCGCGCGTTTCGAGAAGATGGCCTCGGACATGGAGTTCCGCCGCATGTTCAGCGGCGAGCTCGACGAGAACAACGCCTACGTCGATCTGCAGGCCGGCTCCGGCGGCACCGAAGCCCAGGACTGGACCGAGATGCTGCTGCGCATGTATCTGCGCTGGGCGGAAGGCCGCGGCTTCAAGGTCGAACTGATGGAAGCCTCGGACGGCGAAGTCGCCGGCATCAAATCGGCGACGATCTACGTGCAGGGACCTTACGCCTACGGCTGGCTGCGCACCGAAACGGGTGTGCATCGCCTGGTGCGCAAGTCGCCGTTCGATTCCGGCAACCGCCGGCATACCTCGTTCGCCGGCGTATTCGCGGCGCCGGAAGTCGACGACAACGTCGAGATCGAGATCAATCCGGCCGACCTGGAAGTGGCGACCTATCGCTCGTCCGGTGCCGGCGGCCAGCACGTCAACAAGACCGAGTCGGCAATCCGCATCAAGCATGTGCCGAGCGGCATCGTCGTCGCCTGCCAGACCGAGCGCTCGCAGCATGCCAACCGCGACCGTGCGATGAAGATGCTGAAGGCCCGTTTGTACGAGGCCGAAATGAAACGTCGCAACAGTGCCAAGCAGGCGATCGAGGATTCCAAGAGCGACATCGAGTGGGGCAACCAGATCCGCTCCTACGTGCTCGACCAGTCGCGGATCAAGGATCTGCGCACGGGCGTCGAGATCGCCGACACGCAAAAGGTGCTGGACGGTCATCTCGATCCGTTCATCGAAGCCAGCCTCAAGCAGGGACTGTAAGGAATGACCGAAGAAGCCAACGCACCCGGCAGCGACGAGCGCGTCGACGAGAACCACGTGATCGCGACGCGGCGCGAAAAGCTCGACAAGCTGCGCGCGGCCGGCAACGCCTATCCGAACAGCTTCAGACGCGACACGCTCGCCGACTTCCTGCATGGCATGTACGGCGCGCACGAGGCGGCGGCGCTGGAAGGCGAGACCCAGGTGTTCGCGCTGGCCGGGCGCATGATGGCCAAGCGCGTGATGGGCAAGGCCAGCTTCGCGCAGATCCAGGACATGTCGGGCCGTATCCAGGTCTTCGTCCAGCAGAACACGCTCGGCGCGGAGGTCTACGACGCCTTCAAGACCTGGGATGTCGGCGACATCGTTGGCGTGCGCGGTACGGTGTTCAAGACGCGAACCGGCGAACTGTCGGTCAAGGCGCAGACGCTGGAACTGCTCGTCAAGGGCATCCGACCGTTGCCGGAGAAGTGGGCCGGCCTGACCGATACCGAAATCCGCTATCGCCAGCGCTATGTCGATCTGATCGTCAATCCCGAGGTCAAGCTGGCGTTCGAGAAGCGCGGCCAGAGCGTGCGCTTCATTCGCAACTTCCTCGATGCGCTCGGCTTCATCGAAGTCGAGACGCCGATGCTGCAGCCGATCGCCGGCGGCGCGACGGCGCGGCCGTTCGTCACGCACCACAATGCGCTCGATCGCGACCTGTACCTGCGCATCGCGCCGGAGCTGTTTCTAAAGCGCCTCGTGGTCGGTGGCTTCGAGAAGGTCTACGAGATCAATCGCAACTTCCGCAACGAAGGGCTGAGCACGCGCCACAATCCCGAGTTCACGATGCTCGAGTTCTATCAGGCCTACGCGGACTATCAGGACGCGATGAATCTGGTCGAAACCCTGATTCGCGATCTGGCGCTGAGCGTCAACGGCGGCGGCAAACTCGTCTATCAGGAGCGTGAATACGATCTGGAGCAGCCGTTCCATCGCTGGTCGATGCGCGACGCCGTCGCGCGTTTCAATCCGGACTTCGATACCGGCAAGACCGCCGATCGCGAGTATCTCGCCGCGTTCGCGAACAAGGTGGGTGCGGAGGCGAAGGCCGGTTACGGCGCCGGCAAACTGCTGACCGAAATCTTCGAGAAGACGGTCGAGGCCAATCTGCTCGATCCGACCTTCATCACCGAATATCCGACCGAGGTGTCGCCGCTTGCACGTCGCAGCGACGCCAATCCCGAGGTCACCGACCGTTTCGAGTTCTTCATCGGCGGTCGCGAAGTCGCCAACGGCTTCTCGGAGCTCAACGACGCCGACGATCAGGCCAGCCGTTTCAAGGCGCAGGTTGCCGCCAAGGATGCCGGCGACGACGAAGCGATGGTCTACGACGCCGACTACATTCGCGCACTCGAGTACGGACTGCCACCGACCGCCGGTGTCGGCATCGGCATCGACCGGCTGGTGATGTTCCTGACCGACTCGCCCAGCATTCGCGACGTGCTGCTTTTTCCGCAGATGCGCCCCGAAGCCTAAAGTATCGAATCGACGGCGGAAAAAGTCGGCGGGGCCCCAGCCCCGCCGGTTCGTCCGGCAAGCCTTGCCGCCGGCAAGGCCTGAAAGCCCGGTCTCACTTCCGCAGATGCGGCCTGAATCCTGGAGCCTCGATTCTCGGCAGCGGAAAATGTCGGCAGGGCCCCAGCCCCGCCGGTTCGTCCCGCAGGACTTGCCACCCGGCACGATCTGAAAGCCCGGACTCGCTTCCGCAGATGCGTCCCGAAGCCCGGGCGGCCGATGCGTGCGGCAGCACGGGTGCCGGACGCGGACGAGGCGACTCGCGATCCCGCGGCGCGCAGCGAATCAGCTCGCCGACGGGACGCTGGTGTCGGGCCGCGGGTCCGGTTTGGGCAACTGCTGCGTACCCTTGTAAAAGCAATACTCGCCGAAGGGGCGGCGCTTGAAGCGCTCGTAGGCCCACCAGTTCTGTTCCGGACAGGCACGCACGCAGGCTTCGATACCGCGATTGAGCGCTTCGGCGGCAATGCCCAGATCATCGCTGTCGTAACCGGCCGGCGGTTCGGACAGGCGGATGATGAAGCCGCGGCCCTTGGGCAGTCGCTCGCCGGTACAGATCAGCATGCGGGCACCGGTCGCCTGGATCAGGCGCGCGCTCAGGATCGGCGAGTGGGCGTTGATCCCGAAGTACGGTGCGAACACGCCCTGGCCACGTGGCGGGTCGCGGTCCGGAAGGGCGTAGACGATTTCGCCGCGCTTGAGCGCGCGCAGCAGTTCGCTGCCGACGGCGCGTTTGCCGTGACGCTTGACGATCGCCACCAGCTTGGCGCCGAAGCGCATCCGGCCTTCGCGCGACAGGCGGTCGAGTTCCGGATTGGTGACCGGCTTGTACATGCCGGTGATCGGATAGTGTGCCGACAGCGGAATGATGGCCGCCTCGAACGAGCCCAGATGCAGCGCCGCGATGATCAGGCCCTTGCCTTGCGCGAGTGCATGATCGATCAGTTCGCGGCCATGGGTTTCGACTGCCAGAGCGTGCACGCGCCCGGCGTCGCCGGTCCAGATCAGCGGATATTCGAGCAGCGATTTGTAGTAGTGCTGCGAGGCGCGATACGCCATCCGCCGCTGCTCCCTCGGCGTCCGTTCGGGGAAGCACAGTTCGATGTTGCGCAGCGCGAGCCGGCGCCGTCGTGCATCGAAGCACCAGGCCAGGCCGCCAATCAGATCACCGAGGAAGTGGAGCACGCGCAGCGGCAGATGCCGGCCGAGCGCGAAAAGCAGACGCACGATCAATGGACGAATACCCTCGACTGGACCCGGGCCCCTGCAAGCTGGAAATGGTCGCGCCTGGCGCCGGGAAGACGGCAAGTTTGGACGAGCCCTTCTGTCCTCGCAAACCACGGCTTCCGCTGCTTGCGGTCAGGCGATGAACGTTCGCGCGACCCGCGGCGGATTTCAGTAACGCGGTACGCCGGCGTCGATCTCGGACGACCAGGCCTCGATGCCGCCGGCGACACTGGCGACATCACCAAAGCCGTGCTTCTCGAGAAAGCGCGCGGCCATTTCCGAGCGGACACCGTGATGACAGAGGACGGCGATTGCCCCCGCGCGGTCCAGCTCCGCCAGCCGATTCGGCAATTCATGCATCGGCAGATGCAGGGCACCGTCGATGCTGGCCAGCGCGAGTTCGTCGTCGCCACGAACGTCGATCAGCGTGATGGCGCCATCGGCCAGCAGATCGCGCAGCTGGGTAACCGTGAGAGTTTTCATGCGCGGCAGTGTACGCGGCCGACCCCCGGTTCGGCAGCCGTGACACGGTCCGGCGAACGCGTCGCCGCTTCACCCGAGCCGGCTGCGCTGTCGCTCGCTGCCGATCAGCAGCGGCGCGTCGCGAGGTGTGGCGCCGGCCACCGCGTCGCTGCGCGCAAACACGCTGAACTGGCCGAGCCGCAGGCGCACGGACTGGCCGGCGCGCAGTGCCTGCGTGTCGTAGTGCAGATGCGGAACCTCGATTTCGATTGCCCGACCGGTGCCGGCCGTGACTGCCGTGCAGCGCAGGATCGGTCCGGTCCGCTGCGTGCCATGAATGGTCGCGTCGAAGCCCGGCGTCGCGGCGTCGGCGATGCGCAGATCACCGGGACGGACATAGACGTCGACCGGACCGGCAGCGTGAATCGTGTCGGTCACGATCGGCACCGTCTGACCATCGACGAACAGCTCGCGACCGCGAACTTCACCGGACAGGACATTGGTGTTGCCGAGAAAGTCGAAGACGAATGGCGTCGCCGGCTGCTCGTAGACTTCGTCGGTGGTGCCGAACTGTTCGATGCGCCCGCGGTTCATGACGACCACCCGATCGGCCAGCTCCAGCGCCTCTTCCTGATCGTGCGTGACGAAGATCGTCGTGTAACCAGTCTTGTCGTGCAGCTGTCGCAGCCAGCGGCGCAGGTCCTTGCGAACCTTGGCGTCGAGTGCGCCGAACGGCTCGTCGAGCAACAGCACGCGCGGCTCGATCGCCAGGGCGCGAGCCAGTGCGACACGCTGGCGCTGGCCGCCGGACAATTGCGAGGGATAGCGTGTTTCGAGGCCGCCGAGCTGCACCAGATCGATCAGCTCGCGTGCGCGTTCGCGAATCAGCGGCTCCGGCGGGCGCTCGCCGCGTTCCCGCACCCGCAGGCCGAAAGCGACGTTGTCGAGCACGTTCATGTGCTTGAACAGGGCGTAATGCTGGAACACGAAGCCGACACGCCGTTCGCGGATCGGCCGGCCGGCGATGTTTTCCTCTCCGAAGAAGATCGCGCCGGCGTCCGGAAATTCGAGGCCGGCGATGCTGCGCAGCAAGGTGGTCTTTCCGGAACCCGAAGGTCCGAGCAAGGCAATCAGTTCCCCCGAGTGGATGTCGAGATCGACGCCGGCGAGTGCAGCGAAACTGCCGAACGACTTGTGGATGCCGCGAATCCTGATGTCCATGTGAAACGCCTGTTGGTATTCGTTGACCGCACCGGGAGCGGTGCGATGCCTGCCGGGTTCGTCAATGTCGGCGTGTCGCCGCGAGTTCGTCGCCGTGTCGCCATTCGAGATAGCTCTTCAGCGCCAGGGTCACGAGCGCGAAGATCGCCAGCAGCGAGGCGACCGCGAACGCGCCGGCGAACTGGTATTCGTTGTAGAGAATCTCGACGTGCAGCGGCATGGTGTCGGTCTGGCCGCGGATGTGTCCGGACACCACGCTGACCGCGCCGAACTCGCCCATCGCCCGCGCAGTGCACAGCAGCACGCCGTACAGCAGCGCCCATTTGATGTTCGGCAGCGTGACCCGCCTGAAGGTCTGCCAGCCCGACGCCCCCAGCGACAGCGCCGCCTGTTCGTGATCGGTGCCCTGTTCCTGCATCAACGGAATCAGCTCGCGCGCGATGAACGGGAAGGTCACGAACATCGTCGCGATGACGATGCCGGGGATTGCGAACACGATCCGGATGTCGTGATCGAACAGCCACGGGCCGAACCAGCCGTTGCGTCCGAAGACCAGGATATAGATCAGGCCCGCGACGACCGGCGACACCGAGAACGGCAGATCGATCAGCGACACCAGCAGGGTCTTGCCGCGGAATTCGAACTTGGTGATCGCCCACGCTGCCGCAAGCCCGAAAGCCACGTTGAACGGTACCGCGATCGCCGCGGTCAGCAAGGTCATGCCGATCGCCGAGCGCGCATCCGGTTCGCTGATGGCGTCGAGATAGACTTTCCAGCCGTGGCGCAGCGCTTCGGTGAACACGGACACCAGCGGCAGCAGGAGAAAGCCGAGCAGGAACAGCAGCGCCGTGGCGACCAGCAGCCACTGCACCCAGGCCGATTCCGTGACGGCGCTGTTGCGGCGGATCAGCGGCCCTTGCGGGCGGAATTCCGGCGGCAGCGACGGCGGGTCCTGTAACGGTACGGTGGACAGCGTGCTCATGTCAGCGCTCCCTGCGCGTGAAGGGTTTGGCCGCGTGACGAGGCCGGCCGCGACGTCCGGCGCGCGGGCCGTGGCCCGATGCCGCCCGGCGAACGGGTGCCTTGCGATGCCGATGCGCGGTGCCCCGGATTTTCAGCGGACATTCGCAGTCCTCCGCCGGGCCCAGACCTGCAGGCCGTTGATGAGCAGCAGCAGCGCCAGCGACAGGCTCAGCATGGCCATCGCCACGGCGCTGGCCCCCGCGTAATCGAATTCCTCGAGCTTGATGATGATCAGCAGCGGCGCGATCTCGCTCACCATCGGCATGTTGCCGGCGATGAAGATGATCGAACCGTATTCGCCGGCAGCACGTGCGAATGCGAGGGCAAAGCCGGTGAGGACTGCCGGCAGTACCGCGGGCAGGATCACGCGCGTGACCGTCTGCAGGCGGCTGGCGCCCAGCGAGGCGGCCGCTTCTTCGAGTTCTTTCTCGGCGTCTTCGAGCACCGGTTGTACCGTGCGCACCACGAACGGCAGGCCGATGAAGGTGCATGCGACGATCACGCCCAGCGGCGTATACGCGACCTTGACGCCGAGCGCATCGAGGTATTGGCCGATCCAGCCATTGGTCGAATACAGCGCGGTCAGCGCGATGCCGGCGACGGCGGTCGGCAGCGCGAACGGCAGATCGATCAGGGCATCAAACAGGCGCTTGCCGGGAAAGCGATAGCGCACGAACACCCACGCCACCAGCGTGCCGAACACGGCATTGATCAGCGCGCCGACCAGCGCCGCGCCGAAGCTCAGCCGCAGTGCGGCCAGTACACGCGGCGCGAAGATCACATCGAGCAGTCCATGCCAGCCGAGTTGCGCGGACTTGAAGAACACGCCGGACAGCGGGATCAGGACGATCAGACTGAGGTACAGGATGCTGAAGCCGAGCGACAGGCCAAAGCCGGGAATGACCGAGTGGGGCGATCGGCGTTTGATGGAGCGGGCCATGGAGCGTTCCGTGAAGCGATGTCCGAGCGTCAGCTCAGACGAAGCGCAGCTCGCGAACGCCGACGCGGCGTTCCTGCGGCTGCAGGGTGTGGGCGAGCGGATACAGCTCGCGATCGAGCCAGCGCGTGTTGCTGAGCCATAGACCGTCGACTTCGGCACCGCAGGCGCGATTGACGATGACGATGCGCCCCAGGCGCTGATCGACGAGTGCGAGTTTGTTGTCGGCGCGCAGTCCGAATTCGACGATCTGCACGAAGGCACGGTCGCTGAGCAGGCCGCGGTGCCGTTGCGCAAGCGGACGCAGCACATCGGTGACGAAGTGCCAAGTGTCCGATTTTCCCGGAACACGCAGCTTGAGCTTCAGGGTGCCGTTGTGCATCAGCCAGATGCCGTCGATGACCTTGAACGGGTGCACGTTGTCGAGCCCGCTGCCGCCCCTGGTCTGGCGGCGCAGGTGCAGGACGTACTCGCTGTCGCGCAGGGCATGTTCGACATCGATCAGCTCGGCCACGTCGACGGTCGCACGGCGCTGGATCAGCAGCCGGCCGTCCGGGTCGAAACCCATCAGGCCCCAGCCGTCCGGGTTGTGCGCCGCTGCGGCCGCCAGCATTTCCTCGGCGATCTCGACGCCGGCCGGCTTGTGGATGATCAGGCACATGGCGCCGGTCTCAACCGAGCTTGGCGACCAGCACTTCGGTCGCCTTGAACACCGCCAGCACCTCGTCGCCGAGACGCAGCGGCAGTCGTTCGACCGAGCTGGTGGTGACGACCGCACTGACGATGCCGGCTGGTGTCTCGACTTCGATCTCGGATACCACCGGTGCGCGATGGATCGCGACGATGCTGCCCTTGAACTGGTTGCGCGAATTGATGGCTGCGATGCTCATGAGATTCTCGACGGCATGGGGAAGCGGGACGGGCTTGCGTTGATGAAAGAGGGGCGGCAACGACAGTGGATGCCGACGCCCGCCATTCACGGGGGGGCGTTTACTTTCGGTAGATCTGATCGAACACGCCGCCGTCGCCGAAGTACTCCGGCTGTGCCTTGGCCCAGCCGCCGAAGTCGCGGATCGTGACGAGATCGAGCTTCGGGAACTGATCGGCGTACTTCGCCGCGATCTGTGGGTTCGAAGGGCGGTAGTGGTTCTGCGCAATGATGTTCTGCGCCTCGTCGGTGTACAGGTAGTTCAGATAGGCTTCCGCCACCTTGCGCGTGCCCTTGCGGTCGACCACCTTGTCGACCACGGCGACCTGCGGTTCGGCAAGGATCGAGATCGACGGCACGACGATCTCGAACTGGTCGTTGCCGAACTCCTCGCGGGCGAGGAAGGCCTCGTTTTCCCAGGCCAGCAGCACATCGCCGAGACCGCGCTGCACGAACGTCGTCGTCGAGCCGCGCGCGCCGGTGTCGAGCACCGGCACGTTCCTGAACAGCGTGCTCATGAAGGCCAGTGCTTTGTCCTTGTCGTTATTGTTGGCCTTCAACGCATACGCGTAGGCGGCAAGGAAATTCCAGCGTGCGCCACCCGAGGTCTTCGGGTTCGGCGTGATGACGCCGACGCCCGGTTTGACCAGATCGTTCCAGTCCCTGATGTGCCTGGGATTGCCCTTGCGGACGAGAAACACGATCGTCGACAGGTACGGGGACGCGTGGTCCGGCAGCCGCGTCTCCCAGTCCTTCCTGATCAGGTGGCCGGGATCGACCAGCGGCAGGATGTCGCCACCCAGCGCCAGCGTCACGACGTCGGCGTCGAGGCCGTCGAAGACCGCGCGTGCCTGCTTGCCGGAGCCGCCGTGCGACTGCTGGATCGTCACGCTGTCGCCGGTCCTGGCCTTGTACTCGGCGGCGAATTTCTCGTTGATCGCGCGATACAGCTCGCGCGTCGGGTCGTAGGAGACGTTGAGCAGCTGGTAGGACGCCGCGTGGGCGGCGAGCGGCAGGGCGAGGGCGCCGAGCAGCACGGACAGCGTTTTCTTGATCATGACGGAAGTCTCTTCGAGCAGATGTGGAGGCGCGTCAGAACGCAACCTGAAAACGGGTGAACAGCAGTTTTTCGTCCTCGCGATCGCCGCTCGCGGCGCCGCCGTCGAAGCCGGTCTGCGAGTAATCGAGGCCGATCTTGAGATTGGCGAGCGGATACCAGTTGATGCCCGCCGCCCAATTCCTGGCCTTGTTTGCCGAGGCGGTCGGACTGGCATAGATCGGGAACGCGTCCTTGTCGATCTCGAGTTCGCCGTAGCGGGCGATCAGCTCGACTGCGCCGTAGCCGTCCTTGCCGAGCGCGCGCTTCGGCTTGACGATGCCGGCATAGCTCGCGTCCTCGCCGGTCAGCACCACGTTGCCGAGCACCTGCCAGGCCTTGTTGCTGAGCGTTGCACTGTCGCTGGCGAGGCTGACTTTCTGCCGCGAAACGATGTATTCGCCGAACAATCCGTAGCGGTTGCGGTAGAAGTACGCCTGCGGGCTGATGCGTGTCTCGGCGCCGTCATAGGCGACGGTCCCGCCGCTGCCGGCGAGATAGCTGAAGAAGGTGTTCTGGCCGGGCGTGCGGTACTTGACCTGTGATGAATCGCCGCTGCCGTTCTTGTCTCCGCAGGAGCCACCGACGCCGAAGCCGAGTCCCTGCAACAGGCCCGGATCGTTCTTGAACGGTTCGACGAACAGGCGGCCGGCGACTTCCTTGCGGTTGTCGGTGTCCGGCTGCTGCTTGCCGTCGCGTCCGTCCGGGGCGCCGTTGAAGACGCCGATCGCGTAGCTCAGCGTGCTGCCGAGCAGATCGCCGCCAACCTGCACGCCATAGTCCCGATTCGGCCCGATCTCGTTGGGCAGGCCGCGTTCGTTGAACTTGATGCCGGCGCTCGCCTGCAGGTTCTCGAGCACGATCGGCTCCTTGAATTTGCCGGCGCGCAGGTAGAACGCCGGGTCGAGGCGCAATTCGCCGTAGACGTCGGAGACCGTGGCGCTGTCCGGTGCGAAGTTCGGCTGGATGCGCAGGAACAGAATCCTGCTGAACGTCAGTTCGAAGGTCGGTTCGACGCGACGCAGCAGGAAGCCGTCGTTGGTGCGCGGCGCCTTGTCGTCGAGGAACCAGCGACCATCGGCCTGCATGAGGCCGCGAAAGCGGAACTGGAAGGCATTGTCGGCCGACTGGATCGTGAAGCCCTTGTCCGATGCCGAGACGGTTGCGGTCTTCCTGGCGTTGGTGTCGGCATCTTCCTGCTGAAGCTCGAGCTGGCGTTCGAGCACGCGGATGCGTTGGTCGAGCTGGTCTACGGTCGGTGCGTCCTCGGCGACGGCGGTGCCTGCGACGGCGAGCAGTGGCAGCAGCCACAGCGACTTGATGAGTTGCGACGACATGAACAGGATTCCCCCCGGCTGACGTTGAAAGTCGGGCTATCCTGCGGATCGGCAGATCTCATGTAAAAGAATAATAAGAGATTTTAATATTCCTTTTAGTTTTATATCGAGGCATGCGCTTCCACTCATGCGGCGTTTCGGGTGAGCCGGACGGGAAGCCGGTTCTAGCGGACGGTGAAGCGGACGATGCCGATCAGCTGATCGCTCTGCGTGACGACGCGCACCTGCCAGTCGCCGCGCGGATCGGCCGGGAAGCTGCTCTTGTGTGTCCAGGTCCGATAGCCCGCTTCGCGACTGCCGCGAATTTCGATCGGGATGCTGTCGACCAGCTGGCCGTCATGCCACCACTGATGAACGATCTGCTCCGACAGCCCGCGCGGGGCATGGATCGGCGTCCAGGCATAGAGGCCGTGCGCGTTCAGTTCGTCGACGCTCACGCTCGACACGCTGGGGCCCGGCGTACGCTGCTCGGCGTCGATCTGTTCGACGGCGTGTGCGTTGTGGACGCGCAGGGTGGCCGGCGGAATGGCAAAGCGCAGCAGGCTGAGCGTGGCGGCCAGCAGCAGGCTGGCCGTGATGGCCGCCGGCCAGCGCAGCCAGCGCCGACCGGGCAGGGCCGCGGCAAAGGCCGGCACGGCGAGCACGGCGCCGGCCGCGATCGACAGCCACAGACTTGTTGCAGTGGTGATCTGCCAGAGCATCGGCGCCGCCGCGAGCACGGTGGCAAAACCTGCGGCCGCATGGAAGCTCCACAAGCGGCCGCGATGCACGACGACATGATCGAAATACAGCGGATCGATCATCGACACCAGCGCGAAGATGCCCATTGCAAACAGGAACAGTGGCTGGGCACTGCTCCAGGTGGTCGTCGCCAGAAAGAACGGCAGCGTGAAAAAGAAGGATTCCTGATGCAGGGCCTGCATCAGATAACGCACCAGCAGTGGCGAGTGGCGCAGCCAGCGGGCACGCTCGGCAAGCTTCAGCCACTGCGGCTCGAAGGCCGCGATCAGCCACGACAGCGGCAGCAGGACGACCAGCGTCTGGGCGACTTTTTCCTGACGCTGGATCAGCACCAGACTCGCTGCGCCGGCGATGAAACTGCACAGCGCAACCAGATGCTTGTAGCGGGCCCAGAGCTGCAGCAGTCGCCCGGGCGACGCTGCCGCTTCAGTCATTGTTGACCGTCTGCGGATGGACCAGACCGGCGAGTTCCGTGCGACTGTAGACGCCCAGCTTGCGGTAGACGCGATACAGGTGATTGGCGACCGTCGATGGCGCGACGCCGATCTTCTTGGCCGCTTGCTTGAACGACAGGCCCTGCGCGACGCAGTAGACGATCTCGCGCTCGCGGACGGTCAGGCGATCGAGCGGACCGCTTGGCCAGACGATGATCAGGTACAGCTCGCCGAGCTGTTCGCAGCGCACCATCAGTTCGCCATGCGTGACGATCGTGCCCGGTGCCGGAATCGGGAAGGGCAGGCGTTGCACTTCGCGATCCGGCATCTGTTGATCGAGCATGTCGAGGAAGCGCGGCTGTGCTTCATGGAACAGGCCCTCGGCGTCGACAACTGCACCAGCCGCATCCGGCGGCCGGTCGGCATAGGTGCGCGCCAGATGCAGGAAGAACGAATGCGAGGCAGCGTTGAACAAGTGATAGCTGGCGCGTTGCTGGCGCTGCTTGTCGCTCTCCGTGAAAACCGCGGTGCGGTCCTTGCGATAAAGGCTCAACAGCGAATACAGGCCGCTGCGACGATCGAGATGGCCGGTCGACAGAATGCGACTGATGCCGAACGGCGCGAACGTGCTGCGGTACAGCTCCGACGCGAAGAAGGTTTCATCCGGGAAGACGTCGCGCATGTCGACCGGCTTGTCGAGGTTGCCGAGGATGTACGGCAGGATCGGATTGGTCGCCGATGTGGCCTGCAGCTGTGCCGGGTAACTCGCCGGAAGACCATGCACGGTGACGGTGTGAAAGCGAAGCTCGGATGCCAGGCCGCTGCCCCACAGCACGCCGTCGCAGCGCACGACGCGTGCCAGTTCCGCCAGTGCCCAGCCGCGGAACTGCGAAGCGCCGACCTGCAGGCCGGAGCGATAAAGATAGGCGATCAGGCGATCGACGGGGTCGACTGCATCGGCGGGAGAGGCTGTGGACATGCCGCTGGCGCGAGCTCCTGTGGCGACGGGCGCCGCCCGGATGCCGGGGCGGTTTTTACTATCGGGCGGACGCGATGGCTGACTCATACTATCAGCATGGGCTGAATGACCGGCAAGGAGACGCCGATGACAAACCTCTCACAGTGGCTGGACGAATACAGCGCCAGCCATCGCAATCCCACCAACAAGCTGCTGCACTGGATCTGCGTGCCGCTGATCGCGTTTTCGATCGGGGCAGCCTTGAAGGTCGCGCCGATCGGCTATGGGCACATCAATCTCGCGACGATCGTCGGCGCGTGCGCACTGTTGTACTACTTCCGCCTGTCCTGGCGCCTCGCGCTGGGCATGACGGTGATCTTCCTGCTCGCGTACTGGCTGATCGCAGCGTTGCATGCTGCTCTGGGTGTGGAACTCCTGTGGCTGTCGGTCGCCGTGTTCGTGCTCGCCTGGGTCGGCCAGTTCATCGGCCATCATCTCGAGCGCGCACGCCCGTCGTTCTTCAAAGACCTGCAGTTCCTGCTGATCGGTCCGCTGTGGTTGCTCGACGCGGCCTATCGCAGCATGTCGATACCCACCGGGCGCAGCGTCGCAGCGCACTGAGGCGGCGCAAGCACAAAAAAGGCCCGCGGATCGCGGGCCTTTTTTGTGGGCGATACGTGTGCTTTCCATTCAGCGCTGCGCGTAGTCCAGCGCGTCTTCCAGGCGGTCGTTGCCCCAGAACAGCTCGCCGTCGACGACGAAGCTCGGTGCGCCGAACAGGCCACGCTGCGCTGCCTGCTCGCCCTGTTCGCGCAGACGGGGCTTCTCGGCCGCGCTCGTGACATGGGCGAGCACCGCATCCGCGTCGAGTCCGAGCGCGATCAGGCAATCGCGAACGACGGCGTCGTCGCCGATGTCGCGATCCTGCGCGAAGTTGGCGTGATAGATCGCGCGCACGAAGGCCGGCAGCCAGGCCGCGTCGCCGTAACTGCAGGCGATGCGTGCGGCCGTGACGCTGGTGCGCGGGAAGCGGGTCGGCTGCCGCCAGTCGAGACCGTACTTCGCACTGAGGCGTTCGATGTCGCGCCACATGTAACGGCCCTTGACCGGAAATGCGACGAACGGCGAGCTCTCGTAGCCCTGCGCCTTGAAGATCGGTCCGAGCAGGAAGGCCTTCCACTGCACCGTCACACCGACCGCGCGGGCCGCCGCTTCGACGCGCATCGCCGCCGGATAGGAATAGGTGCTGGCGAACTCGAACCAGAATTCCATCGTCTTCATCGTGCCTCCAGGGTTTGCGTGCCGCTCCATGCCTGTCCGGGCTGCAGCTCGACCGGTTCGCCGATGGCGGCGGCTTCGATGCAGAGCATCCGTTGCCAGCCGCCGTCGTCGAGGTCGTGCAGTTCGGCTGCCTTGTCCACGCCCGGATTCCAGACCACGGTGTCGGCGAAGCCCTCATGGCGAATGTCGAGTCCGTGCATGCCGTCGCGCATCGTCAAGGGCGACGTCGCATCGAAGTAGATGCGATCGACCTCACCGTCGATGCCGAGTTCTGCCCGTGATTCGACGTGGTCAGAATCGCCGCGAACCTTGTCGCGATAGCGCAGCCCTTGCAGGCCGGCGATGCGCGCGCGGCCGATGTCCTCGACCCGCAGATAGCTGTGCAGGGCAGCCGTGAAGCGGAACGCGCGATCGCCGGTATTGCGGATCTTCAGGCCGATGCGGAGCGTGTCGCCGTGTACCTCCACCGACAGCTCGGCGGCGAAAGCATGCGGCCACAGCGCCAGCGTCCGCGCGTCTTCATGCAGGCCGTAGCGAACATGACCGTCGCCGTGCGCCAGCAGCGACCACGGTACATTGCGCACGAATCCGTGCTTCGGCAGCTCGCCTTCGAACGCGAACTGCGGAAACACCACCGGCACGCCGCCGCGGATGGTCTGGCCGGGACCGGCCTGCGCCTTGCCGCTCAGGTAGAGACGTTCGCCGCCGCGTCGGGGCCTCCACGAGACTACCTGCGCGCCGTGCGCACTGATCTCGGCGCGAGCGCCGTCGGCGGAAACGAGCTCAAGTGTGGGCCAGGCCCGATGGGCGTCGATGGTGTTCATTTCGGCTCCGGAGCATAAACCGCCAGCATGATGATCGCCGCCTGTCTGTACGCGGTACAGTGGTTCGCATGCCTGCGGAATTGCCTGCCCGGCGGGTCACTCAGGCCAATGGCGGCGCCGTGCGGCAGAGGCACAATCCCCCTGTTCAACTATCGTGGTTACCCCCAATGCCTACCTACAAAGCGCCCCTGCGCGACGTGCGTTTTCTGCTCAACGAAGTTTTCGACTATCCCGCGCACTACGCCGGCATGCCGAACGGCAAGGACGCCGATCCCGACACGGTCGACGCCATCCTCGACGAATGCGCGAAGTTCTGCGAAGAAGTGCTGGCGCCGATCAACCTCTCCGGCGACGAGGAAGGCTGCCGCATCGAAAACGGCGCCGTCACCACGCCCAAGGGTTTCAAGGACGCCTACGAGCAGTACGTCGCCGGCGGCTGGCAGGGCCTCTCGCATCCTGCCGAATACGGCGGCCAGGGGCTGCCGATGTCGATGGGTCTGTTCAAGACCGAAATGATGGGTACGGCCAACTGGTCGTTCAACATGTATCCGGGTCTGTCGCTCGGCGCCATGAACACGATCATGCAGCACGCCTCGGACGAGCTGAAGAACATCTACATGCCGCCGCTGACCGAAGGTCGCTGGACCGGCACGATGTGCCTGACGGAGCCGCAATGCGGTACCGATCTCGGCCAGGTCAAGACCCGCGCCGAACCGCAGGCCGACGGCACCTACCGGATCACCGGCACCAAGATCTTCATCTCGGCCGGCGAACATGACCTGGCCGAGAACATCGTCCACGTCGTGCTCGCGCGCCTGCCGGACGCGCCGGCCGGCACCCGCGGCATTTCACTGTTCATCATTCCCAAGCACCGCCCGGCGGCCGATGGCGCGGTCGGCGAGTTCAACAACGTCGTCTGCAGCGCCCTCGAACACAAGATGGGCATCAAGGCGTCGGCCACCGCCGTCATCAACTTCGAGGACTCGGTCGGCTGGATGATCGCCGAGGAGAACAAGGGCCTGGAGGCGATGTTCACGTTCATGAACACCGCGCGCATCGGCACCGCGATCCAGGGTGTCTGCCACGCCGAGCTGTCGTTCCAGGGCGCGCTGGCGTACGCCAAGGATCGCCGTTCGATGCGTGCGCTCGGTGGCAAGAAGGAACCGGACAAGGTCGCCGACGCGATCATCCATCACGCCGACGTGCGGCGCATGCTGCTGACGCAGAAGGCCGTCGCCGAAGGCGGTCGCGCGATGATCTACTTCGCCGCGCAGTATGCCGACCACATGACCAATGGCATCGTCGAGAACGACGCCAGGAAGTACAAGCACTGGGACGACAAGCTCGGCTTTCTGACGCCGATCATGAAGGGCTTTCTCACCGAGATGGGTCTCGAATCCGCGAACCAGGGCATTCAGGTGTTCGGCGGTCACGGCTACATCAAGGAACACGGAATGGAGCAGATCGCGCGCGACGCGCGCATCGCCACGCTCTATGAAGGCACCACCGGCATCCAGGCGCTCGACCTGCTCGGTCGCAAGGTGCTGGTGATGACGCGCGGCGGCGCGGTGCGTGAATTCACCGGCATGATTGCCAAGTTTGCCGTCGAGCACATGGCCAATGCCAAGATGCGCCGTTACGCGACGCCGCTGGCGCGCTACGCCGCCGAGTGGAATGTGCTGACGATGCGTCTCATGCTGATGGCGCGCAAGGATCGCGATCAGGTCAGCGCCGCCAGCCATCACTTCCTGATGTACTCGGGCTACGTCACCATGGCGTACTTCTGGGGCCTGCAGGCAGCCGTCGCCAGCGACAAGCTCGCCAATGGCGGCAAGGAATCAGCGGAGTTCTACAAGGCCAAGCTGGCCACCGCGCGCTTCTACTTCGATCACCTGCTGCCGCGCGCCAAGGGTCATGCGAGCTCGATGCTCAAGCCCAGCCGTTCGTTGACCAAGCTGCCCGTCGAACATTTTGCGTTCGAGTGAGTATCGGTTGATGGCAGGAACAACAAAGGCGCCGCAGGGCGCCTTTGTTGTTCTCAGCTTGTGCAACCAGCGTGACCGGACTCCGAGAGTACATGCGATCGGCCAATGACCTTGTCGTTCTCCGGACTCACCGCACACTCAGAAATACTTTGCACACTCACCGAGCGCTGCCTGCAGGGACTCTGGTGTCGAATAGTTCGTTGTCTTCGATGTGCTGTCGACGACGGTCAGCGAGCCGTCTTCGTTGAAGCTCAAGCGCGCGGTCTGGTCATCCTGCTGTATTTCGACGACGCCGCCAACGATATGAAGTGGCGTCGCGGTTGCGGGGTCTGTTGTGTAGTGAACCGGTTCGATCATGTGGACGGTGTAGCTACCCAGATCACAGTCAACGGCTCTGAACGATTCGACGCCATCGTGCTCATACGTGTCCGTGCCGTCCTCGTAGCTGGTCTCGAGTACGCGGGACGGTGAATCGCGCGTGCCATCTGAATAGTCCGCCTGCAGTTGCAGCACGCCGTCGATCGGAAGGCGGGTGATGTTATGGACGAAATGCAGTATTTCGTAGCGAAAGCGACCGAAGACACCGTCAACGCTTGCCGTGTAGAGGCGATTGCTCGGGCCGCCGAGATACTGGGTCTCGCGCTGAATGCTTTCGACGCCATTGTCGACCGTGCTTTCGGTGATGATGAGCGGCACGCCGGACGCGCCGGATTCGCTGTATTTGACCAGCGTCTGCTCATCGCCATCGTCCTTGTAGCGGCATGAGAGGCCGTCCGTGGTCGTACTTTGCGGACAAGCATAGAGTTGTAAGCCGTCGTACATGAGGAGGCTGCCATCGCGCTGCTTGCTCTTGCAGTGATCGAAGTGAATATAGGTTCCGACGAATGACTCGGTCGTGTAGGGTGAGTTCACGTCGATCAGCGTCGGATCGTCATCGGTCTCGGTGCCGCTATCGCAATCGTAGGTTGTCGATTTGGCCGGCACCGACACGGCGGCTGCTTTCGATCTGCGCGCAGCCTTGGTCGACGCGTTGCCAGTCGCAAACGCGACCGCCAGATCATGCAGATCGCCGAGCATGGCGCGGGAAAGTACTTTCTCGGGTGTATCGAGCGCGTTCGCTGCCGCTGCGGCAATGCCGATCGTCACCGTCGAACTGGCACTGCCGCCGGGGCCAATACAAACAAGCGTGTAGCTCGTGGTACTTGACGGCTGTACGTCAACACTGCCGCTGGTCGCTTGCGCCCCGGTCAAGCCGTCGGATGCGGTACAGCTCGTTGCATCGGTACTGCTCCAGGTCAGAGTCGACGATGCGCCGGGCGCGACCGTCGTCGGCTCGGCGGTCAGTGTCAGGTTTGGCGGTGTCCCTTCGCCACCGAAGCCAGCGAATTGGTCGTTGCTTCCGCCGCAAGCCGCCAGTGCCAGCACGACCGTCAGTCCAGCGCCCAGCCAAGCGCCGCTGTAATTTGCGAATTTCATGAGTCCCCCCCTGATTGGTGGCCCGATGTTAACCGGATCAATCGACCAACTCATGAAGGAGGCGCCCTCGGTCCCCGCGGCTCTACAGCGTCGCCGCCAGTCGCGAGCCCTGATCGATGGCGCGCTTGGCGTCGAGTTCCGCGGCAACATCGGCGCCACCGACGATGTGGACCTTCGCGCCCGCGGCGCGCAGTGGTTCGGCGAGTTCGCGCAGCGGTTCCTGGCCGGTGCAAAGGACGATGGTGTCGACTTCCAGCAGCGTCGCCTTTTCGCGCTTCTCGCCGTAGCTGATCAGCAGACCGCGTTCGTCGATCGCTTCATAGTTGACGCCGCCGATCATCTCGACGTGTTTCTTCTTCAACGTCGCGCGGTGAATCCAGCCGGTGGTTTTGCCGAGGTGCTTGCCAAGTGACTCGGACTTGCGCTGCAGCAGCGTGACCTGTCGCGCCGGTGGCGCGATCTCGGGTTTGCCGAGGCCACCGATCGCCGTCGCCGGATCGGCGATGCCCCATTCGCGATTCCAGGCCGCGAGATCCAGTGTCGGTGAATGGCCGGACTCGACGAGGAATTCGGAGATGTCGAAGCCGATGCCGCCTGCGCCGATCACGGCGACGCGCGGGCCGACCGGCTTGTTGTGCAGCAGCACGTCGATGTAGCTCAGCACCTTGCCGGTCCGTTGTTGTTCGGTCTGACCGGGGATCTTCGGATCGCGCGGCGAGACGCCGGTGGCGAGCACGATCTCGTCATAGTTTCCCGCGAGCAGATCCTGCGCGGACACGCGCGTGCCGAGCTTGACCGTGACGCCGGCGGTGTCGAGCTTGCGGCGGAAATAGCGCAGTGTTTCGTGAAACTCTTCCTTGCCGGGCACGCGCTTGGCCATGTTGAACTGGCCACCGATCTCGCCGGCCGAATCGAACAGCGTGACGGCATGACCGCGTTCTGCGAGCACGGTGGAGGCTGCGAGTCCGGCCGGGCCGGCGCCGACCACGGCGATGCGCTTCCTGGTCGCGGTCGGCGTGTAGTTCAGTTCGGTTTCGTGACAGGCACGCGGGTTCACCAGACAGCTCGCGGTCTTCAGCTGGAACGCATGATCGAGGCAGGCCTGGTTGCAGGCGATGCAGGTATTGATCTCGTCGGCACGGCCCTGCGCAGCCTTCTTCACGAAGTCCGGATCGGCGAGCAGCGGTCGCGCCATCGACACCATGTCGGCCTGACCATCGGCGAGAATCCGCTCGGCGACCGCCGGATCATTGATGCGGTTGGTCGTGCACAGCGGGATGCCGATCTCGCCGCGCATCTTCTGCGTGACCCAGGCGAACGCGCCGCGCGGCACCGAGGTCGCGATGGTCGGAACCCGCGCCTCGTGCCAGCCGATGCCGGTGTTGATGATGGTCGCGCCGGCCTTCTCGACCGCCTTCGCCAGTTCCACGACCTGCTCCCAGCTCTGGCCTTCGGGAATCAGGTCGAGCATCGACAGGCGGTAGACGATGATGAAATCCTTGCCGACCGCTTCGCGCATGCGCGTGACGATCTCGACCGGCAGGCGCATGCGGTTCGGCCACGAGCCGCCCCAGTCGTCCTTGCGCTTGTTGGTGTGGCTGACGAGGAACTGGTTGATGAAATAGCCCTCCGAGCCCATCACCTCGACGCCGTCATAACCGGCCTCGCGGGCGAGCAGGGCGCAGCGCACATAGGCCTTGATCTGGCGCTCGATGCCGCGCGCCGACAGCTCGCGCGGCGTGGTCGGCGTGATCGGCGACTTGATGCGCGATGCCGAAACCGACAGTGGCGAGTAACCGTAGCGGCCGGCGTGCAGGATTTGCAGGGCGATCTTGCCGCCTTCGTCGTGCACGGCCTTGGTGATCGGTCGGTGCGCGTGTGCCGACGAAGTCGTGCTCAGCTTCGACGCGAACGGCAGCAGCCAACCTTCGATGTTCGGTGCGAAGCCGCCGGTGACGATCAGGCCGACATCGCCGCGTGCGCGTTCGGCGAAGTAGGCGGCGAGACGCGGAAAGTTCTTCCTGCGGTCTTCGAGACCGGTGTGCATCGACCCCATCAGCACGCGGTTCTTCAGCTGCGTGAAGCCGAGGTTCAGGGGTTTCAGCAGATGCGGATAGGAGGTCGGGCTGGCCAAGGTGTTCCCCTTGCAGGCAATGCGAAATGGAAAATGCGGTCAGTGGCGTGCGGCGTATTCGGCCTTCAGCACACTGGTGATGCGGTCCTGCGTGTCGCTCCAGCGCAGCACCCAGTCGGGCAGCGTCGGCGTCTGCGGCTCGCTGCCGGACAATGCCATCACTTTCGACGGCGGCACCGGCCCGCGCTTGCTGACGAACAGGTAGCGCACGACGACCATTGCGCAGACGCGTTCATCGCGGACGAAACGGTGTTCGCAGAAAATCCATTTCTGGTTCCAGCCCAGCGTGCGGGTTTGCAGCTCGTAGCGACGGAACGGTTGCAGCGAACTCGAAAAGCGCGCATTCGAATCGCCGGCCATCGGCCGCCAGCCACGCCGGAACGCGCGCAGCCAGACGCGGTTGCGCAGGCCCAGATCAAGGCGGCCGAGATCGGCCACCGAGAAATAGCGGCCATTGTTCATGTGCAGGTTCATGTCGATGTCGCCCGGCCAGACATGCAGGCGCAGGTGGCCCGTATCGAGCGCGCCCAGCGGCCCGCGCAGGCGAAACGACAGCCAGATCCACAGGCTGCGGCAGAGCATCATCATGGCAAGCGGGTTCCCCGAATCGGCAGGCGACGCTAGCGCATGCGTCATTGCGCTGCCAATGGCGGTAGCGACAATCACGCGAGACGCCGACGACGGGACGCGGCAAACTGCGCGTCACATTCCGGGGGCTGTACATGAATGCCGAGACCCAGCACGCCGCGCGGCGCGGTGCCTTGATCTTCATCTTCGTCACCGTCGTGCTCGACATGCTGGCGTTCGGCATCATCATTCCGGTGCTGCCGAAGCTGGTCGAGCAGTTCCTCAATGGCGACACCGCGCGCGCGGCACAGGTCTACGGCCTGTTCACCATGGCCTGGGCGGCGATGCAGTTCGCGTTCTCGCCGCTGCTCGGCGCGATGTCCGATCGCTACGGCCGCCGGCCGCTGATCCTGCTGTCGTGCTTCGGCCTGGGGGTCGATTTCCTGTTCATGGCCTATGCGCCGACCCTGATCTGGCTGTTTGTCGGCCGCGTCGTCAGCGGCATCACCGCGTCGAGTTTTTCGATGGCCAGTGCCTACATCGCCGACGTCACCGTGCCCGAGAAACGCGCCGGTGCCTACGGCTTGCTCGGTGCGGCGTTCGGCATCGGTTTCATCTTCGGGCCGGCACTGGGCGGCGTGCTCGGCCACAACGATCCACGCCTGCCGTTCATGATCGCCGGTGCGCTGGCGGTGATGAATGCGCTATACGGCTTTTTCGTGCTGCCGGAGTCGCTGCCGCGCGAGCGGCGCACGACGCGGATTTCCTGGACGCGCGCCAACCCGGTCGGCGCATTGAAACTGCTGCGCTCGCATCCGGAGCTGTCGGGGCTGGCGATCGTGTACTTTCTCTATCAATTCGCGCACTACGTGCTGCCGAGCACCTGCATTCTCTACGCGAGCTATCGATATGGCTGGGACGCGCGCGCCCTCGGCCTGATGATGGCGGCCACCGGCGTCTGCAGCATCGTCGTGCAATCCGTGCTGGTCAGGCCGATCGTCGCGAGGCTTGGCGAACGCCGCACGCTGCTGACCGGACTGGTTTTCGCGACGCTCGGCTTTGCCGGATTCGGCCTCGCGCCCAGCGGCACCTGGTTCCTCGCCGCGGTGCCGGTATTTTCGCTGTTCGGCCTGGTCAACCCCAGCCTGCAGGCCTTGATGACAGCGCGCGTCGGCAAGCAGGAGCAGGGTCAGTTGCAGGGCGCCAATGCCAGCATGATGGGCATCACCGGCATGCTGGCGCCGATCGCATTCACCCAGGTCTTCGCGACGTTCATCAGTGGCAGCGCGCCGCATCTGCCGGGCGCACCGATGCTGCTGGCGGCGACGATTACCGCGCTGGCCGGCGTCCTGGTCGGCCGCGCGCTGCGTCGTGCCGACCATGCTTCGCTGGCGACGGCGGGCTGAAGCGATGTCGCGCGTGCGTCACGCGACGCTGGTGGCGTTCGGGAACAGTGCGCGAAAGCTCGCCGGCATCGGCACGACCTTCGACGCCCGGTAGTCGAAGAACACGAAGCCGGATTTGGCGATCGCGATCAGCGTGCCGTCGGCCGGCCGCGTGATGCGGAAGATGATGTCGGCGCCGTAACGGTTCATGTCGGTGATGCCGATCTCGAACTGCAGCTGGTCGCGGGCGTGGGCCTCGGCGCGGTAGGTCGTCGCCAGGTCGGTGACGATCACGCTGGCGTCGCCGGTCGCCGGTTCGGTGATGCCGAAGTCATACAGAAAACGCGCACGCGCCTCGGAGATCATCGAGATCATCGCGTCGTTGCTGAGATGGTTCGCCGCGTTGATGTCGGTGATACGCACCGTCAACGTGGTCTTGTAGCAGTACTGGTCTTCGGCGAACTGCAGGATCAGGCGGGCCATCGCGGGGGCTCGGCAATGCTGGGCGCGCGATTGTAGGGCTTCACCGCGTCGTTCGCCGGCCGTTCCGGCCTCGTGATATGTCAATATCGTCCGCATCCGCAAGGGAGCAGACGATGGAAATCCGCAAGGGCGACACGGCGCTGGTGACCGGCGCATCCAAGGGCATGGGCCGGCACATCGTGCGGACGCTTGCCGGACGCGGACTGCGCTTCGTGATCGCCGCGCGTTCGATGACGGAACTGGACGAAACGGCGAACGAGCTGCGCGATCTCGGCTGCGACGTGGCGATCGTGCAGGCCGACATGGGCAGCCGCGATTCGGTGACCGAGCTGGCGGAGCGCGCGCTCGCGGCATACGGCGGCATCGACATCCTGGTCAACAATGCCGGCGTCGAATCGGCGCTGCGCTTCGATCAGCGCAGTCTCGACGACATCGACAGCATGATCGCCATCAACCTCACCGGCCCGCTGCTGCTGAGCCGACTGCTGCTGCCGCGCATGTTGGAGCGCGGCCGCGGGCACTTCGTCAACATTTCCTCGGCGGCGGGCGTGGTGCCGACCGCCTACGAGGAGGTCTATTCGGGCTCCAAGGCCGGGCTGATGAGTTTCACGCGCGCACTGCGCCTCAGTGCGCAGGACATGAAGTGGCCGGTCAGCGCGTCGGTGATCCTGCCCGGATTCATGACCGGCACCGGCATGTACGAGAACGCGCGCAATGCGTTCGGCGGCAGCGCACCGGCTTTCGCCGGCACCATGGATGCCAAAGCCCTCGGCGACGCGGTGCTTCGCGTGATCGAAGCGGATTTGCCGGATCTGTATCTGATGCCGGGCCCGGCGCGGCTCAACGCCGCGACCAGCATCGTCGCGCCGCGTTTCTTCGAGTGGCTGATGGCGAAGCTTGATATCGCCGCGTTCTTCCGCGGTGTCGCAAAGAAGCGGGCTGCCGACCCGCAATGAGTCGCCGCGCGCCGGCTCAAGCGCCGGGCTTGCGGCGAAACAATGACAGGCGATTGCCGATCGGTGAGCTGTTGTCGCCGAGAATGCCTTTTTCGGTGACGAGCAGATCGTCCGCTGAAAACAGCGGCGGCTTCCCGACCTTGACCTGCGACGGAAAGCTGAAGCTGAAGACGGCGGTGCTCGATTGCGGCTGGCCGTCGGCATCGAGCAACGCGATCTGGCCGGTCCCGTAGTACGCCACCAGCACCTCATCGCCGACGAAGCTGAAGTCGTCCGGCACGCTCGGCAGGCTCGCGAACTGCGTG
This sequence comes from Solimonas terrae, assembly GCF_011067135.1. GTDB lineage: Bacteria > Pseudomonadota > Gammaproteobacteria > Nevskiales > Nevskiaceae > Solimonas > Solimonas terrae. The sequence continues at coordinate 197,130 of NZ_JAAMOW010000005.1, forward strand.
CCGGTTCCGGCGCTGCCATCGGCCTCGATCGGGTAGCGACGAATCTCGCCGAGGCCGCCAAGACCGGTATTGCTGACGTAGACGGCGCCGTCGTGAATCTGCAGGCCGTTCGGTCCGAGCAGACCGGCGCTGGTCCAGTCGCTCTGATCGATGACGTGAAACGGGTCCTGCGGGTCGAGAAGCAGGCGGACGATCTTCGGTGCCGGCAGCGAGCTGGTGCTGAGCGGGCCGTTGACCAGATACAGTGCGCCGTCGGCGTCCGCTGCCAGGCCGTTTGGCGCGCCGAGGCCGAGATCGTGGATCGGCTGCAGCGCCGGGTGCGCGCCGAGCTGCGCAGCATAGAGCCGTCCGTCGAAGCAGTTCGCGTAGAGAACGTCGCCGACGATGGCGAGGCCGGTGAAATTGCAGCTGCCATCGTACAGCGGGGTCGCCGCATAGCCGTCGCCGGTGCGGCTGATCTCGAAGACATTGGTGCCGCCGGATACGAACAGCCGGCCGTCGTCGGCGAACAGCAGATTCTCGGCACTGGGAATGGTCAGCAGGACGGTCTTCTCGCCACAGTCGCTGGCAACGCACAGCGACGCCGGGTCGATCGTCGCGCCGCTGCCGCCGGGCTCCGTGTGCCGGTCGCTCGAACACGCTGCGACAAAAAGAAATCCGCACGTGAACCACGTGCGGATCGCGATGTTCCTCCGATCTTTGTTCATGCAGAGACCCCCCGATCTCCGGGCGCCCCTGCGGCGCCGTCGACCCGTTTTACAGCATCTCGATCGCCAGCGCCGTCGCCTCGCCGCCGCCGATGCACAGCGTCGCGACACCGCGCTTCAGACCGCGCTTCTTGAGCGCGCCGATCAGCGTGGTGACGATGCGCGTGCCCGACGCGCCGATCGGGTGGCCGAGCGCACAGGCCCCGCCGTGCACATTGACCTTGTCATGAGGCAGCTTGTGTTCCTGCATCGCTGCCATTGTCACGATCGCGAACGCTTCGTTGATCTCCCAGAGATCGACATCGGCTACGCTCCAGCCGGCCTTCTTGAGCAGCGTCGTGATCGCCGGGACCGGTGCGATCGTGAACTCGGCCGGCAGGCGCGCGGCGCCGGCGTGCGCGACGATTCTGGCGATCGGCGTGATGCCGCGCTTCACGGCCTCGGACTGGCGCATCAGCACGGTCGCCGCCGCGCCGTCGGAGATCGAACTGGCGTTGGCAGCGGTGATCGTGCCGTCTTTCTTGAACGCCGGCTTCAGGGTCGGAATCTTGTCCGGCATCGCCTTGAACGGCTGCTCGTCGCGCGTGATCGTCTCGGTGCCCTTCTTGCTGCTGACTTCGATGCCGACCATCTCGAAGTCGAAGCTGCCGTCCTCGTTGGCACGCTTCGCACGGCTCAGCGATTCGATCGCGAACGCATCCTGCTGCTCGCGCGTGAAGCCGTACTTCTCTGCGGTGCGCTCGGCGAACGCGCCCATCGGCGTGCGTTTCTCATAGGCGTCTTCGAGACCGTCGAGCGCCATGTGATCGAGGATCTCGCCGTGACCGAATCGGTAGCCGCCACGCGCCTTGCCGAGCAGGTAGGGCGCATTGCTCATGCTCTCCATGCCGCCGGCCACGACGATGTCGGCGCTGCCGGCCGCGATCGCGTCGTGCGCCATCATCATGGTCTTCATGCCGGAGCCGCAGACCTTGTTGACGGTTGCGCAGACCACGCTGTCGGGCAGACCGGCACCGCGCGAAGCCTGGCGCGCCGGCGCCTGGCCCTGGCCGGCCGGCAGCACGCAGCCCATCAGCACTTCCTGCACGTCGCCGGCGGCAAGGCCGGAGCGTTCGACGGCGGCCTTGATCGCCTGCGCGCCGAGCTGGCTGGCCGTGAAGCCGGACAGCATGCCCAGCAGGCCACCCATCGGAGTACGGGCGATACCGGTGATGACGATCGGGTCGGACGACATTGGGGGAAGCTCCTCGCGCGGCGGCGATGTGGCGAATAAATGAATGGAAGTTCGCTATTTTAGCAAGCCGCGCGCCGCTTGCGGACTGAGGAATCCACCGACTGGTCGTGCGGCGGGTGCTGGCTACAATTCACTCCCGATTTCGACCGCGCGGATTTTCCGATGACGCCGTTCACGCATCCCGAGTTCGACCAGCACGAAACCGTCAGTTTCTGCCACGACGCCGCGACGGGCCTGCGCGCGATCATTGCCGTGCACAACACCCATCTCGGCAAGGGGCTCGGCGGTTGTCGCATGTGGCCGTACGCCAGCGAAGACGAGGCGCTGACCGACGTGCTGCGCCTGTCGCGCGGCATGACCTACAAGGCGGCGCTCGCCGGTCTGCCGCAGGGCGGCGGCAAGTCGGTGATCATCGGCGATCCGCGCCGCGACAAGACGCCGGCGCTGATGCGTGCGATGGGACGCGCGGTGGAGCGTCTCAACGGTGCCTACGTGGTCGCCGAGGATTCGGGCACGAGCGTCGCCGACATCCGCCTGATGGCCGAACAGACGCGGCATGTCGGGGGTCTGGCGGATGCCAAGTCGGTGGCCGCCGGGCGTACCGGCGATCCGTCGCCGGCAACCGCGCTGGGCGTGTTCATCGGCCTGCAGGCGGCGGTGCGGCATCGGCTCGGACGCAATGAGCTGAAGGGGCTGTGCGTGGCGATCCAGGGTGTCGGCAATGTCGGCTACCGGCTGGCGAAGCATTTGCACGAGGCCGGCGCACAGCTGTGGGTCACGGACATCTACGCGCCGGCGGTCGAACGCTGCGTGCAGGATTTCGGCGCGACGGCGGTGACGATGGAAGACATCCACGCGCTCGATGTCGACGTGTTCGCGCCGTGCGCGCTCGGCGCGATCCTCAACGATGCGACGATTCCGCAATTGCGCGCGAAGGTGATCGCGGGCGCTGCCAACAATCAGCTCGCGGTGCCGGCCACGCACGGCGCAGCGCTGTCGGCGCGCGAGATTCTCTACGCGCCGGACTACTGCATCAATGCCGGCGGCATCATCGACATTCACTACGAGGGCCCGGCATATCACGCGCCGGTGGTCGAGGCGCATCTGCAGCGCATCGGCCTGACGCTGACGCAGATCTTCGAGCGCGCCGCGCGCGAGGCGCTGCCCACGCATGTGGTCGCCGACCGCATGGCCGAGGAAATTTTCCGCCGCGACTGATGCGCCGCGTAGACTGTCGGGCCACCCGGTTCACGGATCGAGCCCATGAGTGACCGTCTGATCGAGCGTCTGGCACAGGTGCTGCTGGCCCGCGGCGAATGGCTGGCGACTGCCGAGTCCTGCACCGGCGGCCTGATCGCCACGCAGATCACCGATCTGGCCGGTTCCTCAGGCTGGTTCGAGCGCGGCCTGGTGACGTATTCGAATCTCGCGAAGATGGAAATGCTCGCGGTGCCCGACACCGTGATTGCACAGCATGGCGCGGTCAGCGGTGAGTGTGCGGCGGCAATGGCGCGCGGCGTGTTGCGCGCCTGCCCGGTCGATTGGGGGTTGGCGGTGACGGGCATTGCCGGTCCGGGCGGCGGCAGCGAGGACAAGCCGGTCGGCACGGTGTGGATCGCGTGGATCCGTCGCGGCCATGGCCCGGAAACACATCGCTTCTTCTTCGAAGGCAGCCGCGAGAACGTGCGGCGTCAGGCCGCACAATCCGCGCTCGAAGGCCTGCTGTACCGGGTTCGCGAAGCCGGCTGAACTCAGCCGCTAGAATTCCGCTGCCCGTCGTTCACGGCCGTCATGCCGGCGGCGATCACTCACGACTCTGCAGACCGGATCCATGCAGCTCAACCGACTGTTCTTTGCCCTGTGGCCCGACGAAGTGGCGCGCAAGGCCTGCTTCGAGGCCACCCGCGAGCTGAAGGTCAAATTGCAGCCATCCGGGTACGCGACGGCGTCCGATCGCTACCACATGACGATGCTGTTTCTCGGCGATCAGGTGTCGGCGGCACACGAAGCGTCGGCCGTGCAGGCGGCGCGGCTGGTGCGGATGGCGCCGTTCACGCTGACACTCGATCACGCCGGCTCGTTTCGCAACAGCCGCAATGTGCCTTGGTGGCTGGGGCCACGCCGAACGCCGCCGCAACTGAACCTGCTGCACGATCGCCTGCGCGACGCGATGCTGCGCACCGACACGCCGATCGAGCGCATGCGTTTCACGCCGCATCTGACGGTACTGCGCGCCGACCGGCCGCTGCCGCCGACGCCGATCGCGCCGATCGAATGGCGCGTCGAGGAATTCGTGCTGATCCGCAGCCGCCTGGACCTGCAGCCGATCGCCTACGAGATCGTCGCGCGCTGGCCGCTGGACGGGGACGACGACGAGGCGCCGCCGCCGGCGCGTACGCAGCTCGATCTCGACTTCTGACTCCGCGGCCGCGCTGCGCCTGCTTCAGGGCAGGTGCAGAGGTTCGAAGAAGTCCCAGATCGCGTCGGTCGCGTTGAAATCCTGCGCGACCTTGCCGAGCAGCGAGACGCCGGTGTAGTTGCCCTGCGGCCAGGTGTGCCCCCCGTTTTCGATCGCGTAATAGCGCACCGCGCCGCCGGACGCGCAGCCGCCGGCCTCCTCCAGCGTCGTCACCGTGCCGTCGTTGGCGATGTCGGGCAGCTGGCTGCTGATGGTCTGCGCCGGATTGCAGCCATTGAGGGCGACGAAGCGATCGAAAGTCCCCTGACCGGTCAGCAGGCCGAGGTTCAGATTGGCCTCGAGATTGATGCGTGAATCGCGGCTGCCCAGCATGATCGTCATCGGCACCACGCGCAGCGGCGCGCAGACCGCGTTTTCCGACTTGCGCAGGGTGGCAGCGACGATCGCGGTGCCGGCAACCAGGTCAGAGCGTTCGCAGGCAAAGCGTTCGGCCATGAAGCCGCCGTTCGACATGCCGGCCATGTAGATGCGCTTGGCGTCGAGCGGGCGCACCGCGATCGCGTGCGCGATCAGTGCCGACAGAAAGCCGACATCATCGGTGCCGGAGGTCTTGCTCGGGTCTTCCTGCCATTCGCCGTCGGCCTTGGGGATGATGACCCAGGCGCCATGCTCGGCCGCCAGGCGGCCGGCTTCGACCAGATTGGCCATCACTTCGGGCGTGCCGTAGTGGTAGTGCAGCAGCACGACGGCCGGCGCCAGCGGCGCGGTCTGCACGTTCGGCATGATGTACAGCACTTCGCGCGTGACGCCCTGATAGACGAAATCTTCCTCGAAGCTGCTGGTACCGTCGGTCGGTTCGAGATATTTCTGGCTCAGGTGCTGGAAGGTCAGCTGCAGGCCGCCGCCGAGCGTACCGAGCGTCGTGCCCAGCCCGCCCGCAAGCGTCTTCAGGCCGTCGCCGAACGCGGCGTGGGCGGACAGCGGCAACAGCAACGCCAGTGACGCGGTCAGCGCCCGGCGCAGGAAACGAGACGACATCGATACCCCCGGTAAGCTCGAAGCAACGGTGCAAGTGTAGCGGCTGCCGGGTCTGCGGTCGCCAGCCGTCGGCACGACCGTTTGTGGGACAATGCCGCGCCGCCGCCGCATCGCCGACGCGCGTGCCCCGAAAAGGGTGCGCGAAGCTGCCGGAAGTCTCAGTTTTTGAGCCCGGGTCGGTGCATCATGCGCGCGAACTTTCCATACGAATTGCAGAGAACCCATGGACGATAACCGCAAGAAAGCCCTCGAAGCCGCGCTCTCTCAGATCGAAAAGCAGTTCGGCAAGGGCGCCATCATGAAGATGACGCCAGGGATGCAGGTCCCCGACGTTGAAGTGATTTCGACCGGCTCGTTGACGCTCGACACGGCGCTGGGCATCGGCGGCCTGCCGCGCGGCCGCGTCGTCGAGATCTACGGCCCGGAGTCGTCGGGCAAGACCACGCTGACCTTGCATGCCGTCGCCGAATGCCAGAAGGCCGGCGGCGTCGCCGCGTTCATCGACGCCGAGCATGCGCTCGATGTCGGCTATGCGCAGAAGCTCGGCGTGAAGGTCGAGGATCTGGTGATCTCGCAGCCGGATACCGGCGAACAGGCGCTGGAAATCTGCGACATGCTGGTGCGCTCGAACAGCGTCGACATCGTCGTCATCGATTCGGTCGCGGCGCTGGTGCCGAAGGCGGAAATCGAAGGCGAGATGGGCGATTCCAGCGTCGGCGTGCAGGCGCGCCTGATGAGCCAGGCCCTGCGCAAGCTGACCGGCAACATTTCGCGCTCGAAGTGCATGGTCGTGTTCATCAACCAGATCCGCATGAAGATCGGCGTCATGTACGGCTCGCCGGAAACGACGACCGGCGGCAACGCCCTGAAGTTCTACGCGTCCGTACGCCTCGACATCCGCCGTACCGGCGCCATCAAGAAAGGCGATGAGGTGATCGGCAACGAAACCCGCGTCAAGGTCGTCAAGAACAAGATGGCGCCGCCGTTCAAGGAAGCGCATTTCGAGATCCTCTACAACGAAGGCATCTCCAAGCTCGGCGAACTGATCGATCTGGGTGTCGACAACGGCGTCGTCGACAAGTCCGGCGCCTGGTTCGCCTACAAGGGCGACAAGATCGGTCAGGGCAAGGAGAACGCGCGCAATTATCTGCGCGAAAACCCGGCCGTTGCCGACGAGATCGAGGCGGCGATCCGTGCCAAGCTCAATCCGGAGCGCGCCGAGCGGGCCGCCGCGCGTGCGGAAGCCGCGGCCGCCAAGTAAGCGGACGGCGGAACGCACGCCGCTCGATGCCGGGGCGGCGCGCGAGCGCGCGCTGAAGCTGCTGTCACGGCGCGAGCATTCCGCCGCCGAACTGGCGTTCAAGCTGCAGCGTCGCGGCGCCGAAGCCGGGATCGCGCTGGCGGCGGTCGCGAAGGTTCAGGATGCCGGGCTGCAGTCCGATGCCCGCTACGCGGAAATGCTGGTCCGCAACCGCATCGAACAGGGTTACGGGCCGCTGCGCATCCGCGCCGAGCTGGCGGCGGCCGGTATCGCCGAGTCGGTGGCGCGTGACGCACTGACGGCGGCCGGCTGTGACTGGGGCGCGCGCTGCGCCGAGCTGCGTCGGCGCAAGTTTCGCACGGCCCCGAAAGGCGCCGCCGAGTGGCAGAAGCAATACCGGTATCTCGCCAGTCACGGCTATACCGCCGACACCATCCGCGCGGTGCTGAAAACTAGTCCAATGCCGGAGGAGGATTGGACGGAGCCGTTCGAGGGGTAGCCGTCGCCGGCAGGCCCGGCTGAAACGGAATCCGGGTTGGCAGTGGCGGGCTCATGCGCGCCGCCAGTTTGGCGCGGATCTGCGGCATCGCCGCGAGCGCCGCCCGCTCGCCCTGCAGGATTGCCTGCTGTTTCGACTCGAAATTGCTGGAACTGATGCCGGTCAGGTCCGGGCGGATCACGACGTCGGCCTGCGGGAGTTCGGCGTCGCGGATCGACTGGCCCATGATCTCGAAACTGCGCATCAGCAGATCCAGCTTGCCGGTGCTCGCCGTGCTCGCCGGCGGCGTCGAAACGTCGACCGCGATCACGAAATCGGCGCCAAGCTGTCGTGCGTAGCGGATCGGCAACGGACTGACGAGGCCCCCGTCGACATATTCGTTGCCGCCGATCACGACCGGCTCGAACACGCCCGGCACCGACGATGATGCGCGCACCGCCTGGCCGACATTGCCGCGCTGGAACAGCACGGCCTGGCCGGTGTCGACCCGCGTGGCGACGCAGGCGAACGGGACGTCGAGAGCCTCGATCGGCCGGTTCTTGACCGCCTGGTTGACGAAATTCTGCAGCGCCTCGCCGCGGATCAGGCCTTTGCCGAACATCGACCAGTCGGCGATCGTCGCGCGATCGAGCGCGAACGCCATCTCCTGCAGGTCGAAGCCGCTGTAGCCGGCTGCATAGAGCGCGCCGGCCACGCTGCCGGCGCTGGTGCCGACGATCAGGTCCGGCTTGAGGCCCTGCGTGTCGAGCAGCTTGAGCACGCCGACGTGCGCGAAGCCGCGTGCGCCGCCGCCGCCGAGCACAAGCGCCACCTTGGGCGGCGGTGGGAGCGGCGGCGGCGCTTCGACGACAGGGGCCGGCGGGGGCGTTGCGCAGGCCGGGCAGAGGGCGAGCAGGACACAGGCGAAAATACGAATCGGCTTCATGCGCTGGGATTCTACGGATAAGCGGCCGGTTGACGGGCCGGTCGATGGCGATGGCGTGGCCACTTGTTTACCATATCGCCCCTTTTGCCGACCCTTTCCCCGCGGATTGCAGAGCCGATGAGCAGCAAGCCCATGTCCAGCAACGATTTGCGCGCAAAGTTCCTGGAGTTCTTCCGGAGCAAGGGGCACACGATCGTGCCCTCGTCGCCGCTCGTGCCCGGCAATGATCCGACGCTGCTGTTCACCAATGCCGGCATGGTGCAGTTCAAGGACGTCTTCACCGGCCAGGAAAAGCGGCCGTACACCCGTGCAGCAAGTTCGCAGAAATGCGTGCGCGCAGGCGGCAAGCACAACGATCTCGAAAATGTCGGCTATACGGCGCGGCATCACACCTTCTTCGAGATGCTCGGCAATTTCAGCTTCGGCGACTACTTCAAGCAGGACGCGATCGCCTACGCCTGGGAGTTCATCACCTCGCAGGACTGGCTCGGCATCGACAAGAACCGCCTGCTCGTCACCGTCTATCACGACGACGACGAGGCCTACAGCATCTGGCGCGACACGGTCGGCGTGCCGGCCGAACGCATCGTGCGCATCGGCGACAACAAGGGCGCCAAGTACGCGTCGGACAATTTCTGGGCGATGGGCGACACCGGGCCCTGCGGCCCGTGCACCGAGATCTTCTACGACCACGATCCGGACGGCTCCAAGGGCATCTGGGGCGGCCCGCCGGGATCGGCCGAGGAAGACGGCGATCGCTGGATCGAGATCTGGAACGTCGTCTTCATGCAGTTCGAGCGTGGCAGCGATGGCACGATGGCACCACTGCCGGCGCCGAGCGTCGATACCGGCATGGGCCTCGAGCGCATCGCCGCGTTGCTGCAGGGCTACAACGACAACTACCGCACCGACACGTTCGCGCACCTGATCGGCGCTGTTGCGAAACTGGCGGGGCAGGCGCCGTACGCGAACGCCTCGCAGAAAGTGATCGCCGATCACATCCGCGCCACCAGCTTTCTGATCAGCGACGGCGTGATGCCGTCGAACGAAGGTCGCGGTTACGTCCTGCGCCGCATCATGCGCCGCGCGATCCGTCACGGCTACAAGCTGGGCCTCAACGACGCGTTCTTCTACAAGCTGGTGGCGCCGCTGGCCGAGATCATGGGCGGCGCCTATCCGGAGCTGAACGAGAAGCGTGCGCTGATCGAGAAGACGATTCGTGCCGAGGAAGACAGCTTTGCGATCACGCTCGACAAGGGCATGAAGCTGCTGGAAGACGCGATCGCCAGGCTGCAGGACAAGACGATCCCCGGCGATGTCGTGTTCAAGCTCTACGACACCTACGGCTTTCCGTTCGACCTGACGGCGGATATCGCGCGTGAGCGCGGTCTGTCACTCGACGAGGCCGGCTATGAGCGCGAGATGGGTGCGCAGCGTGAGCGCGCGCGCGCCGCGAGCAGCTTCAAGACGGCCGGCACGCTCGCCTATGAAGGTGCCGACACCTGTTTCGTCGGCTACGAAAGCCTGAGCGGCGATGGCAAGGTGCTGGCGCTGTATCGCGACGGCCAGGCCGTCGACGCGTTGAGCGCGGGCGATGCCGGCGTCGTCGTGTTGAGCAACACGCCGTTCTATGCCGAGTCCGGCGGACAGGTCGGCGATCGCGGCACGATCGGCGGTTTCGATGTGCAGGACACCTTGAAGCTCAAGGGCAGCGTGTTCGGCCATCACGGCGTGCAGACGCAAGGCACGCTGAAAATCGGCGACACCGTCCACGCGGTCGTTACCGAGAGCATCCGCCGCGCGACGATGCGCAATCATTCGGCGACGCATCTGCTGCATCGCGCGCTGCGCGATGTGCTGGGGACGCATGTCGCGCAGAAGGGATCGCTGGTCGACGAGCAGCGCACGCGCTTCGACTTCGCGCATAACGCGCCGCTGACGGCCGACGAGATCGCCGAGATCGAGGATCGCGTCAATCGTGCCGTGCTGGCCAACGTACCAGTCAGCACTGACTTGATGAGCTACGACGAGGCGATCAAGGCCGGTGCGATGGCGCTGTTCGGTGAGAAGTACGGCGACGAAGTCCGTGTGTTGGCGATGGGGGAGTTTTCGACTGAACTGTGCGGCGGCACGCATGTATCGCGCACCGGCGATATCGGCCTGTTCAAGATCATTTCCGAAGGCGGCGTTGCGGCCGGCGTGCGCCGTATCGAAGCGATCACCGGCGAGAATGCGCTGGCCTATCTACGCGCGACCGAAAACAAGCTGAAGAAGGTCGGTGAACTGGTGCGCGGCGGTGCCGACGAGGTCTACGCCAAGGTCGAGCAGTTGCTCGAACGCGGCAAGCAGCTCGACAAGGAAATCGCGGCGCTGAAGAACAAGCTGGCGTCCAGCGCCGGCACCGATCTGGCCTCGCAGGCGCAGGACATCAAGGGTGTGAAACTGCTTGCCGCCAGGCTCGATGGCATGGCCGGCAATGATCTGCGCACGCTGATGGATCAGCTCAAGAACAAGCTCGGCTCCGGCATCGTCCTGCTGGGCAGCGCCAGCGACGGCAAGGTCAGCCTGATCGCCGGTGTCACCGCCGACCTGACGGCGAAGGTGAAGGCCGGTGAGCTCGTCAACTTCGTTGCCCAGCAGGTTGGCGGCAAGGGCGGCGGGCGGCCGGACATGGCGCAGGCAGGGGGTACGCAGCCGGATGCCTTGCCGGCGGCGATTGCCTCGGTGGCCGGCTGGATCGAGGCAAAACTGTAGGGCGGGAGTAGCGAAGCGAATCCCGCCTCCCGCACAGCATGAATGGCGGGATGCTCCCGCCCTACGAAAGAAACTGGAAACATGGCACTCATCGTTCACAAATACGGCGGCACGTCGATGGGCTCGGTCGAGCGTATCGAGCACGTCGCGCGCAAGGTTGCGGGCTTCCGCCAGCAGGGGCACCAGGTCGTGGTGGTGGTCTCGGCGATGTCGGGCGAGACCGATCGCCTGCTGAAGCTGGCGAAATCGATTGCGCCGCGCGGCAATCAGCGCGAGTTCGACCAGATCGCGGCGACCGGCGAACAGGTGACGATTGGCCTGCTGGCGCTCGCGCTCGAGAAGATGGGCGTGCCGGCGAAGTCGTATACCGGCTGGCAGGTACCGATCCGTACCGACAGTGCGCATATGAAGGCGCGCATCGAGAGCATCGACGCCGAAAAGCTGCGTGCCGACTGTGACGCCGGCCTGGTGCCGGTCGTGGCCGGGTTCCAGGGCATCGACGAGAACGGCGCGATCACGACGCTGGGGCGCGGCGGTTCGGACACCACCGGCGTGGCGCTGGCGGCGGCGCTGAAAGCCGACGAATGTCAGATCTATACCGACGTCGATGGCGTCTATACGACCGATCCGCGCGTAGAACCCAAAGCGAGGCGGCTCGACAAGATCACGTTCGAGGAGATGCTGGAACTGGCGAGCCTCGGCTCCAAGGTCCTGCAGATCCGTTCCGTTGAATTCGCGGGCAAGTACAAGGTCCCGCTGCGCGTGGTGTCGACCTTCGTCGACGGCCCCGGCACCCTGATCACGCTTGAGGACAGCACGATGATGGAAGAACCGCTTATCTCCGGTATCGCGTTCAATCGCGACGAGGCCCAGCTGACGGTGGCCGGTGTGCCGGATCGTCCCGGTATCGCGGCGGCGATCCTGGGGCCGATCGGCGAGGCCAACATCGAAATCGACATGATCGTGCAGAACGTCGGCGCCGACGGCACCACGGATTTCACGTTCACCGTCCATCGCAACGACTACGAGCGCGCGCTTGAAATCGGGCGTCGGCTGGCCACCGAATTGGGCGCCAAGGGCGTGAACAGCGCGACCGACATCGTCAAGGTTTCGCTGGTCGGCGTCGGCATGCGCAGCCATGCCGGCATTGCCTCGAAGATGTTCACGGCGCTGGCCGCCGCCGGCATCAATATCCGCATGATCTCGACGTCGGAGATCAAGATCTCGGTCGTGATCGAGGAAATCTACATGGAACTGGCGGTGCGCACGCTGCACAAGGCGTTCGGCCTGGAAGCTGCACCGTCCGTCGCCTGATATCCACAGGCCCATGGTCTACCTGTCAGGATGGTTTCGTGCAGGGGCAGGGCAGAAACTGTGCGGGAGTCCATGGAGGGCAATCCCATGCTTATTTTGACGAGACGTGTTGGTGAAACCGTGGTGATCGGCGAGGACATCGTCGTCACGGTGCTCGGAGTCAAGGGCAATCAGGTACGGATCGGCGTCAAGGCGCCGCGCGAGGTTGCCGTGCACCGCGAGGAAATCTTCGAGCGCATCAAGCGCGAAGGCGACGAGGGCGAGGTTTCCGTCGCAGCCTGAGCGGCGTTTACCGTGCGCGGGTGCCGCGCTCGCGGCCGCTCGATTTTCTGCTTTCCTTTCGTCATCCGCCTCGTTAGAATTGCGCCCCTTGCCGGGGCAGCCGACCGGTATGGAGAGTGAGCCGGGCGGTCGCTCGGCCTTGCAGTCCCGGAGTGATGGCCGAGTGGACGAAGGCGCGCCCCTGCTAAGGGCGTATATGGTTTATCCCGTATCGAGGGTTCGAATCCCTCTCACTCCGCCAGATTTTTTGCAGTTGGCTCGTCGCCAGCTCTAGCTGTAAATCGTTTTAGTGTGCGCCCGTAGCTCAGCTGGATAGAGCACTTGGCTACGAACTAAGGGGTCGGAGGTTCGAATCCTTCCGGGCGCACCATTTATATCAGTGAGTTAGACGGCCCTTCGGGGCCGTTTCCTTTTCCAGCGTAGCTAAATCGTAACCGATAGCGAGTTCCGACAACCGCGCTTGCTCGGCATACCGTTCGAGATGCTCCATGCTCAAGTGCGCGTAGCGCTGGACCATCTCTGAAGTTCGCCAGCCGCCGAGTTCCTGAAGCACGTTCATCGGTGTACCGTTCTGTGCGTGCCAGCTCGCCCATGTGTGCCGCAGATCGTGCCAGCGGAAATTTTCAATTCCCGCCCGCTTGACTGCAGAGCGCCATGCCTTCGTGCTGATTTGCGTAACCGGTTCGCCCTGAAATGTGAACACGAACTCCGGGTGTCGCCCTATCTGTTCCTCGATTACCTGCATCGCTTCGGCGTTAAGCGGGACTGAAATAGCCCGCCGTGCCTTGGCTTCTTCCGCGAGTATCCAAGCCCTCCGTCGTTCCCGATCAACCTGCGCCCACCGCAGCCGCTTGACGTTGCCCTGTCGCAATCCCGTTGCCAACGAGAATCGCGCCATCGCTCGCAAGTGCTCCGGCAGCTCAGTCAGTAACCGCATCGCCTCCTGTCGCGTCAGGAAGCGCACGCGTCCTTGTGGTTCATTTAGCATCCGAAAGCGCGGCACCTTGTCGAGCCATTCCCACTCATGCGCAGCTCTGCGAAGGATGGCCCGCAACACCTGAACCCGTCGATTGACGGTTGTGTTCGTAACGCCCTCCCGCAGACCTGTCTGAATGATTCGCTCGACGACATCGCGGTCGATCTCCGTCAGGTCCATGCCCTCCAGATGCGGCTGCATCCAGCGGAGATGAAACCGGAACGTGACGATCCCCGGTTTGTCGGCGCTTTCTTCCAGATACCTCAGCACCGCTTCCTCCCACTTCCGGCGCGGCTTTACGCCGAGCCGGTGTTGCTCCCACACTTCAGCACGTCGCCTGTCGTGGTATTCCCGAGCTTGCCGCTTGTTGGCAGTCCCAGTGCTTTCCTGCAACGGACAATGTCCTTGGCGTGAGATTTTGACCCACCAGAACGGTGAGTCCTTGCGCTTGTAGAGTGACATTCATGAATCTCCGAGCTGTCACCCTGCAACGCTCGCCGGCTGTAGTGTGCCCGAACGTAGCCGAGCAGATCGTCTGCGACGAACACCCACCGTTTGCCGAGCTTGGCACCGGGGATGCGCCCCTGACTCGCCCATGACGCAAGCGTCACTGGATGGAGCTTGAGCAGGCTGGCGGCTTCTTGCAGGGTGAGCGTGTTCACGCCGTGTCCCCTGCGCTGCTTTCCCCCCGTGGTAGGGGGAGGTTAGTTAGCCGTCGTGGCGTGCCCGGCCGCATGACTTGTTCAAGCACCGCGAAGGCATCGCCGCCTTCGACCTTAGCCATAACCGTCAATGCAGGGCCGTACTGCGTTCGCAGACAGCGGACGAGGTGTTCGTAGCTGACCTCGAAGGACTTGGACAGGGTCTTGACCTTGTCCTGCCGTTTTGTCAGGAAGCTGAGGCACGGATACGCGCCGGCCAGATAGTCACCCGGCCGCGTCACGACATCGTTGGGGATCAGGCGGGACTTCCCCCGGAACTCGACCTCAACACGGCACCACGGGCTTTGCGGATCGCCCTGTTCCTTGCCTTTTTCGTAGACACGGCAGAGCTTGCCGTTCTGACGCTTGCCGACATACAGCGTCTTGCCGTTGTTCGATCCGAGATCGTCGATCAGGCGTGCGGATGGGGGACGACCACCCGTCGTGAACTGACCGTCCTGCAGCCATGCGAGGGCCGTGATGATGCTGACGGCTTCGGCGTCGAAATCATCGTGTGCAAGATCGACGCGAGTGACGCGTGCGCCGTAGGTTTCGCACCACACGCGAATCGCGTTCCAGTCCTGAATGCGAGCACAGCCGTGGCCGTTCAGCTCAAGGTGTTCTGTGCCCCGTTGCGCATCGCCGCCGTAAGCGAGCAGACCGAAACCGCCGAGATCGACACGATGCTTGTAGCCGTTCCATCCGCCCTCGCGATTGAGCCAGGTCGAACGAGGGATAAGGAACATGGAGGCGAGCACATCGTAAAACTCAGTGGTCGGCGCGCGGAAGGTGCATGCGAACCAATCGACGTGTGCAACGTCGGCTTTGCCCGTGCTGGGTACTTCGATGGGGTCGATAGAGGTTTTGCCCCGTGTTACTCGACGGGGCTCTAACTCGCGGCTGTACGTGCCGTGCTCATGCTCGCGCGCGGCATGCTCGCCGCGTGCTTCGCTATGCTCAGCACGCTGCGAGCGTGCCGCTTTCTTGTTGCGATGATGATGTGATGCCATGTCACGTGACTCCGGATGACGCATGGAGTCACGGATAGAAGCCCTGACTCCAACGCGTAGTTGCGTGGAATCACAAGCCACCGGGGTCTTCGGTTACCTTGCCTGCGCGTGAGGCACCTCGCATTGGCACTTCTCAGCGGCGGCTCGATGGCCCTTTACGAATCCGCTGGTGCTTCTTCAATGCGCTATTGACCGCGCTACGTTTCAAAGTGGAACAACTTGTGCCTGCGTAGGCTGACAACAGCTATATGGTGTGTCAAGTCCGCGTTCTCCCCGTGGGTCCACAGCCTCGCATCGCTCCACGATGCGACCTGCGCGGCGGTTCGGTTCGGCTTACGCCTCACCGCCGCGCAGGCTTCGGGCTATGGACTACGGGGATAACGCTCAGTGAGTTTTCCCGTACGCAAACGATCCACTGGTGTTCGGTCCACCCAAGAGTTTGCGCGCCATCTCAATCGCATGTTCTCGATCGCGGTTTAGCTCTCGAAAGTTTGAGCTGAGCATCGGATGCGACACGCCATTTCGTCCGTGCAAGGCGCCCATTTGAGCGTAGACGGCTTCCGTCGCGAGCTTGAGCCATAGGAACGTGCCGATGGCCTCAGGGTCGCGGCCCGTCATTTTGACCAGAGCGGCGTTAAAGCCATCCCACCAACCTTCAAGCTCCGACATCACCGCGTCCAGTTCATCGGCCTCTGCCTCGAACTGAGCGCGGGTTGTCTCGTCCATCCGTTCAAGTTCATTCATTTGCAATTCCTCGCGTAGCCAGAACGTAGCCGACCTCGACTTAAAACCCTTATGTTCGACGGTCTCAGACTGTGTGCGAACGTTGCAGGATGTGGAGTCTTGCAGTTCTGAAACCGCCTACGAACTAAGGGGTCGGAGGTTCGAATCCTTCCGGGCGCACCATTTTTTCAAACAGAAAGCCCCGCATCGCGGGGTTTTTTGTTTGGTGCCGAGCTCTGTCCCGGAAGGATTCGAAGCGCCGACAATTGACGGGGTTCGACGATCCGGCTCGCCGGATCGAACGCGTCGGCGTCCCGCAGGGCGAGGCGCCGAAGGCGTCGAACGATCCTTCCGGGCGCACCATTTTTTCGAACAGCAAGCCCCGCATCGCGGGGTTTTTTGCTGGGCACCGTGCTCCGTTGTCGTCACTCGCTTGTGGCAGGTGAAGCGTCGCTGCCGCTTTGCAAAGCGGGCGCCAGCCGGGACAATAGCGCCCCCGCAGACAGACAGATCCGGCCATGACGCCTGCCAACAAACCGATAGCCCTGACGCGTTTTCTGATCGAGGAGCAGCGCGCCGGCCATATCAACGCCGATTTGCGCCTGCTGATCGAAGTCGTCGCGCGGGCCTGCAAGTCGATTTCGCATGCGGTCAACAAGGGTGCGCTGGGCGGTGTGCTCGGGGATGCCGGCACCGGCAATATCCAGGGCGAGGCACAGAAAAAGCTCGATGTGCTGTCGAACGAGATCCTGCTCGAGGCCAATGAGTGGGGTGGCCATCTGGCCGGCTGCGCGTCCGAGGAAATGGACGACTTCAGCAAGATTCCGAACGCCTACCCGAAGGGCCATTACCTGCTGCTGTTCGATCCGCTCGACGGCTCCAGCAATATCGATGTCAACATCAGCGTCGGCACGATCTTCTCGGTGCTGCGTTGCCCGGAAGGCATCGACGAACTCGAAACCAGGCATTTCCTGCAGTCCGGTTCGCAGCAGGTCGCCGCGGGCTACACCGTTTATGGTCCGAGCACGATGCTGGTGCTGACGGTCGGCAGCGGCGTGCACGCCTTCACGCTCGATCGCGAAATGGGGTCGTTCCTGCTGACGGCGCGCGACATGAAGATTCCAGCGGACACCAAGGAGTTCGCGATCAACATGTCGAACCAGCGGCACTGGTATCCGCCGATGCAGAAGTACATCGACGAACTGCTGGCCGGCAAGACCGGACCGCGCGGCAAGGACTTCAACATGCGCTGGGTGGCGTCGATGGTCGGCGACGTGCATCGCATTCTCACGCGCGGCGGCATCTTCATCTATCCGCGCGACAAGAAGGACCTCGACAAGCCGGGCAAGCTGCGCCTGCTTTACGAAGCCAACCCGATGAGTTTCATCGTCGAGCAGGCCGGCGGTGCGTCGACCACCGGCTACGAGCGGATCATGGACGTGCAGCCGTCCGCGCTGCACCAGCGCGTGCCGGTATTTCTCGGCTCGAAGAACGAGGTCGAGCTGGTGACGAAGTATCACCTCGACGCCGGACAGTAGGCCGGCAAGCGAAAACAAGAATGCCCCGCCATGCGGGGCATTCCTGCAAGGGCTGCCGCTCAGCTGCGCGGCTTGAACTCGGCGAAGTGCTTCGCCATGTCTTCGAAGACCTGGCGATCGGCGTCGTTGCCGACCGGCGGCACGACGATCTGCAGTGCGACGAACTGATCGCCCGGGGATTTGCCGGGCAGGCCGCGATTCTTCAGTCGCAACTTCTGGCCGCTGCGGCTGTTCGCCGGCAAGCTGATCTCGACGGTGCCGCCGAGCGTCGGCACTTCGATCTTGCCGCCCAGCGCGGCCTCCCAGGGCGCAACGTTGACGGTCGCGGTGATGTCGCGGCCTTCGAGCTTGAATTGCGGATGTGCCGCGAATTCGAGTTCCAGCAACAGATCGCCACCCTGCGAGCCCTGTCCTGCGAGGCGTATCGTCTGACCCGAGGTGACGCCCTGCGGGATACGGACCTTCAGCGAGCGGCCACCAAGGCTGATCTGCCGCTCGGCGCCGGCATAGGAGTCTTCAAGCGCGATCGTCAGGCGCGCGCGGGTATCCGGCGCCGACGGTTCGCCGAAATCCTGGAAGCCGCCACCCATGCCGCCGCCGAACATTTGCGAGAAAAAATCGGAAAAATCGGCGCCGCCGCCGCTGAAGCCTCCCGCGCCGCGGCCTCGGGCGCGACCAAAGCCGCCACCCCAACCCGGCGGCGGCGTGAACTGCTGGCCGGCCTTCCAGTTCGCGCCAAGCTCATCGTAGGCCTTGCGCTTGTCGGCATCGCCCAGCACTTCGTTGGCTTCGTTGATTTCCTTGAAGCGATCTTCGGCGCCCATGGCCTTGTTCTTGTCCGGATGGAATTCGCGCGCAAGTTTGCGATAGGCGCGCTTGATCTCTTCGGCCGAGGCCGAGCGGGAGACACCCAGTATCTTGTAGTAGTCCTTGTATTCCATCGTGCTGTCGAGGCGGAAACGGCCGTCAATCTAAACCAAAGCAGGGCATGAGCGCGCCCGGATGCGCTGCCGGATTGGCCGGGACCGTCGCGATCGGGAGCGATCCCGGTCGACACGATCCTGTCGCAAGCCTGCAACATTCAGGAAATGAGGTTTTTCATGACGTGTTTCAAGGCCGCACAACCGGTACTATCCGGGTCATGAGCAAGGCAAGAAAATCGGCAATCCTGATGGTTGCGGCGCTGGGACTCGGTGGCTGCAGTTCGCTGGGCAATCTGTTCGGATCGGACGAGGTGGTCAAGGTCAGTGAAGTGGGGCGCGCGATGAACTGCGCCGCACCGACCGCCGACACAAGCCTGCAGATGTTCGCCAGCGCTGATGCCGTGCGTGATTGGCAGCGCGGCAACGGCCTCGAATTGATCGGCGATCAGGCGATGTTGCCCGGCATGTATGTACTGGTCGAACTCGGACAGCGGACGACCGGTGGCTACGGGATCGTGATCGGCCCGGAGGCTCAGGTCGACGACAAACGCCTGGGGCTGCTCGGCACGTTCTTCGAGCCGGACGTGAATGCGATGGCGAGCCAGGTCATGAACAGCCCCTGCGTGCTGATCCGCCTGCCTGCGGGCAATTGGCAGGGAGTCGATCTCTACGATCAGTCCGGCAAGCGGCGCGCGCGGACGGCGGCGCCGTGATGTCGGGCAGGCATGGCCTGTGGGCGGCGTGTCTGCTGGCGCTGAGCGCGGCCGCTGCGGCACAGGCTCCGACGGATGGCACGACAGCCCCGCCGGCGGCGTCGGCGCCGGTGCCGGCCGCCGAGACCCCGATCGAAGTGGTGCCTGCTTCGGCTGCCGCTGCTGATGCGCAGGCAGTCGCCGCGATCGTCGGCGCCTTTCACGCCGATCTGCGCGACAACTGGCGGCAGGGCGTCCTGGATCTGTTGGCGCCCGATGTCGCGATCTTCGAGCAGGGTTTCACGGAAAGCTCGCGAGATGCCTACGCCGACGGGCATCTCGACGGCGATCTGGCGTTCGCCCAGGCTACCAAGTACGACGTCGTGCACCGCGAGAGCTATGCCAGCGGCGACACCGCCTGGGTAATTACGCAGGCGCGCACCACCGGCAGTTTCGCGGACCAGAAGGTCGATATCGACAACACCGAGACCATGATCCTGAAGCGCCGTGAGGGACACTGGCAGATCGTCCACATTCACTGGTCGGCGCACCCGCACGACAGCTGACTTGCCCTGCCGCGCGGCGCCGCTAAGCTGTCGCTACAACAACAAGACCTGAACTGCCATGTTCCACTGGTTACCGGCTCCCTTGCTTGGCGTGCTGAGCGCGCTGGCCCTGCTGATCAACACCCTGATCTGGTGCGTGCCCGTGTACAGCCTGATCCTCGTCAAGCTGATCACGCCGAAAGGGCGGGCGCGCAGCGCACTGTCGCGTGCGATCGCCTGGAGCGCCCAGCGCTGGGCCTTGGTCGATATCTGGCTGACGGACAGCCTGATGCGAGTCCGCTGGGACATTCGCATGAACGCCCAGGTCGATCCGCAGGGGCAGTATCTGGTCTGCGCCAATCACCAGACCTGGAACGACATTCTGGTACTGATGCGGGCATTCGGCCGACGTGCACCCTTCTTCAAGTTCTTCCTGAAACGTGAACTGATCTGGGTACCGTTGCTCGGTCTGGCCTGGTGGGGGCTCGATTATCCGTTCATGGCGCGACACACCAAGGAACAGATCGCGAAGAACCCGACGCTGAAAGGCAAGGACATCGAGGCGACCCGCAAGGCCTGCGAAGCGTTCCGCGACCAGCCGGCACTGATCCTGAATTTCCTCGAAGGCACTCGCTTCAACGAGATCAAGCGCGAGCGTCAGAAATCGCCATATCGCCATCTGCTGCGGCCGAAATCGGGTGGGTTCGCCTTCACCTTGTCGGCGCTCGGCGAACGTCTGCATTCATTGCTGGACGTGACGATCGTCTACCCCGAAGGCGCCAACGGGTTCTGGGACTTTCTCTGTGGCCGCATGCGCCACGTCATCGTCGAGATCCGTCAGCTGGAAGTGCCGCACGAACTGTTTCACGGCAGCTACGAGAACGACCCGGATTTCCGGGCGCGCTTCCATGCCTGGATCGCCGAGCTGTGGAAGGCCAAGGACCAGCGCATCGGCGAATTGCTCGCCGAGGGCAGGCCCGCCTGATTTCAGTCTGCCGCGCCGGCCGTCGCCGGGGCCTGCAGCAGATACATCGCCAGCTCGCTGAACAGGTTCGGTGCTATCCGGTTTGCCGGCCCGCTGCGATGGGCGTGATTGAGCAGCCGGCGGTCGAGAATCTTCCAGCGTCGCTGTGCGCACAGGGCCTCGAAGTCGCTGACCGTGCACAGGTGGATATTCGGCGTGTCGAACCAGCGTGACGGCAATGCCGGCGTGACCGGCATGCGGCCGCGCAGCAGCGCCATCCGCACGCGCCAGTGCCCGAAGTTCGGAAAAGTGACGATGCCGGTCCTGCCGACGCGCAGGATTTCCGCGATCGCCTCGTCGGGCCGCTGCAGTGCCTGCAGCGCCTGCGTCATCAGCACGTGATCGAACGACGCGGTTTCGAAGTCGTGCAGGCCTTCGTCGATGTCGCCCTGGATCACGTTGACGCCGGCGGCTATGCAGCTCGCGACATTCTGCGGATCGATGTCCATGCCGTAGCCGCGCACGCCATGGGCGTCGCGCAGGTGCGCGAGCAGCATGCCGTCGCCGCAGCCCAGATCGAGAATGCGCGAGCCGGGCTTGATCCAGTCGACGATCGGTTCGAGATCGGCGCGCAGCTTCATGCCGGCACTCCGATCGTGGCGCCGACCTCGTCGCTGACGCGCAGCAGGTAGTTGCGCAGCACGGCGTGGTATTGCGGAATCGGCATCAGGAAGTCGTCGTGGCCGAGCTGCGAGTCGACTACCGCGTACGAGACATCGCGGCCGGCATCGACCAGCGCCTTGACGATTTCGCGCGAGCGTGCCGGCGAGAAGCGCCAGTCGCTGGAGAATGCGACCACCAGAAAACGTGCGCGCGTGCGCGCAAATGCGAGTTCGAGGCGGTCGCCGAAATCGCGAGCCGGATCGAAGTAATCGAGCGCCTTGGTCATCAGCAGGTAAGTGTTGGCATCGAAGCGGTCGACGAACGCCTGGCCCTGATAACGCAGATAGCTTTCGACCTCGAACTCGATATCGAAATTGAAGCTTGGCACCGCGACCTTCAATTCGTTGCCGAACTTGGCGCGCATCGCCGCATCCGACAGATACGTGATGTGGCCGATCATCCGCGCCAGCATCAGCCCGCGCGATGGCACCACACCATGATCGTAGAAATGGCCGCCGTGGAACTCCGGATCGGACAGGATCGCCTGGCGGGCGATTTCGTTGAACGCGATGTTCTGCGCCGACAGCTGCGGCGCGGCGGCGATGACGATGGCATTGGCGATGCGCTCGGGAAGATCGATCGCCCATTGCATGACCTGCATGCCGCCCAGCGAACCGCCGACCACGGCCGCCCAGCGCGCGATGCCGAGCCTGTCGGCGAGCATCGCCTGCGAACGCACCCAGTCGCGCACGGTCAGCAGCGGGAAGTCCGGACCATAGGGTTTGCCGCTCTGCGGATCGACCGTGCTCGGGCCGGTCGAGCCGCGACAGCCGCCGAGGTTGTTGAGCGCAACGACGAAGAAGCGATTCGTGTCGATCGGCTTGCCCGGACCGATGCAGTTGTCCCACCAGCCCGGTTTGCGATCGGCGGCTTCGTGAAAACCGGCAGCGTGATGATCGCCGGACAGCGCATGACAGATCAGGACGGCGTTCGAACGTTCGGCGTTGAGCGTGCCGTAGGTCTCGATCATCAGTTCATGGCGCGACAGGCTGCGCCCGCAATCCAGCAGCAACGGCGTGTCGATGACGACGCGCTGTGCGGCGACGATGCCGACCGAGCCTTCCGCCGCGTCGCTCATCGAGTCCGTCAGCGGAACGCGCCCGGCAGCGGCAGCAGACGGTTCAGGACCTGCAGCACCAGGATCACGACCAGCGGTGACAGGTCGAGTCCGGACATCGGCGGGATGTAGCGCCGCACCGGCCGCAGGATCGGCTCGTTGAGGCTCCACAGGATGTTGCTCGCCGGATTGTTCACGCCGGGTCCGAGCCAGGACATGATGGCCTGCACGAAGATCGTGAACGTGAACAGGTTCACCGCCAGCACCAGCAGCTTGAGCGCGGCGTACCAGAGTGCCGACGGCAGATCGATCGAAAATCCGAGCAGGCCGGTGACGACATAGACGTAGAGCACGGCCAGCACCGCGAGCATCAGCGCCGCCGCCAGATTGAGATTGCGCCAGTTCGGCAGATGCGGGCGCAGCCAGTCGCCGGGAAAGCGCGTCGCCTTCCAGATCGCCTGCGAGATCGGATTGTAGAAATCGGCGCGCGACCACTGCAGCAGCAGGCGCAGCAGATAGATCCACAATGCCAGATCGAACAGTGTGGTGACGAGGAACAGCATCGCGTTGGCGGCGTTGGCGCCCATCAGGTTTCCTTTGCCAGTGAGGCGCCGAGCTCGCGGCCGCGGTCGGCCGCAGCCTGCAGCGCCGCATCGAAGATGGTACGCAGGCCGGCGATTTCAAGATGACGCACGGCGGCTTCGGTGGTGCCGCCCCTGGACATGACATTGGCGCGCAGCTGGGCGATGTCGATCGACCTGGCGATGCCATCCTCCGCCATCTTCGCGGCACCGATGAAGGTCTGCAGTGCCAGCTGACCGGCCACGTCCGGCGACAGTCCGAGTTTCACGCCCGCCTCGCGCATCGCTTCGGTGACCAGGAAGAAGTAGGCGGGCCCGGAGCCGGACACGGCCGTGACCGCGTCGATCTGTGCCTCCGATTCGAGCCACACGCAGGTACCGGCGGCCCCGAGTACGTAGCTCGCGAGATCGCGGGCGGCGACCGGCACGGTCGCGTCGGCGTACAGACCGGAGATGCCGGCGCCGAGCAGCGCCGGGGTATTCGGCATGCTGCGGACCAGATGCACATTCTCGCCGAGCCAGCGTGCCAGCGATGCCAGCTGGATGCCGGCAGCGATCGAGACCACGACGCAGCCGGCTTCGAGCCGCAGTCCGGCCAGCGCTTCGCGCATCTGCTGCGGCTTGACGGCCAGTACCACCAGCTCGGCGCCGGCGCAGGCCGGAGCGGCGCTGTCGGCCACTTGCAGCTCGAAGCTGCGACGCAGCCACGCCGCGCGCTCGGCGGAGGGTTCGGCGACCGAAATCCGCGCACGGGGATGGCCGGCCTGCAGCAGGCCGCCAATGAGGCTGGCCGCCATGTTGCCGCCACCGATGAACGCGATTTTTGCTGCCATCAGAACGAATCGGGAAAAGGTCGAAGCGAAGTGCGCAGTATCATAGGCGATACCGTTTCCCGACACGACGCCAACGTGAGTTCCCGAGCCAACCCCTACGGCAGTGCGACCGTCCGCAAGCTGCTGCAGCAGTACCGTGCCCGCATCGAGAATGCGCGCGTCTACGATGTCGCCTGCATTTCGGGCCTGGAGCACGCCAGCCGGCTTTCGCAACGCCTCGACAACCGGGTGCTGTTCAAGCGAGAGGATCAGCAATCCGTGTACTCGTTCAAGCTGCGCGGCGCGTACAACAAGATTGCGCAGCTGACGGCCGCGCAGCGCGCGCGCGGCGTGGTGACGGCATCAGCCGGCAACCATGCCCAGGGCGTGGCGCTGGCGGCCCAGCATCTTGGCATGAGCGCGCACATCGTCATGCCGCGCACGACGCCCGCGCTGAAGGTGGAAGCGGTACGGGCGATGGGCGGCAAGGCGATCCTGCACGGCGATGCCTACGACGATGCCCGCGAGCACGCCGAACAGCTGGTGCGCGACAAGGGCTGGACGATGATCCATCCGTACGACGATCCGGACGTGATCGCCGGCCAGGGCACGATCGGTCTGGAACTGTTGCAGCAGTGCGCTACGCTGGACGCGGTGTTCGTGCCGGTCGGCGGCGGCGGCCTGCTTGCCGGTGTGGCGGCTGCGATCAAGGCGGTGAACCCCGGGGTCAGAATCATTGCCGTCGAGCCCGACGACTCGAACTGCTTCGCCGCGGCAATGCAGGCTGGCCGGCGCGTCGTGCTGCCGCAGGTCGGACTGTTCGCCGACGGTGTTGCCGTGCGGCAGATCGGTGAAGAGACCTTTCGCGTCGCCCGGCATCTGGTGGACGGCACGGTGCTGGTCAGCGTCGACGAGATCTGCGCGGCGACGCGCGACATCTTCTACGACAAGCGCGCATTGCCGGAGCCGGCCGGCGCCGTGGCCGTCGCCGGGCTCAAGCGCTGGGTGCATGAAAACGGCGTGCATGGCCAGACGCTGGCGGCGATCATCTCCGGGGCCAACGTCAACTTCGATCGCCTGCGCCATATCGCCGAACGCGCCGAGCTGGGCGACGACGCCGAAGCATTGCTTGCGGTGACCCTGCCGGAGCGGCCGGGTGCCTACAAGCAGTTCCTTCGACAGCTCGGCAAGCGGGTCATCACCGAGTTCAACTACCGCTATGCCGATGGCGGCAAGGCTCACGTCTTCCTCGGACTGCGTCTGGCGGGCGGCGCCGATGAGCTGGAGACACTGACGACCGCACTGCGCGTGCAGGGTTACGAGGTGGTCGACATGCACGGCAACGAGATGGCCAAGGACCACGTGCGCTTCATGGTTGGCGGCCGTTGTCCGGGACTGCCGAACGAGCGCCTGTTCCGCTTCGAATTTCCGGAGCGGCCTGGCGCCTGTGCGGACTTCCTGCATGCGATCGGCTCGCGCTGGAACATCTCGCTGTTCCATTACCGCAATCATGGCGCGGCCTACGGCCGTGTGCTCTGCGGTTTGCAGATTCCGAAGAAGGAGTGGGCGGAGTGCCGCCGTTCGCTCGATGCTCTGGGCTACGAATATGCCGAGGAAACCGACAATCCGGCGTATCGGCTGTTCCTGGGCACGGACTGAGACAGCCGTTCGATCACGGCGCTCGCACCAGAGCCGCGCCGCTGCGGCGCCAGTCTCAGCTGCGCCCTTCGAGCTTGAGAATGTAGTTCCAGTGCGCCGGCTTGACCGGCGTGACCGACAGGCGGCTGCCCGGCGCCAGTAGCAAGAGGCCCTGCAGCTGCTTGTCGTGCTTGCGCAGTTCGGCGAGTGTGACCGGCGTTTTCAGCTTGCGTTCGAAGCGCACGTCGACCAGCAGCCAGCGCGGTTCTTCGGGCTTCGATTTCGGATCGTAGTGATCGGCCTTGGCATCGAACTGAGTCGGGTCCGGATAGGCGTTCGACGCGATCGTCATCAAGCCGTAGATGCCGGGCTCGGCGCAGCTCGAATGGTAGAAGAACGCCTGGTCGCCCTGTTTCATCTGATCACGGAACATGTTGCGCACCTGATAGTTGCGCACACCGTCCCATTTTTCGGTCTGCCTCGGTCGCGACGCGAGGTCGTCGATGGAAAAGCAGTCCGGCTCCGATTTCATCAGCCAGTAGGCCATGTCACGCCCCAGGTAATTCCATTTTCCGTGATGACCGCGTCGAGCCGGATGTCCCAGGCTTCGCGCGGCAGTTGTTCGAGCTGCTGGAGCGCGTAAGCGTAGCCGAGATAGCGCGGCCTTTGCGCGATGCGCGGGCGCGCCAGCCAGCGATCATAGTAACCACCACCGGCGCCGAGGCGGGTGCCGTGCCGGTCGAAGCCGAGCAGCGGCAGGATGACGGCATCGAACTCGGCGCGGCGCACACGCCGGCCGCGGCCTGCCGGCTCGGCGATGCCGTGGCGATTGCGTCGCAGTGCGGCGCAAGGCCGCAGCCATTCGAAGTGCATGCTGCCGGGTCCGTCGATACACGGGATCGCGATACGCAGGCCGCGCGCGACCATGCCGGTGATCAGCGGTGCGGTCGCAAGTTCGCTGCCGCAGGCCAGATAAACCGCGACCCGCCTCGCGCGCATCGCGCCGAGCAGACGCAGGGCGTGGCGGGCGGCACGATCAGCGGCACGCCGTCTTTGTGCCGGCACAACGCAAAGGCGCCGCGTGCGGAGTTCGCGACGCAGCGCCTGCTTGATTTGGTAGATGTCTCCCGCCTGTGCCGTCATCGATTTTCGACCTTGAGACATAGTCTCAAGTGGGCACCACGCCACGCCTTCGGGCTTCCCACTGCGAGGTGGGCCTGCACGCCCGGCATGGTTACGGTTCCCGGGGTTTTTTAAATAGGCTCAAGGGTACCAAACCGATTCTCGAACACCGCAGGAGACACGGCCAAAGAATATCACGCGGCGCGCGGCGTCCTTCGACCGCTCGTCATTCGAGCGACATCGTCGAGTCGATGTCGAGTGCCAGCTGGCGCAGACGCTGCACGGTTTCCGGGTTCGGCTGGGCGACGCCTTCGACTCCCTTCAGTTCGAGCAGCTCGCGTGCAATGTTGAGCGCGGCCATCACGGCGATGCGCTCCGCGCCCAGCGCCTTGCCGCGTTTGCGGATGCTGACCATGCGCTCGTTGAGGTAATCGGCCGATTTGACGAGCGCCTCGTGCTCCTCGGTCGGGCAGGCAACATTGTATTCCTTGCCCATGATGCGCACGGTGATACTCAGCGATTCGCCCGGATCCTTGCTCGCGATCATGATTCCTGCTCCGATTCGAGCGAGCGCACGCGCTCGACGATGCCTTCGATGCGCCGCCGCAGCTCGGCATTCAGCGCCAGCAGACGATCGCGTTCCTGCAGGGCACGTTTCTCTTCAAGGCGCGACTGGCGATACGCTGCCATCAGGCGCTGCACGCGATCTTCGAGCTGCTGGAGTTCGGCTTCGATCATTGCGGTCGACAACAAAAAAAGGCGGCGGCCCAGTATAGAACGTCTACCGGGACCGCCGCCTGCCGGAATACCGGCTTACGTCACGCTTACTGCAGGATCAGGAACAGGGCGCCCGGACCGCGGCGCAGCTGCAGCAGCAACTGGCCCTTGCCGGCCACCAGCTTGTTGAACTGCTCAAGCGACTCGATCGGCTGGCGGTTGATGGCGATGATGATGTCGCCCGGACGCAGGCCGACATTGGCGGCGGCCGAATTCGGCTGCACGTCCTTGACGACCACACCGCTGTCGACATCGGCCGCATTGGCCGTTTCCTCGTCGAGCGGCGCGAACGTGGCACCTGCCAGACGCGGCGAGACATCCTTGCTGATCGAGGCGGTCTCGGTCTTGTCGTCCTTGCCGATCTTGACCGAGACGTCCTTCGGCTTGCCGTCGCGGTAGAGCTTGAGGTCGACCTTGTCGCCGACCCGCATCAGGCCGACCAGACTGCGCAACTGGCCGAAGTCGATGATCGGCTTGCCATTGGCCTCGACGATCAGGTCGCCGGCCTTGATCCCGGCCTTGTCGGCCGGCGATTTCGGCAGGACGCGACCGACCAGCGCACCGCGGTTGCTTGGCAGATTGAGCGCCTTGGCGAGTTCGGGCGTGACTTCCTGGCCGCCGACGATGCCGATGTGGCCGCGCTCGACCGAGCCGTGGTCGATCAGCTGCGTCATGATCGTGTGTACGAGATTGACCGGGATCGCGAAGCCGATGCCGACGTTGCCGCCGGACTGCGAGTAGATCATCGACGGCACGCCGACCAGCTCGCCCTTCAGATTGACGAGCGCGCCGCCGGAATTGCCGGGATTGATCGAAGCGTCGGTCTGGATGAAATCGCCGAGCCCGTCGCTGATGCCGGTGCGGCCGAGCGCCGAGACGATGCCGCTGGTGACGGTCTGGCGCAGGTTGTATGGCGAGCCGATCGCGACCACGAAGTCGCCGACCTGCAGGCTGTCGGAATCGCCCAACGGCAGCGCTGTGAGATTGTCCGCCTTGATCTGCAGCACGGCGACATCGGTACCTTCGTCACGGCCGACCAGCTTTGCATCGAATTCGCGATCGTCGTTGAGGCGGACCTTGATCTCCTTGGCATCCTTGACGACGTGGTTGTTGGTGATCACGTAGCCTTTGCCGGCGTCGACGATCACGCCCGAGCCGACCGACTGGAATTCGCGTTCCTGCGGCTGATCCGGTGCGTTGAAGAAGCGACGGAAGAACGGATCGTCCATCAGCGGGTTGTGGACTTCGACTTCGCCCGTCACGGAAATGTTGACGATTGCCGGCATCACCGGCTTCAGCATCGGCGCAAGCGACGGCACGCCCCCTTGTACCGGCAGCTGCTGGTTGGTTGGCGTGGCGGGAATGTCAGCGTGTGCCGGTGGCGGCGCCGACGACATCATGAAGGCGGCAGCGAGGATGGACGCAGAGACCGCGAGCGGCGCAATGAGCTTGACGGTGAATTCTTTGGACATCGAAAAAATCTCGGATCACGCTGCAACAGGCAGCGGCGGATAGACCGCGGGTGGACGCAATAGTTTCAGCGTGGCGCCGGACTCAGCGCAGCTGTATGGCCGGATTCAGGCTGTAACGCCCGACCAGCGAGCCGCGCGCCAGCACATGTCCGTCGACGACCTGCCGCAGTTCCGAGACCGAAAAACCGCTCTTCAGGCCGCAGCTGTCGAGATCCAGCGCCAGCACCTCGAAGCGGTAGCGGTGCGTCAGCGCATCGTTCCAGGGCGGGCACGGGCCATCGTAGCCGAGATATGTGCCTTCCATGGCCGCGTCGCCCTTGAACCAGCCGCTGTAGTCGTTGACGCCCTGCACGGTGCCCTCCGGGCCGCGCGGCTGCGCCTTGCCGTGCGCGGTGACGCAATCGCAGCAGCTGCCTTCGGCAATCTCGGTCACGGCGGCGGGCATGTCGGCGAGCAGCCAGTGCACGAATTCGGCGCGCGGCAGTGCAGCAGGCACGACACGGCCTTCGCGATTGACATCGTCCGGACGCGTCGGTGCGTCACCATCGATCATCGTCAATGCAAAGCTTCGCGTTGTCGCCGGCGCTCCGGCCCAGGCCAGATGCGGATTGCGATTGTGGCCGAGGCGGACATGGCCGAACGGTGCCTGGACCGCAAACGCGCAGCGCCCGGCGATGCGGCCACTCGATGTCAGGCTGCGACTGGACAGTTTCATGCAATCTCCTTGACGAATGACAGCGGTTTCAGTGCCAGCGCGGCATGGTGGTTTCCTGGACGCTGCGACGCAAGCCGACACCGAGTTTGACCAGACCCTCGGCAAGCCGTTGCGCGAGGCGCTGACGGCGTCGGAAGCTGAGCGAGAACAGCTCGGCGTCCTTGACCCGCTGCAACAGATAGTCGTCACTGGTCTGCAGCTGATCGACGAGCTTGAGTTCCAGCGCCTGGGTACCGAACCAGTGTTCGCCGGTGGCGACGCGTTCGATGTCGAGTTGCGGGCGATATTCGCGCACGAAGCGCTTGAACAGGGCGTGGGTTTCCTCGATCTCGACGCGGAATTTCTCGCGGCCGGCGTCGGTGTTTTCGCCGAACAGGGTCAGAGTGCGCTTGTAATCGCCGGCCGTATGCAGTTCGTAATCGACATCGAGGCGTTTCAGCAGGCGATGGAAATTCGGCAGCTGCGCGACGACGCCGATCGAGCCGACGATCGCGAATGGCGCGGCCAGTACCTGATCGGCAACGCAGGCCATCAGATACCCGCCGCTGGCCGCAACCTTGTCGACGGCAACGGTCAGCTTGATGCCGGCACTGCGCAGGCGGGCCAGCTGCGAGGCGGCAAGTCCGTAGCCGTGCACCATGCCGCCCTCGCTGTCGAGCTGCAGCAGGACCTCGTCCTGTCCGGCGCGGGCAACCTGCAGCACCGCACTGATCTCCTCGCGCAGGGAGTCGACTGCCGAGGCCTGAAGGTCGCCATGGAATCGCAGCGCGTAAACCCGCGGCCGGTCCGGCGCCTTGCCCTTTTTGGCCAGCTTATTGCGTGATTTGGATTCGCCCTTGCGCGTCTTGTCGAGCGCCTTGAGTTGCGCCTGGTCGAGGACCTCGTCGCGAACGGAGTCGGCGAGGCCTTCGTAGCGCCGATTGAGATTGCGGACATCCAGACGTTCCGGGCCGCCGGCGCTGCGCGCGCCGCGGGCCAGACCGGCCAGCGTGGCGGCCAGCACGATCAGGGCCGTGACCCAGGTCACGGTTTTGGCGAGAAACAATGCGTAAGGAATCAGGAATTCGGTCATTTAGCGGTTTTGAGCGGGGGGTAGAAGCTGGAAAACTTCGGATTCGCGCGGCAGAATCGTTGCTGAAGCCAAGGAAGGCAAGTGCGACCGTGAGCGAAATTTTCAATTTACGCTGCAGTGCAAAATGGCTTGCGTATACTAATAGGGCTTTCGTAGCGCTTTTCGGGCTGTCTGGACAATCAAGAGGTTGGGAGATTCGGCGATGAAAACAATGCACCGTGCCGGTCTGGCACTCGTGCTCGCTGCCTGTGCCATGCCGGCGCTTGCGCAGGAATCCGAGCAGGAGATGCGGCCGTATGTCAGTGGCGGTTATACGTACACGTTCGAAGACAGTGACCGCAATTCGGACAACGGGAATGGCTGGTTCGTCGGTGTCGGCAAGGCGATCAACCAGTACTGGGGCTGGGAACTGAGCGGCTCCTGGGACCAGTTCGACAAGGACGGCGCTGCCAATCCGAACAACTGGCGCCAGTACGGTGCCAAGCTCGACGGCATGTTCTTCTATTCGCGTGATCGCAAGTTCTCGCCCTACGTCGGTATCGGCGTCGGCGGCATGCGCAGCGAGCTGAAGAACACCGGCGACAAGTCGACCGACCCGTTCGTCGACGCCGGCGTCGGCTTCTTCAAGTATTTCGGCGACAGCAATTACGGCCTGCGCGCCGATGTCCGCTATCGCTGGCTCGATGCCAATGACGTGCCGGGCTCGAACAGCTTCGGCGAACCTGTCGTCAAGATCGGTCTGGTCGCGGCACTCGGACCGAAGCCGGTCAGCGCAGCCGAAACGGTCAAGGATTCGGACGGCGACGGTGTGCCGGACGACGCCGATCTCTGCCCGGGTACCCCGAAGGGCGTCAAGGTCGATGCCAAGGGTTGCCCGATGGATTCCGACGGCGATGGCGTGCCGGACGGCATCGATCAGTGCCCGGGAACGCCGCCCGGCGTTGCGGTTGACGACAAGGGCTGCCCGACCACGCTGGGTTCCGGTCGCTTCAAGATCACCGGCACCGGTGCGGACCTGCGCTTCGAAGACGTGCACTTCGCGTTCGACAAGTCGGATCTGACCGACTACTCGAAGCAGATGCTCGATGACGCTGCCAATGTCATCAACAAGGTTTCCGAGCAGTATCCGAGCCTGAAGGTCGACATCTCCGGTCATACCGACTCGGTCGGTACCGAAGGCTACAACCAGGGTCTGTCCGAGCGTCGTGCCAATGCAGTCAAGGAATATCTGCTGCGCAAAGGCGTCGAGGCTGGTCGCCT
This sequence comes from Solimonas terrae, assembly GCF_011067135.1. Lineage (GTDB taxonomy): Bacteria > Pseudomonadota > Gammaproteobacteria > Nevskiales > Nevskiaceae > Solimonas > Solimonas terrae. The sequence goes on from NZ_JAAMOW010000005.1 coordinate 228,864, forward strand.
GAGCACTTACGCCTACGGCGAGTCCAAGCCGGTCGCGACCAACGACACGGAAGAGGGACGCGCACAGAACCGTCGTGCCGAAACCCGCACCCGCGGCGAGTAAGTTCGCACTGCCGTAGATCAAGGCCCCCGCTGCGTGAGCAGCGGGGGTTTTCTTTGTCTCGTCGTTACGGCTCTGCAGCGTGCGGCAAGCGGGGTGCGTCGCTGGGCGCCGCGATCGCGAATCAGAAACCGCGTTGCAACATCGCAACGCGCTCGGCCGCACTTGCATGCGGGTCGGCAACTTGCGCAGTGAGCCGGCCGCCGAACTGCCTGTGTACCAGATCGGCGAGAAAATCCAGGTGGGCATCGTCGGCATTGAGCGCCGGGATGTAACGCAGCGCGCTGCCGCCGGCGTCGCGGAACTGCTCATTGTAGCGCTGCGCCACTTCTTCGAGCGTTTCGAGACAGTCTGCCGAAAATCCAGGACAGATCGTGTCGACGGTCTTGATGCCGCTGCGGGCGAGTCGTGTGATGACCAGATCGGTGTAGGGTGACAGCCACTTCGCGCGCCCGATGCGGGACTGGAAAGACAAGGTCCAGGCGTCGGGTGGCAGATCCAGCGCGGCGGCGAGCAGTCTTGCGGTTTTCTGACTGAAGCAATAGTACGGATCGCCAGCTTGCAGGCAGCGCACCGGGATCGAGTGAAACGACATCAACAGATGTTCGCCGCGCCCGTTTCGTGCCCAATGCGCGCGTACCGACTCGGCGAGCGCATCGATATATGCACTCTCGTCGTGATAGCCATTGACGAAGCGCAGTTCCGGCCACCAGCGCATCGGCCGCACGCGATCGACCACGGCCTCGAAGACCGTGGCGGTGGTGGTGGCCGAATACTGCGGATACAGGGGCAGCACCGCGATGCGCCGCGCGCCGCGCTCCAGCAGTTCGTCCAGCGCTGCGCCGATCGACGGTGTGCCGTAGCGCATGCCGAGCGCAACCGGTACGGCATCTCCGAGCCGGGATTGCAGGCCGCGCTGCTGTGCGCGACTGATCGCGAGCAGCGGCGAACCTTCTGCTGTCCAGATCGACTGATAGGCGTGCGCCAGACGCCGCGGGCGAAATGGCAGGATGAAGCCGTACAGGATCGGCCACCACAGCGCGCGCGGAATTTCGACGACGCGCGGATCGCCGAGGAACTCGGCGAGGTAGCGGCGGATTGCGGCAGGCGTCGGTGCGTCGGGCGTGCCGAGATTGGCCAGCAGGACGCCACAGCGCTGCGCCTGATCGTGTGCGCGGACGGGATCGGATGGGGCGGTGTTCATCGCCTGGATTTTACGCAGCTGCCGTGCCGGACGACGCCGATGATCCTCTGGACATCGGTCAATGCTTTGCCGTCGCCAGCGCGCTGTGTGATCGCGAATACGCGAAGTAGACGAGCAGGCCGATCAGCATCCAGGCGCCGAACGCGGTCCACGTGAACGTCGCGAGATTGAGCATCAGGTAGCCGCAGGACAGGACGCCGAGCAACGGCACGAGCGGCGAGGCCGGCGTCTTGAACGGGCGCGGCAGGCCGGGGTGGGTACGGCGCATGACGATGACGCCTGCGCAGACCACCACGAATGCGCCCAGCGTGCCGATGTTGGCCAGCTCGGCCAGCCGACCCAGGGGCACGAAGCCGGAGAACGCGAGCATGATCACGCCGGCGGCGGCGATCGAGCCGACCGGTGTTCCGGTCTTCGGGTTCACGTAGGCAAAGAACTTTGGCAGCAGCCCATCGTGGGCGATCGCGAACAGCACGCGCGTGAGGCCGAAATACATGACGAGGATCACGGTCGTGAGGCCGGCGATGGCGCCGATCGAGATGATGCCGGCGACCGTGGTCTGGCCGATCTGCAGCAGCGCATGCGCGACCGGCGACGGAACATTGAGTTCTCGGTAGCTGACCATGCCGGTCAGCAGCAGCGAGACGATGATGTACAGCGCCGTGCAGATCGCCAGCGAGCCGAGGATGCCGATCGGCAGATCGCGCTGCGGATTGCGGGTTTCCTCGGCGGCGGTCGACACCGCGTCGAAGCCGAGATAAGCGAAGAAGATCGTTGCCGCGCCGGTCATGATGCCGACGCCGCCGAAATGCGTTTCGCCGCCGACACCGAAGCCCAGACCCAGCTGGATTGCATCGAGCAGGCGCATTTCCCAGCTGAAACCGCTGGCTGCGCCACTGGTGGTTTCCAGCGGCGGAATGAACGGTGTCCAGTTCTCGGCATGGATATGAAATGCCGCGACACCGATGAACAGCAGGATCGCTGCCACCTTGACCGCCACCATCACGGCATTGAACAGTGCGCTCATCTTGGCGCCGGAGGCCAGCAACAGGCCGATTGCCAGCACGACCAGAAACGCCGGCAGATTGATCAGGCCCGGTGTGAGTTTGTCGATCGGTCCGTGTGTCAGGAAATCCGGCAGCCCCGAGCCCATGGACTGCAGGAAGTTGACGACGTAGCCCGACCAGCCGGTCGCTACCGCCGGGATCGCAACCATGTATTCGCAGAGCAGCATCCAGCCGATGATCCAGGCCGGCAGTTCACCGAGGCTGGCGTAGCCGTAACCGTAGGCCGATCCGGCGCCGCCGATCGAACTGGCGAGCTCGGCGTACGACAGCGCAGCACAGGCACAGGCGAAACCGGCAATCAGGAACGACAGCACGACGGCCGGTCCGGCCTGCGTGGCGGCGGTGATGCCGGTGAGCACGAAGATGCCGGCGCCGATCACCGCACCGACGCCCAGCAGAGTCAGATCCCAGGCGCCCAGCACGCGTTTGAGGCCGCGGTCGTTGGCGTCCGGCAGTACCGGCTTGGTGCGCAGCAGGCTCATCGGTGCAAATCCCCCAGATCGCAGTAGCGTTCGATTATGCACAAAGCCTGCGCAGCGTCTGAAGAGGAAAAGCCCCGGAAACGCAAAAGCCCGGCGCGAGGACCGGGCTCTTGCGTCAGAACATCGATCAGGCGCGCTCGACGATCGCCGTCACGCCGAGTCCGCCAGCCGCGCAGATCGAGATCAGGCCGCGACCACCCTTGTTCTCGTCGATGATCTTGGCCAGCGTCGCGAGGATGCGCCCACCGGTGGCGGCAAACGGATGGCCCGCTGCCAGACTGCCACCCTTGACGTTCATCTTGGCGCGATCGATGGAGCCGAGCGGCGCGGACAGGCCGAGTTTTTCCTTGCAGAATTTCGGGTCTTCCCAGGCCTTCAGCGTGCACAGCACCTGGCCGGCGAAGGCTTCGTGAATCTCGTAGAAATCGAAATCCTGGAGGCTCAGGCCCGCGCGTTCGAGCATGCGGGCGACTGCATAGGCCGGTGCCATCAACAGGCCTTCATGCTTGCTGCCGGCAAAATCGACGGCCGCGGTTTCCGCATGCGTGATGTAGGCGAGCGGCTTGAAGCCATGTGCCTTGGCCCAGTCTTCCGAGGCGAGCAATACCGCCGATGCACCGTCGGTCAGCGGCGTGGAGTTGCCGGCGGTCAGCGTGCCCTGGCCCGACTTGCGATCGAACGCCGGGCTCAACGACGCCAGCTTTTCGAGCGTGATGTCCGGACGCAGGTTGTTGTCGCGCTCCAGGCCCGCAAACGGCACGATTAGGTCGTCATAGAAGCCGGCGTCGTAGGCCGCCGCCGCTTTCTTGTGCGATTCATAGGCCAGCAGGTCCTGCGCCTCGCGCGGAATCTTCCATTCCTTGACCATCACTTCCGTGTGCTGGCCCATGCTCATTCTTGTGCGCGGCTCGCCATTGGTCGGAATCTGCGGGGCAAGCATCGCCGGCCGGAACTTGGCCAGCGCGGCCAGGCGCTGGCCCGTGGTCTTGGCGCGGTTCACTTCGAGCAGGATCTTGCGCAGCTTCTCGCCGACTGCGATCGGTGCATCCGAGGTCGTGTCGACGCCGCCGCCGATGCCGGACTCGATCTGGCCGAGTGCGATCTTGTTGGCAACGTTGATCGCCGCCTGCAGACCCGTGCCGCAGGCCATCTGCAAGTCATACGCGGCCGTTTCCGGCGCCAGCCCGGACGACAGCACGGACTCGCGGCACAAATTGAAATCGCGCGAATGCTTGAGCACGGCGCCGGCAGCGACCTCGCCAAGGCGTTCGCCATGCAGCTGGAACTTGTCGACCACGCCCTTCAGGGCCGCGGTCAGCATGTCCTGATTCGACTTCGTCGCGTACGCGGTGTTTGAGCGCGCGAACGGAATACGCGAGCCACCGAGAATCGCCACCTTGCGGCCGTAGGGTTTCATGTCAAATCTCCTGCAATGGAAAAGAAATCGTCGGCGAGCTTAGTCCCGGCTCGTCGGGCTGGCTATTGCTGCGCCGCCACGAAGTGTGGTCATCAAGTGTTGCCTGCCATAGACGAAAAGCCCCGCAGGGCGGGGCTTTTCGTACGCGTTCCGGAAACTGCTGCTTGAGTGGTCTCAGGACTCCGACGCCCACTGCTCCAGCATCTTCTCCAGGTAGTGGATGTGGTGCGTGCCTTCCTTGAAGACCGGATCGCGCATGATGCGGCTCTGCAGCGGGATGTTGGTCTGGATGCCTTCGATGACCATCTCGGCAAGGGCCTGGCGCATGCGAGCGATTGCCGACTTGCGATCGGACCCATAAGCGACCAGCTTGCCGATCATCGAATCGTAGTGTGGCGGCACCTTGTAGCCCGCGTAGCAATGAGAATCGAGACGGATGCCGGGGCCACCGGGTTGGTGGTACTTCTTGATCTCGCCGGGCGAGGGGATGAAGCTGCGCGCGTTCTCGGCATTGATACGGCATTCGATCGCGTGACCGCGGAAGCGGATGTTGCTCTGCTTCTTCTTCAGCGGCTTGCCGTCGGCGATGCGTATCATTTCCTTGATCAGGTCGACGCCCGTCACCATCTCAGTAACCGGATGTTCGACCTGGATGCGCGTGTTCATTTCGATGAAGTAGAAGTGCCCTTCTTCGTAGAGGAACTCGAAGGTGCCGGCACCACGGTAGCCGATGCGCTTGCAGGCCTCGACGCAGAGATGGCCGATCTCGGCGCGCTGCTCGTCGGTGATGCCGGGCGCCGGGGATTCCTCGACCACCTTCTGGTTGCGGCGCTGCATCGAGCAATCGCGCTCGCCGAGATGGATGGCGTTGCCCTGGCCGTCGGACAGCACCTGAAACTCGATATGGCGGGGCGTCTCCAGGTATTTCTCCATGAACACCGAGCCGTCCTTGAACGCGGCGAGCGCCTCGCTGCGTGCGAGATGGACTTTCTGCACCAGGTCGACTTCGCTGCGCACGACGTGCATGCCGCGGCCGCCGCCACCGCAGGCGGCCTTGATCAGTACCGGATACCCGACCTGCTCGGCAATGCGGACGCACTCGTCATCGTCGTCCGGCAGGACGCCGTTGCTGCCGGGTACGCAGGGCACGCCGGCGGCAATCATCTCCGCCTTGGCGTTGGTCTTCGAGCCCATCAGACGTATCGTCTCGGCCTTGGGGCCGATGAAGATGAAGCCGGACTTTTCGACGGATTCCGCAAAGTCCGCGTTCTCGGACAGGAAGCCGTAGCCCGGATGAATCGCGTCGGCCTGCGTGACCTCGGCGGCCGAGATGATCGCGGCCATGTTCAGGTACGAGCGGCCGGCCTGCGGCGGTCCGATGCAGACGGCCTCGTCGGCCAGCGCGACGTGCTTCTGCTCACGGTCGGCGGTCGAATAGACGGCGACGGTCTTGATGCCGAGTTCCCGGCAGCAGCGCAGGATGCGGAGGGCGATTTCGCCACGATTGGCGATCAGGATTTTCTTGATTTCTTTCATGGCCGCGGCTTCAGGCCATCTGTCGGGGGAGCTGGTTCATCGCGCATCACTCAATGGCGAACAGCGGCTGATCGAATTCCACCGGCTTCTCGTTGTCGGCGAAGACTTCGACGACGACGCCGGCCTTGTCCGACTCGATCTGGTTGAGCATCTTCATTGCCTCGATGATGCACAGCACCTGACCGGCCTTGACCGTCTGTCCGACTTCGACGAACGACTTGGCACCCGGCGACGGCGAACGATAGAACGTGCCGACCATCGGCGCCTTGACGATGTGGCGGTTGTCGGCTGCCGGCGCGGCAACTGCGGCTGCGGCCGGTGCCGCAGCCGCCGGTGCCGTGACGGCAGCGGTCTGCGGCGCGGCGACTTGCGGCGCCTGCATGTACGTGACCGGCGCCTGCGCGATCTGGCGGCTGATGCGAACCGACTCTTCGCCTTCGCGCACTTCGAGCTCGGAAATGCCCGACTGCTCGACGAGATCGATCAGCGTCTTGATCTTGCGTAAATCCATTGCTCCCTCCCTGGGGATGCGTTTTCAGGTTTGCGAGAGGCGCTCATGCGCAGCCTGCAAGGCGAGCTGGTAACCCAGCGCACCGCAGCCGGCAATCACGCCCAAGGCGATGTCGGAAAGATAGGAATGCTTGCGGAACGTCTCACGGGCGTGGACGTTCGACAGGTGAATTTCGATGAACGGGATTGCCACCGCCAGCAGCGCATCGCGCAGGGCAACGCTGGTATGGGTGTAGGCGCCCGGATTGATCAGGATGAACGCAACCGCCTCCGACCTGGCCTGCTGCACGCGATCGACCAGTGCGCCTTCGTGGTTGCTCTGGAAGCAGCTCAGCTGGTGGCCCAGTCGCGCAGCGGCCGAACTCAGCGCAGATTCGATGTCCGCCAGCGTCCGGCGTCCATAAACCTCGGGTTCACGGCTGCCCAGCAGGTTCAGATTGGGGCCGTTGATCAGCAGCAGCTGGCTCAAGCGCGTCGGTCTCGTTCGCGGGAGTCACCGATTCTGCAGGGACGCTCCTGCGAATACAAGCTCAAGATCGATTTGCAGGAAGTTGCCGACAAGATCGAGGCTTTTTCGTACGTTTTAGACGAACGATCGTTCAGGATTTGCCGAGGTGGCGTTGCAGCAGTCCGTCCAACTCGTCGCTGCTCAATCCGCCGAGATTGCGTTCGACGATAAAGCCGTCGGGATCGATCAGCACGGTAAACGGCAAGGCACCCTTGTCGTTGCCGAAGGCGCGCATCGCCAGATCGCCGCTGGCGAAGTCTGCGGTCACCGGATAATTGATCTTGAAGCGCGCCAGCATCGGACGCACCGCGTCGGCTTCGTCGAGTGCGGGGCCGATGACTTTCAGACCCAAGCCGCTGTACTGGTCCTGCGCACGCACGAAGTTCGGCAACTCGTCGATGCAGGGCGCACACCAGGATGCCCAGAAATTGATCAATACCCAGTGCCCGTGCAGCGACGCCAGGCTCAGCGTGCGGCCGTCGAGCGTGATGAAGTTCACCGCCGGTGCCGCTGCCGATACCGGTTCCGAGGTCGTGTTGGCCGCGAGATGGCGATACAGCAGAGCGCCGCCGGCCAGGGCGGCGAGCGACAGCACGATGGCGACGGGTACGGACTTGCGCATGTTCATCGGCGAATGGTCTGGACGACGGTTTGCGGGGGATAGCAGACGCCGGCATCGGCGCAGCCCTGATAGCTGACGCGCAGGCGCAATGGCGCGTTCAGGGGGCCGATGGTCGGCACATCGGCGTCGAGCAGCTCGCGATAAATCTGCACCGAACCGAAATGCTCGTCGACGTGAGCAATGCCCTGCGGCAGACGGATGGCTTGCAGTCCGACGCGACTCGGCGCCAGCACTTCAACGCGAATGCGCTGGCGATACAGGTAGTAGCCAGGGGCAATGTTCCAGCTCAGATGCAGATGGTGGTCATGGTATTCGACCGGCAGCAGCGAGAACGCCTGCGCCGCCGGCAGCAGATCGTCGGTCGACGACAGTCTTTCGAACGGTCGCGCCGACGCGCTCAGCACGATGCCAAGCGCAGCGGTGCCGAGCCAGCGGATCAGGAGCACGAAGCGAGTATCCAGTCGAGATAGGGGGGATGAACCTTGTCGACACTGACCGCGACGATCTCGGGAAGTTCGTAGGGATGTGCCTGCAGCACCGCGCTGCGCACGGCCTCGAACGCCGCGCTTGGATGCTTGATCACCAGCAGGGCTTCGTCAGCGTGTTCGACCGCGTTCTGCCAGCGATAGACCGAGCGAAGCCGCGGCAGCACGCTGACGCAGGCGGCGACTCGTGCATCGACCAGCGACCGCGCGAGACAGTCCGCGTGCTCGGGCGGACAGCTGACGAGCGTGATGGACATCATGGATCAGGCGACCGGGGAGTGACGCATGCCGCGCAGCTTAAATCGTTCGCTGCGGGCGCGTCGCCGTCCGCGTCGGTCCGAGCGGAGCCGCCATCCGCGCGCTGGCATCCCTGAGCGAAAATGCCCAGACTACGCGCCCCGTCGCTCCTGGCGGTCGTTTTCGTTCCCGCCGACGGCGGGAGATCACCTGCGGTCCATCGTCATGCAGCACCTCGAACCCTCTGCTCTGCGCCGCGAATTGCGCGAGTATTTCCGTCTGGCCTGGCCGATCGTTGCCGCGCAGCTGTCGTTCGTCAGCATGGGCACGGTCGATACCATACTCGCCGGACGTCTCGGCGCGCCGCAGCTGGCTGCGGTCGCGGTCGGCGCCAACGTCTTCTTCCTGATGTTCGTGTTCTTCTCCGGCCTGTTCATGGCCGTTTCGCCGATCGTTGCGCAGAAGGTCGGTGCGGATGAGGACGCGCAGGCGATCGGGCGCTTCGTGCGGGGTGCGCTGGTGCTGGCACTGCTGATGGGCGGTGTGTGGGTCTTGCTGCTGCATCTGGTCCGCGAGCCGGTACTCGATCTGCTGTCGCTCACCACCGATACGCGCGTCTATGCGGATGGCTACCTGCGCGCGCTGGTCTGGGCTCCGGTTCCGACCTGCATCAACTTCGCGCAGCGCAACGCCGCCGACGCGCACGGACTCACGCGATTGTCGCTGGTCGCAGGCCTGGTCGGCCTGCTGGTCAACGGCACGCTCGGGTACGGATTCATGTATGGCCATTTCGGTTTGCCGAACCTTGGTCCGCGCGGCGCCGGCTACGCGCTGTCGATCGCCAGTTGCGCGATGGTGTTCGTCTATGCGGCCCAGTATCGGCGTACGCCGCGTCTGCATGCACTGCGGGTACTGGGCGGCGGACCGTGGTCGTGGCGCGTTGCGGCGGCGCAGGTCTTGCGCCTCGGTCTGCCGATCGCCGCGATCCTGACGGCCGAGGCCAGCCTGTTCCAGATCGGCGCGCTGCTGATCGCGCGTTTCGGTGCCGAGACCATGGCGGCGCACCAGATCGCGATCAACTGGGCGTCGCTGATGTTCATGATTCCGCTGTCGATCGGCATGGCGGCGACCGTGCGTGTCGGTCACGCGGTCGGTGCCGGCAATGCAGCGGCGATCGCACTGCGCGGTCGCGCCGGCATGTTGATCGGCGTCTGCTTCGCGCTGTTCTCGGCGAGCCTGATGCTGCTGGCGCCGCGCGCGATCGTTGCGCTGTACACCAACGTCGATGCGGTCGCGCATATCGCCGTCGGCTTCCTCGCCTATGCCGCGCTGTTCCAGATCGTCGACTGCATCCAGGCGACGTCGGGCGGTGCGCTGCGCGGCATCAAGGACACACGCGTGCCGATGATGATCACCGTCGCCGCGTACTGGGTGGTCGGCCTGCCGCTCGCGACGACGCTGACGTTCAGGACGGCGCTCGGTCCATCCGGTGTCTGGTGCGGATTCATCGGCGGCCTCAGCATCGCCGCAGTCGGTCTGTCGACGCGCTTTCTGCGCCAGACGCGCGCAGCCTGGCGCGCCGCGTGACAGCCAAGCAAAGACCGCCAAAGCTGTCTTTGCTTATGCCTTGAACTCGCTCGGCTGAAGGTCCTTAATAGGCGCCTTCCCCCGGACGGAGAACCAGACATGAGCCTCAGACTCGGCGATACCGCACCAGATTTCGAGACCGAAACGACCGAAGGGCGCATCCGCTTCCACGACTGGCTCGGCGATTCCTGGGGTGTACTGTTTTCGCACCCGAAGAACTACACGCCGGTGTGCACGACCGAACTGGGCTACACCGCCAGGCTCAAGCCGGAATTCGACAAGCGCCACGTCAAGGCGATCGGCCTGTCGGTTGACAAGCTCGAAGACCATCATGGCTGGAGCAAGGACATCGAGGAGACGCAGGGCGCTGCGCTGAATTTTCCGCTGATCGCCGACCCCGACCGCAAGGTCGCTGATCTCTACGATATGATCCATCCGAACGCCAGCGACACCTTCACCGTGCGCAGCGTGTTCATCATCGATCCGAACAAGAAGATCCGCCTGACGCTGACCTATCCGGCCTCGACCGGCCGCAATTTCGAGGAGATCCTGCGCGTGATCGATTCGCTGCAACTGACCGACCGGCAGAAGCTCGCGACGCCGGTGAACTGGAAGCCGGGCGATGACGCGATCATCGTTCCTGCGCTCAAGGACGAAGAGGCGAAGAAGCTGTTTCCGCAGGGCTGGAAGACGCTCAAGCCTTATCTGCGCATCGTCAAGCCGTCGCCGTGAAGCGGGTCGCCGCGGCCTTGCTGCTCGTCACCGGCGCCGCCCACGGCGGCCCGGCGTCTCCGGCGCCGTGCGCCGCTGCCGAAATGCACCAGTTCGACTTCTGGGCCGGGCGCTGGCAGGTCAGCAGCGCGGATGGCAGGACCACACTCGGTGCCAGCGAAGTCGAAGCGGTTGCAGGCGGTTGTGCGCTGCACGAGCACTGGCACGGCAGCAAGGGCGCGGAAGGCGAGAGTCTCAACATCTACGATGCTGCCAGCGGGCACTGGCACCAGACCTGGGTCGACAACAGTGGCGCCCTGTTGCAACTCGATGGCGGTCTGGTCGGCAAGGCGATGGTGCTCGAAAACGTGCATGGCCCGGCGGCTGCGCGCGTCACCGAACGCATCACCTGGACGCCGCTGCCGGACGGTCGCGTCAACCAGCGCTGGGAAACGATTCCGGCCGGAAAGCCTGCGACGATCAGCTTCGATGGCTACTACCGGCGCCGGGCGGAAACCTCCGGTGCGAGTCCGTGAGCCATGCGCCGGAAGCGGGGGTGCTCGACCCTGCTTCCTCTGCAATCCGGCCGGCGACGGTTGCCGGTAGCGTCCGCGCCGCTGAGCGCGCGAAGCGATCGGCTTGCCGTCGCGGCGTCGCGGTCGGCGGCCGGGCCTTTCTGTTTGCCGCCATGCTGCTGGCGTCACCGGGCTGGGCGGCCAGCCTTGCCGGCAAGCCGGCGCCGCCGCTGACCGCGACCACACTCGACGGCCTGAAGTACAGCTTGCAGCAGCATCGCGGCGAAGTCGTGATCGTCAATTTCTGGGCGACCTGGTGTGGTCCCTGTCGCGTCGAGCTGCCGGCATTCGAAGCGTTCTATCAGGCGCACCACGACGACGGCCTGAGTGTACTGGCCATCAGCGTCGACGATGCCGACCAGACAGCGCGTGTACGTGCGCTCGCTCAGGATTTCGATTTTCCGGTCGCGCTCGGCGCCGACGTGCAGGCCGGTGGCTACGGGCGCATCTGGCGTCTGCCGATCACCTTCGTGATCGATCGCGCCGGTGTGCTGCGCATCGACGGTGGTGTCGGTGCGCGCGTCACCTGGGACCTGTCGTCGCTGGAAAAGCAGGTCGGACCGCTGCTGCGCGAACGCTGAAGCAGTCCGGCCGGCTCCGGCTGTCGCTTCAGGAGACTTGCGGCGGTCTCAGAAGCGATAGCCGAGGTTGACGCTGGCGATGTAGTGCGGCGCCAGTTGGTAGCCCGTGTAGTGCTGGTACACCGGCAGCTGCAGGAAGCCGGACAACGAAACCTGCCCGCCGATGCCGGCGCTGACGCCCGGACTCAGCGCGATCACCTGGCTGCCGCTGTTCTGGTAATCCGCCTCTGCTCCGGTCTCGTGGCCTTCGATCCGGCTGTTGATCTGCAATTGCGGGATGAAGCCCGTGAAGCCCACGTAGCGCAGTCCGGCATTGAGGCTGATCTGCGTTCCCGGCCGGAAACCGTCCCGCGTATCGAGCGCCTGCTTCAGCTGCAGCTGCTCGAAGCGATCCCAGTCGCGGCTCAACGCGGCGTAGTGGTACACGCCGACGATGAGGTCGGTCGTGCCGGTGCCATTCTGCAGTCCGCGATCGAGGGTCTCGCCCGCCTCCGCGCCGCGATCGAAGCGATCATCGATTTTGCCGGTCGGCAGTTGCAGGCCGAACTGCAAGCCCCAGCTGTGATCGGCGAAGAAGCCCTGGTAGCGGCCGATGACGCGCAAGTCGCCGATGCCGCTGGTCGACGAGCCTGTGATCCCGGTATCGCCTTCGTCGATGGTCTGGTGCTCGCGCTGCAGCGTCGGCAGTTGCACGCTGAGCCCCCAGTCGTGATCGATGCTGTAGTCGAGACCCAGCGTGTAGAAGCGCGTCAGCGTGCCTTGCTGGATTTCCTCCTCGTTGGGAATTTCGACGTCGCGGCGTCGTACCGCATGCGCGCCGTAGCGCAACTGGTCCTGGTTGATGAAGTCATAGCGCAGATCGAGGCGCAGGCCGGCGGCAGTGGAATAGCCGGAGTCGGCCCATTCGACGCCGATGTTGCAGCCGCAACTGGAGCAGGCCGAGGCCCGCAACGGCAGCGACGACGTGCCGGCGGCAATCAGCGACAGAACAAGCGCGCGCAGGGGGGCGTTGGAGTGTGAGTGAATCATGAGGTGTCCGGAATTGACGGGCGTGCGGGTGCACGCAAAGGTTCCGCGCGTCGCGGAACCGCAAACCAGCGTCGGAATTCAGGACTGCTCGGGTGGCGCCCGGCTTGGCGGCCGCAGGTAATTCGCCGTGTCGTTCGCCGCGCTCTCGACGACGGGTTCCTGTTGCCGTGCCGGCGCGGCTGCCGGCGCCGGCGACAGGCTGGCAACGTATGGCAGAGCCGGAGTCGCAGCCGCCGCAAACGGGCATTGCGGCTCCTGTCGATCGGCGCCGTGCCCGGTGTGGCCGGCGTCGCCCGATCTTGCCGGGTTCTGACCGATCGTGACCGGGCCCTGGCCGTAGCACATCGCGAGGCCGAGCACCGTGCCCCGAGCGGTGTGCGTCATGACCGGCATGAAGCCCGGCGGAATCAGCGCGCGATACAGCACGCCCAGCAGTGCAAGCCAGAGCAGGATGGTGTGACGGTGGCGGCGGACGCTCGACATCGGCCGCGATCATAGCAGCGGAGAAGGCGGCGCCGTTACCGCGCGCCGGTCCCCGACCGCGGGTAGACGGGCGCCTTGTCGACGGTCGGCTTCCGGCGTGCATCACGGCAGGGCGATCGCCGTTCCGGCCGAGTCGGTCAGCCGTCAACAACCGCAGCCGTTGCCGACAGTGCGGCGCAGGTCAGCGGGGCAGGGGCAGAGCAAAAAAGCGCCGCGCGTTGTTGCTGGTCAGCCGCGCCAGTTCGGCTGCATGCTGCCCGCGCGCGGTCGCAACGGCGCGCAGCACCCAGGGCAACAGCGCCGGCTCGTTGCGGCGATTGGCGCCGACGACAGCCTTGGGCGCCGTGCGCGGCAGCAGATAGGGCGCATCGGTCTCCAGCAACAGGCGTTGATCGCCGATGTCGGCAACGGCGTCGAGCAGATGCCGGCCGCGGCGCTCATCGCAGATCCAGCCGGTGATGCCAATGTGGCAGTCGAGCGCGAGGTAGTCGGCGAGCGCGTCGCGTGTGTCGGTGAAGCAGTGCACGACGACGGCGCCGAGTTGCGGACGATGCTCGCGCAGTATCGCCAGGAAATCGTCGTGCGCATCGCGCTGGTGCAGGAACAGCGGCTTGCGCAGTTCGATCGCCATGCGCAGTTGCGCGGCAAAAGCCCGGCGCTGGTCGGCGTGCGGCGAGTAGTTGCGGTTGTAATCGAGTCCGCATTCGCCGAGCGCAACCACTTCCGGTGCCATCGCCAGTTCGCGAATCCGTGCCGCGAGCGCTTCGTTCCATTCCGATGCGTGATGCGGATGCAGGCCGGCGGTCGCGAACAGCTGGCCGCGATGTCGGTTTGCCAGCTCGATGGCGCGGGCGCTGCTGTCGAGCGAGCTGCCGGTGACGACGATCTGCGCGACGCCGGCGTCGCGCGCACGACCGAGCACCGCGTCGAGGTCGGCATCGAAACTGTCGTGTGCGAGATTGGCGCCGATGTCGATCAGATCGAGCGGCGGGTCCGCGGCTTCCCGGCTCACGGCGTGCTGCGCGCCGTGTCCGGATAGCAGTCCTGGCGCCAGGTGATGACCTGCTCGACGTGCGCGGCCTCGCCGGGTGGGGGCGTGCGTTCCAGCATGTAGATCATCTGGAAGCTCATCAGGCGCTTGCTCTGCGCGGCGGGACTGCCGTTCTTGTCGGCATTCCACTGCCGGCACAGATAGCGTCCGTACCAGCCGCGGTGCGCCGCGTACTGCTTCTCCCAGAGCCGGCCGCGATAGGTCAGCCAGCGGATGTTTTCCTGCTCGGTAGCGTAGTTCTCCGGCTTGCTGTAGTCCGGCGCAGCACGCTGCGGGTGCAGCAGGTCGATCTCCGAGCCGTCCGCGAGCCGCGCCGGGAAGACCCACCAGCCGTCTTCCTTGAGCGGATACGGCGCAAACATGTTCCACAGCTGATCGATGCGCAGCACGCGGAACAGCGGCGTCATGGCGTGATAGCTGCGCGCCGGCAGTACGCGGATCGTGTGCAGGTTCCAGACGAACACCAGCACCACGAACACGCCGGCGATCCGGTACCAGTTGCGCGAGACCTCGAAGCGCGTGTCGCGCAAGGGCAGCAGCGCGGCACTGAGGCGCCCGAGCCATTCGCGTCGGCGTCCGACGAAGTCGTAGGCGGCGTTCCCGGGTGCGGTCAGCGCACCGATCCGCAGCAGTGGCGACAGCCAGCCGAACAGCGGCGAGTGTCGCAGCAGCACCGTGAACACGGACCACTTCAGATAGGCCTGTTCGTCGCTGTCGATCAGCACCCAGGAGTAGTTCGCCTCCAGGAGGGTCTTCGCGCGCGGCGTGTCCTGCGCCGGGGCGATCTGCAGCTCCGGGATGATCAGCAGCTGGCGCAGCAGAAGGCAGGACTTCACGCAAAAGCCGCAGTCGCGGTCGTAATAGAGTCGCGGCGCGGCCGCCAGCCTGGTGCTGCGTCGCCGTGCCGCGGCGTCCCACAACCAGCCGCCGGTGAAGATGGTCAACGACGCGAAGCTGACGAACGGAAAGTGACCGAGCTGCAGGCACAGCAGGAAGCCGAAGTGCATCGCCATCAGGCACAGCATCAGCAGCAGCCGCACCGGACGCAGGAAATACGGCGTGAAGATCAGGATCGGCGCCAGCATTTCCAGGAAATAGACGTAGGCCGACAGCAGCTTCAGCAGATGGGGAAAATTCAGCAGCCAGTGGCCGAACGGCAGCGCATGGCGGTCGAGCATCAGCGCGTAGTACACCGCCGTGAAATCCGGATACCACTCGTGCCCGGTCTTCAGCATGGCGCTGAAGAAGTACACCGACATCGCCTGCAGCAGCAGGCCCAGCGAAGCCCAGGACACGTGCAGATTGTCCTGCGGCGGCGGTGTGGTGCTGAGCGCGGCATCAACCGAATAGCGCGCCGCCAGCGGCAGGAACATCGCCCAGAACAGCAGGCAGCAGAGCAGCAGATCGCCGCCGATCAGCACCATGGGATCGCGATTGATCAGCGAGGCCCACAGCACGAACGACGCGATCGCGGCAAAACGCATGCGCCAGCCGAGCGCGAACATCAGCGCGAAGCCGGCCTGCACGATCAGCAGGCTGGCGACGAACCAGGCCTGGCCGTTGACCAGATACAGCGACAGGCGCCAATGGCTGTCGCTTTCGATCATCCAGATCCGCGGCATCACGCCGGCGTCGGTCCAGAACGCGTTCAGATCGCGGAAGCAGCTCAGCACGCACCACAGCAGCACGAGGCCGAGCACGACGCGGAACAAGGCCAGCGTGCGCAGGTCGATGCCGATCATTTCGGCGAGCCGCGGGTAGCGCTGGGTCAGCGGAGCGGGCGAGGAGCGTGGCGCGGCGTTCATGAGCGCGGATGCTGACCTTTCCGCGTGGCGGCTGGCAAGCAGATTCTGCCGATCGGGCAAAATGCCCGTTCCATTTGTTCGTTCGAGACCTCATGTCCGATTCGCTGCCCGCCGCCGGCGAAAGCCGCACCGAATTGATCCGCGGCCCTGCCGGCCTGATCGAGGCCAGCATTGCCGGTCCGCGCCTGCCGCTCGCCAACCCAGGCTACGCGCTGATCTGTCACCCGCATCCGTTGCTCGGCGGCGCGCTCAGCAACAAGGTCGTCTACACGCTGGCGTCCTGCGCACAGAAAGCCGGGCTGTACGCCCTGCGCTTCAACTTCCGCGGTGTCGGCCGCAGCGAAGGTGTCCACGACGAAGGGCGGGGTGAAACCGACGACGTGGTGTTTCTCGCCGAATGGCTGCGCGAGCGTCTGCCGGCCGGACCTCTGGTGCTGATGGGCTTTTCGTTCGGTGCCTGGGTCAGCACCAACGCCGCGGTGCGTCTCGCGCCGCACGCGCAGGTCAGCATCGCCCCGCCGTTCGCGAAATATTTCGACCATCTGCCGAAGCCGGCGCGACCGCCGTGCCCGTGGCTGGTCGTGCACAGCACGGACGACGATGTCGTCGAATACGAGGCGACGCGGACCATGCTGGACAGCTACGATCCACCGCCGCAGCTGGTGAGCTTCGAAGGCGCGGGGCATTTCTTCCACGGGCGCCTCAACGATCTGAGCGACACCGTGTTGCCGTTCCTGCAAACCCAGCTTGCGAGCTGAGCCGCTGGTATCCTGCAGGCGCTGACTGACTGCCATCGCAAACGTTCCACCGGGAGAGCCCATGATCCGCCGTCTTCTTTCCGTCGTACTTTTGCTCGGTGCCGCGCCGAGCGCGTTTGCCAACGACCTTCAGATCAGCTGCGGGTCCTTGCTCGAGTGCAACACGGCTTTCCAAGGTGCCGCCAAGGACATCGCTGCGGCCTTCAACTACAAAATCGTAGCGCCGGCCGAAGCGACCGGCGTGCTCGGCTTCGGCATCGCGGCGATCGCCAGCTACGCGCCGACCGAGCATCGCAGCGACTGGCGCACGCTGACCGGCGACAGCGTCGATCAGCTGGGCATGGTCGGGGCGGTGGTCAACAAGGGGCTGCCGTTCGGGTTCGATGCCGGCGCCTTCTACGCGAGCGTGCCGACTGCCGGCGGGGCCGGTGCCTACGGTTTCCAGCTGCGTTATGCAATTCTCGAAGGCGGCGTGGCCGAGCCCGCGCTCGCCGTAGAAGCGAACTACACCAAAGGCACCGGCATCGATGATTTCGATTACGACGCCTGGGGGGGCGACGCGATCTTGTCGAAAGGCTTTGCGTTCCTGACCCCGTATCTCGGCATTGGCTATGTCTCGGCGAGCGTCGATCCGCACAAGGATGTCTCGCAGACCTACGGTTTGATGAAGGAGAACGTCAAGCAGAGCCGCCTCTTCATCGGTTCGCGCATCGCACTGGGTTTCCTCGAGCTGACGCCCGAATACGAACGTTTCGGCAGCAACAATGTCTATAACGTCCGACTCGGGCTTTCGTTCTGATACGCATGTCTTGTCATGAGTTTTCTTCGCAAATTGTCGGCTGCTTTTGCAACGCCCCCGCCCAAGGCGGCCGTTGATCGGCATCTGGCGATGGCGGTGCTGCTGCTGGAAACGGCGCGTGCCGATTTCGAGCGCAGCCCGGAAGAGCTGGAGCTGATTCGCCAGCAGCTGGCGCGTGGCCTGCAACTCGATGCCGTGCAGACTGATGCGCTGATCGAGCGCGCGGCCGACAGTGCCGGCACCGCCGTATCGCTGCATGAATTCGTGGCCGCGCTCAATCACGAACTCGACGCCGACGGCAAGCGCGAGCTGCTGGTCTGGTTGTGGCAGGTCGCCCTGGCGGACGGTCACATCGAGCCGCGTGAAGAAGCGTTGATCCGTCAGCTTGCCGACCTGCTGTTCGTGCCGCACGCCGACTTCGTGCGCACGCGCATCGCGGCCGGTGGCTAGCAATTGGCGTACAGTTCAGGCTCGATTAAGAGCCGTCGTTCACGATTTCCCGTCAACGCTCCCGAGGAACCAGCCATGAATGCTTTCCGCAAAATCCGTCAGGTGGGACTTGGTGTCGGGCTCGCCCTGTTGATGGGCATGGCATCGACGTCGACCAGCTTCGCCGAAGGCGACCAGCCGGCCAACGGTGATATCCAGGCTCCGCACACTGCGGACAACGGTGCACCGGCGAACACCGATACCTACAGTGCCGACGAAGTCCGCGATGCGGCGACCAAGTTCTTCGGTTCGTCGAGCGAAGGTCTGGCCAAGGCGATCGAGAAGGCGTTCGCCGATCACGGCCGGCCCAATGCCTACATTGCCGGCACCGAAGGCGGCGGCGCGATCGTCGTCGGCCTGCGCTACGGCAAGGGCGTCCTGCAATACAAGGGCGGCGACAGCCAGAAGGTCTACTGGCAGGGCCCATCGATCGGCTGGGATTTCGGCGGCAACGCATCGAAGGTGTTCACGCTGGTCTACAACCTGCGCTCCTCGAGCCAGCTGTTCCAGCGGTTCCCGGCGGTCGACGGCAGCCTGTATGTCGTCGCCGGTGTCGGCATCAACTACCAGAAGAGTGGCGATATCGTGCTCGCGCCGATCCGCGCCGGCGTCGGCCTGCGCGCCGGTGCCAGCCTCGGCTACGTGCACTACACGCGCGAAGCGTCCGTCATTCCGCTCTGACGCGAGGATCGCAAAGGCCGGCATGATTGCCGGCCTTTTTCATGCGCGGCAGACTGCATCGTCTCCGACGGATTCACGACCATGCCCTTTGCCTTGCCGGTGATTGCCCAGACCGCTGGACTGCTGGTGCTGTCGAACGTGTTCATGACGTTCGCGTGGTACGCCCACCTGAAGAATCTGGAGAATCGCGCCTGGTATGTGGCGGCGGCGATTTCCTGGTCGATCGCGTTCTTCGAATACCTGTTCCAGGTGCCGGCCAACCGCATCGGCTACACGACGCTGACGCTGCCGCAACTGAAGATCATGCAGGAGGTGATCACGCTGACGGTGTTCGTGCCGTTCGTCGTGATCTACATGAAGCAGCCGATCAAGCTCGACTATCTCTGGGCGGCGCTGTGCATGTGCGGCGCGGTCTACTTCATCTTCCGATCCTGAAGCCGGCATCGGCACGGCGTTCAGAACACGCCCGGCAGCAGCCACCAGCTGTGCTTGCGATAGGCAGCCCATTGCGGATAGCGCGACATGCTGGCCTCCTTCATCGCCATGTTGGTGGCGAACAGCGTGCTCCAGATGATGGCCAGCCAGACCCACGGCAGCCAGTGGCCCACCATCAGCGCGAAGCCGCCGTAGATCATCATCTCGCCGAGATAATTCGGATGGCGTATGTAGCGGTGCATGCCGTCTGTGATCAGGCCGCGCTGCATGCGCAGCGTGAAGTATTTCTGTGCGTCGGCGGCGATCATGATCACGCTGCCGAGCATGCACAGGCTGATGCACAGGCAGAATCACGCTGCATCCGGCAGCGGATAGTGCGGCTGTGCCGTGCCGGAGATCAGCAGCCAGCCGAAGCTCCAGTACATCGCCAGACCGAACATGCCGCACAGTGCGGCGCCCCAGGTCACGCGCTTCTGCCAGCCCGGATCGGGGAACGCGAGATCCTTGGTCAGCCACACCAGTCCGTAGCTGCCGTGCAGGGCGAGATAGATCCACGCGGCAGTGGAGGTGGCCGCCGCCGTGCGGTCGGCGTAGTACAGCATCAGCGCGCCGAGAAAGAAGAACGTGCCGGCCTTCTGGGTGTTGATGATCCACGCGAACTTGAGCACGCGCGGGCCGCCGCCGATGTCGGTCAGCCACCAGTCGTTGAAGCGGCGCAGGGTTCGCGCCCAGGCCGGTGCCGAGCCTGGCGTTGCGGTCAATGGTGCAGCGGTCGAGTGATTCATGACGGACTCCGGTGACGCTGTTTGGACGCTACTCTATGGCGAACGACGACGCCTGGGGACAGAAATGACGATTTCCGCAGCCGAATACGCGCGCCACGACGCGCTCGGTCTGGCTGAACTGTTGCAACGCGGCGAGCTGGCGCCGCAGGAGCTGCTGGAGACCGCGATCGCCGCGGCGCAGAAACTCAATCCGCAGCTCAATGCGATCGTGCGGCCGATGCACGAGATCGCGCGCGCGCGCGCCGCGGCGCCGCTGTCCGGACCATTCGCCGGTGTGCCGTTCCTGGTCAAGGATCTCTGTCAGGAATACGCCGGCGTGCCGACGTCGTACGGTACCCGCGTGCTCAAGGACGAGCGCTACGCTGCGAGCGAGCACGCCGAGATGGTGCAGCGCTGGCTGCGTGCCGGACTGGTCGTGTTCGGACGGACCAACACGCCGGAGTTCGGGGCCAAGGGCATCACCGAACCGGAAGCCTGGGGGCCGTGTCGCAATCCATGGAATCCGGCGCACACGCCGGGCGGCTCCAGCGGCGGCTCGGCAGCGGCGGTGGCGGCCGGCATCGTGCCGGTTGCGGGCGCCAACGACGGTGGTGGTTCCATCCGCCTGCCGGCGGCGCATTGCGGACTGTTCGGGCTCAAGCCCGGACGCGGTCGTACCCCGCAGGGGCCGCGCTATGTCGAGCGCATGCACGGCGCGGTGATCGATCATGTGCTGACGCGCAGCGTGCGCGACAGCGCGGCGATGCTCGACGCGACCCACGGCCCCGAACACGGCGCGCTGTTTCATGTCGCCCCGCCGGAGCGGCCTTACATCGACGAAGTCGGTCGCGATCCCGGACGGCTGAAGATCGGGTTCACCGCGCGCTCGCCGATCGGTACCGCGGTCGATCCGGAAGCGGTGCAGGCGGTGCGCGATGCCGCGAAGCTGCTCGAATCGCTTGGGCATCATGTCGAGGAAGCGGAGCCGCAGATCGATGGTCCGCAACTCGGCAAGGACTTCATCACGATGTGGTTCGCGACCTGCGCCGCGAACATGGACGACGTGCGTCGCGGCACCGGCTGCCGGGAAAGCGACTTCGAACTCGACACGAGGGCGATGGCAGGCTTCGGCCGCGCGCTGCGCGCGAATCTGTACGTGGAAGGCTATCTGCGCTGGAATGAATACGCGCGCCAGCTCGGCGATTTCCATCGCCGCCATGATCTGTTCCTGACACCGTCGCTGGCGCTGCCGCCGGCCCGCATCGGCGAGATCCGCACACCGGACTGGCAGCAGCGCGCGCTTCGCATCCTGCTGGCGCTCGGTCTCGAAGGCCTGCTGCTGAAGTCCGACATCGTCGATCAGATGGTGCACGAAAATCTCAAGTGGGTGCCGTTCACGCAGCTCGCAAATCTCACCGGCGTACCGGCCATGTCGGTGCCGACGCACTGGACCGCCGCCGGCTTGCCGCTCGGCGTGCAGTTCGTTGCCGCGCCGGGCGGCGAGGGCCTGCTGTTGCGTCTCGCGGCGCAGATCGAACAGGCGCAGCCCTGGGCGCAGCGTCGACCCGCCATTCATCTCGCGAATTCCTAGTCCCGCCGGCGATGTATGGCGCCTTGACCGAGGAGCAGTGGCGGCAGCGCTTCGTCGCGCGCGCGCCGGCGCTCGCGGCGGTCGCGCCGCGCCTGTTTGCGGCCAGTCCGTTCGTTGCCGACGCGTTTGCGCGTCTTTTCGATGACGACAGCGCGGAGTTCGATGCGCTGATGCGTTCGCGCGCCGACGGCGAACTTGCCGTCGCGCTGCTTGCCGCCTGTGCCGACGATGACGAGCCGGCGTTGATGCGTCGTCTGCGCCGTTTGCGGCGTGCCGAAATGGCGCGTATTGCGGTGCGCGACATTGCCGGCATCGCGGAACTCGACGAGACCCTGGGCGATCTGTCCGCACTCGCCGATGCCTGCATCGAGGCCGCTTTGCGCAACGCCGGCAAGCGCCTGCGTCAGCGGCATGGCGTGCCGCGCGACGCGGCCGGCGACGAAGTCGGGCCGCTGGTGCTCGGCATGGGCAAGCTCGGTGGACGCGAGCTCAATTTTTCGTCCGACATCGACCTGATCTTCTGCCACGGCGATTCCGGCGAAACCTGTCCAGAGCCCGGTCGAGGGGGCGACGGTGCGCGCGGGCTCAGCAACGAGGAATATTTCGTGCGGCTTGCACAGGACGTGCAGCGTCTGCTGGCCAGCCAGACCGAGGACGGTTTCGTGTTTCGTGTCGACCTGATGCTGCGGCCGTTCGGGTCGGCCGGCACGCTGTCGGTGTCGTATGCCGCGCTCGAAGAGTACTACCAGGCACACGGCCGCGAGTGGGAGCGCTACGCACTGATCAAGGCGCGACCGGTCGCCGGCGACATCGACGCCGGCCGCGTCCTGCTCAAGGTGTTGCGGCCGTTCGTCTATCGACGCTATCTCGACTACAACGCGATAGGCAATCTGCGCAACCTCAAAGTGCTGATCGCCGAGGATGTCGCGCGGCGCGGCGAAGAGGACAACGTCAAGCTCGGGCGCGGCGGCATCCGCGAACTCGAATTCATCGTGCAGTCCTTCCAGCTGGTGCGCGGCGGCGCCGAGAGCGCCTTGCGCGATGCGCGGCTGCGGCCGGTGTTGCGTTATCTCGGCGGTGCCGGTCATCTCGACAGCGCCGTCGCCAGGCAGCTCGACACCTGCTACGTGTTCCTGCGCCGGCTCGAGAACGCGATCCAGATGTACGGCGATCAGCAGACCCACACGCTGCCCGTTCAGGACGACGCCCGGCGGGCACTGTGCGCGGCGCTCGGTGCCGCCGACTGGACGGCGCTGTCGGCGCAGGTCGAGTTCGTGCGCGGATTCGTCCAGCAGCAGTTCGACGCCATCTTCAACGAGCGCGGTGCCGCCGACGCCGACGCGTCAAGTGCCGAACGCAAGCTGGTGCGCGCGTTGTGGTTCGCGATGAGCAGTGGCGACACCGCGCTCGCCGATCTGCGCGCTGCCGGTTTTGCGCAGGAGCCGCAGAAGATCGTCGCCGCGCTCGAAGATCTGCGCAATGCACGGCTGGTGCGTGCGATGCCGGACGGCGACGTGCAGAAAATGATCGCCCTGCTGGCGACGCTGTTCGAGGCGGCGCGAGAGCAGACCCGACCCGAGACCGCCTTGTGCCGGACGCTGCGGGTGGTGCAGGCGATAGCCGGCCGCTCGACGTATCTGAGCCTGCTGCATGACAACGCCGAGCCGCGTGCGCAGCTCGTACGCCTGTGTGCGGCCAGTCCGTGGCTGAGCGCCTTGATCGCGCAGTCGCCGGTGTTGCTCGACGCGCTGTTCGATACGCGCACGCTGTATGCACTGCCCGGCCGCGACGAGCTGCGCGACGAATTGCTGCAGCGGCTTGGCGAGCTCGCTCCGGGTGACACCGAAGCCGGCATGGATCTGCTGCGTCGCTATCAGAAGGAAGTGACGCTGCGCATCGCTGCTGCCGATCTGTCGGGTGCCCTGCCGCTGGTGCAGGTCAGCGATCGCCTGACCTGGCTCGCCGAGTCGCTGGTCGATGCGGCGCTGGCGCGCGCCTGGGACGAGATGCGCAGTTCGTACGGCGAGCCCCTGCGCGGCGACGGCGAACGCGCGGGGTTCGCGGTCGTCGCCTACGGCAAGTTCGGCGGCATCGAACTCGGCTACGGCTCGGATCTCGACCTGGTGTTCCTGCATGACTGCGATCAGCTCGACGCCGATACCGTGGGCGGCGCACGCGCGATCAACAACGGCGTGTTCTACGCGCGGCTCGCGCAGCGGTTGATCAACTGGCTGGCAACGCAGACTCCGGCCGGGCGCGTGTACGAAATCGACATGGAGTTGCGGCCGAACGGAAAGTCCGGACTGCTGGTCAGCAGCCTGCAGAGCTTTGCAGGCTATCAGCGCGAGTCGGCATGGACCTGGGAGCATCAGGCACTGACGCGCGCCCGCGCGGTCGCGGGCGACCCGGCGATCCGCGACGCGTTCGAGTGTGTCCGCCGCGAAGTGCTGACGCGCGCCCGCGATGCGGGACAGCTGCGCGCCGACATCGCCGACATGCGGGCAAAGATGCGCGCCGAACTCGATCGCTCGACCGACGCCTTGTGGGACATCAAGCAGGGGCGTGGCGGCTTGATCGACATCGAATTCATCACGCAATACCTCGTGCTGCGCGACGCGCAGCGTGCGCCGGCGCTGGTGAACTACAGCGACAACTGGCGTCAGCTGGACGCGCTCGCGGCCGCCGGCAGCATCGACGGCGAGGATCGCGATGCCCTGATCTGCTGTTATCGACGCTACCGTGCCTGGGCGCACGAGCGTTCGCTGCAGGAGGAGCAGGTGCGGATCGCCGCCGACCAGTTCGCCGACGAGCGTCGATTCGTCAGCGGACTGTTCGAGCGACTGTTCGCCGCGCGGCTTCGCTGAAGATTCACCGGGTCGACTGCCTTGCAAGACCGGCAAGCACGGCGCCGACGTCCGGGCAGCCTCAGGCATAATCCACAGCGCCGACCGCAACTGCCGCGATGATTCTCTCGAACCGCTACAACTTCCTGTACGTGCACATTGCCAAGACCGGCGGCACGAGCGTGCGCGCGGCGCTCAAGTCGCTGCAATGGAAGGACCCGTACTATCTCGCCCAGTTCATCTGCTCGCGCCTGTCGCACCTGAGCGGCCATCGCATCGCCGCCAAGCTGCCGCGTCACGCCAAGATCATCGCCGCGCAGGAGATGCTGCCGCAGGAATTCTTCGACGGTCTGTTCAAGTTCGCGTTCGTGCGCAATCCCTGGGATCTGCAGGTGAGTTCCTACCATCACCTCAAGCGCGAGCGTCCGCATCTGCTCGAAGGACATGAATCCTTCGAGGCCTTCACGCGCTTCAAGCTCGATCCGGCACGGCCGTATCAGTACCACCTCGATACTTCGATCACGCCGCAGTCGGACTACCTGATCGACCTGCACGGCAGGATGCTGACCGATGTTCTCGGCCGCTATGAAAACCTGCACGACGATTTTTCCGCGATCTGCCGGCGCATCGGCGTGCCGACCCCCGAGCTGCCGCACAAGCGTCAGGCGACCGATCGCAGCAAGGACTATCGCAGCTACTACCGGGATGACCTTGCCGAGCTGGTGGCCCGGCACTTCGCCCGCGACATCGAACTGCTGGGCTACCGCTTCGATCCGCAGTGAAGACCATGCCGGCGATCCGCGACATCGCCGCGCCCGCCAAGGCCCGCCGTCCTTCGGCGATGGTCCGCGAATAGGTGAGCGCCCGCATGCCGCATCTTGCCATTCTGGTTTCATACTCCGGTGCCGGCGGCGTCGAACGCGTGATCAATCTGCTCGCAGGCGAGCTGGCGCAGAAAGTCAGGGTCGATCTGCTGACGATCAAGCAGCAGGGCCCTCATGTCGACGGCATTCCGCGCAATGTGCGACTGATCCCGCTGACGGCACGGCACGCCTGGACGGCGAGCAGTGAAATAGCCGCCTATCTGTCGAGCGAGCGACCCGATGTGTTGCTGGTCGCCAAGGATCGCGCCGGCAGAGCCGCGCTGCGCGCGCAGCGACGCGTCGATTCGCCCAGCCGGCTGTGGTTGCAGATCCATACCAACATGACGCAGTCACTGGCGGGTTCGGGCCGGATTTCGCGAGCGTGGCGGCTGGCGGCGATGCGCCGCATCTATCCGCTCGCGGATGGCATCGTTGCCGTCTCGCGCGGCGTGCGCGACGACCTGATCCGGGAGTGCCGCTTGCAGCCGGAACGTGTCCACGTCATTCACAATCCGGCGATTCCGCGCGATATCGAGCAGTTGGCGCAAGCGCCCGTTCCCCATCCCTGGCTTGCCGATCCGGAGCGGCCGGTGATCATCGGCATGGGGCGCCTGACCGAACAGAAGGATTTCCGGACCCTGCTCGCGGGCTTTGCGCGCCTGCCGTCGCCGGTGCGCCTGATTCTCCTCGGAGACGGTGAGCAGCGCGCCGCCTTGCAGCGGCTGGCCGATGAACTCGGCGTCGCCGAGCGGGTGCTGTTTGCCGGGTTCCGGAAAAACCCTTACGCATGGCTGGCGCGTGCGCGCCTGTTCGTGCTGTCGTCTCGCTGGGAAGGCTTCGGCAACGTGCTGGCCGAAGCGCTCGCGCTCGGCGTCCCCTGCGTGTCGACCGACTGCCCGAGTGGCCCGAGCGAAATTCTCGACGGCGGCCGATTCGGTGAGCTTGTTCCGGTCGCCGATGTCGAGCGGCTGGCAATCGCGATGCAGGAAACCCTCACGCGGCCTGTCGACGCCGAACGATTGCGAAGCGCGGCGAGCGACTTCCGTGTCGAGGTCAGTGCAGCGCGCTATCTGGCACTGCTCGGCCTGGCATCGAGCACTTCGGCGTAGACCGCCAGCACGGACTCGAGCATCGCCCGGGTGCTGAAACGTTCCAGATAGAGTGCGCGGCCGACGCCGCCCATCGCCGCTCGTCGCGGTGGATCGTCGGCCAGCGTCGCGATGGCGTCGGCGAGCGCATGGCTGTCCTCTGCGGGAACGAGCAGGCCGCTGCCGTTTTCGGCGACCGCTTCCGGAATGCCGCCGATGCGGCTGGCGATCACCGGCACCTGCATCGCCGCGGCTTCGACCAGCGACAGCGACAGCGCCTCCCGCCGCGACGGGCCGAGCACGATATCGGCCGCCGACAGCAATGCTCCGACATCATCACGCTGCCCGAGAAAACGCACCTGTGCCGCGAGCCCGGATGATTCGATCTGCCGGCGCAACTGTTCGCCGCAGGCATTGCCGTCATCGCCGGCCAGCAGCAGCTTGATGTCCGGTCGCGCCAGGCGTTTGACGGCCTCGATCGCGACATCGTGACCCTTGTCGTGAATCAGGCGCGCGACCATCAGCAGCACCACATCTCGGTCGTCGAGCCCCAGGCGGCGACGCGCCTCGGGGCGTGGCGGCGCGCTCGTGGCCGGGTCGTCGAAGCCCGGGTAGGCCAGGCGCGTGCGTTCGCCTGGATAACCGTGGGCGATCAGCGCCTGGCGCACGGCGTCCGATACGCAAAGCAGCCGCTGCACGCCGTCGAAGTAGCGATAGGAGTGCGTCGAATGGGCGGTCGCCACGGCCGGTCGTTCGCTCCGGCGAGCGCTCCAGCCCGCATAGCGCGCGCCGCGCTGCGTGTGCCCGTGCAGCAGATCGGCACGCCACCGCCGGGCGAAGCGTGCCAGACGCCAGGCTGAATACGGATCGAACATGCCGCGCATCGGCAGATGCATCAACTCGATGCCCTGCGACCGGCACTGTTCGCCGAGCCAGCTGTCGCCCGGGCCGGCGAAGCAGGCCACATGCCCGGCGGCATTCAGACCGCGCAACAGCTGCAGGACATGGCGTTCGACGCCGCCGAGGACGTGGCTGTGTTCGACGAGGATGATCTTCACGGCGACAGCCAGGACAGCGGACGCCGATCGGCGAAGCGCCGGCGACCGGGTCGGCCCCGGTCCCGATGTCGTGCCCGCTTGTCAGACACCGTAATGTCCGCGGTACCACTCGACGAAACGCCCGATGCCGGTCGCCAGCGGGGTACTGGGTGCGAAGCCGACCGCGGCGCTGAGCGCGTCGATGTCGGCGAAGGTGCGCGCCACGTCGCCAGGCTGCATCGGCTGCAGTTCGCGGATCGCCGTGCGGCCGAGTGCCTGTTCGAGGATCTCGATCATGCGCAGCAGCTGCACCGGATTGTTGTTGCCGATGTTGTAGAGCCGGAACGGTGCCGACGAGGTGCCGGGATCGGGCCTGGCCGCTGACCAGTCCGGATTCGGCTGCGCGATCCGGTCGCTGACGCGCACGACACCCTCGACGATATCGTCGATGTAGGTGAAATCGCGTTCCATCCGGCCGTTGTTGAAGATCGGAATCGGGCGGCCTTCGAGGATCGCCTTGGCGAAGATGAACATCGCCATGTCCGGCCGGCCCCAGGGGCCGTAGACGGTGAAGAAGCGCAGGCCGGTGGTCGGCAGCCGATAGAGATGGCTGTAGGTGTGTGCCATCAGCTCGTTGGCTTTCTTGCTGGCTGCGTACAGGCTGATCGGGTGGTCGACGTTGTGATGCACCGAGAACGGCATTTCCGAGTTCAGGCCGTAGACCGAACTCGAAGAAGCGTAGGTCAGATGTTCGACGCCGTGATGGCGACAGCCTTCGAGGATATTGGTGAAGCCGACCAGATTGCTGTCGACGTACGCGTGCGGGTTGAGCAGCGAATAGCGTACGCCGGCCTGCGCCGCGAGATGCACGACCCGCTCGAAGCGCTCACGCGCGAACAGTGCCGCCATGCCTTCGCGATCGGCGAGGTCGAGCTTGACGAAACGGAAGCCGGGCTTGCCTTCGAACTGTGCGAGGCGCGCTTCCTTGAGACGCACGTCGTAGTAGTCGTTGACGATGTCGAGACCAACCACCTCGTCGCCGCGCGCGAGCAGCCGCTGTGCCGTATGGAAGCCGATGAAGCCGGCGCAGCCGGTGACCAGAATTTTCATGTCGGGACTCTCACAGGCTCCAGTACGGGCGTGAAGGCGAAAGCGCCAGCCGATCGCAGGCCGACTTCAGATCGGCGAATACGCCGCCTTCGAGCAGGCGCGCTTCCCACTCGGCGACCGGGCAACGCAGGTAGTCGGCGTGCGGCACCGCCAGTACCAGGCCGTGCAGGCCGCTGAACGTGTCGAGCGACGACAGCGTCAAACCATATTCGTGCTGCGCTTCGACGGAGTCGGCGAGCGGATCGTGAATCAGTGGCTCGATGCCGAAACTGCGCAGCTCGTTGACGATGTCCGGCACGCGCGAATTGCGCAGGTCCGGCACGTTTTCCTTGAACGTCAGGCCGAGGACGCCGACGCGCGCGCCCTTGATCGGCATGCCCTGCGCGATCATGGTCTTCACCAGCCGCTGCGCACAGTAGGCGCCCATGCCGTCGTTGATGTGGCGGCCGGCAAGGATCACCTGCGGGTGCAGGCCAAGCGCTTCGGCCTTGTGCGTCAGATAGTAGGGATCGACGCCGATGCAGTGGCCACCGACCAGACCCGGCGTGAAACGCAGGAAGTTCCACTTGGTGCCAGCCGCGGCGAGCACATCGCTGGTGCGGATGCCGATGCGCTCGAAGATCAGTGCCAGTTCGTTCATCAGCGCGATGTTGAGGTCGCGCTGGGTGTTCTCGATTACCTTCGCCGCCTCGGCGACCTTGATCGACGGCGCGCGATGGATGCCCGCCTCGATGATCGCGCCGTAGGCCGAGGCAACGCGTGTCAGCGTCGCCTCGTCTTCGCCGGACACCACCTTGACGATCTTGCCCAGCGTGCGTTGGCGATCACCCGGATTGATGCGCTCCGGTGAATAGGCCAGCCGGAAGTCGGTGCCGCGCCTGAGTCCGGATACCTGTTCCAGCAGGGGGCCGCAGACGTCTTCGGTGACGCCCGGGTAGACGGTGCTTTCGAAGCAGACGATCGCATCGCTGCCGGCGCGCAGCGCGCGGCCGACGGTCTCGCAGGCGCGTCGCAAGGGGCCGAGATCCGGCTGGCGAGCGGCGTCGATCGGCGTCGGCACCGTGACGACATACAGACTGGCGCCGACGAGATCGGCTTCGTCCAGCGTGCAGCGCAGCGGACTGGCACGCAGGGTCTGTGCGTCGACCTCGCCGGTGGTGTCGCGGCCGGATTGCAGGCCATGAACCCGCTGTGCCGAAATGTCGAAACCGAGCGTGCCGGCAAATGCATCCGCAAATGCCAATGCGACGGGCAGACCGACATAACCCAGGCCGACGACGACGATCTTCTCGCTGTTCATGGATATCGTGATGTCCGTACGGCGTTGAACCGTGCTTTGCAGGCCCGGTTCAGGAGGCTGTCGCCGGCTCTGCGCGACGCACGGCTTCGCCTTTCGGCTTGTCCTTCATGTGCAGTTTCCAGGCATAGCCCAGCACGTTGTCGCCGAACGAGATGCCTTTGCGCGGCAGTGCCAGCGGATCGAACGCGGCGGTGGCCGCGCCGCGCTGGCAGGTGACGCCGGTGCGGTAGCCGGCCGCGGCCACCGCCTCGACGGTGGCGAGATCGTGCGAGCCATAGGGATAGCAGAAGTGCGGCACCGCGCGGCCGGTTTCGTCTTCGATGCGGCGTTTGCTGTCAGTGACTTCGTGCAGCAACGTAGCGGCCGGTGTGCCGGCGAGGCGGATGTGCTGGTAGCCGTGGCTGCCGACTTCAATGCCGCGCGCCGGCAGTTCGCGAATGCGGGCAAAGCTCATCAGCGGTGGCGTCCCGTGCCCCGGCACGTCGCCCATCCACGCCGCCGTGCCGCCGGCCATGCCGGCGATCACGTAGACGATCGCCGGGTAGGCGAAGTCCTCGAGAATCGGCAGCGCGTTTTCGTAGAAATTGTCGCAGCCGTCGTCGAACGTCAGCACCACGGCGCGCGCCGGCAAAGGCCTGTGCCCGGCCAGTGCGTCGAGCGCATCGCTCATCGACAGCACGCTGGCGCCGATCTGTTTCAGATAGCGCATCTGCGCACGGAAGCGATCGACATCGCAGTAGTTGGCGCGGTGCTTCGTCATCGGTGCGAAGCGACCGACTTGGTGATACATCAAGATGCTGATGCCGGCCATGCGCAAATTGTAGCGGCTCTACCGGTCGGCGCCGAGCAGTTCGCGGTAGACCGCGAGATTGCCATCGACCATCGCGTCAACCGAAAACTCGTCGGCGATCAGGCGGCGGCCGGCGGCGCCTAGTGCATGGCGTCGCGTGTCGTCGCGTGCGAGGGCGATGATGGCGTCGGCCAGCGGCGCGACCTCGTGCGGCGGCACCAGCACGCCGTTGACTCCATCGCGCACGGCTTCGGGAATGCCGCCGGCATCGGAGGCGACAATCGCCACGCCGTTCGCCGACGCCTGCAGCAGGGACACGCCCAGACCTTCGGCAAACGCCGGATGCACCAGCAGGTCCAGGCCTTCGAGCAGCTTCGGCAGGTCTTCGCGATAGCCGGCCAGATGCACGCGACCCGCCAAGGCAGTACTCGATGCACGGGCCTGCAGCTCGTCGTGCAGGCTGCCCTTGCCGAAGAACAGCAGCTGCAGCGTCGGAATTTCCGCGAGCAGTCGCGGCATCGCATCGAGCAGCACGGCGTGGCCCTTGCGGCGGATCAGCTGCGCGACGATCGCGATCACGAACGCGTCGGCGGGCAGGCCGAACTCGGCACGCAAGGCGTCGCGCGACAGCGGCGTCACCGGCTCTGGCGTGAAGGCGCTGCGCACGATGCGGACCTTGGCTGGCGGCACACCGCTGTCTTCCAGCACCTTGCCGATCGCGGCCGAAATCGCAACGACGCGATCGTAGAGCCGGTATTTGAAGCGCGTGACCAGCGGCGATTCGCGATGGTCGTTGCGCCGTGAATAGACGATCGGCAGGCCATGCAGGCGGCCGGCGATCGCGCCGAGGATTTCCGGTCCGCGGCGACTGTGCAGGTGCAGCAGGTCGGGCTGCTCGACGCGCAGCAGGCGCCGCAGGCGCGGGATCAGCGGCAGGTCGAGATCACCGGCCATGGTGATCGCATGCAGCTTCGCCGGCAGTTCGGCCATGCGTCGCGCTGTCAGCGACTGTCGCGGGCAGACCACCACATTGTCGACGCCACGTCGCGCGAGACCGTCGATCAGGAACGCGACCTGACGGGCGCCGCCGTAGAAGTTCTCGCCGGCTTCGACGTGCATCACTTTGAGCATGGCGGGGTCGCGGGCAGAGCGGGGGATGGCGGCCATTATACTGGCGGCCCCGGCAATCACGGCCCTTACATGAAGCCGATCGAATCCATCGCCGTTCACGACTGGCAAGCACCGATCGCGGCGCAACTGGCGGCACAGGCGCTCGATGCGCTGGAGGCCGGCAGCGTGCTGCGCCTGCCGCTGCCGTTCACCCTGCGGGCGGAGGAGCGCACGCTGCTGTCGCCGCAGCTGCTCAGCGGTACGCGCAAGAACATCAGCTACAACCCGGCCAGCGGCCGCCTGCAGGGGGCCGACGGTGACGCCGTGCTCGAAACGAGGCTCCGCGGATTCCTGGCGCGCTATCACGCATCGGCGCGCGCGCTCGTCGAACATCTGTTCGCGCCCTACCGCGATGCGCTGATCGATGGTCGCGCCAGTTATCGCCCGGCCGAGATCGCCGGCCGTGTGCCGAAGTCCTGGCGCCACGACGACACGCGTGTGCATGTCGATGCCTTTCCGGCGACGCCGGTACATGGCCGGCGGCTGCTGCGCGTGTTCAACAACATCAATCCGCATGGCGAGCCGCGGCGCTGGCAGGTCGGCGAGCCGTTCGCGGCAGTGGCGGCGCGCTTCGTGCCGCGCGCACCGAAGCCGAACGCGCTGCAGGCGCAGCTGATGGCGGCCACGCGCATCACGAAGTCGCTGCGCAGCCCCTACGATCACTACATGCTGCAACTGCACGACGGCATGAAGGCCGACCTCGGCTATCAAGCCCAGGTGCACAAGACCGCGGCCGAATTTGCACCGGGCGAGACCTGGATCGTCTATTCCGATCAGGTGTCGCATGCGGTGCTGGCCGGCCGTTACATGCTCGAGCAGACGTTCTACGTGCCGGTCGCGGCGCTGCAATATCCCGAGCGCTCGCCGTTGCGCGTGCTCGAGAAATTGACGGGGCGGGCGCTGTTGTAGGCGCGGCGCGAGCCGCGTTGCTGGTGCCGGCGCCATTTCCGCAAATGCAGTCAGGGCCGGGTTTGGTGCGCCGCGCGTTCGCGCCACAGCTCGGCGTGTGTGATGCCGAGCGCATCGGGATCGAATTGTGGGTCCTTGCCGGCTTTCTTCTGCGCTTCGTAGTCCTTGAGTGCGAGCAGCGCCGGCTTCTGCAGGATCAGGATCGCGATGACGTTGAGCCAGGCCATCAGACCGACACCGATGTCGCCCAGTGCCCAGGCGACGCTGGCGCTGCGCACGCAGCCGTAGACCACCGCGGCGACGATGCCGATGCGCAGCACGAGAATGGTCCACGGACGATGGCCGCCGCGATTCAGATACGCGATGTTGGTTTCCGCCATGTAGTAGTACGCGACGATGGTCGTGAACGCGAAGAACAGCAGCGCGATGGCGACGAAGCCGGCGCCATAACCCGGCAGCACCGATTCGACGGCGTGCTGCGCGAAGCCGGGTCCGGCCTCGACACCCGGCAGCTGTTCGACGAGCGTGCCGCCGGCCGGGTTGACGACGTTGTACATGCCGGTCGACAGGATCATGAACGCGGTCGCCGAACAGACCAGCAGCGTATCGACGTAGACCGAGAACGCCTGCACGTAACCCTGCTTGGCCGGGTG
Organism: Solimonas terrae; assembly: GCF_011067135.1. GTDB lineage: Bacteria > Pseudomonadota > Gammaproteobacteria > Nevskiales > Nevskiaceae > Solimonas > Solimonas terrae. The sequence goes on from NZ_JAAMOW010000005.1 coordinate 262,134, forward strand.
CGAAACCTCGGCCGCCGCCGCGGGGTGCGGGCCGGTACCCTGACCGGCTTCGTTGGAGTAGATGCCGCGCTTGACGCCCCATTCGACCGCCAGACCGAGCACCGCACCGAATGCGGCCTTGGCGCCGAACGCGCTGCCGAAGATCAGCGCGATCATGCCCGGCAGCCGCCCGATGTTCATGAACATGATCAGCAGCGCGACCAGCACGTAGGCGGCTGCCATGAATGGCACGACGAATTCGGCGAACTGTGCGATGCGGCGTACGCCGCCGAAAATGATGAACGCCAGTGCCAGGCTGATGGCGATGGCGGTGACCATCGGTGTCAGTCCCCAGGCGGTCTGCATCGAGGTAGCGATGCTGTTGGCCTGCACGCCCGGCAGCAGGAAGCCGGTCGCGAGCACGGTGGCGCCGGCGAACAGCCAGGCGTACCAGCGCTGGCCCATGGCCTTCTCGATGTAGTACGCCGGGCCGCCGCGATACTGGCCCTGATCGTCCCTTTCCTTGTAGATCTGTGCGAGCGTCGATTCCACGTACGCGGTGGAGGCACCGAGAAACGCGACCATCCACATCCAGAACACCGCACCCGGTCCGCCGAAGGCGATCGCGGTGGCGACGCCGGCGATGTTGCCGGTGCCGACGCGGCCGGACAGCGACATGGTCAGGGCCTGGAATGCCGAGACGCCGGCGTCCGATTTCCTGCCGTCGCGCATCAGGCGGATCATTTCCGCAAGGCCGCGCACCTGCATGAAGCGGGTGCGGATCGAGAAGTACAAGCCGGCGCCGAGGCACAGAGCGACCAGCGCGCGGCTCCAGATCAGGTTGTCGATCGAATTGATGAAGGTGTCCAGAAAACTCCCCTTGTATGGCGCGCTGCGGCTGATGGTCCGCTGTGGTGTAGCAAGATTCGTGGCAGTCGTCCCGCCCGATCCCGATCTCAGCGGCCCAGCAGCTGTTTCGCGGCCGTCGCGACGCGCGCCGGCACAAGGCCCCGCATGCAGTCGAAACGGCCGTCGCAAGTCGGGTGACGACGGCAGGGTGCGCAGGGCAGCGCGTCGTACATGACGCGCAAGGGCGAGTCGGCGCCCTGACGGTAGGGGCAGGTCGAGCCGAACAGCGCAATCATCGGCGTGCGCACGGCGATGCCGATATGCGTGAGGCCGGTATCGACGCCGATGCCGAGGTCGGCGGCGGCCAGCCAGGCCGGCAGTTCCGTCAGTCTGGTTTCACCGACCAGATTGACCAGCGGCGCCGCTGTGGCCGCGGCGATGCGTGCGGCGGCTTCGCGATCGCCCGGACCGCCGAACATGACGCAAGGTCCGAGGCCGAGTTCGGCTAGGCGCCGGACCAGTTCCGGCCAATACGCTTCGGGCCAGTGTTTCTGCGGCCGTGTCGTGAACGGGCAGATCGCGATGAAGCGATCCAGACCCAGCGCCGCGCGTTTGCCGGCGATCGTGGCCCGCATCGCGTCGTCGATCGGCAGCCGGGGCGGACCGGCGTGCTCGCCGCTGACGGTTTCGGCGAAATGGCGGTATTCGGATGCGATGTCGTCCGCCATGCCGCCCTTGTCGAGCAGGCGATGCATCCAGAACTGTGCCGGCTCCTTCGATCGGAAACCGACACGAAAACCGCCGGCCAGCCGTGCGAGCAGGCGCGACTTGAACAGGCCCTGCACTTCGAAGACCCAGTCGAAATACCGCAGACGCAGCTCGCGACGCAGGCGCAGCAGGGCGGCCGGCGACTTGAACAGTGTGGCCGGCACGCGGATCACCTCGTCGATGCGCGGATCGCCATCGAGGATGCCGGCGAAGCCGGCCAGTGCCAGCCAGCTGATTCGCGCACCTGGCCAGCGCTTGCGCAAGGCGTCGAGCATTGAGCTGGCGAAGACGATGTCGCCGAGCGCCGACAGGCGCACGATCAGGATGCTTGGCGCATCGGCATCGGCCGGGGCCGGCAGGGCGAAAGGGGTCTGGGACACGGGTGCGTGGCGAACGAGTCGAGCGGACAATGCTGCGGTCTGCATGCCACCCGCGCAAGTCTCGGCCGCAGGGGTTTGCCGTGATAGGCATGGCCGGGCGATTCCCTATAATTGCGCCCTCCTGATCGGCGATGCGCGCGGCGCGTCGTCATTCCCACAGTCCAAGGGCGGAATGCTGCAATGACTTCTTTTGCCGAACGCGACGGTTTTATCTGGTACGACGGTGAGCTCAAGCCCTGGCGCGAGTGCACCACGCATGTGCTGACCTACACGCTGCATTACGGTGTCGGCTGCTTCGAAGGTGTGCGCGCGTACAAGACGCCGAAGGGCACCGCGATCTTCCGCCTCGAAGAACACACCCGGCGCCTGTTCAACTCGGCCAAGATTCTCGGCATGAACATGCCGTGGTCGCAGGAGCAACTCAACGAGGCGCAGAAGGAAGTGCTGCGCGTCAACAAGCTCGAATCCGCCTACCTGCGGCCGATGGTCTTCTACGGTTCGGAAGGCATGGGCCTGCGCGCTTCCGGTCTGAAGACGCACGTGATCGTCGGTGCCTGGACCTGGGGTGCGTATCTGGGCGCCGACAACATGGAGCGCGGCATCCGCATCAAGACCAGCTCGTTCCAGCGCCAGTATGTCAACGCGTCGCTGTGCCGGGCCAAGGCCAATGCCAACTATCTGGGCTCGTCGATGGCGCTCAACGAAGTGCTGCGCGACGGTTACGACGAGGCTCTGATGCTCGATCCCGAAGGTTTCGTCGCCGAAGGCAGCGCCGAAAACATCTTCGTCATCAGCAACGGCGTGATCAGCACGCCGGACGTGACCAGCGCGCTCGACGGCATCACCCGCCGCACGGTCATGCAGCTTGCTCATGACTTCGGCTACAAGGTCGTCGAACGGCGCATCACGCGCGACGAGGTTTATATCGCCGACGAAGCGTTCTTCACCGGCACCGCCGCCGAAGTCACGCCGATCCGCGAGATCGACAATCGCCCGATCGGCGAAGGCCGCCGCGGGCCGATCACCGAGAAGCTGCAGGCTGCGTATCTCGCGCTCGTCAACGGCGAGAGCGGCAGCTACCCCGAGTGGCTCTCGCACATCTGAGCATCCGGTGACGAACGCCGACCTCCCGGACTTCGCGCCGGCGCGTGTCCTGGTCGTCGGCGATCTGATGCTCGATCGCTACTGGATCGGGCCGACCTCGCGGATTTCACCGGAAGCGCCGGTGCCGGTGGTTCGTATCCGCAGGGACGAGACCCGACCCGGCGGCGCCGCCAACGTGGCGCTCAATGTCGCCAGCCTCGGCGCGTCGGCGGCGGTGCTCGGTGTGGTCGGTGCCGACGAAGCGGCGCGCATGCTCGGCGAACAGCTGCAGGCGCGTCACATCGCGGCCGATTTCATCATCGCCGCGAGCGCGCCGACCATCAGCAAACTGCGCGTGCTCTCGCGCAACCAGCAGCTGATCCGTCTCGACTTCGAGGAAGCGCTCGACGAGGTCGGCAGTTTCGACGGCGAAGCGCTGGCCTCGCATTATGCGCAGGCGCTGAGCCGCTGCAGCGTCGTGGTGCTGTCGGACTACGGCAAGGGTACCTTGCGCGATGTCGCGGCACTGATTCGTGCCGCGCGTGCACAGGGCAAGGCCGTGCTGGTCGATCCCAAGGGCAGCGACTGGCAGCGCTATCGTGGTGCGAGCCTGTTGACGCCGAATCTGTCCGAATTCGAGGCGATCGTCGGCGTCTGCCGCGACGAGGACGAACTGGTGGCGCGCGCCGAGGCCCTGCGCGCCGAACTCGAACTCGAAGCCTTGCTGATCACGCGCAGCGAACACGGCATGACGCTGGTGACGCCGGAGCGGCCGCCGCTGCACGTGCCGACCGCTGCCCGCGAAGTGTTCGACGTGACCGGCGCCGGCGATACCGTGATCGCGACGCTGGCAGCGGCGCTTGCGGCCGGCGTGCCGCTCGCCCGTGCCTGCCTGCTGGCGAACGCCGCGGCCGGCGTCGTCGTCGGCAAGCTTGGCACCGCGACCGTCTCGCTCGCTGAATTGCGGCAGGCCATCAGCGGCCAGTCCGCGACCGGCGGTGTGGTCGACGAACCCGCGCTGCTGGCGGCCGTCGCCGCCGCCCGCGCTGCCGGCCGGCGCATCGTCATGACCAATGGCGTGTTCGACGTGCTGCATGTCGGCCATGCGCGCTATCTAGAAGACGCGCGCCGTCTCGGCGATCTGCTGATCGTCGCCGTCAACGACGATGATTCGGTGCGCCGCCTGAAAGGGCCGAGCCGGCCGCTGAATCCCTGCGCCGATCGCATGGCGCTGCTGGCTTCGCTGCGTTGCGTCGACCATGTCGTTTCGTTTTCCGAAGACACGCCGGCACGCCTGATCGGTCACGTGCTGCCCGATCTGCTGGTCAAGGGCGGCGACTACCGGCCGGAGCAGATCGCCGGCCACGACGCGGTCACGGCGCACGGCGGCCGCGTGCTGGTGCTGCCGTTCCACGACGGCTACTCGACGACCTCGCTGATCGACAAGGCGCAGCGCTAGACCGGAAACGCCGGCGCGAAGCCCTCCCGCAGCAGGCGCAGGGCGTTGGCCATGAACGACACTGCGTGATACAGGCCGGCGAGCATGATCAGTTCGATCAGCTGCGCATCGTCGAAGTGCGCACTCAGGGCCTGCCAGAGTTCGTCGTCCACCGTGCTGCGTTCGTGCAGGGCGTCGGCCAGCGCCAGCAGCAGCTGTTCCTGCGGCGACCAGCAAGCCGCGGCCGCATCGCTATGCACGCTCGCGGCGATCTCGTCCGCCTGCCAGCCGGCCTTGTCAGCGTAGACCGCGACGTGCACGCCCCATTCGTATTCGGCGCCGCAGCGTGCGGTGGTGCGCAGGATCATCAGCTCGCGCTGACGGACGTCGAGCGTGCCGCGATCAAGCAGGCCGCCGGCCATCATCCGCTGCAGCATGCGCGGATTGCGTGCGACGCAGCGAAACAGCGTCAGCGGTGGCGCGCCGCGCATGACGGTGTCGAAAGCGGTTTGCAGGTCGGTGCTGTAGGGAGGATCGAGCGGGGCTATGCGGCTGGCGGACATGGCGGGACTCCGGGTGCTACGATTACCGAAGCATATCGCTTCGGAAAAAGTAGCGAAACGATGACCATGGTCGACAAGCCTGTACGGGGGTCCCGATCCGGCCGGCCGATCATGGCCCTGCTCGATCTGCTGGGGCGGCGCTGGACGCTGCGCGTGATCTGGGAATTGCGCGACGGGCCGCTGTCGTTTCGCGCCCTGCAGTCGGCCTGCGCCGACATGTCGCCGTCGGTGCTGAACCAGCGGCTGGCCGAGCTGCGCGAGGCGCTGCTGATCGAAGCCGGCGAGCAGGGTTACGGGCTGAGCGCGCTGGGCCGATCGCTGCTCGAACAGTTCGCGCCGCTCGATCGCTGGGCCGAAAGCTGGGCGCAGGCACAGCGCGTGGCGTCGTAGGGGCACCCGCTCAAGTCCGCCGCGCCGCGGCCGCTAACAGCCATGGAGTCCGCCGGTTATTGCCATGGTCCTTGAAGATCGCTTCCACCGCGTTGTCATCGATGCCCTTGCCAGGGACAAACTGGTGCTGCCGACGCTGCCGGAGATCGCCCTGCACGTGCGTCAGCTCGCGCAGCGCGAAGACGTTTCGGCCGGGGCGCTCGCCGTCGAGTTGCAGAAAGACGCAGCCTTGTCGGTCCGCCTGATCCGGGTCGCCAACAGTGCCGCGCAGCGCGGCGGGCACCGCGTCGACAACGTCCGCCAGGCCGTGACCCGATTGGGCTTCGACTACACCCGGCTGCTGGTTTCCGGCCTTGCGATCGAACAGATGTTCGCGCGCGGCGCGCCGCAGATCGAATCGCGTCTGCGCAAGAGCTGGCAGCAGAGCGTCGATGTCGCGGCAGCCGCCCAGGTCCTGGCGGCACATTGCACCCTGCTCAATCCGGAGATGGCGATGCTCGCCGGTCTGGTTCATGACATCGGCGTGCTGGCGATCCTGCGGCTCGCCGAATCGCACCAGGCCGTGCTCGATGATCCGGCCGAACTCGACAACGTGCTCGAGGTACTGGCGCCGCGGATCGGCTGCATGGTGCTGCAGGCCTGGCACTTCCCGGCGGAACTGGTCGAGGTGCCGCGGCAATGGCGCGTGTTCGGCGAACAGCACGACGGCGCGCCGACCTATGCCGACGTCGTCCGGGTTGCCGTGCTGCAGAGTTCGGCGGGCCGGCAGGCGCCTTACGACAAGGTCGATCGTGCCGCGGTGCCGGCCTATCGCAAGCTCGACGTCAGCCCGGACATCGATGTCCTGCAGATGAAGGGCTACGCCTCCCTGTTCGACGCCGGGCACTCCGCCGCCGCCTGAGCGTCGCTGTCCCTTACACTGTGCGCCGCCGAATTTCCGGGTTGCGCGCGTGCCGCTACTGATTGCCGAACAATTGACCGTGCTGCGCGGTGACCGCGCGCTGCTGCGTGATTTCGATCTGCAGCTGGCGCCCGGTGAGCTGCTGCACCTGCGCGGCGCCAACGGTGTCGGCAAGACCTCGCTGCTGGAAACCCTGGCGGGTTTGCGCCGCGCCGGCGGCGGCCGGCTGCGCTGGGCATCGGACGACGCACTGCCGCACTGGCTCGGGCATCGCAACGGCCTGAACCTGCAGCTCAGCGCCGTCGAGAACCTGCGCTTCTGGTGCGGCATCAACGGCGTGCCGGCGGCGGGCATCGATGCCGCGCTGGCGCGCATGAAACTGCCACCGCGGGCGCGCCTGCGCAGCTGCCGGCTGCTGTCGGCGGGGCAGAAGCGGCGCACGGCGTTGGCGCGCCTGCTGTTGCAGCCGCGTGCTGTCTGGCTGCTCGATGAACCGCTGGATGGGCTCGATGTCGACGGTCTCGCGCTGTTTGCCGAACTGGTCGGCGAGCACCTGCAAGCCGGCGGGGCGGTGCTGATGACCAGCCACCAGCCGCTGCCGGCACCGCTGTTCGCCAGCGAGCGGCTGTTGTGAGTGCGCTCGTCGCCCTGTTCGCGCGCGAGCTGAAGCTGGCCGCGCGTGCGCGCACCGAGTGGCTGATGCCGCCGCTGTTCTTCGTCATCGTCGTTACCCTGTTCGGGTTCGGCGTGCGGCCGAACGATCCGCAACTCGCGGCCTTCGCGCCGGCGATCCTCTGGGTGGGGGCCCTGCTCGCCGCATTGCTGAGTCTGGAGCGCCTGTATCGCAGCGACCAGGAAGACGGCACGCTGGAGCAGCTGCTGGTCAGTCCGACCTCGTTGACGTTCGCGGTCTTCATCAAGAGCCTTGCGCACTGGCTGCTCAGCGGCCTGCCGCTGGTGCTGCTGGCCGCGCCGCTGGCGGCCATGCTCGGCTTTCCGTCCGCGCTGCTGACGCCGCTGGTGGTCGGGCTGGCGCTCGGCACGCCGTGCCTGAGCTTCATCGGCGGCTTCGTTGCCGCGCTGACCGTCGGTCTGCCGCGTGGCGGGGCCTTGCTGCCGGTGCTGGTGTTGCCGCTGATCGTGCCGGTCGTGATCTTCGGGGCCGGTGCGGTGCGTGCCTCGGGGCAGGGCCTCGACGCCAGTGCTCCGCTATACTTTCTCGCCGCCATTTTGATGTTCACGCTGACCGTTCTGCCGTGGCTTGCCGCCGCCGCATTGCGCAACGCCTTCGAATAGCCCCTGGATTTGCCTCTTCGTCCGATGAACTGGACCTGGTTCCATCGCCTGGCCTCGCCGCCCAGCTTTTTCCGATTCGCCGAGCGCTTCGCGCCCTGGTTCGGTGGGCTGGGTCTGTTGCTGTTGCTGGTCGCCTGGTACGGCGGGCTGGTGCTGGCGCCGGCCGATTACCAGCAGAAGGACGCCTTCCGCATCATCTACGTGCATGTGCCGGCCGCGGCGGTGTCGCTGTCGCTGTACATCGCCATGGCGGTCTGCGGTGCGATCACCCTGATCTGGCGCATGAAACTCGCCGAGTGCGTGCTGGTTGCGATCGCGCCGGTCGGTGCCAGCTTCACGGCGCTGGCCCTGCTGACCGGCATGCTCTGGGGCAAGCCGATGTGGGGCGCTTACTGGGTCTGGGATGCGCGGCTGACGGCCGAACTGGTGCTGCTGTTCCTGTATCTCGGCGTGGTCGGCCTGAACGGTGCATTCGACGATCCGCGCACGGCGGCACGTGCCTGCGGGCTGCTGGCGATCGTCGGCGCCGTCAACGTGCCGATCGTGCACTACTCGGTAGTCTGGTGGAACAGCCTGCACCAGGGTTCGACGATCCTGAAGTTCGGCAAGCCCAACATCAGCGCGAGCATGGCCTGGCCGCTGTATGCGGGGCTGCTCGGCACTTATCTGTGGTGCGGCTACGCGGTACTGCGCCGCGCCCAGAACGAACTGCTGCTGCGCGAACGCGGTACGCGCTGGGTTCGTGAAATGGGCACGGAACTCGCGGGGACAGCCGATGTCTGCTGAGTTCTGGGAAATGGGCGGCTACGCGGTTTATGTCTGGGGCAGTTTCGCTGCCGCCCTGATCATCTACGTGTGGAACGTCGTCGCACCGCGACGGCGTCGTCGCGCCATTCTCGGCAGCCTGCTCGAGACCGACGAATGAGCGGCGATCCCTGCGGCAATGACGCGTGCGCAAGCTGCCGGGTGCAGCAGGTCCTGAAATGATGTCGAAACGACAGAAACGCATGGCCGCGGTCGCGGCACTGGTGGTCGGCCTTGCGCTGACCGCGGTGTTCGGCTTCACCGCGTTCCGCAAGAACATGATGTATTTCTACACGCCGACCGACATCCTCGATCATCAGGTTGCCGACGACGCGCGCCTGCGTCTCGGCGGACTGGTGATGGTCGGCAGCGTCAAGCGCGGTGATGGCCTGCAGGTCGACTTCACGCTCTCCGACTGCGAAAAATCGCTGCCGGTGCGCTATGACGGCATCCTGCCCGACCTGTTCAAGGAAGGGCAGGGCATCGTCGCCACCGGGACGATGCAGAACGGGGTGTTCGTCGCCGACGAGGTGCTTGCCAAGCACGACGAGAACTACATGCCGCCGGAACTCGCGAAATCGCTGAAGACCGCCGACGGCAAGCATTCCTGCGCGCCCTTCAAATCCGCGACGGGCGTGAGCCCGGCGCCACGGTCGCAGGCCGTGTCTTCGTCTTCGGCCCCTCGCTCCGCGCTGCGGGCACGGGAGGGAACCGTTGGTCGCGCCGACGGCGATGTGAAGGGTGGCGTGATCGTGGGCCGCGACGCGGTCGTGCCGTCATGATTCCGGAGCTTGGACACTTCGCGCTGATCGCGGCGCTGTTCGTCGCGGTCCTGCAGGCGCTGGTGCCGGCTTACGGCGTCTGGCGGCGGGACCGGCGCCTGATGGCGGTCGCCAGTTCCTCGGCGCAGACCCAGTTCCTGCTGATTCTGTTCGCGTACGGCTGCCTGACCTGGGCCTTCGTCACCCGCGACTGGTCGGTCGCCTACGTCGCCGCCAACAGCGAAGCGAGCCTGCCGCTGATGTATCGGCTGACCGCGGTGTGGGGTGCGCATGAAGGCTCGATGCTGCTGTGGATGCTGATGCTGACCGGCTGGAGCGCGGCGGTGTCGGTATTCAATCGGCGTCTGCCGGTCGATCTGACGGCGACCGCGCTGGCCGTGCTCGGGGCGCTGGCGGTCGGCTTCCTGTTGTTCATCCTGCTGACCTCGAACCCGTTCACGCTGAACTTCCCGGTGCCCGACAACGGTCGCGATCTCAATCCCTTGCTGCAGGACCCGGGCTTCGTGATCCATCCACCCATGCTCTACATGGGCTATGTCGGCTTCTCGGTGGCATTCGCGTTCGCGATCGCGGCGCTGATCTCGGGACGGCTCGACGCCGCCTGGGCGCGCTGGACGCGACCGTGGACGACAACCGCCTGGCTGTTCCTGACGATCGGCATCACGCTCGGTTCGTGGTGGGCCTACAACGAACTCGGCTGGGGCGGCTGGTGGTTCTGGGATCCGGTCGAGAACGCCTCGTTCATGCCCTGGCTGGTCGGTACTGCACTGATCCACTCGCTGGCGGTCACCGAAAAGCGCGGCCAGCTCAAGGCCTGGACCGTGCTGCTGGCCATCCTCGCGTTCGCGCTGTCGCTGCTCGGCACATTCCTCGTGCGCTCCGGCATCCTGGTGTCGGTGCATGCGTTCGCCACCGATCCGGCGCGCGGCATTTTCATCCTGACGTTCCTCGCGATCGTGCTTGGCATCGCGTTCACGCTGTATGCCTGGCGCGCGCCGAAGTTCGTCTCGGAAGCCGATTTCGAACTGTTCTCGCGCGAAGGCCTGCTGCTGCTCAACAATGTCTTCCTGGTGTCGGCGGCGGCCGCGGTGCTGCTGGGCACGCTCTACCCGCTGGTGATCGAAGCGCTTGATCTGGGCAAGGTCTCGGTCGGTCCGCCGTACTTCAATTCGATCTTCCTGCCGCTGACGATTCCGCTCGCCGTGCTGATCGGCTTCGCGTCGGCGGTCGGCTGGAAGCGCGCACGCGCGGCCGACGTGTTCAAGCGGCTGCGTGTACCGGCGGCGATCGCGGTGCTGGCCGGCTGCACGCTGCCGTGGCTGCTCGGACACAGGACGCTGCTGGCGGCGATCGGCGGCGGTGCATTGGCGGTCTGGGTCATCGTCAGCTCTCTGCATGAAATCGTCCGCCGCGTGCGTGCCAAGCGCGACCGCCTGGCCGGCATCACGCAGATTCCGCGTGCGGTCTGGGGCATGACGCTGGCGCATTGCGGGCTCGGCGTCTGGGTGCTCGGCATTACCTTCACGAGCCTGTACAGCATCGAGCAGAATGTCCGCCTCGGTCCGGGCGAATCGGCGACGCTGGCCGGCTATACCTTCGCGCTGAAAGGCGTCGAACCGCGACAGGGTCCGAACTATCGCGCCGATCACGGCGATGTCGAAGTCGAGTATCAGGGGCGTGTGATCGCACAACTGGCGCCGGAAAAGCGTCTGTACGATGCCAGCGGCCAGATCATGACCGAGTCGGCCGTCGACCATACGCCGCTGCGCGATCTGTATGTCGCGCTCGGCGAGCCGATCGACCGCAACAACGCCAACGGCGACTGGGCCGTGCGTCTGTACTACAAGCCGATGATGCGGCTGGTCTGGGGTGGCGGCGTGCTGATGGCGCTCGGCGGCCTGCTGGCCGCGACCGATCGTCGTTACCGGCTCGCGCGCGCCGCCGAGCGAGCGGCGCTGAGCAGCGAGGTCGCGGCCTGATGCGTCTGCGCTATCTGCTGCCGGCGGCAGCGCTGGTCGGGCTGGTCGTGCTGTTCGCGGCCGGCCTGCATCACGATCCGCACGAGGTGCCGAGTCCGCTGATCGGCAAGCCGGCACCGGCGTTCTCGCTCGGCCTGCTCGGTGAGCCGGCAAAGCGCTACACCGCCGACGACCTGAAGGGTCGGCCGGTGCTCGTCAATTTCTTTGCCAGCTGGTGCGCGGCCTGCGAGGTCGAGCAGGACTACCTGATGCAGCTCGCCGCGCAGGGTGTCGAGATCGTCGGCGTCGACTACAAGGACAGCGACGAGGATGCCAGCCGCTGGCTGGCACGGCACGGCAATCCCTATCGCAGCGTGATCACCGATCCGCAGGGTGCGGCCGGGCTGGACTGGGGCGTCTACGGGGCGCCGGAAACCTTCGTGCTGAATGCGGCCGGCACCATCGTCTACAAGCAGATCGGGCCGCTCGACGACGCCGTCTGGCGCACCCGCATCGCGCCGCTGATGGAGCGCGGTTCGTGAGCGTCGGCCTGCGGCGGGGTTTGCGGCTGCTGCTGGCGATGCTGCTGCTGGCGCCGGCCGTCGTGCGTGCGCAGGATCGCGCGCCGCCGCCGGACCCGGCACATCTGACGGCGGACGAACAGCAGCGCTACGACAGCCTGATCCACGAGTTGCGCTGTCTGGTCTGCCAGAACGAGACCATCGGCGACTCGCAGGCGCCACTAGCCGCCGACTTGCGCAATCAGGTGCATGCACAGCTTGCCGCCGGCAGGAGCGATGTCGAGATCAAGCGTTATCTGACCGATCGCTACGGTGATTTCGTGCTGTACCGACCGCCGTTCAAGGCCAAGACTTGGCTGCTGTGGGCCGGTCCGTTCCTGGTCCTGCTGATCGCGTTGGTCGTGGCGCTGCGCTATGCCCGCGCCCGGCGGCACCACGAGACGCCGGTGCTGGTCGACAACGAAGCCTTGCTGCGCCTGATTGGCAGCGAACGGCAAAGCGAATCCGAAGACCGACCGCAAGGACCGCCGGCATGATCCTGGGGCTGTGGATGGCACTGGTGCTCGTGCTCGCCGGACTCTGGCTGACGCGTCCCTTGTGGCGCCGTGCGGCGCCGCGCACGCAGGCGCGCAAGCGCGCCAACGTCGTGGCCTACCAGACGCGGGTCGCCGAGATCGAGGCCGATCTGGCGGCTGCGGTGCTCGATGTCGAATCGGCCAGGCAGCTGCGCGACGAAGCGGGCGCGCGCCTGCTGCATGACGCCGACACCGTCGCCGCCGTCGATGCCGCCGCCGCTGCGCCACCGCGTCATCTGCGCTGGACGCTGGCGGTGATCGTGCTGCTGGCACTTGCCAGCGGACTGTTCTACTGGCGCAGCGATTCCTGGCGCACGCGGGATCTGATCGCGCTCGCGCAGAGCGATCCGGCAGCCGCGCAGCGGCAGATGATCGACGGCATGGTCGCCAAACTGGAAACGCATCTGCACGCCGAACCGGCCGACGCCGAGGGCTGGGCCATGCTGGGCCGTTCGTATGTCGTGCTGCAGCGCTTTGCTGACGCGGCCAAGGCTTATGCGCGCGCCAATGCCCTGACCGTCGAGCAACCGCATGCCGACTGGCTGGTCGCCGCCGGTGCCTCGCTGGGCATGGCCAGCGACGGGCACGATCTGAAGCCGGGACGAGCGCTGTTCGAACAGGCGCTGACACTGGAGCCGGGCAATGCCGAGGCGCTTTGGTACGGCGGCCTCGCCGCCCTGCAGAGTGGCGACTACGGCGCTGCCTATGCCGAGTGGCTGAAGCTGCGCGGCCAGGATCTGCCGGACGACATTCGCGAGGTGCTGGAGCAGCATCTGCCGGAATTGGCCGCCAAGGCTGGCCAGACCCTGCCGCCGGCGACGGCATTGGCTGCCGCTGCGCCGGCCGCCGCGGCCAACGGCGTCAGCCTGATCGTCCATGTCCGCATCAGTGATGCGCTGAAGGCGCAGATCAAGCCAGGCATGACCCTGCTGGTGTTTGCCAAGGCCGCGACTGGCCCGCCGATGCCGCTGGCCGTGCAGCGCATCGACACGCCGACGCTGCCGTTGACGGTGACGCTCGATGACAGCGAAGCGATGATGCCGGCGATGAAGATGTCCGGCTTCGCGAATTGGGTGATCACGGCCCGTTTGACGGCCAGCGGTGGCGCGCAGGCGCTGTCGGGCGACCTCGAAGGCAGCCATCCTGTCGCCCGCGCCGATGCCGGCCAGCCGCTCGATCTGGTGATCGATCGGCAGCTGCCCTGATCCGATACGTCAGCCGCAGTTCACCGCATGTGCGCGACCATCGACTCCATCTGAACCAGGGACCCTGATGAACACCACGCTCGCCCGCATGCCTTCCGCCGAAGGCCTGTACCTGAAAGCCGCGACCACGATCCTGCGCAAGCCGAAAGGCAAGCCGAAGCTGCCGCAGCTCGGCATCGAGGTGAAAAATGTGCGCGTCTCCGGCGAGCAGCTGGCCGAGTACCGCAAGGTCTGCGGTTTCGCCGACAGCCATCATCTGCCGATCACCTTCCCGCACGTGATGGCGGCGGCGCTGCACCTGCAGCTGATGACCGATCCGAAATTTCCGCTGCCGCTGCTCGGCCTCGTGCATGTGCGCAACCACATCCGTCAGCAGCGTGGCCTGGGCAGTGGCGAGAGCTATGACTTCGATGTGCGGCTCGGCGACGCACGCGAGGTCCGGCAGGGTCTGGAATTCGACATCAACACCAGCGTCACCGTCGACGGCGAGGAAGTCTGGAGCGAGGTGATGACGACCCTGTTCCGCATGCCGGCGCCGAAGCAGGGCGCGCGGCCGGCGCCGCAGGCGGCAGTTGCGAGCCTGTCCGACTACATCGCGGTCAGCGCGTCCGCCGATACCGGCCGGCGTTACGCGAAGGTCGGCAAGGATTTCAACCCCATCCACCTTGCGCCGTTCACCGCCCGGCTGTTCGGCTTCAAGCGCCACATCGCGCATGGCATGTGGTCGGCGGCGTACTGCGCGGCGCTGCTGGCGGATCGTATCGAAGGCGAACCGGCCGTGCTCGACGTGCAGTTCCGCCAGCCGCTGTTCCTGCCGGGCAGGGCGGCGCTGAAGTTCGATCACGGTGCCGGTGCCGGAACCAAAGGCAGGGGCATCGATTTCGCCTTGCTGGCGAGCCGCAGCGACAAGGTCCATTTGACCGGCGTGCTGCGCTAAAATCGCCGCCCTGAAAGGAGATTTCATGCGTATTCGCAAAGCGGTCTTCCCGGTTGCCGGTCTCGGCACGCGCTTTTTGCCGGCCACCAAGGCGAGCGCCAAGGAAATGCTGCCGGTCGTCGACAAGCCCCTGATCCAGTACGCCGTGCAGGAGGCGATCAGCGCCGGCGCCCAGGAACTGATCTTCATTACCGGCCGGTCGAAGAATTCCATCATGGATCACTTCGACAAGGCCTATGAGCTGGAAGCCGAGCTCGCCGCGCGCGGCAAGAGCAAGCTGCTCGAAACCGTGCAGGACATCGTGCCGCCGGGCGTCACCTGCATCTTCATCCGCCAGGCCGAAGCGCTCGGCCTCGGGCATGCCGTGCTGCAGGCCTGGCCGGCGGTCGGCGACGAGGATTTCTACGTGATCCTCGCCGACGACCTCATCGACGGCCGCCTGCAGCCCTGCCTCTCCCAGATGCATCGCGTCTACCAGCAGTACGGTACCAGCGTGCTCGCCACGCAGCGCGTGCCGCAGGAAGAAACCGGCAGCTACGGCATCGTCGATGCACAGCCGATCGGTCCGGGCCTGTCGGAAATCAAGAAGATGGTCGAAAAGCCGAAGCCGGAGAATGCGCCGAGCAATCTCGCGGTGGTCGGCCGCTACATTCTGACGCCGCGCATCTTCAAGCTGCTGGAGCGCACGCAGCGCGGTGCCGGCGGTGAAATCCAGCTGACCGACGCAATCAGCCTGATGCTCAACGAGCAGACCGTGCTGGCCTACGAATTCGAAGGCGTGCGCCACGACTGCGGTTCGAAGCTCGGCTATCTGCGCGCGAACGTCGAGTTCGGTCTCAAACATCCGGAACTCGCGGACGACTTCCGCGCGTATCTGCACGAGATGACGGCCGGCTGGCACGATCAGGACAAGAAACGCAAAGCCTAAACCCGCCCGCCATCAACGACGCTGGGGACGCCGGGATCGCAGGTACAACACGGAAAGAGTGCAGCACGACAGACATGGCGACCAGCAAGTATCAGAGCTTCATCGAATCGTCTTCGATCAACGGTGCCAATGCGCCGTACATCGAGGCGTACTACGAGCAGTTTCTCGAAGACCCGGAATCCGTTGATCCGAGCTGGCGAGCCTATTTCCGCCTGATCCAGGATCAGAGTGCGCCGCGCGAAACGCCGCACAGCGAAGTGATCGCGCGTTTCGAGCGGCTCGCGCGCGAGCCGCGCCGGGTCGTTGCCGCCGAAGCCGGTTTCGATGCCAAGGCGGCCGAGAAGCAGGCCGGCGTGCTGCGCCTGATCAACTACTACCGCATGCGCGGCCACCAGGCCGCCAAGCTTGATCCGCTCGGACTCGCGCCGATCGAAAATCTCGACGATCTCGATCCGGCACATCACGGCCTCGGGCCGGAAGATTTCGAAACGGTATTCAACACCGGTACGCTGGCAGCCGGCGCCGACCGACTGCCGCTGCGCGAGATCATCCGCATCCTCAAGAGCGTGTACACCGACACCATCGGCGCCGAGTACATGTACCTGACCGAGACCCGCGAGAAGCGCTGGGTCCAGCAGCGCCTCGAATCGGTCGTGTTCCAGCCCAAGCTGACGGTCGAGCGCAAGCACGCCGTGCTGACCCAGCTGGTCGCCGCCGAAGGGCTCGAGCGTTATCTGCACAACAAGTACGTTGGCCAGAAGCGCTTCTCGCTGGAAGGCGGTGATTCGCTGATTCCGGCGATGGACGAGATCCTGCGCGGCTGTGCGGCGCGCGATGTCGACGAGATCGTCGTCGGCATGGCGCATCGTGGCCGTCTCAACGTGCTCGTCAACGTGCTCGGCAAGTCGCCGAAGGAGCTGTTCGCCGAGTTCGAGGGCAAGTACAGCGTCGATGCGCTGTCGCGGCACGGCGACGTCAAATACCACCTCGGCTTCTCGACCGACGTCGAAGTCGACGGCAAGCGCCTGCATCTGGTGCTCGCGTTCAATCCTTCGCATCTGGAAATCGTCAACCCGGTCGTCGAGGGCTCGGTCAAGGCGCGTCAGGTTCGTCGCGAGGATGAAGCCGGGCAGAAGATCGTGCCGATCCTGATCCACGGCGACGCCGCGTTCGCCGGCCAGGGCGTGGTGATGGAGACGCTGCAGCTCTCGCACTCGAAGGGTTATGCGACCGGCGGCACGCTGCACATCATCGTCAACAACCAGATCGGCTTCACGACGCCGAATCCGATCGAGATCGAAACCGGCAAGGAAGCGCGGACCTCGCGCTACTGCACCGACCTCGCGAAGATGCTCGAAGCGCCGGTGTTTCATGTCAACGGCGACGATCCGGAAGCGGTGACCTTCGTCACGCGCCTGGCGATGGATTTCCGCAACGAATTCCACAAGGACGTGATCGTCGACATCTGCTGCTATCGCCGCCACGGCCACAACGAGGCCGACGAGCCGAGCGTGACCAGCCCGGTGATGTACGACGTCATCAAGAAGCAGCCGACGACGCTGACGCTGTACGCCAAGAAGCTCGAAGAGGAAGGTACCCTGGCCAGGGGCGCCGCCGACACGCTGGTCAAGGAATACCGCGACGGTCTCGACAAGGGCGAGAACACCGCGCGCATCACGCTCGGTCTGGTCGGCAACAAGCACACGGTCAACTGGTCAAAGTACCGTGACGGAAGCTGGGACACGCCGGTCGACACGACGGTGTCGGCAGGCGCACTGAAGACGATCAGCGAACAGCTGCTGCAGCTGCCGGACGGCTTCACGCTGCATCCGCGCGTGCAGAAGATCTGGGAAGACCGCGCGAAGATGGGCGCCGGCGAGCTGCCGATGGACTGGGGTTTTGCCGAGACCATGGCCTACGGCTCACTGGCCAAGGAAGGTTTCCATGTGCGCCTGTCCGGCCAGGACGCGCGTCGCGGTACCTTTTTCCATCGTCATGCGACGATTCATGATTACAAGAACGGCGCGCGCTACACGCCGTTGCGTCATCTGGTGAAGGACAAGTACGGCTTCGTCGTCAACGATACGCTGCTGTCCGAGGAAGGTGTCCTCGGCTTCGAGTACGGCTATTCGACGACCGATCCGGATTCGCTGGTGATCTGGGAGGCGCAGTTCGGTGACTTCGCCAACGGCGCGCAGGTGCTGTTCGACCAGTTCATCGCCGCCGGTCAGGCCAAATGGGGTCGGCTCTGCGGTCTGACGGTGTTTCTGCCGCACGGCTACGAAGGGCAGGGGCCGGAGCATTCGTCGGCGCGCATCGAGCGTTTCCTGCAACTGTGCGCCGAGAACAACCAGCAGGTCTGCGTGCCGTCGACGCCGGCGCAGATGTTCCACATGCTGCGTCGCCAGATGAAGCGCTCGACGCGTCTGCCGCTGATCGTGATGACGCCGAAGTCGCTGCTGCGGCATCCGCTGTCGGTGTCGTCGCTCAAGGATCTCACCAAGGGCGGCTTCCAGCCGGTGATTCCGGAAGTCGAAAAGCTGGACGCAAAGAAAGTCACGCGCATCGTGTTCTGCTCCGGCAAGGTCTACTTCGATCTCGTCCAGGCACGGCAGAAGGACAAACTCGAAAACGTGGCGCTGGTGCGCATCGAGCAGCTGTATCCGTTCCCGCGTGAAGGCTACGAAGCGGAGCTGGCCAGGTATCCGAATGCCAAGGAAGTGCTCTGGTGTCAGGAGGAGCCGGAGAACCAGGGCGCCTGGTACCAGATCAAGCATCGCCTCGCCGTCTACCTGCAGCCGCAGCACGTGATGATGTATTCGACGCGCAAGGGCGCGCCGACCACGGCGGTCGGCTATCTCAAGGTGCACCAGAAGGAACAGGCCGACGTTGTGCAGGAAGCGCTGACCGGCGGCAAGCGCATGTAGCGTCGGGACTGCGCAGCGGCCCCGTTTCAATCGACAGCAAGAAAAACGAGACAAGAAAAGGAATCCCCGAAGATGGCCATCGAAATCAAAGTCCCCAACCTGCCGGAGTCGGTGTCGTCGGCGACCGTTGCCACCTGGCACGTCAAGGCTGGCGACGCGGTGTCTCGCGAGCAGAATCTGATGGACCTCGAGACCGACAAGGTCATGCTCGAAGTGCCGGCCACCGCCGATGGCGTGCTCAAGGAAATCCGCGTCCAGGCCGGTGCCACCGTGCAGGCCGGTGACATTCTCGGCATCCTCGAAGAAGGCGCCGCGCCGAAGGCGGCGAGCAAGAGCGAAGCGGCCACCAACGAAGCCGTGAAGCCGGCGACGGCGAGTGCGAGCCCGGTGATGTCGTCGGAAGACGGCCAGAGCCCGGCCGTGCGCAAGCTGCTCTCGGAGCTCGGCCTGTCGGCCAGCCAGATCAGCGGCAGCGGCAAGGGGGGGCGACTCACGGTCGAGGACGTAAAGGCCTTTGCCGACAAGCCGAAGGCTGCCGCACCGAAAGCGGCTGCGCCGGCACCGGCCGCGCCGCGGGCGCTGGGTGCCCGCGAAGAGCAGCGCGTGCCGATGACGCGCATTCGCGCGCGCATCGCCGAGCGTCTGCTCGAGGCCAAGAACACCACGGCGATGCTGACGACCTTCAACGAGGTCGATCTCAAGGCGGTGATGGAACTGCGCGCCAAGTACAAGACCGAGTTCGAGAAGGCGCACGGCGTCAAGCTCGGCTTCATGAGCTTCTTCGTGCGGGCAGCGGTCGAGGCGCTGAAGAAGTTCCCGGCCGTCAATGCGTCGATCGACGGCAACGACATCATCTATCACGGCTACTACGACATCGGCATCGCCGTGTCGTCCGAGCGCGGTCTGGTCGTGCCGATCCTGCGCGATGCCGACCAGCAGTCGCTGGCCGGCATCGAGAAGGCGATCGTCGACTTCGGTACGCGTGCCAAGGCCAACAAGCTGACGATGGAAGATCTCACCGGCGGCACGTTCTCGATCACCAATGGCGGCATCTTCGGCTCGATGATGTCGACGCCGATCCTCAATCCGCCGCAGTCGGCGATTCTCGGCATGCACGGCATCACCGAGCGTCCGGTCGTCGTCGACGGCCAGATCGTGATCCGGCCGATGATGTATCTGGCGATGTCCTACGATCACCGCATCATCGACGGCCGCGAAGCGGTGCTGGCGCTGCGCACGATCAAGGAATGCCTGGAAGATCCGGCCAAGCTGCTGCTGCAGCTGTGATGCGGGGCGGCTGCGTTCCGGATCACCGCCGCGGTCGGTACTCGCGGCGCTTTTCGCAAGGCTTGCCGTAACGCCATCGGGCCCGCTCTGCGGGCCCGATTCGTTTCTGTCGCAGCCGGCTGACGCCGCGGCCCATACGCGAGATGCCGACGCTCCGGCATACTCGGCCGCATGCCGCGGACGCCCTTGCACGAAGATCCGATTCCGTTCATCACCTTGCCGAACTGGGTGAAGGCAGCGGCGCTGTGCGGCTTCAACATCCAGCCGATCTTCGATGAACTCGGCATCGAAACCGACCTGATCCACCTCGAAGAGGCGACGATCCAGCGACCGCTGCTCGAGCAGGTGATGGTGGCCTGCGTCGAACGCTCGCCGGGGCCGCATTTTCCGTTCGTGCTCGGCGAAACCTTCGCGTTCGACTATCTGCCGGATATCGGCACCTTCCTGGCGACGAGTCCGACCTTGCGCGATGCCGCGCGCGTATTCGAATGGGTGCGAACGTTGATCAACCCGCTGATCGACGTGCATCTCGAAGAGAATGGCGCGCAGGCGCGACTGACGCTGCACGGCACCGGTTCGGCGAGCGGTGGTGAGGTCGATATCTACTTCATCGAATCGATCTTCGCGGCGATCGTGAAGTTCGGGCGCATGCTGAGCGGCGACATCGAGCGCTTCAGCCGCCTGCTGTTCCGCTATCCGGCGCCGCCGCACGCGGCGCGCTACGAAAGCTATTTCCGGATTCCGGCCGCGTTCCGCCAGCCGGTCAACGCCGTCGAGCTGCCGAGTGCACAGCTCGACGCCCCTTTGGGTGGTGACTTTCCGGCGCTGCATCTTCAGGCCGTACAGCGCGTCGAGCAGCGCCTTGCCCGCCTGTCACGCAAGAGCGGCCTGATCGCCGCGGTCGAAAGCCAGTTCGAACGGGAGCCGCTGCTGCTCGGGCTCGGCATCGCGCAAATGGCCAAGCGCCTCGGCCTGCACGCGCGCACCCTGCAGCGGCGCCTGCGCGACGAAGGCGAGGCCTATGCCGAGCTGCAGGCGCGCGTCCGTTATCGTCTGGCACTGCGCGACCTCGACAATCGCCAGCTGGATCTGGAAACGATCAGCGAACGCCTCGGATTTTCCGATCGTCGCAGCTTCACGCGCGCGTTCGCGCGCTGGTCCGGTGTCAGCCCGAGCCAGTATCGCAGCGGCCGGGGATAGTGCGGCGCGGCGACACGATGGTTTCAGGTGTCGGTTGCGTCCGGTGTCAGCTGGATCTTTTCCGGCTCGCCGAGAAACTTCGGTTCGGTATTGAGCAGGAAGATATCGAGGATCGCCTTGACGCGCGCGAGGATTTCGCGCGGCGGATTGCGTGATCCGTAGCCGCCGTCGGCCGTGGCCCTGGCGATGTAGACGACGACCTTGAGGCCGAGCTTGCGGCCGAGGAACACGGCGCGGTAGCTGTGATAGCGCTGCGTGATGACGGTGAACTGCCGGAGACCGAACACCGCCTGCGCGCGGACGATAGAGTCGAGCGTGCGAAAGCCCGCGAAATCCATGGTGATCGCACTGTCCGGCACGTTGAGTTTGACGAGTTCGCGACGCATCGCCCGCGGCTCGTTGTAGGTTTCATCCGGGTTCGCGCCACTGACGATGATGTGCTTGATCTTGCCGTTCTGGTACAGCTCCGCGGCCGCTTCGATGCGGCCGCGGAATTCCGGACTGGGTTTGCCGTTTTCCAGATACTTGCTGGTGCCGAGCACGACGCCGACGTCGTTGTCCGGCATCAGCGCCCAATCCTTGTAGATGTACGCGTCGGTGCTGTTGATGACCCAGCGATTGCCGAGCAGGATGATCAGCGCAAGCGCGAAGAATCCGGTGATCAGCCAGCGCTGCAGGAAACGACGCGTCCAGGGCTTCAAGCGAGCAGGCTCCAGAGCATGTAGATGAACAGGCCGAGCTGCACGAAGTAGAAAGTCGCGCGGCCGAGCACCAGCAGCGGACTGACACCGATCAGGTGGATCAGGCTTTGCGCGATGCGGGTGTACAGCACCCAGCAGGCGGTCGCCTCCACGGCCGCGGTCTTGCCGAGGGCCGCGGCCGCCAGCACGATCACCGCGAAAATCGGCAGGTTCTCGAGCGCATTGAGGTGTGCATGCTCGGCGCGCCGGACCAGGCCCGGTACCGGGATCGCCGTGTCGCGTCCCCAGCTGTTGGCGGGCTTGCCGCGCAGGATTTCGATGCCGCGCCACAACACGATGAACATCACCAGCGCCAGCGTCCAGGCGGTGAAACCGATCAAGGCCGTCATTGCATTCATGTCGCGCTCCCCCTTTGTTGTAGGAGTCCGATTCTAGCCTCTGCGGCAATCGCGCCGCATCGGGGCGCCCGGCGTCGCGATGGCGGGTTCAATGCGTCAGCCGCTTCATCGCCTGTTCGAGACCGGACAGCGTCATCGGAAACATGCGTCCGACACCCAGCAACTCATTGGTGACCTGGATCGACGGCGTGTAGTCCCAGCGGTCCTCGGCTTCCGGATTGAGCCAGACCAGATGCGGGAACTGCGCCTGCAGGCGTTTGAACCAGACCGCGCCGGCCTCCTCGTTCCAGTGCTCGACGCTGCCGCCGGCGTGGACGATCTCGTAGGGACTCATCGTCGCATCGCCGACGAACAACACCTTGTAGTCGGCCGTGTACTTGTGCAGCACATCGAACACCGGGATGCGCTCGCCGTGACGACGCGCATTGTCTTTCCACACGGTTTCGTAGATGAAGTTGTGGAAGTAGAAGTACTCGAGGTGCTTGAACTCGGTCTTGGCGGCGCTGAACAGCTCCTCGCAGACCTTCACGTAGGGGTCCATCGAGCCGCCGACATCGAGGAACAGCAGGACTTTCACCGCATTGCGACGTTCCGGCACCATCTTCAGATCGAGATATCCGGCGTTGCGCGCGGTCGAGCTGATGGTGTCGTCGATGTCGAGCACGTCGGGCGCGCCTTCGCGTGCGAAGCGGCGCAGGCGGCGCAGGGCGATCTTGATGTTGCGGGTGCCGAGTTCGATGGTGTCGTCGAGATTGCGGAACTCGCGTTTCTCCCAGACTTTCACCGCCTTCTTCTGGCCGCCCGGTCCGCCGATGCGCACGCCTTCCGGGTTGTAGCCGCCGTGGCCGAACGGACTGGTGCCGCCGGTGCCGACCCATTTACTGCCGCCTTCGTGGCGTTCCTTCTGTTCTTCCAGCCTTTGCTTGAGCGTTTCCATCAGCTTGTCGAGGCCGCCGAGTGCCTGGATTTTTTCCATTTCCTCTGGGCTCAGGTGCTTCTGTGCCTGCAGGCGCAGCCAGTCTTCGGGGATCGAGCCGAACAGCTCGCCGGTGATCGCCTCGACACCCTTGAAGTAGGCGGCAAAGGCGCGATCGAAGCGGTCGTATTGCGACTCGTCCTTGACCATCGCCGCGCGTGACAGATGGTAGAAGTCGTCGAGCGAGAAGATTGCGACGTGCTTCGACAGCGCTTCGAGCAGCATCAGGAATTCGCTGAGGCTGGCTTTCACGCCGGCGGCGCGGACAGTGAAGAAGAAGGTGAAGAGCACGGCGTCTCGGGTCCGGCTGGATTTATGGCATTGTAACGCCGTACCACGCGCATCCCGCGCAGGCCCGGCGCGCTGCCGGCCCCGACATCCAGGACAGGCCCGCCCGCCATGCCGCGCATACAGGAACAGGTCCGCGATGCCGAACGGCATCTTGCCGCCGTCGACCCGGTCATGGCCGGCGTGATCGCCGAGCACGGACCCTGCGGTCTCGCCGGTACGCGGCGCGATCCATTCCATACCCTGTGCTCGTCGATCATCAGCCAGCAGCTCTCGAGTCGCGCCGCCGACACCATCCAGACGCGCGTGATGGCAGCGCTCGGCGCGCTCAAGCGGCTCGAGCCGGCACAGCTCGCACAGGCGACGCATGAGCAGTTGCGCAGCTGTGGCCTGTCGAACGCCAAGGCGAAATGGCTCAAGCACCTCGGCGATGCCGCTGCCGGCGGCACGCTCGATTTCGTCGCGCTGAAGAAGCTCGACGACGAGACGGCGATCGAAGTGCTTGACGCCTTGCCCGGCATCGGCCGCTGGACCGCGGAAATGTTCCTGATGTTCGCCCTGCTGCGGCTCGACCTGTTCGCGATGGACGACGTCGGCCTGCGCCGCGGCGTCAACATGCTCTACAACAAGGGCAAGCCGCTGTCGGACGCGCGCACGCTGAAGATCACCCGGAAGTGGGCGCCCTACCGCACGGTCGCCAGCTGGTATCTGTGGCGGGTCGCCGATCCGGTCAACGAAATCTGGGTCTGAGACCGCAGATTCCGCGCGCGCGACTCAATCAGGTGTGATGACCGGCTCGGGTGCCGTGCCTGAACAGCTGCCGGACGGCAGGGCCAGGGCGGCCGGTGCGGCCAGCGTCGGCGGCGTCAGGAACGCCGGCGGCGCGTTCAAGTCCAGAAAATCGAGCAGGGTGTTGGCCTGCGCATCGCGCCAGGTCAGGGCCGGCAGGTTCCACTTGGCGGCAATGGTGGCGATGATCGAGGTGTGATCGTGCACGACATCGGTGACGGCATTGGCGCGGCTGTACGGTGACACGACGACCGTCGGCACGCGCAGGCCGGTGATGTCGTAGGCGCCCGGGATGTCGTCGCTGCCCAGCATCGGCGGGATATCGTCGGGTTTGGGCACGGAGGCCGGCGGCACATGGTCGTAGTAACCCCCATGCTCGTCGTAGGTCCATACCAGCAAGGTGCGCGGCCAGGCCGGAGAAGCCATGATGGCCTTGACGACGCGCGACACGAAGGCTTCGCCGATCGCCACGTCGTCCGGGTTTTCCTCGGATGCGCCTTGTGCATTGATCTGCGTTTCCAGGCTGCCGAGCTGGGTGCGGACCGCGTCCGACAGGCCGGGAATTGCGTCGGCGACCGTATTGACGAAGTCGAACAGCGGCGAGCCGACGGTGCTGACGATGTTGAATTCCGGATCGACGAACGAGACCGCCGGCAGCTGCCCGGTCAGGCAGTCGAGATAGAACTGCGCGATCGTCGCGAAGTTGGCCGGATGGTTCTCGAGGTTCTGCGGCACGATCGCCAGCGCCGGCAGATCGCTGAAGTAGCTGCGCCAGCTGACGCCGTATTTCGTCAGCATGTCCATCAGCGTGCCGTTGGCCGGCGGCGGCATGGTGAAGGTCGACGAGTCGGTCGAGATCATGCCCTGCGCCGTTGCCGCGTACAGGAAACGCCGGTTCGGATAGGTCTGGCAGGGTGCCGACGCGAAGCTGCGGTTGCCGACGCAGAAGGTCCTGGCCAGCGAGTAGTAGAACGGCAGGTCGCCTTCGTCCCAGTAGCCCATCGCCGAGGTGGCGGTGGCGGCGAAACCGTCCATCTTTCCGCCATCGATCTGCTTGTGCGAGCTGTTCCAGTTCTGCGTGACGCTGCCCGGCTGGCAGGTGCCCTGGAGGTGAAAGGCGTGCTGATAGCCGCCCTGCAGCGGGTTGCGGTCTTGCGGTGTGCCCGCGGTGTCGAACGAGAAGCCGTCGGCTGCCGCCTGACCGCGCAGCGGCAGCATGCCGAAGTAATTGTCGAACGAGTGGTTTTCCATCATCACCACGACGACGTGATCGAACGGCAGCGCGGCATCGGCGATCCCGGCCGCGCGCGAAGGATCGGGCAGCGAGTTCGGACCGCGGCCGATGGCGCCGGCGGACACCGTGCCGCTGCTGCTGCCGCAGCCGGACAGGCCATTGAGTGCGAGCGAGGCCGCGGCGGCGGCGGACCCGGTCAGGAAGGCGCGGCGCGAAAACGGTTTGCGGGCCATGCGGTCGTTCGGTGGCGGAATCTGCTGCACAGAGTAGCCGGAAAGCCGGGCGCCGACCGTGACCCTTTGATGACGCCGTTTGCCGCGTTCAGAGCAGGATCAGGGTCCCCAGTGCCAGGAGGCTGAAGAAGCCGCAGACATCGGTGAAGGTGGTCAGGATCACACTGCCGGCGAGAGCCGGGTCGACGCCGAACTTGTGCAGGGTCAGCGGCACGAAAATGCCGGCCAGCGCGGCGATGGTCTGGTTGATGACGATCGCCAGTCCGACAACCAGCGCCAGCATCGGGCTGGCGAACCACCACCAGGACACTGCGCCGACGACCAGCGCCCAAAGCACGCCGTTGATCAACGCAACGGCCAGTTCCTTGCGCAGCAGGAAGCGCCAGTTGTGCGAGCCGATCTGGCCGAGTGCGAGGCTGCGGATCATCAGGGTCAGGGTCTGGCTGCCGCCGATGCCGCCCATGCTGGCGACGACCGGCATCAGCACCGCCAGAGCCACGACCTTGCTGATCGAGCCCTGGAACAGATCGACGACCGATGACGCGAAGAACGCGGTCAGCAGATTGATGCCGAGCCAGACCGCGCGACGGCGTGCGGCGCCGCGGACCGGCGCGAAGATGTCTTCGTCCTCGTCGAGGCCGGCCAGCGACATCAGCTTGTGCTCGGCATCGCGGCGAATGACGTCGACGACGTCGTCGATCGTGATGCGGCCGACCAGGACATTCCTGTCGTCGACCACCGCCGCCGACACGAGGTCGGCGTCCTCGAACTGCTTGGCGACGCGCTCTTCCGACAGCGAGGCCTTCAGCACGTCGCGTTCGCGCGCCATGACGCCGGACACCAGTTCGTCGGCACCGCGCGTCAGGATGCGGTCCAGCGGCAGCGCGCCGAGATAGTGGCTGTAGCGGTCGACGACGAACAGGGCGTCGGTATGCGCCGGCAACTCGCCGCGCAGGCGCAGATAGCGTTGCACGACATCGAGTGTGACGTCCGGCCGGACCGTCACGGTGTCGGTGTTCATCAGACCGCCGGCAGTGTCCGGCTCGTAGGCCAGCACCGCTTCCAGGCGCGCCCGGTCGTCGGCATCGAGTGCCTTGAGGACCTGCTGGGTGACCGTCTCCGGCAAGTGCTCGACGAAGTCGGCGAGATCGTCGATGTCCAGCTCTTCGGCGGCGGCGACCAGCTCGTGCACGTCCATCTGACGCATCAGCGCGGTACGGACATCGTCGCCCAGATGCAGCAGCACCTCGCCGTCGTCCTCCGGGCTCACCATCTCCCAGACGACCTTGCGCTGCCGCGGCGGCAGCGATTCCAGCAGATTGGCAATCTCGGCAGGGTTCAGCGCGTGCAGTGCGCGACGCACCGGCAGCAGCCGGCCGCTGGCCAGCCGCTCACGCAGCAGGGCCACCGCGCCTGACGATTGCTCGCGCTCGGACATTCATCCTCCAGGATTCCGGCGGCGAGCTTAGCCCAAGCGCGTGAGCGCCTGCTGAACTTTTTGGGTTTGTAAAACCGGCAGGTCCGAGGATGCGTGAAGAAATCGTCGCGAGCAGGGCCGAGGTCGCATCGGTGGCGCGCAGCCGTGCTTCAGTACGGCGAGCACCGCCTGCGCGAGATCGCCCCGCGCCGCATCTCGACTTACGCGTCCAGCGCCGAGATGCGATCGCGCATGTCCTGCAGCTCGGTGCAGCCGAGCAACTCGCGCACGGCGCGGCGCAGCCGACCGACATCCGAATCCATGATGATGCGCTTGACCTCCAGCACACTGGCGGGATGCATCGAGAACTCGGTCAGGCCGAGACCGAGCAGCAGCCGAGTGTACCTCGGATCGCCGGCCATTTCACCGCACATCGCGACCGGAATGCCGGCATCGACGCCGGCGTCGATCGTCCGGCCGATCAGCTGCAGCACGGCGGGGTGCAGCGGGTCGTAGAGATAGTTGACCTCGTCGTCGACGCGATCGATCGCCAGGGTGTACTGGATCAGGTCGTTGGTGCCGATCGAGAAGAATCGCGCATGGCGGGCGAGCATCGGCGAGGCGAGCGCCGCTGCCGGCACCTCGATCATGGCGCCGACCGGCACTTGCGCGGCGAGCCTGTGACCTTCGCCGATCAGTTCGTGACGCACCGCATCGATCGCCGCGCAGGCCTGGCGGAATTCCTGCAGGTTGGAAATCATCGGCAGCATGATCTGGATGCGGCCTAGGGAGGAGGCGCGCAGCAGCGCGCGCACCTGCACGCGGAACAGCTCCGGCTCCTTCAGGCACAGGCGGATCGCGCGCAGGCCGAGCGCCGGATTGTTCGGCGTCGGACCCAGCGTGCGGCCGGAATCGACCTGCTTGTCGGCGCCGAGATCGAGTGTGCGGATCGTGATCGGGCCGGACACCGCGCTGACGATGCGCGAATACGCTTCGTACTGTTCGTCCTCGCTCGGCAAATCCTTGCGATTCATGTACAGGAATTCCGTGCGGTACAGGCCCACGCCCTCCGCGCCGTTCTCCTCGGCGACCTTCGCGTCCTCCGGCAGCTCGATGTTGGCGAGCAGCCTCAGATGCACGCCGTCGCGCGAAATGGCCGCGCGCCCCTTGAGTTTGACCAGGCTGGCGCGGTACTGCCGTTGCTGCTGCTGCTTGTCGCGATAGAACGCGAGCGCGACGTCGTCCGGCGTCGCCAGTACATGGCCGGCTTCGCCGTCGATGATGACCAGCTCGCCCTCGCGCAGCAGGCGCCGCGCGTCGCGTAGGCCGACGATCGCCGGAATGCCGAGACTGCGCGCGAGAATCGCCGTGTGCGAGAGCGGACCGCCGTACTCCGTGACGAACGCGGCGACATGCTGCTGCGAGAGCAGGATGATGTCGGCCGGCGTGATGTCGTCGGCGACCATCACGAACGGTTCGGCGTCGGCCTTCTGCGGCAGCTGCCGCTCGGAGCGCAGCAGCACGCGCAGGATGCGCGCGCAGACATGGTCGACGTCGTCGCGCCGCGTGCGCAGGTAGGCGTCGTCCATCTGCTCGAACACGGCGATCAACGCGTCGCGGGTCTTGCGCAGTGCGGCTTCGGCGTTGAGGTGCTGGCTGCGGATATGGCCGATCGTCGTGTCGCTGATCGAGCGGTCGTCCAGCATCAGGATGTGGGTGTCGATGAACGCGGCGATGTCGTTCGGCGTGCCCGGCGGAATCTTGTCGCGAACCTCGTGCAACTGCTCGCGCGCGCGGCGCTGGGCACCGACGAAGCGCACGATTTCGCCGTCGACGTCACCGGCATCGAGCGTGCGTTCCGGAATGTCGAGATCGCCCGCGTGCAGCTTCTGCACGCGGGCGATCACGATGCCGCGCGAGACGCCGATGCCGGAAAGCCAGAGGCTCATGCTGCGTTCTGGCGCCTCAGCTCTCTTCGTCGAAGCGCGCCGCGATCAGCGCCTCGAGTTCGTCCAGCGCCTGCGCCTCGTCCGGCCCCTCGGCGATCAGCGTGATCGAGGAGCCCTTGGCCGCGGCCAGCATCATCACGCCCATGATCGACTTGCCGCTGACCTCGCGCGCGTCTTTCCGTACGCGCACGTCGCATTCGAACTTCGAGGCCAGCGTCACCAGGCGCGCGGCGGCGCGG
Organism: Solimonas terrae; assembly: GCF_011067135.1. GTDB lineage: Bacteria > Pseudomonadota > Gammaproteobacteria > Nevskiales > Nevskiaceae > Solimonas > Solimonas terrae. The sequence goes on from NZ_JAAMOW010000005.1 coordinate 291,129, forward strand.
GCGTGCAGACCGAGGCGGTTGACGATCGTGACGGTACGTTCCACGAGAGTTCCTTCAGGGGCGGGGGCAGACAAGGATGCCGCGCGCACCCCCTTCGACGGCGGTGTTCGCCATCTCCGGCAGGGTGAGCTTCGGGTAGTTGAAGATGCGGATCAGCATCGGCAGGTTGACGCCGGCAACGACCATCGTGCTGCCGTCGTCGGCGAGCTTGTTGGCGATGTTGCTCGGCGTCGAGCCGAACGCGTCGGTGAGGATCAACACGCCGGCGCCGCTGTCGAGCCGCTCGATCATCTTGCGGCCCTGCTTGATCAGCACTTCGTGTGCCTGCACGCGGCGTACTTCGAGCACGTCGGCTGCCATCGGCAGTTCGCCGATCATCTCGTGCAACGTGTCGAGCAGGTGATGCCCGAGCTTGCCGTGCATGACCAGCAGCAGGCCTACGGTCATGGTGAGCACGCCTCGTGCCGACGGTGCCGGGTCGGTATCGTCATCGCCGGCTCATGTGCCATGTGCCGGCGTCGCCGGCGGCAGCCACAGTTCGCGATGGCGGATCGCCAGGTGTTCGAAGCGGCCGCGGAAGGCCTCGCCGAGCTTTTCGACGAAGTAGACGCTGCGGTGCTGGCCGCCGGTGCAGCCGATCGCGACGGTCAGATAGGCGCGATCCTGTTTCTGGTATTCGGGCAGCCAGCGGGCGAGAAAGGCCTGGATATCGGCGAACAGGCGCCTGGCGATCGGCTGCTGTTCGATCCACGCGACCACCGCAGTGTCGCGGCCGGTCAGCGTGCGCAGTTCCGCCTGCCAATGCGGATTCGGGATCGCGCGAATGTCGAACACGAAGTCGGCATCCTCGGGGATGCCGTTCTTGAAGCCGAACGACATGAACATCAGCGACAGCTTGCCGCCGCCGCCGGGTACCAGGCCCTGAATTTCCTCGCGCAGGGCATGCAGGTTCTTGTTCGAGGTGTCGATGGTGGCGTCGGCGGCGTTGGCGATCGGCGCCAGCAACTGCCGTTCGAGGCGTACCGCATCGCTCAGCGAGATCTCGCCCTGTGCCAGTGGATGGCGGCGACGCGTTTCGGAGTAGCGTTGCAGCAGCACCGAATCGTCGGCGCGCAGGAACAGCACGTGAACCTGCACGTTCTGCGCGCGCAGCGATTCCAGATACTTCGGGAAGCGTGCGATTTCGGGCGCGGTTTCACGGGCATCGATGCCGATTGCCAGCTTCTCGTAGCGACCGTCGCTGCGGCGCAGCGCGCGACGGATGAACGGGCCGACCAGTTGCAGCGGCAGATTGTCGATGCAGTAGTAGCCGATGTCCTCGTATTGCTTGAGCGCGACGGTCTTGCCGGCACCCGACAGGCCACTGACGAAGACGAGCTTCATCGGCGATTTGCGGCTGCAGTGTGGTGGGCGAGGTTCACGGCGTGTCGTTCTTTCTTTCTTCGCGCAGTTCCTGCTTGCGGATTTCGCGCGCCTGCCGCTCGATCAGATCGTCGTCGGCCCGGTAGCCGCGATTGCGAAGCTGCAGATCGCGGCAGGCAGCTTCGACCAGCACGGCCAGATTATGCCCGAGGCGGATCGGGATCGTGATTTCCGGCAGCTCGATGTCGAGAATGCTCGTGCTGCTGCGGCGACCGCCCAGGCGTTCCAGGCCACTGTCCCAGATCACGCGCGGCGCCTCCAGCCGCAGCACCAGATCGAGCTTGCAGTGGCCGGCGACGCTGTGTGCGCCGTACAGCTTTGCGATGTTGAGGATGCCGAGGCTGCGGGCTTCGAGAAAACCGCGCAGCAGGCGTGGCGCGCGGCCGACGATGAAACGGCGACGGCGCGAGAAATCGACGGCGTCATCGGCGACCAGCTGATGACCGCGCGCGAGCAGTTCCAGTGCCAGCTCGCTTTTGCCGACGCCGCTGGCGCCGGTCAGCAGCACGCCGCTGCCATGCACGCGCATGAACACGCCATGCAGCGTGACGGAAGGTGCAGTGCCCGGCATCGGTAATCGCCGGGACGGACTTCAGGCCGGCTGGTAGTCGGCGATCAGCTGGAACAGCGCGGCGTCGTCGGCCGCGGCGCGTGCCGCCTTGCAGAAGCTGTCGTCGGAAAACATCTCGGCGATCGCGGCGAGATGCTTGAGATGGGCTTCGGTGGCGCCTTGCGGCACCAGCAGACCGAAGATCAAGTCCACCGGATGGCCGTCGTGGGCGTCGTAGTCGAGCGGGTGCTTGAGGCGCATGAACGCGCTGACGCTGTCGTTGACGCCGGCCAGACGCCCGTGCGGAATCGCCACGCCGTGCCCGAGGCCGGTACTGCCGAGCTTCTCGCGCGCCGCCAGACTGCCGAGGATGTCGCCCGCGTCGACGCCGGGAACGCCGCGCGCCAGCAGCTGCGACAGTTCTTCAAGTGCCTTCTTCTTGCTGGTGAAGGCATGGCCCTGACTGACGCGGTCGGCTGACAGGATCTCGGCGATTTTCATTGTTGGGGATTCCTCTCGTCATCGGGCCGGTACGCTGGTGCGGGGCCAATAAAAAAGGCCCGGCCTGCAATGGGCCGGGCCTTGAACCGCGATTCTACTCAAAGCGCCATGCGCTTGTGGGCTTCGCGGGGATGGTGATCCCGCAGCTTTTCCTTGTGGCGGCGCGTCTGCTGATCGAGCTTGTCGGTCATCAGGTCGATGGCGGCGTACATGTCGTCCTGCGTGGCTTCGGCGTGCAGGTCGGCGCCACTCGCATGAATCGTTGCTTCGGCGCGCTGGTTGATCTTTTCCACGGAGAGAATGACTTCAGCTGAAATCAGATGGTCGAAATGTCGCTCGAGTCGCTTGAGCTTGGTGAGGACGTACTCACGCATCGGGACGGTGACATCGACATGGTGACCAGAGATATTCAGGTTCATCGATTCGCTCCTATCTGCCTCTACGGCTTCATGGACTACTGCGGGTGCCGACCTTCTCAGGTCGGCGGTTTTCGCTCGTGCGAGGGCGGGATGCCCAGGCCTTCGCGGTATTTGGCTACCGTTCTCCTTGCAACCTGTATGCCTTCCTTGAGCAGCAGATCCGACAGCGTCGCGTCGGACAGCGGACGGGACGCATCCTCGCCCGAGATCATGCGCTTGATCATGGCCTGGATTGCCGTCGCCGAGCAGACGCCACCACCGGTGGTCTGGACATGGCTGGAGAAGAAAAACTTGAGCTCGTACAGCCCACGGGGGGTGAGCATGTATTTGTTTGCTGTGGCGCGCGATACGGTCGATTCATGTATGCCCAGCTGTTCGGCGATGTCGCGCAATACCATCGGGCGCATCGCTTCGGGTCCATAATCAAGGAAAGCTCGCTGTTCTTCAACTATGGACTGCGCGACCCGCAGCAGAGTTTCATTGCGGGCTTCCAGACTGTTCAGAAAGTAGCGGGCTTCCTGCAGGTGCTGCTTGAGCACAACCTGGTCGCGCGAGCTGTCGGCGCGGCGAATCATGCCCTGATACTGGCCGTTCAGCCGCAGGCGCGGTGTGTGCTCCGGGTTCAGACTCACGACCCAGCGACCATTCTTTCTGGAAACAAAGACATCCGGCGTGATGTAGTCCGACTCGTGGGCCTGGAACGGACGTCCGGGATGCGGTTGCAGGCTGCGGATCAACGCCAGCGCGATTTCGACCTCAGCCAGCGGTACGCCGCAGGCGCGCGCCAGCGTTGGCGCGTCGCGACGGCCCAGCAGCGGCAGCTGCTCGCCGATCAGCTTGAGTGCCGTATTGATGCCGGGAGTGCGCGACGACATCGGTTCCAGCTGCAGGCGCAGGCATTCTCCGAGATCGCGTGCGGCAACCCCGGTCGGATCGAAGTCCTGGACCTTGAGGACGATCGCTTCGAGGGCATCGGCGGTCAGCCCGAATTCCTGCATCAGGCGCAGCGACAACTCCGGCCAGTCGGCGAGATAGCCGTCGTCGTTGATCGAATCGATCAGATGTTCGGCGATTTCCGCTTCGAGCCGTGAAAACGGTGCCATCTGTGCCTGCTCGACCAGATGATCGTGCAGGCTCTTGCTGCCATGCAGATTGGCGTCGAGAAAATCGCGCAGTTCGTCGCTGTCGGTACTGCTTTTGCTGCTGCTCGACGGCGGCTCGTCGTAGACATCGCCCCAGTCGGCGTCGACCGGCATCTCGCTCGGGATCTCGCCGTCTTCTCGCAGTTCCAGGCTTTGCGGATCGCCCGAGGTCTGCTGTGCGGCGTTGACCGCTTCGGTGGCCTCGGCCGATTCGGCGCCGGCGCTGACCTCGGCTTCCATCGGATCGACGCCATCCTCGCGCTCCAGCAGGATGTTCGATTCCAGCGCCTGTTCGATCTCCTGTTGCAGATCGAGGCTCGACAGCTGCAGCAGGCGGATGGCCTGCTGCAGCGCCGGCGTCATCGTCAGCGATTGCCCGAAACGCAGGCCCAGCGAAGATTTCATGCTCAAACGAAAGTTCTATGTGCGTACCGCAAAAGTGACGGGCAACCTTGCAACGTCACGCAACTCCGTGCTCCGGCGGCGCACCATCCTGGTGCCATCGCCGGCATCTGGACCACGACGCCGGCGTCCGCCGTCGGGCGCCGCGCGTCAGCCACCTACTTGACCGTAATGGTGATCACATCCGACTGCACGGACGGATTGAACGGCTGGTGCTTCCAGTCGGCAAACAGCAGTTGCAGCGTGTGCTTGCCCGGCTTGAGGTCCAGCATCGTTTCGGTCTGGCCGCCGCCGAAATGCTTGATCTGGTCGGTCGCCGGCAGCGCCTGGGTGTAGTCGATGGTCGGATTGTCGATCAGCAGATGATGGTGACCGGTGCCTTCCTTGTTGTAGCCGGCCGGCGAAACGCCGGCGCCGGACAGACCGAACACGACCTTGACCGGCGACGACACGGTTGCGCCGTCCTTTGGCTCGATGATGTAGACCTTGGCATTGGCCGGCGCCGGCGTGGCGATACCCATCTGTTCGGCCGCCTTGTCCGACGCCTGCTGCTTGGCGCTGTTCTTGAGGTCCTTCCAGGTGTCGGCGTGAACCGGGGCGGCAGCGAGGCTGGCGAGGGCGGCGAGAGCGAGCAGTCTTTTCATGGGGACCTGTCCTTTGTTGGATAGAGAGTGACCAGGGCGGCACGCGATTTGCGAGCGAAGCGGCTACAGATTAGGTGAAAGTCCGGCACATCGCTATACTGCGCGCCGCTTGCGAGGCGTCCACCGGTTGGCGCACACGGCTCTGGCTGATCCAGCTCAAGTCCGTATTCACTCGAAGCCCGACCGCAGTTGCTGCGGCGTCTCCTCATCAACGCACGACCTGAACCGGTCCGGCGGAGCAATCCGCGCTGCAGGCGTTCAGGAGTTTTCATGTCTGACGTTTCAATCTTCGCGGGCCTCGGCCTCGCGACCGAGCTTACGCGTGCCGTGGCAGGCGAGGGCTACACCGAGCCGACGCCGATCCAGGCCAGGGCGATCCCGGAAATCCTCAAGGGCCACGATCTGCTCGCGGCGGCGCAAACCGGCACCGGCAAGACGGCGGCTTTCACGTTGCCATTGCTGCAGCGCCTGCACACCACTGGCAGCAAGCCGGCGCGCAAGCAGGTCCGTGCACTGGTGCTGGTGCCGACCCGCGAGCTCGCCGCGCAGGTTCAGGAAAGCGTGCGCACCTACGGCAGGCACCTGCCGCACATGCGCACGGTGCTGATCTTCGGCGGCGTCGGCATCACGCCGCAGATCCAGCAGCTGTCGCAGGGCGCCGAGATCGTGGTGGCGACACCGGGCCGCCTGCTCGACCATGTCGGTCAGCGCACGGTCGACCTGTCGCAGGTCGAGACCCTGATCCTCGACGAAGCCGACCGCATGCTCGACATGGGCTTCATTCACGACATCCGCCGCGTCATCGCGTTGCTGCCGAAGCAGCGCCAGAACCTGCTGTTCTCGGCGACCTTCTCGCCGGACATCCGCAAGCTGGCCGAAGGCCTGCTCCACCAGCCGGTGACGATCGACATCGCGCCGCGCAACTCGGCGGTCGCGACCGTCGACCAGCGCGCGCTGTTCGTCGACAAGAGCCGCAAGACCGATCTGCTGATCCATCTTGCCAAGGGCTACGACTGGAAGCAGACGCTGGTGTTCACGCGCACCAAGCACGGCGCCAACCGCCTGGTCGAGAAGCTCGAAAAGGCCGGCATCGGCGCCGCCGCGCTGCACGGCAACAAGAGCCAGAGCGCACGGACCAAGGCGCTCGCACAGTTCAAGGCCAACGAGATCCGCATGCTGGTCGCCACCGACATTGCCGCACGCGGTCTCGACATCGACCAGCTGCCGCATGTCGTCAACTTCGAGTTGCCGAACGTGCCGGAAGACTACGTGCATCGCATCGGCCGTACCGGCCGCGCCGGCAATGTCGGCGAGGCGTTTTCGCTGGTCTGCAACGACGAGCGCGGCGATCTGCGCGGTATCGAAAAGCTGCTCGGCAAGCCGCTGCCGACCTTTCAGGTCGACGGTTTCGAGGCCGGCACCGGATCGTCGGCGCCCGATCCGGACGACGAGCGTCCGCCGCGTCAGCATCAGGGCCGCCGCCAGGGCCACGGCGGCCGTCAGGATCAGGGTCAACGTCGTCAGGGCAGCGGCGGTGGCGGTCAGCATCGCGGCGCTGCCAACGGTCGCCCTGCAAGCGGTCGTCCCAATGGCCCGCGCCATCCGAATCAGCAGGCGCCGCGTGCTGCCGTGCCGCGTGACGAGCATGGTGATGTCAACGGCAACCACGTGTCGCACAATGGCAATCACAACGGCGATCGCCAGCCGGCGGCACGGCCGGCCGGCAACGGCGGGCGCCGCGGCCGTGGTGGTCATCGTGGAGGGAGTGCACATCGATGAGCGACAAGAAGCCGTCCGGCAAACCCAAGCGCGAACAGCCGCAGAAGGTCTACGGCCCGCAGACGCGGGGCGGTACCGGCCACTACGGCGGCGGGCGTCCACAGAAGTCGGCCGAGCACCGCGCCGGCAAGTCACGCAAAGTGCACTGACGGGCTGAAGCCGGGTGAAACGAAAAAGGCCGCGCATTGCGCGGCCTTTTTCGTGAGCGTTTTCGGTCACGGCAGGATCGTTTGCGCACCGTTCGGGGTGCCGAGAATCAGCACGTCGGCGGGCCGGCGTGCAAACAGACCGACGCAGACCACGCCGGTGATCAGATTGATCTGCGTTTCCAGCTCGACCGGGTTGGTGATCGACAGGCCGTGCACATCGATGATGACGTTGCCGTTGTCGGTGATGACGCCGTCGCGCAGCTTCGGCTTGCCGCCGAGCTTGACGAGCTGACGGCCGACGTAGGATTGCGCCATCGGAATCACTTCGACCGGCAGCGGAAACTTGCCGAGCACGTCGACCCGCTTGGACTGATCGGCGATGCAGACGAACTTGCGGCTCGCGGCAGCCACGATCTTCTCGCGCGTCAGCGCCGCGCCCCCGCCCTTGATCAGCTGCAGCCGTGGATTGGTCTCGTCGGCGCCGTCGACGTAAATCGACAGCTCGCCGGTCTCGTTGAGATCAAGCACCGGCACGCCGATCTTCTTCAGGCGTTCACTGCTCGCGTTCGACGACGAGACGGCGCCCTTGATGTCCTGCACCAGACGCCTTTCCGCGAGCAGATCGATGAACAGATTGACGGTCGAACCGGTGCCGACGCCGAGCACTTCGCCCGGTTCGATGTAGGCGAGGGCGGCTTCGGCGGCTTGGCGTTTGGCGAGGTCTTGGGGCGTCATGGGGCGAGAGTCTGCAGGCGGCGTTTGTCGGCGGCAAGCTGCGGCGATGTCGCCGGGCGTGGACTGCGGCGTCCGAGTGCCGGTCAAGGCGCCTGGACAGGTTTGCGCGGGCGCGACCCGAAGATCGCGCTGCCGACGCGGACCAGAGTGGAGCCTTCGGCGATCGCCGCTTCGAGATCGTCGGACATGCCGGCCGACAGGGTGTCGAGCGCATGTCCCTGGCGCTGCAACGATTCGTACAACGCGTGCAGGGCGTGGAACGGCGCGCGCGGATCGCCGGCGCCAGGCTCCGGAATCGCCATCAGGCCGCGCAGCCGCAGGCGCGGCAGCCGGGCGACTGCCGCACAAAGCGCGGCCGTATCGGCCGGGGCACAGCCGGACTTGCTCGCCTCGCCCGAGATGTTGACCTGCACGCAGATCTGCAGCGGCGGCAGCCCGGCCGGGCGCTGTTCGGCGAGACGCACGGCGATCTTTTCGCGATCGACGCCGTGGACCCAGTCGAACGCTTCGGCGACGGCCCGTGTCTTGTTCGATTGCAGTGGGCCGATGAAATGCCAGACCAGCGGCAGATCGGCGAGCTGCTCGCGCTTGGTCAAGGCCTCCTGCAGATAGTTTTCGCCGAACTCGTGCTGGCCGGCCGCGTGCGCCAAGCGGATGGCCTGCGCGTCGAAGGTCTTGCTGACGGCGAGCAGGCGCACGCATTGCGCGGGCCGGTCCGCCGCTTTTTCCGCGATGCGGATACGTTGGCGGACGTCTGCGAGTCGGGTCTGGATGTCGGCCATGTTGCTTGCGGTCGGAATTGCCGATAACGTCCGTGGCATATCAGGGTCGTCGGCCGGGCCGACATTAGACACTACCTATACGCTGTTTCGCCTCGGGGGCGCCTTCCATGGATATCGCGCAGTTATTGACGTTCAGCGTCAAGCAGGGCGCGTCCGATCTTCACCTGTCGGCCGGCGTCGAGCCGATGATCCGAGTCGACGGCGACGTCAAGCGCATCAACCTGCCGGCGCTCGAGCACAAGAGCGTTCATGACATGGTCTACGACATCATGAACGACAAGCAGCGCAAGGCTTGGGACGAGTTTCTCGAAACCGACTTCTCGTTCGAAATCCCGGGACTGGCGCGCTTCCGCGTCAATGCATTCAACACGGCGCGCGGTGCCGGCGCCGTGTTTCGCACGATTCCGTCGAAGATCCTGTCGCTGGAGGATCTCAAGTGCCCGGCGATCTTCAAGGAGATCGCCGAGATTCCACGCGGCATCGTGCTGGTGACCGGTCCGACCGGCTCGGGCAAGTCGACGACGCTCGCCGCGATGGTCAACCACATCAACGAAAACGAATACGGGCACATTCTCACTGTCGAGGATCCGATCGAGTTCGTGCATCAGTCCAAGAAGTGCCTGATCAACCAGCGTGAAGTGCACCGCGACACGCTCGGCTTCAACGAAGCCCTGCGTTCGGCGCTGCGCGAGGATCCGGACGTCATCCTGGTCGGCGAAATGCGCGATCTGGAGACGATCCGTCTGGCATTGACGGCTGCGGAAACCGGGCATCTGGTGTTCGGTACGCTGCACACCTCGTCGGCAGCCAAGACCATCGACCGCGTCGTCGACGTGTTCCCGGCGGCGGAAAAGGACATGGTGCGCGCGATGCTGTCGGAGTCGCTGCGCGCCGTGATCTCGCAAACCCTGCTCAAGAAGAAGGGCGGCGGCCGCGTCGCCGCGCACGAGATCATGATCGGCACACCGGCGATCCGGAACCTGATTCGCGAGAACAAGATCGCGCAGATGTACTCGTCGATCCAGACCGGCGGCAAGGAAGGCATGCAGACCCTGGACCAGTGCCTGAAGGACATGGTCAGAAAGGGCATGACGACGATCGAGGAAGCCCGCATGAAGTCGGCCGATCCGCGCACGTTCTCGGCCAACTGACGCCGCCTGATCCGGGGAGAAGAGCATGGACCGCGAACAAGCCATCAAGCTCGTCCAGCAATTGCTGGCGATGATGAAGCAGAAAGGGGCGTCGGACCTCTTCATCTCGGCCGGCTTTCCGCCGGCGATCAAGCTCGACGGCCAGATGACGCCGGTGATGGAAAAGCCGCTGCCGGCTGAAGCCTCGGCGCTGATCATGCGATCGCTGATGAATGATCGCCAGATCAAGGATTTCGAATCGACCAACGAGTGCAACTTCGCGATCTCGCCGCCCGGCATCGGCCGCTTTCGCGTCAATGCCTTCGTCCAGCAGGGCCGCGTCGGCGGCGTGCTGCGCACGATCACCACCGAAATCCCGACTTTCGAGCAGCTTGGCCTGCCGCAGCAGTTGTCGAACATCGTCATGGAAAAGCGCGGTCTGGTGCTGATGGTCGGTGCCACCGGCTCCGGCAAGTCGACCTCACTCGCGGCGATGGTCGGCTATCGCAACCAGAACTCGCGCGGCCACATCGTCACGATCGAGGACCCGATCGAGTACGTGCATCCGCATCTGGGCTGCATGATCACCCAGCGCGAAGTCGGCACGGATACATTCTCCTGGGAGAACGCGCTGAAGAACACCTTGCGCCAGGCGCCGGACGTGATCCTGATCGGCGAAATCCGTACGCGCGAGGGCATGGAGTACGCGGTCAATTTCGCCGAAACCGGCCACCTCGTGCTGGCGACCTTGCATGCCAATTCGGCGAACCAGGCACTTGATCGCGTCATCAACTTCTTTCCCGAAGAGAAGCGCGAGCAGCTGCTGATGGACTTGTCGCTCAACCTCAAGGCGATCATCTCGCAGCGTCTGGTTCGCAAGGAAACCGGCGGCCGCGCGGCGGCGATGGAAATCATGATCAATTCGCCGCTGGTGGCCGACATGATCTTCAAGGGCGAAGTCGCCGGCATCAAGGAGGTCATGGCCCGTTCCAACGAGCAGGGCATGATCACCTTCGACCAGTACCTGTTCCAGCTGTTCGAGGACGGCCTGATCAGTTACGACGAAGCGGTGCGCAATGCCGATTCGCAGAACGAAATCCGACTGCGCATCAAGCTGGAGTCGCGGCGCGCGCGCGAGGATCTGCTCGAGGATGCCGGCGTCAAGAGCATGCGCATGAAAGAAGACGATGCCGCCATGGTCGTGCGGCGCTGAGGGCGCAACGAAGCCGGAACCGACGCATGCTGAAAATCCTGCCGTACCTGAAACTCTGCGTTGAAAAGAACGGCTCCGACCTGTTCTTCACCGCCAATGCGCCCGCGCAGATCAAGATCGAGGGCGAGCTGCACCCGATCGGCAAGGCGTCGTTGACGCGCGAGTTCATCAAGGAGCTCGCCTACAGCATCCTCACCGATGATCAGCAGGAACATCTGCAGCAAAACCTCGAAATCGATCTCGCCACGGAAGCCGGTGGACTCGGCCGCTTCCGCGTCAATGTCTTCTATCAGCGTGGCGCGCTGGGCATGGTCATGCGCTATGTTCGCGCGCAGGTGCCGCGACTGGACGAGCTGTACGGGATGCCGTCGGGGCTCAAGGAGATGATCCTGCAGAAACGCGGCCTGATCCTGATGGTCGGCGCGACCGGTTCGGGCAAGTCGACGACGCTGGCGGCGATGATCAACCACCGCAACGAGAACCAGTCCGGGCACATCCTGACGATCGAGGATCCGATCGAGTTCATTCATCCCAACCAGCGCAGCATCGTCAATCAGCGCGAGGTCGGCCAGGACACCGTCAGCTACGAGCGTGCGCTCAAGAGCTCGCTGCGCGAGGCGCCGGACGTCATTCTGGTCGGCGAAGTCCGCACGCGCGAGACCATGGATGCCTGCATCCAGCTCGCCAACACCGGCCATCTGGCGATCTCCACGCTGCACGCCAACAACGCATATCAGGCCCTGCAGCGCATCGTCAATCTGTACCCAGACAGCCTGCGCGAGCAGCTCTACATGGACCTTTCGCTGACCTTGCGCGCGATCGTGTCGCAGCGGCTGGTGCGCCAGAACGACGGCAAGCGCTGCGCGGCGATCGAGGTCATGGTCAACACGCCATTCATTCAGGATTTGATCCTGCACAAGCGCATCGACGAGCTGCGCGAAGCCATGGATCAGTCGTCGGACAAGGGCATGCAGACCTTCGATCAGGCTCTGCTCAAGCTCTACCGTGACCAGGTGATCTCGCTCGACGAAGCACTGACGAACGCCGACTCCCGCACCAACCTCGAAGCCAAGATCAACTTTGGGTGAGCAGCCGCGCTTGCGAAGTGCCAGTGGCACTTCGCGCGGCTGCGAACGCCCGGCCAGGGATGGCCGGGCCGGGGGTCAATCGGGAAGTGAGGTCCCGCCAGGGACGGCGACCCGACTCTATCGAGATCAGCCGTCGCGCTTGCGAAGCGAAGCTTCGCGCGGCTGCGAACGCCCGGCCGGGGATGGCCGGGCCGATTGCTGTTGCGGGCGCGTTTCCGGACGTGATCCCGGCCGGCGCCGCTTCGGCGCCTTGCGCCCGGCCCGGCACGCCCTTACAATCGCGCGCTTTTCGAGGTTCTGTCACGCCTTCACGGAAGCCTCAGGGCCGGCAGAACTGAACTATAACTACCGATTGGATTGGACCGATGAAGACCATCTTCGCGAAGTCCGAGACCGTCAAGCGCGACTGGTACGTGATTGACGCGACGGACAAAACGCTCGGCCGTTTGGCCACTGAAGTTGCTCGCCGCCTGCGCGGCAAGCACAAGCCGGAATACACCCCGCACATCGACACCGGCGATTACATCGTCATCGTCAATGCCGAGAAGGTGAAAGCGACCGGCAACAAGCTCAAGGACAAGGTTTACTACAGCCACTCCGAATATCCGGGTGGCATCAAGTCGACCACGCTGGAAAAGATGCTGCAGAGCCACCCGGAACGCGCGCTGGAGAAGGCCGTGAAGGGCATGCTGCCGAAGGGCCCGCTGGGCTACGCGCAGTTCCGCAAGCTGAAGGTCTATGCCGGCGCGGAGCATCCGCACACCGCGCAGCAGCCGCAGCCTCTCAACATCTGATCGGGTCGAGACCATCATGGCCAAGAACATCGAATACAAGTACGGCACGGGCCGCCGCAAGACCGCGGCCGCGCGCGTGTTCCTCAAGCCGGGTTCCGGCGAAATCAGCATCAACGACAAGACCGTCGAGGCCTACTTCGGCCGCGAAACCTCGCGCATGCTGGTTCGCCAGCCGCTCGAAGTGACCGATTCGGTCGGTCGTTTCGACCTGAAGATCACGGTCGCCGGTGGCGGCCCGAACGGTCAGGCCGGCGCGATCCGTCACGGCATCACCCGCGCGCTGATCCAGTACGACGAGGAAATGCGCCGCCCGCTGCGCGCTGCCGGTCTGGTCACGCGTGACGCCCGCGAAGTCGAGCGCAAGAAGGTCGGTCTGCACAAGGCCCGCCGCGGCACGCAGTACTCCAAGCGCTAAAACGCTTGGCCATGGGGCGGCGAGTGCTTATACTCGCGGCCCCACGATTTCCGCTTGTCGGATGGGGGATCGTCTAATGGTAGGACTGCAGACTCTGACTCTGCCTATCGTGGTTCGAATCCACGTCCCCCAACCATCCGCACCAACAAGAAAGCCCGCTCGAAGCGGGCTTTCTTGTTGGCAACGATGCGGCTTCAGCTGCGTTGAGCGCGAGGCAGCATCCCAGGCAGCAGATCGCGGCGCAGCCAGATCAGGATCGCGCTGCAGATCCAGACACCGCAGGCCAGCATGAACAGCTCGCCGCCGTCCTTGCTGCCGTCGGCATTGACGACCTGTACGCCGAGCGGTGTGAACAGATGGAAGAAGATCGCACCGCTGATGACGCCAAGACCCAGCATGGCGCCGAGCGCCTGCAGGAGGCGCAGGCGGGCGACGAACGTACCGCCCAGCAGCAGCAGCGAGGCAAGCAGCTCGAAGCTGCCGACGACGTGCGCGCTGAAGATGCCGCCGGGTGCAAACAGGCCGGGAAAGCCGAGGCTGGCCGCCCAGGGGTCGAGCTTGGTCTGGAAGATGTAGATGGTTTCCGGCGAGTCGCTGAACTTGAAGAACAGCGACTGCACGAACACGAACACCACGTACAGCGCCAGAACGACATGCAGATGACGTCGGACGAAGTTCATTGCGGCTCTCCCTATCGGCTCAGGGCCGGCCAGTTGCGGTCGGCTTTCTCGATGTAGTTTGCGCGATCGGCGCTCCACTTCTTCTGGATGTCCCTGGAGTAGTTCAGATACAGCTTGCCGTCGACGATCGTGAACGCTTCGGGATCGATGTCGACGAGCCGCTTGTCGGCGACGGCGTAGGCGCAGTAGCCGCCGTACTGCGGCGCGTAGCGCTGCGGATCGGCGCGGAAGGCCTGCAGGTGTTCGGCGCTGGCGAATTGCCACTTCGCGTCATGCCACTCGGTGCGGAAGTCGGACTTGCCCTTCACGGCCCGGTGATCGGTCTGGTAGGCCACGACGTCGTAGCCATCGACGGCGAGGTTGCCGAAGGTCGTGGTGTTGATCGGTTCGGCGGCGTGCGCGGCGCCGGTCAGCGCGAGGCCGAGGCAGATGATGCGTGACAGTTGCTTGAGCATTTCGGGCTCCGATGATGGGACTGCGGCCATCCTAAGCCGCGTGCCGCGCCAGCGCTGCCGGGCCGCGATTCATGCCCGTTCGTTCAGTGCCAGTCCCGGCCGCGTCTGAGGTCCGCACGAAAGCGGCTCAGCAGCTCGAACGGCCCGGTGATCGCGGCGCCCTGCGCGGCGTTGGCGGCCCCGATCTCGAACGCGATCCGCCACTGGCGGAACATCGAACGGTAGCCGGCGAGCAGCGGCGTGCCCGGATGATAGATATGCGCGGCTTCGGCCGTGACGCCGTTGACTTCGAGGATGCGCAGCTCGTGGCCGGCGCTCAGCGCGGCAGCGGACGGACAGCGCAGATCGAGGCGGCCGAAGTGAAAGCCAGGAATGGCGGCGAATACGCGCGCGATGGCATCCGTCAATTCCGGCGTGGCGAGCGACGAGGCGTCGAGAAACAGCGAACCGCGGCAATGCGCGCCGATCTCGACCAACGGAAATGTTTCGCCGCGTGCCGGGATTTCGTGCAGGCGCGTCGCAAAACGCCGCCACAACAGCGGCGCAATCAGCCGCGCCCGCGTGTCGCGCGCGATCAGCTCGACGAGGCTGTGCTCGCCGTCGCCGGCGACGCTCGGGAAGCACTTCTGCGTGATCGAATAGATCACCGCCGTGCCGTCGCGCGGCTGGCGGTAGATGAAGATGCCGAATTCGTCGCCACCGATGTAGCGCTGCACGAGCACGTCGCCGGTCGCGCTGCGCAGATAGGCGATCAACGCGGCTTCGTCGCGGATCACGGCGACACCACGGCCGCGGGCACCGATGTCCGGCTTGAGCACCACCGGGTAGCCGCCGGCGACGAAGGCGAGCGCGCGATCGATCCGAGTCGCGAGTGGCGTTTCGACGTCGAGCCGTTCGAAATGCGCGACCAGGTCCGGTGCCCGGTCCATCAACGCGGCTAGTGCGACGGTCTTGCTCTCGCCGACCACGCCGCCGGATTCGAAGGCCGGATTGCTTGCGGTAAAGGCGGTCGGCTGACGGAAGCGCAGGCCGAGCCAGAGGATGTAGCCGACGATGGGGATGTAGAACAGCCAGGCCGGCCAGAATTCCCAGCGGCGCAGACGGTCCCAGCGAATCGCCAGACGCTCGGCCAGCGGCGCGCGATACGGCTGCGCCGCCAGATCGATCGCCTGGCTCACGTCGCCCACTGCAGTTTTTCGTGACGGACGGTTTCCGGCGCCTTGCCGAATTCGGTGGGCAGTTCGACGCCGGCCGCAAGCGCGAGCGGGCGGATGATGGCGTAGTGATGGATTGCGTGGCTGGCGACGAAATTCAGTTCGCGCGCCAGCGACGAAGGGCTGAGATGAAACTCGGCGCCGTCGACTCCGATCGAGAAGCCGACCGACACCGCTTCGTCGGCCTGATGGCCGCGCAGCGCCTGCAGGCCGTCGACGATGCCGTCCAGCCTGCGTGCCGCGACGATCGGCGACTGCTCGACGCTGCGATCGCGCGCCCGATGATCGTAGTCGACCAGCTCGCCGGCGCGGCGGTTCAGCAGTGCCTCGTAGTGTTCGATGATGTGGCGCAGATGCGGGCCGACCTGAGTCCGGAACGCGTCGCCGTGCTCGAAGTAGTGGCGTGCGAGCCGCTGGCCCTGCGCGATGACCGCGACGTTGAACGCGATCAGATCAGCGAATGACGGACGCGACTTCATGGTCGACCTCCATCGCGTCATCGCGGTGCGTGCCTTGGTTCTGACGTGCGTGGCGCAACAGCAACAGCGGATAGACCACGCAGAACGAAACCGTCGGAATGAAACCCGGCGCTAGTGTCAGCAGGATGTGCGGCGTGCCGATCAGGCTGTGCACGCCGATCAGCAGCGTGTAGGTGCATGCCATCGAGCCGCAGAACGCGATGATGGCGCCGTTGCGCGGGCGTCGTGCGAGGTGGTAGAGGCGGTTCATGATCGCCACGCCGGCCAGCGTCAGGCCGGTGCTCATGAGGAAGTGGATGAAACCGATGCGCGCC
Source organism: Solimonas terrae (assembly GCF_011067135.1). Taxonomy (GTDB): domain Bacteria; phylum Pseudomonadota; class Gammaproteobacteria; order Nevskiales; family Nevskiaceae; genus Solimonas; species Solimonas terrae. Next base: position 307,436 of record NZ_JAAMOW010000005.1, read on the forward strand.
GCCGCGTGGACACCGGCACTCCAGTTGGCGAACGTGGCCCAGCTTCCATAAAAGGCGCCACCGAGGATTGCGCCCAGAGGGCTGTCCATCAGTCGGCGCAGGCGATCGAACATGGGCTCAAGTCTGGCATGTCATTGAATGAATTCGCGAGATGCTGGCAGCATCCGATGTCTGCCGGCTGAATATCAGCTTACGCCGACCGGGCCGCCTGCGGCAGCACCGCAAGACCGCCGGCTTATTGCCGATCGTTCGCATCGACGTTCTGCGTCGCGGTGATCAGCGCCTGCAGTGCCTGCACGACGACCTCGGGGTGTTCCCACAACAGCATGTGGCCGGCCTTCGGGTAACGCCAGATGCGGTGCGGCGTGTTGACCAGTTCGCGCTCCAGGAAATCGGCGGTGCGCGGATCGACCAGACCGTCGTCCTCGCCCTGCACGACGTACACCGGCATCCGCAGCCTGGCCCAGCCCGGTTCCATCTCGCGCAGCTGCTGCTGCAGGGGCGTCAGTTCGCGATTCGAGTCGACCAGTGCCTGCGGCAGCAGCCACTGCACGACGCGCCAGGTCGCCAGCCACTGGTACCAGCGCTGACCTTCGTATTCGGGCGCCACCGACGGCGCCAGCAGCAGCAGGCCACGCACCAGTTGCGGATAGTCCATCGCCAGCTTCGCCGCGATCGGCCCGCCCATCGAATGGCCGACGACGATCGCCGGCGCGCCCGCGCCGCGCAGCAGCGGCGCGAGCCGCCGCGCCTGCTCGTCGAGGCTGGCGACGACCACATGCGGCTCCGAGCCGCCGAAGCCCGGCCGGTCCGGTGCGAGCAGCGGGCCATAGACCTGCAGCTCCGGCCGCTTCATATAGCCCGCGAAGGCCTGCCATTCGCCCGGCGAGCCATGCAGGAAAACGATGCGCGGCGCGCCGGCGCGATCCAGTTCCGCGTAGCGCAGGGTATGGCCGGCGAGCTGTTCGACCTTCAGTTCCGGCTGCGGCGGGTCCGGAAACAGCTGTCCGAGCTGGCCGGACGGATAGGGTGGCGAAAAACAGCCGGCAAACAGCGGCAGGCCGCCGGCCAGCAGCATGCCGATCAGCCGGGCGCGAGGCGGGTGGCGGCATCGTTCCCGCCCGGCGGCTTGGGTCTCAGGATTCATGTCGTGCGGTCTTTCCGTCGGAAGCTTGCGCCGGCAGTGTAGCGATGCCACGGGTCAGCGCGCGGTCATGTTCGCGGGTCTTGCGGGCATATCGCTGGCCACATATTGGGGCATCATGTGTGCCGCGCCGGTGCATGACCGGCACGAAATCAAGAAGAACCACGTATGGATACGTCGCCTGGAATCCCCCCAGCCGGGAAGCCGAATCCGCCGATCACGATCGGCCTGCCGCGTGCGCGGGGCCTGGCGTGGGCTGCATCGCTGTTCGATGCCGCGACCGGCCTGAGCACCCTGGAGCAGCACTATCGCGCGCGCCCCGTGCCGCTCGATCCGCGTGCGTTCGTTCACTATGCGCTGGGCGCATTGCAGATCGATTACCGCCTCAATGCCGGCAGCCTCGACGACATTCCGGCGACCGGTCCGCTGCTGGTCATCGCCAATCATCCGTATGGTGCGGCCGAAGGTCTGGCGCTTGCCGACCTGCTGCTGCAGCGCCGCGCCGACGTGCGCCTGCTCGCCAACACGCTGCTGTGCAGTCTGCCGGAGCTCGCGCCGCTGGTGGTGCCGGTCGATGTCTTCAAGAGCGGCGTCAACAGTGCGAGCATCCGCGCGGCGATGCGTCACCTGAAGGATGGCGGCGTACTGATCGTGTTTCCGGCCGGCGAAGTCAGCCGCGTCGACTGGCAGGCACGTCAGGTCAGCGATCCGCCGTGGTCGTCCACCGTTGCACTGCTGGCGCGCCGCGGCGCCGCGCGCGTGCTGCCACTGTTCGTCGAAGGTCGTCCGCGGCTGCGTTCGCTGGCGGCGGGTACGCTCAACTCGCGCCTGCGCACCGTCATGCTGGCGCGCGATCTGCTCGCCATGCGTGGCCAGACCCTGGGACTGCGGATCGGTGCGAATGTCGATCCCCGCGAACTCGCGCGCATTCCCGAAGCGGCGCAGACCGACTTCCTGCGCGTGCTGACCTATTCGCTCGGTACCGACCGCGAGTCCGCTGCGGCGGCGGATTCGCGCGTGCTCGCGCCTCTGGCACCGCGTTGCCATGCGCAGCTGCTGGCCGACGAAGTCGCCGGCCTGTCGCGGTATCGCCTGCTCGAAGCCGGCGAGTTCGAGCTGTATCTGGCGCCGGCGGCGCAGATGCCGCGCCTGCTCGACGAGATTGGCCGCCTGCGCGAGGAAAGCTTCCGCTTGCTGCAGGAGGGCAGCGGGCTGGCGCGTGATCTCGACCGCTTCGATCCGCACTACGAGCACCTGTTTCTCTGGCACCCGCGCAAGTGCGAAATCGTCGGTGCCTACCGCTTCGGATTCACCGATGCGATCGTCGCGCGCTTCGGTGTCGATGGCCTCTACACGCGCACGCTGTTCCGCTACGACGCGCGCCTGATCGGACAGACCGGCCCGGCGGTCGAACTGGGCCGCTCCTTCGTGGCGCCGGCCTGGCAGAAAAGCTTCCAGCCCTTGCGGCTGCTGTGGGGTGGTATCGCGGCCGTGCTCGCACGCCAGCCACAGATCCGCTACCTGTTCGGGCCGGTCAGCATCAGCCCGAGCTACAGCCTGGAGGCGCGCCGTCTGATTGCCGAAACCCTGAGTGTGCATCACGCCGACCCGGCGCTGGCCGGTCTGATCGAGCCGCTGCATCCGCTGCCCGAACGGCGCCAGGTGGCGGCGCATCGCAACGTGATTTCGGCGCTCGCCGATCCGCGCCTGCTTTCGCGCGTGATTTCCCGCATCGGCAACGGTCCGGGCCTGCCGGTGCTGCTGCGTCACTATCTGGAACTCAACGGCCGTTTCGCCGGCTTCAATGTCGACGAGAGCTTCGGCGGCACGCTCGATGGCCTGGTGTTCGTCAGTGTCGCCGGCATTCCGCCACGCACGCTCGAGCATTTCATGAGCGTCAGTGGCGCACCGACGGCGAGCGCGACAACGCCATAGATCACCACCGGACTGGGACGACAGCCGGGGCTGGCGCCGCGGCGCTTGTCGCAACGCGCGCGGACGACGACAGTGCGCGAAAGATCCCGAGGAGACACCATGAGCGCCGATCGAGTGCGGCTGCGCGACCTGCTGCGCGGCGTCGCGTCGACCCTGCCGGATTTCACGACGACCCAGCGCGGCCTGTGGAACCTGCTGCGCCTCAAGCCGGACACGACACTGTCGATCGGCCTGCGTTTTGCGCAACTCGCGGCCGCGCAACCGCAGGCGACGGCGCTGCGCTTCGAGGACCGCAGCTGGTCGTACGCGGAGTTCAACGCCTGGGCCAATCGCATCGCGCATGCGCTTGCGGCGCGCGGTGTCGGACCTGGCGATGCGGTGGCCCTGCTGTTCGAGAATCGCCCGGAGGCGCTGGCTTGCGCGCTGGCCGTCGTCAAACTCGGCGCCATTGCGGCGATGCTCAATCCGCAGCAACGCGGTGAACTGCTCGCTCACAGCATCGGCCTGGTCAAGGCGCGCGCGGTCGTCGTCGGCGACGAGTGCCGGGCGGCGCTGGAAAGCACGCGCTACGCGCCGTCGTCGTCGTCCGATCTTCTGCACTACCGCGACGGTGACGGCGGGGCGCCCGAGGGCTATCTCGATCTGCGCACGGAAAGCGCTGCGGCCCGCGCCGACAACCCGCAGCAGACGGCGATGATCCGCTTGCGCGATCCGTGCTTCTACATTTTCACCTCGGGCACGACCGGGCTGCCGAAGGCGTCGCGCATGACGCACTACCGCTGGATGCGCAGCCTTGCCGGCGTCGGCCAGCTGGCGGTCCGCATGCGCCGCGACGACGTGCTGTACTGTCCGCTGCCGCTCTATCACAACAACGCCTTGACAGTCTCCTGGAGCGCAACGCTCAGTGCCGGCTGCACTTTGGCGCTGGGCCGCAAGTTCAGCGCCTCGCGTTTCTGGGACGAGATCCGCAGCGTCGACGCGACCGCGTTCTGCTACATCGGCGAACTGTGCCGCTATCTGCTCAATCAACCGCCAAAGCCCGGTGATCGCGAACATCGTGTGCGTCTGGTGATCGGCAACGGCCTGCGCGCCGAACTCTGGGACGAATTTCAGCAGCGCTTCGGCATCGAACGGATTTGCGAGTTCTACGGTGCGTCCGAAGCCAATCTCGCATTCGTCAACGGTTTTGGCCTGGCGCGCACTGCGGGCTTCTGCCCGATGCCGTTCGCGATCGTCGAATTCGATGCCGAGAACGATGCACCGCGTCGCGCCGCCGGAGGCTTCCTGCAGCGTGTCGCCAAGGGCGGCGTCGGTCTGCTGATCACCGAAGTCACCGAGCGCGCCCCGTTCGATGGCTACACCGATCCGAAAGCCAGCGACGCCAAACTGCTGCGCAATGTTTTCAAGGCCGGCGACTGCTGGTTCAACAGCGGCGATCTGGTGCGCGATCAGGGGTTCTCGCACATCCAGTTCGTCGATCGCGTCGGCGACACCTTCCGCTGGAAAGGCGAGAACGTCGCGACCACCGAAGTCGAGGGCGTGCTCAACCAGTTCGCGACGATCACCGAGGCGGTGGTCTACGGCGTGCAGTTGCCGAATGCGGACGGCCGTGCCGGCATGGCGGCACTGAGTCTGAGCGCCGACTTCGACGGTGCCGCGCTCGCTGCCCATCTGTGCGCGCGCCTGCCGGCCTACGCGGTGCCGTTGTTCGTGCGCCTGCGCAGTGCCCAGGAAACCACGGCGACCTTCAAGTTCCGCAAGCTCGAACTCAAGCAGCAGGGTTTCGATCCTTCCATGGTGAACGAACCGCTCTACGTGCTGCGCGACCGACAGCGCGGCTACGAGCGGCTCGATGCCGAAACGTTCGCAGCCATTCAACGCAATGAATTGCGCTTCTAGCCGCTTTCGGGATTGACCCGAGCGCCGAAATCGACCGCCGCGCAGCCAAGGCATCAATGCCTGCGATGGTGCCAAGCTGCGTCGCAAGAGGAGAGTTGGATACCGTCATGAATGTTGATATCAGGATCGAACGCAGTGTCGAGGTCGACGCACCGTTCAAGAAGGTCGCGCCGCTGCTCGACGACCTCGAAGGCACGATCAAGCGTTTTCCGAAACTGCGCAAGCTGACCAAGCTCGGCAACAACGCCTACCTCTGGGAGATGTCGGTGATCGGCTCCAAGGTCGCCAACATCGCGCACGAGGTCAGCTACGGCGCGAAGTACAGCATCGACGCCAAGCGCGGCGAGCTGAGCTGGCAGCCGATTGCCGATCGCGGCAATGCGACGATCGAGGGGCGCTTCAAGCTGCTCGACGAAGGCGACAAGACCAAGCTGATCTTCAATGTGCGCGGCAAGCTGCGCGACGTGCCGGTGCCGTTGATGTATCGCCTGCTCGCCCCGCCGTTCATCCAGGGCAAGTTCACGCGTCTCGTCGACATCTTTCTCGAATCGACGCGCGATGCAGTGCTGACCCCGAAGAAACGCTGACGGGCTTTTGCGCGAATTTCCGCGCCCGGAATTTTCCAGGGAAGGCGGCGTTCGGCTGGTCGCGCGCAGCACTCCGCGATGCAGCGTCCGCCAGACGCTGTCCGGTGTTGCTGCCGCTGTCGCCGGGACCGCACGAAATCCGAAGCTGTGCCCACGAGAGGACAGGTGATGAGCGTCGTCAATCGCGTCATGGGGCTGGGCCTGCGCGCGATCAATCGCGTTGCCGGCTCGCCGTTGCTGGATCGCCTGCACTTGCGCAAGCCGGCGCAGCAGGCGCTGTATCAAGGCGCGCGCATCGGCTTTCGCAGCGCCGCCGCCGCGGCACGCGGCTTCAAGGCCACGCAGAAACTCGCACAGCCTGCGCGTCCCGCGCGCGTCGCCGGTGACGGCCTGTTCGACCTGAGTCCCAGCGAAGAGCAGCAGATGCTGCAGGACGCGGCACGTCGCTTCGCGCTCGACGAACTGCGGCCGGCTGCCGCTGCCGCCGATGCGGCCGGCGCGGCGGACACCGGCTTGCTGCGGGGCGCCGCCGATCTCGGGCTCGGCGTGATGAACATTCCGGAAGCGCTGGGCGGGGCCGGCAGCGAGCGTTCCGCCGTGACCAATGTGCTGGTGGCCGAAGCGCTCGCCCATGGCGACATGGGGCTGGCGCTGGCCTGTCTCGCGCCCGCGGCAGTCAGCAATGCGCTGGTGCTGTGGGGCGACGAGGCCCAGCAGGCGCTTTATCTTCCGGCCTTCGTGGCCGAGCACGCGCCGCAGGCGGCGCTGGCGATACACGAGCCGCAGGTGTTGTTCGATCCGTTCGCGTTGCAGACCACGGCACGTCGCGTCGAGGGCGGCTATTGCCTGTCCGGAGTGAAGTCGCTGGTCCCGCGCGCTGCTGCCGCAGAACTGTTCATCGTGGCGGCGCAGGTCGAGAGCGGAGAGCCCGCCCTGTTCATCGTCGAATCATCGAGTGCGGGCCTGGGCATCGAAGCCGAACCGGCGATGGGACTGCGTGCTGCGGAGACCGCGCGCCTGCATCTCAAGGACGTCAAGCTGCCGGCATCGGCGCGCCTCGCGGTGGCCGATGCGTCGGCCTACCGAGACTGCATCGCACTGTCGCGCATCGCCTGGAGCGCGCTTGCCGTCGGCACGGCGCAGGCAGCGCTCGACTATCTGGTTCCGTATGTGAACGAGCGCATTGCATTCGGCGAGCCGATCAGTCATCGCCAGGCGGTGGCGTTTGCAGTCGCCGACATCAGCATCGAACTCGAAGGCATGCGGCTGACCACATATCGCGCAGCCAGCCGCGCCGAACGCGGCGCGAGCTTTGCGCGCGAGGCCGCGCTGGCGCGGCGACTGGTCGCCGACAAGGGCGTACGCATCGGCAGCGAGGCGGTGCAGCTGCTCGGCGGTCACGGCTTCGTCAAGGAGCATCCGGTCGAACGCTGGTATCGCGATCTGCGTGCCGCCGGCATCGTCGAAGGCGTCGTTCTCGTCTAGCCTGCGGGAGTCCCACGTGATCTATCTCGAAACCCCGAAGAAGTTCCGCGGCCTGGTCGATCAGGCGCGACAGGTTGCGCAGGAGATCTTCCGGCCGAATTCGCGGCGCTACGATCTGGCCGAGCACGAATATCCGAAAGAGCTGGACATGCTGGGCGCACTGCTCGACGGCATGAATGCCAGCGGCGTCGGCGGTGCCGGCGCTGCCGGTGTGCGTCGGGACCGCGATCAGGGCGACGGCAATCGCAACGGCGGCAATCTGTCGACGGCGCTCGGCACCATGGAGCTGTGCTGGGGTGACGTCGGCTTCCTGCTGTCGATGCCGCGTCAGGGGCTCGGCAATGCGGCCATCGCATCGGTCGCCAGCGAGGAGCAGCTCGCGCGCTTTGCCGACAGCTGGGCGGCGATGGCGATCACCGAGCCGCATTGCGGCTCCGACTCGGCGGCAATCCGCACGACGGCACGCCTCGACGGCGATCACTACGTGCTCAATGGCGACAAGATCTTTGTCACCGCCGGCGATCGTGCCGAGCTGGTCGTGGTGTGGGCAACGCTCGACAGGAACGCCGGGCGCGCCGCGATCAAGTCGTTCGTCGTCGAGAAAGGCACGCCCGGTTTCGATCTGGTGCGTCTCGAGCACAAGCTCGGCATACGCGCCTCCGACACGGCGCAGTTTGCGCTGCGCGATTGTCGGGTGCCGAAGGAAAACCTGCTCGGCGATCCGACCGTCAACGTCGAGAAGGGTTTTGCCGGCGTCATGCAGACTTTCGACAACACGCGGCCGCTGGTGGCGGCGATGGCGGTGGGACTGGCGCGCGCCTGTCTCGAAGAGACGCAGCGCCTGTTGAAGAACGCCGGTGTCGTTGTCGACTACGACCGGCCGGCGATCGTGCAGTCGGCGGCCGCGGCCGAATTGCTGAAACTGGAAGCCGACTATGAAGCCGCCTGGCTGCTGACCTTGCAGGCAGCGTGGATGGCCGACAACCGCAAGCCGAATTCGCTGCAGGCCAGCCAGGCCAAGGCCAAGGCCGGCCGCGCCTGCGTCGATATCGCCCTGAAGTGCGTCGAGCTCTGCGGCAGTCTCGGCTACGGCGAGAGCGAACTGCTGGAGAAGTGGGCGCGCGATGCCAAGATCCTCGACATCTTCGAAGGCACCCAGCAGATCCAGTTGCTGATCATCGCGCGACGGCTGCTGGGCAAGAGCTCGGCGGAGCTGAAGTAAGCTAGCGCGTCCGCGTTGCCCGAGCCCGTCATGCCATACGAATTTTTCGACCGCATCCGCGTCACGATCGAGGACGGCATCGCCCAGGTCGCGATGACACGCGCCGCCCGGCACAACGGCATGGACTTTCCGATGATCAAGGCCATGCTCGCCGCACAGAAGCTGTTGCGCGCACGTCGCGATGTGCGCTGCGCCGTACTGCATGGCGAAGGACCGTCGTTCTGCGCGGGCCTGGACTTGAAGTCGGTGATGTCGAACCCGCGGCAGGCCTTTGTCCTCTACCTGAAGCTCTGGTGGCCGTTTGCCAATGCCTTCCAGCGTTTCAGTCTGGGATGGCGCAAGCTGCCGTTTCCGGTGATTGCCGCGGTACACGGCAACTGTTTCGGCGCCGGTATACAGCTCGCGCTCGGCGCCGACATCCGCATCGCGCGCAGCGATGCGCAGCTGTCGATCATGGAGAGCAAGTGGGGCCTGATTCCGGACATGGGCGGCATGGTCTTGCTGCGCGAGCTGCTGCCGATCGATCGGGCCAAGGAGTTGACGATGACAGGCCGCGTGTTCAGCGGCGCCGAAGCCCATGCGCTCGGGCTGGTCACGCATCTGGCCGACGATCCCGTGCTGGCGGCGCGCGCTCTGGCTGCCGAAATCGCGATCCGCTCGCCGGACGCGATCGCCGCCGGCAAGTTTCTCATGCAGCGGAGTTGGGTCGGAAGCGAGCACCGCGCGCTGGCACTGGAGCGCCGCTATCAGCGTCGCATCATCAACAAGCGCAACCAGAAAATTGCCGTCGCCCGCAATCAGCGCAAGGCCGACATGCCGTTTGCGGCGCGCCGCATCGACCGCTGACCGCGCCTCAGTTGAGGTAGTGCCGGAAGGTGACCGGCTGATCGATGTCGAACTCGGCAACCTGCGGCAGGTAATCGAACGGAAACGGCGGGAAGCGGCCGATGCGCAGGATCACGTCGCGCGCCTCGTCATCGAGTGACGCATACCCCGAGCTGCGGATCAGCCGCACGCTCAGCACCCGGCCGTCGCGGGCAAGATGCATGCGCACGATGACGTCACCCTGCTGGTCGTATTGTCGCGCGCTCCACGGATATTTCTGCTCGAAGCTGATGATGCGCGTGATGCGCATCAGATAGGCGGTCGGGGGCGGCACGCCCGGATCTGCGTCCATTGGTGGCGCGGCGACCGGTGCCGGGGTGGACGCCTGGCTGTCGGCACCGGAATCAATCGCCGTGGCGGGCGCCGCCGCTGCGGACGGCTTGCTTGCGACGACCGGTCTGCGCCGTTTCGTGGGTGTCGCCTGCGCTCTCGTCCGCTTCGGGCGTGCCGTGGACCGCTCCGCCTGCACGATCGCCGACGGCAATTGCACGAAGACCAGCGGGCGTTGCGCCGTGACTGCGTGTCGCGCCGGGGTCTGCGCCTGCGTCAGCAACGTGGCGAGCAGGCCGGTGTGCAGCAGCACGGTCAGCGCGAACGCCCAGCCGCGCGTCTGCGCGCTGCGGACTTGCCCGCCTGCGACATGCCCGTTGTCCGGCTGTGCACTGGAATTGCGCATTCGAAACCACCCGCGCCGTCCTTGACGCTGCCATGGAACTAGCAAGCGTCGCGCCACGATGCCGCGGCCGATTCCGTCGCGACTCCGTCCGACGGCTGTACCTCGCGGGTGCTAACGCGAGACAATAGGCGCTTCCGGTGGCGACGGGGCCGCGGGCGGCAGTGCAGCCGCATGTCGAAACACCCGCTCATTACAAGACGGGTCCGTACTTCTAATTGGCAGGAACGATGACCAACAACACAACGAAAGCCGACGTCCTGATCGTCGGCGCAGGGCAGGCGGGCGGTGATCTGGCGTCCGGACTGCGGCAGCAGGGCTACACCGGCCGTATCGTGCTGGTCGGCGAAGAGCCGTATGTGCCGTACCGGCGGCCGCCGCTGTCGAAGACCTTTCTGTCGGGCGAGGCGACGCTGGAATCGCTGTTCATCAAACCGCAGTCGGTGTTCGACAAGCACAACATCGAATGCATGTTCGGCACCGGCGTCGAGAGCATCGACCGCGAGACCCGTACCGCGCGGCTTTATGACGGCACGACCATGGAATACGGCAAGCTGGTGCTCGCCACCGGCGGCCGACCACGGCGGCTGTCGCTGCCCGGCGCCGATCATCCCAATGTTCATTACGTGCGCACCATCGCCGACATCCTGAAGCTCAAGGAGCAGTTCGAGGCCGGCAAGCGCCTGGTCATCATCGGCGGCGGCTACATCGGCCTGGAAGCGGCTTCGGTCGGCATCAAGAAAGGACTCAAGGTCACCGTCGTCGAAGCCTTGCCGCGCGTGCTTGCGCGCGTCACCGCCCCGGAGATCTCGGCGTTCTACGAGCGCGTGCACCGCAGCCGCGGCGTCGATCTGAAGACCGGTGTCGGTGTGCATGCCTTCGAAGGCGATGCGCTCGTCGATGCCGTGGTGCTCGCCGACGGCACCCGCATCGAATCCGACATCGTCATTGCCGGTATCGGCCTGATCCCCAATACCGAAATCGCCGAAGCGGCCGGCCTGACGATTTCCAACGGCATCGTCGTCAACCTGCATACGCAGACCGCCGATCCCGACATTTACGCGATCGGCGACTGTGCACAGAGCGAGAACGCGTTCTTCGGTCGCAGCATGCGGCTCGAATCGGTGCCCAATGCGATCGAGCAGGCGCGCGTGACCGCTGCCGCGATTCTCGGCAAGCCGGTGCCGTACAGCGCCGTGCCGTGGTTCTGGTCCGACCAGTACGACCTCAAGCTGCAGATGGTCGGTCTGTCGCAGGGCTACGAGCAGATCATCATTCGCGGCGACATCAACAGCGAGGCGTTTTCGGCGTTCTATCTGAAGGATGGCGTCGTCATTTCCGCCGACGCGGTGAACCGCCCGCAGGAATTCATGATCGCCAAAAAGCTGGTCGCCGATCGCGTCAAGGTCGATGCCGCGCAGCTTGCGGACGAGGGATTCGTGCTGAAAACATTGCTGCAAACGCCGGCCTGAGACGATCGGACGCCCGCCGCCGACCGGCGGTGGTCTCCGGCTGCTGCTCCTTCAGCGGACAGACAGCCGGAGATTTCCGGGCTTCACGGATCAGGAAATGACCGGCATTATTCGTGCTGCTGTCTTTTTCCCCAAGAAAACGAGGTCCATTGCTGATGCGTATTTCCCTGATTCCGCTTCTGGCCGGTGCCGCACTGCTGCTCGGCACGACGGCCAGCTTTGCCGAAGACGCGTTGCGTCCCCAAGTCGGCGAGCCTCTTCAGAATGCGCAGACCGCACTGAAGTCCAAGAATTATCGCGAGGCGCTGGCTGACGTCGACGCCGCTGAAAAGGTCGGCGGACTGACGCCGTACGAGAGCTACATCATCGATCGCATGCGCGCCGCTGCGGCGACCGGTGCCGGTGATGAAGCGACCGCGATCAAGGCCTACGAGGCGGCGATGGCGTCGCCGAAGTTTCCGGCCGGCGAAAAGCTGCAGACCTACGACGTGATGGCGAAGCTGGCTTACGCCGGCAAGAACTACACGAAGTCCGCCGAACTCATCAGGAAGTATCGCGCGGCCGGCGGCACCAGCGCACAGACGCTCGGCCTGCTGCCGCAGACACTGTACCTGGCCAACGATCTCGGTGGTGCCCAGGAAGAGCTGAACGCACAGCTGGCGACGTTGGAAAAGGCCGGGCAGAAGCCGACCGAAACCCAGCTCGAGATGCTGGCGTCGATCGCAGTCAAGAAGAAGGACAACGCCGGCTACATCGCGGCGCTGGAAAAGCTCGTTGCCTATTACCCGAAGCCGAACTACTGGCTCGATCTGATCACGCGTACCGCGAACAAGCCCGGCTTCTCGCCGCGTCTGACGCTCGACACCTATCGCCTGAAGAAGGCGACCGACACGATGCTCAAGACCGAAGATTTCATGGAAGCGGCGCAGCTCGCCCTGCAGGCCGGATTCCCGGGCGAGGCACAGCAGTACGTCAATCTGGGCTATGACAAGAAGCTGCTGGGCACCGGCCCGGATGCGGCGCGCCACAAGCGCCTCAAGGATCTGGTCGACAAGAAGGTCGCCGAAGACAAGCCGGCGCTGGCGGCAGGCGACAAGGAAGCGGCCACGCAGGCCAGCGGTGATGCGCTGGTCAATGCCGGTCTCAATCATGTCGGCTATGGCGATGCCGCCAATGGCGTCAAGCTGATCGAGCAGGGCATCAAGAAGGATGCGCTGAAGAAGCCGGATGAGGCCAAGCTGCATCTCGGCTATGCGCAGATGATGGCCGGGCAGAAGGACGCGGCGGCGAAGACCTTGCGTACCGTGCAGACGCCGGATGGCTCGATCGAGCTGGCGCGTCTCTACATCCTGATGCTGCGTCAGCACTGAGCGGGGCTGGCTGCAACCAAAAGGCGCGCCGGATGGCGCGCCTTTTTTGTCGGGTCGGGCAGGCCTCGATCCGGAGTCGACTCGCCACGCCGCCCGCATCGGGCCCGTCATCGTGGCGCTGCGCCGACCCCCGACGCCGGCGTTGTTATACTGACGCCTGCCACGCGCCTGCGTGTGCAGAGCGATCCCGCCGCCGCGCGGGATTTTTTCGTTAATCCCACGGTTGCGTCACCGTAAGAGACGCTGAGGCTTTGAGATGTCCACGTCCGTCACGCGCCAGACCTTTGACGAGGTCATGGTTCCCAACTATTCGCCTGCCGATGTCATTCCGGTGCGCGGCCTGGGGTCGCGCTGGTGGGATCAGCAGGGGCGAGAGTACGTCGACTTTGCCGGTGGCATTGCGGTGACCGTGCTCGGCCACGCCAATCCGGTGATGATCAAGGCGCTCGACGAGCAGGCGCAGAAGCTCTGGCACCTGTCGAACGTCGTCACCAACGAGCCGGCGCTCAAGCTTGCGCAGCGCCTCACCGAACTGACGTTCGCCGAACGCGTGTTCTTCTGCAATTCCGGAGGCGAGGCCAACGAAGCCGCGTTCAAGCTCGCGCGTCGCTGGGGCAGCACCAACTTCGGGCCGCAGAAGCACACGATCATTGCCTTCGACAATGCCTTCCACGGCCGTACGCTGTTCACGGTCTGCGTCGGTGGCCAGCCGAAGTACACGCAGGGATTCGAACCCTTGCCAGGCGGTATCCAGCACCTGCCGTTCAATGATGTTGCGGCGCTCGAAGCGGCGATGAATGACCAGGTCTGTGCCGTTGTCATGGAGCCGATCCAGGGCGAGGGCGGCCTGATTCCGGCGACGCCGGAATTCGCGCAGGCGGCACGCGCGCTGTGCGACAAGCACAAGGCGCTGCTGGTGTTCGACGAGGTGCAGACCGGCAATGGCCGCACCGGCACCCTGTATGCATATGAACAGCTCGGCGTGACGCCTGACGTGATGACGACGGCCAAGGGTCTCGGCGGCGGCTTTCCGATCGGTGCGATGCTGACCACGGCGGAAATCGCCAAGGCGCTGGCGTTCGGTACGCATGGCTCGACCTATGGCGGCAATCCGCTGGCCTGTGCGGTCGCCGGCGCGGTGCTGGAAGAGGTCTGCAAGCCGGAGCTGATCGCCAATGTGCAGGCACGCTCGCAGCAACTGAAGGGCGGGCTGGCGGAACTGTCGACGCGTCACGGTCTGTTCGGGCCGCCACGCGGCAACGGCCTGCTGGTTGGCGTCACCGTTGCCGACAGCTGGAGGGGCAAGGCCAAGGCGATCGTCAACGCGGCGCTCGCGGAGGGGCTGTGGCTGCTGGTGGCGGGTCCGGACGTGCTGCGCTTCGCGCCGGCGCTGAACATCACGCAGACCGACATCGACGACGGATTGCAGCGTCTGGATCGCGTGCTGGCGTTGCTGGCGGCAGCGCCATCGAGCTGAACTGACCCTGCCGTTGCGGCAAAGAAAAAGGGCGGCCATCTGGCCGCCCTTTTTCGTGCTGCGCCCCGGCTCCGCAATGGAGCCGGGGCTTGCCAGGCTTCCTACTGCGGACCCTTGCCGCAAGCGGCATACAGGCGGTAGCTGCTCAGCGCCGTCGCCAGACCGGAGTTGAACGTGATCTGCACCGCGTCGAAGCTCTTGGTCGTCGAGATGAACAGCGGTTGCGCCGTGGTGCCGAGTGCGCCGGTCAGCGACGTGCCCAGCAGGTCGAGCCGCAGCGGTGTCGCTGCGGTGTTGCTGGCGTCGCCGGTCGGTGTGCCGCCGCTCAGGGTGCGGACGACGATCTGGTTGCCGATCTCGGCCGTCAGCAGCGCGCCGTTCTCCGAAGCCACCACGAAGCCGGTTGTCGGACCCGCCGTGAACGGAGCGTAAGGCGGCTTGGCCGTCGCCGTGACCGTCACCGCGGCGTTGAGCAGGCCCACCGGCAGATACACCTGGCCGTAGGTCTGCGGCTGTGCGTCGATCACGTTGTTCAGGTTGCTGGTCGAGCACAGCAGGCACAGACCGGAGAACAGGGAATCGACGGTCGCGCCCTGCGACATCTGCAACGGCACCTCGCAGATCGCCGAGCTCACCTTGATCGTCCGGCTCGCGCTGCAATGCGTGCCGCAGGCCGAGGTGTTCTTCAGCGTGCCGGTGATGACAACCTCGCCCGCGCCGACGCCGGTGACGACACCGGTCGGGCTGACGGTTGCCAGCGCGGTATTGCCGCTCGTCCAGCTCACGTCGTCGGAATTGAGCGACTGGCTCGGATCGGTGAAGTCATGAGCCACCAGCGTCAGGCTGGCGCCGACCTCGATGCTCGGCTCGTCCGTCGACGCCACGCCCGCCGTTTCCAGCGAGCTGATGCCGCTCGCCGGCTGGACCGGCAGCAGGCTGGTGCCGCAGGCTGCCCCGACTTCGACCGTGCTCAGCGCCGTCGCCAGACCGCTCTTCAGCTGAATGCGAACGCCGTCGTACGGCAGCGAGGTCGCGAACGACACCAGGCCCTGGGTCTTGTTGAGGCTGATCAGTTCGGCGCCCAGCAGATCAAGACGCAGCGGCGTGACCGGATTGTCGGTCGACTCCTGCACGGCGCCATTGAGCAGGGTGCTCAGCTGGATCTGCGAGGCGACTTCCGCCAATACCAGCGGACCATTGGCGTTGGCAATGATGAACGCCGGCCGTGAGCCGGCCGCAAACGGCACGGCGTACGGCGCGCCGCTCGCGGCAGCGGTGACGTCGATCGAACGCGATGCATTCAGCGCACCGACCCCGACCGTGATGACGCCGACGCTGGCGAGATCCGCATCGATGACGTTGTCTGCGCCGGTCACGCCGCACAGCAGACAGACGCCGACGGCAGGACCTTCCGTGGCGGTCGCACCATCAGCGGCAAGCAGCGGCGTCGCGCAGGCTTCCGGCGTGACGATCAGGGTCGCGGTTGCATGCTGCGTCGTATCGCTGTTCAGCGTTGCGGTGATGGTGACACCGGTCGCGCTGGCGTTGGCCCCGGCAGTGGCGACACCGGTCGTCGCATCGATACTGGCGATTGACGGGTCAGAGCTCGACCAGGTCACGCCGCCATCGGCGATATCCTTGGTTTCACCGGTGCTGTACAGGCCGACAGCGGTGAATTCGACTTGGCGGCCGACGCCGACATAGGCCTTGGCCGGGCGCACGCTGAGCAACTGCGTGATGGCGGCGGGGCCGACCTTCACCGCGACCGAGTCGCTGATGCTGCCGGCGGTGGCGACGACATTTGCGGTGCCCTGCTTTTTCGCCGTGGCGGTGATGCTGTTGTCGGCCTTGGCCGTAATGCCGACCGTGGTGGCGTCGCTGGTCGACCAGACCACCTTGTCGGCAGCCGTGCGCGGTGCGACAACCGGCACGCCGGGCGCGTCGGTGTAGTAGTACAGCGGGAAGAAGTCCTGGCTGGCACCCAGCGGCAGATCGACATTGTCCGGCGTCGTGCGCGGGCTCACGTCGATCGGGTCCGGCGTGATCTGCACGGAATCCAGCACCGGTTCGGTGACCGTCAGGACCGCAGTGTCGGTGAAGGTGCCGGCAGCGCCATCGACGACCGTCGCCTTGATGTCGACGTCACCCTGGGAGTGACCGGTGACCTTGCAGCTGGTCGAGGTCTGCCCGTCGCAGGCGGTATCGAGCGTCGGTGCATCGCCGGTATTGCCGGTGGCGTTGACCGCGGTCCAGCTGGCCGGGATCGGCAGCGTGAAGGTCTGCGACGAGCCGGTCTGCAGCGAGTAGGTGCCGATTGCCTGGAACTGGAAGGCGCGACCCAGCGGGCTGGACGCGGTCTTCGGGCTGATGGCGACCGACGTCAGCTGGCCGACGCCGAACTGGGCGGTGCCGTCGATGCCCTTGGCGCTGGCCGTGACCGTCGTCAGACCGGAGCGCAGACCGGTCACCTTGACCGTTTTGCCGGTCGACGGGGCGATGCTGCCGATCGTGGTGTCGGCAATCGTCCAGCTGATGACCGCGTCGGTGATGTCCTGCGGCGTCGGGCTGTTGCTGTACACGCCCTGGGCGACGTACTGCACAGGCGTGCCGCCCACCGTGGTCGCACCTTGCGGCGGGGTGACCGTGATCGAGCGCAGGACGATGCCTTCGCCGGTCAGCGTGGCAGTCGCGTTGATGCCGTCGCGCGACGCGGTGATGGTGGTGGTGCCCTGGCCGACGCCGGTTGCGACCCCGGTCTTGGAATCAATCGATGCGACCGAGGGATCGGACGACGACCAGCTGACGCTGTCCGTGATGTCGTGCGGGGTGTCGGCCGGCGCGCCGGGCTGGACGCTGAACGTGCCCATCGCGGTGAACTGTCGGGTCTCGCCGGTGCCGACCGACTGGCTTGCCGGCGTGACCGCGAGATTCAGCAGCTGCGGCTCGAAGTCCGGACTCTTGACGCTGCCGTTGCCGCAAGCGGTAAGGACGAGCGCGGCAAGCACGCTCAGCAGACCATAACGTTTCATCGCAAAACTCTCCCTGATCACCGTCGCGGCCGGTGTTCCGGACCGCTCCCGCACATGCGGAACAAATTTCTGGCCCCGGATCGCGGACCGATACCGAAATAGTAAGAATATTCCGAGCTTTTAGCTTGTCGGAAATTTGCGCATTCGCACGCATTTGAGCGCGATTCTTCAAGAATCGCCGTACTTTCCGCGCTCCGAATCAGCGCACCGGCAACAGGACGTGCGCGCCCTGATAGTCGAAGATCACGCCGCTTTCGATGATCTGCACGATTTGCGGCCCGCTGGCGAGCGTGTCGCCTTCGCGGTAGCGCCTGGCGTCGATCATCACCCAGCGTTTCGCCGGGTCCGGGTCGTAGACGTGCACGTCGAGTGCGCGCACCGGAAACTGCTCGCGATAGCTCGCCGGCATGTCGCGCAGCACGGTGACGCCGGCCGGCACGACGATGGTGCCGTGGTCCGTGACGTCGTTGCTGGCCGGCGGGACCGCCGCTGCCGCGGCCGGGACACCGGCGGCGGGCGCATCGCTGTCGGGCTCGGTGCCGGCTGCCGCAAGATCCTGCGTGGCAGGCGGCGCGACTGCCGTGTCATTTGCCGATTCGCCGGTCAGCTCGTCGAGATTGTCGACGGCGTCGCGATCCTCGATGGCGGCCGGCGGCGGCGGCACGGCGTCGTGCTCGGTCGCCGCTGCCGGTGCGACCGGTGCGATCGGCGCTGCCGCCGCCGCTGTTTCGAGCGTCGACGGGTTTGCCGGCTGCGTGCTTGCCACCGCCGCCGGCCTGTCGTGCGAAGCCGGCCACAGCAGGATCGTCAGCGCGGCGATTGCGACGACAGCGGTGCTGATCGCGAGAATCCAGACGTTCAGGGGCACGCGCGAGGGCGGCGCGGCCGATGCGCTGCGGCTCAGTGATTCGACCGAGGGGGCTTTGCCGGTGTCGCGCTCGCGCTCGGCTCGGCGCAGCGCTTCGAGGATGTAGCTCATGGAGACGCCCCGGTGTCGCCGAGCGTCGGTGTGTGTGGCAGGCCATCACCCAGCGCGATCAGCGTACGGATGCCGGCGACGCCGTCCGCCACCAGGCCGCGCGACTGCTGGAACGCGGTCAGCGCCTGTCCCAGGCGCCGGTCGAAACGGCTTGGCAGCGGCGCCGGTGGCGTGATGTCGTCGAGTGCCGCGAGACGTTGCCAGACATACGGAATCGAGGCACCGCGGGTCTGCTGCGCGATATAGGTCTGCTCGGTGCCGCGTCGCCACAGCAGCAGGAACTCGCCGGTCCACACGCCGTCGAGCGAGGCCAGCGGCACGCGCACCGGTCCGAGCGCGGTCGAGAAGCTGGCGCTGTTCGTGTCGAGGCCGGTCAGCAGGAAATACTGCTTGCCCTGCTCGGGCAGGTTCAGCGTCAGCAACGCCGGCCGGTTCATCTGGCCGAGATCCGCCCAGCTGCCCTGGCTGCGATAGCACTCCAGCCTGGCGTGCTCCAGCGCCGCACATACGTTCTGGCCGTGCGGAATGACCAGCTGGTCGTCCCACAAGCGGATCAGGCGGCTCATCACGGGGCCGAGCGCTTCGGCGGTCTCTTCCAGCGCCCGCGTGTCGGCGACCGGGTCCGCAACCGGCGCGGCCGCAGCCGCAGCGGGCGCCGGCGTCGCGGCGGGCGCGGCCGCAGTGGCTGCGGGTGCGGTTGTCGCGGTGCTCGGCGTCGTTGCTTTCGCCGGCGTGGCGGCGTCGTGGCGCGTGAAACTCCAGACCAGCAGGGCGAGGCTGACCAGCAGTGCGCCGCCCCAGCCGAGTTCGATGAGGCGCCAGCGACGACGGGCATGCGGATCGAATTCGTCCGGCAGCTGGCCGATCGCTTCCTTGGCCGCCTTGCGCACGATTTCCGGCGAGATGCGTCGTGCGTTCTGTGCGTACGCGCCGAGCAGCGCCCGGTCGCAGACGATGTTGATCAGCCGCGGCACGCCCTTGGTGTAGCGGTGTACGTCGGCGATCGCGGCCGGCGTGAAGATCTCGCCGTGCGCGCCGGCTACGCGCAGGCGGTGTTCGATGTATTCGGCGGTTTCGCGCGCGCCGAGCGGCGTCAGATGGAAGCGCGCGGTAATGCGGCTGGCGAGCTGGCGCAGGTCGGGACGCGCCAGCAGCGCCGACAACTCCGGTTGGCCGATCAGCATGATGCGCAGCAGCTTTTCCTTGGCTGTCTCCAGATTGGTCAGCAGGCGGACCTGTTCGAGCACGCCACGTTCCAGATTCTGGGCCTCGTCGATGATCACCACCGTGCGCCGGCCTTCGGCGTGCACGCGCAGCAGATGCTCGTTGAGCGCATCGATCAGACCTTTCAGTGAACGATCGTCACGGGCATAGCTGACGCCGAGCTCGTCGCAGATGGTCTGCACGAATTCTTGCTCGTTCTGGCGCGGATTGTGGATGAACGCGACATCGACCTTGTCGAGCTGCTGTTCGAGCAGCGTGCGAACGATGGTGGTCTTGCCGGTCCCGACTTCGCCGGTCAGCTGCACGAAGCCGCCGTACTGGCCGGTGCCGTACAGCAGATGACCAAGCGCCTCCTGATGGCGCGGCGACATGTACAGATACGCCGGGTCCGGCGTGATCGAGAACGGCATCTCCTTCAGCTGGAAGAACTCGATGTACATGCGTGTGCGCGTCCGCCCGGTCGGCCAAGTGGACGGGCAGTATACGTGCGTGATGCTTCGCCTGATTCACGCCGCGCGACGAAAGCGTCATTGATGGCGAAGCGGGAAACGAAAACGGCGTCCGTCATCACCGTACCGCGGGATGACGGACGCCGTTGCGGCGTCGGCTCAGGCGATGCGTTCGAAGATCGCGGCGATGCCCTGACCGCCGCCGATGCACATCGTCACCAGTGCATAGCGGCCGCCGATGCGCTGCAGCTCGTGGATCGCCTTGGTCGCGATCATCGCGCCGGTCGCGCCGACCGGATGACCGATCGAGATGCCGGAGCCGTTCGGATTGACCTTGGCGGGATCGAAGCCGAGTTCCTTGCTGACCGCGCAGGCCTGCGCGGCGAAGGCTTCATTGGCTTCGATCACGTCGATCGCATCGAGTGCGAGACCGGCGCGCTTCAGAACCAGGCGCGTCGCGGGGACCGGACCGATCCCCATGTACGCCGGATCGACGCCGGCGTGGCTGTACGCAACCAGACGCGCGAGCGGCTTGAGCCCCAGCGTGCGCGCCTTGCCGGCTTCGGCGAGTACCAGCGCGGCGGCGCCGTCGTTGAGGCTGGAGGCGTTGCCGGCGGTGACCTGTCCGTCCTTCTTGAACACCGGTTTCATCGCGGCGAGTTTGTCGACGCTGGTATCGCTGCGCACGTTCTCGTCGGTGTCGAACAGGACCGTGCCTTTGCGTGTCTTCAGTTCGACCGGCACGATCTGGCTCTTGAAGCGGCCTTCGGCGATCGCGCGCGCTGCGCGCTGCTGGCTTTCGGCGGCGAGTTCGTCCTGCATCTGCCGGCTGATGCCGTAACGCTCGGCGACGTTCTCGGCGGTCACGCCCATGTGAAAGCGGCCGAACGGATCGTGCAGGATGCCGTTCATGTAATCGATCATCTGCGTGTCGCCGAGCCGCGCGCCCCAACGACCGGCCGGCATGATGTACGGGCCGCGGCTCATGGATTCGGCGCCGGCGCCGATCGCCAGATCGGCATCGCCGAGCAGGATCGCCTGCGCCGCCGACACGATGGCCTGCAGGCCCGAGCCGCACAGGCGGTTGACGTTGAACGCGGGCGTTTCCTGCGGCATGCCGGCTTCGATCGTCGCGACGCGCGACAGATATGCATCGCGCGTGTCGGTCGGAATGACGTTGCCCATCACCACATGGCCGATCTCGGCAGCGGGCGCGCCCGAGCGTTCGAGCGCCGCCTTGACGGCGGTCGTCGCCAGTGTCGTCAACGGCACGTCCTTGAGGCTGCCGCCAAAACTGCCGACCGCGGTCCGGGCGGCACCGACCACCAGCACTTCACGCTGACTCATCATCCTGCTCCTGTGGTTTGCTCAGCCCGCTATTTTGCGGTGCTTCGGCGTTTTCTGCCGTGGCCGTGGTCGATGCGCCTCGTACAATGCCGCGACGCGCCCTGAACCGGACCGACATGAAACGTTCGCCACTGACCTACACGCTGCTGTTCGCCAACGTCGCGATCTTCGGCCTGGAACTGCTGATCGGCAGTTCGATGGTGCAGCGCTACGCGTTGTGGCCGATCGGCGCCGGTTTCGCGCCCTGGCAGATCCTCAGCAGCGCCTTCCTGCATGGCAGTCCCATGCATCTGGCGGCCAACATGCTGGGCCTGTTCGTGTTCGGTCGCGACGTCGAAGCCGCGCTCGGCCGGCTCCGCTTTGCGACGCTCTACGCCCTGAGCATGGTGACGGCCGCCCTTGCGCAGCTCGCGGTCAGCGCCCTGCTGCACGACGCGCATCCGGTGGTCGGGGCGTCCGGTGCGCTGTTCGGCGTGATGGTCGCGTTCGCGATGCTGTTTCCGAAGCGCGTCATCATCCTGCTGTTTCCGCCGATCCCGCTGCCGGCGCCGCTGTTCGTCGTGCTTTACGCGGCGTTCGAGCTGTACGCCGGCGTCACCGGCTCGATGTCCGGCGTCGCGCACTTCGCCCATCTCGGCGGACTGGTCGGCGGCTTTCTGCTGATGCGCACGTGGCGGCCGCGGTCGTCGCGACGCTGAAGGTTTCAGGCCCCGCGCGACGGCCCTCAGCGCTGCCAGACCTTGCGCATGTCGACATGCCAGATGCCGTCGTCCAGGTAGGGCGTCGAGACCACGGCAAAACCGAGTGACTGGTAGAACGCTTCCAGGTGCT
The DNA here is from genome assembly GCF_011067135.1 of Solimonas terrae. GTDB lineage: Bacteria > Pseudomonadota > Gammaproteobacteria > Nevskiales > Nevskiaceae > Solimonas > Solimonas terrae. Next base: position 329,444 of record NZ_JAAMOW010000005.1, read on the forward strand.
GCTGCGCCGAGATGTGGATGTCGTGCTCCGGATAGCGGAGCTGACAGCCGCGCACGCCTTCCTGCGCCAGCGCCCGGGCAATGCCCTGACCGCGTGCGGCTTCGGCCACGATCAGGCGGCCGAGTGTCGGCAATGGCGACTTCAGGCCCGGCGGCAACAGCCGCAGATAGCCGATCAGCATGCCGGCATGATCGCGCACCAGCAGGTGATCGCATTGCGCGTCGAGTCCGTCGAGCTCCGGGTACGCACATTTCTGTTCGACGACGAAGACATCGACACGCAGCCGGAGCAGGTCATAGAGCGTGGGCGCATCGAGCTCGGACCACGTGTACCACTGCCAGCCGAGGTTCAGTTGCATGGGGATCGCGGAAACGGTGAAGGTGGACCAGGGCCTGTCAACGCCGATGGCGTCGCCTAGCGCTGGAAATCGTAGACGCTGCCGAGCCCGAGCAGGCCCGTCAACGCATCGAGCGCGGTGCGCGATTCGTCGAGCAGTTTCGGATCGGCCAGATCGTCGAGCGACAGCCGATCGCGATAATGACGTGAAACCCACTGCGACAGCCGTTCGGCCTGCGCGGCGTCGATCCAGCACAGCGGATTGACCGCCGCCTGCTCGGCCGGGTTGAGTACCACGCGCAGGCGCAGGCAGGCCGGTCCGCCGCCGTTGCGCATCGACTGGCGCAGGTCGAAGACATCGACTGCGGCGATCGGATTGCCTTCGTCGGCGATGATGCGCTGGATCGTGCGCCAGACGCCGGCGTGTTCGCGGCTTTCCTGTGCGACGATCAGGCGCATGGTGCCGTCCGCGGTGCAGATCAGCTGCGAATTGAACAGGTAGGACGCCACGGCGTCGGCAAGCGACACCTCGGCCTCCGGCACTTCAACGAAGACCGGCCGCCGTTCGCCGTGCAGGTGCGTGCAGATCCAGGCACGCAGGGCCTGGGCATCGGCGAAGGCCTGTTCATGATGCAGCAGAACCTCGCGATTGCCGACCGCGATCACATCGTTGTGAAACACGCCCTGATCGACCGCGGCCGCTTGCTGCCGCGTGAAGCAGGTATGCGCGTCGCGCAGGCCGTGCAGGCGCGCCACCGCCTCGCTGGCGAGGCGCGTCTGACGTGCCGGAAATCGTGCGGGCGCGGTCTCGTCGGCATTGCCGCGTCCGTAGACGAACAGCTCCAGACCGGCGTCGCCGTAGTCGCTGCACAGGCGAGTGTGATTGGCGGCGCCTTCGTCACCGAGCGCCGGTGTTGACGGCAGCGGTGCGTGGTGGACGAAGCAGCGCGCGTCGGCGAACACGGCGCGCAGCAGGCGCGAGGTCGTCGCGGCTTCGATCACGCGATGCAGGTTCATGCACAGATTGGCCGGCGTGAAGTGCACGCGGCCGTCTTCGCAGTCGGCGCTCGGCGAAACCGTGGCCGCATTCGCGGTCCACATCGCCGACGCGGAACTGGCGATCGCGAGCAGTTGCGGCGCGCGTCTGCGCGCCGCCTGCAGGATCTGGGCATCGCTGCCGGAAAAGCCGAGTCGTCGCAGTGTCGGCACATGCGGCCGCTCGTGCGGGGCGAGCACACCCTGGGCAAGCCCGAGTTCAGCGAGCGCGCGCATCTTGGCGATGCCCTGCAGGGCTGCAAGACGCGGATTGGAGGGCTGGTCGGCGTTTTTTGCGGACGCGACATTGCCGAAGGCAAGGCCGGCATAGTTGTGCGTTGGTCCGACAAGTCCGTCGAAATTGGCTTCAACGGCATGCGCGAGTGCTGAACTGGCCATCGGCGATCCGCGATCTGGAAAGCAGCGATTGTAGGCAGCCCGCCCGACCGTGACCTGAAGGGTTTCCTTCAGGTCTGCCGCGGCAGCGGAAATTCGAGGATGACCTTGGTGCCGCCGAGCGTGCCCGGCGCCCAGTCGATCGTGCCGCTGAGCTGCTCGGCGCGGCTGCGCATGCTGCTGGTGCCACGACCAAGGCCGGCCTCCGGGATGCTGGGCCGCAGGCCCGGACCGTCGTCGGTGAAATCAAGCAGCAGATGATCGGCGACGGCACGGACGCGGACGCGGATGTGGCGCGCGTGGCCGTGACGCAGCGCATTGGTCACGGTCTCGCGGCCGATGCGGAACAGGTGCAGGACCTGCGCTTCGTCGAGCGCCGGATCGGGGAGGTCGGCGGCCTGCTGCCAGTCGAGCACACTGTCCACCGCATCGAGTCGCTGCTCGGTTTCCTCGCGCATCTGGCCCAGCGCTTCGAGCAGCGTGCAGGCATCCTGCTGCGTGCGCGAGACGATGTCGCGGAAATCCTGGACGACGGCACGGATCAGGTCGGCGTGCGCGGGGTTGTCGAGCGCATGAACCAGTGTCGTCAGCTTGGCGCCGATGTCGTCATGCAGGTCGGCAAGCAGGCGACGGCGCTCGTCGGCCGCCGCTGCAGAGCGCGCCAGTGCGAGCTTGCCGCCCAATTCGCGCGCGAGTCGTTCGGAATGACGGCGTTCGCGGCGCAGCAGCAGCAGCGCGCCGCCGAGCGCGATCAGCAGGGCGATGGCCAGCAGCGACAGGATCGGGGTCACGGCGACGGATCGACCTTGGGCGCGAGGCGGTCTGCTTCCTGCGTGAGGCCGAGCTGACGATAGACCGTCAGCAGGCGCGCGTAGACCGTCTGCACGACCGGATGATGCAGATCGAGCGTCGGCGGGCCGACGATCGCCGCCGATTTTTCCAGTGACACGCGCGCGTCCTGCCAGCGGCCCTTGCGCATTTGCGCGTAAGCGTAGCTGCCGAGCAGGCGGCCATAGAGAACATTGTGTTCACTGCGGCCGTCGGCCTTCGGCAGGGCGTCCTGCAGCAGGCGCAGGGCTTCGTCGCTGCGGCCGGTTTCGATCAGGGTCAGCGCCAGGCCTTCGACCGGAAACAGCGATTCCGGATGCGTCGCCGAGTCCGACTGTGCGCGCAGGGCGATGACGTCGCGATATTGGCGCTCGGCGAGCGCGTAGTGGCCGAGGTGACGTTCGATGTTGGCCTGCAGAAACATGGCGTTCAGCGTATCGGAACTGCGGTCGCCGAGGCTGCTGCGCAGGCCGTCGACGACCGGGCCGATCGGCGCCTCCGCCTGCTGCGGGTGACCGGCCTGATCGAGCACGTTGCACAGCACGTAGTTCGACAGCAGCGTCCAGTAGTGTGTCGGGCCGGACACGCGGGTGCGATCGGCGATGACGCTGCGGATCTGCTTTTCCGCCTCGTCGTAGCGCGCCAGCTGTCGCAGGCGATCGGCGTAGTCCATGCGTGTCAGCAGGGTCATCGGATGATCCGCGCCGAGTGCCGCGGTTTCGCGGCCGATCAGTTCGCGGAAGCCGGCGATCGCCTGCTCGTAGCGGCCCGTGTTGAACAGGATCGAGGTGTAACCCTGCGCCACTTCGAGCGTCGTGCTGTCGCTGGCGCCCAGCCTTGCCGTTGCATCCTTGTCGAGCTTTTCGAGTGCCTGCAGCGCGAGCTCGTGCTCGCCCATGTAAAGCAGTGCGGTCGCGTATTCGAGACGGACCTGGAAGCGCAGGCGCGGGTCTTCGCCGGCCGGCGTCGGCTGATCGATCAGCGGTGCCAGCAGCGCATTGCCCGCTTTCAGATCGCCGGCAGTGTGCAGGGCGCTGGCTTCGGCGAGCCGCAGGCGAATCGCCGCTTCGCTGCCGGGGCCGAGCGCCTTTTCGCTTTCGATGCGTGCGTCGCGGGCGAGCTTCAGCGCGGTGTCGACGTCGCCGAGCGCGGCATAGGTGTTCGACAGCGTCGCCGCCAGCGCGGCACCGGCTTCGGGCGTCAGCGAGTGATCGTTCGGCAGCTGCAGGCGCGCGGCATCCAGGGTTTCGGCGACCGTCACGTCCCGGCCGCGCGTATGCGCCGGGTCCGCCGACACCAGCATTTCGTTGAGGAAGCGGTTGACGGCGGCGAATTCGGCGGCGCGCTGGTCGGCGATCGCGTGCGCGCGCGCTTCGGAAATGGCGTAGTTCAGCGAGATCACCGCGGCGCCGACCAGTGCCAGTATCGCCACCGCGATCGCGGCCGATACCGCGCGATGGCGTCGCACGAACAGTCCGAGCAGATAGCGGGCCGTCGGCGGGCGCGCCTCGATCGGCTGGTGCTGCAGATAGCGTTCGAAGTCGGCCGCCAGTTCCGCGGCCGAACCGTAACGGCGCGGCGCCTCCTGCGCCATCGCCTTCATGACCACGGTTTCGACGTCGCCACGGGCCTGCGGTGCGAGTTTCGACAGCTTCTCGATGCGGCCGCTGCGAATGATCGCGATCGCTTCGATGACCGTCGACGTCGACAGCCCGGGATACGGCAGCTGCCCGCAGATCAGTTCATAGGCGATGACACCCAGCGAATAAACGTCGCAACGCGGGTCGCTGGCGCCGACGCGGCCGGCGAGTTGTTCGGCGCTCATGTACGGCACCGTGCCGAGCACCTGGCCGGCGATCGTCATCGTCGCGAAGCGATCCTGTGCGACGTGGGCGATGCCGAAGTCGAGGATATGCGGCTGGCCGTCGGCGTCGACGAGAATGTTGGCCGGCTTCAGATCGCGATGAACGATGCCGCGCGCGTGTGCGTAGTGCACGGCGCGGCAGATTGCCGCGACCAGCGCCAGCTTGGCGGCCAGATCCAGCGCATGGCGCCGCGCGTACTCGAGCAGCTCGACGCCGTGCACATATTCCAGCGCCAGATAGGGCAGTGGGCCGGTGTCGGTGTCGATCACGCCGGCCGCGTAGACACGGGCGATGCCCGGGTGTTCGAGCTGCGCGAGCAGTTCCGCCTCGCGGGCAAAGCGCAGTCGCGCGTCGCCGGACAATGCCGTGTTGCGCAACACCTTGAGCGCGACTTCGCGTCGCGGCTCGTCCTGTTCGGCCAGATAGACGCGCCCGCTGCTGCCTTCGCCAAGCAGGCGCAGGATGCGGTACGGCCCCAGTCGTGCCGGCAGTGTCTCGCTCATGGCTCCCCCGAACCCGTTCGATGATGCAGAAAGTCCGCGGTTCGCGGCAATGCGTCGTTTTGTCGCTACAGGTGTGGATTGATCAGGCCGAGCCGCGTCGCTTCCACCGCGGCTTCGGCGCGGCAGCCGATCTTCAGCTTGCGATAGACGTTCTTGACGAACTCGTGCGCGGTGTTGCGTGTGACGCCGAGCGTTTCGGCGACTTCCGCAATCTTGAAGCCCTTGGCGATCAGCGTCAGCGTCTCGCGCTCGCGCGGCGTCAGCTTCGGCGCTTCGGCTGTCGCACGCGCGGTCTTTTCATCGCCGAACACGCGCAGCAGGCGACGCGCGATCGACGCCGACAGCGGCGGTTCGCCGGCGGCGATGCCGCGCAGTGCCGCGACCGTGCGATCGCGCGGCTGGTCCTTCAGCAGATAACCGGCGGCGCCGGCGCGCAAGGCCGGAAACAGATGCTGGTCATCCGCGTAGATGGTGGTGACGATGCAGTGGCAGCCCGGATGCGAGGCGGCGAGTTCGGCGATCAGGTCGATGCCGGAGCCGTCCGGCAGGCCGAGATCGACGAGCGCGATGTCGGGGGCTTGCGAGGTGATGCTGGCGCGCGCGGAAGCGAGCGTGTCGGCCGTCCGCACCTCGACGCCGGGAAAGGCATCCGCCAGGGTTTCGCCCAGCCAGCGCGTCAAGGCCGGCTGGTCCTCCACCACCAATCCCCGATTCATCTTGCCTCATTCCCCCGAATGCGTCGCGCACGCCGATGCGGATGTCGGGCCGCAGGGGTCGCAGCCTGCTTGGGCGCCATGCACAGCGTCAAGCCCTTGCCCCCTCAACAGGTTATTACCGCAGCCAGGCCCGGAGCCCATGCTCGCCGCGCTCTCGGCGGCAAGACCTGAATCGGCAAAGTGTTCGACGGTCCGCTCGGGCAGGTGGCGATGGCGATCGGCCCGCCTGTTACGCCGAGCAGCGAGGACGCATACCGTGCGGTCTACGGGCAGCTGATCGGTGACGCCGCGGGGGCGATGGCAAATGCACTCGCCGACGCGAAGCAGGCCATTGCGTCTCGCAGGCTTTCCCTGAGCCTGGCGGATGTCACGGTTGCGCCGTTCACGGCAAGTCCGTTCGCACGCGAAGGTAACGTGCGAAGCGCGGCACGCCGTTGGCGGTCAAGCCGTTGTAGGTATAGGTGATCGTGGTGCCGACCGGCGGTGGTGTCCGCCGGTCGGCATCCGACAGTCCCGAGCCGATGCGGAAGCGCAGACCGTCGGCGCGTTCGACTTCCAGCGCTCCGACCATGCCCGTGTACTTGCCCTTGCCCGGCGTGTAGCCGACGACTCGCGCCTCGGCATCGTCGTGCGGCTTGAACTTGAGCAGATCGTCGTTGCGCTCGGCGCGATAAAAGGAGGCGCCGCGATGCAGGACCAGGCCCTCGCCACCGGCGGCGACGATGGCATCGCGCCGCGCGAGCAAGGCGGCCGGCGAGGCGACATGCGTCTGTTCGACGAGGCGCAGCGTCGCGGGCATCGCACTGGAGAACAAGGCGCGCAAGGCGGCGAGGCGCGTGTCGAAGCTGCCGCCGTGCGCCGGCAGGTCGAACACCATCAGATGCATCTGTCGCCAGGCCGCGTCGTCCGGCGTCTCGCTGCGCACCGTCGACGAGGCCTGTTCGAAGCGGCCGCGTCCGGCCCAGAGTTCGCCGTCGAGCGGCACGGCCGGCCAGCCGGTCGTGAACCATGCCGGTGCCGATACCGGCGTGCCGCCGCGCGTCCACAGGCGTCGTCCGTCCCAGTAACCACGTACGCCGTCGAACTTCTCGCTGACCCAGTAAGCCGACAGATCGATGGCGTCGCCGACGTGGTAGACGTCGGCCAGCATCAGGGGCGGCGGATCGGCAGCATGGACCGCGAGAGCGGGCAGGGCGCCGATCAGGAACATCGCGATTCGGAATCTTCGCAGCATCGTGGTCTCCGATGTCTGCGTCCCAGCCTAAGTGGTCTCGGCGCTACAGATTGAGACCCGGCGCAAGTTTTTCCGGCAGTTGCGGATGCGCGCTTTCACCGCTGGCAACCGGATACGCGCAGTAGTCGGCGGCGTAGAACGCGCTCGCGCGATGATTGCCGCTGGCGCCGATGCCGCCGAACGGAAACGCACCGCTGGCGCCGGTGGTGGGGCGGTTCCAGTTGACGATGCCGGCACGTGAGCGGCGCCAGTACTGCCGGTATTCGGCCTCGTCGTCACCGATGAAGCCGGCCGACAGGCCATAGCGTGTGCGATTGGCGACGGTGATGGCGTCGGCCAGCGAGGCGACGCGAATGATCTTCAGCAGCGGTCCGAAGTGCTCTTCGTCGGGCATTTCACAATCGCTGGCATCGAGCAGCCCGGGTGTGACGAAGGCCGCGCCGCGTTCGAGCGTACGCATCGGCAGCACGACTTTCGCGCCGAGGCCGATCAGTCCAGCCTGCGTATCGAGCAGCTGACGCGCGACGGCGGCGCTGATCACCGGGCCCATGAAGGGCTGCGGCTCGTCGTTCCAGGCGCCGATGCGCAGATGCTCGACGACTTCACTCAGACGTGCGACGAAGCGTCTGCCGAACGCGTCGTCGGGCACGATCAGGCGGCGCGCACAGGTGCAGCGCTGGCCGGAGGTCAGGAACGCCGATTGCACGACGTCGTGAATCGCGGCGTCGAGGTTTTCGACCGGCCGCACGATCAGCGGATTGTTGCCGCCGAGTTCGAGCGCGAGGATTTTCTCGCTCATGCCGGCGAACTGCCGGTGCAGGATCGCGCCGGTACGCGAGCTGCCGGTGAAGAACAGGCCGTCGAGTTCCTGGTGTGCGGCCAGCGCTTCGCCGGTCGCCCGTTCGCCCTGCAGCAGCTGCAGCACGGCAGCCGGAAGCCCGGCCGCCTGCCAGCACGCGACCATCGCCTCGCCGACGGCGGGCGTCTGTTCGCTGGGCTTGAACAGCACGCAGTTGCCGGCGAGCAGGGCCGGCACGATGTGCCCGTTCGGCAGATGGCCGGGAAAATTGTACGGCCCGAATACCGCGACCACTCCGTGCGGCTTGTGACGCAGCACGTGGCCGCCGGCGGCTTCCGTGCTGCCGGTGCGCAGGCCGTAGGCGCGGATCGACAGCTCGATCTTGCCGATCATCGCCGCGACTTCGGTGCGCGCTTCCCACAGCGGTTTGCCGACTTCGCGGGCGATCAGCGCGGCCAGGGCTTCCTTGCGCTGTTCGAGCGTCCGTGCATAGGCGCGCAGCAGCGCTTCGCGCTCGCCGTGTGCGCGGTCGCTCCAGTCGTCGAACGCGGCCCGCGCCGCCGTGAACGCTTCGTGCACGTCCTCGCGATTGGCGGCCTTGCCCTGCCACAGCGAATCGCCGCTCGCGGGATCGATGCTGTCGAAGGTGCTGCCACCGCCGTCGCGCCAGCGCCCATTGACGAGAAGTAGTCCGGTGGTCTGCATCATGGGTTCCACGTCTGATTCCCGCGACGACGAAGCGCTGCCGCGATCAAGTTCGTCGTCGATCGCGGCAGCGTGCATGCCCGACCTCTGATCCGGCATGGCAGTCGCTTGCTCACAGCGGACAGACCCGCACGGTTTCACCGTCGCTGATCTGCAGCGCCGCCGCTACCGCCGGCGACACCTGTACGCCGTCGCGACCGGAGCGGGCCTCGGCCATCGTGCAGCGATAGTCCGCGAGCTGTTCGTTGGCGATCAGCAAGGGGCGCGTGTCGGACAGGCGGCCGTCCTCGATGATTGCCGGCAGCAACAGCGAGCGGCGCACCGAACGGATGGCACGCAGCGGTGCCTCGACGGACGGTCCGCCGTCGAAGATGTCGATATAACCCTGGTAACGGAAGCGCTCCTGTTCGAGGAAGCGCAACGCCGGTGCCGTTTCCGGATGGACCTGCCCCAGAACCGCCTGCGCCTCGGCCGGCAGCAGGACGGTATAGATCGGGTGCTTGGGCATCAGCTCGGCGATCACCGCCTTGTTGCCCTGACCGACGACGTGCTCGGCGGCGCCGTATTCGATGTCGAAGAAATGCCGGCCGAGGCCCTCCCAGAACGGCGAGCGCCCGTTTTCGTCGGAAACGCCGCGCATCTCGGCAATGACCTTGTCGGCGAAGCGCTGCGGGAATGCCGCCATGAACAGGAAGCGCGATTTCGACAACATCGCGCCGTTGCCGCCCTGGCGCGCATCGCGATTCAGGTAGAGCGAGCAGAGCATCGAAGCGCCGGTCAGGTCGTTCGACAGATACAGCGTCGGCAGGCGCTTGTAGACGTCCAGCGCCGGACTGGCCTGTACGGTCAGTCCGACGTGGTAGCTGTAGAACGGTTCTTCGAGCCCGCAGGCCGCTTCGATCGCGCAGCAGCCGAGCATCGTGCGGCTCGTCATGTCCTCCAGCACGAACATGTAGCGTTCGGGGCCCGGCCGCTTCACGTCCTCGCCGAACGAGGCCAGCGAACGCGCGATCTTCCGTTCCAGTACCTCGCGCACCGGCGGCAGCGACGTGAAGCCGGTGCCGGCGCCGCGCGCAAGATCGAGCAGCGCATCGAGATCGCCGGCGGCGATCGGCCGTACGCGATTCACGTCCAGCTCCATTCGCCGCTGGCGACGCGCATCAGCAGCAGGGCCGACAGGCGCGCGCGTTCGGCGAGGCTGGACCAGCGCATGGTTTCGCGTTCGGAGTGGATGTCACGGCCGACGACGCCGAGGTTGTCGAGATTGGGCAGGCCGTGCGCGGCGAGATTGTTGCCATCGCAGCAGCCGCCGGTCGCCTTGAACTCGAATGGCAGTTCCAGTGCGCGACCGCAGTCGAGCATCCAGTCCATGAGTCGGTGCTGGGCTTCGTTCAAGGGCTTGGGCGGCCGCGTGAAGCCGCCGCGCAGTTCGAACACGATGCCGTCGCCGCCGTGTGCCCGGAAAATCCGGTCGAGCGCCTCGCGCAGCCATTGCTCGTCGCTGGCGTGCCGGGTGCGGACATTGAATTTGAACAGACAGAACTCGGGCACGACATTGAGGGCGCCACCGCCGCGGACATAGCCGGGATTGACGGTAACGCCGTCACGTTGCAGCGCGTGGATCGCGGTGATCACCCGCGATGCGGCGACGATCGCGTTGCGTCCCTGTTCCGGGTTGCGGCCGGCGTGCGCTGCGCGACCGTGGATCAGGATGTCGAAGTTGCCGCTGCCCTTGCGCGCGCCGGCCAGATTGCCGTCCGCGAACGATGGTTCGAACACCAGACCGAAGCGATTGCGCTGCGCGGCTTCGGCGAGCAGCGGTGCCGAGCCCTGCGAGCCGATCTCTTCGTCCGGATTCAGCAGCACCTCCCAGCCGATGCGCTCGCGCCAGGGACTGCGCTCCAGCGTCGCCAGCGCCAGCCACATCACCAGCAGGCCGCCCTTGAGATCGGCGACGCCGGGGCCGTGCAGGCTGTCGTCGTCGCTGAACGTGGCGGTCTGGAACGGGCCGTCCGCGGCGTAGACGGTGTCGAGGTGCCCGCCGAGGAAGATCTGCAGCGGTGCCTCGGGCCGCTGCCGCAGACGCAGGGCCGGCCCGATCGCGCGCTCGCGCAGCGTGCCGTCGTCGGCGCTGGACCGGTGCGCGGGCAGCTCGAACCACTGCGCCTGCGCACCGAGCGCCTCGAAGCGCGGCGCGATTCGCTCGGCGACCGCGCGCACGCCGGCGACGTTGAAACTGCCGGAGTTGAGATTGGCGAGCTGCACGAGTTCGTCGCGCAGCGCCGACGCCTGCGCCACTGTCCACTCCAGATGCGGGATGTAAGCGTCTCGCACGTCGCGAATCCGATCTGCTGTAATGACTCCATTCTAGGTAGGCTGCCGAACGGCGCCTGAGGAAAATCCCGTGAGACATCCGCGTTATTTGCTCGCCGCGCTGTTGCTGATCGTGCTGCCGTCGGCCCGGGCGTCCGATCAGGCGCTCTGGGAGCATTCGACGCTGAACCAGATCCTCAGGCGCGGCGAGCTGCGGGTCGGTGTCGAAGCCGGCTACATGCCGTTCGAGATGCGCGACCGCAACGGCAACATCGTCGGCTTCGATGTCGATCTGGCGCGGCTCATGGCGCGTTACATGGGCGTGAAGATGACCCTGGTCAACACGCAATGGGACGGCATCATCCCGGCCCTGATGACCGACAAGTTCGACATCCTGATGGGCGGCATGACGATCACGCCGGAACGCAATCTGCAGGTCAATTTCGCCGATCCCTACATCGTCATCGGCCAGACCGTACTGATCCGCAAGGGCCTGATCGGCACGATCACCGAGCGTGAACAGCTCGACGATCCGAAATACACGATTGCCACCAAGCTCGGCACCACCGGCGACATCGCCGCGCGCAAGTATTTCGCCAAGGCGAAGATCAAGGCTTTCGAGAGCGAGGCCGAAGCGACGCTGGAAGTGCGCAACGGCCGCGCCGATGCCTTCGTTTACGACCTGCCGTTCAATGCCGTGTTCGTTGCTCGCTATCCGGGGCAGGTCGGCCTGCTCAAGGAGACGTTCACGCAGGAGCCGCTGGGCTGGGCGATCCGCAAGGGCGATCCCGATTTCATGAACTGGCTCAACAATTTCCTGCGCGTGATCCGCGCCGACGGCAGCTACGACGCGCTGTACGGCAAGTGGTTCGAGGGCACGGCCTGGCTGAAGAATGTCGGCGGCGGTTGATTGCGGCAACACCGATAACGAGGACCTCCGCGATGGTCGACAATGCTCCGGCTTTCGATGTCGAGAAGCACCTGCAGAATCTGCAGCGTGACGGCTACAGCATCATCGACGACTTCCTGACGGCGAGCGATCTGCGCGAGGTTCGCGAAGGTCTGGCGCCGCATCTCGATCGGCACAGCGGCCGCAACAATTTCGAAGGGCACAAGACCGAGCGTGTCTACACGCTGGTGGCACGCGGCGCGATCTTCGAGCGCATCACCGAAGATCCGCGCGTGCTGGCGCTGCTCGATCGCCTGCTGCAGCCGGGCTATCTGCTGACGGCGAGTCAGGCGATCCGCATCCATCCCGGCGAGACGCCGCAGCCGATTCACTACGACGATCAGTTCTATCGCATTCCTCGCCCGCGGCCGGCCATCAGCGTCTCGACGATCGTCGCAGTCGACCCGTTCACGGCCGACAACGGCGGGACGGATATGCTGCCCGGCAGCCATCTCTGGAGCGACGCGCAGATTGCCGGCATTTACGATGGCCATGACGCCGATGCGCCTGCGCGTGATGATCTGCAGGCGCAGCTGCGAGCGACCCGGATGCCGGCTGGAGCCTGTGTCGTGTTTCTCGGCACGCTGCTGCACCGAGGCGGCGCCAATCGCAGCGACGCGCCGCGACTGGCCTTCTCGAACCAGTACTGCGAGCCGTGGGCGCGCACGCAGGAAAACTATTTTCTCGGCGTGCCGGCGTCACTGGCGCGCGACATGTCGCCACGCCTTCAGCAGTTGCTGGGGTACGACATCTGGGCGCCGTTCATGGGGCACGTCAGCGCCAGTCATCCGGCAAAGGCCTTGCGCGAGGATTGGGTGGCGCCGGTAATGAACCGGTCGCATTCCCGCTAGCGCGGCTGCGTGCCGGCGACCCGGTTTCCGGAGCTGCGACCTTGCTTGCGCATGCAGCGACCGATTGCCCGAAGCTGCGGCGTCCCGATCCTGATCAGCTGGAGAGAAACGCGGCGTGCTGTGTCGGGAATTCGGCAGCCAGCCGGTCGAAGTCGAATACCGACGGAATCAAGAGGGCGCCGAGCATGCGCCGCATGCGGTCTTCGGTAATCGCAAGGAAATCGCCCTTGCCGACCGTCGTGTGCATGTAGAACGTGATCCACAGCAGCAGATCGTCGAGCCGCACGGAAGGCCTGAAGTATCCAGCCTCGCGCCAGCGGTTCAGGAAGGTCAGCCACATCTCGCCCATCGCGTCGAGCAGGGACTGATCCGAGCCGGGCACGCGCGCAAGCAGTTCGCTGCCGGCGTCGCTGGTGACGATGCGCGTGTACGGATGGTCACGTGCCGTCGAGATGGCCATGACGATCGCGTCGATCATTGCCTTGGGCGGGTAGGGCTCCTCGCGCAGGATCGGAATGACGACGCGCACGTGATCGCGGATCTCGCGGACCAGCACCTCGACAGCCAGGTGATGGCGCGAGGGGAAATAACGATAGATCGTCGGCCGCGAGATCTTGGCGATCTTCGCGATGTCGTCCATGGACGTTTTTTGAATTCCGTAACGTTCGAAGCACTTGATGGTCGCGTCGATGATCTTGTCCTCGACGCGAGCGTCACGTCGGAATGAGGCGGTCGTCGTCTTCACCTTGCAGCTTCTCCTTGTCGTCACCCGTCGGTCGCTGGTTCACCCCACGACGTACCGTCATTGTGCGTATGTTAGGGGGCGGGCGCGGATCGCGCATGTGATTTCGTTGCCGGCGCCGGCTCTAGCGGCCAATCGGCGGCCCGGAGCGCATCGAATTACAAATCTTGACATCTGTAACTATGAGCAATAGATTTAAGCCCAGCTCGAAGGCTGCCGACGGAAGGCTTGCCCCGGCCCTGGTCGCAGCAGTCGGCCTGTAAAGAACACATAGCGGAGGAGATGTGACGATGTCTACCGAATCCAGGTTGGCGCTGGCTTTTGCGTTGTCTGCGGCCCTGCCGGCCGCACTGCCCACAATGGCGTGGGCGCAGGATCAAACGGCGGGCGACAGCGTCGACGTTCCGGTGGCGAGTGACGGCGCCGCCGGAGCCGCACCGGCCGACGACGCCACTGGCGCTTCTTCGACGGCCGATCCGTCGCAGGCGCCGGCCGGAGCGGACGCGACCGCGGATGCCGCGGCGCCGGAGCCGTACCCGGGCACGCTGGCGGTGGGCAACGACGAGCCGCCGCCGGTGGACGCCGGCAAGGCGGCGCCCGCCGGCAACCGTCTGATGGCGGAAGTGATCGTGACCGCGCAGAAGCGCGAGGAGAACATCCAGAAGGTTCCGATCTCGATCACGGCATTCAGCGCCGATGCGCTGGACGCGAAAGGGATCGACGATGCCAAGGGGCTTGCGCAGGCGACGCCCGGCATGTACTACGGCCAGACCGTCAACTTCGCCGTGATCTACATCCGCGGCGTCGGCTCCGATGCCTTCCTGCCGGACTCGGACCCGAGCATCGCGACCTACATCGACGGCATCTACTACCCGTTCGCCAACGGTCTTTCCCAGGCATTCGGCGCCGTGGAGCGCGTCGAAGTCCTGAAGGGTCCGCAGGGGACCCTGTTCGGCCGCAACTCGACGGGCGGTGCCATCAATACCGTCACCAAGTCGCCGGGGCCGGATTTCGAGAGTTCCCTGCTTGCCAGTTACGCAAGCTACAACGACATGAAATTGCGTGGATACGTCAACATCCCGATCGTCGATTCGCTGGCGGCGAGTCTGTCGGTGGTCCACAACGAAGAGGACAGCTACTACAAGGGCACGATCGACAATCCCGCGACGCCGCTGAACCTTGGTGGTGATGCATCGACGGCACGCTCACTGCCTGGCACGACGGAGAACGCGGCTCGTGTCAAGCTGAAGTGGGACATACTCGACAATCTCGACTTCAACATCGCGGGCTTCGTCGATCTGACGCAGGGCCTCAGCTCCAGCGCGATGCCCAATGTCGATCCCAGCCTCATCCAGAAGTCGCTGGACACGCTTTACGGCGTGACGACGGTCCAGCCGGGAACGTACCGCACCGATGTCGACGTGCCGGGATATTTCCGTTCCAACAACAAGGTGGTCTACGGGCAGTTCAACTATCGTCCGGACTGGCTCGACGTCAAGCTGCTCGGCAGCCATCAGAAGATCGTCGCCGACAACTACTTCGACTTCGACGGCACGCGGGTTCCGTTCATCGAGTTCGGCGCGCCGGGACAGTTCGCGGACGTGACGACGGGCGAGTTGCAGCTCGTCTCGAAGAAGGACGGCATGCTTCCCGACTGGCTCGACGGCATCGTCGGGCTCTACTACTTCAAGGAAAAGTCCGGCTTCCCGGACAACCGCCTTTCGGTTCTGGGCGGACTGTCCAACGGCCAGATCGCCGGCATTCCGCTACCGTCGGCGCTCACCGGTCTGCTGACCGGCGGCGGTCCTCTGGCCAATCTGCTGAACACGCTGACCGACGGTCTCGGCCTGCCCAACGGCGGCGTGCCGAACGGTGTCGATGTGTCGCTGCATGATCAGCTCGGCACCAAGTCGTGGGCGGCCTACACGCAGGAAACGGTGCACTTCAACGACTCGTTCAGCTTCACGGCCGGTGTGCGCTATCAGCAGGAACAGCGGCACGTCATCCAGTCGGACGTGCTGCTGATCAACACCGATGGCAGCGAGGCGCCGCTGCTGTCGTTCAACACGCCGAGCAAGAAATCACATGATCTGTCGCCGAAGTTCGTGCTCGACTACAACTTCACGAAAGATGTCATGACCTATCTGTCGTGGACCAAGGGCTACAAGAGCGGCACCTTCAAGACCGTCAACGTCTACACGCAGCCGCAGTACGTGAAGCCGGAAACCGTCGAGACCACCGAACTCGGCATCAAGTCGACGTTCCTCGATGGTGCGCTGCGCTTCAACGCGGCCGCGTTCCAGAACAAGATTCACGACATGCAGGTGCAGTTCATCTCGGTGCTCGGCGGTGGTGTCGCGCAGCTGGAAAACGCACCGGGCGCGCGTATCCGTGGCGCGGAATTCGATACGCAGTGGACCCCGTTGAGGACGCTCGATCCGGGCCTGGTGGTGGCTGGCGGACTGACCTATCTGCATGGAATCTTCACCAGCTATCCGCAGGGCAGCGGCTACGGACTGACCGACGGCATCTTCTTCGGTCGTCTGCCGGGCGGCATCAATACCGGACAGGATTTCACCGGCAACAAGATCACCCGCACACCGAAGCTGAGCGGTTCGTTCGGGCTCAATCAGATCATCGATGGCATCGGCAACGGCAACATCGAACTGGCCGCCGACCTCTACTACAACAGCGGCTTCTACTACCTCGCGCAGAATTCCCCGACGTCGAAGCAGGACAGCTACTACGTCGTCAACGCGTCCGTCAGCTATCTCTACGAGCCCTGGCATTTCCGTACCACGGTCTTCGGCAAGAACCTCACCGACGAACGCTACACGTACTCCAAGTTCATCCTCGATACCGGCACCCTCGAGTATCTGGCGCCGCCGCGCACCTTCGGTATCCGGCTCGGCCTGGACTTCTGAGTCCCGACGCATCGAATGATCAGGTGCTCACTCAATTAGCGTGAATTTGGGGATCAACATGATGAACATAGTGAATCGTTGTGCCGTGGCGGGCTTTGGTTTGATCGCGGCGACCGTCGCCTCGACGGCGCTTGCCCAGGACGACACCTCGCCGCTGTACGACGGCACTTACATTGCACCGATGGCCAGCGGTCTGTTTCCCGGCGACGGCAAGCTGAAGACCAGCGTCGGCGGGCAACTGGGCATTGGCTACCGGCGTGGCTGGTACGCACTCGAGATGATGGGCGACTACGCTCGCGTGCCATTCAAGAGTGGTGGTTCGGTCGAACAGTTCGGTGGCGGCATCAACGGCTTGATGTTCCCGTTTTCATCGTCGTCATCGACGATCGCCCACAACTTCTATGGTCTGATCGGTCTGGGCCTGCTGCAGAACGATGGCTTCAAGACGCCGGACGGCCGGAACGGGGCGCTCGAGTCGCACAATTTCATGATGACGACCTACTCGGGCGGCGTCGGCGATCTGCTTCCGCTGAGTCTGGGACCCTATGAATTCGCCATCCGCGCCGAAGCGGTGTACCGCTATGGCCATCGTGCGGACCTCGTGAATCGCCGCAGCGGCGACATCTCGGCGCCGAACGACTTCAACGACGTGCTCGTCAATCTCGGTCTGCAACTGCCTCTGGGATTCCCGGAACCCTCGCCGGCACCGGTTGCGGCGCCGGTTGCGGTGGTGCCGGTGGCGGCGCCCGTCGACAGCGACGGCGACGGTGTCACGGATGACAAGGACCAGTGTCCGAACACGCCGGCCGGCACCCAGGTCAACGATGTCGGCTGTCCGCTGCCGCCGCCGTGCAAGCCGCCGGAAGCCGGTCAGCGGGTCGACCTGTCGGGCTGTGCGGTCGGCGATACCATCGTGCTGCATGGCGTGAACTTCGAATTCGACAAGGCGAAGCTGACTGTCAATGCCCAGACCATACTCGATGGCGTGGCCGATGCACTCAAAGCGGCGCCGGATGTTCACGTCGAGGTTGACGGTCATACGGATTCCAGGGGCAGCGACGACTACAACCAGAAGCTTTCGGAGTCGCGCGCACAGGCCGTGATGCAGTATCTCGGCGAGCACGGCGTCGCTGCCGATCGGATGAGCGCGGTCGGTCTCGGCGAGACGCAGCCGATCGCGGACAACGATACCGACGAAGGTCGCGAACTCAATCGCCGTGTCGAACTGAAGATCACCAGCGCTGCGGCGCCGGCCACCGATACCTCGGCGTCAGCGCCAGCCGGCGATGCATCGCCGTCGGGCGACGACATGAACGTGCCGCCGGCCGATGCACCCGCTGCCGATGCGGCGACGGGTGAGCCGCCAGTGGCCGAGCTGCCGGTCGGGCAGTAGACATGCAGCTCGGTCAGCATCAGGAGGATCCGCGCCGGCGCATGATGGGCATCGGCGCCGTGGTGGCGTTCCACGCGCTGCTGATCTGGGCACTGGCAGCGGGTCTGGCGCACAAGATGATCGAGATCCTGCCGGCGCCGATCGA
>NZ_JAAMOW010000006.1 GCF_011067135.1 Solimonas terrae
CACGCCCCGAGATCGAGAACACGTCTTCGATCGGCAGCAGGAACGGCTTGTCGGTCTCGCGCGGCGGTTCCGGAATCCAGGTGTCGATCGCGTTGTACAGCTCTTCGAGCTTGGCAACCCATTCGGCTTCGCCGGCGATGGCCTTGGTGGCCGAGCCGCGGATCACCGGGGTGTTGTCGCCGTCGAAGTTGTACTTGGTCAGCAGGTCGCGCACTTCCATCTCGACCAGGTCCAGCAGTTCGGCGTCTTCGACCAGATCGCACTTGTTCAGCCACACCACGATCTTCGGAACGTTGACCTGCTTGGCCAGCAGAACGTGCTCGCGCGTCTGCGGCATCGGGCCGTCCACCGCCGACACCACCAGGATCGCGCCGTCCATCTGCGCGGCGCCCGTGATCATGTTCTTCACGAAGTCGGCGTGCCCAGGGCAGTCAACGTGCGCGTAGTGGCGGTTGTCGGTTTCGTACTCGACGTGCGAGGTCGCGATCGTCAGGATCTTCGTCGCGTCGCGACGGCCCTGGCTTTCCGACGCCTTGGCAACCTGATCGTACGGAACGTAGTTCGTGCCGTACTTGTCCGCCGACACCTTCGTCAGCGCCGCCGTCGTCGTCGTCTTGCCGTGGTCAACGTGGCCAATCGTGCCCACGTTCACGTGCGGCTTCGTGCGTTCAAACTTACCCTTTGCCATCGCGAAGTCTCCGTCTTGCTCAAATCACGTTGAAACTTAGGGCCCGACCACGGCCTCGAAAAAACACTCAGGCGCCGGGCGCGGCGCCTTGTCTGGTGCCCACCACAGGAATCGAACCTGCGACCTCACCCTTACCAAGGGTGTGCTCTACCGACTGAGCTAGGTGGGCGAAACTTTTTCAACAACCGCTACTGCGAATTCCGGTGCCCTCCGGCCCTCGCGCAAGCGCTCAGGCGTTCGGCTCGTGCAAAGCTTCGCTTCGCGCACAACACTCGCCTCACCCGCAGGAATCGAACCTGCGACCTCACCCTTGCCAAGGGTGTGCTCTACCGACCGAGCCAGGTGGGCGAAACGTCTCGGTCGTCTGGAGCGGGTGAAGGGAATCGAACCCTCGTCAGTAGCTTGGAAGGCTACAGCTCTACCATTGAGCTACACCCGCCTTGACCCACGACATCGACAGAGATTTTGGTGGAGGGAGGTGGATTCGAACCACCGTAGACGTTAGTCAGCAGATTTACAGTCTGCCCTCGTTGGCCGCTTGAGTATCCCTCCGCCACGGCCTCACCGGACCACGGGTCCGGAAAGGGCCGCGTATTCTCGTCGCCGAACTGCGCCCCGTCAAGAAGCTTGAGGCGATGATTTTGATGCTGCGCGTACTTGCAGCGGGCGCGCACCGCAATTGAGCCGATATTCCTCTTGCACGGGTGGAAAAATCGCGTTCTGCTACGGATGTGCGTCCTCCCGGGCGCCGACGTGAAATCTCAAAGAATCGCCCAAGGCGATCGTTCGGGGGAATGACCAATGCTGAATCCTGCACTGCGGCGCACAGCCGCCTTTTCGCTGCTGTGCGTCGCGACACTGTTGATGGCCGCCTGCGGCAGCTCGTCGTCGTCGAGCAAGCTCTCGGCTGGGGACTCCGCGCCGCCGCCCGAACAGGATTCGATCGACAACGAGCTCGGCACCTCGATGCTGACCGCCGGACGCTGCGATCCGCTCGATCCGCAGTACTGCCTGTTTCCCTGGCCCAACGACTATTTCTCGGTCGACGACTCCAGCTCCGATACTGGCAAACGGCTCGATCTGAAGCTGCTGTCGATGCCGAAGAACGTGCTGGCCAAGCCGATCACGCCGACCGAGTGGAACCGCAACGACGGCTTCTCGCCCGGCCAGCTGATTCTGGCGCGCGTTCCGGGGCTGGATCTGAAGCAAACCGGCGCGGTGCCGATCACCGATCTTGCAGATACCTACCGCAAGGATCAGCCGATCATCGTCATCGATGCCGACACTCTGGAGCGGCACCTGATCTGGGCCGAACTCGACGCCAACATCACCAAGTTCACCATCTGTGACAGCCCCAAGCCGGTCGAAGCGCTGACCAGCCTGCTCAGTGCCGACCAGCTCAACGGACTGCTGAGCGCGATCACCACGGTCTGCTCCGCCTTGCCTGTGCCGGACAACCCGCTCGCCGACCCTGGTCCGGCGCTGATGATCCGTGCCGGCAAGAACTACGAGGAAGGCCATCGCTACATCGTCGCGCTGCGCAATTTGAAGAATGCCGAGGGCGAGACGCTGGAGGCGCCGGCCGCCTTCCGCGTATTCCGTGACAACCACCGCAGCGATCAGGACGCCCTGAACGCGCGGCGGCCGCACATGGAGCAGCTGTTCGCGACGCTCGGGAAAGCCGGAATCGCCCGCGACTCGCTGTACCTGGCTTGGGATTTCACGGTCGCCAGCGAACGCAATCTCAGCGAACGCGCACTGCATATCCGCGACGATGCGTTCGCCAAACTCGGGGATGCGGCACCGACCTACACCATCGACTCCGTCACCGACCACACCGCCGCGGAGGACGCGGACATTGCCCGCGAGGTGACCGGCACGCTGACGATCCCGTCGTACATGACACTGCCGAACGGGCGCAGCGGCTCGCGTTTCTACTACGGGTCGGACAACAGCCTCGACGCCCTGCCGCAGGTCAACCCGCACAATTCGACGATGACTGCCCCGTTCACCTGCATGATCCCGCGCGCAGCGTTCGCCGACGCCGACAGCGCGGCAAACGCGACGCAGGCGGTGCCGGCCAGACCGTCTCTTTACGGCCATGGCCTGCTCGGCAGCCATGACGAAGTCGGTGCCGGCAATGTCCGCGACATGGCGCAGGAGCACAACATGACGTTCTGCGCAGTTGACTGGATCGGCATGGCCTCGGACGATATCCTCAACGTCGCCGAAGATCTGCTCGACATGTCGCACTTCCCGACGCTGCCGGATCGCGGCCAGCAAGGTTTCCTGAACTTCATGTATCTCGGCCGCCTGATGATCACCGCCGACGGCCTGTGCGGAAATGCCGCCTTCCGGGTCGGTGGCAAATGCGTCATCGATCGCAGCGAGCTCTACTACGACGGCAACTCGCAGGGCGGCATCATGGGCGGCTCGCTGGTCGCACTGTCGCCGGACATCCGCGCCGGCGCGCTCGGGGTGCCCGGCATGAATTACTCGACCTTGCTGCAGCGCAGCGTCGATTTCGACACCTACGCGGCCTTCCTCTACGCCTCGTACCAGAACTCGCTCGACCAGGCGATGGTGCTGTCGCTGATCCAGATGCTGTGGGATCGCTCCGAAGCCGACGGCTACGCCGCGCATCTGCGCGCTGACAATCCGCTGCCGAACACACCGGCCAAGCGGGTCCTGATGCACGTTGCCTTCGGCGATCATCAGGTCAGCATGTGGACGGCGGAAGTCGAGGCACGGACGATCGGTGCGCGAATGCACTGCCCGGCGGTGGTCGGCGGCCCCGATCCGCAGCGCGGCAACAAGGTGCAGACCGGTGTCAACGCTGCGGTGGCTGCCGAGATGGCGGCATATCCGGCGCTGAGCTTCGGCCGGCGCCACCCGGACGACGAGCCGTACTACGGCATCCCCTGTCTCGGCAGCGGCGCCAACAGCGGTTCCGGCCTGGTGATCTGGGACAGCGGTCCGCTCGTGCACGCGGACGGCTCGCCGTCCGACACCGGTGTCGCGCCGCCGCCGATCGACAATCGACCGCCGCGCCCGGAGCTCGGCTACGGCGCCGATCCACACAGTTTCCCGCGCTCGACCGCCGAGGCGCGCGCGCAGAAGTCGGAATTCCTCAAGCCGCAGGGCAAGATCGTCGACACCTGCGGCGGAAGGCCCTGCGCGACACGGGACTTCGACACCTCGCCGCCGTAATCGCCGCACTGCGGCCGTCGCGCACGTCCCTTGCGGACGTGCGCGACGCAGGCCGCTGTTTCAGCTTTCGCGCGCGATCGCGCGGTAGCCGATGTCGCGTCGATACTGCACGCCATCCCAGTCGATCGCCACGACCGCGGCATAGGCCTGCTGCTGCGCCGCGCGCACCGTCGCGCCGCGCGCGACCACGCATAACACACGACCGCCGCTGGTGACGACACTGCCGTCGTCGCGCAGCTGCGTGCCGGCGTGAAACACCTTGGCGCCGTCGCCGATCGCATCGAGTCCGCGGATCACGTCGCCCTTGCGAATCGGCCCCGGATAGCCCGCTGCCGCCATCACCACCCCGACACTCGGCTGCGGATTCCATTGCACCGGCGCGCGATCGAGTGTGCCGGCGACGGCCGCTTCAAGCAGATCGAGCAGATCCGAATCAAGCCGGAACAGGATTGGCTGGGTCTCCGGATCCCCCATGCGCACGTTGAACTCCAGCACGCGCGGCGCCCCTTTGGCATTGATCATCAGGCCGGCGTACAGAAACCCCGTGAACGGCGCGCCCTCGGCAGCCATGCCGCGCAGGGTCGGCTCGATCACCTCGCGGCAGGCGCGCGCGTGAACCTCGTCGGTGACGACCGGTGCCGGCGAATACGCCCCCATGCCGCCGGTGTTCGGGCCGATATCGCCGTCGCCGATGCGCTTGTGATCCTGCGAGGTCGCGAGCACCACATACTGCTGGTCGCTGGCAACGACGATGAAACTCGCCTCTTCGCCGTCGAGAAAATCCTCGACCACGACCCGCGCACCCGCCTGGCCGAGCAGGCTGCCGCCGAGCATCTCTCGCACCGCGGTCTGCGCCTGATCAACGGTCTCGGCGACCACCACGCCCTTGCCCGCCGCCAGGCCATCGGCCTTGACGACGATCGGCGCGCCGCGTTCGGCGATGTACGCCAGCGCCGCTTCGATCTCCGTGAAGACGCGGTACTGCGCGGTCGGGATCGCGTGGCGCTCCAGAAAATCCTTCGTGAACGCTTTCGAGGCTTCAAGCTGCGCAGCGGCGCGGCTGGGACCGAACACGCGCAGGCCGGCGGCCTGGAAGCGATCGACGACACCCAGCGCCAGCGGCGCTTCGGGCCCGACCACGGTAAAGGCAATGCCCTCGTCCTGCGCCAGTTTCAGCAGGCCGTCGATGTCGTCCACGGCAACATCGGCATTCCGGCATTTGCCTTCGCGCGCCGTGCCGGCATTGCCCGGCGCGACGATCACCTCGGCGACCCGGGCCGACTGCGCGAGCTTCCAGGCCAGCGCATGCTCACGGCCACCACCGCCAATCACCAGAACCTTGAGCACCTCGGCCATGAGCTGTCCCGCTGCAAAAAAGGGGCGCTAGGGTACCGGAAAGAAAAAACCCGCGGCAGCACCAGGGCCACCGCGGGTGAGGGAGTTTCCGATTGCAATCAGCGCGGCACGATCGTGTTGCCGTCGATGCGCACGCGCTCGCCGACCGTCAGGCCGCCGAGATCCGGCACGTTGATGACACGCGTACTGCCGGTTTCCATGCTGACCGTGACGTCATAGGCGGTGGTCGCGCGTATCTGCTGCTCGGCCATGTGCCCGCCGACCGCACCGGCCAGCGCACCGAGCACGGTCGCGGCATCGCGGCCCTTGCCCTTGCCGAACTGGTGGCCGATCACGCCACCGGCGACGCCGCCGGCGACGGCGCCGGCGCCAGAGGCCTGACCTTTCTCGCGCACCTCGGCGATATTGCTGATCGTGCCGCAGTCATAGCAGACCTGAGGCGGCGGCGGCGGTGTCGGTTCAACCGGCGCCGGACGCGGTTTCGGGCGCGGCTTGGGCGCCGGCGCAGGCGCCGGGGGCGGAACCGGCACGGGTTCGGCCGGAGCCGGCTGTTCGGCGGGGGCCGGTGCGGGCTGCTCGGCCGGCTGGGTCTGCGCCGGGTCGGTCACCGGTGGCGGTTCGGCCGGCTTGCTGCAGGCAGCGAGCACCATCGAGAACGCCATCGCCACGATGGCAGTACGCAGAATTCCGTTTTGCATGACCAAGGTCCCCTCAGCAATCACGTGGATGTTGCGGCGGACTCTAGAATCCGGCGCTGAGCCGAAACTGAATCACAGCCTGTGACAAGGATCGGCGCTCGGCGTTCGGCGCGCAAGCTCAGGACAGCGCCGACAGCCGCGCACTGGTCAACGACAGCCGGTAGATCAGCGTCTCGGTGAAGACCTTGTAGAAGCGCAGCTGGCAATCGCGCGATACCTGATCGAGCAGTCTTGCGTTGATCTTCAAAGCCAGAACCCGGCTGACGGCGACGACCGTCGCCGTGCGCTTCGCCATTGTCAGAAAACCGATTTCACCGACACAGTCGCCCTTTTCGAGCTGGTGCAGCAGCTTGCCGTTCTTCTGCACGCCCGCGGTGCCGAGCGCGATGATGAAGAACGAGCTGTCGAGTTCGCCTTCATACATCAGCACGTCGCCGGGCCTGTAGCTGACCATCTGGCTGGCCCCGAGAATCTCGTCGATCTCCTCGTCGCTGAAGCTGGCGAAGAAACGCAGACGCCGCAGCGAGTCGCGCGACTCCCTCGGCGTGATCGGCTTGTCGCCAAGCCGCAGCTGATCGAACAGGCGGCCGATGCAGATCGCCAGCTCGCGCCCGGATTCGAAGCGCTCGGCCGGCTCCTTGCGCAGCAGGCGCGCAACGATGTCGGCGACCGCCTGCGGCAATTCGGGTCGCAGCGCGCGCACATCCGGCGCCGGCACATTGCGGATTGCCCGAAACAGCAGCGGCAGCTCCTGGGCGTTGAACGGCGGCGCGCCGACCAGCAGCTGGAACATCACTGCCCCGAGCGAGTACAGATCGCTGGCCGGCCCCAGCGCTTCGCGCTTGATCTGTTCCGGCGACATGTACAGCGGCGATCCCAGCACGCTCTGCCCGGCCTGCGAGGTCGCACGTCCGGCCGTGCTGATCTCGGCGATCGAGAAATCCATCAGCTTGGGCACGCCATTGCGCGTCAGCATGATGTTGCTGGGCTTGATGTCGCGATGCAGGACGCCCTTGCCGTGTGCAAATTCGAGCGCCTCGGCGCACTTGAGAATGATCTCCAGCACCTGCGCCAGCGACGCCCGTTCGCCGCCGGCACGACAGAGCGGCTGCAGGGTTTCGCCGTCGACGTATTCCATGACGATGTAACTGATCTCGCCTTCGACGCCGGCGTCATGCAGCGCGACGATATGCGGGTGCTGCAACATGCCCGCCGCACGCGCTTCGGCGAAGAACGCGCGCTCGTGCAGGGCGTCGTGCCGGAACTCGGGATCGTGCAGGGAGAACTTCAGCGCCACTTCGCGCTGCACGAAGGGGTCGAACCCCTTGTAGACCACACCGCAGGCGCCGCGACCGATCTCCTCGCGCAGCTCATACTTGCCGATCTGCATCGGCATCGGTCCCGCTCCTGCGATATCCCCCGGCTGCATCGTCGTATCGGTCCAGCGCCCGTCCTGCGTCTCTGCAGCATAGCGAGCCGCCGCCCCGGCAACCAGCGGCCCTGCACCGGCAGTCAAGCGAGGGCGTCGTGAAACGCCAGGAATGCGCGCAAGGTGCGATCCGGCGCCTCCACATGCGGAAAGTGGCCGATTCCGTCGAGCAGCACGATGTCGGCTTGGTCAATCAGCTGTCGGTAACGCTCGGCCATCTCGCGTCCGGCAACCGGATCGTCGCTGCCGCAAATCAGGCGCAGGGGAATGCGCGCCCCGGCAAGCGCCTGCAGCCAGCGCGCGCGCTGGCTGCGCCGCTCCTCCACGAAACGGAACAGGGCGCCGAGCGCCCGTCGCCCGCGCTGCTGACCGATCAGGGTCCAGTAATCATGCAGCTCGATCAGACCGGGCTTGGTCTGCGCGCCGAACAAGGCCGAGAACACGCGACCGAATCGCCGCGGCCCCGCGAGCTGCAGGTACAGCGGCGCCAGCGGTCCAAGCAGCAGTCGCTGCATCAGCGACGGGTGATAGGCCTCGGGGAACAGCGCCGCGTTGAGCAGGACGCAACTGGTGATCGGCACGATGTCCGGCGGATCGCCCCGACCGCCCTGCCGCATTCGCGCCAGCAACTCCTGCGCGACGCAGGCACCGTAGTCGTGCGCGAGCAGCTGGACGCGACGGATGCCCAGCGCCGCGAGCAGTTCGGCAACCAGATCCGCCTGTTCGCGCACCGAATAGCGGTAGCCCGGCGGCTTGTCGGAAAACCCGAAGCCGAGCAGGTCGAGCGTGACCACGCGCGCAAAGCGCCGTGCCAAGCCCGGCCACATGGCCTCGAAATCCCAGGAGGCGGTCGGGAACCCGTGCAGCAGCAGCACGGCCTCGTCGCCCGATCCGGTATCGCGAATGAAGATGCGATGCGCTCGGAAGCGGAACTCACCCCCGGTTTCGCGCCACCGCGTCAGGCTCATGCCGGTTCAGGCCGCGTGCGCGTGGCGGACGATGAACCGGGCAATCTCATGCAGTGCTGCGTCGGCCTCGGGCATTTTGCCGGCGAAGATCTGCCAGACATGCCAGAGATTCCTTGCAACGCTCAGCTCGGCGCTTCCGCCGGCCGCCTGCACCCGCTCCACCAGGCGGCGGGAATCGTCGTACAGAATCTCGCCATCGGCGACCTGCACCAGCATCGGCGGCAAATCATGCAAGTCGGCAAACAGCGGTGAAGCCAGCACCTGTCGCGCGTCCTGCCCGCCCAGGTAGTCGCGAACGGCTTCTTCCAGCATAGCGGGATCGAGCAGGATTTCACTCGACGTGTTGTCCCGGATCGAGGCGCCGCTGAGCGTGAGGTCCGTCCATGGCGACAGCAGCACCAGAGCGGCCGGCATCGGCAAGCCTGCATCGCGAATTTTCAGTATGCAGGCCAGCGTCAGCCCGCCGCCTGCCGAATCGCCGGCCAGGACAATGTCGCGGGCGGCGATGCCACGCTCGAGCAAGCCGCGATAGGCATCCAGCGCGTCGTCCGGCGCGGCAGGAAACCGATGGTCCGGTGCCAGCCGGTAGTCGACGCATGCGACCCGCGCCTGCGCCCATTGCGCGAGACGCGCCGCGATCCCGCGATACACGCTCGGCGAACCGACCAGATAGGCACCGCCATGGAAATACAGCAAGACCCGCCGTGCCTGCTGGTGCGTGCCGACCGACCATTCGATCGGCACGCCGCGCAGCGTATCGGCGCTGACCTTGATGCACGGCACGACCGGCAATCGGGTCAGCGCCGCCACCCGCAGCAAGGCGCGGCGACGCACGATGATCGAACGGCCGGCACGGAAGATCGGGGCCAGCATCCAGCGGACCGATTGCCGGCAGGCCCGGGCACGCAGGGAGAGACGCGAATTCATGGCCGCAGCATAACCAAAAGACTGCGCGCTGCCGCGCTCCACGGCGAATTCTTCGGATTCGCAGCAACGGCATAATAGACGCCCTTCGCCGTCAACCGCGCCGATTCGTCGTGAATAGTGCTGTCGTGTTCCAAGTCCGTGCCGCCGACCTGCGCGCACACCTGTACGAAGTCCGCTGCCGGGTCGCCGCGCCGAATCCGGGCGGTCAGCAGTTCCGCATGCCGGGCTGGTTGCGGGGCAGCTATCTGGTTCGCGACTTTGCCAAGCATGTCGTGCAGCTGCGCGCGGAAAGCAACGGCGTGCCGCTGACGTTCGAGCGTCTCGACAAGCGGTCGCTGCGCTGCGCGCCGAGCGACGGGCCGATCGATCTGATCTACAGCGTCTACGCGTTCGACGAGTCGGTCCGCAAGGCCTGGCTCGATATGCGTCGCGGTTTCTTCAACGGCAGCTCGCTGTTCTATTGCCCGGTCGGCCGCGAGCAGGCCGCGTTCGAGATCGAATTGCAGACGCCGGACGATCCGCTGGCCTCGGCCTGGCGCGTCGCGACCACGCTGCCGGCCGTGCAGGTCGACGCACGCGGTTTCGGCCGCTATCGCGCGCAGACTTACGAGGCGCTGATCGACCATCCGGTGGAGATGACCGACTATCAACGTATCGACTTCGACGTCGACGGCATTCCGCACGGGCTGGTGCTGTCCGGCCGCGTCGAGACCGATCTGCCACGCCTGGCGCGCGATCTCACGCGCATCTGCCACGTCGAACGCGAATTGTTCGGTCAGCAGCCGAAACTCGATCAGTATCTGTTTCTGACCAACGTCGTTGCCAGCGGTTACGGCGGACTCGAACACCGCGATTCGACGGCACTGATCTGCGGCCGCGGTGATCTGCCGCGCCCCGGCGACGACAAGCTGAGCCGCGACTACCGCAGCTTCCTCGGACTCTGCAGCCACGAATATTTCCACCTGTGGAACGTCAAGCGCATCACCGCCGCGAAGTTCCTCGAGTCGGATCTCGGCAGTGAGGCCTACTCGCGCGATCTCTGGCACTACGAGGGCATCACGTCGTATTACGACGATCTGTTCCTGCTGCGTGCCGGCGTGCTGGACGCAGCCGGCTATCTCGATGTCGTCGCGGAAAATGCGACGCGCCTCGAACGCAGCCCGGGTCGGCACCGGCAAACGCTGGCCGACGCCAGTTTCGACACGTGGATCAAGTACTACCAGCCGGACGAGAACACGCCGAACAGCGCGGTCAGCTACTACGTGAAGGGGGCACTGGTGGCACTGTGTCTCGATTTGATCCTGCGACGCGACAGCCATTGCACGCTGAACGACGTAATGCGCGCGAGCTGGGCGCGCTGGGGCGCCAGCGGCAGCGGCGTGCCGGAAGGCGGACTGGAGGCCCTTGTGCAGGAACTTTCCGGGCTCGATCTGCGCGCATTCTTCGATACCGCACTGCGCAGCACCGATGAACTGCCGCTGGCGGAACTGCTGGGCGACTTCGGCGTGCGTGCACAACGCCGCGCCGCGATTTCCGACGCCGATGCCGGCGGCTGGGTGTCCGGTGAAGCGCCGAAAGCCTGGAGCGGGCTCAAGCTGCGCGCCGGCGATACCCGCGTGCAGCATGTGCTGAGCGACAGCCCGGCGATGCGGGCCGGCATCTCGGCAAATGATCAGCTGATCGCCATCGACGGGCTGCGCATCACGGCCGCCAACTGGCCGGCACGGATCGCGGCGCTGCACGCGGGTCGTCGCTACGTCCTGCAGCTGTTCCGCAACGACGAACTGCTGTCGGTCGAAATGGAACCCGGCGCGCCGCCGGCCGATACCTGGAGCCTGACGATGACGGATGCCGATCCGGCCATCGAGGCACGGCGCAAGGCCTGGATTGGCGCATGATGGCGCGTACGCTCACGGCCCGAAACAGACAACACGCATGATCGACCTGATCGTCAAAACCCTGCTCGCCTATCTGCTCGGCAACCTGATGGGCGGCCAGTTGATGGGCTGCCTGCGTGGCGGCATCGATCTGCGCACGGTCGGCAGCGGCAACGTCGGTGCGACCAACGCCTTGCGCACCCAGGGCAAGGGCTTCGCGCTCGGCGTACTCGCGATCGACGTGCTGAAGGGCGTGATCGCGGCGCTGCTGCTGCCGCGCCTGCCGTCGTTGGGTACGCTGCTCGTGACAGCCCAGGAGCAGGCTTATGCCTGCGGCGTTGCGGTCGTGCTCGGGCACTGCTATCCGGCCTTCGCCGGCTTTCGTGGCGGCAAGGGCGTGGCCACCCTGGCCGGCGTATTCGCCACACTGCTGGGCGCCGCGCTGCTGTGGATGCTGCTCGCCTTCGTGCTGGTAATCCTGCTCAGCGGCTACGTCAGCCTCGCAACGCTGACCGCCGCTGCAACCGCGATTGCCTGGCTGGCGATTTGCGAACCGCAGCAGCTGTTCGCGGCGACCGGCCTGTTCGTGCTGGCAATGGCGGTACTGGTCACCTGGAAGCACCGCGAAAATATCGTGCGCCTGGCGCGTGGCGAAGAGCACCGCTTCGAAAAAGCACGAGTACTGGGCCGATGGCTGCAGCGCTAAGCGAGACCGAGCTGCTGGCACTGGTCGACACGCTCGCCGACGGCGAGTGGCATTCCGGCGAAACGCTGGCAGGCGGCTTCGGAATTACGCGCGCCGCGCTTTCGAAGCGCATCGAACGACTGCGCGAATGGGCCATCGATGTGGAATCGCGTCAGGGACTCGGTTATCGCCTGGCGGCAGCACTCGAGCGCCTCGACGCCGATCGGCTTGCATCCGCCGCGCCGATGCAGATTTCGGTCGCCGCGGTCGTCGACTCCACCAACACGCGGTTGCTGGACAGCAGCGCCGATCACGACCCGCAGGCACTGCTCGCCGAGATGCAGACCGCCGGCCGTGGCCGGCGCGGACGCGATTGGGTGTCTCCGTTCGGCGCCAATCTTTATCTCTCGATCGCCTGGTCGTGGCCCGCCTGGCCAAGCGAACTGAGCGCGCTGTCGCTGGCCGTCGGCGTGGCCTGCGCGAACGTTCTGGAAGCGCATGGCGTCACGGATGTCCGCCTGAAGTGGCCAAACGATCTGCTGGTCGATGATCGCAAGCTCGGCGGCATCCTGATCGAGCATCGAGGTGAAGCGGGTGGCGCCTGCCGCGTCGTGATCGGCCTCGGCCTCAACCTGCAAATGGCGGCGGGGCAGGCGGACGCCGTGACGCAAGCCTGGATCAATCTCGACGAAGCGCGTGCACGACACGGGCTTGCGCCGGTCGGCCGCAACGCGTTCGCGGCCGCATTGCTGCGCGAACTTCACGGCGCGCTGCAGGCCTTCGATCGCGCCGGCTTTTCCGGGGTCGCCGACAACTGGGCACGCTTTGATGCCACGCGCGACACTGAGGTGCGCATCCTGAATGGCGAGCACATCCTTGTCGGCGTTGCGCGCGGGGTCGACGGCAGCGGCGCGCTGCTGGTCGACGCCGGCGATGGTCGGCATCGCATTCATGCCGGCGAGGTCAGTCTCCGTCGCGCATGAAGCTGCTGATCGACATCGGCAACTCGCGCGTGAAATGGGCATTTGCGACCGGCAATGTGTTAGTTGACGCGGACGCGCTGGCGCATGACGGCCGGCCGGCGCTGACGCTTGAACGGATACCGGCACACCCCGTGCAGGCGATCTGGCTGACTCACGTTACTGGCGCCGCTCACGAAGCAGCGATCGTCGACATTCTGCGGACGCGCTACGGCGTGCAGCCGCAACTCGCGCGCGCCGCCCCGCACTGGTGTGGGCTTCACAATGGCTACCGCGAGCCGGAACGGCTCGGCGTCGATCGCTGGCTGGCGATGATGGCGGCATGGCGGGAAGCCCAGCCGGGCGCGCAGGCCAGCTGCGTCGTCGATGCCGGCACGGCACTCACCGCCGACGTGATCGCCGGCGATGGCCGACATCTGGGCGGTTTCATCGCCGCCGGCCTGCAAACCCAGCAACGCGCGGTGCTCGGTGCCACACGCTTCGCGACACGCGAGACCGAGACGCCGTTCCTGAGCGGCCTCGGCATCGATACCGAGAGCTGCGTTCGGCAGGGCGCCCTGCTCGCCTGCCTCGGCGCAATCGAGCGTGCGGCGAGGCAAGCCGGCGCCAGCGCGCGTTGCGTCATCACGGGCGGCGACGCGCCGATCCTGCTCGCACACCTGCCCGCGCACTGGAAACACGATCCGAATCTGGTGCTGCACGGGCTGCGGGCCTTGTCCGAAGCGTCCTGAGGCCTCACTGTTCATCGGCCGGACGCCACCGCTGGGCGGCGCTGGCCTTCAGCAGCACGGCAGGCTGCCATGCTGGGGCGTCGAACTTTCCGGGGGATGGGCATGCACCGCACGAGCAATCGCTATCGCAAACAGCAGGGCGCGACAGCCGTGTTCGTCGCCATCACTCTGGTGCCGCTGTTGATCGCGACGATGTTCGCGATCGAAGTCGGGCGCGTCTATTACGCACATCGTGGATTGCAGAAGCTGGCGAACCTTGCCGCATTGGATGCGGCCAGAGTCGTGAGTGGCTGTGACAGCCAGAGCCTGCCAACACAAGCAGACCTGAATGCTGCCGCTCAAACCAGCATTGCGAACAACGGTGCCACCGGCATTGTCCAGACCGTGACCGTGGAGCCGGGCGTCATCACCACCGACAAACTCGCCGGCTCGGGAAGCGGTGTCATTCGCTATCTGACCCCGGTCAGCGCAACGAATACGACCGCCATGCAGGACGCGCACGGGGTGCGCGTGACACTGACGCGAAAGTTTCCGACATCGTTGACCCCCTTCCTGTCGAAAAATGGCTCGACGATGATCGCGTCGGCCACCGCGGAGCAGCCGGCACTCGCCAGCTTTCGCCTGGGCACGACGCTGCTGACACTCGATCAAGGCGGCCTCAATCAGCTCTTGACGGCCCTGCTCGGAACCAACGTCAATCTGTCGCTGGTCGGCTACCAGGGAATCGCGCAGGCGCGTGTCAATATTGCGAACCTGATGGTCGCAGCCAACGTCACCAACGTGAACGATCTGCTCGCCCTGAAGACCAATCTGCCGGGCGCATTGAAAATCCTCGGCAATGCGCTGTCGCTGGCGAGCGATGCCACGTCGGGAACCGCCGGCGGCCTGATCAGCGGCCTGGCGACGCAAAGCTTCACCGGATCGAGCCCGGTTACCAATTATTTCGGACAGGCACTCAACGGCCTCGGAAGCGCACTGAATCCGACCGTCTCGACAACCCTGAGCGCGATCCCGTTCGTCGACGGCCTCGGTTTGCTGACCGCGCTCGGGACCACGGCCAGCAAGGGCAACACGATCCAGGTTCCGGTGACAACCACGGTGCCCGGCGTCGCCTCGCTCGGCGTGTTCCTGAAGGTGCTGCAGCCTGAACAGCCGTCCAATCTTCCCGGACGGGCAGGTTACAGTTCGTCCGGCACGCCGTTCACGACCGCGTCGTCGTCGCAGATCGTGACGCAGATACGGATTCTGCTGAACGGCATCGATCTCGGAATCATTTCACTGGCGAATGTTCGCCTGGCCATTGATGTACAGGCGGCCAATGGCAATTCGATACTGACACGCGTCAGTTGTCCATACGCTGGCAATCCGGCGAGCGCCACGATTCAGACCACTGCGTCGCTGTTGACGGCGACCGTCGGCACGTTCAGCGGTTCCGCTACCGCACAACCGGTCAACGGGCCATCGTCAGGCGCCGTGATCACCGCCGTCAACATCCCCCTAGTCCTCAGCCTGAGCATCACGACAACCGTCGGCACGCGAACCTTTGGCACGACGGTGACCCAGACCGGCTCCGGCCCCACGTTCCCGGTGGCGCTGCCTACGATCTCCAGCGCCCAGAACCTGACTACAGTCGTCAGTTCGCTGCTGTCATCCAATCTGAGTATCACGCTGAACGTGCTCGGCCTTCCGATCAGTCTTTCTGTCGGCAACATTCTTTCGGCCATTTTGACTCCGGTCGTGTCGCTGCTCGACGGCGTGCTCGACCCGCTACTCAACGCACTGGGCGTCAAGACCGGCGTTGCCGGCGTCACGCTCGATTCCATCACGACCGCGCAGCCACAAATCGTGACGACGGCATTGCCGGCAGGGCAATAGCGCCGCTCGGCTTCCGCGCCGCGTGGCAATTCCAGGCCGAGTCGGGGCGGGCCGGTGTTTGTAGAATGTGCGGCCGCATTTCCAGCCGCGATCACCCATGCGCCCGCCTCTGCCGCCGCTGCCGGTTCTCGAAAGTGTCCGCGCAATCCGCGAGGCGCTTGCCGGAAAAGGGTGTGCGGTTCTGTCTGCCCCCCCTGGTTCCGGCAAGACGACGCTGGTGCCGCTGACGCTGCTCGACGAACCGTGGCTGGCTGGCAAGACGATCATCATGCTGGAACCGCGCAGGGTCGCAGCACGCGCGGCGGCACGGCGAATGGCGTCACTGCTGGGTGAGGGCGTTGGTGAAACCGTCGGCTATCAAATTCGCTTTGAGCGCCGCATCTCGAATGGAACGCGGATCGAGGTCATTACCGAAGGCTTGTTGACGCGACGCCTGCAGGCCGACGCCGAGCTTCCCGGCGTCGGCCTGGTGGTCTTCGATGAATTTCACGAACGCAGCCTGGACACCGATCTTGCCTTGGCCTTGACGCTCGACATGCGCGCCACGCTCAGGCCGGAGCTTCGTGTGCTGGTGATGTCGGCCACGCTCGACACCGACCGTGTGCGCATGCTGCTCGACGACGCCCCCCTGATCGAAAGCGGCGGCCGTCTGTTTCCCGTCGATATCCGCTACGGCTCATCTGCCGCATCGAGCAACGCACACGGAGAAGCCGTGGCGGCCGGTGCGCTGCGTGCTTTTGCCGAGACGGGCAAGGACATTCTCTGCTTTCTGCCGGGTGCGCGCGAGATCCGCACGGCACATGGCCGGCTCGCGGAGCGCCTGTCCGGACAAGCCGTGATCCGGCCGCTGTACGGCGAGCTCGCTTCCGACGAGCAGGATCTGGCCCTGCGGCCCGACGCTGACGGACGGCGAAAGATCATCCTTGCAACCAATATTGCGCAGACCAGCCTCACCGTCGAAGGCGTTGATACCGTCGTCGACGGTGGCCTCGTTCGGGTTGCACGCTTTGATCTCAGTGCCGGTGCCAACCGACTCGAAACCCTGAACGTCTCACGTGCTTCTGCCGACCAGCGTGCCGGTCGCGCGGGACGACTCGGGCCCGGCGTCTGCTACCGCCTGTGGACGCGCGATCAGCACACCGGTTTGCAGGCACACGACCAGGCCGAGATGGGATCGGTTGACCTGAGCCGTTTTGCATTGGAGCTGTTTGCCTGGGGCGCGCCCCGCCCCGACGTTCTGCGCTTTCTCGATCAGCCGACACCGGCGCACTGGCGCTATGCAGTGGATCTCCTGCTCGAAATCGGCGCGGTCTCGCCAGACGCTCGCATCACGGAACACGGCAGAGCGCTGCTGCGTTTGCCGGCGATTCCGCGCATTGCGCACATGCTGCTGACCGCCAAAGACGCCGGCATCGGCAATACGGCGGCCTGGACTGCCGCCGCGCTGGAGGAGCGTGACGCGTCCGGCCGTCGTGATCTCGCGGAATTCATGCGGCAGCTCGCGCAGGGCAGGGCGGACGCTGCACAAGTCCGTCGCGCGGCAGAGTCTGCGCGCCAGTTCCTGCGCGCGGCGGAAATGGGCACGGCCGGTGGATTGTCGCCCGAAGACGTGGACGTCGCACGCTGTGTGGCCTGGGCCTACCCGGAACGCATCGCGATGCGTCGCGACGGCCTCCGCGAAAGACAGGAAACCGCATTTCTCTGCGCCGACGGCGTCGAAGCGCGAATCGACGAACGGGATCCCGCCGCCGTTTCGGAATGGCTCGCCATTGCGCACTGGGATCCCGGCCCACCACGCCGCATACGCTCCGCGATCGCGCTGACGCGCGACGAGGTGCTGCGCGATCAACATCATCGCCTGCAGTGGCAAGACGTGGTCCGCTGGAGCGACAAGGACGAGATGGTCGTTGCCGAACAGCAGCGCCGTCTCGGGGCCATCGTCGTCGAGCGCAGACCGCTGTCGATTCATCAAGCCGGCCCCGCGATCACGGCTGCCATGCTCGAGGGCTTGCGTTCGATCGGCATACAGGCCTTGCCGTGGACTGGCGCCGCACGTCAGTTGCAAGCCCGTGTCGAGTCGCTCCGCCAGTGGCGCCGCGATGAGGACTGGCCGGACTTCAGCGACGAAGGGCTCTGGCAAAGTCTGGATCTGTGGCTCGCGCCGAGCCTCGCCGGCATCTCGCGCCGCGACCATCTCTCACGACTCGACGTGGCGGCGCTGCTCGACGCGCAGCTGACATACGATCAGCAACAGCGCTTGAACAAGCTGGCCCCCACGCATCTCGTGGCTCCGACCGGCTCGCGCATTCAACTGGAATATCGGCCACCTGAACCGCCGAATCTGGCAGTCAAGCTTCAGGAGATGTT
This sequence comes from Solimonas terrae, assembly GCF_011067135.1. Classification (GTDB taxonomy): domain Bacteria; phylum Pseudomonadota; class Gammaproteobacteria; order Nevskiales; family Nevskiaceae; genus Solimonas; species Solimonas terrae. Next base: position 17,792 of record NZ_JAAMOW010000006.1, read on the forward strand.
TGGCTGCCAGGAGACGCCGACAATCAATGCAGGTCGTACGAAAGTGGTCCTGCATCTGCTGTCGCCGGCGCAACGGCCGCTTGCGATCACTCAAGATCTGGGCGGCTTCTGGCAGAACAGCTATGCCGACGTGCGCAAAGACCTGCGCGGTCGCTATCCGCGTCACCCATGGCCTGAAGATCCGGCGACGGCCGTCCCCAGCAGACGCGTCAAACCTCGCGGCCAGTAAGTCCCGGCTGCGCAATCGCGAACGACAAAAAACCCCGATGCTCGCGCATCGGGGTTCGTTGTGTTTAAGACCCTGGCAGTGTCCTACTCTCACATGGCAGCTGCCACACTATCATCGGCGCTGAGTCGTTTCACTTCCGTGTTCGGGATGGGAACGGGTGGTTCCAACTCGCTATGGCCGCCAGGGAAACTGGCTGACAAAACGCGCATCTGCGCGTTTCATCGAATTCGGTTTGTAGTTGAACACTGAAGCATTTCAATGCCTCAGATACGTAACGGTAAAAATGCTTGAGCGTTATATGATCAAGCCGCACGGGCAATTAGTACGCGTTAGCTGCACTCATTACTGAGCTTCCACATCGCGCCTATCAACCTTGTGGTCTACAAGGGCCCTTCAGGGGACTCAAGTCCCGCGAGATCTCATCTCAAGGTGGGCTTCCCGCTTAGATGCTTTCAGCGATTATCCCGTCCGTATATAGCTACCCAGCGATGCCACTGGCGTGACAACTGGAACACCAGAGATACGTTCCACCCGGTCCTCTCGTACTAAGGTGAACTCCTTTCAAATCTCGAACGCCCACGGCAGATAGGGACCGAACTGTCTCACGACGTTCTGAACCCAGCTCGCGTACCACTTTAATCGGCGAACAGCCGAACCCTTGGGACCGACTACAGCCCCAGGATGTGATGAGCCGACATCGAGGTGCCAAACACTGCCGTCGATATGGACTCTTGGGCAGTATCAGCCTGTTATCCCCGGAGTACCTTTTATCCGTTGAGCGATGGCCCTTCCATACAGAACCACCGGATCACTTAGACCTACTTTCGTACCTGCTCGACTTGTTTGTCTCGCAGTCAAGCTAGCTTATGCCTATGCACTCAAAAGCGCGATTTCCGACCGCGCTGAGCTAACCTTCGCACTCCTCCGTTACTCTTTGGGAGGAGACCGCCCCAGTCAAACTACCCACCATACAATGTCCCTGTCCCGGATAACGGGACGAGGTTAGAACTTCAAGTTTATCAGGGTGGTATTTCAAGGTTGGCTCCACCACAGCTAGCGCCATGGTTTCAAAGCCTCCCACCTATCCTACACAAACAAACTCAAAGTCCAGTGTAAAGTTATAGTAAAGGTTCACGGGGTCTTTCCGTCTTGCCGCGGGAACACTGCATCGTCACAGCGATTTTAATTTCACTGAGCCTCGGATGGAGACAGTGGAGCCATCGTTACACCATTCGTGCAGGTCGGAACTTACCCGACAAGGAATTTCGCTACCTTAGGACCGTTATAGTTACGGCCGCCGTTTACTGGGGCTTCGATCAAGAGCTTCGCCTTGCGGCTGACCCCATCAATTAACCTTCCAGCACCGGGCAGGTGTCAGACCCTATACGTCCACTTTCGTGTTTGCAGAGTCCTGTGTTTTTGATAAACAGTCTCAGCTCCCTCTTCACTGCGGCCCGCTTGCGCGGGCGTGCCTTCTCCCGAAGTTACGGCACTAATTTGCCGAGTTCCTTCATCCGAGTTGTCTCAAACGCCTTAGGATACTCTCCTCGCCCACCTGTGTCGGTTTAGGGTACGGATTCTTGGTGCCTGAAGCTTAGAGGTTTTTCTTGGAAGCGGGGTATCAGGTACTTCGCCGCAAAAGCGGCTCGTCATCACCTTTCAGAATTGACCTCCCGGATTTGCCTAAGAGATCTTCCTACGGGCTTAAACTGCCATCCAACAGACAGCCACCCTAACCTTCTCCGTCACCCCATCGCAGCACCAACAAGTGCAGGAATATTAACCTGCTTTCCATCGACTACGCCTCTCGGCCTCGCCTTAGGATCCGACTCACCCAGCGCCGATTACCGTTGCGCTGGAAACCTTGGGCTTACGGCGAACGGGTTTTTCACCCGTATTGTCGTTACTCATGTCAGCATTCGCACTTCTGATACCTCCAGCAAACCTTACAGTTCACCTTCACAGGCTTACAGAACGCTCCTCTACCACGCACATTGCTGTGCATCCGCAGCTTCGGTACACCGCTTGAGCCCCGTTACATCTTCCGCGCGGGCCGACTCGACCAGTGAGCTATTACGCTTTCTTTAAATGATGGCTGCTTCTAAGCCAACATCCTGGCTGTCTTAGCCTTCCCACATCGTTCACCACTTAGCGGTAATTTTGGGACCTTAGCTGGCGGTCAGGGCTGTTTCCCTTTTCACGATGAAATTTAGCTCCCACCGTGTGTCTCCCGTGCTGAACTTGCAGGTATTCGGAGTTTGCAACAGTTGGGTAGGAACTTGTGTTCCCCCCAGACCGTAACAGTGCTCTACCCCCTACAGTTATACACGAGGCGCTACCTAAATAGCTTTCGAGGAGAACCAGCTATCACCCGCCTTGATTAGCCTTTCACTCCTATCCACAGCTCATCACCGTCTTTTTCAACAGACGTGTGTTCGGACCTCCATTGTGTGTTACCACAACTTCATCCTGGCCATGGATAGATCGACGGGTTTCGGGTCTACTCCCAGCAACTAATCGCCCTATTAAGACTCGGTTTCCCTACGGCTCCCCTATACGGTTAGCCTTGCTACTGAGAAGTAAGTCGCTGACCCATTATACAAAAGGTACGCCGTCACCCTTGCGGGCTCCGACTACTTGTACGCATCCGGTTTCAGGTTCTATTTCACTCCCCTCTCCGGGGTTCTTTTCGCCTTTCCCTCACGGTACTGGTTCACTATCGGTCGACAACGAGTATTTAGCCTTGGAGGATGGTCCCCCCATATTCAGACAAGGTTTCACGTGCCTCGCCTTACTCGATTTCATTCTCTACGCCTTTTCGCATACGGGGCTATCACCCACTATGGCCGGCCTTTCCAGACCGCTTTGCTAAAGCGTAAAAAACTTAAGGGCTGCTCCGCGTTCGCTCGCCACTACTTGCGGAATCTCGGTTGATTTCTTTTCCTTCAGGTACTTAGATGTTTCAGTTCCCTGAGTTCGCTTCCGCAACCTATGTATTCAGTTACGGATACCGCCGAAGCGGTGGGTTGCCCCATTCGGAAATCCGCGGGTCAAAGCTTGTTTGTCAGCTCGCCGCGGCTTATCGCAGACTACTACGTCCTTCATCGCCTGTTGTCGCCAAGGCATCCACCAGATGCGCTTATTCACTTGATCATATAACCTCAAACATTCTTTCGAATGACGAAGTTACGACCTCGACAATCTCTTACATTCGCCGTTAAGCACCTTTGGCATTGATTCAACCAGCTTTCGCCAATTGACTAATGATTACAGTGTTCAACTACAAAACCGTATTGTTAAAGAACAGATCCACTAATCGTGGATTCGGGAAAACATTCACGAGAATGCTTTCCTGAATCGCGTGGTGGAGCCAGTCGGGATCGAACCGACGACCCCCTGCTTGCAAAGCAGGTGCTCTCCCAGCTGAGCTATGGCCCCGGATACCCGAACGAACTGCTCAAAGTGGTGGGTCTGGCTGGATTTGAACCAGCGACCCCACGCTTATCAAGCGTGTGCTCTGACCAGCTGAGCTACAGACCCCCAGGTTGAAACATACCTGACTCGGGCAGAGCTGACGCTCTCGCGCAGCTCTCGATTGTTCTAGCAAGTGACTTGTGTTGGATGCTCCCGTAGCGCTTAAGAAGCGTACTTGAAAGGAGGTGATCCAGCCGCAGGTTCCCCTACGGCTACCTTGTTACGACTTCACCCCAGTCATCGGCCACACCGTGGTAAGCGCCCTCCTTGCGGTTAGACTACCTACTTCTGGTGCAACAGACTTCCATGGTGTGACGGGCGGTGTGTACAAGGCCCGGGAACGTATTCACCGCCGCAAATGCTGATCGGCGATTACTAGCGATTCCGACTTCATGAGGTCGAGTTGCAGACCTCAATCCGGACTACGAACAGCTTTTTGGGATTAGCTCCACCTTGCGGTTTGGCGACCCTCTGTACTGCCCATTGTAGTACGTGTGTAGCCCTGGGCATAAGGGCCATGATGACTTGACGTCATCCCCACCTTCCTCCAGTTTGTCACTGGCGGTCCCTTTAGAGTGCTCAACTAAATGGTGGCAACTAAAGGCAAGGGTTGCGCTCGTTGCGGGACTTAACCCAACATCTCACGACACGAGCTGACGACAGCCATGCAGCACCTGTGTCTAGGTTCCCTTGCGGGCACTCCCTCATCTCTGAAGGATTCCTAGCATGTCAAGCCCAGGTAAGGTTCTTCGCGTTGCATCGAATTAAACCACATACTCCACCGCTTGTGCGGGCCCCCGTCAATTCCTTTGAGTTTCAACCTTGCGGCCGTACTCCCCAGGCGGAGAACTTATCGCGTTAGCTACGACACCGACTTGCAGAGCAAACCGACGTCAAGTTCTCATCGTTTACGGCGTGGACTACCAGGGTATCTAATCCTGTTTGATCCCCACGCTTTCGTGTCTCAGTGTCAGTACAGGCCCAGGTGGCTGCCTTCGCCATTGATGTTCCTTCCGATATCTACGCATTTCACCGCTACACCGGAAATTCCACCACCCTCTACCGTACTCTAGTCATTCAGTCTCGGAAGCAGTTCCCAGGTTGAGCCCAGGGATTTCACAACCGACTTGAATAACCACCTACACACGCTTTACGCCCAGTAAATCCGATTAACGCTCGCACCCTCTGTATTACCGCGGCTGCTGGCACAGAGTTAGCCGGTGCTTATTCTTCAGGTACCGTCAAGACTTCACGTATTAGGTGAAATTTTTTCTTCCCTGCTTAAAGTGCTTTACAACCCGAAGGCCTTCTTCACACACGCGGCATTGCTGGATCAGGCTTGCGCCCATTGTCCAATATTCCCCACTGCTGCCTCCCGTAGGAGTCTGGACCGTGTCTCAGTTCCAGTGTGACTGATCGTCCTCTCAGACCAGTTACTGATCGTCGCCTTGGTGGGCTATTACCCCGCCAACTAGCTAATCAGACGTAGGCTTCTCTTAGAGTGCAAGGCCTTGCGGTCCCCTGCTTTGGTCTTTCGACATCATGCGGTATTACTCCAAGTTTCCCTGGGCTATCCCCCGCTCTAAGGCAAATTCCTACGTATTCCTCACCCGTCCGCCACTAGGTGTATTGCTACACCTCGTTCGACTTGCATGTGTTAGGCATGCCGCCAGCGTTCAATCTGAGCCAGGATCAAACTCTCCACTTTAAAGGTGTAAAGCTAGATCCAAAAATGCCTCGACGTGGCTAAACGTCTTCGGCATCGAAGAGTGATCTTCGCTCGCTCAAAATAAATTGGCTTACGTTGATACTCTCGTGTTGCGTTGGCTTCGCCACGCACACGGGAGCACCCACACAAATCACTTGCTTGTTCTTAAAGATCAGGCTGTTCGGGCTTCGCTTTTTGCGTCGGCGCCGTGCAGCGGGGAGGCGAATAATAGGGGTTTTCAGAATCGGGTCAACGACTTTTTGCGGGTCATTTATCAAGTCAATGAATTGAAACGTTTTTTAGTTTGAAACAGATACCGCGAATGGGGCGTGATGCGCTGGAATTGATTGATTTATAGCCAAATTTCGGTGATTTTTTGACCCCGCTGCGCGACTGCCACGATCCGAATCGAACCGCTCGCCGGCGACAGGCGCAAAAAAGGCGGGGAATCCCCGCCTCTTCGTCACCATTCGTTCAGACCTGCTGGTCACCACCGACAACCGGCTCGACGCGAGCGTACCTTCGGGAACCGACCTGCAGCAGATACTGCCGGCCGGGCAGCAGCAACAGGCCGCGATCCTCTACCCGCTCCTGGTCGACCCTGACCGCGCGCTGTTCGATCATGCGATTGCCTTCGGCGTTGCTGGACACAAGGCCCGCCTCCCTCAGCGCCCGCGCGATCGCCAAGCCGCCCTCGGCCGCGATCCCGATGCGGATTTCCGGGATGTCGTCCGGCAGCGCACCCCGCGAGAACTGTGCGACGAAGGCGGCTTGCGCCGCGTCACCGGCCTGCGTCCCGTGAAAGCGGCTGACGATCTCGACACCCAGCTGCATCTTGATGTCGCGCGGATTGGCACCGTCGGCGACCGCCGCTCGCAGATGGGCGATCTCCGCCAACGGCCGAAACGACAGCAGGTCGTAATAGCGCCACATCAAGGTGTCTGACACCGACATGAGCTTGCCGAACATTTCGCCCGGGGCGTCGTTGACGCCGACGTAGTTGCCAAGACTCTTGGACATCTTCTGGACGCCGTCGAGTCCTTCGAGAATGGGCACGGTCAGGATGCATTGCGGCTTTTGCCCGGCAGCGGACTGCAGATGCCGCCCGACCAGCAAGTTGAATTTCTGATCGGTACCGCCCAGCTCGACGTCTGCCTGCAAGGCCACCGAGTCGTAGCCCTGCAGCAACGGGTACAGAAATTCGTGCACCGCGATGGGCTGGCCACCGGCATAGCGCTTGGCAAAATCGTCCCGTTCCAGCATCCGCGCGACGGTATGCTGCGCCGACAGACGAATCATTCCCTCGGCGCCCAGCTTGTCCAGCCAGTGCGAGTTGAACGCGATCGTGGTCCGTTCCGGGTCCAGGATCTTGAACACCTGCTCACGATAAGTTCTTGCGTTTTCCTCGACTTGCTCTCGAGTCAGAGGCTTTCGCGTCTCATTCTTGCCGGTCGGGTCGCCGATCATTCCGGTGAAGTCACCGATCAGGAAGATCGCTTCATGCCCAGCTTCCTGAAAGGCACGCAATTTGTTTAGCAATAGCGTGTGGCCAAGATGAAGATCTTTGGCTGTCGGGTCGAAACCGGCCTTGACCCGCAGACGACGACCTTCCCGGCGAGCTTGAGCAAGCCGGGCGCGAAATTCCTCTGCAGGAATGATCTCTTCGGTGCCGCGTTCGATTTCGGTGAAGTCCATAGACGGCGGAGGCTGAGCGATGTCGGGAAAAATGGAAGGAAAGTCGGGCAAGCTGTCGCTTGCAATGCCCTGGAAACTATGTTTCCTTTACACCTTCAAGCGGCACACAAATTAATACGGCGACAGCACCGCGTCGCTGCTGGACCGCGCGACACAGCGCGGCCTGAACATGTATTTCGGGTTGAGAAGATGAAGATTGATTATAGCCCAGCCGAACTGGCACCCCGCCGTTCGGCTCGCCGCTCCGTATGGCTTGCCACCGCCTGCATTACCGTGCTGTCCGTCGTGGCCATGCGCGAAGGCATCGCGACCCGCCACAGCGCGCTGCAGGATGCTGCCGGCAACGAGGTCGCCTCGGCATTCACGCCAACCACGGAAAATGCCTTTGACGCTGCCGTGCAGGGCGCAGCGGCTGACGACAGTCTGGCGACACCGGCTCCGAGCGAATGGACGACGGTCGTCGTTCGCCCCCGGCAAACGCTTTCGGACATCTTCGCCGAAGAAGGCCTCGGCTTCTCGGACGCAATGGCGATCGCCAATCTCGGCGGCGACGCCTCGCAGCTGAAGACGCTGCGGCCCGGCGAGAAGATCAGCCTGCGAAAGACCGATGACGACGATCTCGACGAACTGAACTACGAGATCGATGACACGCACACACTGCAGGTTCGCCGCACCGATTCCGGGTTTGATGCCGTCACGATCGAAGCCGAGATCGAGCGCCGTCCGACCCAGCTGACCGGCACGATCACCAGCTCACTGTTTGCCGCAGCGCAGAAGGCCGGCCTTTCGAATCGTCTGGTGATGGAGATGGCAGACATCTTCGGCTATGACATCGACTTCGCTCTCGACCTTCGCGACGGCGACCGCTTCTCGGTGGTCTACGACCAGCTCTACAAGGACGGCAAGAAGCTCAAGGACGGCGACATCGTCGCAGCCGAGTTCATCAACCAGGGGCACACGTATCGCGCGATGCGTTACGTCGACGCCGACGGCAATGCCACCTACTACACCCCGGATGGCAATTCGCTGCGCAAGGCCTTCATCCGTACACCGGTCGCGTTCACGCGCATCAGCTCCGGCTTCACGACCGGTCGCCTGCATCCGATCCTGAATGTCATTCGCGCACACAAGGGCGTCGATTACGCAGCACCGATCGGCACCCCGGTCAAAGCCACCGGCGACGGCATCATCGAGTTCGCAGGCGTGCAGCACGGCTACGGTAATGTCGTCGTGATCCGCCATGGTCCGAAGTACTCGACGCTCTACGGGCATTTGTCGCGCTTCCGCAAGGGTCTGAAGGTCGGCGCTCGCGTCCGCCAGGGACAGGTCATCGCTTATGTCGGCATGACGGGTCTGGCGACCGGGCCGCATCTTCATTACGAATTCCGCATCAACGGCGTGCACCAGAATCCGGTGACCGTCGCCCTGCCACGTGCCAATCCGCTGCCGCACAGTGTGGTGGCCAGCTGGCGGGCCGCCAATGCCGACGTTCTGGCTCGTCTTGACGCCGTCTCGAACTCGCGCACCGCGATGGCCGACCCGAACGCAGCAACCGTACCACCGCCGGCGCTGCACGACTGATCGGCAGCGTGGTGCCCGGCACCCTCTGCATCGGCTTGATGTCGGGCACCAGCATCGACGCGATCGATGCCGTGCTCTGCGAATTTGATGAGGAGGGTCGCCCGCGCGGCGTGCTCGGCACTCATAGCGCACCCTATCCGGACGCCCTGCGACTGGAGCTGCTGGACCTGCAGCGGCGACCGGACGGGGCGATAACGCTTCGCGATTTCGCGCGGCTTGACGGGGCTGTCGGGGACCGTTTCGCCCTCGCCGCAAATGCCTTGTTGCGGAAGCTGCAAGTTACCCCGGAACGCATTTGCGCCATCGGCTCGCACGGCCAGACTGTCTTCCACGATCCGAACGGCATATCGACCAGTCTGCAGATCGGCGACCCGAACCGGATCGCCGCGCAAACCGGCATCCTGACCGTCAGCGACTTCCGGCGTGCCGACATGGCGCGTGGCGGCCAGGGTGCACCCCTGGTTCCTGCATTTCACCACGCCGTATTCGCCGCGAGCGAGCACGCGCGAGTGGTACTCAATATCGGCGGCATCGCCAATCTGACGATCCTTCCCGGCCTCCACGGTGAAGCGGCGAGCGGCTTCGATACTGGACCGGGCAACGCCCTGCTCGACGAATGGATTCAGCGCTGCAAAGGTGAAGCCTACGATCGCGACGGGCAGTGGGCAGCATCCGGCCAGGTACTGGCGCCGCTGCTGTCGGCCTGCCTGACCGATCCTTATTTCGCCGCGGCAGCCCCCAAAAGCACCGGTCGCGACCACTTCAATCTCGACTGGCTGTTCGCCCGTTTTCCGGGGCTCGCCGCGTGCGCGGCCCACGACGTGCAGCGTACGCTGCTGGAGCTGAGCATCGAGAGCATTGGCAGAGCGATCGAGTTGATCGCACGTCCCGGAACGATCGAACTGTTCGTGTGTGGCGGCGGCGCCCGCAATGCCCGCATGATGGCCGGTCTGGCCACGCGCCTGCCAAGAATGCAGGTGCGAACCACTGAACACCTGGGCGTCGATCCGGCCTGGGTCGAAGCCAGCGCCTTTGCCTGGCTGGCCTGGCAGACCGTACATGGCCGCCCCGGCAATCTGCCTGCGGTCACTGGTGCCAGCCGTGCCGCCGTGCTCGGCGGCCTGTACAAAGTCTAGGGAGAAGGGCGGCCAGCCGGTCCGGCTCGACGCAGACCGGCGCCCTTACACCGAGAACGAGTTGCCGCAGCCGCAGGTCGTCGATGCGTTGGGATTGCGTATCACGAATTGAGCGCCTTCGACACTTTCCTTGTAGTCGATCTCGGCGCCCATCAGATACTGCACACTCATCGGATCAACGAGCAGGGTGACGCCATTGCGGGTCACGACGGTGTCGTCCTCTTCCTGACTCTTGTCGAACTTGAAACCGTACTGGAAGCCGGAGCAGCCGCCGCCAGTGACGAAAACACGCAGCTTCTGCTCGCGATCATCCTCGTCGTCCAGCAGCTCGCGGACCTTGTCCGCGGCCGCCGCCGTGAAGATCACCGTTGCTTCCTGCTCGACCGTTTCGACATCCGCCATGACACTTATCCGTTGGTGAACCCTTTCACGCGCCGGGCCTCGCTCAGCTCGTCGAACTCGCTGCCGCCCGATGCAAGATCAAGCGGCTGCGCCAGCGACGGATTGGCTTCATGCACCAGTTGCCCGTTGACCTGCGCGCCGCCTTCCATTTCGATGATCTTGTAGTACACGTTGCCGATCACGCGGGCCTTTGCCGCGAGCGTGATTTTTTCCGACGCGTGCACATCGCCGATCACCGTCCCGTTCAGCACGATATGGGGCACGCGCACGTCACCTTCAATAGCGCCGCTCTCGCTGACCGACAGCGAGGACGACTTCTCGCTGGACGTCAGCACCTTGCCCTTGATCTTGCCGTCGACATGCAGGCCGCCGGAAAAACGCACATCGCCGAGAACTTCCGTCTGTCGTCCGATCAGGGTATCCACGCTGGTGCTCGCCGTTGTGCCTTTCGTAACGTTATTGCCGAACTTCATGAGTTTCCACCCCGTGGTCGATGATGCGTTGCCATTCGAAACCTTCCTCGGTTTGCGGCGCGCCGTCCGATGCAGGAATCAGGCTGACGACGACCCTCTGCGGCACGAAACCTTCTGGCAACTGGAACTGACCGCTGAATTCTTCAAAGTACTTCAGGGAAAATAGCAGATTCTTGGCAGCATCAGGGGCGATGTCGCTCAGCGCCAGTTTGCGCACCGTCGCGCCACTATGCCCGGCGATCGCGATCTCGATGCGACCGCCAACCCGTTTTTCCTGGCGAACGGACTGAATCAGCGTCAGAAAGAATCGGTAGCTGTTCCTCGCGCTGGTCACCCTCGTCAGATGAATTTCCTGCACGCGGACGCCGGCTCGCGCCTGGTCCGGCGCCGCAATACCGCGATAGAACGCCACCTGCTCGCGCAGTTCGGAGGTTTCCGCCTGCAGGTCGGTCAGCGACTTGCGCACCGTGTCGCAAGCCTGCGAATCGATTTCGGTCGAACGTTTGGTGTAGACCACCTGCGCCTTGAGCTGCTCGATTTCGGCATGTGCGGCGCGCAGATCATGCGAAAGCTGCCGCCGATCCGCACGCAGCCGCTCCACTTCCGTCTGCGTGCGTTCGAAATCGCTGACCGTCGTCGCCCGCGTGAAGCTGTACAACGCCCAGGCGCCAAGCGCCAGCGCACCGGTGATGGCAGCAATCAACGCCGGCCTCAACCACGGCCGATGCCGATGAATGACGATCTTGTGCTGCATCGGTCCGTGTCGGCGCCAGGCTTAGGGCGCCAGCGGCAGCGCCTGCAGTCCAGCCTGCTCGTCGAGGCCGAACATCAGGTTGAAATTCTGCACCGCCTGCCCCGAGGCGCCCTTGACCAGATTGTCGATCACCGACAGGACGATCACCGTCCTGCGATCCGGTGCAAGGTGAACCGCGATCCGGCAGGTGTTGCCGCCGCGCACGCCGCGCGTCTCGGGGTGATCCCCGGCGGGCGCGACATCGACGAACGGCTCGCTCGCGTAGCGCTGTTCGAACAAGGCCTGCAGGTCGACTCCAGGCGTGGTCAGCCGCGCGTAAAGCGTCGCGTGTATCCCGCGCACCAGTGGCAGCAGATGCGGCACGAAACTCAAAGCGACCGGCTTTTTTGCAATGTCGGCGAGACCCTGTTCGATTTCCGGCAGGTGCCGGTGACCGGCGACGCCATACGCCTTGAACGAATCGGAGACCTCGCTGAAGAGTGAGCCCACTTTCGCCTCGCGGCCGGCACCGCTGACGCCGGACTTGCAGTCGGCAACAATGCCTTCGAACTCGATCACGCCCGCTTCCAGCAATGGCAGCAAGCCGAGTTGCACGGCCGTCGGATAGCAGCCCGGATTGCCGACCACACGCGCCTTGCGAATCGCGTCCCGGTGTACTTCGGGCAGCCCGTAGACCGCTTCGTCCAGCATGGACGCCGCGCTGTGATCAAGTTTGTACCACTGCTTGAAGACGCCACGATCGCGCAAGCGAAAATCAGCCGACAGATCGACGACCTTGACTCCCTTGTCGACCAGCGATGGCGCCATCTCCATAGCGGTGCCATGCGGGGTCGCAAAAAAAACGGCATCGCAGCGTGCCAGCGCAGCCGCATCCGGTTCGCTGAAGCTCAGATCGCAGTGTCCGCGCAGATGCGGGAACAGCGCGTCGGCGCGCTGCCCGGCCTCCTTGCGGGATGTCAGCAAGCTCACTTCAGCCTGCGGATGCTGCGCAAAAAGCCGCAGGAGTTCGGCGCCGGTGTAACCCGTGCCGCCGACAATACCGACCTTGATCATGGTGCGCCTGTCATGTCGTCAATCGCTTGGGGCGGCGATAATAGGCCGATCCGCCGCAAACGCAAACGCGGTCTGCCGTTGTCAACCGGTCCCTGCCATGCTCTGGTTAAAAGCGCTGCACATTTTCTTCGTCGTCGCCTGGTTTGTCGGCTTGTTCTACCTGCCACGCCTGTTCGTGTACCACGTCGATGTCGTCGAACAGAGTGCACATCAGCGATTCTGCGTGATGGAGCGCCGCCTCTACACGATGACGACGATCGGCATGATCGGCACCTGGATTTTCGGTCTGGCGACGCTGATGGCCGCCCCGGAGATCTACATGAAGTCCGGCTGGCTGCATGCCAAGCTGCTGCTCGTCGTGCTGCTGTCGGGCTATCACGGCTGGCTGAAGACGCGGCTGCGGGCATTCGCCGAGCAGCGCAACAGCAAATCGGAACGCTTCTATCGGGTGATGAACGAGGTTCCGACCGTGTTGCTGCTGGCGATCATCATCCTGGTTGTCGTCAAGCCATTCTGAGCCGCGGAAAAGCCCCGCACCGCGGGGCTTTTCCGGCCCGGCGTTCACGAGCCGCCGATTTCGCCCATGCTCGATTGCAGATAATTCTGCTCGCCCAGCTTCTCGATCAGGCCGAGCTGCTCCTCGATCCAGTCGATGTGTTCCTCTTCGCTCTTCTGGATATCGACCAGCAACGCCCGCGTCACGTAGTCGCCGACCGATTCACAGTACGCGATCGCATCCCGATAGATCGGGTGCGCTTCCTTTTCGCGCTTGAGATCGCACTCGAGCACTTCCTTGACATCCTCGCCGATATACAGCTTGCCGAGATCCTGCAGATTCGGCAGCCCCTCGAGAAACAGGATGCGCGCGATCAACCTGTCCGCGTGCTTCATTTCGTCGATCGATTCGTCGTATTCGTGCTTTTCCAGCCGCTTGAAGCCCCAGTGCCCGAGCATGCGGGCGTGCAGGAAGTACTGGTTGATCGATGTCAGCTCGTTCTTGAGCCCGAGATTGAGAAATTCGAGGACCTTGGGATCGCCGCGCATGTCAAATCTCCGTTTTCTGGACGAATGCCAGTATAGGGATGGACAAAACGCTGCGGCGAAAAATGGCGGGCGCCGCCATTCAGGCGGCCTGATGCGCCTCGACAGCCGCTGCAAACGCCGACAGGCTGCGGGCCGACGCGAGCGTTTCGCCGAGCAGTTCCCGGGCTTGCGGCACGCACTTGCCGCAGCACGTGCCGACACCATGCAATCGCGCCAACTCGCGCAGACTGGTCACGCCGTCCTCGCGCACGGCGCGGCGAATCTGGCGATCGGAAACCGCTTTGCAGACGCAGACGAACATGGCCGCATCCTAGAACTTAATGAGAATCCCTGTCAACTGGATAGAACTCTCGTTCTCGAATGCAATGCGCGATTCAGCCGTCGCGAGGTTCAGCACGCCGCTTCGGTCCCTGCATGACCGACAACAGCGGTGCCAGTTCCCGCAACGCCGCGTTGTAAACCTCCCGCTTGAAATCGACGACCTCGTCGAGCGGTAGCCAGTAATCGACCCAACGCCAGCCGTCGAATTCCGGCTTGTCGCAGGCATCGAGCTTGATCGCCGCTTCAGCGGCCGTGAGTCGCAAGGCAAACCATTTCTGCTTCTGGCCGACGCAGACCCGACCGCGGGAACGACGCAGGTAACGCTGTGGCAGGCGGTAGCGCAACCAGCCGGACGTAACGCCCAGTATCTGCACATCTTCCGGACTCAGGCCCAGCTCTTCGTTGAGTTCGCGGAACAGGGCCTGCTCGGGCCGCTCGCCGCGCTGGATGCCGCCCTGCGGGAATTGCCAGGCCTGCTGGCCGATTCGCTTGGCCCACAGCAGCTGACCGTCTGCATTGCACAGGACAATGCCGACATTCGGACGAAAACCATCGGCGTCAATCACTTGGGATGACAGGTGAACAAGGTTTGAAATGATTGTTTCACAGCCATGGCGCGTCCAGCAACGCGAGCCGGGACACCGCTGCTATTCTTCGCGACCTTTTGCTCGCAACCGTTCCTGAATCGCCATGCGCCGCCTCGCCGTCTTCGATCTCGATCACACCCTGCTCGCCGACGACAGCGATCATCTCTGGGGCTGCTGGATGGTGGAGCAAGGGCTCGTCGATCGCGACCGCTACGCGCGCGAGAACGAGCGCTTCTACGGTCTCTATTCGGCCGGCACGCTCGACATCCACGAATACGCCGCGTTCAGCATGCAGGTGCTCGTCGAGCAACCGCCGGCCAGGATGCTGGCGCTGCGCGAGCGCTTTGTTGCCGAACGGATCGCACCGATCGTCGCGCCCGGCACGCCCGCACTGCTCGAGCGGCATCGTGCGCAAGGCGATGTGCTGCTGATCACCAGCGCGACCAATCGCTTCATCACCGAACCGATCGCGGCGCTGCTGGGCATCGACCACCTGCTCGCCACTGATCCCGAACAGCGGAATGGCCGCTACACCGGCAGGATCGCCGGCATTCCGAATTTCCAGGGGGGTAAGGTGCACCGTCTGCGCGAGTGGCTGGCCTCGCAGGCGCCACCATTCGATCACCTGACGGCCTACAGTGACTCGCGCAACGATATTCCGCTGCTCGAAGAAGCGCACACGGCGATTGCCGTCGACCCGGATCCGGTGCTGCGTGCCACCGCCGGAGCGCGCGGCTGGCAGATCATCAGCCTGCGCTGACCGATCAGGCCAGTGCGAGTCCGGCGAAGGCGTCGTGCAGGCGACCATTGGTTGCCAGGACGGTACGCGTATCAAGCGTCAGCTCGCCGCCGTTGAGATCGCTGAAGCGGCCGCCCGCCTCGCGCACGATCACCGCCAATGCAGCAATGTCGAGGATGTTGACGTCGGATTCCACGACCGCATCGAGCTTGCCGGCCGCCAGATAGTGATAGTGCACGAAGTCACCGTATCCGCGAATGCGGTGCAGCTGCGGAATCAGGCGGCCGAGTTCCGACCATTGCGGTGATCGCGCAAGCGTCGCGATATTGCCGGTCGACAGCGTCGCCTTGTCGAGCCGTTCCGTCTGCGAGACGTTCAGCCGCTCGAACTCGGCAAGCGGCGTCTCGAGCAGGCCGCGCCAGGCCCCTGCATCCTGCTCGGCCCACGCGATCTCGCCCAGACCCTCGTTCCAGCACGGTGCGCAGGACAGACCGAATACCAGCTTGCCGCGCCGCATCAGCGCGATCTGCACCGAGAAGATCGGATAGCCGCGAACGAACGCCTTGGTGCCGTCGATCGGATCGACCAGCCACAGATGCTCGGCATCCGCATGGTCCTTGCCGGTCTCCTCGCCGTAGAAACCGTAGTCCGGAAATGCGGTACCGAGCGCCGCCTTGATGGCGTGTTCGGCGGCGATGTCCACCTCGGTCACCGGACTCGCGTCGGCCTTGTAATCGACCTGGAAGTTGCCGCGATACGCCTTGCGGATGATGTCGGTGGCGGCGCGGGCGGCTTGCAGCGCGGCGCTCAGGTGCGGACTGGCCATCGTCTGGACTCCATAAGGGGTGCGCATGATAGCTGCGCCGCGGCGGCAATCGAAGCGTCGCGGCCTGCCCGGCTTGCGAACGCCGCAGTCCGCCGCGATAGTGCCGAGCCCGCCACCATCACCGGAATCCACGCATGGGGAACCGACTCAGCAAGATCGTCACACGGACCGGCGACGCCGGCACCACCGGCCTCGCCACCGGCGATCGCGTTGCCAAGACGCACCCGCGCGTCGCCGCCATGGGCGATCTTGACGAGCTGAATTCCCATCTCGGCGTGCTGCTCGCGCAGCCGTTGCCGGAGCGCTTCCGTGACGCACTGGGCGTCGTCCAGCATCGCCTGTTCGACGTCGGCGGCGAACTGGCGATGCCCGGCCACGTCGCCATCGCCGACCGGCACGTCGAGCAGCTGGAAAGCTGGGCCGAGGCCTTCAATGCCGATCTGCCGCCGCTCAAGGAATTCGTGCTGCCGGGCGGCAGTGCGGTCGCCGCGCAGGCTCATCTGACGCGTGCCGTCGCACGTCGCGCCGAACGCAGTCTGTGGAACGTGCACGCCGAGACGCCGCTGAACCCGGCGGCGCTGCGCTATCTGAATCGTCTGTCCGACCTGATGTTCATCATCGGCCGCCTGCTGGCGCGAGCGGATGGCGGCGCCGAAGTCACCTGGCGCCACGCCTGACGCGATCGAGTCCGGCGCAGAGTTCGGCAATGCCGTCGAGCACGCGCGGCGACTGTCGCGTCAGTGCGTTCGCATCGACCGTCACCTGTCGCGCCGGATCGGCTGCGCGCGCCGGCGCCAGCCGCGCCCAGTAGGCCGCCATGCCGCGCCTGTCTTCGTCGCTCGTGTAGACGACGACGTCCGGATCGGCGGCAAGCACCGCCTCGGGGCTGACAATCGCCGACAGCGAAGGCAAGGACGCGAACACGTTGTCGGCGCCGCAGAGATCGAGCGCAGCGCTGATCGGGCTGTCGCCGTTGACGGTATACGCGGGCCCGGTTTCGATCTGATAGAACGCCCGCAGCCGTGGACGATCCCGATAGCGGGCACGCAGAGCGTCGAGCCGCCTGCGATAGTCCGCGGCCGCCGCCTCACCATCCGCCGCGTGTCCAAGCTCCGCGCCCAGGCTTTCCAGCGCAGGCGCGATCTCGTCGAGATCGCGAATCGCGATGCTCTCGACCGGCAGGCCAAGCTCGCGCAACCGCGCAATCGTGGTTGCCGGCGTGCCGCCATCCCAGGCCAGTATTCGCGTCGGCTGCAGCGCCAGAACCGCTTCGGCGTTGATCGCCATGGCGCTGCCGACCTGAGGCAGGCCGGCCGCTTGCGGCGGCGCGTCGGTATAGGCGACGACGCCGACCAGGTCCGTACACGCATGAACTGCGCAGACCAGTTCCGCCAGATGCGGCGCAAGCGTGACGATGCGCTCCCGCGCCCAAGCCGCGTTGGCACATCCCAGCAGCAGCATCGCCGCCACCAGCCGCCGTGTCATCAGAACATGCCACCGGTCGCGAATATGGCAAACAGCGCCAGCAGGATCAGCAGGGCACGCCACTGCATGCGCAGCACTTCGCGCAGCGCCGAGCCGAGATTGACGGCCTCGGTCGCACCGTCGGCGCTCTCGACCCGCAGGGACGCCACGGAAATTTCTGCGAGCAAGGCCCAGGTATGCGAGCGCCAGCCATGCTGCGGCTGCCGCAGCAAGCCGCGCCAGGCCAGCATCGCGTCGTCGAGACTGCCGGCAAGACCATAGAGCAGTGTCGTGACGCGCACCGGCACCCAGGCCAGCAGACTGTGCAACCAGTCCGCCGTGATCTCGGCCATCGAAGCCGGCGCCGTCTCGCGCATCAGCCGCGGCAGGCGGCTGGCAATGCGGTAGGCAACCGCTCCGGCCGGACCGAAGATGAAGAAGAACAACAGCACGCCGAACAGCTTTTCGTGCGACTGGATGAACAGCGTGCCCATCAGCGAGCGATGGCTTTCGTCCGGCTGCGGGCCGCGCTGCAAATTCCGCGCGATCTGCTGCACGCGCGCGATGTCCCCGGCTTCACGTGCCGCCAGCAGATCGTGCACGTCTTCGGCCAGATCGCGAGGGCCGAGACACAGCAGCAGGACGGCCGCGGACGCAAACAGCGCGAGCAGCGGACTCCAGATCTGGCCGTAGGCCCACCAGACCAGCGCGACTGGTGCGGCGACCACTGCCAGTGGCAACAGCGGTGATGCCCAGATCACCGCCGGGACCAGGGCGCGCAGCATGCGCATCAGTGACAGAAAGATCACCGGCCGCCCCCAGCCAGGAGCGTGGCCAAGCACTCGCTCGAGTCCGAGCGCGATCAGAATGCCGATCAAGGTCATGCGCGTGAGTGTGCAGGAGCCGACAGCGCAGCGCGATAGCGGAGCCAGTCGAAATGCGGGCCCGGATCGGTCTTGCGGCCGGGCGCGATGTCGGAATGGCCGGCAATGCGCTCCGGACGCAGCCGCGGAAAGTGCTGCAGCAACTGTCGCGTGACCGTCACCAGCCGCTGGTACTGCCGCTTGGTGAACGGTCGATCGTCGCAGCCTTCCAGCTCGATGCCGATCGAGAAATCATTGCAACGTTCACGTCCGCCGAAGCTGGACACGCCGGCATGCCAGGCACGCGCCGACAACGGCACGTATTGCGTCAGGCGGCCGCGCCGATCGATCAGCAGATGCGAGGACACGCGCAGCGCGTGAATGCCGACGAAGTACGGATGCGCCGCCGGATCCAGCGCGTTGGTGAACAGCTGGTCGATGTAGGGGCCGCCAAAACGCCCCGGCGGCAGGGAGATGTTGTGAATCACCAGCAGCGAGATGTCGCGCACATCGGGGCGGGCATCGCAGTTCGGCGACCGGCAGACGCGCACGCCCCGCAGCCAGCCGTCGGCAGCGATCACCGGCATGGAACCTTTGCGTTGCACAGGCGTCTGTTCAATCATCGCTTCGTTCCGCTTACTGCTTTCGGGGATTCAATGAAACGTCTCGTCCTGGCCGCCTGCGCCGCAGTCGCGTTGCTGGCGGTCGTCGCGCCGGTCGCCGCCGACACCGATGCATCGGCCTTTGGTGATGTCCGCATCCCTTATCAGCGCTTCGTCCTGTCGAATGGCCTGACGCTCATTATCCACGAGGATCACAAGGCGCCGGTGGTTGCGGTGAATGTGTGGTACCACGTCGGCAGCAAGGATGAGCCGGCCGGCCTGCATGGCTTTGCGCATCTGTTCGAGCACCTGATGTTCAACGGTTCCGAGAACTACAACGACGAGTTTTTCCGGCCGCTCGAACCGGCCGGTGCCACCAAGATGAACGGCACCACCGCTTACGACCGCACCAATTACTTCGAGAATGTGCCGACCAGCGCGCTCGACCGCACACTGTGGCTGGAATCCGATCGCATGGGGCATCTGGTCGGCGCGATCGACCAGGCGCGGCTCGACGAACAGCGTGGCGTCGTCCTCAACGAGAAACGTCAGCGCGAAAACGAGCCCTACGGCAAGGTGGACGACTTCATCGCCCGCGAAACCTACCCGGTCAGCCATCCGTACTCGTGGACACCGATCGGGTCGGAGAAGGATCTGAACGCGGCCTCGCTGACCGACGTCAAGAACTGGTTCAAGACACACTACGGCGCCGCCAACGCGGTACTGGTGATCGCCGGCGATGTCGACACCGCGGCGGTCAGGAAAAAGGTCGAGCTCTACTTCGGAGACATTCCGTCGGGTCCGCCGCTCGAGCACCAGGGCGCCTGGGTAGCCAAGATGCATGGCGTCAAGCGCGCGACGATCCAGGATCGTGTCCCGCAGGCCCGTATCGATGAAGTCTGGAATATCCCCGGCTTCTGCGATCCCGAAGCCAACCAGCTGTCACTCGCGGCAGCGGTGCTCGGCGACGGCAAGAACAGCCGCTTGTACAAGCGTCTGGTGTATCAGGACCAGAGCGCGACCGACGTCCAGGTTGATGTCGCTCCGACTGAAATCGGTTCGCAGTTCAGTGTTTCGGCCACCGTCAGGCCGGGCGGCGATCCGTCCGCCGTCGAGCGGGCGATCGATGACGAAATGCAACGCTTCCTGCGCGATGGCCCGACAGCGACGGAGCTGACGCGCGTCAAGACCGCGGTATTCGCCTCGGCGATCCGCGGTCTGGAACGCATCGACGGCTTCGGCGGCAAGTCCGCCCAGCTCGCCGAGTACCAGGTCTATTGCGGAACGCCGGAACGCTACACCGAGGAATTGCAGGAAGTGCGTGACGCCACCCCGAAGAGCCTGCGCGACACCGCGCGCAAGTGGCTGGACGACGGCGTCTTCAAGCTGGAAGTCGATCCCTTCCCGGACTATCAGGCCGCGAGCAGCGGCGCCGATCGTTCGCATCTGCCCGCGCTCGGCAAGCCGCCAGCGCTGACACTGCCGCCACTTCAGCATGCGACGCTGTCGAACGGCATGAAGATCGCCCTGGCGGAACGACATGATGCGCCGGTCGTCCAGTTCAGCCTGATCGCCGACGCCGGCTACGCCGCCGATGCCGACGTCAAGGCCGGCACCGCGAAGCTGACCCTGAACATGCTCGACGAAGGTGCAGGAAAATATGACGCCCTGGCGCTGGCCGCCGCCGAGGACGATATCGGCGCCGAGATCAGCAGCGGCTCTTCGCTCGACACCTCGTTCATCGATCTCGATGCGCTGAAGGCCAAATTGCAGCCGAGCCTGGCCTTGTATGCGGACGTGATCCTGCACCCGAACTTCCCGGCTGCGGAGCTCGAACGCGAAAGGAAGATGCAGCTCGCCGCGATCGAGCAGGAAAAAGCGCAGGCGGTCGGCATCGCGCGGCGGCTCTATACGAGGCTGTTGTACGGCGAGCAGCACCCGTACGCGAATCCGGCGTCCGGCAGCGGCACGCCGGCGAGCGTCGCCAGCCTGCAGGTCGATGATCTGCGGGCCTTCTACCATCGCTGGCTGCGACCGGACAACGCGACATTACTGATCGTCGGCGACACCAGCATGGCCGAGATCCGGCCCCTGCTCGAAAAGCAGTTCGGCAGCTGGCACGCACCGGACACGCCGCTGCCGCACAAGGATCTGGCGACCGTGGCACTGCCGAGCGCGCCACGCCTCGTTCTGATCAACAAGACCGGCGCCGAGCAGTCGCTGATCATGGCCGCTGAACTCGCGCCGCCGAAATCCGATCCGGACGATCTGGCGATGCAGCTGGCGGCAACCACGCTGGGCGGCAACTTCGTCTCGCGCCTCAACATGAATCTGCGCGAGGACAAGCACTGGAGCTATGGCGCGTTTGCGGCCATCGGCGGCGCCAAGGCGCAGCGTCCGTTCTTCGCTTATGCACCGGTGCAGACCGACAAGACTGCCGAATCGATGACGCAGATCGACCAGGAGCTCGAAGATGCCCTCGGCAAGAAGCCCGTGACGCCGGCCGAGCTCGACTTCGCACGTGACAGCGTGGTGCTGTCGCTGCCCGGCGACAACGAAACGGCATCCGGATTGGCCGCCTCGTACACCACGGTGCTGACCTACGGTCTGCCGGACAGCTACTGGAACGACATCGTGCCGAAGTCCGAGGCGCTGGACGTGCAAGCCGTCAACGCCGCGATGCACAAGCTCCTGCACCCGCAGGCGCTGACCTGGATCGTGGTCGGCGATCTGGCGAAGATCGAAGCACCTGTCCGCAAACTTGCGCCCAGCCTCGGCATCTCCGACATCAGCGTGCTCGACGCCGACGGCGTGCGCCTGCGCTGACGATCGCGTCACGCGCAAACGACAACGCCGGCAATTGCCGGCGTTGTCGTTTGCAGCGTCGGGTCTGAACCCGTGCTATTCGAGATCGCCGAGCGGCCGGCTGAACGTGAACTGCGCCGGGGCGACGATCAGCTTGCGCGCAGGATCCGCCGGCGGTTCGCCCTGCACGACCGACAGCGGCAGCTGCAGCACGAACAGGCCGGTACCGAGCACGGTGGCAACCAGACCGAGCGGTCGCACGATCAGCAGATCCGCGGCCATGGCAACAGCCGACGGCGACGTATCGACGTCCTGCGTGACCTGCGCATGCGCGCTGCCGATGGTCATCGCCAGCACGGCGGCGACGGTGAACGAATGGAGACGCGACATGAAACCCCCTCAAGCTTGCGACCGCGAAACGGCAGCGTAGGCGGCACCCCGTCGTGTGTCAACGCATGCCGCATCGTCGCAGGCGCGAGGAACTCCATACAATCTGACCACATGCACACCGTCTATGCCGCCGCCGATCCGATCGAGGCCGAGATTCTGCGCAGCTATCTGGCGGAGCATGGCATCGTCGTGCAGATCTTCGGTGCCGGCATCTGGGGTGGTCGTGGTGATTTGCCGGTCGACGCCTGGCCGCGTCTGGTACTCGACGACGCAAGCCAGCTCGACGATGCGCGCGAGCTGTTGCGCCGCTATGAACACCGCCGCCACGCACAGGCCTCGTGGCCCTGCAGCTGCGGCGAGCGTTCGCCGATCCACTTTGAAATCTGCTGGGCCTGCGGCAGCGAACGCCCGCCTGCTTGAGAACCGATGATCGAAGTCGCCCTTTACCAGCCGGAAATTCCGCCGAACACCGGCAATGTCATCCGGCTCTGCGCGAACACCGGCGCTGCCCTGCATCTGATCGAGCCGCTCGGCTTCCGCATCGACGATGCGTCGGTCAAACGTGCCGGACTCGATTACCACGAGATGGCCCGTGTCAGTCGGCACGCATCGCTGGACGCCCTGCGCGCCGCGCGGCCGGAGGCACGCTGGCTGGCGTTCTCGACGCGCAGCAGCGTCCGCTATGACGAGTACCGGTTTCGCGACGGCGACATCCTCCTGTTCGGCCCGGAAACGCGCGGCCTGCCGCAGGACGTACTCGACGCCATCCCGCCGGACCAGCGACTGAAGCTGCCGATGCGGCCGGGCAATCGCAGCCTCAACCTGTCGAACACGGTCGCGATCGCGGTATTCGAAGCCTGGCGGCAATCCGGCTTCGCCGGCGCCGCGCCGATCAGTCCGTGATTTCGGCGCGCGCCGGGCGCGTTGCCAGCACGCGCACCGCCTCGACCGCCGACAACTGTCCCGACAGGACGCCGTTCACCGCCTCGGTGATCGGCATGTCGACGGCAAAGCGCTGCGCCAGACGCCGCACTTCCGGCGCCGCCTTCACGCCCTCGACAACCTGACGGATTTCGGCGATCGCTTCTTGCACGCTGCGGCCCTGCGCCAGCAACAGGCCCATGCGCCGGTTGCGTGACTGGTTGTCGGTGCAGGTCAGCACCAGATCGCCCATCCCGGCAAGACCCATCAGGGTTTCGGCCTTGCCGCCCATGGCGATCGCGAGACGCATGATCTCCGCGAGTCCGCGCGTGATCAGCGCCGCGCGCGTGTTCGCACCCAGCGACATGCCGTCGGCGATGCCGACACCGATCGCCATGACGTTCTTCGCCGCGCCGCCGATCTCGACGCCGGTCAGATCTTCGCTCCAGTAGGCGCGAAAGCCGTCGCCGTGCAACAAGTGCGCGAACTTCTCGGCGAACGGTTCGTCGGCCGACGCGATCGTCACCGCGGTCGGCAGGCCGAGGCCCAGCTCCTTGGCGAAGGTCGGCCCGGACAGCACACCGAACGGTCGATCGTGCGCGAGTACTTCCTCGATCACTTCGTGCACGAGCTTGCCGCTGTGCGGCTCCAGGCCCTTGCACGCAGCGATGATGCCTTGCCCGTCGCGCAGCAAGGGCTTGAGCTGCTCGAGCGTCGCCCGCAGCACGTGCGAAGGGGTCGCGATCAGCAGGTCGTCGGCGTCGCGCACGGCGGCAGCGAGATCGGCGTGCGCATGCAGCTTCACCGGAAAGTGACAGCCCGGCAGGTATTGCGCGTTCTCGCGAGCCGCCTCCATTGCGGCCAGCTTGTCGCCGTCACGCCCCCACAGCAGCGTCGGCGAACCACGGCGCGCGAGCTGGATCGCCAGCGCCGTGCCGAACGATCCCGCACCGATGACGGCGGCGGCGCTGTTCATCGGTGGATCGCTTCGGACGAGTTGAACATGGGCATACGGCGGCGCGAGGCCGCCGCCGCTTCAGTTGACGCTGTTCGACGCCGGGCCGTTCGCGCCGGCCGCCTGCGCGCGAGCACGCTGGACGTGTTCCAGATACAACGCGTCGAAGTTGATCGGTTGCAGCAGCAACTGCGGAAAGCCGGCGCGCTGCACCAGATCGGCGATCGTCTCGCGCACGAACGGAAACAGCAGGTTCGGGCAGTACGCGGCGGCAACCGCGGCGCGCTCTTCGTTCTGAACGAAGCCGCGCACCGAGAAAATGCCCGCCTGCTGGACTTCCACCAGAAACGCGACGTCCTCGCCGAGCTTCGCGGTGACCGTCACGGCCAGGAGCACCTGCAGCGCGTCGCCTTCCAACGCCTTGGCTTCGGTGTTGACCTGCACGTCCATCTGCGGCTGCCACTGGCGCGTGAAAATCTGCGGCGCCAGCGGCACTTCCAGCGACGCGTCCTTGACGTAGATCTTCTGCAGCAGCACCTGGCGCTGCTGGGCATCGTTGCCGGCGGCCGGCGCTTCAGGTGTTTCGATATCGCTCATAACAGGTGAATACTCGTTCTTGAAATCGGTTCAATCCCGCAACAGGTCGTCGAGCTTGCCGGCGCGATCAAGCGCCTGCAAGTCGTCGCAACCGCCAACGTGCGTGTCGCCGACAAAGATCTGCGGCACGGTGCGGCGGCCTGTGGCCCGCATCATTTCGTCACGCCGCGCAGCGTCCTCGTCGACCCGCACTTCTTCGACCGTCGCGCCCTTGATGTTCAGCAGACGCTTGGCCATCACGCAGTACGGACAGACCCGCGTCGTATACATCAGTACCCGTTTCATTTGCTGGTCACGGGCAGGTCCGCCATCGTCCAGGCGTTGAGGCCGCCGCGCAGCGGATAGACCTCGGCAACGCCGGCCTTGCGCAGCTTCTCGACGATCGCCGTGCTGCTGCTGCCGAGCGCGCAGTAGACGATCACCGGTCGCGATTTGTCCTTGCTGATCTGCCCCAGGTAGTCGTCGAATTTTGAAGCAGGGGCATGGAACGCACCGAGCAAATGGCCGCGCTTGAATTCGGGCAAGGGCCGGATATCGACGACCAGGGGATCCCGGTCATTGATCATGCGGACCGCTTCGGCCGCGGACAGGCGCTTGCCACCGGTCAGATTGCCGTGCAATTCGTTGCCGATGAACAGCGCAATTACCACCGCTAGCGCGATGAACAGGCCGACATGCGCCTGGAAGAATTCAAGATACTGGGACATTGACCGTCGAACCGACCTGAAAGCAGCAAATCAAGGAAACAAACGGCTAGCATTATCGCATGTTCCGCCGCCCGCTCCTTCGTGCCATGCTGATCGCCGCCGTGCTGGCGACCGCGGTGACAGGCGCTGCGCGGGCCGATGATGCCGCCCTCGACAAGAACCAGAAGGCGCTGGCCGAGGTCCGCTCGCGCATCGGCGATCTGCAGCAGAAGGTCGAGGCCGACCAGAACGAACACGACGCGCTGGCGCGGGAGATGCAGACCGTCGAGCGCAAGATTGCCAGCGCCACGCAAGCAATACGCAGCATCCAGCGCAAGCTCGACGAGCAGCAGCGCAAGATGCGCGACACGCAGGCCGATCAGAAGGAGGCGCTGGCGGCGCTCGATGCAGGCCGCGCCGGCCTGGCGCGCCAGATCCGTGCCGCCTACGTGCTCGGCCGCCAGGGCGAAACGCAGCTCTTGCTCAATGTCGACAATGCGCAGACGGTCGGCCGCATGCTGACCTACTACGACTACCTGCAGAAGGCCCAGCTCGCGGCAATCGCGGCGATCCGCGCCCACGCGCAGGAACTGGACGAGCTGGCCGACCGCCTGCAGGAACAGCAGTCGCAGCTGGAACAACTGCGCAAGGACCAGCAACAGACGCTGTCCGACCTCAAGGACCAGCGCGCGCAGCGTGCCGACGTGCTCCAGCAGCTCAAGGCGCGTCTGTCGGGCGAAACCGACAACCTCGCCCAGCTCAAGGAAGACGAGCGCAACATCCGCGAACTGATCGAGTCGTTGAAGAAAACGCTGGCCGATCTGCCGCCGGATGTCTCGCCCAGCGACAAGCCGTTCGCGACTCTGAAAGGCAAGCTGCCGTGGCCGGTGCGCGGTGCACTGCTGGCACACTACGGGGAGGCCAAGGCCGGCGGACGCCTGAGCTGGAACGGTCACTGGATTGCCGCCGGGGACGGCGCAGCGGTGCACGCCGTCGCTCACGGTCGCGTGGTGTATGTCGGCTGGATGCACCGCTATGGTCTGATCGTGCTGCTGGAGCACGAAGACGGGTATTTTTCACTGTACGGGCATTGCCAGACCGCTACCGTGCAGGTCGGTGACAGCGTGCGCGCCGGCCAGACGATCGCCGGCGCCGGCACCACCGGCGGCTACGACCAGTCCGGCGTCTATTTCGAGATTCGCAAGGGCGCCGACGCGATCGATCCCGACCGCTGGCTCGCGCACTGAAATACCGTCCATGAACGACCGCAAGGGAACTGACGCTTTGATGCGCAGTCCTAGCCTTGCTATCGTGCTGTCACTTATCCGCGTTCGACTCCGAAAAATGCCCCGTTCCTATCGTGTTCCGCTGGCGCTGGCCGCCGGCGCCCTTATCGGTGCCTCCATCACGCTGACTCAGGGGGTCTTGGCCGACAAGGCCAAGCCGACCGCCGACACCCTGAACTTCAAGGACCTGCAGACTTTCGTCGAGATTCTCAATCGCGTGAAGTCCGACTACGTCGAACCGGTCGACGACAAGACCCTGATCGAGAACGCCGTGCGCGGCATGCTCGGCGGCCTGGATCCGCACTCGGCCTATCTCGACAAGGACGAGTTCAAGGACATGAACGTGATCACGTCCGGAAAGTTCGGCGGGCTCGGCATCGAGGTGCAGATGCAGGACGGCTTCGTGCGCGTGGTCTCGCCGATCGACGACACACCGGCGGCCAAGGCCGGCGTCAAACCGGGCGATCTGATCGTCAAACTCGATGACACGCCGGTGAAGGGCCTGAGCCTGTCGGACGCGGTCGACAAGATGCGCGGCGATCCCGGCACCAAGATCAAGCTGACGATCGTCCGCGAAGGCGAAACCGCACCGCTGGTGCTCGACCTGACCCGCGAAACGATTTCGGTGGCGAGCGTGCGCGGCCACATGATGGACAACGGCCTCGCCTATCTGCGCATCAGCAGTTTCACGACCGAAACGGCAGCATCGCTGGACAAGGTTTTCGCCAAGCTCAAGAAAGACAGCAAGGGCGACATCAAGGGTCTGGTCCTCGACCTGCGCAACAATCCGGGCGGCGTGCTCGACGCTGCGGTCAAGGTCGGCGACGACTTCCTGACCCAGGGTCCGATCGTCACGATCAAGGGCCGCGATCCGGACGCACAGCGCGAATTCGACGCCACCGCCGGCGACATCCTCGATGGCGCGCCGATGGTCGTGATGATCAACGGCGGCTCGGCCTCGGCCTCGGAAATCGTCGCCGGCGCCCTGCAGGACCAGCATCGCGCAGTGCTGGTCGGTTCGCGCTCGTTCGGCAAGGGTTCGGTGCAGACCATCCTGCCGCTGTCGAACGAAGGCGCGATCAAGATCACCACGGCGCGCTACTACACGCCGTCCGGACGGTCGATCCAGGCCGAGGGCATCCAGCCGGACGTGCCGATCCAGCCCCTGAAAATCGCCAAGGCGGATGACAGCGACACGCCGAGCTTCGACCCGATCACCGAAGCCGACCTCAAGGGCAGCCTCGCGAACAAGGACGACAAGACGTCCAAGGAAGAACTCGAGAAAGCCCAGGCAGAGCGCGAGCGCCAGGCCAAGGACGCGCAGGCACTGGCCGAAAGCGACTACGGCCTGTACGAAGCCTCCAACATCCTGCGCAGCCTGACCCTGACCGCCAGGCAGCGCTGAGGCCGGACGCCGACATGCGCAGTCGGGGGCGACTGCTGCTGGCCCTGCTTTGCGGGTTCGCCGCCGTGCCGGCACATGCCGGTGCGGCGGCGGCGATCGCCATCGTCATCGACGATCTCGGCGATCGGCCCGCCGAGACGCGTCTGGCGACCGAGCTGCCGGGCCCGGTCGCCTGTGCGTTCCTGCCGGAATCGCCGTACACGCGCGCGTTCGCCAATGCCGCGCACGCGGCCGGCAAGGAAGTGCTGCTGCATCTGCCGCTGCAGCCGATTGCCGGCAAGGCCCACCCGCTGACGCTGGTCACCAGTGCAGCCGACCCGGCCCGCGATGCGGCGCTGGACCGCCTGCTGGCGTCGGTGCCGCATCTCGACGGCGTCAACAATCACGAGGGCAGCCTCGCGACTTCCAGCCACTCGGCGATGCACTGGTTGATGGGCGAGCTGGTTGCGCACCGCGTGGGCTACTTCATCGACAGTTACACCAGCGCGAGCAGCGTCGCCTATCCGATCGCGCGCGCCCACGGGCTGCCGACGACACGGCGTCGCGTGTTTCTCGACAACGACCCCGGTACGGCGGCGATCAATGCCCAGTTCGACGAACTGCTGCGACAGGCGCGCATTCACGGCTACGCGCTCGCCATCGGCCACCCGCATCTGACGACGCTCGCTGTATTGCGCGAACGCTTGCCGCAACTGGCGGCGCAGGGCGTCGTCCTGCTGCCACCGTCGCAACTGATCGCCCGCTATGAACCGAAGTCGTATCTGATGCCCGTGCGGCTGCAGCTCAGCGAGCAACTGGGCAGCGCCCGCACGCTGAGCGCATCAGCGGCGGCGCAGGGCGCGCCACAGGCAAACTGAAGACACCAGCGCCGCGGCGATACCCAGGCCGTGCAGGCCGAGCAAGCGCGAGTCGGGCTCCGCAAACCAGGCCGCCATCGCGACCGCCGCCAGGCCGAGCGCCGCCAGCATCTGCAGGATGCGCTGGTTTCCGGCGCGGATTTCCTCGCGCAGGGCGTCCAGCTCGCGGCGGCTGTGGCCGAAACCTTCTCCACGCCGCAGCTGCTGCAGAGCATGCTCGGCGATTTCAGGCAGCGAAACCGCCAGTGACGGTGCCTGCGCGCGCATCCGCTCCAGCGTGGCCGCCGGACCCAGGCGCGAACGCATCCACTCTTCCATGATCGGCTTGGCGGTTTTCCACAGATCGAGGTCCGGATTGAGCTGCCGCCCCAGACCCTCGATCTGCAACAGGGTCTTCTGCAGCAGCACCAGCTGTGGCTGCACCTGATAGTTGAACCGTCGCGCCACCTGGAACAGACGCAACAGGAAGAAGCCGAAGGAAATCTCCTTCAGCGGTCGCTGGAAGATCGGCTCGCAGATGGTGCGGATCGCCGCCTCGAAATCCTCGACACGCGTGCCTTCCGGAATCCACTCGGACTCCAGGTGCAGTTCGGCGACGCGCTTGTAGTCGCGATTGAAGAAGGCGTAGAAATTCTCCGCCAGATAGCGCTGATCGGACGCCGTCAGTGTCCCGACAATGCCGAAGTCGACCGCCAGATAGCTCGGCCGTTTCGGATCGGACACATCGACGAAGATGTTGCCCGGATGCATGTCGGCATGAAAGAAATTGTGGACAAAGGTCTGCTTGAAGAAGATCTCGACGCCGCGCTCGGACAACACACGGAAATCGACATCGAGCGCCCGCAGCTTGTCGAGTTCGCGGATCGAGATGCCGTAGATCCTTTCCATCACCAGCACCCGCGTGCGCGTGCAGTCCCAGAACACCAGCGGGTGGTAGATCAGATCCGAACCCAGCCAGTTGCGGCGCAGCTGGGCACAGGAGGCGCCTTCGCGCATCAGGTCCAGCTCGTCGAGCAGCACCTTCTCGTATTCGGCAACCACCTCGCGCGGCCGCAGCCGGCGCAGGTCGGCCGAGAAACGTTCGGCGAGTGCGGCCAGCGTGTGCAGCAGTTCGATGTCGCTGCGCATGATCGCGTCGATGCCCGGACGCAGCACCTTGACCACCACGTCGATCGTCTCGCTTTCGCCTTCGACCCTGAGTCGTGCCGCGTGCACCTGCGCGACCGAGGCCGACGCCATCGGCACATCCTCGAATTCGGCGAATACCGCGGCGATCGGTTTGCCGATTTCCGCTTCGACGATCGCGCGCGCCTCGGTCGACGGGAACGGCGGCACGCGATCCTGCAGACCGGCCAGTTCGCTGGCGATGTCGGCCGGCACCAGATCAGGTCGCGTCGACAGCGCCTGGCCGAACTTGATGAAAACCGGCCCCAGTTCCTCCAGCGCCAGCCGCAGGCGTTCGCCGCGCGGTCGCGGATCGTTCGCCGGTTTGCGGCCGGCGAACTCGTACAGGCCGTAGCGTCGGGCGACGCTACGAATCTGCCAGATGCGACGCAGGCGACCGAACGAGATCATGCTGCCGACCCGCGCGATTCGAGGCCCTGCAATCGCGCCTCCAGCCGTTCGACGCCATCGCGCAACTCGTCGACCGCGTCGGCCCAGTCGGCGACATCGGCGGCTCGCGCCAGATCGCGCGTTTCCTCGCGCAGGTATTCGGCGGCATCGAGCGCCAGCGTGTCGGCGCTGCGCCGCCCCCAGCCGAACAGCGTCTGCAAGCCCTGATGGAGCCGGTGCGCGGCGGCGTCACCGATGAAGCGTGCGGCAAACTCCTCGGGATCGAAGCCGACCCGTGCCAGCAGGCGGTTGAAGCGCTGCAGCAATTCGACGTCACCGTCGATCGTCAGCCCCTGCGGAATCCCGGATTCGCTGCGACTCACCGTCCACGCCAAACGCATCAGGTTCGTGAGCGTGCCGCGCACGCTGACATCGGCGTCGAGCATGTCGTCAGCCAGCACGCGCACGCCACCGCCGTGAAACTCGACGACAAAGACCCAGGCCGGCGCCTCGACCGCAAGCGCGATGCTGCGGCCACCCAGGGCCGCGCACTCGGCGAGGGCGTCGGCTTCGAGACCGAGATAGCGATTGAGCGCGACTTCCAGGGCTGCGGACAGCAGTGGCGGCGTGCTCACGGCCACACCATCAAAACGTCCGATCGCGGTGCCGCGCGCGCGGACAAACGCCGTGTCGGCGCGCGCACGGCGACACCGTCATTGTTGCTGCGGGGCTGGTCGGGTGCCGTGAGGGAGCACGCCTCCCGTACCCATTGTTCGCGCGGTTGCACGAACAAACGCCGTGTCGGCGCGCTCATTCCAGGCGAAAGCCGCGATGCACGGCGACGATGCCGCCGCTCAGGTTGTAGACCTGCACGCGCGCCAGTCCGGCGTTCTCCATCATGCCCTTCAGCGTCTGCTGGTCCGGATGCATGCGAATCGACTCGGCGAGATAGCGGTACGAATCCTCGTCACGCGCGACCACACGCCCCATGAACGGCAGCAACTTGAACGAATACTGATCGTAGGCCTTGCCAAGCAACGGGTTCAGCGGCTTCGAGAATTCCATGACCAGCAACCTTCCACCGGGCTTCAGGCAGCGCGTCATCGAGCGCAGCGCAGCGTCCTTGTCCGTGACATTGCGAAGACCGAAGCCGATCGTGATGCAGTCGAAGCTGCCGTCCTCGAACGGCAGCTGCTCGGCATTGGCCTGCACCAGCGGCACGTTGAGCAGGCCGTGATCGACCAGCCGCTTGCGGCCTTCGCCCAGCATGGCGGCATTGATATCGGACAGGATGACCTGCCCCTTCGGGCCCGCCGCCCGGGCGAATTCGCGCGTCAGGTCGCCGGTGCCACCGGCCACGTCGAGTACCCGTTCACCGGCGCGCACACCGGCGAGATCGACCGCGAAGCGCTTCCAGACACGGTGCACGCCGAGCGACATCAGGTCGTTCATCAGATCGTACTTGTGCGCAACCGACGTGAATACGCCGGCGACGCGGCGGCGTTTGTCGCCGAGCGGGACCTGCTCGTAGCCGAAGTGCGTATAGCTGCCGTCGGCGGAATCTTTTCTGGTTTCGCGAGACATATGAGGCCGTTGCGTTCAGCCGGCATTGTAGCCGCAAGCCACCGGCACGCGGCGTCCTCGCCACCGCAAGTCGGGCGCGCCAGCGCGCGCTGGTCGGCCCACAGCTGCCCACCATCCCGCTCGACAAAACCCTATCATCGCGCTTCGGTACTCTGGCCGAATGCCGAACGCCGACCGCCCATCACGCCTCGATATGCCGCCGACCCACCCTTCAGACGCCGTACCTGCTGCAAATTCCCTGCTGGACGCGCTCGACGGTCACGGTCAGGGTCTGTGGGACTGGAATCTGAGCAGCGGCGAGATTTCATACTCGCCGGAATATCGTCTGACGCTCGGCGGCCGGGACGGCAGCGCCGTCGTCAGCGAACCGGACTGGCAGGCACGCCTGCATCCGGACGATCGGGCGGCGGCGCTCGAGCGCCTCCAGGCACATTGCCGCGGCGAGTTGCCCTTTTTCTACAGCGAGCATCGCCTGCGGCGCGACGACGGCCGCTACTGCTGGGTTGCAGCGCGTGGCCGCGTCATCGCCCGCAGCGAAAACGGCACGCCGCTGCGAATGCTCGGCAGTCTTCTCGACATCGACGCCAACAAGCTCGATCAGTCGGCGCGCAACGAAGGTGAACGCCGCTTTCGCCTGCTGTTCGACAATGCTCCGATCGGCCTGTCACGGCAGTCGCTGCAGCGGCGCCTGCTCGACGTCAACCAGGCGTACTGCGAATTGCTCGGCTTCAGCAAGGCGGCACTGCTGAACATGCACTCACACGAGTTCACTTTCGCCGGCGACCGTGGGCAGGATGAGCTGACACTTCGCGCCCTGATGAATGGCACCGCACGCACCATTCGCCAGCAGAAGCGCTACGTCGCGGCGGACGGCAGTCTGGTGCCGGTGCAGGTCGATGTCTCGCTGGCCCGTGACGAGCATGGCGAGCCGCAGTATTTCATCACCCAGGTTCAGGACGTCCGCGAACGGCATCGCCACGAGCGGGAACTGCGCGAGGCGCAGGAACTCGCGCAGACGACACTGGCCTCGATGACCGACGCCGTGCTGCGCATCGACATCGACGGTCGCATCGATTTCTGCAACAACGCCGCCCTGCGCCTGCTCGGGCACGAACGGACCCGTGACATCGAAGGCCGGCAGTTCGGCGAGGTCGTCGCCCTGTTTGCGGAGCACAGCGCGACACCGCTGGCCGATCCGGTGACACAAGTCCTGCGCGGCAACGGTGACACCCTGCCGCCCGTGGCACATCTGCGCAATCTGCACGGCGATCGGCTGCCGGTCGACTGGTCCCTGTCTCCCCTGCGCACCGATGACGGCCGGCTGCTTGGCTGCGTCTGCGTCCTGCACGACCTGTCGCACACGCGCCTGCTGTCCGAGCAGCTGATCCATCAGGCCAGCCACGATGCCCTGACCGACCTGCCGAACCGGCGTGAACTCGAAGCCGAACTGGCGCACTGGCTCAGCACCGCGCGGCTCGGCGTGAGCCGCCACACGCTGCTGTATCTCGACCTCGATCATTTCAAGCTGATCAACGAAACCGCCGGGCACAGCGTTGGCGATCGTCTGGTTCGCGAGCTGGCCGGGCAGCTGCGCAGGGCGCTGCCGAATCAGGCCGTACTGGCGCGCACCGGCGGCGACGAATTCGCCGTACTGCTGCCGAACTCGAGCCTGGATGACGCGCGGCAGATCGGCAGCGAGTTGCTGCGCACGATCGCAGCCGCGGACTTCGAACACAACGGGCGCAGTTACAAACTCGCCGCGAGCATCGGCATCAGCATCATCAACTCGGAGACTGTCGACGCCAACACCGTCCTCGCGGAAGCCGACACCGCCTGCTACATCGCCAAGCGCCACGGCGGCGATCGCTGCCAGATCTACGCGCCGGGCGATGCCGCCGTACGCCAGGCGTTCACCGACAGCAGCTGGGCGTCACGGGTCCAGCAGGCCCTGGAAGCCGGCGACGTCCTGCTCTACGGCCAGCACATCGAGCCGATGCGCAGCGACGAACGACCCGGCGTCGAAGTCCTGATTCGCGTCCGCGATGCCGCCGGCGCCTTGCAGCGTCCGATCGAGTTCCTGACCGCAGCCGAGCGTTACGGCTTGTCCGGGCATGTCGATCGCTGGGTCGTCGAAAACACCCTCGCCGCACTGGCTGCCGGCTTGCAGCGGCGGGGCGAACTGCCGTTCGCCTACGCGTCCGTCAACCTCACCGCGCACAGCGCGTCCGATCCGGCCTTTGCGGACTTTCTGTTCGACGCGCTCGCCCGTCACGCCTTTCCGCCGCAGCAGCTGCGCTTCGAAATCACCGAAGGCACGGCACTGCGCAATTTCAGCGCGGCGCGCACCCTCGTGGCACGCCTGCGCGCCTACGGCTGCCGCATTCTGCTCGACGACTTCGGCAGCGGCTTCACGTCGTTCGATTATCTGCGGCAGATGCCGGTCGACGGCCTGAAGATCGACATGGCCTATACCGATCGGCTCGCCGACGATCCCTTGAATCAGACCATCGTCGAATCGATCTGCCGCATCGGCAAGGCGCTCAAGCTGGAAATCATTGCCGAAGGGGTCGAGGAAGCCTCGACGCTGGAGACCTTGCGTCGCCTCGGCGCCGACTACGCGCAAGGCCACCTGTTTCACGCCGCCTCGCCGCTGGACGCCCTGCTCGCCGGCTGATTCCCGCGTACCTCAGCGCTTCGGTGGTGGCGTGTAATGTCCGACCAGCGCCGCCAGCTTGACGACATCGCGTTCCCGCGACATGCCGACCTCGGCGAGCCGCTGCAGGTATCGCTGCCAGTTCGCGCGGTATTCCCGGGCGAGCTCGTCGAACGCGTCCCAGGAGTAGAGACCGCTGTCGTGGCCGTCGTCGAATACCAGCCGCACGGCGTAGTTGCCGACCGGCTCGATTCGGGCGATGCCGACCTCGCGCTTGCCACCGATCAGCATCGGCTCCGGCAGACCGTGTCCGCGCAGTTCCGCACTCGGCGAAAACACACGCAAATACTCGCAGGGCAACTCGACCCGGCGGCCGTCGCCCCAGCCGAGTTCCAGTACCCGCGATTTGCGATGCAGGCGGATCAGCGTCGGCGCAGTCGTTGCCATCAGAGGATGTAGCGACTCAGGTCTTCGTCGCCGGCAAGCTTGCCGAGCTTGTCGTTGACGAAGCCCTGGTCGATCGTCAACTCCGAACCGGCTTTGTCCGGCGCATCGAACGCGATGTCTTCCAGGAGACGCTCCATCACCGTGTGCAGTCGCCGCGCACCGATGTTCTCGGTCTGCTCGTTGACCTGCCAGGCGATCTCGGCAATACGCTTCAAACCGGAGTCGTCGAATTTCACGGTCACGCCTTCGGTTTGCATCAGCGCCTTGTATTGCTCGGTCAAGGCATAGCTCGGCTCGGTCAGGATGCGCAAGAAGTCCTCGGACTTCAGCGCGTCCAGCTCGACGCGGATCGGCAGGCGGCCCTGCAGTTCCGGCACCAGATCCGACGGCTTGGCGAGATGGAAGGCCCCGGACGCGATGAAAAGCATGTGATCGGTCTTGATCGTGCCGTACTTCGTGCTCACCGTGCAGCCCTCGATCAGCGGCAGCAGATCGCGTTGCACACCTTCGCGCGACACATCCGCGCCACCGGCGTACTCCCCGCGCTTGCAGATCTTGTCGATCTCGTCGATGAAGACGATGCCGTTTTCCTCGGCATTGCGAATCGCCTCGGCCTTGATCGCCTCCTCGTCGACCAGTTTTGCCGCCTCTTCCTCGGTCAGCTGCCTGAACGCGTCCTTGATCTTCATCTTGCGCGCGCGCGTCTGGTTCTGGCCGAGATTGGCGAACATGCTCTGCAGCTGCTGGGTCATTTCCTCCATGCCCGGCGGTCCCATCAGCTGCATGTTGGCGGTCGGCGCGGAAACCTTGAGCTCGATCTCCTTGTCGTCGAGCTTGCCCTCACGCAGCTGCTTGCGGAACACCTGGCGCGCCGCGCCGCTTTCGCTCTGGCGCTGGCTGCTGGCTTCACCGAAGTCCTTCGGCGGCGGCAGCAAGACATCGAGCACGCGTTCCTCGGCCGCAGCCTCGGCACGATCGCGCAACTTCTTGATCGCCTGTTCGCGGGTCATCTTGACGGCCGTGTCGACCAGATCGCGGACGATCGTCTCGACATCCTTGCCGACGTAGCCGACCTCCGTGAACTTGGTGGCTTCGACCTTCACGAACGGCGCATTGGCCAGCTTGGCGAGCCGCCGCGCGATCTCGGTCTTGCCGACACCGGTCGGCCCGATCATCAGGATGTTCTTCGGATGGATTTCGCCGCGCATGGGTCCGTCGATGCGCGAGCGTCGCCAGCGATTGCGCAGCGCAATGGCGACGGCACGTTTGGCGCCGGCCTGGCCGACGATGTGCTGGTCCAGTTCCTGGACGATTTCACGCGGCGTCATCACCGAGGTCGTGGCGGGGGAAAGATCGTTCATGCCGTTCTCGAAAGCAGGAGCCCGCACGCCTCAGGCGCGCAAGGTCTCGATCGTCAGATGGTGATTGGTGTAGATGCAGATGTCGGCTGCGATATGCAGGCCTTTTTCGACGATCTCGTGTGCGCCGAGCGACGTGTTCTCGACCAGCGCACGGGCTGCCGCTGCCGCAAAGCTGCCACCCGAGCCGATCGCCAGCACGCCATGTGGTTCCGGCTCCATGACATCGCCGTTGCCCGACACCATCAACGTCGCCTCGGTGTCGGCGACGATCAACAAGGCTTCAAGCCGACGCAGATAGCGATCGGTCCGCCAGTCCTTGGCCATCTCGACGGCGGCGCGCACCAGCTGTCCGCCATGTTTTTCGAGCTTGCCTTCAAAGCGCTCGAACAACGTGAACGCATCGGCCGTGCCGCCGGCAAATCCGGCCAGCACGCGGTCGCCGTACAGGCGGCGCACCTTGCGGGCATTGCCCTTGACGCGCGCGTTGCCCATCGAGACCTGGCCGTCACCACCGAGCGCGACCTCGCCGTCGCGGCGCACCGCGAGGATGGTCGTGCCATCGAACTGTTGCATGGGGATTTCCGGAATGGCGGAGATTCCGCGATGGTGGGGACGCGCAGCGCCGCTTTCAAGGCACGCCCCTCGGTACAAAAGAAGAAGGCGCCTCGCGGCGCCTTCGTCACACAGCTTCTGGCAAAGCCCGGCTTACTGCGCCGGAGCCGGCGCCGGCTCGGCCGGGGCAGCAGCCGGAGCGTCCGAGTCCATCGCGGCCGGAGCCGGATCGCACTTGGCCTTCGGATCGGCCGAGCAGTCGCAGGTGGCGGTTTCGCCCGCCGCGCACTGGATCGTCGCCGTCACGCCGTTGCCGCAATCCTGCGTGCACGACTGCGCAGCGGCAGCCGCGTCGGCGGCCTGCTGTTCGGCAGGTGCAGCGGCATCCGGCGCAGGCGCCGCGTCCTGCATCGCCGGCGCTTCGGCCGGAGCTTCTTCGTTCTTGTGGCAGCCAGCCATGGCGAGGGCGGCGGCGAGGCCCATCGCGATCAGTACATTGCGCGTCATTTTCAACTCCCGGGGTAAATTTTCATGAACAGTCTCTGCTTGTTGAAAGCGGCAAGGCTTCCTTCAAGGCGGCTCATGATACTGCCTTTCCGGCACCATACAAGCGTGTTCATAACGCGTTCAGACGGCATTCAGAGCCGATTCATGCGCCCGGAAATCCGGCACCGAAAATCGGGAATTTTTCCGAAATGAGGCACGTTCACGATATCGCCACGAAACACCCGGCCTTTTTCAGCGCTCCGCTACTTTCCGGCTTTGACCGGCGCAGATTTACGGCGCGCCCGCGGATGGCTGTCATCATAAACTTTGGCGAGATGCTTCCAGTCCAGATGCGTATAGATCTGCGTCGTGGAGAGGTGCGCATGCCCCAGCATTTCCTGCACCGCGCGCAGATCATGACTGTTTTCGAGCATATGCGTCGCAAAGGCGTGGCGCAGGCGATGCGGGTGCAGGTGCACACCGAGCGCATTGCGTCGAGCCCAGTCGCGTACGCGAACGGCGATCGTCGCTCGCGACAGACGGGTGCCGCGACGCCCGACAAATAGTGCATTTTCTCCAGCCGCGGCATGGTTCGGGCGCAGCTTCAGCCAGGCCGCAAGCGCGATGCGCGCCTTGCCGCCGAGCACCGCGACCCGTTCTTTGCTGCCCTTGCCGCGCACCGTGAAAGACGGCTGACGCTCGTCGAAGACATCGACATCCAGTTGCTGCAGCTCGGCCAGACGCAGGCCGGCGGAATAGAACAATTCGATGATGGCACGATCGCGGACCGCGAGATCGTCGTCCGCCGAATCATGGTCAAGCGCCGCGCCGAGCGTGTCGGCATCGACGGTGGCCGGCAGCTTGCGCACCAGCTTGGGCGCACGCACGGCAGTCGCCGGGTTGGCGGCTACGCGCTGCTCGCGCAGCAGATGACGGAACCAGCCGCGCAAGGTCGACAGATAGCGATGCAGGCTCGCAGGCTCGCGGCCGGCGCGACGTTGCCTTCCAAGCCAGTCGCGAATCAGATGTGCGTCGATCTGTTCAAGCCGGGCAACATGGGCAGCCGCGCAATATTCGGCGAATTGCTGGAGATCGTTGCGCGCGGCACTGACCGTGTGCGCCGAGTAGCGCTTCTCGTCGCGCAGATAATCGAGGTAGCCGGCGATCAGCGGCGCCAGCAGCGCAGGCGTCGCCGAAGCGCCCGGATTCACGTGCGTGCGCGCACCGCGGCGGCGACCAGATCGGCCGTCAGCTCGAGAAACAGCTTGCCCTGGCGTGGCGCGAAGCGTTCCGGATCACGCGAACCGAGCGCGACGAAACCCAGGCTTTTTTCCTTCTCCAGCGGCACGATCGCCGCCGAACGAATGCCGTCCGCCTTGGGAAACAGCAGCTGCGCCCTGGCCGCCTCGATCGGACCACACTCGATCAGGCGGGTGCGGAAGAAGTCCTCGAACGCGAGCGCCAGCTTGCCCTTGGCGTCGATTGCGACGATGCCGTCGATGTCATGGTGCTTGTAATGGCTCGCACCGATGCCGATCAGCGCTGCGTCGATGTCGAAATCCTCGCGCATGCACCTGGTCAGCCCGGCGGCGACCCCGGCCAGCGACGGCGCCCGGATCAGGGTTCGCGCGAGACGATGGACGTTGTCCTGGCGGCGCTCGTTGTCGCGCGCCGCTTCGAGCAGACGCTCGAGCCGGTCTTCGAGGCGCTGCCCTTTGGCGCGCAGCAGTTCGACCTGCTTTTCGATCAGCGAAACCGCCGAGCCACTGCGATGCTTGAGCTCGATGGTTTCGAGCAGGTCCGGGTGCCGGGCGAGAAAGTCCGGATGCTGCTTCAGATAAGCGACGATCTCGCGCTCATTGAGTTTCGGCGCCGCTGGCTCTTTGCTTTGTGTACTCAATTCGGCCATTCGATATCCCCCTCGAAGACGGTTACTGCCGGTCCGGTCATCAGCACCGGCTGCCCTTCGCCCGCCCACTCGATCGTAAGCTGCCCGCCGCGAACCTGCACGTCCACGACCGGGTCGAGTTGACCCCAGAGCCGGCCGACGACCACCGCCGCGCAGGCCCCGCTGCCGCAGGCGAGCGTCTCGCCGGCGCCGCGCTCGTAGACGCGCAGACGCACATGGCGCGGATCGACGATCTGCAGGAACCCGACGTTGACGCTCTGCGGAAACGCCGGATGGCTTTGCAACGCCATGCCGAGCGTCGCGACCGGCGCGGTGTCGACGTCGGCGACCGCGATCACGGCATGCGGATTGCCCATGCTGGCGACGCCGATTTCCAGTGGCGTGCCTTGCGCCAGCGTCAGCGTGTAGCGCTCGGCGCGGGCGGCTGCCGCGAACGGCACGGCGGCCGGCTCCAGCTGCGGCACGCCCATGTCGACCCGGTAGCGATCGCCGTCGACGTGGCGCAACTCCAGCACGCTGGTCTGCGTGCGCACGCGGATCACGTTCTTGTCGGACAGGCCGCGTTCGCGCACGAAGCGCGCAAGGGCGCGCGAGCCGTTGCCGCACTGCCCGACTTCGCTGCCGTCGGCATTGAAGATCCGGTAATCGAAGTCGACGTCGGGCGTCGACGGCGACTCGACGACGAGCACCTGATCGCAGCCGACGCCGAAGCGCCGGTCGCTGAGGCGTGCGAGCAGCGCCGGCAGCGGCTGGAAACGGCGCGCGGTCGCATCGATCACGACAAAATCGTTGCCGGCGCCATGCATCTTGGTGAAGTGCAGCTTCATCGGTGTATTGTAAGCCGGGCGTGGGCCGACAGCGGCGCGCAGGGGAAATCGTGAACCGAAACATCCATCACATCGGCGGCCGTCGCGCAGGCTTGCGCGCCGCCGCAGGCAAGGGCCGGCGATGAACGGCGTCTACGCGATCGTCACCACGCCGGAAATCCAGGCCTGCTGCGACTTCTATCGCCGCGCCTTCTCTGCGCGCATCGTGTTCCGTGCCGACTGGTACGCCCATATCAGCTTCCGCGACTGGGAGCTCGGCTTCATCAAACCGCATCAGGACACCCGGCTGCCGGTGTTCCAGCACACCTCGACGACGCGCGGCCTGTGCATCGCCATCGAAAGCAGCAACGTGCAGGAGGACTACGACGCGCTGATCCAGCGCGGCCTCGCACCGCTGGGACCGATGCGGCAGTTCGCCAACGGCGAGCGCTCGTTCGCCCTGCTGGACCCGGCCGGAACCGTCATCAATTTTCTCGAACACCGCGCCGACGTGGTCGACGGACCGCTGTTCTGAACCTGCGCGACCGCCGGCTCGGCGCTTTGTCTTTTCGAAAACCGCATGCTATTGATTCGGCTGCACAGGCGCCCGGACACGGGCCCGACCACGCAAGGGGCAGCATGTGAAAGTACTGGGCGCAGATATCGGCTTCGGCTACACCAAGGCAAGCGACGGCCGCCAGTCTCAGGTTTTCAAGTCCGTCGTCGGTGAAGCGACCGAAGTCCAGTTCAGCGAGAGCCTGCTGCCCGGCGCGGCGACACAGCCGCGACATTTCATCATCGGCAACGACAGCTATTTCATCGGCGAGCTCGCCGAAGCGCAGTCGCGTGGGCGCGGTTTCACGCTCGACCAGACGCAGTTTCTCGCCAAATACGCCAAGACCCTGGCGCTGGCCGCGCTGACGCCGTTCGCCGACAGCGGCGAGCCGATCCGCCTGGTCACCGGCCTGCCGATCAGCTTCTTCCGCAAGCACAAGGATGCGCTGACGGCGATGTTGCAGAACCGGCACGCGCTGACCGTCGTCAAGCCCAACGGCGAGCGCGAAGAAAAGACCCTGCACATCGAACGCGTGCGGGTCGTGCCGCAGCCGTTCGGGTCGATGTTCAACCTGATGCTGAACGACATCGGCAAGGCCGCCAGCCAGCGTTTCATCTCAGAGAAGATCGGCATCATCGACATCGGCTTCCGGACCGCCGATTACACGATCAGCGAGAAGACCAGGTATTCCGAGCGTGGCTCGCAGAGTTCCGATGCCGGCATTGCCGCTGCCTACCAGGCGATCGCCAACGTCCTGCATGAAAAGAGTGGCGTCAGTGTCGAGCTGTATCGGCTCTACGACGGGGTCAGCCGCGGCTCGATCAAGATCAAGGGCAAGCGCTACGACCTGACCGGCATCGTCCAGGCCGCGTTCCAGCAGCTGGCCGGGCGCATCGCGCAGGAAGTGAACCGACTGTGGGCCGACGACTGGGATATCGACGCGATCGTCATCAGCGGTGGCGGTGGCGCGGTGCTTGCGCAATACCTGCAGCCCCTGCTGGAAGGCGAAGTGCTGCCGATGCCGGCCGATCAGGACGCGCGCCTCAACAACGTCCAGGGCTACTGGAAGTACGGCACCCATCTCTGGCCGGCCTAGGGCCTGTTTGCGCGGCAGCGTCGCCGTGGCGCGACTGCTGCCGATCTTCCGGCGTGGCCGCTATTCGCCGTCGCCGCCGAGCTGCCGCTCCAGATCGGCCAGCGCCTCGCCGGCATACACCGACAGGCGCTGCATGCTCGGCAGCGCGTCGCGACAGCCGGTGAAGCCGACATTGAATTGCCCGGCATAGCTGACCGCGGTGATGTTCAAGGCCTGACCGTGCGCCAGCAGCGACACCGGATACATCTGTTCCATCTTCGCACCGTTGAAATACAGCACGCGATCGGGGCCGGGCACGTTGGACACCGTCAGATTGAACATCGGCCGCAGATGGCCGCCGAGCCCGGACAGCAGCTGCGCCATGAACGGCGCCATGAACAAGGCCGTGTAGTTGTCGATATCGGCCTTCGGCAGCTGCTGCAGATGATGCTTGGCACGCTGCGCCGAATCGTGGATTGCATGCAGGCGCTGCAGGGGGTCGGCGATGTGCGTGTTCAGATTGGCGATGATGAAGCTGATTGCGTTGCCGGCTCCCTGATCGTCGGCCGGACGCACCGAAACCGGCACGCCGGCGGTCAGCGGCTTGTCCGGCAAGGCCTTGATCTCGTCCAGATAGCGGCGCATCGACGCCGCGCAGATTTCGAGAAACACGTCGTTGACGGTGACATTGGCGGCCTTGGCGATCTTCTTCACCCGGTCCAGCGAATAGTGCTGTGTGGCGAAGCGGCGCTGGCCGGAGACCTTGCCATTGAACGCCGAGCGCGGGCCGGTGAACGGCAGCGCCCAGTCCTTGTCCTCCTGGCGCAAGGCTTCCTTGAAGATGTCGCCGAACGCGCGCGCCACGCCCGGCACGGTCTTGAGCTGCGTGCGCACGCCGTCGATCGCCGTCTGCAGCGGCGTCGCCACCTCGCCCTCGGGCCTCGGTTTGCGCGCCCGTGCACCGACCGCCCACGGCGGACGCTGATCGCGCGATGTCGGGTCGGGCGAGAGCATGCGGGCGAGCATGCGCATGCCGCCGATGCCGTCGACCAGCGAATGATGCATCTTCATGTACAGCGCGAAGCGTCGGTCCTCGAGACCCTCGATGAGATGGCATTCCCAGAGCGGGCGATTGAAGTCCATCGCGTTCGAATGCAGCCGCGAGATCAGCACGCCGAGTTCACGTTCGCCGCCGGGCAGGGGCAGCGCCGAATGGCGGAAGTGATATTCGAGGTCGATCTGCCGATCCTCTTCCCAGGCCGGCAGCAGGAAACGGAAGCGCGGCGCCGTCAGGCGCAGATTGAACGGATACGCGAAATCGCGCGTGGCGCGGAATTTCTCGACCAGCTTCTTCAGGAACTGCGGTCCGGCTTTCGGCGGCAGCGAGAAGATCGCCAGACAGCCGACCTGCATCGGCGTCTCGCGCGTGTCGACGTACAGCCAGGCGGCATCCAGC
This sequence comes from Solimonas terrae, assembly GCF_011067135.1. Taxonomy (GTDB): domain Bacteria; phylum Pseudomonadota; class Gammaproteobacteria; order Nevskiales; family Nevskiaceae; genus Solimonas; species Solimonas terrae. Next base: position 61,084 of record NZ_JAAMOW010000006.1, read on the forward strand.
GGCTTGATCGGTGTCATGCGTCCCCTCCGGACGGCTTCAGGCGTCCTTGTTGTCCGTGCAGTGTAGGTTGCGCCGGTGCCGCGTGACAGCGCCGCAAGTGGCAGCCCACTTGTCGCATCGGTCAAACGGGTAGTGCCCTGCCCCGCCGGGCGCCCTATACTCGGCAACAAACCGGGCGTTCAATTCCTCCCGGACGAGATCCTCAATCGGACTGATCTGGAGCGCAGCTCATGAACACTGTCGTGTCTTTTCTGCCGAATGCCGGTGGCACCCAGGCCGCTGCCGGCGACGACATCCACCGCGCGTTTGCCGCCCAGCACGAAACCGCGCTGCGCCTGCGCACCTCGACCGCGAAGGAGCGCATCGCCAGGATCCAGCGCCTGCTGGATGCCGTGCTGGCGAACCGCGAGGCAATCTACGAAGCTGCCTATCAGGACTTCAAGAAACCGCCGGCCGAAGTCGATCTGGCCGAGATCCTGCCGGTCGTGTCCGAAGCCAAGCACACGATGCGCAGCCTCAAGGGCTGGATGAAGCCGAAGGGCGTCTGGCCGTCGCGAATGACGATCGGCACCAAAAGCTGGGTGCAGTACGAACCCAAGGGCCGCTGCCTCATCATCTCGCCTTGGAACTATCCGGTGAATCTGACGCTGGCGCCGCTGGTCTCGGCGATCGCCGCCGGCAACACCGCAATCCTCAAACCGTCGGAAATGACGCCGCACCTGTCGGCGCTGATGACGCGCATGATCCGCGATCTGTTCCCGGCCGATGAAGTGGCGATCTTCGAGGGCGATGTCGCCGTTTCGACGACTCTGCTGTCGCTGCCTTTCGATCACATCTTCTTCACCGGCGCACCGGCGATCGGCAAGGTCGTGATGGCTGCCGCCGCCAAGCATCTGACCTCGGTGACCCTGGAACTCGGCGGCAAGTCGCCGACCATCGTCGACGCGAGCGCCGACATCAAGGGCGCCGCGCGCACGATCATGTGGGGCAAGTTCACCAACAATGGTCAGACCTGCATCGCCCCCGATCACATCTACGTGCACGAAAGCGTCAAGGACGCGTTCGTCGGCGAATGCATCGCAACGCTGAAGACGAGCTACGGCAGCACCAAGGCCGAACAGATGAAGAGCGACAGCCTCGCGCGCGTCGTCAACCAGCGACACACGCAGCGCATCGGCGGCCTGTTGCAGGATGCGACCCAGCGCGGCGCGCGTGTGCTGTTCGGCGGCGAGACCTCGGAGAACGACTGCTTCATCCAGCCGACGCTGCTCGACAACATTCCGGACGACGCCAAGATCCAGAGCGAGGAAATCTTCGGACCACTGCTGCCGGTGATCGGCTACCGCGATCTCGATCAGGTGATCGCCGCCATCAACGCCCAGCCAAAGCCGCTGGCCCTGTACATCTGGAGCAAGAACGAGCACAACATCGAACGCATGCTCAAGCGCACGTCGGCCGGCGGCACCTGCATCAACCACGTCGTCATGCACTTCGCCCAGGGCAATCTGCCGTTCGGCGGCGTCAACAACTCCGGCATCGGCTCGGCACATGGCGAGTACGGTTTCAAGGCTTTTTCGCACGAGCGCGCCGTGGTGCGTACGCGCTTCAACATCGCCACGCTGCTGTTCCCCCCGTACACCGGCATGACAAAGCGCATCCTGAACATGATGGTCAAGACGCAGTAGCGCAGAGCGGCAAGCCAAAAGGCCGGGCGATGCCCGGCCTTTTTCGTTGGTGACGCGGCGCCGTTATAGTGCGGCCATAGCAACACATTAGACAGGGGAGAAACATGAACACGATCCGGTTCGGCATCGCCGCAGTCGGCCTTTTCGCGCTCGCCGCCTGCGGACAGAGTCATGTCGTCGGCAGCACGGCCGGCAGTGGCAGCAACGGCGATGGCCACTACGACGTCAGCATCACCCGCACCGAGATGGGCGTGCCGCACATCAAGGCCGCCGACTATCCAAGCCTCGGCTACGGTTATGGCTACGCATTTGCCGAAGACAACCTCTGCGTGCTGATGGACGACCTGGTGACGATACGCGGCGAGCGCTCGCGCTATTTCGGACCGGACGGCAGTTATTCGATACCGGCAGTGCCGGTCACCGCCAACAACGTCGACAGCGATTTCTTCTGGAAGCTGATGGCGACCGATGCGGTCGTCGCCAGACTGAAGGCGGCGGCGCGTCCGGAAGTACAGGAACTGACGACCGGCTACGTCGCCGGCTTCAACCGCTACATGGCCGAACTGAAGGCCGGCGAACATCCGGGCCGCCACGCTGCCTGCGCGAACGCCGACTATCTGCAGCCGATCAGCGAAGCCGATCTCTATCGCCGTTATTTCCGTCTGTCGGTCATCGCCTCGTCATCGGTGTTCACGACCGAGATCGCCACGGCGACGCCGCCGGCGCTGTCGCTCGGCAACACCATGCCGGACGCCGCTGCGGCCAAGGCCGCCCTGGTCGCGCAGCCCGGTCCGTTCGCGTTCTTCAGCCGCGAGAAAAAGCTCGGCAGCAACATGTACGGCCTCGGCGCCGACGCCACTCAGACCGGCCAGAGCATGCTGTTCGGCAATCCGCACTTTCCCTGGGAAGGCACCGAGCGCCTGTACATCGTCCATCTCACCGTGCCCGGCAAGATGGACATCATGGGCGCCTCGCTGTACGGCGTGCCGCTGGTGCTGATCGGCTTCAACGACCAGCTGGCCTGGAGTCACACGGTTTCGACCGCGTATCGCTTCACGCTGTATCAGAATCCGGTCAATCCGCTGAACCCGATGCAGTACTACTACGACGGCAAGGCCACCGATGTCACGGCCGTGCCGTTGAGCATCGACGTGCTGCAGAGCGACGGCAGCATCAAGCAGCAGAGCCGCACCTTGTACCGGACACAGTACGGGCCGGTGCTGGAACTCAGCGTCAGCGGGCTGCCGGTGCTCGGCTGGGATCGCACACGCATCTATTCGATGCGCGATGCCAATGCCGAAAACGATCGCCTGATGAACCAGTTCTTCGCATGGAACACGGCGCCGAATCTCGGCGAGTTCAAGGCCGACCACGCCAGGGTACTCGGCGTGCCCTGGGTCAACACGGTCGCCACCGGCCCGAACCAGAGCGTCTACTACGGCGATCTCAGCGTCGTGCCGAACGTGCCGGACAGTCTGGTCAGCAGCTGCAAGGCACCGCTGCTGTCGCCGATCATCGGCAGCGTCGCGCCCGGCCTGCCGGTGCTGCAGGGCAATCGCGCCGACTGCCAGTGGCTGAACGACGCCGACGCGCCACCGGGCATCTTCGGCGCCAGCCACTTGCCGAAGCTCGAACGCAGCGACTGGGTCGCCAACATGAACGACAGCTACTGGCTGACCAATCCGGCACAGCCGCTGACCGGCTACGCGCGCATCATCGGCGACGAAGGCACGGCGCGCACGCTGCGCACGCGGCTCGGCATCCTGCAGATCCAGCGCCGCCTCGACGGCAGCGACGGCCGTGCCGGCACGAAGTTCAGCTACGACCAGCTCAAGGACGTCGTCCTGTCGAGCCATATCTACAGCGGCGAGCTGGCGCAAGGCGCCGTGCTCGGTGATCTCTGCGCCAACGGCGGCAGCAGCAACACATCACAGGCCTGCGCGGCGCTGGCCGACTGGAACGGCAGCGCTAATCTCGACGCGACCGGCGCCCATGTCTGGATCGAATTCTGGGAACGCGTCAACGGCGTTTCGAATATCTGGAAGACGCCGTTCTCGGTCGACGATCCGGTCAACACGCCGAATACCCTGGACACCTCGAAAAGCGGCGTCCAGCAGGCACTGGCCGATGCGCAGACCGCGATCAGCGACGCCGGCCTGCCGTTCGACGCCGCCTTCGCCGATGTCCAGCACTCCGGCGTGCACGGCGACAATGGCCCGTCGATCTTCGGCAGCGAAGGCAGCATCGGCGCGTTCACCGTCGCCGACAGCGATGGCCTGACGCCGACCGGCTACCACGTCAATTACGGCAACAGCTATATCCAGGCCGTCACCTGGAACGACGGCAAGGTCCACGCCGAAGGCTTCATCACCTACTCGGAATCGACCGATCCGGCCAATCCGCACTTCAAGGATTTCACCGAACGCTACTCGCAGAAGCAGTGGCTGCACTTCCCGTTCAGCGCCAGCGACATCAGCAGCGACGCGATCAGCACCCTGCATCTGAGCGAGTAGTCCGGCCGCGTGTGCCGGCCGCGCGTTCAGGCGCCGGCGCGATCGCGCCGCTCCATAATGGCGGCATGAGCCCGATCAGCCGCGAATCCGTCCCCGTTGCCGACAACGGGCGGCTGCGCGTGCTGACGCTGAACATCCAGGTCGGCCTGCAGACCGCGCATTATGGCCACTACGTCACCGGCGCCTGGCGTCATGTGCTGCCGTCGCGGCGTGTACGCGCCAATCTCGACCGCATCGCCGAGCTCGCCTCCGGTTTCGACCTGGTGGCCTTGCAGGAGGCCGACGCCGGCAGCCTGCGCACGGCGCAGCTCAATCAGGTCGAGTATCTGGCGCGACAGGCCGGCTTCACGCACTGGCAGGTCGCGGTCAATCGCAACCTCGGTCCGTTCGCGCAGCACTGCCTGGGCTTTCTTTCGCGGCACCCGCTGCACGACGTTCGCCATTACGCGCTGCCCGGCCGCGTGCGCGGGCGCGGCGCCCTGACGGCGACGATCATCCCGCCCGGCAGCGCGGCGCTGCACGTGATCGTCACGCACCTCGCGCTGAGCCGGGCTTCGCGCCAGCGCCAGCTCGATCATCTGGCGCGTATCGCCCCGGCCGGTGTCGAACTGCTGATGCTCGGCGATCTGAACTGCGAAGCCGACGAGCTGCTGCAGCACGCGCTGCTGCGCGAACGGGCGCTGCAACCGCTGCGCGGCGCGCCGACCTTCCCGAGCTGGAAGCCGCAGCGCCGTCTCGATCACATCCTCGCGACGCCCGGCCTGCACATCGCCCGCAGCCATGTCGTGCCGACGCCGCTGTCCGATCACCTGGCGGTTGCCGCCGAACTGCAGCTGCCGCGCGCATGAACGACGTGATCGGCGCGGCGCGACAGCTGTTCGCCGGAATCCACCTGTGGACGCTGCTGCTGGCGCTGTGGCCGCTGATCGCGCTCGGCACCGCCGGGCATGCGCTCATGACCAAGCGCGATGCACGCGCCGCCTGGGGCTGGATCGCCGTCTGCTGGCTGTTTCCGTTCGCCGGGCCGGCGCTGTACTACGTGTTCGGCATCAATCGTCTGCATACGCACGCACAGCGCTTCGCGATCGATCGCAGTGGTCGCCACATCGGCTCGGCACATGCCACCGACATCCGCAACCGGCCACCGACATCGCCGGCCGTGCCGGGCTGGCTCGACGAAGTCGCGCGCACCGCCGATGTGCTGACGCGGCGACCGCTGCTGGGCGGCAACTCGGTCACGCCACTGCACAACGGCGAGCAGGCGTATCCGCGCATGCTCGCGGCAATCGCCGCCGCGCAGGACACGGTCTGGCTGGCCACCTACATCTTCGACAACGACGAAATCGGCCAGCAGTTCGTCGCTGCCCTGGCCGCCGCGCAGGCGCGCGGCGTGCAGGTCAAGGTGCTGATCGACGACACCGGCGAGCGCTATTCCTGGCCGCGCATCGGCCGCTCGCTGAATGCCGCCGGCATCGCCTTCGCCCGCTTCAATCCCCTGCGCCTGCTGCCGCCGGCACTGCATCTGAATCTGCGCAATCACCGCAAGTTGCTGCTGGTCGACGGCTGCATCGGCTTCACCGGTGGCATGAACATCGGCGCTCGCCATCTTGCCGAAGATCCGCAGAATCGCCGGCCGACGATCGACCTGCACTTCGAACTGCAGGGCGTGATCGTGCGACAGATGGCCGACGTGTTCGCCGAGGACTGGGCGTTCGCCGCGCACGAGAAGATCGGCGTGCCGGAACCGCGCACGATCGGCGGCGGCACGGTGATCTGTCGCGCCATCACCGACGGCCCGAACGAAGACTTCGAGCAGCTGAATTTCGTCCTGCACGCCGCGATTGCCGCCGCACGCCGCGAGATCCTGATCATGACGCCGTACTTCCTGCCGTCCGCCGAGCTGATCGCCGCCTTGCAAGGCGCAGCGCTGCGCGGTGTGCGCACGGTGATCCTGCTGCCCAGGCACAACAACCTGCCGTACGTCGGCTGGGCGGCGCAGCATTCGCTGGCGCAACTGCTCGAGCGCGGCGTGCGCGTGCGCTTCCAGCCCGGCGCGTTCTGCCACAGCAAACTGTTCGTCGTCGACGGCATGTACGCGCTGATCGGCAGCGCCAACTGGGACCCGCGCAGTCTGCTGCTCAACTTCGAGCTCAACGTCGAAATCTACGACGCGGCCGTCGCGCAGGGCCTGGCCGCGCATTTCGCTGCCAGCTGGCAGGAGTCGGACGAATTATTATGGCGCGATGCCCAGCACCTGCCGTTCTGGCGGCGCCTGCGCAACGCCCTGTTCTGGCTGTTCTCGCCCTATCTCTGAACCGATGCGCATCCCCTTCCTCGACGGCTTTCTCGCCTCGATGCTGATCGCGATCGCGATCGCGCTGCTGATGCCGCAACTCGGCGCCAGCGGCGGCGTGCTGCATCTGGACACGCTGACGCACATCGGCGTCGCGCTGGTGTTCCTGCTCAGCGGCGCCGGGCTGTCGACCGAGCGGCTCAAGGCAGGTGCTGCCAACTGGCGTCTGCATCTGTTCGTGCAACTTTCGACCTTCGCGGTGTTCCCGCTGGTCGGCCTGCTGGTCAATCTCAGCGTCGGCCACTGGCTGCCGCGCGAACTGATGCTCGGCTTCTTCTATTTGTGCGCGCTGCCGTCGACGGTCTCGTCGTCGATCGCGATGACGGCGATGGCGCGCGGCAATATTGCCGGCGCTGTCTTCAACGCAACGCTGTCGAGCCTGATCGGCATGCTGCTGACACCGCTCTACGTCAGCCTGTTCCTCAGCGCCGCCAGCCATGGCGCGCCGCTGCTGGATCAGTTCATCAAGATCGGAGAGCAGCTGCTGTTGCCGTTCGTCGTCGGCCAGTGCCTGCGACCGTGGATCGGCGACTGGATCACGCGCAACAAACCACATGTCGGCCTTGTCGATCGCGCCGTGATCGTGATGATCGTCTTCAATTCATTCTGCGACGCGACCCGCGCCGGCGTCTGGACGCAATACGGCGCCGGCCCCCTGCTGATCACCGCGCTGCTGACCGGCGCACTGCTCGCCTTCGTCCTGACGCTGACGCATTTCATCGCAACCCGCTTGCGCTTCGCCGTCGACGACGAAATCGCCGCCGTGTTCTGTGGTTCGAAGAAGAGCCTCGCAGCCGGTGCGCCGATGGCGGCGCTGATCTTCGGCAGCGGCGGCGCGCTGGGATTGATCATGTTGCCGATCATGATTTATCACCAGTTGCAGCTGATCACGTGTTCAGTGATCGCGCGGCGCTATGCGCGGCGGCCTGCCGAGATCGGGGAGCAGGCAGCTCATTCTGCATAGGGCTTTACGCCTGATTCGATCTTTGTTTCGCCTGACAGGGCGAAACAAAAGGTCAGACCAGGCCACCAAGCGCGAGCCAAACAACAACACCGCTACTCCGCGCCCGATATCCGCACCAAGGTTCTCCCCGTCACCGTGCCCGCAATCAGATCCGCACACGCCGCCGGCAACTCCTTCAACGTCACCTCGCGCGTGACGATCCTGTCCAGCACGCGCGGCTTCCATTCGCCGGAGAGCCTGGCCCAGATATCCTCACGCCAGGCGCGCGGGCATTCCACCGAGTGGATGCCGAGGATCGAGACGCCACGCAGGATGAACGGCATCACCGTGGTCTGCAGTTCGTGCGACTGCGCCAGGCCGATGCTGGCGATGTTGCCCCAGGATTTGACGGTGCGCGTCAGCATCGCCAGCGTGTCGCCGCCGAGATTGTCGACCGCGCCACCCCAGGTCGCCGATTCGAGCGGCTTGTTGCCGATCGTCAGGGACTGACGCGAAATGATCTCGTCGGCACCGAGGCTTTTCAGATAGCCGTCGGCCTGTCCGGCCTTGCCGGTGATCGCCTGCACCGTGAAGCCGGCGCGCTTGAACAGATCGATCGCGATCGAGCCGACGCCGCCGGTCGGCCCGGTGATCGCGATCGGGCCCATCGCAGGCGCCTGGTGATTTTCCAGCATGCGGCGCAAGGCAAACGCGGCGGTGAAGCCGGCGGTGCCGATCGCCATCGTCTCGCGCAAGCTCAGGCCATCCGGCTTGCGGATGATCGAATCGGCGGCGACGCGTGCGAACTCGGCGTAGCCGCCGTCGAACACTTCGCCGATGTTGCAGCCGGTGACCAGTACTGCATCGCCCGGCCTGTAGCGCGCATCGCTGCTCGATTCGACATGCCCGGCGAGATCGATGCCCGGCACTTTCGGATAGGACTTGAGGATACGACCCTTGCCGGTGACGGCGAGCGCGTCCTTGTAGTTGATGCCACTCCACGCCACGCGCACGACGACGTCGCCAGGCGACAGCGCCTCGACATCGAGCCGCTCGAAGCGTGCCTCGGTACGGTTCTTCTCGGGCGAATGGACGCGCAGGGCTTCGAAGCTCGACATGGGGTTCTCCGGTCTGTGGGATCAGCCGTCGCCGACGGCGGTTTGCGGCGATGGCCGAAAGCGGGACAATGCCGGAATTCTGCCAGAGGGCCGCGCCGGCCACCGCCCATGCCGCAATTCGATGCCAACCCGCCGCTCGATATCGACGATCTCGATGCCGATCCGCTCGCGCAGCTGCAAGCCTGGCTTGACGATGCGATCGCTGCCCCGATGCATGAGCCGACCGCGATGACCTTGGCGACCGTCGATGCGCAGGGCCGACCATCGGCGCGCGTGGTGCTGTTCAAGGGCTTCGTCGACGGCGGCCTGACGTTCTATACCAACTACGACAGCCGCAAGGGTCGCGAGCTGGCCGACAATCCGAATGTTGCGCTGGTGTTCTGGTGGGACAAGCTCGAACGTTCGGTCCGCATCGAGGGGCGCGCCGCGAAGGTCTCGCGCGAATTGTCGGAACGCTATTTCCATTCACGACTGCACGACTCGCAGGTCGGCGCGGTCACGTCACGCCAGAGTGCCGTCGTGCGATCACGCGCGGTGCTCGACCGGCGCTTCGCTGACGCGCAGACCCGTCATGCCGATGCTGAAGTACCGTTGCCTGACTTCTGGGGCGGCTATGGCGTGATGCCGGAATCGATCGAGTTTTGGCAGGGTCGCCACGGCCGCCTGCATGACCGGCTGCGCTATCGCCGCGAAGGCGATGGCTGGATCGTCGAACGACTGGAACCCTAGAAGTGGCCGAATAAGCTGCTGCGCCCGACATCTCGCACGCGGGCGTTGCTTGCACTGCTCATGTGCTGATGTACGTTGCGCTTTCCGCGCTCCGTCTTCGCGCGATCTGCCTTCGCTCGCAACGCTTCTTCGGCACTTCTACAACCGGAATGCTGATTTCTTTTTCTTTGCAGGAGCGCACACCATGTCCGTCACCTTCGACTACCGCGGCAAATTCGTCTTTGTCGCCGGCGGCACCAGCGGCATCAATCTCGGCATCGCCCATGCGTTCGCACGCTGCGGCGCGCGCGTCGCGGTGCTGTCGCGCTCGCAGGACAAGGTCGATGCGGCGGTCGCCGAACTGAAACGCCATGGCGGCGATGCGGTCGGCTTTTCCGCCGATGTCCGTGACTACGCGAAGACCGAAGCGGCGCTGAAGTCGGCGCACAGTCGTTTCGGCGACATCGATGTGCTGGTTTCCGGCGCGGCCGGCAATTTCCCCGCGCCGGCGCTCGGCATTTCGTCGAACGGCTTTCGCGCGGTGATCGAGATCGATCTGCTCGGCACGTTTCATGTGCTGCGCGCCGCCTACCCGCTGCTGAAGAAGCCGGGCGCGAGCGTCGTCAACATCTCGGCGCCGCAATCGGTGCTGGCGATGGAAACCCAGATGCATGTCTGCGCCGCCAAGGCCGGCGTCGACATGATCACGCGCGTCGGCGCGCTCGAATGGGGTGCGTCCGGCGTGCGCGTCAATTCGATTCTGCCGGGACCGATCGAGGACACGGAGGGCATGGCGCGCCTGGCACCGACGCCCGAACTGAAGCAGGCGACGATCGACTCGGTACCGATGCAGCGTTACGGCAGCAAGCAGGACATCGCCAATTGCTGCCTGTGGCTCGCGAGCGACGCGGCGAGCTACGTCAGCGGTGCCCTGATTCCGGTCGACGGCGGTTGGGCGCTGGGCGGCGCGTCGTCGATGGGCAGCAACATGAAGAAGCTGCTGGCCGGCTGAAGGCCGTTGACGCGACGCGTGACCGGCACGCGTCGCGCAGCGATCTTCAGCGGGCCAGTCCGAGAAAATTGCGCAGCGGAGCAATGCGCCGCAACAGCAGACGCTCGCCGAACAGCACGGCGATCAGGGAAGCGCCAAGCAGCGGCAGCAACAGGCTGAAAAGCAGGACGAGCACGATCAGTCCGGCGCCTGGGCCGGCATCGCCGACCACCGCCGGCGCGCCCAGCTTGCCGTGTGGCCGACGCTGCCACCACATCGTCAGCGCGCTGAGGCAAAGCGTGATCAGACCCAGAGCGGTCAAGAGCCCGAGCAGCTGATTGAGCCAGCCGAACAGCTGACCTTCGTGCGCAGCGACGCCGGTGCCGATGATGCGATCGAGCAGCGCACGCTGCCCGAACGCGGTGCGCTGCAGCAGCGTGCCGCTGTCACCATCAAGCACCAGCTCGACGCGTCGCGGCCGGTTCTGCGTATCGGAGCGCGCCGTCCAGTGCGTCGCGGCCGCCGACGGTGGCGCGATCAGCACCGGCGGCGGCAATTGCCGGGCCGCAACGACCGGCACCAGACGATCGAGCGCCGCCGCATCGAAGCCCGGCCGCATCGTCGCCGACATGCCGATCATGCCCGGTATGTCATGCGCGCCACGCACAGCATGCATGCGCATCTCGTGTCCGGCGTGCCCGGACAGATCGACGCCCGGTTCGTCGCGTCGGGTGTTGCGCGCACGGTTTCGCGCCGCCTCGTCGGCCGATCCGGTGGTCCAGTCCTGCTGCGCCGGCGCCGGTGCGAGCAGGCTGCGCACGGTCTTCAGATTGCCGCCCCAGAACGTCGCCCACGGCAAACCGCTGACCAGCAGGAACAATGCGAATGCCGACACCCAGACACCGACCACTGCGTGCAGGTCGCGCCAGAACACACGCCCGCCGCGGCGCAGCCGCGGCCAGGCGACGCCGGCCAGTCCCTGCGCATCGCGCGGCCACCACAGATACAGACCGCTGATCAGCATGACGATGGCCCAGGACGCCGCAAGCTCGACCAGCATCGAGCCGCCGCGCCCGAGCAGCAGTTCGCCGTGCAGACGGAAGATCAACCGCGTGAAACGCCGCTCCTCCTCGACGTGGCCGAGCACCTGCAGGGTTTGCGGATCGACGTAGACCCGCGTCACGGTGCTGCCGTGCCCGACCAGCACGCGCACTGCCGCACGCGGGGTGCGCGGCAGCTCGTAGGCATTGAGTACCGAACCCGGTTCGCTCGCCAGTGCCGCGGCGACCTGTGCCGACGGCGCCGCGCGCGGGCCGTCGAGCCGCAGATGGTCATATGAACGTTCCAGCCACGCGTCGATCTGCGGCTTGAACAGATAGATCGAGCCGGTGCTCGCCAGCCACAGCACGAACGGCATGCAGAACAAGCCGGCGTAGAAATGCCAGCGCCAGATCAGGCGACGGCGCGGGTCGAGCGCGGGTGGAGACGGGTTCGTCATCGTCGATCTCCTCAGAAGCGCAGGCGCACGCCGCCGTAGTACAGGCGCGGATTGCCGGCGTAGATCGCGCCGCCGCTGCTTGCGAGGCTGGCACGGGTCGAGTCGAGTCGGTCGCCGAGGTTCGACGCCGAACCGACATACGTGCGATCGAGCAGGTTCTGCACCGCCAGATAGAAACTGACGCGCAGCGGTGCCGGCGGATCGTAGTGCAGGTTGAAATTGACCAGGCTGTAACCGGGCGCCTGGATCAGATTCGCGTTGTCGAGCCAGAAGCCTTCGCGTGCATTGAGCTCGACGTAGGCGCCGAGCCCTTGCAGCGCGCCGCTCGGCTGATCGTAGGCCAGGCGCGCATTGACGGTCTGCGGCTGCACGCCCGGAATCTTCTGCCCGCCGCGATCGAAGACCTGGCTGTCGCTGCTGTTGCTGATGCGTTCGTCGTAGCGCCTGTAGATCTGATCGTCGCAGGTATAGGCGAGCGAAATCCTGGCGCCGGGCAGCGCCTGCGGCAGCGGCCGCCAGTCGACACCCAACTCGACGCCGCGATGTTCGGAGCGCGGCGCGTTGAACGTGTAGTTCTGCCTGCCGACGCCGGGCGACTGCGACACCAGCTCGTCGCGGAACCATTCGTAGAAGCCGGTCAGCTCGACACGCAGCGTGTCGTCGAGATGCCAGTCGGCGCCGAGATCGACCCCGTAGTTGCGCTGCGGATCGAGGCCGGTGTTGTTGCCGGCGTTGCCGTCGGCATCGACGAACAGATTGCCGATCTGCGGCGTGCCATAGCCGCCGGCGACGCGCAGGTGCAGCAGCCAGTTGTCGTCCGGTGCATAGCGCAGCGCCGCTTCCGGAGCGACATCGAAGAATTCTCGCCGTGCGGCGACGCGCGCCAGACTCGGCGTGGCCGCCGACGGATACGCGTAGGCCGTACTCTGACCGCTCAGCCGGGTGTACTCGCCGCCGAGGCCAAGCACGCCGGTCCACTGCGGCGCCAGCTGCAGCTCCTCGCGCAGACGCAGACCGCCGTTCAGATGCCGGCCGGTCATGTGCTGCGTCACGGCGCCGCGCGCCGCGTGTCCTTCCGGCGTGACGTTGAAGACATCCGAGTTCTGCTCTTCGTCGTTGTAGAACACTCCGGCCGCCGAACGCGCGGCGAGACCGAACAGCGTGCCGTCGTGGAACAGATCGCCGCGCAGGTTGAAGGACGGATAAGTACCGTCGTAACTCGCCGAACCGGTCGGCTGCTTGATGTCGCGGTTGTCGAACACGAACTGCGTCTGCATGCGCGTCACGGCGTCGAAGACGTGCTCCCAGCGCGCGCCGAGGATGGTACGGCGATCATGACGGCCCAATCCGGCCTGCGCCGGCGTCAGCGCCGTACGGCCGTCGTCGGCGTTGTAGCCGTTGTCGAGCAGACTGGTCGTCGCGCAGCCGTTCGCGCCGCTGGCATCGCAGCCGTGCTGATACGGGTTTTCGCGGAACTGGGCGAGCGACAGGCGCAGCGGCAGATCGGCGTCGAGCTCGTTGTCGATCAGCTTGAACGTCAGACGGTCGCGCGCGCTCGCCTGGATGCCGGCGATGATGTTGGCCGTCGTCGTGATGTAGTTGCTGTGCGCGGTATGCGAAGCACCGCGGGCATTGCTGATGAAGGCGGTGTAGTCGTAACGGGCACCGGCATCGCCGGCCAGCGCGTACGCGTTCAGATAACCGTAGCTGCCGGCGTCGAGCCCGCTTTCGATGCCGCGAATATCGGCACCGTCGCGCAGACGAAAGTCGATCGCGCCACCGCTCGCATAGTTGCCGAACCACGCCGACGACGGTCCGCGCAGGACATCGATGCTGCCGTAGGCATGCGGGTCCGTCAGATCGGTGCGCGACAGGCCATCCGGCTGGGTGACGTCGAAGCCGTCCTCGAACACCTTGATGTTGCGCACGCCATAGGTCTGGCGGTTGCTGGAGCCGCGCACCGATACCGCGACATCGCGCGGCCCGTTGCCCTGCACGAAGCTGACGCCGGGGCTCAGCGACAGCGCTTCGGCGATCGACGTGCCGGGCTGATATGCGAACTGCGCACGATCGACACGGGTCGCGGTCTGCGCGGCGGGCGCCTGCGGATGGGCCGTGACGACGATGGTTTCGAGCCCGTCGCGCGGCGCGGCGCTGGCGCCTGCCGGGTCGGTTTCGGTAGCCGTTTCCGGCGGCAGCGCGTCGAGCCGACGCAGTTCGGCATCGATGCGTGCGCGCTCCTGCAGCAGCGCGGCGCGACGCGCGGCCGCGGCGCCTGAATCGCCCTCGGCGGCGAATGCAAACGAAGGGGACAGCGACAGCAGACTGGCGCCAAGCAGCAGCCATGACGAAGCTTGCGGCGCAGCGAAGCACCGCGAACGCGGCGAGATGCGAGACATTGAAAACTCCTGGGGGTCGCGTAGCGACCATGCGGGATTCCGCGCAAGGCGGATCGGACCGTCAGCGGCAGGCCGCGACGGCGGGGCGCATCAGGAGGACTGCGGCGGCCCCTGCGACGGCGGCGGCCGCGTGGCGCGCGGGATCACCGTGGCGACTGCGGCGAGCGGCAGCACCACGATCGAGCTGCGCAGCAGCAGCGGCAGCTCGATGACCGGCGATACCGCCAGCTGTGCGGCGTGCAGGCTGGCACAGATCGGACAGCCGGCTTTCAGCGGATGCTGGCTCTGGCTGACGTCCGTATCGGCCTGCTGCGGGCTGACGGCCAGCTGCTGCCGCAACACAGCGAGTCGCTGCGGCGCGACTTCGCCGCAGAACGCCGCGTACAGCGGATTGCCGCTGCGCTGCGCAAGATTCTGCGCATGCACCGTCGGCAACATCAGCTGCCCGATCAGCGCGAAGACGCCGAGGTAGACGAGCAGCCAGCGGTGGGCAAGGGAGCGGGGCACGGCGTGCATTCTGCCAGTCCAGCGATACGCCGACGATAAAAAAACCCCGCGTATCGCGGGGTTTTTCAGGCTCGCCGGAACCGGCGGCGCTTCAGCTCTGGACCGTCACCTTCTCGGCCTGCAGCCCCTTCTGCCCCTGTGCCACTTCAAATTCGACCTTCTGTCCCTCGGTCAGCGACTTGTAGCCTTCTCCCTGGATCTGGCGGAAGTGCACGAACACGTCTTCCTTGCCTGGGCGCTGAATGAAGCCAAAACCTTTGGCGCTGTCGAACCACTTCACGGTGCCGGTCTCGCGGGTAGCCATCTGTCAACCTTCCTTTGTCTCAGCGGCCTGCCAGCCGCAACGATGATCAGCGAAGTCGTGCTTCGCCTGCCACGGACTGGAGGGCCTCGCGGCGCAGCGGATGCCTTCCCTGGCACGCCATGTCGCGGGTCTGCAGCCCGTTCCTACTGTACCCGAACGGCGGTCGTCGACAAGTCGTTTCGGGTGTCATCTTCTTTTGACTATGATCGTCGGCCCATGGCCCTGGAATCGCCGATGAATCGCCGCCTGCTGACGAGCTGCGCCGCCTTGCTGCTGAGCGCCTGCGCGGTCTCACCGACCGGGCGCCACCAGCTGCGCCTGGTCTCCGATTCCGAGGTTTCGCAGATGGGCGTGACCGCGTTCCAGCAGCTCAAGGACAAGACGCCGGTCACCAAGGACCCGCGCGAATCGGCGTTCGTGCAATGTGTGGCGCACGCACTCACCGCGCAGGTGCCGAACTCGGCGCTGACGCCGGCGAGTTGGGAAGTGCAGGTGTTCGACTCCAAGGAGATCAACGCCTTCGCGCTGCCGGGCGGCAAGATCGGCGTCTACACCGGGCTGCTCAAGGTAGCGACCACGCAGGCGCAGCTCGCGGCGGTGCTCGGTCACGAAATCAGCCATGTGCTGGCCGGCCACTCCGCCTCGCGCGTTTCCAACCAGATGGCTTCGCAATTCGGCGCCGTGCTGATCAGCGCCGGCACCGGCCTGCCGGCCGATGCAATCGGCGCCGGCGCCCAATACCTGGTGCTGCTGCCGTTCTCGCGCGGCGACGAATCGGAGGCCGATATCCTCGGCATGGACCTGATGGCGCGTGCCGGCTTCGACCCGGAGCAGGCCATCACCCTCTGGCAGAACATGTCGAAGCAGGCCGGCCAGACGCCGCCGGAGCTGCTGTCGACGCATCCGTCGAACGCCACGCGCATCGCCGATCTGCAGAAGAACCTGCCCAAGGACATCCCGATCTACGAGCAGGCGCGGGCCGCCGGCCGCAAACCGAACTGCGGTTCCACCTGAGGCGCCACACGCTGCCGCGGCGGCGCGCGAGAACGCGGAGTTCAGCCGGCAGACAGTCTGCCGCGACATTTCCTGACGTAGCGGCAACGTAGTGTGCGTGGCCTGGATCGATGATGGACTCGCCATCACCGACAGGAGTATTCCGATGCGCAGGTTCAGAACGTCTACCAAGCTCGTTGCCGCCGGCCTGCTGGCCGCCACCGCCACGCTGGCCATGCCGTCGGCTTTTGCCGACGACCACTATCGCGATTCGGACCGCGGCCAGATCCGGCAGCAGCCGTCTCATGCCGATGATCACGATCGGGACCGCGGCCGCGGCAACGACGACCATCGCGGCCATGACAACGATCGCCACGACTACCGCGCTCACGACCGCCACGGCTACACGCAGACGCAGTCCTGGCATGACAGCCGCGATCATGGTCGCGTCGTCTACACGCGCCAGCCGGTGTTCTACCGCGGCAGTTCGATCCCGGTCGGCTATCGCCACGCGATCCAGCCGATGCCGGCCGCCTACCGCTACCGGGCGCAGGTCGTGCCGCGCGGCTATCGTGTCGGCTACTACCAGGGCTACAGCGTGGTCTATGACCCGGGCACGTTCCTGATCCTTTCGGTCATCGACCTGCTCGCCAACAACTGAGCTCGGCCCGGACCGTCGGCATGCGACACGCGCCGACGGTCCGGCTCAGTAGAATGCGGCCATGAATCTGATCATGGTCCTTCTGGTCGCCGTTGTCGGCGCATTCGTTGGCGGCGCCCTCGCCACGCTGCTGCGGCGCCCCGCGGATGCCGGCAAGGCGTTCAAGGCCGAAGCCGAACGGCTGGAACGCGCGCTGCGCGACGAAGCCGCACAGACGCGCCGCGATGCCGCCGAGCTGACGCGCGGCCAGCGCGCCGAGCTGACGGCAACGCTGACACAGTTCGGTCAGCAATTGCAGCAGCAACAGGAAAGCCTGCGCGCCACGCTCGCCGACACCCAGCGCCAACTCGCCGAAGATGCGCAGAAGGCACGCGGCGAACAGGCGCAGACCCTGGCACGCTTCGGCGAACAACAGAGTATCGCGCTCAAGACGCTGGTCGATGCACAGATGCAGGCCGCCGAAAAGCTGCGCGCCAGCGTCGACGACAATCTCAAGACTCTGCGCGGCGAGAACGCCGAAAAGCTCGAACAGATGCGCCGCACGGTCGACGAGAAGCTGCACGAGACGCTGGAGAAGCGACTCGGCGAATCCTTCAAGCTGGTCAGCGATCGCCTCGAACAGGTGCACAAGGGACTTGGCGAAATGCAGACGCTCGCCAACGGCGTCGGCGATCTCAAGCGCGTGCTCAGCAACGTCAAGACGCGCGGCGGCTGGGGCGAGGTGCAGCTCGAAAGCATCCTCGAACAGATTTTCACGGCCGAGCAGTTCGCCAGGCAGGTGGCGACCAAACCCGGCAGCCGCGAGGTCGTCGATTGCGCGATCCGCCTGCCCGGCCGCGGCGAACACGACTCGACCGTGTGGTTGCCGATCGACGCCAAATTTCCGAGCGAGGACTATGAACGCCTCGTCGATGCGGTCGAACGCGCGGACCTCGAGGCGATCAAGATCAGCGGCGCACAATTGCAACGCACGGTGGAGATCCAGGCCAAATCGATCGGCGACAAATACATCGCGCCACCGGACACCACCGATTTCGCGGTGATGTTCCTGCCCACCGAAGGGCTGTACGCGGAAGTCATCCGCCGACCCGGCATCGTCGAAAAACTGCAGCGCGAACATCGTGTCGTGCTTGCCGGCCCGACCACGCTGACCGCGCTGCTCAACAGCCTGCAAATGGGCTTCCGCACGCTGGCGATCGAGAAGCGCACCAGCGAAGTCTGGCGCGTGCTCGGCGCGGTCAAGACCGAGTTCGGCAAGTTCGGCGAGGTGCTCGACAAGGTCAGCGAAAAGCTCGATCAGGCGCAGAAGCAGATCACGCAGACCGGCGTGCGCTCGCGCGCAATCACGCGCCAGCTGCGCGAAGTCGAGGCCTTGCCGGCCAGCGACACCGACAAGCTGCTCGGCAGCGTCGGCGATGACGAAGCGGCGGATTGACGCATGGAATGGTGTGCCGGCTCGACATGGAAAAATCCCTTCATCGCGAGACCGCGAAGCGCTCGCGGCGATCCGGATGCGCCTTTGGCGTAGCGCAGAACCGGATTGCGTCGTCACCTTCGGCTCCTCGCACTGACTGAACAGGCGCAAGCACTCGAATGAACGGACGATCCGCTCCGCTGTGGTCGCGACTTGGCGTCGACCATCCGATCATCCAGGCACCGATGGCCGGCACCTCGACTCCGGCGCTCGCCGCGGCGGTCTCGAATGCCGGCGGTCTCGGCTCGATCGCGATCGGCGCGGCGAGCGTCGAACAGGCGCACGACATGCTGCAGGCGACTCGCGCGCTGACGCAGCGGCCGTTCAACGTCAATGTCTTCTGCCATCGTCCCGCGCAAGCCGACGCAGCGCGCGAGGCGGCCTGGCTGGCCCACCTGCAGCCGCGGTTTGCCGAGTTCGGCGCGCATCCGCCGCCGCGGCTGCACGAGATCTATCGCAGTTTCGTGACCGATGCGGCGATGCGCGATCTGCTGCTCGCCGAGCGGCCCGCCGTCGTCAGTTTCCATTTCGGTCTGCCGCCGGCCGCCAGCATTGCGGCGCTGCAGCGCGCCGGCATCGTGCTGCTGGCAACGGCAACCCGCCCCGGCGAAGCACGCGCCGCCGAAGACGCCGGCATCGACGCGATCGTGGCGCAGGGCGCCGAGGCCGGCGGCCATCGCGGCGTGTTCGATCCGGCGGACGATCCGCGAATCGGCACGCTGGCGCTGACGCGTCTGCTGACCGCACAGACGTCGCTGCCGGTGATTGCCGCCGGCGGCATCATGGACGGCGCCGGCATTCGCGCGGCGCTGGCACTCGGCGCGGCCGGCGTCCAGCTCGGCACTGCCTTCGTCGCCTGTCCGGAATCGGCAGCGGATGCGGCTTATCGCCGCGCACTGCTCGCCGCGGATGTCGAAACCGCGATCACGTCGGTGATCTCCGGGCGGCCGGCGCGCGGCATCGTCAACCGCTTCATGCGCGAAGCCGGCGCGACCGGCCATCCACCGGTTCCCGACTATCCGATCGCCTACGACGCCGGCAAGGCCTTGCACGCCGCTGCGCGGGCGCGGGGCAATGCGCAGTTCGCCGCGCAATGGGCGGGCCAGGGCGCGGCGCTGGCGCGCGCCATGCCGGCCGCCGCGCTGTTCGCCGCGCTGCTCGCGGAAATGCAGTGACCGCAGGCGGCGGCTTGCGATCGCAGGACGAGACGTTAGACTCGCGCCCCGCTTTTTGACGCAACGGACCCGCGCGGTCCGCGCGACTCGCCATGACGCCTTACGCCGCCATCGATTTCGGTACCTCCAATTCCGCGGTCTGTACCGGCTTCGATACGCATTGCTCGCTGGTACCGCTGGAAGCCGGCAGGGACACGATGCCGACCGCCGTGTTCTACAACGCCGACGAGCGCACGACCGTGTTCGGCCGCCAGGCGATCGGCGAATATCAGGCCGGTTTCGATGGCCGCCTGCTGCGCTCGCTGAAAAGCCTGCTCGGCAGCGAACTGCTGTCGGAGACCACGCTCGTCAACGGCCGGCCGCTCGCCTACCGCGAGATCATCGCCGGCTTCCTGCACCATCTGCGCGAGACCGCGCAGACACATTGCGATCACGCGCTCGACCGCGTCGTGCTCGGGCGGCCGGTGCGCTTTGTCGACGAACACCCGGAGCGCGACCGGCTCGCGGCGACGACCCTCGCCGACATCGCGCGCGACGTCGGCTTCGAAGACGTGCATTTCCAGTACGAGCCGATTGCCGCCGCGCTCGATTACGAAGTGACGCTGGACCGCGAAGCGCTGGTGCTGGTCGCCGACATCGGCGGCGGCACCTCGGACTTCTCGCTGATCCGGCTCGGCCCGCGGCGCACCGGACGCGTCGATCGCAGTGCCGACGTGCTGGCGAACTGCGGCGTGCACATCGCCGGCACCGACTTCGACCAGCAGCTCAGCCTTGCCGCGGCGATGCCGGCGCTGGGGCTCGGCACGTTCAGTCCCGGAGGCAAGCCGGTGCCCTCGCATGTCTACTTCGAGCTCGCGACCTGGCATCGCATCAATTTCCTGTACACACCGCGCGCACTCGCCGAGGCTGAAACCCTGCGCCCGTTCTTTGCCGAACCGGCGCTGCACGATCGTCTGATGTCGGTGCTGCGCGGCCGCGAGGGTCACCGCATCGCCGGCCTGATCGAGGACGCGAAAGTCGCCGTCGCCGATGGCGGCACGATGGCGCTGGACCTGTCGTTCATCGACACGGCGCTGCGTGTGGCGGTCGACGACGCCCTGCTGCATCGTGCGATCGGCGCGCCGGTCGAGCGCATCGTCGCCGCCGCGTTGCAGACCGCAGCCGATGCCGGCCTGTCACCGGGCGCGGTGGACGCGATCTATTTCACCGGTGGCTCGACCGGCGTCCGCTTCCTGCGCGAGGCGATCGCGACCGCGTTCGCCGGGAGCGTGCCGGTCATGGGCGACAAGTTCGCCAGCGTCGCGCGCGGCCTCGGCGTCTACGCCGGCGCGCTGTTCGCCTAGGAATGCTCTGCACGGCGTAGCGAGCGGCTGTCTGGCACTCGCCCCGAAAAGTGCCGCAAACGCCGTCCGGACGCGGTTTCGGCAAACCGCTAGAATGCGCACCCTTCGCTGTCACCGCCTCTGCCGTCCATGGCCCGTACGCCCGCCGCCCGCCGTTCCGCCGGCGCCGCCAAGAAACCCGCCGCCCCGAAAGTCGGCTTCGTCTCGCTCGGCTGCCCGAAGGCGCTGGTCGATTCCGAGCGCATCCTGACGCAGCTGCGCGCCGAGGGGTACCAGACCACGCCGACTTATGACGCCGCCGATGTCGTCGTCATCAACACCTGCGGCTTCATCGATGCAGCAGTCGAGGAATCGCTGGACGCGATCGGCGAGGCGATGGCGGAGAACGGCAAGGTCGTCGTCACCGGCTGCCTCGGCGCCGGCCCGAAGAGCAACATCATCCGCGACAAGTTTCCGGACGTGCTGTCGGTCAGCGGCCCGCAGGACTACACGTCGGTGATGAATGCGGTGCACGCCGTGGTGCCACCGGCGCATGATCCGTTCCTCGATCTGCTGCCGCCGCAGGGCATCAAGCTGACGCCCAAGCACTACGCGTACCTGAAAATTTCCGAAGGCTGCAATCACAAGTGCAGCTTCTGCATCATCCCGTCGATGCGCGGCAAGCTCGCGTCACGGCCGGTCGGCGAGGTTCTGCGCGAAGCCGAAAAACTGGTGAAGTCCGGCGTGCAGGAACTGCTGGTGATCTCGCAGGACACCTCGGCCTACGGCGCCGATCTGAAATACGCGAAAGGCCAGTGGCGCGACCGCGATTACGAAACCCGCATGCTCGGCCTTTGCGAAGGCCTGTCGGACCTCGGCGCGTGGGTGCGTCTGCACTACGTCTACCCGTACCCGCACGTCGACCACATCATGCCGCTGATGGCCGAAGGCAAGGTTCTGCCCTACCTCGACGTGCCGTTCCAGCACGCCTCGACGCGCGTGCTCAAGGCAATGAAGCGGCCGGCGGCCAGCGAAGACACTCTCAAGCGCATTCGCGCCTGGCGCAACATCTGCCCGGACCTGACGATTCGCAGCACCTTCATCGTCGGCTTCCCCGGCGAGACCGAGCAGGATTTCCAGTTGCTGCTCGACTGGCTCGACGAGGCACAACTCGATCGCGTCGGCTGCTTTCAGTACTCACCGGTCGAAGGCGCGACCGCCAACGCACTCGCCGATCACGTGCCGGCCGAGGTGATGGAAGATCGTTATCACCGATTCATGGAAAAGCAGCAGGCGATCAGCGCCGCGAAACTGCAGCGCAAGATCGGCCAGACCATCGAAGTGCTGGTTGACGAGATCAACGAAGACGCGGCCAGCGTCGGCCGTTCATGGGCCGATGCGCCGGAGATCGACGGCAAGGTCTACATCCAGGGCAAGCTCAAGCCCCTGCCCGGTCAGCGCCTCAAGGTGAAGGTGGTCGACGCCGACGAATACGATCTGTTCGCAAAGCTGGTGTAGCAAGTCGCCGCTTGCGCGGCTCCTGCAGAATCCGAGCCGCGATCCTCGTCACGGCAAAACAAAATTCCACAGCGGCACGGTGATGAAAGCCAGCAAGGTGCCGGCACCGAGCAGGGTGTTGGCGACCGGCGGATCGAGCTTGTACTGATCGGCGAGGATCGTCGCCGACACCATCGGCGCCATCGCCGCCTGCAGCACCGCGATCGTCAGCGGCAGGCCGTGCATGCGCAGCAGCGCGCCGATGCCCAGCACCACGGCCGGAATCAGGACAAGCTTGTAGAGCAGGCCACCGCCCACCGCGCTGATCTGGTCGCGACCCAGATGCAAGCGAAAGCGCAGGCCGACGACGAACAGGGCGATCGGCGTCAGCGTGCCGGCGATGCGGCCGAGCAGCGCATCGGCGAGCGGCGGCCAGCCACCCAGCGCGCCGATGATGATGCCGCTGACCAGGGCAACGAAGGCCGGAAACATCAGCACGCGACGCACGATCTGCGCCGGATGCGGTTTCTGGCCGGAATAGACCGACGCGACGATGATGCCGCCGACCGCCAGGGCGATGAAGCAGCCGCCCTGATCGGCGATCACCGCGTAGGCAAGACCCTCCTGTCCGCGCAGCGCCTCGATCAGCGGATAGCCGATGAACGAGGTGTTGCCGAGTCCTGCCACCAGCGTCAGCGCACCGATGCGCGCGCGCGACCACTGCAGGCGCCGGCCGAGGCCGGCGAACAGCAGCCATGCAGCGACGAACACCAGCCACTGCGACATCGCCAGATACAGAAGGTGCAGATCGAAATGCAGGCGCGGCACCAGCTGCACGACCATCGCCGGCAGGGCGATATTGATCAGCCACCAGTTCAGGCCGGGCGCCAGGCCGATCGGCGGATGCGCGTAACGCGCGATCAGCATGCCGAGCGCAAGACAGACCAGCAGCAACAGGAACGATTCCACGCAAAAACCCGATCGCGCGTCCAGACTTGGAGCGGCGGCGATTGTACGGGGTCCGGCCGGCGCCATCACCGCCGGCGCTCGGACAGCCATCGTTCAGCACACGGCGCCGGTGACGCTGAACTTTATGCGGTACCGCCGGCCTAAAGTTTCAGACGGCGGATCGACGGCCCCGCAGCGTGACGAGGGGTCCCTTGAGGTCATCGCGGATCGGCCGTTCTCCGGGAGGTGCGACCGGGTCGCGCCTCCTCTCTCGCACCCAAGGAGATGGACATGGCCAGGAAGCCGTCGCAGACCGAACAGAAAGTGGACACGATGCTGGAAGGGACCTTCCCGGCCAGCGATGCGCTGTCATGGGGCGGCAGCGGGGCGGAACGCGAGCGCCGCGCGCGCAACAGCTCGTCTGCCGGCCGCGCGCTGCGCAAGACCGGCGGCCTGCACGGCAAGACCTTTGCCATCCTCGCCACCCACGGCTTCGAACAATCCGAGTTGATGAAACCAAGACAGGCCTTGCTCAAGGCCGGCGCCGAGGTCGAGATCGTCTCGCTCGGCAAGAAGCCGATCAAGGGCTGGAAAAAGCAGGACTGGACCGAGGCCATCGAGGTCGATCTCGATCTCAATGCGGCCAGCCCCTCACGCTACGACGGTCTGGTTCTGCCGGGCGGCACGCTCAACGCCGACACACTGCGCAGCGAGCCGCGCGCAATCACCTTCATCAAGGATTTCTTCGACAACGGCAAACCGGTCGCGGCGATCTGCCACGCGCCCTGGCTGCTGGTCGAAGCGCGCGTCGTCGACGGTCACCGGCTGACCTCGTGGCCGTCGCTGAAGACGGATGTGCGCAATGCCGGCGGCGAATGGCTGGACGAGGAAGTCGTGGTCGACGATCAACTGCTGACCAGCCGCAAGCCGGACGACATTCCGGCGTTCACCGACGCAATGATCGGCCTGTTCGCACAGCACAAGCGCCGCGACAACGCGCGCACGACGATCGGTCCGACCGACGTCTGAGTCGCGCGCATGACGTGTCCCGCGTCGCGGCCCGGCCAGCGCGAGAGACCGCGCGGAACCGGTCCTACTGCGCAGCGTGCTCGCGGGCGATCAGCTGATCGGCATTCTTCAGCAGGTCCTCGCGCGTCTTGCCCTTGACCAGATACTTGCCGTCGATGACCAGCGACGGCGTCTGGCGCACCTGGCTCTGCATCATGAACTGATGCGCCTTGTTGACCTGCGCGTCCACCGTGAAGCTGCTCATCAGATCCTGAAACTGCGCCGGGTCGGCGCCGTACTTGGCATAGAACGCCGCGATCTTCGCCGGGTCCAGCGTCATGCCCTCGCCCGGCAGCGTGTGTTCCTCATGAATCGCCGCGTAGACCGCCTCGTGCGTCTTGTCGACCAGACCGAGCGCATCGGCCGCGTAGTACGCACGCGCGTAAGCCTTGAAGTCGGGTCGGAAATCCGCCGGCACGTAGACGACGTGCACGTAGGCCGGCAACTTCTTCTTCCATTCCTGGAACATCGGGTTGAAGCCGGCACAGGCCGGGCAGACGTAGTTGAACACCTCGGCGACCTCGACCTTGCCGGCGCCGGTATCGAAGGGCTCGCCGCCGCTGATGCTGACGTAATCATCGCCGGCAACCAGACTGCCGGCCGGTGCCGAGCCGTCCTTTTTCGCCGCAGCCGACGTCTCTGCCGGTGCGGGTGCGGGTGCAGGCGCCGCCGCTTCGGCCGGCGCCGGCGCGGTTTCGGCATCGTCGGCGGCTGGTGCATTCGCACTGGTGTCGGGCACCGGCGCTGCCGTGGCCTCGGCCGGCGCGGGGGTCGACGCGGGAGGTGTCGCTTCGTGGGACTTCGAACAGGCGCCCAGCATCGACAGCAGACCCACGGCCAACAGATAACGCAGCTTCATTTCAGGCTCCGGAAACGGGCGATCCGGCCACTGCCGTGGCGGAACCGGCGACGCGCGCCGAGCGCGCTCAGTACGGGAAAAGTGGACCCGGCCGCGGCCCGACCACCGCCGCGCAACCGGGGCCAAAGTCTGGGACAAGGCGGCGGCGGACGCAATTGCAAACGGCAGGCGGCGGCGCAGCGGCGCCGCGATGAGCGCATCTGCGGCCAATGCACATCCGTGCGGAACCGCTAGCATGCCGACGTACTCGAAAGAAGCCCGACGAGAATCCGCCATGGCCATCGTGAATCGCCGTGCAAAAGCCAAGGTCGCGGCACCGCTGCCCGCCGAGACCGAGAACTTCGCGTTCGCTGCCGAAATCCCGGTCGGCGAACGCGAGCCGCTCTGGAAACTGCAGCTGCAGGTGCACAGCACGCCGCAGGCCGATGGCGAACACACGCGCCTGCGCGCGCATCTGCAGACCAACCTCGGCAGCGCGCTGCGCCCGGCGCTGGCTCGGTCGGCGCCAGATGTCGCCGCACTGCCGCGCCCCGATCCCTCGTCTGCCACGTCAGCACGCGCACTGCGCCTCGCCGAGCGTGCCGGTCATGCCGCGCAGAATCTGGCGCAGCGCGCGCTGCGCGTACCCGTGCTGCGGCGTCTCGCCGAACCGCTGCTGCAACTCGACTTCAACACCTGGATCGAAATTCAGGCCTCGACCGCCTCGCTGGACCGCGGCAGCCACAGCCTGCTGCCGCAGGCAGAGCGTCTTCACACGCTCGGCATCCGTCCCAGGCGCGCGGGCGACGAGCCGCTGGCCGAAACCTGGGCCGGCGAAGCGCCGGACGGTTACGCTCAGGTGTCCGTGCTGCAGATCGACAAGCGCCATTTGCCGGAGCGGTTGCTGCGCCTGCTAGGCAATCGCCCGTTCGGACTGGCTGCGACCATCGTCAACACGGTGCAGCAGAAGAAGGCCCAGGGCCATTAACGCCATGGACGATCGCTGCGTTGCTGCCAGCAATCACGCCAGGCAAGGCAGGAGCCGCAGGGCTTGGTGGCGCCAAGCGCAAGGCTCGTAACGTCGCATGGCGCGATTTCTGGCGCCACCCGAATGGGGCGGGGCTTCCCCGTCAGACCGCGAGCGCCGCGCGAATCCCGGTCACGAGGCTGTCGCTGTCATGTGCGACGAGCAGGCCCGCCCGATGTTCGGCCCGGATGAAGCCCTCGCCGACGGCGTGGTCGAGGAAGCCGAGCAGACCGTCGTAGTAGCCGTCGACGTTGAGCATCGCGCAGGGCTTGCGGTGCTGCCCCAGCCGCGCCCAGGTCCAGATCTCGAACAGCTCTTCGAGCGTGCCGAGTCCGCCGGGCAAGGCGACGAAGGCATCCGCCAGTTGCGCCATCAGCGCCTTGCGCTCATGCATGGAGTCGACCAGATGCAGCTGACTCAGGCCGTCGTGTGCGAGTTCGCGATCGGCCAGCGCGCGCGGCATCACGCCGATGACCTCGCCGCCGCGCGCCAGCGCCGCGTCGGCCAGCGCGCCCATCAGTCCGACCGAAGCGCCGCCGTAGACGATCGCGATATCGGCGTCGGCAAGCTCCGCACCGAGTCGCGCCGCCGCAGCCGCATGCAGCGGCCGTGCGCCTGCGCTCGAACCGCAGTAGACGCAGATGCGCATCACAGCCTCACGGTCAGCAGCTCGCGCGAGCGGCGCCACATCCAGACTACGACGCCGCAGGTCACCGCCGCGCCGGCGATCACCGACGGCACCGTGCCGAGCAGCCTGGCGGCGAGTCCGGACTCGAACGCGCCGAGTTCGTTCGAGGAACTGATGAAGATGCTGTTGACCGCCTGGACGCGGCCGCGCAGGTGATCGGGCGGCACCGACTGCATGATCGTGTTGCGGATGATGACGCTGACGCTGTCGAACGCACCGGTTGCGAACAGGGCGACGATCGACAGCCAGAACAGCTTCGACAACGCGAACACGAAGGTCGCGAGACCGAAGCCGGCGACCGCCAGCAGCAGGTTGCGCCACGGCTTGTCCAGCGGCGGACGGTAGGCGCAGATCATCACCGTCAGCAGCGCCCCGATCGCCGGCGCGGCGCGCAGCACGCCGAGACCTTGCGGTCCGACCGCGAGGATGTCGTCGGCGAACACGGGCAACAGTGCGACCACGCCGCCGAACAGCACCGAAAACATGTCCAGCGAGATCGCATAGAGAATGATCCTTGCCTTGAACACGTAGTCGATGCCTTCGCGCAGGCTCGCCCACAGATTGCCGGCGTTCGGATTCGGCAGCACCGGTCGCGGCTTGACGAAGGAAATCAGCACCAGACTGCCGCTGAACATCACGACCACCACCAGCAAGGTGCCGGACAGGCCGCCGATTCCAAACAGCAGGCCGGCCGACACCGGACCGAGGATCGCGCCGGTCTGGAAAAACGTGCTCGACCAGGTCGCGCTGTTGCCGTAAATCTCGCGCGGCACGAGAAACGCCCGCAGCGAAGAGGCCGCCGGCGCATAGAACCCCCGCGCGAAACCGACCAGGCTGATCAGGCCGTAGGCGCTGAGCAGCCAGACCTGCGGAGCCAGCCGTGCGCGCAGCGACGGCCATGACAGTGCTGCCAGCACCACGGAACCGAGCAGCACGACGGCGATGGCCTTGCGGATGATGCCGCGCTTTTCGCGGCGATCCGCGAGATGTCCCCCGAACAGTGCCAGCGTGATGAACGGCAGCGCTTCGGCGAGACCGATCAGGCCGAGCGACAGCGGATCGTGCGTGACCTGATAGATCTCGTACGACAGCGCAACTTCCTGGATCAGCAGCCCGCAGCTGAGCAGGAAGGCAGCGAACGCCAGCGCCCGGAATTCCGGGTAGCGCAGCGCCGCATAGGGGTCATGCCGCGCCGGCAGCGGTGCTGCCGGCTCCGCCTCAGGCATAGGCCGGAACCGCTTCCAGGCGGGCGATGACATTGCTGGCGATCAGCTCGCGCGCGCGCGCGACGATCTCTTCCAGGGCCGGGCTGCGCGCGAAACGGCGGCGCGCGTGGCGATAGAGCTGATCGAGGCTCGGCAGTTCGGCGTGCACGTTCTGCAGCAGCTGCTCGCGGCGGACCACGAGCTGCTCGGCCCAGTGCCGGCGCCAGTCGGCGATCGCATGGCCACGATTCAGTTCCACCCAGCGCTGCTGCATGCGGCGCACGATGCGATCCGGACAGAAACGGTGCGCCACCGCCTGTGCGATACGCTCCTTGATCTCGGCCGAGGTCGGGCGGCTGCCGTCGAGCACGTGTGCCGGCGGCGCGCGCAGTTCGGAAACCACGCCGATGCGGTCCAGCCCGCACAGCGCGTAATAGGTGATGTCCACTTCCCACCACTTGAAGCCCTGGCGCGCCGAGGCCATGTAGTAGTGGTGGTTGTTGTGCCAGCCCTCGCCCAGCGACAGCAGCGCGAACAGCCAGTTGTTGCGCGAATCGTCGCCGGTCAGATAACGCTGACGGCCGAGCACATGCACCAGCGAATTGATGCAGAACGTGGCGTGCCATAGCAGCACGGTGGACCAGACGAAGCCGATCACGAGCGCCTGCCAGCCACCGATCGCCCAGACCGCAACGCCGAGCACCGCACCGGGAATCCAGTGGTGCTTGTCGAGCCAGCGCAACTCCGGGTACTTCGAGAAATCGGCGATGCGCGTGTAGTCGGCGGCTTGCGCCTGCTTGTTGAAGATCCAGCCCAGGTGCGCGAACCAGAAGCCGTACTGGCGCGGCGAATGCGAGTCCAGCGGCGTATCCGAATGGCGGTGATGGGCGCGGTGCTTGGCCGCCCACCACAAGGCACCCGACTGGAACGAGGCCTGCGCGATCCACGCCAGCACGAACTGGAAGACGCGGCCGGTCTTGTAGGCCTTGTGCGAGAAGTAGCGGTGATAGCCGGCGGTGATGCCGAACATGCGCACGCCGTACAGCGCCAGGCACAACGCGAACGTGCTCCAGCTGATGCCGGTCCAGATCGCAGCGAAGCAGGCGATGTGGAAGGCCGCGAACAAGGCCAGCATCGGCCAGTTGGCGGGATCGAGACGGCGGCTTTGCAGCGGCTTTTCCATGTTGCGGTTCTTCCGGTCCGGCGCGATTGCGCCCGTTGTCGATTGCGTGCGGCGCTTCCTACTGGACGCCGTGTTCGCGGGTTTCAAGAAAACGCACGTCCGGGAAACGCTCCCGTGTCATGCTCAGGTTGACGGAACTCGAGGCCAGATAGACCAGCTGGCCATAATGATCGTGCGCAAGCCGGGTGTCGTTCTTGTCGCGGAATTCCTTGAGCTTGCGCGCATCGTCGATCTCGACCCAGCGCGCGGTATGCACCTGCACCGGCTCGAACACCGACTCCACCTTGTACTCGTCGCGCAGGCGGTACTGCACGACGTCGAACTGCAGCACGCCGACCGCGCCGAGAATGATGTCGTTGTTGGTGATCGGTCGATACACCTGGGTCGCACCCTCTTCGGAGAGCTGATCGAGGCCCTTGTTGAGCTGCTTGGCCTTGAGCGGGTCCTTGAGAATCACGCGGCGGAACAGCTCCGGCGCGAAGTTCGGGATGCCGGTGAAGTTCAGCGCTTCCCCTTCCGAGAACGAATCGCCGATCGAGATCGTGCCGTGGTTGTGCAGGCCGATGATGTCGCCGGGATACGCCTCTTCGACCGATTCGCGGTCGGCGGCCATGAACACCAGCGCATTCGACACCCGCACATTGCCGTTGAGGCGCACGCTGTGGATGTCCATGCCCTTGCGGTAGACGCCGGAGCACACGCGCAGGAAGGCAACGCGGTCACGATGCTTGGGGTCCATGTTCGCCTGGATCTTGAACACGAAGCCGGTGAACTTTTCCTCTTCGGGCTGCACGTCGCGTTCGCTGTCGCCGACCCGCGCGTGGCGATGCTGCGGCGGCGGCGCCCACTGCGTGAAGCCGTTGAGCAGCTCGCGGACGCCGAAGTTGTTGATCGCCGAACCGAAGAACACCGGCGTCTGTTTCGCCGCCAGATACTGCTCGCGATCGAACTCGGTGCCGGCCATCTGCAGCAGTTCGATCTCGTCGCGCAGCTGCTGGTACACGCGGCCGAAGCGCGCCTCCAGGCCGGGCGACAACAGACCGTCGACGGTCTCGATGTCCGACACGCGGTGCTTGTCGCCGCTGTACAGATAGAAGCGGTCTTCGAGCAGGTGATAGACGCCCTTGAAGTCGCGGCCCATGCCCAGCGGCCAGGTGATCGGCGTGCACTGCAGGCCGAGCACTTTCTCGACTTCGTCGAGCAGCTCCAGCGGCGGCCGGCCTTCGCGATCGAGCTTGTTGATGAAGGTGACGATCGGCGTGTCGCGCAGCCGGCAGACTTCCATCAGCTTGATCGTGCGCGCTTCGACGCCCTTGGCGGCGTCGATCACCATCAGCGCCGAGTCGACCGCGGTGAGGGTGCGGTAGGTGTCTTCGGAGAAGTCTTCGTGACCCGGCGTGTCGAGCAGATTGACGATCTTGTCGTTGTACGGGAACTGCATCACCGAAGTGGTGATCGAGATGCCGCGCTGCTGTTCGAGTGCCATCCAGTCCGAGGTCGCATGACGGTCCGCCTTGCGGCCCTTGACGGTGCCGGCGAGCTGGATCGCGCCGCCGAACAGCAGCAGCTTTTCGGTCAAGGTGGTCTTGCCGGCGTCGGGATGCGAAATGATGGCGAACGTGCGGCGGCGCGCCGCGCGCTCGGCGATGACACTCATGTGGTCCTCCGGGGTGGCGCGCATTGTACCCGCTGGCCCTGCCGCTGCGGAGGCCCCGGCCGGGCCGGGCGCCCCGTCGGCACGCTTTTGTCACCGCGCGGAGAAGCGGGACCGGAGGCAGAATCCCGCGGCGCGGACCGGCACGGTCGCGTCGCAGGCCCAGCTTCGGGAACGATACGGCGAGGCGAAGCAGGAGGCTGCTGCGGACGCTTCAGGCAGCCAGCACACCAGCCTCGTAGGCGCGCAGCCATTCGAGAAACTGCTCCTCGGGCATCGCGCGGCTGAAGTGGAAGCCCTGCATCAGGCGGCAGCCCAGTCGCTGCATCAGCAGCACATCGTCCGAGGTTTCGACCCCCTCGACGATCAAGGTCATGTCCAGCCTCGCCGACAGCGCCACCATGCTGCGGACGATCTCCTGCGCACGTTCGCTCTCGCAGGCGGCGCGGGTCAGTACCGGGTCGATTTTCAGACCGTTGACGTCGAAACGGTACAGGTGCGCCAGCGAGGAATAGCCGGTGCCGAAATCGTCGAGCGCGAGGCGCACACCGAGCGCGCGCAGGTCGGCGAGCACGACGCCGACGTCGTCGATATTGCCCATCAGCGCCGTCTCGGTGACTTCGGCACACAACAGTTTCGGATCGATGCTGCTTTGCTCCAGGGCTTCGCGCACGATTTCCAGCACGTTGCTGGACAGCAGCTTGGTCGACAGGTTGAACGACAGGCTCAGCGCATGACCGCGGTCGTTCCAGCCGGTGAAGGTCTTGCAGGCACGCGCCAGCACGGCGCGCGTCATGTCGGCGATCAGGTCCGAGCCTTCGGCCACGAAGATGAATTCGCCCGGCAAGGTCACCCGGCCGTCCGGCTGGCGCCAGCGGGTCAGGGTCTCGGCACCGTAGACCTTGCGCCGCGCGACATCGACGATCGGCTGGAAGTACGGCACGAACTGCCCTTGGCGCAGACCGTTGCGGATCTGCTCGGTCAGCGCCAGATGCCGGCGCAGGCGATGCGTATGGCCGCGCTCGCCGAAGCGCAGATGGCCCGGCCCCTCGCTGCGCGCCAGACGTTGCGCTTCCATGCAGACATTGACGTATTCGTCCGGATCGCGGGCGTCATCCGGATAGATCGCGCCACCGACGCTGGCGGCGAGCAGGAAGCGCTGCTCGTCGACCTCCACCGGGCGCGTCAGGCGCTGCAGGATCTCGGCGGCGATGCGCTTGAGGTCGACACGCGTCACCGCTTCGCTGTTGCCGCGATCGATCAGCACCGCGATCGTTTCGGCATCGATGCGGAACACCATCGTCGGCAGCACATCCAGTTCGGCGAGCCGTTCACCGGCGGCGCGCATGGCCGCTTCGGCGAGGCGGCCACCGAAGCCGCTGCGGATCGCGACATAGGTCTCGATGCCGAGCAGCAGCAAACCGTGGGTACCGTCGATCGGCCGCAGGCGCCGGACTTCGCGCAACTCCGCTTCGAGACTGTTGCGATTCGGCAGATTGCTGCCCGGATCGAGATAGGCGATGCGGCGAATATGCTCGGCCTGCGCCTGGATGCGCCGCATCGCTCGGACGATGTCGCCGAACTCGTCTTCGGTCTCGACCACGTTGGCGACCGGCTGGCGACCGGTCAGCACCGCATTCAGGCTGCCGGTAACGGCGCCGAGCGGCCGCAGCAGGCGCCGGTATGCGAACACCGACAGAGTCAGCGACAACAGCAATGCCCCGAGTACGGCGCCGATCGCGACCCCGAGCCGGCTGTGCAGACGGGCGAATTCGGTCGTCGTGTCGCGCAGGCCCTGGGTGTTGTCGCGTTCCAGCTGCGCGGACAGCTGCTGCATCGCACGGGCTTCAAGGCCGCGGGCAGTCGCGACGATCGCCGTCGCGCTTTCGCTGTTGATCGGCGGCGTGAGCAGCGTGTCGAAGCGGCCGTCCTCGGTCGCGACGAATGTGCGCAGGGCTGCAACCGTTGCGTCGTCGCGTACCGGCAGGAAAGCGAGCTGGTTGCGGACGATCGCCCGCGCCGACTGCAGCGCCGCAACCGCCGTGGCCGGGTCACGACCGGATTCGACCGCCTGCTCGATGGCCACGGCCGCGCGTGGCATGTCGACCAGTCCGCGCTGCAGGACCACGGACATCGAAATGCGGTTCGTGCGACCAAGCAGATCCGACTCGAGTCCGCGATCGACATCGAGCGAAGGCGCGATCACCAGCCCCGCCAGCACGATGGCGAGGTTGACCAGGATCATGACCGCCAGCAGTTTTGTGCGAACGCTCATCCGGCCCATACCGCTCGTTCCATAAGCCTTGTTCAGACACCTTGCCTGATTCTACGCCGCATAAAAAGGTCCGCCACGATCAATGGTTACTATTCTTTACAAAGCGCATCGCATCATTGCAGAGCCCGGCCGTATAACGTGTTCGTCACATCCTGTGGCTTTGCAATCGGAGTCCGCATCATGAAACTCACCGTGAAAATCGCCGCGCTGGCCGCCATCCTGGCCGCCGCCGGCGTGCAGGCCGCCACGCCGCAAGGCGCAGCCGCCGCACCGCAGCAACTCGCCTGGAACGGCCCTGCCGACAACGACCGCGGCCCGCCGCCGGGCGACGACGAAGGTCCGGGCAACCATCATTTCCGCGGCCCCGGCATGCACCGCGGCGGCATGCACGGCTCGCCGCTGATGCACGAGCTGCATCGCCTGAATCTGAGCGACGCGCAGAGCGATGCGGTCGACGCGATCATGGTCAAGCATCACGCCGAGCAGCGCGATCTGTTCAAGCGTCGCCGCGATCTGCACCGCGGCTTCGCCGCGCTCGACCCGACCGCCACGGACTACGCCAGCCAGAGCAGCAAACTGGCCGATCAGACCGGCAAGCTCGCGCACGACGAAGTGCTGCTGCGCAGCCGGATCGCCGGCGAGGTGATCGCGACACTGACGCCCGAACAGGTCCAGCAGCTGAAGGCGGATCGCGCCGAGCACGAAGCACGCCGCGAGCAGCATCGCCGCGGCCCGGCGGCCGATGACGCCGGCTAGGCCCGTCGCGCAAACGGAGCGCCCTCGCGGCGCTCCGCTTTTTGTTGCGGCCACCACACGAATGCGGCGGCCTGCGTAAAGTGACGGCATGAATCCCGAATCCGAGCAGATCCAGGTGTTGCTGGCGGACGACGACGTCGGCTTCTGCGAGCTGCTCAGCGAATACCTGCGCAATCAGGGCTTTGAAGTGAGCGCCGTACACGACGGCCTGGCGGCGATCGAGCAAGCCGAGCGCGGCATCTACGACGTGATGGTGCTCGACGTGATGATGCCCAAGGCGGACGGCTTCCGCGTGCTGGAACGCCTGCGCGCCAACCAGCGCATCCCGGTCGTCATGCTGACCGCGCGCGGTGAAGACATCGACCGCATCGTCGGCCTCGAACTCGGCGCCGACGACTACGTGTCCAAGCCCTGCAATCCACGCGAACTGGCGGCGCGGCTGCGCGCCGTGCTGCGCCGCTCGCAGCCCAACAGTGCCGAACAGACCAGCCTGCGCTGCGGCGACCTCGAACTGCTGCCGGCGTCGCGCAGCGTGCGACTCAACGGTCAGGCGATCGAGCTGACCGGGGCCGAATTCGACGTGCTGCGCACCCTGATCGAAGACGCCGGCCAGGTCATCGCCAAGGAAGACCTCTCGCGCCGAGCGCTCAACCGCCGTCTCGGCGCGTTCGACCGCTCGATCGACATGCACATCAGCCGCCTGCGCCAGAAGCTCGGCGCGCATGCGGACGGCACGCCGCGGGTGCGCTCAGTGCGCAACCGCGGCTATCTGTACGTCGCGATCGAATAGCCATGCGTCTGCGCACGCGTCTGGTGTTGTGGTTCGTCGCGGCGATCGTCGTCACCGTGCTGATGAGCTTCACGCTCGGCTCCCAGGTCTGGCGGCTGTTCTACCGCGACTACGACGCCGCACAGGACGCGCACGCCGCGGTGGTGGCGTGGCAACAGGGTGGCAGCGAGCAGCTGCGCCACTGGTTGCACGAACGCCGCCGCGAAGACGGCCTGTTCGGCATGCTGCTCGACGAACAGGGCGAGTCGCTCGCGGGTCGTGGCCGCGAGGGCGGCCCACCACCACCGCCGCGTCTGCGTGAAGCAATCGCCGCCGCGGAAGCCGGCAATCACCTGGTCCTGCTGCCGGGCGGCGGGACCCTGCGCACAACCGTTGTCGTCAGCAATGACGGCCGACGCCTGCGATGGGTGGCTGTGCTGCCGCCACCGGGCGGACCGGACGTGCGCCGCATCGATACGCTGATGCTGCTGGCGATCGGCGTGATCGTCGTCAGCCTCGCTGCGTGGCTGATCGCCCGCCGCATCACGCGGCCGATCGCCGCGCTGCAGCAGGCCAGCCGCGCCGTTGCCGAGGGCCGCCTCGACGTGCGCGTACCGGAGGAGACCAGCGTGCGCAGCGACGAGATCGGCGCGCTCGCCCGCGACTTCAATCACATGGCCGAACGCCTGCAGCGCCTGCTCGAAGCGCAGCAGCAGCTGCTGCGCGACATCTCGCACGAGTTGCGTTCACCGCTCGCGCGCCTGCGCATCGCCACGGAACTGGCGCGCGACACACAAGCCGTCTCGCAATTCGACCGCATCGAGCTGGAAGCCGACAAGCTCGAAGACCTGATCGCGCAGCTGCTGCTGATCGCCCGTCTCGAACACCGCGAGACGCCGCTGACCAGCGAAGTGTTCGCACTCGACGAAATCGTCGAATCGGTGTGCGAGGACGCGGGCTTCGAAGCGCAGGCGCGCGGTATCGCCGTGCACAGCGAACTGACACCGGGCTTGCAGATCCGCGGCCAGCCGACGCTGCTGCACAGCGCGATCGAGAATGTCGTGCGCAACGCCGTGCGGTACACCGGCGACAACAGCACCGTAACGGTCCGGCTCGTCGCACGCGGCACGCACTGCGCGGTCGCGGTCGAAGACCGCGGCCCCGGCATTCCGCAGGATCGACTCGAAGCGGTGTTCCAGCCGTTCGTGCGCATCTCCGAGGCCCGCGACCGCGCAAGCGGTGGCTACGGTCTCGGCCTGGCCATCGCCCGTCGCGTCGTCAATGCCAGCGGCGGAACGATCCGCGCCCGCAATCGCGAGGGCGGTGGCCTGCAGGTGAGCATCGAACTGCCGCTGGCAAACGCCTGAATCGGCTGCGGCAGAAGGCACGCTTGGATTAAGATGGCGGCCCGCCGCGCGGGCCTATAGCTCAATTGGTTAGAGCAGAAGACTCATAATCTTTTGGTTCCAGGTTCAAGTCCTGGTGGGCCCACCAAAATGTCGCAACTCATTGTTTTTAATGAGTCGTTACCCATAAGTTAGGCGGAAAACTCAGCTTATGGGTGAATAGACGATCGGGCGGTTTATGGGTGAACGGACAAAGTAAGTCTTGGCGCACATGGCACCGTTCTATGCTTCCAGCACAGCATGATGTGTGGCCGACGACCGAGTATCGTCTGGCCACCATCCCGATCAGCGTGTGGCAGATGCCTTCCGCCGCCTCGTCAAAGCTGCCGGTGCTGTCGGTTTGCCCCGCCCCGACTAAGCCGGGGCGACGAAAGCTCACAAAGCGCTGGTCTGTCACGAAGGGAGCCCCGGATTCCAAATCCGCCTGCTACTGAACACGGGGGGACGTCGGGTAGGCCGTAATGACGAGGGCACAGTGCATGACGCGTACTGAGGGGCTGAGGAATAGCCTTCCCGTAAAGTAACTTATTTGTTACCATAGACAATGAAGATCAAGGTTGAGGAGTACATCCGGCCCGACGGCCGCTCGCCGTATGCCGAATGGTTCGACGACCTTGATGTGCAGGCCGCCGCCAAGGTGTCTGTGGCCAAGCTGCGCATGGAGATGGGCAACACCTCCAACGTGAAGTGGTTTGAGGGAATCGGCGAATGCCGGATCGACTGGGGTCCGGGTTACCGCATCTATCTCGCCCACTATGGAGAAACGCTCATCGTGCTGTATGGCGGGGGCACCAAGCGAACGCAGACCAAGGACATCGCTACAGCGAAGACGCTGCATGCGGAGTACAAGGCCCGGAAACAGGCAGCGGCAAAGCCTAAGGCCAAGCCCGGCAGGACGAGGTAAAAGCGATGGCACTCACACGAGACTTCAAGC
This sequence comes from Solimonas terrae, assembly GCF_011067135.1. Classification (GTDB taxonomy): domain Bacteria; phylum Pseudomonadota; class Gammaproteobacteria; order Nevskiales; family Nevskiaceae; genus Solimonas; species Solimonas terrae. Next base: position 97,976 of record NZ_JAAMOW010000006.1, read on the forward strand.
AAACCGTGGTCAGCCGCGTGCAGCGCGATCCGAAGTTCGCCAAGGCACTGCTCGATGAAGCGGCAGGGCTCATGCTGAGTGGCGAGCCTGAAACCGCGCGACTCGTCCTGCGCGATCTGGTCAATGCCACCATCGGCTTTGAAGCACTGGCGAGCGAAACCCACAAGCCGGCCAAGAGCCTGCACCGCATGCTGTCAGCACATGGCAACCCCAGCATGGACAGCCTCTCCGCGATCTTCTCCGCGGTTCAGCAGAAGATCGGGACGAAGGTACGCGTCGTCCACGTGTAAGCAGCAAGCAGGGAATCCCGTCCGCGATCCGGCGCTGCCCTGTTCTTCTCGCAAAAATTCCCTATTAGGCCGAATAGGGAATTTCTTCGCAACCCACGGTATTTATTTAATTTTTTGACGTGGCCGCACGTTGGAAGAGCCGGAATCGCTGGAATTCCCTGTTTATTTCCCTGTTAGCAGCGAATTCCAGCCGAGCTGGGTTCGCTGAAGACTGACAACACCACCACTCAATCGTCGCCAAAGGCCGACGCTTGCGGACAACCAGGGCTTGATACGCGAGCATTCGCGGCTGGAAGCAACGATGGCGCCGGCAACACGGTGATCAGCGGTCGCGTCGGCAGCGCGCCACCCCATTCCGACGGCGGTTTCGTTGCGACCTGCCCGGACAATCTATACATTATGTATTCCATTTGCCGCGTGCATGGACGTCGACGCGTGCACCCCGCAGCGGCGATGCGCATCGCCGCCCCGTGCTTCTCAAACCCGTTTCTGACAAATCGCAAACGACCATGCAAAGACTGATCGCCTTCCTGTTCGAGCGCCTGTTCCGGAAAGTCCGCCTCGCGTGGTGCAGCAGCATCGAGGCAGCTGCGGTTCCGGGCATCGGCGGGATTGCATTCGTCGGCGACAGCATCACCCACAACGGTCGCTGGGATCTGATCTTTCCGCACGCCGCCACGCGCAACTTCGGCATCAACGGCGACCGCACCGACCAGGTGTTGAGCCGGCTGGACCCGGTGATCCGCATCGATCCGAGCAAGATCTTCGTGCTGATCGGCACCAACGACCTCGGCCAGGGTGTGGACATGGAGACCATCGTTGCCAATCTGGAGCAGATGCTCGAGAAGCTGGGGACGGCCCTGCCTGATTGCACGATCTACCTGCAGACCGTCATGCCGCGCGCCGCGAAGTTCGCGGCCAGGATCCGGGCCCTCAATGCCCGTTACGCGCAGATCGCAGAGCGGCGCGGGCTGGTCCTCGTCGATCTGTACCCGGCGTTCGACGACGGCGGCGGCAAGATGCGCAGCGAATTCACCTACGACGATCTGCATCTGAATGGCGCCGGCTACACGCACTGGCGCGACGTGCTGGCGCCGCATGTACCGGATCGGCGCTGAGAACGCTCAGTCGGCGGCGCGCGGGAGCTGTGTTTCGTTCCAGCAGGTGACGGCAAGTTCGCACGGCGATATCGGTCCGTGCGGATCGGTCACGATCACGTCCCGCACTTCGCCGGCTCGCAGATCGAAGTAGTTGTCGCTGTACCGCATCCCGGGGCGCTCGACGACAAGCTGGACAAACAACAGATAGGCGTCGGCGGCAAGCCGGACATGCAGGCTGCAGGGTCCGGACTGCACGACGTCGAGCCGGGGTTTCGCGCCGGCAGCAAGCTGAAGCGACTTGATCGGCGCCAGCATCAGGCGGTTCGCCGGGAACAATCCGTCCGGCGAGTGCACACACAGGGCGCGGTCGCGCGCGCCGGTCGGCGCGTGACCGCGCCAGACCACGGTGCTGCAGTTCGCCGGCACGTCGACCTGCAGCGACACGGACGCTTCGCAAGCGCCCTGCAGGCGAACCAAATCGATCTGCACCGCCCCCGACACGGCGGACAAGCCGTCGTTGACGATCCACAGCTCCGCGGTGTCGTCGGCCAGCGGCTTGAACGAGGCGAGCACGGGCGCGTACGCACGCGCGACGGCGTGGAATCCGGCCTTGCCGGTGCCGTCGTAGTCGATCAGGCTCCAGCTCACGCAGGGCCAGCAGTCGTTGTACTGCCAGATCAGCGTGCCGGAGCAATGCGGTTTGCGCCGACGGAAATGTTCGAGCCCGAACTTCAGTCCTTCGGCCTGCGTCAGCATCGTGAAGTCGACGTATTGCTGCAGCGTCGCCGGCATACCGACAAGCGGCTCCATCAGCGCATCGATCTTGTTTTTCGGATCGTCCTTGATCCGGTTGAGGAAGGCCGCGCTGTCCAGGCGCAGGTCGTCTGCATCCAGCCAGCGTCGCAACGTGGTCATTGCCGGTCCGGCGTGGATGCCGAATTCGCTGATGAAGCGCCCGCTGTTCTCCGCGTAGCGTCGGTAGTCGACACCGGAGGGGCTGCGATCGATGCGCCCGGCAAAGTCCCGGTCCGGCACCGGCGGCAGACCGTGCCAGACGGTCCAGTCGTGCACATCGCCGGCACGCATGCTGTTGGCACTCGGCCCGCCACTCGGGCTGCCCGGCCAGTACGCCGTATGCGGATCAAGCTCGGCGAGCGCTTCGGGGAGCAGTCGGTCGTAGTACAGCGCGCCGGGCAGCGGCGCAACACGGCCGCTGATGTGATCCGCCATGAACTGGAACAGCTGACACTCATTGTTGCCGCACCACAGCGCCAGCGACGGGTGGTGGCGCAGACGTCGTACCTGGTCACGCACTTCCTGTTGCACGCTTGCAACGAAGCGCGGATCGTCTTCGGGATAGGCGGCGCAGGCGAACATGAAATCCTGCCAGACCAGCAGCCCCAGTTCGTCGCAGAGCGAGTAGAACGCATCGTGTTCGTAGATGCCACCACCCCAGACGCGCAGCATGTTCATGTTGGCGCGCAGCGCGGATTCCAGCAGCTCGCGATAACGGGGCGGCCCGAGCGTACCGACGAAGGAGTCGGCCGGAATCCAGTTCGCGCCGCGCGCGAAGATCGGCACGCCGTTCAGCACGAAACGGAAGAAATCGGTACCGGCTTCCTGCGCGTCGGCTGATGTATCGAGCGTCAGGGTGCGGATGCCGACCGCGCGCTGCTGAACGTCGAGCCGCGTGTCGCCGTCGAAGAGTTCGGCCTTCAGCGTGTAGAGCGGCTGCGCACCGAGATCGCTCGTCCACCATCGCTGTGGCGCGGTCACGATCAGAACCGCCTCTGTTGCCTGAACAGGGTCCAGCGTCCGGCGTGCCGCCAGCGCACCGTCGGGCGCCAGCAGCTGGAGTTCGCAGCGCAGCACGGGAGATCCCGGCGCGCATGAAAGCTCGAAGCCGGCGCTGACCTCGGCCAGCGCCTCGCTCGCGGCCAGCGTGGCAAAGCTCAGCGCCTCGATCCGCGCCTTGCGCCAGCGCTCGATCCGTACCGCCTTCCAGACACCGACCGTCGGCAGGTTCGGCCCCCAATCCCATCCCCAGCCGAACTGGGCCTTGCGCATGAGATTGCGCTTCATGTCCGCCATGCCGGTGAACAGCTGGCCCCAGTTGTTGAGCTCGCGCGCCGGAACATCGGCCGGCGAGAAGACCACGGTCAACACATTGCGGCCGTCCTTCGACAGATGGCGGCCGACCTCGAAGCGGTAGCGGCGGAACATGTTGTCGCAACACCCCAGCCGTTCGCCGTTGAGGTGAATCGTCGCGAAGGTATCGAGACCGTCGAACACGAGTTCGACCTGTTCGCCCGGCTCCGCTCGCGGACAGGTGAAGGTGCTGCGCCACCACCACTCGCGCGTCGCGACCCACGCCGCGTCGCATTCCTGGTTTCCGCGGAACGGGTCGGCGAGCCGGCCGACGGCCATCAGGGCCGCGTGCGTGTCGCCCGGCGCGGAGGCGGTGACCCAGCCGGATTCGGTCGTCGGCGCGGATATCGCGCACGAGGCAGCACCGGCGCCCGGATCGAAATCCCTGATCCGCCACTGCTCGAGGGCTTCGGTCTGCATGCGATGGCGGCGTCGTCGGCGCAGGCCGCCTCAGGCCTTGCGGGGCCTGAAGGCGATGCCGTTGAACAAGGCGACGAGATCGCCGGCCTTGACGATGTGTCGCCGGGTCTGGAATTCCACCGTCGACAGACCGTTGAGATGTGCGACGACATGCGAAGCGATGATCTCGGGCGTGGCGCGCAGACGATCGCCGGGATCGAGCCTGGACGCGCGGATCGCGTCGGCGAAATCCTTGATGATCTCGTCGGCCCCCCTGCGCAGCTTTTCGGCAATGTCGGGACGACTCAGGGCGATCACCTGCACGACGTAGAAGAGACTTTCTGCTCCGTGGCCTGCGTCGCTGTGGGTCGACACCAGCCTGGCGAGCTGCTCGAGATTGCGGCGCAAGGAAACGTTCGGCCGGATCACGCCGAGCATCGTCTGCTTCAGCTCCGTGACGAACGTGCGGCTCAGTTCGTAATAGAGATTCTGCTTGTCGCCGAACAACGAATTGATCGGCATGCGCGAAATGCCGGCCTGCTCGGCCACGCCTTCCATGGTGGCCGACTCGTAGCCCTTTTCGCAGAAGACGATCCAGGCCGCCTCCAGAATCTGCGCAGTGCGGACCTCCCGCTGCTGTGCGCGATTGAGACGGGTCCGCTTCTTGATGGCGCTCTTGAACATGCTGCTCGAAACCGGTCGCGATGGTCGGCGCACTATAGGTCACGAAAAAACAATACACAATGAATAAATATCGGATTCGTTTGTATTTCGCCTTGCCGGTATTGCGTGCCGAGACAAACATGCGCTATAGATATAAATACAAAATGTATAAATACCGATTTCGTTTTTTTGCGACGGATCGGCATGAGCGGCAGGCGAGGAGAAGCCATGAAGTCGATCGTCGGGGTACTGTTGCGTGTGGGCGGTGCGATTGCGCTGCTGTCGTCGAGCGCGGTCGCGTGGGCCGGCCCGGATCCGGCCGGCTCTGCCGGCGATGCCTCGAGCGCGGAAGCGATGCCGTCGGCCGACCCCGCGGCGCCCGTCGGATCGCCGACGTCCGCAGCCCCGACGGCGGTGATCGCGGTGCCCGGGCCACAGACCCAGACCGCGGAAGCGCCGCAAGCCGCAGCCGCGTCGGCGGTGACGCCCTCGGGCAGCGAAATTCCGGAAGTCATCGTGACGGCGAACTTTCGTGCCGAGAATATCCAGGACGTCAGCGGCAGCACCCAGAGCTTCAGCGGTGCCGATCTCGACAAGTCCGGCGCCGCCGGCATGCAGGACTACCTGTTGCAGGTGCCGAGCGTCTCCCTGCAGCCATCGGGCAACGGCATGATGAAGATCGCGATGCGCGGCGTCTCGAACATCAACGCCACCGATCTCGGCTTCAATGACGGCTCGCCGACGGTCGGCGTCTACCTCAACGACGTCGCCATCCAGGGGTCGGGCGTTTTTCCAGATTTGCGCATCTTCGATCTCGACCGCATCGAAGTCCTGAAGGGGCCGCAGGGTACGCTGTACGGCGAAGGGTCGATGGGCGGCGCGATCAAGATGGTCACCGTGGCGCCGGACCCGAACAACTGGGCGTTTCGCACCGACGGCATGTATTCGTGGACTGCGGGCGGCGCACCGAACCACGAGCTTCGCGCCGCGGTCAACGTCCCGCTGATCAACGATACCCTCGGCGCCCGTATCGTCGGCACGACCCGCCACGAAGGCGGCTTCGTCGACTACACCGACCTCGATCGTCCGGACGCGAACGTCGACCGCTCGGACTCGCTGCGCAGCATCCTGAGCTGGAGCCCCCTCGACGGCCTCGACCTCGGTTACATGTTTCTCTACAACTACGACGACCGCGACCAGTTCCCGGTGGTGGACGTCGGCAGCCAGAAGGAGATGACGAATTCCCAGCCCGAGAACCAGTACGCCCTCACCCGCTTCACCATCAATTCGCTGACCGCCAAGGTCGAGCTTCCGTTCGCGAGCCTGGTCTCGGTGTCGTCGTTCTTCCAGACTTTCCGCGACGACCAGCGCAAAGTGCCGTTCGTGCAGACCCTGATCGACCAGGAGTTCGGCATGCTGAACCTGACGCCGCCGACCCTGTTCGGCAATTCGCCGACACGCATCGTCACCGACCTGCATTCGTTTTCGCAGGAGTTGCGCCTGGTATCGAGCGGTGAGCACACGGTCGACTGGATTGCCGGCGCGTTTTTCCGCACTCGCAAGCAGGATTTCGAGCTGTGGGAATACGAGAACAGCATTCCCGACGTCAGCGCGCTCGACAATCTGCTCGCGCTGACCGGACTCGAGGGCCTGAACCTGCTGTCGCCGCTGCAGGAGCATGGCGTCGGCTCCGAGAAGTTCCGGCAGATCGCGCTGTACGGCGAGGCGACCTGGAACCTGATCCCGTCGGTCCTGACCATCACCGGCGGCCTGCGCTTCTATCGCGAAGTGTTCGACTTTGCCGACGACACGCAGTACTACGGCATCCAGGCCCTGCTGATCGGCCTCAGTCCGCAGAACATCGACCTGAGCGACGGCAGCATCAGGACCGGTCTCGACACCACGCTGATCGCCAGCGGCGTGCTGCCCAAGCTGTCCATCGGCTGGCACGTCACCGACGATCAGCTGCTCTATTTCACCGTCAGCCGCGGCTTTCGTTCCGGCATGGCGAACACCGGCGCGGGCTCGGACAACGGGCCGCCCGTGGTACAGCCGGATACGGTCTGGAACCGCGAGCTCGGGTACAAGGGAACGTGGCGCGAGCAGGGCCTGATCACCAACCTGTCGCTGTTCGACATTGCCTGGGACCAGCTGCAGGGCACGCTGGAAGGCAATGCCAAGTTCGGCCCGGTGTCGGTACCGTTCCCCTACGTGGCCAATGCCGGCAACGCGAGGATTCTCGGCGCCGAAGCGAACGTCACCTGGGCCGCGACCTCATTCATGATCCTGTCGCTCAACGGCGGTTACAACTACGGCGTACTCACCGATCCGAAGGACGGCAGCAATGCCGTACCGCACAGCCTCATACCCAACACACCGCGCTATACAGGCAGCGGCACGGTCACCGTGAACTACCCTTTGCCGGATGATCTGGCGCTCGATTTCTCGACCACCTACACCTATACCGGCAAGCAGCTCACGACGTTTCGCGTGCGTACCACCTCGACGCTGGGCAAGGTCGAAGACAGCGACGGCCTGCCGATCGATGCCTACGGCCTGTTGAAGGTCTCGCTCGGACTGAGCCGCGGCACGTTTCACGCACAGCTGTTCTGCGACAACCTGAGCAACCGTCACGCGATCATCGGCATCTCGGCGCCCATTCCGCAGTACACCATCGTGACGCCACGCGTCGTCGGGCTTCGCGCGAGCTACGACTTCTGATGACCGCGCTCCCGCTGGGTGAATGGGAAATCCTCGATCTGCCTCCCGGCGCCGGCGTGTGCGCGGAGCTGGCCGGGCGCCCTGACGGCTGGATCCGCTGCCCGGCGCCGGGCGACACCTACCTCGCGCTGCACGAGGCCGGCCGCCTCGCGCATCCGCTGGCCGATGAGAACGAGGTGGACTGCGCCTGGGTCAAGGACCGGGAGTGGTGGTGGCGCACGACGTTCGCCGCAGCGCCGGCCGCCGCGAACGAACGCGTGCTGCTCGATTTCGCGGGTCTCGATACCTATGCCGACATCTGGCTCGACGGCGAGCGGCTCGGCAGCAGCGACAACATGTTCGTTGCGGCACGCTTCGACGTCGGCCGGCATCTTCGCGACGGCGCGCAACATGTGCTGCTCGTGCGTTTCACGCCGCCGGCCGTGGCGGCAGCCGACAAGTCGATGCCGTCCTGGCCGATTGCCGATCCGATCCGGGAATCGAAGCGGAACTTTCATCGCAAGGCACAGTTCGGCTGGGGCTGGGACTGGGGCCCGCAGCTGCCCACCGTCGGCATCTGGCAAGCGGCAAGGCTGATCCGCCAGCGCATCGCCGCCATCGACGACGTCGGCTTTTCCACCATCGCCGCGGATGCCGATGCCGCGGAAGTCGCTGTCACGGTGTCGCTCGATGTCTTCGCCGCGGGCGCCGCAGCGGTGACCGTGCACGCCAGGCTCGTCGCGCCCGATGGCAACTGCGTCGCCGAGGCCAGGCTCGACGACGGCGATCGACATGCGACGCTTCACGTCGATCGGCCGCAGCTGTGGTGGACCCCGGAGCTTGGCGCGTCGGTGCTGCATCGCCTGGAAGTGACGGCGTGGTGCGGCGACGCCCTTGTCGATTCGAGCGTTCTGCAGGTCGGCATCCGCCGCATCGAACTCGACACCTCGCCGGACCCGGGCGAGCCGGGATGCGACTTCTTCCGCTTCGTGCTGAACGGCGTCCCGCTGTTCGCGCGCGGCACCAACTGGATTCCGGCGAGTTCGTTCGTCGGCGCGGTCGGTGCCGCGGATTACACGGCACGGTTGCAGTCCGTCGTCGACGCCAACATGAACATGGTGCGCGTCTGGGGCGGCGGCGTCTACGAGGGCGACGCGTTCTACGAGACCTGCGACCGGCTCGGCCTGCTGGTCTGGCAGGACTTCATGTTTGCCAGCGCGCCCTACCCCGATCACGACGAGGATTTCGTTCGCAAGGTTCGCGAGGAGGTGGCGCACCAGGTCCGCCGCCTGCGCCATCACGCCAGCCTTGCCCTGTGGTGCGGTAACAACGAATGCCAGTGCGCGCACGAGCTGCTGGACTACATGGCCGGAACCACGACGCCCTACGCTGGCGAGTCGCTGTTCGCCGAGATCATTCCCTCGATCCTGCAGCGGCTCGACCCGGCGACGCCGTACTGGCCGAGCAGTCCCTATGGCGGCCCGATGCTCAACAGCATGCGCAGCGGCGACGTCCACAACTGGACGGTCTGGCACGGCCTGCCGCCGATCCCGGACGACACGCCGGTGGGCGAGTTCAAGCGATCGCCCGCCACGGTGCAGTACTCGCGCTACGCCGAAGACCGCGCGCGCTTCGTCAGCGAGTTCGGCATCCAGGCGAGCCCGGCGCGCAGCACGCTGGCGCGATGGGTTGCACCCGAACGCCTGTCACTCGACAGCCCCGCGTTCCTCAATCGCATCAAGGATCACCCCAAGGACAAGATCAACGCGATGCTGCTGCCGATGACCGGCCTGCCGGCCGATCTCGACCAGTACGTCGAATTCACCCAGCTCGTGCAGGCGGAGGGGCTGAAGTTCGGCATCGAGCACTATCGCCGGCGCAAGCCGCATTGCTCGGGCACCCTGATCTGGCAGCACAACGACTGCTGGCCCGGTGTCAGCTGGAGCCTGATCGACCACGACGGCGTGCGAAAGGCGAGTTGGTATTACGTTGCCCGCGCCTATGCGCCGCTGATGGCGGCGTTCAGGCCGCTTGACGGCGGCGAGGTCGAGCTGTGGGTGACCAACGACACGCTTGGCGCGGTGCAGGTCGAAGCGACCGTATCGCTGCTGCGGCTCGACGGCATACCGCTGTGGCGGCGCGAGATCGCCGCCACGGTAGCCGGCAACGCCGCGGGCATGGTCTGGCGCATCGACCGTGCGACGCTCGCCGCGTCGGCCGAGCATGTTCTGGTCGTGCGCAGTCCGCAGTTCCCCGCGAACCGCCTGCTGTTCGCACCGTTCAAGAACCTTGCGTTGTCGCCGGCCGATCCGACGCTCCGGCTGCGACCGCTCGCCGGCGGCGGCATCGAAGCCGTGCTCGAGGGCCGCGGCTACCATCATTTCGTGCACCTGCTCGTGCAGGACGCAAGCGCCCGCTTCAGCGACAACTATTTCGATCTGTGCGCCGGCGAGACGCGAACCATCGAGATCACCGCGCAGCACCCCTTGCACCTCGACGACGTCTGCCTGCGCGCATTCCACCCCAAGGCAGGGGGACCATGAGCGACGAGATCGCTGCGAGCCGCACCCGGATTTCCGTGCCCGTCAAGCTCGCCTACGGGCTGGGCTCGGTCGCGTTCGGCATCAAGGATCATGGCTTCAGTGCACTGCTGATGCTGTACTACAACCAGGTCATCGGCCTGCCCGCGTCGTGGGTCGGCGCGGCGATCATGGTGGCAATGATCGTCGATGCCGTCGTCGACCCCCTGATCGGACACTGGTCGGACTCGTTTCGCTCGCGCTGGGGACGGCGCCATCCGTTCATGTACGCCTCCGCGCTTCCGCTTTCACTGGCCTATCTGCTGCTCTGGTCGCCGCCGTCCGTGGACCAGGGCATGCAGTTCGCCTACCTCGTGGTCATGTCCATCCTCGTGCGCATCTCGATCAGCTTCTTCGAGATCCCCAACACGGCGTTGATGAACGAATTCACCAAGGACTACGACGAGCGCACGAGTCTGGCGACCTATCGCACAATGCTCTATGCGATCGGCATGGTCGGCATGGGCGTCGTGACGTTCAAGCTGCTGCTGCGCCCGGATGTCGCCGGCACCGTCGGCCAGCTCAATGCCGCCGGCTACATCGGCTACAGCCATGTTGCCGCGGCCCTCATGCTTGCCTGCGTGATGCTGTCGAGCTGGGGCAGCCACCGGCACGTCGCACGCGTGGCATCGGACATCCCGGCGCAGGAACGCGTCGGCCTCATCGGCTTGTGGCGGGGCCTCGGCGCGATCCTGCTCGATCGCGTCTATTCCAGCGTGCTGCTCTGCTGCTTCTTCTTTGCCGTCGCCACCGGCATGAACACCGCGCTCGGCACTTACTTCAACACCTACTTCTGGCGCATGAGTGCCGACCAGATGGGCACGCTGGCCGCTGCCGCATTCGTCGGCATGCTGCTGGCGCCGCCGACGGCGATGCTGGCACGGCGCTTCGGCAAGAAGAAGGTCGCGATCGGCCTGCTGCTGGTGGCCCTCGCGGCCTGCACCGGCCCGATCGCCATCGTGCTGGTGCTGGGACTGCAGCCGAGCGGAAGCCGCCTGATGGGCTGGCTGATCGTGCAGAGCGTCTTCAGCGTGCAGTGCATCCTCGCGGGCATGATCCTGCTGACCTCGATGGTGGCGGACGTCGGCGAGCATCTGCAGCTGAAGACCGGCCGCCGCATGGAGGGCCTGATGTTCGCGGCGCTGATCATGCTGAACAAGGCGGTTTCCGGGATGGGCGTGTTCACCGCCGGTCTGATGCTTTCCGCCATCCATTTTCCGGAGAAGGCACGACCAGGCGAGGTGGCGGTTCCTCTCATCCACCAGCTCGGCTGGATCTATATCGTCAGCCTGTCGGTACTCTGGCTGCTCGCGGTCCTGTGCCTGCGCTTCTATCCGATCACGCGCGAAGCGCACCTGCGCATGGTGGAGCGGCTTGAGAATTCCTGAGCCGACATCGCTGCACAGCGCCGCGCCGTTCACCCTCGCACTCGACGCGGCGGCCTCGCGACTCGACGGCATCGAACGATTTCCGGCCGCCGAGCTTGGCAGCGCCGGCATCGTGCGGCTGAGCGTGGCGACGCCGACGCGTCGCACCCGCGGGCGTCGCCGCCGTTACCCGCTGCTGATCCTGCTGGACGGCGAAGCGATCTTCGGCTCGGCCGTCGAGATGTCGCGCCTGATGGCGCAAACCCGGGAGCTGCACGAATGCATCGTCCTTGCGATCGACTGCGCCGCTGACGAACGCGAAACCGCTCGGCGCGTGCACGAGCTCCTGCGCTGGAGCGGTGAACGCTATCGCATCGCGGGAAACGACGTCGCGCTGTTCGGCGCCGGGCGTGCCGGCGGGCATGCGATCCACGCGCTGCACCACGTCGCCGGACTGGCGGCGGCGATCGCATCGGCGCCGGCGCATTGCGAATCCGCCGAGCAACAACCGGCGGCCGACGCGCAGACGCGGCGCCTGTTGTTGTACGCGCCCATCGGCTCGTCATGCCGTGCCTTGATCGACGGCATGAACGCCGAGGTGGCAATCAGCCATGCGGCGCCCGGCTGGCCGGTGGCGGACCTGGTGCGCGGCCTGCGCACGCTGTGGAGCACCGGCGTGCAGGGCGGCAAAGGCTACGAGGTCTTCGGCCGGGCCTGGTTGCGCCCGGTGCTGCTCGCCGCGTCCGCGCCCCTGAGCCTCGCGCGGAAATGGCAGGGTCGGCCGCCGAGCGCCGGCAACCCGCACCGTATCCGCTCACGATCACTGGAGCGCGACTTCGAACTGCTCGCCGTACTGCCGGAGCCGCGCGCCGTCGGCCACAGGCATGCGCTTCCGGCGGTGCTCGTGCTCGACGCCAATCTCGAATTCTCCACCGCCGCGGAAGCGGCGCACGCGCTGGCGGCCGCCGGCGTCAGCGACGATGCCGTGGTCGTCGGCATCGGGGTGCCGCGCAGCGAAAGCACCGCCGAGTTCGCGTTTCGCCGCTTCGAGGAATTTTCGCCGCCGTTGGACGGCTATGACTTCAGCGACGGCATGGGCCGCATCATGCGCGGGCTGTTCGCGCTGCGCGGGCAGGACGCACGCGAACGCCTGGGCAAGGCACCGCTGCTCTATCGCTTCCTCTGCGACGAGGTGCTGCCGCTGCTGCATCGGCACTATTGCATCGACCCGCAACGCATCAGCCTGCTCGGCCATTCCGCCGGCGGCGCGTTCAGCTGCTATGCGCTGCTGCAGCAGGACTCGCCATTCTCGGGGTATGCCGGCATCAGTCCGGGCATCGGCATGAGCGGTTTCTGGCTGCGCCGGCAGCTCGCCGCCGGCGCCGCGCCGGCGCCGAGCGCGCGCACGATTGTCCTGTCCATCGGCGAGGAAGAGGACGAGGGCGAGTCGCAGGGCTCGGGCATTTCGCAAACCGCGGAGTTCGCGCGGCAGCTGCGCGCGCGGGCGCGCGCCGAGATCAGCTATCACTGCTACGACGGCGAATCCCATGCCAGCACCTACCCTCGCGCCGTGACGCAGGCACTGCGCAAGCTGCTGGGAAGAGCGGGCGACTGAAGGCCGGCCGACGCCCTCAGGGCTGCGGCGCGATCTTGACGAAGCTGTCGGCGCGATCGAAGAGATCCGAACGGATCGAGAACAGGTCGAGCACGGTATCGAAAACATCGGGCTGGTGATATTCGACACGATCGACGATGTCGATCGGAACCGAGGCCTTGACGATGAGCGGAATGTGCGCCTGCTCTTCCGGCAGCGACACGCCGGGCGGCATGCCATGGAACATCACGCCGTTCTCCATCAGCGACTCGCCGTGGTCCGACAGATACAGAAAGACGTATGGCGCGCCGGAGCGGTCGAGCGTGTGGATGATTTCGCCGACGACATGATCGACGTAGAGAATGGTGTTGTCGTAGGAGTTGTAGATCTGCGCCAGGCTGCACTTGTCCGCGATGTCGGCGTCATTGCAGGTCGGTTCGAAACGCTGGTATTCCGGCGGAATGCGGTCGCGGTAGACCGGTCCGTGACTGCCGCCGCCCAGATGCAGGACCACGAACGAGTATCCCGAGCGATACGTCTGCAGCCTGTTCGCCAGCATGGGGATGACGTCCTCGTCGTAGCAGTGCCCGCCATGTCCGCAGTGATCGACGGGCGTTTCGCCCACCGACGCACAGTTGTCGTACAGGGTGTAGTTGACGTAGCAGGCCGTCGGGATTCCGGCCTTCGAGACGATCTCGGGCAGCGTCACACGGTTCTTGCGCAATATCTCCGGCAAGGCGTAGAGCGTCGAGCCGATGCGCGCCACGCCGTTCAGAACATGCAGTCCGTTCACCTGCCGCAGCGTCGGCGTCGTGTCGTTCCGCTGATAGCCGTAGATGCCGAAATTCTTCTGTCGCGACGACTCGCCGATGGCGAGAACAACCACGAGATTGCCCGGCGACGCGACGGTGGCCGAGAACGTCGGCGGCGCGCGATGAAAGCTCAGGTACGGCGCCAGCGCCTTGCCGGCGGCGCCGATCGCGCCTGACACCACGTTCACCGGAACCAGCGAATAGACGATGTACTTCCTGGAGACATTGCCGGCACGCTGGATGGGATTGCGGTTCAGGTAGAGGCAGGCGGTCGCCAGCGGCAGACTGATGCCGACGATCATCAGCGACGCGATCAGGTAGCGGCCGGAAGACGGAAAGCCGATGTCCGCGCGCAGCACGATCAACACCGGCACGAACACCAGAAACACCGCATAGGGAATCATCTGCGGCGACAACAGCTGCCCGACCTCGGTGCGGTCCGTGTGCCACACGTTCTGGACCATCGAGCTGTCGATCGCGACGTTGTACTTGGCGATGAAGTAGGTCGCGACGGCACTGGCGACCGTCAGCACGATCGCCACCGGCTTGATCGTCCAGCGGTGCGCCAGCAGGGTGAAGAATGCCGTGAACAGGCACAGTCCGGCCAGCAGGTAGGCCGCCAGCGGCAGATAGTCCACACCGCTCCTCGCCGGGAACCACCTGGCGATCTTGTCGATGTTGATCGCGTTGCAGCCGACGTAAAGCGTCGCCGGATAGACGACGCAGAAGGCGGCATGCGAAATGTTGTACTTGCGGTAGAGGCGCGTGGCCATGCTTGTCATCTGCGGTTCCTGCCGTCACTGCTGTGGCGCTGGCAATACGTCACCGGCAGACGATGGTTTCGCCGCCGGCCATGCATCCTTTTCCGCACCGCGGCGCCGGCGCCACCAGAGTCCGCGCAGCAGGGCCAGCCCCCAGACGTAGCTGGCCCAGGAGAATCGCTCCGCCGCGCTCAGCGACGCGTCCAGGTTCCAGAGCATCACCGGCACGGTGGCAATGGTCTGCCAGCCGCTCAGGCTTCCGGCCGGTGGACGCAAGGCCACCACGCTTGTCGCCTGCCTGCCGTCGCGGTGCAACTTGTCTTCGATGGCGCGCGCCAGTTCCGGCGGACGCATGCCCTGCCAGCCCGGCAAGCTCATCAGCGTCCACGCCGCTGCGGTCCGACCCCAGCCGTGATTGTCGGACGCCGCCACCAGCGCAATGTTCATCGTGTCCGCCCATGCCATCAGCGCGTCATGGTACTGCCGTGACTGGCCGAGACCCCGGGGACTGGCATCGCTGATTTCGATGGCCGTCAATCCGGGGATGTCCGGCGGCAGCCGGCTCCGAAGCTCCCGGACGGACTCCGGAACGGTGTAGATCAGGGTCGCGGCACGATGATCGGCGGCGGCGATCGCGGCAAGCGCCGTGCGGTCCAGCTGGCCGCCGCGGAGCGCCGACGCGTAAGTCGACTGCGGCCCCAGCGCGATCACACGCGTGTGTCCGATGCCTGCTTCCATCGCGCTGAGCAGGACCGTGCCGCCGGCGCCCGCAGGCGTTTGCCGATCGGCATCCTTGATGGCGTTCCAGCTTGCGTGGTCGGAGACATAGGCCGCATTGAACCCCGCTGCGGCATGCCATGCCCGGTTGTGTCCGAGGTCGAAGCCCGGCCGGCCGTCGTGCGAGGCGCTGGTATGGCTATGGAAGTCGATCTTCAGAACGTCGGGCGCGTCGACCGCGAGCGCCAGCATCGGCCGTGGTGCCAGAGCGCCGGCGAAGTAGGCGAGCGCAACGGCCAGCGCGGTGATCGCCGCCGGGCGCCGGGCATGGCGCCAAACGGACATCCGGTGCTGCCGCCGGGCAGCGAACAGTGCCCGGAGCAGGATGCCGGCCAGAAGGGTCGCGCACAGCGCCAGATGCTGCGGCAGCGTCAGCAGCGACACGGTATCGAGCAGCCGGCAAACCGGGTCGAGAACCAGGTACGCGGTCGGCAGCACCAGATGAACGCCGGCGCCCACCACAGTCGATGCATCGAGACGTTCGAGCGGGACACGGGTGTGCAGGGCGCCGACGAGAAGCAGAGCGCTGACGGCAGTCGGGACGAGCAGCCCCTGAAGGAACGTCCCCTGCACCCGCAACCGCTGGTCCGGGACCTCATCGTCGGCACTGCGCGCCGCATTCGGCAGGACGATGTCAGGGCGTGCGGCGGACGAATCCGCCGAGCCGGGGCCGACCATGAGCAGCGGCCGGTGCGCACCCCGTGCGAATCTTCGTATGGCCACGATCGGGGGAATGAACAGTAGACGACGGCAGTCGATGGAAGGGCGCGTTCCGCCGTCGCCGGCGTGACACCCCTGCGCCGCGGCAGCAGCCGCGAGAACCGCAGGTCGACGCACGGTAGCGGGCAATACTTAGGGAATACTTATGGCGGCGCCGAAACGCCGCAGTCGACTCCGCACGAGGATCACCGCCTGGGTGCGCCGGGCATTGCCGTCGACCGACGCGCTGCCCCACGGGCTGGCGGCGAAGGGGTTCGCCGGCGCGCAAGATGTTCTCGGCGCACGCGCGGTTGGCACGCGCGCCGGGAGCCACGCCGGTCCTCGACGGCCCGAGGCGGCCGACGACGTCGATCTTGCGGAACGGCAGCGATGGACGGTCGTTCGGCCATCGGCCGCCGTCGCGGCACTCGCGGGTCGACCGACAAGGCGTCGGCTAGGGATCGGCTCGTGAAGACCGCTGCGGCTTGAATGCGGCCGCCAGGAAGATGTCGGCGACATCGCGCTGCTTGGCGAACGACTTGCCGGTCTGAAAACCGACGGTGGACATGCCATTGAGGTGCGCAATGATGTGCGAGGCGATCACTTCCGGCGTCGCGCGCAGGCGGTCACCCTTGTCGAGTGCCGAGCTGCGCACGATGTCGGCGAAATCCGCGAGCACCTCGTTCGCCCGCTGTTTCAGACGCTCGAAGATGTCCGGCCGGCTCAGGGCGATGGTCTGCACGACGAAGAACAGGCCTTCCGGCGCCAGCGTGCTGGCCCTGGGCGGCGTCGGCGCCGAAACCGCGGTCGCGGCCAGCTGCTCCAGCTTTTCGCGCAGCGTCGCCTGCGGACGCAGCGGACTGCGCAAGGCCATGCTCAGATCATCGATGAACTTGCACCAGAGCGCGAAGTAGAGATTCTGCTTGTCGCCGAACAGCGAGTAGACCGGCATGCGCGAAACCCCGGCATACGCGGCGACGTCGTCGATCGTCGTCGCCTCGTAACCCTTCTCGCAGTAAACCGCCCAGGCGGCTTCGAGCAGCTGCCGCGTTCGCGCCTCCCGCTGTTCCGCACGGTTCAGACGCGGCCGTTCCCGCTTCCTCGCATTTGCCTTGAATGTAGGCTGATTCATACAAATTGTATGCGTCCAATGATGCTACATAACCAATTGATCCCGCCAGGCCCGCGAAATCGTAACGTCGCGGAAAATCCTGTCCGCAGGCTGAGCCTCTTGGAGTCGCTCAGGCCATATGGCGCGCGGCGCACGACTACGGGCTGCCAGGAATCCAGCGCGGTTCCCCGGAGATTCAATCCCGTTGCAACTGCCTAAATTCGAACACAGAGACAGGTCCTCCAATGCCGACTGGAATCGTAGAATCGGCACGGCCCTTCCACTGTGCCAGACGCTTGTCCCCGTCGAGCGCACGGCCGATTAAATTGTTGCGGGGCATCGCTTGATACAAAATTTCGATCTGGTTGCTGCCCTCACGCACGAGCGCAGTGATATCGACGTCGCCGGGCGGAATGCTCGCCGACCCAGCCGGCTTGCCATTCACGTTTACACTGGCAACACCGGGCACCAGCCCCACATCCAGGTGATACTCGAAACCTGCATCGATGTGGTCCAGGTTGATCGTCGCCCTGTAGATCGCAACTGATCCGAAATAGCGAAGTGCAGGGTCTGCTCGCCAATCGAAGAGCGGTCCGACCCTCTTGATCTCCCCCGCTTCGAGACTCCACCGGTCGATGGTCGAGACCTTTACTTGCGCTGCGCCGGCAATCATCGACGACGCTGCAGGTGGGCCGAGCGAGTCAGGCATTGGCTCGCCGACGATCAGAAAGCGCGATTCATACGGCCGAAGTTCGAGCGTGATTCGCCGTCCTTCCGATGGCGGGACTGGCGATGCAGTTCCCGTCAAGGCATCAAACCACCACATGCTTTCGTGACTCGGGACTTCCAAGGCGACCTGATTTGTTGCTTCGCGGAGATTCGAGAAGAATTCAATGCTGCTACCTGAGTCGAGGATCCGCTCGATGCGCCGAATGTCGCTTCCATGGGAAAACCGGACTCGGCTGGATTGCGCAGCCACGATGTCGTCCACCAATTCGGCAACGTTTGTCTCTTCTTTACGCCGCCTCAGCAACCTGGATACCGAATCGCGCACCCGAACATCGCCGATCTTTGCGTCGAGATAACCCGGCTGATGATCCGGAATTTTTCCGAAAAAATGCACTGGAATTCCTTCAGCGGCGAGGCGCTCGGCCGCCGCGATATCGTCCGGCCTCGCGGCATCAGTCTCTGCAAATAGAATCGATCCGTATTCCGATCCCCCGCGAGTGCGGCCATTCGGCAAGAGCTGATTCCGAAGTCCGTCCGGATTCACCCATTGCCACGTAACGCCCCGACGATCCAGCTCCGCGATGATGGGTTTCAATTTTCCCAACCATTGCTTCAGCGGATCACTATCGGGGGCGACATGAATCAGCGACCTGAATCCGGCACTCGGGTCGGTCAGGGGAAAGTGCCCTTCCTGCAAAGGCTCTGACGGCACCTCGGAAAACACCGGTGTCGTGACGCCAAACGCAGGGTAATAGATGAGAACATCGGCCTGTAGCTTGCCCTGCCTCAGCAGGTTCTGCGCGCGGGCCACATACAAATTGATGCCCTTCATGTCCGCCCAGAGCGGAACGCGCGGGGAGTAGTTTTCGGAAAAAGTAAGATCGCCCGCACCAGCAAACGGTTGCCAACCTTGTGGTCCCAGACGATCCAGGTGACCCGCTGGCCGCCAGTTGTAGGGAAATCCGTGATACACAAGTTGGTTGATGCCATCGAGGAAGAGCAGGTCCGCCGAAGCCTTCATCTTGGCTGCGTTGGTGGTGTATTCGGCTCCTGGAAAGCCCATGCTCTCGGCGCTGACGATATCCTTGCCGTACAACAGCGCGGCCGACGTTGCGGTCTTTAGAAACGTCGAATCTCCACGGCTTTCCAACTGCTCCGTTTCCGGAATGTCCGCGATGCCTTCGGCTTTGATGACATCCAGATCGAATCCATAAGGCTGTGCTCTGGATTGCAGACCGTGCGAGTGCGCCCAGTTGGTCGTTGTCTCGAAGAAGCGCTCGATCATCAAATCCGACAGCGTCTGTTGATAGTCGTGCCGGATTCGACTGTCTGCTGCAGTGAGGTGGAATATTGGGCGATCCGCCAATCGTTTCCCGATATAGGTGTTGTCTGCAGCATCCAGAAAGATCGCTGGAAGCAGCGGTCGCAAATCATATCCCCGCCGTTTCTGGAACTCGTCCAGAATGTCCGCAGCGCCCAGCCTGTCGGCCGTGAATTCAAGGCTGTCGTTGAAAATGGCGCGAAACGGACCGCCATAGTACTCACTGAACCTGGTCCGATCACCGAAGACGTAGTTGTATTCGGCTCGCACTCGCGCCGAATCGACTGGATTGACCGCGTACGCAGGCGACGGGAATGCAGCGCCGACCGGACGTTGACCCGAAGGCATCAACCAAAACGTGAGCAGCACCCAATTACCGGCAGGGGCATCCCAGGAAAACCTTCCATTGCGAACGCTCGCATCGACAACGCGGATGCTTGCCGTATTCAGCCTGAGCGGACCATCGATAGACAATTGCGCACTGCTTCCACCGACGGGCACGGCGACAAGAGCGCTGAGAAA
The DNA here is from genome assembly GCF_011067135.1 of Solimonas terrae. Classification (GTDB taxonomy): domain Bacteria; phylum Pseudomonadota; class Gammaproteobacteria; order Nevskiales; family Nevskiaceae; genus Solimonas; species Solimonas terrae. The sequence goes on from NZ_JAAMOW010000006.1 coordinate 117,548, forward strand.
CGTCGCGGGGCTCGCGTCAAACTCCGCAAAATTCGACTTGGCAAGCGAGCTCAACAAACCGCTGGCGAGCGCATTGATGCGCGGGCAGGGTCGAGGAAGATCAATATCGATATGCCTTCCGCCACTGAATGTTGCCTGGCCCCAAACAACATTCTGAAGGCCGTCTGCGGCAGATACGGCAGGGCTACCGCCCGGCCACCCGCTGTAGTGGGTCAGGTCGATCTGCAGGCCGAGGTCCTTTGCAGTGGTCAGTGTGCTGCGAACGGCTGCAAGGTAGGTTGGCGAGTCAACCTTGTACACTCTGGCATGCAGGGCAGCATCATCGCCTATTACATCGCTGGTCCCGGCAGCGAATGGCTGAATTTCAGCACCGCCAAATCCGGCATCATGAAGTTGCTGCAATTCCCGATTCAATTCGGCCGATTGCACATCGGCGCCAGGCCACCACCAGCGAATCCACGGCATTGATGTTCGTGGCGGATTCGCGATCTGATTCCAGGAGAATTGGGAGGCAATGGCAGCCGGTTTGATCACCGGATCAGGTTCGGCGGCATACGACAGCAGAGCACGTTGCGGCTTGTAACCGGTAGGCTCCAGAGTTGTTTGAATCCGGGTCCAGAGGAAGGTCGCTCCGACCGCGATTGCCAGTACAAGTAACAGCGCGACGACCAGCGCTATCCGTAGCAGCGTGCGCGACAATCTCCTCGCAACCTTTGCGCCTGATCCTGCGCGAGCATTCATGACGTTCTCCGCCGATCTGACTGGATGCGACCGTTGCCATAGGCCACCTGGCAGTCCGTTTCTGGCTTTCCCGAACGTTAGCATTGGAGCACCGGCTTTCCACCCTCCGAAAGATGGGGGCGTTCTGTCGCGCGCAGTTTGAACCCCCGGATCGATTTCACGGCGACCAATCTGCTCGACAGGCAAGTCCTTGCTTTGCGCGTCAGGCGGGATCTCGCTACGGATGCCACCTGCACTTCATCGCCCGCTTCAATGGCAATTTCGAGGTTCCGAAACCGGAGATTGTGCACGCAGCGCCGGCCAGGCGCTGCGTGCACCCCTACAAAACGACAGGTTTGCCAGCGCCGGCAATCGTCTATACGTGGGGTATTGACCAGACTTGTGCGGCACGGCTTCGTCGTGTCTCACGAGATAATCCAGCGTGGAGGCCGGATAGTGCGAACATTCAGACGGATCCTGATGTGGCTGTTCGGCAGCGTCGTCGTCACGCTCGTGGCACTCGTGGGCTATGCCATGTCCACCGACACGTTTCGGCAGACGGACCCGCAGCTGCTGCTCGGCATTCCGCGCGCAATGTGGTCCATGAGCAAACCGACGCCGACGTTCGCCGAGCTTCAGGCGCAGGCATCGGACGTTCGTTACACGGAGAAATTCATTCCCGGCATGGCGGGCGATCCGTCGGTGCGCATCATCATCGTCGATCCCGGGCATCCAGCCGCTGGACGACCCGGAATGCTCGACATGCATGGCGGCGGCTACATGTACGGCTCGCCGGAGCTGAGCATGTCCTACCTTGGCAAGTGGGTCGGCAAATACGGGTTTACCGCGGTGTCGGTGGACTATCGTTTGGCGCCGGGCACCCACTATCCGGGCTCGCTGCACGACAACTACGCCGCACTCAAATGGTTCCACGACCACGCTGCGGAAATGGGCGTGGACCCGGCGCGCATCGCGATCATGGGCGTCAGCGCGGGTGGCGGTCACGCAGCGGCGCTCAGCATCTTCGATCGCGATCACGGCGACATCCCGATCCTGTTCCAGATGCTGATGTGTCCGATGCTGGACGACCGCACCGGCTCGAGCTTCGAGCCAGGCGCCTCTCTTGGGCACCTGGTGTGGACGCGTGAGGACAATCGAAAGGGCTGGACGGCACTGCTCGGCATGCCGCCCGGCGGGGCGGACATTCCCGACGACGCCGTGCCGATGCGCGTGAAAGATCTTTCCGGCCTGCCGCCGACTTTCATCTCGGTCGGCTCGATCGATCTGTTTTCAGTCGAGGACGAGCGCTTTGCGCAGAAGCTCAAAGCGGCTGGCGTCCCGACCGAACTTCACGTCTATCCCGGCGGCTTCCACGCCTTCGAGCTCATCGTTCCCGACGCGAAGATCTCGCAGCAGGCAATGAAGGCGGAAGAGGACTACCTCGTGCGCGGCTTCGAATTGCCCGCGATGCCGTAGCCGATCGCGACAACATCGGCAACCGAAAGCGCGCGGTGACGCAAGCGTCGCCGGCCTTTCCGCGCGGGCGCTGCTCCCCTTCAATCGGCAATTCCCTTCCCGGACCCGACCCTCACGGTAGGGGACAGTCTCCTTACACATTCCTAGCCTTGCACCGAGATTGCCGAAAACGGCAGAAGATCGTCGCCCGTCGTCGACCCCATAGCCGACAGTGGCGTCGTCGAATAACTATTACGGTGAGGAGCAGCAGGTGAGGAAACACGATCGGACACGCTCAAGGGGGCTACCCTTTTTCCTGCCTCTGGCAACGGCACTGTACTTTGGGAATTCGGCGCCGTTGCTGGCGCAGGATACGCATCCCGAACCCGGAACCGCGCCTTCGCAGGCGCGGGAAAACCCGCCCTCGGATCCGCAGGGTACCGATGCGCCGCCACCCCCAGCGCGCGACGTATCGAGCGACTCCCTGCCTACGATTCCCGTGACGGGAGATGTCGCGACCGCCCCTCCGGTCGCGGCGTCGAAGCCGCATGAACAGATCGCGGAGATCATCGTGACTGCCACCAAGCGTGAACAGGCTTTGAGGGATATCCCGGCCAGCATTACGGCGCTCTCGGGGGAAGACCTTGAAAAAAGCAACGCACAGGGCATCGAGGACATTGCCAGACTGGTACCCGGCCTCTCGACCACGACACCCGGCGACAGCGGCACCCGCGTCACCATCCGCGGCATCGCCGCACCGGCGGCGACGAATTCGACAACCGGCGTGCTGTTCGGCGACGTGTCGTTCAATGATTTCTATCTGCCATTGGTCGTTCTGGATCCCAATCCCTTCGACATCAAGTCGGTTGAAATCCTGAAGGGACCGCAAGGCACGCTGTTCGGTGCCGGTGCGCTCAACGGAGCGGTGCGTTACGTCCCCGAGCCACCGAAAATGGACGAATGGGAAGCCCGGTACTTTCTGCAGTACACGCGCGTCGACCACGGAGACACGGCGCCCATCTACGGCGCCGTGGTCAACGCTCCGATCCTCGATGACGACCGCGCTGCAGTGCGCATCATGGGATTCAAGCGGCACTCGCCAGGCTACATCGACAATGGTCAACTCGGACGAGACGTCAATCGTGTCGATCAGAAGGGCATTCGCGCGATCGCGGCCTGGAACCCGGACGAAAATTTGGAGACGACGCTGACGTACGCCTATCAGGCGACCGACAACGCAGACACCAGCGTCGCCGACAACGACGCCGGCGAACTGAATACCGACAACCGGCCGCGGCACAGTCCCCAGAAAAACGACTATCGACTCGCCGATCTGGCCATCAAATGGCACCTGAACTGGGCCGATCTGGTGTCGGATTCGGCGTATGTCGGCAAGCACAGCGACTCGTTCTTCGACGCATCGTCCCGCCTGCCGGGCAACGGTCAGACCCCGCTGCAACTGGCACAGATCTCCGCCGGACACTCCGACACGTACAGCCAGGAGTTGCGCCTCGTCTCTCCGCCGAATCCGGACTCGCCGTGGCGATGGCTGGGTGGCGCGTTCGGCTGGCGGCAGAAGATCGATGTGGAAACCGCCATCCCGCTTTCGGCGGCCCTGCCCGGTGGCCTCAACGACCTGCCGCCTGTGCTGGGCGGCCTCCTTGACTCGATCCTCCCTGGCGCAAGCGGCATCATCGACGAGCAGGGTCAGATCAATCTGGCTGGTGGAGCGTCTAACGTCCGTATCGAGGAGCTGGCGTTGTTCGGTGAAGTGACGCGCGAACTCGGTGAGAACTGGGAGCTGACGATGGGCGGACGCCTGTTCCAGACCCGCTCCGGTGGCACGAAACTGAGCGACGGCGCGCTCACCGCGGCAGCGAGTCAGCAGCTTCAATCGAGCTACACCGCTGACATAAAGCAGCAGGGTTTCAATCCCAAGCTTTCGCTGCTGTGGCATCCGAACAAGATCGTCACCACCTACGCCGCCGTTTCGAAGGGCTTTCGCGTCGGCGGCCTGCAGCCGGGCGCCAAGGTCCTTCCCGGCGGCCAACAGCCGCCCAAGGCGTTCAAGTCTGACTCGATCTGGAACTACGAAACCGGTGTCCGAACGAACTGGTTCGGCGGCGCCATGCATTTCGACGTCACGGCCTATTACCTGGACTGGAAGAACCCTCAGGTCTTCCAGAACGGTGCAGACGGACTGACGATCTACGTCGACAACGCCGGCGGGGTCGCAAGCAAGGGGATCGAGGCGGCGCTGCAGACGCTGCTGCCGTACGGATTCCTGTTCAACTTCGCGGGTTCCTGGAGCCGGACCGTCACGACGTCGCCGTTCACCGCGTCCGACGGCAGCGACGTGGCCTCCGGCCGTCGGTGGCCTTTCGCACCGAACCAGCAATATGCGATGACGCTGGGACACATGGCATCGATCGGGAACTGGTCTCTCGACACGAGTCTGACCTATACCTATCTTGCCAAGGCGACCACCGATCTCAGCGAAAAGCTGTCGCAGAACATCTTCGACTTCGCACAGGCCGATCTGCAGATCGGCCTCGAGAATCCGGCCCTGCGCTGGCTCCCGGACATTGGCTTCGTCGTCAACAACCTTGCCGACAAGCGTGGCGTCACGAATCGTTTCGTCGGCAATCTAGAAGGCACCGTCCCTCTCTACGAGGACGTGACCTACATCCGACCGAGAACCTACACCCTTCGACTGAGCGGCAGCTTCTAGCGGCGCCGTGGCGTGGGCAGACTCGCGGCTGCGGCAGCAACCGTCACGACGGCGAATCCATCTGGTGACGTTCGGGTCGTGCAGACCCGCTCGGGTCCTGCATCGTCTTTCCAGGGCACACAGCGACGCCCTCGGCCGACCCCGTCAGCCGATCATCGTGCGTGTGGCGCGTCCAGGTCGCGGATGCGACAGGCGACCTCATCCGTCATCTGCAGGGTTTGCCGGGAAAGGGGCAGCTACTGGATGTAGACCGGTCCCTGCAATGCGACACCGAGGGGCTTGCCACCCTCGCTGCTCAGCGCCGGATCAATATGTACCGTGTAGCGTCCCGGCGTCACGCCCTGGTAAACCAGAACATAGGGATTGCGACCGACGGACCAGAGGCCATTCGCGCTCACGCCTTTCTCGTCGAGAACGCGAATGTGCTGCGCAGCGGCGCCTGCGTCGGCAAGGCTCTTCGAGAAACGAATCACCATGGCATCGGCATGGCTTGCCTGACCGACATACTGGACGCTGAAACCGCGGGCGGCGGGTGACTGCCACCACGGCTGCAGTGCGTCGATCGCCGCCGGCGGTGGTTCGCGCACCGCAGAGCGCGGCTGTGAGTGCTTCGGCGAGGGGGGTGGTGCCACACGACCAGCATCCGCATCCCGCGTCGCGGCATCGGTCGAGAACGGCTCGTCGACGATGGCGCTGGCTGTCGGCTCGGCAGTCGATGCGACCTGCGGCGCGACAGATGCATCGTCAGTGTTCGCGAAAGCACGCGTCGCGAATCCGTTGTCGGACTGCACCGCAACACTGGTCGCCGATGTCGATGCGTCCACTGCTGTATCGACCGATGATGCCTCGACGGAGGGCATCACCGCTGTGTCCGTCCGGCTGGCACCTGCCGGCGGCGGCGTGGCCGGCGCGTCTGCATGCGCCACGAGTGCCACTGCTGGTTGCTGGCTGACAGGCGCCTGGTCCGCCGGTGCGCTCGCCTCGGAAACGAGGGCATCCGTACCGGACTCCGCGGGCAAGGTATGCGCGTCTGCGGACGTCGCCGCCGTACCCGGCCGCATCATGAAGGTGATCGCCGCGGCGAACACCAGACCGATCACGCCGAGAATGACGAATCTCAGCTTGCCGGGACCGGAGTCCATCATCAGTTGATTGCTCATTGCCACTCCTTCGAGTTCGTGTCTCGATCGCTACCCGTGTCGCGTTGTCGGCTGATCGAAAAGCCGCTCGGGACGACGAGTTCCGTGTCTGAATGCGCCTTGCCCGTGAAGCCGACCCCGGCAACGGACGGACGGGATGTCGACGATCACGGCTGGCCCGAGGTGCCCGGAGCCGTTGCCTTGGGACCCGGAACGGATTTGCCATCCGACGCCGGCGCAGGCGGAACCGGAAGCGTGGCCATCGCAGCGTCGGGCTCGGACGCCGGCGCATCGTCGGACGCAGGACCGGTGCCGGCCGTCGCGGAGGCACCGCTGCCGACGATCTTCAACTCCACCCGCCGATTCAGCTCGCGGCCTGCCTCGTCGTGGTTGTCGGCGATCGGTTCGATTTCGCCAAACCCGCGGGTCGTCATGCGTTCACCCGCCACGCCGCGTTCAACCAGATACTGCATCACTGCGTCGGCGCGTTGCTCGGACAGAGCCTGGTTGTAGGCATCGCTGCCACGCGAGTCCGTGTGCCCGTCAATCTCGACCTGCAGATCCGGCGACTTGCCGAGCGCATCGGCGACGCCGTCGAGGATCATTTTTGCGTTCACCGTCAGTCGTGCGCTGTTGTCCTCGAAGTTCACGCCGCGCAACAGCACGCTGTCGCCGACACCGCAACCCGACAGATCGACACGCTGCCCGGCCTCGGGCGGCTTGCACGGCGGCGGCAGCGGGCAACCACTCGCATCGACCTGTGCGGTCGCCGGCGTCTTCGGGCACTGGTCCTGCGGATCGGCAACACCATCACCATCGCTGTCGACCGGCGAGGCAACGGGCACGACCACTGGCGGCGGCGCCACGGGCGCCGGTTCCGGCGCCGCTGCACCGAGCGGAATCTGTACGCCGAGATTTGCAACATAGTCGGTGAATCGAAGCGTGTTGCCGGCACCAAAATCATCGGGACGATGATGCTCGCTATACCGCGCAAGGACTTCGGCGCGAATCGCGAAGCGGTGGCCGGCGACATTGAAGCCGAACAACTGACCAAACCCACCTTGCGCATACATCGCATTGAAGACATCGTTCGCGACGCTGGCGCCGGGCGGTAGCAGTGGTCCGTTGGGATCGGCGACTGCGCGCGCGTAGTCGTCGGCATGCAGCATGCCGACACCGCCGATCGCGTAGAAATTCGGTGCAAAATCGAACGGCAAGACCAGAAGGTTGGCGCCGATGCCGCCGGCGACTGTACTGCGGTTTCCGGTCGAAGCGCCGAGCACGGCCAGCGAAGCCTGCACTTCGGCGGCCAGCATGCCGGCGCGATAGCCGGCAAACAGCACAGCACCCGGCCCATTGTTCGCGTGCCAGTGATCATCGGCGACGACGTAAGAAGCCATCGGGCCGGCATACCAGCCATCCAGCGCATCGGACTGCGAGGCATCAGCAGCAGCTTGCACAGTCACACCACCGCCGGCAAAGCAGACAAGCGCGATCAGCAGAAACCGCACTGGCAAGAATCTCATCCCTCTCCTCCTGGAAAATTGCAGCCGCAATCTAGTTATGGGCACGCCGAGCGGCGACGCTCGCAATTCAGGACACCGCGTCGGCCACGCTCGCCGCACGACTTCCCTGCACGTCATCCCGTCGTGCGGAACAGTCCTTGCAAAGCGATCGGTGTAAGGGTGCCCGTCGGACGATGTCGAGTGACTGACGGCGCGCCGCCGCGCACATCAATGATTGCGACGTCGATTGCAAGCAAGGCAACAGCTGCGCGACGTGCGATCGTGCGGCAAGCTAGCGGATGCCGCCGGCACAGAGCAGCGTCTCGCCGCTGATGTAGTTCGATTCCGGGAAACAGAACAATGCAACCGCGGCCGCAGCTTCCTGCGGCGTGCCGGCGCGACCCAGTGGAATCTGTGATTCCGCCGCCTTCAGGAAATCGGGATTGACCCCGACCTTGATTTTGCGCCCCTCGATGTCGACCATCGCTCCCGAACCGGCCGGCGCCTCCGTCAGGCGGGTCTTGATGAGGCCGAAGGCAACCGCGTTGACGTTGACCTTGAAGCGCCCCCATTCCTTGGCCATGGTCTTGGTCATGCCGAGCACACCGGCCTTCGCGGTGGAATAATTGATCTGCCCCGCGTTGCCGCTGGTGCCGGCGATCGAGGAGATGTTGACGACTTTGCGGAAATTCTCGATGCCGGCTTCGGCTTCCTTCTTCGACGCTTCGCGGATGAATCCGGCGGCGGCGCGAAGCACGCGAAACGGTGCCGTCAGATGCACGTCGATCATCGCGTACCACTGCTCGTCGCTCATCTTCTGCACAACGTTGTCCCAGGTATAGCCCGCGTTGTTGACGATGATGTCGATCCCGCCGAATTGATCGAGGGCGCACTGCGTGAAGCGTTCTCCGAAATCCGCTTCGGTAACGCTGCCGACACAGGCGACCGCCTTGCTCCCGAGCGCCCGGATCGCGTCGACGGTTTCCTCAGCAGGGCCGGCATCGAGATCGTTGACGACCACGACGGCACCCTCCGATGCCAGCTTCAGCGCAACCTCACGGCCGATGCCGCGGCCTGATCCCGTGATGAGCGCAACCTTGCCTTGCAACTTTCCCATTCCAAATTACTCCTGATTGCTGTTGAAGCCACGAAACGCAACCCGCCCGGATCCCCGCGGTCTGGCATCCGGCATGATCTGCATTCTCTCTGTCTGCTTCGACCGACTGCCCTGCCCGAAAAGGGAGGGGTTGACGCCCGAAACTTTTTGGCGTCGCTGCGATGCAGAACCGTCAATCGCGGCGGTACATCGTCACCACGCAAGCGCCGCCCAATCCGAGATTGTGCTGAAGGGCGACATTCGCACCTTCCACCTGGCGGTGCTCGGCTACACCACGCAACTGCCAGACGAGCTCGGTACATTGCGCAAGCCCGGTCGCTCCGAGGGGGTGTCCTTTGGACAGCAGGCCGCCCGAGGGGTTGGTCACGACCTTGCCGCCGTAAGTGTTGTCGCCATCCCAAATGAATTTCTCGGCGCCACCTTCCGGACAGAGCCCCAGTCCCTCGTAGGTCAGCAGTTCGTTGGCGGTGAAGCAGTCGTGCAATTCGACAACGCTGACATTTTCGGGCCCGATGCCGCTGGCTTCATAGACCTGCCGCGATGCTTCGCGTGTCATGTCGAAGCCGACCATCTTGATCATGCTCTGCTCGTCGAAGCTGCTGGCGTAGTCGGTGGTCATTGCCTGAGCGGCAATGTAGACGGGCTTTGAAATTCCCTGCTTCTTCGCGAATTCGTCAGAACACAGGATCGCGGCGCCGGCGCCGCAAGTCGGCGGACAGCACTGAAAGCGGGTCAGTGGATCGAAAACTTCTTCGGACGCCATGATTTCGTCCAGGCTCAGTCTCTGGTTGAACAGGGCGTAAGGATTGCGGCTGGCGTGATCGCGAGCCTTTTCGGCAATCTTGCCGAAGGTTTCCTTTCTGGTGCCGTGCTGGAAGCGATATTCGCGACCGGCGCCACCAAACATCTGCGCCGCCGGCGGTGCGCTGTTCATGCCCTGCACGTCGAGCATCACCTGCACATGACGGCTCATTGGCGTCTCGCGATCGTCATACTTGTTGCCCAGTGCGCCGCGCGACATTTTCTCGAAGCCGAGTGCCAGCACGCACTCCGCCGCACCGCTCTCGATCGCCTGACGCGCCAGCCACAGCGCCGTGGAGCCGGTCGAGCAATTGTTGTTGACGTTGACCACGGGAATTCCCGTCAGCCCGAGCTCGTATACCGCCCGCTGTCCGCAGGTCGAATCGCCGTAGACGTAGCCGACGTAGGCCTGCTGCACATCCTTGTAGGCGACGCCGGCATCGCCGAGAGCCTTGCTCCCGGCTTCCTTCGCCATCTCGTGGTATTCCGGGCTGGCGCCGGGCTTGGCGAACTTGGTCATGCCGACACCAATGACATTGACGCGACGTTTCATTTCGGGTTCCTCGATCTTCGGTTGGTGAAACGGCTGGACAATGGCGCGGGTCGCTCAGATCAGCCTGTCGAACATCGTCAGCTGATACGCAAGTCGCACATCACCATCGACGCGCAAACGGCCGCGCTGGTAGAGATCACGAATGCCGGCCTGACCGGTGGCCAACGCGACCAGATCGTCGTCGGCGATGCCGAAAACCGCCTGCGCTGCATTGCAGGAACCTGGTTCGATCATCGGCGTCTTGCCGGAGAAATCCACGAACCAGCTGGCCGCTGGCGCTTGCAACTCGAATCTGAGGGCCTGCCCCTGGAGGCCGTCGGCCGCTTGCGGATCGCGGCTCAGGCGCTTGCGCAGTGCATCGAAGATTTCGCCTGCACGGCCAGGCTTCGGAGCTTCCGATGGCACGTCGATGGCCTGCGCGGGCGCGCCGCCCTGCCCCAGCCGGGCCTGCACCACTTCGTCGATCAGCCCGGCTTCGAGCTTCTGCAGAAAGCCGAGCTTCTGGGAGGCCATGACATTGCCGCTCACTTTCATCTTGCCGCCGAAGTACAGCTTGTTGGGGTCGGCACGTCCGGTGGACATCGCGACGAAGTCGTTTTCATTGAGCTCCAGCGTCACGTCAGCGCTACCCTTGATGCCGGACACGACGAGGCCGTCGCCGGATTTCATGTCGAGCGTCCAGGCGCTCTCCGGCGATTTCAGCTTGAATTGGAAGACCGTCTTGAGCTGATCGCCGAGACCTTTGCTGGTTGCGAGGTATCGACCGATCGCGGCGAAGATGTCCGCCGCGATCGGTCCTTTCGTGGGCGTCGCGCTTTCGCCGGTCGCTGCGCCGCTCGTGGCCGGCAGAGGGATCTGTTCGAACAGCTCGACAGCAGCGTTACGGATCACCACCTTGTCCCGCTCCTTGACACGCACTTCGCAGACGATGCGCAGCTCGGACTCCTTCCACATGCGCGTCTCAAGCGTCTCGCCCGGAAAGACGGTCTCGGCGAAGCGCACCTTGATGCTCTTGAACTTGCGCGGGTCGTTGCCACAGAAGGCCTTGACCACTTGCCGGCCGAGGATGCCGTAGGTGCATAGTCCGTGAAGGATCGGCCGGTCGTAGCCGAAGGCCTTGGCAAATGCCGGATCGGCATGCAGCGGGTTCCAATCGCCGCAAAGTCGGTAGAACAGGGTCTGGTTCGGCAGCGTTTTTTCTTCGATCACGAAATCCGGATCACGCGGCGGCGGCTGGTTGATATCGCCGCTCGGGCCGCGATCGCCACCCCAGCCGCCGGCACCGCGCACGAACGAAGTGGACTCGTTGTACGCGATCTCCTGGCCGCTCTCATCGGTTGTCGTGATCGAAGTCACCACAACGGCGTGCGGATTCTTGTCGTAGGCAGCCTTGAGTCTGAACGTGTGCTTGAAGCGACCACGACGCGGCAGCGGCCGCCTGATCTCCGTGTACTGCTCGCCATGCAGCAACCGGTCGAAGCCGAAATTCAGACCAGGCAGCGGCAACTTGCCGTCCTTGCTCATCGCCAGCATCACGTTCGACGGCGGCATCACGGCGTAGGTGGGCAAGGCCGCGAACTGCTCGTCAAGTTCATAGACGTATTTCAGTTCGTCGCCGTCAACCGGGTTTCGCGCTGCGCCGACGCCGAGCGCATACAGCGCCAGATCGTTTTCGTCGTAAGCCGACTCCAGCGTGTTCTCGGCGGCGTAAGCCACGTCCAGATCGAGAAACTCGTTGCCACCGTAGCTCCTGGCATTGAGCGCCGTCATGATCGCGGAGACCGTGTCGTTGACGGACTGCGGGTGTTCGGCATCGTCGAAGTCGATGACCTTGGGCCACTTCGCCGCCACCTGCTCGACGTCCCACTTGAGCCCCTGGCCAAAGGTGTGCCCACGGGTTCTCTCCCAGCGCAGCTTGGCCATGTAGCCGGCACCCACCTCGAAGAGTCCGCCGGTCTCCGTGCACTGCTCGTGGCAAAGCCAGCCGACCAGCGGACTGATGTAGTCGGGTTTGAGAACGGCCAACAGCTCTGCCGGCATCACTGTCTCAGTGAGCCGCGAGGCCGCGATCGGCGCGATGGTGTTGACCAGGATGTTTCGATTGCGGCCTTCCAGCGTCAGGGTGTTGGCCAATCCCAGCAGTGCCAATTTGGCTGCCGAATAGTTGGCCTGACCGAAGTTTCCGTAAATGCCGGCACCGGAGGTCGTGAAGATGATGCGGCCGTAACCCTTGTCGCGCAGGTACGGCCAGGCGGCATGGGTCACCGAGAACGCACCGTTGACGTGCACTTTCATGATCAGGTCCCAGTCGTCCCGGCTCATCTTCTGGAAACTGACGTCGCGAAGGATGCCCGCGTTGTTGACGACGATGTCGACGGTCCCGAATGCGTCGATGGCGGTCTGCACGATACTGGGCCCGTCTTCGACGGAATCGTGATTGGCGACCGCTTCGCCACCTGAACGCCTGATTTCCTCCACGACTGCGTCGGCGGACGCGGAGGATTTGCCACCGCCATGGGCGCCGCCACCGAGATCATTGACGACAACCCTGGCGCCTCGCGCAGCGAACATCAGGGCGTGCTGGCGGCCGAGGCCGTTGCCGGCGCCGGTGATGATGACGACTTTGCCGTCGAATCGAAGTTGTTCGCTCATATGAGTATTTCCGTGTTCTCGAATGTCAGGCTCAGATCGACATCGAACGCGCGATGAGTTCCTTCATCACTTCATTCGATCCGCCAAAGATGCGCGTCGGCCGGCAGTCGACGTACGCGCGCGCGATGGGGTACTCGAGCATGTAGCCGTAGCCACCATGCAGCTGCAGACACTGGTCGACGACGCGACAGTACAGATCGGAGCACCAGTACTTCGCTGCTGCGGCGTCTTCAGGGCTCAGCTGCCCCTTGAGCAACAGCTCCAGGCAGCGATCGACGTATACACGGCCGAGGCCGATCTCCGTGTTCATCTCGGCAAGGCGAAACCGGGAGTTCTGGAAACTGGCGACCGACTGCCCCATCACCTTTCGGCTTCGCGTGTAGTCCATCGTGTTCTCGAGCGCAGCCTCTGCTCCGGCGATCGAGCCAATCGAGATGATCATCCTTTCCCAGGGCAATTCCTTCATCAGCGCGACGAACCCCTTGCCGGCGGCGCCAAGCAGGTTCGCCTTCGGCACCTCGACGTTCTCGAAGAACAGCTCGCAGGTGTCCTGCGCCTTCATGCCGATCTTCTTCAGCGGAGCCCCCTTGCTGAAGCCCTTGCGGTTCGCTTCGACGATCAGCAGAGAGATGCTGTGTGCGCCTTTGTCAGCCTCCGGTGGATCGGTTTTTACTGCGACGATCGCCATGTCGGCGAGATAGCCGTTGGTGATGAAAGTCTTGGAGCCGTTGACCAGGTAGTGGTCGCCCATGTCGAGCGCGCGTGTCTTGATGTTCTGAAGATCCGTGCCGACCGCGGGCTCGCTCATTGCGATCGCCGTCACGATTTCCCCGGTCGCCATTCTCGGCAGCCATTCGAGCTTCTGCTCGTGGCTGCCGAAGTTGTTGAGATAGTTGGAGACGATATCGGTGTGCAGCGAAAAACCGAGGCCGCTCGCGCCCGCCCGCGACTGCTCCTCGATCAACACGGCGCTGTAAAGCCGGTCGGCACCGCCACCACCGTATTCCTCCGGCATCGTGATGCAGAGCAGGCCGAGCTCCCCGGCGCGCTTCCAGATGGCACGATCGACCTGGTTCTGTGCCTCCCAGGTGTCGTGTTTCGGAACGACTTCCTCCTGCATGAAACGCCGCACGTTGCGACGGAACTCCTCGTGCTCGGGCTGGAACAACGCTCTGGGTATCATCGAAATTTTTAGGACACGGCATGTGGCTGGACTTGCCTTCAAGTTACCGGCAGACCGCCTGGCCCGGACCTACCGCCGCGGTAGGGTGCCGTGGAACGTGCCCCTCCAGACCTTGCGGGTCTGACTGCGCGCTACGGTCTGCGGCGTTAATCCGCGCCGACCGGGCGCACATTGCAGAAGCGCCCATACGCTGCGATCCCGCCATAGCACAGGAACGGCACCAGGAGCGCCGCACGAAGTGTCGAGACATCCGCTACGGCGCCGGCGATGACCGGCACGATGGCACCGCCGACGATCGCCATGCAGATCAGTCCGGAACCGCCGGGCGCGCGATCCCCGAGCCCCTCGGAAGCCAGCGAGAAGATCGTCGGAAACATCACGGAGTTGAAGAGACCGACCGAGATCAAGGCCGCACCCGACAACGCACCCGTGCCGAACCCCGAGAGCAGCAGCAGGCCCATCGCACCCAGCGCCGCAACGGTGAGCACTTGCGGCGGACTGAAGCGGCGTAACAGTTCTGCTCCTGCAAATCGGCCGAACAGCGCGCCGCCCCAGTACAGCGCGACGCGCTTGCCGGCAGTTTCGGCTGTCAGCGCCATGGTGTCGGCCTGCATCAGATAGCTGACCAGCATGCTGCCGATCGCCACTTCGGCACCGACATAGACGAAGATGCCGAGGGCACCCAATGCCAGGCGTGGTCGGCGCAGCAGGGTCAGTGCGCCGGACAGCCCCGAGCCGGACTCGTGATTTTCCGTCAGGCGGTTTCTTTGCAGCCACACGACTGCAGCCACCAGCAGCAGGAACAGCGCCAGCGCGAGGTAGGTATGCGACATCATCGCGGCCTCTGCAGGGTTGAACGCACCCTCCGCAGCACTCGCTGCCGGCGCGCCGTCGGCGAGCGGACGGAGGATCAACAAGGCGCCAAGGTATGGAAACAGCGTAGTGCCCAGCGAATTGAACGCCTGCGCGAAGTTGAGCCGACTATGCGCGGTTTCAGGGGCGCCAAGCACACAGATCAGCGGATTGACGACGACCTGCACGATGGTGATTCCCGACGCCAGCACGAACAGCGCAACGAGGAACGCGGCGTAGAGCCCATAGGCGCAGGCTGGAATGAACAGCAGGCACCCGAGCGTCATCGTCATCAGACCCAGAACGGCGGCGCGCAGGTACCCGATCCTTTGAATGAGCGCACCAGCTGGCGCGGAAACAAGAAAGTAAGCGAGGAAGAAGGCAAACTGCACCAGCATTGCTTCTGCGTAGTTGAGAGAAAACAGACTTTTAAGCTTTGGAATGAGAACGTCATTCAAGCTGGTAATGCCGCCGAAAACGAAGAAAAGGGCGAACACGAACGGACGCAGGCCGGGCGCCGAGGAGGCGGCCTTGGGCTCTCCGAGCGAGGAACTTCCGGAAGCGATTTGCATGTCTATCCCTCAGTTGATTGTCTGGTGGGCGATCCCGACGCGTGCTCGGTGCCCCTGCGCTCAGGGGTCTACGACCGGTCGGTAGGCCGGCGCGACACCGGCATTCGCGATGATCTGGCGGTAGACAGGTACCGCTGCCGTCGGAATGCGGGTCAGCGCCGGATCGGTCAGTACGTTGACGGTGTACAGGCCGAAGCGCGGTGAATAGCTGCCCCATTCGAAGTTGTCGGTCAACGACCACACCATGTAACCGACGACGTCGATGCCGTCGGCGCGCGCGCGCTGCACCCAGTACACGCTGTCGCGCAGGGCATCCTCGCGTCGCACGCCGTCACGACGCGGCGCAGCGTTGTCGGTCGCCATGCCGTTCTCCGTGACCAGCAGTGGCAAACGCGGATAGTGTCGAGACAGCTCGTGCAGTGCGCGATAGAGCCCGGCCGGCTCCTGGCGCCAGTCCCAGTCCTTGCCGGCCAGACCGCTGATGTCCGAGGTGTAGTAGTCGAGCCCGATATAGTCGATGCGGTCCGCGATCTGATCGAGGAACGCCCAGTCCAGAAGCTTTTCGACGAGCCGGCTCGCGAAGGTGTCGCCCGCCCAGGCGATATTCGACGACACCATGGCATCCGGCTGCAGGCTGTGAATCAGTTCGTAACTGCGGCGGTGCGCGTCGATCAGGTTGTGGCGGATTTTCGCGGCACCGCCGAGACCGTGGCCGGCACGGGCGGCGGCGGCAATCATGTACAACGAGGTTTCGTTGAAGCTCAACCACCATCGGACATCGGGGTCGTAACGCTCGACGATCAGTTGGACATAAGCAAGAAAGTCGTCGACGGTCCGCGGATTGCCCCAGCCGCCCTGATCCGCGATCCATCCCGGCTGATCGAAGTGCTCCAGCGTGATCAGCGGGCGAATCCCGGCGTCTTTGAGGGCGCGAATCACATCGTCGTAGTACGCAAGTTCCCGCGTGTCGATCTGACCTTTCCTTGGTTCAACACGCGCCCAGCTGACTCCCAGGCGAAAGGTGTTGACGCCCAGATCGTGCGCGAGTGCGATGTCATCGCGATATCGATGGCGAAAATCGACGGAATGACCGAGCGGGTCCTCGGGGTTTTCGGCAGCTGAGACGGCTTTCCTGTTCAGGCGCAGAACAGCCGAATCGACGGAGCCGCCTTCGCTCTGCACGGCGGACGACGATACCCCCCAGATGAACCCGACCGGCAGCGGCTTGGCAGCCGCGACGTCGGGCGCCGCTGGCAACTTCAGCCAAAGCCAGAGGCTCACGACGAGGGCAAGCACGCCAACCAGGATAGCGGCTGTGATCTTCAGGAAGGTGCCCATGACGTGACTCGATTTCCAGGTGCGGCCAGCAAGGCATCGCGGCAACGTTCGCGTACGGCCTAGAAATGGCCACTCAGTCGCAGGCTGATCTGGCGGGGCTGAATGAAGGTCAAGTCGTCAAAAGGATTGGCGCCAGCCGAAACGTTGTGGTTCACGAGGCCGCGTTCATCGAGCAGGTTGCTGACGGTCAGCGTCAGTTCCGGCATCCAGCGCCAGGACTTGCTGTCGAGACTGACGTTCGCGTCCCACTGCTGGTATCCGAAAATCGGCAACTGCTGCTGGAGATTGTTGACGGCCTTGCCGAGGTAGGTATGCGTCGCCGCACCGTAGACGCTCCAGTCGCCGATGTCGCGTGTGTACGCCAGCGTGGTCGCGGTCTGCCAGTGCGGCGCGAACGGCCATGGTGTGCCGGCCGGTGCGGTGCTGCCATCCGGGTTGTCGAACGGCTTGGTCGTCACGGTATCGGCGTAGCTGCCGGACACGCTGAACATCAGGCCGCGCACCGGCAGCAACACTTGCAGCGCCGCCTCGGCACCGACGCTCTTCACGCCGCCGACATTGGTCATGAAGGAATTGAGTCCCAGGTTGTCGAACTCCTGGTACTGCGGATCGCTCCAGCGTTCGTAGAACCCGGTGACATCGAAGCGCAGAGTGCGATGGAACCATTCGGTACGGACGCCGCTTTCATAGTTCCAGATCGAGTCAGACTTGAAAACGGGCGGCGGTGCTGCCTCTCCCGGCAAAGTCGAGCCGGTCTGGAGCCCGCCGACCCGGAAACCCTTCGACGCCGCGACATAGGCCATGAATTCCGGGGTGACGTGCCAGCTCAGCGAGACTTTGGGATTGAATCCGGTTTCGCCGACAGCACCGGATCGCTTCTCGACCACTTGCTGGTTTTCCGCGACGCTGGCGATCACCAGCGGTCCGTATGCGACGCCGTTGCCCGAGGACTTCGTGTTGTAGAGACGGCCACCCAGCGACAGCTCGACTTCCTTCCACAAGCGCCGTGTGACGTCTGCGAACAGCGCCAGCTCCCGCACCTCGGCGTCTACCGCCGAATGCTCGCCGTTGACGATGCCACCCTGCGCCTCCCCGCCCGTGATCTGCGGGAAGAACTGCTGGATCAGCGGCAGGAGATCACCGAACGGAATGGATGCATCTCCGATGGGCGTGTCGAGGGATGTCACGGCATGCTGGCGTGAGCCGAAGACTCCGGCCACCCACCGCCAGGGGGAATCCTTGTCGTCCGGGGACACCAGCCGGAATTCCTGGCTGATCGTGTTCGAATGTGCGTTGACGACCAGCGCGATCAAGGGAATCGAGCCGTCCGGAATGATGTCGGGCGCCAACCCCTCCAGACGATTGGATTCCTCGGAATAGAGGTAGCTGCGCTTGTGAACGTAAGCCGTGTCGGAGACGAGGCGCGCGAACCCGAGATTGAAGCCGGCGTTCAGATCGGCCAGTGAGTAGCCGACATGCGTCGGACTTGCTCGCGGATTCACCGTGTTGTCGAGATTGGCGTCGGTGGCGACGGCGGTGTCGGCGACGTGGGTATTCTGCCAGGCGTAGGTGAGCTTGACGTCGATATCGTCTTGCGGTTGCCAGCCGAGGATGGCGCGCGTGCCGTCCTGATCGGTCCTGTTCGCGGCATCAACGCCCGTGCGGGTATTGTTGATCCATCCCGGCGCATGACGATCGAACCCCATGAAGCGCAGCGCCAGCGTATCGCCGATCGGCACATTGACGACCGCGCCAATGTTCGGCTTCCAGTCGCTGTCCACGTAGCGGCTGTAGCTGGCGTAGTAATTGAACTGCCACTGATCGAAATGTGGCGGCTCCGGCACGTAGCGAATGGCGCCGTTCAGTGCGGATGCGCCGAACAGGGTACCCTGCGGCCCCTTGAGCACGTCGACGCTCTGCAAGTCGAAGGGATTGGGGTCGAGTGCCGAAACCGGGATGTATTCGTCGATGAACGAGACATCGCCGAACAGCACGCCGGTCGTGAAGCCGGTGCTCGGGGCCGCCGAAATGCCGCGCACCGTGATATGCCCCGGCGTCACTGCATCCTGTGTGTAGTTCACGCCAGGCACCAGCTTGACGATGTCCTGCATGTTCTGTGCATTTCGCTGTGCCAGCTCTTCGCCCGGAATCGACGTGATGCTGGCCGGAATGTCGCGCAGCGATTGCTTGCGCTTGGTTGCCGTCACGATGACCTCGGGAATTTCTGCCCGAGAGCTGTTGGTCACCTGCCCTGCCGACGCATCCGGAGCCTGCGCCGGCGCCGCCACGTTCGAATCCGACGGCGTTGCCGGCCCGGCCTGTGCGATCGCAGGCGACTGTTCCTGCGGCCCCTGTGCATCATCGGCTCGCGCGCAGACGCACACCGACAGCCCGAGCGCGACGACAACAGCGGCCACCGCACCGCAGCGCTGACGCGGATTCCCGACTTGCTGATGCCGCATGTGCTCTCCTCGGCTTGTGTCCGCTGCACGGATCTTTCGGGTGATGCGCACCGGCATCACGATGAGGAGGAATTCTAGGTTTCCGGACTTGTCCTTCCACCTACCGCGAAGTAGGGGATTCCGAGGGGGCGGCGGACGCGAGAGGCGGCATTCACCGATCTGCCCCGCGCCAACTCGCGTCACTGCAGGATGTGCAGGCTCCGGGCTTTCGACAATGCCTCTTCGCGCGAGTTTGCACCGAGCTTGCCGTAGACGTTCCGCATGTGCCACTTGACGGTGCCAACACTCAGGTCCAGCGAGCGCGCGATCGTCTTCGCGGACAGCGCACGGCTCAACAGTACAAGTATCTCGGACTCGCGCGCCGAGAGAATTTCGGTCGTCGCCGTCGGCAGCAAGACTGCCGATGCCGGCGGCCGCCGCTCGTTCCCGTCATGACGCCCGAGCTCGGCCTGCGCCGATTCGAGCAGCGTCCGTCGCCCGACGTCCCGCTCGCCATCGAGCAGCCGATCGACCATCGGCAGTACCGACACACCGATATCCGGTAGCACGCGCCGCATGCACTTTACAGCAGCGTCGTCCAGCGCCTGGCGCGCTTCGTCAAGTGCGGCGTCGACGCGACCGCTGCGATGAAGGACAAGCGCACGCATCAAGACCAGGCGCGTTACCGACAGTTGCCGACGATTTCGTTGCGCCGCCACCAATGCCGCTTCGATCGCGGCCCGGGCCGACACATCACTTTCCAGCGCGCAGGCTGCATTCGCGCGTGCCAGCAATGCAACCAGGCCGATCTCTGCCCGGGCACAGTCCACGCAATCCGCGTAGCGTTTCCCGATTTCCTGCAAGCGTGCCAGCAGATCCGGAACGGCCGCGTGCTGCTTGACGTGCAGTGCGATTTCGATCCGCTCGTGAAGTGACCAGGCAATCAGGCGGTCGAGCTTTCTGCGGTAGCCGAATTCTTCAATCAGCGACAGCGTCTTCTCCGCCGCGACGACCTCGCCACCCAGCAATTCAATGCGAGCGCGCACGCGGTAGGCGTGGAGAAGCCCGTTGTGATTGCCGACGGCGTCGATGGCATCGATATGCTGATCGAGAAGATCGCGCGCCTCCTGGATTTCGTTTTCCTGATACAGAGCTTCGAGCAGATATCCGGAAAACAGACCAACAGCGTCGAAGGCAAATTCGGTGTGCGGTTCGATGTCCTTGATGAAGGCCGTCAGTGCCGTTTTCGCGATCGCGATATTGCCTTCGATCAGATGACTGAATCCGTCGACGACATCGATCAATGGACGGGGCCGATCGGGACGGCCGCGGATGTCGATCTGGCGGCGCAGCCGCGCAACCTCCCGTGCGCGCTCGAACTGCCCGGCATAGACCAGACAAATGCTCGTGATGTTGCTGGCGATCAGGGTCTGAAATGGATTCAGTCCGCTGGCGTCCTGCTGTGTCTGCTCGAGTATCTCCAGGGCCGCAGCACCGTCATCGGTGGAAATCAGGAAATACGCGCGCAGCAGCCTGGATTCCGCTTCGGCGCTGGCGGTCTCGCGGCCAGGATGTGCGGCGATGGTCGACATTGTGCGTTCGAACTCGTCGATACGCCCGCAGGACAGCTGGGCCCAGGCCATGCACAGCAGAACATTGAGCTGACCGGCCAGGCTTTCAGGCGGCAACGCATCGCACCACTTCAGCAGTTCGACGAAATTCGCGCCATTCACGAAGCGCCGCGCCGTGCGATCGACCAGGGTGACGGCGAACGCAGTGTCATCCGCCAGCATGGCATGACGCATCGCTTCGATCAGCAGATCGCGACCCGCGAACCAATGACTTGCGCGTGTATGGATACCGGCAATTTCCGTCGCGCCCAGGCGCGCCAGGCGCCGATGCAGGAAGGTCGCGAACAGACGGTGGAAGCGGTACCAGGGCTCAGCGTCACTGGTGTCGATCGGCAACAAGAACAGGTTTTCCCGCTCGAAGCGCTCAAGCAGTCGGCCCGATTCGGCATTGCCGGTCACTTGTTCACAGAGCTCGCGATTGAAACGTCGGCAGGCGGAAATGCGGACCAGGAAGCTCAGCTCGTCGGCACCGAGATGCTGGTTGACGGTGCTCTCCAGATACTTTTCCAGAGAATCGACGCGCGACACCAGCAGGCCGGGCTGGTCCTCGAAGAATTGCTCCGGGCTTTTGTGCTGACGCAGCGAATAGGCAAGCAGCTGCAGGCCCGCAGCCCACCCATCGCTCATTTCATGCAGACGCATCTCCTGCGCGCTGCTGAGTCCAGCCAGGTTCTGCGACCTCAGGAAGTGGCGCGTCTCGTCGAGGCTGAAGCGCAGATCGCTGAACTGGATTTCGGTCACGCCATCAGCCATGCGCAGGCGCCCGAGTTGCAGCGGCGGACTGGTTCGCGAACCGAGCACAAGATGAAAACGCTCCGGCGCCATTCCGAGCCAGACGTCGAGCATCTGCAACAGCCTGAACGACGAGATGTGGTGCAGATCGTCGATGACGACGAAGACATCGCGATCTTCGTCGAACAGGTCGTCGATCAGGGACGAGATCAGCGGGCGCCACGCCTTTCCGCCCGAACGTCGGTAAGCCTGCAAGGCCTCGGTATCGATATTCACTTCGGCCTGCATCAGGCCTTCGATCAGGTATTCGATCACCAGATCGTCACTGTCGTCGGCCGACGCGTTGTACCAGGCGACCTTGGCGCCTTGCAGCGCAAGACTCTTGCGCCATTGCGTGAGCAGCATGGTCTTTCCGCAGCCGGCCGGCCCGGTCACCAATGTCAGGCTGCGGCTGCGCTGGCTCTCCAGCCGCTGCAGCAGAGACTGACGCGGCACCGGAGAACTGCCGATGCGCGGAGGAGCGAGTTTCGTCCTGATCAGCGGCAAATCGCTGTGAATCATGTCCGACTGCTCTCCTCCACGTCTTCTGCCTCTTCGGCCTTTTTCGGCTCTTTCGATATTGCAGGATTACAGACTACCAATCGCGTTCTGCAACGTCGACGCGAGGCCGGCAGCCCGGAGTTGCAAGAAACGGTCACCGCCGCAGGCCGCCACACGTACGGCGAGGGCAGCGTTCAAATGCCCGCATCGCCGCCGTCCGGCGATTTGTCTCGCCGCGCGCGACCATACTGCAATAACGGTCGAGGTGTGTCCCCTACCGCCGCGTGGGGGCGCCGCGCGATCCGAAGGCGGAATGGTTGCGCCGAACGTGACGCCGGCGATCGAATCCCTCACGAAATGGTAGGGGACAGGTTTCGCGCCCCGGCACAGACTGCCGACGGTGCGCACCTGCGAATCGTGCCGCGCATTTTCGATGTGGTCGCCGCACGAACGCGTCGCGTTCCGGCGCGAGTCCGTTGCGTGCGCAACGGGTCGAATCGGTCAGAGGGTTCACGGTCACCGGAACCCGCAACAGAGGGGGAACAAGCATGACCCGTCAAACTAGCCGCTGGATCTTTGCGGTGCTCGCCGGGGCCCTCGCCGCGTCGAACGCCGTCGCCGGCGACGTCGATGCCAAAGGCCGCGATGCCGCTACGCTCGACGTCCCGGCCATGCAGGTTCCGTTCTCTGTATATGCCAGCGCTGAAGCAAGAGCCGCATTCCTCCACAATCTGCAAACGCGGAACGACGCACCGCCGCTGGGCGGCGACATCGCGGCGTCGCGCGCGTACTACGACAAGTACAACCGCGACCTGCTCGAAAAGGCGCGCCGTCTTTATGATGTGAAGATCGAGCATCGCCGGATCGGCGGCGTGGAAACCGATGTGGTCACGCCTGCCGCCGGTGTTGCCGCCGCGAACCGTCATCGTGTGCTGATCAATCTGCATGGCGGCGCCTTCCTGTGGGGTGCTGGCGCCGGAGGTCAGCTCGAGGCCACCCCGATCGCGGCACTGATGGGTGTCGAGGTCGTGACCGTCGACTACCGCGAAGGTCCGGAGCACCATTACCCGGCGGCCAGCGAAGACGTGGCAGCCGTCTACCGGGAGTTGCTGAAGACGCACGATGCCAAGAGCATCGGCATCTACGGTTGCTCGGCCGGCGGAATCCTCACGGCGGAATCCGTTGCCTGGCTTCGCCACGTCGGTCTGCCGACACCAGCGGCGATCGGCGTGTTCTGCGGCGCCGGCGGCGGCATCGACGGCGACTCCCTGTACATGTCTGCGCCGCTGCTCGGGGCGCCACCGGTAGCGCCTGGCAACCCCATGTTCATGCTTGGCAATTGGCCGTACTTCAACGGCGCCTCCGTGGATGATCCGCTGGTGGCGCCAGTGCGTTCGCCGGAAACCCTGCGCCACTTTCCACCGACCCTGCTGATCAGTGGCACCCGCGATTTCATGATGAGTGCGGTGATCCATCAGGACAACGAACTGGTGAAGGCCGGCGTCGATACCGAGCTGCATCTGTGGAACGGCATGTGGCACGCCTTCTTCATGGATGCCGACCTGCCGGAGTCGCGCGAAGCCTACGCCGTGATCGTGACGTTCTTCGAGCGTCATCTGCGCTGAGATCAGGCAGGACGTGCCGGACACACCGGCGGCATTCCAACCCGAGGAGAATGAAATGCGGAGAACCACAGCCACTACCCTGCTCGCACTGGCGGCAGCCGCCAGCGTCCTGCCGGTCCGAGCGAGTGTCGTGCCCGATCTGCCGGTTGTGACAACCGAGGAAGGCCAGCACGTCGCATTCGACGAATACACCTGGAAACGACGCGAGCTCGACAAACGGCTGCCGATCGAACAGCCGTGGCCGTCGGATGCCGATATCGACACCGCGTATGCGAAGCTCGGCCCGAGGTCCGCTCCGCCGTTCCTGACAGCGCCATCGCGCATCCTGCCCGATGTCTATCTCGTCAATACCGAGCCGAATCTCAGTTATGTGATCGACGCCGGCGAGGCGGGCCTGGTGCTCGTCGACCCGGGCATGACCAATACGGTCGAAAGCGAACGCGCCAACATCGCCAGGCTCGGCCTCGGTAATCGTCGCGTGCGCTGGGTACTCAACACGCATGCGCATTTCGATCATGCGATGGCAGACGAGGAATTCCGCAAAACCGGGGCCGAAGTCATGATCGGCGCAGGCGACGCGGACGCCATCGAGAAAGGCACCGCGGTCACGGCGCTCTACCTGATCATGCCGAACCAGCCCTATCCTTATACCAAGGTGGGCGACCGCCTGGCAGACGGCGAAATCCTGCATCTCGGCAACAAGACGATTTATGTCATCGCAACGCCGGGACACACGCCCGGCTCGTCATGTTTCCTGCTGCAGGTGGGCGGACGCAACGTACTGTTCGGCGGCGACACGGCTCTCTACGACAATCGCCTCGGCAACCAGAGCACCTCGTTCACCGACAATCGGGAATACTTGGCCTCACTGCGCAAGCTCGCCGGCTTTCATCTCGACCCGCGTCTGCCGTTTCAGTGGGACGTGCTGTTGCCCGGCCACGGCGCGATCGTGATGGATCATGCTTACATGGATGTGGAGAAGGATTTCCGCACGACGCAGATCGATCTTCTTGAGGGCTACCCGATCGAAGCGCTGCCCTTCGCGACACCGCTCTACCGCAAGATGATGGCCGGGCGGCCTTGAAGCCGACACTCGCGTTTACCGTGTGTCATGGACATCGCGCTGCCCCCGGGCGCCATTCAGGGCGCGCGCAGGATAAAGGCGACGGCTCCGCTGTCCGCTGACTTCGCCTCCGGAACAGGCGCCAGCATCCAGTCGTGGAACATGTTCGGAACTTCGCGGTAATCCAACTGCGCACCGTCGTGACGGGCTTTTTCCACAAGTTGCCGCGCATCGGCATTGAGCAGATCCATCGTGCCGCTGAACAGCAGGATCGGCGGCAGGCCGCGAAGCGACCCGAGTACCGGACTGATATGCGGATCGCCCAGCGGGGTGCCGTTTGCCCATTGCATCGCCGCCCACTCCAGCCCGACCCGCGACAGGGCCGGATCTCTTTCTTCGAGCGCGGCCTGCGCCGGATTGTCTTGCACCAGGTTCAGCCACGGCGACATCAGCACGAGACCACCCGGCATCGGCTTGCCCTCGTCCCGCAGCGCCTCTGCAAAGCCCAGCGCGAGGCCGCCGCCCGCCGAATCGCCGGCGATCGTGATCGACGAGGACGGTCCGTCGGCCAGTAGCTGCGCGTACAGATGCCCGAGCATGGCATATGCCGGTTTCCAGTCGTGCTCGGGAGCCAGCGGATATTGAGGCAGCACGATACGAACGCCGGTCCTTTCACCGATTTTCCCGACGAAGTTCCAATGTCCGTCGTTCGTGGCGCCGCAGTACGCGCCACCGTGGATGAAAATCAGGCTGCGTTCCGGGTTCGGCATCGCGCGCGGCACAAGCGTGTAGACGGCGCCGCCATCGAGCGCTTGCCGTGAGATCAGATACCGACGCCGCAGTGCATCCGGTGGCGGCGCTTCACCGCGGCGGCGGTCCTCTGCAACTGCGGCCTCGAAGGCCGTCACCGTCTGCATGCTGTGCCTGGCGCCGATTGCGCGCAGCAGCAGAACGATCGCGCGGGCCTGCATGCTCTGCCCTTCGTGCACGCTCGAAATCCACAGCGCGAAGATCGACAGCACGACGAGCCCACACAGACCGCCCAGAATGCGCCATCGCAGGCGCCGGAACATGAAAGGAATTTTCATAGTGCCCTTGTCATTGATGGCGAGACGCAATGGGATCGCAACCGATCCAGCCAATGCTCACTGAGCGACGTCGGTGCAGCGAAAATTTTCGGCAAGGTCGGTGCTGCCCACGCCGGTCCAGCGCGCCACCTGCGGATAGGGGCATAGCGGGCGCGAGCGCAGCCGTTTCGCCTTCTGAGGCGCAAAGAACGGCTGGATATCGTCGTCGTACTTCGTCGCGATGATCGCGTCGGGCGCGGATCCGTTTTCAACCCAACGCTCGAGCGCGGCTGCCATGTCGCGATGCGGATCGGCGCCGGCAGCCGGCGGCATCGTGCCGAAAAAGTTCGGTCCCGGTCCGCCGACGCAATGTTGCATCCCAGGCACCATGTAGAGGCGCGCGAAGTCGGCAACTTGCTCGGCACCCATGCGTTCGCGCACGCTCTCGTAGAAATCCACCGTGGTCTGCGGCGTGACCGCCGGATCGCTCCAGCCCTGATAGAGGATCAGCTTTCCGCCGCGCGCCGCAAACGCGCTCAGGTCGGGATCGCTCGCGTCTGAGCCGTACTCGATGCCCTTGTTCAGCATCAGTGCACTGTCGCGGGAAAAATCGAAGCTTTCGAGACTCCAGCTCGCATCGCCGTAGACGGTATACCGATAGAAGTCCTGCACGTAGGCATACTCGAAGTTGTCACCGGGCTTCTTGCCGGTGATCCAGGTCAGCCAGCCTCCCTTGTCGCCCAGTTCGCCCCCCGGCTCGAACCCGTGAAAGCCTGCTCCAGGTCCGCTGTAGATATCGCGCAGCGACTGCACCTGGCCCGGCGTCAGACAGTCAGCCCTGTCGCCAGCCTTGCATTGCAGTATCGCCGGATCAAAGTGGCAACGGCGCGGGTCATCAATGATGCCGTCGGTCACGCCGTCGCGAGCGTCGCAGGCAGCGAGCGTCGCGGCGGCGACGGTCGGAATCTTCTGCGGCGGTATGAAAGCCCCCGCCCGCTTGATGCGCAACTGGATCCACGCCCAGGCAGGCAGGATGTTCAGGCCCGGCGCGCCAGCCATGATCCCGTCGTAATCCTGTGGAAAGCGCTCCGCCTCAACCAGCGCCTCGCGACCGCCGCCGGAACATCCGGTGAAGTAAGCATGCTCGGGCGGGCGTCCGTAGTACGCCTGGATGAGCGACCTGGCGACAACGTTGGATACGTGGACGGCACGCCACGCGAAGTCTTTCATCTTCTCCGGATGCCCCAGCGCCCAGGTACCGTCACGATCGTTGCCCTCGTGCCCGGTGTCCGTGCCGACACCGACACTGCCGTTCTCGAGCGAGAAGCGCAGACTGGTCGTATCGATGCTGCCCCCGAAGCCACCGACGCCGACGCCCTGCAGGCGTCCGTTCCAGTGTTCAGACGGCAACCAGACCGCGGTGCGGATCTTCGAATCGGCACTGGGCGTCAGTTCAAGCTCGACGCGACAGGACGCGGGCTCATGGAAGAACGGTCGGCCGAACCAGGCGCCGGCCAGCGAGAACTCGCGGCCGCCGCGGTGCGGTTCGGCGGCGACCACGCGCGCATGGTCGAGCGGCAGTCCGGCCAGCCGCTCGCAGCGTTCGGCGACGTCCTTGCTGACGCAGCCGACGAGTGCTGCCAGCAAGGGCAGCAGCAACATTCCCAGATTTCTCGCCTTCACTTTTCACTCCCTGTCTGCCAGGCCACGCGTAACCCGGCTTCGCGCCAGCGACCAGTGCTCCTCGCCGCATCGCCGTCTGCGGACATGCGCGACTCACATCGCGCGCGCGATGAGCTCCAGCATGACTTCGTTCGCGCCGCCGAATATGCGATGCACGCGAGAATCGACATACGCGCGCGCGATGGGGTACTCGAGCATGTATCCGTTGCCGCCGTGAAACTGCACACAGCGATCGACGACGCGCCCGAGCAACTCCGAGCACCAGTATTTGGCGATCGCCGCATCGTCGGGCGCGAGCCGGTGTTCGAGCAGCATGCCGATGCACTGATCGACGAAAACACGACCGATCGCCACTTCGGCCTTGAGCTCGGCGAGCCGGAAGCGCGTGTTCTGATAGTCCGCCAGGGGGCTGCCGAAGATCTTGCGATTGCGCGCGTACTCAAGGGTGCTGCGCAGCGATTCTTCCGCACAGGCGATGCCGGCAATGGCGATGGTCAGGCGCTCCCACGCAAGCTCCTTCATCAAAGCCTTGAAGCCTCCGCCCTCCTCGCCGAGCAGGTGGCTGCGCGGCACGCGGACGTTCTCGAAGAAGAGCTCGCATGTGTCCTGCGCCTTCCAACCGACCTTCTTCAGCGGCTTGCCCTTAGAAAAGCCCGGCGAATTTGCTTCGACCAGCAACAACGAGATGCCCCTGGCCCCGTCGCCGACAGCGCCGGTCTTGGCGGCGACGACGACCAGATCACAGAGATAGCCATTGGTGATGAACGTCTTCGTGCCGTTGAGAACGTAGTGGTCACCGTCGGGCACCGCCGTCGCTTTGATCGCCTGCAGATCCGAGCCGGCGCCCGGCTCCGTCATCGCGATCGCGGTGATCAATTCGCCGCTGGCCATGCGCGGCAGCCACTGAGACTTCTGCCGGTCGTTGCCGAAATGGTCGATGTAGTTGGCAACGATGTCGCTATGCAGGGAGAAACCCACCCCGGTCGCGCCTGCCTTGGTCAGTTCTTCGAGCATGATCGTGCTGTACAGGCGATCCGCTCCGGCGCCGCCGTAGGCCTCGGCCATGGTGACGCAGAGAAAGCCCAGCTCGCCGGCACGCGTCCATATCTTCCGGTCGACGTGCTGATCTTCCTCCCACTGCGCATGAAACGGCACGATTTCCTCGTCGACGAAGCGACGGAACGAGCGACGGAAATCCTCGTGCTCGGCACTGAACAGGCTTCTTGGTATCACAAGCATCTCCACTGTAAGGGGTTCACGAGCGCCGCCATCGGGCCGGCGACATCGCGGCTGCGCCACTCGCGCGGAAAGCGGTGCCGCGACGAGCGCTGGCACATGCCGCGCGACGTTCAGTCAGGTCTTCTCGCGTCCGCGCTCGTAACCGCTTGCACGCGCAGGCTCCCCGCCTCCTGCGCCAATCGGACTTTGGCGAGGACGGCCGGCGGCAGTTGCGAGGTGTCGACTGGATAGCCGTGCACAAGCAGGTTGTGCAGGTGGCCGATGGTGTGCAAAGCGTGTGCGTGCTGCAGATATTGGCGCCGCCCTTGCGCGTCCTGCGCGGCATTGATCGATTCCTTCATCAGCTTCAGCGAGAACAGCGGCTTGGCGGCAATCGTCTTCGCCAGCTCCAGTGTCGCTGCCGACAACTCCGCACGCGGCACGACGCGATTGACCATGCCGCAGGCTCTCGCCTCCTGCGCGCTCAACCAGCCACCGGTGAACGCCCATTCCTTGGCGCGCCGCACGCCCATCTCGTAAGGATGCATCGCGAACTCGGTGCCGGGAACGCCAAGTTCGGCACCGGTGTTGTCGCGGAATTTCGCATCGTCGGACGCGACGATGAGATCGCAGGCCCATACCAGCATGTTGCCCCCGGCGATGACGTTGCCCTGCACCTCCGCAATCAACGGCTTCGGCGCATTGCGCCAGCGTTCCGTGATGTCGACGTAGATCTCTTTCTCGCGTCCGTAGAAGCCTTCCGCCCCCGGCGCCGCGAACTGCCCCCAGAGTCCGTTCGTCGATTCGGCGTCGGTGTGCTCGTTGAAATCCTCGAGACCTAGATCATGCCCGGCGTTGAAGTGCTCTCCGGCACCGGCGAGGATGATCGCGTGTACGCCGTCGTCGAAGCAGGCCCGTTTCAAGGCGGCGTCCAGTTCGTATATCAGCGTGATGTTCTGGGCGTTCCGCTTCTCCGGCCGGTTCATCAGGATACGCACCACCCGGTCGGCCGCGCGTTCGTAGACGATATGACGATAGTTCGTGTTCGTATTCATCCGTGGAGCCTCGCTCAGTGCGTCGACGTCGCGTTGTTCGCGGCAAGATGCTGCTCGAAGAAGCGCGCCTGCAGTTCGAAGGCTTCCCTGGACTCCGGCAGATCGAGGTAGGCCCAGTGCGCATGCATCATCCCCTCGAACACGACCAGCTGCGCATCGTCGCCGGCCTTGTACATTGCCATCTGCATCATGATGGTCTGGCTCAGCAGCAGATCGCGAGTTCCCGACATCAGCAGCGTTGGCGGCAGGCCGGCGAGATCGGCGAACAGCGGCGACAGCATCGGGTCCTTCAGATCGTTGCCTTGCGCGATCAGGTCCTGCTTGCCCTGGGCGAGATCTTTTTCCGGCGGCGGCGGGATCAGCGGGTTGAGTCCCATCATCGACTCGCCGTAGCGGGAGAAATCGCTGATCAGCGAGAACATGCCGAGCGCGGCGGGCATTGGCAGACCGTCTCGCTTCAGTCGCACCGCGAGCTGCGCGGTCATCGTGGCGCCGGCCGAAGTGCCGTAGACGATGATGTTCCGCGGCTCGTAAGTCTCGAGCAATTTCTTGTACACGGCCATCGCATCGTCGATACCGGCCGGGTACGGGTGCTCCGGCGACAATCGATAGCGCACAGCGACGATCTTGCGGCCGGTCAGTGCGGCGATCGGGATGTTCTCGGTCTGCGATCCGGCATCCAGCGTGAAGCCGCCGCCGTGCAGATTCATCAACACCTGGTTCGGTTGCTTGAGCGTCGCCGGTTGTACGATCAGTACCGGCACACCGGCCATCTCGGAAGCCTGCGTCGTCACATCGGCCCCGTACTTTTCCTTGAGTTTGGCGCCGAATTCGTCCTGATACTTGTTGATGGCGATGCGTTTGAGCGTCAGCGGCAGCGCGTCCATCGATACGAAGGTGTGCGGTGGATGCGCGTAGAACTGCTGTGCCTCCGGGCTGATGGTGTCGACCACGGTCACTGGCGTCACCGGTGGTTTGCCGCCGGTCGGCGCGTGCGTGCACCCGACGGCCAACAGGCCGCTCATCAGCGACAGGCGCACTGGGATCTTGAGTTTCACGTCGGGGCTCCTGGTGTTGAACTGTTTGCATCACCGGTGCGACTCGCGGGAGGACGTGCACCGCCTGCGCTGCTGCCGCAGTGCGGATAGTCGTCGAGCAAAGCGGCGGTCACACCGTTGGTCCAGCCGAATCCGTCCTGCAAGGGATACTCGCCGCCACCCGCGGGGGCGCCGCTCTCGAGGTTGTATTTCTCGACGAGCTTGTGCTCGCGCTCGTAGTTGCGGCCAACCGTGGCAAGCCAGCGGCAGGCGATGTCGCGTGCCAGATCCGGCTGCTGCCGCGCCCGCAGGCCGACCACGGCAATCCACTGCAGTGGCGCCCAGCCATTCGGTCGATCCCATTGCTGCCCGGTCGCCACGGTCGTGGTGGCGAGCCCGCCCGGCATCAGCAGGCTTCTGCGGACGGTCCCGGCGACGGCCGCCGCCTGACGGGTGTCGGCAACACCGACGAACAGCGGGAACAGTGTCGCCGCGCTGAGACGCTGCGTCGGTTCATGCTTGCGCCACTGATAGTCGTAGAAGCAGTGGTCGCCGGTATTCCACATCCAGGTCTGGATCGCGGCTCGCCGTTGTGCGGCACGTTGCGTGTAGAGGTGAGCGCAGGCCTGTTCGCGTCGGTGCCGGCACCCGTCGGCGATGGCGCGCTCCATTCCGTAGAGCAGACTGTTGAGATCGACCGGCACGATGGCCGTCGTCTCGATCGTTGTCAGATCGTGACCGTCGGCGAACCAGCGCGAACTGAAGTCCCAGCCGCTTTCCGCTGCCGATCGCAATTCGCGGTACAGGATTTTCGGCGGACGAGACGAATGCGCTGCCAGCGCGACGTCCTCCACATAGGATTCATCGCGCGGGTGATCGTCGGCATCCCAGTACCGATTCAGCAGAGCCCCATCCTGCATGCGCACGACATGGCGTGCAGCGTGGCCTCGCCGGAGCCCTTCTGCGCCGCGCATCCACCAGGCATATTCAGCCTGCAGGGCCGGCAGATAGCGGGCGTAGGCGACGGCCGGATCCCGCGGTGAAAGCAGCCCGACCATCAGATAGAACACCGGTGGCTGCGATCGGCTCAGATAGTAAGTTCGAGTACCGTTTGGGATGTGTCCGTAGCGGGCGATCAGACCGGCGAAGCCGTCGACCATGTCCTTCGCCAGATCGGCGTGCCCATCACGAACGACGCCGAGCAGGCTGAAATAGCTGTCCCAATAGTAGAGTTCCCGGAATCGGCCGCCAGGCACAATGTGACGAAAGTCCACGTCGAGCGCGGACGAGCCCGGGCTCGATTCCTGCGCGGGTCGTACGAGCTGTGGCCACAATGCGCTGATGTGACGACGCAGCGGCAGCGTCGGGCCGGCAGGCGCTGTCGTGTCGGGCGTGCCCGGAATGTCGAAATGCGCTGCGACGAAGTCGGCCAGCGCCTTGTCATCTGCCGGACGCTCGCGATCAAAGTCGGCCAGGATCGAGCCTGGCGTCTGCTTCGGGATCGCATCGGCGAAGGTCTTGCTGTCCGGATAAAGTCTTGCGTTCTCGACGCGGACGAACAGGTCCTTCCAGAGCGTGCTCGGCGTCGGCGGCGCCTCCGCGTGCGCGAGCCCGATGCTTGCCAGCAGGCAAATTGCCAGCCAGGCCGTCCGCACGCCTCCCCCTCTCCGCGAAACGCGCATGGGCGGCTCAGCCAACCTTGCGTTGTTGCGTGCGCCAGTGCGGCTCCCTCAACGTGTTCTTGAGAACCTTGCCGGCGCCGGATAGCGGCAGCGTGTCACGAAATTCGACACTGCGAGGACACTTGTAGCCGGCGATCAGCTTCCCGCAGTGTGCGCGCATTTCTTCCAGCGTCGGTCGTGCCACGCCGGCATGGCAGACGATCACCGCGTGCACGGCTTCGCCCCAGAGCGCGTCCGGGATGCCGATCACCGCGCAGGCCGCGACTGCCGGATGCTGGGCGACCGCATTCTCGACTTCGGCCGAGTACACGTTTTCCCCGCCACTGACGATCATGTCCTTGACCCGATCGACGATGTAGAGAAAGCCGTCTTTGTCGACGTAGCCACCGTCGCCCGTGTGCATCCAGCCGTCGCGCAGGACTTCGGCAGTGAGCTCCGGCTTGCCCCAGTAACCCTGCATGACACCGGGACTGCGTGCGACGATTTCGCCGACCGTGCCAATCGGCACTTCCCGGCCGTCGGTATCGACGATCTTCAGTTCGACGCCGGCCATCGGTCGGCCGGCAGAACGCAGACGACCGGCGCTGCGCCCCTCCGCACCATGCCAGGATGGTGCGAGAAACGTCACGCTCGGCGACATCTCGGTCTGTCCGTATGCCTGCATGAAACTGACGTTCGGCAATCCATGCATGGCGCGATCAAGCAGCGCTTCGCTGATCGGCGAAGCGCCATAAACCACGGAACGCAGCGAGTCGAGCCTGAAGCTGGCGAACTGGGGATGATCCACGAGCATCTGGATCATGGTCGGCACCAGCAGAATCGACGACACGCGCTCCTGTTCGATGGTCCGCAGCACGGCTTCCGGCTGGAACATCGGCAATACCACCTGCGTACAGCCGTACATGAACGAGACGATCGCGTAGAAGCCATCGGCCAGATGAAACATCGGCGCGACGTGCAGCACGACTTCGCCGTCACCCGACACACCCTCGGCCATGCCGCTCAGCGCCGTCGCGAACAGGTTGGTATGCGACAGCATCACGCCCTTGGGGAAGCCGGTGGTGCCACCGGTGTAGAAGACGCCTGCCAGATCGCCGTTGGCGCGTTCGGCGTCGGGCACTGGCTCGTTTTCCGCGATCAGTTGCTCGATCGGGAACATGCCGCTGCGAGCCTCGCCGTTGCCGAGGTACACGAGCGTCCGAAGCGAGCGTGAATGTTCGGCGAGGGCCGGCACGACATCCGCGAACGTGTCGTCGACCGCGAGGATCTGCGTGTCGCAGTCGTCGAGCGAATACGCGATCTCGCGCGGATTCCAGCGTGTATTCACAGGGTTCACTGCGCCGCCGCCCCACCAGACGGCGAAATACAGTTCGAGGAAAAAGTCCGAATTCAAGGACAGGATGCCGACGCGATCGCCAGGCCGCATTCCCAGCTGCTGCAGGGCGCCAGCCAGACGTGCGACCCGCTCGTGGAACTCACCGAAGCTGCGGCGGCGATCACCGCATACCGTCGCCAGCCGCTGCGGGAACTGCCGCTTGGCGCGGTGCAGCGCCTGGGTCAGATTCATCGTGCTCATGGGCTCCCCGTATTTGGCCGGCCTCCATCTGGATGGCCGATCCGGTTATTCATCCGTCGACGACAGCTTAGAAGAGCAAGCAGCACGGCAACCCTACCGAAACGTAGGGCACCGGCATCCGTTGTCGCTCATATCCGGCGCCCCTCGCCCAGG
Source organism: Solimonas terrae (assembly GCF_011067135.1). Taxonomy (GTDB): domain Bacteria; phylum Pseudomonadota; class Gammaproteobacteria; order Nevskiales; family Nevskiaceae; genus Solimonas; species Solimonas terrae. Next base: position 151,669 of record NZ_JAAMOW010000006.1, read on the forward strand.
CAGGGGACAAGAGGGTACGACGCGTCTATGTTGAGACCCTCAGGGAAGATGGATCGCCAAAGGATGTGCGATCGCAATGCATCGAATCGCAATCGACCACGAACACGCCGGCGATCCCCCGCGCGTGACGGAGACCGAATCATGAACAGCCAGAGCCGGCACCTTGTCGACCCGGAACTGTGGAGCCTTCTGGACACCCTGCCCGACATTTCATTCGGGGCAGAAGTCCTCGGTGCGCTGCGCGAAGCGCCGACGCCGGCGTACCCGATGGATACCACGGCCGTGTCGGTCGACGTCCGCTCGTCGATCGAGCATGCACCCGGTACCGGGGACGCGCCGCCGGTGGCGGTCCGCATACATCGGCCGATGGCGGTGGAGCGTCCCGTGGGCTGCCTGTTCCACATTCACGGTGGTGGCTTTGTGCGCGGCAACTCGGAGGCGCACGTCGAACAGCATCGCATGCTGGCAGCGACGCTCGGCTGCGTGGTCGTGTCGGTCGATTACCGCCTCGCGCCGGAAACCGCGTTCCCCGGCAATCTCGACGACTGCTTGGCGGCGCTGTCGTGGGTCTTCCGCGATGCCGAGGCATTGTCCGTCGATCCGGCGCGCATCGGTGTGGCCGGCGAAAGCGCCGGCGGCGGTCTGGCGGCCTGCCTGTGTCTGGCGGCGCGCGATCGCGGCGAGATCCGGCCGGCCTTCCTGCACATGATGTATCCCATGCTTGACGATCGCACCTGTGTCGAAGCCGAACCCAACCGTTATGCCGGTGACTACGTCTGGAACCGCACCAGCAACCGCTTCGGCTGGTCGTCGCTGCTCGGCGCCCCACCCGGAGCGGATGGCATCTCGCAATACGCCGCCGCCGCGCGGGCAGACGATCTGGCTGGCCTGCCGCCGACCTTCATCTGCACTGGATCGCTGGACCTGTTCGTCGACGAGAACCTGGAATTCTCCAGGCGACTCATGCGTGCCGGCGTGCCAACCGAGCTTCACGTCTTCGCCGGCGCCGTACACGGCTTCGACTACCATCCGACCGCGAAGATTTCCGCCGCCGCACGCCGCGCAAGTCTGGCGGCGCTCGGGGCGTTTCTGGCCTAGAACCGAGCGGCAGTGGGGTATACCCGGCCATCCCGGTAGGGACGAAGACGGCACCTGGCGCGCCAGTTTTGTGATCCTGGCGTCGGAACACATGTGAACGGCGGCCGCCCTGATCCATCAAGACAATCGGGTGTGTCTTGGCGTAGATCTCAGACGCTTCTTATTGGAGCTGGACGCATACTATTGTTCCTTTTCAAGGCTGACTCCGAACAATAAAATCCGTCGATAGCGACAGCGCAACTCATTGAAAATATTAGCCTCGACATTATCGACAGTTTTTGCAAAATCTGTCGAAGATTTCGACGAAAATCGACGTGCTAGCCCTCTACCGCCAGCCGTCGTCCCTGACAAACCAGCCAGACCGCACGACATGCCGAATCAGGCACACGGCGTTGCGCGCTTGACGCTGGTCGAACATTCCCCTTGCATAGAAGTCGACAGCATGTAGCGAAGCACGACAACCGCTCAGCCTCTCGAAGGCGTGCCGTCACGCATAATTCATCAGCTTCCGTTCCCACTATGTTTTTGGGCGCGGGTCACGCGTAACTTCCGTACCAGCCGCGCGCTGCTGCATACCGACAGAGACCCACGATGCTCTGTACGCCCAGATAGATGCCGGCGAAAGTGCACTGCGGTATTGACACTCACTTGTCGCTATAGCCGACAACTGCTATCGTATTCACGGAATTTAATGATTCCAAAAAGTTGTCGGTTAATTCCGGCGACGCACACTACGAGAGTAGACCACAGCCACCGTCAGGTGGCTGTTTTCTTTTGGGGGCCAGCCAGGTGACTGATCCGACTTGGCGCAGCAAACGAAGTCTAGTCGATAGACTTTGCCTTCGATCGCATTGCCTCTGGTCGCGCGCTCAAGTGCCTGGCCATTGCCGAGCATGTCAATAAGATAGTAAGCGCGACCTAAGGTATCGTCACGCGCAAAGCGTCGTAAGCGTCTGCCGCGGTCACCTTGAAGCCGGATTGACGCTTAATTAGCCCGTTTTGTCTGGCGACCGTCAGCGATGCGGCAGCAGCTCACCGATGCGGCGATTGAGAAGGGCCGGCAGACGCGTGAGCACGTCCGTGAACAAAGCGTGCGGATCATGGCCGTTGGCCTAGGCGGCTGCGATCATGCACATGATCGCAGCCGCGCGCCGGCCGGCCGATTTGGAGCCGGCAAACAGCCGGTTCTTGCGGCCGAGCGCAATCGGCCAGATCGCGCTTTCGATCGGATTGTTGTCAGTCGGGTAACGGCCGTCGTCGAGATAGCGGGTCAATGCCGCCCAGCGCCGCGGGGTGTAATCGATAGCCTTCGTCAAATCCCTCTGGCGAAGGGTGGACTGTTGCAGATGAATCAACCAGTCCTTGAAGGTCGCCAGGTGCGGCGCGGCGTGTTGTTGGCGCCAAGCCTGTTTGGCTTGTACATCCAAAGCGCTGATGGCGTCCTCGATGCGGTACAGTGCACCGATCCCGGTGATGGCTTCCATCTCGCCGTTCTCCTCGTCTGTGGGTGAGAACAGCGCAACTCGGAAGGTGTCTACGACAGACGCTTACGATATACGCGCCCTATGAATGTTCGTTGTGAATTCGAGACATCCGGCGCAATGCTTTTCGGTTATTTCGCCCTACGGCTCCGGCGGGCGCAATCCCGTCAGCTCGACCCGATCGCGGGCTACGAGTCCCTATTAAGATACGAGCGAAATAATCGATAAATAGCGAACACCCCGGCCAAATACACAATCCACCCAAAAATCGTGATCGGCGACAGCCACACCGTAGTTGCTTCTAGGACCCTCACGCCTGATCTCGCGCAAGCGTTTAGAAGCAGCCACCAGACGACGAATGATGTCACCGCCGCCGCAAGCAAAGTAGTTAACGTCCTCATAGAATAGCTCAGGGCTAGTGATTGGTCGCTGGAGAATTTGGCGTTCCGTTGCCTAGCGGAATTCCCAACGGATTCACACTCGGATATCGGATGGGTGAAACGCCGCACTGGCTGTAGCACTGCTTGTGATAGTTGTCGATTGTCGAATCTGTTGGCGCGGTGTAGCAGTTCTTTCCAGAACTATCACAAAACGTCCCAACTTTACTTGGGTCTTTGCGCGCATTCTGGTCCGAATCGATCAAGCAACTTCTAACGTTGTCCACTTTATCCTGCGGCACCCCCCACAGCAACGGGCTGGCGTATGGGTAGTTGCACATCATGGGAGCCGTGTAGCAGTAGTAACTCGACTGACCGTGGCTCGCTGAGCAGGCTTGGCTGTAATATGCGCATTGTGTTGCTAGACCTTCTGGGTCCACGAAGCTCAGCGGATTGCCCTGGACATAGGCATAAGTGTTGATTCCGCCCTGCAGGCCGATCGGATCTGATTCGATATATCGACCTAGGGCTGGATCATAGTCCCGCGCGCCGTTATGGAATAGTCCGGATTCAGAATCATAGTATTGGCCCGGATATCGAAGATTCCAGGTAAATTTGAAGAGCTGACCATTCGGCCGTTCATTTGGCGCACCACCGCCGAAGGGAACGGGGTCCCAGGCCCAGACTGCCTTCTTATTCGCATCGTCAATCTGCCGCGTCGCGTTGCGCCAGTCTGCATGGATGGCATAGACAAGATTGCCCACGGACAAGACCACGGGCATGTCACCCAGATAGATAACCTCGGCGATGATCGTTCCTGAGCCGTTGTACTCAGCGATGAAATGACCTTCGCTGTCGTAGACGTAGTGGCTCGTGCTTCCGTCCAGCACCTTCTCCACACGCTCTCCCAGGCCATCGTATTTGTAACTGGCACTGTGGCTGCTTGAAGTAAAGGCCGACAACCGGCCGCCGGCATCGTAGGTATACGCGCTTGACCCAGAGCTCGACGCGCTGCGACTGCCGTTGCTGTCGTAGGCGTAGCTGAGCCCCACACTTTCAATCACGGCCTGGCCAACTCGGTTGCTGTTCGATTCAACCGTAAAATTCGTTGTTATGCCTGCAACCGTCTGTTGATCGCGGTTTCCGTTCGCATCGTACGAATAGGCAAAGTTACCAAGTGGATCGGTATAGCCCGTGACGCGATCCAATGCGTCATAGTCCAGCGTGTGCGAGTCCGTCAGTACCGAAAGGTTCCCGAGTGAATAGCCGGTGATTCGCGAACCGGCGTCGTACGTAATCGACGAATCGACCGGATCTGATGTGATGCGTCCATCCAAATCATAGCTGCGCCCAGTGGTTTCTCCGTTGGCGTGCGTCCAGGTTTTCGGGCCTCCGAACGGTTGGTATGCAATATTGCTGACAACAGTTTTTGTCGTTGATCCGCTCTTGAGCGACAGGCCAGTTATCTGCCCTTGGCTCCACCCGTAAAGAACGACCTTCCCGGACGGGAGCGTCATCGAAACCAACTGTCCCGTCACCGCATCGTAGCTCCAGCTCATGCTCGACGAAAAACTGCCGAGGACAAGCGATTTCTTGACGACGCGGCCGTGCTCGTCGTAGGCGAAGTCGAGCGTAGACCCACTCAAGCTGTCGACGACACGCGTCAGATGACCGATCCCCAGCCCGTGCGCGGAATCATGCAGATCCCACGTCAAGCTTACGGTACTGCCGTCAGCACGTGTGACCAGCACGAGACGATTCAGAGCGTCGTACTGATAGTTCGTGAGTTGGCCCTTGGCATCCTGGCGTTGCAGCACATTGCCGGCGCTGTCGATCTGCCCCTGCGTTGTGATTCCGGTGTCCGGACTATTGATCTGGCCGACACTGCCGAACGCATCACGCGCGTAGCTCGTATTCAAGCTGCGCGGATCGCTGATTCCGGTGATCTGGTCCAGGGCATTCAACGCATACGCGGTATCGTTCTGGCTCGGATCAGTCACCCGATTCAGTCGATTCAGCGCGTCGTACCAGTTGGTCGTTTGATGCGAAAGCGGATCGCTGACGGTCTTTCGATTTCCGTTGGCGTCATACCCGAGAACCGTGGTTTCCCCGCTGTATGCACCAATGTCCTTCCACAGCCGATTCAGCGCGTCAAAGAGCTGCTGGTGGGTTTGTACCAACACACCGCCGGCATCATGCACGTCCGTCTGCACGGCATTTCCCATGCTGTCCAGGGTGTAGTTGATGTGGTTGCCGAGCTGATCGCTGATCTGAGTAACGTGATGCGCGGAATCGTAGATGTAGCTGATCGCGCTGCCGTTAGGGAAGCTGATAGTCTTCAGATCGCCGGTCGGCCAATATGCAAGACTTGTCGTTTCAGAGGCTACCTGGATCGATTTAAGCCAGCCCCTTGGCCAGTAGGTCAGTTGTGTCACGACCCCGTTGGGATCGGTAACCATGGTCGGCCGGGCACCGTCGTCGTAGCTGTTGAAGGTCGTGACGTGCCCAAGCGCATCGGTGAGAGCGTGTAGCTGACCCGACTTGCCGTCGCCGGCTACGATCGGATAATAGCTGCGCGTCGTGACGTCGGCGACATCAGTGCGCGGACCATCGGTGATTTGCGCCTCACCGAAAGACGTGTAGTTTGAATACGTCGAGGTACGGCCGGCCCCTGTAGCCGTATCCGTTACGGCCTTGCTCACCAGATTGCCGTCCGAATCGTACTCGTAAGTCGTACTGCGACCAGGTTCGTTGATGATGTGCGGCAGTCGGAAATTCGCGTCCCAGATCGTGGTGATTTCGCGCTGCTGAGGCGTGCCGAATGCCTCGATTCGGCTGGTCTGAAGTTGCCGGTCGTAGTCCCAGTCATACTTCGTAACGTTGCCGTTGAAGTCCGTGCTTTGGGTCATCAGGCCGTACTGGCCCAGGGTACGACTCTTGATTCCGGGCCCACACTCCTGGCACGGCTTGTCCACGGCCTTCAACACGAATCCGCTGGCGCCGGTGTCTTGATAGGTCAGCGTACGCTGAGTGCCTTTTGGATCGGTGACGACGATGCTCTCATCGCTCGCATAATCGAAAAGGTAGTGCGGCGGCGTCGATCCAGACTGTGATCCGAGCTGAACGCTCGTTACTCGTCCTTGCGCGTCGTATGTCCAGGCCCGATACAGATCGCCATTTTGGTCGTAATAGGCGGTCGGCTTATCAGGGTTTTGGGAATCTGCGTAGACGTATTTTGCCGCGGCGCCATCAGGTGACGTGAAAGTTTCGTTCATTACGCCATCGACAAAGGTAATGGCGTCCGAGTAGTCACCGCCACCACCGGGGTACGTAGCTGTCGTGGTCCAGCTATTTAACGTGTTGGTCTGTGAATCAATGTCGATCTCGCTATCGAATAACATCTCATGGCCAGCGCCGTCTTCGACCTTGGTCAGCGTCAGGAGTGACGCGCCGTCGGGGCTCGGGGCCCACGAATAGTGGAGACTTCGCCCGTTCTGGGCGCGATATAGAATCATTGCGCCACGGTCGTCGAATTTCTCCACCGAGCCATCGATCGCGCTCAAGATATAAGTGGCGCCGTCACTATCGGGCGCAGCCAAATGTTCAAATGTGGAGCTAATGTTCGCAGGAGCGATCCACTGTGCCGTTCCGCCGCTAAAGTCAGGTGCGCCGAATGTCACGACGCCGCCATCTGGCCAGCACACATCCCATTCGACCCAATCCAGATGTCGACCTGGACCTCGCGCTGCGCACAGCCTCGGAAGCGTCGGCAAGGGCCACGCCAGATATCCTGTTGCCTGCATGATATTTGGCTGAAATGACGATGACCCGAGTGGAAGGTCGACGTCGGCCACAGCGGACTCGTCGCCGTTGTTTTGCCTGACGCATTTTGTACAGTCGGTTCCCGGAGTTTCAGGAAGCACAGTTAACTCAATGTGATGCTTCTCAGCCACGCAGTCGCCGTTTGCCGGGGCGAAGGTCACCGTCACAGTCGATGTCGCCCCTGCCTGTGCATCGGGTCCAGCAAAAAAATCGACGTGGCCGACACCATCTGGCACCGGAATCGGATTCTGGTCTACCGTGTAGTGGACGCCCGGCGGAAGACCACCATCTACAACGACGGACACTGGGCCACAGGTACCGCCATCCGATATTCCAATTGTGCCTCGCGAGTTAAAGGCGTCCGTATTTATCGGAATTCCATAGGCTTCATTTACTTCGTGGAGCCCCGATTTTGCGGTCGTTCTGCGTACCGCCGTTGACGCTATTGATCCTGCGTGCGGGTCGGATACTCGCGTGCCGATCAGTTCCGGCATTGGCTGTACATACTTGCCTAGCGAGGTAGCGGCAATTAATACGCCAATCGACTGATCGGAACGTTTCTCCACCTTGGAGACATCATTATCGGTTTGCGAACAACCCGAAGCAGCAATAAAAAGCAAGGCGGTAAGCAGCCGACAGGCTTCGCGAGCGGTCAACATGCGGATCATCCTCAGATCAGGTGCCGCATTGTCATGACTCGTCGAATGCAGTGTGTCCGGAAGCGGACAAAAGGCGGGTAAGCGTCTGACGGCCGGCTCAGTAGCTCCCCTGGGACCTTGCCGTCGAATCAGGAGGGGGTCAGCTTTCAACGAGCGGAGAGAACATTATCTACGTCAGCTTCTTACAGGCGCCATCTCTGCTCACAAGAGGCCGAACAAAACAGCCCGCACTAATCAACCTCGCACGGGCATCAACACTTAATCGCTATTCAGCTTCTCCAACAAGAAGAAGCGCTGCCATCCCGATCCCCTTTGTGATCTATGTCACGCTGAACCGAGCCTTTATCCAGGCTATTCGACTGGCTCTTAAGCATCTATGACATGGTCTCGTTTGCGCTTAGCAACGAGCAATTGCCGGGCGCGGCCCTGTAGACCTGAAATACTAGAGTCCCCGCGGGGTGAGTGCCGACGATGGGTCTACTTGCACTGAGGCCGTGAGCGGCGCTCGGGCAGATCGGAGAGGGATATGGATATGGATAACTGTGGCGACCGTCGGACATCGGAGCTATTCAGGGAGTTCCTGGACAACGTCAAAAACACCAACGAACTGAAACAAGGCGACGTCACTGCAATCCGCTTCGGCATTTTTGGCGAGGTCGGCGGCATCGTGGCGACCGCCAAGAAACTGCGCCGCGACGAGAAGGCCTTACCAGGCCCTCGGGAGGCTGCGATCGAAGAGTTTGGCGACGCGCTCTGGTACGTTGGAGCGCTCTGCCTCAACCGTGATGTTGGGCTTGACCAGGTATTCAGCGAGGTCATGCACGTAATTAACGAGTCGTACACCTTCGCAGGTTCTGCCGCACCGACCCCGAGCGCACGAGACCCTTTGCTCGTCGCACTGGATGCTCGCGACGAATCCTTGCTCACACTAGGGAAGGCCGCCGCTGACCTGCTCAATGTTGGCGAGGATCGCGAGGCCGAGCTGCGGCACCTACGTGCCTTTGGCTGGGCCTACGCTGGCGCCCTGAGTTCCTGCGAACTCAATTTCGAGGTAGTGGTTCGGGAAAATATAGCCAAGACCAGCGGCGCTTTCGGCAAACCTGTCTTCAAGAACCTTCCCCGTTTCGATAATGATTACCCCGCGCACGAGCAGCTGCCCGACGTCATCGAGATCTGGTTTGTAGAGCACGACAGTGGCGTCAGCTATATGAGCTGCAATGGCGTGTTCGTCGGCGACCCGCTGACTGATGCCATCGAAGACGAGGACGGCTACCGTTTCCATGACGTTTTCCACTTGGCTAACGCCGCCTTCCTGAATTGGTCGCCCGTCACGCGGGCCCTGCTGAAACGAAAGCGCAAGAGCAAGAAGAGCACCGATCGCAATCAGGACGGCGGACGCGCGACGGTCGTCGAAGAGGGCCTAACGGCTTGGCTCTTCGCCAAGGCCAAGAAGCTCGAGTTTCTGCAAGGCCAGAACAAGGTCGCCTACGACATCCTCAAGACGATCCTCGACTTCGTCACTGGTTATGAAGTCGACAAGGTCCCGCTCAAGCAATGGACCACGGCCATCCTCGAGGGTTACGCGGTGTGGCGTCAAGTCCATGCCAATCAAGGCGGTATCGTCACTGCGAATTGCCGCGATCGAACGCTCACTTATCAGCCCCTGCCCCCAGACAGAGTATCTAAGTAGATGAATTTAAAGTGTCTTTTAAAGTGATCACCGTTTGGCGGAAGGTCGTTGCGGTTTGTTCGATTTTCGAACAAAATGACTTCAGTTCGTTAGAATGCCTAACGGGGAGGCCCCATGGATGCGATCAATGAAGGTGAACTGAAGCGGATGTTGGGTGACCACTGGGATTGCGAGATGGGAAAAACCGAGGACGGCGAGGAATCACCGTTCCCAGTCGACAGCGGGATGGACTCGGTGTCGGCCGTACATGTCTTGGCCAAAGTCATGGAGCACAGTGGAGCAAAAAAGATTCCGGTGACGGTGATACGCAAGGGCGGTTACGTAGACAAGGATGACTTCGTGTCGACGCTTTCAGCGTCGTTGATGACGTTCTTTGCCGGTACGAAGAAGCACTAATCCCAACCGGAGCAGGCGATGAGCACCAATGAACAGAGCGAGCGGGTCACGCTCGGCCAGCGAATCAAGGAGACCCGTGACTATCTTGGGTTTTCGCAGGACGAAGTAGGCGAGGTTCTGGGGATTTCGAGATCCGCCGTGTCACTGATGGAGAGCGGGCAGCGGAAGACGGATGCACTAGAACTGCAGCGTCTCGCTAAGCTGTTTGAGCGGCCGATCTCTTTCTTCACCGGGGAGGATCTCGCCATGGAAAGCCGGAATGTCGCGATTCTGGCGCGCATGGCCGGGAAACTAGAGCCAAGCGACCTAGAGGAACTGCGCAAATTCGCCGAGTACCTTGAGGCGCGCGCGCAGGCCAAGGGTAAGGGCAAAAATGGCTGATACCCGATCGGCGGAGCTGCAGGCGGCGGAACAGGCGCGACTGATCCACGATCAATACGACACGCGCAAACGTCTCGTCCACAGCTACGGCGGCCTGGATGTGTACCGACTGGCCGAGGATCTGGACCTACCGGTCCGCTTCACCAAGCTCAAGGGGCTGCTCGGGTTTTATATGAACGAGCCGATACCCGGTATCGGCGTAACAACGGAACGTCCACCAGCGGTCCAGCGCTTCACTTGTGCACATGAACTTGGGCACCACTCTCTGGGGCACGAGACGGTGCTGGACGTTGAAGCCAACATCGCCTTTGGTCGTGGTGCGCCGGCCGCCAATGACATAAAGGAATACCAGGCCAACGTGTTCGCGTCGCATCTGCTGATGCCGAAATGGCTACTGCATGATCGCGCCAAGGATCTATTGAAGGCCGGCCTGCGTATTCCCGACCCGCTTGCGGTCTACCAGCTTGCCTTGCGCCTAGGCACCAGCTACCAGGCAACCGTGAATACACTGTTCTGGCGCAATCTCATCACGCGCACGCACCGCGCGAACCTTTTCGCGATCCAGCCGAAGGAGATTAAGCAGAATATCCTTATTGACGTGGCTCTCGCAGGAGACTGGCACCGCGACGTGTGGTTGCTGACACCGCACGATGACGGCGGGGAAGTGCAAGCGCGCAGCGCCGACTTGATCGTCATGCGCGTCCCCGAACTAGCCGCTTCCGGCTACGTCAACGACTTCCGCGTCAGCGATTCGGCGAAGGTGCTTCTCACCCGTACAGAGGCACCTTCTGGGGCGGCAGAGCATATCGGCGGCGCCCTTGAGTACACGGCGATCGCCAATCTGGAGTTAGCCGGCAAGTCGGCGATGACGGTCCGCCAACGCCGGCCATGGGAGCCCGCCGAGAATGCGTCCGTGGCGATGAGCCTGAACGTAGATGTCGCGGCAAAGATTGCCGGCGGTATGTCTCACGATGCCCGAGTGGCCCGCATGAAAGAGGCATCGGCGCTCTGATGATCACTGCTTGTGTAGACCACTCCAGCAGTCTCGGCCCGGTACGCGACCAAGGCAGCCGTCCGACCTGCTTGGCGATCGCCGCCAGTGATGCACATGGTCGCCTGATTCCGCCCGGCACGATCCTGAGCCCTGAATACGCGTTTTACTTCGCGGCCGAGCGCCAGAAGCCGATGGCGTACTTCCGAGGCCTACATGCCCCGAAACTCTACGAGGCGATCGCACACGACGGTCAGCCAGCGGAATCAGCATATCCCTACCAAGACCGAGTGTCGGCATACGCCAAACTGGTGTTACCCCAGGTCGCCGCGAACGCGCCGATCTACCGGAGATCCGCGATACCGATGGCGCTGGCGGACCTTAAAACCCGCCTGATGGGCGGCATTACTCCGGTGCTGCACCTGGAGACGACGGAGGGCTTTCGCGACATCAACCAGCACGCCGGTGTTCTGGAGTACTCGGCCAACGATCCCGTCGTGGTGCGACACGCCGTCGTCGCCGTCGGCTTGGGCAAGAATGCCGCTGGTGGCGAGTACGTGATGGTCCGCAACAGCTGGGGCTCCGGCTGGGGGCTGAACGGCCACGGCTGGTTGTCCGAGACGTATCTGAAACACCGCTACAAGGGCGGCGCGTACTACACGCCATGAGTGAACTCTATAAAGTCGAATCGGTCGCGGAAGCTTGGCTCACTGGAGTTCGGCACCTGTTGAATAGTCCGGGCCACACCGATTACAACGTTATCCTCGAAATCTCAGCGCCGATGAAGGTCAATGACGGCGAGGCGATGGTCTTTAAGTCCGTTGACGCCATGCTGAAGACATCAGGTAACCAGACGCTGGAGACGGTTGCCAATACGATCTTTCCGCACGGCCTCTACCGACGCCACGGCACGCCGGCGTTCTACGACATCTACAAGAAAGAGGTCTATCCGGCTATCCGGCAGCTCCGCGAAAACCGCTGGGGAACGTATGCGCATCGCCTGATGCATCGCGAGGCCCCCAAGGGGAACATAGTCAATCCGGTCGACGTGATTATCCACCGGATCAAGACGGAGACGCGGGGTGTGCAGAAAATGCGCTCGCGCTTCGAACTGAACATGGTCGATCCTTTCATCGATCTCAACCTTTCGGATCCTGGGCTGCCTGGCGATACCTACCGGATGGGCGGCCCGTGCCTCAGCCATCTAAGCTTCAAAATGCGCGAGGACGGCCAACTGGCCCTGACAGCGTTTTATCGTTCGCACTACTACGTCGAGCGCCTGCTCGGAAACCTGATGGGCCTGAGCCACCTGATGTCGTTCGTCGCCAAGGAAGCAAATGTTGCGCTCGGGCCGCTGACGGTGATTTCGTCCTATGCCCTTTTGGACACTGGTAAGGAACGCGGGATCGCGGAGTTGCGCAAGCTAGTCAATCAGTTCCAGCTGTGATGCCAAAGCGCCAGTCCTGTTGGCGGCGCAGTGCTCCGAATAAATGCGGCGCAGGCCGGCGACGAAGTCGGCCTGTCCGCCATAGCTGGGATGACGTACATAGGAGCATGGCAGCCCCGCGTTCGCCAGAGCGACATGCGCATCGTTGCCAATCGCCACGAAGTGACGCGGCTTGAGGACGTCCACCAGTTCCATGTTGAACGACCAGATCTGCGACAGCTCGCCGCGGGTATGGCTGCGATTGCTCAGCGGAGCCTTGGCTTCGTGTGGGTGCAGGGGAAACGCATTCCACATGAAGGGCAGCTGGCCGATCTCCTCGACCATGCTCCAGACTACCGTCGCGGTGCGCTCGATCACCATTTCGCTCGCGGTGGCCTTCCGAATACCCCGCGTATGGAGACGGGCCGCCAGCAGCGGCAAATGCTTCTCGTCGGTCAGCGCGATGCCAGTACGGCGCCCGCCACGGTGGCCAAGATCGCGGCCAAACCAGATCGAATCGACGCCCTGCTGGACGGCAAGTGTCAGGTAGGCGCGCAGGCTCTGCAGCCTGATCTGTGCCGACTCGGCATGATCGTGGATTGGGCAGATGTCCCGATACGGGTTGAAGACGTTCTCAAGTTGGACCGCCGCCAGGCGCGCGAGGAATCGGTCGATCGTCTTCATGCCTAGTCCTTTCAATAAAAATCGTCGCTACAGCAATGACAGTTGCTCCACATTCTGCGACGGGTGATCCCGCTCTGTCCTCAGGCGCGTCGACAGCCGAACCACCATCAGAGGATCAGCTTCCCGTGCCCCTAAAGCCAGCGCTTTGGCGCGCATGGTATCCGTGATGTCGTAGTGCGGATACTTGGTATGCCATTGGTACCACTCCGCCTTCAGTCCCAACCGCCTAGCGAACCGATGCAGCTCGCCGAGCGAATCCGCCAAGAGATGGCACCAAAGGCGTCCCCGCCATTCCCAGGCCGCATCATCGACGTATACCGTCACGCTGAGCTTTCGGATAAGTTAGTATGTATGAATTGTATCATACAATTCATACGTTAATCAGCATTTATGCCCAAACGGGATGGCGTTTTTCGTTCCACGTACTCGTTGCCACCGGATATCGGCGAGCGCATCGACGGATTGCGTAAAAGGGCCGCCCGCCACGATGCGCTCTTGAACAACAGCGAAATCATCCGTGCCGGCATTGCCGCGCTCGAGGAGGCGACGGACTCCCATTTCAAGCAGCTGGCCAAAAGCGTCGTCAGGCTGACACCGGGCCCGGCGCCCAAGCGTCGAACCGCGATGCGCAAATCGGGATCATGATTTGAGCTAGGGGCGGGCTAGATTGTTGGGCTATCGCGAAAGCTCCGCTTTCGCGGGTGGTTTCATGCTCGCGTAGTGCACGGCAGGAAACGGTGTTGGCACACATGAAGATTTCATCGGTTCTGGCCTATGCCACTCCCGCTCCTGAGACCGGTGACGGCACGCGTAAGGCACCGGCGCCGTTTAAGTTCTCCAGACAGCCGATGGCCGATGGCCAAGCGCGATGCCGCAGGCGAGCCAGCGTGGCGGTTCATCAGCGATGGACGCCGAGTGGGCGAGACGCGCAGCGGCTCAATCGAGCGCTTGCGCGAGACGACGTAGCGCCCGGATGCAAGATTCTTGAAATTTTACCGGCCATCCACATGAAGAATTGCCAGACCGATCTGCAGTGAAAGACTCATCGCGCTTTGGCCTGCAACACTCACAATGATTACAAGGTCAAAGGACAGAAGATGAATTTCAGTCAGAAGCAAAGAGTTGTCAGCACTTTGGTGTGCCGAGAAGCCAAGTTCAAGAAACACTTCGAGACGTTCAAGGAAATGCTGCTCATCGTCGCGAAAGAGCCGAGCAACCGTCTTCCCTTCAACGAAGACAGAGATATCAACGGAACCCTGCAGATCACACTTGCGGGACGAGACTTCCGTATCAAGATGCAATCACCGCGTCTGGTTGCCGGAGAGGTTGAAGACAGCTTCAAGATCGTCGCCGAGCACATCACGTCGGATCTAAATGGTCAGCTGCAAGGAAAACTCGTGATCGAAGTAGCCGTTGACACGCTGGGCAACCTGCGGATGACACCGGACGGACAGTTCTCGGAGCACGTCAATCAGCCGGCCCCGGCGGTTCAATTCCTGACGACGGCGCTGTTCAACACGATCGAGGCGGCCAACTAAGGTCGTCGATCGCTACAGTAGAAGAACGCCGTCGCCGGCGGCGAGAGCCGCCGTCATTCAAGGCGAGGAGGCAAAAACGGCGCTTGCGATCCCGCAGCATGTTGTACAGCTTGGTGAATTCGCTCTTGAAGGCTGGCGCGAACGCCCTAGTAGAGCGCGTCCTGGGGATCGCCGTGGAGCGGCCGGAAGTGTTGTCATCAATGGAGCTTTCAATGCTGCGCGCTTCCGTAATCGCGTGTCGAGAGATGCCTGGACTCGTCTGAGCCACCTGGCGATCGGGCAGTTTCGTATCCGCAATCTTGATGTCGAGCGCGAACTTTCCGGACTGCTGGATGAACACGCGATGGCGCTCATCGAAAGATTGAAGGTCAATCCCACGGCGGAACCCACCTGACGCTACGCGCCTTCACGCCACTTCAGATAGGCGCTGCGCAACGCCTGAGCGTCGCTGTATGCGTTGTGCCGTGCAACGGCCTGCTGTGCACTAAAGAAGGTGTCCATGCTCGTCGACAGGCCCGGAAGATCTTCCAGAAGGATCCACGGGGTTCCGGACGGCGCAACGGGATCCAACAGCCATGCGTCACCGGCCCAGTCGACCGCGAACGCCGGCAATTTGCCCGTCGCTTTGCTTCGCGCCCGCAAGTAGTCAGTCATAGCTTCCCCAAGCCCTTTTGGGGCGTCGAACCGTACGGTCGACGCGACAGCGTCCAGGTGCAGAAGAACTTCGTCGGTAACGAACGATGAGCAGACTCTCCGAATCTGCGGTGTCAGCCGCCGTGTTGCGTAGAACACCAGCGGCTCGACGCTGTCGAGCGCAGTGATGCCGACTGACAGTAACTCCACGGAACGCGCCCAGTCCCAAATGCCTTCATGCCGGTGAGGCAACCGACTGAACTCAGTATCGACAAACAGGACGTCGTAATCGCGACCCAGATCACGATTCGGCGCCAAGAACTCGCGACGGGTCACGGGCACCGTTGGACTCCTGGTCGAAACAGTCGCCCTCCGAAATCCATCATGCTAGGGTCGCTCCGGACCGCTGTCGCTCCAGATCGCCTACCTCCGCGCGGAAACGCAGCTGAGCTGACATGCGGGTGAAACCCCCATCGAGGGCGCCCCATACATGCATCGTCGGCGCTTTGCATTGATCTATTTCGAGGTCTTCTTTCGGTTCGAATCTTTCCGTTCCCCCGGAGTATCGTCCCATCCCTGATTGGGCCATTCCCGCCCAACGGCAGGCATGCGCTCCCATTCGATCATGTCCGGCGTTCGCTGTAACTTCCGGCGGCTGACTTTCAGTAGCTCGTCGAGCGACTTGTTGCGCTTTTTCATGCCATTTTCACTCCAAGCTGAGCCCGGCAATACGCACAGCGAACAGGCGGAGGGTGACCGATGAGAGCTCATCTCAGGCCGCGAGATTGCCGGTAGTGCTAGTCACCATCAAAACGATTATGCGCCTCGATCAGGCTTCGAGCGGTCCGCTCCTTATGCTTCTTGATCGACACAACCTTGCCAACGGCATCCGTCTTCCCGCGCTGCTCGGCGGCGAGCCGCCAGCCGCTCCGTTCTTCCGCGGTCATCGACTTTTCCAGCATGTGCCGCGTCAAGACATTCAGCTTCTGGTCGGCGGTCGCGGAGCCCGCCTTCGGGGCCGAGTCCTGTCGCAGCTCTTCCGGGCAATGCAGGTCCAAGCGCCGCGTGGATCTCCATCCGGCGCCATCTGCGATCTCATGGATCGCCTGGATGTCACTGCGCGCTGAGGCGAATGCCCGTGAGTGGAACGCGTCCCGCACGTGCTTCATCGTGATCGCCTTGGAAGCTGACTCCCTGGCGATCTCATAAGCGATGCCCAGCAGCCGATGCAGGTTCCGCGGCAGACATCCGCTGAGACGACCAAGCTCGGCTGCCTCGCTTTCCGCGTCAAACCGGAGGTATGCCCGCAAAACCGATCCTGTTCCGTTGACGATCAGCCGCCAGCCCTCTGATTCTGGCCGCTCCGGGGTTAACACCGTCACTCGCGCGAGCAGTCGATCCCGGTCTTCCTGCGGGCGCTCCAGGAGCCGATGAATCAGGCTGAAATTACAGGCGTATGCCACGGGGATGCCGGTCGCCCGCGCCGTCAGCAACAGGCTCGTCACACGAGAGTTAGCGGCGGACAGGGTACCGTGCTGGAACTCATCAAGATTCAGGCCGGCGACGCCGTCTCGGTATCCAATCTTCTTCAGCTGCGCCATCAGCCGCTCAACGTGGCTGCGGGCATCGGCTTCGATATCGAGCTGCTCGGCGATTCTGGCCAGCAGCCGACGATCCGAATCGCCCGGAACGACCGTGGTGGAAATAAATCCCCGAATCACCAGCGGATCGTGGGCATCGTCCAGTTGCGTGGTGCGGTCGTTGCCAATCAGCCTCTCCATCGCCCGGAACAAGGCTGACTTGCCGATGCCGGCGAGACCGACGATGCACATCGGCGGCGAGATGGGCACCTCCAGATTCTTGTCGTAGCATTTTCGAAGGAATGCACGCCGATCGAAATACCGGGCGTCGGAGGCCGCTGCGGCATTCGCCCCCAGCGCACTCAAAACCGCAGCCGTCTTCGGCGTCACAATGAACAGCCGATCAAGTGCAATCCGTATCCGCTCCGCTGCAACTGCGGTGTTCACGGCATCTAGGTCGCTGACGGGCCGAGGAATATGCTGGGCTATACGGACGATTTCATCGAGATCATCAAATATGATGAACCGGCTCAGCCACGGATTGTCGGAACGATCGTTCACCGTCCCTCCGCGACCTTGCCGATGGCCCGGGTCTCGGCTCGCGCGTCCGTTGTCCTGACTTTCGCCCGCCCTTGTTGGCGGACTCTCGTTTCGGCGGCGCGCCCGAACACCGCTTCAAATCGTTCGTCCAAGTCGATGGCGACCGCGTCCTGATGTTCCCGCAACGCCGCCTCGTCGCTCTGATTGCGGCGATGCAGGGACTTGAGCTCCTCGAGCGTAAGGTAGGTTTGCGCCTCGCCGTCATCGAACGGGAGCGACCAGGTCACTTCGATGAGCGCCCCCTTCCATTCGATCCAAAATTGCCGGATGCACATCGGCATCACGTAGGCGGTGACGGTCAGCCTCCCCTCTGCGGCCGCAACATCGAGGATGCCGGAAGCCCACAGCGCCGGCGCCCGAAAGATCTCCCCGTAGTACTCGATGCCGCTTGCTGTGCAAGGCACCTCGACCTTTGGCAGCAAGCGAATCGCATCCCACTCGTCGACGCTGCAGCTTTCTGTGCGACCGTACCGCTCAAGATACGTCCAGACGCCAATCGGCGTAGGCAGCACGCCTTCGGCCACCATTCTCGGGGTTCGTTTGACCTGGACGCTGCGGTTGGCAACCAGAAGCTTCTTGATTTCCTCGACCGCGAGTTCGATCGGCGACTTTGTCGAGCGCAAATAGGAGGGAGCACCGGAGAGCTTGTCGCGGCGGCGATGGCTGCTTTCGATGATTGCCTTCGACTGGCCCGCGTAAGCGGGCGCCAGCTCCGAGAAAGCAATTTCTTCGAGGTCTATGAGCGAGCCTGGCCCTCGATCCACAACATGACGCGCCGGCCATCCTCGGGATGGCCACTCCGCCGGCGAGATGATGAGTCCGAGCCAAGCGCAATACTTGACCTTGTCGATGGCCATGCAAGCCAGTGCCATCTGATAGGCCGCTGCTCGTTCGCTGTTAAGGCTGAATCCAATACCAAGAAGCATGCGGCTGACCGAGTCGATGATTCTTACGACAGTGAGCTTCGGAAGCAGCGCTCCGGTGATCCCGGTCGGATGGACCTCCAACACGTATGCGTCGGCTTCCACACACTCGAGCAGATTACCGAGATGTTCGGTGAACCGCATCGGACAAGTGCTCCGTGCAGCATGGAAGCAAGTGTCAGGCTCAGACCTAGTCTTACTCTCTTCCGGTAGGGATCAACGGTTGATCAACCTTTTTGAAATGGTCACGATCTGACTCCTTCTGTACGGATTTTCTAATGTCGAAGGTACTAGGGGGGAATGTGTGCCTGAACTGAAGCGGTCCCAGATCCGAGCTATCGAGGAAGCCATGGGCTATCCCCGCGGGTATGGATATGTCCTCGATTTTTCTGATCGCACCCTTGAGGAATTCTTCGATGAAGAATTTGGCGTGGAAATCTTTGCGTCTGAAAACAAGATCAACGGTGGTTCCAAACGAAATTGCCTGACCACATTCTTGGTCCAGGCGGATTCCCACTTGGCACTTCGAGTGCTTCGCGCCTTGTGGGACCGGCGTGAGGGACTTCTGGAATCAGCACCGAGTTCGGAGGAGGCGGCAGCGGCACGTACTAAATCCCCGGCGTTCCAGGACGTAATTTCATCCCTCCAGGGCGATCCGGCACCACTGACTACCGCCGGAGTCGAAGCATTTGCCAAAGACCGCACGCTTGAAGAACTGGTCGCCGATATCGAACGGACACTGGCCGCGAACAAGCCGGAGGTCGCCATTGATCATCTGCACACCTACTGCATGAAGAAATTTGCGCACCTGCTCGAAGTTCGCGGTGAAACGTGCGAGAAAGATGAACCGCTCCATTCCCGTTTTGGCCGCTATAGAAAATGCTTGGAAGCGGAGCAAGATCTTCACGAATTCACGACGCGCGCACTCAAGACGTTTATCAGCCTTTTGGACAGTTTCAACGACTTGCGCAACAACCATTCCTTGGCACACGACAATCAATTGCTCGCGCCGATGGAGGCCAGGTTTATTTTCAGCAGCATCAGTTCAATCTTGGTTTTGCTGCGTGCGCTCGAGGCTGGCCGATATGGCGAATAGAAAAAGTCAGGCGATGGGTGCTTCCGCCGTGGGACAGTCCTGCTGCGAGGGTGGCTGTCGCAGACGGGGATTAGCCTTCTGCGATTCCGTTGTCTCGTGGATGACTTTCGGACGTATTCGGATCAATCGCTGCTTGTTTTGCGATGCAAGGTTGAATCCTGGCAGCTCCGAACATGTATTTCTTAGTGCGCTCGGGGGGCGGCTGGAGACGAAGCAAGCCCTCTGTGGGATTTGCAACAACCATTTCTCCTCATCTGCGGGCGATAACGTTGACAACGAGCTCGCCGCGGCATTCATAGCGATGCGTTGTGCATTGCGTATTTGGACGGGCCGTAAACAACCGCCGCCGACGATTCAGCGAGCCGGAACGATGGCTGACGGGAGTGAATTCGACCTTGCCCCCGGGTTTGTTCCAATTCTGCGTCCCGGAAAGGTCCCGAAGAACATCACTACGGGGCCAACGACGCTGGTGGCAAGAGATGCTGACGATGCGAAGCGACTTATAGGAATCTTGAACAAGCGCGGATTGAAGGCGGAGCAGCTGACCGCGCGGGCTGTTAGCGAGAAAGCTCCGGAGACACGGCTACGCGTGATGTTCGATGGGCCGAAGATCACCAGAACGTTGGCCAAGACAGCCCTCACCGCAGCGTGCGTGCTCTATGGAAACGCAATGGTTCGCCGAAAAGCCGACTGGTGTTTGTGTTTGGCAGTGAAATCAGGAACGCCAGATATTAACGACTATGCTGGCTGGGACTATTCACAGGGGTGGCCAACGAACATTTGCTGGGTTCCTGCTGAGCAATGCATAGACAAATCAATGTCAGGATTTGAGCATGCTGTGATGTTTTCAGACGTCGGGGACGACTGGGTCGCCTATGTGTCATTGTTTGGTGATTTTAGGTTCTCGGTGAGGCTAGGTAAGAAGTCTGGTCTCCCACCAGAAGGGCTGGCCATTAATCCACGAGGAACCAAACACTCAAGGCTGAGCGGGACATTCACCGTCTCTGAACACTTTGAACGGCACTGGAACGGCCGATTTTCGGCGGAACATGCGACCGTCTCTGCCGGCGTAACTGGGGCATTCAATAGCGTGCTCAGTAGATGGCAGGCAGAGTCCAGGTCGGAGTTGGACGAGAAACGCGATCAAGAACTAGGACAAGCCCTATCTGCGGCCGGACCTGATCCAGGGGATATAGAGAAGGCGACTGCGCGCCTGCTTGGGAAGTGGATGACAATTGAACTTGGCGATCGTTGGGAAGAAGATCTGGATCCCGTGTCCATCGACAAGAAATAGTGCTCCAAGGGACTCAGTTCTGCGCTCGAGCGACAGGCCGTCGTGCTGGCGACAGCCTCTGAATGTCTGAAGCTGTCGCTTAGGCGACCTCGCGGGATACTTGAGCCTGACTGACGGACTTCCTGAAAGCGGACGTTCGCAATGGACCGCTAATGGCACATTCCTGCCTTTCTGCGAGAAGCTCCCTAGCTGGTCTGATACGAGATCAAGCAAGCTCAGTCGCATCTACCGTCATACGGCCGTGCACTCGCCATGTTCTCTCTGCGTGTTGGCAGAAAATCCAACGCTGTTTTTACAACTTCTTGATGGCGTTCTGATTTTTTGCGAAGCCCGAGCTTCGACCACGACGCCGGACGCATACTAATGTTCTTTAACATTAAGAAACAATAACTTAGGTACCACTTCCGGACACATATTAATGTGTCTGGACGCATACTATTGTTCCTTTTCAAGGCACACCGAACTCCGGAGCCTTACTCCACGGTGACCGACTTCGCCAGATTGCGCGGCTGATCGACGTCGGTGCCGCGCAGCACGGCGACGTGGTAGGCGAGCAGTTGCAGCGGTACGGTATAGATCAGCGGCGATTGCAGGGCTTCGATGTGGTCGGGCATGGTCATGACGTCGACGCCGTCGGCCGGCTCGATGCCGGTGTTCGGATCGGCGAACACGAACAGTTGGCCGCCGCGGGCGCGGACTTCCTGCAGATTGGATTTGAGCTTTTCGAGCAGGGCATTGTTCGGCGCCACGGCGACCACCGGCATGTCGTCGTCGACCAGCGCGAGCGGGCCGTGCTTGAGTTCGCCGGCCGGATAGGCCTCGGCGTGGATGTACGAGATTTCCTTGAGCTTGAGTGCGCCTTCGAGCGCGACCGGGTAGCTGGGTCCGCGGCCGAGAAACAGCGCGTGGTGCTTGTCGGCGAAGCGTTTTGCCCACTCGCGAATCTGTCCGTCGAGCTTGAGCGTGTGTTCGACCAAGGTCGGCACCTGCGCCATCTGGCGTGCGTAGAGCGCGACCGTGCGACGATCAAGACCGCGACGCTGCGCGATCGCCAGACCGAGCATGCCGAGCGCGGCAAGCTGCGTGGTGAAGGCCTTGGTCGAGGCCACGCCGACCTCCGGCCCGGCGCGGGTCATCAGCGCCAGATCGGCTTCGCGGACGACCGATGATTCGGCGACATTGCAGATCGCGCAGGTGCCGACGTAGCCGAGCTTCTTTGCCTCGCGCAGCGCGGCGAGCGTATCGGCGGTTTCGCCGGACTGCGAGATTGCGAGAAACAGCGTGCCGGGCATCACCACCGGATCGCGATAGCGGTATTCGCTGGCGACCTCGACGGTGCACGGCACGCGCGCACCCTGTTCGAGGTAATAGCGCGCGACAAGGCCCGCGTGGTAGCTGGTGCCGCAGGCGACGATGTGCACGCTCTGCACCAGCGGCAGGATGCGTTCCGCGGCCGGACCGAGCGCAGCTTCGAGCACATGATCGCCGAGCAGGCGTTCGGACAGGGTATCGGCCAGCGCACGCGGTTGCTCGTGGATCTCCTTGAGCATGTAGTGCGCGTAGTCGCCGCGCTCGACGGCGTCGGCCGACAGCGAGGACTCGTGTACGGGCCGTTCGATGCGCTGGTCGTGCGCGTCCCAGATCGTCACGCTGTCGCGGCGGATTTCGGCAACGTCGCCTTCGTCGAGAAACTGGAAGCGGCGCGTGACCGGCAACAGCGCCTGCACGTCGGACGCGACATAGTTGCCGCCGTCGCTGCCGAGGCCGATCACCAGCGGGCTGGCGATGCGCGCCACACAGATGCGATCCGGCTGCTGCGCGTCGAACACGACGATCGCATACGCGCCCTTGAGGCGACGCACGGCACGCTGCACGGCGGCGGTCAGATCGCTGCCCTCGCGGGCGAAGTCGTGAATCAGGTGCGCGATGACTTCGGTATCGGTTTCCGAGGCGAAGACATAGCCCTTGGCCTGCAGCTCGGCGCGCAGCTCGACGTAATTCTCGATGATGCCGTTGTGGATCAGCGCGATGCGCCCGCCCGAGACATGCGGATGGGCATTGGCTTCGGTCACGCCGCCGTGTGTCGCCCAGCGCGAATGCGCGATGCCGATCCGGCCGGCGCACGGCGACTCGCGCAGCTTTTCTTCGAGCTTGACGACCTTGCCGACCGCGCGCCGCAACTGCAGCACGCCCTTGTCGTCGAGCAGCGCCACGCCGGTCGAGTCGTAGCCACGGTATTCGAGGCGATGCAAGCCGTCGATGAGAATGGGGCTGACATCACGCGTCGCGATGGCGCCGACGATTCCGCACATGAGGCGAGGTCCGAAGCTGGGAACAGTCGTCGATTTTAGCGGCAGACCCCGTGCGGCGTACGGCGGCCCGTGGCGACGGCTCTAGGGTCTGTTAACGCGATGGACGATCGCTGCGTTGCTGCCAGCAATCGCGCCAGGCAAGGCAGGAGCCGCAGGGCTTGGTGGCGCCAAGCGCAAGGCTCGTAACGCCGCATGGCGCGATTTCCGGCGCAACCCGAATGGGGCGGGGCCGCCGTCGCGCAGGGCGGCGTTGCCAGCCGCTTGCCTGGCGCGACCAGGCGGCGCGGCTGGCGCCTTGCCCTGCGCCAAAACGACCTCCGCCGCAGCGATTGCCATCGCGTTAACAGGCCCTAGTCCCCTTGGGGCAGCCTCGCCGCCGCCAGTCGGTATACGATCAGGCGCAGGAAAGACGCGCATGCCGGACACCGGGGAGAACGCGCAGCGATGAACACCGCCGTATCGCATGAACCAGCACGCCTGCATCCGGCCGCGGACACCGTGTTCCGGCTGATCGGCGTCGCGCTGCAGATCGCCGCAACCCTGGCGCTCGCACACACGCTGACGATCGGCGATACCGGCCTGTTCTTCCAGGGTTTCGTCGTCACCATCGCCGGTGCGACTTTCATGCGCGCCAAGTTCGACCTCTATATCTCGCGCCACATCGTCGGCCGCCTCGAACGTGAAACCGGCCTGTCGACGGCCGACGTACTGCAAGTACTCGGCCGCCGCTTCATGACGCGTTGCTGCATCATCTGCGCGGTCTTGCTCGTGATCGCGGCCGATCTCGATGTCACCTCGCAGTACCTGAAGCCTTATCTGCAGACCTTCGTGCCGTTCGTGATCGCCCTGCCGCTGGCCGGGTACGCGACCATGATCAGCTCGGCAATGCGCGCCGCCAATCGCTGGCTGCAGAGTCTGGCCTGCACGGCCTACGCGATGAACAGTGCGGTCCTGCTCGCGGTGCTGCTGGCGCCGCAGCCGACGCTGCAGCTGTTTTCCTGGACCTTCCTCGTCGGCAGCGCGCTCGGCGCGGCGCTTGCGTACGGCTTCGCGCGCCAGCAGTTCGGCAAACCCGGGCAGACCGCCGATCACTGCGCGCGGCAGAAGGCCTGGAAGGCAATCAATCGCAGCATCCACGACGACGCGGCGATCGGCCTTGCCAACACCGCGCTGACCTGGGGGCCGCTGTGCCTGCTGGTGGTGCTGGCACCGTCCAGCGAAATGGCGCTGTACGCCATCAGCACGCGGACCGCGCAGCTGCTGATCTACGTGATGCCGGCGATCGCGCACCTGGTCGCGCCGCGCCATGATCGCGAACTCGAACTGCTCGGTGGCCGCCACGGACGCGCGGCATTGCGTCTGTCGCTTGGCGGCCTCGCGATCCCGAGCATCATCGTCGCCGTCGCCCTGGTCGCGAGCGCGCGCTGGAGCCTCGCACAATACGGCGAAGCATACGAAGCCGGTTTTGCGGTGTATCTGGTGCTGATCCTGGCCGAAGGCTTCGGCGCGACGATCCGTCCGCTGTTCCGCTATCGCGCCGCGAACTGGGACGCCACCATCGCGCGCCAGACGCTGTACGCCGCCAGCGCCACCGCGATCGTCATCTGCCTGGCCGGCGTTGCCATCCAGCCGGCACTGGCCGCCGCCGTCGCCTTCCTTGCCGGTCAGATCGTCGCCGCCGCAATGGGTTTGCGCGCACTGCAACGCCCGGAAGCGACATCGATGTCCTCGACGCGCTAGCGCGCGCCGCCGCGCGAAGCGGTTCCGGCGCGATCCGCAATCCGCCGCCACGCCCCCATCCAGCGGGCACCGATGCCGGCGATCGGCACCGGCACGGCGCGCGCCATCGTCGCAAGCGATCCTCCAGCAAGCAGGCAAATGCCGCTGCGTCTGCAGTCAATTCGCGTCGGTCTGCGCTCGTCAGAATCGATGACAGCTGCACCACAAAACGAGGCCGCGCGCAGATCTTCGAAGCCGCGGCCCATCACGAGTGAGGAGAATCAGCATGAACAAGCGCGTACTCGCCGCAGCGGTGACGTCGATCGGCAGCCTGTGCCTCGGATACGGCGCGGGCGCGGCAGCACAGGACAGTGATGCCGCGGCCGACACCGCAGCCACGTCGACCACGCAAACGCCGGCCGCGGACGGCACGGCGCAGGACACGCAAGCTGCCACGGCCGCCGCCGGCGACGACCAGATCGCGACCGTGCTGGTGACGGCGCGGCGCCGCGAGGAAAAGCTGGAGAAAGTCCCGACCTCGATCACCGCGCTCGGCGCCCAGCAGCTGACACAGCAGGGCATCGTGTCGCAATCCGACCTGCAATCGGCCGTGCCGGGTCTGACCGTGCGCCAGACCCAGGGCTCCAACTCGCTGACCTTCTCGATCCGTGGCCAGACCGTCGACGCCTTCACCGGCTCGCGTTCGGCCGTGGTGCCGTATTTCGACGACGTGCAGCTCAATTCCGGCGGCGCGTCGACCTTCTTCGACCTGGAATCGGTACAGGTGCTGAAAGGTCCGCAAGGTACGCTGTTCGGCCGCAACACGACGGGCGGCGCGGTGCTCTATACCTCGACCAAACCCAAGGACGAACTCGGCGGCTACGCCAGACTGCGCGTCGGCAACTACGGCCTGAACGAAGGCCAGGGCGCGTTCAATGCGCCGCTGTTCGATCACAGCTTGCTGGTACGCCTTGCCGCCGATGTGACCTATCGGGACGGCTGGCAGAAGAATCTCTATGACGGCCGCGATCTCGGCGAAATCTCGCGCCAGAGCGGCCGCCTGAGCGCGCTGTGGAAGCCGAACGACGCGCTGCAGAATCTGACCGTGGCCGAGGTCGATCACTCCGGCGGCAACAGCACGGCGACGCGCCTGAAGACCGTCAACCGCTGCGGCGACAGCAACAACGGCTATGCGCTGAACTGCGCCGCGGACTACTTGTTCAATCCGAACACGCCGGTCGGACCGGACGCCTGGGCCAACTATCTTGCGCACAACCCGCATGCCGATCCGGACGGCATCGCCGCCTATCTCGACAATGTGTCGCCGCATATCGGCTTCTGGAAGGCCAACGAGATCGCGCCCGTCTTCCATCAGGAACAGGACTACTTCGCCGCCAATACCACGACCTACCAACTCAACGACGATCTGCTGCTGAAGAACATCGCCGGGTTTTCGACGTCGAACACGCATGATCTCGGCAGCTCGGTCGGTGCGCCCGACCCCGTCTTCTATTCGGCGACGCTGGCCAGCGATGGCGCCGGTGGCTTCCTGACCGACGCCAACGGCCAGTACCTCTACGACAAGAAGGGCAATCACGTCGAGGACCGCACCTACTCGAACGAACTGCAGTTGCAGGGCAAGGCGCTCGAGCAGGCCCTGACCTACATCGTCGGCGCCTACTACCAGTACGAGGACGCGCGCACGCTCTTCCCACAGGTGTACTTCAACCTCTACCAGCCGGGCGCGTTCCTGCCGGCCAATGCGACCAGCAACTTCCAGATCATCGACGAAACACCGGCGGCGTTCGCACAAAGCACCTACGACTTCAGTTCGATCGGCCTCAGCGGCCTGAGCTTCACCGCCGGCGCGCGCTACACCTGGGAGTCGGTGAAGATCCATCAGCTCGAAGGCTCCGACAATCTCGCCGGTTCGACCGCCGACGCGGAGCTGCCGGCCAGCCAGAGCAGGCACTACAGCGATCCGAGCTGGACGCTGGGTCTGTCCTACCAGGCTACCGACGACCTGCTGCTGTATCTGCAGGGTCGCCGCAGCTGGCGCGCCGGTGGCTTCAACGGCACCGCGCCGGCCGCGATCAATCCGGGCGATGGCAGCCCGGTGATCCAGAACACCAACGTGTTCAAACCCGAGCACACGAATGACGTCGAGCTCGGCACCAAGTTCGCCGGCAACGTGCTCGGCCGTCCGCTGCGCATGAACCTCGCGGTCTACAACCAGTGGATCAAGGACGTGCAGCGCGCCGAGTTCCCGGACCCGCCGGGCCCCGCACAGTCGATCGCGTACACCGTCAACGTTCCGGAAGCACGCGTCACCGGTGCCGAGTTCGATCTGACCTTCAAGCCGGCACGCTGGCTTGAAGCCGGCGTGACCGGCGCGCTGACGCACGCGCGCTTTGTCAGTGGCAAGGACACCGCGGAAGTGTTCGGCACGACCTACCTGTTCGGGCCGTACGCCGACGTGCCGAAACGTTCCGGTTCGGCCTACGCAACCGTCTACCTGCCGACGCCGTCGGAGATGGGGCTGATGGACGTGCGCGCCGACGTCTACGGCCAAAGCAGCATGTACTTCTCGAACAGCGACAAGTCGATCACGCCGGATACGAAGATCCCCGGCTACGGCCTGGTCAACCTGCGCTACGAGTGGCTGGAAATCTGCGGCACCCAATATTCGGTCTCGGCCTTCGTCCGCAACCTTGCCGACAAGGAGTACTACACCGGCGGCTTCGCGCTGACCGGTTCGCTCGGCGTGAATTCGGTGGCGGTGGGCACGCCGCGCATGTTCGGCGCCGAGATTTCGTACGAGTTCTGAGTCGCCGACGCGACCGCCGGCCGTCGGCACGCCTTCAACGGCGCGCCGACGAAGCTTCGCTGCATCAGGTCTTTTTGCGCGGACGCTGCCAGTGCTTCACTGTCTTCTGTTCGCGCGCGCGCGCGATGGTCAGGCCGCCGGCCGGCACCTCGCGGGTGATCGTCGAACCCGCGCCGATCGTTGCGCCGTCGTGCACGGTGACCGGCGCAACGAGTTGCGTGTCGGAGCCGACGAAGACATCGTCGCCGATCGTCGTCAGATGCTTGTTGGCACCGTCGTAGTTGCAGGTGATGACCCCTGCACCGATGTTGGTGCGTGCACCGACCTTCGCGTCGCCGACATAGGCGAGATGATTGGCCTTGGTGCCGGCGCCGAGCGTCGCGTTCTTCACTTCGACGAAGTTGCCGACATGCGCGCCGGCGGCCAGCGTGGTCGTCGGCCGCACGCGCGCAAACGGACCGATCACGCAATCCGCGCCCGTTTCACAGCCCTCCAGAACCGAGTGCGCATTGACGGTCGTGCCGGCGGCGAGCTTGACGTCGCGCAACATGCAGTACGGACCGACGCGCACGTTGTCGCCCAGTTCGATCTCGCCTTCGAACACGCAGCCGATGTCGATCATCACGTCACGGCCGTGACGGAGCGTACCGCGCAGATCGAAGCGCGCCGGATCGGCGAACGAGACGCCTGCCTGCATCAGCGCATCGGTTTGGCGCAGTTGCAGTCGGCGTTCGAGACCGGCGAGCTGCGCACGGTCGTTGGCGCCCTCCACTTCGCGCGCATCGGCGTTGACGGTCGCGATCTTCAAGCCGGCCTTGGCGGCCATCGCGACGATGTCGGTCAGGTAGAACTCGCCGTTGGCGTTGTCGTTCTTCACCTTCGCGAGCCAGCCGCGCAGACGTTTCGCCGGGCCGCTCATCAAGCCGGTGTTGACCTCGCGAATCGCACGCTGCCGGACACTGGCGTCCTTTTCCTCGACGATGCCGGTCACCAACGCCTGCCGGTTGCGGACGATGCGTCCATAACCGCGCGGCTGTTCGAGTTCGACGGTCGCCAGCGCCAGGGTCTGCGTGCCGGCCGAGAGCAGTTCGCGCAGCATGGTCGCCGACACCAGCGGCACGTCGCCGTACAGCACCAGCACCTGCGCGGTATCCGGCACCTGCGGCATCGCCTGCTGCACGGCGTTCGCGGTGCCTTTCTGTTCACCCTGCAACGCCCAGTGCAGCGCCTGTGCCGGGTATTCGCGATCCGCCCAGCGGCGCACGGCGTCACTGCCATGGCCGACAACCACGTGCACAGCGGCAGCGCCGAGTTCGCGCGCGGCATCGATGACATGGCCAAGCATCGGCTTGCCGGCAATCGTGTGCAGGACTTTCGGCAGCGCGCTTTTCATGCGCGTGCCCTGTCCGGCGGCGAGGATGATGACGTGCAGCGGTAAGGGCTTGCTCATCGACGCAGTGTAATGGGCTTGCAGGCCGTTGCGCGCTAGGTCCGGAGACCGACGACGACGCCGACCGCTGCGGCGGCAAGGGCGAACGCATAGACGGCGGCGACGATGGCGACACGCAGCGCGGTTCCGAGCCGGCTACTGCCGTAGACGCGGCGCAGCGCGAGATACAGATAGCCCGCAAGGCCGACATTGATGAGGTCGTTGACGATGTCATGCAGCGGCTGCGGCCAGGGCACCAGGCCGGCGAGCAGGATCAGGAATGCGAAGCTGTGAAAGTGCAGCGCGAACAGCAGGTGTTCGCCGTAGTAGCGCTGGCGATACAGTGCAGCCAGCAATGCCGCGAACAGCGGCACCAGCACGAACATCGCGCGCGGCGCGTTGTGCAGCATGCCGTCGCGCAGCACGTGCTGCTGGCGCTCGTCAGGCAGGGTTCCGAACTCGGCCACGCGCGCGTCGATCATCGCCACGCCGGTGTCCGCCGTGATGCCGGACTGCGGCGCCGCAAGCGTGACGATCTCCAGCGTCCAGCCGAGATGAATGCGAATGCCGGGCACCAAGCCCAGCATCAGAAAGAACATGACGCTCACCGCGACGTAGAGATTGAGCGGCTTCAGATAGCGCGCGCGTCGGCCTTCCAGATAATCCGCCGTCAGGCCGCCGGGACGTGCGAGCAGGACTTTCAGGGTCAGCGGCAGTCGGCCCTGCAGCGCGAACAATTTGTCGGCGAACTCGGCAGCGAAGCCACGTACCGTCGGCATGCCGGTGCCGGCCGGCTGCGCGCAATGCGGGCAGTAGAGATCGGCGTAGCCCGTACCGCAATTCGGACAGCGCACTTCGGCCGTCGCCGCATCCTGCTGTGCTGAAAGGGGCCCGGGCATCGTGATCTCCGACCTCGTCGCGCGCCACGATCATAGCGTGGAGCCCGGCCCGCAAATGCAAAGGGCGCCTTGCGGCGCCCTTCGTGACCCGGCAGCGACGGACTTCAGTGATGCCCGGGTGCGCGCAGCTTGCGGACGAACTCGAGGCGCGCCGCGGCTTCGACCAGATCGGCCTGCGCCTTGGCCATGTCGGTTTCCGTGCTCGCACCGGCCAGACGATGCTCGGCATCGGCCTTGGCGGCCTGCGCGGCAGCTTCGTCGACATCCTTGGGATGCAGCGCGGTGTCGGCGAGCACCGTCACCAGATGCGGCTGCACTTCGAGGATGCCGCCGCTGACGAAGAACGGCAGCATCTGGCCGTCCGGCGTCTGCACGCGCAGGGTGCCCGGCTTGAGCCGGGTCAGCAGCGGTGCGTGGCGCGGCGCGATGCCGACCTCGCCCATTTCCGCCGGCGCGAACACCATCTGGGCTTCGCCCGAATGGATGTGGCCTTCGGCGGAAACGATGTCGACGTGAATTTGCGTCATGTAGGAACTCCGGGTCGATCGCGGCGGGCCGCGATCAGAGCTTCTTCGCCTTTTCGACGGCTTCGTCGATGGTGCCGACCATGTAGAACGCCTGCTCCGGCAGGTGGTCCATCTGGCCGTCGACGATGGCGCGGAAACCGCGGATCGTTTCCTTCAGCGAAACGTACTTGCCCGGCGAACCGGTGAAGATTTCGGCGACGTGGAACGGCTGGCTCAGGAAGCGCTGGATCTTGCGCGCGCGGGCGACGGCCTGCTTGTCGTCTTCCGACAGCTCGTCCATGCCGAGGATCGCGATGATGTCCTTCAGCTCCTTGTAGCGCTGCAGCACACCCTGCACGTCGCGGGCGGTGTTGTAGTGCTCGTCGCCGATCACGTTCGGATCGAGCTGGCGCGAGGTCGAGTCGAGCGGATCGACGGCCGGGTAGATACCCAGCGAGGCGATTTCACGCGACAGCGTGACGGTCGAGTCCAAGTGCGCGAAGGTCGTCGCGGGCGACGGGTCGGTCAAGTCGTCGGCCGGCACGTAGACGGCCTGGATCGAGGTGATCGAACCCTTCTTGGTCGAGGTGATGCGCTCCTGCAGCACGCCCATTTCCTCGGCGAGCGTCGGCTGGTAACCCACCGCCGACGGCATACGGCCGAGCAGGGCCGAAACTTCGGTGCCGGCCAGCGTGTAGCGGTAGATGTTGTCGACGAAGAACAGCACGTCGCGGCCTTCGTCGCGGAAGTATTCGGCCATCGTCAGACCGGTCAGTGCGACGCGCAGACGGTTGCCCGGCGGCTCGTTCATCTGGCCGTAGACCATCGCCACTTTCGAATCGCCGAGGCTCTTCTCGTTGACGACGCCCGATTCCATCATCTCGTGATAGAAGTCGTTGCCTTCACGGGTACGCTCACCGACGCCGGCGAACACCGACAGACCGGAGTGCGCCTTGGCGATGTTGTTGATCAGCTCCATCATGTTGACGGTCTTGCCGACGCCGGCGCCGCCGAACAGGCCGACCTTGCCGCCCTTCGCGAACGGGCACAGCAGATCGATGACCTTGATGCCGGTTTCGAGCAGCTCGGTCGAGCCGGCCTGGTCTTCATAGGTCGGCGCATCGCGGTGGATCGACCACTTGGCATCGGTTTCGACCGGACCGACTTCGTCGATCGGCTCGCCGAGCACGTTCATGATGCGGCCGAGCGTACCCTTGCCGACCGGCACCGAAATCGGCTTGCCGGTGGCGCGCACGACGAGGCCACGCTTGAGGCCGTCCGTCGAACCGAGCGCGATGGTACGCACGACGCCGTCGCCGAGCTGCTGCTGGACTTCCAGCGTCAGTTCGGTGCCGTCGATCTTGAGGGCTTCGTAAATGGCCGGAATCGCGTCACGCGGGAATTCCACGTCGATGACGGCGCCGATGACCTGCACAACCTTGCCAGTGCTCATTTGATGACCTTCTCGCTATCCACGTTCTCGCGCCGCTCGCACGGCGTCGAGGATTTCAAAAGTTTCAGACAGCGGCTGCGCCGCCGACGATTTCCGCCAGTTCCTTGGTGATGCTGGCCTGGCGTGCCTTGTTGTACTGCAGCTGCAGCTGGCTGATGATCTTGCCGGCGTTGTCGGTCGCCGCCTTCATCGCCACCATGCGCGCCGACTGCTCGGACGCCGCGTTCTCGATCACCGCCTGATAGACCTGCGATTCGACGTAGCGTTGCAGCACCGCGTCGAGTAGTTCGGCCGCATCCGGCTCGTAGATGTAGTCCCAGTGTTCGAGCAGGCCTTCGCTCTGCGTCGCGACCACCGGCAGCAGCTGCTGGGCTTCGGCCTTCTGCGTCATGGTGTTGACGAAGGTGTTGCCGACCACGTAGACGCGATCGACAGAACCGTCGCGGTAGGCGTCGGACAGCACCTTGATCACGCCGAACAGCTGTTCGAGCTGCGGCTTGTCGCCCAGATGCGCGGTGCTCGCCAGCACCTTGCCGCCGACGCGCTTGAAGAAGCCGACCGCCTTGTTGCCGACCAGCACGAGGTCCGCCTCGACGCCCTTGGCCTGCCATTCACGGATCGAGCGGATCGCCGCACGGAACGCGTTGACGTTGAGACCACCGCACAGACCGCGGTCGGTCGACACGACCAGATAGGCGACGCGCTTGACTTCGCGCTCGGTGATGAACGGGTGCCGGTATTCGAGATTCGCCTGCGCCAGATGACCCAGCGTGCGGCGCAGTTTCTCGGCATACGGGCGGGCCGCCGCCATGCGTTCCTGCGCCTTGCGCATTTTCGACATGGCAACTTTTTCCATCGCACGCGTGATCTTCTGCGTGTTCTTCACGCTCTTGATCTTGGTGCGGATTTCCTTGGCGCCGGCCACGGCTGGGCTCCGTTTAGATAGCGGACTGCTGCTGGTAGGCGTCCATCGCCGACTTCAGACCCGCTTCGAGCGTGTCGTTCCAGTCGCCGGTGTCGAGCTTGGCCAGCAGATCCTTGTGGTTGCTGGCGAGGCTCTGGTGCAGACCTTCTTCCCAGGCCAGGACCTTGTTGACCGGAATCTTGTCGATGTAGCCCTTCTCGACCGCGTACAGCGTCGCACCCATCTGGCCGACCGACAGCGGACGGTACTGCTTCTGCTTCATCAGCTCGGTGACGCGCTGGCCGCGTTCGAGCTGCGCACGCGTTGCCGCGTCGAGGTCGGAAGCGAACTGGGCGAACGCCGCCAGTTCACGATACTGGGCAAGCGCGAGACGCACGCCACCGCCGAGCTTCTTGACGATCTTGGTCTGTGCGGCGCCACCGACGCGCGACACCGAGATACCGGCGTTCATGGCCGGACGGATGCCGGCGTTGAACAGATCGGTTTCGAGGAAGATCTGGCCGTCGGTGATCGAGATCACGTTGGTCGGCACGAACGCCGACACGTCGCCGGCCTGGGTTTCGATGATCGGCAGCGCCGTCAGCGAGCCGGTCTTGCCCTTGACCGCACCCTTGGTCATCTTCTCGACGTATTCCTCGTTGACGCGCGCGGCGCGCTCGAGCAGACGCGAGTGTAAATAGAACACGTCGCCCGGGAAGGCTTCGCGGCCCGGCGGGCGGCGCAGCAGCAAGGACACCTGACGATACGCGACGGCCTGCTTGGACAGATCGTCGTAGATGATCAGCGCGTCTTCGCCCTTGTCACGGAAGTATTCGCCCATCGAGCAGCCGGAGTACGGCGCGATGAACTGCAGGGCAGCGGCTTCCGAGGCCGAGGCGGCAACCACGGTGGTGTAGGCCATCGCGCCGTTTTCCTCGAGCTTGCGCACGACGTTGGCGATCGAGCTGGCCTTCTGGCCGATCGCGACGTAGATGCATTTGATGCCCGAGGTCTTCTGATTGATGATCGCGTCGATCGCCAGCGCGGTCTTGCCGGTCTGGCGGTCACCGATGATCAGCTCGCGCTGGCCGCGGCCGACCGGCACCATCGAGTCGACGGCCTTGTAGCCGGTCTGCACCGGCTGGCTCACCGACTTGCGGGTGATGACGCCCGGCGCGACCTTTTCGATCGGGCTCATTTCGGTGGCGGCGATCGGGCCCTTGCCGTCGATCGGACGACCGAGCGCGTCGACGACGCGGCCGAGCAGCGCTTCGCCGACCGGCACTTCGAGAATGCGGCCGGTGGTCTTGACCGTGTCACCTTCCTTCAGGTGCTTGTAGTCGCCGAGCACGACGGCGCCGACCGAGTCGCGCTCGAGATTGAGCGCCATGCCGAAGACGTTGCCCGGGAACTCGAGCATTTCGCCCTGCAGCGCATCGGACAGGCCGTGCACGCGGACGATACCGTCCTGCAGGGAGACGATCTGGCCGACGTTGCGCGCCTCGGAGGCGGCATCGAAGTTCTTGATGCGCGCCTTGATGAGGTCGCTGATTTCCGAAGGATTGAGTTGCATATGAACCGATTCCTGAGAGTTCTGCCTGAAGGCCCGTTAACGGGCTACTGCGGTCTTGAGCCGCTCGAGTTCACCGGACACCGAACCGTCGATCACCAGATCGCCGGCACGGATCACCGCCCCGCCGATCAATGACGCGTCGGTCTTCCAGCTGATCGCCACATCGCGCGTGAGGCGCTGCTTGACGGCGGCTGCGAGCTTGTCCTGCTGGGCCGCTTCGACCGGCACGGCCGAAACGATTTCGACTTCAACGCGGCGTTCCGCCTCGGCACGCAGGGCTTCGAACTGTTCGGCCACCGCGGCGATCGCGTTGAGCCGGCCGTTCTCCACCAGCAGCCGCACCAGCGACACGGCTTCGTGGGCGACCTTGCCGCTCAATGCCCCGGCGAGCACGTCGGCGAGATCGCCGCGCGTCAGCGCCGGGTTGGCAGCCAGCGCTGCGACATTGCGGTCGCCAAGCAGCCCGGCAACGGCGCGCAGCGAATCGTTCCAGGCCTTGTAGTCGCCACTTTCGCGGGCGAGTTCGAAGACTGCCTTGGCGTACGGGTGAGCCGTCGTGCTGAAGTCCGCCATGGCGTCAGATCTTCGTTGCGAGTTCGTTCAACACGTCGGCATGTGCCTTGGTGTCGATTTCGCGCTTGAGGATCTTCGCGGCGCCGGCCACGGCCAGTTCGCCGACCTGCTTGCGCAGATCTTCACGGGCATGGGCCACTTCGCGGGCGACGTCGTCGTGCGCCTTGGCGACGATGCGGTCGGCTTCGACCTGCGCCGTACCCTTGGCCTGCTCGACGATCTGCGAGGCCTGCTTGTTGGCGGCAGCGAGAATGTCCTGCGCCTGCGCGCGGGCCGCGTGCAGCGCTTCCTCGCTCTTGGTCGAGGCGTCCTGCAGGGCGCGCGCGCCCTTTTCGGCGGCCGCGAGCCCGTCTGCGATGCGCGACTGGCGTTCGTTCATGGCCTTGAGAATCGGCGGCCAGACGTACTTCCAGGTGAACGCAACGAAGAGCAGGAACGCGATGCTCTGGAAGATCAGAGTAGCGTTAAGGTTCATCGTTCAAGCCCCTTTGCGGGGAACCGGTGGTGGTGAGCGGAAAGTGACGGGACCGCGGCCTTAGCCGCCAGCCGCCGCCTTGACCGCTGCCGCGAACGGATTCGCGAACGTGAAGTACATGCCGATACCGATGCCGACGAACGTCACGGCGTCGAGCAGACCGGCGACGAGGAACATGCGGCCGGTCAGCATGCCCGCCATTTCCGGCTGACGGGCAACGCCTTCCAGCAGCTTGCCGCCGAGCAGGCCGAAGCCGATGGCCGTGCCGGCGCCGCCGAGGCCGAGGATCAGGCCGACCGCGAGGACGGTAGAACCGTTGACTTGGGCGAGCAGGTTTGCGATTTCCATGTGGGTCTCCAGTAACTCTCTTCAAAAACTGCGTGTTGGGATGAAAGGGGTTTGCAGCATCAGTGGTCGGCGTGCGCTTCGGCAGCCGCGCCGAGGTACACGACGGTCAGCACCATGAACACGAAAGCCTGCAGGGTGATGACCAGGATGTGGAAGATGGCCCAGCCGATCTGCAGCAGCACGCCGCCACCGGCGAGGATCGCACCGGCGATACCGTTGAACGCCTGGCCGAGCATCAGCGCGATCAGGATGAAGATCAGCTCGCCGGCGAACAGGTTGCCGAACAGTCGCAGCGCCAGCGACACCGGCTTGGCGACGTCCTCGACGATGCGCAGCACGAGGTTGACCGGGAACAGCCAGGGCCCGAACGGGTGCGTGAGCACTTCCTTGCCGAAGCCGAGCACGCCCTTGAACTTGAAGTTGAAGATGTACATCAGCACGAATACCGACAGCGACAGGCCGAAGGTGATGTTGACGTCGGTGCTGGGCACGACCTTCAGGTACGGCACGCCCGCCAGGCCGGCCGCGTGCGGCAGCCAGTCCACCGGCACGATGTCCATGAAATTCATCAGGAACACCCACGCGAAGATCGTCAGCGCGAGCGGCGCGACCAGCGAGTTGGCGTGCGGGAAGATCTCGTGAACCTGGTTCTGCACGAATTCGACGACCATCTCGATCGCATTCTGGGTCTGCGTCGGATGCGCGGCATTGGCCTTGCGCGCGACTTTCCAGAACACGAACGCGAAGATCAGGCCCAGCAGCACGGAGAAGATGCAGCTGTCGAGATTGAGGACCCAGAACCCGGCATTGCGCGGATCGTTGGCCGTCAAAATCGTCATCGACTGCAGATCCAGCCTGAGATTGGTCAGGTGGTGCAGTACGTAGCTGCCGGTATCGTGGTGACCCTCTTCGGCTGCCATAGGCTTTCGTCTAGTTACCGTCGTTACGCTTGTCGAATCCGACCCGAGCCAACACCAGCCACCAGGCCAGTTGACAGGCTGCGAAGGTCACCAGCAGGGCGAGAAATTGCCCGGCAAACAGCATTACCCCAAACCAGAACAGCACCGCGGTCAGGGCGATCTTGCCGATCTCCCCCCGGAACACCGCGCCCACAACATCGGCCGGCGTTTCCTGCGGGTGGCGCGCCAAGGCGCGCCAGGCGAAGTACATCGTGGGCACTACCGCTGTCAGCCCGCCCCAAAGCGAGGCGATCGCGTATGGCATACCGTAGTAGCCCCCGCAAGCTACGGCTGTCAGCGCAGCGATCCCAAGCTGCGCGAGACATACCGCTCGCGCCTGAACCGGACCGCTCAATGTTTGCCCTGTCCACGCACGTCGCGACGACTTCTTCGCATCGGCGGGTTCCTCAAACGGGCCGCGATTGTAAGGTCAGCTTTGGGGCAGGTCAATCTCGATTGCTGCGCCGAATTGGCCAGCGACACTGATCAACGCCGCTGTCATTTTCGCCGCCGCTGCGGCTCGAGCATGACGCGCGCCGCCATCCGCGCAACCCAGCTGCGAGGCAGCAGGCGCGGGAACTGCGCGGCCAGCTTGTTGAGCGCGCCGGGCACCACCACGCTGTCGCCGCGCGACAGTGCGCGCAGGGCCGCGGCCACCACGGCATCGGCCTGCATCATCATGGTGCTCGGGATCGCATCGCGCAGCGCGGCGTCGCCGGCGGCCGCGAAAAAGCCGGTATCGACCGGCCCCGGACACAGCGCCAGTACGTGCACATTGCGGGCCCGGCACTCGGCCCACAGCCCCTCGCTGTAGGACAGCACGAAGGCCTTGGTCGCGCCATACAGCGACATGTACGGCGCCGGCTGGAACGCCGCCATCGACGCGACATTGATCAGACCGCCATGCCCGCGCGCCAGCATTGCCGGCACGAAGGCATGGGCGAGATCGACCAGCGCCGCGCAATTGAGCGCGATCATGCGCTGCGCATGCGCCGGGTCTTCGTCGACGAACGCGGCGGCGCTGCCGAAGCCGGCGTTGTTGACCAGCAGATCGATGCTCAGGCCGCGCTGCGCCGCGGTCGCCGCCAGCGCCGCCGCCGCACCCGGCAGACCGAGATCGGCCACCACCACGTCGACACGGCGACCGTGCTGCGCGCGCAATTGCGCCGCGAGTGCTTCGAGCTTGTCGCCGGAACGCGCGACCAGCAGCAGTTCGCTGCCCTGCGCGGCCAGCGCCTGCGCAAACGCGGCGCCGATGCCGGAGGACGCACCGGTGATCAGTGCCGTGCCGTAAGTCGAGGTCATGGTCCTGCTCCGTGTCCTGTCGCGCGAGGCGCCCCGGCAACCGCGCCGATTCAGCCGAGCCGCGCGAGCAGCGCCTTCAACTCGGCGGCATTCCGGAACGAGACCGTCAGCCGGCCACGCCCGGTGTCGTTCTGCTGCAGGCGCACCGGCAGGCCGATCTTCTGCGTCAGCTCCTGCTCCAGCGCCGGCGCGCGCGGCCTGGCCGGTCGCGGCTTGTCGTGCGTTTCGGCATGCACCAGCGCCTCGGTCTGGCGCACCGACAGCTGGCGCTCGACCGCGAGCTTGGCGAGCGACGATTGACGGGCCCCTTCGGCGCCGAGCAGGACCTTGGCGTGGCCGAAACTGAGATGCCCGTTGCGCACCAGCTGCTGCACATCATCATTGAGTTCGATCAGACGCAGCAGGTTGGTGACATGCGTGCGCGATCGGCCGACCGCGGCTGCGGTCGCTTCATGCGTCAGCCCGCAGTCGCGGATCAGCTTGTGCAGGGCCTCGGCTTCTTCCAGCGGGTTGAGGTCGGCGCGCTGGATGTTTTCGACGAGCGCCACCGCCATCGCACCCTGCTCGTCCAGGGTCTTGACGACCGCCGGCACGCTTTTCAGGCCGGCCTGCCTGGCGGCACGCCAGCGCCGTTCGCCGGCGACGATCTCGTAGCGGTCGGCGCCGACCGCGCGGACGACGATCGGCTGCACCACACCCTGCGCACGTATCGATTCGGCGAGCGAGTCCAGGGCAGCGCCGTCGAACTGGCGGCGTGGCTGGTGGCGGCCGGCCTGCAGCTGATCGACGGCGATATCGCGCAGCTGGTCACCCGCCTCTTCGTCGACGGTGTTGGCGACGCTGCTCAGCAGGACATCGAGTCCGCGACCGAGGCCTCTTTTTTTCACACTCACTGCCGGTTCTCCGAAAGCCACGGACCTGGCGGCCGCGGCGGATTTCAAGGCTGCAATTCGCCCAATACTTGCACGAAAGCCCGCGCGAAGGCGTGCACGTCACCGGGCCAGCGCGCCGACACATAGTGGCCGTCGCGCACGACGAAGGCGGGCCGCGCATCCTGCTCGCTGTCGCGAAACAGGCCGCTGGCCTTGCGCCAGTGCTCGGCGTCGTCGGCCGGCACATCGAGAAAATCGGCAGGGCAGGCCAGCGCGCGCGTGACCTCCTGCTGCACGCCGCGATAACCGGACGACTCGCCCGGCTGCTCGGCATAGGTGCGGTAGTAGCCGCTGTCCCAGAACCGCGCCCAGTAACGCGTCAGGTCCCAGGCGCTTTTTTCGAGCTTCCAGGTCAGAGCCGTGGTCTTGCGGCCATGCAGCACCGAACGCCCGTTGCGCCGCGACACGCTGCGCGCCGCGAGCACGACACCGTGGCAGATCGCCGCGACCGGCTTGCCGGCATCGAAAAATCCGGCGATGTGTGCTTGCAGCAACTCGCTTTCCAGATAGTCGCGCATGCCCTTGGCATGACCGCCGGGCAACAACAGCGCGTCGAACGCGGCCGGATCGACGGACTCGTAGCGCAACGGCGCGCGGAAGGCGGCGTCCTGCAGCAGCGCATCGTGCGCGGCGCGGGCGTCGCCGTTCGCGCGCAGCGCCAGGCCGATCAGGCGCAGCTTGCGCAGGCCCGGCACGAAGCCCCAGGCATCCAGCCCCTCGCCGCTGAGCATCAGCGGATCGGCGCTGGCCGGCGCGCCGTCCGGGGTCGCGAAACGGACCGCGTGTCCGGCCGCGCGCAGCGCGCGCCAGCTGACGGCCACTTCGCTGGGATCGTAGTCGCGCCGCGGCAGCGGCAGCAGGATGTTCATCGACGCGGCGCCGGCATCAGGCCGGCAGGCGCAGCTGGCCGCCGTCGTGGCGGCGCAGGACCTCACCGGCCAGCGCCAGATAGGCCTTGGCACCGGACGAGGCCGGGTCATAGCTCATCACCGGCAGACCGTGGCTCGGCGCCTCGGCCAGCCGCACATTGCGCGGCACCAGCGTGCGATAGACCTTGTCGCCGAAATGCTGGGTGAGCTGGCCGGAAACATCGTTCGACAGGTTGTTGCGCGGATCGAACATGGTCCGCAGCAGGCCTTCGATCTCCAGCTTGGGATTGATCACGCGCTTGATCTTCTGCACGGTATCGATCAGCGCCGACAGGCCTTCGAGCGCGTAGTACTCGCACTGCATCGGGATCAGCACGCCGTCGGCGGCGACCAGCGCGTTGACCGTCAGCTTCGACAGCGCCGGCGGACAGTCGAGGATCACGTAGTCGTACTGGTCGGCGACTTCGGCAAGCGCCGATTTCAGCGCGAAATCGCCGGCGGCGACATCGCGCAGCTTGATCTCGGCCTCGGTCATGTCGCTGTTGGCCGGCAGGATCGAGAGATTGAGTTCGGACAGGAACAGCACGGCATCGCGGATCCTGCACTGTTCGAGCAGCACGTCGCGCGTGCTGTGCGCGAGCTTGCTCTTGTCGACGCCGACACCCATCGTCGCATTGCCCTGCGCGTCGAGATCGACCAGCAGCACGCGGCGCCTGGTCGTCGCCAGCGAAGCGGCAAGGTTGATCGAGGTCGTCGTCTTGCCGACGCCGCCCTTCTGATTGGCAACCGCGATGATGTGGCTCATGGCTTCAAGTGTGCGACGACCGCGTGGCGCTCTTCATCGAGCCCCGGCACCCGCAGCCGGCGCGTCTCCCGGATGTCGACGGCGGCCGGGACGGCCGCCAGCTCGGCGGCGTCTAGTTTGCCTTTCATCGCCACCCAAACACCACCGGCGGCGAGCAGGGACCGGCTCGCGGTGAAGAAATCGGCCAGCGAGGCGAACGCTCGGCTGACGATCAGCTCGTACGGCGCGGCCGGCGCATGCGCCTCGACCCGCGCTTCGGCGACCTCGACATTGGCCAGCGCCAGGGTGCGCTGCACGTGCCGCATGAAGCGCGCCTTCTTGCCGTTGCTGTCGAGCACCGTCACCGCCAGTTGCGGCGCAGCGATCGCCAGCGGGATGCCCGGCAGCCCGGCACCGGCGCCGACATCGAGCAGACGCAACTGCGGAAAGCCGGCAAGTGCCTGCAGCACGGGCAGCAGTACCAGCGAATCCAGCAGATGGCGGATCACCATGTCCCCCGGCGCGCGAATCGCGGTCAGGTTGTAGGCGCTGTTCCAGCGCGACATCTCGTCGAGATAGCGCAGCAGCTGCGCCTGCGCCTCGGCCGGCAATTCGAGCTTGATCGAACGCAGGCCGCGCTCCAGCGCGACGGCAAGCGGATGTGCGCTCATCGCGATTGTCGGCCGCGCAGGCCCGCGGCACGCAATGCCGGGCGCAGACGCGTCGGAGCAAGGCTGTCAGGCATGGACGAGGACCGGCAAAGGGCCGCGCAGTATACCCGCGCCGCTGCGGCGACCGGGCGGCCCCGGCGTCGCGATTGTCGCGCGCCGGTCTTGCCGCCCGCGGCATCGTCCCCTAGGGCTTCGGGTGATCGCGCAGGAAATCGAACAGGTCGACGGTTCGCGACGACGGCCAGCGCAGGTGATTGACGGTACCGATCGCGTAGCCGGGAAGGTTGGCTGCGTAGCCGCCCGGCGCGTCGAGGCCGGCGTAGTTCGCCAGCGGGTCGGTGCCGCACAGGGCATTGCACTGCGCGACATCCTTGAGGCTCGCATCGATGATGTGATCGTCGATCAGGGTCGCGCCGGCGCTGGCCAGCGAGTCGCGCAGTTGCAGGCTGTTCGGGCACAGCCCGGCGATGTCGCAGGCATTGTGCATGTGATAGATCGGCAGCTGCGGATTCAGCAGCTGCAGTTCGGTGTCGTCCTTCGGCTTGCCGACCACCGGCTGCTGCACGCAGGGATCGTTGAAGGCGCCGAACGGGTCCGGCGACGAATAGACCGCCGCCGCCGCGATCTGCGGCCGGTTCAGCGCATACAGCGTCGCCATCGCCGAACCGTTCGACCAGCCCATGATGTAGATGCGCCTGCGATCGACCTTGCCCTGCGCGAGCACCAGCTGCAGGTAATGATCGATGGCGGCGGCATCGACGTTGGCGGCGTAGGTCGTGCCGTTGACGCGACGCTCCTGTCCGTCCGGCAGCATCTGCCGATACCAGTTGTCCCAGCCCGGTGAATAATCCTGATCCGGCAAGGGGTAGTAGCGCGTGCCGACACGGCCGTACGGCGCGAGCATGATGAAGCCGGGCCTGTCCGGATCGCCGCTGAGATCGGCGGTTTCCAGCTGACTCCTGATATTGGTGACATCGAGCGACAGGTCGGTACCGACCAGCGACGGGTGCAGGTAGATCAGCAGCGGCAGCGGGTGCGCGGTCGACGCGGCGGCCGGCTCGAACAGGCAGGCATCGCGCATCGTGCCGTCGCTGTCGGCCCAGCGTTCGAGCTTTTCGCCGCCGGGTTCGCAGCTTGGATTCAGGGCACCATCCAGCGCTGCCTGCACGACGCTGGGCGCGGCGCCGAACGGCGTGCATGCCGCACGCGTGACCGGGATCGTCGAACTCAGCGTGCTCGGATTGAGCACCGCAGCACCGGTTTTCGAGTCGCCGCTGCTGCAGGCTTGCAGGGCCGCCAGCACCGCCAGCACCACCAGCAGACACGCTGCCCGCCGCAGGATCGTGCTCGGCATTGGCGTCTCCTCCTTGTGAACTGCTGCGCGACATCCTAGACGCATCACCGGTGACGCGCAGCAAGTCGGCACGCTGGCGCCGGCGGTCAAGCGCGTCGCCCGGCGAGTGCCTAGTGTCCGTGTCGACAATCAATATCAGGCCGGGGAGAAGACCGATGTCGTCAGGTGAATGGTCGAGCGATCGCGCGATCGGCGCCCTGCGCCGTCTACGGCTGGTCGCGATGCTTGGCGCCGGCCTGCTGGCCGCCTGCGGCAGTGGCAACGGTGGCAAGGACACCGGCAGCGGCGACGCCGCGGCGTCGCCGGCCACGACGCTGAGCTTCCTGCATGTCGGCGCGGCCGGCGGCCCGGCAAACCTGCCGCAGATCGTCGACGCACGCGGCCGCAGCGTGCTGCTGCGCGGCATCAATGTCGTCGGCATTCGCGACGATTACGTCGACAGCGATACGCCGCTGGTGCCGCAGTATCCGGTCGATCCGGCCGCCTACGCCGACGGCAAGTGCCCGCAGCCCGGGCCCGGTTTCACGCAGCTCGCGATCTGCGAACCGGACGCGGCACAGCTGCGCTCCTACGGCTACAACGTGGTGCGCCTGCCGGTCTCGTGGTCGCTGCTGGAGCCGCAGCCCGGCTCGATCGACCCGACCTACATCGAACGCATCGCGCAGGTCGTCGCCTGGTTCAAGCGCGCCGGCATCTACACGGTCATCGATCTGCATCAGGACGCCTGGAGCAAGTTTGTGTTCACGGCGCCGGGCGCGTTCTGCCCGCCGCCGCTCGGTGCGGTCACCGGCGCCCACGAGGCCGACGGCGCACCGCAATGGGCGAGCCACTACCTGACGCCAGCCTGCACGATCGCCGACACGCGCGAACTCGATCTGGCCGTCGAGGAAGATTTCACGCGCTTCTGGCTCAACCTGCCCGGCCCGGACGGCGTCGGCCTGCAGGATCACTTCGCCGCCGTGGTGCTGGCGCTTGCGCAGCGCTTTCACGACGAGCCGGCGGTCGCCGGCTACGAGCTGTTCAACGAACCGCTGCCGGGTCTGGAAGTGGTGCCGGAACTCGTCGATCTGACGTCGAGCTTTCCTTTCTACGCCAAGGTCATCGACAACGTCACCACGCAGATCAGCGGCTTCAGCCAACTGTTCTTCATCGAACCCGATGCCCTGCGCAACGTCACCGACCAGCGCAGCGCGTTCACGCCGTGGTCGCTGTACAGCCGCTACCCGAACGTGGTTTACGCGCCGCACGTCTATACCAACGTGTTCACGCTCAACGCCATCCTCGGTTCGACCTTGCCCGGACTCGGCACGGTGCTGAATCCGCTGTTCACGATTCCCGCGAGCTATGCCAACGCGGTCGGTGACGCCAGGGCGCTGGGTCTGCCGTTGTGGGTCGGCGAATTCGGCAACAACGTCGCCGACGACGACAGCCTGCTGCGCGACCACTACACGCAGAATGACCAGTACGCGATCGGCAGCGCGCTGTGGAACTGGAAGGTTCTGCAAGCCAGGGACAGCACGTTCTGCTACTGCGATCTGCAGGGCCCGGCGCCGGACGATCTGGTGCCGTTTGCCAGCCGGCGCAAGTTCAGCTCACGCGTCTATCCGCTGTACACCGCCGGCACACTGCAAAGCCTGCAGTATGACCCCGATAACGCGAGCTTCGAGCTGCAGGCGACGACGCCGACTGCGGTCAGCGTCGGCGACCGTGATCACGCCACCGTCCTGTACGTGCCGGCGGCCGTGGCCGGGCCGATCGGCGCCGAAGGCGCGCAGTTGCAGACGATCCAGCGCGACGACGGCGCACGCGAGGTCTATGTCTATCCGGTCGGCGGCGACTATCGCGTGCACGGCTGACGCACCGCGCACCAGCGCCGCTCAGCGCTTGCTGAGCGAGCCGAGAATGCCGCGCAGCAGCTGGCGGCCGACTTCACGGCCGATCGACGACGCGGCACTGCGCGTCACGCTCTTGATCGCCGACTCGACGACGGTGTCGCTGCGTCGCGCCGCCGGATGCTGCGCACGCGGTGCGGCCGGCGCATTCGCCGGCGGCGCGCTGCCGCGATCCCACCAGCCGGTATCGCCGTCGGCAGCTGGGCCAGGCGCCGGCGCCGGCGCCGGCGCGGCGGTGTCGACCGTGCGTACTTTCAGCTTT
This sequence comes from Solimonas terrae, assembly GCF_011067135.1. Classification (GTDB taxonomy): domain Bacteria; phylum Pseudomonadota; class Gammaproteobacteria; order Nevskiales; family Nevskiaceae; genus Solimonas; species Solimonas terrae. The sequence continues at coordinate 196,384 of NZ_JAAMOW010000006.1, forward strand.
TCGTAGGCCGACTCGCGATCGACCGCGGTGTCGTAGCGGCCCGCAACCGGACTGCGCGCCATGATGGTCTTGCGCTCCTCGCTGCTCAGCGGCCCGATGCGCGAACGCGGCGGCGCGATCATCGTCTTCTCGACGATGCCGGGCACGGCGTTGTCACCCAGCGTCGACACCAGCGCTTCGCCGACGCCGAGCGTCTGGATGACCTCGGCGACATCGAGCCTGGGGTTGGCGCGGAACGTCTGCGCGGCCGCTTTCACGGCTTTCTGATCGCGCGGCGTAAACGCGCGCAGGGCGTGCTGCACGCGATTGCCGAGCTGGCCGAGCACGCTGTCCGGCAGATCCAGCGGATTCTGCGTGACGAAGTAGACGCCGACGCCCTTGCTGCGAATCAGGCGCACGACCTGCTCGACCTTCTCGACCAGGGCCTTCGGCGCGTCCTTGAACAGCAGATGCGCCTCGTCGAAGAAGAACACGAGCTTGGGCTTGTCGGCATCACCAGCCTCCGGCAAGTGCTCGAACAATTCCGACAGCAGCCACAGCAGGAACGTCGCGTACAAACGCGGCTTCTGATAGAGCACGTCGGCCGCGAGCACATTGACGATGCCGCGCCCGCCGAGATCGACGCGCATGAAGTCGTTGAGATCGAGCGCCGGCTCGCCGAAGAAATGTTCGGCACCATCGGCTTCAAGCTGCAGCAGGGCGCGCTGGATCGCACCGACCGAGCCGCTGCTGACCAGGCCGTAGTCGCTGCCCAGCGACTTGGCGTTGCTGCCGACGTAAGTCAGCACGGCGCGCAGATCCTTGAGATCGAGCAGCAGCAGTCCCTGATCGTCGGCGTATTTGTAGACCAGCGACAGCACCGCCTCCTGCACGTCGGACAGGTCGAGCAGACGCGACAGCAGCAGCGGGCCGAGATCGGAAATCGTCGCGCGCACCGGATGGCCGCCGGTTCCGAACACGTCCCAGAACATCGTCGGACAGGCGGCCGGCGCCCAGGCCTCGACACCAACCGCGGTCGCGCGTTCGAGCAGCCTGGGCTTGGCTTCACCCGCCGCCGCAATCCCGGACAGATCGCCCTTGATGTCGGCCGCGAACACCGGCACGCCCATTTGCGAAAAGCCTTCGGCGAGCACCTGCAGCGTGACGGTCTTGCCGGTGCCGGTGGCGCCGGCGATCAGGCCATGCCGGTTCGCGTATTCGCCACGCAGAAGCTGCGGCGTGTCATCGCCCTTGCCGATCAGGATTGCGGCGCTCATTGAAGCCCCCTTTTGCATTCGCAGAATGACTGCCCCCGACACCACAAGATCGGAAGAAAATCCCGGGCAAGGGTAGCGAGCGAAGGCAGGTTGCGCGAGGACGGCGCGCAGCAGGCGCAGCGTACATCAGTACGCGAGCATCGAGCACCGCTCGCGCGCAGAATGCCGAGCGCAGCAGCTTGCTCGGGGTCTTCTAGGCCACGCGCGACAGCTCGCCCGATGCCTCGATCGCCGCCGCGGCTTCGGCGGCGAAGTCGCCGGCGAGATATTCCTTGCTGAAATCGTCGGTGAGGATCACGTCGTAGCGCGCGTCGTCGTAGGCGCGCGCCTGCTCGGCTTCGTCGCGCGTCAGCAGATTGCGGCGGACTGCATCATCGAGACGCTCGGCCACCGTGTCGCCGCTGATCTCGCCATGATTCGCGAGCTTGTAGTACTTCACGTAGGCCGCCTCGGTCTTCAGGCCGATCTTCCAGGCCTTCTCCATGCGGCCGATCGGATCGTGCTCGCCACCGTTCTTGAAGATCAGCCACGACAGGCGCTCGCGCACGTCGCTGTGCTCGAGCAGCAGATCGGCGACACGCGCATTGCGGCGGTCGCTGACCGGATGGAAGGAATTGCCGAGCGGCATGATCACCAGCCGCAGCAGGACGCGACCCCAGGCGACCGGGAAGTTGCGGATGAAGCCGTCGAAGGCATGGCCGATCTCGTACAGGCAGGTGTCGAGCGCCCAGCGCGCGTGCGCGCGTTCGGCATCGCTCTTGCTGCCTTCGAGATAGAACTTGAGCACGGCCGAGGCGATGTAGAGCTGCGAGAGCACATCGCCGAGCCGGGCCGACAGGCGCTCCATGAATTTCAGCTTGCCGCCGACCGCGCCCATCGTCAGGTCGGAGGTGAACGCGAGCGCCGACGACATCCGTTCCAGCTTGCGGAAATACGGTGCGAGTTCGCCGTCGACCGGAGAACGCGCCAGCATCGAGCCGCTGATCGCCAGCGTGAACGAACGCACCGCGCGATTGATCGCGAAGCCGACATGACCGATGACCAGCTTGTCGAACTTGACGAGATCGTTTTCGCGCGCCGCTTCCATTTCCGGGAACACGTACTTGTGGCAGCGGATCGCGCCCTGGCCGTAGATCATCAGATTGCGCGTCAGGATGTTCGCGCCTTCGACCGTGATCGCGACCGGCGTCGCCTTGTAGCCGGTCGCCATGAAATTGCGCGGCCCCTGCTGGATGCCCTTGCCGCCGAGCACGTCCATGCCGTCGGTGATGATCTTCCGCATCAGTTCGGTCATGTGGTACTTGGCGATCGCGGTCGTCACGCTCGGCGCGCAGTGATCGACAGCCGACGCGGTCAGCACGCGCAGCGCTTCCAGCGTGTAGGCATGTCCGGCGATGCGCCCGGTCGCTTCCTGCACGCCTTCGAACTTGCCGACCGACACCTTGAACTGGCGGCGAAAGCGCGCGTAGACGCCGGTCATGCGATAGCCGAGCTGGCCGGCGGCAGTCGACAGCGCCGGCAGCGAAATGCCGCGACCGGAAGACAGGCATTCCGACAGCATGCGCCAGCCTTTGCCGGCCATTGCCGGGCCGCCGATGATCGCGTCGATCGGCACGAACACGTCGCGGCCGACGATGGTGCCGTTCATGAACGCCGCACCCGGATAGTGGCGGCGGCCGATGTGTACGCCCGGATGCGCGGCCGGCACCAGCGCGCAGGTGATGCCGTAGTCGACCTTGTTCCGGTCGCCCAACAGGCCATCCGGATCGCGCAGCTTGAACGCGAGGCCGACGACCGTCGCCACCGGCGCCAGCGTGATGTAGCGCTTCGAGAACGTCAGCTTCAGACCCAGGGTCGGCTTGCCGTCGACTTCACCGTGGCAGACGTAGCCGACGTCCGGCATCGCCGTGGCGTCCGAACCGACTTCCGGACCGGTCAGGCCGAAGCACGGAATCTCGCTGCCGTCGACCAGCCCCGGCAGCCATTTCTTCTTCTGCTCGTCGGTGCCGTAGTGCATCAGCAGCTCGCCGGGCCCCAGCGAGTTCGGCACCATCACCGTCACGGCCAGCGTGATCGACTTGGTCGCGAGCTTGGTGACGACCGCCGACTGCGCGTTCGCGGAAAAGCCCAGCCCGCCGTATTCCTTCTTGATCAGCATCGAGAAGAATTTCTTCTCGCGAATGTAATCCCAGGCTGCCTTCGGCAGATCCTTGTCTTCGTATTCGATCTTCCAGTCGTCGCAAAGCTTGCACAGCGCCTCGCATTCGTTGTCGAGGAAGGACTGTTCTTCTTTGGTCAGCTTCGTGTACTTGAAGCTCAGCAGCTTTTCCCAGTCCGGGCGGCCGCGGAACATTTCCGCCTCCCACCAGACATCGCCGGATTCGAGCACTTCCCGCTCCGTCGACGACATCTCCGGCAGCACCTTCTTGAACACTGCGAACGCGAAGCGCGTCAGCACTGCGCGCCGCAGGGGCAGCACATTGAGCAGCAGACCGACGCCGGCAATCAGCACTGCGGCGATCGCAAAAGCCGTCAGCGACATCGCCCCGGCCAGCCACAAGGCCACAGTCAGCGCGGCGGCACCGAGCGTCCAGACCAGCAAGGGAACGCCGACGAACGCCAGCACCCAGGCGGTCAGCAGTGCGAGCAACACGATGAACAGGCTCATCTTCAGTCTCCCGTGGCGCCACTGGATACCGGATCGGCACTGAACGACGGATGATCCTGCCCCGCAACCGCGCTGGCGGAACGCGGGATCAGGGTCTTGATCATCAGCTTCACGTACTCGCTGAACTCGGCGTCGGTCGGCATCAGATCCGGCGTGTCGCGACCGATCTGCAGATTGCCCATGAAGGTCGCGTAGGCGAAACGCGCCCAGTGCCGCGCCAGCGCCGGCGCGAAGCCGAGCGCGCAATAGCAGTCATAGAGATAGTTCATGCGTCGCTCCGATACGCGCCGCACGAAGGCTTGCACCACCGGCTTGTCCTCGGCCGCGGCGATCGCCAGATACAGGCGGCCGGCCCGGTAGCTGGCATTGGCGGCCTTGAACAGCTTGACGATGCGCGCATACGGATCGGGCTCGGGCCCGATGCGCGCCACGATGTCATCGGTCTCCGCCTGCTCCCAGCGCGCCAGCGCCGCGCGCAGCAGCGCGTCGCGATTGGCGAAGTGCCAGTAGAAACTGCCCTTGGTGACGCCGAGGCTGCGCGCGAGCGGTTCGACCGCAACCGCATCGAGGCCGCCGTTGGCGATCGCATCCAGCGCCGCCTCGGCCCACGCCTCGGCGGTGAGATTCTGTTTTGCCTCGACAGCACTCGCTGGCATGAGAGACCACGGCCCGGAAATGAGGCGACCAGTCTATCCATACGCTTGCGTATGGATCAAGGCAAGCGAGGAGCCGGCACTCGCTAGCCGCCGCGGCGCGATCGCCGGCGACACATCGCCGCAGGACAGCGCGCCGCGGGTCTTCGCGGCCTCCCGTCCGGCTGCCTCACCTGGTGAAATGCAGGGCGAACGCGAGCTTGTCCGCCTCCTCGTCGATCAGCTTGCCGATCGGCTTGCCGCCACCATGGCCGGCATTGGCGTCGATGCGGATCAGGACCGGCTTGCCGGTCGCGACGCCGTCACTCGATGTCGCCGCCTGCAGCGCCGCGGCGTACTTGAACGAGTGGCCGGGCACGACGCGATCGTCGTGATCGGCGGTCGTCACCAGCACCGCCGGGTACGCGGTCCCAGGCCGGATGTTGTGATACGGCGAATAGGCATACAGCGTGCGGAAGCCTGAAGCGCTGTCGGACGTGCCGTAGTCGCCGGCCCAGGAACTGCCGATCGTGAATTTCTGGTAGCGCAGCATGTCCATCACGCCGACGGCCGGCAAGGCCGCCGCGAACAGTTCCGGATGCTGGTTGATCTCCGCGCCTATCAGCAGACCGCCATTCGAACGACCGCGGATCGCCAGGTGCGCCGGCGCAGTCCATTGTTCGCGGATCAGGTACTGCGCGGCCGCGGTGAAATCGTCGAATACGTTCTGCTTGCGCGTCAGCGTGCCGGCCTCGTGCCAGAGCCGACCGTACTCGCTGCCGCCACGCAGGCTGGCCTGTGCGTAGACACCGCCGCCTTCCATCCAGGCCAGCGCCGGCACCGAGAATTCCGGCATCTTGGCAATGTTGAAACCGCCGTACGCGTGCAGCATCGTCGGGTTGCTGCCGTTGCGCTTCGTGCCCTTGCGATAGCTGATGAACAGCGGAATCCGGGTGCCGTCCTTCGAACGGCAGAACACCGCCTCGGTAACATAGTCGTCGGGATCGAAGCTCAGCGTGACCGTTCGAAACGGCCGCGCCGACGACTTGTCGAGCGTGTAGACGTACGGCGTCAGGGGCTGGTTGAACGAGGTATAGCCGTAGAACAGTTCCGGATCGCCGGCGTGCCCTGACAGCTGCACACCTCCCACGCTCAGGTCCGGAATGCTGCCGGTACCCGGCAGCACGATCTCGCCCAGGGGCTTGCCGTCCGGCGTGTAGCGCTGCAGACGCGAGGTGGCGTCGTGCATCGTCAGGGCGATGATCTCGTCGCCGGCGAACAGGGCCGACTGCAGGGTGTCGGGCTGCTGACCGACCACCGTCCGCCAGTTCGCCGGCTGCGGCTTCGCCGGATCGATCGCGACGATGCGGCCGCGTTCGGCGTCGAGGTTGGTGCGGAAGTACAGCGTGCTGCCGCGATTGCCGAGCAGCTGGTAGTCGGCGTTGAAGTTGTCGATCAGCTTGATGAACGGCGCATCCAGCTTCGGCGTCTCGGCGCCGCCGAGATCCTTGATCCAGACCGCGTTCTGCTCGCCGCTGTCCGGTGACACCGAGACCACCAGATAACGCCCGTCGTCGGTGACTTCGCCCGCCCACAGCCAGCGCGGCTGGGTCGGCATCTCGGCGATCAGCGGGTCGTCGGCCTGTGCGTCACCGAGCCGGTGATAGAACAGTTTCTGGTTCGCCAGCGCGTCGAAAGTGGCGTCGCCGTCGCCGGGCGGCGCCGCCGGATAGCGCGAATAGAAGAAGCCCTTGCCGTCGCGCGTCCAGGCGATGCCTGAAAACTTGACGCGCGTCAGCACATCGCCGGTGTCGACTCCATCGGCGACGCGGCGCACGCGCAGGACGTTCCAGTCCGAACCGGCCGCGGCCGTCGCGTAGGCCAGCAGGCTGCCATCGGGCGACGGCTGGTAGTCGGTCAGCGCAACGGTGCCATCGTCCGACAGCAGATTGGGATCGAGCAACAGCCGCGGCCTGGCGTCGGCGCTGTCCTGCACGTACAGCACCGATTGGTTCTGCAGGCCGTCGTTGCGACCGAAGAAGTACTTGCCGGCGCGCTTTTGCGGCAGATCGAAGCGTTCGTAGTTCCACAGCTGCTCGAGCCGCTTGTGCAGACCGGTGCGCTCCGGCAGGGCGGCAAGATACGGCAGGCTCAAGGCGTTCTCGGCCGCGACCCAGGCACGGGTCTGCGGGGCGTCGACATCCTCCAGCCAGCGGTAGGGATCGGCGACCTTGGTGCCGAAGTAATCATCGACAAGCTCGCTGCGCGGCGCATCCGGATAACGCAGGGGCTCGGCGCGCGCTTTCACGCCGAACAGCATGGCCAGTACCAGCAGCAGAACCCGACTTCCGTTTCGCACGACCGCTCCATTTGCGCAATCGCGGCCATGCTAGGCGGCCAGCCGCCGGGCGGATACGGGGAATTCCCGCAGGCAGGCAAGGAAACTTCGGCCGCTGTCGGCCCGGTCATCGCTTTTTGCATGACGAAAAGATTAAGGTTGGATTCAGTGCCCCGCCGCAAGATGCGCGGGTCACGCAAGGGAGCATGCAGTGCGCCACGTTGTCGACATCCCGGATTCGCGCATTGCGTCGCTTTCTTCAACTGTCCGACCCGAGGAAAGCAAAAAATGAGAATGAAATACAAGCTGATCGCCGTCGCGCTGATGGCCGGCACGGTGCAGGCCGCGCTGGCTGACGACACGCCGTACATGGGCCTGCAGGGCACCTATGGCTGGCAGGCCGACGCCCGCCACACGGCGAACGCGCTTGGTGGCACCTTGCTGTTCGGCTTCCCGACCAGCGATTACCTGGCACCGGAAATCAATCTGTTCGGCCTGCAGGCGGGCCGCGACGGCAGCTCCAAGCATGATTACGAATACGGCGGCGGCCTCGACTTCGCCATCTATCCGATGACGCGCTCGTCGGCGTTCTCGCCGTTCCTGCTGCTCGGTGGCGGCGGCCAGTACGAAGATCGTGCGGCCAACAGCCATGTCTACGGCTTCGCGAACGCCGGCGGCGGTTTCCTGATCAGCCTCAACGAGGCGCGCACGGTGGCGATCCGTGTCGACGCCAAGCATTACTGGGTGTTCGACAACGACAGCTCGTCGCACAGCTATCTGCAGGACACGCGGCTCAACGCCGGCGTGCAGTTCCTGCTCGGCGGAAAGACCGAGCAACCGGCCGCACCGCCGCCACCGCCGCAGCCCAAGGACAGCGATGGCGATGGCGTGATCGACTCGCTCGACCAGTGCCCCGGCACGCCGCCCGGCACCAAGGTCGATTCGCGCGGGTGCCCGCTGCCGCCGCCTCCGCCGCCGAAGGACAGCGACGGCGACGGCGTCTATGACGACGTCGACGCCTGCCCGAACACGCCGGTCGGTTTCAAGGTCGACGCCCGTGGCTGCGCGATCCGTGAAGCCAGGATCATCCTGCACGACATCAACTTCGAGTTCGACTCGTCGCGTCTGCTGGCGACCTCGAAGGCCGAGCTCGACAAGATCGCCGCCGGTCTCAAGGGTCAGCCGACGATGGGGCTGATCATCGAAGGCCACACCGACGCGACCGGCCCGGATGCGTACAACATGAAGCTGTCCAAGGCACGCGCCGAAGCGGCCCGCAGCTACCTGGTCAGCCAGGGTGTCGCGAGTTCGCGTCTGGAGGCGACCGGTTACGGCGAGACCAAGCCGATCGCGACCAACAAGACCAAGGAAGGCCGCGCCGAAAACCGTCGCGTCGAATTCAAGGTCACGCGCGAGTAAAAGGGCGGCAACGCTGCAGGCAATGCCCCGGCGATGAAAATCGCCGGGGCATTTTTTTGCCGCCGATCTCCGGCCGCTCGCCGGCAGCGAAAACTCAGAGCACCAGGCGATCGCGCATCGATGCCAGTTCGGTGATCGAGTACTGATACGCGCGGTCGATGATTTCATCGATGCGTTTCCAGTCGAACAGGCCGATGCGGCTGACCGGCATGCGCAGATAGCAGTCGGCACGCGCGGCGCGGGCGGCGATACCGCTTTCGCTGGTCAGCGTCGCGGTGCGGAACAGGATCGACAGCAGTCGCGGCGCGTTGTCGCCGCGCAGGCCGAACACCGCTTCGGGGTCGGGGCCGGGAATGCCGGGTGCGGCGATGCCGCCCTCGCTGCTGACGTTCGAGGCGACGATCGGACCGCGATCGAGCGCCTGCATGACGTCGGTCGGCAGGCTGTTGGCGACGGCACCGTCGGCATACAGCTCGCCGTTGTAGACCATGGGCGGCGCAACGCCCGGCACCGCCATGCTGGTGGCGATCCACAGCGACAGCGGGCCGCGATCGTGCGTCGCCGAGCAGCCCTTGGTCAGATTGGTGCTGACGCAGAAATACGGTCGGCGCAGCGACTCGATGGTCTGATCGCCGAAGATCCCGTGCAGGTGACGGACGAACTTGCGGCCGCGGATCAGCGCGACCGACGGCAGCACGTAGTCGTTCAGATAGTTGTGCTCGACGAAAGTGTCGCGCGCGATGCGGCGGATGTCCTCGATGCCGTGTCCGGACGACAGCAGCGCGCCGAAGAACGCGCCCATGCTGGAACCGCCGACGACGTCGATCGGAATGCGCAGATCGCGCAGCGCGTGCAGCAGACCGATATGCGCGAAACCCCGTGCGCCGCCACCGCCCAGCACGAGGCCGACGCCGCGCCCGGTCAGTTGACGCGCGACGCTGGCGTAGTCGTCCGGATGCTTGGGGCGCACGTAGAAGTGCGATCTGGCGCCGGTGCGCAGGCGCCAGCCGAGCACGTCCGGCGTCGCCACGCCTTCTCCGCGCACGATGATCAGATCGACCGGCGCACGCGCGCCGCTGGCTTGCAGCGCCTCGATCATTTCGCCGTGCGGCTCGGTGTCGCGGGCGTCGATCACCAGCAGGATGCGATCAGCCTGCGCCATGCAGCGTCGCGCCCAGCGTTGCAGGCCGCCGTCGGCGAGATAGATCGGCTGCACGTCCTGCGCTTCGAGCGCGTTCAGATATTCGATCAGGCGTCGTGCGGCAATCGCGTCGGCGCGCATCGCCTTGCGATCGTCGGCATCGAAGGCCTGCTCGATCAGGTTCATGTCGACCAGTTGCGCATCGCCGAGTTGCGACAGGCAGGCGTGCAGGCCTTCGGCAACCTCCCGCGCCGGTGCCGACGGGGTCGCCGGCACCACCGCCAGACTGTTGCGCCGGTGCACCTTGACCTGCGACTTCGGGCTGGCGTTCTGCCGCAGACGGCGGGCGATCAGGCGCGTCAGTCGCAGCAAGGCCTCCGGAAACTGCTCGAAGCTCTGCAGCACCGGTTCGCTCGGCAGGCGCACCAGCACGCTGTCACGCACCGCGTAAACGTCGGCGGAGTGCGCCTCGCCGAGCACGGCGCCGATCTCGCCGGTGGGTTGCAGGCGGGTGATGACATCAGTGGTGCGGCCATCGGCCAGCGTCGCACGCAGTCGCCCGGTGGCGACGATGTAGATGTGATCCGACGGGGCTCCGCGCGCGAACAGCAACTGCCCGCTGGTCACGTCGACCAGCGTCGCCTGCGCCGCCAGACGATCGAGCGCCGCCGCATCGAAGCCGGCAAACAAAGGCGACTGCTCGAGAATCTCGCGCGCGTTCATGGAGCCGCAGTCTAGGGCTTGTCGCCGCCGATGGCATCGCTGCCGCCGCCCTGGCCGGGTCCTATACTTGAGACCGATTTGCATGGCGGAGCATCGATGAAAATCCGATTGCCGGCGGCGCTGTTCGGGCTCGCCCTGAGCGCCTGCAGCGTCGCACCCCGCTTGCCGGCGAACGACGCCGCGTGGACGGCGGAGCGCTATGTCGCCGCGGTGTGGAATCTGCCGCCCGACGCCGGTCCGGCATCGCAGCTCGATACGCGCGGCTCGGAGATCGAACGCCTGCGCGCGCAGATGCAGAACCGCTACGTCGATCTGAAGCCGGCACTCGACGACGGCATCATCGGCCTGACCGCGGATGGCTTTGTCGCCATCCGCACACCGGACAGCGTGCCGTTCGCCGATCGCGCGCGCGTGCGCGCACTGGCCGCCAACGAGAATGCCGACCGCAGCGCGCTGTACCGGCAGATCGCCGTGCGCAACGACGAGCCGGCGTGGCAGGGTCCGCTGCGTGAAGTGTTCGCGCAACGCTGGATCGTGCGCGCCGCACCCGGCTGGTGGATACGCGCTGCCGACGGCAGCTGGCAGCAGAAGCCGGCCGTCTCAGTACAGCCCGCGTCCGAACAAGCGCCACAGCAAACAGAAACCGAGCACGACGAGCCCGCCCAGCAGTAGCCGGCGGCCGCGACGCGGCCCCGCGGCCGGCGGCACGCCGAGCCGCGCATCGAGATGCGCATCGAGCAGGCGCAGGTTGTACTGGTTGGACTTGAACATGAAATCGGCAAGGTCGCCGAGCACCGGCAGCAGACCGAGCAGCAGATCGAGCGCGATGTTGGCGCTCATGCGCACCAGCAGGGCGCGCGGCGCACGCAGGCGCGCCGCCTCGACGACGATCCAGCTGCCGAGCAGGGCGCCGGCCAGATCGCCGACGCCGGGGATCAGGCCGATCAGCGCCTCGATGCCGATCTGCCAGCGCGTGCCCGGCACGCCGATGCCGCTGTCGAGCAGCGTCGCATAGCGGCGCAGGCGCTGGCGCGTCGCCAGCAGCCGGTCGTCGGCGTGAACATCGACGATCGCCGGGCCAGTCATGTTCGCTTCCGGTAGACTTTTGCCATTGATTGGCGGACCTCGTACGGCCGAGCCCGCCTTGACGTGGCCCGGGCAGCGCAGCCCGCGATGACAATTCTATGCAAGGAGTCGCATGCGCGCTCTGCTGAACAGCGCCCTCTACAGTCTGGTGTGGTGGATGTTCCGTCCGTTCAACGGTCTGGTGCGCTACAAGAGCGCGCCGCAGCCCTTGCGCGAGACGCTGAAGATCGATCCGACCAAGCCGGTCGTCTACATCCTCGCGCAGCGCTCCTGGGTCGACATGTTCGTGCTCGCGCGCCTGTGCCGCGAGCAGGTGCTGCCGCGACCGAACCGCACCGGCTCGAACTTCCCCACCGTCGAACGCGCCGGTGTCGTCTACATGGATGCGCTGCTGGAGACGCGCCGCCACCCGACCGCGCTGACACGCCTCATCGAAACCGGTATCGCCACCAAGAGCTTCGAGGCGCAGCTGGTGCCGGTTTCGATCTTCTGGGGTCGCGATCCGGGCAAGGAAACCAGCCTCTGGAAACTGCTGTTCGCCGACAGCGTGCAGGCCGGCCGCGTGCAGAAGTTCTTCATCATGCTGTTCAACGGCCGCAACGTGCTGGCCAATTTCGGCCTGCCGTTCTCGTTCCGGGAATATGTCGAGCGCGGCCCGGACGCGGCGACCTCGATCCGCAAGCTGACGCGCGTCCTGCACTTCCACTTCCTGCGCGCGCGCACCGCCGCGCTGGGACCGACGCTGCTGCGCCGCGGCGTGGTGATCGACGGCCTGCTCAATGCCGAGAACGTGAAAAAGGCGATCGAGCGTGCCGCCGGCAAGAACGGCATGACACGCGACAAGGCACGCGCGCATGCGCGCAAGTGTGCGGAGGAAATCGCCGCCAACTACTCGACGACCAGCATCAATTTCCTCGAACGCTTCCTGTCGATCGTCGTCTTCAAGCGCGTGTTCGCCGGCATCGATGTGCAGGGCCTCGAACGCATGCGCGAACTCGCGCAGCAGTACGAGCTGGTCTACATGCCCTCGCACCGCTCGCATGCCGACTATCTGCTGGTCTCGTATTCGCTGTATCACGCCGGCGTCGCGCCGCCGCACATCGCTGCCGGCGTCAATCTCAACTTCTGGCCGATCGGCGGCCTGCTGCGCCGCTGCGGCGCGTTCTATCTGCGCCGCAGCTTCTCCGGCGACGCCATCTACACGGCCGTGTTCCGCGCCTACGTCGACGCCCTGATCCGGCGCGGTTACGCGATCGAGTTCTTTCCGGAGGGCGGCCGCAGCCGCACCGGCCGCCTGCTGCAGCCGAAGACCGGCCTGCTGTCGATGGTCGCCGAAGCCGGTCTGCGCCAGGACATCCGGCGCGTGGCGATGGTGCCGGTCTACATCGGCTACGACCGCGTCTGGGAAGTCGGCAGCTACACCAAGGAGTTGCGCGGCGGCGCCAAGAGCAAGGAATCCGCCGAAGGCCTGCTGAAAGCCGGCAAGATCCTCGGCAAATCCTACGGCAAGCCCTACATCAATTTCGGCGAGCCCATCGTCCTGCAGTCGTATGCCGACCAGTATCTGCCGGGATGGCGGGACGCGGTCGCCGCCGACAGCGAGGCCATGCCGGACGCCTTCAAGGGTTTCGTCGCCAGGCTCGCGCTCGAGAACAGCCGGCGCATCAATGCCGCCGCCGTCGCCAACCCGTCGAGCCTCGCGGCGATCGCCCTGCTCGCCTCGCCGCAACGGGTGGTCGCGCACGAGGAGCTGGTCGAACAGATCGGCTACCTGATCTGGCTGCTGAAGGGCGAGCCCTACAGCCCGTTGCTCTACATTCCCGAAAGCGCGCCGGCGGCCGTCGTCGACTGGAGCGGACCGATCGGACAGATCGCACGCGTGCCGCATCCCTGGGGCGACCTGCACGGCGTCGCCGCGCGCGATGCCGTCGCACTGACCTACAACCGCAACAACATCCAGCATCTGTTCGCGATTCCGTCGCTGATCGCCAACCTGTTCCGCACGCGCCTGCTGCTGTCCGACGAGGCCGTGATCATGGGCGTGCGCGCGCTCTATCCGTTCCTGCGCAACGAGTTCTTCCTGCGCTGGGAGCCGGAGGAGATCGAGAGCGTGGTGAAATCGTGGCTGACGGTGATGACCGGCCTCGGCCTGCTGGCACGCGAGCAGGACCGCCTGCGCCGGCCCGATGCCAACCAGCCGGCGTATTCGACGCTGGCGATGCTCGGCCGCGTGCTCGGCGAAACCCACGAACGCTACTGCATGACCGCCCTGCTGCTGGCCGAGGAGCGCCGCACCGTGGTGCCGCTCAAGCGCGAGAAGTTCGAGGACGACTGCCGCCTGCTCGCCGAGCGCATGGCGATCCTGACCGGCCGCGACGCGCCGGAGTTCTTCGACAAGGCGCTGTTCAAGGGCTACCTGAACACCCTGATCGAAATCGGACTGGTCAGCGTCGCCGACGACAAGACCCTGAACGTCGATCCGCGCATCGACCGCATCGCCGAACGCTCGCAGGAACTGCTGTCGGACGAGGCGCGGCAGATGCTGCTGCAGCTGCTGTCGCGGCGCCGCGCGGCCGAATCCGCGGCCGCCGAATCGCCCGTCGCAAGCCCCGCGGCAGTCACCGAAGCATCACGGGAAAAGCCGCTATAATCGCCCGCGACCGGCGCACTCGCGCCTTTTTTTGCATCTGGAAACCTCTCGATGAAGAACACGCTACGCCTGCTGGCCCTCAGCCTCGCCGCCACCGCGTTGATCGCCGGTTGCGCCAAGAAGGACGACAAGTCCGCCGCCGCGCCGGCCGCCGCCGGCACCGATGCGTCGCTGCAGACCGACGCACAGAAGTTCGGCTACGCGATCGGCGTCGATCTCGGCAAGTCGCTGCAGCCGGTCAAGGACGACACCGACGTCGCCGCCCTGAAGGCCGGTCTCGATGACGCGTTCGCCGGCAATGCGCCGAAGATGGACGACGCCGCGCGCGAAGAGATCAAGAACACGGTCGCCAAGAAGATGCAGGAACGCCAGCTCAAGGATCGCGAGGAGCAGGCCAGCAAGAACAAGGAAGAAGGCGCCAAGTTCCTCGAAGACAACGGCAAGCGCGACGGCGTGAAGACCACGGCCTCGGGTCTCGAGTACGAAGTCATCACCGAAGGCAAGGGCCCGCATCCGAAGGCGACCGACACGGTCACCGTCAACTACAAGGGCTCGCTGATCAGCGGCGAAGAGTTCGACAGCTCGTACGCGCGCGGCCAGCCGGTCAGCTTCCCGCTCAACAACGTGATCCCGGGCTGGACCGAAGGCGTGCAGCTGATGACGCCGGGTTCGAAGTACAAGTTCTACATCCCGTCCGAGCTCGGCTACGGCGAGCGTGGCGCCGGCGTGAAGATCGGCCCGAACCAGGTGCTGGTGTTCGAGGTCGAGCTGCTGTCGATCGGCGAGCCGAAGGGCGACAAGGACGCGAAGTAGGCGTCTCGAGCTGCAGGAAAACGGCCCGCCCAGTGCGGGCCGTTTTCGTTTGGTGCGCCCGTTTTCAGTGCGACGCTGCGGGGCCGTCGAAACGGCGGCGCAGGCGCACGCCGGCCGCGCCATCCTCGTAATATCCGACCAGCCGCGCATGCAGTTGATAGCCAAGCGCGTCGTACAGACCGCGTGCCGCGAGATTGTCCTTGCGCACTTCCAGCGACAGCCCGACACAGCCGAGTCGGCGTGCTTCGCGTTCGGCTGCGATCACCAGACGCCGTCCGAGCCCCTGGCCACGCGCCTGCGGGCTGACGACAACCGAATAGAGCCGCGCCCAGCGGCTGTTGCGTCGCGTCAGCAGCACCAGCGCCCCCAGCGGCGCGGCGACCGGGCCGGCAATCCACAGATGCGCACTGGCACTGCCGAGCAGATGGCGGATCGCGCGACGGCTCATGCGGTCGCCGGGGAAATGCTGCTCCAGCGCCAGCAGCGCATCGATGTCGTCGGCGTGTGCGCGCCGGATGCGGGCCGGCGCGCTCGTCATGTGCGCGTGCGCGCCTCGAGCCGCTTGAGGAAGTACGCCATGATCTTCTGGTAGATCGCGTCCTTCAGCACCAGATCCTCGACACCGTGATCGATGTTGGGATTGTCGTTGACCTCGATCACCTTGACGCGCTTGCCGAACTGCTTGAGATCGACGCCGTAGAGGCTGCTGCCGACCGCACGCGCGGCCTGCACGGCGACGCTGAGCACGGCCGCCGGTACGTCCTTCACGTCCAGCGTCTCGTGTCCGCCTTCGACGATCGCCCCGTTGCCGGCACGCTTGACCACCTGCCAGTGATCCTTGGCCATGTAGTAGCGGCAGGCATACAGCGGCTGACCGTCGAGCACGCCGATGCGCCAGTCGTAGTCGGTCGGCTCGTACGACTGCGCGATGATCAGGTCGGAGCGTTCGAGCATGTCGCTGGCCTCGCGCCGGAATTCGGCCTCGTTCTCGACGCGGATCACGCCTTTCGAGAACTGCGAGTCCGGCTGCTTGAGCACGCACGGAAAGCCCAGCTCGCGACCGGCGATCTTGACGTTGCGCGAATGCAGCAGCACGGTCTTCGGCTGCGGAATGCGGTGCCGCTCCATCAACTGCGCAAGAAAGACCTTGTTCGCCGCACGCAGGATCGAAGTCGGATCGTCGACGACCACCAGACCTTCGCGCGCAGCGCGGCGCGCGAAGCGATAGGTGTGGTGATTGACGGCGGTGGTCTCGCGGATGAACAGCGCGTCGAACTCGGCGACGTGTCCGTAGTCGGACTTGTCGAGGAACTCGACCTCGAAGCCGAGTTCCTCGGCGGCGCGCTCGAATGCCTTCAGCGCACGCGGATTCGACGGTGGCTCCTTCTCGTCCTCGTTGACCAGGATCGCCATGTCGTAGCGCGAGGATTCGCGTCGCGCACGCGGCGCACGGCGGCGCGCGAAGTAGTCGCGCGCGGCATCGTACAGCAGCTCGTGATGCGAAGCCGGCACCTCGCCGAGCGCGATCGGGCCGAAGGTGTCGACACGCCACTCGTCGCCGCGATAGATGAACTTGGCCTGCAGCAGCGGCGCCGGGAACTGATTGAACAGCGCCCGCGCGAGGCGCGCGTGGCGCTTGGCGATCGACTGGCCGAAGTAGACATTCATCACGTACTCGGCCGAGCCGATGCGCGCCAGCGATTGCTGGATCAGCTCCTCGACCTCGTCGTTGAGGATGCGCGGCGATTCGGCGAGCTTGAGATCCTGGATCGTGGTGATTTCCGGCAGCGGCTTGTGGCCGCGCGCGCCGGCCAGCAGCGAGACGTAGTAGCCGGTGGTCTGGTAGCCGAAGGAGCGGCACAGGTTGTAGACGCGGATGCCGCGCGTGCGCGTCAGCTCCTCGCGCGTCAGGTAGTCCCAGGCGGTGACCACCTCGATGCCCGGCAGCTCGACCGGCCAGTCCGCGCGCTGGTCGACGACGACGATGCCGCTCACGTCAGGCTGCGGCGCGAGGCGCCGACCGGCAGCAACTCCACAGGTTCATCGGGCATGCGCGTGAGACTTCCACAGGAAAATCGCGGCGCATGCTAGCACGCAGGCCGCCGCGAACCGCAGTGCTTTGCTACGCTTCCGGCCATTCCGGAAAAAGGTGGAAACGATGCGAGTCAGGCGCGCCGCGATCGGCTTGCTGCTGTTGCTGTCGGCGACGGCCCAGGCCGCCGATCTCGAAGTGACGCGCATCGAGAACGGCGTCAGCGTGCGCCATGCCGACGGCAGCAGCGCAGCGCTCGGCAGCCGCGATCCGCTGGCCGTCGGCGACACGCTCAGCACCGAGGCCCAGGCCCATGTCAGCCTGCGACTGGCCGGCAGCGGCAGCCTGCTGCTCGGCGAGCGCGGCCGCCTGCAGCTCGATGGCAGCGAGCCGCCGGACCCGCCGGGTCGCGCGACGCTGGCACGCCTGACTTTGTTGAGCGGCGCCCTGCACGTCGACGCCCGCAAGTCCGAACAGGGCGCGCCGGCCGACGTGCGGCTGACGCTTGGCGCCCTGCGGGCGCGGCTGTACGGCGCCGAGGCCTGGGCCGAGCATTCGCTGGCCGGCGACGAACTCTGCCTGGTGTCGGGCGCGGCCGAAATCGACACGCCGGGCCCGCATCAGCGACTCGACTCGCCCGGCGAATGCCTGCGCTGGACCACCGCCGGCGCGCAGCGACTGAGCGCGGCCGAAGCCGGCACCCTGCTGCCGCGGCTGGCGGCAACCAATTTCAGCGACGACTACGCGACGCGTTACGCGGCGCAGCAGGCACTCAAGGACGGCAATGTGCGGCCGACATTGGCAGACAGCGTGGTCGCCGCTCCCGCAGGCGAGCGCGAGGCACCGCCGAACGCGATCGGCGAAGCCGCCCCGGCGCCGCAGCCGGCGGCGCCTGCCGAATGGCGCATCGTCCTCGGCAGCTTCGCGGACCGCGCCAGCGCCGCGCGCTCCGTCGCGCAGTGGCAGAAGCGCAAGCTGAGTGCCGACATCGCGCCCGCTCGTCACCAGGGCCGCAACGACTTCGAGGTGCGTTGCGGGCACTATGCGAACCGCGAACAGGCCGAGCAGGCGCTCGCCCGCTTGCGCACGCACCCCGGCTACGAACACGCGCGAGTCACGTCGCTGCAGTCGCCGGTCGCGCCGCCCACGGCGGCGCGGGCAGAATCCGGAACCGCCGCGACACCGGCGGCAATGGTCCCGGTCTGGCGCATCTCGCTCGGTTCCTTCGTCGAACACGCCAATGCCGAACGCAGTGTCGCCCAATGGCGGGCACGCGATCTGCGCACCGATATCGAACCGATCCGACTCAAGGGCTTCGATGCCTATCGCGTGCTGTGCGGGCACTACGACAGTCGCGAGCAGGCCGAGGCTGCGCTGACGCGCCTGCGCGCCAGACCCGGCTATGAATCGGCGCGCGTCCTCAAGGTGCCGGACGGCCTGTCGAAACGCTGAGCGCCCTCGGCTGCCGACGCGCCGTTCACCAGGCGCGCTGATACTGCGGAGGCGCGTCGATCTTCTGCCGCAGTTCCAGCGCCGCGCGGCGCGGCCAGTACGGATCGCGCAGCAGCTCGCGCGCCAGCAGCGTGACATCGGCCTGTTGCGTACGGATCAGATGATCGGCCTGTGCCGGGGCGGTGATCATGCCGACCGCGCCGGTCGCGACACCGCAGCGGCGACGAATCTCGGCAGCGAACGGCGTCTGGAAGCCCGCACCCACCGGAATCTTCGCCTTCGGCAGACTGCCGCCGCTGGAGACGTCGATCAGATCGACGCCGTCGGTCTTGATCGCATCGACCAGCGCGCAGGACTGTTCCAGATCCCAGCTGTCGCCATCGCGATCCGGCTCCGCCCAGTCGGTTGCCGAAATGCGCAGCCACAGCGGCAGGCGTTCCGGCCAGACGCCGCGCACCGCCGCGATCACGCGCTTCAGCAGACGGATGCGATTGGCGAAGCTGCCGCCGTAGTCGTCATCGCGCCGGTTCGAGATCGGCGACAGGAACTCGTGCAGCAGATAGCCGTGCGCGCCGTGGATCTCGATCAGCTCGAAGCCGGCGTCGAGCGCGCGGCGCGCGGCGGCGGCGAAAGCCAACACCAGCGCGTCGATGCCGGCCGCATCAAGCGCCTCCGGCACGATGCTGTTGTCGTCGAACGCGAGTGCCGATGGCGCGGCCAGCGGACGCCAGCCGCCCTGCTCGACGTCCAGTGCGTCGCCGCCCTCCCAGGGCCGCGCCGTGCTGGCCTTGCGCCCGGCGTGCGCGAGCTGCACGCCGGCAACCGCACCCGCGTCACGCACGAACCGTGCGATCGGCGCCCAGGCCTGCGCCTGCGCATCGTTCCAGAGCCCCGTATCACCGGGCGAGATGCGGCCCTGCGCCTGCACCGCCGTGGCTTCGGCGATCACCGCCGCAGCGCCGCCGATCGCGCGACTGCCGAGATGCACCTGATGCCAGGGCGTCGGCCGCCCTTCCTCTGCCGAGTACTGGCACATCGGCGACACGACGATGCGATTCTTCAGCGTCAGGCCACGCTGCACGAGTGGAGAAAACAGACTCATCGGGACTCCAGGCTGGGTATTCCGCCGCGGCGGGCGAACGGCGCGATAGCGTAGCGAAAGTTCGTGAACGGCAGCGGGCGGCATGCCGATTGCGGGCTGATTCTGCGTGCCGGGAGCGGGCCGCGATTTGCGTCCGCACCGCCAAGCTCCCTATGGTCCGGTCTGAACGCCGCAAGGATTCCCTCGATGCGCATGCCCCGTCTCAGTCTCGCCTGGCAGATTCTCATCGCACTGGTGCTCGGCATCATCGCCGGCAGCGTGCTGCACGGCGCCGCGCCGGACACCCGCGACTGGCTGATCACCAATGTGCTGACGCCGGCCGGGCAGATCTTCATTCACCTGATCAAGATGATCGTCGTGCCGATCGTGATCTCGTCGCTGATCGTCGGTATCGCCGGCGTCGGCGATGCGAAGAAGCTCGGCCGCATCGGCCTCAAGACCATCGTCTATTTCGAGTTGATCACCACGGTCGCGATCATCGTCGGCCTGCTGCTCGCCGACACGATCCAGCCCGGTGCCGGCATCGACATGCATCAGCTGGCGACCAGCGACATCTCGCAATACCAGAAGACGACCTCGGAAGTGCAGCACGGCCCGCACAGCCTGGTGACGACGATCCTCAACCTGATTCCGTCGAACGTGTTCGCGGCAATCGCGCACGGCGACATCCTGCCGATCATCTTCTTCTCGGTGATCTTCGGGCTCGCGCTGTCGTCGCTGGTGCCCGAGCATCGCGATCCGCTGGTGCAGACCTTTCGCAGCATTGCCGAAACCATGTTCAAGGTCACCAACATGGTGATGCGCTATGCGCCGGTCGGCGTGTTCGCACTGATCGCCGTGACCGTCGCGACCTTCGGCTTCTCGTCGCTGATTCCACTGGCCAAGCTGGTCGTGCTGGTCTACGCGGCGATCATGTTCTTTGCGCTGGTCGTGCTCGGCGGCGTCGCGCGACTGTTCGGCTTCAACATCTTCACCCTGATCCGCCTGCTCAAGGACGAACTGATCCTTGCCTACTCGACCGCCAGCTCCGAAACCGTGCTGCCGCGCATCATGGAAAAGATGACGGCCTACGGTGCGCCGCAACCGATCGCCAGCTTCGTCATTCCGACCGGCTATTCGTTCAATCTCGACGGCTCGACCTTGTACCAGAGCATCGCGGCCCTGTTTCTCGCGCAGCTGTACGGCATCGATCTGTCGATCACGCAGCAGATCGTGCTGGTACTGACACTGATGGTGACGTCGAAAGGCATCGCCGGCGTGCCCGGCGTCTCGTTCGTCGTGCTGCTGGCGACGCTCGGCAGCGTCGGCATTCCGCTCGAGGGCCTGGCCTTCATCGCCGGTGTCGACCGCATCCTCGACATGGCGCGCACCGCGCTCAACGTCGTCGGCAATTCGCTGGCGGCGCTGGTGATCGCGAAGTGGGAAGGACAGTACGATGCCGACAAGGGCGCACGTTACGAGCGGCAACAGCTCGCAGGTGCTTCCGCCTGAGCCGGACGTGAAAAACAAAAAGGCGCACCGAAGTGCGCCTTTTTGTTTTGGCCGGCGACTCAGTCGTCGCGGCCGGAGCGCTTGCGCTCGTGTTCCTTCAGGAACTTCTTGCGGATGCGGATCGATTCCGGCGTCAGCTCGACGAGCTCGTCGTCGTTGATGAACTCCAGTGCCGGTTCCAGCGCGAACTTCACGGCCGGCACGAGGATGACGTTTTCATCCGAGCCGGACGCACGCATGTTGGTCAGCTTCTTGCCCTTCAGCGGATTGACGACGAGGTCGTTGTCGCGCGAGTGGATGCCGACGATCTGGCCCTCGTACACCTCGTCGCCCGGCTCGGCCATCATGCGGCCGCGCTCCTGCAGATTGAACAGCGAGTACGCGAGGCACTTGCCCATGTCGATCGAGATCATCACGCCGTTGCGGCGCTGACCGATGTCGGTCGCCTGCGTCTTCGGGCCGAAATGGTCGAAGTTGTGGAACAGCAGGCCGGTGCCCGAGGTCATCGTCATGAACTGCGTCTGGAAACCGATCAGGCCACGCGACGGCACGATGTATTCGAGACGCACCCGGCCCTTGCCGTCCGGCACCATGTTCTGCATCTTGCCGCCGCGTTCGGCGAGGCCCTGGATGACGCCGCCCTGATGCTGTTCCTCGACGTCGGCGACCAGGGTTTCGTACGGCTCGCAGAGCTGGCCGTCGATTTCCTTGACGATGACCTGCGGACGCGACACGGCAATCTCGTAGCCCTCGCGGCGCATGTTTTCGAGCAGGATGCCGAGGTGCAGCAGGCCGCGGCCGGAGACACGGAACTGGTCGCCGGTGCTCATCGGCTCGACGCGCAACGCGACATTGGTCTTCAGCTCGCGCTGCAGGCGGTCACCGATCTGGCGCGAGGTGACGAACTTGCCTTCCTTGCCCGCGAACGGCGACTTGTTGACCTCGAAGATCATGCTCATCGTCGGTTCGTCGACCTGCAGGGTCGGCAGCTGCTCCGGCACCTTGGCGTCGCAAATCGTCTCGGAGATGCCGAGTTCCTCGATGCCGGTGACGGCGATGATGTCGCCGGCCTGGGCTTCCGGCACTTCGACCTTGTCGAGGCCCATGAAGCCGAGCACCTGCAGCACGCGGCCCTGACGGACGCTGCCGTCACGGTTGACGACCGACACCGGCGTGTTCGGCTTGATGCGGCCACGCTTGACGCGACCGGTGCCGATGACGCCGACATAGCTGGAATACGCGAGCGAGGTGACCTGCATCTGGAACGGCTCTTCCGGATGAACGTCCGGCACCGGCACCTTGTCGATGATGGTTTCGAACAGCGGCGTCATGTCGCCTTCGCGAATGTCGGCCGAGTTGCCGGCGTAGCCGTTCAGGCCGGAGGCGTAGATGAACGGGAAATCGAGCTGCTCGTCGGTCGCGCCGAGGCGATCGAACAGTTCGAAGACCTGATCGACGACCCAGTCCGGACGCGCGCCCGGACGATCGATCTTGTTGAGCACCACGATCGGCCGCAGGCCCATGTTGAAGGCCTTCTGCGTGACGAAACGGGTCTGCGGCATCGGGCCGTCGACCGAGTCGACCAGCAGCAGCACGGAGTCGACCATCGACAGCACGCGCTCGACTTCCCCGCCGAAGTCGGCGTGTCCCGGCGTGTCGACGATGTTGATGCGGTATTCGGTGCCGCTGCGCTTGTCGGTCCAGCGGATCGCCGTGTTCTTCGACAGGATGGTGATGCCGCGCTCGCGTTCGAGGTCGTTCGAGTCCATCACGCGCTCGCCGAGCTGTTCGCGCGCGTCGAGGGTCTGCGACTGGCGCAGCAGCTTGTCGACGAGCGTGGTCTTGCCATGGTCGACGTGAGCGATGATGGCGATGTTGCGAAGATTCTGAATCACAGGGACAACCCGGTAGGGAGCGCAAAGCGGGGCGCGGATTGTACGCGGCGGCCGGTTACAGCGATAGGGCAAGTTTTGCCCACGGTGCTAGAATCGCGCGCTTTCGCAACCGCCCCAGACCCCTGATGAGTGTGCTGCCGAGTGTCCGGCGCCTGGTTTTCGGCAAGAAGCTGGACCCGTTCGACCCCAAGACCCGCAAGCACATCGTGCTGATTGCGCTGCTGGCGTGGATCGGCCTCGGTGCCGACGGCCTGTCGTCGTCCTGCTACGGACCGGAGGAGGCCTTTCTCGCGCTCAGCCATCACACGCCGCTGGCGCTGTATCTGGCCGGCGCGACGGCACTGACCGTGTTCATCATCTCGCTGGCCTACAACCAGGTCATCGAGCTGTTCCCGTCCGGCGGTGGCGGCTACAAGGCGGCAACCCAGCTGATCGGACCGTATGCCGGACTGGTGTCCGGCTCTGCGCTGATCGTCGACTACGTGCTGACGATCGCGATTTCCGTCGCCAGCGGCGCCGATGCGATGTTCAGCCTGTTTTCGCCGCATGCGCAGGTCTACAAGCTGGGCGCCGAGATCGGCATCATCGCCATGCTGATCGTGCTGAACCTGCGCGGCGTCAAGGAATCGATCATGGTGCTGGCACCGATCTTCCTCGGCTTCTTCATCACCCACGCGTTCCTGATCATCTACGGCGTCAACTATCACGCCGCCGCGCTCCACGAGGTCGTGCAGTCGACCTGGAGCGAGACCCTGCAGCTGTCGAAAAGCTCCGGCTGGATGTTCACCGTCGCGCTGTTCCTGCGCGCCTATTCGGTGGGCGCCGGCACCTATACCGGCATCGAGGCCGTCTCCAACAACGTCAACATGCTGGCCGAACCGCGCGTCCGCACCGGCCACTGGACGATGTTCTACATGGCACTGTCGCTGGCGTTCACGGCCGGCGGCATCATCCTGCTTTACCTGCTCTGGCACGCCTCGCCGACCGAAGGGCAGACCCTCAACGCCGTCACCTTCCGTCTGGTGCTGAACAGCCTGTCGCTGAGCGGCGCGCATGTCGACACTGCCATGTGGATCGTGCTCGCGCTTGAAGCCGGCCTGCTGCTGGTCGCGGCCAACACCGGCTTTCTCGGCGGCCCGGCCGTGCTCGCGAGCATGGCGACCGATCACTGGGTGCCGCGTCAGTTCCGCCAGTTGTCGAGCCGCATGGTCACGCAGAACGGCGTGCTGGTGATGGGCATTTCCGCGCTCGCCATCCTGCTGCTGACGCGGGGGCAGGTGCGCCTGCTGGTGGTGCTGTACAGCATCAACGTGTTCCTCACGTTCTCGCTGTCGCTGTTCGGTCTTTGCAGCCACTGGTGGGAACGACGCCTGTACCAGCTGGACTGGAAGATCAAGTTCGCGACCGCCGCGATCGGGTTCATGGTCTGCGCGGCGATCCTGCTGGTGATCCTCGCCGAAAAGCTGATGCTCGGCGGCTGGGTCACGGTCCTGATCACCAGCGCGGTGGTCGGCTTCTGCCTGATCATCCACGGCCACTACGACCACATCCGCGATCTGATGCAACGCGTCGACCAGGTCTACGCCGTGAAGCCGGACTGGGACGAAGACGTCGTCGCGAAAACCCCGGACCCGGCGCACGAGACCGCGGTGATCCTGCTCGGCAACAGCCGCGGCGCCGGCATGCATGCACTGCGCTGGGTGCTCGACACCTTCCCCGGCCGCTTCACGAATGTCGTGTTCGTCTCGGTCGGCGAAGTCGACAAGGAAGCGTTCAACAGCGAGCGCACGCTGAAGTCCCTGTGCGCCCGCATCGAGAACTCGCTGAACTACTTCACCAGCTACTGCGCCAGCCGCGGCCTCGCGGCGACCAGCTACCAGACCTACGGCGGCGATCCGCTCGGCGAACTGATGGGCCTGCTGCCGAAGGTGTTCGCGGACTTCCCGAAATGCGTGGTGTTCTCCAGCAAGCTGGTGTTCGAACACGAGACCCTTCTGACCCGCTGGCTGCACAACCAGATGCCGCTGGCCGTGCAACAAAGGCTGGAAGCCGGCGGCCATCCGACCCACGTCGTGCCGCTGCCGATTCCGAAACCGGCCGCACCGCCGCCGCGCATCGACATCCGCTGATCGCCATCGCCGCGGCGGCGCCGGTCCGCCGCCGTCACGGCCGCGCCGCTTGCGCGTGCTCACGCAGGGGATGCAGGCAAACTCCCACGGCGACTTCGGGAATCGGCTGAGTGCCGCCACGCTGATCGGCCCGTTTGCTGCCGTTCGGCGTCGTCGCGCACCGGGGCCCGGTCGAGCTGTCTATGCTGCGGCGGCCATGCAATCCCTGCCCTTGTCCCGCTATCGCCGCCTGCGCAGCTGGCTGCCGTTCGATCGTCTTGCCGACAAGTTCTACGGCGTGCTGGTGCTCGCGAGCATGACGCCGCTGCTGGTGATGATCGGCTTCCTGCTGTTCGCGCCGCAGAACTGGCAACCGGAACGTCTGCTCGGCTGGACCACGGCCGCGACCCTGCTGGCACTGGGCCTGTCGATCTGGCTGACCCATGCGCTGCTGGCGCCGGTCACGCTCGCGCGTCTGGCACTGCACGCCTACCGCCGCGAGCAGCGCCTGCTGCCGCTGCCGCTCGATCTCGATGGCGAAGCCGGCGGCCTGCTCAACGATCTGCGCGCGACGATGGAAACCTGCGAACGGCAGCGGCAGATCTTCGCCGAACAGGCCGACTGGGCGTTCCGCGAAAAGTCCTCGCCGCTGCTCGACGGCCAGGGCGCGCCGCGTCGCCGCACCGGTGGGGCGACCACCGCACCGCTGTTCTGATCCGCGTTTCGCCGGCCCCGGCGAGCTTGCGCCCACCGTCGATCCAGACCCACCTTTCGTCTGGCGGAACGAGGAAATTCGGCGGCCCTGTGTAGTCTTTATCTGACAAACACCTGGGGATATCTCGCCATGTACCTCTCGACGACGGCCGCACAGGCGCCGCATCAGTTGCGCCGCATCAGCTGCATCGGGTTTGACTGGCGGGCCGAGGTATCGCTGCGCGAAACCCTCGCCCTGCTCAACGGCCGCACCACCGATCAGTGGCAGTACACCGACGAACCCGTCGCCGATGTACTCATCTACGACAGCAGCAATGCGCTGGCACAGGCCGTCGTGCGCCGCACGACGGCCGACCAGGCCAGGGCCTGCATCTGCTTTCCTTCGAACAACCAGGATCAGGGCGAACTCGCGCTGCGCTATCCGTTCGGCGCCAGCCGCCTGATCCGTTGCCTCAATCACGCCTCGCAAAGCCTGGCGGGCCACGGCGGCAGCGCGGCGGACCGCGAAAGCCTGAGCCAGCGCCTGGACAATGCCATGGCATTGCCGCGCATTGAAGCCATCGCTCTGCGTGTCGGCCGGCATCAGGGTCTGCTGTATCCGGCCAGTCGCCGCATCGCATGGCCGGTCGCACTCGATATCGACGAGATCGCCGGAATGCTCGGTGGCGACGTCGAATTGACCGCGCTCGGCAGCGCCGACCGGGCATTGCACGATGCGATCACCGCGCAGGCCGTCGTCGAAGGTCCGGCCGAAGCGCTGCTGTGGGCGATCGGCATGACGCGCTCGGGCGGCCAGCTCCTGGGCCGCATCCAGACCCGACAGGCTTATCGACTGCGGCGCTGGCCGGACTTCGGCGTCATGGGCCGCCGCAGCGCCGATCTGCGCTGCACTGCCCTGCTCATGCAGCGCGCGCTGAGCGTCGGTGAACTGACGCAGCTGTCCGGCCTGCCGTCGGCGGTGATCACGGCCTTCCTCAACGCCGCGTCCCTGTGCGGCTTGCTGGTCGCCGATACCGCGTCGCGCGCACCCGAACGAATCCTCGCCGGCAGCAACTCGCGCTTCGGCGGCGTGCTGCAACGCATCCGCACTGCTTTCGCCCTGCACGACGCCGCCTGATTTTTCGCGCATGAGCCGCGAATACAAATTGCTGTTCGCGGGCCCGATGGGCGCCGGAAAGACCACGGCCATCGCCGCGATCAGCGACAGCGCACCGATCTCGACGGAAGCCAGGAACACCGACATCGCCCAGCACAGCAAGGCGCAAACCACGGTCGGCTTCGACTACGGGGAGGTCGCGCTTGAAGGTGGCGACCGCCTGCGCCTGTACGGCATGCCCGGCCAGTCGCGTTTCGACTTCATCTGGAAGGTCGCGAGCGCAGGCGCGCTCGGCGTCGTCATGCTCGCCGACAACTCGCGGCCCGATCCGCTGGCCGACCTGTCGGCCTGCATCGACGCTTTCACCGAGCTGGCTGCCGCGCACGCAATGGTGGTCGGCGTCGGCCGCGGCGGCGAAGGCCGCCTCGGCATCGACGACTACGGCGAGTGGCTGGCGGCGCGCGGTCATGTCGCGCCGGTTTTCAGCGTCGATGTGCGTCGTCGCGACGACGTGCTGCTGCTGATCGACGCGCTGCTGAATCAGATCGAAACCCGCGAGTTGCTGGCCGGCACCACCGAATCCCGAGCCTGAATGACCTTGGACACTCCCCTGATCGGTGCGCCCGGTCTGCACGAATCGGCGCTGACCGAACTGCTCGAACTGCTGCCGCAGGCGCACAGCGTCGTGCTCGCCCAGACCGACGGCTTCGAAGTCGCCAGCGCGATGCGCCGCGCGGTACCCGCCGCCCGTCTGGCGGCGCTCGCCAGTTCGATGCTCGCGCTCGGCGCGGCGGCGCTGCGCGAACTCGGCATGGGCGGACACGGCAACGTTCTGATCGAGGGCACCGACGGCAAGCTGCTGCTGCTCGAAGTGCCGCTGGCCTCGCAACCGCTGGTGCTCGCGGTCGTCGCCGGCGAAGACGCCATTACCGGATCCCTGTTGTGGGCTGCACGTCAGTGCGTGCAGCGAATCATCAATCATCAATGAACGAAAGGAAGCATCAATGAGCAATGTCCAACAATCCCTCGACAGCATGCTGGGCCTCGACGGCGCAATGTGCTGTGCCCTGGTCGACGCCAACAGCGGCATGATGCTGGGCCAGGCCGGCAGCGGACTCGACCTCGAACTCGCCGCCGCCGGCAACACGGAAGTCGTGCGCTCCAAGCTCAAGACCATGTCGTCGCTGAAGATCGCCGACAAGATCGAGGACATCCTCATCACGCTCGGCAAGCAGTACCACATCATCCGCCTGGTCGCGTCCAAGCAGGGCCTGTTCCTGTACTACGTGCTCGACAAGTCGCGCGCGAATCTCGCCCTCGCCCGTCGCAAGGCTGCCGAAGTCGAGACCGAACTGGCGCTCTGAGTCCCGCGCCGCGACAGCGGCACCCGGCCAGCGCATCGTGGCCGTGCACCCGCACGGTCACGATGCGGCCGCAGCCCTTCGCTTATGCTTGAGGCCCCTGTCCGCGGGCACGCGCATGAGCGATTCCATCATCGATGTTCTCGAAGGCCGCGTGCGCGACCTCGGTGACGGCGACACCGTACGCCGCGTGCTGCCGATCGGCCATCGCCTGATGGTCGGCCCTTTCATCTTCTTCGATCACATGGGCCCCTGGAACTTCGCGCCGGGCCGCGGCACCGACGTGCGCCCGCATCCGCACATCGGCCTGGCCACCGTCACCTATCTGTTCGAAGGTGCGATCGATCATCGCGATTCGCTCGGCAGCGTGCAGACCATCGTGCCGGGCGATCTCAACTGGATGACCGCCGGGCGCGGCATCGTTCACTCCGAACGCAGCCCGGCCGCCGCCCGCGAGCATGGCGCGCGCCTGCACGGCATCCAGTCCTGGGTGGCGCTGCCGGACGATGCCGAGGAATGCGATCCGGCGTTCGTCCACTATCCCGCCAGCGCGCTGCCGGGCCGGGACGCCGACGGCGTGCGCCTGCGCGTGATCGCCGGCGCCGCCTGCGGCTTGCAATCGCCGGTGCACTGCGCCTCGCCCACCTTCTACGTGGAAGCGCATCTGCGCAGCGGTGCCACGCTGAGCCTGCCGGATGACTACCGGGAACGGGCGCTGTATGTCGTGAGCGGCGGCATCGAGATTGCCGGCCGCCGTTTCGCCGAAAGCGCGATGCCGGTCTTTGCCGAAGGCGCCGCCGTCAGCGTGCGCGCCGTGGCCGACACCCATCTGATGCTGCTGGGCGGCGAGCCGCTGGGCGCCCGGCACATCTGGTGGAACTTTGTGTCCGGTCGCCCCGAGCGCATCGAACAGGCCCGGGCCGATTGGGCCGCGCAGCGTTTTGCGCAGGTACCCGGCGAAACCGAATTCATTCCACTGCCGGAGCGGCGCTGATCGCGCTCGCGGCTC
Organism: Solimonas terrae; assembly: GCF_011067135.1. GTDB lineage: Bacteria > Pseudomonadota > Gammaproteobacteria > Nevskiales > Nevskiaceae > Solimonas > Solimonas terrae. The sequence continues at coordinate 225,370 of NZ_JAAMOW010000006.1, forward strand.
GCGCACGCTCCTGCCAAGGCGTGCACATGCGGCAGGAGCGGCGCGAGCGGCGATGATTCGTGGCCACAACAGGCGGCGCCGTCGGTGTTCATGCGCTGCCGGGGCGGTTCGCCGGCGCAGCGGCCGGAATCGGCGACCGGAGCGGCGGCTGTCATCAGGCGGCGGCCGTCACAGGCTACAGTAGGCCGGAACCCGAAACCGTGAGGTAGCGCCATGATTGTCGTCACCACCGAAAACGTCGCCGGTTATCGCGTCAGCAAGACCCTGGGCCAGGTATTCGGCGTCGTCGTGCGCAGCCGCGGCATCGGCGGCAATCTGATGGCCGGCCTGCGCTCCATCGTCGGCGGCGAAATTCACGAATACACGGCGATGCTCGAAGAGGCACGCCGCCACGCGGTCGATCGTCTCGTCAAGAACGCCGACGCCATGGGCGCCGATGCGGTGATCATGATGCGCTTCGATTCGGCCGAGATGGCGCAGACCATGAGCGAGATCGTCGCCTACGGTACCGCCGTCAAGCTCGAAGCGCTGAACTGAAGCGGCAGCGACGATCGTGCTCAGGAAAGTCCTGCTGACCATCGGCGTGCTGCTGCTGCTCGCGGCCGCCGTCTGCGCGGCGATCGGCTTCTATCCCATCCTGCCGCATCTGCTGTTCGCCGGCCTGCTGCTGACCGCCGGCATCGGCTACGAGCGCTGGCGTTACAAGGCCGCGCGGCCGGATGCCCCGGACCCGCGCTGGCAGGCAACGGGCGAGCGCTTCGTCGATCCGGAGAGCGGTGCGCTCACCGAGGTCTGGTACGACCCGCGCAGCGGCGAGCGCCACTACGTGAAGCTGCCGTCGCGCTGAGCGCGGCAGCGTTTCAGTCGGCCAGCTTGAGCGCCGCCGCCGCGCGTCGCGCCTTGGCACGTGCCGCATCGACGGTCTCGTCCAGCGCCAGCGTCACCGCCATGCGGCGCTTGCCGACGATCTCCGGCTTGCCGAACAGGCGCAGCTGCGTGTCCGGCTCGGCGAGCGCTTCGGCGGCGCCGGCATAGCGCGGCGCCTTGCGATCACCCTCGAACAACACCGCACAGCTGGCCGCCGCGCCGCGCGTGCGAATGTTCGGAATCGGCAGGCCGAGGATCGCCCGCGCGTGCAGCGCGAACTGCGAAAGATCCTGCGAGATCAGCGTCACCAGACCCGTGTCATGCGGCCGCGGCGACAGCTCGGAAAAGATCGCCTCGTCGCCGCGGATGAACAGCTCGACGCCGAACAGGCCACGGCCGTGCTCGCCACACAGCGCATCGACGACCTTGCCGGCGATGTCCTGCGCATGCTTCAGCACCGCCGCGCTCATCGCCTGCGGCTGCCAGGACTCGCGGTAGTCGCCGTCGATCTGCAGATGGCCGACCGGCGCGCAGAACGACACGCCGCCGGCATGCTTCACCGTCAGCAGCGTGATTTCGTATTCGAAGGGCACGAAGCCTTCGACGATGACGCGGCCCCGGCCGGCACGGCCACCGGCCTGTGCGTAGTCCCAGGCCTTCTGCACATCGGCGGCATTGCGTATCACCGACTGGCCCTTGCCGGACGAGGACATCACCGGCTTGACGACGCAGGGCATGCCGAGCGCGGCGACCGCATCGCGATATTCCTCGACCGTAGCGGCGAAACGGTAAGGCGAGGTCGGCAGGCCGAGCTCCTCGGCGGCCAGACGACGGATGCCTTCGCGATCCATCGTCAGCCACGCGGCGCGCGCGGTCGGAATCACGACATGGCCTTCGCGCTCCAGCGCCTGCAGCGTCGGCGTGTGGATCGCCTCGATTTCCGGCACGATCAGCTGCGGCTTTTCGAGTTCGATCACGCGCCGGATTTCGTCGCCGTCGAGCATGTTGATGACATGACTGCGATGCGCGACCTGCATGGCCGGCGCATTGGCATAGCGATCGACGGCGATCGTCTCGACACCAAGCCGCTGCAATTCGATCACGACCTCCTTGCCGAGTTCGCCGGAGCCGAGCAGCAGGACCCGCGTTGCGCCTGCCGTCAGCGGCGTACCGAAAATCGTCATCGAGATTCTCCGAAACTGTTTTGCGTGCGGCGCTGCCGGCGACGCGTCATGGGCATAAACTGATTGTATTCGGAGAACTTCAAAAACCATGATCCGTCGCACGAAAATCGTCGCCACCCTGGGGCCCGCCACCGATGACCCCGCCGTCCTGAACAAGCTGCTCGCCGCAGGTGTCGATGTCGTGCGCCTGAATTTCTCGCACGGCAAGGCCGAGGATCAGCAGCGCCGCGCCGCACAGGTGCGCCGCGCCGCGCAGGAACTGGGCGTCGATGTCGGCATCCTCGCCGATCTGCAGGGCCCGAAGATCCGCATCGAATCGTTTGCCGCCGGCCCCGTCGATCTGCAGGAAGGCCAGCGCTTCACGCTCGACACCGCGCTCGGCGCGCAGGCCGGCGATGCCGATATCGTCGGCTGCGCCTACGAGGAGCTGCCGCGCGATGTCGTTGCCGGTGACGTGCTGCTGCTCAATGATGGCGCGATCACGATGCGCGTCGACCAGGTCACCGGCACGCGCGTGCATTGCACGGTGCTGATCGGCGGCGTGCTGTCGAACCGCAAGGGCATCAACAAACAGGGCGGTGGCCTGTCGGCCGCGGCTCTGACCGAAAAGGACAAGGCGGACCTGCGCACCGCCGTCGCCCTCGATGTCGACTTCATCGCCGTCTCGTTCCCGCGCGCCGCCGCCGACATGATCGAGGCACGGCAACTGGTCGAAGCGGCCGGCGGGCATTGCGCACTGGTCGCCAAGATCGAGCGCGCCGAGGCATTGCCGGTGCTGCGCGAGATCGTCGCCGTCAGCGACGTGGTGATGGTCGCGCGCGGCGATCTCGGCGTCGAGATCGGCGACGCGGAGCTGCCGGGCTGGCAGAAGCGCATCATTGCCGAGGCGCTGGAGCAGAACAAAATGGTCATCACCGCGACGCAGATGATGGAGTCGATGATCAGCAACCCGATTCCGACCCGCGCCGAAGTGCTCGACGTCGCCAATGCCGTCATGGACGGCACCGATGCGGTGATGCTGTCCGCCGAAACCGCGGCCGGCAAATATCCGGTGAAGACCGTCGAGGCGATGTCGCGCGTTTGCGTCGGCGCCGAGGCTGCATCACCGGCGACGCAGCGCCGCGGCCTGACGTTCGACACGCATTTCGCGCGCACCGACGAGGCGATCGCGATGGCCACGGCCTGGACCGCGCGCCACATGCATGCCCGCGCGATCGTCGCGATGACCGAGTCCGGCGCAACGGCGCTGATGATGTCGCGCAGCGAAAACCAGATTCCGATCTACGCCCTGACGCCGCAGGAAAAGACGCGACGGCGCATGGCGCTGTGTCGCGGCGTCTACCCGGTCGCGTTCGAGACCCACAACGAGGCGGCGCCCGGCCTGGTCAAGACCATGGAGGCGATCGCGATCCTGAAGTACCGCGGCGCGGTTGCCGATGGCGACCGCGTGCTGGTGACCAAGGGCGACGGCGTCACCGCCGGCGGCACCAACACGATGAAGATCATGAAGGTCGGCGAGACCTGAGACGCGGACGCGCCGCAAGCCAGCCGACGAAGCCCAGGAGAACGCGCCATGAATGATCCCGCTTCGCTCACCGTCATCGGCCATCGCGGCGCGCGCGGCCACGCGCCCGAGAACACCCTGCTCGCGCTCGACACCGGCATCCGCCTCGGCGCGCACTGGCTGGAGTTCGACGTGCAGCTCGCCGACGGCGAGCTGTGGCTGATGCATGACCTGAGCGTCGATCGCACCACCGGCGGCCGCGGCCTGCTCACGGAAATGGACTGCGCCGAGATCCGCGCCCTGCGCACCGGCGGCCAGGACGTCCCGACGCTGCGCGATGCGCTCGACCTGATCGAGAACCGGGCCGGCGTCAACATCGAGCTGAAGACCTGGAACGGCTGCGCGCAGGCAGTAGCCGGCGTGCTGCGCGAATATCTCGCCGACGGCTGGCCGGTCGAACGCTTCTGCGTCTCGTCGTTCCACCACCCGGAACTCTGGGAATTCCACGCCCTGCTGCCGGACGTGCCCATCGGCGCGCTGATCTGCGGCGTCCCGCTGGACTGGGCCGGGCCGGCCATCGAACTCGGTGCCAGCGTGCTGTCGATCTCCAGCGAATTCGTCGACGAAAAGCTGATTGCCGACGCCCACGAGCGCGGACTCAAGCTCCACGTCTACACCGTCAACGAGCCGGACGAGATGCGTCGCCTGATGTCGCTCGGTGTCGACGGCATCTTCACCGACTACCCCGATCGCGCCCTCTCGCTCCTGTAGGAGCGTCGCCAGCCGCGACCAGCGGTTTCGACGACGCCTGCAGCCACAGCGCGCTTCAGCCGCCGAGCAACTGCCGTACCGCCGGCTCCATCGCCCGCAGGCCCGCTGCACGGCCGATCTCCAGCGCCGCGTCGACGCCCATTTCGTCGAGCTTGGCCGCCTTGACCGCAAACAGCGCGCCGACGCGATTGCTGCTCGCGCAATGCACGAGCGCCGCGCCCTGGATGTTCTCCAGCGCGATCGCCAGCTGACGCGCGTTGTCTTCGTTGAGGTCGGCGGCGCCGGCAACGGGAATGTTGACGTATTCGAGCCCGAGCTCGCGCATCAGCTCCGCCTCGTCATACGCGCAAGGCTCGGCCGGAGGACACAGATTGATGACGCGCGTCACGCCGCGCTGTTTGGCCAGCAGGAAATCGTCCGGCGACGGCCGGCCAGCGGTCGAGACCTGCGGGAACGGCTGGCCGGCATTCGGCAATTCGGGGAGCAGCATGACGGTGACTCCGGCGTGAAAACAGGGCGGCAAGCTTAGCGCCTGCTCCCGGCCTCGGCGATTGCCGTGCCGCCGCGCGGCTGTGCACGGACGCCGGCATCGAGGCCGCACGAACGTCGGCCGTCGCACGGCCCGTATTTCAGGCCCACCCTTCGCACGGCCGGTACAACCGTCGTTGCCCGATCGCATTGACGTGCGAGAGGATCGAGTGCCGACAGCGCGATCCAGTAGCGCCGCGGTACCCACCGCCCCGACCGCGGTATCCGATCAAACCGGGCCGCGGTCGCCTGCCCGGTGCGCGGCCCACAGGCCCTCGAAGAAGCTGCGCGCGTTCACGCCCAGGGTGCGCGTGCGGTAGCCACCTTCCTGCACGATCAGCGTCGGCAGACCGAGCGCGCCGATCAGCCGGCCATTGCCGTCGAAGTCCTTCGCGATCAGCGGCCAGCTGCCGGTGGGATCGGCCTTCGCGGTATCGAGGCCCAGGCACACCACCAGAAACGCCGGTCCGAATTCGCGTATCGCCGCGAGCGCCTTGTGCAGCGTCTGCCGATAGCGCTCGGCGGTGATCGTCTCGGGCAAGGGCAGATTGAGATTGGCGCCCTCGCCCGCCAGCTGGCCGCGTTCATCGGCAAAGCCCGAGCAGTGCGGATACGCCGCCGGCGGTGCGCCGTGGATCGACACCGTGAACACGTCGGCGCGCTCGTAGAAGATGTCCTGCTGACCGTTGCCGTGATGAAAGTCGAGATCGAGGATCGCGACGCGCCCGTACTGGCTCAGATACTCGGCCGCGATCGCGGCGTTGTTCAAATAGCAGAAGCCGCCGAACACGCGGCGCTCGGCGTGATGACCGGGCGGGCGCACCAGCGCATAGGCCAGATCAAAGCCCTCGAACAGCAGCTCCGCCCCGGTCAGCGCGCAATCGACGGCGCCGCGCGCCGCTCGGTAGACGTTGGCATTGAGCGGCGTGAAGGTGTCCGTGCAGTAATAGCCGATCTGCAGTTCCAGATCCTTGGGCGGGCGCTGCAGATTGCGCACCGGAAAGATCACCGGATAGATCGACTTGCCCGGCGGCAGCTGGATGCAGGCATCACGCAGGTAATCGAGATAGGCGCGCGTGTGCACCTTCAGCAGCAAGGCCTGCGGCGCGTGCCGGGCCTCGACGCGTTTGAACAGCCCGGTCTTGTCGAGTTCTTCGAGGATCAGCGGAATGCGCACCGGCGCCTCGACATAGCCGCGATCACGAATGTGGTGGATGTCGTGATCGGCGTTGACCAGCAGGGCGATGCGACCCGGCCCTTCGGCTGGCGTGGCCGGCGCGCTGGCGACGCGACGCTGGTAGCGCGGCGGCCGCAGCTCGGCGATGTCGCTTTTGAAGGATTCCGCGACCTTGGCAATGTCGGCCGCCGGGATCAGATGCGCGTACTTGCGCTCGAGGATCGCGCTGACGATCGGCTGCAGCACCTCGCGTCGCAAGGGCTGCGTGCTGCCGAGCGCGTCGTACATCAGGTAATACAGATCCTGATCGCCCTCGAACACCGGCGTGTCGTAGGCGTTGTCGGCAATCGGCCGCGCGCCGAAACGCTCGTAGAACTTCAGGCGCTGCCGGTTCTGCGCCAGCTTGTCCGGATCGCGGATGACGGCCGGATCGTCGACCGAACATTCGAAGAACAGACCGAGCGCGCCGCGCGCGGCCGCTTCCTCGCGCACGCGCTCGTACAGCCCGCCTCCGAGACCGCCGCCGGTCACGTCGGCCCCGGTCGAGATCAGTTCGAGGAAGACCGCCTGCACGTCCGGCATGTGCAGCAGCATGGCGAAGCCCTTGACCTTGCCGAGTGCACTTTCGGCCACTAGCAGCACCGACTGATAGCGGTACTGGAACGGATCGCGCAGCTGCAGCGGAATCTTGTCGACATCGCGGTTTTGCGCGCCGGGAAACTGCGCCCGCAGGATCTCCTGCACCTGCGCGATGACGTCGCGGTTGGCGACACTGTGGTCATCGTGAATCTTGCGTATGCGCAGCATCGACACACTCCGCAGCGGATGGCCTTACGTTACGGCCTGTTAACGCTATGGACGATCGCTGCGTTGCTGCCAGCAATCGCGCCAGGCAAGGCAGGAGCCGCAGGGCTTGGTGGCGCCAAGCGCAAGGCTCGTAACGTCGCATGGCGCGATTGCTGGCGCAACCCGAATGGGGCGGGGCCGTTTTGGCGCAGCGATTGCCATCGCGTTAACAGGCCCTAGCGCAACGGCCGCGATTCCGGATGCCGTCCTGCCAGCTGCCGGACGCCATTTTCCGGGCGTTTGCCGGCGAGCGGCGGCTTCGGCGAGACTCGGCGTCCCGATAATCAGAAAGCAGGAGAACGCAACATGGCAGCAGTGGGATATGTGTGCATCGGCACCAACGATTTCGACCGCGCGACCGCCTTCTACGATGCCCTGCTCGGCGAGTTCGGCGGCAAGCGTTTGATGCCGACACCGAAGGGTCTGATTTACCAGCTCGGCGGCGGCGCGATGGTCATGATCACCCGACCGTACAACGATCAGCCGGCGACGATCGGCAACGGCAACATGGTCGCGTTCAAGGCCGACGACAAGGAACAGGTCGCCAAGTGGCATGCCAAGGCGCTCTCGCTCGGCGCGACCTGCGACGGCGCTCCCGGCGCGCGCGGCGGCTTCGGCGAGTTCGCGTATTTTCGCGATCTGGATGGCAACAAGCTGGCGGCGTTCTGCCTGGGTTGATGCGGCAGCCGCTTGAAAGGCGCCAGGCGCGCAGCCAGGACGCTGCGCGCCGTGCGCATTCGGGGCACTGCCGTCTGCGGGTGCGGAATGACTACCGCGCCTTGCGCCCCGCCTTCGCCATTTTCGTGATCAGGCGTCGCGCGTTCTCCGCGCAATCGATGTCCGCGGGCTTGGCCTGAATTTCACGGAGCAATCGCCGCAGGTCCTTCTTGTTGCGCGCGAGCTGCCGCTCCGCCGCTTCGATGTTCGCGATCTTCGCTTCCAGCGCGCCGATCAGTTCATCGTGCCGCCAGCCCGTCAGGTCGGTCGGCAAGACGCGCTGCACCTCGTCGAGAGAAAACCCCGCCAGCTGCGCCGAGCTGATGATCTTCAAGACCAGCGGCGCGTCCGGCGCGTACTCGCGGTAGCCATTGGGCTGGCGCGATATTCTGCCCAGCAGGCCCTTCGCCTCGTAGAAGCGAATCGTCGAGGGCGCCAGACCCGTCTGTTCTGCCAGCTCGCCGATTTTCATGTTTTCCGTCTCTTGACCTTGAAGCTGACTTTAAGGCTAATGTTTCAGTGATCCCTGCATCAAGAGCCCCGAATGAAACTGCTGGCGCCGCTCGAACTTCCCAACGGCACGATCATCCCCAACCGCCTCGCAAAAGCCGCGATGGAGGAAAACATGGCGGACGCCGATCACGCGCCATCGGACGCCCTGATCGCGCTTTACCGGGCCTGGGCCGAGGGCGGCGCCGGTCTGATCATCACCGGCAACGTGATGGTCGATCGCCACGCGATGACCGGGCCCGGAGGCGTCGTCCTCGAGAATGACCGCCATCTGGACCGCTTCCGGCGATGGTCGGCGACCGCGCGCGCCGGCGGCGCGCAGGTCTGGATGCAGATCAATCATCCGGGCCGGCAGATGGCGGCGGCGCTGGGTCAACAGACCCTCGCGCCTTCAGCCGTGCCGCTCGATCTGGGTTCCTTTTCCAGGCGCTTTTCGGTTCCGCGGGCGATGTCCGGGCGCGACATCGCGTCGACACGATCGCATTTCGTCGCGAGTGCGCTGCTGGCCGAGCAGGCCGGCTTCGATGGCGTGCAGATTCATGCGGCTCACGGATATCTGCTCAGCCAGTTTCTGTCGCCGCTGACGAATCTCCGCAGCGACGACTGGGGCGGCAGTGCCTGCAGCCGCGCACGCCTGCTGGTCGACATCGTTCGCGACGTACGTGCGGCCGTGCGGCCGAAGTTCTCGGTGTCCGTGAAGCTCAACTCGGCCGACTTCCAGCGCGGTGGCTTCAGCCCGGACGACGCCAAGGAAGTCGTTCAATATCTGAACGCGCTGAAAGTCGACCTCATCGAACTGTCGGGCGGCAGCTACGAGGCGCCGGCGATGCAGGGACAGGCGAGAGACGGCAGAACCCTCGCGCGCGAGGCGTACTTCCTCGAATTCGCCGAAGACATCGCCTCCGTCGCGCGCATGCCGATCATGGTGACCGGCGGCATCCGCCGCCCGCAGATCGCCGAGCAGGTTTTGAACAGCGGGATTTCCGTCGTCGGCATGGCGACGGCGCTGGCGCTGGACCCGCACCTGCCCTCGGAATGGATGGCGGGCCGCGACCTGGCCCCGACCCTGCGCCCGATCGAATGGAAGAACAAGCCGCTCGCCGCGACGGCGTACATGGCTGTGGTCAAGCATCAATTGCGCCGAATGAGCCTGGGCCGCCCGACGGCACCGGAGGTTCATCCGGTTTGGGCACTGGTGCAGCAGCAGGCACTGACGGCAATGCAGACCAGGCGATATCGCCGCTGGACGCAGTCGCTGGCCGAGGCACGGCAGAAGTCCCAATAGGGTCCGGCTCCGTTCTTCCGGGGAACACCGGCGATTCGGCGTCAGGGTATCCAACTGCGCGACGGGAGCAGCCCGGAATGACGGAGCGCATGATGCTGGCGATCGCCACGCTCACTCCAGCTACCGGTCCCGGCGGTCACTTGCCTTGGCGATCGTCGTGCGCAGTCTCGGCGCTCTCCAGCCTGACCTTGTCGCCCTCGACGAGCTTGCGGACCACGACAAAGAACACGGGCACGAAGAACACGGCGAGCACCGTTGCCGTCAGCATGCCGCCGATCACGCCGGTGCCGATCGCGTTCTGGCCACCGGAGCCGGCGCCGGTGGAAATGGCGAGCGGCATGACGCCGAGAATGAACGCGAGCGAGGTCATCAGGATCGGGCGCAGGCGCTGGTGGGCGGCATGCACGGTCGCTTCGATCAGGCCCATGCCGCCGTCGTAATTGGCCTTGGCGAATTCGACGATGAGGATGGCGTTCTTCGCGGACAGGCCGATCGTCGTCAGCAGACCGACCTGGAAGTAGACGTCATTGCCGAGGCCACGCAGCAGCGTGGCGAGCACGGCGCCGATCACGCCGAGCGGCACGACCAGCATCACCGACACCGGAATCGACCAGCTCTCGTACAGCGCGGCGAGACAGAGGAACACGATCAGCAGCGAGATCGCGTACAGCGCCGGGGCCTGCGCGCCGGAACGGCGCTCCTCGAATGACAGGCCGGTCCATTCGTGGCCGATGCCGGCAGGCAGTTGCTTGAGCAGGTCTTCCACTTCCGCCATCGCCTCGCCAGTGCTCAGGCCCGGCGCGGGTTGACCGAGGATCTCGGTCGCGGAGATGCCGTTGAAGCGTTCGAGCTTGGGCGGACCGTAGGTCCAGTGGCCGCTGGCAAACGCGGAGAACGGCACCATCTCGCCGCTGGCGTTGCGCACGTACCACTGACCGAAATCATCCGGCGTCATGCGGGACGGCGCGTCGCCCTGCACGAACACGCGCTTGACGCGGCCACGATCGATGAACTGGTTGACGTAGGCCGAGCCCCAGGCGGCGGACAGCGTCTCGTTGATGTCGCTGGTGGCAAGGCCGAACGCGCGCGCCTTCTCCCAGTCGATGTCGACCTTGTACTGCGGCTCGTCGGACAGACCGTTGGGGCGCACGCCCACCAGCTTCTTGCTCTTGGCGGCGAGGCCGAGGAACTGGTTGCGCGCCTCCATCAGCCTGGCGTGGCCGAGGCCGGCGCGATCCTGCAGCTCGAAGTCGAAGCCGGTGGCGTTGCCGAGTTCGGTGACGGCCGGCGGTGCGACGGCGAAGATCTGCGCGTCGCGATACGACGCGAAGTGCTTCATGACACGGCCCGCGAGCGTCTGCACCTTGTTCTGCTTGCCGGAGCGTTCCGCCCAGTCCTTGAGGCTGACGAAGGCCATGCCGGAATTCTGGCCGCGGCCGCTGAAGTTGAAGCCGCTGATCGTGAAGATCGACTTCACCGCCTGCTTCTCGTCGTTGAGCAGGTATTCGCGCACCTGACGCAGTGCTTCGTCGGTGCGTGCGACGGTCGCGCCGGGCGGCGCGGTGACCTGCACGAACATGATGCCCTGGTCCTCGTCCGGCAGGAACGCGCGCGGAATGCGCGTGAACAGCACGCCCATGACGACGATGATCGCCAGATAGATCAGCAGCACGCGGCCGCTGCGCTTGAGGAAGCGCTGCACGCCGCTTTCATAGCGGCGATTGCCGGCATCGAACTTCTGGTTGAACCAGCCGAAGAAGCCGTGCCGCTCGTGCGTCTCGCCCGCCTCGACGGGCTTGAGTATCGTCGCGCACAGGGCCGGCGTGAAGATCAGCGCCACGAGCACCGACAGGCTCATTGCCGAGACGATGGTGATCGAGAACTGCCGGTAGATAACGCCGGTGGAGCCGCCGAAGAACGCCATCGGCAGGAACACCGCCGACAGCACCAGCGCGATGCCGACCAGCGCGCCGGTGATCTGCGTCATCGAGCGTCGCGTCGCTTCCTTCGGCGAGACGCCTTCCTCGGCCATCACGCGTTCGACGTTCTCGACGACGACGATGGCATCGTCGACGAGCAGGCCGATCGCCAGCACCATGCCGAACATGGTCAGCGTGTTGATCGAAAATCCGGCCGCCGACAACACGGCAAACGTGCCCAGCAGCACGACCGGCACGGCGATGGTCGGGATGAAGGTCGCGCGCAGGTTCTGCAGGAACAGATACATGACGAGGAAGACCAGGACGATGGCCTCGAACAGCGTCTTGATCACTTCCTCGATCGACAGGCGCACGAACGGCGTGGTGTCGTACGGATAGACCGCTTCCAGACCCGGCGGAAACTGAGGCCGCAGGCTGTCGATCGTCGCACGCACATTGTCGGCGGTGTCGAGCGCGTTCGCGCCGCTCGCCAGCTTGATGGCGATGCCCGACGCCGGCTTGCCGTTGAACTGCGCGTTGATCGCCTCGCTTTCGCCGCCCAGCGCGACGCGCGCGACATCTTCAAGCCGCACCTGCGAGCCATCGGCATTGACGCGCAGCAGGATCTTCCTGAAGTCGTCGATCGAGGTCAGGCGCGTCGGGCCGATCACCGTCGCATTGAGCTGCTGGCCCTTCACCGCCGGCAGGCCGCCGAGTTCGCCCGACGAGATCTGCACGTTCTGCGCGGCGATCGCGTTTTCCACGTCGACCGGCGTCAGCTGGAAGCTCTCGAGCCTGGCCGGGTCGAGCCAGATGCGCATCGCGTACTGCGTGCCGAAGACCTGGTAGTCGCCGACGCCGGCGGTGCGGCTGATCGGGTCCTGCACATGCGAGACGATGAAGTCGCCGATGTCGGTGCGGCTCATGCTGCCGTCGGTGGAAACGAAGCCGACGACCAGCAGGAAGTTCTTGGTCGCCTTGGCGACACGGATGCCCTGCAGCTGCACTTCGGTCGGCAGCTGCGGCGTCGCCAGCGACAGCTTGTTCTGCACCTGCACCTGCGCGATGTCCGGATCGGTGCCCTGCGAGAACGTCAGCGTGATCGTCATGCTGCCGTCCTTGTTGCTCTCGGACGAGAAGTACATCAGGCGATCGATGCCGGACAGCTGCTGCTCGATGACCTGCGTCACCGTGTTCTGCACGGTCTCCGCGGACGCGCCGGGATAGCTGACGCTGATCGAGATGGACGGCGGCGCGATCGCCGGATACTGCGCGACCGGCAGCGTGCGGATCGACAGCGCGCCGGCCAGCATCAGGATGATCGCCACCACCCACGCGAAGATCGGGCGGTCGATGAAGAAGTTGACCATTGCCGCTTACGGCTTCCCGGCTGGCGCAGCGTCCGGACCGGCCGCGTCTTCGCTGCCGCGCTCGACCGGTCGCACTTCGGCGCCCGGCTTCACCTTCTGCAGGCCTTCGACGATCACCTTGTCGCCGGCCTGCACGCCGTCGGTCACCAGCCACTGATCGCCGACCGTGCGCGCGGTCGTCAGCGTACGCAATTCGACCTTGTTGCCGTCACCGACCACCAGCGCCGTCGCCTTGCCGGTCGGATCGCGCGTCACGCCCTGCTGCGGCACCAGCAGCGCGTCCGGCGACACGCCTTCCTGGATCGTTTCCTTGACGAACATGCCGGGCAGCAGCAGGCCGTCGCCGTTCGGAAAGATCGAACGCAAGGTGACGGAACCGGTGCTCGGATCGACGGTGACTTCGCTGAACTGCAAGGTGCCGGCGCTGGCGTAGTCGCTGCCGTCTTCGAGTTGCAGATGCACCTCGGCCTGCCGGTCGCCGGCTTTCTTCAACTGGCCGCTCGCGAATTCGCGTTGCAGGCGCAGCAGCATCGTGCTCGGCTGCGGCACATCGACATAGATCGGATCGAGCTGCTGGATCGTGGCCAGCGCCGTACTCTGCCCGGCACTGACCAGCGCCCCTTCGGTGACACCGGAGCGCCCGATGCGGCCACTGATCGGCGCCAGCACGCGCGTGTAGACGAGTTTTATGCGCGCGGTTTCGACCGCCGCCTTCGCCGACGCCACGTCGGCCTTCGCGGCATCGCGCGCGGCGACCGCGTCCTCATTGCTCTGTTCGCTGACCGCCCTGGCGTCGAGCAGAGCCTGGCTGCGCGTGGCGGCGGACTCGGCCGACTTCGCCGTCGCCTCGGCGCGCGCAAGCGCGGCACGCGCGCTGTCGTACTGTGCCTGATAGGGCGCCGGATCGATCAGATAGAGCGGCTCGCCGGCCTTGACCATGCCGCCTTCGGTGAACGTGCGCTTGCGGATCACGCCATCGACCTGCGGACGGACTTCGGCCGTGCGATAGGCGCTGGTACGCCCGGACAGCACGGTGGTCAGCGGCACCGCCTGCGGCTTGAGCGTGACGACCGTGACCTGGGTCGGCGCGGGCGGCGGCGCGTCGGCCTTCTTGCCGCACGCGCCGAGCAGCAGGGCGACGCTCAGGGCGCCGGCCAGCGACGCCAGACGACCGCGACGCGCCAGTGGGAAATCGATGATGGGCATGGCCTCGTGCGTCTGACTGGGAGGCGTCGAAACGAGACGGCGTCGTACGCGCGCGCGCTTCACCGGCTCACGAACCGCAGTCAGTGTGCCGACGCGACGGCCAGACGGCAAATTTGATTAGCCGGCACCGTTCGGCACGGCGTTTCGGCGAATCGCGGCGACGAAGGTCCGACCCGCCGGCGGCTGCCGGACGGCACGGGTGGATTCGCGGCTAGTCGCGCTCGGAAACGAAGGCCGCGCCGTGCGGCAGCGGTGCGCCACGCCAGACCTTGTAGAACGGCGGCAGTTCGAGGATGAAGGTCGCGAGCACGCCGATCGCCGTCAGCGTCAGCGCGATCTGGTCGGCGAGATAGCGCAACTGCAGGGTTGCCAGCAGCAAGGCGACGACGACGAGGCTGGCGACATAGCCGCCCACCGACATCGCCAGAAACTGGCGACGGTCGTTCTGGTCGACGTCGAAACGGAACAGGAAGACCGCAACCGCATTGCGGGGGAAATGCACGCGGCTGCCGCTGGCGAGCGCGCCGCTCAGATGCCCCCACTCGTGGACGAAGTACGCCGACACCGGCAGCAGCAGGCCGGCAACGATCGCGACCGCCATCGCGGACGCCGCGCCCGCATCGTGCAGCGCGTGGCTCCATTGCCAGAGGAAGATGCTGAGCGCGATCACCAACAGATCGCGGAGCACGAGCGAGACCGGCATGCGGGAATCGTCTGCGTTCATCGCGTCATCCTCCGACGAGGTTTCAGGCCGGCGGCAGCTTCTTGCCGTGCTTGGCCAGGTAGTGCGCCGTGATGTTGGGCGGCTCGGTGAACGGCGTGACGATCTCGAACACGCGTTCGTAGGTCGCACGCTTGATCTTCCACTGGCCGTTCTGCTTGACGTAGGTGTCGCGGTAGAACGAGGTGCCGTCGGTGTAGATCTTGTTGCGCAGATCGCAGAACCAGTCCTTGAGATACCAGACGCCGGTCGCCTCGGTCGGTGACTGGAAATCGATCTCCGGATGATTGACGTGATGCACGGCGATCGCATCGGCATGGAACGCGTTCGACAGCGCTTCGATGATGGTGTCGCGGCCCTGCGCCTCGAACACGTAGCTGCCGCCGACATAGCGCACGCTGGCGTCTTCGGTGAACAGATCGCGGATTTCGGTGAAGTTGGCGGTGTCGATGCAGCGGCAGTACGCGTACTTCAGGCGCTTGATCAGTTCGATATCTTCGAGCGGCAGGGACATCGTGACTCCTCGTCTTGTGTTGTTCGGCTGAGGGCGACTGTCGCGCGAAGCCGGATGCGCAGCCTCATGCGTCCGGACGAACCGTTGTCGGCCATTCCAGGCCGCAAGAGCGGCGCTCGTCTAGACGCCGAAGCCGCCCGACACGTTGATCTGCTGGCCGGTCACGTAGTCCGCCGTCGCCAGATAGACCGCGGCGTTGCCGATGTCCTCAGGCTGGCCCCAGCGCTTCAGGCACAGCAGCTTGTGGGTTTCGTCGATCCAGGCCTGATCGAACACGCCGCGCTTCGTCAGCTCGAGGAACATGCCGGCCTCGATGACGCCGACCAGCACCGAATTCGCACGAATGTTGTGGCGGCCTTCTTCCTTGGCGATGCCCTTGATGAAGGCCTCGTTCGCCGCCTTCGGCACCACCGACAGGCCATCGCGCGGCGGAAACCAGACGTGGCCGGCCGAACCCAGGTGCACGTAGGAGCCGCCGCCGGCTTCACGCATTGCCGGCAGCGTCGCCTGCACCGCGTGATAGAAACCGTGAACCTCGATGTCGATCGAGCGCTTCCACAGCGCCTCGTTGGCTTCCGCCAACGGCACCTGCTCGACGACCGGGCCGGCTGCCCAGACGACGGTGTGGATGCGGCCGTGCGCCTTCAGCACGTCGGCGACCGTCGCCTTGACCTGCGCGGCCTCGGTCACGTCGGTGGCATGCGTCGTCACCTTGCGACCCAGCGCGGCGATCTCGCCGGCAACGCGCTCGGCGACCTCCTTTTTCGAGCGATAGGCGATCGCGACATCGGCGCCGGCCTCGGCAAAGGTCTTCGCCACGCCCTGGCCGATGCCCCCGCTGCCGCCGAACACCAGTACCGCACCGTTCGCGAACTTCGCCATGCCGCTCTCCTTTATCCGTTCATGCAATGGCGCCGATCATGCGCAGGCCGGTGCCGGCAGGGCCTCCCCCATAGGGACGAGCGCGGGGTACCTCTGCAAGCGGACGAAGCGCGCGGCGGTACAGCGGTCGACAGTGGCGTTCCGCTCGCGGCGAGCGCCGCGCAGCGTGACGCTCAGAACCGCAGCCAACGACACCGGACCCCGAGGAGCCTGCCGTGCAGGAATTGCAGAACAAGGTCGCCATCATCACCGGCGCCGCCAGCGGCATCGGCCGCGCCGCCGCAATGCGCTTTGCCGAGGAAGGCGCGAAGCTGGCGCTCGCCGATCTCGATGCCGCGGCCGGCGCCGCCCTGGTTGCGGAACTGCGGTCGTGCGGCAACGACGTCTTTTTCCAGCGCACCGATGTTGCCGACGCCGCGCAATGCCAGGCGCTGGTCGATGCCGCCGTGACGCATTACGGCCGGCTCGACTGTGCGTTCAACAACGCCGGCATTTCCGACGGCCCGATCCCGCCGGGCACGATCGACTACCCGCTGGCGCTCTGGGACCGCATGATCGCGGTCAACCTGTCCGGCGTGTTCTACGGCCTGCGTGCGCAGATCCGCGCGATGCTCGCCAACGGCGGCGGCGCGATCGTCAACACCGCGTCGATCGCCGGACAGATCGGGCTCGCCGGCATTCCCGGCTACGTCGCCGGCAAGCACGGCGTCGTCGGCCTGACCAAGACCATCGCCGTCGAATACGGCGCGCAGAACATCCGCTGCAACGCCGTCGCCCCCGGCTTCATCGAAACGCCGATGATCGAGCAGGTGATGGCCGTACCGGCGTTTCGCGACATGGCCGCCAGCACGGTGCCGGCGGGTCGCGTGGGCAGCGCCGAGGAGATCGCCAACGTCGTGGTCTGGGCGTGCTCGGATCGCGCGTCGTACGTGAATGGCGCGGTGCTGGCTGCCGACGGCGGCTTCCTCGCGCGCTGAGCTTTTTGCGTCAGGCGCGCGGACGCGCTTCAATCGAGGCCCGGTTTCCGAACGAGGCTCGCCGATGACACCCGTTGCCCAGCGATCACGCGGACAGATTCTGCGCAGCCGCGGCATCGGCACCCGCATCGGCACCCTGATCGGCGTCGGCTGGCTGGCTTACGGCTTGAGTCTGCTCGGCGGTGTCGCGCGCATTCCGATCGCGATCGTCGGTCTCGTGATCGCCGCCGTGCTGCTGCAGCGCGCGCGCCGCCTGCTTGCCGCAAGCCGCGGCCTGCCGGCGCCGGACGCGGCGCAGCGGATGGCGAACCGCAGGGTCTGGGTCCGCTTCTGGATCAACTTCGTGTTCGAGATCGTGCTGCTGAATCTGGCGATCAACCTGCTCGCAGCGCCGTCGCTGCACGTCTACTGGATACCGGCGATCTCGCTGGTGGTCGGCCTGCATTTCCTGCCGATGGCGCGCTTCCTCGACGTGCCGTCGTACTGGGCCTGCGGCGGCGCCATGATGCTGCTCGCCGCCGCCACCGCGCTGGCGCTGCACCGGGACTGGATGGCACCGAACCTGCTGGTGGCAACCGAAGCGATGCTCAACGCCGCCATCCTCTGGGCCACTGCCCTGCACGGGCTGCGCGCGATCGCGGCCGGGCGCCCGCCGGCGACGGCGGACTGACGCGCGCACGCCGCCGTGCGCTAAGCTGCTCGCGGGCATCCACGGCCGGAACTTTCATGGAGATTCGGGTCGACGATCTGCGCGGTTCCGAGATCATCCAGCTGCTGCTCGATCATCGCCAGAGCATGACGCTGCACTCGCCGCCGGAAAGCATTCATGCCCTCGATCTCGACGGGCTGCGCCAGCCGGAAATCACATTCTGGAGCGTCTGGCGCGACGGTGCCCTGCTCGGTTGCGGCGCGCTCAAGCAGCTCGACGCGGCGCACGGCGAGATCAAGTCGATGCGCACCGTCAGCGCCCATCTGCGCCAGGGCGTCGCGGCGCGGCTGATGGAGCACCTGCTCGACGAAGCGCGGCGCCGCGCCTATCGGCGCCTCAGTCTCGAAACCGGCAGCGCCGCGGCGTTCCGGCCGGCCCATGCGCTGTACGCGCGTTTCGGCTTCAGCTTCTGCGGGCCGTTCGCGAACTACATCGAAGATCCGTACAGCGTGTTCATGACGCGCAGCCTGTGATCGTCGCTGGCACAAGGACGCGCCATTTGCGGTTAAATGATTGTCCCCATCGAATCCCGACAGCGAGAGCCCGCGTGAGCAGCGATACCGACAGCAAGGTCAAGGCCACCGCCGAGCGCATCATCGAACTCGGCAAGGAAGTCGAAGCGCCGGGTCAGGCCGTGACCGGCGACACGTCCATGCAGCGTGCGCGCACGGTGCTGGGCGCCTGGCTCGACGGCATGCGCGGCATCGTCGTCAATCCGGCGCTCGGTCGCGTCACGGTGATCCATGAAAACGGCGACGCCTCGTCGATCGCGTCCGCCGAGCTGGCGTTCCGCCTGAGCGCCGCCGGCATCACGCAGCTGGGTTGAGCCGGTGCCGCATCCCTTGCGCCAAATGACCCGCTGCGGCTGACAGCCGGGTCCTTGCCGATCCCGAGGTCCAGCGCGTGTCGAACAACAGTCCCATCTCTGCCGCCGTTGCCGCCGCGATCCAGAGCGGCAATCCGATCGAGGCGATCAAACGCGTGCGCGAAGAAACCGGGCTCGGCCTGCAGGAAGCCAGGGCGCTCGTCGACGCCCATGTCGCCGGTCGAGCCATGCCGTCGCCGTCGGCGGCAGCACCCGCATCGGACTTGCCGCTGCAGGCGATCCTGGCACTGCGACAGGGCCGGCGCATCGACGCGATCCGCGCCGTCCGCGAGCAACGGCGCATCGGTCTGAAGGACGCGAAGCAGATCGTCGACGCCTACGTCGACGAGCATCCGGAACTGCTCGCCGGACTCGGCGCCATGCGCGGCACGCTGTGGCGAAAGTTCCTGTTCGCGATCATCGCAACGGCCCTCGCGATCGCGTGCTATTGGCGGTTCGCAACCTAGGCGACGCGCCATGCCTGCCCGCCTGCCGGAATTCGCCGCGTTCGTACTCGATCAGCTGTCGCCGATCCCGTCGCTCAGTCATTCGCGCATGTTCGGCGGCATCGGCTTGCGTGCCGGCGAAACCTTCTTCGCGATCCTGATGAGCGGCGAACTGTATTTCGTGGTCGACGAACAGACACGGCGCGAATACGAGGCGCTCGGCAGCGGAGCTTTCACCTACCAGAAGAAGACCGGCCTCGGCATCAGCCGGCGCTACTACCGGGTGCCGGCCGAAGTGCTCGATGAGCCCGAACGCCTCCTGGCATTTGCCAGCGCGTCGATCGCCGCGGTCCGCCGTGGCAAGGCGCCCGCTGCCCGGCGCAGCCGTCGCAAGACCTGAGAAACTTCCGAACGGGTCCGTCGTCGCGAGATCGCGAAGCGACCGTGGCGATCCGGAAGCATCGTTCGCGCCGGGCGCCGCGGGATTGCGTCGTCGCCTTCGTCTTCCCGCAACGACGAAGCCGGCGTGATTCAGCCCTTCCCTGCCGCGCATCGTGGCGCGAGCCGACCGTCATGCCGGCACGCGCGCAAGGCACGGTATCTCGCACCGTGCCTTGCGCGCGATGCTCAGTGTCCGTGTCGTGACGCCGCGTCCGGCGAGAACATGTCGGCGCTCAGGCCGCCCTGGTTCAGCTGCCACCACTGCTTCGATTCGTTGACGAGACGATCGACGTAGTACGCGTTCGCAGTCAGGTCGTGATAGATCGCGATACCGGCCTGGAAGCCCTCGATCGCCGGCGAGTAGAAGTAGTTGACCATGCTCGCGCGCCAGAGCTGGCCGCGCGCGTCGTAGTTGTCGACCCACAGCGCGTGCCAGCTGTCTTCGTCGACGTAGAAGCGGCGCTTCGCGTAGATGTGTCGATAGCCCTGCTTGACGGTCGCCTCCAGCACCCAGACCCGGTGCAGCTCGTAGCGCATGTATTGCGGATTGACGCTGCTCGGCGGCAGCAGCTGGTCGTAGCGGACCGCCGGATCGTTCTGCTTGAAGCTGTCGTACGGCACGTAGATTTCCTTCTTGCCGAGCAGCTGCCAGTCGTAGCGTTCGGGCGAGCCGTTGAACAGGCGATCGTCGTCGACCGTGCGGAAGCCGCCGGCACCCTGCGGCGTGTCGAAGCCGAACTCCGGCGCCTGCCGCACACGACGTGTGCCCGGGCTGTAGAACCAGGCCTGACGGTCGATGCTGTTGTCGTTCGGCGTCCAGCCGAGCGTGATCGCACCCTTGTCGCGCTCCGGCAGCAAGGTTTCCGAATAGAAGTACGAATTCACTTCGTCCTGATTGCTGCCGCGATGTTTCGGGTCGTTCCAGACCGACAGGATCTTGTAGACGACGCGGCCCGGTGCGCGATTGCCGTTCGGATAGACGACGAACTGGTCGAGGATGCCCTGCTCGGTCCAGGCGCGATGCGGGTTCTGCATGTTGGTCTGCGCTTCGAGCCCGTCACTGGGGAACGGAAACGGAATGCCACCGGTCGTGCCGGTGAAGCCGAGACCGTCGTGCACCAGCTCGGCGCTCGTCGCGTTTTTCCTGACCGCGTCACAAACCCAGTCCGGATAGCGGAAGTCGCGATGGCTGGCGTAGACCGGCATCGTGAAGGCTTTCGGATAGCGCTTGAGCAGCGCCTTCTGACCCTCGGTCAGCCGCTCGGCATACTGCGCGAGATTGTCGCTGTCGATCGTGAACAGCGGCTTTTCGTCCGCATAAGGCCCGGGGTTGTAGCCGTTCTGCGTGGCGCCCGGCCACGCGGCGCCGAGCCACTTGCCGCTGTACGCGGGAATCGAGCCGTCGGCATTGCCGGCGCGCTCGGCACCCATGCAGGTCAGCTTGTCGCCGCCGAGTTGTGCGGCCTGCTCGGCCGATACCTTCGCGAATGCGCTCTGCGCAGCCAGCGTGCCGAGCACGATCGCGGCCAGCGTGTACATCATTTTCCTGGTCATGCTGTTCATCTCCGGGCGATCAGAAGCTGTACTTGAGGTTGATCGCCATGTAGTCGCGATCGGCGTACGGACGCTTGGCCGCGTTCGCCGAACCGAGGAAGGCGTTGTAGCTGGCGCCGATCTGCAGGTTCTGCAGGTAGGTGAAATTGCCGGCGACGCTGGCGCGCATGTCGCCGTCGCCGTACAGGCTGCCGAAGGCTCCGGCCAGCGCCGGCGTGCCATGCAGCAGCGAGAACGTCAGTGGCAGCGCCAGATCCCACTGCGAAAAGACATTGCGATAGTTCAGCGTCGCGATGCCCGACACCGCCCAGGCGTCGCGGTCATTGCTGAGCGTCTTGCTGCCGGACGCCGCGTCGACACCGGCCAGATGCAGATAGCCGGCTTCGCCGACCAGATCGATCTGCTGCGACAGCGCATTCGGACTCATCGTGTAGATCGACGAGACCAGCGTCTGCACCAGCTTGCCGCGCGTCGCGGTCGGGCCGAGCGCGGTGTCGACCAGCACGGTCGCACCGTCGCGCCAGTTCACTTCGCCGGCGACATTCGCCGCGCCGAGCCGCGTCGAGAAGCTCGCCGCCGCCATGTCGATGCCGTCGAAGTAGCGGATGTGGTACGACACCGGCGCATAGCTGCCGGGCGCGACTTCGGCGACATCCAGCAGCACGGCGGGATTGGTGTCGTGATAGCGCAACCAGTACAGACCGAGATTGGTGGCGCCGGTCAGCTGGGCCTTGAGGCTGAGACCGTATTGGCCGCCATCGCTCGGTCGCTGGTCGTGACCGCGCGGGATGTCGTAGCCATAGGCGACATGCAGCAGCCGTGCGCCGGGACCGACCACATCGCTGGTCGAGAAGTATGCGCCGGCCGGTTCCAGTTCGGTCGGCTGATATTCGAGGTGGTAGTACGCGGCGAGGCTCAGGCCACCGGCGAAGCTGATCTGCGTGAAAACCTGATCGACCGGCAGCAGGATGTTCTTGACCTCGACGCCCGGCACGTTGGCCTTGGTCGCGTCGGCCGGCCCCTGCGCGGACGCGATGCCGGAGAAGAACAGGCTTTCGCCCCAGGCGACGACCTGACGGCCGACGCGAAGATCGACGCCGGTGCTGCCGAAACGGTGATCGGCCCAGGCATAGGCGTCGAGCAGCCGCACGCGACCGCCGTCGTACTTTCGCGCCTGTTGCGTGTAGCGATCGTGCTCGCCGTCCTTGTTGACCGTGTCCGGTGAATCGTTGTCGTTGCGGCGATGGTAGACATCGTCGTAGAACGCGTCGCCGCGCAACACGGCGCCGACATTGCCGTGCGTGAGGAACAGCTCGCCAAGCGCGCTGACGCGGTCGTTGATCAGGCTGCCGGCCTTGAAGTTGCGATCGCCGTCATCGCCATTGGCTGTCGTCGGAATGCCGGTGGCCGGATCGACCGGCCCGTCGATCAGCGCCGGGGCGCGACCCCCGGTACGCATCGCCAGCGCATAGCCCAGCGTCAGCGTGTACTGCGCGTCGGTGTCGCCCGGCAGATCGAACGATCCGGCCTGTGCCGCGTCGATGCCGGCGACGGCGATCAGCGACGCGGCGAGCCGCGCGATGATCGTGCGTGACGACACCGGCGGATGTTTCATGATCATGATTTTCTCCTCCTGCCCTGTTGGCGCCGCGAGCATAGGAGCGGGCTTTGCGACGCATCCTCGTCTGAACTGAGATATGTGAAGTGACGAGCGGCGGCGCGCCGTCG
The DNA here is from genome assembly GCF_011067135.1 of Solimonas terrae. Lineage (GTDB taxonomy): Bacteria > Pseudomonadota > Gammaproteobacteria > Nevskiales > Nevskiaceae > Solimonas > Solimonas terrae. Next base: position 248,091 of record NZ_JAAMOW010000006.1, read on the forward strand.
CCATGTCTGCACTCGGACGAGGACGCCGCGCAGCACGCCGCGCAAGCTGCCCGACAGACCTGCCGCGGGAGCGCGCAATGAATGTCGACGCTGTGCTGATTCCGGTTCCGGCCCTGGGCCCGGCACTGGCCGTGCTGCAGGAGGTGCTGGCGCTGCCGCTGCGGTTTCGCGACGGCGATCGTTATGCCGCGCTCGACGCCCGGCTGAAGCTCGCGCTCGCGACCGGCGACGAGTGCATGGGCAAGGCGGCGGCGCTGGTCGTGCGCGTCGCCGATGTCGACGCCGCACTGCAGCGCCTGCTCGACGCAGGCGCGCGACTGCGTCGGCACGCGGAACAGGGGCCGCACGAGCGCCGCGCGGCCGTGTCGCTGGCCGGTCTCGACATCGTGCTCAGCCAGCCGGCCTCCCGGCCGCAGGTCACGGGAGCATGAGCATGGGAACGGCATCCGGCTTCGACGCCCGCGCATTCCGCAGCGCGCTCGGCAGCTTCACCACCGGCGTCACCATCGTCACGACGCGCGATCGCGACGGCGCGCCGGTCGGCATCACCGCCAACAGCTTCAATTCGGTTTCGCTCGATCCGCCGATGGTGCTGTGGAGCCTCGCCCGGTCGGCGCGCAGCCTCGCGAGCTTCGCGAATGCGACGCACTGGGCGGTGCACATCCTGTCGGCGCAGCAGGAAGCGCTGTCGAATCGCTTCGCGAAAAGCGGCAGCGACAAGTTCGCCGGGCTTGCTGTCGAAGCAGGTCACGGCGGCGCGCCGCTGCTCGCCGGCTGCGCCGCGCGCCTGCAATGCCGCAGTGCGTTCCAGTACGAAGGCGGCGACCATCTGATCTTAGTCGGCGAGGTACTCGACTTCGACAGCTGCGAGCTGCCGCCGCTGGTGTTCCAGTCCGGTCGCTACGCCTTCGCCGCACGTCGCGCCGGTCAGCTCAGCGCCGCCGCCGATGCGTCGCCGGCGATCTGGCGCGAGGATCATCTCGGCTATCTGCTCGGCCGCGCCTGGTTCCAGTTCTACGGTCGCATCCGCGCGCGCCTCGACGCGCACGGCCTCTCGGACGCCGACTACTTCGCGCTGACGACACTGGTGCTGCAGGACGGCGCCAGCCTGGAAGGACTCAACGAGGTGTTCGCCTATTCCGGCGTGGCCGCGTCACGCGAGCGTCTGCAGGACCTGGCTGTCCGCGGTCTGCTGGAGACGCGCGGCGCACACGACGCACCGCGTTTCCACATGACCGAGGCCGGACGCCGGCTGACGCTGGAACTGATCGCCGCCGCCGACGCGATCGAAGCCGACGCATTGCAGGCCTGTGGCAGCCTGGAAGCCGAGGCACTGCGGCATTCGCTGCGGCATCTGATCCGCAGCACCGATCCCGGCCTGCCCGATCTCTGGACGCCCGACTCGCAGCGAGCCGCGCCATGAACGACGAGCCCCTGCAGATCGACGGCGGCGTTGCCGTCATCACCGGCGCGGCCAGCGGCATCGGTGCCGGCCTGGTCCGCCACGCGCTGTCGCTCGGCATGCGCGTGGTCGCCGCCGACGTGGTCGCCGACAAATTGCGTGCGTCGGTCGCCGGCCTCGACGGCGAGGTGATCGCGGTGCCGACCGATGTCACGCGGCCGGCGTCGGTCGATGCACTCGCCGACGCGGCATGGCGCGCCTTCGGTCAGGTCGACCTGCTGTTCAACAACGCCGGCATCATGGCCACCGGCTTTTCCTGGCAGATCGAAGCGGCGCGCTGGCAGCGCCTGCTCGACGTCAACATCGGCGGCACTGTCAACGGCATCCGCAGTTTCGTGCCGCATCTGCTCGGCGCCGGACGCGCCGCGCAGATCATCAATACCTCGTCGGTCGGCGGCTTTCTCGCCAGCCCGCTGATGGCGCCGTACTCGGCGACCAAGTTCGCGATCGTCGCGCTGACCGAGTCGCTGCGCAGCGAGATGGAAATGCTGCAGGCGCCGATCGGCGTGTCGCTGCTCGCGCCCGGCCCGGTCATCACCGGCATCTTCGACGATCCGTTCGGCGCCACCGTCGATGCAGCCAGCGAGGGCTTCGTCGCGCAGATGCGGACCATGACACAGCAATACGGGGTGACACCGGACGTGTTCGCCGCACGCGTGTTCACGTCGCTGCGCAGACGCGAGTTCTGGATCGTGCCGCAGCCGGAGGCGCTCGACGACGCACTGCGAGCGAAGACCGACGGCATTCTTGCGCGCCGCAATCCGACGCTGCCGGCGTGGTGAGCGTCAGGCCGGCACGAACAGCACGCTGACATCGCCCGGCATCGGCAGCTCGACTTCGCGATCGCGCTTCAGGCCGAGACGGCGCAGCAGGCGCATCGAACGTTCGTTGTCCGGCATGGTCAACGCGAGCACGCGCGTGATGCGGAGCCGGGCGCGGGCATCGGCGAGCACGGCGGCGGCGGCCTCGAACGCATAGCCCTGCCCTTCGTATCCGTGAAGAAAGGCAAAGCCGATATCCGGTGCATCCAGCGCCTCGCGCCTGAGCAGCCCGCAGATGCCGATCGGCGCCGCGCTGTCGTCGAGCACCACGACATACAGGCCGTAGCCGTGCCGCCAGTAATGATCGCGAAGCTTGCCGATGTAGCCGCGCGCGTCCTCCGGCGTACGCACCCTGCGGTCGCCGATGTAGCGGATGAAGCCGGGCTCGTTGAGCAGCGCGATGATGAAGTCGGCGTCGCCGTCGGCCGCCTCGCGCAAGTGCAGGCGCGCGCTGCGGATGATGCTTTTCGGCGGGGTTGCGGAGCGCTCGGTCATGGCGCGTCAGCATGCCTGAGACGTGGACGCCCGCCCAGCGAGCGGTTCAGCGGGTGATGATCTTGATCCGCTCCAGCCGCGTGGAGGCGATGCGCCAGCCGTCGGCCGTGCGCCGGTAGCGGTCGTGATAGCAGCCCCAGCCCTGCAGCTGCGCGAACGGCAGCGACGAGCGCGCGCGGTCCTCGACCCAGATCCGGTCGGTCATGCTCCAGCGCGCATGCGCTTCGTCCGCCGAATCGACGACGATCTCCGGCATGCTGCCGGCGTGCGCGGTGACGCAACCGTCGAGCACGCCCAGGGCGTTGCGCACGAACGCATCCGGATCACGCTGCAGCAGCCGCTCGTCGCCGTCGGGCGACTCGCTGCGGAAATCGGTGACGGCATCGTCGGTGAAGACACTGCGCAGCAATGCGGCGTCCTTGCTGTCGACGCCGCGGAAGTAGCGTGCCTTGAGCTGGCGGATGGCCTCGATCGCGACCAGTCGTTCGCTGTCATTCATCGGCTTCTCCCGGTTCAGGCGGCTTCGATCATCTGCTGCGCCTGCATCACGGCAGCGATGATCGCCGGCCGCACGTCATGTCGGCGATAGCCGAGCAGGGCCTGCTCGCCGGCGTCCGGCTCGTAATAGAACAGCGTGCCGCGGCCGGCATAGAGCATCGAGTCCGGCAGCAGGGGGTGTTCCTGATCGAGCGACGGCACGATTCGCGGCTTGCCGACGGTCTCGAAGAACAGGGACAGGTAATCGGCGAACGTCCAGTTCTCGTCGCCGACCAGATACGCCTTGCCCGATTCGCCGCGCAGGAGTGCGCCGGCGATCGCTTCCGACAGCGAAGCGGTGGAAATGAAGTTGACGCCGCCGGCCGGCGCATAGACCGGCATCGGGTCCATCTGGCCGAGCGCGTAACGCGTGTAGTAGTCGAACATGCCGACATGCAGGCCCGGCACCGAACCGACCACGAACGGCGCGTTGACCGAGCATACGGCGAAGTCGCCGGTCGCCAGCGCGCGCGCGCCTTCGTCGGCGAGATGCCGCGAGCGCACGTACGGAATGCGATCGACAAGTTCCGGTTTCACCTGCGGATAGAAGCTGCCGACCAGCACCGCGCGACGGACGCCGGCCTCGCGCGCGAGCTTGAAGAAGCGCGGCACGCCGTCGATGTTGGCGCGCTGCCAGTGCGCGGCTTCGTCGGCGTTCTTGTCGAGATGACGGATGTCGTTGCCGGCAGCGAACACCAGTGCATCGAAGCCGGCCAGTTGCTCGCGCGTGAAGTCGCCGGCGACGTAATCGCCGAGCAGGATCGGCAGTGCGGCGAGTGCACTTTGCGCTTGAGCGGATTTGCGTGCCGCAATCGTCACGTCGTGACCAAGGCTTTGCAGATGCAGCGCGGCATGGCCACCGATCAGGCCGGTGCCACCGACGACGAGAATCTTCATGGCAGTCTCTCCTTCGTGCTTCGCAGCTCAAAAGCTTCAGCCGTTCGTCCCGAGTGCCGCGCCGCAAGGCGCGGTGTATAGAGGGCGCGCGCACGCCCCTCGATACGTTTCGCTACGCGAAACACTCGGGACGAACGGGTTCGTATGTCGCATTGGAGGCGCGCTGCTATACGCGCTGCTGCGCCGCGTTCAGACCCGCCTGACGGCCGAAGAAGGTCGCGTCGGCGAGCGACATGCCGGAGCTGTAGCCGGCACCCCAGCGCGGCAGGCCGCTGGTCGTGCGGCCTGCGGCGTAGAGGCCGGCGATCGGTTCACGGCTGGCGTCGAGCACTTCGCCGCTCGGCAGGGTTTCGAGGCCACCGAGCGTGAATGTGAAATAGGTGCAGTAGTCGATGCGGCAGTCGAGCGCGACGAACGGCGGCTTGTTCAGCGGCTTGAGCCATTTCGCGCCCTTGCGGAACAGCGGGTCCTCGCCGTTCGCGGCATGGCGGTTGTACAGCTCGACCGTTGCCATCAGCGCGCCTGCCGGTAGTTCCAGTTCCTTTTCGATTTCCTGCCAGCTGTCGCCGGCTGCGCCGATGCCGATCTTGGCGAACTCGCCGAACTCCGGCTCCCCGTAGGTTTCCTGATCGGCGAGCACGTAGAAGCGCGTGCCGCGCTGCTGCAGGATCATTTGCGCGGTGCGGCCGTGATAACAGTCCTCGTTGATGAAGCGCTGGCCCTGCTCGTTGATGAAGATGCCCTTGATCAGCGATTCCGGCGGATACCAGGGCAGGGTCACGAAGCCTTCGTTCATGTGGATCGCATGTGCACCGACGCTCTGGCCGAGCTGGATGCCGGAGCCGTCATCGACGGTGCCGATCGGCGTGTTGGCGCGCGCCAGATGCGGCGCGTGCTGCTGCACGAGGTGCCTGTTCATGATGAAGCCGCCGGCGCAGAGAATGACCCCCTTCATGGCGCGCACGAACTGGTCGCGACCTTCGCTGCGGATCACCAGGCCGACGACGCAATGACTCGCATCGACGATCAGCGCAACGGCGCGCGCGTCGAAGCGCACGTCGACCTCGAGATCGGCGACGCGCTTGGCAAGCACGTCCATCAGGTACTTGCCGCCGCCGAGGCCCATCCATTGCGGCGTGTGGCCGCGCGGGCAGGGCTTCGCGCTTTCGCAGAACGGCCAGGCTTCCTCGCTGCCGCTCCAGATCAGGCAGTCGTCGGTGAACGGCTCGACGACGCGGGTCGGAATGAACGAGTTCTTGTAGACGACGCCCTGCGCGACCAGCCACTCGAAATGCGCGAGGCTGTGGTCGGCATAGAGGCGGCACTTGGCGGCATCGGCATCGGGGCCGCCAGCCATGCGCAGGTATTCGTAGAGATCATCGCTGCTGTCCGTGAAGCCGGCGCTGCGCTGGATCGGCGTGCCGCCGTTGCCGCCCATGTAGATCTCGCCGCCGGACAACGCCGAGGTGCCGCCGTGCCCCGAAGTCGCCTCGAACAGCGTGACTTTCGCGCCGGCATTCGCCGCCTCGATCGCGGCGCTGGCGCCGGCGGCGCCGAAGCCGACGATCGCGACCTCGGTCTGCAGGTCCCAATGTGCGACGTCGCTGGCGCGGCAGGGACGATGGCGCGAATAGCCTGCGCTGGATGCCTCGGTCATGCGGCTCTCTCCTCGGTGTCCGCACGTGTTGCCGCGGCGGATCGTGCATCGCAGCCTAATCGCCCGGCACGCCGCAAAAATCGCTCATGCGGATGAGGTCGTCGCTTTTGCGGGGGCGGCGCGCGCCGCGACCCGCTCCGGACTTCGGCTTCGCGACTTGCGTCGCTCCTGCACGAGCGGTTCGGCAACGGCGCGGGCCTGTCGGAGCGGCGCGAGCCACACCCCCCGCGCTTCGGCGTCGCCGATCGCCGGCGACGAATTCGCTACAGTCGTCGGTGCGCGGGCGGATCGCCGCGCGTCGTCACCCTGAAGGAGAAAGCGCACATGAGCCTGCTGCTGTCCGGTCTGCACACGCTGATCGGCCTGGTCGTGATCGTCAATCCGCTGCTCGGGGTGTCGGCGATCGCCGCGCTGACGGCCGGCGACAGCCGAGCGCATCGCGCCGTCACTGCGCGCTACGCGGCGATGACCATCGCGATCGTGCTGATCGCCTCGGCGCTCGCCGGCGAATTCCTGCTGTCGCTGTTCGGCATCGGCATTCCCGAATTCAAGGTCGGCGGCGGTATCCTGATCCTGCTGATGGCGATCTCCATGCTCAATGCGCGCATGGGCAATACCCGTCACACGCCGGAGGAAGCCGACGAGGCGGCCGACAAGAATCAGGTCGGCGTCGTACCGCTCGGCATTCCGCTGCTGGCCGGCCCCGGCGCGATCAGCTCGGCGATCATCTACGCGCAGAAGGCCGGCAGCATCTGGGGCATGGGCGTGCTGTTGCTCGACATCGTCGTGGTCGCCCTGCTGACCTGGCTGGTGATGCGCTCCAGCGATCAGCTGACCCGCGTGATCGGCCAGACCGGCATCAACATCGCGACCCGCATCATGGGCCTGATCCTGTCGGCGATCGCGATCAGCTTCATGGCCGCCGGCCTGAAAACCCTGTTTCCGATACTCGGCCAGTCCGGCGCCCCGCTCTGAAGGGACCTGCGCGGATGCGTCGCGAAGGCCACGGCGATCCGGACAGGCGCCGTGCAAACGACGCCTGCGGATCACCCCGGCCGGCTCGCCGAGCCGCTACGGTGCGTAGGCGTAGAAGTCGGCGATCGCGCTGCCGTTGTCGACCACGACATGGAAAGCCGCGTTCGACGCGTCCGGATCGAGGTAGGCAATGCCGTCGTAGTCGCCGTCGGCCGGACCGCCGCTCGCGGCGCAGCCGCTGAAGTTCAGCGCCGCCTCCGCAGCAGCAGCGAGATCGGCACCGGCGATCGTGCCGCCGACCCGGCAACCGTCGGCCGCCGCGGTCAGCTTGCCATCCGGTGCCAGCGTGAAACTCGTCACCGCCGTGCCGAGCAGCGCGCGGTACGCGGTCGCGGCGGCCGGCATCGTCCAGGCAGCGATCGTCAGCGGCGCATCGAGCGCGCCGGCAAGCTGCAGATCGCCGGTCGCCCGCGGCACGCGCTGCCACGCCGACGCCCCGTCGCGGCGACGGTAGATGACATTCGCCGCCGCGTTCGAATCGTCGGCGAACACCACGTAGGCCGCGCCCTTGCTGCCGACGAACTCGGTGCCGTCATGCGCTGCGCTGTCGCCGTCGACGACGATCGCGTGCGCGCCGGCTGCCAGCGCCGGCAGCTCGGTGCGGAAAGCGGGCGCGTGCCGGTCCTGGCTGCAGGCGATCAGCACAAGCGGCAGCAGCGCCGGCACGGCGCGCCGTGCGAGAACAGTCGGGTTCATGGCAGTCCCCTTCAGTTCGCGCTGTCGAGCAGCGACTGCAGGCGGATCCTGACCGGATCCTCGTTGCTGCGCCGCGCCTGCGGCACGCCTTCGAAGACGGTGACCGGGATCGCGCCGTCGGCCAGCACGTTGGCCTCGGAACTCGCAGCGGTGTCGTCCGGCAGCACGACGCCGCTCGGCGGCGTGACGTTGCGGGTGACGATCGACACGCCCGGATACGGCGCTCCGGCACCGTACTGCACGGCGTTCGGGCTGTCGGCGAGGCTGGCGTAGAACACCGGCTGGTAGTCGGTCGCCAGACCCATGCGCGCGAACCGGAACTTCAGGCTCGATGCAGTGCCGGCGGCGAAGTTCGGCACATTGACGTTGAGGCCGACGCCGGGCGGCAGCAGGCGGCCGTCGCTGCCCTTGCCGGCGTCGAGCTGCGCGACCAGCCTGACGACCACGTCGGCCAGTTCGTACTCGCTGGCATCGTCGGTCAACGCGGTATACGAACGGCCATTGGTGCTCGCGGCGCTGACGGCGATCGCCGGGATGCCGCGGTTCACCGCATAGACGGCGTTGTTGAAGGTGCCGGAAGACGGATTGATCATGCCGAGGTTGCCGCCCTCGTTCGGCCCCGAGATCACCAGGTCCGGCTGCCCGCCCCAGCGCTGCGGCGCGACCACATCGAGGCCGTACAGCAGCGCCATCACCGGCGTGCCGTCGACGTAATGGATGTCGGCATCGTCGGCTTCGCTGCCGACGCCGGGCGCGCCGGCCTTGACCGTGCCGAAGCGCGTGTCCCGGGTCAGCGGCGTGATCGGCTGCAGGAAGTTCATCGCGCCACCCTTGCCGCTGTTGTTCTGCGCCGGCGCGGACACCACCACGTCGTAGCCGGCGGCCTTGAGCTTCGCGTACAGCGCATGGATGTTGGCGCTCTCGAAACCGTCGTCGTTCGACAGCACGATGTTCAGTGCCCAGCTCGGCGCCGACAGCGTGGTGCCGAGCAGCAGGGCGGCGGCAGCCAGCCAGCGCGAGGCGCGCGGATGGCGAATGGAATCTCCCGGCATGTCTCTCTCCCGTTCTTTTTGATGGAGACGGCCGTGCTCCGGCCGTCGGTCACTACCTTACGTCTGCGGCATCGGACGTCCCTGTCGAATGCCGGCCATGACCCGGGCCGATGCGGCCAGCGGCGCGCGCCGCTGGCCGATTGCACCCGGCGCGGGCCCGTTTCAGGCGGCGCGCCGCGTGCCCGGCTGCTTGCGGAAATGCGGAATCACGTGCGTGCCGATGTTCTTCAGCGTTTCGAGCTGCGCCCATTGCGGCACGCTGCCCATCTGGCAGATGAAGAGGATCTCGTCGGCACCGGCATCGATCAGGCGCTGCACGTAGCCGATGCAGTCCTCGACCTTGCCGTAGGCGTGGTTCGGATTGAGCAGCATCATGGTCGGATCGGAGAAGTCGATCTCGACTTTCTCGGACGCGAAGCTGGTCCTGATCACGGCCTTGCCGGCCGCGTCGTGCGCGGTGATGTCGTCGCTCCACTGCGCCGGGTCCGGACGCGGCGCGCCGGTGTACCAGTGCGCGAGCGACTCCATGAAATAGCGCTGACCCTTGATGCCGATCTGTCGCGCCTTGACGCCGTCGTCGAGCACGATCGTCGGACACAGCGCGGCAAGATGCCGGTGCGGGCGAAAGCCGACCTGATCTTCCGGCTTGCGCGTGTTCCAGGCGCTTCGATAGACCTCGTTCTTCTTCGCCACGTCATCGGGCCCGCCGAAGCCGAGCACCAGCGCGCCCATGCCGCGCTGGCCGGCGCGCGTCAGCGTGTCGGTGTTGGTGCAGGCCAGATACATCGGCGGATGCGGGTCCTGGTAGGGCTTGGGATGCACCGGCCGCTTCGGAATCTTCACGAACTCGCCGTCGTGCTCGATCTCGTCCTGCGTCATGATCTTCGGGATCAGGTACATCGCCTCGTCGATCTGCGGATTCAGCGTCGCGAGGTCGTAGCCGAAGGTGCCGGATTCCTGCTGCGTGCCGCCTTTGCCGACACCGAAATGCACGCGGCCGTGACTGAGCAGGTCGAGTGTCGCAATGCGTTCGGCAACCTTGACCGGATGATTCATCGCCGGCGGCAGGCAGATCACACCATGCCCGAGATGGATGCGGCTGGTCTTGCCGGCGAGAAACGCCAGCATCGTCTCCGGCGCACTCATGTGCGAATAGTTCGTCAGCGCCGTGTGCTCGACGCACCAGACCACGTCGAAGCCCATCTGCTCGGCCAGCAACACCTGTTCGACGGTGTCGTCGAACACCTTGCGATCGCCGGCGCGGGTGGCGTCGGTGGTCTGCGCTTCGTAAATCAGTGAAAACTTCATGGCGGGCTCCTCCGGGAATTCGGCGCCAGTGTGAAGAGCCCTCGGCTCGCAAACTTCGTCCGCCGCCATATCTGCATCCGGACGAGACGCGCGCCGCCGACGCGCCGCGACAATCGCCGCTCCCGTCACCGGAAGCCGCTCATGTCGTCCGCATCGCAACCCGATCCCCAGGTCCAGGCCCTGCTTGCCGCGACGGCCGGCATGCCCGAGCCCGACTACGCGACGCTGACCGCGCCGCAGCTGCGCGCGGCGCTGGCGGCGAGCCCGGCGATGTTCGCGCCCGGCGATGACGTGGCCGAGATCCGCGATCGCACGATCCGCGTCGCGAATGGCGATCTGCGCCTGCGCTTCTATCGCCCGCACGGCGATGCGCGCTTGCCGGCCGTGCTGTATTTCCACGGCGGCGGCTTCGTCAGCTGCGGCCTCGACACGCACGACAACATCTGCCGCACGCTCGCCGCGCGCAGTAAGGCCTTGGTGGTTTCCGTCGATTACGCACTGGCGCCGGAAGCGCCGTTTCCGGCGGCCGTCGAGGATGCCTTGTTCGCGCTCGACTGGCTCGATGCGAACGCGGCGAGCCTCGGCGTCGATGCCGCGCGTATCGCCGTTGCCGGCGACAGCGCCGGCGGCAATCTCGCGGCCGTGCTCGCCCAGCTCGCGCTACGCAGTGGCGCGCGGCTGCGTCATCAGCTGTTGCTGTATCCGGTGACGGATTGCGTGGCCGAAAGCGAGACCTACGCGCGCTACGCCAGCGGCTATTTCCTGACGCGCGATGCGATGCGCTGGTATCGCCGCCAGTATCTGGTCGACGCGAAGAACGCACATGATCCGCGCGCCTCGCCGCTGCATGCCGGCGATGTCACGGGGGTCACAGCCGCGACCATCGTCACCGCCGAGTTCGATCCGCTGCGCGGCGAAGGCGAAGCCTATGCGCGCAAACTCGAAGCCGCGGGTGTCGCCGTCGACTATCGCTGCTGGCCGGGCATGGTGCACGGCTTTGCCAGCATGCTCGGCGTGATCGACGCGGCCGACGCCGCGTTGACGCATGCCGCGCAGCGTCTGCGCGCCGCATGGCGTTGAGGACAATCGCCGCGCCGCGACGTCGGGGCGCCGGAACGGCCCGCGGCGAGGGCTTCGTGGCGCACCGTCTCCCCATCGCACGGCGATGGGGAGACGTTTCCACTTCAGCGCCGGAGGCCGGGCACTGGCAGCAGGCACATCCGAATCAATAGCGGCCGGGCTGGCGCGCCATCGACACGAGACTGTCGCCGATGTCGGCAAACAGCGCGGCTCCGGTTGCGGCGATCAACAGCGAGTAGAGGATGGTCATGGCGGAACTCCGTTCGGGGAAAAGCTGACGGACGTTAGTATCTCCAATATTGAGTTATTCGTCAATATTGATTTGAACGCCACTATAGAAAGAGACGGCAATATTGACTGGCGTGCCAGCCCACCCGAAGATCGCGCCTCGCATACGGAGAATTCGCGATGGCGGAATCGCTGACGCGCGGGCACAAGAAGCGGGCCCGGACACTGGAAGAACTGCTCGAGGCGGCGACGCGCGTGTTTTCGCGCAAGGAGGCGATCCTGACGACGTTCATGGAGATCGCCGACGAGGCGCGTGTCGCCAGCGGCACGGTGCACAACTATTTCAAGAGCAAGGAAGAGCTGATCGAGGCAGCGGCGGTCAAGCTGGTCGATCGCATCAACGGCCCGGCCTGGCGCGATTGCGAGCGCATCGAGGACCCTGCCGCGCGACTCGCCACCATCGTCAAATCGACTTTCCAGCTGATGGCCGACGACCCGGACTGGGGCGCCGCGGTGCTGCGGCTGGTCGACGCCACGCATCGCACCACCGAAAAGCTGACCAACCTGATCCCGGATCTGCTCGCCGAGGGCCGCCGCAGCGGTCGCATGACGTTCCGCGATCCGGCGGCAGCACTGAACGTGGTCGCCGGCTCGATCCTCGCCGGCATGCGCAGCGTTCACGCCGGAGCCGCACCCGGCCCGCTGGGCGAACACCTGACCGAACACGTCCTGCTCGCGCTCGGCCTCAAGGCCCGCGACGCCCTGCGCATCGCACAGGACACGCGCGCGGCGGGCGCCACCGTCGACGCGCGTCCGGCCAGCCGGAAAGGACGCTAGGGCCTGTTGACGCCCTGGCAGCACCCCGCCGCCGGACCGTTCGGCGGCTTATCTCCATTCGGACGAGGAGGCGCCGGCGGCGCCCGCTATGCTCGGTCGGGTGGGCGTTCCGGGACTGGCGCGCCCGGCAGGCACCGGCCGACGCAGCCGGCGCGAGGAGATGAAGATGGTGCAGATGACAGCGGCGGCGAAGGCCGGCAAAGCACGGATCGAGGCGATACCCGGCATGCCCGTGCCGCAGGCGCAGCAGCTGGTCGAGTTCGAGCGGCTCAACAGCGTGTTCACGGCGATCTATGACGGCGCCAGCGAGGACCCGCCGCTGCACAGCTCGCTGCAGACCCTGCGCGAAGTGTTCGATGCCAAGCACACGACCCTGATCCTGCGACCGGCCACCGCGCAGAACGCCGGCGCCATCATCAATACCGATACCGTCAATGCCCACGCGTCGGAGTCCTATCGCACGCATTTCTACGCGCTGGACCCGTTCGTCGGCCTGCCCGACGGCGAGGTCGTGACGCCCGAAGAGCTGATGGGGCCGCGCTGGTCGAAGTCCACGTTCTATCGTCAGTTCATGGAACCGGTCGCGGTCGGTCATCTGCTCGGCGCGGACCTGCGCATGGGCGGCGGCAGCGAGTGCCGCTTCCGCGTCTCGCGCGGCATCGACGCTCTGGCGTTCACCGACGACGACAAGCGCTTCTGCCGCGTGCTGCTGCCGCACCTGAAACGCGCGATCCAGCTGCACACGCGCATCGACGATCTGGAAAGCGAGCGACAGCTGTTCGCCGGCACGCTGAACCGCATGCAGCTCGGCACCATCAGCATCACGCGCGACGGCACGGTGCTCGACCTCAACCCCGAAGCGCGGCGCATCCTCGAACAGCGCGACGGCCTGCTGCTCAGCGCCCAGCACCTGAGCACGGAAGGCGCGACCGAACGCCGCGAACTGCAACGCGTGCTGCGGACCGCGCTCGCCGACCAGAACGATGAAGGACCGGCTGTGATCGACGCGATCTCGGTGACGCGGCCGTCCGGTCAGGCCAAGCTGTGTCTGGTGATCCGCCGCGTGCCGCAGGGCATCAGCCCGGAAAGCCGGCAGCGGCCGGCGGCGATCGTGTTCGTGCGCGATCCGGAAGCCACGCGCCTGAACGGCGCCAACGAGGTCGTCCGTCGTCTGTTCAATTTCACGCGCATGGAAGCGGCGCTGGCCCTGCATCTGGCCGACGGCCTGACGCTCGACGAGGCTGCCGAGAAACTCGGCGTGCGGCGCAATACCGCACGCACCTATCTGCGCTTCATCTTCTGCAAGACCGGCGCGACGCGACAGACGACGCTGGTGCGGATGATGCTGAACAGCGTCGTGTCGCTGGCCTGAGCCGGGCGGGCGCGATCGAGGCGCGGCGGCGGTGGCCGAGCCGGCATGTCGATTTCATTTTGTCATTGCGACCCGCCGGCAGCGGCGAAGCGATCCAGGTACGTCACTCGATCCGGCGGAGCGGCCGGATTGCGTCGGTGCGATGCACCTCGCCATGACGGTGCATGGGGTTCTGCGGCGGCGCGCTACGGCGCAGCACTGATCGTGCGAAAGCCGATGTGCACCGTCGGCAGGTCGGCCTCCTGGCCCTGTCGCGACGACGCGCGTGCGCGTACGCAGTAGTTGTCGGCGCACAGATACGAGCCCCCCTTGATGACGCGCCGCGGCGCCGTACCGCGCGCCGGCATCGCCGCCATCGCCGCGGTCTCGTCCGCCGTCGCATGGCCGTCGCGATAGACGTCGGTGGTCCATTCCCAGACGTTGCCGATCATGTCGTACAGCCCGTCCGGGTTGGCGGCGAAGCAGCCGACCGGCGCGCGGCCGGTGTAGCCGTCCTCGCCGCGGTTGTCGAGCGGAAACAGACCCTGCCAGAAGTTGGCGAGCGGATGGCCCCGCGCGTCGCGCAGCGCACGGTCGGCGTGTTCGTTGTCGCGGCCGGCCTTGGCGGCGAATTCCCATTGCGCCTCGCTCGGCAGTGCGCGCCCGAGCCAGTGCGCGTAGGCGAGCGCATCGGCATACGTGATATCGACGACCGGCTCGTTCGGCGCGCCGGCTTTCACGCCGTCAGGTCGGTGCCAGTTCGCATCGCGGCGCAGTTGCCACCAGCGGCCCGCATTCAGCGCATCGGCATCGTTCGCATCGGGTATGGCAAACACCACGGCACCGTCGCGCCGCTCGGCGTCGCTGACATAGCCGGTCGCCACGACGAAGCGCGCGAACTGCGCATTCGTGACCTCGGTGCGATCGATCCAGAAGGGCGCCAGCCCGGTCGCGACCAGCGGCCGTTCCTCGGCATAACCGCGAAGGCTGCCGAGTTCGAAGCGGCCACCGGCGATGTATTGCATGCCGGCATGCGGTCCGTCGCCGGGGGGCAGGCCGTCATAGGCGGCGCAGCGCTGCGGCGTGCCGAGTGCCGCCGCCGGCGGGGCGGATGGTGATGCCTCGTGCCGGGCGCGCAGTGCGGCGACGGCGGCGAACATCACGGCGGCGAGCGCCGCCAGCACGCGCCACTTCATTGGCCGATCGGGATGAGCTGCGGCGGAACGGTCGGGTTGATCGCATCGACGCGCTCGACGTATTGCGCCCAGGCCTGCGTCAGCTTCTGGACCTCTTCGGGATTGTCCGCGGCGACATCGGTGGTCTCGCCGCGATCGGTGTCGATGTTGTACAGCTGCCATTGCCGCGGCAGCAGCAGCGCGGCGCTCGGGAAGAACGCGTTGGCGATCCGCGTCATCTTCCATGGACCCTGCCGCACATAGCGCTGCGCCGCGACTTCGTCGGCAAACACCGCGTCGTCCGTGTGCGCGGCGCTCGCGCGGCCCGTCAGCAACGGCAGCAGCGACGTGCCCTCGATCGGCGAGAGGCTGCGGCCGTCGTATTCGCTGTCCGGTGGCGCGACGCCGGTGAGTGCCAGCACGGTCGGCACGATATCCGTCAGCTGTGCATAGGCGCCACTCGGCGCCAGCGATTGACCGCCGGGCATCTTGACGATGGTCGGCACCGAGATACCGCCTTCGGACGGAAAGGACTTGAACAGGCGGAACGGCGCCGTGCCGACTTCCGCCCAGCGCGTCGAGCGGAAGATGAAGGAACCCTGCCGGCCGTAGTTGGCCAGCGAGTTGTCGATGTCGAGGTTCAGGTTGCTGTCGACGAACGGGATGAAGCCGTAGCCCATGCCGTCGGCGCCATTGTCGGAGAAGAACACGATCATCGTGTTGTCGTATTCGCCGATCGACTTCAGGTAAGCGATGAGGCGGCCGACGTTGTCATCGAGATTGGTCAGCATCGCCGCATAGACTTCCATGAGGCGCGCCTCGCTGGTCTGCTGGGCGGCCGTCAGTGCCGACCACGGCGTATTGGTCAGCACGCCCGGCTGGCCGAAGCGGGTCATCGTCACTTCATCGCCGGGGCTGGGCTTGAAGTCCTGCGGGATGATGCCGAGATCCTTCATGCGCTGGAGGCGCGCGTCGCGGATGGCGTCATACCCGGCGTCGTAGACGCTCTTGTAGCACTTGGGCGTGCCTTGCGTGCAGTCGAGATACTTTGCCGGCGCCTGCAGCGGGAAGTGCGTCGCCTGAAACGGCAGGTAGGCGAAGAACGGCTTGCCGTCGCCATGCGCGGCGCCGATGTACTGCATCAGCTTGTCGGCGTAGTAATCGCTGGAGAAATAGTCGTCGGGCAGGCTGACTTCCTGTCCGTCTTCGTAGTGCGGCTCGTAGACCGGATAGGGCGGATTGGTCGCAAGGCCCGGCTTGTAGCCGGCCGGGGGCGCGAAATTGCTGGCGTAATCGGCGTTTGGATCGAGGTAGAAGGCGTGCTCGAATCCCTCGCCCTGCGGGCCCACGCCACCGATGCCCCACTTGCCCGCCATGTACGTGTGATAGCCGGCGTCCTTGAGCATCTGCGCGATCGACAGACCGCGCGGATCGAACTGGCCCGCATAGTTCGGATTGCTCGCACCCGTGTACAGCAGCTTCATGCTGCCCATCTCGCCCATCCCGACCAGGTGATGATCGGCGCCGGTCAGCAGTTCGACGCGCGAGGTCGCACACAGCGGCGTGGTGTGGAAATTGGTCAGGATCTGGCCGGCGCGCGCCAGCGCATCGAGATTCGGCGTCTGGATCTCGCTGCCGAAGGCGCTGATGTCGGAATACCCGACATCGTCGGCGAGGATCACGACCACATTCGGTCGCGCGTTCGCGCTGCCGCCATGGCCGCTGCCGGCATCGTCACCGATGCTGCTGGATTGCCCGCAGGCGGCCAGCAGCAGACAGGCCGCGATCGGCAGCAGCTGACGCCACGCGGCGCGGACTCGTGAAATTTCCCTCATCGCTCTCCCCCGGACCCGTCGTCGCGCCGCCGATTCACGGCCGCTCGCAACGGATATCTGTTGATCCATCGTCCTGCGCGCTTTCGCGTCCGCCAATCTACGGCTGTACTGGCCACGCACGGAAGGGGCGCGGCGACGAACCCGCCGGGGGCAAAGCGGCCATCAGGCCGGCATCGCCCGGCCGCGCGGCGCAGACCCGGTCCAGCGCTTGTACGCGCGGCGCAGTTCGCGCTCGTCGCTGTAGCCCAGTTCGAGCGCCGCCGCGGCAACGCTGCAGCGCGGATCGCCGAGCAGCACCTGTGCGCGCTCGGCGCGCAACTCGTCGTGCAGCGCGCGGAAGCTGCTGTGTGCGTCGGCAAGACGCCGTCGCAGGGTGCGCTCGCCGATCCGCAATTCGCGTGCGGCGTCGGCGATGCGCGGGTTCCGGCCGAGCCGCGGCCGCAGCCATGCGCGCAGCGCTTCGACGACATCGTCGTGCTCGGACGGCGGCGGCAGCCGCGCCTGCAAGAGACGCAGGCTCTCGGCGTGCGCGCTCGCGCTGTGCGTCGCGATCCGGCGACGCAGGATGGCCGGGTCCGAATACAGGCGATCGGCCGGCGCGTTGAAGCGGATCGGACAAGCGAAATAGCGGTGGTAGTCGGCGACGCAACTCGGTTCGCCGTAGCGCAGTTCAAGGCGCAGCGGCCGGTAGTCGGCACCGGCCAGCGCGCGCACCACGACCAGTGCGCTGCCGAACAGCTTCTCGCAGAGAAAACGTTGCAGGGCCGGCTCGGCGAAGCGTTCGATGCCTTCGAGGACCAGCTCGCCGTTGCGGACGAAGCAGCGCACGTCGGTCAACGCGCCGGCCGCTGGGTAATATTGTTCGCCGACGCGCGCGGCGGCCGTCAGGTCCGGCGCCGCCATCAACGAAAAGCCGAGCACGCCGAGCGACGGCAGCGTCAGCCGCGCGGCGGCTTCCAGGCCGAGCGGCGCGTCGGGAAATTCGCGCAGCGCTTCCTGCACGATCGCGACGACATTGGCGTACGACAGGCGCCCGTCGGGATCGGCGCAGATCGCGGTGCGCAGGCCGGCGGCGGCAAACCAGCGTTCGGGATCGGTGCCGCGTGCGCGCGCCGCTTCGATCAGGCCGGCGAGATTCGCGGCTCGGATGTTGGCGACCCGGTACGCCGGCTGGCCGCCCAGTTGCCCCCGCCATTCCGCCGCGCCGGCCATCACGCTTTCAGCCCTTGTTGACGGTCGCGGCGTCGAGAAAGGCCGGGCGCTCGCCGCCGCCGTGCAGCAGCAGATTGCTGCCGGACAGGTAAGCCGCAGCCGCGGACGATACCCAGACGCAGGCGGCACCGACGTCGGCCGGCATCGCCATGCGCCGCATGGGGATCGTTCTCTCGACGGCAGCGATGCCCGCTGCATCGCCATAGTGAAGCTCGGCCTGTTCGGTCAGCACCGGTCCCGGGCTGACGGCGACGACGCGCACCTTCGGCGCCCATTCGACCGCGAGTGACTGCACTAGGCTCAAGGTCGCCGCCTTGGCCGCGCCATAGGCCGCCGTACCCGGCGACGGGCGCAGCGCGCTGACGCTGCCGATGAACACGATGGTGCCGCCGTCGCGCGCCTGCATCAGTGCATTGGCTTTCTGTGCGAGATGAAATGGCGCCAGCAGATTCAGTGCAAAGATCTTCTCGTGGAAGCGCGGCGAGGCCTTGTCGGCCATCGCGAACGGCGCACCGCCGGCATTGTTGACGAGCACATCGAGCCGGCCATAGCGCTCGGTGATCTGCGTAAACAGAGCATCGACAGCTGCCGTGTCGCGAATGTCGACCGCAAGAAATTCCGCTTTTCGGTCGCCGACCGCCGGCAATGTTTCGGGCGCCTCGCGCCCGCAAACCAGCACCTGATCGCCATTGGCGAGAAAGCTTTCGCTGATACCGCGGCCGACGCCCTTGGCGCCGCCGGTGACGAGGATGATGCGTTGCGGGTTCGACACGGGATTCCGTCCTCTGGCTCACCGCGATTGTCGCCCAGATGGCGCGCGGCGGAAGTCGTCAGCTTGGACGAGCCGCGGCGGCTCGCGCGGGTCAGGCCGAGCGCGTGAGGCGATGCCCCGATGTCATGGCTTCATGCGCTCACCCAAAAGGACGAAGAGTCGCAGGGGGCCGCTGCGGGACCATGCACGCCTGCGCCAACGCGCCCCGCCGAAGAACGCCCCGAACATGAGCAAACCCGTTCCCGAAGGGAAATACGCCACGCTGCCGAATGGCTACCGCATCCACTATCTCGACGAGGGCCAGGGTCCGGTCGTGGTCTTTCTGCATGGCTCCGGTTCCGGCGCCTGCGGTTACTCGAATTTCAAGGGCAACTATCCTGCGCTGGTGAAGGCCGGTTATCGCGTGATCCTGCCGGACCTGATCGGTTACGGGTATTCCGACAAGCCGGCCGACGTCGAATACCCGCTGTCGTTCTTCATCGAATGCGTGAAGCAGACACTCGATGCGATCGGCGTTTCCAAGTACACGCTGATCGGTAATTCTCTGGGCGGCGCGATCGCGCTCGGTTTTGCGCTGGCGCATCCGCAGAACGTCGAGAAGCTGGTGCTGATGGCGCCGGGCGGCGTCGAGGACCAGCCGGACTATTTCAAGATGCCGGGCATGGCGGTCATGAAGGAAATCTTCATGTCGGCCGAACCGGTGACGCCGGCACGCCTGCGCTATTTCATGGAAAACGCGCTGGTGTACGACAAGGCGCACATCGATGACGAACTGGTCGCCGAGCGGCACGCGCTGATGCTGACGCAGAACCCGCAGGTCGTGAAGACCATGGTCGTGCCGAACATGACCTCGCGCCTGCCGGAGATCCAGTGCCCGGCACTCGGCTTCTGGGGCATCAACGAAAAGATGATGCCGGAGACCGGCATCCTCAAGCTCGCCAAGGGCGTGCCGAATCTTCGCATGATCACGGTGCCGAACTGCGGCCACTGGGTGATGGTCGAACATCGCGAGATGTTCAACCGCGCCGTCATCGATTTCCTGAAAAATGACTGAGCCGATGCGCATTGCAACCCTGCCCGTTCGTCCCGAGTGCGCCGCGCAGCGGCGTGTATCGAGGGACGCACCCCGGCCCCTCGATACACCGCGCCTGCGGTACGGCACGCGGGGCGAACGCGGCCGGCCGGGCGATGCGACCGTGGGGACAGCATGAGCCTTCCCCAGACCCGCATCGTCGAACTTGGTGACGAGTTGTTCGATGCGCTGCGCGCGCGCCGTACGCTGGCACCGCTGATCGAGCGCGTCGCCGGCATCGACATCGACGATGCCTACAACATCTCGCTGCGTTTCCTCGAGCGGCGGACGGCCGACGGCGAACGCGTGATCGGCAAGAAGATCGGCGTCACGTCGAAACCCGTGCAGGACATGCTCGGCGTGCATCAGCCGGATTTCGGCTTTCTCACCGATCGCATGCAGGTGGGCAACGGCAAGGTCATCAGCATTGCCGGCAGCGGCCTGATCCAGCCGCGCGCCGAAGGCGAGATCGCCTTCGTGCTGAAGAAGGATCTGAAAGGTCCGGGCGTGACCGAGGACCAGGTGCTCGATGCCACCGACTACGTGCTGCCGTGCTTCGAGATCGTCGACTCGCGCATCCACGACTGGAAGATCAGGATCCAGGACACGGTGTCAGACAATGCATCCTGCGGCGTGTTCGTCATCGGCGACGATCGCGTCAAGCCGCACGCGCTCGACCTGGCCACCGTGAAGATGGACATCAGCAAGAACGGCGTGCATATGGCCTCCGGTCTCGGCTCGGCCGTGCAGGGTCATCCAGCGACGGCGGTTGCCTGGCTCGCCAATACGCTCGGTCGCTACGGCATTCCGTTTCTGAAGGGCGAAATCATCCTGTCCGGTTCGCTGGCGCCGCTGCTGCCGGCGGTGCCGGGCGACCGTTTCCACATGACGCTGGCCGACATCGGCGAAGCGTCGATCGGCTTCGAGGCTTAATCGTGTCCAAGATCAAGTGCGCCATCATCGGTCCCGGCAACATCGGCACCGACCTGCTCTACAAGCTGCAGCGCTCCAAGGTGCTCGAACCGGTGTGGATGGTCGGCGTCGATCCGACGTCCGAAGGTCTGGCGCGGGCGCGCGAACACGGCCTGAAGACCACCGACAAGGGCGTCGACGGCATGCTGGCGCACGTCAAGGCCGATGGCGTGCAGATCGCCTTCGACGCGACCAGTGCCTACGTGCACAAGGAAAACTCCGACAAGCTCAACGCACTCGGCGTGATGATGATCGATCTCACGCCGGCCGCCATCGGTCCGTACTGCGTGCCGCCGATCAATCTGAAAGAACACGCCGGCAAGCGCGAGATGAACGTCAACATGGTCACCTGCGGCGGCCAGGCGACGATCCCGATGGTCTACGCCGTCTCGCGCGTGCAGAAGGTGAAATATGCCGAGATCGTCGCGACCGTGGCGTCGAAGTCGGTCGGCCCGGGGACGCGCAAGAACATCGACGAGTTCACGCGCACGACAGCCGGCGCGGTCGCCAGGGTCGGCGGCGCCGATGAAGGCAAGGCGATCATCGTCATCAATCCGGCCGAGCCGCCGATGATCATGCGCGACACGATCCACTGCCTGACCGTCGACGCCCCGAAGCAGAAGGAGATCGAGCAGTCCGTGCAGGACATGCTCGCCGAGGTGCAGAAGTACGTGCCGGGCTATCGGCTCGTCAACGGCCCGGTGTTCGACGGCAACCGCGTGACGACATTCATGCAGGTCGAGGGGCTCGGCGATTTCCTGCCGAAGTACGCCGGCAATCTCGACATCATGACGGCCAGCGCGACCCGCACCGCGGAAATGTTCGCCGAGGAAATCCTCGCCGGCCGGCTGACGCTCGAAGCGGTTGCGGCCTGAGATGAACGCATCGATCGAAGCGGACCTGGCCGCGCGCATGCTCGAAGCCGAAGCGCTGTGGCGGCAGGGCGATGCCCGGGTCACCGCCGGCGAGGGTGCCGAGGCATACCGGCTCTACACGCAGGCGCATGACCTGATCATGGACTGCCCGTCGCTGCACGAGCGGGCGCATCGCAAGCTCGCCCGCGTCTCGGCGCGGCATGGACACCGCGGCGAGATCATCATCGACAAGTTGCTCGTCTGGCTGGCGCCGCTCGGTGTCTTCGAGGCGATCGCCGCCGCCCAGCGTTCGACGGTCGCCGGACTTGCGGCCTGCCGTCGTCGCATTGCTGCCACTCACTGAAGAAACCGACATGAGCACTCATCTCGAAGGCATCCAGATCAAGGTTCACGACATGTCGTTGCGCGACGGCATGCATCCGAAGCGCCACCAGATCACGATCGAACAGATGAAGTCGATCGCCCGCGGTCTCGACGAGGCGGGCTGCCCGCTGATCGAGGTCACGCACGGCGACGGCCTCGGCGGCGCGTCCGTCAACTACGGCTTCCCGGCGGCGACCGACGAGGAATATCTGCGCGCGGTCATCCCGCTGCTGAAGAAGGCCAAGGTTTCGGCACTGCTGCTGCCGGGCATCGGCACTGTCGATCACCTGCGCATGGCGGCCGATTGCGGCGTGACGACGATTCGTGTCGCCACGCACTGCACCGAAGCCGACGTCTCCGAGCAGCACATCAATCTCGGCCGCAAGATGGGCCTCGACACCGTCGGCTTCCTGATGATGGCGCACATGATCGAGCCGGCGCAGCTCGTCGAACAGGCGCTGCTGATGGAAAGCTACGGCGCGAACTGCATCTACGCGACCGACTCGGCCGGCTACATGCTGCCGGACGACGTCACGGCGCGGATCGCCCTGCTGCGCGAGAAGCTCAAGCCGGAAACCGAAATCGGTTTCCACGGCCATCACAACCTGTCGATGGGTGTCGCCAATTCGATCGCGGCGGTCGCCGCCGGTGCGCGTCGCATCGACTGCGCCTGCGGCGGTATGGGCGCCGGTGCCGGCAACACGCCGATGGAAGTGTTCGTCGCGGTCTGCAATCGCATGGGGATCGAGACCGGCGTCGACGTGTTCAAGATCAGCGATGTCGCCGAAGATCTCGTCACGCCGATCATGGATTTTCCGGTGCGCATCGACCGCAACTCGCTGACGCTGGGCTACGCCGGCGTCTATTCGAGCTTCCTGCTGTTCGCGCGCCGCGCCGAAGCCAAGTACGGCATCCCGGCGCGCGAGATCCTGCTCGAGCTCGGCCGCCAGAAGATGGTCGGCGGCCAGGAAGACATGATCGAGGACACCGCCCTGACGATGGCGCGCGAGCGCGGCCTGCTGAAAGCCAGCGCCGCCTGAATCGGCACGAAGTCGCCCGTCCACGAACCGGTGGGGCCGTCCCCCGGCAACGTTCGTCGCCCGTTTGCGCCCCCCGGCCTGCGGGTCGCCTACGGTGGCCGCTCGAACTTTCCGAGTCAGGCCCATGCGTCCCGTTCCGCTGTTTGCCGCGCTGTTCTGCACCACCGTTCTGCTGACCGCCTGCGGCGGCGGCGGCCCGAGCGCAACGGCCGAGGGTGACGTCGGCGGCGGCGGCACCACGGGAAGCACCGCGGGCGGATCGACGACCGGTGGCGACACCGGTGGCAGCACCGCGGGTGGTGACACGACCGGCGGGGCGACCACCGGCGGCAGCACGACCGGTGGCGACACCGGCGGAACCACCACCGGGGGCACAACGACGGGTGGCAGCACGGCCGGCGGCGATACGACTGGCGGCACGACAACTGGTGGCAACAGCACGGGCGGCGATACGGCCGGTGGCGCGACCACGGGTGGATCGACGACCGGCGGCGATACCACCGGCGGGACCACGACCGGCGGTTCGACGACCGGCGGCAGCACGACCGGCGGCGACACGACGGGTGGCACCACCACCGGCGGAACCACCACGGGTGGCGATCCCGGCACGCCGCCGAGCTACGACTGGTCGGCGCTCGGCGCGACACTCGACGGCTATGTCAGCAGCGGCCAGATCCAGGGCTACAGCTTTGCACTCGACGTCGGTGGCGAGACGGTCTACACGCGCGGCGGCGGCAACCTGCCAGCCAATGCGATCATCCCGATCGCGTCGGCCGCCAAGGCACCGTCGGCGGCAATCATCCTGTCGCTGGTCGACGACGGCCTGCTCGATCTCGACACGCCGGTCGCACAATATTTCGGCGCGACGTTCGACTGGCCCGCCGACAAGGCGGCGATCACGCTGCGCATGCTGCTCAATCACACGTCGGGGTTGCCGTTCAGCTCGCCCTGTCTCGACGACGACAGCACCACACTGGAAGCCTGTGCGCAGGAGATCGCCCATACCGATCTCAATTTCCGGCCGGGCGCGTTCTTCGGCTACAGCGGCGCCGGCTATCAGCTTGCCGGCTATCTGGCGACGGTAGTCAGCGGCAAGTCCTGGGGCACGCTGGTCGACGAGCGTCTCGCAACGCCGCTGCACATGCGCTATTTCAGCTACGGCACCAGCGACAATCCGCGCATTGCCGGCGGCTTGATCACCTGCGCCGCCGATTACCTGAAGTTCACCCAGCTCTACCTCGACGGCGGCGGCGCGGCGGTATCGGCAGCGCAGACCGCCCTGGTCCAGGACGATCAGGCGGCCGGCCTGCCGGTCTACTACAAGCCGGTGCCGGCGAGCAGCGGCCTCAACGGCTACAGCTTCGGCTGGTGGATTGCCGATCCCGGCAATCATCCGGGCAGCGCCGGACCGGAGCTCGGCGATCCCGGCCTGTTCGGCACGACGCCGTGGCTGGACTTCGACCAGCGCTACACGGCGATCATCCTGATCACCAGCTCCACCGATACCGGCATCGCCATGTGGAACGACGCGCGCCGCGACATCCTCGCGCAGCTCACCTCACCATAGCCGCGCGCACGGCGGCGGTTCAGCTGACGCTGGCTACAGTCCGGCGAAACCCGACTCGTGTTTCGCCATGCGCCCACGCCTGCTGCTGTCCGCTTCGATCGCGCTCGCCGTTTCCGTCCTGTCCGCCTGCAGCGGCAACCAGGACGGCGAGCCCCAGCCGGTCTATGACTGGTCCGCGCTGGCGACGACGCTCGACAGCTTCATCGGCAACCGCAATGACGAGGTCAGCGGCTACAGCTTCGCCCTGCGGGTCGGCGGTCAGACCGTGTTCACGGATGCCGGCGGCGATCTGACGAGCGATTCGGTGGTGGCGATCGCCTCGGCGAGCAAGGCCCCTTCGGCCGCCGTCATCCTGAGCCTGGTGCGCGACGGCAAGATCGATCTCGACGTACCGGTCGGCAACTACATCGGCAATGCGATCAGCTGGCCCGCCGACAAGGCCGCGATCACGATGCGCATGCTGCTGAACCACACCTCCGGCATCCCGTTCAACTCGCCGTGCATGGACGATGACAGCACGACACTGAGCGCCTGTGCCCAGGAGATCGCCGATACGGATCTGAACTTCACGCCGGGCACGAAGTTCGGCTACAGCGGCGCGGCGTACCAGATCGCCGGACTCGTCGCCGAGCAGGTCAGCGGCCAGTCATGGGCGACACTGGTGCAGCAACGCCTGACGACGCCGCTCGACATGCCGAGCTTCACCTACGGCGATACCGGAAATCCGCGTCTCGCCGGCGGCGCGCTCTGCAATGCGGCCGACTACCTGAAGTTCACGCAAATGATTCTGGACGGCGGCAAGGTCGGCAAGACCCGGATTCTCGATTCGTCACAGATTGCCGCCATGCAGGTCAACCAGGTCCAGAATCTGCCGGTGTTCTATTCGCCGGTGCCGTCCGACAGCGGCCTCAATGGCTACAGCTTCGGCTGGTGGATTTCCGACGATGCGAATCACCCGGGCAGCGCCGGCCCCGAGCTCAGCGATCCCGGCATGTTCGGCAGCACGCCGTGGCTGGACTTCGATCAGCGCTACACGGCGATCATCCTGATCACGAGCTCGACCGACACCGGCATTGCCATGTGGAATGCCGTGCGGCCGGACATCCTCGACCAGCTCAACGGCACCGGCAGCAGCGGCGGCTGAGGCCGACGGCTCCGATCCTCGATCGGGGCCGTCGTGTCGCCGATTACCAGCGTGTCGGTTTCGGATTGCGCGTGTCGAAGCCTGTCTGGTGCCAGTACGGATAGACCGGTTCGCGACGACTGGCGGCATCGAGCGTGGCGATCTGTTCGGCGCTCAGCTGCCAGCCCAGAGCGCCGAGATTCTGCTGCAGCTGCGCCTCGTTGCGCGCACCGATGACGATGTTCGACACCGTCGGCCGCTGCAGCAGCCAGTTCAGCGCGACCTGCGCCACGGTCTTGCCGATCTCGCCGGCAACTGCATCGAGCGCATCGACCACCGTGTACAGGTATTCGTCATCGACCGGCGGACCACCGGCCGCGCCGCCCTGCGCGATGCGACCGTCGCCGGTCGTCTGACCGCGCCGGAGCTTGCCGGTCAGACGTCCCCAGCCGAGCGGGCTCCAGACCATCGTGCCGATGCCCTGGTCGAGTGCCAGCGGCATCAGCTCCCACTCGTAGTCGCGACCGATCAGCGAGTAGTAGCCCTGATAGCTGACATAGCGCCCCAGACCGTAACGCTCCGATGTCGCCAGCGACTTCATCAGATGCCAGCCCGAGAAATTCGACGCACCGATGTAGCGGATCTTGCCGTCGCGCATCAGGTCGTCGAGCGCGCGCAGCGTTTCCTCGACGGGTGTCATGGCATCGAAGCCGTGCATGAAGTACAGATCGATGTGATCGGTGCCGAGCCGCCGCAGACTGTCTTCGCAGGCGCGGATCAGATGATGCCGCGACGACCCGACATCATTGACGCCGTCGCCGGTCGCGAAGCTCGCCTTGGTCGCGATCAGACTGTCGTGGCGACGCCCCTTGATCGCCTGGCCGAGAATTTCTTCGGACGCGCCGGCCGAGTAGATGTCGGCGGTGTCGAAGAAGTTGAGCCCGGCAGCAAGGCTGATGTCGACGAGGCGACGCGCACCGGCGACATCGGTCGCCCCCCATTTGGCGAACATCTCGCCGACACCGCCGAACGTACCCGTGCCGAGACTGAACACCGGGACCTGCAGGCCGGAACGGCCGAGCTGTCTGTATTCCATCGTGCTTCCTTTGCGGATTTCCGGGGGATGGCGTTGCGCAACGCAACGCTGTACCGATCGGTAACATCGACAGTGTACGCGCAGTCGCGACGAATTTCAGCGGCGTCCGCCAGCCAGCGCGGATGCCACGATCGGCGCCCGTCGTGCACTGCGTGAAGGCGCTGCGCGCCGGACGTCACCGCAGGCGGCGCGGCGCGCCAGAAGTCAGCTGAATCAGCCGAACCTGCCAGGGCAGCAATGCGTCGCCGATCTTCGGCTGCCCGCAATGTCGGCCGTCAATGCGGGCGCAGGTGCGGAGCCGTCACGCGGCAGCCGCGCGACAAGCGGCACCTGCCTGCGGCGAGGTCACGGCATGGAGCCGGCGACCTCGCCGCCCCCGCCCCTCAATGCACCTGCGCGTGCTCGCGCCATTCTCGGATCTGCCCGTGATGACGCTGCGCTTCGGCGTACTGGCGCTCGAGCAGTGCATGAATCGCCGGCGGTGTTTCCTCGTGCACCGCCGTGGCGAGGCGATACTCGGCTTCATCCTCGTCACGCTCGGTTTCGTCGAGGATCACCTGCTCGTCACGCCCCAGCGCCGTCGCCTTGAGATGCATCCAGGTGCGGTGCAGGGTATGCCCGAAAGTGCCGATCTCCTTCGGATGACCGCCAAGGTCGCGCACTGCCTGTTGCAGTTCGCCGGCCGCTTCGCCGAAGAAGCGTGCGTAGTCGAACAGCGCCGCCTTCAATTCGGCATGGTGGGCTTCCTCGGCGGCCGCGCGCAGGCCGCGCTCGCCGTCCTTGGACGTGACGATCAGCTTGTTCAGCAATTCGATGGTATCGACCGTGTTCATGGCGTTTCTCCTCATGCAGCCGGACAGATGCCGGGCCTGACGGATGCCATGACGAGCCGCGATGCACCGGAGGCGTTGCGGAAGGGTCCGGCATCGCAGGGGCGGCACCCCCAGCCTAGCGCGATCGTCGTTCGCTGCAAGGTCATTTCATCGGCTGGTCCGGGCATACTCGGCAACGATCATGCAAGTGGCCGACGACACGGTGAAAATTCCGGCGATGCGCGATGGCGTCGGCGCCAGTTCGGTGCGCCTGCCACCCGGCCGCTGGCTGCGGCTGATCGATTTTCTCGATCAGCACTTTGCCGACGTCGGACGCGAGGCCTGGCAGTCGCGCATGCGGCGCGGTCTGGTGCTGAGCGCATCCGGCGCCGCGCTGTCGGCGGATACGCCTTACGTGCCGGGCGACATCGTTCACTACTACCGCGAACTCGAGCACGAGCCGGAAATCCCGTTCGAGGCGGATGTCCTCTACCGCAACGCGCACCTGCTGATCGCCGACAAGCCGCATTTCCTGCCGGTCGTGCCGTCCGGCCGTTTTCTGCAACAGAGCCTGCTGGTGCGTCTGCGCCGGTTGACGGGGCTCGACGGACTTTCGCCTCTGCATCGCATCGATCGCGGGACTGCCGGACTCGTGGCGTTTTCGGTCGATCCCGACACCCGCGGTCGTTACCAGGCCCTGTTCGCGACGCGTCGCATCGAGAAAGTCTACGAGGCGCTGGCCCCCGCGAACGAGACCCTGGCACTTCCGTTCATGCGGCAGACACGCATCGTGCGCGGCGATCCGTTCTTCCTGTCGCAGGAGGTCGATGGGGCACCGAACAGCGAAACCGTATTCGAGTCCGCGACGCCGTACGCTGCTTCGTGGCTGTATCGGCTGCGGCCGCTGACCGGCAAGAAACACCAGCTGCGCCTGCACATGGCCGCAGTCGGCGTACCGATCGACAACGATCCGCTGTACCCACAACTGCGTGACGATCTCGCCGACGACTACAGCCGTCCGCTGAAGTTGCTGGCGCGATCGCTGGTGTTTGTCGATCCGCTGAGCGGCAAGCGATGCGTGTTCGAGAGTCGACGAAATCTTTAGCGCGGCAGTGATGCGCTGTGGTGTGCTGTGGTGAATGAGGTTTTTGTTTTTTGATCGGGCTTTTTGTTTCGCGCTGTGGCGCGACTTACTTTTCTTTGCGTGCCCAAAGAGAAGGAACCAAGAGAAAGGGCATCCTGGCTCACGCGTCCCGGCCCTCGCCAGAGGCTCGGGCGTTCGTCGGGGCGGATTGCCATTTAGGCAATCCGCTTGTTCCCGACTCACCCCTGCGATGCTCGAACGGCAGGCCGTGCCTGAAACTCGCGGCTGCGCCGCTCAGACAGTCAGGCCCGGACAGCCCCTGCCGTCCTGCGCTTCTCGGCGCTTCGCAAAGGGCCGGGAACGTCAACAGCGGGAGCGAACGCACGCTGTTGCGGTTCGCTTTCGGGGTCCCCTTAGGGCCGCACCGAGCAGCGCAGCGCGCGCAGTGGGGCGGCGCGCCAGGACGGCGCGCCGAGTCGTCGTCGCGGCAGGGACGCCGCGTCGGCGACGACCCCGAGCACGGGAGCAGCGCAGGCTCCGCTCGCATAGCGAGCGGTGCGGTACTCAGGGGTGTGCTTTCTTTTGCGTACTTTGCTTTGCACAAGCAAAGAAAAGTACGTCGCGCCGCAGCGCGAACCCAAAGGCCGGATCGAGAACGGCCCCGGGTGCAGAGGCCCTTGGTCCGGGCAACCGACGCAGACCCGACAAAAAACCGGCGGCGCTTCGGCAAGCGCCGCCGGTCAAGACTGCCTACTACTTGCTCAGCGCGCGCAGCTCGTCGAGCCCGGGTACTGCGTCTCGTCGGCATGCACGACGTTCTGGATCCACTGCTGGATCAGCGCGTGGCCTTCCTCGTCGACAACGCTGCGCGCCAGCGGCGGCATGCGCGCGGCCGGTGTGGTCGCGGTCGGGCCGATGCGGAACTCCATGATCGAATCAGCAGAGTCGCCCGGGTGGATGTCGTAGCGGCGGTTGTCGCTGCCTTCCTCGCCCGTCGCGGTCGGCCGCTTGCAGACGCCGTAGGTGGTGTCGACCTTGCGCAGCGAGTCGAGATAGAAGCCCGTGCTCGCAGCGAAGCCGCTGACGTTGTGGCAATGCTGGCAGTTGGCTTCCAGCCACGACCGCGCACGCGCCTCGATGTCCTGCGGCGAACCGGCCGGGAAGCCGGCGTCGCCAGGCTTGTTGAAGGTCGGTACGCGCTCGATCTTGGTCGCGATCTGGGTGACCGGATCGACGCCGAGATCGCCGGGGCAGCCGATCATCAGACCGTGCGTGCACCAGTACTGGATCTGGTTGACGCCGGCGACCGCGCTCTTGCTCTGTGCCGTCACACGCGTCGATTCCGTGTGATAGGCCTTGTTGAGATTGCGGATGCGCGGGCCGATCGGCGCCGTGCCGGCTTCCTGGTCGGCTCGCGAATGGCAGCTCAGGCACTGGTTCGCGTTCGGCACCAGGTAGCTGTCGGTCGACCCGGTGTGGACGATGCCGGAATCGACGTCGGTGGTCTGCCAGTGCGTCGACACCGTGGCACCGCCGAGCGTGAGCTTGGCGACGTGCTTGCCGTTCTCGGTGCTCCACACGTAGGCGAGGCCATCCCAGCGTGCGACGCCCTTGTTGTTGACGCGCTTGATCAGCAGGCGCGTTTCGACCGGCGTCTCCGTGTCGTTGCCTTCGTCGCGGAACGAGAAGGTCTTGGCGATGATCGTGCCGCTCGGGAACACGACGACCGCATTGGTGCCGTCGGTCTTGGCGTCGCGATAGACCGCCTTGGTGCCGGTCGGCAGGAACAGCACGCGGTACTTCACGGCGTAGTCGGAGAACAGCTTGGTGTTCAGCGAGTACGGCAGGCCATCGCCGTTCGGCGCGCTGGTCGGATCTTCCGCGTCGGCGAACAGATGGTACTGATCGAGCGTCGGGCAGTTGACCTTGGCCGCCTCGAAGTTGACTTCGCCCTGCTTCACGCTGGCACCGCAGAGCTTGGCAATCTGATCGGCGGTCGGCGCCGGATCGTAGTCACCGCTGCGGTGGAACGGCGGAATCACCACGTCCGGCAGCGGCGGCAGATTCTTGCCGTACTGCTGCACGCACTTGTGCGACGACATGTCGAAGTCCGACGGGAACTGCGCGAGCGCAGCCGGATCGAGATTGCTGGAGATGATCAGCTCCAGGCCCTTGGTGCCGTGGAAGTTGGCGTAGGTGATGCTGTCGTTGCTGAACGTGTTGTCGTCGTCGATGCACGAGTACCAATCCGGCAGGATGCGCGGCTTGTCGGACTTGGTCTGGTCGAACTTGTACTGGTTGTAGTGGCAGGACGGATCCGGCACTTCGTTGGTCATGATCGGCTTGCCGCGCTCGTCGTGCGGCACGTCTTCGCCATTGGCGTCCTTCGGATACGGACAGTCCGGGTCGTTCACGTCGAGCAGGCCGTCCCAGAGGATGTGCGCGCCGCGGATATTGAGCAGCGCCGGCGGGCTTGCCTGCAGCAGGGGCGCCGGGCACTTCAGCAGGTTCTGCGGCAGCAGGCAGCCGGCCTGGTTCTTGAGGCCGACGATCGCCGGCAGCAGCTTGGAGATTTCCTGCGACGTGATGTTCTGGATGGTCGGCAGCGTCAGCTGGTTGCCGTTGTTCTTGAAGGTGTTGTGCCAGATGTGCAGACCTTCGGTGTACCAGTCGATGCGGTGTTCGCTCGGCCGGCCGGCGCCGACCGGGAAGATCTCGTAGCTGGTGTGGATGATGCCGGCGGTGTTGTTGTCCTCGAACACGTTGTCGTGCACATCGATGCGATCGTACGCGAGCGTGATCATGCCGCTGCCGGCCGGCACGTTGCCGACGATGCCGCCGGACGTGAAGTTGTAGGTGTTGTTCATCCGCGAGATGTTGTTCTTCATCACGGAGCGGTCGCCGTACTGGCGCAGATTGTCGAGGTCGTAGATCAGGAAGCCACCGGTGTTGCATTCGGCGGTGTTGCTGTCGTACTCGCCACCGCGCACGTTCTCGATCTCGAAGCCGAACACGTTGTAGCGCGAGAGGCTGTTCTTGATGATCGCGGTATTGGTCTGGCCGACGTAGATGCCGGCGTCGGACGCGCCGATCGAGATCGCGTCGTCGATCAGGATGTTCTCGGACGAGACCGGATAGATGCCGTAGCGACCGGACAGCTTGCTGACGGTGTAGTCCGGCGAGCTGGTGTCGCCGAGAATGTTCTGCGGATCGTCCGGGTCCTGCGTTGCCGGATCGGTGCACGGCACATTGAGCAGGCGCGCGTCGTTGCTGAACGCGTTGTCGGCGGTGATCGGCGTCGCGCTCTGGCGACCACCGCCCGACGACCAGATCGCCCGCACGTGCTGCAGGGTGCCGTGATCGACGCCGCGCAGCTCGATGCCGTTGCCGCCGGTGTCGAGCACCGTCAGATCCTGCACGGTCAGGCCCTGCACGTTGACGGCGAGAATGCCTTCCGGCGAATTGTTGTGCTTGAACGACAGCACGGTCTTGTCGCGGCCGCAGCCCTTGACCAGCACGTCTTCGGTATTGGTCAGCTGCAGCGACGACGTCAGCTCGAAATAGCCGCAGCCGAACTCGATGGTGTCGCCGGGTGCGGCCTGCACCATCGCCGCGACCATCTCGCCGGTGGCCGAATCGCCCGGTTCGACCTTGAACACGCGGCCGGTCGGCCCGGTCTGTCCGTCACCGCCACCGTCGCTGCCGGACGGTGACTTGGCCTTGCCGCTGCTGCCGCCGCAGGCGGCGAGCACCAGTGAGAGCGCCGCGCACAGCGCAGCGAGCCTGATCTGTCGAAATGACATGAACCCTTCTCCAACAGCCGCGCTGCGGCTGCCTCTATATTTATGGAAATCCCCGCGCCAGTATATCGGTGCCGCGCGTAGGGCCGCCCGGCCCGGACAGGTAAATTCTGCCCAGAGGGAAACCCGCAGAAACGCACGCCCCTTCACCCGGACGGACTAAGACGAAGCAGGGACTTGCGGCGACCATACCGCTCACGCTCAGGCCGGCAGCCGGGCGGTCTCATCCCTGTTTTCTGGAGGCGGGTCGCAATGGGTGATCAAATCAATCTCAAGGTTCTGCTCGAGTCGCAGACGCTGGAACGCTGCCCGTTCCCGATTCCGACCGGCTGGTACTTCGTCGACTACGCGGACACGCTGAAGGCCGGCGAGATGCGCAATGTCACCTTGTTCGGACAGGAGTGGGTGTTGTTCCGCACCGAATCCGGCAAGCCCGGCATGTCCGATCCGTACTGCCCGCATCTGGGCGCGCACATGGGCCACGGCGGCAAGGTCTGTGGCGAACACATCCGCTGCCCGTTCCATCACTGGGAGTACGACACCGCCGGCTGGTGCAAGAACATCCCGTACGCCAAGGTCACGCCGCCGATCGTCAAGAAGCAGGCGATCCTGCGCACGCTGCCGATGGTCGAGAAGTACGGAATGATGTGGGCCTGGTATCACCCGCTGTGCGAAGCGCCGAGCTTCGAGCTGCCCTACATCCCCGAGATCGAGGACGCCACCGGCTACACCGGTTCGCGTCGCGGCTCGTGGACGGCCGACACCTGCATCCAGGAAATCGCCGAGAACGGCGTCGACGTCGCACATCTGAAGTTCCTGCACGGCGCGCCGGGCATCCCGCCGGTCAGCGCCAGCTACGACGGCCCGGTGATGAAGCTCGACATCGGCCAGGGGTACATCGTCGGCACCGCCTACGGCCCGGGCCTCAACGTCATGCGCTTCAACCAGCACGGCATCACCGCGACGATGATCTCGTACACGCAGCCGATCAGCGCCGAGCAGAGCCGCATGAACATGAGCTTCCGCCATGTCGACTACGCGGAAGGCACGCCGGAGCTGCACGCCTCGAAGAAGGTCATCGATCACATGATCGGTGCCGCCGAAGGCGAGGAAAGCGCCGGCTTCGAAAGCGTCGACTTCATCGTCTGGAACAACAAGAAGTACCGTCCGAACCCGCTGCTCTGCGACGGCGACGGCCCGGTGCTGCAGTTCCGCAAATGGTTCAAGCAGTTCTATCCGGCTGCCGACGCGGCGACGCTCGCCAAGATCTGAGGAAACGCCGGGCGAGCTGCTGCACTCGGCCTCTCGCACAAGGCGGTGCTCAATGTCCTCGCGTACTGCCGTGTACGCTGCGGCTTCTGCTCTGCTCCTCGTGCGGCCTGCCTTCGCTCGCGACGCTTGCTCGGTGTTTCCCAGGGACAATACGCTGCACGCCCCGGTCGCAGGACCGGGGCATTTTTTTGATGGAGTGGTTTGATGACGGCAGTACGGGTAAAAGGCCGCGACGGCACCGAACAGACGGTCGATGCAACGGACGGCATGGCGCTGATGGAATCGCTGCGCGACGCCGGCCTTGGCGTTGAAGGCACCTGTGGCGGGGCGATGTCCTGCGGCACCTGCCATGTCTACGTTGCCGCAGCCTGGGCGGACCGGCTGCCGGCCCGCAGCCAGGACGAAGCCGACATGATCGAAGCGCTCGCCGACTTCGTCGAACTGCGCCCGACCTCGCGCCTGTCATGCCAGATTCCGGTCGACGCCGGCGTTGAAGGTCTGAGCGTCGAAATCGCGCCGCAGGTCTGAATCTTCATCACCCGCCGCGATCGCGATCCGTCGCGATTTCGCGGGCTTGCATGCCGGACCATTGCCGCGCACCGCGCGCTGGTCTCCAATACGCGGCGCCGATGCCGCCCCTTCCCGCCCCTGCCGAGCTGCATGCCACGCTGGTCAGAGAAGGCCATGTCTTCCTGCGCCGCAGCGACATGCTGCAGCAGCTCGCGCCGCATGGTCCGCCGGGCGACTGGACGGCGTTTGCCGCCAGCTGGAACGACATGCCGCTCGACGCCTACATGGCCGACGGTGGCCGCTACCGGCGGCGGCGCTACGGCGTGTTCAGCGCGTACGCCGACGGCAGCATCGTCCGCGAGGCACATCAGCCGCACTGGCAGAGCATCGACTACAACCCGCTGAACGGCGATGTCGCGCGCTGGTTCGAGCCGATCCCCGACGCGGTCGGCGACAGCCTGCAGACCGTGCTGCGCTTTTGCCACGCGACATTCTCGGCGCTGGCACCGGACGTGGCGCACTGGCACGTCGAGGCCCATCAATTCCGCATCGAGGCGGCACCCGATCTCGCCGGTCAGCCAACGCCCGAAGGCGTGCATCGCGACGGCGTCGACTACGTGCTGGTGCTGCTGATCCGGCGCGACAACATCGCCAGCGGCACGACCACGATCCACACGCCGGACGGCAGCCTGCTCGGCAGCTTCACGCTGACCGAGCCCGGCGATGCGACCCTGCTCGACGACGCGCGCGTGTTCCACGGCGTGACGCCGGTCGTCCCGGTCGACGCACGCGAGCCCGCCTATCGCGACGTGCTGGTCCTCACGTTCCGCCGCACCCGCCCGCTGTAGCCGCGCGCCCGGCACGCGCCACCCGCCGGATCCGTTGGCCGGCCGCCCGCGCGCAGTCGCGCTCAGGGTTCGCGGCCGTCGATCTGCCGCACGCCGGGCAACGCCTGCAGGCGCGCGAGGATTTCGGCGGACTCGCGGGCACCGGCCCCGGCCAGCACGATCGTCGCGTCGCCGTGATCGCGCGCCTTGTCGCTCGGCGTGACGATGTATTGCCGGATGTACTTGGCGCGGCCGCCGAGCCGCGCGGTGACGTTGTCGTAGCACAGGCTGGCCTGCGGCCCGCGCAGCTGCAGCAGGCGCGTGCCGCGCCGCTCGAGATAGCGCCGCTCCAGAGGCTTCAGCGCCAGAAGGATGAACAGCATGATCAGCGTCGCCGCACTCGCCGCGCCATAGAGCCCGCCGCCGACCGCCAGACCGAGCGCCGCGACCGCCCACAGACTGGCCGCCGTGGTCAGGCCGCGCACGACCCCGCGCCGCATCAGGATCGCGCCGGCACCGAGGAAGCCGATACCGGAGGCGACTTGGGCGGCGACCCGCGACGGATCGAATGAAGCATGCGGCTGCTGCAGCGCGTCGGCGAAACCCTCGGTCGAGACGATCATGAACAGTGCCGCGCCGACGCAGACCAGCATGTGCGTGCGCAGCCCCGCCCATGACAGGCGTTCCCGCTCGAAGCCGATGACGCCGCCGAACAGGGCCGCCGCCAACAGGCGGACGACGATTTCCATTTCATCGAGCATCGTGGCCTCCTACTCTGCCTTCGGCGCCGCAATGCACCCGTTCGGACGAGGCTGGATCGCGGCCCGACGTTCAGCCTAGAACCTTCCGGGTGTATGCCCGCTTTCTCGGCCAATCCATGGATCTCCCACAAGCCACGACCGCCAGGGTCTTCACACCGCTGCAGATCGGGCCGCTCAGGCTGCGCAACCGCTTCATCAAGTCGGCGACCAACGAGGGCATGGCCAAGGGCGGCGTGCCGTCGAAGATGCTGGTCGAACATCACCGCCGCATCGCTGCCGGCGGCGTCGGCATGACCACGGTCGCCTATTGCGCGGTCAGTCCGGACGGCCGCACCTTCGAAGACCAGGTGTCGCTGAATCGCGAGAGCCTGCCGCACCTGCGCGCGCTGACCGACGCCGTGCATCGCGAAGGCGCGGCGATCTGCGCGCAGATCACGCACGGCGGCGCGTTCACCTTCGTGCCGAAACTGACGACGAAATATCCGCGCTCGGCATCGGGCGGCTTCAATGCCGCCGGCGTGCTCAGCGGCCGCCTGTTCCGTACGGCGATGACACGTCTCGAGATGGAGGCGGTGATCGGTGAGTTCGCCGCCGCCGCCCGGCTGGCGCGCGAAGCCGGCTTCGACGCCGTCGAAATCCACATGGGCCACGGCTATCTGCTCAGCCAGTTCCTGTCGCCGATGTACAACAAGCGCCGCGATGCCTGGGGCGGCACGACCGAGAAACGCGCGCGCTTCCCGGCCGAGGTGCTGCGCGCCGTGCTCGACGCCGTCGGCAACGATCTGGCCGTGACCTGCAAGATCTGCGTGACCGAAGGTGTGAAGAAGGGCGCGAGCGCCGAGGACGCGGCGATCGTCGCCCGCGTGCTGGAAAGCACGGGCGCGCATCTGCTGGTGCTGAGCGGTGGCATGAACGTCGAGTCGCCGTGGGCAATCTTCGGCAGCAAGATGCCGGACGAAGCGGTATCGAGCATCCAGAACACGGTGGTCCGCGTCGCGACCAGGCTGATGCGGCTGTTCGAGCCGAAGATCGAGTTCCGCGAACTGTACTTCCGCGAGCACTCGCAGAAGGTGCGCGCGGCAGTGACGATGCCGCTGGCCTACCTGGGCGGCGCCAAGTCACTGGCCGGCGTCGGGACGGTGATGGCCGACGGCTTCGATGCCGTGGTCATGGGCCGCGCACTGATCCACGACGCCGGGCTGGTCAACAAGTTCCGCGACGGCAGCACCACCGTGTCCGGCTGCACGGCCTGCAATCATTGCGTGGTGATGATGTACACGGCCGGCGGCACCAGCTGCGTGCTGTTCCCGCCGAACGATCCGGAGCTGAACCGCACGCCGGCCGCGGCCTGAGCGCGCCGCCGGCCGGGTTTGCCGCAGCAGACCGCGGCAGAACCGGCCAGTCTCCTACATAGGGGTGAGGCGTCGCCCGGCTCAGGCCGCACAATCTGCCGTGCTTGGGCAAGAGATCGCCACGCCGCGCAGCGGCAGAGGCGATCCGGGGATGACGGCGACGCCCGTCGGGGGGAACGTGCAATGAAGTTCAGATGGATGCTGGCGGTGCTGGCCGCCGTCGCCGCGCTGGCGGGGCTGGGGTATCTGCTGCGCATGACGCAGGGCCTCGACACCAATCTGCATCGTGACCGCCTGACGATGCTGCGCACGGCCGACAACCTCGACGTCTCGCTGAATCGCGCATTCACGCAGACCCGCGCCAGTTCGCTGACCGACGCGGCTGCCGACCGCTCGAAGATCACGGCCGATCTCGGCGCGACACTCGACGCCATGGACAAGGGCCCGCAATCGCTGCGCGGCCTGACGCCGGATCTCGACAAGAAGCTCGACACCTTCCTCGACACCATCGACTCGAAATTCGAACTGGGTTTCGACTTCGAGGCACGCAGCACGCTGCTGACCCAGCGCGCGATCAACGCGATCGACGCCGTGCCGCCCGACATCGCCGCGGTCCGTGCCGCGCTGCCGAAGGACACGCCCGACGATATCCGCGTCCAGCTCGATCACCTGCAGTCGCAGATCACCAACTACGGGGTCAGTCCGACGCCGACCAACGAGCCGGAAATCCGCGCGACGATGAAGGCGCTCGACGATTTCGCCGCCGGCAAGTCCGAGGCGCTGGTCACCAGCACCCACGATCTCGGCGTGCTGATCGACGACCTGCTCGAAGACAAGGGCGACCTGGTGCGCATGTACCACGAGTTCCTCAACCGGCCGACCGGCGAACAGTTGCAGGCGGTCGAGCAGGCGTATCTGGGCTGGTACGAAAAGCAGCTCGCGGTCATCAATCAGTACCGTCTGTACCTCGGCGCCTATGCGGCGATCCTGCTGCTGATTCTCGGCTGGCTGGGCCTGCGCCTGCGCCGCAGCTTCAGCGAACTCGACCGCGCCCATGCCGACCTGCTGCACGCCAACGAACATCTGGAAGAACAGGTCGAAGCGCGCACGCATGACCTGTCCGCGGCCCTCAACGATCTGCAGGCTTCACAGGCACAGCTGGTGCAATCGGAGAAGATGGCGTCGCTCGGCCAGATGGTCGCGGGCGTCGCACACGAGATCAACACGCCGCTCGGGTATGCGCGCAGCAATGCCGACATCGTGCGCACCTCGCTCGCCGACATCCGCCAGCTGTGCGGCGCGCAGAGCAAGGCGCTGCACCTGCTGACCAGCGAAGAAGCACGGGAAGAAGACGTCGCGCATGCGCTGAGCGCGGCGCAGGCGCTTGGCGAATCGATCAACGCCGAGGAGCTGGCCGGCGATCTCGACGGCCTGCTGGCGGATACCGATCACGGTCTGTCGCAGATCGCCGAACTGGTCGGCAGCCTCAAGGACTTCTCGCGCGTCGACCGCTCGCGCAGCGATCTGTTCAACGTCAACGACGGCCTCGACGCGGCGTTGAAGATCTGCCACAACCAGCTCAAGGGGCGTGTCGAGGTCGTGCGCCAGTACGGAGAACTGCCGCAGATCGAGTGCTCACCGTCGCAGCTCAACCAGATCTTCCTCAATCTGATCACCAACGCCGGCCAGGCGATCGAGAACAGCGGCCGCATCTACCTGCACACGCAGGCCGAGGCCGACGGCGTCGCGATCCGCATTCTCGACAACGGCATCGGCATGAGCGAAGACGTGCGGGCACGCATCTTCGAGCCGTTCTTCACCACCAAGCCGGTTGGCAAGGGCACGGGCCTCGGCTTGTCGATCGTGTTCCGCATCATCGAAGATCATGGCGGCAGCATCGAAGTGCGCTCGGCACCCGGCAAGGGCAGTGCGTTTACGATCCGCCTGCCCTTGCGCCAGAATCGCAAGTCCGGGACCGTTGCCGAAAGCAGTCCCCCCGACGACGTCGCCGTCGCCGTCGCCGTCGCCGCCTGAACCTGACGCACCGAGTGACCGACATCATGACTGAAGCTCCAGCCGCCAAAGCCCGCGTCCTGTTCGTCGATGACGAGCCACGCGTGCTGACGACGATGCGCATCCTGTTCCGCGCCCGCTACGAGGTGTTCTTCGCGGAAAGTGGCGCCGCCGCGCTGGAACTGCTGAAGTCGCAGCCGGTCGACGTCATCGTCAGCGACCAGCGCATGCCGGGCATGACCGGCATCGAAATGCTGCGCACCGCACGCGAGCTGAATCCCAATGCGATGCGCATCCTGCTGACCGGCTACTCGGACCTGAATGCGATCATCGGTTCGATCAACGAAGGCGAGATCTTCCGTTTCATCAACAAGCCGTGGTCGAACGACGATCTGACGACCACCGTCGCGCGCGCCGTCAGCGCGGCACGCGCCACGCAGGCGGTGGCCGCCAGGGCCGGCGATCCGAACGCCGTCGCGGCGATGGCCGCCGACAGCGCCAGCGGCACGCCCGGCGTGCTGGTGCTCGACGACGATCCGGCCGTGCCACCGAAAATCCAGGCCATCCTCGGCGGCGACTTCCGTGTGTTCGGCGCAACCTCGA
The DNA here is from genome assembly GCF_011067135.1 of Solimonas terrae. Classification (GTDB taxonomy): domain Bacteria; phylum Pseudomonadota; class Gammaproteobacteria; order Nevskiales; family Nevskiaceae; genus Solimonas; species Solimonas terrae. The sequence continues at coordinate 287,683 of NZ_JAAMOW010000006.1, forward strand.
TGGACGCCGCCGTCACGCATCTGGAGAAAGAGGCGATCGGCGTCGTGATTTCCGATACGCGCGTCAAGGACAATGCCGTCGTCAGCCTGATCGGCACGCTCAAGCAGCATCGGCCGGAACTGGTGTCGGTGATCCTCACCGAACGGGCCGACGCCGGCAGTGCAATCGAACTGATCAACCAGGGTCAGATCTATCGCTTCATCACCAAGCCGATCCACGACAGCCAGTGCAAGATCGCCGTCAATTCGGCGCAGAAACAGCACCAGCGCCTCGCGCAAAGCCCCGAGCTGACACGGCGCTACGAAGTCGAGCAGACCCCCGAACCGCCGCCCGGCACCGCGACGGTCAATGTCGGCCTGCTGGAACGCGTGAAGACCCTGCGCAGCTGGGCCCGCCGCTGGGTGTGAGCCGGCGCCGCCCCGCTTGCGGAACCGGCGGCGCCTGCCGACGCCGATCTTTTCAGAAGCAGAGAGAAGCCCGTCGCCTCGCAAGGCAAATAAGGGCCGGATCAAGTCACGTCGCCATCGAGACGAGCCAGGCACTCACCCGCCGCCGCCGCAAGGCCGCCCCCGCCCCGACAGGCACTAGTTCAAACAGATGAAGCCGCGTTCTGCGGCCGCGCCTACTGTCGTTCGCTCATCAAGAACGAACGAGGAGAACGGCGCGATGAGTGCTGAACACGACGTCGTCAGCGGTGCGGTCTGGGATCAGTTCTGCGACACGCTCAAGCGTGCCGGCCAGCAGATTCTCCGACCGGAAGCGGCCAGCAGTCCGCTCGATCGCGCCGAAGGCTGGCGCTATCTGACGCGCCTGCTGCGCATCGGCCTGGAGATGCATCTGGAATTCGCCGACCCGGACTTTCCCGGCTTCTTCCTGCCCTCGCACGAGACCGGCAAGATCGGCGCCGACAACCCGGACAATCTCTACGCGTTCGCCAAGGTCAAGGGCGACAACGACTACGTGATCCGCGGCAATCGCGGCACGGTCTCGTACCTGAGCATCGGTACCCAGAAAGGCGGCTACGAAACCGACGGCAAGATGGAACCGACCGGCTTCATCGACGTCAAGGATCTGCAGCTCGATGCCGACGGCAATTTCGAAGTCCGCGTCAGCCGCCACAAGCCGGCGCACGGCAACTGGCTGCCGATGGAAAGCGCCAGCAACGCGGTGATCGTTCGCCAGACCTTCCTCGACCGCAAGTCGGAAAGCCCGGCGATCCTGGCAATCTCGCGCGATGGCAGCGATGCGCAGCCGGCGCCGCTGTCGGCCGAACGGCTGGCTGCGGGCCTCGCCAATACCGCGCGCTTCGTCGAAGGCACGGCGACCGTGTTCGCAAACTGGGCGCAGGGTTATCTGCCGAACGAGAACAAGCTGCCGCCCGCCGATCAGGCGGTCTGCCAGGCCACCGGCGGTGATCCGAACATCTTCTACTACCACGCCGCCTGGAAGCTGGCGCCGGACGAGGCGCTGGTGATCCGCATTCCGCGCATTCCCGATTGCCGCTTCTGGAACCTGCAGATCAACAACTGGTGGATGGAGTCGCTCGACTACCGATACCACGACATTCACGTCAACAAGCACAGCGCGCGGATCGCGGCGGACGGCTCCTGCACGATCGTGCTCTCGCATCGCGATCCGGGTGTCGCCAACTGGCTGGAGACCGCCGGCCACGAGCGCGGCACGATGTGCATGCGCTGGGTCGGCGCCAGCGAACACGTGCATCCGAGCACCCGGCTCGTCAAACACGATCAGCTCGGTCCGCTGCTCGCAGGAGCCCTCGCGGCATGACACAGAACACTTTCATCGCCGATGAACTGATCGCCGAAGCGCGCGCCGCCAATGACGGGCTCGTCGATTTCGGCACCCCCGATGTGCGCCCAGGCCTCGAAAAGCTCTGCGCGGCGCTGGACAGCGACGCCAGGCTGACCGACACCGGCCGCTATCTGATGCGGCAGAAGATCGTCACGCAGCTCGGCAACCGCCTGCGCATCGAAGACTACTTCGCGAAGCACCCGGAGATCGCCGACGAACAGATCGCGGCGCCGATCGTTATCGTCGGCGTGCCGCGCACCGGCACGACCAAGCTGCATCGCCTGCTGTCGCGTGATCCGCGCTTCTACTGGATGTCGTTCTGGGAATCGCAGTTTCCGGTGCCGTTCGCCAGCGAAACGCTGACCGAACCGAATGCGCGCATCAGGGAAGGCCGCGCGATGTGCGATCTGATGACCACCGCGATGCCGAAGCTTGCGGCCATGCATCCGATGTATGCCGACGAAGCCGACGAGGAGGTGATGCTGACCGAGCACACGTTCATGTCCGCCTACAACGCCTATGCCGACGTGCCGAGCTACATGCGCTGGCTCGACGCGCAGGACCAGACCGTCGTCTATCGCTTCCTGCGTCGCGGCCTGCAGTTCCTGCAGTGGCAGAAGCGCCAGCGCGGCGTCACCGCCGAACGCTGGGTGCTGAAAGCGCCGCATCATCTGCTGCGCATGGACATCCTGCTCAAGGTGTTTCCGGGTGCCAAAGTCATCATCACGCATCGCGATCCGCTGCAGAGCATTCCGTCGATCGCCAGTTTCATTCACACCCTGTGGTGCATCTACAGCGATCAAGCCAGCGCCGAACGCGCCGGCCACGAGTGGAGCGAGCTGATGCAGCGCGCACTGACGCACGCCACCCGCGTCCGCGAACGCATGCCCGCGCAGTTCCTCGACGTGCAATTCCGCGACACCGTCAAGCGCCCGATGGACGTCGTGCACGACATCTATCGCTGGCTCGATCTGCCCTTGCCCGCCGACGCCGAGCTGGCGATGCGGACCTGGCTGGCGGCCGACGAGAAGACGCACCAGGGCGGCCACAACTACACCGCCCCGCAGTTCGGGCTCTCCGACGAACAGCTGCGCCGCGATTTTGCCGACTACCGCGCGCACTACGTCGAAGTCGCGGCCAGCACGGCCTGAGGAGCGAGCAGCAGTTCGCCAACGCACGCAGTGGTGAATCCGGATCGATTCCCGCTCCGCCTTTGGAGTCGGTGGTTTTGGATAAGTTGGAGCGTTCGAGAGCGGTCGGCTTGCAAAGGCACCCACCTCCCCTGGCCCCTCCGCCCGGAGGGCAGAGGGGAAATGATGGACTGGCGGAAGTCTGGGTCCGTGATCCAACGTCACCTCCTCTCCACCCGTGCGGAGAGGTTGGTGGGAGAGACGGGTCGGTCGAGCGGGGTTCGACTTGCGGAGGCGCCCACCTCCCCTGGCTCCTTGGCCCGGAAGGCCGAAGGGCAATGATGGGCCGCCGGTAGAGGTTGGGGTCTGTGACCCGGTCACTCCCTCTCCGCCCGGGCGGAGAGGGTTGGGGTGAGGTGGGCGCGCTCGAAGAGCGCCATCACCCCGCAAGGATCTGGCAGCACGCATTGCGCATCACCACGACATTACGAACCGAGGAGTCATCCATGTTGCTGAAGGACAAGATCGTCATCGTTTCCGGCATCGGCCCGGGCCTGGGTGTGAAGCTTGCGGTCGAAGCGGCACGCGAGGGCGCCAAGGGCGTCGTCGTCGCGGCGCGTTCGCAGGACAAGCTCGACGATGCCGAGGCACGCATCAAGGCGCTGGGGGGCAAGACCGAGATTCTCAAGCAGACCTGCGACATCACCAGCCGGGAGCAGTGCGACGCGCTGGCGGCAGCGGCGGCGAAGCGCTTCGGCAAGGTCGACGCGCTCGTCAACAGCGCCTTCGTGCACGGCGACATGGATTACGCCTCGACCGCGAATCTCGACAGCTGGCGCGACACGCTGGAAACCAATCTGCTCGGCACCCTGCGCCTGACACAGGCGACCGTGCCGCACATCGGCCGCGGCGGTGCGATCGTCATGATCAACACCATGGCCGCGCGCAAGATTCCGCCGCTCGGCGAAGCCGGTTACGCGGCCTCGAAGGCGGCGCTCGGCAATTCGGTGAAATGGCTGGCCAAGGAACTCGGCCCCAAGGGCATCCGCGTCAATTCCGTGCACATGGGCTGGATGTGGGGCGCGCCGGTCGAGGGCTACGTCAACTGGCAGGCGCAGGAACACAAGATCCCGGTCGAGACGCTGAAGGCGCAGATCGCCGCCGACATTCCGCTCGGCCACATTCCCACCGACGACGACTGCGCCAAGGCGGCGCTGTTCATGGTGTCCGACTACGCGGCGGCGGTCACCGGCGCGGCGCTCGACGCCAACGGCGGCGCGTTCATGCCCTGATTTTCCGCCGTATGCCGCCGCGGCCACTCCGGCCGCGGCGGCGATGCGATATACAGGCAGCATGGAAAAGATCATCTATCTGCTGTGGCGCGATCCGCAGCAAGACCGGGCGGCCCATGCCGCGCAGCTCCGTGAACAGCTGGCGCCGGCACTGCAGCGGGCCGGCGCGCGCAGCGTGCGTCTCAATCTCGACGACGCCGACGTCGGCGCGGCGGCCGGCCTGCGCCAGAAGGCGTTCAATGTGCAGCCGGACGCCTTTGCGCAGGTCTGGGTGGACAGCGCGATCGGCTTCCTGCGTCAGGACATCGACGCAGCGATCCGCGCCAATGTCGCCAGCTACGCCGGCTACCTGGTCACCGAATCGGCGGCCATCGTCAATCGCGCACATCCGCCGACGCCCGGCCTGCGCACCTACGGCTTCGCGCAAATGGCGATCCTGCGTCGGCCGGCGCGCCTCAGCCATGCGCAATGGCTGGACGTCTGGCACAACACGCACACCATCGTCGGCATCGAGACGCAGTCGAACTTCGAGTACATCCAGAACGTCGTCGTGCAGCCACTGCGCGACCGCGCGCCGGCGCTGGAGGCCTTCGTCGAGGAATGCTTCCCGCCGGAAGCGATGAACGATCCTTACGTGTTCTTCGATGCGGTCGGCGACGAAGCGAAGTTCAAACGCAATCTCGACCGGATGATGGAAAGCGTGCATCGCTTCATCGACATGGACTCGATCGACGTGCTGCCGACCAGCCAGTATCAGATGTTCTGAGAATCCGTCTTTCCGACTGCGTGCAGCAGCCGATATTTCGCTGCCGGCGCTTGCGGCGCCGCGAGCACCGGGACTGAAGCAGCCAGACCGGTGACGGTCTGAACAAGGACCGGCTTCGTCACGGCAGAAAGCCGAAGGCGACGATGCAATCCGGCGGCCTCCCTGCGCAAACGGTGCATCCGGATCGCCGCGGCCGCTGGCGGCCCCGCGATGACGGACTTATTCGGCGGCTCTCTGGGCGGCCGGGTCCTGCCAGATCGCGGCGGCGGTCGGATCGATCTCGGCGAGCAGGCGATTGAGCAGCGACTTCAGCACCGGCGCGTCCGGGCCCAGACGTTCGAGCACCTGCGACTCCAGCGCCTTGGCGCGCGAGATCAGGCGCAGCGCGACATCGCGGCCGTGCTCGGTCAGCTCGTAGGCGACGCCGTCGCGATTGCGGGCCGCGGCGAGCGTGCGCGCGACCAGCGAATCGAGCGCCTGCTTGCGGCGGTCGTCCAGCACGCCGGCCATGCCTTCGGCGAGTTCCTGCGCGGTCAGCACCGGCTTCAGGGTCAGCGTCGACAGGACGTAGAACTCCATGTCGTTGATGCCTTCGGCGTCGAGCGCGTCGCGCAGCTCGGCAAAGAAGCGGAAGTGGCTGCGGCCGAGCAGGTAGCCGAGAAAGTCTTCCGAGAAACTGCCGGCCAGATGCGCGGCGCGCGGTTTCACGTCGGGCGCATCGCGGCGCGTCGCGTGTGCGTAACGGCCGCCGTGGAACACCAGCGGGGCGCTTTCGGCGCGATCGAAGCCCAGCACTTCGCCGACGAAGATCTGATGATCGCCGCCCTCGTACTGGAACGCCGTGCGGCACTGGAAGCGCGCGGTACAGCCGCGCAGCAGGGGCGTGTTGCCGTGCCCGGTTTCGATGTCGAGACCGGCGAACTTGTCGATGCCGCGCCTGGCGAAGCGCGCCGACAGTTCTTCCTGATCGGTGGCCAGCACATGCACCGCCCAGTACTCGGCGGCGCGGAACACATCGAGGCTGGCGGAGGTGTTGGCAAGGCTCCACAGCACCAGCGGCGGCGTTAGCGAAACCGAGTTGAAACTGTTGGCGGTGAGACCGATCGGCGTCCCGTCGGCCGCGCGCGCGGTGATGATGGTGACACCGGTCGCGAACGTGCCGAGCGCCTTGCGGAATTCCGTCGGGTCAAAAGCCTGGGCCGTCATCGATCTACCGTTTGCAAATCGTTGCCGCGAAAAGCGTCTGCGCGGCGGGAGGAGGCCTACCGCGCAGACCAGACCCGACGCACCTGCGCCGGGCTAATCGGGAACTAGAAGTTGTATTTGACGTTGAGCGTCGCGTAGTCACGGTCCGCATACGGGTTGGCGGCCAGCGTGCTGTCCTTGATGGTCTTGGCCGGATTGCCGAAGAACCAGTTGTAGCTGACGCCGATCTCGGTGTTCTCCAGATAGGTCATGCTGATGCCGAGGCTGGCGCGCATGTCGCCGTCGCCGTACAGCGCGCCGAACGCACCCGCCATGGCCGGGTTGCCCTTCAGGTACGCGAAGGTCACCGGCATGCTCAGATCCCAGGCCGGCAGGATGTTGTGCGCCGTCGGAATCATCAGCAGGTTGCCGCCGTAGGAGTTGCGGTTGTAGAACAGCTTGTCGCCGTTGTCGACGACTTCGATGCCCGGCGACGAATCGACGTGCTCGACGCCATTCACGTGCAGGTAGCCGACTTCACCGACGACTGCGAGATCGTCGAAGAACAGACGCGGATTGGTGACGTACAGGCCCGACATCAGCACCTGGCTGATGTTGCCGCGCGTGTAGACGGGGCTCAGGTGCCCCGAGATCACCGTCTCGATCGGCGTCGACGCGCCATGGCGATAGTTGAACTCGCCGGCGACGTTGATGCCGCCGATCACCGTCGTGTACGCCAGCGAGGTCAGATCGATGCCGCCGAAGTACTCGACGTTGTAGGTGACCGGCACCAGCTGATTGATGATCTGCGTCGTGACCGGCTGACCCGCAACATAGCCGAACGGCGCGTAGCCGACGTTCAGGCGCACGGACGGGTTCGGATCGTTGTAGCGCAGATGGTAGAGCGCGACGTTGGTGATTGACGTGAGCTGATACTTGAGGCCCACGCCCCATTGTCCGTAGGTGCTCGGATTGATGTCCTTGCCGCGGTACGTGTAGATGTACGGCGGCGCATCGGTCAGGGCGCCGACCGGTGCGAGGATCACGTTGCAGACCGTGTTCTCGAGCGCCGGCGTCGCCGGTGTCGAGACGCTGCCGATATGGAAGTTGGTCAGCAGGCCCTGGCAGCTGCCCGGACCGCCGTACAGCGGATTGGCCGAACCGTAGACGAAGCGCGCGCCCGGACCGACGACATCCGCCGGCGAGAAGTAGTCGCCCACCGGGAAGATTTCGTTCGGCCGGAAATCGAGCTTGTAGTAGCCGAGCACCGTGATGTCATTGGTGATCGCCGCGTTCAGCGCGACCTGATTGGTCGGCAGCAGGATGTCCTTGATTTCCGTGCCGGGCACGAAGGCCTTGGTGGCATCGGCCTGGCTCTGCGCGCTGGCGACGCCGGACAGGAACAGGCTTTCGCCCCAGGCCACGAGCTGCTGGCCGAGACGCAGGTTGATGCTGCCTTCGTCGCCGACATACCAGGTGCCGTAGATGTAGGCCTCGAGCAGGCGCGCACGCTGGCCGTCACGGAAGCGTGTCTCGCTGGTGAACTTGCGGTAATCCGGGTCCGGCGTGGTCATGCCGTCCGGGCCGAGCTTGTTCACGGTGTTCGGCGCATCGTTGTCGTTCTGGTGATGATAGACATCGTCGTAGAACGCCGAGCCGCTGAGCACCGCACCGAAATCCTGGTGATGCAGCTGCAGCTCGCCGTAGATGCTGAGACGGTTGTGGATCAGTGCGCCCTTCTTGAAGTTGCGATCGCCGTCATCCGAGTTGATCGACTGCGACAGGCCCTGACGCTCGAAGCGGAACACCTGCGTCGGCTGGTCGGGCGGCGTATCCGGAAACAGGTAGGACTGGAACTCCTCGACCGGTGCATTGATCAGCCGCTGGTCCGGGTCGCGGGTGCGGATCGCGAGGCCGTAGTTTGCGGTCGCCTTGAAATCCAGCGAGGTGTCATCGCTGATCTCGAACGAACCGGCGCGGGCCTGCAAGGCCACCGCCGCCGCCATCGCACAAAGTCCTCCCGCCAGATGGCGCGCAGTCATTTTCTTCATCGTTCTCCCGGCCCGATTTGGCATCGGCGCTCCTCCCAAGAATCTTCTAGGTACCCACTTCGCTAACGTATGGGCAGAGCGTCGCTGGAGCCTCACCCGAAATGATTAGCCAACTCGCATGGCGCTCGCGCATCATCACGGCAATGCGCGATTTCTGCGCAGACGGAATCGCCGATGACAGAGCGAACGACAAACAGAACGGGGGATGTCATGCAGCACCTGAATCCGATCGATGCCGCGTTCCTGCAGATGGAATCGCCGCGCACGCCGATGCACGTCGGCGGCCTGCTGACGTTCCGTCTGCCCGACAATGCACCGCCCGATTTCCTGCGCGCCCTGTTCGCGCAGCAGCGCGCGCAACTGCCGACCACCGCGCCGTTCAACCAGCGCCTGGTGCCCAAGCGCATGCCCAAGCTGTCGCCGGCCTGGGAAACGGCGACCAACATCGACATCGACTACCACCTGCGCCACGCCGCGCTGCCGTATCCCGGCGGCGAGCGCGAACTCGGCGTGCTGGTCGCGCGGCTGCATTCACACCCGCTGGACCTGCATCGTCCACCCTGGGAGATCACGCTGATCGAAGGCCTGGAGAACCGTCGCTTCGCGTTCTTCTTCAAGGTCCACCACAGCGCCGTCGACGGCATGGGCGCGCTCAAGTTCGTGCGCCGCTGGCTGAGCAAGGACCCGAGCCTGCTCGATCCACCCGCGCTGTGGGCATTGCCGCCGCAGGAGCATGATGCCGCCGACGAAGCCGACCGCAAGGCCGCCGCGAGCCGCTTCCGCAAAACACTGGCCAGCGTGCGCACGCAGACCCGCGCAGCCGGCGAGCTGGCCGGCACCCTGCGCCGCATGGCGCGCAAGCGCGACAACCCGGAGGGCGGCATCCTCTCCGCGTTCGCGACGCCGGCCACGCCGCTCAATGTCGCGATCACGCCGCAGCGCCGGCTCGCCACGCAGCTGTTCGAACTGAGCCGCATCAAGGCGCTCAGCGCGAGCACCGGCACCACCGTCAACGATGTCTCGCTGGCCTTGATCGCCGGCGCCGTGCGTCGCTACCTGCTCGAACTCGGCGGCCTGCCGAAGACCGCGCTGATCGCCTCGGTGCCGGTCGGCCTGCCACGCGCCGACGGCAAGCCCGGCAATGCCGTCGCCGGTTTCGTCGTGCCGCTGGAAACCCAGCACGAAGATCCGCTGGCGCGCCTGCGCGTGGTGCGCGCCGTCACCCAGCGCACCAAGGAGCAGCTCAAGAGCATGTCGCCGGAGGCGCTCGGCCAGTTCACGCTGCTGGGCCTGTCGCCGCTGATTCTCGGCCAGCTCGGCCGCGTGCTCTCGCACCTGCCGCCGATCTTCAACTTCGTCGTGTCCAACGTCGTCGCATCGAAGGAGCCGCTCTACATCGCCGGCGCCGAACTCGAGGCGATGTACCCGATCTCGGTGCTGTTCGACGGCTACGCCCTCAACGTCACCATCGTCGGCTATCACGACAAGCTCGCGCTCGGCTTCACCGGCTGCCGCGACGCCCTGCCCTCGCTGCAACGCCTCGCCGTCTACTCGATCGAATCGCTGGAAGAACTGGAGCGCGCAGCCGGCATTGCCGCGTCGGCCACGGCCGCGACGCGCGGGAAAGCGAACGCATCACGCCCCGGGAGCCCGGGCGCACCCGCTCGAACCGCCAGAAAGGCGACCAGGCGAAAAGCGCGATCGACATGATTTCGGCACGACCCGCGATCTGGCGACCGGACGCCCGGGCACCTCACCGCGAAACGCCGCGAATGGGCCGGTGGCCGAGACAGCAAGGATGAAAGGGTTTCGTTTTCGAGCCTGTCGAGCCCCGTGTCAAGACGTGCGCGCTCTGGCTTCAGCGCGTGAGCGCACGATGTCCGATCATCGCTTGCATTCTGGGATGATGCCGCGTCGCGCGTCATCGGCGCCGTGATGCGCCCTCGATCGTCACGCTCGTAGCTTCCGCAGGAATTGAACATCATGAGCACTGCACTTTTCCGCGCTTTGGTCGCCGTCATCGGCGCGCTGTTCACGCTGGCGTTTTTCGTGATCGTGGTGCCGCCGCTGGTTCATGATCCGGACGTGATCGGCGCCTTTGCGGCGGGTTTCGTCAATCCGTTTGCTTCGGGGTATTCGCTCGACACGGTGGCGTGCTGGTGCCTGCTGGCGGTGTGGGTCTCGTTCGAAGCCAGGGCGAAGGGCATTCGCCACGGCTGGATCGCGCTGGTACTCGGCGTGGTTCCGGGTGTGGCCGCGGGCCTGTCGGTTTACCTGCTCATGCGGCTCGGGCAGGAGCGCGGCGGCGGCCGTCGGGCCTAGAACGGGCCGACGAGGTCATGGCGACACCGGCGCGGACGTCGACGCAACCCGGCAACAGCGCCCTGCAGACATCGCCCCGGATTGCCACGACCGCGATCGATTGATGGCGGGCCGGGGCGGATGGGATCATGATCCGCCGCACGTTCCCGAACGGGCGCAGTGTCCCCCGTCAAGCCAGCGGACCATCGTTCATTGTCCTGCATCGATCCGGAGGGTTTTGCCACATGAGCACCGAGTCCGGCTTTCCGCTCGAAGGCGGTTGTGACTGCAAGGCCGTGCGCTACCGCATGGAGAGCGCCCCCTTGTTCGTGCACTGTTGTCACTGCCGCTGGTGCCAGCGCGAGTCCGGCGCTTCGTTTGCGCTGAACGCGATGATCGAGGCGGACCGGGTGACGAATCTCGGCGTGGCACCGGAAGTGGTGCACACGCCGTCGAACAGCGGCAAGGGGCAGGACATCGCGCGCTGTCCGAGCTGTCGCGTCGCGGTCTGGAGCCACTACGCGGGCGGCGGGCCGCTGATTCGCTTCGTCCGCGTCGGCACGCTCGACCAACCGGATGCGCTGCAGCCGGACATCCATATCTTCACGCAATCCAAGCAGCCCTGGGTGATCCTGCCGCCGCAGGTGCCGAGCGTTCCCGAATACTACGATCGCGAACAGTACTGGCCGCAGGAAAGCCTAGCGCGGCGGCGGGCGTTCCTGCCGGCGCTCGAGGCCTATCAGGCATCCCTGACACGATGAGCACCGCCGCCGCGATCTCGGTGTGCGAGGTCCCGCAGGCTTCGCTGCTCGATGCCTGCCGCCGGCAAGGCCATTACACGGACTGCTACACGACACGGATACCCGGCACGATCTCGCAGGCCGAATACGTCGAGGCTTTCTATACGACCGCGCTGTTCAAGCTGGAACGCCGGCTGCTGCGCTGGCTCGCGGCGGCACCGTCCAGCGACGACGAAGCCCGGGCGCTCGCGAGGGCGGAGCGCAATCGCTTTGCCGCCTGGCAAGTCGAGGCGCGCAGCCCCGATCAATTGCTGCTGGCCGCCGGACGCACGAAGTCCTGGCTGATGGTGCGGCCGCAGGGCGGCACGACCCGGCTGTACTTCGGCTCGGCCGTGGTGCCCGGCCGCTCACGCGCCGGGCGTAGCGGCCTCGGGCCGACCTTTGCCGCGCTGCTCGGCTTCCACAAGCTGTATTCGCGGGCGCTGCTGCGGGCGGCCCGCAGACGGCTCGCGAAATTCCATGACTGAAGTCATGCCGCCGTCGCGCTGCGACGACGCAAAGCGCGTCACGGCAACATCCGGCAGGGCGTCGAGGTGGAACCGACGAGGGCCGTGAGCGCCGCATTCGTGCGTTGGCACGCGCGAGCGTCGGCAAGTTTCTTTATGCTAGCGCCGCTTTGCGCACGACCCCTGCCGCTCGGGGCACAACAATTTCACGTAAGGAGGGAGACATGTCACTTACCCCGCACAAACCGCTGGGTCGGTTTCTGCTGCTCGCCGCGGCTGGCGCGTGCCCGCTCGCAGCGCACGCCGGTGCCGGCCCGTACATCGGCCTGGAAGGCGGCCTCAATCTGGTCGACAACCAGAGCCTGTATGCCTACGGCTTCCCGCGCACGGCCGACGGCAGCCGTTACGGCACGGTCGAATATTCGAACGGCTGGCTCGGCGGCCTGACGGCGGGCTACAGCTTCGACGACGGCTTCCGCCCGGAACTGTCGATCACGCATCGCCGCAATTCGTTCCAGCGCCTGGAACTGACCACACCGACGCTGTTGAGCACCCGGACGGTCGACACCACCGATGTCAGCGGCTACGGCATGGTCGACACCGCGATGCTCAACCTCTGGTATCAGCTGCCGATCTCGTCGCAGATCCATCCGTACATCGGCGCCGGCGCCGGTGCGGCGCGTGTTGCGCTGAACGACGGCCGCTACAACACGAACGAGCTGCGCAGCCAGTTCGACGTCATGTTCGCGTGGCAGGCCGGTGCCGGTTTCGCGTTCGACTTCACCAAGCACATCACCGCGTCGCTGGATTACCGTTTCCTGCAGACCGATCGCGGTCATTTCAATCTGCTGGACGACGATCCGACGACCTACTCGCGCGCGCGCTACCGCTCGAATTCGGTGCAGTTCGGACTGCGCTATTCGTTCGGTGGCGAAGAAGCGCCGCCGCCACCGCCGCCGCCGGAACCGGTCGCCGTGGTGCCGGTCGTGCAGGCACCGCCGCCGCCACCGCCACCGCCGCCGCCTTGCGTGGTGCCGACGGACGGCACGGCGCCGAACTTCGACGGTTGCAAGCTGGGCGACACGCTGGTGCTGCGCGGCGTCAACTTCGAGTTCGACAAGTCGCGGCTGACGGTCAATGCCAAGACCCTGCTTGATCAGGTGGCCGACGCGCTGCAGAAGCGCGCCGACATCAAGATCGAACTGGACGGCTACACCGACAGCAAGGGCAGCGACGCCTACAACCAGAACCTGTCCCAGCACCGCGCGGTATCGGTCAAGGACTATCTGGTCGGCCGCGGCATTGCCGACGATCGCATCACCACGGCCGGCTTCGGCGAGGCCTCGCCGGTCGCCGACAACAACACCGACGAGGGCCGCGAGCTCAATCGTCGCGTCGAGTTGAAGGTGACCGACGCGACCGACCCGGTTTCGGTGGCGCCAGTCGATTCCGGAACTGTCGACGCTGGCAGCGCGCCGGCCGACAGCAGCGCGGCACCGGATCTGGCGCCGGTCGACGACACGACGGCACCGGCCACCGACGCCGCGCCGGCCGACAGCGGCGCACCGGCTGACATGACCGACGTCCCGGCCGACACCAGTGCCCCGGCGGCCGACACGACCGAGGCCCCGGCCACGGACGTGGCGCCGGACAACGGCGGACAGTAAGCAAGTCCGAACCGCAGCCGCGGTTCACGAACGCCGATGGTCTTGCGACCATCGGCGTTTTTCATTGCGCGTCGGAAACGGTCAGGCGACGCGCGGACAGGCGTCGGCAACGGCCAGCAGCACGCCGATGATGCGCGTGAATGCGGCCGGCGCGAGCGCCTTGCCGGTGTTGAGCAGCGACACGGAGATATCGCGCGCCGGATCGGCCCAGCACAGGACGGTCAGAAAGCCGAGGTGGCCGAACGCGGCGCCGGAGCCCGGGCCGTACAGGCCGACCGGGTTCTGGCCGAGCATGAAACCCGGCGAGTAGCGCATCGGCAGCAGAAGTTTGCGATCGAGCTGCAACGGCCCGACGGGCCGGATCGCGTCCGCCACGGTTTCCGGCTTGAAGATGCGCACGCCGTCGAGTTCGCCGCCGTTGAGCAGCATCTGGAACACGCGACAGCTGTCGTCGGCGCTCGCGTAGATGTTGCCGGCCGGCACGACCTGCGACAGGAAGGCCTCGTCGTTGGACGCGCGCACGGCGGCCTGCATCGGCACGCCGACCACGCGCTTGATGTACTGGTTGGCCGGCCAGAACGGCCGGGGTCCGGTGCGGGCATTGACCGGCGCCAGATGGCGCAGCTCGGGCGCCAGGCCGAAGGTCATGTAGCGCAGCTTCAGCGGCCTGGCGATCCAGTCATGCAGCACGTCCGGCAGTTCGCGGCCGCTGGCGCGACGCACGATTTCGCCGATGATGAAACCGGCCGTCAGCGCGTGATAGGCCTGCTTGCTGAAATCCGGATCGAAGGGCTTGGCGGCGCACAGCAGTTCGATGATGCGGTCCCACTCGTGCAGCAGTTGCGGCGTCGGCTCGACGTGCGGCACGTCGGGGATGCCGGCGCGATGCGCGAGCAGACCGCGGATCGTGATGCGGTCCTTGCCGTGCGGGGCGAACTCCGGAATGTAGTCGACAACGCGATCGTCGAGCGACAGCACACCGTCGTCGACGAGCTTGTGGATCAGCAGCGAGGAAATCGATTTGGACGCCGAGAACAGGCTGACCGGCGAATCCGGCGTGATCACCACCGGCGTTTCGGTGTCGCCCGGCAGGTTGCCGTGCACACAGCCGATCGAGCGCTTGAGCACGATCTTGCCGCGCCGGCGGATTTCCATCGTGATCGCGGGATGCACGCCACCGCGGAAAAGGTGTTCGACCGCGGCCCAGATCCGTTCGCGGCCGGCGACGCTCATGTCGGCCTCGCGCGGATCGACTTCCGCGGCGCGATCGACGCGCGTCACGGCGGTGAGGTCATCCGGCACCCGCACGCTGGTCCACAGACAGCGGCCGACGGCGTCCAGCGCAGGCGCGGCAAGCGGCACGCGCGGCAGGCTCAGTTGCATGACGTGATGTCCGTGCAGGAGTTCAGAACTGCGCCTTGGGCACGTGCGCGACGATGCCGTCGAGTTCGTCCTTGACCAGTACCTGGCAGCCGAGGCGGCTGGTCGGGCCGGGATCGATCGCGCCCTCGATCATCGCTTCTTCCATTTCATCACGCGGCGGCAGCTTCGCGTACCAGGCCTCGTCGATGTACAGGTGGCAGGTCGCGCAGGAGCATGAACCGCCGCATTCGCCGACGATGCCGCGCACGAAGTTGTTGGTGGCCGCTTCCATCAGCGACTGGCCGACGGGCGCTTCGACGGTCTGGCTGCTGCCGTCGGGCTGGATGAAGACAATCTTGGGCATGTTCGTAAAAGAGCCGTATCGGACGGCGGTCAGGACATCGTGGCGTACAGCCCGGCGCCCGGCGTCCGATATCGGACCGGCGGCGCCTGAAGGCAGACGAGGGCGGTTACGCGACGAAGCTGCTGCGCGCTTCCGGCGGAACAGTGTGGCGCCAATGATCGCACAGTCACTTCGGCCATATGCAGTAAGGGTCCGGCCGGTGCCGCTCCGCCCGCGGTCGAACCCGGCAGCGCCGGACGCGCTGCGGAGCAGCAAGCCGACGGCCGGGCGATCATGCGATACGGCCGCCTCACTCGCCGCGGTAGCTCGCCCAGTTCTTGTCGGTCTCGTGCAGCGTCAGCTCGTGCATCAGCGCGCCGAAGCGCGGCTGCAGGGTGTTCCAGAACAGCACGGCGAGATTCTCGACGGTCGGATTGAGGCCGCGGCACAGCGGCGAGTCGAGATTCAGATGGCGATGATCGACCTGGTCGAGGATCAGCTCCTGGATCGCGTCGCGCATTTCGGTGATGTTGACGACCACGCCGGTCTTCGGATCGATGCCGCCGCGCAGCGTCAGTTCCAGCACGTAGTTGTGGCCGTGTCCGTGTTCGCGTGCGCAGGGACCGAACAGCGCGTGGTTCTGTTCTGCGCTGAGTTCGTCCGACCACAGGCGATGCGCGGCCGCGAAGCTCTCGCGCCGCGTCAGATAGACCACGGGATGTTTGTCAGTCGTCATTGCAATGCACCTCGACGATGGTGCCGGTGATCGGCGCCGAGCGCTTGCGATCGAGCAGAAAGGAAACGGTCGGCGCGATGTCGCCGGGCAGCGTGCGTGCTTCCACGCCGAGCGCTTCGATCATCGCCGTCTTCATCGTGCCCGGCGCGATGGCATTGACACGAATGCCGTACGGCTTGCCTTCCAGCGCCAGGGCTTCGGTGAGGCCGACGACCGCGTGCTTGGACGTGGCATACGCACCGAAGCCGCTGAAGCGCTGCATGCCGCGCAGCCCGCCGAGCGAGGACACGTTGACGATGTCGCCGGGCGTGCCGGCTTCGCGCCACTGGCGCATCGCGGCGCGGCAGGCGTTGAAGGTGCCGCCGACGTTGATCGCCATCACCTCGGCAAAGCGCTCGGGCGTCAGCTCGTCCCAGATCGCGCCGCGGCCGAGTATGGCGGCGCTGCAGACCAGCGCATCGGGGGCGAAGTCACGCAGCGCGCCTTCCAGCTGCGGCGCGTCGCTGACATCGAGCGCATAGGTTTCGACGCGCGCACCGTCGTCGCGAAGTTCGCGGGCCAGGCTTTCGAGCGGCGCCGCGCGCCGGCCGCAGAGACCGACGCGCCGGCCTTCGCGTGCCAGTTCACGCGCGACCGCGGCACCCAGTCCGGAGCCGCCGCCGGTGATGAACACCGATGTCTGTTTGCCATCCATGCCGGGATTGTCGCACGGTCGCCGCGCAGGTCGTCATGCAGACGCGGGAGGGCTCGACGCCGCTTACACGATCGCCGAACATTCCGGACCTCTTCCCCAACCACGAGGTCGCCATGCATCGCTCGCACCTTTCCCTCGCCCTTGCCGCTGCCGTGCTGGCCCTGTGTGGCGCGACGACCGTCGCTGCAGGCCCGACCGCGATTCGGACGCAGGCGCCGAGCATGGCCGCGGCCGGCTTCTATCGCCTGCCGCTCGGCAAGTTCACGGTCACCGCGCTCGCCGACGGCAGCTTCGACATGCCGGCGCCGAAACTGCTGATCGAGGACCAGCCGGGCATCGTCAAGCAACTGCTCGGCGCCGCCGGTTACGGCGACACCGTGCCGACCTCGATCAACGGCTTCCTGATCGATACCGGCAGCAAGCGCGTGCTGATCGACACCGGCAGCGGCGGCGCGATGGGACCGACGACCGGCAAGCTGCTCGAACATCTGCGCGCGGCCGGCTACGACCCCGCACAGATCGACGAGATCCTGATCACGCATCTGCATCCGGATCATTTCGGCGGGCTCACGCATGACGGCAGGATGGTGTTTCCGAATGCCGTGCTGCGGATGTCGGCGGCCGAACTGAAGTTCTGGGTCGACGACGCGAAAACCGCGTCCGCCGACGCCAGGGCGGCACTCGCGCCATACCGCGCCGCAGGACATCTGCAGCCGTTCGCCGCCGGCGCGACGCTGGACCCCGGCATCACCGCCGTCGACACCAGGGGGCACACCGCCGGCCACAGCAGCTACCGGATCGAAAGCGAGGGTAAGACGCTGCTGGTCTGGGGGGATCTGCTGCACGTCGCCGCCGTGCAGTTCGCCGATCCGAAAGTGACGATCCAGTACGACACCACGCCGACCGCAGCCGAAGCGCAACGCGAGAAAGTGCTCGCCGACGCCGCCCGCAGCGGCGAGTGGATTGCCGCCGCGCACATCGCGTTCCCGGGCATCGGCCATGTCGTCAAGGCCGGCGACGAGTACGCCTGGCAGCCGATCGAAACAAAACCCTGATCGCGCCGCTGGCGCGAACACCGGGTTCAGCGCTTCGTGCGGAGCGCGGCGCCGATTTCGACGAGCACCTGCGGGTCGTCGATGGTGGCCGGCATCGCGTAGTCCTTGCCGTCGGCGATCGCGCGCATGGTGGCGCGCAGGACCTTGCCAGAACGCGTCTTCGGCAGGCGTGCGACGACGGCGATCTGCTTGAGCGCGGCGACGGCGCCGATCTGCTCGCGCATGCGCGCGACCAGTTCCCCGGCGATCTGCTCGTGGCTCTTGCCGACACCGGTCTTCAGCACCACCAGCCCGATCGGCACCTGCCCTTTCAGCGCATCGGCAGCGCCGATCACGGCGCACTCGGCGACGTCCGGGTGACTGGCGAGCACCTCTTCCATGGCGCCGGTCGACAGGCGATGACCGGCGACGTTGATGATGTCGTCGATGCGTGACATCACCCAGAAGTAACCGTCGTCGTCGACATAACCGGCATCGCCGGCAAGGTAGTAGCCCGGATAGCGCGTCAGGTAGTTGTCGATGTAGCCCTGCTCGTTGTTCCACATCGTCGTCAGCGTGCCCGGCGGCAACGGCAGCTTGATCGCGACATTGCCGATCTCGCCCTTCGCCGCGACCTGGCCGTCGGCGTCGAGCACCTGCACATCGAAGCCGGGCACCGGCACGCTGGCCGAACCGGCCTTCACCGGCAGCGCTTCGATGCCGCGCGGATTGGCGATCGCCGGCCAGCCCAGTTCGGTCTGCCACCAGTTGTCGATCACCGGCCGCTGCAGCTGTGCGGCCGCCCAGTCGATGGTGTCCGGATCGCAGCGTTCGCCGGCCAGGTACAAGGTGCGGAACTGCGACAGGTCGTACTGCTTCAGCAGTTCGCCGCGCGGGTCTTCCTTCTTGATCGCGCGAAACGCGGTCGGTGCGGTAAAGAAACTTTTCACCTTGTGCTGCGAAATCACGCGCCAGAACGCGCCGGCGTCCGGCGTGCCGACCGGCTTGCCTTCGTAGAGGATGGTCGTGCAGCCGGCCAGCAGCGGGCCGTAGACGATGTACGAGTGGCCGACCACCCAGCCGACATCGGAGGCGGCCCAGAACACGTCGCCGGTACCGCAGTCGTAGACCGCGCCCATCGAGTAGCGCATCGCCACGGCATGACCGCCGTTGTCGCGCACCACGCCTTTCGGCTTGCCCGTGGTGCCGGAGGTATACAGCACGTACAGCGGATCGGTGGCGGCGACCGGCACGCACGCTGCCGGTTGCGCGGCGGCGACGGCGTCCTGCCAGTCGACATCGCGACCCGCCGTCATCGCCGCGAGGCTTTGCGGACGCTGCAGGATGATCGTGCGCCGCACCTTGTGCGTGGCCAGCTCGATCGCCTGATCGAGCAAGGGCTTGTATTCGACGATGCGGCCGGGCTCGATGCCGCACGACGCCGACACGATCAGCACCGGCTCGGCGGCATCGATGCGTTTGGCGAGTTCCGGCGCGGCGAAGCCGCCGAACACCACCGAGTGCACGGCGCCGATGCGCGCGCAGGCCAGCATCGCGATCGCCGCTTCCGGCACCATCGGCATGTAGATGACGACGCGGTCGCCGGTGTCGACGCCGTTGGCGCGCAAGGCGCCGGCGAACCGGGCGACGCGATCGCGCAGCTGGCGATAGCTGAACGTGGTCTGCGTGCCGGTCAGCGGGCTGTCGTAGATCAGCGCGGCCTGCTCGCCGCGGCCCTCGTCGATCCAGCGGTCGAGCGCGTTGTCGCAGGTGTTCAGTTCGCCACCGGCGAACCAGTGCCAGGTCGGGCGCGACGGCGAGCTGCCGGCGTCAAGCACCCGCTGCCATTTTTTCGACCAGCGCAGCGTCGCCGCCTGTTCGGCCCAGAAGGCTTCCGGATCGGCGATCGAGCGGCGGTAGGTTTCGGCGTAGGCACTCATGCGGCACTCCTCACGGATGTCCTCGCCCGCAGGCAGGAGCTTCTTCGGATGGCCTCAGTGTATCGGCAGCCCGCGCAGCGACCTCATGCATTCTGGCGAGATCGCCGACCGCGGCGCGCGCCGACGCCGCGGCGGTGACGCCGCCCGATGCGAGCTTGCGCTACAGCGTGCTGCGCGCGAACGCGACGATGTCCTCGCGCGCCTGTCGCACTTCCGGATACAGCGCGCCGAACAGCGGGAAAGCATGCGGCAGCACCGGCCAGATCTCGAACCGCACGTCGACGCCGGCGGCCTTCGCGCGGCGCGCAAACAGCACGGTGTCGTCCAGCAGCACTTCGGCATCGCTCGCCAGCAGATACATCGGCGGGAACCCGCGGCAGTCGGCGTACAGCGGCGACAGTTCGGGATCGCAGGCATCGTGGCCGCCGGCGTACATCTCGTCGACGCGCTGCAGCGACGCGATCGGCAGGATCGGATCACTTTTCATGCGCAGCGTGCGCGACGGCGGCGCGTGCACGCGGCCCAGCTCGGTGGCCGGCGACACCGGGATCGCGCAGGCCGGCATCGGCCAGCCTTTCCGGCGAATGCGCTGCAGCAGGCCGAGCACCAGATTGCCGCCCGCCGATTCGCCGGCAAGCACGATGCGCGGACCCGCGAAGCCGAGATCAAGCAGGGCCTTGTAGGCGCGCTCGCAATCGTCGAGCGCCGCCGGAAAGCGGTTGAACGGTGCGAGCCGGTAGTCCGGCAGGAATCCCACCGCATCGAGTTCGCGGCACAGCTGGGCGACCAGCCTGACGTGGATTTCCGGCGCCGCCGGCAGCACGAAGGCGCCGCCGTGCAACCACAGCACGACCGGCTTGCCGGTCTGGTCGAGATGACCGACGACATGACCGGGCACGCCGGCGTCCGGTGCACCGATCACGTCGTAGTCGAGATCGAAGCCGCAGGCGTCCTTGCAGACACGGCTCGCGGTCAGCAGTTGCAGTCGCGCGATACGTTCGTAGGAACCGTGCAGCGCCCACTTCAGCCACGGCCGCATGAAGCGCCGCAGCAGCCAGGTGATGAGGCGGCTGCGACGGCTGATGAACACGTTCTTCAGTGTCGGCGTCCCGGTCTCGGTCGTCGGCAGGCGCGCGCGCTGCAGCTCATGGGCTTCGGCTTTCATCGCCGCAGTCTAAGCAAATGCACGGCCCCGCGCCCGCTCAGCGCCCGAGCGCCAGCGCCGGCAGGCCGCCAACCACCGCCGGGCCATGACTGCCAGCGAACAAGGGCTTGACCATCCACGCCGCGCAGACGATCAGCAGCGAGGCCATTGCCAGGCCGAACGCGATCTGCACCGATGGCCGCGACAGATGCCGCCGCAGCTGGGCGCCGAGCGCCGCCCAGGCGAGGATGCACGGCAGATTGACGGCACCGAACACGATCACCAGCATCGCGATGCGTGCGGCGCCAGGCAGTTCGACGCGCGCGATCAGGGTGGCGCCGGCAACGGCCATCGACCAGGCCTTGGGATTGATCCACTGGAACAGCACGGCTTCACCGAAGCGCATCGGCCGCGCCTCCGCCGCGCCGGCGTCCGGCACGCCAGCCGCGATCGGGTTCAACATCTTCGCCGCCAGCCACAGCAGATAGATCGCGCACAGCACCGCGGCGACGTTCTGCAGCGTCGGCCAGCGGGCGATCAGGGCGCCGAGGCCGAGTGCGCCGGCCGCCAGCAGCACGCAGAAGCCGATCGAGACGCCGGCCAGATGACCGAGCGTGCGGCGCAGGCCGAAGCGCACGCCGGACTGCATCAGCATGATGTTGTTCGGGCCGGGCGTGATCGAACTGACGAACGCCAGTGACGCCAGTGCCGTGAGAAAACCAGGTGCGGATTCCATCGCGCGCACTCCACGGTGTTGAATGGCCGCACATTGTCGTGATCGGGCGGCAGGTGATACAGATACACTGCGCGTGAATTTCGGCAATAACAGTTGGTCGCCATGGAGCAAGCCTCGACAGCGGATCGCGACACGCCGCGCTATGTCGGTGTCGCCAACGAGATTGCCGCGCAGATCGCCAGCGGCCAGCTGGCCGTCGGCGAACGCGTGCCGTCGGTCCGCGCACTCGCTCGACAGAAACGGCTGAGTCCGACCACCGCGCTCGCGGCGCTGCGCCACCTCGAGCAAAGGGGCGAGATCGAGGCGCGGCCGCAGTCCGGTTACTACGTGCGGCAGCGCCCGCAGCTTCTGCCGTCGCTGGACATGAGCCGCACGGCGAAGCGGCCGCGCGCGGTCGCCGTCAACAGCCTGTTCGCGCGCCTCGTCAACGACGTCGCCAGCCCGGAACTGATCCCGCTCGGCTCGGCGGTGCCGGAGCATGACTGGTATCCGGCGCGCCTGTTGCAGCGCGCACTGGCGTCGGCGACCCGGCGGCGGCCGCAGTGGCTGTCCGAATACGGCTACTACTTCGGCGTCGACAGCCTGCGCCACGAGATCGCGCGCCTGTACGCGGGGCTCGGCTGCACGGTCGATGCCGACGAGGTGCTGATCACCAATGGCTGCATGGAGGCGCTCAATCTCGCGCTGCGCGCGGTCGCCCGGCCCGGCGACGTGATCGCCGTGGAATCACCGACCTTCTTCGGTTTCCTGCAGATCATCGAAAGTCTCGGCATGAAGGCGCTGGAGATCGCCACGCATCCACGCGACGGCCTGTCGATCGACGCGCTGCGGCAGGTGCTGGAGAACAGCGAGACGCCGGTGCGGGCCTTGCTGGTCGCAGCCAATGTCGGCAATCCACTCGGCACGACGATCCCGCCCGAGCGCCGTCGCGAGCTGTTGCGCCTGTGCGCGCGACACCGGGTCGTCATCGTCGAAGACGATGTCTATGGCGATCTGCATTTCGCAGCGAGCCGGCCGCCACCGCTGCGCGCGCTCGATCCGGATGCCCAGGTGCTGCTCTGCGCATCGTTCTCGAAGACGCTCGCGCCGGGCATGCGCATCGGCTGGGTGATCGGCGGCGCGATGACCGAGTCGCTGCGTCTGGCAAAGTTCGTCAATTCGGTGGCGACGCCCGCGGCCCTGCAGCAGGCGGTGGCCGATGTGCTCAAGCGCCGCACGCATGCGCGTCATCTGCAGGGTCTGCGACGCGCCTGCCAGCAGCAGATCGGCCGATTCTCGGAGTTGATCGAGCAGGGCTTTCCGGCCGGTACGCGCCTGAGCCGGCCGCAGGGCGGTTTCGTGCTGTGGCTGGAACTGCCGGCCTGCATCGACGTACTCGAACTGCACGAACGCGCGTTGCTCGACAACATCAGCTTCGCGCCCGGCCCGCTGTTTTCGAGCAGCGGCCGCTACCGCAATGCCCTGCGCCTGAACTGCGGCCGCGAGCTGACGCCGCCGGTGATCAAGGCGCTGCGCCGGCTCGGTCAGCTCGCCGGCCGGTAGCCGCCGCACGGCAAAGCAGGCAGGCTGCGGTTTTCAGCCGCGAGCCTCTCATGCCCGACTACGTTGATCCGAGCAAGGAACAGTTCGCCGCGTTTCGCGAACTCGGCGGTGACGGCGTCATCCACATGCTCAACCTGATCCGCCTGCGCGAACACGCCGCCTACGAGGACGGCCGCCGCGCCAGCGGCCGCGAGGCCTATCGGGCCTACGGCCGCGAGACCGAGCCGATCTTCCGCCGGCTCGGCGGCAGACAGTTCTGGATCGGCACGCCGGAGCTGATGGTGATCGGGCCGAGCGATCGACAGTGGGACCTCATCTTCATCGCCGAGTATCCGAGCCCGCAGGCCTTCGTCGACATGCTGCGCGATCCGGAGTACCGCATCGCCGTCAAGCATCGACAGGCCGCGGTTGCCGACTCACGCCTCATCCGCCTGCGTCCGCAGCCGCCGGGCCGCAGCTTCGGCGAGTTCTGAGTCGTGCCCTCCACGCGGGGGCCCGCGCCTTCAAGGCGACGGCATCGACGCGCAGCGTGGCGGCCGGGCTGCCGTAACAACGCGGCGACAGGGGTGAGCCCAGGCTCAGTGGGGCGCCGCGATCCTGAACGCGGTCAAGGCGTTTCCGTTCGGCACCACCAGCAGATTGTCACCCGCGGTCATCGCGGGCCCGAAGCCATGGCCCCATCCGATACCGGGCTCAGTGCCATTGGACAGATGGGTGTCCCATAGCTGCTGCCCGGTGGTGGTGTCCACGGCGTAGAGGTTGCCGTTGGTCGATACGGCAAACATCACCTGATTTACCAGCACCGGTGCGGCCGCAAGCTGGCCGTCACCGCTGAAACTCCAGGCCAGTGCATTGGTGGAGAGATTGACCTTCTGGATGCTGCCGCTCTTCACCATATAGCCATATTTGCCACTGAGCGCAGGTGGCGTTTCCGAAAAGTAGGTGTTGATCAGAGCGCCGGTGCCGCTGTCGAGGTAGTCACCGGCATAGGAGCCGAAGCCGTCGGGCATGACGGCACCGACACTACCGACAACCGCGACACCGCCGCCGCCGCCATCGCAGCCACCGCCGTGATACCAGACCAGGCCACCGGTGGTGGGATCGAAATCGTAGGCCTGGCAGGGATATGCCACGTAGAGCCCCGAGTCCGTGACCGCTGGCGTGCTGTTGTCACCACCGGCGACACCGGCGGCCCAGGCCAGGCTGCCGTCGCTCTCGCGCAACGCGTACACCGTACCGCCCGAGCCGGCTGCGGAGGTGTAGACCAAGCCGTTGCGGGCGGTGGCCGCGGCATCGAACACATATTGATATGGCATCGCGCCCGTCCACCTGAGCGCGCCCGTCGCCGCATCGAAAGCGAGCATGACGCCCCCGGAGCAACAGGCGGCGTTCCCAACCTCGAAGATGGTGCCGTTTTCGTAGGCCGGCCCGTCGCCGTTGGAGATAACGGGACTCCACACGTCCTCACCACTGTCACCATCCAGCGCGTAAAGCAGCTGATCGGCGACAACGAATACATGTCCTTCCGCCACCAGCGGATAGGAAGGCGCGATGCCGAAAGTCTTGGTCCAAGCCGGGCTGTCCGGCATCTTCAACGGGCAGCTGGTCAACGCTTCGCCGGTGTGGGCGGGGTTGACCAGGTAGGACACGGCGTCGGTCGTGACGGGCACGGTACTGGTGATCGTGAAATTCGCAGCCGAACTGACGCCGCCGGCCGGTAAGGGGCTGCTGACCTTCACCGAGGCGGTGCCGGCGCTGGCGATGTCCGCCGCGCTGACCTGGGCCGCCAGCACCTTGGGCGAGACAAAGCTGGTAGGGCGCGCGCTGCCGTTCCAGCTGACGCTGGAACTGGGCACGAAACTGCTACCGATCACGTAGAGGGTGAAGTCACCACAACCGGCCGCCGCGCTGCTGGCATTGATCGTGGTGAGATGCGGCACCGAGTTGTTGACGGTAACCGCCAGCGCCGCGCTGCTACCGCCACCCGGCGCCGGCGAAAGGACCGTGACCGCGGCCATCGTGCCGTCAGCAACGTCACCAGCGGCGATCTGAGCGGAAAGCGATGTGGCGGACAGATAGGTGGTGGGCCGGGCCGAGCCGTTCCACTGCACCACGGACGAGGGTTCGAACGCGCTGCCGCTGACGGTGAGGATGAAGGCCGCGCTGCCAGCGGTAACGGACGATGGCGAAGCCGAAGCCAGCACCGGCACCGGGTTGTTCACCGCAAAGATCGCTGCGTTGCTGCTGGCGCCGGAACCGTTGTTCACCGACACATTAACCGTACCGCCAGTGGCGATGTCCGCCTGTGCGATGTTGGCGCTGAGCTGGGAGGCCGAAACGAAGCTGGTGCTGCGTGGGCTGCCGTTCCAAAGCACGATCGAACTGCTTGAGAACCCGCTGCCGCTGACGGACAGCGTGAAGGCCGCGCCTCCGGCCGTGGCGCTATTCGGCGAGAGCGCCGACAAACTCGGGTTCTGCACCGTGAAGTTGACGGAACTAACGCTGCCGGTAATGCCCACGGCATAGGTGCCGCTGGCGGCGATGTCGTTAGCGCCGATCTCGGCAGTGACCTGGCTGGACGATACATAGGTGGTCAGGCGCGACTGTCCGTTCCACGTCACCTGACTGTTGCTGGCGAAGTTGGCACCGTTGACGGTCAGGCGGAACGCGGGTCCGCCGGCATAGGCCGTGGCCGGCGAGATGCCGCTGACCGAAGGCGCGGGCAGCACGGTGAAATCATAAGGCAGGCTGGCGCGCGCGTAGACGGTACCGCAGCTGCTATTGCTGCACAGCTTCAGCGCCAGCGAGCCTTTGTGCTCGCCGACGCCGAGATCGGAGCGGGTAACGAAGCCGACGCTGTAGGAACCGCTGCCGACCTGCTGGAGATCGCTGCCGGACTCGATCGCGCCGCCCTGGTCGACGATCGACACGAAGCCGACTACCGACGCATCGCCGCTGATGGTGGCCGTCTCGGTGAAGCGGTAGCTGGCTCCCTGCTGGAGCGAAGCGGACACGCTGGCCGGCGCCAGGGACACGGACACGCTCGGACCGCCACCACCTCCGCCGCCGCAGGCGCTGAGCGCCGACAAGCAAAACAAGCTCCACAGGCAGGCCGAAACGCCACGGAACGGCGAGGCCGTAACGGCAAAGCGCGCGCGCATGAAAATTCCCCTGAACCGGCCGCTGAGGGGCCGGCAAACCTCAACAAGGCCGTCCGCCGCGGGCGACGGTTGGCTCCCCTTGAGCAAGCTTGACAGATGTCGCCGGGCCGGCAAAGCGGATTCAGCCTGCCGAGGCTTGGCGGATCTGGGGGCGAACGCCGAGTCGCACCGCTCACTGCGCGGCCGACGCATTTCCGGCGACGACCGCATGGGCGTCCAGCAGGGCCGCCAGGCGCGCCGTCAGCGCCTCGCTGGCCGCGTGCATCGGCACCCGGCAACGCACATCGATCAGACCAAGCTTCGCCAATGCCGCCTTGATGCCGGCGGGATTGGGTTCCTCGAACAGCGTGCGGATCAGCGGCCACAAACCGTGAAAGAAGCGCTGCGCGTCGCCGATGCGGCCGGCGTTCACGACCTCGACGACGGCAGTGAAGCGCTCGGGGTACAGATGCGCCGACGCCGTAATCGCCCCGCAACCGCCGATCGCCAGCGTCGACAGCAGCTGCCCGTCTTCGCCGGCCAGCAGCTCGAGCGGCGTGCGTGTGATCAGTTCCAGCGTCAACGTGGGATCGCCGCCGCAGTCCTTGACCGCCTGCACGTTCGGATGCTTGGCGATGGCCGCGAAGGTTTCGAAGCGCATCGCCACCCTCTTGCGGTACGGGACGTTGTGGACGATCAGCGGCCAGGGCGAGGCCTCGGCCACTTCGAGGAAGTAGTCGATGATCGCCGCCTGCGAGGGCCGTACGTAGTACGGCGGCGCCACCAGCAGACCATCGAGCCGGCGCGGACGCAGCGCTGCGATCTGCGCCCGCAGATGCCCGCGATGCGGGCCGCCGAGGCCGAAGACGAGACGCGTATCCGGAACCACGGCGCGAACGGTGTCGAACACCGCCAGCTGCTCGTCGTCATCGAGCGCATGTGCCTCGCCCGTCGAGCCGCAGACGACGAAGCCGGCGAGGCGGGGAGCGAGCCGCTTCGCCAAACCGGCCCGTGCGTTGTGATCGACCGCATCGTCGGCCGCGAACGGCGTGACGAGCGGCACCCAGATTCCAGAGAAATGTTGCATTTGATTTTCCATTCGGATGCTTGACCGATGAGCGGCCAGACAGGCGAACGGAAGAATCGAAACGGTGATGCCTGGATGCTCCGCCAGCTTGCCTGACGGAGCCCACGCCCTGGTCAGATGCGCGTGAGTTTTTTCTGCGCGGCAGCGCAGCAGACCACGCGCTGGCGGCCTGCATGAACAAGATTCTGCATGCGGAAAATCGACATCGGCGGGTCATCGGCGATGCGACGAGGCCGCGTCAACGCCAGGCCGGCCGCTCAGGCTACAGCGCTTTGCTGGCGCAACTGGCGCTCGCGAATCGCCATGAACAGCGCGATCGCGAATGCGTAGCTGGTCACCAGACTCATCACAAAGTAGACCCAGGGCGCTTTCATGCCGAGGCGGCGGCCGTCGACGATGGTCCACAACGGGAACAGGATCAGGTTGGCGAAGATCAGATCCTGCCCGCCGGAGGCCGACGCCGGATTGACGAACAGCAGCGTCGTCCAGTGCCACCAGCCGGCCGCCGCGCGGTATTCGCGCATGTAGACGATGTTGAAATACCAGCCGATCAGCAGTGCCGGCAGGGCGACCAGATAACACGTCCACTCGATCGCCGAGACCCCGCCAGTCCGCAGCAGGTCGCGGTTGATCCAGTAGATCCAGACCACCAGCGCCAGGCCGATCAGCGCGTAAAT
The DNA here is from genome assembly GCF_011067135.1 of Solimonas terrae. Taxonomy (GTDB): domain Bacteria; phylum Pseudomonadota; class Gammaproteobacteria; order Nevskiales; family Nevskiaceae; genus Solimonas; species Solimonas terrae. The sequence goes on from NZ_JAAMOW010000006.1 coordinate 315,568, forward strand.
CATTTCCGTCGGTGCCATCTCGTCTCCCCTGCGAAGGACCGCGTATCGGCAGTCTCGTACGCGGCCTGCAGCCGGTAATCGTCCGATCGGAGCAGGATGCGATGGGTACGCTTTTGCTCTCTATTGCGCTGCGGGCCAGGTCGCGAGCAGGTCACGCAGCGCCTCGACCAGGACCAGCGGACGATCGAGCATCACGTGATGGCCGCAATCCGCCAGCACGATGCGCCGGACCTCGTCGCCCAGCGGCAGGTGGTCGACGATGGACGCGACATGCGACTCGCCGGCGATCAGATGCGCGGTCGGCACGCGCGGCCGCAGCGGCACGGGATAAGGTCCCTGCTCGATGCCGCGCTCGAACTTCTGCCAGTAGGCCGGATCCGCCCGCCAGCACCAGCCCGCGGCACCGCCGGCATCGGCAATCTGCATCAGGGAATGACGCGCGACATGCTCGAGAAGGGCGGGTTCGCGCGCCGGGCCGGGCGGCATCAGGCGGAAGCGTTGCCGCGCTTCCGCCTCGCTCGCAGACAGGCGCCGCGCCGGCGCGGCAGCATCGGGTTTTCCGGCGCCCGGCGCGCGGAAGCTGGTATCGACCAGCACCAGTGCCCGCATCGCCTCCGGCGCATGGATCGCGCCGTGCATCAGGTGAGCGCCGCCCATCGAATGCCCGATGAAGATCGGCGGGCCGGCATCGTCGAGACCGGTCGCGCGCACGCAGGCCCGCGCATCCTCGAAGAAGTCGGCGCTCGAATAGCGCTCACGCCACGCGGACGCGCCGTGGCCCGGCAAGCTCATCGCCGCGACGCGGCGATCGCGGGCGAGCAGCGGCGCCACACCGTCCCACCAATGCGCATGTGCGGCAGCGCCGTGCAGCAGAAACAGGCCCGGCCGGCCGCGCTCGCCCCAGGTCAGCAGTTCGACCTCGCTGCCGCCGCTGGCGACGCGCCGCACGTCGGGTTCGTGCGCCAGCGCGGCAGCGAGCCACGCTGGCGTCTCGATCGGCGCGTCGCCCGATCCGTTCGCGTTCACCGCGCAGCGACCGCGTCGCGCCCGGCCGGCACGCTGCCATTCATCTGATCGGTGACGGCGACCGCGGCGGCCAGCAGGCGCTCGATACAGCGCTCCAGCTTGCGCGCCGTCAGTGTCGCCGGCAGACCACTGAGCACGAGTTGAAAGGCCATCGACGCGTCGGGCGCGAATACCGGCGCCGCAATCTGGCCGATCTGCCGGATGTCGCCGTCGCCGGGCGCGGCCAGCTGGATCTCGTCGCGGTTCAGTTCGGCGACCAGTTCGCAGACCGTCGCCCAGTGCGCGCTGTCACGCTGAGCTGCGGCCGGCACCACCACGGCGCTGCCCAGTCGGTGCCAGCTCGCCGTTGCCATCGCATAGCCGCGCTGGCGGATCAGCGGCAGGGCTTCCAGCAGCCAGGCGTAGGCGTCGGCCCGCATGTGCTGCTTGGCGAATGCGAGATACGGCTCGACGAGCGCGGCACGTCCCCATGCGACATGACACAGGCCCATCGGCGGGATCATCGGTCGACGCTCGCCGACACGATTGAAGCCGGCATGCGATTTCGGCAGGCCGTCGCACGCGAGAATGATGAGATCGCGGCCGATCAGGGCTGTCGCGCTGCACTGCACGCCAAGCTCGGCGCTCATGCGCGCCATTTCGATCTTCGCGGCCTCGACGCCACGGTAGCGCTCCAGCGACGCCTGACCGACCGCGAGCAGCCCCATGCCCAGCGAATAGGTCCTGCGTCGCGGATGGCGTGCGAGGAAGTCGGCAGCGGTCATCGTCAGCAGCACGCGATGCGCCGACGCCTTGCTCATGCCGGTCTGCTGCGCGATGTCGGCGAGGCTGAAATCCTCGTTCGGCTGACTGGCCAGCAGCTTGATCACATCGAGCACACGGCCCGTCGGGTTGGAGAGATCGGACATGGTTTCCGGTCGCGGGATGAAGTGGCGGCGATTGACAGCATCGCGGTTCTGCAGAAGAATTTTCACATAGTGAGTCAATCGTTTCAATATTGAAACTTCAAGCATCACCCCGAATCGCCATGCAAGCGCTCGACACCCCGCATCAGGCCCGGACCCTGCCGCAGCTGATTCGCGCCACGGCGGCAGCCTATGGCGACGATCCGGCGCTGAGCCTGAAGCGCGATGACGGCGAGCGCCGCGTCAGCTTCGCCGAGCTCGATCGCGAGTCGGCGCGCATCGCCCGCGGCCTGCTCGCGCGCGGCATCGGCAAGGGCAGCCGCATCGGCTTCATCTTCGGCAACGGACCGGACTTCGCGCTGATGCTGGCGGCGATCGGCCGCATCGGCGCGGTCGCGATCCCGATCAGCACGCTGATCCGCGCCAACGAACTGGTACGCGTGCTGCGCCAGTCCGATGTCGCCGGCGTGATCGTCCATCGCCACTTCCTCGGCCACGACTACGTCGCGCGCTTCTGCGAGGCGCTGCCGGAGTTGCGCACGGCGACGACAAAGAACCTGCGCATCGCAGCCGTGCCGTATCTGCGCTGGATCGTCAGTGACGGCGACGAGCTGCCCGCGAGCTTCCACGATCACCGCTATTTCGACGACGACAGCGTCAGTGACGCCATGCTGCGTGCGGTCGAGGCCGAGGTGCATCCGGCCGATCAGGTGATCGAAATCTACACGTCCGGCTCGATGGCCTTGCCCAAGGGCGTCAAGCACAACCACGGGGCGGTGCTCGCCCGCGCGCACTACCTGCGCGGCATGCTGCAGGCGACGCGCGGCAAGGAAGTCACCGCACAACTGCCGATGTTCTGGATCGGCGGACTGATGATGTTCCTGATCACCGACTGGGTGGCCGGCGCGGTGACGATCTGCAGCGACCGCACGATGAACAACAGCCGCTTCTCGGTCGGCTCGGTGCTGGCCGAGGACGATCTCAAGCTGGTGGTGTCGAAACCCTATTGGGGCCTCGGCATGACCGAAACACTGGGGCCGTATTCGTATGGCGACGTGCATCGCGCGCCGGGCCGGCCGGTCTGCGCGCCGCTGGATCACTGGGCAGAGGGATTCGAGGTGCGCGTCGTCGACGAGCACGGCGCGGCCGTCGGCGACGGCGGCATCGGCGAGATCCAGGTGCGCAGCCCGTACCTGACGCCGGCGCTGCACAAACTGGACCGCGAAGCCTTCTTCACGACCGACGGCTTCCTGCGCACCGGCGACATGGCCCAGGTCGAAGGCACGCGCGTGCACTTCGCCGGCCGCAACGGCGACATCATCAAGAGCGCCAGCTCCAATGTCTCGCCCGCCGAAGTGGAAATGGAACTGCAGGCGCTGGACGGCGTGCACAACGCCTATGTCGTCGGCATCCCGGACCCGGAGCGCGGCCAGCTCGTGGTCGCGGCCGTCGTCGCGCGCGACGAGCGAGGCGCTCTCGACTTCACGGTGATCGAAGCGCAATTGCGCGAACGCCTGTCGAGCTACAAGGTGCCGCGCGCCTACATCCAGATACGCCGCGACGAAGTCCCGATGCTGCCGAGCAACAAGGTGGCGCGGCGCGAAGTCGCGGCGCTGATCGCGCAACGACTCGGCAGGGGGGACTGAAGCACGGCGCGCTACTGCAGCGTCGGACCGTCGCCGCGCATTACCGTGACCTGATCGTCGATGCGCGTTTCGCTGTCCCAGAGGTACGACAGATGTGGATGCGCGCTGCGCAACACGGTCAGCGCCGCCGGGTCGTGGCGCAGTTCGTAATCCATCCACGCCACCGAATACGTGCCGGCGATATCGAAGCCCCATTCCGCGGTCGGCAGCAACGGGTAGTTGGTCCACTGCGCATGCGACGACGCTTCCGATACGATGAACGCGCGATCGCCCTCGAGCTTTTCGTAGACCGGCCGCACCACCGCCGGGTTCACCAGCGGGATCGGCGCGACCGGGCCGTCGTAGTCACCGGTCTGGATCATCGTCGGAATCGGGTTGTCGTCGAAGGGCGCGGACTGCTCGCTGATCGGCGCCGCCGCCACCGCGGCGTGCAGGCGCGGCTCGACCGCCTGCAGTCCCAGCGTCGTGATCGCGCCGAGGCTGTGGCCGATCACGCCGACGCACTGGCGGTCGATCACGCTGCGCACTGGTGACTGATCGAGCAGATAGGTCAGTGCGTCTTCGGAATCGCTGATGTTGGTCCCCGCATCACCCTCGACGCGATCGCCGGAATGGCCCTGCCCGGCGAAATCGAACGCGAACACCAGATAGCCCGCATCCGCGAATGCCTGATGCCACCAGCGGTACATGGCGACATTGGTGTTGACGCCTTCCAGCGCGAGGATGGTCGGGAACGGCCCCGCGCCCGGCGGTACGGCGGCGCGCTTCGGCAGCACGATCTCGCCGTACAGCGACGTGCCGTAGCGATTCTCGAAATGCACCGGCACCAGCGCGACCTTGTCGTTGTAGTACGGATTGCCGTACCAGTTGTAGACCTGATCGAGCCGCGAGCCGTCGTGCAACTGCGCCAGCGTCGCGCGTACGGTGAACGCGATCAGCTCGGGATCTGTGAGGTCACGAACCGTCGTGCCGAGAACGATTGGATCGAACAGCCGCGCGACCGCCGCCGTCGGCAACACCGACGCCAGCGCGTCGACATTCGTGATCACGGCTTCGACCTCGGACGGCGCCGGCGGCGGATTCTCGCCGGTCTGCCAATCCGGCCACGTCGCGAGCGCGTCGCCGTTATCCGGTGCGGCGCTGCCGCAGGCCGACAGCACGACGATCATCGCGGCCAGGCATCCGCAGATCGCGGATCGAAAGCGTTTGTTCTTGGGCATGCAGGTGTTTCCCCCGAGTACCGGCCTGCGCGGCGACTGTACGCTGCATCGCCGGTCCCGGGAATGTCGCCCGGCCGCAAAAATGAAGCGGCTGTCCCGGCACCGGTAGAATGCGAAGTCGTCCCCAGGGCTGTGCAGATCCACCATGTCTTTGCTTTCTCGTTTGTTCGGCAAGGCGCCATCACTTTCGAAAGATCCGGCGTCGGGGCGTCAACCGGCTTCATCGAACGCGGCCGAACCGGCGCCTCCCAGGCCGAGCGCCGCCCACCGTGCGCTGGCCAGCTTTGCCGAGGAAAAGGCTTTGCGGTCGGCCATCGAGGCACGGGACGTCCAGGCGATCGCCGGACTGGTCGTTGCGGGGACCTCGACCACGCTTCGCCAGGCGGCAGCGAACGCCATCGACGATCCGGACGTCCTGCGACAACTGATCCGCGATGTCCGCGGCGGCAATGACAAGCACGTCTACAAAATCCTGACGAACAAGCGCGATGTCCTGCTCGAGCAAGCCCGCAAGCTGGAACAGCTGCAGGCCGAGATCGACCGCGCAGCGAATGCTCTCGAGCGCCACAGCCAGCGCACATACGACGCCACCTACAGTCCGAGACTGGAACGATTCGAACGCGACTGGAACGCGGTGGCCGCCGCCGCCGATCCGGAGCTGCGCGAGAAAGCTCGGCTCTGGATAGCCAACTCACGGGAAACCGTCGCGGAACACGAGCGCCAGCTGGCGACGCAGGCCGCACATGAGCGGGCAGCCGCTGAAGCCGCTGCAGAAGCGCGGCGCCTGCGCGAGGAGCAGGCGCAGGTCTCCGCCGCGGCAGCGACCGAGCAGGCGCGGATTCTCGAGGAGCAGAAGCGTGCGCTGAGCGAAGCACGGCAGACCGAGCAGCAGGCGGCTCGCCAGATCGGCGACCTGATCCGCAAGGCACATGCGGCGCTGAGCGATGGCAGCACCACCCGCGCGGCCGACGTGCGGCGGGCCATCGACGAAAAGCTGGCGGAAGCGCCGCCGCTGCCGGCCGGCCTGAGCAGCCGGATCCAGCAGATCGACAAGCAGCTCGACGAGCTGAAGGACTGGAAAAGCTTTTCGGTGGCGCCGAAGCGCACCGAGCTGATCGCGGAAATGGAGTCGCTCATCGACGCGCCATTCGAGCCACAGGCCCTCGCCGACCGGATCAAGCGTCTGAAGGACGACTGGCGCCGCTTGAACAAAGGCGCCGGCGGCCCTCTCGACCCCGCGCACGAAGCCGATTCGCAACGCTTCCAGCGCGCCGCTCAAAAGGCTTACCAGCCATGCAGCGAATATTTTGCTGCCCAGGCTCTCGTCCGCGAAGAGAATCTGCAGCGTCGTGATGCCGTGCTCGCGCGCTTGACGGCGTTCGAAGCGGGAACCGACTTCGAACAAGCGGATTGGCAGTCCGTCATCAAGGTCCTGCGCGACGCAAAGCAGGAATGGCACCAGTGCTCACCTGTGGACCGGCTTGCCGGCAGGCAGCAGCACGAGGGGTTCATGGCCGTCTGTGCAAGCCTGCAGGGCCGGCTGGATGCCGAGTACGCGCGCAACCTGAAGCGGAAGGAATCGCTGATCGAGCAAGCTCGAGCTTTGCTCGCGAACGACGATGATCGCAAGGCAACCGATGGGGTCAAGACCCTGCAACAGCAGTGGCGAACCGCCGGCCTTGTGCCGCACAAGGTGGATCAACGGCTCTGGGGCGAGTTCCGCCAGCACTGCGACGCCGTGTTCCGGAAACGCCAACAGGCGTTTGCCGCCTGCGCGTCCGAGCAGGAGAACAACAGGACGCAGGCCCTTGCCTTGTGCGAGCAGATCGAGAAGATCGCCGCACTCGAAGGTGCCGAGTTGCTGGCGAGTACCGCCGCGCTGAACGAACTGCGCAGCGCCTTCGACGCGCTCGGCGAGTTTCCGCGTGCAGAGTCGCGCGAGCTTCGCAACCGACTGGATCGGGGCGTCGAGCGCTGCAAGGCAGCCGTGGCACGCCAACATGCGCGCGACGCCGAGCATGCGTGGAGCGAACTGTTCGAAGCCGCCGGGCACGTGCGCGCCTACACGCTCGCCGTGACGCGCCATCTGGACGCCGCGCAGCTCGACCGCCTGAAAGCGGCCGCCGAAAGCCACATGGCCACCGTGCAGCAGTGGCCGAAGGGCGGATTGGAAGCACTCCAGCAGGCGCTTGCCGGGGCGCCTTGCGCGGATCTCGCGGCAAATGAGACGGCTCTGAAAACGCTCTGCATCCGAGCCGAAATTCAGACCGACATGCCGACGCCGCCGGAGGACCAGGCCCTGCGTCGCGAATATCAGTTGCAACGCCTGGTGCAGAACATGGGTCAGGGGCGTCAGGCCGATGCCGCGCCATGGGACAGCATGGCGATCGAGTGGGCAGGCGTGGGCCCGGTGGACGAGGCGGCATACGCGCCCTTGCTGCAGCGGTTCCGGCGCTGTCGCGAACGGGCTGGCTCGTAAGGTCTCATCGCAAGCGCGGCTTCCGCCGAGCCGGCGAACCCCGGTGATCAATCCCTGGACCACGCAAATGTCGGGCTTCGCGGCGCTCGGCGCCAGGCTGCGATCCGGGCACGGGGAAGCCGATGAATTCAGTGCACCCGATGCCGAGCGCGCGCTGCGCCAGCAAGCGGCTTTTTTGAGCGGCAAGTCGTTGCGCCATGTACCTGCGCCACCGGCGAAGACCACATGCCGGAAGTCGTCATCGCGCAGAACACAGTCCTGAAGGCTGCCGAAGCCGGATGCGCGGCCTGCGCTCGACGGTGAGTTCACACCGGTCAGCAGCTTGCGCGCCGTGCCCGGCTGCACGTCCCGTGCCGATTCGGGCCGAGCATCCGGCTGCGGCGTTCGCCTCCCGGCGCTGTCCGCTTTTATCGATATTTTGTCCCCGGCGATGCTCGCCCGGACCGATGCCACTGACTAAGCTGGCGAGGACACAGGATCGTCGCGGGTGCATCGCACACCGCCACACCGGGGGAGAAGACATGTCTTGTTCGAAACCGCTTTTTTTTGTTGCCGCCGCGTTCAATGTCGCGGTGGCGGCCGGACTGACACTGGGCTGGCCGCTGACGCAAAGCCTGCTGCAGCTGGCGCCGGCCGACGGCAGCAACTGGCTGCTCGTCAAGGTCGCGTCGGTGCTGATCCTGACGTTCGGCTATGCGTATTTCATGGTCGGGCTCGACCCGGTCCGCTACCGGCCGTACGCAACGCTCGGCATGATCGGCAAGCTGCTGGTCGTGGCGGTCGCGCTGCCGGTGATCGTCGCGTCCAGCCAGGGCTATCTGCTGGCCTGGCTGGCGATGGGCGATCTGCTGTTCGCAATCCTGTTCGCGGTGTTCCTGCGCGGCCCGCGCCATGTTTGAGTTCAATCTCGCGGCGCCGATGAACTGGATCTACGGCGTGCTCGTCGTACTGATTCCGCTGATCGGCGTTGCCGAATACCGCGGCTGGTTCCAGCTGGAATATTCCAAGTTCCGGCCGACGCAGGGTGGCATGAGCAGCCGGCTCGGCATGTTCATTCTGTACTTCGTGCCGATCCCGGTGCATCTGTGGTTCGCGGCGGCCTATCTCGGCCACGCGACACTGGCGCAATGGCTGCTGTGCGCGGCAATGGTCGGCCACTTCGCCAAGCGCTGTCTGGAGGTGCTGTTCCTGCACAAGTATTCGGGCCCGATCGGCAGGTTCACGGTCGTGCAGATCACGCTGATCTATTCGCTGGCTTCTGCGCTCGGCGGCTATCTGTTTGCGCAGGCGCCGGCGCTCGACGGCCTGTTCGCGAACGGCACGCTGCTGTTCCTGATCGGCGAGGCGGGCAATTACGTGCATCACAAGATGCTGGCCGACCTGCGCGCACGACGGAGCGGCTATTTCATCCCGCAGGCCGGGCTGTTCCGGCTCGTCACCTGCCCGCATTACTTCTTCGAAATCATCGCCTGGGTCGGCATTGCGCTGATGAGCCACCAGTGGGCGATGCTGCTGCTGGCGCTCGCGATGCACAACTATCTGGCGGCGCGTGCGTGGAAGACGCGGCAGTGGTATCGCAGCCGCTTTGCCGACTACCCGCCGGCCCGCAAGTGCATGACACCGGGTCTGCTCTGAGTCGGTACCGCCGAGCCGGTCGCCCTGCCGCGCGTGCAGGCCGGGCAAACGCGACGGCCCGCTTCCGGTCATACTGCGTCGCCCGCGCGCTGCTACCGGCCCGGACGGCGAATCGACGCAACCCTTCGTCGCATGGGCGGCGCCAAGACGCACCGCGTCGGCCCCACCCCACCGTCCAGCGGTTGCGGGCTGCCGGCGCCGGCCATGCGTGCAGACTGCAGGGGCATTCAGTTGCGACAACCGACACCGCGGCGAGCCGCGAGAGAGACACGTGAAGACGACATCGATGAGCAATGAATCCGCCCCCGGGTTCGACGCAGCCGACAAGGCCACCTGGCGCCAGATCATCGAAACCTATCGACAGTCGTCACTGCCACGCGCGATCTGGCAGCTGACCAACACCCTGGTTCCGTATGCCGCCGTCTGGGCACTGATGTATTTCAGCATCGCGGTGTCGTGGTGGCTGGCCGTCCCCCTGGCGATCCTCGCCGGCGGCCTGCTGGTGCGCATCTTCATCATCTTCCACGACTGCGGGCACGGCTCGTATTTCAACTCGCCGCGCGCCAACGACACGCTCGGCTTCATCACCGGCGTGCTGACGTTCACGCCGTACTATCACTGGCGCTGGGAGCACGCGATCCATCACGGCACTGCGGCGCACCTCGACAAGCGCGGCACCGGCGACATCTGGACGATGACGGTCCAGGAGTACCTGGAATCGTCGCGCTGGCAGCGCTTTGCGTATCGCCTGTCGCGCAATCCGTTCGTGCTGTTCGTGCTCGCACCGCTGTTCGTGTTCCTGCTGATGCAGCGCGTGCCGAAACCGAAAGCCAGCACCCGCGAGCGCCACTCGGTGTGGTGGACCAATCTTTCGATCCTGCTGGTGGCGATCGTCATGTCGAAAATCTTCGGCATCGGCGAATACCTGCTGCTGCAGCTGATGGTGACCGCGGTCAGCGGCGCGATCGGCATCTGGCTGTTCTACGTGCAGCATCAGTTCGAGGACGTGTACTGGGAACGCGGCGAGAACTGGGACTACGCGGCGGCGGCGCTGCAGGGCAGCTCGTACTACAAGCTGCCGAAAGTGCTGCAGTGGTTCTCGGGCAACATCGGCTTCCATCACATCCACCATCTCAGCGCGCGCATTCCGAACTACAACCTGCAGAAGTGCCACGAGGCCGATCCGCTGTTCCAGCGCGTCCGGCCGATCACGTTCTTCGCGAGCTTCCGATCGATGACGCTGCGGCTCTGGGACGAGCAGAACCGCCAGCTGATCGGCTATCGCCGCCTGCGTCAGTTGCGCAAGCAGCTCGCGGCCGCGAACAAGGCCGGCGCCGCGGCGATCTAGGCGGGATTCGGGCCGCCGGTATCGGCCAGGCCGGGCCGATCGCGCAAATCTTGTGCAGCATCGGGCATTCGCGCGATGACGGCGGCGGCGTACAGTGCCGCACCGCCGCCGCACAGGATCGCCACCATGAACATGAACACGCGCAAGCTCGGCCGTCAGGGTCTCGAAGTCCCGGCCCTCGGCCTCGGCTGCATGGGCATGAGCCAGTCCTACGGACCGGCGGACGAAAGCGAGTCGATCGCCACCCTGCATCACGCGCTCGAACTCGGCTGCAATTTCCTCGACACGGCCGAGGTCTACGGCCCGTTCCGCAACGAGGAACTGCTCGGCCGCGCGCTGCAGGGGCGGCGCCACGATGTGATCATCGCCACCAAGTTCGGCTTCGACATCCGCGAGGGGAAGCCGCCGCTCGGCGGCACCAACAGCCGCCCCGAACATATCCGCGCCGCGGTCGACGGTTCGCTGCGCCGGCTGCGCACCGACTACATCGATCTGCTCTATCAGCACCGCGTCGACCGCGCGGTACCGATCGAGGACGTCGCCGGCACGGTCGGCGATCTCGTCCGGCAGGGCAAGGTTCGCCATTTCGGCCTGTCCGAGGCCGGCATTGCCAACATCCGCCGCGCGCACGCCGTGCATCCGGTCACGGCGCTGCAGAGCGAGTACTCGCTGTGGGAACGCAATCTGGAAGGCGACATCATCCCCGTGCTGCGCGAACTCGGCATCGGTCTGGTGCCGTTCTCGCCGCTCGGTCGCGGCTTCCTGACCGGCGCAGTCCAGCGCGCCGAGGATTACCCGGAAGGCGATTTCCGGCGCAACGATCCGCGCTACCAGGGCGAGAACTACGACGCCAACGTGCGTGCCGCGCAGACCGTGCGCGACATCGCCGCCGCGCACCAAGCCAAGCCCGGGCAGATCGCGCTGGCCTGGCTGCTGCACAAGGGTGAGGACATCGTGCCGATTCCCGGCACCAAGCGCCGCCGATATCTGGACGAGAACGTCGCCGCCGCGGCGATCGCGCTCGATTCCCTGCAGATGCAGGCGCTCGACGCCGCGCTGGCGCCCGAACGGATTGCCGGGCCGCGCTATGCCGCCGCGATGATGGCGACCGTCGATCGCTGATCGTTGCAGCCCACGCGGCTTGCGCGCGATCGCGATCGATACGGCAGACCGGTCGGGGCTTGCGCCGCTGTCACATCGCGGCCATCAGCATCCCGATGCGCGCCGTCAAAGCGTCCGAGGCCGCCTGCATCGGCGCCCGACAACGCCGGTCGATGTGCCCCTGCAGGGCGAGCGCCGCCTTGACGCCGGCCGGATTCGGCTCCTCGTACAGCGTGCGCATCAGCGGCCACAGGCCGTGGAAGATCCCGCGCGCGTCATCGAGGTGCCCGCTTGTGACGGCCTCCAACATCGCGGCATAGCGTTCCGCGTACACATGCGCCGATGCCGCGATGGCGCCACCGCCGCCGAGCGCGAGCGTCGTCAGGATATTGCCGTCCTCGCCGGCGAGCACGGTCAGCGGCGTGCGCGTGATCAGGTCGAGCGTCAGCGCCGGATCGCCGCCGCAATCCTTGACGGCGCGAATGTTCGGATGGCTCGCGATCGCCTCGAAGGTGGCCAGCGTCATCGCCACGCCGGCGCGGTACGGAATGTTGTAGACGATCAGCGGCCACGGCGACGCGTCGGCCAGATCGAGGAAGTAGTCGACGATCGCCGGCTGCGACGGCCGCACGTAGTACGGCGGCGCGACCAGCAGGCCGGCGAGCCGCCGCGTGCGCAGCGCCGCGATCTGCGCGTGCAGGTGCGCGCGGTTCGGCCCGCCCAGTCCGAAGACGATGCGCGAGTCCGGCACCGCGGCGCCGACCGTGTCGAGCACGGCCAGCTGCTCTTCGTCGTCCAGCGCGTGCGCCTCGCCGGTCGATCCGCAGACCGCGAAGCCGGCGACGTGTGGCGCCAGGTGGCGGGCCAGCGCGTGCAGCGCCGCGTGATCGATCGCGCCGCCTTCGCGAAACGGCGTGACCAGCGGAACCCAGATACCCGTGAAATTTTCCATGTGATGCTCCATTCGAAATCCGACCGGCGAACGGTCAGACAAGCGAGCGGACGATGGAAATTTGCTCTACCACGACTCCGCCAGCGTGCCTGACGGAGCCCACGCCCCGGTCAGGTGGGCGTGAGTTTTTTCTGCTGCGCGCAAGCGATCGCGCCGGCATGACGGCCGGTATCGATCAGCAGTAGATGGCGCGGGGTGTGCATGCGCGCATTATCGGAAGCGCCCGCGCCGGACGTCAACGAGGCGTCGGTCCGATCGCGCCGACATCGCATGGCCGTCTCAGCGTGCGGTCAGCGTCATCAGGATGTCGGCATACCAGGCGCAGTTGAGCGACAGCGATTCGTCCTGTTGCTGGTCGCGATTGCCCATGTCGATCTGCGCCGAATGCACGCCGAGCAGGCGCCACGGCAGCGAGCCGTCACGCGGCTTGTGCGGCGCGCGCATCAGGACCGGCGCGCCGCTGGTGCCGCGATGCGTGCGCGCATCGGTCAGGAAATACCCCTCACCCTGGAAGCGGATGCCGAACGCCGAGGCCATCGCCGCCTGCCGCGCCACCGGCAGGTGGTGCAAGGTGTCGTGAAAACCCAGCGGGAAACCGAGAATGATCAGCGCGCTGCCGAGTTCGATGCGCTCGTCGGCAGCCTGCAACTGGGCCGGCGCGAAGGCCCGGATCACGTGGAATTTCGGAAGCGCTGCGCGATCCAGCGCGATCACGGCAACATCGACTTCGCCGCCGGAATCGCGGCCCTGATGCCAGATGCTCTTGCCGTCGGCGTACAGCGGGATCGAAAACCCGGTGGTCCGCGTCAGGTCCTTCTCGTCGAGATGGATCTCGAGTTCGATGCGATCCGGGAAGTGCTTGCTCGGCGCATCGATCACGACATGGCGACTGGTGACGACGTAGAGACGCCGGTCACGCTCGAAAAAGAACCCGCTGGCATTGGTCAGCGGCTGGGTTCCCTTGAAGGTCCCGATGCGGGTCGCGGCAAACAGTACGGATTCCGTCATGGCGCCATGGTACGCGGCGCCGCCCCTGACGGGCGGCACCGCGACCGCGGGCCGGCGGTCTCAGCCGCCGGCCTTGCCGCTCCCGGCGGCGAGCTGCTTCTGCAGATCGTGCGCGCGCTGGATCAGGTACTGGTGGATCGCATCGGCGTCGTCCGCGCTCAGCACGTCCATCATTGCCGGCATGCCCTTGCTGGCGTACGCGCCGGCGAGGATGCCGTTGAACAGCAGGTGCTTGTCCGCCGTCAGGTAGCGCAGATCCGGAATCACGCCGCCGCTCATCGCGTCCGGGCCGTGGCACATGCCGCAGTAGCGGTTGTAGAGCTCGCGTCCGTGGCCGACGACCTTGGCGCTGGCCGTGACCGGCGGCGGTGGCGGCAGCGTTTCCGGCGCCAGATCGACGGCCGGCAGCGTCGCACTGCCACCGAGCTTGTAGGTCAGCACGCGTGCCTGCGGCTTGACCGCCGCGACGGTCGAGATGCCGCCGAGCGCGAGCGGGAAGGCGCCGCCCCAGCCGGCTTCGACCGTGACGTACTGCTGGCCGTCGATCGTGTAGGTCATCGGCCCGGCCATCACGCCGGTGTCGGCCGGCGTTTCCCAGAGCTTCTTGCCGGTATCGGCGGCGTAGGCGACGAAACGGCCGTCCGCCGTGCCCTGGAACACCAGACCGCCGGCGGTCGCCAGCGTGCCACCGTTCCAGATCGTCGCGTAGTCCTGCGTCCACACGGCCTTCTGCGCGACCGGGTCCCAGGCCACCAGCTGGCCCTTGTAGAGATCGGCGATGCCCTGCAGTTCCTTCGGTTTTTCCGGCAGCGCGATCGGCTGCGAGCCGAGATGCCAGAGTCCCTTGCCCTTGAACGTCTGCGAATTGTCCGGCGCGTAGAGCGCCGGCGCCTGCTGCGCGGGAATGTAGACCAGCCCGGTCTGCGGGCTGTACGACATCGGCTGCCAGTTGTGCGCGCCCAGCGGCCCCGGGAAGATCAGCTTCGGCCCGCTCGTCCAGTCGGCGTCCGGCGTTTCCATCGGCCGTCCGGTCTGCATGTCGATGCCGCTGGACCAGGTGAGCTTGACGAAGTTCTTCGCCGACAGCAGCTGTCCGTTGGTCCGGTCCAGCACGTAGAAGTAGCCGTTCTTCGGTGCCTGCATGATGACCTTGCGCGACTTTCCGTCGATGCTCAGGTCGGCCAGGATCAGGCTCTGCGTGGCCGTGAAGTCCCAGCTGTCGCCCGGCGTGGTCTGGTAATGCCAGACGTATTCGCCGGTCTCCGGCTTGAGCGCGACGATCGACGACAGGAACAGGTTGTCGCCCTTGCCGTCGCTGCGCACCTTGCGGTTCCAGGCGACGCCGTTGCCGGTGCCGATGTAGACTAGGTCGAGCTCCGGGTCATAGGCCATCGAATCCCAGGGCGTGCCGCCGCCGCCGAACTTCCAGTACTGATCGCCGTACCAGGTGGCGCGGGCGAGTGCCATCGCCTCGTTCTCGGGCGGCTGCGACGGATCGCCGGGCACGGTGTAGAAGCGCCAGTCGAGTTTGCCGGTATCGGCGTCGTAGGCGCTGACGTAGCCGCGCACGCCGAATTCGGCGCCGCCGTTGCCGATCAGCACACGGCCCTTGATGACGCGCGGCGCGCCGGTGATCGTGTAGCTGCGCTTGTGATCGATGACCGTGTCGGCCGTCCACAGCGGCGCGCCCGTCTTCGCGTCAAGCGCGATCAGGCGGCCGTCATAGGCGCCGACGAAGACCTTGCCGCCGGCCACCGCCACGCCGCGATTGGCGACATCGCAGCACCCCTGACGATCGACATCGCGCGAGACCTTCGGATCGTATTTCCACAGTTCGTGACCGTCGCGCGGATCGAGCGCGCTGACGATCGAATAGGCCCCGGTCACGTACATGATGCCGTCGACGACGACCGGCGTCGCTTCGGTGGCGCGATCGACGTCGAGCTTGTAGCTCCAGGCCAGACCGAGCCCGTCGACATTCTTCTGATCGATCTGCGTCAGCGGCGAGTAACGCTGCTCGGCGGCATCGCGGCCGGTGCTCGTCCAGGCACCGGGATCGCCGAGGCTCGCGTTCGCTGGTGCCGGCGGCGGCGCGGCGGCAGGTTCCTGGCTCTGAAAGCCGTTCGCGCAGGCAACCAGCAAGGCGCAGGACAGCATCGGCCACGGCCGTATCGGATTTCGCATGATCTTCTCCTCGATCGGTTCTCGTACAGTGGCCGCGCTCTGCGGCGCGACAGCGCGAGTCTAACCATGAGAGGCCGGGAAGGCGCCCCGCCCGTCCGGGTAGGACGGTTGTTTTGCCTGCGCAAATGCTGCGGCGCCACGCTGCCGCGCGCCGCTTCAGCGGCTTCGGCTATCTTCCTGTCGCCGGACGAGCGCAGAATGCGGCCGGGGCACACGCAAGATCCCGCATGAAACAGACGCATGGTTCAGGGGAGAGGTCTTGAAAGGACGACAAGCGGGCTGGCGACGCCGGGTGTGCCGGGCACTGCTGGTCGCCGCCCTGCTGAACAGCGCCATGGCCAGCGCGGCAGCGGCGCGCGTGCCGGCATCGGCGCCGGTCAGCGCGGCGCATGCGCCGGCCGCCGCAAGCGCCGCGACCCCCGCGGCGACGCCTGCAGTACCCACGGTGTCGCCGGACGAGGCCGCGCGCAATCAGCTGCGCACCGAGATCGCCGATCTGCGTGCCCTGCTCGATGACCGGCTGCCGGCACATACCGAACTGCAGTCGCTGTTCGAGATCGATCTCAAGGACGAAGCCGCCGTCGCGCAACGCGTGCTGAGCCTGCAGCAGCGGCTCGTGGAACCGGCGCCACCGCCGGACGCGGCGCTCGCCGACAAGGCCGACATCGACAGCCTGCGCATCGAACGCGATCGCCTGCGCCTGGCGTTTCTGAAACTGCCGGTCGAACGACGTGACGCATTGCTGGAGCGCGATCGCCTGCGCCATCAGCAGGAAAGTCTGGCGGCAGAACAGCAGGCGGCTGCCGACGCACTGGCGGCCAGCGAACAGGCTCGCGACCAGGCGCTCGCCGACGCCAGCCACACGCGCAATCGCGTCGAACGCGCACGCGCCAACCGCCTGGCGCGGCTGCTGGCGTATTCCAGCGAGTTGTCGGCGCTGCGCCAGACCTGGACGCAGGACGCCCAGGCGCGGCTCGAACAGCGCCGCAAACTGCTCGACCGCTACGCCACCGTCACTGGCGGGCCGCCGCTGCCGGCCACCACCGCCGATGCGCTGTATGTCGAAATCCGCGGCGATCTGCGCGATCTGCGCACGCAGGCCGATCAGGCGCTCAGCGCGCTCAACAGCGACTCGACGGTGCCGCCCCTGGCCGACAACGGCGATGCGGATGCCGACGGCGCGGGCGATGGCGACGATGCGCAGATCGCCGAGCTGCGCCGCAAGATCGCCGCCGATCAGCTCGACCTGCAGAACCGCGAAACGGACGACCGCTACCAGCGCGCCAATGACGTGATGGACACCCTCGGTACGCTGCAGGCACGTCGGGTCGCGCTGCTGCCGATGCTGTCCGATGCGCAGCGCGCCGAGGCGACCGGCTTCACCAGCAACGGCCTCGAACGGCTGACCAGCGAGATCGCGCATCTGCGCCTGATGGCGCGCTGGTATCCGGTGCAGCGTCTGCATCGCGTCCGCAGCTTCACCAGCCTGCTGCACAACGTGTTCGCTGCCGGCCGCGTCGGTGTCGGCCTGGCCACGCTGATCGTGCTGCTGGTCGGTCTGTCGTGGGTGCGTCGCAACAGCCGGCCCTGGCTGCGGCGCGCGCAGAACTGGCTGTCGGCGCAGGAGGTGCAGCCGCGCACGCTGATGCTGCGTGTCGATCGCCTGATGCAGATGCTGATCGCCATCGCGCACGAGCTGGTCGTGCTGCTCGGCGTCTACCTGATCTTCGACCAGCTGCTGCGCGACGCGGCCGGCGCGCCGGAACTCGCGACCATCCGCAAGCTCGCATACGCCTACGCCTGGTATGCGCTGGCGCTGGCCTTCATCCACCGCGTGCTGCTGACCGCGGTGTCACGCTATCGTGCCGTCGATCCGCTGCTGAGCGAAAAGATTCGCAAATCACTGCGGCTGGTCGCGCAACTGGTGTTGTTCGTCTACGCGTATCTGATCATCGCGCAGGTGCTGCTCGGCCGCGGTGCGCTGTACGGCATCGCGCGCGATGTCGCCGCGGTCGGCGCGTTCCTGGTCGCGTGGCGACTGATCCACGACTGGCGCACGGAAGTCACGCAGGCGTATCTGCGCCTGTCACCGACCGGCCGGCTCGCCGAACACGTACGCAAGAGCCAGGGCCACCGCTACGGTCTGGCCGTGACCGTCGCCGCCTTCGGTTTCGTCGCCGCGCGCGGCGTCTGGATCTGGGCGCGCGATCTGGCGCTCGGCTTTCGCCAGACACGCAAGGCGCTCGCCTATCTGTTTCGCCGCCAGCTCGAACGCCAGTCCAGGCACCAGCCGGCAGCGCCTGATCCCGGCCTGCTGCCGGCCGACCTGCAGGCGGCGCTCAGCGAAGACCCGGCGACCGACGATCTGCGCATCGACCGCTACACGCAGCTGCCGGAGATCGCCACGATCGGCGAACGCCTGCGCGAAGGCGGGCCGGGCGCGATGATCGCGCTGAGCGGTGAACGCGGCGCCGGCAAGACCACCTGGCTGCTGGCACTGCAGGAAAAACTCGGCGACACGCTGCCGTGCCACATCGCCACGCCGGCATCGCGCATGACCGATGCCGACGACATCCGCCGCTTTCTCTGCGGGCTGTTCGGTCTCGATGACGGCACGGCGCCGGACGAGCTGATCGCCGCGGTGCTGGCGGCGCCGCCGCAGGTGGTGATGATCGATCTTGCGCAGAACCTGATGCTGCGCGCCGTCGGCGGCCTGGCCGGCTACGAACTGTTCATCCGGATCGCGCAGAAGACGCTGCCGCGCGTGTTGTGGGTCGTCGCGTTCGCCAAACCGCCGTTCGAATATCTGCAGCGTACCCGGCCCGGCCGCGAGGTCTACGACCGCGTCGTGCGCATGACGCCGTGGACCGAACGCGAGATCGCGGCGCTGATCACCGCCCGCATGGCCTACGCCGGCTACACCGCCGACTACGACCAGCTGCTGATCAATGGCGTGACACTGGCGCCCGCGCGCGGATCGGCGATCAACGACGGCACCGCCACCGAACGCATCGCCGATCGCTATCACCGTCTGGTCTGGGATTACTCGGACGGCAATCCGCGTCTGGCGCTGCACTTCTTCCGCCTGTCGCTGACGCACAGCGGCGAGCGCACGGTCACGGTGCGCCTGTTTCCGATGCCGCCGGCGCACGCGCTCGACGGCACGCTGACGCGCACGCGACTGGTGCTGGCCTGCCTGTTCCATCACGAGAACCTGACCGCTGCCGAGGCCGCACAGTCGCTGCGTTTTCCGCTCGACGAGTGCGCCCATGCGCTCGACCTCCTGCATCGCCAGGGTTTCCTGAGCCGCGAGGCCGATGCGCGCTACCGCGTCACCAGCCACTGGAACCGCGCCGTGCTGCGCTTCCTGCAGCGGCAGAAGCTGCTGGCGGTCTAGGGCCCGTCAACGCCAATGACATCGCCGTGACCTATCGGCCCCGCATCGAACCGAGTGACCCGACCCATGGATGACGCCAGCCAGGTTCTCAAGTTCATACGCCCCGGCGGCATTCCGACCGCGCTGCTGATCATCATCATCGCCTGGGGGCTCGTGCAGCTGCTGCACAAGATCGGCGAGCAGCTCGGCAACCGCATGGTCGATCGCCGGCTGGCAACCAACCAGATCGTCACGATCCTGCGTTTCATGCTCTACATCGGCGCGTTCGCCGCCGCCGTGCCGGTGGTGTTCGCGCTGACCAAGGAGATGATGATCGCGCTCGGCGGCACGATCGCCGTCACCATCGGCTTCGCGCTCAAGGACCTCGCGGCGTCGATCATTGCCGGCATCACGCTGCTGGTCGACAAGCCGTTCCAGGTCGGCGACCGCGTCAGCTTCGACGGCCACTACGGCGAGATCGTCTCGATCGGCCTGCGCTCGGTGCGGCTCGCCACGCTCGACGACAATCTGGTGACGATCCCGAACAACAAGTTCCTCAACGAGAGCGTCTCCAGCGGCAACGCCGGCCAGCTGCACATGCTGATCCAGCAGGACTTCTACATCGGCATCGATCAGGACCTCGAAACCGCCAAGCGCATCGCCCAGGAAGCGATCACCTCCTGCCCGTATGCCTATCTCGAGCGGCCGTGGTCGGTGCTCGTCAATGAGGTGATACATGAGCAGTACATTTCGCTGCGCCTGCGCACCAAGGTCTACGTGATGGACGTGCGCAACGAGAAGCTGCTGGAGTCCGACGTCACCGAGCGCGTCGTCAGCGGCTTTGCCGCAGCCGGCATCGGCCGGCCGGCAATTCTCTATCGCGAAGCGCCGGCAACGGCTGCCGCCGACGGGGCCGCTGCCGTGGGCGACAGCGCGCCGCAGGGCAGCAGCCCGTCGCGCCGGAGAACCGGCAGCGTCGCCCCTGCCGGAACCGCTAAGGCTTCGCCGCGCCGACCAGCACGTAATGATTGATGTAACCGGCGCGGTCGTAGTACAGGTTGAGCGAGCGCTGCATCTGCTCGCGCGTGACCCGACCATCGAGGAAGGCCGCGTGCGAGAAATTGATCAGATGCATGAAGTGATTGCGCCATGAAAATTCGGTCGCGTCGTCGAGCACTTCGAGATCGAAGCCGACCCGTTCGTAGAGCTTGCGGTAGTCGTCGAGACTGGCGACATAGTTGTCGCTGGTGCGCCGCTGGTGCGTGCCTTCCGCGGTCTGCGCGATGAGGATGTCGCTCAGCACCAGATGGCCGCCGGGCTTGAGTACGCGCAACGCTTCGCGCAGGAATTTCTCGCGCGTATTGAAATGAAATGCCGCCTCGACGCAGACCACGGCATCGAAGGAATTGTCCGGAAATTCCAGCGCGGTCGCATCCATCAGCATGAAGTGCGCGCCCGGCACGTTCTCGCGTCCGCGCGCCAGCTGCTTTTCGGAAATGTTGATCGCCGTGATCTGCTCGGGCTTGTAGTGCCGCGACAGATAGCGCGTGGTTTCACCCTTGCCGCAGGCCACATCGAGGACCTTGCCCTGCGGTGACGGAATGAAGCCGACCAGTCGCGCCATCAGCGCGTCGCAGGCGGTTTTCGCGTCCTGCTCCGGCGCCGTGCGATAGCCGAAATTCGTGTAGTCGCTGCCGCCGTAGTACGCGAGCAGATGCGGGCTGAACATCGACGCGTCGTAGAAATCGTTGATGTTGGTGTTCAGCTGGACTGCGGACTTCGACATCGACATCTCTCCCCCGAAAGATTGTTTGGAACCCGACCCCGACCGGGCACGCGCGTGGCACAGACCTTACCGGATCGGACCGGCGCCGGTCTTGGCAAATTCTGCTCCACTCCGGAACCTCGGCATCTTGCCCCGGCGACATGCACGGATGATGACCATACGGCAGCGCCGTTTCGCCCGCACGGCCGGGGAGCGCGGCGGCGACCGGCGCGCCGGCCAGGGGGCTTCCCGCCGCCGCACGGACCAGCCAAGATCGACCATCCGCCCCGCTCCGGAGCCTGCGTCATGAGCCTCAAGCTGCACGTCTTCCCGCCCTCTCCGCGTGCCTTCAAGGTGCTGTTCGCGGCCCATCAGCTGGATGTCGACTACGAACTGGTGCCGGTCAATTTCGCAAACGGCGGCACAAAGACGCCGGGCTTCACGGCGCTCAATCCCAACCAGCGCATGCCGGTGCTCGAGCACGACGACTTCTCGCTCTGGGAATCCAATGCGATCGTCCAGTACCTGGCCTCGCTGAAGCCCGAGTCCGGCTACCTGCCGGCCGATCTGAACGGGCGCATGCAGGCGATCAAATGGCAATTCTGGGAAAGCAGCCACTGGGACCCGGCCTGCGCGATCTACATGTTCGAGAACGTCGTCAAGAAGCTGTTCAGCCTCGGCGAGCCGAATCCCGCCGAGCTCGAACGCGGTCGCCAGCTGTTCGCGCGCCTGGGGCCGGTGCTGGACGGCCAGCTCGGCAGGACCGCCTGTCTCGCCGGTCCGCGCATGACCGTCGCCGACCTGTCCGTCGCCCCGAGTCTGTCGAGCGCCGAGCTGGCGCAGATGCCGATCGCCGACTACCCGAACCTGCAGCGCTGGCTCGCCGAGATGCAGGCGCTGCCGGCCTGGGGGCAGGCGCGGGCTTTGCAGAGACCGGCGGCATAGCGACGGCAGCGCGTTTCATCACGAAACTTCCGAAAGCTTTTTTCAACGCGCGTACCGCCTTGAAGGAGACAGGCCGATCGCTTTCAAAGCGACCGGACGTCGTCGCTGCCGCCGCATCGCCTACATCCGGAACACCCCGTAGCGCGGCTCTTCGATCGGCGTGTTGAGCGCGGCGGAGATGGCCATGCCGAGGGCGTTGCGGGTATCGACCGGATCGAGGATGCCGTCGTCCCAGATTTCCGACGTGGACCAGTAGGCGCTCTGCTTGCGCTTGAATTCGCCGAGCACCGGATCGCGGATCGCGTCGATATCGGCCTGCGTCAGCTTCCTGCCCTGCTTGGCGAGCTGGCGGATCTTGACGTCGGCGAGGGTATTGGCGGCCTGCTCGGCGCCCATCACGCTGATCTGACTCTGCGGCCATGCGAACATGA
>NZ_JAAMOW010000007.1 GCF_011067135.1 Solimonas terrae
TGCTTGTCCAATTCACCCGCAACCGATTACCGCTCAGCTGTCTGGACGATGTCGCTCGAATCGTCAGACAGTACACGCAATCTGTGCTCATCATTGAGTGACTTTCGGGGGGATAGGTCAGGGTCGGAGTAAATAGAATCGGCTGCGTGCAAAATGTGGTTGAGCGGCGAAGCATGCCGACCACTTCTTGCACGGAACGGCTATGCGGCCCTTGGAGCAACTCGCTGATTGATCAGGCTCTCGGCCGGGATATTGAATGACTTGTTCAGAGCCCGGATCATCCGCACTGTCAGCGGCCGACGGCGGGCCAGCACTTCGTAGACACGGTTCTTTCGACCGATTGCAGGAATCAGGTCATCTACCGTGAGGCCCTGCTGTTCCATTCGGAACTTGATGGCCTCTACCGCATCCGGGAGATCCATGGGGAAGTGTGTACGCTCGTAGGCTTCAACCAGGGTTGCCAGCACGTCGAGGCGGTCGCCCGCCTCGGTGCCCGCATCTGCTGACATGAGCGTCTCGATCTCGCGCAGTGTCTCGCGATAGTCGGCTTCGGTCTTGATGGGTCGGATGTTCATAGCGAGCTCTTCAGATGGCCTGTACGTCGATCTGATCGTACTGCCGATGGGTGCCGATAAAGCGGATGTAAAGCACCCTGTATGGGTAATTGATCCAGACAACGAGGCGGTACTTGTTGCCTGCGATATTGAACACGACACGCCCGTCCTTCAGAACGCTGGCATTGCCGAACTGCTGTTTCACTTCGTTGGGTGTGGACCAATCGGCCTTCACGACAATAGGCGACAATAGGGGACAGACCACGAATATGCTACGGTCTGGAAACTCTAGGCAGGAATCGGGCCATACCCCGCCGTCCCCCTCTGCAACTCCCTGGCATTCCGCAGCACATCATTCAGCGAGGAAATAACCGGCAGGCTTGTTTCTACGCGGATGACGACTACGTATTTTATCTGGACTGGCTGAAGGAATACGCCAGAAAGGCCGGCTGCCAGATTCACGCGTACGTGCTGATGACCAACCACGTGCATTTGCTGATTTCGAGTCTGCGCGCGGACGGAGCGGGGATCCTGATGAAAGCGCTGGGCCAGCGCTACGTGCAGTACGTTAACCGGCAATACCGGCGCAGCGGTACGCTGTGGGAAGGACGGTTCCGGTCCTGTCTGGTGCAGCAGGACGAATACCTGCTGAGTTGCCATCGCTATATCGAACTCAACCCGGTACGGGCGGGTATGGTGTCACATCCGGGTGACTATCCCTGGTCCAGTTACCGAGCCAACGGGCAAGGCGAGGCCGATGCACTGGTCAGCCCCCAACCTGCTGTACTTGCAGCTGGGCGCCACTCCTGCCGAACGCTGTGAACGATACCGGGCCTTGTTTAAGCCCGACATGGATCCGAAATTGATCGACGAGATTCGATCGGCTACCAACGGCAACTGCGTTCTGGGCAACGAACGATTTGCGGAGCAAGTCGCTCAGGTGCTCGGTCGTCGTGTCGTCGGAGGTAAGGCCGGGTAGCCAGTGCGGACTCAGGCGTCAGAATCAGGGGAATGGATCGAATAGGGCGAGCGTATATCGTGGTCTGTCCCCTATTATTATTCATAGTTTTTCTTTAAAGCGTTATCCTTCGCCTGATTAACGAAAGCAATTAATTTCTCCCTATTAATTCCGCGAGCCGCTGTGGCAAATTTTGAGTACGCCTCCTCTAATTCCAAATGACGACTTAAACTGCCTTGGTGAAAATAATATGCACAGGGAATTTCCCCATACGGCTCAATCCTCTCGCCAGACAATATCTCATCAAAAATTGGTCGCAATATGCGCAAGCACAGAGCTGCGTCACTCTCAGTGGAGGAATACTTTTTTAACAATTCGATGAGCGCATTGCAACAGTCTTGAAGCGTGGGCAAATCGACAAATGCTTCTGTGAGGCTCATTGTCCTGGCCCCAAAGTCTCGACGTAGCTAGGGGGGGTGAACTGAGATCGATTTGGAATTATCGATTGCTGAAAACCACCGTACCGCACTGCTCCATTGCTAGAAGCAGGCGCAATAGAGCTTCGGAATATCAACGGCGTCTCTCCTTGTCGAGGGGTTATGGAAAAAGCGTTATACGCCGGGGATGCATTTGGAAGGCCCAATGCATCCGCGATCTGTTCTGGCGGCAACGATCGAATCACGTCATAAGTTTTTGCGTCCATAAAATATCCTGTCGATTCATTAGGCGAAGTATACCGACTATCCGTCCCGATCAGCTTAAAGAACGATTGACCCGCTTCGGCAGTAGAAACCGAAGGAATTCCAGACCCACTGTTCAAAAATTGCTGGGCGCGACTAAGTACTGCATCTGGACTTAGGTCGCGATTACCGGCAGCTATTTGCCCGACAAGTGATTGCCCGTAGCTTGTTGCTTCTATTTGGTCATAGCTCGGATTTAATCCGAAAGTCCGGAACTCCTCGGAACCTTGAGAGAGTTTGAACGACGCAGCGTTTCCAGTTGTTGAAGGTAATATTTCGAGTTCAGCACTACCGAAGCGCTGGCCCAATTTGCCTACGCCCTCACCCCCTGCCTGCAGCGCAGAAAGCGTTAATTGGGGGTCTGGCAGCGACCCCAAGTGAACAACACCGGCGGCGTTCGCCCTTGCATATATTGAAAGAAAAGCCTGGTTTCCCAAAAAGACTCGGTCGTCAGCGCTAAGATAAGGGTTCGCGAGCGCAGCCCTCACTTCACCCAGACTGCCCAAAATTTGTGACGAAGTTGCATTAGCGTCATATGCTATCCCAATAGCACGCTTTCCGATTTCAGCATTACTTTGATACGAACCTAACGGAGCAAGCGAGAAGTCAGAAGTGAGCGGAATTCCTTGTCCAGCTAATAGGCTCGTTAACGTATCCGGCAACGCAGCGACACCACCAAAAGTGAACAGAGGGGCGCTCGCCTGTCTTAGGTTTAAACCTACGACAGTCGCATTAGACTGTGTGGTCGAAGGCGTGATCTTCAGGATGGGGCCTAGTTCGGTCGGCGACGAATATGCGCCGGCTGGCAACACCAAATCCTCAGCAGTAAGCGGCGCTATGCTCGGCGTGCTGGAGAAGCTCTGTACGCTGATGGGCTGCTCAATGCTCTGATAGTCCAGCGCATACTGCAGCGCGCGCTCAGATCCATAGCGCTCAACGACATTGTCGTAGGCCTTTTTCGCACCTGGACTCAGGTTTTGGACCTGATGGTCTATCTCGCTCTGCTTGATCGCCCCGACAATCGAATTGCCGAGTGCATTGCCAAATGCGTCGGCCGCAATGCTTTCGATATCGAACTTCCCGTGTCCTTCGATCGCCACGACAACAGAACGGTCGGCAAGGTCATAGGCAGTGTTTCTCAGCGTATCACCGAAGACATTGTCCAAATCGAAAGCTTGCGGTTGTCCGCTGCTGCCGGGAATGCGCCTAAGCGGGTCGTCGTCACCCAAGCCCTGCCCCAGCCCCGTAACTACGGCATCGGCAGCAACTGCAGCCCAATCGAAATGTTTCTGCTGGCCCAAGGCAAGGTTCGCAACTTGGCTGACACTGGCGTTGAGCGCGCCCTGTGCGACGCCGCGACCGACTGCCGACCAAGAGAAGCCTTGAGACGCCTTGATGCCGTTGCTCGCGTCGGCCGCGGCCGCCTGTAGTCCTGCACCAAAGAAGCCGATCTTGGTCAGCTGGTCGATACCAGGGAATAATAGGGGACAGACCACGATATACGCTCGCCCTATTCGATCCATTCCCCTGATTCTGACGCCTGAGTCCGCACTGGCTACCCGGGCCTTACCTCCGACGACACGACGACCGAGCACCTGAGCGATCTGCTCCGTAAATCGTTCGTTGCCCAGAACGCAGTTACCGTTGGTGGCTGATCCGACGATCGGAATTCCCCAGTGCATTGCCAAAAGCGTCGGCTCTTCGTTCGACGGCGTCTTCGTTCCCCAGAGCCCATATTCGGGAATGTCCGTGGCCAGTTCGCGAATCGCGGTCAGGGGCTTGCAGAAAAGCGGAGAAGTCGCGTCGTTTGCCCGAAGCGCGCCGTCGTATTGCCTGATCCGATGACGTTTGCCCGCGGTTCATCGGCGTGCGGCATCATGCAGGTCTGCCATTTTTTCGATTTGGAGCCCCCATGACTGCTGCGCTCGGCTATGCCGCTGAAATCGCCAAGGCCCCGCTGGTGCCGTTCAGCTTCGAACGGCGAGCCACCCGCCCGCACGATGTACGGATCGAGATCTCGTATTGCGGCGTCTGCCATTCGGATCTGCATCAGGTCCGCGACGAGTGGGGTCACGGCACATTCCCGATGGTGCCGGGCCACGAAATCGTCGGCCGCGTGATCGAGGTCGGCGAACAGGTCACGAAGTTCAAGGCCGGCGATGTCGCCGGCGTCGGCTGCATGGTCGACTCGTGCCGGAGCTGCCCGGCCTGCGAAGAAGGCCTCGAGCAGTATTGCGAAAAAGGCTTCACCGGCACGTACGGCGCGAAGTCTCGCATCGGCGACGGCATTACCTACGGCGGCTATTCGAATCACATCGTCGTCGATGAAGCCTTCGTCCTGCACGTCTCGGACAAGCTCGAGCTTGCCGCCGTCGCGCCGCTGCTGTGCGCTGGCATCACCACGTACTCGCCGCTGCGCTACTGGAAGATCGGCCCGGGCCAGAAGGTCGGCATTGTCGGCCTCGGCGGGCTCGGTCACATGGCAGTGAAGTTCGCGAAGGCATTCGGCGCGCACGTGGTGTTGTTCACGACCTCGGCGGGCAAGACCGACGACGCCAGGCGCCTCGGTGCAGCGGAAGTCGTGATCTCGAAGAACAGGGACGAGATGAAGGCACACGCGAAGAGCTTCGATTTCATCCTCGACTGTGTCTCGGCACCGCATGACATCAATGCCTATCTGGCGCTGCTCAAGCGCGAAGGCACGCTGGCACTGCTCGGCGTGCCGGACACGCCACCGATGCTGCAGTTCCAGCACCTGATCTACTCGCGGCGCCAGATCGGCGGCTCGCTGATCGGCGGCATTGCCGAAACCCAGGAAATGCTCGACTTCTGCGCCGAGCACGGCATCGTCTCGGACATCGAGCTGATCGCCATCGACAGGATCAACGAGGCGTACGAGCGGATGCTGAAGAGCGATGTGAAATACCGCTTCGTGATCGACATCGCCACGCTGGCGGCGTGATCGCGGGACTGCGCGAAAGCTGGAATTTCATCCGGCAGGCGCCGCCGGGCGAGCGTTTCGGTCGCTATCACCGTCGCCGTCAGCGGCAGCGCCGCCGTCGCTGGTTGCGGCCGCTGCGGCTGGCGGCGGGCGTCGCGGTCCTTGCCGCCGGCCTGATCCTGGTGCCGGCACCCGGGCCCGGCCTGCTGGTGGTTGCCGTCGGCGCCGCCCTGCTGGCCGGCGAATCGGCAAGCGTCGCCACCTGGCTCGATCACGGCGAACTGCGTGTGCGCCGCTGGCTCGGTCGAGGGCCGAATCCGGATTCCTGAGTACCCCGGCCGCCGGCTAATATCCGCGCATGGGGGAAGCCGCTGTCACATTGTCGGCCGCGCAGGCCGCGTTCATCGAGGGACCGCGCTCGATCTACGCGACGAGTTGCGATGCCCGGTTCCGGCCGTCGCTGGCGCGGCTGCTCGGTTGCATCGTTGCCGATGATCGCCGCCAGCTGATTCTGCTGGCGCATCCGCTGCAGGCCGATCGACTGCTGCACGATGTCGAGCAGAGTGGCGTACTGGCCGTCGTCTTCAACGCGCCGGAAACGCATCAGACCTTGCAACTCAAGGGCACGGGCCGACGCCTGGCGGCGCCGCCGGCCGATGCCGAAGCGCTGGTGCAGCGGCATCTCGACGCATTCGTCGCCGCGCTCGGACCGCGCGGCTTCACGCCGGAACTGGTGCACGCGGTGATTCGCGGCTCGCCGGAGCCAGCGGTCGCGATCGGCTTTCGGCCGCAGACCCTGTTCGAACAGACACCGGGGCCACAGGCCGGCCAGCGCATCGCCGGTAACGCGCCTTGAGCCTCGATCTCGACACCGCACGCGACTGCCTCGACAGTGCGATTCCGTGCACGATCGCCACCGTCTCCGGCGACGGCATACCCAACGTCACCTATGTTTCGCACGCCGAATACGTCGACGCCGAGCATCTGGCGCTGAGCTTCCAGTTTTTCAACAAGACCCGCGAGAACGTGCTGGCGCGGCGCGCAGCCCTGCTCTACGCGACCGACTCGGAATCCGGCGCCAGCTACCGGCTGGAGCTGGAATACCTGCGCACCGAATCCGAAGGTCCGCTGTTCGAGCGCATGAAGGCGCGTCTCGCCGGCATTGCCTCGCATACCGGCATGGCCGGCGTCTTCCGCCTGCGCGGTGCCGACGTTTACCGCGTGCGCGGCATCGAGGCGGTGGCCGGCATCAGTGCGGCGCCGCGGCCGCCGCAGCGCAAGCCGCTGGCCGCGCTGCGTGCCGCGTCCTGCGCCATCGCCGCCTGCGGCGGCGGTTTCGATGCGCTGCTGGACGCGGCACTCGACGCGCTGCAGCGTCATTTCGACATTCACCATGCGGCGCTGCTGATGCTCGATCGCGCGCAGGGGCGCCTGTACCTGGTCGGCAGCCGGGGCTACGCCCGTTCCGGCATCGGCTCGGAGATCGAACTCGGCGACGGCGTGATCGGCGTTGCCGCGGCGCAGAACACGCCGATCCGTATCGCCTACGCGACATCGGACTACCGGTACGTGCATGTCGCCACGCAGGCGGACGGAGCCGACGCGCAACGCAGGACGGAGATCCCGTTTCCCGGCCTGGCACACGTCGAAAGCCAGTTGGCGGTGCCGATCGTCTGCGGCGGCGAGGTGCGCGGCGTGCTCTACGTCGAGTGCCCCCAGCAGCGGCGCTTCGGCTACGACGATGAAGACGCGTTGATCACGCTGTCGACGCAGCTCGGGCTGGCGCTCGACCAGGCGCAGGCAGCGCAGGACGAAGCCGGCGATGTCGAGCTTGCGACCGAGACAGCCGAATGCCCGGCCGGATCAGACGGCACGCCGCTGCAGGTGCGGCGCTACCGCGAGGACGACAGCATCTTTCTCGACGACGACTACCTGATCAAGGGCGTCGCCGGCGCCATCCTCTGGAAGCTGCTCGACGTCTGGCTGGCGGAGGGGCGCAACGAGTTCAGCAACCGCGAGTTGCGGCTCGACCCGTCGCTGCGCCTGCCCGACATCGCCGACAACCTCGAAGCCCGGCTCGTGCTGCTGAGCCGCCGTCTCGCCGAACGCAGCGACTGCCTGCGCATCGAGAAAACCGCTCGCGGCCGCTTCCGCCTGCACGTCGGCCGGCCGGTCCGGCTTGCCGAGATCGGCAAGCCGGTCGCGGCCTGACCCTGGGCTCAGGCGGCGGCAGCGGTCTCCAGCTGCAGCGCCAGAATCAGCTTCTGCCAGTCGGCTGCGGAAATCAGGCCGCGCAGCATGCCCATCGTGGCGTCGAAGACCGCCGCCGGCGCGTTGCCGCGCATGCCGCCCAGCAGCTCGACGCGCTCCTGGTGGCTGGCGTTCGGCAGCATCCAGCGCATGGCCTGCCGCATCTCGTCCGGGGACAGCGACGAAACCAGGGCTTGATGAATGGCCTGCAGTTCGGCATCGCTGTACGTTGCCCACAACACGGCGTTGTGGCGCGTTTCCTCGTCGTGCATGTGCAGGAAATTGTCGCCGACGAAGGTGGCCAGCTCGCGGTACAGGGCCTCGCCGGCGACCGTGCGCACGCACGGGTCCAGCGCTTCGATCAACGCCATCTGCGTGCGCAGGCGCTCGATCGCGGCGACGTGCTCGACGTGCTCCTGCGTTGCCGCCATCGCCGTGGTCGGTGCCCGCGCTTCCATGGCCGGGTGAACGAACTCGTTCTCGTGGGCGAGGTGCGAGGCGCAGAAGTCGGCGAGTTCGCGGACCGCGGCCAGCGTGCGGCCGCTGTCCGCGGCATCGCTCCAGTCGCAGCGGCCGGCGGCGCTCAAGGCCTCGCCCATCATGGCGCGCAAGCCCTTGTGGATGACCGCATACATGTTGTGCCGGGCGGTCGTGGTGGTGTTCTGCATGGTGCTTCCCCTGGTTGTGAAATGGCCGATCGGAGCGCTGCTCCGGATGGCCGGCACTGTAGGGAAGCGGCGCTGTCGCCGTTCTTATTTATTGATTAAGGGAACCGTAAAGAATTCTTAAGGACGCACCGGACTGTGACGCAGTCGACGCTTGCCGCTCGCCAGGCCATCCTCAGGCCTTCAGTTCCTCGCCGAAATAGGCACGCAGCTTCTCGACCTTCGGCAAGGCCACCGCGGCAATGTACGGCTGCTCCGGATGCAGTTCGGCATAGTTCTGGTGATAGGCCTCTGCCTCGAAGAAATCCGTCAGCGGTTCGAGCCGCGTGACGATCTTCGCGTTGTAGATTCCTGCCGCGTCGAGCTGCGCGATATACGCCTCGGCAATCTGCTTCTGCGTTTCGTCGGCATAGAAGATCGCGGAACGGTACTGTGTGCCGACATCATTGCCCTGCCGATTCAACTGCGTCGGATCATGGGCAACGGCGAAGAAGATCTTCAACAGCTTGCCGAAGCTGGTCCGCGTCGGGTCGTAGGCGATCTGGATCACTTCGGCATGTTCGGTCTGCCCGGTGCAGACGGTTTTGTAGTCGGCGGTTGCCGCCGAGCCGCCGGCATACCCGGACGTCACCGACAGCACCCCGTCGAGGTCCTTGTACACCGCCTCCACGCACCAGAAGCAGCCGCCGGCGAGTACCGCCAGTTTCGGACCGCCGGCTTCGCGCGGATCCAGCGCCGCGGCCGGAACATCGTTCGGATTGACCTTCAGGCTACCGCCGAAAAAACCGCCAGCCATGTTTGCGCTCCTCGGGTTTGCGGGCGGCTCACGATACTCCTTCCGCCGCGCGATGCACGCGATATGGGGGCGTCGCGCCGGCCGACAATCCCGGCGGCGATTCGAAGCCGTTGCGCTCACCGGCCTCGCTCGCCAATGATGCGGTTGTGATCCCCGATTCCAGCCCGTTCACCGATCCGGCCTACATCGCCGCCCTCGAGCGCCACGGCTGCGCCGCACCGGAGAACGGCTGGACACCCCGACATATCGACGGCCCGCGCGGTCGCGTGGTCTGCTATGAAAAGGCGCATTCCTGGGGCGAGTTCGTGTTCGACTTCGAACTGGCCCGTGCGCATCGCCAGCACGGTCTGGCGTACTACCCAAAGTTGGTCGCCTGCGTGCCGTTCACGCCGGTCCCGGGCGCGCGCCTGCTGGCTGCGGACGACGCCGGTCGCCTGTCGCTCGCGCGCGAACTGCAGGCACAGGCCGAATTCCGCCATTCGGGCGCGCATGTGCTGTTCGCCGATCCCGCCGAGTGTGCCCTGCTGGCGGCCGACGGCTGGATACGGCGCGTGCAGCTGCGCTATGTCTGGCATGCCCGCGGCGCCGGGAGCTTCGACGATTTCCTCGCGCGCCTGCCGGGCAAGAAGCGCAAGAACATTCGCGCCGAACGCCGCAAGCTTGCGGGCTTCGCGATCGGCTGGCAGCCCGGCAGCAGTTTCGACGCGGGTGAATGGCAGCGTGTGTTCCAGCTCTATGCCAGCACTTATCACATGCGCGGCCAGGCGCCCTATCTGAATCTCGCCTGCCTGCAGGACTGGGCCGCGCATTTCGGCGAGCGTCTGCAGTTCTGCGTGGCGCGACAGGCCGGCGAAATGGTCGCCATGGCGTTCTTCTTCGAGGATGGCGACACCCTGTACGGCCGGCACTGGGGTGCCGACGCCAGCTACGACGGACTGCATTTCGAGCTTTGCTACTACCAGGGCATCGAGCGCTGCCTCGCGCGCGGGCTGAAGCATTTCGACGCCGGCGTGCAGGGCGAACACAAGCTCGCGCGCGGCTTCGAAATCGAGCTTGCGCACTCGGCACACTGGTTCACCCATCGCGGCTTTCACGACGCCATCGCGCGCGCCTTCGAGCACGAACGTGTCGCTTTGCAACGCCATGTCGCCGAGGCTGCCGGCGACACGGAACGCGGCGCAGACTGAGCACCGCCAGACCCAACCGGAGAGCCCGCATGCGTACCGTTCTGCTTGCAGCCCTGCTGTTCGCCGGCGCAGCCAGCGCCCAGGGCACGGCCGCGCCGACCAGCGCCAACACCGTGGTCGATTTCGTGCATCCGGAGAAGTTCGTCGACGCCGGCGATCAGGGTTTCGGCGGCGCCCCCAGCAAGCGCGTGCTCGCCGAACTCGGAAAGGCGATCGTCGCGTTGGGCGCGAAGTATCTTGGCCCCGGCGAGGCGCTGAAGATCGACGTCAGCGACGTCGATCTGGCCGGTCGATTCGAACCCGGCCCGCAGGCCGGCGACACCGTTCGCGTCATGCGCGATTCGGATTGGCCGCGCATCGCGCTGCATTACGTCCTGAAGAAGGACGGCGTGATCGCGAGCGAAGGCGATGCCCAGATCAGCGACATGAACTATCTCGACCAGCAGCGCTCCGGTCGTTCCAGCGAGCATCTGTATTACGAAAAGCGAATGCTCCAGGACTGGTTCTCGAAGACCTTCAAACCGCAGTCCTGAGGAAAATTCCCGCGCGGCGATCGTCGACGCCGCCCCGATCACAATGTCCGCGCCGGTCGCTCAAGCCGGCCAGTAAGCACGAATCGCCGCGATGCCCTGTGCGTAGTGTTGCTGTACCGATGCAAGCTGGTCGCGTTGCAGGCCACCGATCCAGTACACGGGCAGATTCGCGGCCTGCGTCAGACGGCTGGCTTCGCTCAGGCCCAGCACGGCGCTGCCCGGATGGCTGAGCGTCGCCGAGACGCTGCCAAGCACGGCGGCGTCGAAACCCAGTGCCCGAGCTCTGCGCAGGCCATCGGCACCGTGCGTGGAGGCCAGACACAGCGGCACATCCGGGCGCTCGTCCAGATCCCGCAAACAGGCATCCGTCGCATGCCAGGCGTCGGCGCCGAGGCGAGCAACCATCTCGGGCGCGCGATCAAGCACGACCCGCAAGCCCAGGGCCTGCGCCGCGGGCAGCACGCTGGCGGCGAGCGTCGCGTAGTCGTGATCATCGAGTTCGGGGAAGCGCAGTCGCAGCAGCGCGGCAGCCGGCAGCCGGGGCAAGGCCGACAGCAGCGATGCCGGTGTCATTCGTGGCGGCGTGAAGACGTAGTCGGACGGCAGGCGCAGCGCCGAGATGATCGGCGCATCGGCCGCAAGGATCGGATAGTCCGTGATCGTCTGTGGCGTTACCCAGGCCAGCGCCTGCGCCTCCCGACCGGCCGGTTCGCCGCGCCAGCGCAGCACCTTCCAGCAATCGAGCCGCACGCGTCGTTCGCTGTAGTCGTGCACGATCCGGATCAGCGGCTGCGCGGCCTCGATGTCGATGCCGATTTCCTCGTGCAGCTCGCGCCGCAGGGCCTCGTATGCCGACTCGCCGGCTTCGATCTTGCCGCCCGGAAATTCCCACTGGCCGGCCGCGATCTTGCCGATCGGCCGCTGCGCGATCAGCACCCGTCCCTGCGTGTCGATCAGGCAACCCGCTGCCACCTCGATGCACGGTCGCGATGCAGATGTTGCGGATGCCATCAGATCCGCGACCCGGGGCCGGCAGCGGCGGCCGGCACGAGCGGCCGCCGGACGCCGGAATCAGGTTCGATATTCGGCATTGATCTTCACGTACTCGTAGCTGAAATCGCAGGTCCACAGCCGCGCATGCGCGGTGCCGCGCCCCAGCGAAACGTGGATCGTGAACTCCGGTCTGGCGACGACAGCCGCGCCGCGTTCCTCGCGATAGTCCGGATGCGGCTGCCCGCGATCGAGCAGCACGACATCGTCGAGCGTGATGCCGACCTTTGCCGGGTCCAGCCCGGCCACGCCGGCCTTGCCGATCGCCATCACGATCCGTCCCCAGTTTGCATCGCCGGCAAACATCGCGGTCTTCACCAGCGGCGAATTGGCGATCGCGTAGCCCACCTGGCGCGCTTCGGCGACCGAGGCGGCATCGCCGACATTGATCGTGATGAAGCGCGTCGCGCCTTCGCCATCGCGCACGACCGCCTGCGCCAACTCGATGCAGACCTCGCGAATCGCGGCCGCGACCACGCCGTAGTCGGGATCACCGGGTTCGATGTCGCGCGTACCGACACGCGCCGTCGCGCACAGCACGCAGGAGTCGTTGGTCGAGGTATCACTGTCGACGGTCACGCAGTTGAACGAATCGTCGACCGCGGCGCGCAGGGCGGCATCGACGGCCGTCGCCCCCAGGCGCGCGTCGGTGGCGATGAAGGCCAGCATGGTCGCCATGTGCGGCTCGATCATGCCGACGCCCTTGGCGATGCCGGTCACCGTCACCTCGCCCTGCGAGGTCGCGACCCGGCGACTGGCACCTTTGGCGACGGTGTCGGTGGTCATGATCGTGGTGGCCGCGAGATTCCAGCGATCGGCATCGAGCGCGGCGACCGCAACCGGGATTGCCGCGATCATCCGCTCGCAGGGCAGACGCTGACCGATCACGCCGGTCGAAAACGGCAGGATCTGCTGCGGACCGCAACCAAGCGCGCTCGCCACCGCGGCGCTGGTCGCACGCGCATCGTCGAGTCCGCCATTGCCGGTCGCCGCGTTGGCGTTGCCGGCATTGACCAGCAAGGCGCGGATCGCCGATGTCGCCGCCAGGCGCTCACGACACAGCTGCACCGGCGCTGCCGCAAAGGCGTTCTGCGTGAAGACTCCGGCGACGCGACCACCCTCGGCAATCTCGATCACCAGCAGATCCTTGCGGCCCGGCTTCTTGATCGCCGCCTCGGCGACACCCAGCCGGATGCCGGCAACCGGCAACAGATTCGAAGGAGCGGACAGATTCACGGGCATGACGGTGTTTTCCGAAGCAGCAACAAAAAGAGGCGCCCGAGATCAGCGGGCGCCTCCGTGCATTCTGCAGCCCTTGTCCCGGCCAGACCAGAGGGGCGGCGACGTCGCGAGCGGTGCCGACCCCGTGTCATCGACGCACGTCCATGCCCAGGCACCGCGAGCACGAATGACGTGAGATCACCCGCGCAGCAGACGGCTGCGCTGCGCTACGCCAGGGTGCCGTGGCAGTGCTTGTACTTCTTGCCGCTGCCGCAGGGGCATGGATCGTTGCGGCCGACCTTGGGCATGTCGCGCACGACCGGCGCGGGCCGCTCTGCGGCCGGCAGGCGCCTCGGCGCCATGCCCGGCGGCACCTCGGCTTCGGCCGGCGGCGCAATTTCCGCGGCCGAGCCGGCGCCCGGCGA
Organism: Solimonas terrae; assembly: GCF_011067135.1. Classification (GTDB taxonomy): domain Bacteria; phylum Pseudomonadota; class Gammaproteobacteria; order Nevskiales; family Nevskiaceae; genus Solimonas; species Solimonas terrae. The sequence goes on from NZ_JAAMOW010000007.1 coordinate 13,321, forward strand.
AGGCGCAGACTCGTGCTGCATCTGCATGCGCTTTTCGAGCAGCTCGGCCTGGCGGCGGCGCTGGTCTTCAACCGCCTGCACCTCGGCTTCGGTCTGGATGCGCACGCGCGCGAGCGTGGTCACGACGTCGTGCTTGTAGCGCGCCAGCACGTCGTTGAACATGTTGAACGCTTCGCGCTTGTATTCCTGCTTCGGGTCCTTCTGTGCGTAACCGCGCAGGTGTATGCCCTGGCGCAGATAGTCCATCGCCGCGAGATGCTCGCGCCACAGCGTATCGAGCGTCTGCAGCATCACGGCCTTCTCGAAGTGCTCGAGCACCGGCGCGCCGACCTGCGCCTTCTTGGTTTCGTACGCCTCGCGGACGTACTCCAGCAGGCGGGCGCGCAAGCCCTTCTCGTTGAGATCGCGTTCCTCGTCCAGCCATGTGCGGATCGGGAACTCCAGCGCGAAATCGCTGCGGAATGCGTCGTGCAGGCCTTCGACATTCCACTGCTCTTCGATCGACTGCGGTGGCACATGCGCATCGATCACGGCGCTGACGACATCCGGGCGAATGGTGTCGACCATGTCGGTGACGCGCTCGGCGGCCATCACCTGATCGCGCAGTTCGTAGACGGCCTTGCGCTGGTCGTTGGCGACGTTGTCGTATTCGAGCAACTGCTTGCGGATATCGAAGTTGTGCGCTTCGACCTTGCGCTGCGCGGTCTCGATCGCGCGCGTCACCCAGCGATGCTCGATGGCTTCGCCTTCCTGCATGCCGAGGCCCTGCAGCATCGCCCGCATGCGCGGCGGCGTGAAGATGCGCATCAGGGTGTCGTCGAGCGACAGATAGAAGCGCGACGCACCGGGGTCACCCTGACGACCGGAGCGGCCACGCAGCTGGTTGTCGATGCGCCGCGACTCGTGCCGCTCGGAACCGAGCACGCACAGGCCGCCGGCCTGCAGCACCTGCTCGTGGCGCTGCTTCCATGCCGCCCTGGCGGCTTCGCGCGCGGCCAGATCATCGGCCGGAAGTTTGGCGAGCTCGTTGTCGAGATTGCCGCCGAGCACGATGTCGGTGCCGCGGCCGGCCATGTTGGTGGCGATCGTCACGGCACCCGGGCTGCCAGCCTGCGCGACGATGTCGGCTTCGCGTTCGTGCTGCTTGGCGTTCAGGACTTCGTGCGGAATCTTGGCCTGCCGAAGCAGGCCCGACAGCAGTTCCGAGGTTTCGATGCTGGCCGTGCCGACCAGCACCGGCTGCTGCCTGGCGTGCGCCTGCTTGATCTCGTCGATGACCGCGTTGAACTTGTCCTTGGCGTTCATGAATACCAGATCGCCCTGATCCTTGCGCAGCATCGGGCGATTGGTCGGAATCACGACGACTTCAAGTTCGTAGATGCTCTGGAACTCGAAGGCCTCGGTGTCGGCGGTACCGGTCATGCCGGACAGCTTGTCGTAGAGACGGAAGTAGTTCTGGAAAGTGATGCTCGCCAGCGTCTGGTTTTCCTGCTGGATCTTGACGTTTTCCTTGGCCTCGATCGCCTGGTGCAGACCGTCGGACCAGCGTCGTCCCGGCATCATGCGGCCGGTGAACTCGTCGATGATGATGATCTGGTTGTCGCGGACGATGTATTCGACATCGCGCTTGTAAAGGTGATGCGCGCGCAACAGCGCATTCAGGTGATGCAGCAGCACGATGTTGGCGGCGTCGTAGAGGCTGTCCTCGTCGCCGAGCAGCTGTGCCGCGCGCATCAGGCCCTCGACCTTTTCGTGACCCTCTTCGGTCAGGTGGACCTGCTTGGACTTTTCGTCGACCGAGAAGTCGCCGGGGCCGTCTTCTTCCTGCTGGATGACGAGCTTCGGAATCAGTGCATTGATCTTGCGGTACAGCTCCGGATCATCGTCGGTCGGACCGCTGATGATCAGCGGGGTGCGGGCCTCGTCGATCAGGATCGAGTCGACTTCGTCGACGATCGCGTAGTTCTGGCCGCGCTGCACCTTGTCGGCGAGCGAAAACGCCATGTTGTCGCGCAGGTAATCGAAGCCCAGCTCGTTGTTGGTCGCATAGGTGATGTCGCTGCGATAGGCCTCGCGCTTCTCCTCGGTGGTCTGACCGGAGGTGATCACGCCGACCGTCAGGCCGAGGAAGCGGAAGATGCGGCCCATCCACTCCGAGTCGCGACGCGCCAGATAATCGTTGACCGTGACGACATGCACGCCCTTGCCGGGCAGTGCGTTCAGATAGGCGGGCAGCGTGGCGACCAGGGTCTTGCCTTCGCCCGTGCGCATTTCGGCGATCTTGCCTTCGTGCAGGATCGAGCCGCCGACCAGCTGCACATCGAAGTGGCGCATGCCCATGACGCGCTTGCCGGCCTCGCGAACGACGGCAAACGCATCGGCACGAATTTGATCGAGGGTTTCGCCCTTGCCGAGACGCTCGCGCAGGACAATGGTCTGCTGCGCCAGCTGGGCATCGTCCATGGCCGCGTATTTGCTTTCGAGCGCGGCGACGCTGGCGACCAGCGGGTCGAGTTTCTTCAGGATGCGTTGATTGCGGCTCCCGAAAACCCGGGCCAAGACGTTATTGAACATAAGCTCGCTGGAAACGTGAGAACCGCCGCGCGAAAGAGGCAGCCCGAAAAAGAATGGCGCGTATTATGCCTTGCTTGGGGCTGGCCGCAGGGTTTCAAGCCTGCATCCGGGGATGCGATATCGTGTATGCGCTCAGCGCGCGGCCTGAATATAACGCTGCGGATCGACCGGTTCGCCGTTGTAGAGGACTTCGAAATGCACGTGCGGTCCGGTCGAGCGGCCGGTGGAGCCGACATGCGCGACAACCTGGCCGCGCGTGACCTTGTCGCCGACGTGGACCAGAACCGCGCTGTTGTGCCCGTAGCGCGTCGAATAGCCGTTGCCGTGATTGATCTCGACGAGGTTGCCGTAACCGGTACTCGGTCCGGCCCAGGTGACCATGCCCGAAGCAACCGCATCGACGTCGGTGCCGATCGGCGCGGCGAAGTCGATGCCTTCGTGTCGCGTGAGGTGTCCGGTGAACGGATCGGTACGGACACCGAACAGCGAGCTGATCCAGCCGTTTTCGACCGGCCAGCCGGTCGGGCGTACTTCCTTCTGCAGGCGGCTCGCCACCAGCAGGTCCTCGAGCACGCGGAACTGCCGTTCGCGATCGGTGAGCTGGCGCTCGAATTTGGTCAGGGACTGCAGCACCGGATTGAACGCCGGCTCGGGCGACGCCGAGGCCAGTTCCGGGCCGCCGATCGGCGGCGGTTCGCTGAAATTGAATTCACCTTGCTCGAGACCGGCGATCTCGGTCATGCGCTGGCCGGCGGCGTCGAGGCGCAGAACCTGCGCCTGCAGTTCGGCGAGACGGCGCGACAAGGCAGCGTCGTTTTCCTCGGCCGTTTCGCGCGCCTTGCCGAGTGCGGCGCGCTGCTGCTCGACTTCCCTGGCCCAGCTGGCGACCAGCCGCGGCGGCAGGACGCTGGAGCCACCGCGGGTCCAGTAGCCGACTGCGAAGCTCGATGACAGCAACAACCCGCCGATCAGCACGAACGGCAGCCAGCCGAACACGTGGCGAACATCGAGGCGCAAGCGCCAGGTTCTGCCGCGCTGATGACTGACTACAATAATGTCCATCTTGTGACGACGAGTCCCTAGTGCGCGATCCACAATCCGTCAAGCAATGCCTGGATCTGGCGCCGGCCAAGGCGGGCATTGCATGGCTGTCTCAAGTCCAGCGACTGGCTGACATCAACCGGTCGCTGCCATCGTGGTGTGCCGAACCCTGGGTCCGACAGATCAGAGTCGCGAACATTCGCGGCCAGACCGTCGTCGTCTTTTCGGCGTCAGCTGCGGCGCTGGTGCCGCTGCGGCATCGCAGCAGCACATTCCTGCTCTGGCTGAACGACCACTACCGGCTTTCCTGCACCCGGCTTGATGCCAAAGTGCGCCCCCCGCTGGTGGTCTAGCCCGAGTCTATCGGCGTGCCCCATCCCAGTGCAAGCCCGCGGCCTGCCCCGGTTGAGTCTACCGCCAAGCAAAAGGGATGCCGCCAGGCGGCAAACGCGGCTCAGGCCGCCGTCGCCATGCTGCCGCGCACGTAGGCGATCGGCGAGCGCGCGGCCTGATCCTCGAAGGTCACCAGTTCGAACGATGCCGCGTCGTCAAGCACGGCACGAACCAGCTTGTTGTTCAGTGCGTGCCCGGACTTGTAGGCCGTGTACGCGCCGATCACCGGGTGTCCGAGCAGGTAGAGATCGCCGACGGCGTCGAGAATCTTGTGCCGCACGAACTCGTCGTCGTAGCGCAGGCCTTCGTGATTGACGACGCGAAAGTCGTCGAGCGCAACGACGTTGTCGAGACTGGCGCCGAGGCCCAGATTGTTCGAGCGCAGCACATCAAGCTCGCGCAGGAAGCCGAAGGTGCGCGCGCGCGAGACTTCCTTGACGTAGTTGGCGGTCGAGAAATCGACGATCGCGTCCTGGCCGGATGACTTGAACACCGGATGCTGGAAGTCGATGTTGAATGCGAGACGGTAGCCTTCGTACGGCTCGAAGCGCGCCCATTTGTCGCCGTCCTGCACCTGCACCGGCTGACGGATGCGCAGGAAGGTCTTCGGCGCATCCTGCTCATGGATACCGGCCGACTGGATCAGGAACACGAAAGGGCCGGAGCTGCCGTCCATGATCGGAATCTCGGCAGCCGACAGTTCGACCACGCAGTTGTCGATGCCCAGTCCGGCGAACGCCGACATCAGATGTTCGACGGTCATGATCTTGACGCCGGCGTCATTGACCAGCGTGCTGCACATCACCGCTTCGCGCAGCAGGTGCGCGCTGCCCGGCACTTCGACGCCGGGTTCGAGATCGGTGCGACGAAACACGATGCCGGTGTCCGGACCCGCCGGCAGCAGCGACATGTAGACCTTGCGGCCCGAGTGCAGGCCGATGCCGCTCGCGCGGATCGCCTGCTTCAAAGTGCGTTGACGGACCATGTTCGCTTTATGGGGGCCGGGTTCAATAAAAAAAGCGCGGCGCCCGGGAGAGCGGCCGCGCCATTGGACACGGAAATGTTACCACGGGTTCCCCGGCCGGCCGCCCCATTGCGGGGCAGCCGCACGCGCCGGCAGCAGACTCAGTCCGCCTGGTTACGCAGGAATGCCGGGATGTTGATGATGTCTTCGTCCAGCCCCAGCGGGAATGCGCCGCCGCCGCCAGCTGCCGCAACCTTGCGCGGTTGCTGGCGATGCACGGCCGGGATGTCGAGGTTCGGCGATCCCATCGGCGGCATCGGCTGTGCGTAGCCCGGATGCTGCGTCTGGCCGTACATTGCCGGCTCGGCCGGACGAATGAACTGCGCGACGCGCGGATTGGCCGTCATGCTCGGCGTCGCCATCTGCGGCATCGGCGCGGCGGCAGCGCCACCCGGCAGGCCGGTCGCCACCACGGTCACGCGCAGTTCGCCATTGAGATTCGGATTGATCGACATGCCGATCTTGGCATCGGCTTCATCCGATGCGATCTCGCTGACGCGCGCGCTGATGTATTCGTATTCCTCGGACAACAGGGTCTCGTCGCAGGTCACGTTGACCAGCAGGCCCTGCGCGCCGTGCAGTTCGATGTCGTCAAGCAGCGGGCTCGACAGTGCCATCTCGACCGCGCGCTGTGCGCGATCTTCGCCGGTCGCCATGCCGATACCCATCATCGACATGCCGCGATTCGACATCACGGTCTTGACGTCGGCGAAGTCGACGTTGATCAGGCCCGGACGGGTGATCAGATCGGAGATGCCCTGCACGGCGTTCTGCAACACGTCGTTGGCGGCCTTGAAGCAGTTCAGCAGCGTGACCTTCTTGCCGAGCACCAGCGACAGCTTCTCGTTCGGAATCAGGATCAGCGAATCGGTGAACTGACGCAGCTCGTCGATGCCGCGCTGCGCAACGGCCATGCGCTTCTTGCCCTCGTGGGCAAACGGCTTGGTGACGACCGCGACCGTCAGGATGTTCAGCTCCTTGGCAATCTGCGCGATGACCGGCGCCGCACCGGTGCCGGTACCGCCGCCCATGCCGGCCGTCACGAACAGCAGATCGGTGCCCTCGATCATCTCGCGAATGCGATCGCGATCCTCTTCCGCCGCCTGACGGCCGACTTCCGGATTCGAGCCGGCACCGAGTCCGCGCGTGATCTCGACGCCGAGCTGGACCTGGTTGGTCGGCACGCAACGCTCGAGATGGTCGCGATCGGTGTTGGCGCACATGAAGTCGACGCCATCGATATTGGCCTGCGCCATCTGGTTGACGGTGTTGCAGCCACCGCCACCGATGCCGATGACGCGAATCACCGCGCGCCGGCGCTGGCCGTCCGTCAGTTCAAAGATTTCCCGTGTCTGTCCGCTCATGTTCTTGCTCCTGCGCCTTGAAAGCGCTCGTCCGTGTCCACCTGAAACGCGCCAACCGCGACCTTCGCCGTACGAAGTCCTGACCCGGCCTGCGGCGGCTTGTTTTTTATGTGAAACATTTTCGCAAAATTAAAATAGTTCATCACAGTGCCAATGTCAATAAAAAAAGCTCAAAAACATCTAAAAAAAAACGATTCCGCCTTGCTCAGAAACTGCCCTTGATCCATTCGTTGACGCGGTGCAACCACTGCCCGACCCCCTGGGTCGGCAGCGTCGGGGTCTGCGGCTGGTTCTGCCGGCCGTACATCAGCAGCCCCACCGCCGTGGCGCAGGCCGGATTGCGCACCACATCCTTGAGCCCCTGCACGTCGTGCGGCAGGCCCAGACGCACCGGCAGATCGAAGACCTGCTCGGCGAGTTCGACGACGCCGGGCATCTGCGACGACCCCCCGGTCAGCACCACGCCGCCGGCGACCAGTTCGTACCAGTCGGAGCGGTGCAGTTCCTTGCGAATGAAGTGAAAGAGTTCTTCGTAGCGCGGCTTGATGACCTCGGCCAGCGTCAGCCGCGACAGGCGCCGCGACGGTGCATCGCCAACCCCCTTGACCTCGATCTCCTCGTGCGCCGCGGCGAACTGCGGCAACGCCACGCCGTAGTGCACCTTCAATTCCTCGGCGTACGGCGCCGGCGTGCGGAACGCGACGCTGATGTCGTTGGTGACCTGGTTGCCGGCGATCGGCAGCACCGCCGTGTGGCGGATCGTGCCGCCCTTGAAGATCGCGATGTCCGACGTGCCGCCGCCGATGTCGATCATGCAGGCACCGAGATCGCGCTCGTCCGGCAGCAGGGTCGCGTAGCTCGACGCCAGATGCTGGAGGATCAGCTTGTCGACCTTGAGGCCGCAGGACTCGACGCACTTGTAGATGTTCTGCGCCGCCGAGATCGAGCCGGTGACGATGTGCACCTTGGCTTCGAGCCGCACGCCGTGCATGCCGATCGGGTCGTGAATGCCCTCGCGGCCGTCGACGACGAACTCCTGCGGAATCACGTGCAGGATCTTCTGATCGGCCGGAATCGCGATCGCGCGTGCGGCGTCCATCACGCTGTCGACATCGCGATCCGAGACACTGCCCGCGCGCACCGGCGCGACGCCGGTCGAATTGAGACTGCGGATGTGCGTGCCGGAAATGCCGACATAGACCGACTGCGCACGGCAGTTCGCCATGTGTTCGGCGTTCTCGACCGCACGCTTGATCGCCTGCGTGGTCAGCTCGATGTTGACGACATCACCGCGATTCATGCCGCGCGATGCGTGCTCGCCGTAGCCGACGATCTCGATGTGCCCTTCCGGCATCAGCTGGCCGACCACGGCCACGCACTTCGACGTGCCGATGTCGATGCCGACCAGCAGATTGCGCTCTTCGCGACGTGCCATGTCAGCGACCCTCCGTGCTGTCTGATTTGGACGGATCCTGCCAGCCGACAGAGAACCCGTTCGTGTAGCGCAGATCGACGTATTTCACTTCGTTCATCCGGTTCTTGAGGACACGCTCGGCAGGGCCGCGCAGCATCTCGACTTTCTCTTCGGGGTCGGTACGGCCGAAGCGCAGTTCGACGCCGTCCGTTGTGTGCCCGCCCCATTCGCCGCGCGCGTCCTGGGTCAGTCCCTGCAGCGGAAACGCCGACGACGCCAGCTCGCCGCTGAGGGTGCGGAACATCTGGGCCACGTCTTCTTCGGCACCGCTCGGTCCGGCCAGTTGCGGCAAACCGTCCGGCACTTCGCTGGCGGGTGGCGTGAAGACCCGGGCGTCGCTGTCGAGCAAGGCCTTGTCGCCCCAGTGCGCGAACGGCGTGCGCTCCCAGACCCGCACGCGCACCGTTGCCGGCCACACCCGCTCGACGCTCGCACGCGAGGTCCACGGCAGCGCTTCGACCGCGTGCCTGGCAGCGTCGAGATCGAGCGCACCGAACTCGCGATCGACCAGCGGCCGCAGCGCCGCATCGATGTCGCTGCTCTTGAGCCGCTGCAGGTGTCCCTCGATCTGGATCCGCGCGACCGGCGTATGACTGCCGATCGACAGCGCGCCCCAGCCGGCACCGATCACGCCGACGAACGCGACCACACCTGCCAGCAGCAGCAGATGGCGATGCATCGGAGATTGCGCTTGATCGAACATGTCGTCGGCCGTCATCGTCAGTGCGGTCATCCGCCGCCCTCCGCTGCGCCCGGCAAGGTGCCTTCGAGAATCGTCCAGCACAGTTCGGGGTAGTCGATGCCGCGCGCTTTCGCGGCCATCGGCACGAGACTGTGCGAGGTCATGCCCGGCACCAGATTGGCTTCGATCAGCCACGGCCGATCGTCGGCATCGAGCATGAAGTCGACGCGCCCCCAGCCACGCGCGCCGAGCAGCCGGAAGGCGCGCAGACAGATCGCCTGCACCTGCGCTTCGAGCTCGGCGTCGAGACCGCTCGGGCAGTGATAGCGCGTGTTGTCGGACAGATACTTGGCGTTGTAATCGTAGAATTCGCCATCCGGTTCGATGCGAATCGTCGGCAGGGCCACGCCGTCGAGGATCGCGCAGGTGAACTCGTGCCCCTGCGTACCGCCGCCGATGAAGCGCTCCGCCATCACCACACGGTCGTCACCCGCACCGTCGCTGCCGCGCGCCAGTTGCCACGCGACATGCAACTGGTCGGCATGCTTGACCTTGCTGACGCCGACGCTCGAACCCTCTTCGGAAGGCTTGATGATCAGCGGCAGGCCCAGGCGTTCGACGGCCGTCGTCAGATCGGCCTCATGCTCGATCCACAGCCATTCCGGCGTCGGCAGGCCTTCGGCCTTCCACAGACGCTTGGTGCGCAGCTTGTCCATCGCCAGCGCCGATGCGAGCACGCCGCTGCCGGTGTACGGAATGTTCTGCAGGTCGAGCGCGGCTTGTACGGTGCCGTCCTCACCGCCGGTGCCGTGCAGGATGTTGAAGACGCGGTCGTAACCCTGCCTGCCAAGGTTCAGAACGATCTCCGGCGTCGCATCGATCAGGGTCGCATCGACGCCTTTCGCAACGAGCGCGGCATGAATGCCCTCGCCGCTCCACAGCGCGACCTGGCGCTCGCTACTCCAGCCGCCCGCAAGCACGGCGACGCGACCGAATGCCGCAGGGTTCGTCGTTCGCGTCATGCGCGTTCTCCGACGATGCGCACTTCCGGCTGCAGCTCGATGCCGGTCTTCTCGCGCACGGTGTCACGAATGCAGGCAATCAGGCGCTCGACGTCGGCCGCGCACGCGGTCTCGTCGGTAATGATGAAATTGGCGTGCAGCATCGAGACCTCGGCGCCACCGATGCGATGTCCCTTGAGGCCGCAGTGCTCGATCAGGCGCGCGGCGTGGTCACCCGGCGGATTGCGGAAAGTGCTGCCGGCCGTCGGCCGGCCGACGGGCTGGGTTGCCTTGCGGCGCGCGAGCCAGGCCTTCATGTCCGCTTCGGCGACACCACCCGCATCGGCCTTGAACGTGAACCTTGCGGCGACAAACCCGACCACGTCATCGGGCAGCTCGACGTGGCGATAGCCGTAGCGGAACGCCTGCCGCGGCAGCCACACGGTCGTGCCGTCGCGACGCATCACCTCGACCTCGCGCACCACATCCCAGGTTTCGCCACCGTGCGCACCGGCGTTCATCGCCAGCGCGCCGCCGACCGTGCCCGGTATGCCGGCGAAGAACCCGGCACCGGCAAGCTTTGCGGCCACCGTGAATTTGGCAAGTCGCGCACAGTGCACGCCGGCTTCGGCCTCGATCGTGTCGGCGTCGACGCGCCGAAGCTCGTCGAGCGCGCCATGCAGGCCGATCACCGTGCCGCGCACGCCGCCGTCGCGAACCAGCAGATTGCTGCCCAGACCGATCCACAGGATCGGTTCATCGGCGGCCAGGCTGCGCACGAAGCTCGACAGTGATTCGCGCGTCGACGGCTCGAAGTAACGATCGGCCGGGCCACCGACCCGCCATGAGGTGTGCCGTGCCATCGGCTCGTCGTGCATGAGGTTCATGCCGGCACTCCCGGTCTGAACTGCTGCTGCAGCAGCGCCGGCAGCCCGCCGACGTCGCCGGCGCCCATCGTCAGCAGCAGATCGCCGTCGCGCAGCACGTGCGAGAGGGCGTCCGGCAGTTCGGCGACACTGGCGACGAACACCGGCTCGACCTGGCCGCGGGCGCGGATTGCACGCGCCAGCGCACGCCCGTCGGCGCCTTCGATCGGCGCTTCACCGGCCGCGTAGACCTCGGCGAGCAACAAGGCGTCGGCTTCCGCCAGGATCGCGGCGAAATCCTCGAACAGATCACGCGTGCGCGTGTAGCGGTGCGGCTGGAAGGCAACGACCAGGCGCCGCTGCGGATGCGCGGCGCGCATTGCCTGGAACGTCGCGGCGATCTCGCGCGGATGATGGCCGTAGTCATCGACCAGCACGAAGCGCCCCTTCGCCAGCGGCAGCTCGCCGTGCGGTTCGCAGCGCCGGCCGACACCGCCGAAACCCGACAGCGCACGGCGCATCGCGTCGAAGGACACGCCGAGTTCGCGGCCGATCGCGATCGCCACCAGCGCGTTCTGCACGTTGTGCTCGCCCGGCAGGTTGAGGTGAAACTCCTCCTTGCCGGCCTTGCCGTCGCCGTCGACATGGCAGACCGTGAAGTGCGCGCCACTGCCTTCCGGCCGGATGTCGCAGGCGCGCAGATCGGCGTCTTCGGCAAAGCCGTAGGTCAGCACCGGCCGGCCGACGTCGTTGAGCAGCTCGCGCACGACCGGATCGTCGATGCACATCACCGCCAGACCGTAGAACGGCAGACGATGCAGGAACTCGATGAACGCCGCGCGCAGCTTGCGGAAATCGTGCGCGTAGGTTTCCAGATGATCGGCGTCGATGTTGGTGACGGCGGCAATCATCGGCGACAGATGCAGGAACGACGCATCGCTTTCGTCGGCTTCGGCAACGAGATAGTGGCCGGCACCGAGCCGCGCATTGCTGCCGGCGGACTTGAGCTTGCCGCCGATCACATAGGTGGGGTCCAGCCCGCCTTCGGCCAGCACGCTGGCAACCAGGCTGGTGGTCGTGGTCTTGCCATGCGTACCGGCGATGGCGATGCCGTAACGGAAGCGCATCAGCTCCGCGAGCATTTCCGCGCGACGCACGACCGGAATGCGCTGCGCATGCGCGTAGACCACTTCCGGATTGCTCGCCTTCACGGCCGTCGAGACGACGATGGCGTCGGCACCTTCGGCGTTCTTCTCGGCATGACCGATGAAGATGGTGGCGCCAAGCTCGCGCAGACGATCGGTGGCCGCGCTGCTTTTCAGGTCGGTCCCGCTGACCTGATAGCCGAGATTGATCAGCACTTCGGCGATGCCTGCCATGCCGGAGCCGCCGATGCCGAGCATGTGGATGCGTCGCACGCGACGCATTGCCATCGTCGGATTGAGGGTCGCGCTCATGGCGTCGCTCCGGCGACCTGCAAGCAGGCGTCGGCAATGGTTTTGCTGGCGTCGTGCCAGGCACGGCTGCGCGCGGCGTCGGCCATCCGCTGCAGGCGCTGGCGGTCGCCGAGCAACTCGCCGAGCAGCTGCGCGAGACGCGCCGCATCGAGACGGTGCTCCGGCAGCAGGACCGCCGCGCCGGCATCGACCAGGTAGGCGGCATTGCGCGTCTGGTGATCGTCCACCGCAAACGGAAACGGCACGAGGATCGTCGCATTGCCGGCGGCGCCGACCTCGGCGATCGTCGACGCACCGGCACGGCACACGACCAGATCGGCCCAGGCGAATGCCGCGGGCATGTCGTCGATGAACGCCGTGACGTCGGCCTCGACCTGCGCCTGGCCATAGGCGCGCTGCGCAATCTCGAGCGTGCGCCCGGCCTGATGCCGGACCTGCGGTCGCTGCGCGGCGGGCAACAGCGCGAGCGCCTGGGGCAATTGTTCGTTGAGCGCGCGCGCCCCCTGCGAGCCGCCGATCACCAGCAGTCGCGGCGCGCCATCGTGGGCGAGCCGTGTCGCCGGCGGCGGCAACTCGGCAAAGCCGGCGCGCACCGGATTGCCGACCGTCACCGCCTTGCCGAAGGTATCCGGGAAGGCCTGCAGCACCCGGCGCGACAGTCGCGCAAGGCAGCGATTGGTCAGCCCGGCAGCGGCGTTCTGTTCGTGAATGACGAGCGGCCGGCCGCTGAGCCATGCCGCCAGTCCGCCGGGGCCCGCGGCAAAGCCACCGAAGCCGAGCACCGCCGCCGGCCGCCGCGCCTTGAGTATCGCGAGCGCCTCGCGCACGGCACGCACGATCAGCAGCGGCGCCTGCAGCAGCTTGCCGATGCCCTTGCCGCGCAGGCCGGAGACGCGGATGAAGTCGATCGCGAAACCGTGCTGCGGCACGACGCGCGCTTCGAAGCTGTCCGGCGCACCCATCCAGCTCACTTCGTGTCCGCGCGCGCGCAGTTCCTGCGCGACCGCGAGTGCCGGGTAGACGTGGCCACCGGTGCCTCCCGCCATGACCACGAATTTCATGGCCGCGCTCATTTGCGATCCTCTGCCGAGGTCACGCCGAATGCGGCCGCGCGATTTTCGTAGTCGACCCGCAGGATCAGGCCCAGCAGCGCACAGACCGTCAGCAGCGACGAACCGCCATAGCTCATCAGCGGCAGTGTCAGACCCTTGGTCGGCAGCAGGCCCATGTTGACGGCCATGTTGATCAGCGCCTGCAAGCCCAGCCAGCCGGAGAGGCCGTAGCAGACGTAGGCCGAGAACCGGCGCCCGTCGAGTTCGGCACGACGCGCGATCGCGAAGCCGCGCCAGACGACGATGCCGAACAGCGTGATCAGGATGCTGATGCCGAGCAGGCCGAATTCTTCGGCAAGGATCGCGAAGATGAAGTCGGTATGCATCTCCGGCAGGTACAGCAGCTTCTGCACGCTGTTGCCGAGCCCGACCCCGGTCCACTCGCCGCGACCGACGGCGATCAGCGACTGCGCGAGCTGCCAGCCGGCATTCTCGACGTCCGCCCAGGGATCCATGAAGTTGAGCATGCGCTTGACGCGATACGGCGCCGCGACCGCGATCATCACCAGACCGGCAGCGGCAAAGCCGACGAAAGCCAGGTAGTAATGCACGCGCGCGCCGCCGAGAAACAGCATCAGGAAGACGACGCCGAGCAGGATTGCAGTCGCGCCGAAGTCCGGTTCCATCAACAGCAGCAGGCAGGGCAGCATCACCGCAACGACCGGCATCGCCAGACCCTTGAAGCTGGTCTGCAATTGTTCCTGTCGGCGCGTGATGTAGCTGGCGACATAAATGATCAGCGCCAGGCGCACGGGCTCGGACGCCTGCAGACCGAACACGCCGACGTCGATCCAGCGGCGTGCGGCATTGACCTTGACGCCGATGCCCGGAATCAGCACCAGCACCAGCAGGCCGAGCGCGAAGATGAACAGCCAGGTGCTGCTGCGCTCCCATTGCTGCATCGGCACGCAATACATCACGAAACCGAGGCCGCCACCGATCGCCATGAACAGCAGCTGCCGGAAGAAGTAGTAGAACGGGTCACCGGTGATCTTCTCGGCCTGCGCGACAGACGCGGACGCGACCATCACCAGACCCCAGAGCAGCAGAACGAGAATCGCGCCGCACAGCCAGTTGTCGATTCCGAAGCGGGTCTTGGGAATGCCCCAGCCCATCGTTGCGCTGTTCATGCGAGCTCCCGCACGGCGGCGCGGAACTGTTCGCCGCGATCGACATAGCTCTTGAACTGATCGAAGCTGGCGCAGGCCGGCGACAGCAGGACCCGATCGCCGGGCTCGGCCAGAGAACGGGCACGCCGCAGCGCGCCGCCCATGTCGGCCTCGCACCAGATCGGCAGCGCGCCGTGCACGTCGCGTTCGATCACGGCGGCGTCTTCGCCGAACAGCACCGCCGCGCGCCCCTTGCGCGCAAGCGCGTCGCGCAGATCGACGAACGACTGCCCCTTGCCCTGCCCGCCACCGAGCCAGACGATCGGTGCCGGCAGGCCGTTCAGCGCGGCCAGTGTCGAACCGACGTTGGTGCCCTTCGAATCATTGAAGTAATCGACGCCGGCGACGCGCGCAACGAACTCGCAGCGATGCGGCAGGCCGCCGAAGCTGCGCAACGCCGCGACGCTCGCCGCACGCGCAATGCCGACAGCATCGGCAAGCGCCAGCGCTGCCAGTGCGTTGGCGGCATTGTGCAGCCCGAAGATCTTCAGCTCGGCGAGCGGCAGGACACCGGCATCGCCCCGCGCCAGCGCCGGGCCGTCCGGCAATGCCCGCAGGCCGTACTGTTCTGCCTCCGGCGCATCGAGACCGAACGAGATCGCATGGGCCGGCGCCAGCGCCATGACCGCGGGATCGTCGCGATTGACGATCGCGACAGCGGTCTTGTCGAAGATGCGCGCCTTGACGGCAGCGTAGTGCGCCATCGTGCCGTGGCGGTCGAGATGATCCTGCGACAGGTTCAGGATCGTCGCCGCCGCGCAGCGCAGACTGCGGGTCGTTTCCAGCTGGAAGCTCGACAGCTCGAGCACGTAGAGGGCAACGTCGTCGGCGAGCAGATCGAGCGCCGGCGTGCCGAGATTGCCACCGACGGCGACCTGCAGGCCGGCCGCTTTCGCCATCTCGCCGACCAGCGTGGTGACCGTGCTCTTGCCATTGCTGCCGGTGATGCCGACCACCGGCGCGTGGGCCGCGCGTGCGAACAGTTCGATGTCGCCGACGATCTCGACACCGGCCGCCGCCAGTTCGCGCACGAAGGCTTCGTCCAGCGACACGCCCGGCGACACGACCGCCATCGCATACGCGGTCAAGGGCTGCGGCGCGGCAAAGCCGCCGAGCCGGAATCCGACTTGCGGAAACTCGGCGCGCAGCGCTTCGATCCCCGCCGGTGCGCTGCGCGTGTCGGTGACATCCAGCCGAGCGCCGCGGCGCGCCAGGTAGCGCAGGCTCGAAGCGCCACTGGCACCGAGCCCGACGATCAGAATCTGCTGGCCGTGAAAGTCCGCCATCAGCGCACCTTCAGCGACGCAAGGCCGATCAACACGAGAATCAGCGTGATGATCCAGAAGCGGACGATGATCTTCGGCTCGGGCCAGCCCTTGAGTTCGTAGTGGTGGTGCAGGGGCGCCATGCGGAAGATGCGCTTGCCGCCGCTGTACTTGAAGTACAGCACCTGCAAGGCGACCGACACCGTCTCGGCGACGAAGATGCCGCCCATGATCGCGAGCACGAATTCCTGACGCACCAGCACCGCGACCACGCCAAGCGCGGCGCCCAGCGCGAGCGCGCCGACGTCGCCCATGAACACCTGGGCCGGATAGGCGTTGAACCAGAGAAAGCCGAGGCCGGCGCCGGCGATCGCCGTGCAGAAGATCGCCAGTTCACCGATGCCGCTGATGTACGGAATGCTCAGATACGCCGCGAACTTCGCGTTGCCGCTCGCGTACGCGAAGATCGCCAGCGCCGACGCCACCAGCACGGTCGGCATGATCGCCAGGCCATCGAGGCCGTCGGTGAGATTGACCGCGTTGCTGCTGCCGACGATCACCAGATACGCCCAGGGAATGAAGAACAGGCCGAGCGAGATCGAGACGTGCTTGATGAACGGGAAGAACAGCATCGTTTCGGCCGGTGTGCTCGCCGTCCAGTACATCAGCGTCGCAATGCCGAAGCCGGCCAGCGACAGCCAGAAATACTTCCTGCGTGCCGGCAGACCCTTGGGGTCCTTGTACTTGATCTTGATGTAGTCGTCGGCAAAACCGACCGCACCGAACGCGAGGGTCACGATCAGCGCGAACCAGACGAAACGATTCCGGAGGTCGGCCCACAGCAAGGTCGATACCGAAATCGCGCCGAGGATCAGCACGCCGCCCATGGTCGGTGTACCGGTCTTCTTCAGATGGCTCTGCGGGCCGTCCGAACGCACCGGCTGGCCGAATTTGAACCGGTACAGGCGCTCGATCAGCAGCGGCCCGAACGAGAAGCAGAAGATCAGCGCCGTCAGCACGCCGAGCACGCTGCGCAGCGTCAGATACGTGAAGGCGTTGAAGCCGCTCACATACTGCTTCAGGAATTCAGCGAGGTGATAGAGCACTAGTGCATTCCCCCGATCGACGCTTCACCGGTGAGGGCGGCAACGATGCGCTCCATGCGCGCCGATCGCGAGCCCTTCACCAGCAAGGTGATGGTTCTGTCGAGCTGCGGCGCCAGTGCGGCCGCGAGTTGTTCGGTATCGTCAAAACGCTCGCCGCCATTGCCGAAGGCACGCACGGCCTCGCCGGCCAGCGCCCCGACCGCAAACAGGCGTTCGATGCCCAGCCGCTTGGCGGCGGCACCGGCGTCGGCGTGCAATTGCGCTGCGGTATCGCCGAGTTCGGCCATGTTGCCGAGCACCAGCCAGCGTCGACCGGGCAGTTCGGCCAGCAGTTCGAGGCCGGCGCGCAGCGAGCTCGGATTGGCGTTGTAGCTGTCGTCGAGCAGCCGCGCGCCCTGCGCAGTGGTCTTCCAGTCGAGGCGGCCGCTCGCGCCCTCGCTGCGCGACAGGCCGATCGCGATCTGCGCCGGCTCCAGACCGAGCGCGACGCCGCAGGCGGCTGCGGCCAGGGCATTCATGACGTTGTGGCGCCCGGGCATGCTCAGCATCAGCTCCGCGCGACCCTGCGGCGTCGCCAGCGTGAAGCGGCTGCCGGCGCCGGCCTGCGGCTCCAGATGCAGAGCCTGCACATCGACGCCGTCACGCAGGCCGAAGCTCAGCACCGACGCGTCGCCGGCCAGCGTTTTCCACAGCGGGTAGTAATGATCGTCGGCATTGATGACCGCGACGCCATCGGCACCGAGGGCCGCGAACAGCTCGCCCTTGGCCCTGGCCACGCCGTCGCGCGAACCGAAGCCTTCGAGGTGCGCATCGCCGGCCTGCGTGACGACGCCGACATCGGGCCTGGCGATCGACGCGAGCAGCGCGATCTCGCCGGCGTGATTGGCCCCCATTTCGATCACCGCGGTGCGATGTTCGCCGCGCATCTTCAACAGCGTCAGCGGTACGCCGATGTGGTTGTTGAGATTGCCTTCGGTCGCGAGCACGGGACCGCGTGCCGCAAACACCGACGCCAGCATCTGCTTGGTCGTGGTCTTGCCGTTGCTGCCGGTCACGGCCACCACCGGAATGTCGAAACGAGCGCGCCAGAGCGCCGCCATGCGCTGCAGGCCGACCAGGGTGTCCGCGACCTTGAGCTGCGGCAGTTCGACGTCGACGTAGTCCGATACCAGAGCCGCAACCGCGCCGGCCGCGCGAGCCTGTGCAACGAAGGCGTGACCGTCGAAGCGTTCGCCGCGGAGCGCGACGAACAGTGCACCGTCGGCGACGCCACGGCTGTCGGTCGTCACCCGCGCAAACCGCCGATCCGCACCGCGCAATTCGGCAGCCAGCGGTGCGACCAGTTCGTCGAGCGCGAACATCATGCGCGCGGCTCCACGCCCAGCTGCCCGGCAACGAACCCGCGGTCGCTGAAGCTTCTCACTTCGTTGCCGTAGATCTGGTAATCCTCGTGGCCCTTGCCGGCGATCACGACCACGTCGTCGCGACCGGCAGCGGCGATCGCCATGCGGATGGCCGATGCACGATCGTGTTCGACACGCGGCGCAGCGGTGCCGGCCGGCGCGAGTGCGATGCCGGCCAGGATTTCGGCAACGATCGCCTGTGGCGATTCGTGCCGCGGATTGTCGTCGGTGATGAAGACCGTGTCCGCCAGCGCCAGCGCCGCAGCGGCCATCAGCGGACGCTTGCCACGATCACGGTCACCGCCGCACCCGAACACGCAGAGCAGTCGCCCCGCGGTATGCGCACGCACGGCCGTCAGCACCTGACGCAGCGCTTCCGGCGTGTGCGCGTAGTCGACGACGACCAGCGGCTGACCCTCCGCGCCACGAAAGCCCTCGATGCGCCCGGGCACCGTATGTGCCTGTTCGAGCGCCGCGGCCGCGTCACGCAAGGGAATGTCGTGGCTGATCAGCGCTCCGAGTGCGGCCAGCAGATTGTGGACATTGAAACGCCCGAGCAGGCGGCTGCGGATCTGCACGGCGCCGAGATGGCTGTCGACCGTGAAGCGCAGGCCCTGCGCGTCGAGCGCCAGTTCGCGTGCAATCAGATGCGGTGTCGCCGGCGCTTCGCCGTCGATGCCGTAACTGATGACCTCGATGCGATCGCGCTGTTCGGCGATCCACCTGCGGCCCCAGACATCGTCTCGGTTGAGCACGGCACAGAGCAGCTCGCTGCGCTCGAACAGCTTGCGCTTGGCTGCCGCATACGCCTCGACCGTACCGTGATAATCGAGATGGTCGCGGCTGATGTTGGTCAGCACGGCAGTGCGGAACGTGGTGCCGGCAACGCGCGCCTGATCGAGCGCGTGCGACGACACCTCCATCGCGATCGTCCGCACGCCGTCGCGGCGCATCTGCGCCAGCCACTGCTGCAGACTGATCGGATCCGGCGTCGTGTGCGTGCTGGTCGCCAGCGCGCCGACGCGGCCCATGCCGATCGTGCCGAGGTAGCCACAGGCCTGGTGCAGCGCTTCAAATGCCTGTGCGATCAGATACGCGGTCGACGTCTTGCCGTCGGTTCCGGTGACGCCGACGCAGTACATGTGCCGCGACGGATGATCGTGGAAACGCGCGGCGATCTCGCCGGCGCGCTGCGACAACTGCGCAACCGGCACCTGCGGGATCCCGATGTCCGGCTCGACGATGCCCGATGCCGGCTCCCAGGCCACGGCCGCCGCACCGCGCTGCAGGACCTGCTCGATGAACGACAAGCCGTGCGCTGCGCTGCGTGAGGCGCCGCTACCCTTGCAGGCGAGAAACAGATCGCCAGGCGACACCTTGCGCGAATCGATTTCCACGCCGGTAACGTCGAAATCCGGGGCCGGGGCGTCGTACCCGGCCAGCAGGCTTCGCAGCGAATGCGCAGCGCCGCTCATCGCGTCGTCCTCGCATTGACTTTGACCATGGTCGGACCGCCAACCGCACGCGGCAGGCTCGGCGGCGCGAGATCCGGTGTATGCGTGCCTTCCGGCGAAATCTGCAGCAGACGTGCGGCGCCCTGCATGACACTGGCGAAGACCGGCGCCGCGGCCAGGCCGCCGTAGTAACGGCCGTCGCTGGGCTCGTCGATGATGACGAGACCGACGAGGCGCGGATTTTCCGCAGGCACCATGCCGACGAACAGCGCCATGTGCCGGTTTGCGTCGTACACCCCGTTGTCGGACAGCTTGCGTGCGGTGCCGGTCTTGCCGGCGACCTTGTAGCCCTGGATAGCCGCGCGCGTGGCGCTGCCGCCCGGCGCGACCACCGTTTCCAGCATCTCGCGTACTTCGCGCGCCGTCCGCGCCGAGATCGCACGCTGTGGCGGCACCGGCGGCGCGTTCTTGATGAGACGCAGATGCGGCATCAGGCCGTCGTTGGCGAGCGCCGAATACGCGCGCACTTCGTGCAGCGCATTGAGCGACCAGCCGTAGCCGTACGATGCGGTGGCGGTCGCGATCTCGCCCCATTGGCTGTAGTGGCGCAATACGGAGTTGGCTTCGCCGGGAAACGCCGTGTAGAGCGGCTCGGCAATGCCGAAACGCTGCAGGCCGGCCCAGACCGCTTCTGGCCCCAGCGTCAGACCGATCTTGGCGGCGCCGACGTTGCTCGACTTGGCGAGTATTTTCGCCAGGTCCATCACGCCGCCGGGGTGATCGTCGCGCACGGTCAGCGCGCCGACCTTGAACCAGCCGGGCGTGGTGTCGATCGTGCTGGTCGGCTGGAACAGGCCGAGCTCCAGCGCCTGTGCGACCAGCAAGGGCTTGGCGGTCGACCCCGGTTCGTACAGGTCGGTGATGGCGCGGTTGCGTGTGCCCGGTGGTTTGCGCTCGCCCGGGTTGTTCGGATTGAACCCCGGCTGCGACGCGATCGCCAGGATGTCGCCGGTCGCACTGTCGGCGATGACGATCGTGCCGCCCTTGGCCTTGTGTTCGGCGACCGCTTCCTTGAGCTCGCGATAGGCGAGGTACTGGATGCGCAGGTCGATCGTCAGCTGCACATCCTCGCCGGACTGCGCCTCGACGAACTTCAGATTGTCTTCGACGATATGCCCGGCGCGATCGCGAATCACGCGACGCGAACCCTGCTTGCCGGCGAGCACCGACTCCTGCGCCTTCTCGATGCCTTCGAGACCGGTGCCGTCGCGGCCGCAGAAGCCGACGACCTGGCCGGCCACTTCGCCGGCCGGGTAGTAGCGTGCATACGAAGGATCGGAGAACACGCCCGGCGCACCGAGCGACAGCACGCGCTTGGCCTCGCCGGGCGACAACGGATCGCTGATGTAGACGAACTTGCGATCGGCACGTGCCTGCAGGAATTTGCGCAGCTCGTCGGGCTGGCGACCGAGCAGCTTGGCGACCGCATCGACATAGCGCGGCGCATCGAGCAGGGCCTGCGGCACCGCCCACAGCGACTCCACCGGCGCCGACAGGGCGAGCGGCTCGCCGCGGCGATCGACGATCGCGCCGCGGTGCGCGGGAATCGTCACGTCGCGAATCGAGCGCTTGCTGCCTTCCGCGGCGAGAAAGTCCTGATCGATGACTTCCAGCTGGAACGCGCGCCCGAACACGACGCAGGCACCGAGCGCCATCACGCCGAGCACGAAACCGCGACGCCAGCCGCCGACCGGCGCGGGTGCCGGCGCAGGTGCCAGACGCCGCGCCTTCACGGCTTGTCCTCGACGATCACGTAATCATTCGGCTCGGTCATGCCGAGCTGATTGCGGGCGATCCTTTCGACGCGGTTGTTGTTGGCGAGCGTCGCTTCTTCCAGCTGCAGCTGCGCCCATTCCATGTCGAGCCGTTCGCGATCGCTGCGCAAACCCTCGAGCTCGGTGACCAGTCCGCGGTTCTCGTGCTTGGTGCGCACGACGGCAAGCGCCGACACGACGATGGCGATGATCAGGCTCAGGGGGATCAGCAGAGCACCGCGCTTCACGTTTGCACCTCTCGCCCCGCACCGATGGCGCAGCGGTCGCGCGAACACATCGCCGGTGCGCTCATGGCAGGCGCTCGGCAATGCGTAGCACGGCGCTGCGCGCCCGCGGATTCGCACTGGCCTCTTCGCGCGTCGGGAACTGCTTGCCGTGCAGCTTCAACGTCGGCGTCTCGCTGCGCGCCGAATCGCGCAGATAACGTTTGACGATGCGGTCTTCCAGCGAGTGGAACGCGATCACGACCAGGCGACCGCCGGGCTTCAGCACGCTGACAGCCTGCTGCAAACCCTCGGCGAGCACGTCCAGCTCGCGATTGACGTGGATGCGGATCGCCTGGAAGCTGCGCGTCGCCGGGTGGATGTGGTGCGAGCGCGGGCCGGGCACGCCGGCAATCAGATTCGCCAGCTGGGCGGTCGTGGTCAGCGGCGCGGCAGCGCGCGTTTCGACGATGCGCCGTGCAATGCGACGGCTGTTGCGTTCGTCGCCATAGCGCCAGATCACGTCGGCGATCTCCGCTTCTTCGGCACGCGCCAGCCAATCCGCGGCCGACTCGCCGGCCTGCGGATTCATCCGCATGTCGAGCGGGCCGTCCTTGCTGAAGCTGAAGCCGCGGCCCGCGTCGTCGAGCTGCGGTGACGACACGCCGAGGTCCATCAGCACGCCATCGATCTGCCCGGCGACGCCGATCGCCGCAGCGGCCTGGGCGAGTTCTGCGAAGTTGCGGTGATGAATGGTCAGCCTCGGCTCGTCGCCGAAGCGCTCGCGCGCATGGGCAACCGCCTGCGGATCCTGATCGAGTGCATGCAGATGTCCCTGCGCGCCGAGCCGTTCGAGGATCGCGGCGCTGTGGCCGCCGCGGCCGAAGGTGCCGTCCACGTAAATACCGGCGTCGCGGACCGCAAGGCCGGCGACGGCTTCATCGAGCATCACCGGACGATGCAGGTTCATGGCGCGGTCAGGCCCGCTCCGGTGCAAGGCTGGGGCGAGGTCGAATGGCATTGCCGGCGCTCACCGCTTCAGGGTCCGGAACGCTTCGTGGGCGCTCTCGCCGAACAGCGTCGAGCCGTTGCCGAAGCGCGCCTCGTACTCGTTCGCCGCCCACAGATCGAAGCGGCGGATCTGACCCATCAGCACGGCGGGCCCCTCGAGTTTGGCAATCTTGCGCAGATTGGGCGGGATGAGGATGCGCCCCTGCTTGTCCATCTCGGTGTCGGCGGCAAAGCCGATGGTGATCGCCTTGGCACGCTCGGCGTCGACGCGATCGACCATGTTCTCGATGTCGTCGGCGAGGCGTTCGAATTCCGGCATCGGGTACATCACGAGGCAATCGGGATCGGGGCCGCGAGTCACCACCAATTGTCCGCCGCAACGTTCGGACAGGTGCTGACGAAAGCGCGCCGGGACGGCCAGGCGGCCTTTCTCGTCAATCGAAAGATGATGTGACCCGGAAAACAACATGCGCGCTGTGAGGCGTCCCCCACTTTCTCCCACTTTCCACCACTTGAAGCTGACTATATCCCACCACCCCCCCTCGCGCAAGCGTCCTTTCCGGCAAAAATCGCGTTGAAACAGCGGCTTACATCCCGCGACGCCATCGAACTAACAATCTCTTTTACAAACACCCGCTTAGACAAAAAAGCTCATGTGGAAAGCTGGCCAAACCTGTGTCCGCGCTGAGTTTTCGTTCATGAAGACTTCAGCTTGAGTGCGCGCGTCGTCGCGGGGCTGTCTTTCGAGATGAAAGCCATACTATTGATATAAAATCTATCAAAAATACACACTCCTGACGCACCAGTGGTGCGCATCAGACTCGTGGCTGAGCGCCATAGTGGGGCAAAAAGAGGGGAGTCGGCCTGTAAGCCGGGTTCTGTGCGAACGCTTGCGCGTCCCGACAATCATTCCTCTAGGCAGCGCATCACTGCGACGCTCAAGCGACCTACCCGGAAGGCGCGTGGGCCACGCGTCCCGTCGTTGCCGACGAGCCCTTCCCTATTTGGTCTTGCTCCCGGTGGGGTTTGCCGTGCCGTTTCCGTTACCGGAACCGCGGTGCGCTCTTACCGCACCGTTTCACCCTTGCCACGCCATCGCGATGCCTTGCAGCGACCTCGATGCGTTCGGCGGTCTGTTCTCTGTTGCACTTTCCGTCGGCTCACGCCGCCCAGGCGTTACCTGGCACCTTGCCCTGCGGAGCCCGGACTTTCCTCCCCTGCAAGATGCAGCGGCGATTGCCCGGCCGACTCCCGCGCGCATTATCGGCGCTTTCGAGCGGCTGCGCTGCTAGAGTTTTCATTCCCGTTTCTTCAGGATCGTCCGATGGCCCAGCGCGAAGTGCATTTCCACGAGCAGATCAATGCACCGATCGACCGCGTTTTCGAATTTCTGGCCGATCACCAAAATTTCGCCGCGCTGTTCGGCGGCAGGTGCACGCGCATCAAGCCCGGCGACGACGCGGCCGAGCCGAATGGGGTCGGCTCGGTGCGACGCATCGGTCCGGGCCCGCTCGCCTTCGACGAAACCATCGTCGTCTTCGATCGGCCACAACGGATCGACTACACGATCAGTCGCGGCAGCCCTCTGAAGAATCATCTCGGCAGCATTCGTCTGCGCAACACCGGCGCCGGCACCGAGATCGACTACGTGATTCGCGCCGAAGGCCGGCTGCCGGGTCTTGGCGCCCTGGCCGGTCATGCTTTGGCGCTGGCCTGGAAGGCGAACGCACGCAAGCAGTTCGCGAAAATCGAGGCTTGATGCGAGTCGTTTCGCACACCTGCTCGAACACCGAGATCGTCTGCGCACTCGGCGCCCGGGACCAGCTGATTGCCGTCGACAGCGACTCCGATCATCCGCCCGAGGTCGTCAGCGAACTCGTGCAGCTCGGTCGCGATCTGCAACTCGATGTCGACGCAGCCATGGCCTTGAAGCCGGACCTGGTGCTGACCTCGCTGACGGTTCCCGGTCACCAACGCATCGTCGCCGAATTCGCGGCTCGCGGCGTCCCGCACGTGGTCTGCAACCCGCAGAATCTCGGCGACGTGTTCGACGACATTCACCGCATCGCGGCGGCGCTGGCGATCCCCGAACGCGGCGAGCGCCTGGTTGCCGAGATGCAGGCCGCCATGCCGCTGCAGTCACAGCGCGATGATGCGCCGCGCGTGCTCGTCGAATGGTGGCCGAAGCCGGTGATCGGCGCTGCCCGGCGCTCATGGGTCCACGACCTGATCGAACGCGCCGGCGGCCGCAATGCGCTCGGCGCGGCCGACATGCAGACCCACAGCTACGCGGCGGGTGAGCCGCCCGCCGAGGACATCGATCTGATCGCCATGAGCTGGTGCGGCGTGAAGGTCGACAAGTATCGCGCCGACGTGGTGGTCCGGCGCGACGGCTGGCAGGACGTTCCAGCGGTTCGCGATGGCCGCATCGTCGCCATCAGCGAGGAATTTCTCGGCCGCCCCGGACCGCGACTCGTCGAAGGCTACCGGCAACTGCGCGCAGCAATCGAAGCGATCGATTGAGTGACTACGAAAGATTGGTGACGGTAATTCCCAGAAGCTCGCGGATGGCCTGACCGCTCGGCAGCCGCTCCGGCTCCAGTCGAACAAGCCGAATGCCCGCGGCCGACAGGGCACGACTCTTGTCGCGATCCCGCTCAGCCTGCTTCTCGTCTCGGTGCGATGCACCGTCGAGCTCCACCACCGCGATGATTGCGAAGTTTTGATCGCAAATCACGAAGTCGACATACTTCTTGTCGAACTTCCACTGCCACGCCTGCGCTTGACGCTCGCCCTGTCGCACCTTGAGAAAGCTCTGCATCGCAACCTGCGCCAAGATGACGTGATCAGGCAGCGCTTCCGAGAAGCGGTGAAAGAGCACCGCTTCGGATCGCTGCATCAAATCCCTTCGCTGCAGCGGCCAGGCGCCACTCGTGTCAAGTTTTCCCTTCGCGAGATTCGGCTTGGACGGAGTACTGGCCCGCTTGAGCAACACGCTCATCGCAAGCACTGCGAGCACGAGCAAGACGACAACCCCACTCATCGCCAGTTACACCGTGTCCGTGCCGGGACGACGGTCATATCAACCGCGGTCCCGCGCACTTTGCGCATGCGCCTGCAAACCCTCGGCGTCGGCGATGCGACCGGCGATCCGTGCGAGCGTCCGCGCGCCGTCGACCGAACAGTCGATCAGGCTGCTGCGCTTCTGAAATTCGTAAACGCCGAGCGGATTCGAGAAGCGTGCCGCGCGCGACGTCGGCAGCACGTGATTGGGACCCGCACAGTAGTCACCGAAAGCCTCCGGCGTGTGGCGCCCGAGGAAGATCGCACCGGCGTGGCGGATCTTCGGCAACAGGGCGCGTGGCGCATCGACGGCGAGTTCGAGATGCTCCGGTGCGATGCGGTTCGAAACCGCGCAGGCCTCGTCGAGATCGCGTACCAGGATCAACGCACCGCGCCCGGCGATCGACGCGCGCACGATGGCCTCGCGCGGCAGCGTCGTGACACGCTCGGCCATCGCGGCGGCAACGCGGTCGAGAAAATCGGCGTCCGGTGAAATCAGGATCGATTCGGAGTCCTCGCCGTGCTCGGCCTGCGAAAACAGATCCATCGCGATCCAGCGCGGATCGGAGCCGCGATCGCTGATGACGACGATCTCGCTGGGCCCGGCGATCGAATCGATGCCGACACGGCCGAACACGGCGCGCTTGGCAGCCGCCACATAGGCATTGCCGGGCCCGACGATCTTGTCGACCGCGGGAATCGTTGCGGTACCGAAGGCCAGCGCCGCGACCGCCTGCGCGCCACCGATCGTGAACAGGCGATCGACACCGGCCAGATGCGCGGCAGCGAGGACAACGGGATTGAGTTCCCCACCCGGCGCCGGCACGACCATGACGATGTCGTCGACGCCGGCGACCTTCGCCGGAATCGCGTTCATCAACACCGACGACGGATACGCTGCCTTGCCACCCGGCACATAAATGCCGACGCGCTCGAGCGACCGCACCTCCTGACCGAGGGTATTGCCGAGCGCGTCGGTGTACGCGAACGGCGCCAGCTTCTGGTGTTCGGCGTAGGCGCGGATGCGCTCGGCGGCGGCCGCCAGCGCCGCGCGCAGATCGGCCGGCAGTCCGTCCCAGGCCTGCACCCAGGCCGTCTTCGATATCTCGAATTCGCTGGCTGACTGCAGGCTGCGACGGTCGAAGCGGTTGCTCAGTTCGAGCAGTGCGCGGTCGCCGCGCACACGGATGTCGGCGACGATTTCGTCGACGACGCGCGTGACCTCGATACTGGTCTCCGGCGCGCGATCCAGCAACGCATCGAGCTGCGCCGGAAATTCCGCGTCCCGGCTGTCGAGTCGCCGGATTTCCATTCCAGGGGCCATCAAGCCGCCTTCCTGCCCTGCTGGCTGGCGCGCCGGATCTGTTCGAGCAGCGTCGTGATCTGCCCGTTCTTGGTCTTCAGCGCCGCCTTGTTGACGACCAGACGCGAACTGACCTGACAGATGATCTCGGTTTCAACCAGACCATTAGCGCGCAACGTCGAGCCGGTCGCAACCAGATCGACAATGACGTCGGCCAGCCCGACCAGTGGCGCGAGTTCCATCGAGCCGTACAGCTTGATGATCTCGACCTGCTCACCCTTGTCGGCAAAATGCCGGCGCGTGATTTCCGGATACTTGGTGGCGACGCGCAGACGCCGACGCGGATCGCGCGGCAGCGCATCCTTCCTCGCGGCGACCGACAGCCGGCACTTGGCGATGTCCAGATCGAGCGGCTCGTACAGTTCGGCGCTGCCGTTTTCCATCAGCACATCCTTGCCGACGATGCCGAGATCGGCGGCACCGTACTCGACGTAGGTCGGCACATCGGTCGGCCGGATGATCAGCAGCGAGACGCCGGGCGTGCGCGACGGCACACGCAGCAGGCGATCGATGTCGCCGGCGGGATCGAGGCCGATGCGGGCCAGAAACGGCAGGCTTTCTTCGAGGATGCGGCCCTTGGAAAGGGCCAGGGTCAGGGCGGTCATCGCCGTATCGCTCTAGGGAAAAACACTCAGGGGGCGCGATTGTACCCGCAGCCTCGTGACACCGCGCGCACGCGCCGGGCGCCCGTCAGGCGGCCGCCTTGGGATCGCGCAGATAGACGGTCTTCTGCCGGCCGTCGGCCGATTTGCGTTCGTCGATCTCGAACAGGCCGGCGGCAGCCACCAGTTCGCTGAGTTTCCTGTACCCGTAATTACGCGAGTCGAAGTCGGCGCGACGCTTGGCGATCAGATTGCCGACCGCGCCCAGCGTCGCCCAGCCGTCGTCGTCGGCGGCATCGTCGATCGCCTCCGCCAGCAGCTCGTGCAGTTCGACATCGGTCTTCGGATCGCTCTTGGCATCGTGGCGAACATCGGCAGGACGTTCGGCCTCGGCCGGCTGCGCCGTCGGGCGCTGCGGCTTCTTCGCGGCCCGCGCCTTGGCCGGCGGCAGCGTTGCCGCTTCATTCCCCTTCTCGGGCCTGGCTTTCGGGGCGGCCCCGCGCAGCACATCGAGATAGATGAACTTGTCGCAGGCGGCGCGCAGCGACACCGGTGTCTTGCGTTCGCCGAAGCCGTAGACGGTCAGGCCGGCTTCACGCAGGCGCGACGCCAGGCCGGTGAAATCGCTGTCGCTGGACACCAGGCAGAAACCGTCGAAGCGTTCGCTGTACAGCAAATCCATCGCGTCGATGATCATGCGGCTGTCGGTCGCGTTCTTGCCGGTCGTGTAGCCGAACTGCTGGATCGGCTGGATCGCGAGGTCCAGCAGCACCTTCTTCCAGCCTTTCAGGTTGTCGGTCGTCCAGTCGCCGTAGATGCGCTTGACGTTGGCCGTACCGTACTTCGCGATTTCGGCGAGCAGCGCGGTGGCAATCGACGGCTGCGTGTTGTCGGCATCGATCAGCACGGCGAGCTTCTTGGTCGGTTCCGCCATGACAGGACCTCAGCGCAGGTGAAATTTGCGTCGCAAGCGACGACCGGTGCGCCACCGCGGCGACGCCTTCGCAGCGTACATCAGGACGTGCGGCCTGCGGGCGGTCTGCGCCAGGGGCAGCGCCGATCGCGATCAGGGTCAGATCAGCCTGGCGACGCGCTTGATCCTGGCACCCAGCGCCGCGAGCTTGCCTTCGATGTCTTCGTAACCGCGATCCATGTGATAGATGCGATCGATGAAGGTCTCGCCATCGGCGGCCAGCGCGGCGATCACCAGCGAGGCCGAGGCACGCAGATCGGTCGCCATGATCGGCGCCGCCTGCAGGCGCTCGCGGCCGGTGATCACCGCGGTGTTGCCTTCGATGCGGATGTCGGCGCCCAGGCGCAGCAGTTCCTGGGCATGCATGAAACGGTTCTCGAAGATCGTTTCCTTGATCACGCCGACGCCTTCGGCCAGACAGTTCAGCGCCATCATCTGCGCCTGCATGTCGGTCGGAAAACCGGGGTGCGGCATGGTGTGGATATTGACCGACGACGGACGCTTGCCGTGCATGTCGACTTCGATGAAGTCCGGGCCGGTCGAGATCTTGGCGCCGGCCTGCTGCAGTTTGACGAGCACGGCATCGAGCATCGCCGGGTCGGTACGATTGACGCGCACGCGGCCGCGCGTCGCGGCGCCCGCGACCAGATAACTGCCGGTCTCGATGCGGTCCGGCAGCACCGAATGCTTCGCGGCGTGCAGCGCGCCAACGCCCTGCACGCGGATCGTCGTCGTGCCGTCGCCTTCGATCTTCGCGCCCATTGCCCGCAGGCAGCGCGCCAGATCGACGACTTCCGGCTCGCGCGCGGCGTTCTCCAGCACCGTCTCACCGTCGGCGAGCGTCGCCGCCATCATCAGGTTCTCGGTGCCGGTCACGGTCACGGTGTCGAAGACGATGCGCGCCCCCTTGAGGCGCCTGGCCTTGGCGTGGATGAACCCGCCATCCAGGGTGATCTCCGCGCCCATCGCTTCCAGGCCCATCAGGTGCAGATCGACCGGACGGGCGCCGATCGCGCAACCGCCGGGCAGTGACACATGCGCTTCGCCGCGACGCGCAACCAGCGGCCCGAGCACGAGGATCGACGCACGCATGGTGCGCACCAGCTCGTACGGCGCGACACAGGTCGTGATCGGCCTGGCGTCGACGATCATTTCGTGCGCCGCCGGCTCGTCGACCGTGCATCCCATCTGGCTCAGCAGCTTGCGGGTGGTGTTGATGTCCCACAGTTTCGGCACATTGGTCACATGCAGCGGCTCGTCGGAGAGCAGCGACGCACAGAGGATCGGCAGCGCCGCGTTCTTCGCGCCGGAGGCATCGATCACGCCTTCCAGCGGGCCGTTGCCGGCGATGATGAATTTGTCCATGGTTCCTGGTGACGGGTGAAGAACGATCGATGATCGTCAGGCGATTCGCGGTTTCGTTACCCGAATCGGAAGGGCTCAGGCGACCCGCGTCGTGAGCTTCAACGCGTGAATCTCGCGCCCCATCTTCTCGCCGAGTGTCGCGTAGACCAGACGATGCTGGGCAAGCAGCGCCTTGCCGGCGAACTCGGCGCTGACCACCATGGCTTCGAAGTGCTGGCCGTCGTCACCGATGACGGTGACCTGCGCGCCCGGCAGGCCGGTTTCGATCAACTGGCGGATTTCATCTTTGGTCATGGTCATCGCTTCAGCTTGTAGCCGGTGACGAGCATCCACATGCAGACCGCGGAGGCCAGGGCGAAGAAACCGAAACTCCACAGCACGCTGTAGAGGATCGGCACGTCGGCGTGACCGAAGAAGCCGTAGCGGAAGCCGTCGATCATGTAGAAGAACGGATTGAAATGGCTGGCCTTGAACCAGAGCGGCGGCAAGGCGTGCACCGAGTAGAACACGCCGGACAGAAACGACAGCGGCGTGATGAAGAAATTGGTGAACGCGGCGATGTGATCGAACTTTTCGGCGACGATGCCGGCAATCAGCCCGAGCGCCGCCAGACTGCCGGCCGACAACACGAACATCACGAGCAGCGCCAGCGGCGCATGAATCGGCAGATGCACGAACGGCACCGTGACCAGCAGCATTGCGCAGGCGACCAGCATGCAGCGGAACAGCGCCGCGATGATGTACGCGCCGAACCATTCCAGCGGCCCGAGCGGCGCCATCTGCAGGAATACCAGATTGCCCATCATCTTCGATTGCGTGAGGCTGGACGAGGTGTTGGCGAATGCATTCTGGATCACCGTCATCATCACCAGGCCCGGCACCAGGAATTCGCCGTAGCCGACGCCAGGGTAGACCGGCGCCCGGCCTTTCATCGCCTGCGCGAACACCAGCAGATACAGCAGCGCGGTAATGACGGGTGCAATGACGGTCTGGCCGAGGACCGACCAGAAGCGCATCACTTCCTTCTTCAGCAAGGTGACGAAGCCGAGTTGATCGGGGCTCATTTCGGCGCTCCGGCCGCAACCGCTCCGACCGGGTGACCGGTCAGCTCGATGAAGATGTCTTCGAGGTCGGGCTCGCGCGTGTGCACGTCCTCGATGCCGATGCCGGCCGTGCGCAGCGCGTCGAACACGCCACCGATCGGATTGCGGCTGGTTTCGAGTTTCAGCTCCAGTGCGCCATTGACCTCGCCGGTCACCAGCGGCATCAACCCTTCCGGCAGCTGCGCACCGTCCACCAGCTTGATGCGCAGGAAACGGTAGGGATGCCGCGCAAGCAGGTGTTGTGTCGGCTCGATCACCGCGACACTGCCGCGATCGAGGATCGCAATCCGCGAGCACAGCTCCTGCGCTTCTTCCAGATAGTGCGTGGTCAGCACGACGGTCGTGCCCTGGCGGTGCAGATCGCTCATGAACGCCCAGGTGGTGCGCCGCAGTTCGACGTCGACGCCGGCGGTGGGCTCGTCGAGGATCACGACCGGCGGCTTGTGCACCAGCGCCTGCGCAATCAGCACGCGACGCTTCATGCCGCCGGACAGGGCGCGCATCGAAACGTTCGCCTTCGCCGACAGATCGAGACGCTCCAGCATTTCGTCGATCCAGGGCCAGACTTCCTTGCCGCAGCCGTAGTAGCCGGCCTGGATGCGCAGCATGTCGCGCACCTTGAAGAACGGATCGAACACCAGCTCCTGCGGCACGACGCCGAGCCGCCGGCGCGCCGCGCGGTAGTCGCGCACGGTGTCGTGCCCGAGCACGCTGACGCTGCCCTCGCTGGCGTGCACGAGGCCGGAAATGATGCTGATCAGCGTCGACTTGCCGGCGCCGTTGGGGCCCAGCAACGCGAAGAACTCGCCGCGACGGATATCGAAGCTGACGCCGCGCAGGGCCTCGAGCGCGCCATAGCGCTTGCGAATGCCGCGGATTTCGATGGCGCTGGCGGGCGCTGCGGCGGTTGGCGCGGATGTGGAAGTCATGGAAGACCGTCATTATACGGCCGTACACGGCCCACCCAGCGACGATCTTGAGCAAAAAGCCCGAATCCCGGACCTCGACCGCCATCGTCTGGTTCCGCCGCGACCTGCGCCTGACCGACAACCCGGCACTACAGGCGGCACTGGCGCGTCACGAACGCATCGTGCCGGTGTTCGTCGCCGATTTCGCGGCCGAGGCGTCGTGGGCGCCCGGGGCCGCCAGCCGCTGGTGGCTGCATCACAGTCTGGTCCGGCTCGAAAACGCGTTCGCCGGCCGCGGCAACGCCCTGCTGATCCGCCGTGGCGCCAGCCTCGCCGAACTGCGCCGCCTGATTGCGGAGACCGGCGCCGAAGCGGTGTACTGGAATCGCCTGTACGAGCCGGCGCTGATCGAGCGCGATCGCGTCGTCAAGGCGGCGCTGCGCGAGGACGGAATCATTGCGCAGAGCTTCCGCGCCGCGCTGTGGCACGAACCCTGGAATCTGAAGACCGCTGCCGGCGAACCGTATCGCGTGTTCACGCCGTTCTGGCGCAAGCTCGTCGGCGAGCTGCCGCCGTTGCAGATTCACGCCGCCCCGGCCCGGATCAAGGGCCTTTCGGGCAAAGTGGCCGGCCTGTCGCCCGACGCGCTGGAACTGCTGCCGAAGCTTGACTGGGACACGGGCTTCTATGCGCGCTGGCGGCCCGGCGAAGACGGCGCGCTGCACGCCCTCGACAATTTCGTGCGCGGCGGCCTCGGCCATTACACCGACGGTCGCAATTTGCCGGCGCGCCGCGACACCACCGGCTTGTCGCCGCACCTGCATTTCGGCGAGATCTCGCCCCAGCAGATCCGCGCCGCGATCGTCCGGCGGGCTGGCGGCATCGCCAGGCTCGAAGCCGACGGCGAACAGGTGCTGCGCGAACTCGGCTGGCGCGAATTCGCCCACCATCTGCTGTTCCATTTTCCGCAGACGCCCGAGCACCCCCTGCAGACGAAATTCGCCGACATGCCGTGGCGCCCGGCGAAAAGCCGCGCTGCCGACCTGGCCGCCTGGCAGCGCGGCCGCACCGGTATCCCGATCGTCGACGCCGGCATGCGCGAGCTGTGGACCACCGGCTGGATGCACAACCGCGTGCGCATGATCGTGGCGTCGTTTCTCACCAAGAACCTGCTGATTCCCTGGCAGGACGGCGCGCGCTGGTTCTGGGACACACTGCTCGATGCCGACCTCGCGAACAACACGCTCGGCTGGCAATGGACCGCGGGCTGCGGCGCCGATGCCGCCCCGTACTTCCGCATCTTCAATCCGCTGCTGCAGGCGGAGAAATTCGACGCCGACGGCGCCTACCTGCGCCAGTGGCTGCCGGAACTCGCCACCCTGCCGGCCGACGCGCTGCGAGCGCCCTGGCTGGCGCGGCCCGAGGTACTGAATCGCGGCGGCATCCGTCTCGGCACCGACTATCCGGCGCCGATCGTCGATCTGGCGGCATCGCGCAAACGCGCGCTGGCGGCCTACGCCACCATCAAATCGGCCTGAGCCGCCGTCGGCGCCGGCCGGCCGGCCGGTATACTGGGCGACCCCAAACGAGGCCAACGTTCTTGGAACGCATGGATTCCGCAAAGCTGCAAAGCCTGGGCCGCCGAGCCATCGAGATCGAACGCGACGCGCTCAGCGCGCTGCTGCCGCGCATCGATGCTCGCTTCGCGCGCGCCTGCGAACTGATGCTCGCCTGCACCGGCCGCGTGGTCGTCACCGGCATGGGCAAATCCGGGCACGTCGGCAACAAGATCGCCGCGACCCTGGCATCGACCGGCACACCGGCGTTCTTCGTGCATCCCGGCGAAGCGAGCCACGGCGATCTCGGCATGATCACGCGCCAGGACGTCGTGCTGGCGATGTCGTATTCCGGCGAGACCGCCGAAATCGTCACGCTGCTGCCGCTGTTCAAGCGCATGGCCGCACCGCTGATCGCGATGACCGGCAAGCCGCGCTCGACGCTGGCGATGGCCGCGGACGTGCACCTCGACGTGTCGGTCGACAAGGAAGCCTGCCCGCTGAATCTGGCGCCGACCGCCAGCACGACGGCGACGCTGGCGATGGGCGATGCGCTGGCCGTCGCACTGCTCGAAGCACGCGGCTTCACACCCGAGGATTTCGCGCTGTCGCATCCGGGCGGCTCGCTCGGCCGCAAACTGCTGCTCAAGGTCGGCGACGTGATGCAGAGCGGCGACCGTCTGCCGAAGGTGTCGCCGGAGACCCGGCTCAGCGCCGCGCTGCTGGAAATGTCGCGCAAGGGCATGGGCCTGACCGCGATCGTCGATACCGAGGATCGCGTGCTCGGCGTGTTCACGGACGGCGATTTGCGCCGTGTGCTCGATCAGGGCATCGATGTCCGCGAAGTGCGCGTCGACGCCGTCATGACGCGCGGCGGCAAGACCGTGCGCGGCTCGCAACTCGCCGCCGAGGCAGTCGCGCTGATGGAAAAGCACAAGATCACGGCGCTGCTGATCGAAGACGAAGCCGGACATCTGCAGGGTGTCGTGCACATGCACGACCTGCTGCGTGCGGGCGTCGTCTGATGCGCACGCCGGCACGGATACGCGCATGAAGCGGCTGGACGACGCGGAACTGCAGGCGCGCGCGGCGAACATCCGCTGCCTGTTCCTCGACATCGACGGGGTCCTGACCGACGGCAAGCTCTACATCGGCGCCAACGGTGAAGAAACCAAGACCAACTACGTGCGCGACGGTCTCGGCATCAGGATGATGCTGAAGGCCGGCCTGCAGGTTGCCGTGATCAGCGGCCGCCCGTCCGAATCGATGCGCGCGCGCCTGAGCTGGCTTGGTGTCGAGCACATCGCGCTCGACACCGAAGACAAGGCGCCGGCCTACGTCCGCATCCGCGATGCGCTCGGCCTCGCCGACGCGCAATGCGCACACATGGGCGACGACACGCCGGACCTGCCGCTGATGGAACGCGTCGCGCTCGCGCTCAGCGTCGCCGACGCGCATCCAAAGGCACTGAGCGCCGCACACTGGGTTTCGCGCTACAACGGCGGCAACGGCGCCGTGCGCGAAGCGATCGATCTGATCCTCGAAGCGCAGGGCCGGGCATGAGCAGGCTGTGCGCCTGGCTGCCGTTCGTGCTGCTGATCGCGGCAGCCGCGTACATCGTCTCGCACAGCATGCGGCGCAACGCGGAACTCGCCGGCGGCACGCCGGCGGCCGGCGAACGCGTGCCGACCTATGTCGCCGATCAGGCGACCTGGGTGCGCTATGGAGTCGACGGCACGCCGCAGGTGCGCGCGCAGGCCGAACGCATCGACTACTACGATGACCGCTCGATCGCGATGACCGCGGTGGTCGTCGACAGGCTGGGCGGCACGCAGGGCCACTGGCATCTGGAAGCCGCGCGCGGCAGCGTGCCGCCGGACGCGCAGCGCATGCTGCTGCAGCCGGACGTGGCGATCCGCGGCGAGACGGCATCCGATCTGCCGACCACCATCGCCGCGCGCGATGTCTGGGTGGACTGGCAGCTGCGCACGATCAGCTCCGACCAGCCGGTGCAAGGCAGTGCGCCGAATCGCGCCGTTTCCGCGAAAGGCTGGCAGACCGATTTCGACGCCACGCACATCCAGATGAAGGGCAATGTGGAGGTTCAGTACGATGCGCCCAGCCGCTAGTGTTTCGGTCCTTGTCGGCCTGGTGCTGAGCACCGGCGCGCTCGCCGCCGAACCGTCGGCGCCCGCGGCCGCAGCGCCGGCAGGCGCGACGGCGACCAAGGCCGATGCCAAGCCGGACGCTCGCAGCCAGGCGGAGGAAATGCGCCCGACCGGACCGGTCACGGTCAAGGCCGACAGCGCCGAATGGGTACAGAACAATCAGATGAAGTACACCGGCAACGTGTCGATGACATCCGACACTCTGGTCGTGCACGGCGACACGATGGAAGTGCACCAGGCCGCCGACGGCCAGTTCGAAGCCTGGATTCACGGCCAGCCGGCGACGATGGACCACGCCGCCGACCCGCAGGCGACCGGCGCGGCGGCCAGGCCGCTGCATGCCGAGGCCAGGGAAATCCACTACGACTCGCAAAGCGGCACGGCCGATCTTACCGGCGGCGCGCACGTCAAACGCGGCGACGACGAGGTCGACGGCGAGACCATCGGCTATGTCGTGCCGGAGCGTCGCATCCGCGCCGCCAGTGGCGGCAATGGTCAGGTGACGATCACCTTCCAGCCGCCGCCGGCAAAAAGTCAGGGCCCGTCATCCGACAAGAAACCGAAGGCGAAGACACCGTGAGCAGCTCCTCGACCCTGTCGGCATTCGCGCTGGTCAAGCGCTTCAAGAAGCGCAATGTGGTGCGCGATGTCTCGCTGTCGGTGACCAGCGGCGAGATCGTCGGCCTGCTCGGTCCGAACGGTGCCGGCAAGACCACGTCGTTCTACATGATCGTCGGCCTGATTCCGGCGGACGGCGGCCGCATCGAACTCGACGGCAAGGACATCACGGCACTGCCGATGCACGCCCGTGCGCGGCTCGGTCTCGGCTACCTGCCGCAGGAGGCCAGCGTGTTCCGCAAGCTGTCGGTCAAGGACAACATCCTCGCGATCCTCGAACTGCGCAAGGATCTGAGCGCCGATCAGCGCGAATCCGAACTGGAGCGCCTGCTCAGCGAACTGCACATCACGCACATCCGCGAGGCCGAAGGCCAGGCGCTGTCCGGCGGCGAGCGGCGGCGCGTC
Organism: Solimonas terrae; assembly: GCF_011067135.1. Lineage (GTDB taxonomy): Bacteria > Pseudomonadota > Gammaproteobacteria > Nevskiales > Nevskiaceae > Solimonas > Solimonas terrae. Next base: position 49,879 of record NZ_JAAMOW010000007.1, read on the forward strand.
GAGATCGCCCGCGCACTGGCCGCCAATCCGCGCTTCATCCTGCTCGACGAACCGTTCGCCGGCGTCGATCCGATCGCGGTCGGCGACATCCAGCAGATCGTCCATCATCTGAAGGAACGTGGCATCGGCGTGCTGATCACCGATCACAACGTGCGCGAAACCCTGTCGCTCTGCGAACGCGCCTACATCCTCGCCGAAGGCCAGGTGATCGCCGAAGGCTCGCCGGACGCGTTGCTCTCCAACGAGACGGTGCGCAAGGTTTATCTCGGCGAACAGTTCCGGCTCTGATCGAAGCCGGCGAGCGAAGGATGGCGCAGGCGCGACAGCAGGAACGAGCCGCCATCCGGAACCCCGAGTGAGGCCTTCAGACCCTTGAGGCGCGCGATCAGCACGAAACTGAGAATCACCAGCAGCGCCCAGGAACTGATCTTCGCGTAGTGCACGCTGTGCCAGACATCGCGCTGATCCGGATAGCGCCAGGCGCCGAAGAACGTCGCAATGTTCTCGGCCAGCCAGATGAAAAAGCCGATCAGCAGGAACGACAGCACCAGCGGCACGCCGTAGCGGCGCTCGCCGACGCGAAAGTCAACGCGCGTCTTCCACATCAGGGCGACCAGCGCCGCCGCCAGACCCCAGCGCTGATCCGGAATCCAGGCATTCGTGAAGAAGTTCACGTACAGCAGGATCGCGAACAGATTGGCGACGTCGCTCGGATACTCGCTGAAATGCAGATCGAAGCGGCGGAACGCCTGCACGATGTAGCTCGCGACCGCGGCGTACATGAAGCCGCTGTACAGCGGCACGCCCCGGAATTTCGTATAGGCGAATTCCGGATACGCCCAGGAACCGTGATGCGTCTTGAACAGTTCCAGCGCCAGGCCGAAAACGTGGAACAGGCAGATGACCAGCGCCTCGTCGAGGGTCTCGATGCGGGTCAGCAGCATCAGTGCCTGTACCGCCAGGCACCAGAGCAGCAGAAAGTCATAGCGCGGAATCGGCAAGCTCAGGAACTTGCTGAGCGCCAGCCCGCCGAAGATCGCCACCGCGAACAAGCAGCACTGCGCCTCGATGCGCGCGAACAGCAGCAGATCGCGCAATGCAGTCAGCACGGCCGAATCAGTCTGCGCCCGCCACCGAGCGGAATCGCTCTCATGCTCATCGTCTGCTCCGAATCTCTGGGTCTACGACGCAGTCACCCACCTGGCGCAAAAAGGCACAAGGCCCGTTCGACGGGCCTTGCGCTAGATACTTCGCGGACGCTCGCTGAGTCGCCGTCGCGAGCAGTGCCGAGGTCGCGTCTGTCGCGCACAGCTGTGCTGAAGCACAGCGAGCACGGCAGGCGCGAGATCGGCGCGCGCAGCAGGCGAATCAGCGAGCGTCGCGCTTGGCACCGGTCCGCAGGCGCAGGCCGTTGAGGCGAATGAAGCAGAGCCGCGAGCCAGCCGGCGAGGGACCCGCGCGCAGCGCGGGATCGACGGCAAGGCGAGTCGGCTCCCAGGGCTTCAGCCGCTGCTCAGCGCTGGTCGCGCTTTGCACCGGTACGCAGGCGCAGACCGTTCAAGCGGATGAAGCCCTCGGCGTCCTTCTGGTTGTACGCACCACGATCGTCCTCGAAGGTCGACAGCGTCGCGTCGAACAGCGAGTCCTTCGAGCGACGCCCGAGGTTGTAAACCGCGCCCTTGTAGAGCTTGAGGCGGACCTCGCCGTTGACGCGCGTCTGCGTGTCGTCGATCAGTGCCTGCAGCGCGCGACGCTCCGGGCTCCACCAGTAGCCGTTGTAGATCAGGCTGGCGTACTTGGGCATCAACTCGTCTTTCAGGTGCGCCTGTTCGCGATCCAGGCACAGCGATTCGATCGCGCGGTGCGCCTTCAGCAGGATGGTGCCGCCCGGCGTTTCGTAGCAACCGCGGCTCTTGATGCCGACATAGCGGTTCTCGACCAGATCGAGGCGGCCGATGCCGTGCGTGCCGCCGAGCTGGTTGAGTTTGTCGAGAATCTGGAACGGCGAGCCGCGCACACCGTCGATCGCCACCGCGTCGCCCTTGTCGAACTCGATGGTGATGATCTGCGCCTCGTTCGGAGCGTCCTCCGGATTCCGGGTCCAGCGCCAGATGCCGTCGTCCGGCGACCACCACGGATCTTCGAGGCCGCCCCCTTCGTAGCTGATGTGCAGCGCATTGGCGTCCATCGAGTACGGCGAACCACCGTCCTTCTTCTTGGTGATCGGAATCTGGTGTTCGGCGGCGTAGGCGAGCAGCTTCTCGCGCGAGTTCAGGTCCCATTCGCGCCACGGCGCGATGACCTTGGCTTCGGGCCAGAGCGCATAGGCACCGAGCTCGAAGCGAACCTGGTCGTTGCCCTTGCCGGTCGCGCCGTGGCTGATCGCATCACAGCCGGTCTCGCGCGCGATCTCGACCAGACGCTTGGCGATCAGCGGCCGCGCGATCGACGTGCCGAGCAGGTACTCGCCCTCGTACAGCGCGTTGGCGCGGAACATCGGAAACACGAAGTCGCGCGCGAATTCCTCGCGCAGGTCGTCGATGAAGATTTCCCTGACGCCGAACTGCCGCGCTTTCGGCCGCACGTGGTCGAGCTCCTCGCCCTGGCCGATGTCGGCGGTGAAGGTCACGACTTCGGCGTCGTAGGTGTCCTGCAGCCATTTGAGGATGACCGAGGTGTCGAGGCCGCCGGAATAGGCGAGCGCGATCTTGCGGCGTGAGGAACTTTGCTTGCTCATGGTCGTCAGACGAACGGAAAGCCGTGAAGGCAGGTGTGGATGGGCCGGCTCGAGGCGCGCGATTATAGAGCCTGCGCCGCGACACGACTGCAGGTGCAGCGGATCGTGGTCGTGAAGCGGGTATCATGCTCGGCCCGATTCCGCCGCCACGCCACCAGGAGAGCCCGATGACGAAATCCGCCAAACCGGTCCCGGACGGCAGCCTCGGCGCGACGCCGTACCTCGCCGTGGCGGGTGCCGCCGATGCGATCGCCTTCTACCGACAGGCTTTCGGCGCGGTCGAAACCATGCGCATCGCCGGCCCGGACGGCAAGATCGGCCATGCCGAACTGAAGCTCGGCGCGGCAACGCTGATGCTGGCCGACGAATCTCCGGCGATGGGCATTCACGGTCCGCTGACGCTGGGCGGCTCGCCGGTCACCGTGCATCTGTACGTCGACGATGTCGATGCCTTCACGACGCGGGCGGTGGCTGCCGGACTGAAAATCGTCAAGCCGGTCGCAGACCAGTTCTACGGCGATCGCGGCGGCAAATTCGTCGATCCGTTCGGCCATCTCTGGTGGTTTGCGAGCCGCATCGAGAACCTGTCGAACGACGAAATCCAGCAACGCGCACAGTCGCTGTTCGGCAACTGAGCCCGCCCTCCCCCACGACACGGACCCGCATGTCAGCCAGCAGTGAGCCGCTCGCGGCACAACCCGAAGAACGCCGGTTCAAGGTCGGCCACCGCTTCCGTGGCTTCCTGCCGGTGGTCGTCGACGTTGAAACCGGCGGTTTCAACGCGCAGACCGACGCGCTGCTGGAAATTGCCGCGGTCATCCTCGGCATCGACGAGCACGGCCGGCTGTTCCGCCGCGAGACCAGCTTCGCGCACGTCACGCCGTTCCCGGGCGCGAACATCGAGAAGGCGGCGCTGGAAGTCACCGGCATCCGCATCGACAGTCCGCTGCGGCTGGCGATGGCCGAGAAGGATGCGCTCGATCACGTGTTCCGCGTCGTCCGCCGCGCGGTGTCCGAGAACGGCTGCACGCGCGCGATCCTGGTCGGTCACAACGCGCATTTCGATCTCGGCTTCATCAACGCCGCTGTCGCGCGCACCGGCTACAAGCGCTGCCCGTTCCATCCCTTCAGCGTGTTCGACACCGCGACCCTGGCCGGCGCCGCGATCGGCCAGACCGTGCTGGCGCGTGCGCTGCAGGCGACCAAGCTCGGCTACGAGGCCGAATCGGCGCATTCGGCAATCTATGATGCGGAAAAGACGGCAGACCTGTTCTGCCTGCTGGTGAATCGCATGCAACCGCTGTTCGAGGAAGCCACCGCTGGCGGTGGCGCGAGCGAATCGGACCCTTCGCCCGCACAACTGGCCTTCAACGCAGACAACGACGGAACGTGATGACACGCAAGGCACTCCTGGCAACGTTGCTGCTGGCAGCCGGAACGCTGACCAGCCATGCCGCACTGGCTTTTGATTTCAACGATGTCGCCAGGCGTGCCAAGACGCTTGCCGACAAGCCGTTCGTGCGTCCGGACACGCAGCTGCCGAAAGTGCTGACCGATCTCAACTACGACCAGTACAAGCAGATCAGGTACAAGCCCGACAAGGCACTCTGGCGCGGCAACAAATCGCCGTTCGAGGTGCAGTTCTACCATCCGGGTCTGTACTTCAATCAGATCGTCAAGATGAATCTGGTCACGGTCGACGGCGTGCGCAAGATTCCGTTCCAGCCGGAGAACTTCGACTACGGCAGCAACAAGATCGATCCGGGCAAGCTGCAGGATCTCGGCTTCGCCGGTTTTCGCGTGCATTATCCGCTCAACGACAAGAACGTCGAGGACGAGCTGATCGCCTTCCAGGGCGCGAGCTATTTCCGCGCGCTGGGCAAGGACCAGGTCTACGGCGAGTCGGCACGCGGTCTGGCGATCGACACCGGTGAACTGTCCGGCGAGGAATTCCCGGTGTTTCGCGAGTTCTGGATCGAATGGCCGCGCCCTGAAGACCACGAACTGACGATCTACGCGCTGCTCGACTCGCGGCGCGTGACCGGCGCCTACCGCTTCAAGGTGCGGCCCGGCGACTCGACCGCCACCGAGATAAAGGCCCGACTGTATTTCCGCGACAGCATCGGCAAGCTCGGCATCGCGCCGCTCACCAGCATGTTCCTGTACGCATCCAACCAGCCGTCCGCCAACGAGGACTATCGCCCGGAAGTCCATGACTCCGAGGGCCTGTCGATCGAAAGCGACAGCGAATGGGTCTGGCGCCCGCTGGTCAATCCGAAACGGCTGCTGATGACCTCGTTCGGCGAGCTCAATCCGCGTGGCTTCGGTCTCATGCAGCGCGATCGCCTGTTCGCGCACTACGAGGACCTCGACACCCGTTACGACCGCAAGCCCAGCGTCTGGGTCGTGCCGAAAGGCGATTGGGGACGCGGACGCATCGAGCTCGTGCAGATTCCGACCAAGGACGCGACCAACGACAATGTCGTCGCCTACTGGGTGCCGGAACAGACGCCGAAGGCCGGCGGCCAGATGGACCTCGAATACACCCTGTTCTGGCAAGCCAATCAGGAAACCAGGCCACCGCTGGCCTGGGTCGCGCAGACCCGTCGCGGCCGCGGCTGGACCGACACGCCGGACGACACGCTGCGCTACGTCATCGACTTCCAGGGTGGCCCGCTCGATTTCATGAAACCGGACGAGCGGCCGGTGGCCGGACTGTGGGTCAACGACAACGGGGAAATCGTCGATCGCCAGCTGGTCAAGAACGATGTCACCGGCGGCTGGCGCGTGATCATGCGCGTGCGCCGCAGCGACGACAGCAAGCCCCTGGAAATGCGTGCGGTGCTGCGCAAGGGCGACGACAACATCTCGGAAACCTGGGCCTACATCCTGCCGCCGGAACCGCACTGAGGCCGGACGGTCGCGCGGCGGATTCATCGCCGCTTCAGCGCGCTGCGGGTTTCATCGCGGGACTCGGCAGCGACCGTTTTTGTCCCTAAACTCGACGGCTGCGCCGCTTTCGGCAGCGACGTTCGGCCCGCGACGGGCCCGGCCACCACCGTTTCAGGGATATCGTGACTCAGCAGCCTTCGGCTCTCGCATCGCCGCTCCCGCGTCGTGTCGAGGAATATCTGCGGGAACTGCCGCCAGCCGCAGCGGCGCGCGTCTGGCCGCGCCTTGAAGCGCAGCTGCTCGCCGACCCGACGCGTTCGGTCGAGGCGCTGTTCGCCAGCGTTCACGAAACCCTCGCGGAACGCGAAGAAACCGACGCCGATCGCCGTACCCTGCAGTCGAGCCATACGCGACTGCGGCTCGCGCTGGGCAAAGCGCAGCCCGGCGATCCGGGGCTGGCGTCGGTGCTGCAACCGCCGGACGCGCTGGCACGCCTGGCGACGACGCCTGCCGTGGTCCGCGCCTCGATGACACCCGCCCCCTGGGATCACAATCCCGTACGGCGTCTGTGGCGCTGGCTGGGCCGGCGCGCGCAGGGCAACGGCGTCGCCCTCAAGCCGCGCGACGGCGAGCAGCCGCAGGCACCGCAGGGCAAGACCCTGGGCCCGGCGCGCATGCGCTGGCGCTGGGCCGGCACGACGCGCCGCCTGCTGCTGCTGAGCCTGATCCTCGCGCAGACCGTGGTCGCCACCTACCTGATGTCGGCGGTACTGCCGTACAAGGGCCGGCATCCGCTCGAACTGGCCAGCCTGACGCTGTACGCCGTGCTGTTCGCGTGGATTTCCGCCGGTTTCTGGACCGCGGTGTTCGGCTTCTTCGTGCTGCTGACGCGCCGCGACAAATATTCGATTTCGGCGACCGCAGCGGCCGACACGCCGCTGGCCGCGGGGCGCAACACGGCGATCCTCGTGCCGATCTGCAACGAGGACGTGCAGCGTGTTTTCGCCGGCCTGCGTGCTACCTATGATTCGGTGGCGCGCGCCGGCCTGCGCGATGCCTTCGATTTCTACGTGCTGTCCGACAGCGGCAAGGCCGACGCCCGCAGCGAGGAAGTCGCCGCCTGGCTGGACCTGTGCCGCGCCGTCGACGGTTTCGGACGCATCTTCTATCGGCGACGCGTACATCGCATCAAGCGCAAGTCCGGCAACATCGCCGACTGGTGCCGGCGCTGGGGCAGCAAGTACCAGCACATGGTCATCCTCGATGCCGACAGCGTGATGTCCGGCGAATGCCTGAAACGCCTGGTGCAGCTGATGGAGGCCAACCCGAACGCCGGCATCATCCAGACCGCACCCAAAGCCGCCGGACGCGAGACGCTGTACGCGCGCATCCAGCAGTTCGCGACGCGCGTCTACGGACCGCTGTTCACCGCCGGCCTGCACTTCTGGCAGCTCGGCGAGTCGCACTACTGGGGCCACAACGCGATCATTCGCGTCGCGCCGTTCATGCAGCATTGCGCGCTCGGCCGCCTGCCAGGCCGCGGCGGCCTGTCCGGCGAAATCCTGTCGCACGACTTCGTCGAGGCGGCGCTCATGCGGCGCGCCGGCTGGAGCGTATGGATCGCCTACGACCTGCCCGGCAGCTACGAGGAAATGCCGCCGACCCTGCTCGACGAGCTCAAGCGCGATCAGCGCTGGTGCCAGGGCAATCTGCAGAACTTCAAACTGTTCTTCACCAGCGGCCTGCACCCGGCGCATCGCGCCGTGTTCATGACCGGTGTGATGGCCTATCTGTCTGCGCCGCTGTGGTTCCTGTTTCTCGCACTGTCGACGGCCCTGCTGTTCGTCTTCATGAAGACCGAGCCGACCTATTTCACGCAGCCCTACCAGCTGTTTCCCAGCTGGCCGGAGTGGCATCCGGAATGGGCGGTCCGGCTGTTCGCCGGCACCATGACCCTGCTGTTCCTGCCCAAGCTGCTCGCGGCCGTGCTGCTGATGCTCCGCCATGAAACCGTGCGCCCGTACGGCGGTCGCCTGCGCCTGCTGGCCAGCCTGATCGTCGAGATGCTGTTTTCGGCGCTGCTCGCGCCGATCCGCATGCTGTTCCACACCCAGTACGTGGTGTCGGCGCTGCTCGGCATCGCCGTGGTCTGGAAATCGCCGCCGCGCGAAGACGCCGCGACGCCATGGAGTCAGGCCGCACTGCGACACGGCGGCGGCTCGCTGCTGGGCCTGGCCTGGCTGAGCCTGGTCTACTGGCTCAATCCGCATTTCCTGTGGTGGCTGCTGCCGGTGGCCGGCAGTCTGGTAATCGCGATCCCGCTGTCCGTGTGGAGTTCGCGCCGCTCGATCGGCGTCTGGGCCCGCGGCGCACGCCTGTTCCTGATTCCCGAAGAGTCGCTGACCCCGCGTGAACTGCGCTGGCTGAAGGCCGGGCTCAAGCGCGCGCCGGAATATCCGGACTTCCTGCGCGTCGCGCGCGAGCCGGCGGCCAACGCGCTGCTCAGTCTGGTCGGCCGTCGCCGCCAGTCCGCCAACGAGAAATCACAACGCAGCCTGCGCAATCTCGCCGACAGCGCCGCGCGCCGCGATCCCGCGACGCTGAAGGACAGCGAACGCAATCAGCTGCTGCTCGACGCCGTCGCCCTCACGCATCTGCATCGGCGCATCTGGACCACCAGCGACGCGCATCCCGGGTGGTTCAAAGACAACTGACGCAGGCGGGCCAGCCGCGCCTGCTGTCATGTGTTGGTCATTCCATCGTCACATCGCTTCAATGCCCGCTTCATAGAGTGCGCCCATCCGAAAAGGAGCGACGCATGTCGACACGCATTGATGGTGATTTGCCGCGACGCCCGCGGTTCGAGGTTCGCCTGGCCGAGACCAGCGCGGAAATCCGCGCGACGCAGCGTCTACGCTACGAAATCTTCGCCGGCGAGCTGGGCGCCGCGATCGACGGCGGCGACGCCGGCCTCGATCACGATCAGTACGATCCGTTCTGCCGGCATCTGATGGTCTGCGAGGCCGAGTCCGGCCGCATCGTCGCCTGCACCCGCATCCTCACCGGCGAACGCGCACCGGGCGCCGGGGGCTTCTACTCGGCCGACGAGTTCGATCTGGCAATGCTCGACAGCCTGCCGGGTCGCGTGATGGAAATCGGCCGCACCTGCGTCGCACCGGAATACCGCAGTGGCGCGGTGATCGCGACGCTGTGGCAGGGCATCGCCGCCTACATCGTCAACCATGGCTACGATTACCTGTTCGGATGCGCGTCGATCGATTTGCGTGACGGCGGCGCGAGCGCGCACGCGATCCTCGACCAGATCCGCAACCAGCACCTGGCCCCGCCGTCGCAGCGCGTACGGCCGTACATCCCGCTGCCGGCCGCCGACCGCCGCGCGACGGAGAAAACCCGCATGCCGCCGTTGCTGAAGGCCTACCTGAGCCTTGGCGCGAAAGCCTGCGGCGAGGCGTACTGGGACCGCGACTTCAACTGCGCCGACGTGTTCATGCTGCTCGACGTGCGCGATCTGAATCCGCGCTATGCCCGCCACTTCCTCGGCCAGTCGGCCGGCGCCGTGGCAACGTCGACCGAGACCGGCGCACTCTGATGCCGGCGCGCGTGTTCGCGGTGACGCGCGCCGTGTTGCGCGGCGCGCTGGTGATCGTGCATCTGGTGATCGGCCTGCTGATGGCAGTGGCGGCCGGCCTCGATTTCTTCGAATGGCTGGATCGCGCGCGGCTCGCCGGCTGGTGGCATCGCGTGCTGCTGCGCATCCTCGGCGTCCACGTCCGGCGTCACGGACAGCCGACCACGGCCGCGCATCTGAGCGTCGCCAACCACATCTCCTGGCTCGACATCCCGGTCATCAACGCCAGCGAGCCGGTACGGTTCGTCGCCAAATCCGAAATCCGCAACTGGCCGCTGGCCGGCTGGCTGGCAACCGCGGCCGGCAGTTTCTACCTGCGCCGCGGCAAGGGTGACTCGCCGCGACTGCTGGATCGCCTGTCGGTCTATCTGCGCAACGGTGGCAGCGTTGCACTGTTTCCGGAAGGCACGACCACCGACGGCAGCGGCATGCTGCGGTTCCATGCCCGCATGTTCGCGCCGGCGATCGAAGCCCGCTGCGCGGTGCAGCCCATCGCGCTGCGTTACGACGGCGTCGATGGTCGCGCCATTGCTCCGTTCATCGGCGACGATGATCTGCTGCATCATGTCCTGCGCGTGCTGATGGTGGCGCGGCTCGACGTCGAGGTGACGTACTGCGCGCCGATCGAGGCGAACGGCCGCGAGCGCACTGATCTCGCAAACGCCGCACAGGCCGGCATCGAGCAGGCACTCGGCCTGCAGCCGAATCCCGTCGCCGCGAGCACGGCACCTCCGATCGCCGCGGCCGCCTGAGGAATTGCCGCGCTCGGCCGACTGCACGCTCCGGCGTACAATGCGGGCCTGTCCAGCGGAGCTGCAATGAGCACAGTCCCCCCCAATCCCGCGGCGCCGGGCCGAGGCGCTGCCGTCAAGCCGGTCGTGCAGGGTGAAAAACTGCGCGGCGCGGAAAAGATGGCGCGCATCCCGATCAAGATCGAAGCGACCACGACACCGCTGCGCAAGCCGAGCTGGATTCGCGCCAAGAGCCAGGGCACGCCGGAAGTCGCGCGCATCAAGGAAATCCTGCGCACCGCCAAGCTGCACACGGTCTGCGAGGAAGCGGCCTGCCCGAATCTCGGCGAGTGCTTCGGCAAGGGCACCGCCACCTTCATGATCATGGGTGACATCTGCACGCGACGCTGCCCGTTCTGCGATGTCGCGCACGGCCGGCCGAACGCACTCGACGCCGACGAACCGCGGCATCTCGCCGAAACGATCCGCGACATGGGCCTGCGCTATGTCGTCATCACCAGCGTCGATCGCGACGATCTCGCCGACGGCGGTGCCGCGCACTTCGCCGCCTGCATCCAGCAGTCGCGCGCGCTGTCGCCGCAACTCACGATCGAAGTGCTGGTACCGGATTTCCGTGGCCGGATGGACCCGGCGCTGGCAATCTTCAAGGACCATCCGCCGGACGTCTTCAATCACAATCTCGAAACGATCCCGCGCCTCTACAAGCAGGCGCGCCCGGGTTCCGACTACGACTGGTCGCTGGATCTGCTGGAACGTTTCAAGCTGCTGCATCCGGACGTGCCGACCAAGTCCGGCCTGATGCTCGGTCTCGGCGAGGAGATCGAGGAGATCGAACAGGTGATGCGCGATCTGCGCGCGCACCAGGTCGACATGCTGACGCTCGGCCAGTACCTGCAGCCGTCGAAGAACCATCTGCCGGTTGCGCGCTACGTGACGCCCGAGGAATTCGATCGCCTGCGTGTGCTCGGTGAACAGATGGGCTTCTCGCACGTCGCCAGCGGGCCGATGGTGCGTTCCAGCTATCACGCCGATCTGCAGGCCGAACAGGTTCTGCACGGCAAGGGATGATGATGCGCGCAATACTGATCGGAGCCGCCCTGGGACTGGCCTGCCTGACACCGGCCTGGGCCGACAGCCTGGCTTCGTGTGCGGCGATCGACGCCGACAGCGCCCGCCTGGCCTGCTACGACGTGCTCGCTGGCCGCAGCTCGGCGAGCGTCGACACCTCGTCGTCGGCAGCGCCCCCCTCGGCACCGGCGCCGCCGGCACCGGCCGTCACTGCTGCCGCTCCGCACCCCGCAGCCGCGCCGCCACCACCGGCGACCGCCGGTGTGGCAGAGCCGGACGTCATCCACGCGCATATCGTCGGCAAGTTCGACGGCTGGAACGAGCACACGCGGTTCACGCTCGACAACGGCCAGGTCTGGCGTGTCACGGAAGATGGTGTCAGCACCTATCGCGCCCGCGAAAATCCGGCCGTCAAGATCAAGAAAGGCCTGCTCGGCACATACTTCCTCGAGTTCGACGAGCTCAATGCGCGCGTCAAGGTCGAGCGTGTCCAGTAGCGGCGGCATGATGACCGCGCGCGGCGCCGGCCTGCTCGCGGCCGCATTGCTGCTGGCACCCGGCCTTGCGGCACATGCGGCCGATCCGGCGGCCTGCACCAGGCTGTCCGATGCTGCCGCACGCTTGAACTGCTACGACGCGGCGTTCGGCCGTGGCACGGATCAGGACGGCGCACCGGCAGCCGTGCCGTCGGCGCCCGCACGGAGCAGCCCGCCTGCACCAGCGGAGTTCGGCGCGGAACAGTTGCCTGCACCGGCCGACAAGCCGCCGGAAGTGCGTGCCATCAAGGTCCATATCCGCGGCAACTTCGAAGGCTGGGAGCCGAAAACCCGCTTCGAACTCGACAACGGTCAGGTCTGGGAAGTCGTCGACGACAAGAGCGTCTACTGCAAGCCGACGCTGAATCCCGAGGTGAGCATCGAGAAAGGTGTGTTCGGCAGTTACTTCCTGCGCGTCGAAGGCCTCAACGCGCGCGCCGGAATCAGGCGTATCAAATAGCATCGCGCGGATCGGCCGCCGCGCTCAGGCCTGCAGGGTGTCCAGCAGGCGTCGGTGAATACCGCCGAAATCACCATTCGACATCACCAGCACGCGATCGCCGTCGCGCGCTTCGGCGGCGATCGCCGCCAGCAGCGCGTCGAAGTCGGCCTGCACGCGAAGGCGCGTGCCGACCCCGGCCAGCGCCGCTGACGCATTCCACTTCAGATCGGGCCGCGCGTAGACGAAGCACAGATCGGCGTCACGCAAACTGTCTGCCAGTTCGTCGGCGTGGGTGCCCAGACGCATCGTGTTCGAGCGCGGTTCGAGCACCGCCAGGATGCGGCCGGGACCGGCCCGGCGCAGCGCGTCGACCGTGGTCGCGATCGCGGTCGGATGGTGGGCGAAATCGTCGTAGACCGTCACGCCGCGTGCTTCGCCGATCCGTTCCAGGCGTCGCTTGACGCTGCGAAAATCCGCGAGCCCAGCGATCAGCTTCGCCACCGGCACGCCGACATGATGCGCGGCCGCGAACGCGGCCAGTGTGTTCGACATGTTGTGGCGACCGGCCAGCGGCGAACGCACCCTGCCCTGCGACTCCGCACCGATCTTCAGCTCGTAGTCCTGCGGCTCGCCGAGCGCGTGCCAGCCCGACGCGTCGTCGAACGTCACCCTTTCGCTCCAGCAACCCTGTTCCAGCACGCGCGCGAGATTGGCATCGCCGCCGTTGACGACGATGCGGCCGCGGCCGGGCACGGTGCGCACGAGGTGATGGAACTGACGTTCGATCGCCGCGAGGTCCGGAAAGATGTCGGCGTGATCGAATTCAAGGTTGTTGAGGATCGCCGTGCGCGGCCGGTAGTGCACGAACTTGCTGCGCTTGTCGAAGAACGCCGTGTCGTATTCGTCGGCCTCGATCACGAAATACTTCGACGCACCGAGCCGCGCCGAGATGCCGAAATTCTGCGGCACGCCACCGACCAGAAAGCCCGGTTCGAGACCGGCATGGTCGAGCAGCCAGGCCAGCAAGGCCGAGGTCGTGGTCTTGCCGTGCGTGCCGGCAACCGCCAGCACATGGCGATCACGCAGTACGTGTTCGGCCAGCCACTGCGGGCCCGAGGTGTAGGGCAAGCCTTCATTGAGCACGTGCTCGATCGCCGCGTTGCCGCGCGTCACGACATTGCCGACCACCACCATGTCCGGTGCCGGCGTCAGCTGCGCAGGCTCGTAGCCCTGCATGACGGTGATGCCGAGCGCTTCGAGCTGCGTCGACATCGGCGGCCAGGCATTGGCGTCGGAACCGGTGACCGTGTGCCCGGCCTCGCGCGCGATCGCCGCGATGCCGGCCATGAAGGTGCCGCAGATGCCGAGGATGTGGATGCGCATGGTCCGTCTCAGGCCGCGCCGCCGAACATCAGGCCGGCGAACGAGCCGGCGAACGCGACGAAGAACAGCAGCGCAACCGCGATCACCAGCGAGATCAGCAGGCCCAGCGCGGTCGAGACATTGGCGGCGTGCCGGAAGATCGCGGCGGTGACCGCGAAACTCCAGACGTTGAGCGCGTTCATGACGAAGCCGATGCCCTGCGGCAGCTTGAACTGCTCGGGATGCTCGAGCAGCTCCGGATTGCTGGCCAGCTCGCGCAGCGTCGGTGCGACCTGCGCGAAGAACGGCACGAGCAGAAAGGTCAGCGCGGCATTGGTGGCGAGCAGCGCGGCAAAAGTCTGGTGGAAACGCGCCTCGAGTTGCCGGGTCCGCAACACGCCGCGTGTCGCCAGTGCCAGACCGCCGACCATCGCCAGCGCCATCACCAGCGCCGCACCGATCGGCAGCACCTGCACGAACATCAAGCCGTTGGCAACCGCAGCCGTCACCACCAGCGGCGCCGTCAGCCGCGGATCGTACGGAAAGTCCTGCGGTCCGGCGCGAAAGAACAGAATGCGCAGCGTGGCAGTGATGAGCGTGGCGAACATGGGTGGCCGGCAAGTGACGAAGGCCGATATTCTAGTGGCCCGCCACGCGCGGTGCGGCACGCCCGCCCGCGACGAACAGAACCCCATGACCACGTTGATCCAGAACGCCGACACCCTCGCGCCCCATCTCGAACGCTGGGCGCAGCGCCCGTGGCTGACGATCGACACCGAATTCGTCCGCATCGACACCTATTACCCGAAGCTGTGCCTGATCCAGATCGGCGACGGCGAGCAGGCGGTCTGCGTCGATACCCTAGCGTTCGACGATCTGGACCCTTTGCTCGATGTGCTGTACGCACCGAACTCGATCAAGGTATTTCACGCTGCCGCACAGGATCTCGAAATTCTCGTGCGCCTGCGCGGCAGCTGTCCGCAGCCGCTGTTCGACACGCAGATCGCCGCCACGCTGCTCGGCATCGGCGATCAGATCGGCTACGCCGGTCTGATCGACAAGCGGCTCGGCATCACGCTCGACAAGAGCCTGTCGCGTACCGACTGGGCGCGCCGTCCGCTGCGGGAAGCCGAGCTCGCGTATGCCGCCGCCGATGTCTCGCATCTGGCGACGATCTTCGTCTCGCTGCAGGACGAACTCGCCGCCTGCGGCCGACTCGCCTGGCTCGCCGAGGATTGCGCGCGTCTCGCCGACGCCTCCGCCTACGTCACGCAGCCGGCCGACGCCTGGCAACGTCTGCGCGGTCTGGCGCGCATGGACGCGCGCGCGCAGACCGTCGCCGGCGCGCTCGCCGCCTGGCGCGAGACCGAGGCGCAGGCGCGCAACCGGCCGCGCAAGTGGATCATCGAGGACGATGCGATCTACCGCATGGCCGAACGCCTGCCGGACTCGATGGCGCAACTGGAGGCGCTGGGCGCGCTGCCGCCGAAAACCCTGGAACGACTCGGCGAGACACTGCTCGCCGTGATCGCCGATGCACGGGAGCTCGCGCCGCGCAAGCTGCTCAGCGACGACGAGCTCACGGGTGAGCAGAAGCAGCGTTTGCGCGAGCTGCAGAATTTCGTGCAGACCCGTGCCGGCGAACTGCAACTGCCAGCGGGCTATCTGGCGCCGCGCGCCGACCTGGTGGAAGTGCTGCGCCGCGCGCGCGCGGCCTCGGTGGCGGCGCTGAGCGGCTGGCGACTGCAGGTCTGCGGCGAGGACCTGCTGGCGCGCTTTTTCTGACAGCGGGCCGCAGACATGAAAAAGCCCGCTGCTGCGGGCTTTTTCATGTCGAAAACCGTTTCTATTTCAGCACGCCGACGATGCGCGCAAAGATTTCGTCGAGCCCGCCGACGCCCGGCACCGTCACCAGCTTGTGCTGGCCTTCGTAGTAGTCGAGCAACGGATGGGTCTCAGCGTTGTAGACGCTGATGCGATGCCGGATCACGTCTTCCTTGTCGTCGGCGCGGCCTTCCTTGTGGGC
This sequence comes from Solimonas terrae, assembly GCF_011067135.1. GTDB lineage: Bacteria > Pseudomonadota > Gammaproteobacteria > Nevskiales > Nevskiaceae > Solimonas > Solimonas terrae. The sequence goes on from NZ_JAAMOW010000007.1 coordinate 65,343, forward strand.
ACGCTCGAGCAGGCGCTTGATGATCTCTTCGTCGGTGACGGCCAGGTGCACGGCCTTGTCGACCGACGGCTGGCCCAAGCGCAGCAGCATCGCATCGAGCACTTCGGCCTGCGCGGTGTTGCGCGGAAAGCCGTCGAGAATGAAACCCTTTCTGGCGTCCGGCTGGCCGAGACGTTCCTCGACGATGCCGATCACGATTTCGTTGGCGACCAGCTGGCCGGCGTCCATCGTCGCCTTGGCTTTCTTGCCGAGTTCGGTGCCGGCGGCCACCGCGGCGCGCAGCGCATCGCCGGTGGAAATCTTCGGAATGCCGAAGTGCGCGACCAGCTTTTCGCCTTGCGTGCCCTTGCCAGAGCCGGGGGCGCCCAGCAATACGATTCTCATCTTTGGAGTGACCCTTGCATACGTCAAACGCGCAACGCCAGCCGGTCGGCGGGGCGCGGGGCCCGCAAAAGTAACCGCTGGGTTTCAGGGCGTCAAACCCTTGCAATTGCCTTCGAAGTGCATTTGTTAGAATCGCCGTCCCGAATTGCCGGGCCACGGCTCGAATTCGAAATCGCCATCAGATCAAGGAACGCGAACATGGGTTTTGAAACACTGGGTCCGGGCAGCAAGGCGCCGGAAGAGTTCTACGTCGTCATCGAGATTCCGGCCTATGGCCCGCCGGTCAAGTACGAAGTCGACAAGGAAACGGGCCTGCTGATGGTCGATCGCTTCATGAATGTGGCGATGAGCTACCCGGCCAACTACGGCTACGTGCCGAAAACGCTGTCCGGCGACGGCGATCCGGTCGACGTGCTGGTCGTCACCCCGCATCCGGTGGTCGCCGGCTCGGTCATCAAGTGCCGTGCGGTGGCCGTGCTCGACACCACCGACGAAAAGGGGACCGACGCCAAGCTGCTCGCCGTGCCGGTCGACAAGGTTTCGAACCACGCTTACGACAATCTGCGTGATCTGGCCGACGTGCCGGAACGCGTCAAGAACGAAATCGAACACTTCTACAGCAGCTACAAGGCGCTGGAAAAAGGCAAGTGGGTCAAGCTCTCCGGCTGGCGCGATGCCGCCGCTGCGCGTGAGGAAATCAGCAACGGCATGAAAGCCTACAAGTAAGCCGTTCGTGGACAAGGCGGCCGGCGCCGATGCGCCGGCCGCTTTTTTGTTGCCGCCACACAAACCGTTGACGCCCCCCGGTCGTCCTATGTCAAAGTCGCCTCGCGGCTTGGGGCCGACAATTGCGAGGGAGCGATAAACATGGACACCGATTCGATCATCAGCGAAGGCCAGTCTGCCAGCGAAGCCGAACGCACGACGCTACTGATTGCCTACGTCCTGCAGGCGGTTTCACCGTTCACCGCCTTCATGGCGTCGATCGTCAGCGTGGTGATCAGCTACATCAAGTCGGCCGAGACCCAGAACGAATTCATCCGCAGCCACCACCGCTACCTGATCCGCACGTTCTGGTGGACGCTGGGCCTGGGCTTCCTGTTCGGCCTGCTGTGCTGGATCCTGATCGGCGTCCCGCTACTCATCGGGCTCGGCATCTGGTGGGTCTACCGCATGGTGCGCGGCTTCATCGCCTACAGCGAGCGCCGTAGCATCGTCACCTGACGGCACAACGCGAAATTCGACCCGCAAAATCTGCGGGTTGATCATATGACCCTTCCTCGACGTGCCCGATGCCATGAGACGGCACCCTCCGCGTCGTCCGCTCGGTGGTTAGACTGCGCGACAGTTGCCAGAGAATGCTGCGAGACGGCGTCGAGGAGAACTCGGTCATGCGCACCCCGAACAAGATGGTGGACCCGCCGTTACCGGGAGCCGCCGGCGACACTCCCGGCGATAACCGAGCAGCCGCGCCGGTCGCACGCAATCTGATCGAAGGCTGGGGGTGGTTTGCCTACGTCCCGGCCGAAGCCAGGGATTGGCTGGCCGTACACACCAGTCTACGTTCCATCAAAAAGGGCAAAACCGTCTATATTTCCGGCGATCCTGCCACACATATCTACGGTGTAGTCAGCGGCGTTTTCCGGATTTTTCTGGCGACGCCCTCCGGCGACGAGATCACGCTGGAGGAGGTCGTCGCCGGCGGCTGGTTTCCACATTTCGCGCCGAATAAGCCGCCAAGCTACCTTGCAAATTGTGTCTGTCAGGACGACGCGAGCGTGATCTGCATCGACCAGCCGACTGTGGAGGAATTCTCGCAGCGCTGGCCCGCTTACTACCGGGGCCTGTATCACGAATACTTGAATCGCGCAGTGGTCATTGGTGGTCGCATCGAATTGCTGACCTTGCACAACCTCCGTGTCCGACTCGCGGTCTATCTGTTGCGCATGCTGCGCCTGCGTGGCCAGCGCGAACCCGGCGGCGCAGTCTGGCTAAGCCCGTTCGAGAGTCAGAGCGAAACGGGCGCGCGCGTCGGCGGTACACGCCAACGCGTCAACAGTGTCCTCAAGAGCTGGGCGCGTCGCGGCTACCTGGAACTGCACAAGGACGGCATCCGCGTTCTCGACATCGACGGCCTCGGCGCGGAAGCAAGGAAGACGGGTTTCGATCTGGCGACTTATCTGTCGGCCTGGCACGGTGGCTGGCAAGGCAAGGCCAGCAAGGACGAGTCGCACATTTGACAGCCCCGCCGATGGCAGCTGCCTAAGATGGCCGCCGGCCGATACGCGCCTGCACGACACCCCCGACATGACAACGGTCCGTATTGCGGCTGGCGAGATCCGCGGTCGCCATGAAAACGCGCTGCACAGCTTCAAGGGCATCCCCTACGCCGAACCGCTGTCGGGGCCTGCGCGCTGGCTGCCGCCGCAGCCACGCAAACCGTGGCAGGGAACACTGGACGCCGGCCGCTATGGCCCGCGCTGCATGCAATTCGGCCAGAAAGCGCCGGGCCCGTTCCTGCCCACCCGGCGCCGCTATTTCGAAGCCAGCGGCGGCCTGATCCGGACGCCCGAAGACGATGACTGCCTGCGGCTCAACGTCTGGACCCCGACGCTGGAGCGTGGCGCCCGCCTGCCGGTGATGGTCTACATCCACGGCGGCGGCTTCGTCGGCGGCGCCGCCGATGCGCTCTACGACGCGGCACCGTTCGCACACAAGGGCGTGGTTGCCGTCGTGCTGCAGTACCGGCTGGGTCCGCCCGGCTTCCTGCATGGCAGCGGCCTGTTCGATGGCGACTTGTGCGCCGACAATCGCGGCTTCCTCGATCAGCTCGCCGCGCTGCGCTGGGTGCAGGAGAACATCGAGGCCTTCGGCGGCGATCCCGGCAAGGTCACGATCTTCGGTGAATCGGCCGGGGCCTTCAGCGTCTATCCGCTGGTCGCCAGTCCACTCGGCAAAGGCCTGTTCCGTCGCGCGATCGCGATGGGCGGCATGGCCGAGACCTGCGCCCCGGCCGCCGACTATCACGCGCTGACGCGCGATGTCCTGCAGGACATCGGCGTGCAGGCGGGCAAGACGGAACAGCTGCTGGCGCTCGGCAAGCCGGCGCTGCAGCGCCTGCAGGACGCAGTCTCGAAACGGATTTTCGGCAGGCTTGCGTCGGACCGTTACGGCGTGATCAGCCACACCAGGGTGCCGTTTCTCGGCGCCGCGATCGGCGGCGACTTTCTGCCTGAGGCACCGCTGGCGGCGTATCGCCGCGGCACGTCCAACAAGGTCGATCTGATGCTCGGCACCTGTGGCGCGGACGGCCAGCTGTTCTCGCTGGCGCTGCCATTGCCGATGTCCTGGTCGGCACGTCTGTTCATGCGCCAGTTCAAGGGCCTGATGCCGGCCGGCGATCCGGCGCCGTTGATCCGCCATTATCGGCATGCAATGCCCGACGCCAGCCGCACTGCCGTCATCGAACAGGTCAACAACGACACCTTCTACCGGATGCCGACGATCGCCGCCGCCGAAGCGCATGCCGCCGGCAGAACCGGGCACACCTATCTCTACGAGCTCGAATATCAATCGGCGATTTCCGGCCTGCGCGCGATCCACGCCATTGATGTCGCGCTGCTGTTCGGCAGCGGGCCGACGCGCCATCTGATCCACGACGACGACGCGACGCGCCGACTTTCCGATCTGCTGCTGGACGCCTGGACCCGCTTCGCGCGGGACGGCGTTCCACGCGCCAGCGGCATGCCGGAATGGCCGGCCTTCGACAGCAACGGCCGCGCGACGATGGTCTTCGACCATCAACCGCGTCTCGAACACGACTACGGCGGCAGCCTGCGACAGTACTGGGCCACCGCGCGGCGCAGCTGAACCGCGCTTGCTTCGATTACGCGGCGCCCGATATCGCGCCGCCCGCTTCGCCACGCTGCAGCAGCGCTTCGACTTCGGCCAGCGACGGCGCGTGGGCGCCGGCGCGCATGCAGGCTGCCGCCGCCGTCGCGGCCGCGAAACGCAGTGCCTGCGCCGCGTCGCGCGACGGGTCGAACAGCAGACTGGAAACGAAACCGCCGATGCACGCATCGCCGGCGCCGACGGTGTCGGCCAGGTTCACCGCGAACGCCGGCTGTTCGATCACGCGATCGCCAACATGCAGGGCGACACCGCCCGCACCGCGCGTGAACAGGATCATCGCGTTCGCGGCAACCTCGCGAACACGCGCCAGGGCGGCGGCCGGCGACAGCCCCTTGTAGATCTGCGCCAGATCTTCGTCGCTGAGCTTGATGATGTCGGCAAGCCGCGCCATGCGTTCGAACGAGTCCGCGAAATCGGCGCCCATCAGATTGCGGTAGTTCGGGTCGTAGCTGATCTTCACGCCTTGCTGCTTCAAGTCGGCCGCAATGCGCATCAGACGTTCTGCCAGCGGTTGCCGAACCAGACTGATGCAGCCGAAGTGCGCGATGTCACAGGCTTGCTGCCAATCCGCGGGCAGCAGCGCCTCATCGAATGCCAGATCGGCCGTGTCATTGCCGAGAAAGAAATAGGCCGGCGGATCGAGCTGATGCACCATCGCGATCAACGGCGGCTTGCGTGCCCGCTGCAGGAAACGCGCATCGAGATGCGCGGCCTGCGACTTGACCGCGATCTCGTCACCGAAGAAATCCTCGCTGACGGCGCCGGCCCAGGCGGCCGCGATTCCCAGCGTGCCGGCGACCCGCGCCACGTTCCAGCACGCACCGCCGGCGACGCTGTGCCAGGCCTGCGAGTCGGTACGGACGAAATCGGTGAGGGCTTCGCCCAGCACAACGAAGCGTGGCAAGGACACGGGGACGGCGGACATCCGGATTCTCGAGGTCGAAATGAACGAGCGGCTTTATAGCATCGCCGGTCCCCGCATGCGCCCGCCACCAGGCGGCGATCAGCGCCGGCCGAGTTCGCGCAGGGCGCGCTCGTGTGACGCACGCGTGATCGGATAGAAGCTCAGGGCGACGATGGCAAGCACGCAGAAGAAGGTCACGACGATGACGCAGCTCCAGCCCAGGTGCGCGACGGCCAGCGGATCGATGGTCGCCGGATCGGCGTGGTCCGGGAAGCCGATCACGCTCAGGGCGAGACCGGAAAGGAACACGCCCATGCCGGACACCGCCTTGTTGATCATGATCAGCGCCGCGAACATCAGGCCCTCGGTGCGCTTTCCGGTCTTGAGCTCGAAGTGCTCGCCGACGTCGGCGACCATCGAGGTGGCCAGGATCATGGCAGCGAGGATGCACATCACCATCACCGCCGCCTGCAGCGACAGGATCGGAATCAGGTCCGGCATGCCGGCCGACATCACGCCGAGCAGGCCGAGCGTCACCGGCGCGGCGATCGACAGCAAGGCGACGCCGAACAGAACCATGGCGGTCTCCTTCTTGCCGAGCTTCTTCGACAGCTGCACGACCACCAGCGCCAGAATGACACCCCAGGCCATCGAACCCGAGATCGTCCCCAGCTGATCGGCATTCAGGCGCCAGAAGTAGGTGTTGATGTAGACGCCGAGGGTCGTCGCGAAACCGCCGCCGACCGCGAAGAAGAATGCGCAGAGCAGGACGCTGGAATAGGTGCGGTCCATGACGATCGCCTTGAGCTGCCCGCGGAAATCCGCGAGCGACGGCCGCTTTTCTTCCTGCTGGACGCGCAGCGACGGAATGCGGTGATGGGTACCCAGCGTCGAAATCAGGATGCTGAACAGCATCAAACCGCCGGCGGCCGCCGCATACAGGTGGTAACCCGCCGCGTTCAGCTGGCCGATCGGCTGCTCGGGCGTCGGTCGCAGAAACACCTTCAGCGCGACAACGGCCATGCCGACCGTGCCGATGGCGTAGAACAGGGAGCGGTAGGTCGACATGCTGGTGCGTTCGTCGTAGTCGCCGCTGAACTCGCTGATCAACGCCGTCGACGGAATCTCGTAGCAGGAGATCGCGACACGGACGATGATCGACATGACCAGCAGATACAGGAACTGCAGGTCGTGCCCGCCGGCCGGCGGCATCCACAGCAGCAGATAGGCAACCGACACCGGCACCGCGGACGCGTACATGAACGGATGGCGACGGCCCCAGCGCGTGCGCAGGTGATCGGAGTAATGCCCGATCAGCGGATCGCTCAGCGCATCGACGACCATGGTCAGCATGATCGCGGCGCCGACCCAGGCGGCCGGCAAGCCGATGACCTGGTTGTAGTACAGCATCAGCAAGGTGTTGAAACCCTGATCCTTGATGCCGAACGCCAGCGAGCCGAGGCCGTAGGCGAATTTGGTGTGGACCGGCAACTTCGGCGATGGCTCCCGCGAATTGCTGCTCATCGCGCTGCCGTCGCCGCGGGCGCTTCGCCGCCGCCGCGCCGCCGCACCGGGGAGTTGCGCATCGGACGCGCGCTCAGGCTACGGCTCGGTTTTCTCAAGCGTCTCGCTCCGGTGGCCCGGATCTGCGCCGTCTCGATCGCATCCTGCCGAGGGGCAGCGCGAACCGGCCCGGCGGTCGGGCTTTATCTGCATGACGGCCGATTGTGCCCTTGTGTCAGGAGCGGTGCTGTCACATCCGCGACACCGCCGGCGGCTGCCGAGCCCGCTTCAGCCAGCCTCCGGCCACAACCAGGCCGCGCCACGCACACCACTCGCGTCGCCGAACTGCGCCTGCACGAGTCGCGTGCGGATTTCGTCGGAAAAGATCCAGGGCTTCCACAGTTCCGGCACCGTGCGGTACAGGCGTCGCAGGGTGGAGATGCCGCCGCCGAGCACGACGACCTGCGGATCGAGCACGTTGACGATGTGCGCCAGCGCCCGCGCCAGTCGCTGCTCGTAGCGCTGCAGGCTGGCTTGCGCGGCGGGCTTGCCGTCGTCGGCGGCGAACACGATCTGCTCGCCACGAAGGGCTTCGCCGGTGCTGCGCCGATGATCGGCGGCAAAGCCGGTCCCGGAAATCCAGGTTTCGATGCAGCCATGACGGCCGCAGTAGCACGCCGGCCCCGGAGCCTCTCCTGCTTGCGGCCAGGGCAGCGGATTGTGTCCCCACTCGCCGGCGATGCCATTGGCGCCGTTGAGAAGCTCCCCGCGCACGACGATGCCGCCACCGACGCCGGTGCCGAGGATGGCAGCAAACACCGTGTCGGCGCCGGCCGCGGCGCCGTCGCGGGCTTCGGACAGCGCCAGGCAATCCGCATCGTTGGCGAGGCGCACACGCGCGCCAAGCCGATGCTCGAGATCGGCGAGCAGCGGCCTGCCGTTGAGACAGGTCGAACTGCTGTTCTTGATCAGGCCGCTGGCTTTCGACAGCGCGCCAGGCGACCCGACACCGATCGGCAGATCGAGCGCCGCCGCCGCGGCCTCGAGCCTTCGCACCAGCCCGCAAACGGCGTCCAGCGTCGCCTCGTAATCCCCGGCCGGCGTCGCGATCCGCTGACGCGCGACGATGCGCGAGCCGTCCGCCATGACCACACCTTCGATCTTGGTGCCGCCGAGGTCGATGCCGATTCTCATGTTCCTCCTGCTCGCTGCAAGCCCGCACCGGACGGCGCGACCTCTGCCGCAGACCCATCCGTGGCGCTGAAAGTAGCCGATTTGCGGGTCCCGGTCGCGGATCGCGCCACGGTTGCCGCCACGCGATTGCACGGCGGGACACGGCGACATGACCGTCTGACCGCCCGGCGATGTCGTTCGTCCGCCGGCCTTGCCGTACCAGACGGCAACTGATATAAAAGAAAACACAACGTATTACTATACATAGCAAATTCATAACGAATTGCACGAGGAGAGCAGATGAACAAGCAGTATCTTTCGGCTGTTGCGTTGGGCGCTTCGCTGATGGTCTCGCTGTCGGCCTCGGCCGCCACGCAGCCGGAGTCGGTTGCAGCGGCCGATGGCGCGGCAACGGCGGATGCAGGCGCCGCCACAGCCGCGGCGACTGATGCTCCGGCGAGCGACGCTTCGGCGCCGGCCGACGACGCGATCGAGACCGTCGTGGTCACCGCGCGCAAGCGTGCCGAGCGGCTGCAGGACGTGCCGGTCGCCGTCACCGCGATCAGCGGCGAAGCCCTCGAAGAACAGCACATCACGCAGGCCAAGGACATTGCGGCACTGACGCCCGGCCTCAACATCACGTCCGACTCGGTATCGCGTTCGTTCGTCGACATTCGCGGTGTCGGCACGACCCTGATCGACACCGTTCAGCCGGGCGTCGGCATCTTCCTCGACGGCGTCTACCAGCCGAACACCTCGTACCTGAATACGCCGCTGCTCGACGTCGACCGTATCGAAGTGCTGCGCGGGCCGCAGGGCACGCTGTTCGGGCAGAACACCCTGGGTGGCGCGATCAACATCATCACCCGGCAGCCGACCGATCAGCTCAGCGGCAAACTGACGGGCTCGCTCGCCGGGCCCGATGACTATCGACAGCTCGCCGGCAGCATCAGCGGCGCGCTCGTGCCGGGCGTGCTGCGCGGCCGGCTCGGCGCCGCGTACCAGCATCAGGACGGCTTTCTCGACAACACGCTTGCCGGTGGCGACGCCAATCCGCTCGATCAGAAGGCGGTGAACGGCGCGCTGATCTACGAGCCGATCGCCGACGCGCGCTTCACGCTCAGTGGCTACTACAACCGCGTGTTCGGCGGCTCGACGCCGTATGCCGATGTCACCGGTCCCACCGACTACAGCGACAAGGTCACGACCAACGAAAACAGCCTGACCACGCTGCGCTACAGCGGCGGCAACCTCAAGAGCGAATTCGAACTCGCGCCGATCGCCAGCAAGCTGACGGTCCTGACCGCCTACGACGTGCGCAGCGGTGAGGGCCACGGCGACGGCGACTATGGTCCGTACGACGTTTACCGCGTCTCCAGGGCCGACACCCGCTTCCACACCACGACCGGCGAGCTGCGCCTCGACACGCACTACGCGGAAAACCTTTCATCGCTGTTCGGCGTGTTCGCCGACCGCAACATCTACGGCATCGATGGCGAACTCGATGTCGTGACCGGCCCCGGCACCAGCGTGCCGGTGCCTTCGCAGGCACGCATCGAAACCGGCGTCTACGCCCTGTACGGCACGATGTTCTGGAACCCGACGCAGACCACCGAGCTGACCGCCGGCCTGCGCTATGACCATCAGCATGTCGTCGCCAGCGGCGACAGCACCGGGCAGATCAAGGCCTCGGAGCTCGAACCGCGCCTGACATTCAAGAAGAACTGGACCCCGGACACGATGAGCTACGCCTCGGTTTCGCGCGGCTTTCGTGGCGGCGGCGTCAACCCGCCGGGCTCGCCGAATCCGACCTACCAGGGCGATTCGGTCTGGACCTACGAACTGGGCTCGAAACTGTCGCTGCTCGATCGCCACCTGAACCTCGACGTCGCCGCGTTCTACAACGACTACCGTCATTTCATCGGCCAGAACGCGCTGGCGCCGAGCACGCTCGGCGCAGGCTTCGTCGCGGTCAATCTCAACACGGGCACAGTGCACAGCCCCGGTATCGAAGCGCAGTTGCAGGGCGTCATCAACCCGCACTGGACGGTCAATGGCGGTCTCACCTATCTGCACTCGCGCATCAGCGACGCCTCCGAGTACGAAGACACGACCGGCAAGCAGATCCCGTCCGACCGCATCCTGTTCCTGCCGGACTGGAGTGCGTTCGCCGGTACCCGCTACAGCCTCGACCTGCTCGGCGACAAGCTGATCTTCGATGTCAACGCGACCTACAAGGGCGCGCGCAACGGCTCGACCTCGGACCCGAACTCGGTGCCACGCCTGAAGGACTACACCCTGCTGAACGGCGCGATCACCTGGCGCGCGGCAAACTGGGAAGTCGCGCTCTGGGGCAGCAACCTGACCGACGAAAAGTATTTCTCGTCCTACATCGACCGCTCGATACTCGAACAGGCCGGGCTGGTCGGTCCGCTGTCGACCGACGTCGGCATCATCGGTGACGGCCGCCGTGTCGGCATTCGCGTCGGCACCTACTTTTGATGCCGGCGTCGATCACGACCGGCAAGGACACGGTGCCGGCAGCGCGTTCGTCGCTGCCGGCCCTGCTGCTGCTCGGTAGCGCGATCGCCTGCAGCGCGGCGACCCAGGGCGTCTTCGGCCCGCTGCAGGAAGCCGCCAAGCTCGATCTCGGGCTCAGCGATTTCCAGATCAGCCTGGTCCAGGGTCTGGCGGCGTCGCTGCCGGTAGCGGTGCTGTCGATTCCGCTCGGGCGGATGACCGATCGCGGCAAGCGCGTGCGCCTGCTGGCGGCGATGGCGGTGTGCTGGACGCTGGGCACCCTGATGACCGCGTTCGCACAGGGTTTCGCGATGCTGTTCGCCGCGCGTACGCTCGCCGCCGTCGGCATGATGTGCGCCTTGCCGGTCGCCATTTCGATCGCCGCCGATCTCAGCGTCCCCGAAAGGCGCGGGCGCTCGCTGCTGCTGCTCTCGGTGGCGCGCATGGTCGGCGTTGCACTTTCGTTTGCGCTCGGCGGTTCGCTGCTCGGGCGCATCGCCGCACAGCCGCCGGCGCTGATCGCAGCGCTCGCGCCATGGCGCGGCGTGCACCTGATCTTCGGCATCGCCAGCGCCCTGCTCGCCATACCCCTGCTGTGGCTGCGCGAACCCGCCCGGCACGAACTCGAAGGCATCGTCAGCCCGTCGTTCCGGGAGGCGATGCATGCGATCTGGCAGCGCCGCGCCCTGCTGGCGCCGCTGTTTCTCGGTCAGGTCACCGTCGTCATGGCAGACGCCTCCGCCGGCATCTGGGCCTCGCCGGTGCTGATCCGCGACTACGGCCTGCAGCCCGCCGACTTCGGCGCCTGGATGGGCCTGATCGTGCTGTTGTCCGGCCTGGTCGGATCGATCATCGGCGGCGTGCTGGCAGAGCTTGGACAGAAGGGCCGCATTCCGGGCGGGCTGCTCGGCGGCGCCGTGCTGGCGTCGCTGCTGACGATTCCCGCGGCATTCTTCCCGGTCATGCCGACGGTCGGCGGTTTTGCCGCGATGCTGACCGTGCTGGTGCTCGGCGGCGCCGTCGCCGGCCTGATCACGGCGACGGCACTCGCGGTGCTGTTGCCGAACGAATTGCGCGGCGTCTGCCTCGGCGCCTTCGTCGTCGTCGGCGCCGTGTTCGGCTTCGGTGTCGCACCGACGGTGGTAACGCTGGTCAGCGATCTGTTCGGTGGCGAAGCGCACATCCGCGACGGTCTCACCGTCGTCACGCTGGTCACCAGCGTCGTCGCCAGCATCGGCTTCCTGGTCGCCACGCGCGCCGGGCGCAAACCGGAAAACGGCTAGCGCGCTTTCCGCTCGCCACCGTCCACCGTAACGGGGGCGGTGGCGATGGCTGGCGCTGTCGCGTCGATGCCGGTCCATGGCGGGCCTTCGGGCCGAGAGCACTGCGGATCGCGGCGCTTCCAGTCCGACTACGTCTGGATGCCGGCGATGTAGGCCCGCCAGCCGCCGAGCGCGGTGATCTCCTGCGCGCCGCTCACGGCGTGAGCTTCGCACAGAAAGCCGCTGACCTCGCTGCCGTCTTCGAGCCTGAGCTTGCCGATGCCGAGCGGCGACGGAATGCGGGACACGAACCGACCGAAGGCCGCGGCCGGCAAGGACCAGAGCTCCACATCGATCCCCGGTCCGTCGAACCCGGGCGCCTGCACCAGACCCGGCTTCTTCGGCGTGGTGTCCGGTAGCACGTAAAAGCGGTAGTGCGCCGCCGTGCGTGCGCGCCGCAACAGGCTGCCGCCGGGCTCGGTGAGTTCGCGATTGAGCGGCATGCCGCTGAGGTGGGCACCGACGACGGCAATCACGATGCGCTCGTCGGCCGGTACCGCGATCGGCGCGGAGGGCTCCGCAATCGCCGCGGATCGGTCGACGCCCAGACCGCACTGCGTGGCACGATGCAGACGCTCGCCAAGCGCCGCGAGCGCGTCGTCATGGAACGCCGGCGCGATCAGCGACACGCCGAACGGCAGTCCGTCGTCACGAAAGCCCGCCGGCACGGCGAGCGCGCAATAGTCGAGCAGATTGACGAAATTGGTGTACAGCCCGAGACGCGAGTTGAGCCGGATCGGATCGGCCTGCATCTGCTCGACGCTGTAGAGCGTCGGCGCCGTCGGCAGCAGCATCAGATCGAAGTCGGCCCAGGCCTTTTCCGCCTGCCGGCGCAGCGCCGCCAGTGCATTGAAGTCGGCAAACAGCTCGGCAGCGCTGACGCCCTGCGCACCGCCGATGATGCCGCGCACGACCGGGTCCATCGTGTCGGCATGCTGTTCGACGAAGGCGCGCAATGGCTCCAGCCGTTCGGCGACGAAGCCGCCGGCGTACAGCAGCGCAGCGGCGTCGCGGAACGGTCGGTAGTCGAATTCGACGGCCATGCCGCCGAGCGCCGTCAGCCGCGCTATCGCATCCGCATACCGTTGCGCCGACTGTGCGTCGGCAAAGAACTCGCGCTCGGACGGTTTCAGAATCGCGAAGCGGAAGCCGGACGTCGGCAGACGCTGTTGCGGCGCGGTGCGTGCGTAGGGGTCGCGCGCATCGTCGCCCTGCGCGATGCGCCGGACGCGATCGGCGTCGGCCGTGCAGGCTGCAAACACGGTCACGCAATCCAGACTCCGGCAGGCTGGCACGACACCGTGTGTCGGCAACAGGCCGCGTGTCGGCTTGATGCCGATCAGGTTGTTGAAGGCGGCCGGCACGCGTCCGGAGCCGGCGGTGTCGGTGCCCAGCGAAAAACACACCTGTCCCGAAGCCACCGCCACCGCGGAGCCGGAGCTGGAACCGCCGGAGATGTAGCGCGCATCGAACACGCTGCGCGGCGCGCCGTAAGGCGAGCGTGTGCCGTTCAGACCCGTCGCGAACTGATCGAGATTGGTCTTGCCGATCAGCAAGGCGCCCGCCGCGCGCAGGCGCGCCACGACCGCGGCGTCGTCCGGCGGGCGATAGGCGAACGCGGGACAAGCCGCGGTGGTGTCGAGGCCGGCGCAGTCGATGTTGTCCTTGACCGCGAACGGAATGCCCCAGAGCGGCTGATCGGCGCCCGGCGCGGCACCGCGCATCAGGTCCTGCGCCGCATCGCGCAGCGCAGCGTCCGGCACGCGGCTGATCCACACGGCCGGATCGGTGCCTGCGGTGATCCGGCGCAGGATCTCGTCGACCAGTTGCAGTGGCGTCAGGCTGCCGTCGCGGTAACGCGCCTGCAGCTCGTCGATCGTCAATATGCGCGGCAGCATCTCAGGCATCCTCCAGCACCGCGATGACCTGTCCGGACTGCACGGTGCGCCCCGGCTGGCAGCGCAGTTCGCGTATCCGGCCCGCAGCCGGCGCGCGGACTTCCATTTCCATCTTCATCGATTCGACCACCACGAGCACCTGGCCGCGCTCGACGCTGGCGCCTTCGGCGACCTCGATCTTCCAGACATTGCCGGTGACCTGCGCATTCACCGCGCTGCAGCCGCTCGGAATATCGTCGCCGCCGATATCGGCAGCGACATCGTCGACACTGAAGCTGTCGAGGCCGCGCAGCTTCCAGTCGGTACGCTCCGCCTCGAAGGCCGCCTGCTGGCGCTGCTTGAATGCATGGATGTCCGCGGCATTGGCATCGAGGAAGCGCACGTACTCGGCGTACGAAAAGCTCGTGTCCTCGATCTTCAGCGGATAACGTCCGTGCGGAAACGCGGCGCGCGCCTCTTCGAGTTCGGCGTCGCTGACTTCGAAAAAGCGGATCTGATCGAAACAGCGCAACAGCCACGGCTGTGCGAAGGCCGGCGTCCGCCGCCAGCGATTCCACATCTGGATGGTGCGGCCGAACAGCTGATAGCCGCCCGGTCCTTCCATGCCGTAGACGCAGAGATAGGCGCCGCCGATACCGACGGCGTTCTCCGGCGTCCAGGTCCGCGCCGGGTTGTACTTGGTGGTGACGAGGCGATGCCGCGGATCGACCGGTGTCGCAACCGGCGCGCCGAGATAGACATCGCCGAGACCCATCACCAGGTAGCGCGCGTCGAACACGATGCGATGCACATCGTCGACCGAGTCGAGCCCGTTGATGCGGCGGATGAACTCGATGTTGTCCGGGCACCAGGGCGCGTTCGGCCGCACCAGCTCCTGATACTTGCGCATCGCCAGGCGAATCTGCGGATCGTTCCACGACAGCGGCAGATGCACGATGCGGCTCGGCAGACTGACGTCTTCGGCGCGCGGCAGTGTGTGCTCGATCGCGGCCAGCACATCGAGCAGCTGTCGAGGCTGCAGGACGCGACTGTCGAAGTGAATCTGCAGCGAGCGGATGCCGGCGGTGAGATCGATGATGCCCGGCAGCTTCGCGGCTTCGATCGCCGTCGACAGCAGATGCACGCGCAGGCGCAGGGCCAGATCGAGCACCATCGGTCCGTATTCGACCAGCAGATTGTCGTCGCCGCAGCGGCGATAGACGACCGGCACCGGCCCGTCGTCGGTGCGCGCCAGAATCGGCGAACCGGGCTCGGCGATGCGCCTCGCCGCAGTCGGCGCCACGGTCGGCGCGCCGGCCGGAACGAAGCGGATCTTGTCACCGGGCTTGAGCTGGCCGGTCTTCCAGAGATCGTCGCGCGCGATCACGGCCGGGCAGACGAAGCCGCCGAGGCTGGGGCCATCCGGCCCGAGGATGATCGGAGTGTCGCCGGTGAAATCGATGGCACCGATCGCGTAGGCATTGTCATGAATGTTGGACGGGTGCAGACCGGCTTCCCCGCCATCGCTGCGCGCCCACTGCGGGCGCGGGCCCTTCAGGCGCACGCCGGTACGCGCGCTGTTGAAGTGCACTTCGTACTCGGCGCCGTAAAGCGCCTCGATGTCGGCGTCGGTGAAGAAATCCGGTGCACCGTGCGGACCGTAGTGCACGGCGATCGTCCAGTCGCGGCTCAGCACCGGCCGCTCCTGGTCCGGTAAGGGCTGCGGCGCCGATGCCGGCGTGGCGGCGCTGTCGATATGCAGGCTGTCGCCGGCCTTGAGCACGCCGGTTGCATGGCCGCCGAAACCGCCGAGGCCGAAGGTCGCCGCCGACCCCAGATAGGACGCGACATCGAGTCCGCCACGCAGCGCCAGGTAGCAGCGCTGGCCGGCGCCTTCGATCGCGCCGAGCGCCAGCACCTGCCCGGCACGAACCGGCACCGGCATGTAGAACGGAATCGCGACCTCGTCCAGGGTCGCGTGCATCGCCGCACCGCTCAATGCGATCAGGGCATCGCAGCAAAAGCGCAAGGTCGGTCCGATCATCGTGCACTCGAGCGCCGCGGCGCCCTCGCGATTGCCGACGATGCGATTGGCGAGACGGAACGAACGATCGTCCATCGGCCCCGACGGCGGAATGCCCACGCTCCAGTAACCCAGCCGCCCCGGCCAGTCCTGCACGCTGGTCTGCGCGCCTGCGGCGATCACCTCGACGACATTCGGCCGGTAGACGAAGTCCTTGAGCACGCGCGTCGCAACCCTGCCGCTTCGGAATGCATCGGAATCGAGGACCGCGCGCAGATAGCGGAGATTGGTTTCGATGCCGCGGACCGTGGTGGACTGCAGGGCCTGTGCGAGATTGGCGATCGCCGCGTCGCGGTGCTCGCCACGCGCGATGATCTTGGCCAGCATCGGATCGTAGTGGGACGACACTTCGGTGCCGGTTTCGACCCAGCCGTCGACGCGCACACCCTCGGCGAATCCCACCTCGGTCAACAGGCCGGTGGACGGACGGAAATCCTGCTGCGGATTTTCGGCGTAGAGACGGACCTCGACGGACGCCCCTTGCGGCTGCAGCGTTGCCTGCGCCGGCAGCGACAATTCACCGGCGGCCTGGCGGATCATCCACTCGACCAGGTCGATGCCGAACACCATCTCGGTGACCGGGTGCTCGACCTGCAGGCGCGTATTGACCTCGAGGAAGTAGAAGTCCTCGCGAGCCACGTCGTAGATGAATTCGACGGTGCCTGCCGATTCGTACTGCACTGCGGCGCCGAGCGCGCGGGCGGCGGCGTGCAGGCGTGCGCGCAGCGCGTCCGACAATCCCGGCGCGGGCGTTTCCTCGACGACCTTCTGGTTGCGCCGCTGCAGCGAGCAATCGCGCTCGCCCAGCGACACGACCCGGCCACGACCGTCGCCGAAGATCTGCACTTCGATGTGCCGTGCCGTATCGATGCAGCGTTCGAGATAGACACGGGCATCGCCGAAGCTGGCAGTGGCCATGCGCTGCACGGCTGCGAAGCGCGCACGCAACTCGTCCGCGTCGTGGCACAGCTGCATGCCGATGCCGCCGCCGCCGGCCGTGCTCTTGAGCATCACCGGGTACGTGATGCGCTGCGCCTCGTGCACGGCCTGTTCGACGTCGTCGAGCAGGCCGCTGCCCGGCAGCAGCGGCACGCCGCTTTTCCGCGCGATCTCGCGCGCGGTGTGCTTGAGGCCGAACTCGCGCAGATGTTCGGGCCGCGGACCGATGAAGCGAATGCCGTGCGCCGCGAGCTTCTCGGCAAAGTCGGCGTTCTCGCTGAGAAAACCGTAGCCGGGATGCACGGCTTCGGCACCCGTGCGCAGGCAGGCGTCGATGATGGCGTCGATCTTCAGGTAGCTCTCGCGCGCTGGCGCTGGCCCGAGACGGATCGCCTCGTCGGCCGCCAGCACCGGTGCCGAATGGCGATCGACATCCGAATACACGGCGACCGGGGACAAGCCCATGCGGCGCACCGTGCGCACCACGCGCGCCGCAATCTCGCCGCGATTGGCGATCAGTATTTTCCGGAACATGCTCAATCCCCGAAGATCAGCACGCGCACCGGCGTGGGATTGAAGCCGTTGCAGGGATTGTTGACCTGCGGGCAGTTGGAGATCACGCACAGCACATCCATCGCCGCACGCATCTCGACATAGTCACCAGGCCTGGAGACGCCGTCGACGATCGCCAGCCGACCGTCCGGCTCCACCGGCACGTTCATGAAGAAATTGATGTTGGCAACGATGTCGCGCTTGCTCATGCCGTGCCGCGACACCTCCAGCAGGAAGTTTTCGCGGCAGGCGTGCATGTAGCGGGTCTGGTGACCGAAACGCACGGTGTTGCTTTCGCAGGAACAGGCCCCGGCCGAGGTGTCGTGCGCACCGCCGGTGTTGGCGATCACGCTCAGCATCTCGCGGCCCTCGTTCGACAGCAGGCGCGTGCCCGTCACGACATAGGCCGAGCCCTGTGCGCGCAGCGTGTCCTGGGCACTGTAGCGTTCGCTGAAATCGTCGGCGCGATAGAACAGCGTATCGACTGCCTGCTGGCCTTCGACATCGACGATGCGCAGCACCTGACCGCGCTGCACCAGCCCCGACCACGGCGCGCGCGCGGCAATGGTGACGTCGACGAGTGCGGTTGCGGCGTCGCGCTGCACGCCCGAATTTTCGGCCTTCATGGCGTCTCCCGGCGAAACAGCGGATCGGTGTTTTCAAAACCGCGGCCCGCTTCGGCGGTCAGCGTGCGGCAGAGATCGTCGGCCGCCGGCGGCGCGCCCCGCCAGACGATGGCGTCGATCGCCGCGGGTGCGTAGCGCGCAGCCGGGGCCAGCGGGTGCGGGCAGTTCGAGATCGCCAGCAGCAGATTCATCTCGGCGCGCAGATCGACGAAGTCGCCATGCTGCAGCACGCCGTCGTTCCAGACGAAATGTCCCTGCGCATCGGTACCGACCGGCGAGAAGAAGCTGATACATGGCGCCAGATCGCGGCGGCTCAGGCCGTGCTTGCCCGCCGCCAGCATCAGGTTGTCGCGGCTGTTGCGCAGGCCCGGCACGCCGTACCGGTCGAGATTGGATGCCGCCGTGCTCGGACCGACGAGCGTGTCGTGACGACCGCAGCTGTCTTCGGTGATCGAAGCCAGCACACGCCCCATGTCGGAGAACAGCACGCGCCCCTTGCGCAGCTCCGCCGTCCACTGCAGCTTGACGGTGTCACCGGCGTTGTAACGCTCGGCGGTGTCGTCACCGTTCCAGATCATCACCGCGACGCCGGGCGTTGCCTGCGGATTGCACAGGCGCAGCACCTGACCTCGCGCGACACGCAAGGCGCAGTACCAGCCACCCGGTATCGATTCGCGCTGGAGAATGCGGTCCGCCGCGATCGGCGCGCCGCCGCGCGGGCTCGCCGCCGGCAAGGGGCGCTGCGAGCCCTGCCCCGCCGCCTTGAGCTGCAGATAGCGGCTTCGATTTTTCTCGACATCGTGGTCGCCGGGCGCGAGCGCGTCGACTGAGCTTGTTTCAGTCATGGACATGAGGACTCCGGAGACGCGGGCGCGTCTCAGTGCGTGGGCGTCGGGTCGTCCCGACCTGGGGTTTCCACTGCGATCGGGTCGTCCCGATCCGAGTCATTTGCCGCAATACCGTCATCGCCAGGCCCCGGCACATGGCGGCGATGGACGGCGATGTTCTGGCTGATGGTGGCCCCGTAGCGCTGCGCCTCGGTCGGCAGCTTGCGCAGGCGATCGAAGACGACGACGCGCGTGCCGAGCAGAAACGCTTCGCGCAGATCGTGCGTCACCATGACGATGGTCACGCCCGTCTCTTTCCACAGCTTGCGCATCAGCACGTGGATTTCGCCGCGGATGCCCGGGTCCAGCGCGCCGAAGGGCTCGTCGAGCAAGAGCACGCGCGGCTGGCGGATCAGCGCCTGTGCCAGTGCCAGACGCTGCTGCATGCCGCCGGACAGCTGCGCCGGATATTTGTGCAACGAATCGCCGAGACCGACTTCGCTCAAAAGCGCGTGGGCGCGCTCGACCAGCGCACGCCGCCGCCTGCCGAAACTGCGGCCGAGCAAGGGCGAGCTCTGCAGTTCCGGCCCGAGCAGGACATTGCCGAGCACGGTCAGATGCGGGAACACCGAATAGCGCTGGAACACGACGCCGCGATCCGGCCCCGGCTCGTCCGGCATCGGCTTGCCGTCCAGCAGGATGCTGCCGCGTGCCGGACGCTCCTGGCCGAGCAGCAGACGCAGGAAGCTGGTCTTGCCGCAGCCCGAAGGGCCGACGATGGCGATGAACGCGCCGGCATCGATCTCCAGGTTGACGCGCTCCAGCACGACCTGGGAGCCGTACTCGATCCAGACATTGCGAATGCTCAGGGCACTCATGCCTTGGGCTCCGCGCCGTGCGCCCAGGGAAATGCCCGCCGCGACAGCTGCGCCAGCGCCAGATCCATCAGGAACGCGAGCAGCGTGATCCAGGCGACGTACGGCAGGATCGTGTCCATCGCCAGATAGCGACGCAACAGGAAGATGCGATAACCGAGCCCGCTGTCGGCCGAGATCGCCTCGGCCGATATCAGGAACAGGAACGCCGGGCCGAGCGCGAGACGCAACGAGGCGATCAGGCGCGGCAGTGCCTGCGGCAGCGCCACGCGTATCAGCACCTGCCAGGTCGAAGCACCCAGCGACTGCGCCTTGACCAGCTGTTCGCGCGGCAGGCTGCCGACCGTGAACACCAGATCGCGCATCAGGCAGGGCGCCACACCGACGATGATCAGCACCACCTTCGACAGCTCGCCGAGACCGAAGACGATGAACAGGATGGGCAGGATCGCCATCGGCGGAATCATCGACATGACCGCCGTCATCGGCGCGAACATCGCGTTGCCGATCGGCAGCAGGCCGATCAGCAGGCCGAGCACGAGCGCGAGCGCGGTGGCGATCGACAGGCCGATCGCCAGCCGCTCGAGACTGGCGCCGGTATCCGACCAGAACAGGTACTCGCCCGTGCGCTTGTCTTCCTCGAAGGCGACGCGGTGAATCGCGCTGCTCATCTCGCCGAACGGCGGCAGCACCTTGTCGCTCGGATTCTCCGCGCGACGCTGTGCCGACCCCACGACATACACCATCACGATCAGCGCAAACGGCAGCAACGCCAGCAGCCATCGGGCGCGGCCCGGCTGCATGTTCATCACGCGACGCATGGATCTCCCCGGCCTCGGTGAGTGGGCGCTAGAGCTTGCCGTCCGCCGCCATCTTCATGTAGGTGGCGTCGAAGCGCAGCTTGATGTTCTTCGTGTCGCCGAGCGTCGCCGTGCCCGGAAAGGCGATGCCGACCACGTCCTTGTTGCCGACGTTCTGCCCGAGCAGGCCGTGATCGAAGGAGAAGCTGCGCACCAGGTCCATGGTCTGCACGAGCTTGGGATCGGTCGTGAAGCTGACCGCTTCGGCCGGCGTGTAGAACAGCTTGGTGGTCTTGAGCTGGCCTTCGAAACTGGCGAGCGACGAACCCGACAGCTTGGCCATCGCCTCACGCGCCGCCTTGCCCTTGACCGGGTCCTGCATCAGCTTGAGCGTGTCGAACCAGATACCGACCAGCGCCTTGCCCAGCGCGGGATTCTGCTGCAGGGTCTTGGTGTTGACCGCGAGCGTATCGATGATCTCGCCCGGAATCTTGCTCGAATCGAACACCATGTGGGCCGTCGGTTCGCTGTTGATCTCCGACAGCTGCGGGTTCCAGGTCACCAGCGCGGTGGTGTCCTCGGCCTTGTAGGCGGAGACGATGTCGGCATCCGACGTGTTGACGGTCTTGATGTCCTTCTCGGCCAGGCCGACCGACGACAGCGCGCGCGCCAGCAGATAGTGCGACACCGAGAACTCGACGAGGTTGACGTTCTGGCCCTTGATGTCGGTCAGGCTCTTGGCGTTCTTCAGGATCACGCCGTCATTGCCGTTGGAATAGTCGCCGACGATCAGCGCCGTGGTGTCGACACCGCCAGCGGCGGGAATCGTCAACGCGTCCATGTTGGTGACGGTCACACCGTCGAACTTGCCGGCGGTGTACTGGTTGATCGATTCGACGTAGTCGTTGATCTGGGTGATGTTGATCTTGATGCCGTACTTGTCGCCCCACTTCTTGACGATGCCGGCCTGCTCCGCATACGGCCACGGCATCCAGCCGACATAGATCGACCAGGCAACATTGAATTCCTTCCTGGGGGCGGCCTGCGCCGGCAGACAGAACGCTGCGCTGCACACGGCGGCGGCGAGCAGGAGCCTGGACAGAGACGACATTGAACGCTTCATTTTCAACCCTCGCGATTCCATAAAAACTAGACGTCGGAGGATTGGCGAGACACGGGCACAGACACGCTCGAACCTTGCCAATCCGGCTGGTCGAGGTCTCCCGGGCTTTTATCCCGCCGTGCTCCGGATCTTCATCCGGACGGCAGCTCTCGGACCGAACACTTCGCCGGACGACGAAGCTGGAACCCTAGCCACCAACTCAGCATGAAACGGAGCAAAGCGCGTGCCAGCGGTCCGGCCCTTTGTACAAGGCGGTTTGCGTGGCCATCGGCCACGCCGCGGGCGAATCGACGGGTGTCGCGCCGCCAAATTGGTGCGCACGGATCGGCGCAGCGCACGAACTTCGTGCAGCCCGGCGGGCGCGGCGATGCCGCGCACGGCGAGTTCCGGCCCGCGTCCGCCCCGGCATGAATGACAATCGTGGCCGGGCGCTGCGCCCATCATCGCCGGGCGCAACGCGCGCCATAATGGGCCGGCCCCGGACATCGGGGTATCGCGTGGCATCAAGCCGTGCGCATTCCAATAATCGGGCGCCCTCGATGGCGCTCCCGGGGGAGGTCCCATGTTGACAGCTCGACATCTGAAAGCCGTCGTCGGCGCGACGCTTGCCGCACTGCTGGTTGCCTGCGGCGTCAGTTCGCCAACCGGTGGCAGCGGCGGAAGTGGCAACGGCAGCAGCAGTGGCGGCATCGGCATTCGCGTGATGTCGAACCGCGCCGATCTGATCAGCGGCGGCGACGCACTGCTCGATGTCGTGCTGCCGGCCGGCGTCGATACTTCGACCGTGACCATGAGTCTCAACGGCAACGACGTCAGCAGCCTGTTCGCGCCGAGCAGCGACGGCACGCTGCGCGGCCTGGTGACCGGCCTGAACGTCGGCGACAACAGCTTCAAGGCGCAGTACCCGGGCGGCAAGGCGCAGACCACGCTGGTCGACCATCCGAATGGCGGGCCGATCCTCGCCGGCCCGCAGCTGCAGCCCTGGACCTGCCAGGACGGCGCGGTCGACGCGCAATGCAACCAGCCGGCGAGCTACAGCTTCGTCTATCTGTCGTCCGATCCGCTGAAGATCGGCTTCCAGCCCTACGATCCGGAGAATCCGCCGAGCGACGTCGCCAACACGACGACCGACCAGGGCGTGACGGTGCCGTTCATCGTCCGCGTCGAAACCGGCTACCAGGATCGCGATCAGTATCAGATCGCCGCGCTCTATCAGCCGGGCCAGGACTGGACGGCCATCAGCCCGCAAGCCCAGTTCAATCACAAACTGCTGATCACGCACGGCGTCAGCTGTGGGGTTTCGTACATGACGGGCACGGCGCCGAGCGTGCTCAGCTACGCGCCGGCCAACATCATCAGCATCACCGGCGGCAACTCGCCGAATCTGCCGTCGCAGGCCGTTCCGGACAGTGCGCAGTACGCGCTTGGTGCCGGTTTCGCGGTAATGTCGACGGCGCTCGACTACAGCGGCCACAACTGCAATGTGGCGCTGCAGGCGGAGTCGCTGATCATGGCCAAGGAACATCTGATCGAGCACTACGGCACGCTGCGCTACACGATCGGTACCGGCTGCTCGGGCGGCTCGCTGGCCCAGCAGTGGATCGCCAACGCCTATCCGGGGATCTATCAGGGCATCCTGCCGACCTGCTCGTTTCCGGATGCCTGGAGCACGGCGACGCAGTTCGCCGACTATCACCTGCTGCTTGCGTACTTCGGCGACAACAGCAAATGGGCGGACGGCGTGAGCTGGCCCATGAGCAAACAGGCCAAGGTCATGGGCCGTGAGCTGCTGACGCTCAATGCGACGGTCAGCGAAAGCGCGCAGTTCCACGTCGCCGTGCCGACCGACCCCTGCAGCGGCGTCAGTGATGCGCAGCGCTACGATCCGGTCAACAATCCGGGCGGCACGCGCTGCACGATCACCGACGCGGCGATCAACCTGTTCGGACCGCGCCCGCCGGAGCTGTGGAGCGACATGGAAAAGGCCGCCGGTCACGGCTTCGCCGGTTTCCCGGTCGACAACGTCGGCGTGCAGTACGGCCTGTCGGCATTGCAGGACGGCAGCATCACGCCGCTGCAGTTCCTCGACGTCAACGAAAAGATCGGCGGCCTCGATGTCGACACCAACCTGACCAGCACGCGGCTTGCCGCGGTCGAACCGGCGCTGGGCAATGCCTATCGCAGCGGCATGATCAATGAAGGCAACAACATGGATCAGGTCGCGATCATCGACTGCCGCGGCCCGGACCCGGGCCTGTTCCACGATGCCTATCGCGCCTTCGCGATGCGCGGCCGCCTCGATCGCGAACACGGCTCGCACGCCAATCAGCTGATCTGGGAAGGCGCGCTGATCATCGCCGGTGATCTTGCCTGCAACCAGAACAGCCTGATCGCGATGGATGCCTGGCTGTCAGCCGTCGAGAAAGACCTCAGCGACGTCCCGCTCGCGCAGAAGATCGTCGCCGACAAGCCGGGCGATCTGACCGACGAATGCTGGGACGGCGCCGGCCAGAAGCTGAGCAACCAGCTGTGCAGCTCGCTGGTGGTGCCGATCTTCGGCACGCCGCGCACGGTGGCCGGCGACGCCATCACCACCGACACCAACAAATGCCAGCTCAGGCCGCTCAACCGCAACGATGACTACGGCCCGACCGCCTTCACCGACGACCAATGGGCACAGATGGAAGCGCTGTTCCCGAATGGCGTCTGTGACTTCAGCAAGCCCGGTGTCAGCCAGCAGGGCACGATTCCCTGGCTGACTTACCAGAACAGCAGCGGCAACGTGATCTACGGCGGCACGCCGCTGGCGGCCGCTGCGAGCAATGACGGCATCGGCTGGACCAGCCCGGCCTTCCGCGGCTTCTCGTGGTAGCGCCGCCGCCGGCACGCATCTCCCCGCCGGCCATGCCGCGGGCGGGGAGATCGTGATCAGCCGGGTTTGATGCGCGAAGCGCGCGCTGGCGCCGCCTCAGACCGGCGCCAGCGCGGCGATGATGTCGGTGCAGGCGCTCATCGTGTGGTAATCGGTGAGCCCGGAAAAGCAGCCTTCCTCGTCGCAGGGCGCATTGTCCGGTGTACGGATGCGATGCCAGCAGCCGTACTGCGGATCGACGAACACGCGCCAGCTGTACGCGGCGATCCTGTCGTACCAATCCACGTAGTACGTCTCCCGGCTGCGCTGCGCGAGCAAGGCAGCGGCCGCCATCGCCTCGGCCTGCACCCAGCTGTACTTGTCGCGGTCGTAGGCGCCGCCGTTCTCGTCGTATCCGTAGATCAGGCCTTCGTTGCGACGGTCCCAGGCCAGTTCGACCGCGGTCCGGAACAGCTCGCCGGCACGGTTCGCACGCCAGGGCCGAGGATCGTGCCGCTCCAGCAACAGCAGCAATTTGGCCCATTCGATCTGATGGCCGGGTTGCAGGCCCCAGGGTCGGAAGATGTTGGAACGGTCGCCCTTGTTGTACAGCCAGTCGACCTGCCAGTCGGTATCGTAATGTTCCCAGACCTGTCCGCCGCACAGCGCGGCCTGCCGATTGACCATGTGGTCGGCAAGCAGCGCGGCGCGATCGAGAAAGCGTGACACGCCGGTCGCCTCGAAAGCCGCGATGAACGCCTCGCACAGATGCATGTTCGCGTTCTGGCCGCGATACGGTGACAGTGTCCAGTCGGCGCTCGCTTCGTCGGCATAGAGTCCGTGTCGCGGCTCCCAGAAACGCGCTTCCAGAATCTCCCAGGTCTCGTCGACGTAGGTGCGAGCCTCATGGAAGCCGGACTGCGCGGCCTTGGCGTAGGCCAGCATCACGAACGCCAGCCCGTAGCAGTGATTGGTGGCATCGACGACCTCGCCGTCACGCAGGAGCCAGGCATAACCGCCGGTCCGTGCGTTGCGATGCGCCGCACGCAGGTAGTCGATGCCATGCGCAATCGCCGCGCGATGTTCGGGGCTTCCGGATTGCCGGTACGCAAACGCGTAGTTGACCGCGATGCGCGCGCTGCTGACCAGGTGCCGCATCTGCGGCTCGAAGACGCTGCCGTCGCGGCGGAAGAACTGGAAATAGCCACCACGCGGATCGAGGCAGCGCGGGTGATAGAACGAGATCAGCTGTCCGAGATAGTGGCGCAGAAAGGCCGGCGAGCGCTGCGGCGCGGCCGAGGACTCAACGCCCGTTGGTGTCGATTGACCGTTCATGTCCGATTCGGAATCCCCGCTGTCGTCAGTAATCGACGCTGAGGCGCACGGTGTAGGTCCGTGGCGGATTCAGATAGTACGCCGTCGCCGTGGCCAGCGGATTGAGGATGGCGGTTCCGGTCGCGCCGGAAATCGGCGTCGTCTCGTCGAGGATATTGGCAACATTGAAACTGAGCCGCGCCTTGGCGCCGTACAGCAGCGTGCTGACGGCAAAGCCGGCGTCGAGCGTGCCGTAGTCGTTGATCGGAATGTCGTGGGTCAGATCGTCGAAGCCCTTGCCGACATAGGTGTAGCCGACGCTGGTGGCGGTCATCAGCATGCCCAGAGGGCGCATGTACTGCAGCGACGTCGAATACTGCGAACGCGCCGCGCCCGGCATCTGCGTGCCGGGCGCGACGGTCTTGCCGTTGGCATCGGTGAACGGCCGGGTGGTGTGGGCGTCGGTGAGGCCGGCGCTTGCCGACAGCGTCAGCCCATCGAGCGGCGTGTTCCACAGCAGGCTCGCTTCGAGCCCCCGGCTGATCGCGCCGCCGACGTTGTCGGTGTAGATCGTGGTCCCCTGCTGCTGCTTGATGATCGGATTCTTGTACTGGATGTAGAAGGCGGCGAGGTCGGCGTGCAGCGAATCGTCGAGCCAGTTCGTGCGCAGACCCGCTTCGTAGTTCCAGAGCGTGTCGGACTTGTAGGTCGGTGGCACTTTGACCTGAACGGTCGACGGCGTCGTATTGATGCCACCGAAGCGAAAGCCTTTCACTACCGTGGCGTACAGCATCATGTCGCGGGAGATATCGTAGGTCAGCGACAGCTTCGGGTTGACGCCATTCTCGCCGTCGGACACGTCGACGCGAGTCGGCATGCCGCCGTTGGCGGCAATCACGAGCAGACCGTCGCCGTTGGAAATGCCACCGATCGTGGTCCGGTAGAAACGCGCCCCGGCCGACAGCTTCAGATCGTCCAGCAGCTGATAGCCCAGATCGGTGAACAGGGCATATTCGTGCGACTGGATGTCGTAGTCGCCGTAGCTGAGCGAGGTTCTCTGTTCGAGATTCAAGGGCGCATCGAGCGCGTCGAGCAGCTGCCCGAGCAGGCTGCCGGGGCCCGTGAGATTCTGCTGGGCAACGGAATCGAGAATGATGTTCCCCTTGAATCCGTAGTCGTAGTAGTAGGCGCCGAACAGCCACTGGAACGGCCCGTCGCCGGTCGACTGCAGGCGCAACTCCTGCGAAATCGAGTGGGTCTTCGAGCTGCTGGCGAGAATGAAGGCGGCCGCGGCCGGATAACCCGGCGGCGGCGGCGACCCCACCGCCGAATACGTGAGATCCAGCGACGAGTTCGCGTGCTTGCCGGTATGCGAGGTCAGGGACACCACGCGCATGGTGTCGAAGTCGTAGTTCGCTTCGAGGCTGTCCAGATCGAAGCGATTGTCGACCGGGCTCGGCACGATTTCCTGATCGGTGGCGCGCGGACCGTGCCGGGCGTCGGCGACGCCCGAGGCGTCGGGTGACGCGTAGTTCTGGTTGATGTGCGTGAGCTTGAATTTCCAGCGTGGCGCAGGTTCCCACAACGCGATCGCACGAAGCTGCTGGCCGCGCCCGGTGTCGATGTCGTGGCGCACCGGATCGCTGCGCACGTCGTCGTAGGCCCCCGGATAGCGGCGATGGATGTAGTCGAGGCGCAGCGCCGCGGTGTCGAGCACTGGCGCATTGACCGCGAGACCCTCGGTGAAGGCACCGGAGCCCGCCGACGGCAGCACGTACTGCGAGAACATGCGTGCCTGCCATTCGCCGATCACCGGCTCCTGCAGTTCGTAGCGGATCGCGCCGGACAGGGCGGCAGCACCGAACAGCGTGCCCTGCGGGCCCTTGAGGATCTGCACGCCGGCCAGATCGAAGGCACTCAGGTCCGGCACGATGCTCGAGATATAGGGATCGGTGAACGCGGTATCGCCGATCAGGATGCCGACCGGCGACGAAGTCTCGGTGATCGGCTTGGTATCGGTGCTGATGCCGCGGATGCTGATGCGGGTATAGCCGGAATTCGACTGCGACGCCGTGACGCCGGGCGACTGCTGGATGAAGTCGTTCAGGCTCTGCTTGCCGGCGTTCTCCAGCATCTCGCCCGAAACCGCCGTGATCGATGCCGGAATCCGGCGCACGCGCTCCTCGCGCTTGGTCGCGGTAACGACGATCTCGGCAATCGGGGCGCCGTCTGACGATGACGAGGACGACGACGCGACCGGCGGTGGCGGCGTGTCCGGCACGCTGATCGTCGGCACGGTCTGCAGCTCGTCGGCCGGCTCGGCGGGTTTCTGCGCGTCGGGTGTCGATGTGGCGGCCGCGGCATCCGACTGCGCCCAGGTGGTGGACGGCAGCCCGATCAGGCCGAGGCCCAGCAGCGCCGCGCGCCGCAGATTCGGATCGGAGATCCGAAGAAAACGGATTCGCATGACCAGTTCGCCTCCTCCAGGCTTGTTTGCTCGGCGATCCGTCCGCCATGCCGGCGCGATCGCTCGGATACCGCTGCGGCAGATCTCCGCCTGCCTCAGCGCCCGCGCCGCTCGGGCGCTAAGGCTTTTCCGGGAAGCCGATTCCCGGATACAGGTGACAGATGATTTCCTTGAGCACGGCGACCGATTTCTCGATCCCGACCTTGTCGCGCCGGAACAATCCCTCCAGAGCGAGGCCACGGATCGCCGCCACGAACAGGCGGTGAACGGCATCGCCGTCCGGCCGGTCCTTGAGTCCGGCGCTCTCCAGCCTTTCGATCACCCACTGGTGCGCATGCACATCGATGCCGCGCTGCACGGAACGCAGCTTGTCCGCGAGTTCGCGATCGGAACGCGACGCCAGCATGATTTCCATCACGGCGATACCCGACGGCCGCGAGATGACATCCCACATGATGGTCGGCAATTCGCGCATCCATTCGCGCGACGGAATCGCCTCCACCGAACGCCGGTACTGCTCGCCATCAGCCTCGTAGACCGCCTCGACAACGGCAACCATCAGATCGCTTTTCGCCGGATATTGATGCGTCATCGCACCGCGGCTGACTTTCGCCTGCCTGGCGACGACGCTGACTGTCGTCGCGCTGTAGCCGTAGCGGGACAGGCAGGCGACGGCGGCATCGACCAGTCGCCGCCTGGTATCGGCGCTGCGGACCGCCTGCGGTCGTGGCTTCTTCGACGTCCGTCTGGCGGGCGTCTGCGACGGCAATGCCCGTGCTGTGGAACGGCCAACACTTGCCGGCTTGGTGCTCATGATCTCTCCTCGGCGATCTTCCAGAGTCGCCATTTTGCGGCAGCCTATCACTACAAAACAGAACGTACAACTTGTTTATTTTTTTCATAAACAGGTTGTGCGTTCTGTAAATTCGCGGATAGACTGGCGCCCGAAAAAAGCAGAGGAGCGGCCGGTCCCTTCGGAGCCGGCGCCGAGGAGAACAATCCGTGCAAGCCGCTGCAGTTACAACGTCGAAGACGCCGGTCGGGAGCACCGGCGCCGTCCGCGCGGCGCTGCGCAGCAGCCGGCTCGGAAGCGGCACGAAGCTGAGCTATGCCGTCGGCGCCGCCGTCGAGGGCACGATCAGCGCGCTGGTCAACACCTTCCTGTTGTTCTACGCCACCACGGTGTGCGGACTGTCGGCGTCACTGGCCGGCGTCGCGATTGCTGCCGGCCTGGTTGTCGACGCGATCGCCGATCCGCTGATCGGGTCGTTGTCGGACAACCTGCATTCGCGCCTCGGTCGCCGCTTGCCATTCATGCTCGTCGGATTGCCGATGATTGCCGCGAGCTTTGTCGCAATCTTCTCGCTGCCGGACTGGAACCAGCAGGGCGCCCTGTTCGTGCTGCTTGCCTTCCTGTCGATCGCCGTACGGATCGGCGTGTCGACTTTCCATCTGCCGTTTCTCACGGTCGGCGCGGAAATCGTCGACGACCACGTCGAGCGCTCGCGCATCATGAGCTTCTGCTGGGGCTTCGCGATGATCGGCGCACTCAGCGGCGTCGTGATCGGATTTTCGTTTTTCTTCTCGGGCCCCGCCGGGCTCGCCGACCGTCAGGCCTACGCACCTTTTGCGCTGACGCTGGCCGCCATTGTCGTGATCTGGGGCAGCCTGTCCTGCCGCACCGTCCATCGCACTCTGGCGCGTCAGCACCTGCCGCCGGCGACGCCGGCGCCTCTGCTGCGGCGACTGATGCCGGAACTGCGTGAACTGTTCGGCAACCGTTCGTTCCGCCTGCTGTTTGCGTCGTCGCTGATCTTCTTCGTCGCGTTCGGCATGACCCAGGCGCTGGCGCTGCACGCGAACAGCTTTTTCTGGCATCTGAGAAGTGGCCAGATCCAGCTCGTCACCGTCGCCTTCATCGTCGGCACGCTGGTCGGTGCGCCGCTGATGGCGCCGTTGATCGGCCGACTCGAGAAGAAGACCTCGGTGCTTGTCGGCCTCGGCGGCTGGGCCGCGATGCAGGCACTGCCATCGTCGCTGCGCCTGCTCGGCGCGCTGCCGCTCGAAGGCCAGGCGCTGGCTGTTTTCCTCGCGGCGGCAATGTCAGTGGCCGGCTCACTGATGGCGATGGCGGCAATCGCCTTCATCTCGATGATGGCCGACGCCGCCGACGAACACGAGTATCTGTTCGGTGCGCGGCGCGAAGGCCTGTTCTACGCCGGCTGGGCTTTCGCCGGCAAGACCGCTGGCAGCATCGGCAGCCTGCTGTCCGGACTGCTGTTGACGGCCATTCATTTCCCGGTGCAGGAAACCAGGCAGGCCGGCCTCGACATCGTGCTGCCGGACGCAATGGTGCGCGAGCTTGGTTTCTTCTATGGCCCGGGCGCGGCGGCGCTGTCGTTCGTCGGTGCCGTGTTTCTGATTCGTTATCGGCTAGACCGCGCGACGCACGCCCGCATGGTCGAAGAGCTGAGACAGCGCCGGCATGACGATGCTGCGCCGCACCTTGCAGACCAGATCCGCGGAAGCGCGCCCGCTTCCGCAGCATTCAGACGAGGACACGATGAACCCTAGCCCAAGGCCCGCCGCATCCGCTCTGACGGAATGGGAAATTCTCGACCTCGCGCCCGGCGAAGGGTCGCCGGTCGCGCTGACGCACGGCGGTGATGCCTGGATACCCTGCCCGGCACCCGGCGATACCTATCTCGCCCTGCACCGCGCCGGCCGCATCCCGCATCCGCTGGCCGACCGGAACGAGGCAGCATGCAGCTGGGTGCGCGATCGCGAATGGTGGTGGCGCATCCGTTTCGATGCCGACGCACCCGAGCCGAACGAGCGCGTGCAACTGTGCTTCGAGGGGCTCGACACCTACGCGACGATCTGGCTCGACGACACGCTGCTCGGCAGCTGCGACAACATGTTCACGCCACTGCGATTCGATATCGGCACCGCGCTGCGCAAGGCCTCGTCGCACGTACTGCTGGTGCGTTTCGCACCGCCGGCACAGCAGGTCGCCGACAAATCGATGCCGATCTGGCCATTCATCGCTGACCCGATCAAGGCATCGAAACGCAATTTCCATCGCAAGGCGCAGTTCGGCTGGGGCTGGGACTGGGGTCCCGACCTGCCAACCGTCGGACTGTGGCAACCGGTGCATCTGCTCCGTCAACGGATCGCCGCGATCGATGATCTGCAGGTCGTGACGCAGGCGACACCGGCGCGGGCGCACCTGCAGATCACGCTGTCGATCGACGAGTTCGCGACGCGTGCCGGCGACGCGCTGAACGTGCAACTCCGCCTCTTTTCGCCGACCGGCGACTGTGCCGCGCAAGCCCGTCTCGCCATCGACGCCGATCAGCAGCGGGTCGGAACCGAGCTGGTCGTCGAGCAGCCGGAATTGTGGTGGACGCCCGAGCTCGGCGCGCCGGCGCTGTACCGGCTCGAAGCGGCGCTCTGTCGCGGCACGCAGACGCTCGACAGCCGTACGCAGGCGGTCGGCATCCGCCGCATCGAGCTGGACACTTCGCCGGACCCCGACGAGCCCGGCTGCGATTTCTTCCGCTTCGTGCTCAACGGCGTGCCGCTGTTCGCGCGTGGCGTGAACTGGATTCCGGCCAGCAGCTTCGTCGGTGCCGTCACCGTGCAGGACTACGAGAGCCTGCTGCGCTCCGCGATCGACGCGAACATCAACATGCTGCGCGTCTGGGGCGGCGGCGTATACGAAGCCGATGCGTTCTACGACGCCTGTGACCGCCTCGGCCTGCTGGTCTGGCAGGACTTCATGTTCGCCTGTGCCCCCTACCCCGATCACGACGCCGATCTGGTCGGCAGTGTGCGCCGCGAAGTCGATGCGCAGGTCCGGCGCCTGCGCCATCACCCCTGCCTGGCGCTGTGGTGCGGCAACAACGAAGGGCAAGCCGTCCATCAGCTCGTCGATCGCCTGTCCGGTACCAAGACCCGCTATCCCGGCGATCTGATCTTCGAGACGCTGATTCCCGACGCGCTGCGACAGCTGGACCCGGCCACGCCGTATCGTCCCGGCAGCCCTTACGGCGGTCCCAGCCACAACAGCATGCGCGCCGGCGACGTGCACAACTGGACCGTCTGGCATGGTCTGCCGCCGGTGCCTGACGAACTGCCGGTCGGCGGTTTCGACCACAGCCCGGCGGCCGTCGCCTACACGCGCTACGCCGAGGACAAGGCGCGCTTCGTCAGCGAGTTCGGCATCCAGGCGGCGCCCGCACGCGCGACGCTGGAACGCTGGATCGGACATGAAGCGCTCGCGCTCGATAGTGCGGCCTTCCTCGATCGCATCAAGGACCGTCCGAAGAACAAGGTCAATGCGATGCTGTTGCCGGTCACCGGCCTGCCCGGCAACCTCGACGAGTACGTCGACTACACCCAGCTTGTCCAGGCCGAGGGCCTGAAGTTCGGCGTCGAACACTACCGGCGCCGCAAGCCGCATTGCTCAGGCACGCTGATCTGGCAATACAACGATTGCTGGCCCGGCATCAGCTGGAGCCTCGTCGATCACGATGGCGTGCGCAAGGCGAGCTGGTTCTACGTGGCGCGCGCCTACGCGCCGCTGATGGCGTCGTTCAAGACGCTCGACAACGGCGATGTCGAACTCTGGATCAGCAACGATCGGCAGGCACCCGCGCAGATCGACGCCACGGTGACGATGCTGCACCTCAACGGCGAGCCGCTGTGGCGCGAATCGCTGTCGATCAACGCTGGCGCGAACCAGTCGGTCGCGGTCTGGCGCGCCGATGCCGCGACCATCGCCGCCTCGCCCGATCGCGTGCTGACGGTGCGCTCGCCGAATTTTGCCGGCAACCGCCTGCTGTTCGCCGCGTTCAAGGACTTGCCGCTGGCCGACGAGCTGCCGCAGATGCAGATCGAGGCGCTGGACGACGGTGGCCTGGCGGTGACCCTGCGCGGCACGCGCTATCACAGCTTCGTGCACCTGCAGGGCGACGACGCCAGCCTCCGCTACAGCGACAACTACTTCGACCTGCAGGCCGGCGAAGTTCGCAGCCTGCACGTCACCGCGGACCAGCCGCTGCGCACGGACGCGCTGCGCCTGCGGGCATTCCACCCCAAAACCGCCTGAGCGCGAACCGCCACCGGAGTCCCCGATGAATACCCATACGGAAAAGCGCGAGACGGGCGTCTGGAGTCTGCTGCCCGACACCATCAGTCGCGAGGCGCGTGCGATTGCCGAGATGTTCCGCCACGTGCCGATCAATCGGGTCGCGCCGACCTCCACCGAGGAATGGCGGGCGCGTAACGAAGCCGGCAAGGCGTTCATCGCCAGTCCCCTGATGCAGCAGATGCTGAACGTGAAACCTGCGCAGTCGCGCCGGCTCACGCTGGACGGTGCCGAACATGTGCTGTTCCATCCGCCGGGGTACGACGCCGGTCGCGACCCGCGGCTGCTGGTCCACATCCACGGCGGCGGCTACGTGTCCGGCGCCCCCGAGAACGAAGCCTGCTCGGCGACACCCGTCGTCGAGCTGCTGAACTGCGCCGTGCTGTCCGTGCGCTATCCGTTGTGGTGGGAGGCGCCGCCGGGTGCCGACGTCGATCGTCTGGTCGCGATCTACCGCGAGCTGCGCAAGGAGCGTCCGGCTTCGTCGATCGCCCTGATGGGCAATTCGGCCGGCGGCGGCCTCGCCCTGCGAACCACGCTCCGGCTGCATGCGCTGGGCGAAGCGCTGCCGGCGGCGCTGCTGCTCGCGACGCCCTGGACGGACGTGACCGGCGCCGGCGACACCAACCGGACGCTGGTGCCCTACGACATTCTCGACACCGATTCGCTCGATACCGTGCGCAAGCTGGTCGGCTCGGACGAGGCGCTGCGCTCGGCAGCGCTCTCGCCGATCCATGCAAGGTATCCGGCGGACTTTCCGCCGACGATCATCGCGACCGGCACGCGCGACACGCTGCTGTCCGACTGCGCGCGACTGCAGCGCAAGCTGATCGACGCCGGCGTCACGCAGGAGCTGCGTGTCTTCGAGGGCATGCCGCACGGCTTCATGGGCTTCCGCATGCCCGAGTCCGATGCCTGCATGCAGGACTTCTGCACTTTCCTTGACCGATATCTGAAATAGCATCGCCGCCCTGCCCGCAGCGCGAGCAGCACGAACCCGGATGACCATCGAAATGCCGAAGCACGCCCCCCTGGAACGCAATCTGGAGCCGGCGCAGCCGGAAGACGTCGGACTGTCTCGCGAGGGCCTGGCCGCCGTCGACGCGGCGGTGCAGCAGCTGATCGATCAGGGCACGCTCGCCGGTGCGTTGACGCTGGTCGCTCGTCACGGCCGCACCGTTCACGTCAACGCGATGGGCAGCAAGGATCTCGCGAGCGCGGAGCCGATGCGCGCCGACACCCTGTTCCGCATCTATTCGATGACCAAGCCGGTGACGGCGACGGCAATGATGATCCTGTTCGACGAAGGTCGCTGGGCGCTGGACGATCCGATCGGCCGACACCTGCCGGAGCTCGCGAATCTGGCGGTGATCGGGCAACACCTGCCGGACGGCAGCTACACCACCGAAGTGGCGGCGCACGCGCCAACCATGCGCGAGCTGATGACGCACACCGCCGGTTTCGGCTACGGCCTGCTGCCGACCACGGCGTTCGACCGCCTCTACCAGAAGGCCGCGATCTGGAAGTCCGCCAACCTCACGGAGTTCTGCGCACGGCTGGCGACGCTGCCGCTGGCCTACCAGCCGGGGACGAAATGGGCCTACAGCCTGTCGATGGATCTGCAGGGCGCGATCATCGAACGCCTCAGCGGCCAGTCGCTGCCGGACTTCATGGCCGAACGCATCTTCACGCCGCTCGGCATGCAGGACACGGCGTTCCACACGCCGGCGGAAAAGCAGGGGCGCCGGGCGACGCTGTACTTCAGCGAAAAGAACGGCCCCCTGATCCCGATCGCCAATCCGCTGGCACCGGACCATGAAACGCCGCCAGCATTGGCCCTGGGCGGCAGCGGTCTGATCTCCACCGCCGGCGACTACGCGCGTTTCGCGCAGATGCTGCTCGACGGCGGCGAACTGAACGGCCACCGCATCGCCAGCCGCGAAGCGATCGCCCTGCAGATGCGCAATCACTTGCCGGACACGATGCTGGATGCAGGTTACGTTGCCGGCCACCAGCGCCTGCGACCGGGCTTCGGTTTCGGCTTCAACGGTGTCGTCTTCACCGATCCGGCGCTGGCCGGCATTCCGGTCGGCAAGGGCACCTATCACTGGGACGGCGCGGCCGGCACCTGGTTCTGGGTCGACCCCGAGAACGACCTGCTGTTCATCGGCCTGATCCAGCTGATGTCGTACAGCGCGCCGCCGCTGCAGGCGACGACCCAGACGCTGATGGCGGATGCGATCGTCCGCTGATTCGCCAACCGCGACATCCCGACATTCCGGAGCCCTGCACATGCGCCGACTGCCTCGCACCGCACTGGCCTTGCTGATCCTCGGCCTGGCCGGCTGTGCCGCCATCCGGCCCGGCGACAGTCCGGCTCGCTCGCGGCTGCTCGCCACAGCTGGTGCGACGCGCAACGGCGCGGCCGATTTGCGCAGCACCGAGCTCGACGATGGTGGCCTGGTGGTGGACGGCACGCTGGCGGGACACGCCTACGCGATCGCGTTTCCGGTCGACTGGAATGGTGGTGATGCTCTGCTGTTCGCGCACGGCTACACCCTGCCCGGTGCATCGACGAAGGTGCCCGACAATCCGCTCGATCAGGATCTCAGCGGCGGCCTGCTGAAGTACGCCTACCTGCAGGGTTACGCGGTCGCGACGGCCGCCTACGACAAGGCCGGGCTCGGCGTGCAGAGCGGCGTCGAGAACAGCTTGCGCCTGAAGCAGTATCTCGACCGCCTCGGTGCGAAACGCGTCTATATCGCTGGCGGCTCGATGGGCGGCAACATCGTCGTCGGTCTCATCGAAATGCATCCCGACGCGTTCGCCGGCGCGCTGGCGGTCTGCGGCGCGGACGACAGTTTCGCCGAGCTGATCGGTCGACTGATCGACATCCGCGCGGTCTACGACTACTACACGGCCGGCACGCCGTATGCCCTGCCGGGATCGCACGAGTTGAACGTGTCCGCGCTCGCCGCCCGGCCGCCGACCGGGTTGGGCTGGCTGCAGAAGCCCTGGGCCGTCATCCAGCTCAAGCGGATCTTCGATCCGATCAAGGCGCTGTTCACGGCGGCGGCGGAAAATCCCGACGGCCGCGAGGCCGCGATCATCCGCAAGGTGTCGGCCGTGACCGGCTGGGAACCCGACCCGGCCGCCTTCGTGCTGCCGATCGCGACGATCGCGCTGGGCATGGACGATGTGGTCGCCACCGCCGGCGGCAGCACCTACGACAACCGCGCCAGGGTCTATCGCGGCGCGGGCCTGACGGATGCCGACATCGCGGCGCTGAACCGCGGCATCGCGCGCATCGCCGCCGATCCGCAGGCGGTCGCCTACATCGCGAAATGGCATACCGCGAGCGGCCGCTTCGACACGCCGCTGCTGACGCTGCACAACCGCATCGATTCGCTCGTGCCGTATGCACAGCCTGTCGACCTCGGCAGGCGCGTCGCCGCTGCCGGCAACCTGCAGCATCTCGTGCAGCTGACGGTTCCGCCGATGCGCCGCCCGCTGCCTTTCAGCACGCTCGACGGCTACATGCACTGCGGCTT
The DNA here is from genome assembly GCF_011067135.1 of Solimonas terrae. GTDB lineage: Bacteria > Pseudomonadota > Gammaproteobacteria > Nevskiales > Nevskiaceae > Solimonas > Solimonas terrae. Next base: position 102,098 of record NZ_JAAMOW010000007.1, read on the forward strand.
CCGGCCGCAGCAGCTGGCGTCGGCGTGGGACGAACTGCGCCGCTGGGTCGAGCGCGGCGAAAAGCCCGACAGCGGTTCGCGGCCCTGACTCCCGCCGGCACCTGCAGGGCCGAAATGGCTACGGCGCCATCATTCGTATGGACGAGGCATCGCCGGACCCGCGACGCCTTAATGCTGCATGCCGGAGGGCCGGCAGGTGACAGATTCGCGAGCGGTGCGCATCGATGCGGCGCATCGTCATGCAAGGGAGCAACCATGCTGCAGCACCTCTACACCGGCGTCCTGATCTTCATCGCGGCGCTCGCAGTGTTCACGTTCTACGGCACGATGAAGCAGGTCAATCCCTACGGCCGCTACGCCAGACCGACCGACCGCAACACGATGACGGCGCGGCCGGCGTGGCTGCTGTTCGAGTCGCCGCAGTGGTGGTCGTTCGCGGTCACGTTCTGGCTCACCGCACAATCGCCCGGCACACCGGCGATCGTCCTGTTCGCACTCTGGCAGAGTCACTATCTGTATCGCGGCATCATCTATCCGCTGCGTCGCAATGAAGACGGCAAACGCTTTCCGATGAGCGGCGTGATCTTCGGCGTGCTGTTCAACGGCCTCAATGGTTTCGTCAACGGCTACGCGGTTTCGCACGCACCGCATCTGATGACGGACGCGTGGTTCCGCGATCCGCGCTTCGGACTCGGCCTGGCGATCGCCGTCGCCGGCTGGCTGATCAACTTCCAGGCCGACAGCATCCTGATCGGCCTGCGCAGCGATGGCGCACCCGGCTACAGGATTCCGCGCGGCGGCGCGTTCGAGTATGTGTCAGCCGCCAACTACTTCGGCGAGATCGTGCTGTGGTGTGGCTGGGCGGTGATGTCGTGGACCGCCGCCGGTGCGCTGTTCGCGATCTTCACGATCTCCAATCTGCTGCCACGCGCGCTGTCGCATCATCGCTGGTATCGCGAGAATTTTGCCGACTATCCGAGTACGCGGCGCGCGCTGATTCCGTGGATTCTGTAAGGGATCTCTCCATCGCGACAGCTCGCGCGACAGGGCCATCCCGCGACGTCGCCGGATGGCCCCGCCGTACTCGCAACGACGATTGCGAATTCCCGTGCAGGAGCGGCGCCCATCGAGGCGGTTGCGCGTAGCGACGATCAGGATTTGTCGTAGGCGTCGTCGAGGTTCGGCGCGAAGAAGTCCATGCCGGGCGGCGCGCTCGCGCTGGCCTCGTCCCAGTACGCACAGGCGAGCGCGATCTTGCCGTCGTCGTCGAGCACGAAGCGGTCGATGACGTGCAGGTCCAGCCCCTGATTCGCGCCCGGCACGCGTACCTGCATCGTGAAATCGAGAATGCCCTCGTTGCCGCAGGCGACGATGCGATGCACCCGCGGCGACAACTCGCGGGCCGTCTCCTGATGCGCGAAGTCCCAGAACGCGGCGACGCCGGCGTGGCCGACGAAAGCCGGCGTGCCGGCCGGATCGATCCACTTCGCATCCTCGGCGAACAGCGAAATCAGCAGCGCACGATCGTTGCGCGCCCAGGCGTCGGCGTACTGCCGGATGACGGAACGAACCTTCTCGGGTGTCGCGGGCATGGCCTGATCTCTCGTGAGGGAATGCGTGCACCGATCCTAGCGCCGGGCCGGGCACGGCGGGTCCTGCATTGAGACGAGAGCCTGCGCACGCGATTCACCTCGCGTGCGCAGGGAACGCCGCTACGGCGGCGACAGCGGCGTGGTGATCTCCACCGCCTGCTGGAAGGTCGGCCGGTTCAGCCAGGGAATCGGCGGCACCGGAATGAAGCTGAACGAGGTGTGCTCGACCGCGTCGTAATCCTCGATCGTGGCGTTGGCATCGCCCTTGGCGTTGCTCAGCGTCGTGCCATCCCAGTTCGCCTGGTTCGACAGACCACCGAGATCGCTCAGCGCTTCGCCGAGCGCAGTCAGCACCGCCTGTCGGCAGGTTTCGAGATCATCGGAATCGGCACACTTGAGCGCGCGATAGTCGACATGCCCCGGCGTGGCCATGGCCGTGTTCAGCACGCGCTTCATGTGCTGGAACCAGCCTTCCTGGAACGCCGAACCCTGCGCACGCGGCGCGTCGTAACGACCGGTCAGCAGCGATGCGCCCTTGCCCTCGATGGCGACCATCTGCGGCAGCACGGTGTCGATCAGATGCGGATACCAGGCATCCATCAACACCGCCTGCGCGCGGAAATCGTAGATGCCGTCGCCATCGCGGTCACGCCGGTACGCACCCAGGCCTTTCTGCTGATCGATCCACTCGCGCGAGCCACTGTCGTACCACTGCTGCATGAGGTCGACGACGGCCTGCTGATCGGATGTCAGCGTGCCCATCTTCATGATCTTCAGCAGTTCCGGCAGCACGTCGAAACCGCGCAGATCGGTATAGGCGGTGTCGGCCATGATCTCGACCATGCTGCCGAGATCCTGCTTGCGGCCGCTGGCCTTGAACGCCGCCAGCCGCTGCTGAAGCATGGTCACGCGATGGGTCGGCCCGTAGGTGCCGTTGCTGTCGGCCGCCCACCAGCCGGGCGCGCCGGAATTGTTCCAGTTCGCCATGTAGCCCTTGCTCGGGTTGGTCGCCTGGATGTGCGAAGACAGCGGCAGATAGCCCTTCCACTCGAAGTAACCGTCGAGCGCATTGCCCTGCGCGACCGCCACCGTGCGCGCCGGATACGGCGTGCCGCCGTTCTCGGCATCGCCGCCATGCGCGGTGAAGAAGTCGCTCGGCAGATCGTTGTCGGCCGCCCAGTCGAAACGACCGTCGCCCCAGACCGGCAGGTCCGGATTGGTGCCGGAATGCCGGATCGGATAGAGCCCGGACTGGATGTACGCGAGATCCTTGCTGTCGAGATACAGCCAGTTGAAGGTGCTGCTCATGCTGTTGAACAACTGCTTGAAGCGCTTCTCGTTCATCTTCCGGCCGGTCGTCGTCAGCAGCGCGAACGGCGCGGCGGTGTCGATGTCGGACAGGAAGGTCGAGCGCTCGGTCGAGATCGCGACCGGCTCGCCGTTGACCGTCGCGGTGCCGAACACGGGGCCGTAGTGCGTGCGCAGGATGTAACGCTTGACCGCTTCCGGCGTGGCCGGACCGCCCAGTGCGATGCTCGCGGCGGTCGGCGTCGCCGTCCACTCATCGACGCGACGATAGAAACGCACGCACTGGCCCTTGTACAGATAACCGTCGGCATCCGGAAAGCCGTCGCCGTCGTTGTCGTCGCGGCTCGGTTGCGAACCATCGGTATTGCACATCTTCGACACGCGCGTATCGGTGAAGTCGCTGCCGGCCGAGGTCGGGCTCCACGCGAAATCGAGGCCGTGGCCGATGACGATATACGGCAGGTTGACGGTCGTGATGCCGCGCGCGGCGAACTCGTACGGTGTGCCGCCATGCGACACCACCGCGGCTTCCCACAGCAGCTGCGGGTTGTAGTAACCGGTCTGCGGCCCCATCACGGCGATCGGATGGCCGCTCTTGGTCTGGCTCGCGGTCACGCCGATCCAGTTCGACGTGGTCATCGGCAGGCCCATCTTGTTGAGGGTGCGATGCAGGCTGCCGAGCGGATCGTTCGACGCCACCATCGTCACGCCGCGCTGTTGCCGCTTCAGCGGCGGACGTGCATCGACGACCGGCGCGGCGCCATCGACCGGCACGAACTGGCTCAGCGTCAGGCGGCTGAGCGCGTCCAGCGGTTTCGGCAGCGCGCCGAGATTGAGCAGCGGCACGCCGATCGCGCCGGCGTGATTCAGGAACGGAATGCCCTCGAAACTGCCGGCGTCCCAGATCGCGACACCGGCCGGCAGGGTCTGCGGGCAGGATTCGTCGAGCTTGGCCGGCGATTCGGTGTCGAAGCGCGTATCCAGCGTATGCGGCGTATCGGCGATGTCGGCATGACGCAGATCGCGCCACATCTCGCAGGCGGCTTTCGGCAGGCTGGTGGTGTTCGGCCCGATGCCCGGATCGAGTTTCTGCAGCAGCTGCACATTGGTGGCTTCGCCGCCGCCGCCGCCGCCGAGCGCCGACTGGATCAGCACGGCGTTGGCGACGATGTCGTTGACGGTGAACGGCTTCGGCGGGAAATTCGGCGGCACTTCCAGTGCGAGCGTCGCGTATTCCGGCGGCAGCTCAGTCAATCCTTGCGGCGTCTGCAGGTAGCTGATGTAGGCGTTCATGCCGTCGACGAAGTTCTGCGTGTCGTCCAGGAACATCGGCCCGAGCGCGCCGAGCTTGGCGACCGCCTTGTTCACCATGTCGGTCAGCTCGTCCTCGCTGTAGCCGGCCGGCGGGCCGAATTCGAGATCGAGACCGTAGGTGGTCGGCGACGGCCCGAGGAATTCCGACGCGCGGCCGCGGCCGGCGCGGCGCAGCACGTCGAACAGCCACAGGCGGTCCTGCGCGGCGGCGAAGCCGAGACCGTATTCGGCGGACTCGCGGTCTTCGGCATCGATGTACGGCACGCCCCAGCCGTCGCGGCGGATCGTCACGGTCTTGCCGTTCGGTGCGGTCATCGTGCGCTTGGAAACGGCATCGGTGTCACTGAGCGTCAGATCGGCGCGCTTGAAATAGTTGCAGGCCTGATCGGACGCCTTCTGGTGTTCGCCGATGTTCTTCGGCGGCACGCAGTTGTCGGCCTGCAGCGGCGACTTCGCGTACGACAGATCGCCGTACATCGTCAGCTGGTCGGCGAAGTTCTTCGGATAGCTGAGCGTCGGCACGCCTGGCACCGGCGCGCCGATGCCGCCCGCCGAGTTGCCGTTCGAACCGGGCGGCACGATGCTGAGAAAGGTGTTCTGGCTGCTGACAATGGTGCCCGGCGCATTGATGCCGCTGCCGCCATCGCTCTGATTACCGTCGTCGCCGACCGGCGAACTGCGGCCGCAGGCACTCAAGGCCAGCAGCAGCGCACCGATCCAGACGCCACGCTGCGTCACGCTCGATCCGTTCATGATTCCCCTCATCGTCGTTCTCGGGGCGCGACCATGCTCCCCTTGTTTTTTAATACCCGGCACTATAAATCCTGTGCCGCGATCCACAGTAGGAAATCCACCTTAATGGCTGTCGTCGATGAAGCCGCCGTTCTGCGCTGCGCTGCGCTGGGCATCGCGCCGCTGCGCGCGCTGCTGGAACCGCTGGGCCTGCAGATTTCAGCGGTCGCGGACGGCACCGACATTCCCGGCAGCTACTGGGGCGACAGCGAAGCCGGCCTGATCGGCGCGACACTGTATCTGCGCGCCGACACCCCGGTGCATTCGGCGCTGCACGAGGCCTGCCACTGGCTGTGCGCCGACAGCGCGCGGCGGCAGAAGCTGCACACCAACGCCGGCGGTGAAGACGTCGAGGAGCACGCCGTCTGCTACCTGCAATGCCGGCTCGCCGATCGCCTGGCCGGCTACTCGCAGGCGCGCTGCTTCGCCGACATGGACGCCTGGGGCTACAACTTCCGGCTCGGCAGCACCGCCGCGTGGTTCGCACAGGATGCCGACGACGCGATCGCCTGGCTCGCACGGCGCTGGCCGGATGGCCTGCCATCCTGAGCGCGGCATCAGCCTGCGTTCATCGGGATCGCGAAGGCTATACGCAGGTTTTTGTCATGGATGAACGATGGCTCGCCGGCCGCGGGGCTTCAAGCTCCTGACGCTCAACACGCACAAGGGCTTCAATTCCTTCAATCGTCGCTTCGTGCTGCACGAGCTGCGCGAAGCCGTGCGCGGGCAATCGGCGGACGTGGTGTTTCTGCAGGAAGTGCTCGGCAGCCATGCGGCGCACGCGGTGCGCGTACCGGCCTGGCCGGAACGGCCGCAGTACGAATTCCTCGCCGACTCGATCTGGCAGGACTTCGCGTACGGCCGCAACGCGGTCTACACCGAGGGCCATCACGGCAATGCGCTGCTGTCGAAATTCCCGATCGTGCACTACGAGAATCACGACGTGTCGGTCGGCACGCACGAGGAGCGCGGCCTGCTGCACTGCATACTGCGCGTGCCCGGCAGCGGACTCGACGTGCACGCGGTGTGCGTGCATCTCGGCCTGCGCGAAGCACATCGCCGGCAACAGCTGCAGCAACTCTGCGAGCTGATCGGCACCGAAGTGCCGTCCGATGCGCCGCTGCTGGTCGCCGGCGATTTCAATGACTGGTGGCTGCGCGCCAATCGGCGCCTGCAGGCCTGCGGACTGCGCGAAGCCTTCGTCGAGTGCCGCGGGCATCTCGCGCGTTCATTCCCGGTGCGCTGGCCCTTGCTCAAGCTCGATCGCATCTACTATCGCAATGCCCGGATCGACAATCCTCAGGTCTTGTCGGCGACGCCGTGGTCGCGACTCTCCGACCATGCCGCCCTGACTGCCGAGGTGCATCTGTGAGCCTGACCCGTTGGCATGAAGACCATCGCGTTGCGCTGCTCGAAAACGGCGAGCAGTTCTACCCGCGTGTGCTCGACGCGATCGCGGCGGCCGAGCGCGAGGTCCTGCTCGAAACCTTCATCCTGTTCGACGATCCGGCCGGGCAGCCGCTGCAGCGGGCGGTGATCGCGGCCGCGCGACGCGGCGTCAGCGTGCAGATGACGCTGGACGGCTGGGGCTCGGCGACCCTGCCGGCCGACTTCATCGCGCCGATGATCGAAGCCGGCGTGCGCATCCACATCTACGATCCCGTGAAATGGCGCTTCGGCCGCCGCACGCGCATCTTCCGGCGCCTGCACCGCAAGCTGATCGTCATCGACCAGCGCATCGCCTGGTGCGGCGGCATCAATTTCTCGCACGATCATCTGCGCAGCTACGGCGAGCACTCAAAGCAGGACTACGCGCTCGAAGTCGAGGGCCCGGTCGTCGCCGACATCTACCGCGCGATGCTGGTGATGCTGCCGAGGACCGCGCGACCGGCCTGGCAGTGGCTGCGCCGACGCCAGCGCCCGGCACAGGCCGCGCCGGTCGCCTCGACGCGCGCCGGCAAGGCCCTGGCCGCCTTCCTGATTCGCGACAACGGCCTGCATCGCGCCGACATCGAGCGCATCTATCGCCTCGGCATTCGCGCCGCGAAGCGGCAGATCGTCATCGCCAATGCCTACTTCTTTCCGGGCTACCGGCTGCTGCGCGATCTGCGCCGGGCAGCCCGGCGCGGCGTCGACGTGCGCCTGATCCTGCAGGGCAATCCGGACATGCAGTGGGTGCAGTGGGCGGCGAACACGCTGCACGACTACCTGCTGCGCGCCGGCGTGCGCATCTACGAGTACTGCGAGCGACCGATGCACGCCAAGGTCGCGCTGATCGACGATGACTGGGTCACGGTCGGCTCCAGCAATCTCGACCCGCTGAGCCTGTTCCTCAATCTCGAAGCCAATGTCGTGGTGCGCGACGCGGAACTGGCGACGACCCTGCACACGAGCCTGACGCAACTGATGGACCGTCACTGTCGCCAGATCGACCGGCAGGACGCCCGGCAACGGACGCTGCTGCGGCAGATCCTCAGCTATCTGGCCTACCACCTCACGCGTCGCCTGCCGTCGATCGCCGGCTGGATGCCGGCCCACGCGCCGACCCGACAAAGCCTGCAGGCCGCCGCCGAGCCCGGGGCAGGCAAGCACTGACGCCGGCGCTGCAGGGGTTCTCCCGCTTGTGCCGGCGCCCGGAGGCTTTAGAATCGCCGGCCTATGCGTCGTCATTTCAAGCTGCGTCTCCTGCTGCTCGCCGCTGCGCTCGCGCTCGGCCAGTGGCTGTGGCTGGCGCACGGCTTCGAGCATCCGGCGCTGCAGACCGATGCCGCCTGCCAGATCTGCGCGCATGGCCAGGGCCTCGACGGCAGCGCGCTGGCGCCGAGCCTGCAACTGCCCTCGCAGTTCGCGATCAGCGAAGCGCCGGCCCCGGCGATCGCGGTCGTTGCGGCGCTCGCACCGCGCACGCGCCAGCGGATTCGCGGCCCTCCCCTTCACCTCGCCTGATCACTGAAACGGCACGGCTCCGCGGCGCGGAGTCGTCGTCTGCTGTTTTCATTTTTTCAACGAGGTTTTCATGTCCCATCTGTTCAGACGCAGCGCGGCGGCGCTGCTCATCCTCGGCGCACCGGGCGCCGTGCTGGCCCAGACCCAGTCCGGCAACAGTTTCAATCCCAAAATCAGCCTGATCCTCAACGGCCAGTACGCCCACTACAGCTCCAAGGCGCCGGCCGATGTCGCCGGCGCCCTGCTCGGCGGTGAGTCCGACTACGCGCCGGAAGGCTTCTCGATCGGCGAAACCGAACTGGCGATCGAATCGAACATCGACGACCAGTTCCACGGCTGGACCGCGATCTCGATCGGCAACGACGGCCACGGCAATGCCGATGTCAGCGTCGAAGAGGCCTACATCAACACCCTGGCGCTGCCGGACGGCCTGGCCGTCAAGCTCGGCCGCTTCTTCTCCGATATCGGCTATCAGAACCACGTGCACGCGCACGCCTGGGACTTCGCCGACGCACCGCTGGTCTATCGCACGTTTTTCGGCGGCCAGCTCGGCGATGACGGCGTACAGCTGCGCTGGCTGGCGCCGACCGACCTGTTCCTCGAAATCGGCGCCGAAGGCCTGCGCGGCGACGCCTTCCCGGCCGGCGGCGACAGCCGCAGCGGCGTCGAAGCCTGGACGGCGTTTGCGCATGTCGGTGGCGACATCGGCTTCTCCGGCTCCTGGCGTCTCGGTGCCTGGCACTACGACGGCAAGTCGGACGACCGACGCAGCAGCGGCGACGAGGACGTCGATACCAGCTTCACCGGCAAGAGCCACATCAACGGCCTCGACTTCGTCTACAAGTGGGCGCCGAACGGCAATCCGGAAGTGCACAACTTCGTGCTGCAGGCCGAAGCCATGCGCCGCAGCGAGAACGGCAGCGTGATCTACGATCCGGATGGCGCCGCCGACGCCAGCGCCTACGACGGCACGCAGTTCGGCTGGTATGTGCAAGGCGTCTACCAGTTCATCCAGCGCTGGCGCGTCGGTTTGCGCTATGACCGCATGAACGCCAGCAACAGCGTCGCCAATCCGGTCGGCGGCACGTCGCTGGCGACGCTCGCCGACGACGGCGATCACCCGCAGCGCGTCTCGGCCATGCTCGATTTCTCGAACAGCGAGTTCTCACGCATCCGTCTGCAGTACAACCGCGACGAATCGCGGCCGGACAACAAGGCGGACAACCAGATCCTCGTCCAATACATTTTCGCGATGGGCTCGCACCCCGCGCATCAGTTCTGAAGGTGAACTCATGAAGCCTTATCTCATCGTCGCCGCGCTCGGTCTCGGCGCCGTCTTCAGTCAGACCGCTTCGGCGGCCGCCCTCAAGGTCTTCACCTGCGAACCCGAGTGGGGCGCCCTGCTGCAGGAACTCGGCGGCGACCATCTCGATGTCTACGTCGCGACTTCGGCGCTGCAGGACGTGCACAAGATCCAGCCGCGACCGAGCCTGATCGCGAAGTATCGACAGGCCGATCTGGTGGTCTGCACCGGCTCGGAACTGGAGATCGGCTGGCTGCCGCCGCTGGCCGAAAAGGGCAACAACCCCAGGGTCATTCCCGGCGCTGCGGGCTACTTCGAGGCCAGCCGCTACGTGCACATGCTGGAAGTGCCGGAGAAGCTGGATCGCTCGGAAGGCGACGTGCATCCGTTCGGCAATCCGCACATCCAGACCTCGCCGGAAAACATCGGACTGGTCGCCAAACCGCTGGCCGACAAGCTCGCGGAACTCGATCCCGCGGACAAGGCCGACTACGCGCAGCGCTACGCCAGCTTCGACACGCGCTGGCAGGCGGCCATGGCGAAGTGGACCGCCGAAGCCGCGCCGCTGAAAGGGGTCGCCGTCGTCAGCGCGCACAAGGGCTGGGTCTACATGTACCACTGGCTGGGCATGACGGAAGTCGCGACGCTGGAGCCCAAGCCCGGCATTCCGCCGAGCGGCGCCGATCTCGAAAACGTGCTGGCCACGCTGAAGCGCACGCCGGCGAAGATGGTCGTCTACGCTGCGTATCAGGACCCGCGTCCGGTCGGCTGGATGGAAGAACACAGCGGCCTGCCCGGCGCCAGGCTGCCGTTCTCGCCCGGCGGTCTGAAAGGCACGGATGACCTGTTCGGCTTCTATGACGTGACGATCCAGCAGCTGCTCAACGCGCTGAACGGGAAGTCGTCATGACGCTTGCCGATTTCTCGTTCGACTGGTCGCTGATGGGCCCGCCTTTGCTGGCGGGCCTGCTGGTAGCCTCCACGCACGTGCTGCTCGGCCGGCGCGTGCTGGAGCGCGGCATCATCTTCATCGACCTGACGATCGCGCAGGTCGCCGCGCTCGGCGTGATTCTCGCCGGCGTCAGCGAAGACGGTGGCGGCATCGCGACACAGGTCGCCGCAGCCGTGGCCGCACTCCTCGCCGCGGCACTGCTGACCTGGACCGAGCACAAGTTCCGCAAGCTGCAGGAAGCGCTGATCGGCAGTCTCTACGTGCTGTCGGCCTGCATCGCGATCCTCGTGCTCGCCCACAATCCGCACGGCGCCGAACACATGCAGGAACTGCTGGCCGGCCAGATTCTCTGGGTCAGCTATTCGCAGCTGTGGCCGGTCGCGATCCTCTACGCGGTGATCCTGCTGATGTGGTTCGGTGTCGTGCGCACGCGGCCGGGGCTGTTCTACTTCCTGTTCGCGCTGACCGTCATGGCCTCGGTACAACTGGTCGGCGTCTACCTCGTGTTCGCGACGCTGATCATGCCGGCGATCGCCACCTCGATGCTGCCGGAAAGACGTGGCCTGCCGATCGGCTATCTGATCGCCGGCGCCGGCTACGGCCTCGGCCTGTGGCTGTCGGTGCCCTTCGATCTGCCGGCCGGCCCGTTCATCGTCTGCGTGTTGTCCGCGCTGGTGATCGTCACCGGCATCGTCCGCAGGCTGCGCGGCTGAAGGATGGCGGAAAACAAGAGGCCCGCATCGTGATGCGGGCCTCTTGCTTTGTGCGCTCGATGCCCGCCATCACCCAGAGGATGCCGTGCCTCGCATCACGGCGCAGGCGCGAGCAGACCCGCACATTGCCTGTCTGTCGAAAAAAGTCACCGCATTGCGAGGAACCCGAAGGTCGACGAAGCGATCCACCGCCACCGCGGAATCCGGCCGCCCAGCTGGATGGCATCACCGCTGCGCGGCTCGCAATGACGGGCATTCCGGATCGACCCGCGCCGCAACGGCCCGAGGAGCGGAACCGCAAACGCATCGGCCGTTCGAAATCCTCCGATCGGTCGGCGCCAGTCGGACCGACGCCGCCGCTCATCGCGGTCGGCCGCACGCGCACCTGTCGTCCGTTGACGATGAGCGCTCGCCATCGCCAAGTCCGCCCCATGATCCGCCGCCAGCTCTGCGCCGCCGTAATCCTGCTGCCGTGCTGCGGCCTGGCGCAGGCTGCCGGCCTGCCGCTGCGACTCAGCGAACAGTTGCAGAAACCTGCCGTTTCAAGTTCCGTTGTCGCATCGGTATCACGCGCGGCGCCGCTGCGCCTGCAGCTCAGCGACGACGCCAGCGCCAGCCTCGTCAACGACATCGTGCTCGACAAGGCGATGGCGATGCTCGGCACCCAGTACGAATTCGGCGGCAACAACGCCGGCACGGTCGACTGCTCCGCGCTCGTCCAGCAGATCTTCGGCAGCGCCGGCATGGCCCTGCCGCGCACCACCCGCGAGCTGCTCAAGGTCGGCGAAAGCGTCCGCAACACGCCGCTGCGCGCCGGCGATCTGCTGCTGTATCGCTGGCGGCGCCATCAGCTGCATGTCGCCGTCTACCTCGACGACGGCCACATCGTGCACGCGTCGCCGAGCGTCGGCCGCGTCATCGTCACCGAACTCGATGCGCAATGGCGCCGACATCTGGTGGCCATCCGAAGGCTGCTCTAAAGCCTGTTAACGCTAATGGCGTCACTGCAGCCGAGGTTGTTTTGCCGCAGCGCAAGGAACGAGGAGCGAGGTGTACTTGACGTAACATGAGCGACGAGAGACGCCGCGATGCGGCAAAACGGGCCGCCCCCTTCGGCGTGGCGCTTGGCAAGGTCATCGTCGAAGCGGGCCGGCAGCACGCGAGAGACGCAGCATCACCCTTCGCTGACGATCAGAACCGATGTCGCGCGATCTCTGGCGTACGGAAAGCCGAGGCTTTCACGCACCATCACCTTGCCGGTGAACTGCAATCCACCCGGCGTCGATTCTTCGCGACATTGCTCGCGGCGTCCTCACTACATCGTTGGACACCTTGCCCGATTCGTGAACATTATCGCGCCAGTCGATTTGCGCCGTAACCGATGAACGACGTCGTTATTTCCGGTTTGCTGCTCGCCGCGACTCTCGCGTGCGCCGGAACATTCGCTGTGGTTCGTGATCGCGCTCTCGGGAAAAAGCAGAAAGCTGCGCAAATCTTCCTGGTGTTGGTACTGCCTGTCGTCGGCGCCGTTCTGACCATGGCGATTCGAAAGGCGCAGCAACATCCGTCAAGATCGAAATCCGGCGAGCGATGGACCACGATTTCGGATGACGAAGCCGCAAGCATGGCGATCTCGCAAGCTGATGCCGGCTCGGCGAACCATGATCCGGGCGTATAGGTCCCACGGCCTGGCGTGGTTCTCATTGCTTCGCCGGGCAGCCAGTCAGGCCGACACGAATCGACGAGCCTCACATGTCGCCGCGCAGCCGGAGAATCACGAGATCTGCCCCGCTTCAACGCGATGATCAGTGGATGGCGATTCGTGCCGCATGCGACGGACACAATAGATACGTGATGCACAAAAAGGCCCGCAGCACGCTGCGGGCCTTTTTGTCACTGCGCACTCAGCTGCGCGTCTTGGCCTGATTCGCGACCGCTTCGGCGGCCTTCTTCGCCGCTTCGGCATCACCGAGGTAGCGATACGACTTCACGCGCAGGTCTTCGTGCAGATCGAACAGCAGCGGAATGCCGGTCGGGATGTTCACTTCGAGGATCGCATCGTCGGCGATCTGGTTCAGGTACTTGTACAGCGCACGCAGCGAATTGCCGTGCGCAGTCACCAGCACGGTCTTGCCACTCTTGAGCTGCGGGGCGATCGCGTCGTGCCAGTACGGCAGCACGCGTTCGAGCGTGGTCTTCAGCGATTCAGTGGCCGGCAGCGCATGTTCGTCGAGCTTCATGTAGCGGCGATCGAACTTCGGATGGCCGCCGTCGTTGTCGGCCATCGGCGGCGGCGGGATGTCATACGAACGTCGCCAGATCTTGACCTGCGCCTCGCCGTGCTTGGCGGCGGTTTCGGCCTTGTCGAGGCCCTGCAGCGCGCCGTAGTGGCGCTCGTTCAGGCGCCAACTCTTGCAGACCGGCACCCACAGCTGGTCCATCTCGTCGAGCGCGGTGAAGTTGGTGCGGATCGCGCGCTTGAGCACCGAGGTATGGGCGACATCGAACATCAGCCCCTCTTCGCGCATCAGCTGGCCGGCGTTGACGGCTTCCTTGCGACCGGCTTCGGTGATGTCGACATCGACCCAGCCGGTGAAGCGGTTGTCGAGATTCCACTGGCTCTGGCCATGGCGCAGCAGCACGAGTTTGCGGGTCATTGAGGCTCCGGACGCAGCAGTAAAAGGTGGGGGATTTTACGCCAGACCGCGTCGGGATTTGCTGAAGCGGCAGAGCGGACGCAGCAGACGTCGGTCGGCGGATCGCGCAAGCACCGTGCGTGCGATACCGGTACGGCGGCCTATTCGGCGTCCGCGGCGCAATAGCGGTTCTTGAGGCGCACGTAGTGGGCGGCCGAATAGCGGAAGTTCTCGAGTTCCGCGGCCGTCAGCTCGCGCGCGGGCTGCGCGGGCGAGCCGCGGTAGAGCCAGCCGCTGGCGAGGCGCTTGCCCGGCGGCACCATGCTGCCGGCGGCGATCAGCACGTCGCTCTCGACGATGACGCGGTCCATGACGATCGCACCCATGCCGATCAGGCAGCGATCACCGATCGTGCAGGCATGCAGGATGACGCCGTGGCCGACGGTGACGTCCGCGCCGATCAGCAGCGGCACACCGCCCGGCGTGTAGGGGCCGTCGTGGGTGACGTGCAGCACGGCGTTGTCCTGCACGTTGCTGCGCGCGCCGATCTCGATGCGATTGACGTCGCCGCGCACCGCCGCGAACGGCCAGACCGAAACGTCGTCCGCCAGCGCGACCTCGCCGATCACGGCAGCCTGCTCGTCGACATAGACGCCGCTGCCGAGCTGCGGCACCTTTCCGGCGAAGCGCCGGATCACTGCACCGGCACCGGCGGCGTGTCTTCGATCGAGTCGGTGAACACCTGGCCGTCGGCCGGCGCAGGATTCTGCGTCAGCGGCGCCGCGCGGATCGTGCTCGGCCGGTTGCTCGCATTGGCGGCGGATTTGCGGCGGATGAAATCGGCGACCTGCTGAAGGACGTCGTAGTGGTTGCTGATCACCGACGAGAACGAGCCGATCGCCAGGTCGTGCGACAGCTTCGGATAGATCAGCGTTTCGACCGGACCGCCGGCCTTCGACACCGCCTGCGCGAGCTTGCGCGTATTGGCGACGTCGATGATCTTGTCGTCTTCGCCGTGTACGAGGAACAGCGGCGGATTCTGGCCGTCGACGAAGAAGATCGGCTGTGAATACGCGAAGCGTTCGACCGGCGAGAAGATGTCGCGCAGGTCCGGCGCGGTGATCGGCATGAAGTCGTAAGGCCCGGCGAGGCCGATCATGCCGCGCAGCCAGCTGCGCGAACCGCCGACACCCTTGAGAAATTCCTCGTCGAGCGCCAGCATCGCGGCGATGTGCGCGCCCGATGAATGGCCCATCACGAACAGCTTGCCGGCGCTGCCGCCGTAGCGCGCGGCGTTGTCGCGCGCCCACTTCACGGCATTGGCGCCGTCCTTGACGAAGTCCGGAAAGCGCACCTGCGGATACAGGCGGTAGTTCGGGATGACCGCCAGAAAGCCCTGCGCGGCAAGCGCCTGGCCGACGAACTTGTATTGCGACTTGTCGCCTTCCTGCCAGCGCCCACCGAAGAAAAACACCACGACCGGCGCGTTCTGCACGTTGTCGGGGCTGTAGACGTCGAGCGTCAGATTGTGGGCGCGATCGTAGGGAACGTCGGCGGTCAGGGTGTAACCCTTGTCCGTGGTCAGGTCATTGAGCACGGTCCGCGAGGTGCAGGCATTGAGGGCGACGAGCGCCAGCAGCGACACGGCAGCCAGCTTGAGCATTCGGGACATGGTCTCGGTCGGTTGCACGAAGGCGCGTATGGTAGCGTGCGTGCCTGAATTCCCGCATCCTCTGCGCGTTCAGCTTTCCTTGGGGGGAAACATGCTGCTTGTCTTCATCTGGCTCGCCGTCGGACTGGCCGTGCTGGCCTACGGCGTCATCGTCTACAACGGTCTGGTGAATCTGAAACACGCGATCGGCAAGGCCTGGAGCAACATCGACGTGCTGCTCAAGCAGCGTCACGACGAGCTGCCGAAACTGGTGGAGACCTGCAAGCAGTACATGCAGTTCGAGCGCTCGGCACTGGAAAAGATCATGGCGGCGCGTGCCGGCTCGCAGCAGGCGCGCGAAGCGGGCGACGTGAAAGCGGTCGGTCGCGCCGAGAGCGCGTTGCGCGGCGGGCTCGGCTCGGTGATCGCGACGGTCGAGGCCTATCCGGAACTGAAAGCCAACCAGAGCATCCAGCAGTTGCTGGGCCGCATCACCGGCCTCGAGAACGCGATCGCCGATCGTCGCGAGTTCTACAACGAGACGGTCAATCTCAACAATGTGCGCATCGAGACCTTCCCGGACGTGATGATCGCGCGCATGTTCGCGTTCAAGCCGGCCGAACTGCTGCATTTCAGCGCCGAGGAAACCGCGGACGTCGATCTGCACGCACTGTTCAGCCAGTAGTCCGGACGCGCGGCGGCATGCTGATCGATTTCGGCCGCAGCATCGCCGCCGCGGCACCGGGCTCGTTCTGGACCGTGGTGGTGATTCTCGGCGGCGCCGCGCCGCTGTGCTTCCTGCTGGCCTTCGGCCGCCTGCGCGAAGCGCGGCTGATGCAGGACACGCCGACCTCGCGCGTGCGCTCCGCGGCGCAGGGTTATGTCGAGCTCGAAGGCTATGCGCGCCTGATGCCCGGTCCGGACATCATCTCGCCGCTGTCACGCGCACGCTGCGTGTGGTGGCGCTATGTGATCGAGCATCGCGACCAACGCAGCGACAGCCGACGCGGCAGCGAGTGGCAGGTGATCGAGAAAGCCAGTTCCGACGAGCTGTTCATGCTCGCGGACGGCAGCGGCAATTGCATCATCGATCCGCACGGCGCGCAGACCATGCCGAGCCTGAAACGCCGCTGGCGCGGCAATTCGCCGCGGCCGATCGAGGTTCCGGCGCGGACCCCGTGGTTCGGTTTCGGCAATTTCCGCTACACCGAAGAGCTGATCTGCGTCGGCGATCCGCTCTACGCGCTGGGCCTGTTCCGCAGCCAGACCAGCGTGCTGGGCGAGGACGAAGCCGGCGACGTGCGCGAGCTGCTGCAGGACTGGAAGCGCGACCGTCGCGAACTGCTGCGCCGCTTCGACGCCAACGGCGACGGCGAGATCGACGTTGGCGAGTGGGACGCGGCACGCACCGCGGCGCTCGCGGAGGTGCGCGCCGGGCAGCTCGAACGCAGCCTGCAACCGGACCTGCACGTACTCTGCAAACCACCCGATCAGCGCCGTTTCCTGATCTCGACGCTCTCGCAGGAGCAGTTGGTCGATCGCCTGCGCCACGGCGCCCTCGCCCTGCTCGGCGTGTCGCTGCTCAGCGGCCTGGCCGCGGTCTGGCTGCTGGTACTGCGCGGCCTGTTCTGACGGCGCCCGGCAAACGATCGCGTTCCCGCGGTTCTGCAGGCGCGGCGCGAGCCGCGAACTTTTCTCGCCCGCTAGCATGGCATTCGCGGCTTGCGCCGCTCCCGCAGAAAGTACTCCGCTTGGCACGGCGGCTGTCCGTCCGGCCGATCGACAGCGCCGGTTCGGCTTTAAAATAGCTCGCGATATCAAGTGATTGTCTGCGCGGTCCTCGAAATGGCCGGGACGCATCCCCAGAATAGCCGCCCCTTCGCTGTCTCGGACCGCCATGCAAAACCCACTGTTACGCGATGCGCTCGCGCAGCCGCTGCCCGCATTTGCGGCCATCCGCCCCGAACATGCCGAAGCCGCGCTCGACGAGGTGCTGGCGCACAACCGCGCCGATCTGCAGAAACTGCTGGCGAGCAATGCGGCGCCGACCTGGGATTCGCTGATCGAACCGCAGGAAGACATGAGCGACCGCATCCAGCGCGCCTGGGGTCCGGTGTCGCACCTGTTCAGCGTCACCTCGACCACCGAATGGCGCAAGGCCTACAACGCCTGCCTGCCGAAGCTGACGGAGTACGGTGTCGAGGTCTCGCAGTCCGAACCGCTGTTCCGCGCCTACGAGGCGCTCGCCGCATCCGCCGAATACCAGACCTACGATGGCGCCCGCCGCAAGGTGATCGCCGACGCGCTGCGCGATTTCCGCCTGTCCGGCATCGCCCTGCCGCCGGAGCAGAAGGCGCGCTACAAGGACATCTCGCTGCGCCTGTCCGAACTGCAGACCAGGTTCGAGGAAAACCTGATGGACGCGATCCAGGCCTGGGGCAAGCAGGTCGAGGATGCCGCGCTGCTCGCCGGCATGACCGACGAGGCCCGCGAGGCAGCACAGGAACGCGCCAGGGCGAAGAATCTCGAAGGTTGGTGGTTGACGCTTGATTTTCCGAGCTACGACGCGGTGATCAGCTACGCCGATCATCGTCCGCTGCGCCGCGAAATCTACGAAGCCTTCGTCACCCGCGCCTCGGATCAGGGTCCGCAGGCCGGCCAGTTCGACAACAGCGCACTGATGGAGGAAATCCTCGCACTGCGCCACGAGATGGCGCAGCTGCTCGGCTATCGCAACTACGCCGAACTGTCGCTGGCCACCAAGATGGCCGAGTCGCCGGATGAAGTCGAAAGCTTCCTCGTCGATCTCGCGCATCGCGCCCGGCCCAGCGCGCAGGCCGATCTCGACGAGCTCAAGGCCTTTGCGCGCGAGCGCGACGGCATCGACGACTTCGCGCCCTGGGACGCCGCCTACTACGCCGAAAAGCTCAAGGAACGGAAGCTCGGCCTGTCCGACGAGGAACTGCGCCCGTACTTCGCGTTCGACAAGGTCGTGCAAGGCATGTTCGATGTCGTCAACAAGCTCTACGGCGTCAGCGTCGAACAGGTCGGCAACATCGAGACCTGGCATGCCGATGTCGGCACCTACGTGCTCAAGGACGGCGAAGGCGTGCCGTTCGGCCTGTTCTACCTCGACCCGTACGCACGCGCCGACAAGCGTTCCGGTGCGTGGATGGACGAATGCATCAATCGCCGTCGCACCGCGCAGGGCCTGCAGCAGCCGGTCGCGTACCTGACCTGCAATTTCACGCCGCCGCTGTCGGGCAAGCCGGCACTGCTGACCCACGACGAAGTCGTCACCCTGTTCCACGAATTCGGCCACGGTCTGCACCATCTGCTGACGCGCGTCGACGAAGCCGCGGTGGCCGGCATCCACGGCGTTGCCTGGGACGCGGTCGAGCTGCCGAGCCAGTTCATGGAGAACTGGTGCTACGACGCGGCGACCCTGCAGGGCTTCGCGCGGCACTGGCAGACCGGCGCGCCGATGCCCGGGGAACTGCTGGCCAAGCTGCGCGCGTCGCGCCGCTTCCATGCCGGCCTGGCAACCGTTCGCCAGCTCGAGTTCGCACTGTTCGATCTGCGCCTGCACCGCGATTTCGATCCGGCCGCCAAGTCCGAGAACGGCGCGCGCGTGCTCGAACTGCTCGATCGCGTGCGCGAGGAAGTCGCGGTCAGCAAGCCGCCGGCGTTCAACCGCATGCCGTGGAGCTTCTCGCACATCTTCGCCGGCGGGTACGCGGCCGGTTACTACAGCTACAAGTGGGCCGAAGTGCTGTCGGCCGACGCGTTCGCGGCCTTCGAGGAAAGCCAGTTCGCGCCGGAGATCGGCCGGCGCTTCCGCGACACGATCCTGGCGCAGGGCGGCTCTCGCGAAGCGATGGACCTGTTCGTCGAATTCCGCGGCCGCAAGCCGAGCATCGACGCGCTGCTGCGGCACAGCGGACTCGGCGAAGCGGCCTGACACGCTTGCATCGCCGCTTTTGCCTTTCGTAGGAGCGACGCAAGTCGCGACTGGAGTTCGCCGACCCGTCGCGGCTCGTGCCGCTCCTGCAGAACCGCCTGAATCGACCGGCGACCCGGATTCCATGCCCGCCTTGCGCGGGCATTTTCCGGACTATATACTTCATTTATGAACTATTCATTTGTGATGTTTTCCGGATGAAGCCGGCGCCCGCACGTTTCGCGATCGGCGCCGTGCTGCTGAGCAGTGCCGGCATCCTCGCCGGCTGCGCGAGCATGCACGGCATCGCGCCGGACGCGACGCCGGCCAGCGCCGCAGCGCTGCAGCCCGATGCGCAAATGCGTCAGGAAGCTGCCGCCGCCTGGCCGCAGCAGCGCTGGTGGCAGGCGTTCGGCGATCCGCAGCTCGACCGTCTGATCGAGATCGCCGGCGCCGGCAATCCGGATCTGACCGTGGCGCGCGCACGCGTGCGTCTCGCCGCCGCGCAAGCCAGCGCCGCGCATGCCGGCACGCTGCCGGGCATCGATGCCAAGGCTTCGGCGCAGGACACGCTGTTCACCCGGCAGAGCTTCATTCCCCCACCGTACGCCGGCAATTTCTGGTGGAGCAACGACGCCGCGCTCGACTTCCACTACGCCCTCGATCTCTGGGGTGGCGACGCCGCGGCCCTGGAGTCGGCAAAGGCCAACACGCTGGCCAGCGCCGCTGCCGAGCAGGCGGCACGCCTGAGTCTGCAGAGCACTATCGTGCAGGCCTACGCACAGCTCGCGCTGCAATACGAACGCCGCGACGTGCTCGGCGCGGACCTGCAGAACCGCCAGCAGCTGGTCGACATCGCCAGGCAGAGACTCGCCGCCGGCATCGGCACCGAGCTGGAACTCGCGCAGGCGCAGACCGGCGTGCCGGTCGCGCAGGCCGAGATCGATGCCGTCGATCAGCAGATCGAAATCCTGCACCACCAGCTCGCCGCACTCAGCGGCCAGGGTCCGGATGCCGGCGACGCGCTGACGCCGCCGCACCTGCAGCTGCCGCAGGGCAGCCTGCTGCCGAGTCAGTTGCCGGCCGAACTGATCGCGCGACGCCCGGACATTGCGGCACGGCGCTGGCAGCTGGAGGCCGCGGCGCAGACGATCAAGGTCGCCAGGGCGCGCTTCTATCCGAACATCGATCTGGTCGCCGCGGTCGGCCTGCAGTCGCTGGGCTTCCATCACTTCCTCACCGACGACGCGCTGGCGGCGAACGTCGGCCCGGCCATCTCGCTGCCGATCTTCGACGGCGGCAAGCTGCGCGCGAATCTCGATGCGCGCAGCGCGCAATACGACGAAGCGGTCGGCGCGTACAACGCGACGCTGATCCAGGCCTTGCAGCAGATCGCCGATCAGGTCACGACCATCCGCGGACTGGAAAGGCAGCAGGTGCAGATCGACGCCGCCGTCACCAGCGCCCAGCACGCACACGATCTGGCGATGCGCGGCTATCGCGCCGGCCTGACCGACTATCTGAACGTGCTCAATGCCGAAACCGGCCTGCTCGCCCAGCGCGATCGCGCCGCGAGCCTGCGCCTGCACCGGCTGGCCGCACATGCGCAGCTGATTGCCGCCATCGGCGGCGGTCTGCCGCCGGCCACGGACGACGCGACGCCATGAGCGCCGGCAAACATCCACGCCAGCTGGCGATCGAACGCGCGCTCGACGGTGTCCGCCGCCGTCTGCCCGAACTGCCCTATGACCGCCTGCTGGCGGCGCGCCTGATGCTGCACGCGCACAAGCACTCGCAGGAATTGAGCAACGCCGTGCTCAAGGCCCATGACCTGAGCTATGTCAGCTACTCGGTGCTGATGGTGCTGTTCGGTGCCGACGGCGAAGGGCTCAGTGCCAGCGAGCTGGCGCAGGCCACCGGCGAGCGGCCGACCAATCTGACGCGCGTCTGCGACGAGTTGCAGGCGCGCAAGCTGATCCTGCGCCAGCCCTGCAGCGACGATCGCCGACGCGTGCTGCTGCGCCTGTCGCGCAGCGGCGAAAAGCTCGCCGAGCGCGTGCAGCCGCAGATCTGGGCCGTCGTCGAACGGCTGTACGGCAGCTTCACGAACGCCGAGCTGCGACAGCTGCAGGCCCTGCTCGGCAAGCAGTTGCTGGCGACCGCGGGGCAGGAGCAGTGAACGCGCCCGCCACCGCCGCGTTTTCATGGCGCGCCGTGTTCACGATCGGCGAGGCGCAGCGCCAGCAGCTGCTGTTCACTCTCAAGACGCTGTTCGCCGGCTTTCTGGCGCTGTGGCTGTCGATGCGCTTCGGCCTCGACAAGCCGGCGACGGCAATGGCGACCGTGTTCATCGTCGCGCAGCCACAGAGCGGCTTCGTGCTGGCCAAGAGCGCCTATCGCGCCGCCGGCACGCTGGTCGGCTCGGCCGCGACGCTGCTGCTGGTGCTCTGGTTCTCGCAGTCGCGCGAGCTGTTCATCGGCGCGGTCGCGCTGTGGGTGGGCCTGTGCGCGATGGGCGCGGCGCGCTTTCGCGACTTCAAGGCTTATGCCTTCGTGCTGTCCGGATACACCGCGTGCCTGATCGGCTTTCCCGCGGCGCTGCAGACCGGCGCCGCCTTCGACGTTGCGCTGTCGCGGGTTTCCGAAGTGCTGCTCGGCATCGCCTGCGCCGGCATCGTGTCCGATGTCATCGCCCCGCAGCGCCTCGCGCCGCTGCTGGTGGCACTGGTGCGTTCGCGCTATCGCGACTTCGCGCTACTGGTCGCCGACACCCTGCGCGGCGATGATCCGGACACGCGCAACGCGAAAACCCACGCCCAGCTTGCGGCCGACATCCTGCAGCTGGAATCGCTGCGCGGCGCGGTGTTCTTCGAAGATGCCGAAGCACGCGTGCGCAACAGTCGCCTGCAGCAGCTCAATGTCGATTTCATGGCGGCGCTGACCACGTTCCACGCGCTGGAGCGCCTGCTCGTGCGCCTGCGCCGGACCGATGGCGAGCCGGTGCGCATCGCGCTGATGCAGCTCGCGGCGCCGCTGGCGGCAGCGCTGACCGATCCGCCGACGATGGCGGCCGAGGCGGCACGCAAGATCGCGCCGCTGCACGAGGCCGCGCAGGCGATCGAACGGTCGACGACGCCGCGGTTCGGCGAGCCCGGCCTGCGCCTCGAATACGTCAGCGGCCTCGAACTGTTGCGTCAGCTCGCCGCCGAGCTGATCGCCTACACCCGCGTCTACGCGTCGCTGGCAACGCTGCAGATCCAGGACCAGGACGCCAAACTGATTTCCGGCGCACGCTTCACGCCGCATGCCGATCTGCCGACCGCGTTCGTGACCGGTCTGCGCGCGGCGCTGGCGCTGGTCATCGTCTGCACGTTCTGGGTCGCCAGCAACTGGCCGGACGGCGCGGTCGCGGCGCTGACCGCGACCGTGGTCTGCTGTCTGTTTGCGGCCGCACCGACGCCGCGCTTCGCGATCGGTCAGATGATCGTCGGGGTCGCGCTCAGCGTCGTGCTCGGCTTCGTCTGTGCGCTGCTGGTGCTGCCGAAGGTGGACGGCTTCGCGCTGCTGGTGCTCGCGATGACGCCATTTCTGGTTTTCGGCCTGTGGATCGCGTCGCAGGCGGCATCGGCCGGCGTCGGTGCCGGCTTCCTCATTTTCTTCACGACCCTGGTCTCGCCGCAGAATCCGCCGACCCACGATCCGGCGTTCCTGCTCAATCAGGGCCTCGCGCTGATCATCGGCATGGCGGTCGGCAGCGTCACCTTCGGCGTGCTGTTGCCGGCCGAAGGCGATGCACGGCTCGAACGCCTGCAACAGGCGCTGCGGCGCCAGATCAAGCACGCCTGCCGCGCGTCGCCGGGCGGTTTGCGCCAACGCTTCCAGAGCCAGTGCCGCGATCTGCTGCTGCAGATCCAGACGACGGTCGGCGCGACACCGGCACGCCTGCATGCCGCGCAGAACTCGGGCCTGTCGGCACTCGACATCGGCCACGCGCTGATCGAGGCGCGCAGCACGATCGCCGACAGCAGCCAGCTGCAGGCCTGGCGGTTGGCGCTGCTGCCGCTGCTCGACGCCGTCGCCGAGCTCTGCGACATGCCGGGCAGCGCGACGCGCGCGGCAGTACAGGGCCAGCTCGCCGCGCTGATCGCGCGCTTCGACGGCGCCTGCACGGCCGAGTCGCCATCGCGCCCGGCGCTGCTGCGCGTGATCGCGGCGCTGCATCGCGTGCGCAGCGGCCTGCTCGATCTCGAACACAATGCCGTCAGCGAACAACGGCCTGCCGGAGCCGCCGATGCCACGTGAATTCGCCCTCGCCGGCATCCTGTTTCCGAGCCTGCTGCCGGTGCTGCTGATCAGCGCCAGCCTCACCTGGCTGCTCGATGGCCTGTTCGCGCGGTTCGGTTTCTACCGTCATGTCTGGCGTCCGCCCCTGTTCCGCCTCGCGCTGTTCGTCTGCCTGTTCGGCGGCGGCGGCCTGCTGATCTACGGCTGAGCCCTTTTCGTTTCCGGAGTATTGCCATGAACCCTGTCCAGGCCCTGCGCGTGCTGATGACGCTGGCGATCAGCGTTGCCGCGGTGCTCATCGGCATCGCCCTGTGGGATCACTACATGCTCGCGCCGTGGACGCGCGACGGCCGCGTGCGCGCCGACATCGTCGCGATCGCGCCGGATGTCGCCGGGCTCGTCACCGAGATCGCGGTGCGCGACAACCAGTTCGTGCACCAGGGCGATCTGCTGCTGCGCATCGATCCCGAGCGCTACCGGCTCGCCGTCACGCAGGCCGAAGCGGCGCTCAAGGCGCGCGATGTCGACCGCCGCCTGCGCGCGCGCGAAGCCGCGCGTCGTGCCAAGCTCGACGGGCTGGTGATCTCCAGCGAAAGCCGCGAGACCACGGCCTCGCAGGCGGCGGCGGCCGACGCGCAGTATGACGAGGCGCAGGCCGCACTCGACGTCGCACGCCTGAATCTGGCGCGCGCCGAGGTCCATGCACCGGTCGACGGCTATGTCACCAATTTCACTGCGCAGGTCGGCGACTACGCCTCGGTCGGCAAACCGGTGCTGGCGTTGATCAACGCGCATTCGTATTACGTGGTCGGCTACTTCGAGGAAACCAAGCTGCCGAAGCTGCATGTCGGCGACGCCGCGCACATGCGCCTGATGGACGGCGGCGAACTGCGCGGCACCGTCGAAAGCGTGCCGCACGGCATCAACGATCACAACGATGCCGTCGGTCGGTCGATGCTGGCCGACGTCAATCCGACCTTCAACTGGGTGCGGCTCGCGCAGCGCATTCCGGTGCGCGTCCATATCGACACCGTGCCGGACGGCACGCAGCTCGTCGCCGGTCAGACCTGTTCAGTGGTGATCGACGAGCACGGCGCGCGCTGACGCGCGGTTCAGGTCGTCAGCGGCAGCGACAGCACCAGGCGCAGGCCGCCGCCTTCGGCATTGTCGACACGCGCCGCACCGTGATGCGCGCGCATCACGCGCTCGACGATCGCTAGACCCAGGCCATAGCCGCCGGTGCGAGCCGCATTGCTGCCGCGGTAGAACGGCCGGAACAGCTTCGGCAGATCCGGCTCGGGGACGCCCGGCCCGTGATCGCGCACGTCCAGTTCGGCCTGCGTGCCACGTTTCCGCACACTGACGACAATCGCCGCGCCGGCACCGAACTTGATCGCGTTGCCGAGCAGATTGTCGAGCGCCCGCGCCA
This sequence comes from Solimonas terrae, assembly GCF_011067135.1. Classification (GTDB taxonomy): domain Bacteria; phylum Pseudomonadota; class Gammaproteobacteria; order Nevskiales; family Nevskiaceae; genus Solimonas; species Solimonas terrae. The sequence goes on from NZ_JAAMOW010000007.1 coordinate 126,958, forward strand.
GCAGGCGTGCATCGCCGACCGCTTCGAGCGTCGCCGGTGCTTCGAGCTGCAGCGTGCAGCCGCGCTGACGGGCTTCGAGTTCGGCGCGCTTCAGCCCGTCGCCGGCGATCGCCACCAGATCGACGGCCTGCATCGGCATCGACGGCAGTTCGGCGTCGACCCGCGACAGGGCCAGCAGTTCGCCGATCAGATGATCGAGGCGCGCGATCTCCTGCTCGGCGCGTGCGAACTGCGCATCGGCGTCGGCACCCTGCGCGCGCTCGCGCTGTGCGAATTCGAGGATCAGGTGCAGGCGCGCCAGCGGCGAGCGCAGCTCGTGCGAGACATCCTGCAGCAGGCGGCGCTCGTGCGTGACCAGTGCCTCGATGCGTTCTGCCATGCGGTCGAACTCGCGCGCCAGCAAGGCCAGTTCGTCGCTGCCGGCATCGAACGGGGCGCCGACGCGCGCCGCCAGGTCGCCGCCGGCCATGCGCTGTGCGGCAGCTTGCAGCGCTGCCAGCGGCACGGCGATGCCGCGCGCGAACGCCCAGCCGACCGCACCGATGACCAGCAGCGACAGCGCGATCTGCACGCCGAGCATGGTTTCGCGACGCAGGTGAAACGGCGCCGGCCCACGCAGGCCAACGAGCTGGCGTGCCACACCGTCACGGCCGATGACACGCTCGCCGATCAGCAACAGATGCGGCGTCAGTTGCAGGGCGACGTGCTCGCCGGTGAGCAGTCGCGGCAGCTGGTCCTCGATTTCCGGCAGCAGCGGGCCACCGAGCACACTCTGGCCATTCTCGAACAGGGTCGCTTCCAGGCGGACGTCGAGACGGCGCGCTTCCGCCCATTGCGCAAGCCCGTCACGACCGCCCCCGATGTACTGCGCATCGGCGTCCTGCGCCAGCTTCGCCCAATCGGTTGCGCGGCCATAGGTGTACCAGGCGATCGCGTTGCTGGCGCCGACGCTGACCAGCAACGTCGCGACATTGGCGGCACAGAACCACAGCAACAGGCGTCGGTACAGCCGACTCAAGCGGCGACGCCGGCCGGCACATGCATCAGATAGCCGGCGCCACGCACCGCTTCGATCGCCGGCGCCAGCGGCGAGGCATCGGCGAGCTTGCGGCGCAGGCGGCTGACATGCACGTCGAGGCTGCGATCGAAACGCTCGATGTCGCGGCCGAGCACCTTGCGCGTCAGCTCCGCCTTGTCGACGACGCGACCGGCCTGGCGCGCAAGCGCGAGCAGCAGGCCGAACTCGGCGGCGGTCAGTTGCAGCTCGTCTTCGCCGACGCGCGCGCGCCGCGCGGCGGCGTGGATCTGCAGCACGCCGATCACCGGGTTTTCCGAAACGGCCGGCGCCAGCTGGCGACGCAGCTGCGCGCGCACACGCGCCAGCAACTCGCGCGGCAGGCAGGGTTTGGCGAGGTAGTCGTCGGCGCCGAATTCGAGGCCGGTGACGCGATCCATCGCCTCGCCGCGTGCCGACAGCATGATCACCGGCAGCTGATAGTGAAGGCGCAGTTCACGCAAGGTCTGCAGGCCATCCGGCCCGGGCATGGTGATGTCGAGAATCAGCAGATCGGGGCAGGCGCCGGCATGCGCCAGTCGCGCCATCGCGCTGACGCCGTCGGCAACGGTATCGACGTCAAAGCCTTCCAGCCGCAGGTAGTCGGCGAGCAGCTCGCAGAGTTCGTGATCGTCGTCGGCGATCAGTACGCGGAACGGCGCCCGCGTCGCGACGGTCGTGGGGGTTTCGTCCTGAAACAGCATCGCAGTCCTGTCGGCAATGCCGGATCACGGGGGTGATCGGCGCAACGGCCTACTATGCCGAGACCATGTGACAGCTTTGTGCCAGCCGCCGCCCGTCCGGCCTCAACCGGCCGACACGAAACGACGCTGTCGCATCCACTTGGTGGCGACCCATTTCTCGCCCTGCGTCACGGTGCCGCCGGCGTGCAGGGAGCGCGGCTCGACGCGGCCGCGGCTGTCGCAATACTCGAAATAGACGGCGTGCCCGGGCACCGGCGCGACCGCCCAGCCGGTCTCCGGAAACAAGGTCTCGCCGCCGCCGGCCACGTCGTTGAGATAGCAGACCAGGGTGCTGACACGCTGGCCGCTGCGTGCGATCGAGTCGCGGTTGGCGGCATTGTCCGGCCGCAGGAAGTCGAAATGCGGCTCGCTGCCGGCGCCGCAGGGGTAGTGCAGGATCTGCAGGCCCTCGCCGTTCTCGATCGGCAGATTCATCAGTGCCGACAGGCGACGATCGAGCCTTGCGATCAGCGGCGTTTCGGCCGGCCGGAAGAACATCCCGTAGCTGCTGCGCCCCGTGCTGACGACGTCGCGGCCGGTCTGCGGATCGACCACGGTCGAGGGCTGCAGCCGCGGTCGCGCCAGTTCGATCAACTGCCGACATTCGTCGGCATCGAGCACGTTGCCGAGCACCGCCAGCGTCGGCTGCAGCGCACGCGCCAGCACCGGCACGCTGCGCCCGTCGACCTTCAGACGCGTCCCGTTCGGCAGTCGCGGTGGCTCGGACGCCTGGTCCGGCATTTCGATGCTGTCGTCCGGCATCGGCCCTTGCCCCAGTCGCGCCGCAACGAAGGCCTCGACGATGGCGCGCGCCGCACGCGGTTCCATGCCCCGCTGCTGCATCGTGCCGACCAGCGCGTCGGGTGTCCGGCCGCGATCGAGATGCTGCATCAGCCAGCTGCGCAGCTCGGGTGCGAAGCGGATCAGCGTCGCCATGCGTTCAGACCGGTCCGGGAGTCGCTTCCCAGCCGTGCTCGGTCAGGCTGAATCCCTGGTGCAGCTGCAGGTGCCCGCCCGCGCCATTGACGATGCGCACGACCATCGGCAACACACGCTGCGCATCGGCGTCCTGCAGCCACGGTGCCGGCGCGATCCGGTAGGTATAGCTGACGACAGCGGTGGGATGCTGCGCGTCGTGCGTGTCCAGTTGCCACTGCACGAGCTTGTCGAGCGTGATCTGCGCGACGCAGAAATCGCGCGGATGATCGACGCCGTCGCGGCTCTTGTAGTCGTGCAGCTTGTAGTACTTGCGACCTTCGTCGGTCAGTGCATAGCGCTTGACCACGCCCTGCGGGTTGTCGTCGGTCCTGGCAACCGACACCACGGTGCTGCTCACCAGCCCCAGCTTTTCGAATACCGGCATTTGCAGCGCGTGCCGCGCACCGTTGCCGGCCTCGGCCGGTGTCAGATCGAGTGGCCAGTCGAACATGGCCAGGCACAGATCCCCGTGCCGTGCGAGATAGTCGTCGAGGGCCAGCGTGAAGTTCGCACGCGTCGGCGCTGCGGGATCGTCATGCCGGCTGCAGGCCGGCAACAGGATCAGGGCTGCCAGCATCGGGATGCCGCGGTACGGAAATTTCATGTCACTCGCTGGTCGTCAGGTGTAGAACGTGGTGGACTGGCGCTGTTCGTCGACTCGGCGGAACAATCCGGCCGCTACGGCGACAGCTCGTCGACGACCCAGCCATGCCGCGTCAGGTGCACGCCGATGCGCACCTGCGTGGTGCCTTCACCTTCGATCGCGCGCGCCAGTACCGGGAACGCATGCAGCACTTCCGGCGTCCGCGCCCATGGCGCCGGTGCGATGTGGTAGGTGAACAGCAAGGAGGTCGCGGTGCGGCCGTCGCGGGTTTGCGGCGGGTCCCAGCCGATGATCCGATCGAGCGTCAGCGTCGCCGCGCACAAGTCGGCCGGGTGCGTGACGTTCTGCGTCGCCGTGCGGATCACGATCGGCACATGCAGGTAATACTTCTGCCCTTCCGCGGTCAGCGTGTACTCGCGCGCCGGCGGCGCCGCACCGCCCGCGTCCTTGCTGGCGGCCAGGCCGAGCTTTTCGAGTACCGCCAACTGCCGTGCGCCCGCATCCTGAGCATCGCTCGCAACCGTGATCGGCCAGTCGTACTTGGCGAGGCACAGGTGGCCGCGCTGCGCAAGGAAATCGTTGAGCGCGGCCGTGAAATTCGCGCGACTCGGCAGCTGCGTCTGCTTGTCGGCGCAGCCGGCAAACAGCAGCAGCGCGAGGGCGGAGATGACGGCGAACGAACGCCGGCTGATCGGCAGGATTTTCATGGTCGCAATCATGGCGCAATGCGCGCTCGCGCATCAGTTCACGCAGGTACCGCTGGTCGGCGCCGTCTCCGGCACCTGATAGCCGTCGCTCAGGGTATTGAGGAAGCAGATCAGGTCGGACATTTGCTGCTCGGTCATTGCCGGCGCCGAACCGGCCGCGCGGGCCTGCGTGCCGCCGCCCAGGGTGTTGTCGCCGCCCTCGCCCGTACCGAGCGGCACTTCCTCGTCGACGCTGCCCTGCTCGTCGGCTGGCAGATCGTTGAACCTGGCGACGGTCGCGCCGGGAACATAGGTCGGCTGCAGTGCCCAGCTCGGATTGTCCTGCGCCGTGCCGCTGCCACCGCTCGCCGGATACCAGTATTCTGGATGCGTGTCGCGCGTGTTGTAGAAATGCAGGACCTGCACCAGTGAATGGAATACGCCGTTGTGGAAGAACGCGCCGCGTGTGGCGACGTTGCGCAGCACCGGCACCTTGAATTGCCCGCAATACGGGTCCGGCGTGCCGAGTTCGGCCGGCGTGTGGTCGCTGCGGTACGGCCCGCACAGGCCCATGTCGTAGTACGCCGGATCGTCGTTGGCCGGGATCGGATCGGGATTGCCCGGGATCGACTTGTCGTTGCGCGGCGCGCCGAGCGCCTGATAGGTGAAGTCCGTCATCAGACCCTGATTGCCGGCGAAGTTGACGCCGGCATAGTGGCAGGCGGAACAGTTGCCGACGGCACTGCTGTGGAACACGACGAGGCCGCGCATTTCCGCCGCGGTCAGCGTGCCGCCGATCTTGTTGTAGATGTTGAGGTCGTACTTGCTGCTGTACGGATGGAAACTGAGGTCCTCGGTTTCGAAGGCCTGGATGGCGGTACCGAGGTCGGCAAACGCGGTGTCGGTGTCGGCGAACACGTCGGCGCCGAACGCCTGCTCGAACAGATCGGCGTAGCTGCCGTTCTGCACGGCCTGCACCACGTCGGCCTTCGAAGCATTGTTCATCTCCAGCGGATTGAGCAGCGGCAGCGCCACCTGCTCCGCCATCGACGCCGCACGGCCGTCCCACATGAAGCCGCCGCCGGCCGACGCCAGGGTGACGCCGTCGGGATTGGCGGCATGGTCGTCATAGGCCGGGGTCGATTCGCGGTAGCGCAAGGAGGGCACGGCGCGCGCACCGGACTGCGCCGGATCGGAGCCGAGCTGCACCGACAGGCTGTTCGGCGGCCCATAGGCGTACTGCGGATCGTGACAGCCGGAACATGCCATGTTCTTGCCGCCCGACAGGTTCTTGTCGAAGAACGCCTTCTGTCCGACCTGTGCCGCGAGACTGAGCTTTGCCGCATTGCCAGGCGGCGCGACAGTCGGCGTACCGCCGCTGCCGCCGCCGCAAGCCGTCAGCGCCAGCAGCGCCGCACCGATTGCGGTGCCGAGAGGAAGTCGCTTGCCCATCTGTGTTGTCCCATCCGCAAATGAAGACGGGCCGTCGTCGAACGAACGGCCCGTCACGCATCCGTCACCGCCGACGGCGCAGAGGCGGCGGACCGCCTCTGCGCGCAGCGGTGTAGTGCTTATTTCGTCGCCCAGACGTTGTCCTGGCTGCTGTCCGGACCGACCTGAGGCGTGATGGCGCCCTCGACCATGCCGGTGTCAGGATTCACCACGCCGGTGATGTCACCCGGATACAGCTTCTGCACGTAGGTGTCTGGAATCTTGTAGGCATGGTTGATCGGGCGCACCGCATCGAAGTGCGTGTCCGCGCTGTCCGTGTACTCCGGCAGTGCCATGATGTTCTCGGCGATGAACTTCTCCGTGTACTTGGCGCGGTTCAGATACGAAGCATCCCTGGCCGGGTCGGCGACACCGAACATGTCCTGCATCGTGCGCAGGAACGAGAAATGGCTGTAGGCGTCGCTGTCGGTGACGGCTTTCTTCGCGGTGCCGACATCCTGCTGGTTGGTGACGATGCCGAAGATCGAGTTGCCGTGACCGAAGTTGCCCTGGGCATAGTTGGTCGGCGCCGTGGTCGCCGTCGCCTTGCCGTCGGCATCCACCGTCACCGGCGCCGCGCCGGAGTTCGGGCCGCCGGCGTTCCAGCCGCAGCACGAGCCGTTGTTGCCGCCTTCGCCTTCGTCGAACATCACCACGATCGCCACACGCCGCTGCTTGTTCTTCCACAGCGCCGAGTTCTTGATCGCCGTCACCACCTTGTTCACGTAGATGTCGGCGCGGGTGATGCCGGCGTTCTGGCCGTTGTTGCCGTTGGAGCTGCCGATCGCGCAGGACTCGCCGTCCACGCCGCTCTTGCCGACGCTGTGCATGTCGTCGCACTGGTCGGGCACGACGAAGTTGATGTTGCCCACGTCACCGGTGGCAAGGTCGGTGCCGAACTGGTCGTAGTTCCAGTTCGACGCGTCGAAGTCCGGATAGGCCGTCTGCTTCTTCCAGTCAGCCTCGGTGTACTGCGTACCGAAGATCGTGCGATTGTCGGCATAGAACTCGGGCAGATTGCGCGCCGCCTGGAAGTCGATCGACGGGCCGTGCTTGACGCGATAGAGCTGAGACCTGACCGGCCAGGCCTGAGTGTCCTTGACCTCCGTGCCGTCGCCGTCGGTTTCGTCATACAGACCGACCACGGCCGGATCGGCGATGCTGTCGGCACGCGGGTCCTGCCCCGGATTCATCGACTCGCTGTAGGTGCGGATGGTCATGCCCGCCTTGGACATCACCGTGAACAGGTTGTCGCCCGGGATGTTGTGGACGGCGCCCTGGGTCGGCGCGTCGCCGCAGGTCGCGCTGGTCGGCGAATAGCCCGCGCGGCGCGCGCTGTCGGCCGGCGGCAGCGCGGCAAACGCCGGGATCACCTGGCCGTCGGAAGCCGTGCCGCCGGCGAACGCGACGTCGGTCGGCGCGTACTGGCCGCTGGCGCCGCAGCCGAACCAGTTGTCGTCGGTGACGCCGAAGTCGTCACCGCCGCCGAGCGCGGTGTAGTTCGGCTCGGACGGGTTGCTGGTCGCGTAGTAGGTCGACAGCTTGTTGTAGTTGTCGAGAATGTCGTTGATGGTCGGCGCGCGCGGGTTGCCGGCGACGGCATCCGTCGACTTGTTCTCTTCGATGATGATGAAGATGTTGTCGTAGGCCGGCACACCTTCGATGTTGAAGGCGGCCTGCTGCGCCTGCGCGAAGGTGATGGTCGTGCGCGTATCGGCCGGGATGGTCTCGCCCGAGGTGATGCCCGCGGTGTCGGCGAGCGTCGGGTCGCCACCGGCGACCGCGAGCGCATCCGGATACTTGTCGCCGCGGTCGAGCTTGGTCGTCGCGTAGGTGTAGCGATTGGTCAGGGCGTTGTCTTCGAACAGCACGGCTGCCTGCTCGTTGCCGCTCAGCGTGTTGACGTCGGCAAGCGCGTCCGCGCCGCTGACGCTCAGGGCGGCGGCACTGTTGAACGGCACGCTGAGGCGCGTGGCGATATTGGCTTTCTCGGCCGCATAGCTGCTGCCGTTGGCCTCGACCAGACGCTGCACTTCGCTCGACATCGGGCTGATGACGATCTTGTCCTCACCCTGATCGGCGACCTGAGCCGCCGAAGCACGCAGGATCAGATGGCTGGGCGCGGCCGCGTTGACCGCGGTGTTGATCGCCGACGTCGTGATGTCGGCGACAAGCTGGCCGCTGGCATTGTGATCGACCTTCAGCGAAAACTTGCCGGTCGCGTCCGTGGTCGCCGAGTCTTCGCCGCTGTCCAGCACGCCGTTGCCGTTTTCGTCGAGGAAGACGGTCGCACCCTTGTAGTAGCCCGCCTTGATCGTCGGATCGCCGGTCGTGCTGCCCGGCACGTAGGCGCTGGCCGCGACCACGCCGGCGAGCGTCTTGTCGTGGGTGCTGTTGCAGGCCGCCACCATGCAGATCGCGGCGACCAGCGAGGCCTCGGCCAGGGCCTTGGACGATTTACGGAATACCTGCGACGGCTGCTTGTTCATGCGCTCCCTCGTTCAGCGTGGGGTGTAAGGTCGCCGTCACGGCCAGCGTGAAGCCGCTACGGCGTATCGAGCGGCAGATGCTAGGTAGCGGGCTTGACGCATTTGTTTCATCCGCCGGCGCTTTACATTTCTTAACCTTGGCCGCCGGCGCCGATCGCAGCGACCGATCCGCCCTAGAATCAAGCGCCCTGTCCCGATCCGAACTTGCCGATGCGCATCGCCACCTGGTCCTCGTAGCGACGCTTCATAGAATCTCACTACGTCACTTTTCTCTCCTAAGATTCATCTGAATCAGGCATTTGAGGGAAAGGACGATCTCGCGATGTCTCGGAACGTCCCTAGTCATCGCGCGCTTCTGGGGGCCTCATTGGGGGCCTCGCAGCTGGAGATTCGGCATGCTTTCGACCCTCGGCATCAAGTCAGCAAAGCCGCGCGCGCAGCCATACAAGCTGAGCGACCAACAAGGCCTATATCTGCTGGTGCAGCCCAGCGGATCGAAGCTGTGGCGTTACAAATTTCGAATCCGCGGCATTGAAGGCAAGCAATCGCTAGGCGCTTTCCCTGAAGTGAGCTTGGCCGAAGCAAGAGAACGGCATGCAGATTCCCGAAAGCTGGTGGCACAGGGCATCAGCCCTGTAGCAGCTCGCCGGCGGGAAGAGCAATCGCGAAAGCAGGCCGATCTTGAGCGAACGACGGGAGTCTTCTCGACAATGGTTGCCGGATGGAGAGCAATAACGGAGGCGTCCTTGCGCAAGGCCACCATCAAACAGCGCAGCCGCGAGATCACCAATGATCTGCTGCCCAAGCTAAAGAATCGCCCCATCCAGGAAATCACTCGTCTGGAACTCACGACAGTTCTGAAAGGGGTTGAGGCGCGTGCTCCCGAAGTCGCCCGCAATCTACGCGGCTACATCTTCGGAATCTTCGAGCACGCGATCGACTGCGGCCTGATCGACCAGAACCCGACACCGCCGCTGCGGGTAATGAGAAGACGTCGGCAACAACACTATGCTGCCTTGCCAGACCATCGCATCGGTGAGTTTCTCCGAGCCTTGGAGGCAAACACAGCGCTCACCGAGCTGACGCGGATCGCCATGCTCTTGCTGCTATTGACCGCATGCCGAAAAGCAGAAGTGATCGAGGCTCGTTGGACCGAGTTCGACTTGATCCGAGCGCAATGGGCGATACCCGCAGACCGCATGAAAGGTGGCGCGCCCCATTGGGTGCCTCTGTCGCGCCAGGCGATGGACCTGTTAAAGCGCCTCCGTGAAATTTCCGAACCCAATCGGGTGCACCTCTTCCCGAATCGTCGCGATCCTCAGAGACCAATGGCCAATCGCAGCTTGAACGCAGTGTTTGAACGGCTCGGATTCGCAAAGCAGGGAACTCCCCACGGAATGCGCGCCATGTTCAGCACGTACTTCCATAGCATCAGCGAAAACCCGGATGTCATCGAACTCTGTCTGGCGCACGCGCCCAAGGACCCTATCCGCGCCGCTTACAACCGCCACCGATATCAATCGGAACGACGGGCCATGCTTCAACATTGGGCCGACTATCTGGACTGTTGCCGCCAGCGTACACCGGCATCGGGACCAGAACCGCATTTTCCGAAATCCGACATTCCATTCCTCGGGACGGCGTTCGCTATAAACGCGGCGGCCCCGGCCGAGGCTGCGGCGTGAAGGTCCGGACATGTTGACGACTGTAACTTATAAGTTACAATGGAGGCACGACCGTGATTGAGGTCCGTCGATATCAGCTCGCCACTGGTGATATCCCGCTGACCGTCTGGCTCGCCGGCCTACGCGATGCGCGTGCCCGGGCCAAGTTGGAAATCCGGTTTCGTCGCGTATCTGCGGGCATGTTCGGTGACGTCAAGCCTGTCGGAGAAGGCGTTCTGGAATTGCGAGAGGACATTGGTCCCGGCTACCGCGTGTACTTTGCCCGGCACGGCACCACTGTGGTCATCCTCTTATGTGGCGGTGACAAGCGAGCTCAGGATGCGGACATACGACGGGCCAAAGAGTATTGGCACGACTGGAAGCGGAGAAATACATGAGTAAGCGCAAGCTAACAGCTTCGATTTCTCACGTTGAGGCCACAATCGAAGAACTGCGGGCAGATCGCGCCTTCGCTGCCGAGTACCTGAAGGCCGCATTGGAAGAGCTCGATGATCCAGAACATCGCGCTGTCGGCCTGTTGGCTTTGAGGGATGTGGCCGAAGCCTATGGCGGGCTGGCGACCATTGCTCAGGCGGCGGGCATTACCCGCGAAGCACTCTATCGCGCGCTGTCGCCGACAGGGAATCCTACACTCAAGACGTTATTGGCAGTGCTTCATGCTGTTGGCATGCGTCTATCAGTGACGCCTGCCGAACCTGAGACTGCGCACGCCTGATTCCTCGCCGCATTCTCGTAATCAACGGGAATTCGCACGCTACTGTAACGCTGGGAACGTCGGGGGCGCTTGACACTCGCTGCTCGGCATCGGCCCTGATGTCCTCAGCTCTGATAACCGCAAGATTGAACATAACCAGCGCCTCAGCAGCGAAAGTCTCAGGGCTCAGGCTTCTTGTCGTTCTCTGATCGCGCTCTCAGCTACCAGACCGCTCATCTCCGTGATGCTCTGAAACTCCTTCAAGTATTCGGGCTGATGTTTGGCCAACCAGCGGACCACCGCAGCGTTGGCCAACAGCTTTGCGAGATACCCCTTGATGACCGTAAGGTGCAGAACATCCGGGCCGTAGCTGTCTTCTACGATCTTGATTTGCATTTGAAGCGCCGCCAGCTCCCGCTCCATACGCGCGATTGAATCCGCCGACACCTGCTCGACCGCCACCTTGGGCGGCGTGGCCAGCTGATTCGCCGGTGTCGCCGCCAGCAAGGCATTGGCGAACATGACCGAGAAGTTCCGGTTGCCCGTCATCAACTCGGCGGCTTCGATCTGCCGCAGTGGCTTCATCTGCCGAAGGATGGTGAACACCTTACCCGGACATGAGGTATCCGCGAGCAGTTCGATGGCCTCGTCGCAGATGCCATTGAGCAGGCGGAAGCGATGGGTGATCGTCAGAGGCGAAAGCCCCAGGGACTTTCCGAGACGTTCCGCGGAAACGCCTCGCTCCATCGCCCGGACGATCATCTTGTGGTCCTGGACTGCCGACAGGCGATTGATCCGCTTGTTGTACGAATAAGTGTCGTCGTCGATTGCAACTAAGCAATCCACCACGGTTTGGCCAACGTCTCTGAGCGCCTCGACGCGGAGATGTCCGTCGAGAAGAAAGTAATGACCGGACCGGTCAGGCACCGGGCTCACCGCCGGTGGCTCCACGAGGCCCACCTCGCGAACCGATGCTAGTATCTGCAGATACTTGGTACTGCTCTTCACCGAAGGTCGCATCGTCTTCAGAGGCATCAGATTGGCGATCGGCACCCGCACGCAGTCGGAAAGGAAAGCGGATTTCGTAGCCGCAACATCATCGTCCTGAGGCAGTAAGCTCTTGGCCTGTTTCATGGGCGATCTCCGCTCTGGATACGGTCCTGCAGCAGCCTCGGCAACGAATCCAGTCGCTCGACTCGAAGCAGTCGCGAGAATTCCGGCGTCGCCATCAGCTCCTTCAAGGCTTCGGTTGCGAAGATCAGCCGGTTGCTGGTGAAGCTAGCCTTCTTGATCGTGAGTCTCTGTTTTTCGGCCTCACGCTCGAACAGTCGACGAAGATCCGCAGTGGTCATTGTTTTCCTCTTGTGCTTGCCGCCCCCAAGCGGATTGCCGCGCACAAGCTTGTGCCGCTTCGCCCTTCGCTCCAGCAAGTGCCTGACCGTCGTCAGCTTCTTGCCGCGAAAGCCCTGCTCATATGCTTCGGCGAGCAGGTTCTGGATCTCGGATTCCGAACTCCGCGCAATGTCGGTGGCCATGCTCAACGGAATCAGTCCCGTCTCGACCGCCGAAAGCAGCTTCTCTTCACCGCGTTCCAGAAGCCCTCCAATCATGTTGACCCAAGAAGCAGTGACGCCGATTTTTTGGCCGATTTCCACATCGCTGTGGCCGCGCTCGCGGAGCCGGCCCACTTCTTTCATCAGGTCGATAGGCCGGTGTTGCGGTCGCGCGACGTTCTCCACCAGACTCATCACCAGACAGTCTTCCTCGGTGGCATCGAGGACGAAGGCAGGAATCTCCGTTTGCCTCAGCGCTTGCAATGCTTCCAAGCGTCCTTGCCCGCATATCAGGTCGTAGTGCCGGCCTGCGGCGGGCGCACTTCTTCGACTTACGGTGATGGGGCGTTTCAGCCCTACCGCACGGATGTTGTCGATGAGCTCGCGATGCCCCTTCTTGCTGCGAGTACGCGGATTGAGAACATGGATTTCGTCGATGCGAATCATCTCGACGCGCTCGCGCGTATGCGTAACCTGCGTCATGCAACCTCCTTCAATGAAACTCGCTCGGCCAACTTGCCGAGTACGTCCAAAGTCTCGAATCGGTAGCTGTCGATGATGGCGCTGTTGTCTTCGCCGAGACGTCGCGGCCAAGCGCCAGTATCGAGCCGGGGGATCAGGTAGTAGTCCTTTGCCAGAGAGTTGCTGCGGTCCATCCGCACCGCGAGAGTGACATCCGGCGAAAGGACCGTGTCGAACCTCACCTTCCATCGCAAACTGCCGGCGGCCGTCGCCTGGCAGCGAGCCACGACCACCGACGCCGTCCATTCGTCGTTGATCGTGAGCAGATCAGTGCCGGCGTCACGCTTCACTTCCGCCCCAACACCTTCAAAGCGCTCGACGATCTCCGCCAGCACCTGAGGATGCCAAGCACGCAGAGCACGATTGATCGCCAGATAGCGATAGTCCCGCTCGGGCGTGTACCCAATCAGTTCATAGACCCGCACCAGTCCACCGAACCGATTCTGGTAGGCGGTACTGGAGGGCATATCGTCCTGCTCATCGATGATGAGACCGGAGAGAGCCCCGGCACGGTCCAGCAGCGTACGCAACATAGCCAGCATCTGCGCATCATCGAGGCGGCGCGAACGCTGCTCGACGATTTCACGAACTCGCTGGAACAGCGAGACCGAGACGATGCCTTGGAACGCCCCCTCGCATCGGATCCAGTGTTCCGGCGCATTGCGCACGGTCCGCCGCCGGAGCTTGGTCGAAGTTCTGTTGTAGAGATTGTTGCCGACGTACTTTTCATTCGTCAGCACCTGATGCACCGTTCCCCGCGTCCATGGCCGTGCCATATCCGTCGAGAGGCCTTCCGCATTGAGCGCGTTGGCGATCTCGCGCTCGTTCATGCCGAGGTCGACGAAGTCGCGATAGATGCGTTGAACCGTATCGATCTCGCCTTGCGGTCCTGGCGCGAGAACTACGCGGTCGGTCTGGATGCTCTTGTGTTCTCCGAAACCGAGTTCGCCTTTGGAGGCTCGGTGCTCGTTCAGGAGCACTCGCCGGAGACCGTAGCCGGCTGAACCTCCCTGATGAAATCCCAAGCGCACAAGGCGACACTGCCCGGCAAACACCTTTGTCGACAATTCTCGGCTGTATTCGCCGGCCATCGCACGCTTGACGTTCTTGACGATGGTGGCCAGTGACGACCCATCGTTCTCGAACGGCTCTGCACAATAAATGACGCGAATCCCGGCCTTCGTACACAGATACTCGTAGTGCGCCGCTTCGTCCGCGTTTTGGAATCGCCCCCAGCGGCTTATGTCGTAAACCAGGATGACCCGGAAATTCGCTCGTCCGCTCTGAACATCCTCGAGTAGACGGCGCAGTGCATCTCGGCCCCCAATGTCCAATCCGCTCTTGCCGTCGTCGGTATACGTCCGGACGACCGCCAGCCCATGACTCGCTGCGTAGCTGTGTATTGCTTCGGATTGGTTCGTTGTCGAATAACGTTGATGGTCAGTAGACATGCGAACGTACTCCGCCGCCGGCACCAAGCCGTCGGAAGAGTCGCTCTGCCTTTCGCATGCGTTTTCGGAGGACAATTAACCTCAAGCGAGCAGTATCACCGATCGCCAAAAGTTATTACTGGCTCGTTACCAAACAATGACACCGCGAAAAAGCGGCGAGTGAATGCGCTTCGATTCTTTGACAGGCAACCCGCGCTCTAACGGACTCATTAATTATCCGTCATCCGAGTTCTTCAATTAGCTCTCCGGCAGCACATCCATCGCCCCCTCTCCGGCCGCTGAAGCAGTTTCTATCGTACTTTCTTCTGCCAGAGCGCTGACCAGCGCAGCGCCTTGTTCAGAGTCATGGAGGACTAAAACTAATGCGCCATACTGGTTGAGTAAGTTTCCCTTAATGTCTTCCAAACTAGGAGGATTCCGCACGATCATACCCACTGTCTCCGACATAGACTTGCCGTCTTCGACCCACCGTGCCTTGAGTTGTTGAAGATTCGATTTGTTCGCGTCTGGGGCATCGACTCCACGCTGAAGATTTATTGCAAATGACGCCGACGCCTTCAACTTCTTGAGCGTATCGCGTGCTTTCGTATGAAGTGTATTCTCGTCCAGCCTAGAGATAGCTGTTAATAATTCATCTACGACATCATCCGTCAATACTAGGCGTGTCATTGGATTGGAGTCCGAATCCCGCCCAGAAAAGCAAACCCCGCCATCACGCTCAGCCGCCGGCAGCGCGACGGATTGCAGCACACCGTCGGTGCCAACCGTGAAAGCCGCGACGCTAACCGGGAACGTAGCCGGCATCTGTGTAACTAGACCGACCCTCCCCATGTCCGAAAGCAACTTTTGCTGAAGTTCAAGCACATGACTCTCTCGAAGACGTAAAGGGACCGAATAAGAACTATCAGGCGCCAAAAGTTGCGAGATCTCGTCCGGAAGAAGAGTTCGAACGTCCTTAACATCCCACTGAATCCACATGCGCTTCTTAGACGGAAGAACAACGATCGGTGTTTTGACCATTGCCCCCTTGTACGTCCACGTCTTTGGCGTCAAGTCAGCAAGCGAGCCCGCCATTAACATGATTCGCTTAGCGCCATTCCCACGCGCCAAATCGCAAGCAGGAGTCAGCACAATAAGAGCATCTGCTTCAAGCGCACCCGCTGCTGACTGAGGATCGAGAATTGAGCGTCGGAGCAGGACGTCTCCGAAACTCACCGGTGCTCCACTCTCGTTAGCTTCGACCTCGAGCCGTTTTGGATGTTGCCAGATCGAGCGATACACAAGATCCTGCAAATCCGCTGATCCGGCGATGTAAGGAGGAGGATATAGCTCTGTATCGATTCTGTTTAATGCCGCCGCCGCCGCTATCGTCATCGCATCGCCCTCAATCTCATGTTGAAGGACCCGGTCAAACACATCCAGCAAATAGCTGCCTAACGGTTGGCCATCAAAATTGAGCAACACTTGTCGAATTTGGCTATAGTCAGAGAGGTCGAGTCGACGAATTCCGTTGAGAAATCGTTCAGCCGCAGCTTTAAGTCCCGCATCCCACGCGTGCACGAACCCTGCAACAATTTTTGCATCAATGTGATGCAACGCCAGCCGTTCCAAAGTGCGTTCCAGCGTCGCACCTTCAAGAAGGGCCAGCTTGCTATAGACACGAAACATGGCCCCGAGCAGCTTTGCGCTGTCTCGAAAATGCACCTTCTTGTCCTCCAACAAATTGCTTCGTGACATCAGAATCACAAGCGGAGGATTGGCCTCTCTGCCTCTCATCAGGGCATTCAATCGCTCAAGCGAGCGTTCCATGTCGGGATCAGATTGCGCAGCGCCGAGGAACAAATCGGCGAATATGATGCTTGGCTGGCTCCCATTCTCCGGGACCGTCCTCCCAGCTGTCAGCACCTCCACACCAAGGGCCTTAAGCGCGTCCTCCAGTCGAGTGAGAAATCCGCGATCGGAGGTGGCCCCCTGCTCATAGGCGTCAAAGAGCAGCTTCCAAAGCTCCTCTCTCAGCTTACCTTTCAAACCGTACGCGGCTGCCACGAACTCATCCGAGCGACGAAGGGCCGTGGCATCAAGCTCGTCAAATTTCGGGAACGCCTCTCGCAGCAGCGCGGCGTCATCACCGATATCGGCAATAAAATTCGCCCAAGCGTCGTCATCCGCGACTAGATCTTCAGCGCGCGGTGCCGCGTCATAGGCATCATCAACAATCAGCGCCGACGTCAAGTTACGCTGTGCAAGGAGTTCCTTTACGCTCATTTCACTGCCAACCCTTCTGGAAGCTCGAGAACGAATTCATGCAAGCGCTCCGTCTGCTCGTCGGCAGAATCCGATAGGGTTAGCCGTCCTCCTAAATACGTCGCATTTTCTCGCGCAATAAATAATCCCAATCCGCGACGTTTGCTTTTTTCCTTCAATGACCAGAATGGTCTAAAAATCTTCTCGCGGTGCTCAGGCGAGATACCTCGTCCATTGTCGCGAAAGTAAATCGTCGGAGGATTCATCTCGATTCGAATCGTTATGGTAGGGACATAACGTGATTCACGACCGGCCCTCAATTGCGTCCAATAGATCGAATTCGAGAGCAAGTTCTCCAGAATTTGCACAACCATTCCTTTAACCGCTCTCAGCCGCAGCGGATCGCTTGGCTTGTCAACCGTCAGCATGATGTTGTGCCTGCGAAACTGCGGCGCGTGTCCCTCTTTTAGATCATCAACGAGCTCCCCGAGATCAAATATCTCCGAACGCTGACGGCCCGAGACACTGAGCTGATCCAGCACTCGCAGCCGCTTAGAGACGCTTTTCATCTCCGCCCGCAAGGTTTCTAGCCTTGAACGAACTTCCGCCGGCATTTCCTTTCCACGCAACGCTTCCAGAGCTTCCAATGCACTTTCAGATGCCCTCGCCAACTCGTGGGCGACTACTTCAACCATTAGCCCAACACCTGCCATCTGCACCATTTGTCGACTGTCTGCTTCTACCTCCTCTATTCGCTGCTGAGCCTTTGTCGATAAATCATGGAATTCCGTGAATGCATGTTGCAGGTCCTCTACGACTTCAACTTCATCCTTAGGGACCAGCTTACGGACTCGGGAGAGGGCAGACTTCGCACGCGTCTCTAGTCGATTGATCTCGGCTTTTACGTCCCCGAGGTCCAATGGCAACTTGCGATGCCGTTGATCAACGTCGCGAAAGAAATCCCACAGCATGTCACGAACCACATGCTGGAGAACCGCAATAAATACTTGCTGCTCCGGGGTTGACCGAAGTCCTTCCCGGTTCGTCTGATCGACAAGTCCAGGATTTCGTCCGCGAGATATCTGTACGTGGCCGACAAACTGCGCCTTGTTCAAGACGTATCCCGGTCGTCCTAAAGCCTTGCGATCAAGTCCGAGCCAATCGTCTTCATCATCGCCATATGGGAAGACCCGAAAGCCATCTCGGAACAGGAGTATTCCAGACCATTTCTTCTGCAGCTCTCGCACTGCGCGCTGGTTACCAATGGTATCGATTCCTACAAGGTATCGACGGTTGTACCAGTACGCTTCGAATTCAAAAGAGCCGACTGTAAACAATGCCGATAGTGGCACTTCTTGTGAGGTTCCCGAAAGTAGTCCTTCCAGATCGGGCAATGTCAGTGTGACTGTATCAACCTCGTGAGGATGCTTGAACCCAAGGTTGAAGGCCTCCATCCGCACTTGAAGTGTCGGTTCCTTCCCCTCACTGACGTATTTCCCCTTGAATACGGCATGCGCGTGTTCAGTGAGTGTTCGATCCATCCAAGGAATCGCAACACGCGAACCGTTCCAATACAACGCAATTCTAGGCTTCGATTTCGGATCCACAAACGGGTCTGTTAGGCGCGCGAAGTCGTAATCAGCAGCAGCTCGCACTCTTCTTTCCGTCCAGTCCTCGGCCAAGTCTCCGACGGTTAGCCGCGTCCCACTCCATTGCGCCGCCTCCTTGCGCGCCCCCCTCTTGGGCTCTACAGGTACGTCCTCGACCATAGCGTTGAGATCATCAAAGAGCCGCCAATCAATTTCGAGAATATTTAGATATGCATCTTCGCTACGAGCTGTTTCTAAGCGCAACCAGTCCCCAAGTCTCATCACAGAAAGTCGGCCAATACCCTTCTCTCCTAAGTAAGGTGCTTTCTTTCCTCCTGCAGCAATGACACGGTCCACTTCAAGCTTGCGCGAGGGTGTTCCAATTGTGAGGTAATTATTAGTCAGCTCCGACATCGACATTCCGGAGCCTGTATCGCTTATTTCAATGACATTTAACGATCGATACGCTTCATCGAGCTTATCGATGAAACTCGGCACATCCTCCGCAGAGGAAATCAACTTCTGAAACGCAGCCACCGTATCAATGCCCGCACTGATATCGAGATGCGACGACAAAGCACCTTTAAGCTCCGCTAAAAGTTCATTTTCGAGGCGGCGTTTCGTAGCTTTTTGAGCTTCATCGGCGATTCCTGTCAGCGCACGAGTTCGGACACGCAAATACTCATTCCGCCTCAGGACGATATTAAATCGAATGTCAGCTCCCGACTTGGAATTCGCGTCGAAGGCATTCTTGATTAACTCGTAAAAAGCGATAATGTCAGAACTAATGAGCTCAGCACCGAGTTCTAGCACCGTGCGGGCGGTAACTTTAAACACTGAATGACCACCTCCCTAGTGATAGAACCATTGCCCTTCACTTGTGACAAATGATGCAGGCCGATTCCGCGCTGTCACTGTAGCTTTCTTCGTCGTCTTGTACAGTCAAAGCGGAAAGTGGGTTCTTCACTCTTCGCGCGAGAAACCTGAGCCGTCTTTTCTCATACTCGGCTTCTATACTTGCTACACGGTCCGGCTGTGCGAGTTCGTCTAGGCTCTCGCCTTGGCTCCAAGTAAAGGGCGAGCCGTGCTCCTTGGCGTTCTTTTCATATGCCTTTGCCTCCTCAAACGCCGCAGGATGCTGCCGAGACAATCGCACCCATTCGATCTTCTGTTGGAAGAAACAAAACGTGCATCCCGACCGTGAACGCCAAGAATAGTAGGCCGGCTCCCCAACATCAGCATCCCTCAAGATATCTACAACGCCTGCACGATCGATACCCGCTTCCTTCAAAGGCAGGTGAACGTGCATATTGGGGTGCGTAGACTGATAACCCTCTCGTGCAGGTTCGTCTGCACGAATGGCGACGTAGGAGTTGACGACTGTCCCGTTCTCTAGATCATCCCGTAACCAGCGTTCAAGAGGCCGGAGCTTCAACTGTCGAGTACACCAACGTGTCTTCGGTGACGGCAGAAAATGACCATACTCGGCAAGCCAGAAATCGAAGTCCCTATCCGGATTGAGCCGCACAATTCGGCAGCCGAGAAATCCTTCGAGGCGATCGAGAAAGTCATAGACTTCTGGCAGCTCCTTCCCGGTATCGGTAAAGAAATACTCGATGGGGAGTTGCGGCTGGGTCTGGCGCATGAAAACCGCGAGCGCCGCACTGTCGCGTCCACCCGACAATCCCAGAATGTGCCGTTCGCGCGCGCTCATGCGGGCTCCAGCTCAGCATCGGCCGCGAGGCTAGCGACCGCTCGTGCCAGTGCCGCAAGCCGAATTGTTCTGTTTCCGCCTTTCGATTCGAGCAGATCGAGAACGCGTTCTGCGAGACCCTCAGCCTGTTTCTTCTCGCGGTCTGTAAGCTCGAAACTGGTCACCACAGCCGGCGTATTAGGATCAAGACCAACCACCAAAGCGAGTGCTTCAGTCGTTGATCGACGAGCACGAACAACAGCGAGTGCCTCGGCCTCACGAAAGCGCCGACCGAATCTTGCCAATTCGAGCAATGCCTGCTCGCGATCACGATCAGACCAATTGGACGGGGACTTGTGAACGAACATGCTTACAAGCCCTTCGATATCGCCTTCGCCGCGCTCGAACTGAGCTGCCCGCATAGCGAAGGCATCGAAGCGCAAATCGTTCGTCAGCCCCTTCACGACTTCGGCTCGATCCGCGATTCCGGTAAACGTCACAGCATCGACCCCTAGGACACGGCTCAAGTTGTAAGTGAGCTCGGACAGCAGGGCATCGTACGCACGCTCCGCTTCGCTTAGGGCCGAAACGACTGCGGTTGAAGGATCACCTTCAAACTTCACCTTCGGCAGCTCCTGAAAGAGCAGCGCTTCCGGATCAGTCGACTTCAATACGACAGCTCTAACAGCACATGCCGTTTCGGATAAATTGCGTGTTCGCTGAGAGTAGATTGGCAGCGTCTGGAATCGCTGAAACAAGGTTTGTGCAACGACGAGAGAAGTGGGTTCGTGCGCAATGCCAAGCCCCGCACCAAGCCCGGCAAGCAACCCAACCTCCCGTACGCTTCGATCGATTTTTCGTAGACGAATCGATTTCGGATTCTGTAGCAGCTTGTCGAAGAAAATGTCCGTAATTTGTGACTGAAATACGCCATCAACGTATATTGCGAGCCGCTCTCGCCGAGAGAGAATGCTCGCTAGCGAGAGAATAGGCATAACCCCAGCCTTCAGTCCGAATGGCGCTTTAGACCACGTCGCATACACTTCGTCTAATGTGCACTCCGAACTTTCTTCAAAAACGTTCCAGGCTTGCTGTAGGCTATTACCGTCTTCCGAATTATCGGGCGCCATGAACCGGTAGACGCCGGGCTCAGCCTCCCTGTGTAGACCGAATCGCTGTATGAGCGTGAGATACAGGCCCATCTCGGCAGGATATCCAGTTAGCCCAAGATTTTCTTTCGACTCGCCAGATAACATCGCATGGCCTAGCTCACGGATCGCTGCCATCGCACTAGATGATGGTCGATCACGTTGGACGAGCTCACTTTTGAGATGCGGAGCCATCGGAAATGCAGCATCGGCCAAAGCCGTTGCTACTACGGATAGCGTCTCTTGAAGACTTTCTCCGGTCGGGCCGAGCGACCACACTGCTTCGTCGAGAGATTCACGCAGGTCGTGCTGGATGGCGTCTAAGTAACTCGATCGCCGAGCAGCAATTTCTCGTCGCGCAATCCGATCTCCCTGAAGTTGCGGGTGCTCTTTGACCACCCGCTCCAATGCCAAGATTTCGGCCGCAGTATCGCGCAAACGATTTTCTGCTGGGACCGCGGCAACAGCGGCAATTACGCCCTTTGAACGCATCGCCTTTGCAATTGCTCGGGCTCTACGTTGGGCATCCTGGTGACTCAACGAAGTATCAGCCAAGAGCAACAACATCGAGCCACTGCCGCAAATCGATCGCGAATGGAGACGCGACACTAACGCCTCATCCAAATCATTCACGCCGAAGGGTTGAAGGACGATATCGAAGGCACGCAATGCCCCCGTGCGGAAGTAATGTCTCTTTGCTGTAGCGAATGGCAAGCCTACACGTCGAGGCAGCGTTGCAAGGTCGTCTGCAGACGGCGCTGTACGAGACTTGTCCAAAGCTTGATCGAGATCAAAGTCGCTTCCGGCAAAAATTGCAAAGCCGCCGAGCCGGGGCTGGCGCAATAAGATCGCCCACTCGACCAAGTCATCAATCACCCGCCGGACCTTATCGGGTGATTCATACGGAAGCGAAGCTGCCAAAAACTCAGCCGCAACCGCAACGCCTGAACCATTACGGAAGAACTCGATAACCGCGGCACATTTCGCAACAGCGACATGCAGCGAGCCGCCCTTTGCCGAAGCTCGATCTATCGCCTCGAAAGCGAGACTGAACCGCGCGCTGTCCTGTCCGGACGCCAATGCCATTCCAAAATTCGTCGCAAGATAATCCCATAGGCGGTCCGGACCGTATGTCGTAACCGACTTTGCTGGTTCACTCTTCAAAAATTCGACGAATCCATGTGGCTCCGCCGAACTTAAAAACCCGAAGACACTCCGCTCGTTCTGCGCGAAGCGTTGCCGCGATACAGGCCCAAGCAGTAAGGCCGTCACTGGGTTTAGCGGCCACGTATCCGCCAATGCATTGGCGAGCACTCCGACATCTGTGGGTCTACGAGCGGCGACAGCTTTCGCTACGGCCGCAGCAAGAGCCGCGGCTTGCCTTGGCCGATAGTCGACCTGTATCGCTCGGCCGAGTAAAGCGACTGTTTCGTCAGCACCCGCGAGGAAGGAAATGTCCTGAAACCTACCTTGAACTTTCGCCCACTCCTGCCGCGCCTCACGCGACAAACGGCCGGCATACTGATCAAAGGCTTGGTGCAGAATGCCTATGACAACGAGGCGCCCGCCGCTCCGCGAACTGAATTCAGCTAGATCTTGAAGGACGTGGATATCGCCCTGATTCGCAACCGCTTGCTCGAGGAATTTTCCAAGCTCATCGATGATGAGCAAAACGCCCGCGTGCGAATTGGCAGATTCCACAAGCGCACCGGCGAGCCCCGCGTTGTTTCGGCGCGCACGAACGAGCGTCCTTTTGTCCCAAGACAAGGTCTCCTTCGAAGCTTCGACAATCGCCTCGCTCATATCCGAACGGCTTCCCGTCACTGCCACGACCGTCCAGCGCTGCTTACCGCGATCCGGAAACGCTTGACCAAACAATGTCGAGAGTTCCTGTCCTGCCAGCTCCCGCGCGATTGTGCGGCCGCTACTCTTACCGCCAACCAAGTTCCCTACCAGCAGTGCTGCACTCGATTTTCCCCCACCGTAGGGTCCAGTCCAGGTATAAGCGCCTTGCTTTGTTTCGCACTGCGCCATAGCCATTGCGCTTAAGGCCTTGTGGGTGCTGGCCTGAAGTACATATCCGACCAAAGGGGGGGTCCCTTTGAGATCGGCGTCGAGACGCGCCGAGCGCGCAAAGCGGCGCTCAATGGTGACATGGTCGGCGAGCGTACTCATGCTACACGTCTGCGATTACGTTGCGGCCGTGGCGGATAGGCGTTCAAAAGCAATTGCATTAAATCGAGCTGACCTCGACGCTGTACCTGTCGCAGACCAGCTGTATCAGTCCAGGCCCATACTCCGCCAGTTAATTCCTCGAGTCGCATTAGGTGGTTCACCACGCTATCTTCGTCCAACTTGAAGACGCGGCCCGGGGAACCCACGGCGTAGCAGATCTGCTCGGCAGAGAGTGTGGCTAATGCAGGGTAGTTCCGCTGCCAAAATTGGCCGAGTGCATACGCGAATACCGCGTTGGGCAAGGTAGGCTTGGGGCCGCGAACGAATTCGAACCAAGCACCCGGCCGCATGTCACGAACCAAGCCAAGCTCTGCAAGCAAGGGCTCGGCAGCATCTTCGACATCTATGTCATCCCTACGCACATAGCTACGAAGGAACACGTCGATGTCGCGTCGCAAAGTGACCGGAGCCGCCCGCCATCCGCGGGCGTTAACGACGGCACTTAATTCATTGTTGATTGACGCGACATCGAATTCCGTACCGGAAATTCCGTTAAAAGCAAAAAAAATCGTCGTGGTCAACGATGGTTCGGACGCGAAATTCCAATGGACGAGCCAAAGTGTCGCTGTACGCTCGATGAAAGGATCAGTACCGCTGTCGCCGAAGATGGCGTCGCCGAGCTCTGTCGGCATTAATGCAGAATTGGAGTCGTGTATTATCCCCGCCGCGGTCGCCCAATAGCGCATCGAAACCGCCATGTTGCGCCCCACACCGAAGCGCACGATTGCCTCAGGTTCATGGAATGTTCCAATCGGAACTCCGCCTCGGACGGCATCGTAGGATTTTTTTAACCACAGCAGACGCAGCGGAAAGGTCTCGTGCCCTGCAAATTGACCGCGCCCTTCCCATAGTTCGAATGTATCCCTCATGAAGGGAGCTTACTGGTGGCCTCCACCAGTGGCAAGGGATCAGGCAGCACAAGCTGCAGCGAATAGCCCGGCCGCCGCCTCCGCATCTTCGGTTGAATTGTACCGGCCGAACAAGATCCGCACGCTCGACTTCATTTCTGTTGAGCTAAGCCCCATCGCGCGTAATACATGCGATGGCTGTATTTGACCGGAGTTACATGCCGATCCCGTAGATATGTGTAGATCTCGGCCGAGCTTATCGACAAGCTGTTCGCCATCGATTCCCTCGACCATCAAGGAGGTGCTACCCGGCAGGCGCTCGGCGCCCCCCCCGGTTAAGCTGAAAGAAACATGCCGCGCTTTGAGGCCACGGAGGAACCGCTCGCTAAGGCCATGCACGTGTATAGCATCCGCTGCCAAGCGTCGAGCGGCGAGCTCAGCGGCAACTCCAAACCCGACACAGAGCGGTGCCGGCAGCGTTCCAGCACGCAAGCCACCTTCTTGCCCACCGCCGAAAACCAAGGCATTCGGCCTTGGGGCGGCCGCCGAGACATAGAGTGCGCCGACACCCAACGGCCCATAGAGCTTGTGCGCCGATAAGCTCAAATAGTCCACATCGAGCTCAAACACATCGAGGGGAAGTTTCCCTACCGCTTGAGCCGCATCGCAATGAATAAGAGCGCCTGTCTTTCGTGCAATCGCTGCAACCTCAGCCACCGGCTGAAGGACGCCGGTTTCATTGTTGGCTGCCATGATCGAGACTAATAGCGTTCGATCATCGATGAGCGTACGCAACACATCGAGATCAATCCTGCCCTGACGATCCACGGGAGCTTCAACAACGTCGAAACCTTTTGAACGGAGGGATCTGGCGGGCTCCAGCACAGCTTTGTGTTCGATTGCCGATACGACGATACGTGGGCGGTCCGCCGAACCCATACGCCCTGCCACGCCAAGTATTGCTATGTTGTTGGCTTCGGTGGCCCCAGACGTAAAAACAACTTCGGACGCATCAGCTCCGATGAGCTTAGCCACGGCGGCGCGCCCAGCATCAACCGAGACAGATGCGTGCAAGCCAGCAGAGTGCGGTGAACCAGCGTTACCGACGCGATGCCACGCGGCCATCATCGCGTCCCGGGCCTCCGGTGCGATTGGTGTCGTGGCGTGTCCGTCTAAGTAAATTGGCATTGCTCGTAGCGTCTCATCATTGAAACAACATGCGGCTGTGCCAAGCTATCTTCGCCGCCGTTCGGCGTTCGCGCGAGGACCGCATATTGCCCACATACAGGAAAATTAACTTATATTGTTGTTTATATAACAATTTTCAGAAAACTAGTGAAACATTTGCAATCATTGGGACGGCGTCTCTCTGTATCCCCTCGAACGCTGCGAGCCGGTGTGCTTGAAGCCCCTGTCCCGAGCCATAAATGCCTCCAGCATATCCGGGATCAACGTCACCGCATCCACCGCTTCGCCGTAGGTCTGCGCATACAGCGCCGCATAGCGATCCAGCTCGGCCTTCAGCGCCACCGTCAGTCCAATGGTCAGCTTTACCGTCTCGGCCTTCGGCAATGGCCCGAGCCGCAGCTTGCCCGTCGTGCTCATGGCGATTCTCCTCGTTGAAAGAACAGCGGCTGGTACGGTCGCAGCGCGAGATCGCGATGGACGATCACGCGTACCGGCAAGCCAGGCCGCTCTGTCAGCGTCGGCTGGATGTTGAGATTGCGGCGCGTCATCTCCTGGCCGACCTGGTTGACCGAATCCTGCGCGCTATCGCGGCCAGCGACGATCACGCGGTTGCCGTCGTTGCGGTTCTCCGGTGCGGCCAGTTCGGCGCCGACGCCAAGCAGCGTCGTCAGCGCCGCGCCGGCGAACACGCGATCCCCGTGCCAATCGACGCCGTCTTCGAGGCCGGCATGGCCCGCCGGATCGGTGCCAACCAGGTTGTCGAGCTCGAACGACGAGGTATCGGGCAGGACAATGCGATTCCAAACGACCTGCACGCGGCTCTGCCCGTAGCTCACCTGACTGTTGTAGCGGCCAAGCAATCGGGATCCCTGCGGGATCAGCACGAAGCGGCCGGTCGCCGTGTCGTAGACCGGCTCCGTCACGCTCGCCACCACGTCGCCCGGCAAATCCGACTGGATGCCTGTTATCAGGGCCGCGGCGATCACCGTGCCGGCCATCACCTGATACGGCGAGGCGGGCAACTGCAAACCGCCTAAGCTGCGGGTGCCGCCGCTGCTGGCCTTGGCCAGAAACGCCTCTTTCTGTTCCTGCCGATTCTGCACCGTCGTCGGATCAGCCGTCTGAGTGTCTGGCCCCACCGCAGTCGAACCAAGCGATAGGTTCGCCGACGGCATGAGAACTGATTCTTCAGCTTTAGCCGCGGCACCAACAGCAGCACCAGCAGCACCAGCAGCACGCGAAGCCTGATTCGCCGCACGGAAGAACAACGCCCCATGTCGCGCCGCTTCGGCTTCGTCCGGCCCGGCCGATCCGCCGTATCTGCCGACGCCCGCCGAGCGTGCATGCACGACGGCCGGGCCCAGATCGCCCGGCAGCGGCTCACCCAGAGCGGGAGGCGCGACCGGCTTTGGCGGCAGCTGCGCGTAGTTCGCGGGCAGCTCGTCGAGATTCTCGGCGCGCGAGACGCGGTCGACGTTGTAGAGCTCGGACGCCGCGGGCGCGTCAGCCGATCGCGCGCGCGGCCGCAGTGACCACAGCGTTGCGCCGAGCACCAGCGCGGCGAGACTGCCGGCGAGCACCGCCAGCATGCGCCGGCTCAGTCGCATTACCGGTCGCGGTGATGCGCGCAACGACAGGCTCTCGGGATCGGCCTTCGGCGGCGCGGCCTCCGTGCTCATGACCCACCGTTCTTCACGACGCCGTCGGTGCGCTCGATGCGCACGACCTCCGCCTTGTCGCCGCCCAAGCGCAGCTCCGCTGCCCCGAACAAACGGTCGACGACGTAATACGGCGCCCGGTAGCGGTAATTCACGAGCTGACCGTCACCCTGCGCGCCGATCACGAACAACGGCGGCAGCTCGCCCTGCGCGATGCCGGCCGGAAACTGGATGTAAACCTTCTCGCCGTCGTCGAACGCGCGCAGCGGCTTCCACGACGGCGCGTCGCCGCTGATCGCATAGCGGAAGCGAATGCGCTCAAGCGACAAGCCGGTATCGATCGGTGCCGCCGCGTCGGCCTGCCGCGCCTGCTTCTGCAGAGCGAGCATGCGGTCCTTCGGATAGTCCCAGGACACCGATGCCATCCAGGTGTTCTCGGTGCCCGAAAGCTCAAGAAAATAGCTGCGGCGGTTGGTGACGATGACAAGATTGGTGCGAATGCCCGCGCGGGTCGGCCGCACCATCACGTTGACGCGTCGCTCGGCGCCGCTGCCGCTTGCCGTGTCGGCGACGATCCAGCGCACCGTGTCGCCGGCGGCAACGTTGACGAGCTCTTCGCCGGGCTGAAGCACGATCGTCGTGACGCGGCCCGGGCTGGTGAAGACCTGATACAGCGCACCGTCCGAATACGGCCAGACTTGCACGGCGTTGACGTAGCCGTCCTTCGCCGGCGGCACGCGCGCCTGCGCGTTCGCCTGCGCGATGCGTGCCGTCACGTCGTCTCCAGTCGCCGGCGCCGGCGGCGGCGCCTCGTCGGGCAAGGGCTTGAGCTGATCGGGCAGCGGCAGCGGCTTGGGCACCTCGACGATCTCCACCGGCTTCGGCGGCTCCGGCACCGGCTGCGCTTGCACCGGCTCGTCCAGCGTGATCGCCGGCGGCGGCCGACCCTGCGTCGCGCAGCCCGTCAGCAAAACCGACAAGGCACAAATACGGAAAAACGCTTTCATGGCTTTCTGGCTCCTTCACTGGCATCGAGCTCACGACTCCACGACAGGCCGTTGACGTAGATCCCGAGCGGATTGCGGCGCAGCTTCTGTTCGGTGCGCGGCGGCTGGACGACGATCGACAACATCGCCGTCCAGCGCTCCACGCTCGACGTTTCGCCGTTGACGTAGTGCTGCTCGGTCCAACGCAGCTGGAACGAAGAGTCGCTGGCACGCACCACGCTCGTGACCTGCACCGTTACCGACTCCTGGCCGACGTGCGCAAACGGATCGTGCGTGCGCGCGTAGTCGTTGAGCGTCGCGGCGCCACGGTCGGTGGTGTAGTCGTAGGCATCGAGCCAGTTCTGGCGCACCACGACCGGATCGATCGACAGCGAGCGCACCAGCGTAATGAAGCGCGCCAGCTGATAGCCGATCTGCGCGTCGGCCGGCCGGTACGGCGTAGCCGCCTCGCCGACCGCACGGACCTCGCCCGCGCTGTCGACCTCGACGACGTACGGCGTCACCAGCGACTGCCCCGAGCGCCAGACCAGACCACCCGCCATCAACAGCGCCAGCAGCAGACAGCCGAACGCCATCAGCCGCCAGTTCGCGGCCTGTGCGCGCGCGCTGCCGAGCCGCTGGTCCCAGGCTTGGCCGGCCGCTTGATAGGGCGTCACCGGTTCCGGCGTCTCGGAATACCGCAGCTGTGCACGCTTGAATCGCATGACGCTTCTCCTCAGTCGTGCGACGGATCGCGCAGGCTCGGGCCGGTGCCGCCGCCACCGTGGTCGGCCGAGCGCAGGACGTGCGCCGAAACCGACGCGCTGTGCGCGAGCCGCTGCCGCTGCTGCAGGCGCTGCGCCCAGGCCGGCGCTGCCGCAGGCGCCGTGTCGGCCGTCGAACCAGATGAAGCAGCGGCATGGAATGTCTCGCCGATGCGCCTGGCACCGGCGGCAATGTGCTCGCCGGCGGCAGAGGCGCCGGTGCGCGCGACGTTCGCGAGACCAGCACCGGCCGCGCGCAGGCCACCGGCGCCCGAGGTGCTCGCGCCGATCTGATAGGCCTCGCGCGCGCCGCGCGCCATCGATACCGTCGACTGTGCGACGCTGCCCGCGCCACCGGCCATGGCGCGCGCTGCACCGGGCGCCATGCGCGCACCGGCCGCGACCGCGCCGCCGCCGGTCGCCACCACCGCGCCGCCGGCGACCGCCAGGCCCGCCGCGCCAAGCGCCGTGCCGGCCGCAGCGCCGGCGCCGAGCTGCGGTGCGCCGGACACCAGGCCGGT
This sequence comes from Solimonas terrae, assembly GCF_011067135.1. Classification (GTDB taxonomy): domain Bacteria; phylum Pseudomonadota; class Gammaproteobacteria; order Nevskiales; family Nevskiaceae; genus Solimonas; species Solimonas terrae. The sequence continues at coordinate 155,782 of NZ_JAAMOW010000007.1, forward strand.
CGCGATGCCCGGTCCGAAGATCCCGAGACCAAGCAGCGACAGCGACGCCAGCATCACCGCCAGCGCGTAGTCGAGCGACGGCTCGTCGGGCGCGATGCGGAACTCGCCGAACAGCCCCGAGCCGATGCCGACGATGACCGCCAGCACGAGCACCTTGATGCCCGACGAGACGACGTTGCCGAGCACCTTCTCGGCCAGAAACGCGGTCTTGTTCCAGAGCGCGAACGGCACGAGCACGAAACCCGCCAGCGTCGTCAGCTTGAACTCGATCAGCGTCACGAACAGCTGCACCGCGAGCACGAAGAAGCTGACGATGACGACGAGCCAGGCGATGAACAGCACGACGATCGGATCGAGGTTCGCGAACACTTCGGGGAAGCCCGTCATTTCGCCGATCTGCCGCAGGATCGGCGCGCCGGCGTCGACGCCGACCTTGGCGAGCCTCCCCGGTTGCAGGAACTGCGCTTGCGTCAGCGCCGAGCCGGACGCCAGCAGGCCGAGTCCGGCGAACGAGCGGAACACGATGCCGGCCAGCGCGTTGAAGTTGCCGATGAGATAGGCGAAGGCGCCGACGTACAGCGTCTTCTTGATAAGCCGCGCAATTACGTCCTCGCCGCCCATCGCCCAGAACAGGCCCGCCAGCGTCATGTCGATCGCCACCAGTGTCGCCGTCAGAAACGCGACCTCGCCGTGCAGCAGACCGAAGCCCGAGTCGATATAGCGCGAGAAGACGTCGAGGAAGCGGTCGATGACCGACAGGTCGTCCATGACGCAGGCCCTTTAGTAGAACGCGATCGCTTGCGGCGTGTAGGGCGTGCCGTCACCCAGGAAACGCCGGCGCACCTCCAGCGCGCGTGCCTGCGCCGCGGCCTGCCGCGCGAGCTCGGCGGCGGCGGCGCGATCCTGCGTGATGCGCAGCTGCTGCGCGTCGATCGTCTGCTTGGCTTGCAGCGCGAGCAGCTGGTTGGTCGCCTGCGTGGCCTGCAGCTGACCGACCGCCGATTGGCTGCGGTTGACGAGATCAGCGAGCGTCGCCTCGTCGGCCGGCAGGTTCTGCACGACCTGCGCCTGCAGGCGCATCGACGTGTGCAGCGCGTCGAGCGCGTTCTGCCAGCGCGCGTGGGCATCGTCGGCCATCTGCCGGGTGCTGGTGCCGGCGCCGTAGGCATCGGGGTACAGCCGCGCATAGTCCGTGTCGAGCTGCGAGACGTTGAATGCCAGGCCCTGCGCCTCGGCCAGCAGGCGATCGGTCGTCGCCAGCGTCGCGCGCAGCTGGCTCAGGGCATTGAAATCGAGCGACGTCAGCTGCCGGCCGTCGTTGACGAGCATCTGCGCTTCGTTCTGCAGCTGCAGCACCTGGTTGTTGATCTGCTCCATCGTGCGCGCGGCGATCAACACGTTCTGCGCCAGATTGCCGGCGTCGATCACCGCCCACTGGGCCTGCGCCGCCGACGACAGGACGGCCAACACGATCGCAACGCTCACAGATGCAGCCTTCTTCATGGCATTTTCTCCTCGGCATGCGGAAATGCGGACAGCAGTTCGGCCGCCCAGCCCAAGCCGCGACGGCGCAGCCAGGCCGGTGCGAATTCAGAAGAAGCGGTGGACGCGCAGAGTGCGTCGATGTCGCGCTGATCGACCGGGCCTGCCGCACCGGCGAAGGCCAGCGCGATCGGTCCGAGGCCGAGATCGAACACGCGATTCCCCAAGCGCGACTGGTAGTAGTAGTCTCGTTTGGGCTGCAGCTGCGTGACGATCTCGATCTGCCTCGCATTGAGGCCGAAGCCCTCGTAGACCATCCGCAGCTGCGGCTCCAGCGCCTGCGGGTTGGCGAGAAAGATACGGCTCGCGCAGCTCTCGATGATCGCCGGCGCGATCGCCGAGTCCTTGATGTCGGCCAGCGACTGCGTCGCGAAGATGACGCTCACGTTCTTCTTGCGCAGTGTCTTCAGCCACTGGCGGATGCGCGCCGCGAACACCGGGTCGTCGAGGAACAGCCAGGACTCGTCAAGGACCAGCAGCGTCGGCGCGCCGTCGAAGCGCTTCTCCAGCTGCGCGAACAGATAACCGAGCACGGCGAGCACCGCCGCGCGGCTCGCCATCAGCTCTTCCATCTCGAAGCCCTGCACCGCCGCCGTGCCCAGCCGGTCGGTCTCCGCATCGAGCAGACGGCCGTGCGCACCGCCGAGCACGTACGGCTGCAAGGCCTGGCGCAGCACATTCGATTGCAGCAGCACCGACAGGCCGGTCAGCGTGCGCTGCTCGGCCGGCGCGCTGGCCAGACTCAACAGCGCCGACCACACGGCGTCCTTTCCCGCCGGGCCAACCGCAACGCCCTCCTGGATCAATCGGCCTTCGACCCATTCGGCGGCCCAGGCGCGATCGGACTCGCGATCTATGCGCGCCAGCGGCTGAAAGGCGATCGTGCCGTCGGCGCCGAGATCGTAGTGCTCGCCGCCCAAGCCGAGGACCGTCGCACGCAGCGAGCGGCCCATGTCGAACGCGAAGATGCGGGCGCCCGCATAGCGCCGGAACTGCAGCATCAAGGTCGCCAGCAGCACCGACTTGCCCATGCCGGTCGGCCCGACGACCAGCGTGTGCCCGACGTCGCCGACGTGCGTGACCAGCCGGAACGGCGTCGCGCCGGCGGTGCGCGTGACGACCAGCGGCGGGCCGTCGAGATGCGCGTTGCGCTCCGGCCCGGCCCAGACCGCCGACAGCGGCATCAGATGCGCGAGATTCAGGGTCGAAACCAGCGGCTGGCGCACGTTGGCATAGGCATGTCCGGGCAGCGACGACAGCCAGGCATCCACGGCATTGAGCGTTTCCGGGATCGTCACGAAGCCGCGGCCCTGGATCACGCGCTCAACGCGGCGCAGCTTGTCGTCGGCCGCCTCCGCATCGGCGTCGAGCACCGTCACCGTCGCGGTGACGTAGCCGTACGCAACCTGATCGCTGCCAAGCTCCTGCAGCGCCGCATCTGCGTCGACCGACTTGTTGGCGGCATCGGTGTCGACCAGCGGACTCTCCTGCTGGAACACCGTCTCGCGCAGCAGAGCGAGGACGTTCTTGCGCTTGGCAAACCAGTGCCGACGCAGGCGCGTCAGCTCTTTCTCAGCCTCGGACTTGTCGAGGCAAAGAAAGCGCGTCGACCAGCGATAGGCAAAGCCAAGTCGGTTCAGCTCGTCGAGCAGGCCCGGCCACGTCGAGGTCGGAAACCCGCGCACCGAGGCCACGCGCAGGTGCCGATCACCGAGCAGCGGCGCCAAACCGCCGGTCAGCGGCACGTCGGCGAGCAGCGTGTCGAGATACATCGGCACCTCCGGCACCGTGACTGGATGGCGGCGCGTCGACACGCAGCCATGCAGATAGGCCAGTGTCTCGTCGTCGTCGAGCCAGGCGAGTTCCGGCATCACGCCTTCGAGCAGCCCGTAGCAGCGCTCGCTCTCGGCGACGAACGCCTCCAGCCGCTCGCGCCAGTCCGCCGCGCCGGGCCGGTGATTCTCGTAGAGCAACCGGGCCGCTCTCGCCGCGGCTTCCTCCGGCGGCAGGTACAGCAGCGTCAGGTGATAGGCACTCTCGAAGTGCCGGCCGGCTTCCTCGAACAGCGCGCGCCGCTCCTCGTCGACCAGCCACGACAGCGGATCAGGAAACACCGATGCCGGATAGCCGACCGCTTCGCGGCGCTCGGCTTCGATGAACAGCGCCCAGCCCGAACCCAAGCGGCGCAGCGCATTGTTGAGCCGCGCCGACACCGCGACCAGTTCGCTGTCCGTCGCGCTGTCCAGATCCGGACCGCGGAAACGCGCGGTGCGCTGGAACGAGCCGTCCTTGTTGAGCACGACGCCCGGCGCAACCAGACCGGCCCACGGCAGCCAGTCGGCAAGTTGCGCCGGGCGGCGGCGGTATTCGGCGAGTTTCAGCACGGCTCAAACGTCCAGCAGCGCGCGCTGCTTCAGATGCCGCGCAAACACCGGCAGGAACTGCGCATCGACGCGCGCGCCCCAGACCGCCAGCGAGTGACCGACGAGCCAGAGCACAAGGCCCGGCACCCAGAGCTGCAGGCCCAGGCCGACGGCGGCGGCCAGCGTGCCGTTGGCGATCGCCACCGTGCGCGGCGCACCTCCCAGCAAGATCGGCTCGGTCAGCGAGCGGTGCAGCGGCACTTCGAAACCCGGCGTGTCGTTGTCACTCATACCAGCGCTCCACCCGAGAACGAGAAGAACGACAGAAAGAACGAGGACGCCGCAAACGCGATCGACAAGCCGAACACGATCTGGACCAGCTTGCGAAAGCCGCCCGACGTATCGCCGAACGCCAGGGCCAAGCCCGTGGTGATGATGATGATGACGGCGATGATGCGCGCCACCGGCCCCTGGATCGACTCGAGAATCGCCTCCAGCGGTCCTTCCCACGGCATGCTGGTACCGGCCGCCTGTGCGACCGGTGCTGCGAGCAGCAGCAGCAAAGCCCCGCTCAAGCGCCGAAGCGGATTTACTGAAATGCGGGCATGCGTCATGACGGTTCTCCGGCAAGCGTCGAAACAGCTGAGGAGGAAAGGATCAGCTCGGTGCTGAGCCGGTAACCGCGCTCGTCGTAACCCATGACGCGCGCGATCTCGCGCACGCGGCGCGCACGGCCGCGACCGGCGATGAAGACGATGACGTTGACGGCCTCGGCGATCAGTGCACGCGGCGGCGTCACCGCGACTTCGAGGATCAGTTGCTCCAGACGCAGCAGCGCGCCCTCCGCCGAGCCGGCATGGATCGTGGCGATGCCGCCGGGATGGCCGGTGCCCCAAGCCTTCAGCAGGTCGAGCGCTTCGCTGCCGCGCACTTCACCGACGACGATGCGATCCGGACGCAAGCGCAAGGTCGAGCGCACCAGCTCGGCCATCGTCACGACGCCGGCACGCGTGCGCAGCGGCACGTGGTCGCGCGCCGCACACTGCAACTCCACGGTGTCTTCGAGGATCAGCACGCGATCACCCGTCGCCGCGATCTCGTCGAGCAGCGCGTTGGCGAGCGTGGTCTTGCCGGTGCTGGTGCCGCCGGCAATCAACAGGTTCTGGCGTTCGCGCACAACAGTCCGCAGAAACGCCGCCTGCCAGTCGCTGAGAATGCCGTCGGCGACATAGCCGTCGAGCTTGATGACGCCCACCGCACGCTTGCGCAGTGCGAACGCCGGGCCCGGCGCCACCGGCGGCAGCGCGCCTTCGAAGCGCTCGCCGGTTTCCGGCAGCTCGGCCGTCAACAGCGGCTTGCCGGCATGCACTTCGGCGCGCACATGCGCCGCGACCAGGCGGATGATGCGCTCGCCGTCGGCCGCGGACAGCGAGATGCCGAGCGGCTCGCGGCCACTGCCGAGCCGGTCCACCCACAGCGAGCCGTCCGGGTTCAGCATGACCTCGACGATGTCGGGATCGTCGAGCGCCGCGGCGATCGCCGGTCCCATCGCTGTGCGCAGCATGCGAATGCGCCGGTCCATGGCCACCGATGCGGATTCGCGCAGCACCGCGCTCACGACGCCTCCTCCGGCGCCTTGCGCTTCTCCGCGCCGAACAGCTCGCGCTGATCAGGACTCACTTCCTCGGCCACGTCGCGCACGAGACTGTGTCCGCGCATCAGATGGCGGCCGAGCTGCTCGACGAACTGCCGGAAGCGCGCGCGGCCCTGTGCGCGTGCCGCGTCCTGATGCGCTTCCGGCACCGGCACGCTGACGGTCAGGAAGTAGCGGACGTACAGCGCCACCGTCTCGATCAGGATGTTCTGATCACGCTCCAGCCGATCAAACTGATGCGAGAGCCGATCGAGCCGCCGCGCCATCATCGCTTCGCGCGGATCGCCGCCTTGCGGCGCCAGCCAAGTCGACAGCGCCAGCGCCACGATCGACGATTTCGATACGCCCTTGCGCACGGCCAGCTCATCGAGCCGCTTGGCGTGCTCGGGCTCGATGAACAGGTTGAGGCGCGCGCGACTCATAGCGCGATGCCGTCGTCGGGATCGAGCGCCGCGAGCCGCGCATTGCGCTGCAGGCGCGGCTCGCGCTGTGCCGGCAGCGGCAACGGCAGATCGTCGTCGTCGAGCAAGGCCAGATCGTCGACGACAGGCTCCGGTAGCGGCAGCGACACTTCCGCCAGTTCAGGCTGCTGCCGCAGGCCGCCGTCGTCGAGATCCGAAAAATTGGACTGCTCCGAGACCTCGGGCGCCGGCGGAACCGCCAGAGCGCTCCAGTCGTCGGCCCGCAGCGGCGGCCGATCGGCGTAGCGGCCTGCCGCCAGCCGCGGCGGCGACGCCACGCGCCGCCGGAAGTTCGCATCGCGGTAGTAGCGGATCTTCTTCGCCCGCACCGGCGGATGGCCCGACACCATCACGACTTCGTCGTCTGGCGGCAGCTGCATCACCTCGCCCGGCGTCAGCAGCGGCCGCGCCGTTTCCTGGCGCGACACCATCAGATGCCCGAGCCACGGCGCGAGCCGGTGGCCCGCGTAGTTGCGCTGCGCGCGCAGCTCGGTCGCCGTGCCGAGCGCGTCGGAGATGCGCTTGGCCGTGCGCTCGTCGTTGCTGGAGAAGGCGACGCGCACATGGCAGTTGTCGAGAATCGAGTGATTGAGCCCGTAGGCTTTGTCGATCTGATTCAGCGACTGCGCGATCAGGAACGCGCGCAAGCCATAGCCCGCCATGAACGCCAACGCCGACTCGAAGAAGTCGAGCCGACCCAGCGCCGGGAACTCGTCGAGCATCAGCAGCAGCTTGTGGCGCCGCGCGATGCCATCGGAGCCATCGAGCGATTCGGTGAGGCGCCGGCCGATCTGGTTGAGGATCAGGCGGATCAGCGGCTTCGTGCGACTGATGTCGGACGGCGGCACGACGAGATACAGCGAGACCGGATGCTCCGCATCGAGCAGATCGGCGATGCGCCAGTCGCAGTGCGCCGTGACCTCGGCCACGGTCGGATCACGGTAGAGCCCGAGAAAGCTCATCGCCGTCGACAGCACGCCCGAGCGCTCGTTGTCGGACTTGTTGAGCACCTCGCGCGCCGCGGACGCCACGACCGGATGTGGCGCCTCGCCGAGGTGCGGCGTCGTCATCATCCGCCGCAGCGTCCGCTCGAACGGCTGCGCCGGATCGGAGAGAAAGTTGGCGACGCCGCGCAGGGTCTTGTCGGCGCCGGCATAGAGCACGTGCAGGATTACGCCGACCAGCAAGGCGTGGCTGGTCTTCTCCCAGTGGTTGCGGCGCTCCAATGCGCCTTCGGGGTCGACCAGGATATCGGCGATGTTCTGCACGTCGCGCACTTCGTGTGCGCCGCGCCGCACTTCGAGCAGCGGGTTGTACGCCGCCGAGCGCGCGTCGGTTGGATTGAACAACAGGCAATGCGAGAACTGCGAGCGCCAGCCGGCCGTGAGCTGCCAGTTCTCGCCCTTGATGTCGTGGATCACCGCCGAACCCGTCCACGACAACAACGTCGGCACGACCAGACCGACGCCCTTGCCCGAGCGCGTCGGCGCAAACGCCATCACATGCTCGGGACCGTCATGGCGCAGGTACGCGCCGTCTTGGCGCCCGAGAAGAACACCAGCTGCGAGCGTCAGCCCCGCTGCGCGAATGTCGGCCGGCCCGGCCCAACGCGCCGAGCCGTAGGTCGTGACGAGCTGCGACTGCCGCGCCCGCCATACCGACATGCCGATTGCAACGAAGGCTGCCACGAAGCCGCCGCCGGCCGCGACCGCGCCACTGCGCACGAACACGCGCGGCGCATAGGCATCGAACCAATACCACCACTCGAACAGCTGCCACGGACGATAGACCGGCACGCCAAGCCAGTCGAACCACGGTGCACCCAGGCGCCACTGATAGCCGAGCTGCGCGGCCGTCCACTGGGTCGCGCCCCAGGTCGCCGCGATGACGATGCCGAACACCGCCAGCACCTGCCCAAGCAACACGCTGCCACCTTGCATCCCTGCCTCCGCTTCGAGCCCGTGCGGCACGCATACCAGCGCACCGCCGCCACGAGACTCGGCGCCGGATCAGCGAGGGTCAAAGATCGATTTCAGGAGACAACTGACGCAAAGCAAAAAAATACCGGCTACAGAAAAGCAGCGAACATTCACGCAATGCGTGGCACATTCCGGCGTATCTGAACATTCAATGCTGTGATGTCGACGACGGCGTGTACTTGCCCGTGCCGTCACCCACAAAGCGCCGGCGGTTCGCCACGGCGGCAGCAACGCAGACGGCGTCGCCCATCTTGGCGTGATCTTCCTTGCAGAGACGCTGCACTTCCTTGAGCCGTTGCGGATCAGCCACGAGAGAATCCACGGTGTCTGCGGGTGTCGAAACCCCACAGGCGGCAAGCATGACAAGAGGGAGGAGTATCGAAACGTGCTTCATCACTTCACCTTCGCTTGATCAAATCGGCGCCGCATGTGACGACGTCTCCGGCGGACTCACGCGCTGGATGAAGCGCTGCAGTTGCTCCGAAGGCTCGTTGTCGGGCCGCAACAAATAGGTGGTCAGCATCAGCGAACGCCCGGCGAGCTGCCGCGACACAATATCCGGATGCCGGAGCACTGCGGCCCGTGCTGTCGTAATGAATCCCAGCCCGTAGCCGGCCGCAACCAGCGTCAGCATGAGATCGACCGACGCGACACGTTCGGCAATGACGGGCACGGCATCGACCGTCCGCAGCGCCGGCTCGATCTGTTGCCAGCAGCCCTCGCACAGTTCGGGGTCGCAGATGATTAGCGGGTAACGCAACGCCTCGTCGAGAGGAATGCGCTTGTGGCCCAGCAGGGGATGCCGCGCGGGGACTGCAAGTACCAGCGGATCGCGCCAGACGGGTTGGGTTACGATGCCGTCCCCAACATCGGTGGACTTGCCGAATCCGGCATCGTACAGCTCACTACGTAAACCCTTGATCTGATCGGCGCGCGGGACCTGGAACAATCTGATTTCAACGTCCGGCTCTTCCTCTCGGCATTGCGTCAGAAGAGTCGCCAATCGAGGTTGCGCAATGCCTTCCGATAGCGCGATCCGCAACGTGCCGCGATAGCCTGACGCAGCAGCCTTTGCACTTGCCTTGGCCTGCTCTACCGCGACGAGAACGCGCCTGGCGCTGTCGAGAAATACCTCTCCCGGCCAGGTTAATCGCGTGCTGCGAGTCGAGCGCTCCAGCAACTGCACGCCGAGGTCATATTCCAGATCCTTGATCGCCCGCGACAGGGGCGACTGCTCGATGTGCAAACGCTCCGCTGCGCGAGCGAAGTGCAGTTCCTCTGCGACGGCAACGAAATATCGTAGATGACGAAGGTTCATACCGGCCCTCTTCAATGTAACTGGCACTCCCCCTTCTGCATGCCCTTATGCTTCGAATGCATGCGACCAACATGCTCGTCCATGGCGCCCCAACGCCGACGACACTGCCGTCTCTCCGCTCTTTAGATCGAAAGATCTCCCAACTTCCTTATACGATGTCTCCCAACCAGCCATCCAATACAGCATGACGAACAAGGGCTACCGCGCCTTTAACGTGTAGCTTCTCGTATACGGCCACCTTGTACTGATTGACGGTATGGGGGGACAACCCTAATTGCGCGCCGATTTCCCTCGTAGTTCTTCCGAGAATCAGAAGATAGATAACCTGCATCTCACGAGGGCTGACATGCTTAAAAATTTCCGGATATGAAGAATGCTGATCTCGCTCTTCATTCATATCTTGCTGGCCAAGACATAGACACCCTGTACTCCGGCAATGACTTTATGGGTCCATCAACATGGTCTTCGCCGAGAATCGGTCTATCTCAGACCATCGGTTCAGCACATAAGACGGTTCGTTAGTTAAAAGCAGTGCATGTCGCACGACAGACCACTAGCAAGCACTTTTACTTCGCATTATTTGGCCCATGGCCTTGGGCGGGACGACATCGCCTTCTTTATAAGGCCAATTCTCTGCGTCGAAAGCTTTCCGCTTCGCACTGCCTTCACGACACGCAGCAGCTGACGCGGTGTCATTTTCGGCTTCATGTCCGGAACGTCTGCGCCCCATGCCCAGAGTCCACCGATCTCCAGCGGGTGATAGCTTGTCGGCGCTTGGTTATCGAACACGTCACCATCGGCGTAGTGCTCTAGCTCATCGCCTTCCGGATCCAGCCAATAGTCAAATATCTGGCTCCCGAGGATGTGCCGGCCAATACCCCAAAAGTGCGTCCAGCCCTTCGCGAACAGGTATTGCTGTCCCTGCCCGATGCTGTCGATATCGAGCGTTTCATAGGCGCTATGCATGTAGTGCGCGGACACGTTCTGCACAAGAACCAACGAGTGATGGTCGGTCAGTTCGTTTCCACGATCAAGGCGATTGAAGCTGAGTGCTGGCGTGCCGTCCTCCAGGCACTGCACATCGGTCGGAATCAGACCAATGTGGCGCATGTACCATTTTAGAGAGGCGGAGAAGTCGGACACCGATAGCACGCAGTGCCCAAGCCGTTCGAGCGTGGCAGGCTGTATCGGCCGGCGTACGGTCGCATTTATTCTGCTCTTCTTGAACGGAGTATTCAGGACATCTGGCTCTGTGCGAGATTCGAGCCGCTCGACACGCGTTCTGCCATGCACGATATCCACTATGAATCCGTCTGGATCACGAAGCCGAAGACGATTGCCACCACCCGGACCGTCAACGCTCTCGATTTCTTTCCCGAGTTTTCTTCCCAATAGCTCAAGCTCTACTTGGCTTTTCACACCAAAACCGATCCCAAAATATCCCCGCCTTATCGCGTCGCCCCCTTTCTTTTGATCTCGATCGAAATTGAATGCGGCGTAGAAGTACGGTGACGTGCCTGCCCCGCGCATATACAGCGCGTCATCCGTTCTCTTTGCGATCATCATTCCGAAATCGACCAGAAAATCTGCCTGACGGGTGAGGTCCTTTTTATTGAAAAGGATGTACTCCAGGGAGTCCGCACGGATGATCGGCTCAACACGCTCGATTCGCACCGAGCCTGCCATCTGATATGCCTTGCTTTGCGGATCGCACCCAGGGTAACGAACGTCGGAAGTCATGATTAACTCACTCCAATGCAGAGGCGCGCCGAGAGGTGTACGGGATTGCGGCGCCAAGTTGTGCGTGCATATCTCGCACCGCACTTCAGTGGCCGGAAGATGCGGGACCCTTACGCATTTAGTTCGCTTTCGCCCGTGGGGCTGACCTAGTCGCACATCACGCTGAACAATGATGATATAATGCGCACTTCTGATAATACTGTCAATATTATTTGCACGAGATGTTTTTTATCAGCACGGGAGCAAGCAGTGAGACTTCTGCGGATGGTAGTGATATCGACGGTATGTGTATTGGCCGCCTGCAGCACATTGAGTAGTCATAGACTTCGAGGAGATACCGAGATGGAAGCAAAAGCGGAAATAGCTGAGGTCGTTAACAACTGGACATTTTTCCGCGATCAGGAGGCGTGGTCCTCTCTCCTTGGAACCTTCCACGAAGATGGCACGATCTCCCTCAGTTGGTATCAGGGGCCTTTTAAAGGTTTCGTTGCCGCTTCCGAGAACGCGTCAAAGGGCAAGAACGCGATCGTAAAGCACTATGTCGGCATCCCCATGATTCAGGTCAATGGAGACCGCGCCCTGAGCGAAACCAATGTCACGATCATGCTTCGCGCCAAGACGCCTGCAGGCGAAGTCGACACGACTTCGTATGCACGTTTCTTTGATCTGGTAGAACGGCGCAATGGATCGTGGAAGATCCTCAAGCGCACAGCCATCTATGAGCGAGATCGTCTCGATCCGGTCCAGGGGCCGCTGCCTGATGTCTTCTACAAAGGACTCGAACAATACCCGGAAGAGCTCCGGTTCCTCGCCAGCAGTCTGCACAAGCTAGGCATTGAAATCTCGCCCGCGACCGTAGTGGACAAGAGTCCGGCGCTTGCCGAGCTCTATCGCGGCGGAAGCGATTGGCTATTGGGCTCCTGAACTCCTTTCTCAGGGCGTGGCGACGCCGCGCCCTGAGTTCTTTTGTCCCCGAGGCACCAAGGCGATCAACGACTAGCGGTCGCCTTAACCCCTTTCAGCGAAGCGGTGCTTCCCCGGCGAAGCGAATAAACCAGTCAAGCGCGCGTGAATCCACCATCGCATCGCGACTCGCGGCTTTTTCTAGCGGCCAACCCATGAGCACTTTGCGTACGGGCACTTCCATCTTCTTGCCGGTCAGTGTGTACGGAATCGTTTCTACTGCAAGAACGCGATCTGGGACGTGTCGGGGGCTGCAATCCTCGCGCAGCACCGTCGAGATGCGCGCGATGAGCGCGTTGTCCAGTGCAAAGCCAGTCCGAAGCTTGATGAAGAGTGGCATGAAGAATTTGCCACCCGGGAGTTCGCAACAGACGATCAGACTGTCTGCAATTTCCGGTAGTTGCTCAACGACGCGGTAGATCTCTGCGGTGCCAATTCGCACGCCGTGGCGATTCAAGGTGGAGTCAGACCGCCCATAGATGTAGCAGCCACCGGCTGATGTGATTCTGATGAAGTCGCCATGCCGCCAAACGCCGGGAAATGCAGCGAAGTAGCTCTCGTGGTACCGGCGATCGTCGACGTCGTTCCAGAACCGAAGCGGCATCGATGGGAACGGGCTGGTAACGACGAGTTCACCCAGCTCATCAATAAGCTCCTGGCCCTCGTCGTCCCACGCGTGTACGTCCATCCCCAACATTCGCGTCTGGATCTCACCCGCATGAACTGGCAAGGTCGGTGATGCGCCTACAAAGCCACCGGCGATCTCCGTTCCACCGGATTGAGACGTAACCCAGAGATCTTCCTTTACGTGGCGATAGAACCACGCAAAGGTCTCTGGCGTGCTCGGCGCACCACTAATCAGCACCGCTTCAAGCGCGGAGAGATTAAATCGCTTTCCGGGGCTAAGCCCAGCCTTCTCCATAATCTGGACGAACGTCGGGCTCACCCCAAAGTTCGTCGCCCCCGTATCCGAAGCCAGCTTCCACAAGAAGTCGGCCTCCGGGTATACGGGCGAGCCGTCGTAAAGGACAACAGCCGAACCTTCCAACAAGGCCGCCAGGAGGATGTTCCACATGACCCAGCCGGTCGTGCTGTAGAAAAACATGACACTGTGCGATTTCAGATTCGCATGGAAATGCACCAACTTAAGGTGCTCCATGAGAACTCCGACATGGGAATGCACAATAGCCTTCGGTAGCCCTGTAGTGCCCGAGGAGAAAAGAACCCAAAGCGGGTGATCGAATGCAACACGCTCAAAACGAAACTCATCGCGGGAAATATCGGGATGAGACAAAAGCTCCGCCCAGCTTGTCGCCCCTTCGACGGCGGGCCCCTCCTTGGGATTGATGTATGGCAACCAGACGACCTTTGCCAACGTAGGAAGTGACTCAACGATTTCTCCCACATGCGCTCGCCGATCGAACTCCTTTCCGCCGAATCGATAGCCGTCAGCCGCAAAGAGGACTTTCGGTTCAATCTGTGAGAAGCGCTCGACCACAGTCTTTACGCCGAACTCGGGCGCCGCCGATGACCAGATAGCGCCGATTGCTGTCGCCGCCATCATCGCGATAGCGGTTTCAGGTACGTTTGGCATGTATGAGACGACACGATCACCGGGCAGGACACCCAGCGAACGCAGCTGCGTCGCCACAATGCGCACCTGTCGACCTAACTCACGCCAACTAATTCGTTCAAGCGCGCGAGTCTCGGTTGCGTGATAAAAGACCGTCCTGTCCCTGGCACCAACTTCGTGACGAAGAAGATGCTCAGCGTAGTTCACACGCGAGCCTTCAAACCACTTCGCTCCTGGCATCCGGGCCCGGTCAACAACCCGCTCGTAGGGTGCGTCGGAGAAAACTGCAAAGTAATCCCACAATGCCGCCCAGAATTCATCCGGCGACTCCACCGACCATCGCCACAGCTCGTGATAGTCAGTGAAGTTTTTCCCACGATTCTTGCGCAGCCATTCGAGATGCGCATTGACGTTAGACGCTGCAACGTAAGACGGCGACGGCGTCCAGAGAAGCTCACCCTCGGCCACGCTCAACTTCGACTGAGTCACGACGCCGCGACCACATCGAGTTTCTGGTCGCGCACCCCGTTTACCAGAACACCAACTCCCGTCACTTCAACCTCAACCTGATCGCCTGCCTTCAACAGAACGGGCGGATTCCGCAGCGCGCCAATGCCCGATGGCGATCCGGTGACAATGACGTCACCCGGCTCGAGCCATGCAAATTCGCTGATAAAGCTGATCAGTTCCGCGAAGCTGAAAATCAGATCATCGAGGCCCATGGACTGCATTTCCTGGCCATTGAGCCGGCAAGTCATGCGCATCGTACCAAGGTCAATTTCGTCCGGAGTCACGAGCGCCGGACCAAAACCACCACTGCGAAAAGCGTTCTTTCCCGCGGTAATCTGCGACGAACTGATCTGATAATACCGCGCGCTTGCGTCGTTGAAGCACGAGTACCCCGCCACGTGAAAAAGCGCATCCGACGTGGCAATGTTGCGACCACGGCGACCAATGACCAACGCGATCTCCCCCTCGTAGTCGAAAGCCTTTTCGAGCGCCGGCTTCTCAAGGTCCTGCCCCGATCCGACCAAGCTTGCGGTATTCCGCAGGAAGAGTATCGGCTTTGCCGGCTTCTCCTTAAGGTGCATGTGATGCTTGGCCTCGTCGTAATGCGAGTGCGTGTTCATACCGGCACACCAGACTGCGCCTGGATTGGGGATGACTGGTAGCAATTTCACGTCCGCGAGCTGCAGGTCAGGATCGCGTGTCGCGAGTACCTGTTGCGCCCAATCGATGCCTTTCGCGTCGCTCAGCAGACTCTTAATATCCGGATACGCGCCGTCCGCCTGACCTGAAAGGCAAACGATGGCGCCATTCTTCAAAGCGCCAAAGTGTTGGCGCTCTCCATGCCGGTAGCTCAGCAGCTTCACGTCAGTCTCCTTTCTCTGTTTTAAAGATGATGCAAAGCGTCAGGCTGCGGGACCAAGCGCACTCTGCGATTGAGCATGTGTTTGCGTTAAAAGATCGAGCGCCTCGCGAACGATGTCGTCGACACGCTCGATAGGGCCGTCATGCAAGATCGTCTGGTCCGGCCGGATCACGGCGCACCAGCCGCCGCGAACATTGGACGAAAGCGGGTTATCGGAGATGATTCGAAGCGCACCCCCTCCAGCGCGAGAGGGAGTCTTTGACTGAAGGTCGACAACGTTGCCGCCAATGGCAGTCCAGGCTGCACGTGTCTCGGGGCTGATTCTGGTCGACACGTCGACATCGAACGTAACCAAGCTAAAAGATAGGCCCAACACGGCGTCACTCTGAACCACCTTTCCGTCGGCATCAACGACGGAGAACTGCGGCAGCATCGCGCCCTTCTTGAGCCCCTTTGAGCCGGTGACAAAAAGACCGCTCGGGAATTCCGGCCGAGGCTTGGGACCAAACTCTTCTAGAAAGCGTCGGACGGGAGGAATTATTCGCAAAAGCCGCATCGATCCGTGGATGATGATGGCCTTGAGCGGGCTGCGCGGCATGACGAGCTGGCCCATCTTTTTTGCCAAGCCGATCATTTTGACCGCATGAGGACGACGCTCTTCGTCGTAGCTGTCCAAGATGATCGAACTTGCCGACCCACGTACTACCCAAGTGAGCTTCCATGTTAGGTTGAGCGCATCGCGCATACCGCTTACCAGCCCCTGCCCGACGAAGGGAGGCGTGATGTGCGCGGCATCGCCCGCAAGGAAGACGCGGCCCTTGCTGTAACGCTCGCATGAGCGAGCATGGAAGCGGTAGACCGCCTTACGCTCGATGGTAAGTTTGTCTGGATCCGCCCAGGGCGTGAGCAGTCGCTTGATGGACTCGTCTTTCTCCATCTCTTCGCGCGACTCCCCCGGTGCGAGCATGAACTCCCATCGCGTGCGCCCGCCGGGCGCTACCATGTGCGGCGTCGGCCGCCGTGGATTGCAGATGAATTCGACATGGTCGATATTGTTCTTGACACCCAGCGCATCGACGATGAGCCAGTCCTCGCTGTAGCTTTCGCCTTGGAACTCCTGGCCGATCAGGCGCCGCACGTGCGAGTTCGCACCATCAGCCCCGACGACGAACCGCGCTCGTACTTCATGCTTTCGCCCATCGTCGCCCTTCAAGGTTGCGCGGACACTCGATCCGTCATCGACCATGTCGAGTAGTTCTACTCCGCAGCGTATCGTCAGGCAGCCATAGCTCTCGGCGCTTTCCCTCAGAGCACGCTCGAGATCCGGCTGAAAAAAGGTGACCAGCTTGGGGTGGCCGTCGATCTTTCCGCTGGTGTTGATCGTGCCGAAGTGCCCCCAATATGGGCTGCGCATTTTCACGAACGGAATGACGACCTTGTCAAAGGCATCCGTCGAGACACCCGCCATCTCGACGATTCGCAAGGCTTCGTTGTCGAGCGCGATTGCCCGGGGCGCTCGCAGGACACTTTGCGCCTTGTCGACAATCATCGCTCGAATGCCGTACCGCCCGAGAAAGCACGCCACCATTGCTCCGACCGGACCATAGCCGACCACCAGCACATCCACATCTGTCGGATTTGTGTCCATCAAGATTTCCCAGAACGAGAAGGCAAAAAGCTCGGCGCCCCCCCGTCGGAACGCACAGGCCCGCAGCCGAATGAAGCACTGTTACTGAGACATTATCCAGTTATGATAATTTTGTCAATTTAGATGCCATGATCTACAATGGAAAACGTCCTGCAAGTGATCAATGAAGATGCCGACAACGAGCGCCAAGCCAAAGAAGGGAGGCGGCCACCGCCCCACATCCGCAGCAACGAAAAGCGCACGCCACGCGGCGCCCGGCTCTGCGGCGGAGATCGACTCGGAAATCGAGGCTGGCAAGGAGACGCGCGGCGCCCGGCGCAAGCGGGAAACCCGCCAGCGCCTCGTAGAAGCCGCATTTCGCCTCATGGCAGAACGCGGTTTGGACGCCGTGGCCATTAATGAGATCACGGAGGCCGCCGATGTCGGTTTCGGCACCTTCTACAATCACTTTGAGTCTCGCGATCAGATCTACGCCGTGCTAATGGACACGGTATTCGAGAACTTCGGCGATGCACTTGATCAGATGCTGAACGACGTCAAAGATCCAGCCGAAGTCATCTCGATTGCCATTCGCCACACACTGATGCGCGCCCGACGCGAGCCGCTGTGGGGGAAGTTTCTTATGCGCGAGGGACTATCGTCCCGAATTCTTTCCCGGGGACTCGGCGTTCGCCTGATGCGCGATATACAAGCGGGCGTCGCCAGTGGGAGATTCAACGTACCCGATCCGATTATGAGCTTCATTGCAATCGCTGGCGGTGTACTCGCAACCATTTCCGCGGAACTACAGCTCGACAGCGACGCCAACTCTTCGCTCAATCAATACGGCCTCAGCAAGCAGGACATCCCAGAGCGCGCCGCTACAGTATTTCTGCATAGCCTTGGTCTGACTTTTGCGCAGGCTCGAAATGTCGCCCAGCGGCCCCTCCCCATCATTGAACGCGGGCGGACGATTTAGACAATGCGGATGAGCGAGCCATCGGCGTGACCATCATTCAAAAAATGACGTCACTCCGATGGCTGGCTCGTTGTCAAAACTGGATACCAAGCTTGATCCCGTAGGTCCGCGGCTCGCTGTACGCAACCGAATCAATGTTGTTCTGGCTGTTGGCAGTCTGCAGACTACGGGTGTTTTCGATATTCCGGACATAGGCGGAGATCGACCAAAGATAGGCGCCAGCGCCCGGCATCAGTGACAGCGACGCTTGGCTCCGCCAAGCGGAGTCCTGATGTTCAAAGTCCAAGTATTCAAAGCCAACGAAGTAGCCAGTTCGATACTGCGTCTCCGCGCTGATAACCGCGATATAACCGCCAATCGGAATCGTCTGCGATGCCGACAGATTGACCGTCCATTTTGGTGAATTAAAGCCCGGAAGTCCATCGCAGTTCACGTGGTAGGCCTTTCCGTCCTGGTTATTGGTAGACGGGCACCCAAGTCGCGGCGGCGGTGAATTGTCGGTCGTAAGAATGGGAACGACATCCACGATAGGCGAGTCATACTCAAAATCCTTGTAAACGGAATCGACATATTGCACTGTCGTACCGATGTGCATCCCTCGCCAGAGGAGCGCCTTACCGTCCACCTCTAACCCTCGAATGCGCGATGTTCCGATGTTCTGAATGATGAGCCCGAGATTGCCGTTCGCGTCTGCTCCGAGGTGGCTGAACTGCTGGCCCTTATACTCCCAGTCAAATGCTTCAAGATTGAGCTGGGCCTTGCCGCCGAAAAATCGATTCTTGATGCCCACGGTATATGCCAGGATATTCTCCGGTTTATAGGTTTCGTGGCCGGCGGCGAGAGATATTCCACCTGATCGAAAGCCGCTTTCAGCACTGACGTAGAAAAGAGAGTCTTTTGCTAGGTCATATTCGAGGGCGGCGCGATATGTTGCCTTGCCCTTACTGAGCTTGGCCTGCTCCTCGGTAAATTGCCTGATCACAATCTCGGCCCCTGGGATTTGCACCGTCGGAAGACCTCCACGCGCCGGAACGGCGAAGGGCTGCTCTTCTGGCGTTCGTACAAACTCAAAAAGCTGACCGGCAGGGCAGCTGTCGATACCCACAAGCTTTAGGGTGCATACCATCGCGAGCCCGTCCGTCGCTCCCGAGAAGTTCTTGTCGTCTTTGGTGTATCGAAGGCCACCCACGAGGCGCATGGCATCGGTAACGTGCATCCTCAGCTGAGCAAACGCCGCACCGGATGTCGTTTCGCTCTCATAGTATTGGCGCGCGTAAACGGCGGATTGATTGACTGCACCATCCGAATCGACGACCTCGTGGTAATAGAAAAGCCCTGCCGTGTAGTCGAAGATCCCAACGTCTTCAGCCGCGAGGCGCGCCTCGACGCTCTCCTGTTTTCCCGTATCGACCGAGCCAAGCGTAAACGACTCGCCGACTACGACATCCGACTTGTAGTAACGATAGGCTGGAATTAGCGTTAGGGTCCCAATTGCGGTCGTCCAAGTCGCCTCAGCGTTCACCCCGTAGTAGTCGTTGTCGCTGTACGGATATGGGCTCAGCGGATCGAAATTCCGTCCTGCTTGCGACAAGAAAATGTTCGTTCGGAAAGCTTGCGAGGCGTTCGAAAAAAGACCTTCGCTCGGTGAAAAGCCAGAAGGGGTGTAATCGTATTGCCCGGTCTGATTGTTGTACTGCGCACTACCGACATAAGTATTGCTGCCACCCACCCCGCCAATATGCGAATAATCTCCTGCGAGGCGAACGGTTAGGTCATCTGACAATTCGGACTTTCCCTGCAAGCGGATGGACTTGATGTCCTTGTCGGCGGTCCCATCGTTGTTAAATCCGCTGTTCCTAGTCATCAGCATCGACAGACGCACGGCGCTTGAGTCGCCGACGGGCGCGTTAATTGCTCCTTCTACGTTGTAAAAATCATAGTTTCCGTAACCAGCATTCAGGAATCCCGACGATTCGCCAATATGTGGCTGTTCGGGCAGAACATTCAGAGCACCGCCGGTTGCGTTTCGACCATAGAGCGTTCCTTGCGGGCCTTTTAGCAGTTCGATGCGTTGAAGGTCGTAGAACATGCCAACCGTGGACGTCGATCGACCGATATAGATCCCGTCATAGTTAAACGCGACGGCGGGATCCGTATATCCGAGTTGGGAAAAGGTCCCAACACCCCTCACAAAGTTGCTAATTCCATTACTGACGAGTGCAGGCACCTTTTCAGTCAACCGTGCGACATCAACGATTCCCGCGTTTTGAAGATCGCTTCCGTCAACAACATCAAGTGGCACAGCTGCCTTCTGCGCGTTTTCGATGCGATGCTGCGCCGTGACGATGACCTCCGCAAGCTGATCAGTCGGCCGTTCATCGCCTTGACCAACCGGCATCTGAGGAGTGGGTTCGGCAACCGGGATGGTGTCAAGCTCACCTGCGGATCCCGCCAAATCTTCTGCCGATGAACCGGATGAGCCCTCGGCGTTCTCTGTTCCGTCGCCATCTGCCGCAGGCGTGGGCGCTCCGCTGTCACCTGTACCTTTTACAAGCTCGCTAGGAGAGCCTAGCCCGGGGCTTTGCGACCACCCTGTATTAGGACCTGCCAGAAGCGCCAAAGACAAAAACATTGCAGCCGTTTTGCGGCACATGCCCCACTCCTCCGTGTAGTTATATTGATATCCTGCCCACTACTGATAATCTTGTCAATTACGAGTAATTCATCCATCATTGCGGCCGCGCGGCGACCGCTCAGGTGGCCGCACTCGCCGATATTGCGTAGTCAGGAGAGCCATGCGAGACGTCCAACATACAAATGAGCGCTCAATGGTTAGCACGCAGTGGGCTGCTGCAGCCTTTGCCATCGCTACGATCACGGGCTGCATCAATAGCGGCGGAACTTTTTTGAAGGACGAATCACCGTCGACTGCGCGACAGCGGAACGTGGTCGTCCTAGATGGGGCAACGGTCGTCGACGTGCGCAGCGGAGACCTCACTCCAGGAGTTCGCCTGGTTCTGAAGGGCGGCAAGATCGCAGCAATCGGTCCTACGTGGTCGGTACCAATTCCAGATTCAGCGCAGGTCGTTGATGCGCATGGTCAATATGTCGTTCCGGGCTTCCTCGACATGCACGTTCATGTCCTGGAGCAAGGACACCTCTGGGAAAGCTTGTCACTCATGCTCGCGAGTGGGGTGACTGGCTTTCGCCAAATGAGCGGATCGCTGGTGCTCCTCCAGCAGCGCCGTGAGGGAACGTTGCCCATTCGACCGGAGCAGCCCGAGCTTGTCGCTATGCCAGGCGCTTTTCTGACGCCTTGGATTGCACCTGACAAGAAGACGGCGGTAACAGTAGTGGACGAGCAGGCAGCTGCGGGCGCCGACTTCATCAAGATTGGCCTCGTCACTCCCGTGGTACTGACCGCTGTTTTAGATGAAGCCCATCGCGTCGGCATCCCGGCGCTGGGCCACGTTCCGCCCGATGTCAATGCGCTTGATGCCGCGAAGGCAGGCATGCGCTCGATAGAACACCTTGGGCCGGGAGATAACGTCCTGATGAACTGCGCGACCGACGACGGACTAAAGAGGGTGCCTATCAAGCTGCCTCCGATGCTGAAGCTGCTGCCCAAGATCCCATTCGCCGAAGGGATCGTCACGCACTTCCTCCGTCCGCTCCTGGTGAATCCCGTATTGGCTGATTCCCCGCGCGACTTCGATCAAATGCGCCGCATCGTTATGTCGTACAGCGATAAAAAGTGCAGAGAGGTGGCAGCACAGTTCGCCGAATACGGCGAGTGGCAAGTGCCTACTCTTATCAAACTCCGAAGCTCATATATCGCCGAGGACCCCGCGTATCGAGCCGATCCGGCTCTGCGTTACGTCGACTCTGACTCGCTGAAATTGTGGCGCGCCGTCACTCAGAAATTCATCGACAAAATCAGCCTTGATGACAAGCAGACCTTGAAGCAGATATATGATCTTGATCTAAAGCTTGTAAAAGCACTTGACGATGCCGGCGTCAAGATGATGACCGGCACCGACTCAGGCCCAGGGTGGGTAGGTTCCGGCTTGCATAAGGAGTTCGATGAACTCGAAAAGGCTGGCCTGACGCCGCTGCGCGTCTTGCAAATGACGACGCTCAGAGGCGCGGAGTTTCTCGGACGCACAGCGACCATGGGAACCGTCGAAGCAGGAAAAAACGCGGACCTTGTCCTACTGGATGGCAATCCGCTCGAAAGCGTACAGAACCTCCATCGCGTCTACGCAGTGGTCCGCAACGGCTACTACTACTCCAGACAAGATCTGGATGCTCTGATGTCCAGCGTTGCTGCCAGCGTCGAAAGCCGATGACAGTGGCTCTGAAGTCCAGAGACGCTGCCATCCGTGAACGGCAATACGCTGCATAACAGCGCCTTCACGCTCAGCATCAATCAAAAGAACTCTACAAAACGCAGGGAGAAGATGTGCATGAGTGATAGACACATAAGCCGTCGTTCCGTTCTCGCTGGCGCCATCGGCGTCGCCGGTCTTTCCACCATTTCGCGGTTAACCCCAACGTTCGCCACGGATCGTGCTCCATCCCGTGGATTTCTTTGGGGCTGTGCAACGGCGGGACATCAAGTCGAAGGCAACAACATCAATGCGGACTTCTGGGTCTATGAGAATGTAAAGCCAACTCTCTTTGCCGATCGGTCCGGTGACACGTGTGATCACTATCACCGCTACGAAGAGGACATCGCACTGACAGCGATGCTCGGGTTCAATTGCCTGCGCTTGAGTATTGAATGGAGCCGTATCGAACCAGAAGCCGGCAATTTCTCCGAGGCTGAGCTCGACCACTACGAACGTGTTCTGGAGACCTGCCGGAAGCATGGAGTGGCTCCTTTCGTAACCTACAATCATTTCACCACGCCGCGATGGTTCGCATCTCGTGGCGGGTTCACGACACCCGACAGTGCCGATCTCTTTTCCCGCTTCGCTGAGAAAGCGACATCGCGGCTCGGCCATCTCATCGAAGCCGCTGCGACATTCAATGAACCGAACCTTCTGCAGAGCGTGTTCTGGCGGAAGAAATCACTCGCCGGCTCGCCAACGGCGCTGCAGATGGGCGCCGCTGCGGCCATGGCGACCGGCTCCAAGCAGTTCACCACTTTCTATAGCGGTGATCCAGTCATCGCGCTTCCACACTACCTTTCGGCTCACGAAATGGCGTACGCGGCGATCAAGGCCGGCCCCGGCGACTTTCCAGTCGGTGTGACCCTAGCCATCTCAGATGAGCAGGGTGTGGGCCCGAACAATTTGGCACGGCTGCGGCAGAAAGAGTCCTATGGCGTTTGGCTGAGCGCTGCATCGAAATCCGATTTCGTCGGCGTACAAACCTATTCCAGGAACCGTACAGGCCTCCATGGGGATCTCGGACCCGAACCCGGAATCGAGCTTACGCAGATGGGCTACGAGTACTACCCGCAAGCGCTCGGCGCCACGATTCGATATGCCGCGGCCGCGACCGGAAAGCCGGTTTATGTCACCGAAAACGGAATAGGCACTGAGGATGACAGCCGGCGCATCGCATTTATCGACACAGCCATCGCCGAAGTAAAAAAGTGCATCGACGATGGCATCGACGTTCGCAGCTACATCCACTGGTCGCTGCTCGACAACTTTGAGTGGATTTATGGCTATCGCCCCAAGTTTGGCCTGGTTGCAGTTAACAGAACGACTTTCGAGCGGACCCCGAAGCCAAGTGCTTGGCATCTCGGCGCGATCGCTCGCAACGGCATGGCTCGATAGCCGCGGCGACGCACCACGGATTGACGCTCGTGCAAGGCAGTCCGACTGGCCTCAAGGGCGGCTGGATCTTCGTGATCCACCAGTATTCGAGCGAAATGGCTCAAAATTTCTGGACGGCGATTTACGCCTTCTCGGCCTGTGTTGCATTGACGATTGTCGTCAGCTGCTTCAGCCGTCCTCGCGCTGATCACGAACTCGCCGGCCTCGTCTACTCACTTACACCGAAGCTTCAGAGGGTGGAATCACGCTGGTGGATTCGACCCAAAGTGCTCGCCATTTTCGTTCTGTCTCTGGCTTTCATCCTCAACGTATTATTTTGGTGACATCGTATGGGTTTCGACATTCGAGTGCCGGTCGGACTACTACTTCTCGTCGTTGGCTGCCTACTTGTAGCTGCAGGACTATTCGAAGGGGCAGGCCCCCGCGTCGTTGGTATCAACGTAAGTCTTTTCTGGGGGATAGTCATGGCGCTCTCTGGCGCGGTCCTGCTTCGCCTTAGCTTCTACGCCGCTCGGGCAACAAAGGGGCCCAATGTTTGCCGCCGTCCGTAAGTAGGAGTTCGGCTTGTCACACCACCGCCGGTCATTTCTCCCTTCGATAGAACCAGTCAGCAAATGAATCAGCTCGCCCGTATTGAAACATTCCGTGTTCCGCCTCGCTGGCTGTTCGTTCGTGTTGAGACAGACGACGGCCATGTCGGCTGGGGTGAGGGCAGCCTCGAGGGACACACGGAGGCTGTCGAGGGAGCATTCGCCTCGCTGCGCGATCGCTTCGTGGGAACTTGTGCCGAACGAATCGAAGACATTTGGCAGGTTGCGTATCGTCTTGGCTTTTATCGAGGTGGGCCAGTCCTGATGTCGGCACTGGCCGGGCTCGACCAAGCGCTTTGGGATCTCAAAGGAAAGATGCTGGGCGTCCCAGTCTGGCAGCTGCTCGGTGGTCGCGTCAGAGACAAGATTCCGGTGTATGCGTGGATCGGCGGAGATTCGCCTACTGAAGTAATCGAAGCTGCCCAACGCCGTCTTGAGCAGGGCTTCCGCGCCATCAAAATGAATGCGACAGGGGAACTCGGCTGGCTCGATAGTGCGAGCACATTGGATGCAACTGTTGAGCGTGTTGCCAGTGTTCGCCGCCTTGGACTTGATGTCGCCGTGGACTTTCACGGCCGCGTGCACAAGCCAATGGCTAAACAGCTCGCTGCCCTCCTCGAACCAGTCAAGCCGCTCTTCATCGAGGAACCACTGTTATCCGAACATCCGGAAGCCATTCGCCAGCTCTCTACGCTGACCACGCTGCCCATTGCGCTCGGCGAGCGACTCTACAATCGGTGGGATATTAAACCGTTCCTGGAATCCGCAGCGGTCGACATCCTGCAGCCGGACCTTTCCCATGCAGGTGGAATATCAGAGTGCCGGCGTATCTCAGCGTTTGCCGAAGCATACGACGTCGCCATAGCACCCCATTGTCCCTTGGGGCCAATCGCATTGGCGGCCTGTATGCAGCTCGCGCTATCAACGCCGAATTTCGTTATTCAAGAAATGTCGCTGGGCATCCACTACAACACGCAGCAGTACGATCTTCTGACATACCTGCAGAATCCAGAGGTCTTCTCCATCAACGATGGCTTCGTGGCGGCACTAACGGCTCCAGGACTCGGCATTCAGGTTGACGAAGAGCGGGTGCGTGATGCTGCAAGAGGCTCTCATATCTGGAGAAATCCGGCATGGCGTGGTCATGACGGGAGTGTCTGTGAATGGTAAGCACGACGCTGCCAGAAGCGAAGCATCCCGCACGCCGAGTCGCGATCATTAGTGGCGGCCTTGGGGGCATCGGCGTGGCAACAGCCAAGCGCCTAGCCTGCGAAGGTGCCACGCTGATCATCGTCGATCTGCCAACCGCAGCTAATCATGACAACTTTGAATTCGTCGCATCTACGTGCTTAGAGTTCGGTGCGAGTCGTGTCGAGCACTTCTACTGCGACATCTCTGACGAGCAACAGGTTTGCGCGATCTTTAGCTCGACTATGGAGAAGTTCGGGCGTATCGATGTCGTCGTCAATAACGCTGGGCTCATGATCCACAAGCCGCTAGTCGAATTGACCGCCTTCGATTGGAAGACTGTCCTGGACATCAATCTGTTGGCACCGGCCAATTTCGTTCGCGAAAGCTTCCGCGTCATGAAAGCGGGATCTGCGATCATCAATGTTTCCAGCGTTCACGCTATCAGCACTACCGAGCTCATGGCGCCTTACGCTGCTGCAAAGGCGGCACTCTTGTCACTGACTCGCAGTGCAGCAATCGAAGGGAAACCCCTCGGAATTCGAGTAAATGGGGTCCTCCCCGGCGCAATAGACACGCCAATGCTTTGGTCAAATCCCAATATTGCGTCAGGCGCCGAGCGGGTCGACCCGGAGTACATCGGCGCCCCAGAGGACATCGCTGAGGCGATCGCCTTCCTCGCCTCACCGCAGGCCAGCTTCATCACAGGCACGGCGCTGACCGTTGATGGTGGCCGACTATGTTCACTATGACCTGCCCAACGATGCAGACAGAGCGCGATCTGGCGCAGCTGGTTGGCATTGATTGGGGAACGACACATCTACGCGCTTATCGGATCGCTGCCGGCGGTCAGGTACTCGAGCGCCGCGAGAGTAGTGCCGGCATCTTAACTATCCGCAACCAAGACTTTGTGTCCGCGCTACAGCCGCTCATCGCCGACTGGTACGCCCACACAAGACCTGGCCCGACGCTTCCGATGCTTCTGTGCGGCATGGTCGGCAGCCGGCAAGGCTGGTGCGAGGTACCATACCGCAGCTGCCCTTCACGCATCAGTGATCTCGCGAGTGCTCTGACAGCGGTCGATTCCCCTTGGGGAAAGGCGCTTTTTGTGGCTGGCCTCTCTACTGAAGACAAGCACCGTCGCTACGATGTCATGAGGGGCGAAGAGACGCAGATCTTCGGCTGTGAGCTCAGTGGGCAGAGGGCGATCATCGTGACGCCGGGAACACACAGCAAATGGTGCATCTCGAAAGATTCCACGATTGAACACTTCCGCACGTATTTGACCGGCGAGATGTTTGCGTTACTGCGCAGCCATTCGAGCATCGGATGGCTTATGCCAGACGAAGATCGCACCATCCAGAACGAAGCATCATTCTTGGACGGCGTCCGTGAGAGCCGCCGGGAACCGAACTTGCTGCATTCCCTTTTCAGCGTCAGATCCGGCGCGCTATTCGACCAACGTGCCGCGGAAGCTCATTCCGCATATCTTTCTGGCCTTTTAATCGGCAGCGAGGTGCACGATGCGCTTCGCCGCTATCGTGCGAGTATGGTCAGTGTCGTCGCGACTGCGTCGCTAGGCAGACTATATGAAGCGGCAATTCTGGCGGCCGGAGGCACCGCAGTGCGCCGCATCGACGCTGAGTTGGCTGTGTGCCGCGGACTATGGAATCTGTGGGAAACGCACCTGAAGCAAGCAAAGCCATGACCCACTCCACGCACTGGGAACAGGCATCACGCCCCTCCCTCGGCTGGCGATATTGCGCGGCATCAGCAACGGGGGCGCGTCACCCGCGTTGAGCAGGGTTTGACCGCGAACTGCGCAGACCTCTCCCGGCGCCATTCCGCGCTCTGCTCTGAAAAGAGATACCAAGATAATTAACAGTTGATTAACTGTTCATAATTGATAATATCGTCATTAATTATATCGCTGAAAGGACGCCACCGGACCTCTAAATGGAGCACGGCTGAAGGAATTCCGCCTGTGTCGTAAATGTAGTTTGCCTCGCATGCGCTCGGCGGGATACGCCTCGAGAAGCAGGAGGAGACAACGCGTAGTGGATACGCAAATTGCGAAGATCGAAATTGCCGAGCTGACAAGCAGCTGGACACTATTTTTGCGATCAAGGACGCCGCAACAAGCTGGCCAATACTGGCATGGCTGCCAGCACGATTTCCGATTTCGATCGGCTGAGTCGATGGCCCACGTAAGAAGCTGGTGGCAGCGTCGCAGAAACTAGCCGCCTACAAGGACAACCTAGTCAGGCGCACTGGCTCGGTGTTTTGTTGCTGGCGTGACCTCCAATTGAACGGGAGAAGTACATGGGCAATCCAGAGAGAGGACGCGAGGCTTCTGAAGATGTGGGGTCCTGGCAAACAAGGCGCGCGTTCCTCAAGCGAGCGGGAGTCGGCGCCCTCCTCTTCGGTGCTGGCGGTGTCGCGAGCAGCGTACTCACTCAGGAACTGAGGCCTAAGACACCGCCACGGGTAGTCTTCCCGCCAGCGGCCCCACTCAGGCTGCATTCGGTAACAATTGTCGACCCGCTCGACGGAAGCAAGACACCGGACATGTCGATACGGATCGCTAACGGTTTGATCGAGTCGATCGTACCGGCCGATCAGGCACCGCGGGAAACCTCGGAGATGATCATCGACGGCGCCGCGCGCTTCGCGGTGCCCGGTTACAACAACATGCACGTTCATACGATGCAGCTCGACGACCCAGAGCTCGCGTTCGCCAGCTTCCTGGTCGAAGGCGTCACGGGCATCCGCCAGATGGCGGGTTCGCTGGAGATGCTGAGAAACCGCGCTGAGCAGCGCTTGCCCCTTGACCAACACGCACCACGTCTGCTCCAAATGCCGGGCGCTCTGCTTCTGCCATACAACGCCGGAACGCCACAAGAGGCGCGACGACAAATCGCGCTTCAATGGGATGAAGGCGCCGATTTCATCAAACTGATCCAAACTGAGCGTGAAGTATTCTTCGCCGCGGTCAGTGCGGCGCATCGGCAGGGGCTCCGCATCGCCGGTCATCTCCCGCCCTCGATTAAGATGAGTGAAGCCGCCATCTCCGGCTTTGACTGTGTTGAGCACTTGGGGACCAGCAGCAATCTCTGGATCGAGTGCTCGCGGAATGCGGATCAGCTCTGGCGGGAGAAAGATAAGAGTATTGCAATGCCTGCGTGGATCGGCCCCAAGGCCGGTGAATTCATCGCGAATCATTTTACCAGCTGGATCATAAGGCACGCGCTCAATGTCGGCCCCAAGGAGCTCGATCTCTTAGACAGGGCGCTCGATACATATGACGATGGGAGAGCCCAAGCGCTCGGCCAGCTATTGATGCACAAAAGCACCTGGCAGAGTCCGACACTCGTTGGCACGCGCAAGAAGTACCGTCTCGACGATCCGATTTATCGAACGGACCCTTGGCTCGCGGCAATGTCGGACGCCGATCGGAAGCTACACCTCGAAATGGTCGACGAATTTCGACACCGGTCAAAGAGATATATCGAGGTATACCATCGATATTACGAGGCGAGCCTGCACACTGTGGGCCTGTGGAAAGCGGCAGGGGTAAAGTTTCTGAGTGGAACAGATGAATCGGTCCGTGCGCCTGGGCAGTCTCTTCAATTGGAGTTTGAAGAACTGGGGAAAGCCGGCCTGTCTCCGCTCGATATTCTCCGATCAACGACGATCGATCCCGCGAGCTATCTTGGACGCACAGACACCATGGGCCGTGTTGCGGAGCGAATGAACGCCGATGTCTTGCTGCTTGATGCCGATCCGCTGGCTGCTGTCGAGAATCTGCGCGCCGTGAGCCTGGTTGTTCGCGGCGGCCACGCTTTCACGACCGCCGAACTGGTAGCACGCCTGACCAAGCTCGCCGGGAGGCCGGTACCTCCGGTAACCCTGAACTGAAGGAGTGCTCCGGCGGCTTCCGTAAATGCACAGATTCGATGGCAGGCAGTTCCTAGCCGCATGTTCCGCTGCGACCACAATTTTCCTTACCAGGGTAACCGCGGCGGCCGAAGCGATGGAGCTTGCCCCGCGCGATCAAAATCTGGTCTGTATGACCGCTACTTTATTACGCGACGCCGTCGAGAGGATTCTTAATCGGACGCTGCATACTCTTGCCCGCATCGGGCACCAACTTACTGGACGATAACTGCTGTGTGCAGGGGACCGCTGAAACCATGGAATACGGGCATGGATGTAAATGCGGCATGACCAACACCATGCGCTGGGAACAAGCGCTCGCGACGCTGCCCTTGGTGGCGATACTCCGCGGCCTCACACCCTGTGAATCACTGCAAATTGCGGGTGCGCTCCTGGAAGCCGGCTTTCGGTGTCTCGAGGTTCCGCTAAATTCACCCAATGCGCTGGACAGCATCACGAAGATCCGGGGGCGATTTGGTGACACGTTAGCCATCGGCGCCGGCACCGTCCTCAGCATCAGCGACGTGTCGGCAGTCGCAAAGGCCGGCGCGATCTTCATCGTCACGCCTAACACAAATCTGAAAGTTATTGAGGCAGGGAAGGCGGCAGGCCTAGTTGTCGTTCCGGGCTGCGCAACGCCCTCTGAAGCGTTCGCCGCGCTCAGTGCAGGCGCGGACGCATTGAAGCTTTTTCCGGCTGAAGCATTGCCACCAGCCACGGTGAAAGCATGGACGGCGGTATTGCCGGCCAGTTGCCAGCTCTTGCCCGTGGGAGGCATCACTCCGACAGGCATGAAGGCGTATCTTGATGCCGGCGCAACGGGATTCGGCATCGGATCTTCCATCTATGCCCCCGGATCTGATCCGACGCTCGTTGGCGAGCTCGCAAAGCAGTTCGTGCAGGCGTGGCATGCCTTGCGTAGCAGGGGCAACTAAGCCAAGGACAATTGAAGTCGGCATGCGGAAGTTCGCATGCCGACTTCAATGCCCCTGCCCTCCCTAGAAATCTAGACTAATCGCGATACCGATCTTTCGGACGGAGTCCATGCTGAAGGTCTGATTGAACGTCGCGACGTTCGTGGTGGCATCAATCGGATCGCTCGCGACGTACGCTGGGTAGTGCTCGTTCGTGCAGTTGTTGCAGAACAGCGAGACGCGAGCACCATTGCCGAAATCGACGCCGACGCTGGCACCGAGGATATCGATAGGACCGATCTCCGACCCAGGCGCTCCGTTGACCTGGTAGTTAATCTCGGAACGATGGTAGTAGTTGGCCTGTACAAAGCCACTCACTGTACCCGAGATCGGACGCTCGTAGATCGCCTGCACCG
Source organism: Solimonas terrae (assembly GCF_011067135.1). Lineage (GTDB taxonomy): Bacteria > Pseudomonadota > Gammaproteobacteria > Nevskiales > Nevskiaceae > Solimonas > Solimonas terrae. Next base: position 186,186 of record NZ_JAAMOW010000007.1, read on the forward strand.
ACGACGTGAAGCGTGGCGTTGTAGGCGTTTCAAAACCAGCGGCGTCAAAGGATCCCGATGTCGCGCAACCTTCCGTCGTCTGCCCGGGATAGCATTGAGCGCCTGGGAACGAATCGAACTTCGAATCGACGAGTGAGACCGTTCCGTTCAGCGTGAATCCCCGAAAGGGCTTCGCAATGATCGAGATCTCCGAGCCCCGACTTGTCAGGGACGCCGCATTCTGAATGACAAAGGCAGTAAGGTCAGCGTCGAAGGACTGAGACTGATAGTTCTTGAACTTCGTATGAAAGACTGATGCATTGACGATCAGGCGATGATCGAAAAGGCTCGAGCGCATGCCCACCTCAACGTTGTCCGAGGTTTCCGGCTTCACGATCAGATTGGCATCCACGGTTGCGCCATTGTCGTTGGCCCCCGCTCCCTTGTATCCACTACCCACCGTCGCGTAGGCCATGATGTCCTGCGTGATCTGATACTGCGTGCCTGCCTTCCAGCTCAGATTGGTGTTGTTGGTGGACTGATCAAAGGTCGCACGAACACCAAGTGGCCGGAAATAATTGTTCTGATTTTGGCTCTGGATGATCGAAAGATCATCATAAGTGACACGCGCACCGGCGATAAGCCGGAGACTCTGCGTCACGTCAAATGTCATCTGCCCGAATGCGGCATAGCTTTCGTTATTCAGCGCGTAGACAAAGTCGCGCCCGATCACATACAGGTTCTGCTGGCTGCAGTTCGCGGTCGGGCCGGGCCCAACACAAAAGGGCGGATTTGGTCGTGCTGCCTCCGGAACTAAGTAGCCACCATGCGTATCGAGTGAGCTGTCCGTATCCGCGTAGTAGTAATAGAGGCCAACCTGTCCTGACAGGCGGCTCGCACTCGGGAACGTCAGCCGTATCTCATTGGAATACTGCTCGAAATCGGTATCGGTGAGATTCGTGTTGAGAATATCGGCCGACGTCAGGTCAATATCGAAACGGTTTACGAGCTTGTAGCGCTTCCACGCAGCGATATCGCTCAGCACCACGCCTCCGCCAAGGTCGTAGGCGATCGTAGCCTGTGCGCCAACGTTACTTAGATCGCGATAGATGGCGCCGTCGCTCGATCCGCGAAAGTTGTCGGGGGCCGCCGTGATGCCGTCTGCCACGAGCTGCGGCCCAATCAACGTGGACCCGACTCCGACGGAACGATAGGTATTGGTTGGCGTACCATGGCTTTCCGCGTACTCGCCGATCAGATATACGCTCAGACGGTCGGTGAAGTCGTTAAGGTACTTGGCGCGTGTACCCCACTGCCGAGGATCCGTATCCTGACGCTCACCAGAAGATCCAAATAGTGTCGTAACACTGTCCGCTTGAGAGCTAAATCCATTCAGGCGCAGCGCCGAAGTTTCCGTAATCGGCACGTTAATCGTTTCGCGAACGATAATGGATTGACCGTCGGTCGAATCTCCCGGACGATCAAAAGAGGCGAGTTCGGTGCTGAAGCTGTTGTGGAACTCACCCAAGACGGGGCGTGCGGTCACGATGTTCAGCAGGCCGGCCGAAGCATTTCGGCCAAATAGCAAGCCTTGCGGACCATTCAGTACCTCGACGCGCTCGACATCGTTGAAGAGGTTTACTGCAAAGCCGGGGCGGCCGATGTTCACCTCGTCGACCGCGGTTGCGACGCTGGAATCCACGGTACTGGCCAGCGCGAGAGTGCCGACACCGCGGATCGAATAGTTGCCGAGAAGGCCGATCTGCAAGGTCGGCGCTGCGAGGGCAAGCTGGTTTAGATCGTTGACGTTGCGCGAACTCAATGTGTCGGCCGTCAGGGCTGTAACTGAAACCGGAACCCGTTGGAGGCTCTCACTGCGACGTTGTGCGGTCACGACAATCTCAGCAATGCCGGAATTGTCCTTCTCCGCGCCGAAGGGCTGCTCTGCACTTTCGCCTTCGCCGGACACATCCCGCAGTTCGGTCTGATCGCCGGATTTTTCTTCTGTAACGCCAGCAGGCCGTGCCGCAGACGTGCCCGGTGCCGGCTCAGGTGTGGATGGCGCCTGAGCGGCGACAGCGGGGGGCACCATGCCGGCCAGCAATACCAGCGCGATGGCAGTCGGACGCAAATGCGCGGCCAGTTCGTGCACGTCATGCTTCCCCGATACGAACATATCCCTCATTGCTTCTCTCCTCGCTATTTTCTTTGTATATCCCTCAAACACCACACCGCATTTCCTACCTTCAGCGCAGAAGATGCGGGCCGTTCCGTGGCGTGAAGCGCGACGAAAAAGCAACAGCCACGCCGCCATGGCGTTCCTTCGCCGCGGATGTCATCTCTTTGCTCTGCACGCCAAGACCTTCGTTGATCCGGATCACGGCCAACACGCGATCGCTAGGGCGACGCACTTACGGCGTATGTTGTCCAGCAGATTTGGGACGCCTGCGGTCACCGCTCTTGGCCGCACGTCCTGCCCCGTCAAACTCCGCTGAGCGCATTGCCTGCGCTCAGTGGCTTTCATTGACATATTGTACATAAATGATGATATTGTCAATGACGATTATTTTATCTATTTATAACAGCGGAACGGACCCTGTGCCGAATAAATTCAGGCAGCACCACAGCCCTTCGAGCGGGCGAGATCGATTCGTGGAAAGCCTTGCCATTCCCGCCACAGCAGTCCGCACGGAAAAGGCACATGCCAATGACGACGCGAAACATGTAAGTGGCGTGCCGACGGTGGTGGCCAAGGTGTGAATACGCCAGCGTCGCCTTTCTCTTGCTTATGGGCTGTTGCCGCGACGCTTGGGGAGAGTCCTTGCTGGACTCAGGGATCGCTGTGGTTTGTCGACATAAAGGGTTGTCGCGTCCACTGCTTTGAAGAGTCTTCTGGCGCTTGTCACAGCTGGCCAGCCCCTGCAGATATCAGCTTCATTGTGCCCGACCACGTGGGGCAATTCATCGTGGGCCTTCCAGGCATGCTCGCTCGCTTTTCGCCGAAGAGCGGGCAGTTCGAGCCTATCGTGACGGTGGAACCTGACCAGCCTCATAACCGACTCAACGACGCATGCGTCGATCACCGGGGTCAACTATGGTTCGGCTCGATGGACAATATGGAGCGAGACTCGACTGGCGCCCTGTATCGCTGGAATGGCTTGGCAGCGCCGACCTGCCACGATCGCGATTATGCGATCTCGAATGGGCCGGCATTCAGCCCCAACGGGCGCCACTTCTACCACACCGACACGCTGAGGAAGGTCATCTATCGCTTTATCGTCAGCGACGACCACGAACTACTCGAGAAGCGTCCGTTCATTCAGATCGAAAGCGGTGCGGGATGGCCAGACGGAACGACAGTCGATGCGGAAGGCTGTCTGTGGGTTGCCATGTACGGTACAGGATCAGTCCGACGTTACTCACCTAACGGCGAACTGCTGGCAACATTTTTTTTGCCTTGCACAAACGTTACCAAATTGATCTTTGGCGGAAGTGATCTTCTGACCGCCTTCGTGACCACAGCAAGGCAGGGGCTCGATATGCAGACACTTCGTACGGAACCACTCGCCGGCGGCGTTTTTTCAATGCGCGTGAAGGTCCCCGGCCTACCTGTGGTGCCTGTGCGCGTGCCTGACACATGGCGCTGATGGGCCCCTCGGGAGTGAAATGCATGAGGGCATTTCCCGATACTGGTCGGCTCATAAATGGCTTTATCGCAGCAATTGCCCTCTTCGCCACCCCAGAGTCCACGAAGCGTGTCCATCGCGTACCACCGCAGTCAATGCCCGCCCCAGACGTGGCTCGGTGGCATGCGGCCAAGGCACGAGGCTGAATCCCGAGCCATCCTCGAGCACAGCGAAACGTCCACTGGCAAGCTGCACGCTGCGGCGATAGACACCGCCGACGCGCTCGCCGTCAGCAATGGGGCGATACGCCAATCCGGTGTCGTCAGCAATTCCCTTTGCGGCAGTCTCGACGTCACGACTGCGTAGCGTCGCCAGCAGATTGCGCGCAAACATTACGCGCTGGCCGCGCCGCTCGGCTAATCCCTGTTCGACCAGGAAGTCGACGCGCTGCCGCAGCGCCGCGCGCACCTCGCCGCCAAACCCTTGATCCGATGTGCCGCCCGCGTCGCCAATTAGCTGCCGGTCCAGCCAAGTCGCGCCGATGGCACGCATCTGGCGCTCGATCGGCAGCTGCGAATGCAGTTCGACTGCGGAGTTATTAGCGCGCCGTGCGTCATATTGACGACCACGCTCCGGCAGATCGGTCGGCACGTGCCATACACCTTCGGCGACGCGCTCCACGATGCCGGCGCGGCGCAATGCTTCGAGCCGCCGCACATGCGCCGTTACATATTCCTGCGGATCGCGATCCGGACGCTCCACCCGCGCGATAGCGACGTGTTGCTCAGTTCGGTACAGGCCGTCTGAGGCTAGCTCTGCAATAGTCTGGTCCGCCGCGCGCGCGTTGTTCCCGATCCGGGCTTCCACTATGCCGCCGATCGGATATTGACTGAGGTCCGCTTTCACGGACAGCGCAACGTAATGCGCACACCCGTCGACACCGTCCACCACCAAGTAGCCACGATCGTGCAGCTCATCGGCGAAGCCCTTGGCGGCAATTCGGCCGACGACGGACACAGCCTTCGCCCGAGGTTCAAATATCAAAAAATCGCGGCGCGCATCACCCATCGCCCGCTGCATCGTACGGACGATGTCACCGCGCTCGCCCATCGCGCGCAGTACCGGCCTGGCGGCGTCGTGCAGCGTCCAAACACCCGCTTGTGATTCTTGCGCGAGCCCCAAGCGCTGCAGGTACTGCAGACGACCGATCAGCACCCCACGCTGCGATGTGTTCACAGCGAACGGCCTCAGGTGGATCAGGCCATCCTGCATTTCGCGCTGCAGAACGCGGTCGAGGCTGGTCCAGCGTTCTTGTTCCACCTCGCGCTGCAGGGTCTGCTGGATTTCCCGTTTTGTGCGCGGTCCCAGCCACTCGGTCGCCAACTCTGCGGCGCGCTCGCGCATACCGTGCGCGATGTAGTCACGGGCGATGATGAGGTCCTTGCCGGCGTCGTCTCTGCCACGCAGCACGATATGGGTATGCGGGTTGTCGGTGTTCCAGTGGTCGACCGCGACCCAGTCCAGCCGCGTGCCCAAGTCGGCTTCCATCCGGCTCATCAGGCTGCGCGTGTAGCGATGCAGGTCTTCGAGGGCGTCGGCGTCCTCGGGCGAGACGATGAAACGGAACTGGTGTCGGTCTTCGCTGCCGCGCTCCCGAAACGCCGCGAGGTCCGCTTCGTCGGTCGCCGGCCCGTAAGCTTTGCCCGGCTCGCCATCGCGCCCCACGCCCTCGCGCTCGATGTAGCGCAAATGTGTTTCGATCGAGCGCGGGCCGGTCTTGCGCAGGTTCACCAAACGGGTCTTGATGGTGGCGCGGCGTGCGTTCGCCATCAGCGCGTGACCTGTAAATCGCGCCGCGACATGGCCGCGACCGAACCGCGCACCCGGACGTCGGCCGCCCTTCCCGTGTCGTCCGCGCAACGGCAGGCCACTCGCCTTGCTGGCTTCCTTCAGGACCTGGGAGACGAAGCGCGGCGGACGATTCTTCGGAGCGCTTGGCCGCACGCGGAAGCGATCGTCGTCGCTGCGCCGGCTCATGGTGTTTCCACCGTATCGCTGGCGGCACGCAGACAATGGTCGCGCGTGCCGTCCCTTCCGATGTGCAGACAAGGCTTTGGGCGGCCGACCGTGCCGCGACCTTTTATCTTGCCCGGCTTTTCCGGCAAGCCTTGACCTGTGCACTTCCTGCGACAGGACCGACGAATCGCCTGCATCAAGACTGCAACGCGTAGTGCAACTGACGGACCGCCAGTCCGCGATGCTGGCCGCATGTTCATCGCGAATCCCACGTCCACAACGGACGTGCGACGCCCAGCACGTCGCTGACGGAGATCGGACCGAAGTAGCGGCTGTCGAACGACGCCGGGTTGGTGGTGCTGAGCAGGAACAGCTCGCCATCCCGCAGGCGTCGGCACTGCGACCAAAGGGGCAGCGGACGGCCAAGGCGATCCGCCGTCAACGCGACGCCAACCGTGATGCCGTCAATGCTGAGCTTGCGGTCACGCATGCACAGCCGGTGCGGCGCGACAGCCGCCACTGGCTTGAGCAGCGGCACGCGCGACGGCAGATAGCGCCGCTGCGCCGCCAGTGCCGCAGCGTCTGCCGGCAGACGCGCAAGGACGAAGCGGCCGGTGCGCGGTGCAGCCGCAGCATCCACGAGGTACCAACCAGGCGGCACGCTGTCGGATGCGTTGTAAACGATGCGCGGCAGAGGCGTGCACAGCCACGGTCCGGCGAGTGCAGCGACGCTGCAGATCGCGCACAGTGCAATGCCGATTCGCATCGCGCCGACGCGCTCGTATCGAGTGTTCATGAGCTCGGCTCCGGATATTCGCGCTCGAGCAGTCCACGCAGCATTTCCGCCACCGTGATGTCCTGCGTAAACGCGGCGACCTTGATGCGGGCACGCAACGCCGGCGTCACGTCGAGCGTCAGGCGCGCGCTGTATAGGTCGCCCTTGCTGACAGCAGCGCCATCGCCCTGCCGTATCCATGCTTCGACCTGCGGATTGGCTTGCGGGCGAAGGCCAATACCGGTACGCCTGGCGCTCATGCACCAAGCCTCAGCACTTCATCGGTCAGGGCCGCAATCTCGTGCGCAGCAGCGCTGTCCGGCGCCAGCTCGCGTGCCAAGCGCCCGGCGGCGACGCTGTCGGCGAAGACGATGCGCTGGCGGATTTCGGACAGCAGCACCGGCAGCGATTGATCCGCAAGCGCACGGCGAGCCTCGCGGCCAATGATGGTGCGCACGACGCGCCGACTGACGACGAAGGCCGCGCGCAATGTCGGCCGGAACATCTGCGCCTCGCGGATCAACGCCACCATCTCGGCACTGGCCCAGACGTCGTAAGCGCTGGGCTGCACGGGAATCAATACCAAGTCGGCCGCGAGCAACGCTGAGCGCGCGAGCGCCGCGATCCGCGGCGGCCCGTCGATAACGACATGGTCGACGCTGCGGGCAAGTTGCGGGGCTTCCTGATGCAATGTCTCGCGGGCCAGACCGACGGCGCCGAACAAGCGCGGCCAGCCTTGCTGCTGGCGCTGTTGCGTCCAGTCCAGCGACGAGCCTTGCGGATCGGCGTCAATCAGGATCACCGACCGGCCCTGCGTCGCCAGCTCGCCCGCCAAATGCGTGGCCAACGTGGTCTTGCCGACCCCGCCCTTCTGGTTGAGCAGGGCGACAATCATGGGGCCACACCGAATGCCGAACGGCTCGCGCGGCTTTTCCACTGACGCGCGTTGCGACTGCTACTGGTTAGAGCATTTAGGTTAGATACGTTAGGGCGCCCGGAAATCCACGCCGTCATTGGGTTTCCGGCCGTTTCGTGCGCCTGATAGCACGAGCCGGATACGCCCGATAGCACGAGTCCCCTTGCGCCCGATGGCACGAGTCGATTCACAGCTTGTCCGCAGCTTGTCCCCGTGCCGTCGACGACACCGGCCGGAACGCCAGCCATTCCGTTGCCGACGACGACCGCGTGATGGCGAGGACGTAGCCCGGCAACGACTGCCGTGCGACCAGCGCGCGCAGATCGCAGGCAAAGTCCGAGAACCGCGCCAGGCTGCCGGACTTGCGGTGCAAATGCCGAAAGTCGAACCGCCAGCCGTCGACCTGCCGCCCGCCGTGCTTGCGCACGAGACGATATAGCCAGCGCTCGATGCCGCCGCTGAGCCGGAAGTAGGCCGGATCGATGGTCAACACCAACGTCGCCTCCAGCACACCGGCGTAGAACCAGTCCGGCAGAATCAACTCGATGCCCAGCGGCCGACGACGCGCATCGGCGCGCTCCTTCCACTCGTTGATCCACGAGAAGCGGTGCAGGCGTCGGCCGGTGGTCTCGCGGATCGAGGTCGCGACGCTGGTCGACTGCAGACGGTCGAGCGCGGCCTTGAGGCGCTGGTAGTCGCGCACTGACGTGCCGCGGTTGATGAAGCCCAGAATCTCGTGCGGCGTCGCGCTCATCCAGCGCGACGTGCGGATGCCGGCATCGCGGGCTTCGACAATCTGGCTGGCCGCCCAGATCAGGATGTCGGCGTCCCAGATGGTCGCAATGCCGTGCTCGGCCGTGCCTTCCACACGCACCGTCACGCCCCCCGAGCGGAAGTCGATCGGCACTGTGCGCTTGCTCTTGGCCAATGAGAAGAACGGATACGCCATCAGGTCCTGTGCATCGCGCGGCGCCATGTCGCCCGGCAAAGCGCGGAACAGCTCCAGCTGTTCGCGCCCGCGTGCGCTGGCCTGGGGTGCGGACACCAGCAGACCGCTCAGCGGCCACGAGCGGCAATGCCGGCGCGATGTGCCGCGTACTCGGGATCGAAGGTCGCCTCGAAGCTGCGCCCGTCAGCCCAAGCCTCCAGATCGGACAACGCATACAGCACGCGCCGCCCGAACTTGCGGAATCGCGGACCGCCGCCAATCACGCGCTGCTTTTCCAGCGTGCGCGGCGACAGCCGCAGAAATTCAGCGGCTTCGTCGTTGGTGAGATAGCGTGACTGAGCGGTCCGCGGCGCGGTCGCAGCAGCCACGGCCGACGGCTGGAGCGGCAAGGGTCTCACGGCAGGGGCCTCCATCGATAACGATCGCCGGCAGGCAAAGCGCCGCCGGATGGAGACAGTCTCGGGAAAGGTCGGCGTCCTGCTCAGGGACGTTTTACAGCTTCGGCAAAGCGTCCCTGAGCAGCATTCGCGCTTGGGACGCTGCCCATCGGACCCGTCAAACCTCGGGCTAAACAAGTGAGGCGAGATTTAATAGCGAGGACTGGTACCCACCATGCCTAGCGTCGGCAGTATGCCGCCCAATGTCTGCTAATCGACAACCGCGTTCATCGAATGCAGGCGCTTAAAAGAGCGAATCGATCACCGCTGGTCCGAAACATTATTGAGCCTTGGCGGCCGAACCGCCCTCTCAGCGATCACCGTTGAGTCGGAAGCCATTGGAGTCGCAATCGTCGTTCCATTGGTCGCCAACTAGCTTGAAAACGTACTCGCACGGATGGCCTGGCTCATCCATCCAAGTTGAGCAGTCCTTTTCGCGAAACAGTCCCCAAACCTCAGCGGCCCGCTGCCAAGGATGGACGACGATCAACACACCACGGATGAAATCGAACTCCATCAGCAGGCCGGCCTTGCCGAACGTGCCCTGGATGCAGGGCTTTCCCTCGAACTCGGGAACGTCGTGAATCAGCATGCCCTGTCGCCCAAACCCAAGCATCCAGAGATCGCCGGTGACGGGTGTCGGGAACAACGAGTCGTCCCAGTACACCGGCCTCAGCGCCTGTACTTCCGTGAGGCTCGGCGGGATGAGGCTAAGGTTGATCACCAGAAACGTATTGGGCTGCACGAACTGATCCCGCTTCACGTTGCCCCGCGTCTTCTCCAATAGCGTGTCGATGACGGAAACCAGCCGCGGAACCTTGTGTGCCTTGGCCGCATACGGCGCAATTTCTGAAGTCGAGGTCGCCACCCTGGCGCCTGCGGCGCGATGATCCTCGAGGTCAGCTTGCGATTCGAAAGCGCTTTCGAGCGCAGCATCAATACCGCGATCTCCATCGACAACCGATAACGTTTTTACCTCGAAGTGAATCGGGCCGCGATCAGTGTCCCACTTGAAGTCCGGGGTCTTGATCTTCGTCTCTGGGATTCTTTCCAGGTGAATGCCTTGGGCGGCGCACAGAGCGAGGAAATGAGCCTCGCCGAGTTTCTGCGCGAATTCGTTCACCGCGGCAGAGTGCAGCGAAAAATTGGGGGCCGATGCAATCGCAACGAGCTCGTCTATCAACGCAGTTAGCGATGGGCTGCCTGCTTCGGCCGCCTCGACGTCGTCGATGGCTTGGCGAAGAAACTGGACATAGGCGTTCGGCGCAACGCCGCTAGCATTTTGTTGCGCAGCGATGATCGCCTGAGATAGACGCCCCATTTCCCCTCCAATCAAAATGGCCCCCGGCAGTAGCCGGGGGCCGCACGCATCAGGCATGCAACGGCTTGCGGTCCGCCGGGAACCTCAGCTCCGGATCCACCCAGTCGTCGTTCACACTGCCGCTAGCCGAAATATCGGGATGCCCGAAGCCGGCCTTGCCCGCGACGCGCGGAAGATTCACCGTGACAATCATATCGATCTGGTCGCCGCAAAATGGACGGTCTTCGTCATTGGACCCGTTGTATGAACCCGTGACTGCGATCTCCACCGCATCGCCGACATTCTGGACTTCGGCAGACTCGTAGTACGCTTCGTCGAAGTACGCATTCGTCTCGGCCATCACGCCGGACAGACAGTCGGAGATGTAGGGATCCTCTTCGGGCAACAGCACCTCCATCACGTACGACTCCAACGAGTCGTAGATCCACGCCTTGCCGGAAAAATGGTGCTGGCTCGCGAGGAATCCAACGAGGGCCTTTGCCAACTCGATGCTATTGGGAAGATCGGGCAACCCGTTGAGGCAGCTGCGGCGTTGATTCATCAACCGCACGTCAGGCACAAGCACGGCGGCCTCGTCGAGCTGATGCAGCGGGTAATCCGATTCCGACAGCAGCGCAGCGTGAGTGTTGTAGCCGAAAAAGGCGGCCACGAGCTCGCGCGCGTGACTTGCCTTCAGCCTGCCGTCAGCAACGGCATCGGCCGCGTGAGCGCGGAGAAAATCGGAACAATCCTTGGAAATATCGTGTGGCATTGAAGTAGCTCCATAAAAGGCTGGACTTGGTAGTAGTTGAAAGCGCTTAAGAACTACTTACGCCAGCGAATTACAGAGATGCCAACGAACGAGTAGCCAAACCACCGCATCGTCTTTTTGGCCGCTTCCAGCCATGGCATTCGACTCCGCGGTTAGCATACCACCGCGAAGTGCCGAAGCGATATTCGCCACCTGTAAATAGATGCAGGCGCAGATGCGGCCTCTATTCAGCCCTGCATCGACTCGGCGGTCAGTTCGGGCGGGTGACGTTCGCTATGCCAATATCAGCCGCTCAGACGAATCAGCTGGTGAACTGCAGTTGGCACAACCGCTCTTAGCCGACGAATCCGGCTCCTATGGTTAGATGGCATGTAAATGGATTGGTGACGATATCGAACTTTTGGTCACCGGCCCCCACACAGTAGCTGCCGATACCCGCCCTGCATGAAACGCTGTCCGCGCCGAACCAACCGGCGCACATGGGCACGCAGTTCGCTATCGCCATGCCAGCGTTCTGCAACCGCCTCCTGGCCGAACAATACTTCGGCCAACTCTCGCTGCGAGGCGCCAGCCTGCGTGCCATCGAGTGCCTGCATTGTGAGCAAGTGAAGTAGCGAAGCCCTGCCCGGCCGGTTCGAAGCAATTGCAGTGCGGCGTCCCGCAGCAGTGGCATCGAGCACCGCCAACTCGGGCCCGGTAGTGCGCAAGCGCTCGTTGAGCCGAGAGCCGGCGCGCACCGCATAGGCGTAGGCCATGCCGTCCGCCAACATCGGCGACAAAGCCAAACGCAGCGTGCGATCAACCAGCTGGCAGCTCAGCACTAAGCGCCGGCCGTCATGAAGTAGACGCTTGCGACCGGGAATGCTCCAGAGCCGGAACGGTGGTGCCGCATGCGGTGGATCGTCATCAGGCCGCACGAGTACCAGCCGATCCGGATCGGGCGTCCAGTCCGGCTGCGCGTCCCGCGCATCGCGGCCAGGATCTTCGAGCAGGCGCAGGCCCCACCGCAGCGCGTGCCGTTCGTGCGGTCGGCGGCGATACCGCTGCCAGTCACATCGGTAGCCAGGATGTCGACGCAGGTATTCCCACGCCAGCGCCGGACCGTCCAGATGAAACACATACAGATAGGCGGCAACGGGATGCCAGCCGATCGCCGGAGCCCTCATGGCGCAATCTCCTGTCGGGGGCCAGGAATTGGTTGCCACTGGAAACGCCGGCAGCGTCAGCACACCAGCGTTCGGATGTGACGGAGTCAATCCAATCGCTAAAGAACGGAAATTGTTGTCGCGGCAAGCGCGTTGAATCAGTGCACAGTTGCAGCGTGATTACGCGCAGGATGGCGCAACGTGCCGGGTGGGTTCTTGCCAATCGCGTCCTGGCGCATGCCATCGAGATCAGACGAGACCACTGTTGCGATATGCGTCCGCTTCCAGACCGGAGAAGAGCAACCAACCTCAAGCTGCAGGCGCATGAACCGCCAGCGGCGGTCGCCGTCCGTTTCCGATCAGTCGTTGATCGAACCTTCGGCCTGCGCGAGCCGCAGATATTCCGACAGCGTGCGCCGCGGCTTGAAATACAGATCGCGCTCGACCGGCTGGTCCAGCGGACCGTGAATCGTGCACAGCTCCGACAGTCGCACGTGCCCGAGTTCCGGCATTCCCAAACCCAGATCGCGCAGCCCAAACGCGGTGTCGCCGTCGCGAGGGTCGATTTCGGTCAAAAGCCAGGTTGCGTGCGCATCGGGCGTGAACAGTCGCACGACCGGCAGTAGGTCGATCTCCTGACCCTGGGCATGGGCGACGCCGTTGGCGAGTAGCTGCGCTCGCTGTTCGTCGGTGATGAGCATCTTCATCGTCGCCTCCCTGACGGTTTCACTCAAGGCGAAGCGACAGCGGCACGCTTCTACGCCGACGCGCAAAGCCGACAATGCGCGGATACGCCATGACGCCGATCCTCAAAGGTGGATTTGCACCAATGCGGAAATCCGCAGAAGCGCAATCCCGAAATGCAACGGAAGCACGGAAACACGGAAACGGATTGCCGCTTCTGGCCGAAAACCCATTCAACGTCGCTTGAACCTGCGCAACGCCGTCTCGACCATTTGTTCTGTAGTTTAATTTAACGTGGTTTTGATTGTGGCGACGATCGACGCTCTTGTCCATGCAGAAGCGCGCGATCCAGCGAGGCCGGCCCAAAGGAACCACCACGTACGAAGTGGCGCCCGCGCTTGCCTTCGGTGCCGCGGTGCGCGCCGCCAGAACGGACCAGGGCATCGCTCAGGAAGGCCTGGCGCACCGCGCCGGCATCGAGCGCTCGCACATGGGCAAGATCGAGCGCGGCGAGCATCTGCCGAATCTGGCGCTCGTGCTGCGGATCGCACGGGCGCTGGGTATCAGCTCAGCGTTGCTGATGCAGGACACCGAAGCCCGCCTGCCGAAGCGCTGGCACAAACCACCCGCGGACGGCTGACTGAGAAGCACGTCATATTTCCGACGCGAGGACGGGTCTAGCATCCTGACCAGGCAGAGGGAAACGTCGGGGGTGCGTCATGCCGTACTACGCCGGACTCAAGCAGATCAAGGACGCCAAGGTCCGTGAGCGCACGATCGACGGACTGCAGCGCCTGCGACCGGCATTGTCCACTGCCCTGCCCGCACGCACTGCAACCGACACGCTGCTGCTGGCGACCTGGAACATCCGCGAGTTTGACTCGGGCAAGTACGGCTACCGTGGCGACGAGTGCTACTACTACATCGCCGAGATTCTCAGCCGCTTCGACCTGATCGCGATCCAGGAAGTGCGCGACGGCCTATATCCGCTGCAACGGTTGCAGCGCCTGCTCGGCAGTTGGTGGGATTTCATCGTCACCGACGTCACGCTCGGCACGTCCGGCAACTCCGAGCGCATGGCCTACCTGTTTGATCGCCGCAAGGTGAACTTCACGGGCCTCGCGGCCGAGTTGGTGTTGCCGAAAGACAATGGCGCCAAGACCGAACCGGTGCAGATGGCGCGCTCGCCATACGTCGCGGGCTTTCGCGCCGGCTGGGCGTATCTGACGCTGGTGACGGTGCACATCTACTACGGCACCGGCGTCGCTGTCGATCCGCGGCGCCTGGCCGAGATCACGGCTTTCAGCAAAACCGTGGCCAAGAACGCCGGCAAGCTGTCGAGCGCGCCGCAGTACGAGCCCGGTCAGCCGCCGACGCTGGACAACCTGATCATGCTCGGCGACTTCAACATCTTCAATCGCAAGGACGTGACGATGGAGGCGATCACCAGCGCCGGCTTCCTCGTCCCCGATGAGCTGCAGGGCGTGCCCGGTTCCAACGTCGACAAGAACAAGCACTACGACCAGATCGCCTACCTCAAGCGCCTGACGCACCTGAAGCCGACCGGCAAGGCCGGTGTGTTCGACTACTACGAGCACGTCTACCGGTTCGCGGACGAAGCCGAATACGCGAAGGAACGCGAGAGCAAGCCCGGCCGCAGTTTCAAGGACTGGCGCACCTATCGCATGAGTGATCATCTGCCGATGTGGATCGAGTTCGGGATCGACGACGGCGACGCCTATCTCGATTCTCTGAGCTGAAAAAGAAGAGCGCCCCGCCGCAGCGGGGCGCCAAGGCTGCGAGCGTCAGTCGCTCTTGCTGCGCGTCCAGATCAGCGTGTGTGCGCCGTCCTCGTCTTCGACCAGGCGGGCGTAGATCGTCGCCGGAAACGACGGGTCGTCGAGCGTCACCGACAGATAGGGCCGGTCGGCCTGACTGACTTTCTTCCACGCCGCGCCGATGTCGTAGCTGCCAGCCGCCTGGATGCGATAGTCGGGGCCGTTCTCGCTGCTCTTGTCGTTGGGGACGATCTTGACCTTGACGTTCAGTGTCAGCGTGCGGACGGTGCCGGCGTAGCCGTTGCCCTGTGCGGTAAAGGTGCCGATGTTAGCCATGGTGTTACTCCTTTCATGCTTGCAAGGTCGCCCTTTGCGGCCTTGTCGTGATCCGCAGGGGGGAGGGTCGGGCTGGCTGCATCGCTTGCGACCGCAACAGCGTGGAGGACCGGGAGAACTGGAGAATTTGTGCGGCGAGGAGGCGCGCAGCGCCGGGGAAATTGTTCGGGTCGGACGGTTGCAGCGCCAAAGCCCGAGGCGCAGCCGATCCCTCGCCAGGATTCACGACCCGCCAAGGCCGTACCGGGCGAACCTTGCTGAAAGGCGTCATGACGGAATCGGCATCCCGCACGAGGACTCCGCCAGCTCCGTGCTGACACCGCCAGGTCTCGTCTGCCAACGACGGCGTCCCCCTGCAGCCCGGACAGCAGCAAGACCGACACACGGCGTGGAATCGTCATGAGCTCTCCGATCGGCCCATCGGTGCACCACCCCTTCGGGATGAGTGAAACAGCCGCTGCCAGCGTCGTGGATGGGGCCGCCCCAAGCAACTCAGCGCAGCGAACAGCAGCGCAGCCAGGCGTCTGATGCCATGGCGAAGACTTGAGAGACTGGCAATGCGCTCAGTCACCTGGCAGGGAAGACGAAAAGGGGGCTTGCGCCCCCTTCCCTACAAGATGCCCCGCTCGGCGAAGGAGACGACACTGTCGCCGGCGACGACCAGGTGGTCCAGTACGCGCACCTCGACGAGCGCCAGTGCCGTCTTGAGCCGCTCCGTCAATGCGCGATCCGCTGCGCTCGGCTCCGCGACGCCCGACGGATGGTTGTGGCAGAAAATGGTCGCCGCCGCATTGCGTGCCAGCGCCTCCTTGACGACTTCCCGCGGATACACCGCCGCCCCGTCGATCGTGCCCCGGAACAGCTCCAGCACTTCGATCAGCCGATGCTGCGCATCAAGCATCACCGAGACGAAAACTTCATGCTCGCGTGTTCCCAGCATCAAGCTCAGGTAATCGCGGGCGACCTGGGGCGAACTAAATGTGGTTCCACGCCTCACACGGCGGGCCAGCACCTGGCGGGCTCGCTGCAAGACCTCGTCGGCGGTCGCCGTACGGTATTCGCCGCAGGCGTCGCGAACGAACAGGTCGGTGGATGCGTCACGCGAGAAATTGAGATGCGACATGTCGAGCTCCAATGGTCTCGGGCGGATTGCCCTGGACCGGAGCCCTCACGCCGCAGCGCAGCCGTCACAGACTCGCCGCAGGCGACTCGGCGAGTAGAGGAGCGAAAGCGAGCAACGCAGCGTCTTGACGGCGAGAACGACGTGATACGGTGAAATGGACAGGCAAAGCCGCCCACTCCGCAGTCCCGGCAAGCGGAGCGCGCAGGCCGTGGAGGCATCCGCAGGCGTCAGCAACTGTCTTGAATGTCAAGCCCTCGGCTCGATAAGCGTTTCATTGCAGCCTCGCCTTGACACATGGTTCTATATGTAACATCATTAGTTACATGAAACGCGACAGCCGCCTGTCGTCCGTCTTGCATGCGCTGCTGCACATGGCCGAGCAGGAGGGGCCCGTCACCTCGGACGCCCTGGCGCAATGCCTGGGCACCAACCCAGTCGTCGTCCGGCGCACCATGGCGTATCTGCGGGAAGCGGGCATCGTGACTTCGGATCGAGGCCACGCGGGTGGATGGCGCTTCCATGCCGACTTGGGCTCCGTCACCCTGCGCCAGTTGCACGAAGCGCTGGGCGAGCCGGCCATGTTCGCCATCGGCAACCGCAACGAGGCACCGGAGTGCCTGGTCGAGCAGGCGGTGAATGCCGCGCTCGAAGATACCTTTGCCGAGGCCGAGGCGCTGCTGCTGAAGCGGTTTTCGGAGATCACCCTCGCCGATCTGGCCGCAGACTTTGCGCGCCGACATGCGGCAGTGCGACGCAAAAGGAGTTGACCATGCACCATGACGTCATCGTCATCGGCGGGAGCTATGCGGGGATGGCCGCAGCCCTGCAACTGGTGCGGGCACGCCGGGCCGTGCTGGTGATCGATGCGGGCGAGCGGCGCAACCGCTTCGCCAGCCATTCGCACGGCTTTCTCGGCCAGGATGGCGTCCCCCCCGGCGAGATCGCGGCGAACGCGCGCCGCCAGCTCGAAGCCTACTCAACGCTGACCTGGCTCGAAGGGCGGGTCGAAGCCGTCACAGGGCAGGCAGATGAATTCACTGTCACGACGTCCGACAGCGGATCGCACCGAGGCCGCCGCATCCTGTTGGCCACCGGCGTGGCCGACCAGCTTCCTGCCGTCGACGGACTCGTCGAGCGTTGGGGCAAGTCGGTCTTCCACTGCCCGTACTGCCATGGCTACGAACTCGGCCAGGGCCGCATCGGCATCGTCGGCACCAGCCCGATGTCCATCCACCAGGCCGAACTGCTGACCGATTGGGGCAGTGTGACCTTGCTCGTCAACGGCGCCGTGGAACTGAGTCAGGAGGACAGGTCCACCTTGGAGCGTCTGTGTGTGACGATCGAGGAGGCGCCCATCGACAGAATCGAAGGGCAAGCCGATGTGGTGATGGCCGATGGGCGCCTGCTTCGATTTGCTGGCCTGTTCACAGCGACGCGGACTTCTCCTTCCAGTTCTCTGGCCGAAGCGCTGGGCTGCGCGCTGGAAGAGACGCCCATGGGCAGCCAGGTTCGTACCGATGCCGAGAGCAAGACCTCGGTAACTGGCGTATTTGCCTGCGGTGACGTCGCGCGGGCAACCCATTCGGTGTCGCTGGCCGTGGGCAATGGCGCCATGGCAGGCGCGCAGATTCACCGGTCGCTGCTTTGGCCTGAGACCATCGCCCCGGTGCAAGCGGAAGGCCGCGTTCGATGACTCCGCTTTCCGACCCGCCTGCTGTATCAAGCTATGCAGAGAGGACCGCGAGAATCGTGCCGGGTCTTCGGGATCTGCACCGGATGACAGGCGTGCTGTTGGCCGAGCGCGCGCCGGCCAACGCGCGCATCCTGGTGCTCGGCGCCGGCGGCGGGTTGGAGTTGAAGGCATTTGCCGAAATGCAGCCAGGCTGGCACTTCGAGGGCGTAGACCCTTCCGCCGAGATGCTCGAACTCGCCCGCAAGACTCTGGGGCCGGAGGCGGCTCACGTACGCTTGCACGAAGGCTATATCGACAGTGCCCCCAAGGGGCCGTTCGATGGCGCGACCTGCCTGCTGACACTGCATTTCCTGCCACCGGCCGAGCGCCTGAAGACGCTGCAGGAAATACACCTGCGACTCAAGCCCGGTGCGCCCCTGGTCGTCGCGCAACACAGTTTTCCCAGCGAAGATACCGTCAGGGACAGATGGCTCGCGCGCAATGCGGCATTCGCGGCTGCTTCCGGCGTGCCTGTGGCACAGGCCAAAGGCAGCATCGCAGCGATCAAAGAGCGGCTGCCCGTGCTTTCACCGCAGCAGGATGTCGATCTGCTTCGCGAGGCAGGCTTCACGGATATCGATCTTTTCTACAACGCGTTCACCTTCAAGGGCTGGATCGCCCACCGACCATGAGGGAGGGAGTCAACTCGGCCCCATGTGACACGATGCCGCTCTCTCAGCATCGGTGCGCCCAGGTGCAGGCCCTTCTTTCCATGGCCTGGTGGCCCTCTTCGTCGTTGCTGAAAACGGTGACTGCACCATCCCTCCCGATGGCTACATCAAGTGTGTTCTTCGAGACGTCGATACCGACGACTGCTCCATTGGCCATGATCTCTATGTCCCATCCTTGCAAATGCGAATGTGGTTCCTGCAACTGTTCGGGATTGCAGAGACCAGTCGCAGACATGCGCTCAGGACTGACGCACGGGCTTGAAAGCACCGAGGGATAACGAGCTACATGCTGCGGCCAATCACCGGTGCCAAACGTCACCGGGCGTGATCGGCACTCCGATCACGTGGCAACGAAGATACAAAGGATCGAAGCCGAATGGCCGCGACTCGACGAGACGCGGGGCAATTGCCCGCAAGCCCGACGGCGGAACGCCGGGACGCGCCTGCGCCTGGATGGCCACTGGGGTCAGGTCACTGTCGGGCTATTGTCGTGTCGCCCTCAGTGCCGGTTTTTCATACTCCGCCACGTCGATTGGACAAGGTGGAGCAAGACATGAGCACCTCAGAAAGCATTCCGAAAGCTCGTCTGCTGACGCCCGCCGAACTAACCCCGTGCATCAGGCTGTTTCGCGAAACGCGGCACTGGTCGCAGGAACAATTGGCGGCGATCTCGGGCCTCAACGTACGCACGATCCAGCGCATCGAACAAGGCACATCCGCCAGCTTCGATACGCGCCGCGCACTGGCCGGTGCGTTCGGCTTTGAAGACATCGATGCGCTCAACAAGCCGTTCACCATTCCGACGGGTGAGGACATCAAGGCGGCACAAGAGAAGTTCGACCGCGAGCACGTTACGCTGACAGCGAGCCCGCTGACCACGGGCAGGCAATTGGCGAAGC
Organism: Solimonas terrae; assembly: GCF_011067135.1. Taxonomy (GTDB): domain Bacteria; phylum Pseudomonadota; class Gammaproteobacteria; order Nevskiales; family Nevskiaceae; genus Solimonas; species Solimonas terrae. Next base: position 205,324 of record NZ_JAAMOW010000007.1, read on the forward strand.
TGGCCGAGGCCTGCACGATGGATATGTCAGAGCCGGCGTTCGAGATGAGCCGCGAAGCCGAAGAAACATTCGCCGCGCTGATCGACTACTTCCGCGACTATCGCGATTGCGCCAGCGAGTACAGCGAATCGCAGAAATTCGAGATATACGACGACATGCAATCACTCATTGACGCCCTTAAGGCATTGGGTGTTTCCCTGCGCTACGCCGAGCGCCGGGTACAGGTGAAATTCGGAACAGACGCGGACAACAAGCCGTACCGGACAGAAGTGGCGTACGTCGTGGCATTCCCGCTCGGCCAAGAACCCGAGCAGTTCGCAACTCCGAAGTCCGCCGGCATCAGCATGTAACTATTTCTATGCTGCTCGACCTTCGGCTCTGTAGCGATCCGGAGCTTCAATCCAGGTTTGAAGCGCGGCTGATGGCCACCCACATGCTCGACCACCGAGATTGACCGGCGCAGGAAATCTACCTGCGCCGATCCGTCGATAGATTGTGGCTCGGCTCAGACCGGTGATTCGGACTATGTCAGCCATGCGAAAGAACGCCGGGATCGGAAAATTGCTCCGCGTCGTCGTGAGATTGCCGAGTACATCTTCGTCTGACATTGCGATTCTCGCTGTGAATTCACAGGCGTCAGGCTGATTCAGATTATCTCGTCGGCAAACCCAGCACAGCGCGTTGGAGCGAACAGCGGCGGATTACCGAAGGTCGCGCAACCGTACTTTTCACCGCACTCAGCGTGATGTATCCAGTCCGCCCACATAAAGTACTGGTCGAGCCGGAAGGGAAGAGCAAATCTTGTCCAATCCGCTTGTGACACCGAGGTTTCAAGCCTTCTCGATTTGGGGGTCGCCACTTATGGACAACTTGTTAACAGCGGCTGTGGGTATCTTGGCGTCACAGGCTCACGCTATCCGGATCAGCCAATAGCAGTTGACGCGCAATCTTGGGGGCCTCAATGGGGGCCTCATCAAGTAAGTAAAATTAAATATCCATATAAATCAGTATGAAAGTTCATTTATGAAGATCGCCACCTGGAACGTCAATTCGCTGAAAGTGCGGCTCCCGCACCTGCTGGACTGGCTGAACGCCGTCGATCTCGACGTGATCGCGCTGCAGGAGATCAAGACGCTCGACGACGGCTTTCCGTCCGCCGAGCTGGCGGCGGCAGGCTATCGCGCGGTCAGCAACGGCCAGAAGACCTACAACGGCGTCGCGTTGCTGGCGCGCGGCGAGTTGCGGGACGTGGTGCGCGACATGGATGGCTTCGCCGACGATCAGAAGCGCGTGATCGCGGCGACGATCAACGGCGTTCGTTTCGTCAGCGTCTATGTCGTCAACGGCCAGTCGGTCGGCAGCGACAAATACGCGTACAAGCTGCGCTTTCTCGATGCCCTGCATGACTACCTCGCCGGCGAGCTGGACCGGCATCCGCTGCTGGCAGTCGGCGGCGATTTCAACATCGCGCCGACCCCGCAGGACAGCCACGATCCGGCGATCTGGGAAGGCGGCGTGCTGTGCTCCGGGCCGGAGCGCGCCGGCCTGAACCGCCTGCTGGCGCTGGGCCTGCACGACGCCTTCCGCCTGTTCCCGCAGGCCGCCAACAGCTTCACCTGGTGGGATTACCGGCAGGCCGCCTTCAGCCGCAATCTCGGCCTGCGCATCGACCACTGGCTGCTGTCGACCCCCCTGGCCGCCCACGCGCGCAGTGCGCACGTCGATCTCGCGCCACGGCGCCTGGAGCGGCCTTCGGATCACGCACCGCTGATCGTCGATCTGATGCCGGGCGTCTGAGTTTGCTGCGGTTTGCCGGGTTCTGAGACGGGGTGCGCGATCACCGGCCGCAGACCCGGTTAATATCGCCGGCATGGAGACTTCGCGAGCCAGCCCGGCGCGTCGCCGCAATCACTACGACGTGACCGATCGCGTACAGATTTCGCATCCGCGGGATGTCTGTACCGCGGTCTGCGATCTGCTGGCCGGTCTGTATCCGGACGCCGATCTGGCGGCCGTGCGGCAGGCTTTCGCGACGTTCGGCCGGCTCTACGCCGGAACCCTGCCCGGCTATGCCGGCTGCGACACCTGGTATCACGACGCCCAGCACAGCCTCGACTGTGCACTGGCGATGATGCGCCTGCTCGACGGCCACGAACGCAGCGTGCCGGCCGCGCAGAAGCTGGGCGCGCATCGCGCCGTGCTCGGCGTGCTGATTGCGCTGTTTCACGATGCCGGCTACATCCGTCGGCGCGGCGACCACGCCGTCAACGGCGCCGAGTTCACGCTCACGCACGTCTACCGCAGCGGCGAGTTCCTCGGTGAATACCTGCCGAAGATCGGCTATGGCGACGATGTCGCCAAGGCGCAGCAGATCGTCCATTTCACCGGCTACGAGATCGCGCTCGACAAGATCCGCGTGCGCGACGGCAAGGACCGCATGCTTGGCTTCCTGCTGGGCAGCGCCGACGTGCTCGCGCAGACCGCCGACCGCTGCTATCTCGAAAAATGCCGCGACTTCCTGTTTCGTGAATTCGCTCTGTGCGGTCTGGCCGGCGCCCGGCGGACGGGCGGACCGACGCCGATCTACGGTTCGTCACGCGAGTTGCTCGAGAAGACCGTCGACTTCAACCGCGCACTCTGGGACGAGCGGCTCGACGGGTATTTCGGCGGTGCACATCGCTTTCTCGACGTGCATTTCGGCGGCCCCAACCCTTACGGTCTGGCGATCGCCGCGCATCTGGCTCGCATCGAAAAGCTGGTGCGCCGCAATCGTCTCGGTGAACTGAAACTGCGCCCGGTCGCGATCGGTCGCGATCGGCTGCGCCGTATCATCGGCACGCCGTCAAGTCGGGTGAACGGCGGATCACGCACGCTGTCCCAGCGAGCCTGAAACGAGCCGCATCAGGACGCGATACCGACCAGTCGCCGATACTTGGCCTGCAGCTGCTCACGCGTTTCCTCGTGTTCCGGATCAAGTGGAATGCAGGCAACCGGACACACCGGCTGACACTGCGGCACGTCGAAATGGCCGACGCATTCGGTGCACAGATCCGGATCGATTTCGTAGATTTCGATGCCCTGCGAAATCGCGTGATTCGGGCAGACGGGCTCGCAGACGTCGCAGTTGATGCAATCGTGCGTGATCTTCAGGGCCATGCCGTATTGTAACGGCGCCGCATGCCGCTCAGGCCTTGCGCGCGCTCTGCTTGCGTCCGAAGCGTGCCTTCAGGATCGGCATCACCGCTTCCGGCACCAGCTTCTCGACCGGCGCGCCAAGCCCGGCCAGTTCGCGCACCAGCGACGATGACAGATGCGCGTAGGCCGGCGAGGGGTTCATGATCACGGTATCGAGTTGCGGATACAGGTCACGGTTCATCACCGCCATCTGCTTCTCGTAATCGAAATCGGCGGTGGTCCGCACGCCGCGCACCAGTACCGTCACGCCGTGCTCGCGCGCGAAATCGACGACCAGCCCGCTGAAGCCCTGCACTTCGACGTTCTTCAGCTTGTGGACCACTTCACGTATCAGTTCGACACGCTCGTCGAGCGTGAACTTGGGGTTCTTCGCGATGTTGCTGCCGACGGCGACGATCAGCTTCGGAAACATCTTCGAGGCGCGCTTGATGATGTCGAAGTGTCCGAACGTGATCGGATCGAAAGTGCCGCTGTAAGCCGCGGTGACGGGCATGGTCTTCTCTCGTGTGCAGATCGGCCGGCCGTGAAGCTTGCGTGAGGCGCAGGCGTTCAGGCCTTCTCGGCCGGGTGATGGTAGGTCGCGAGTGCCGAGCATACCTGACCGGCCTTTTTCTCCCGCAGCAATTCGAAGCGCTCGGGCAGGGCCGGCGGCTTGCCCGGCGACCATTCGAGGTAGATCCGGTTGTACGGCGCGAGCGCCTTCGGCAGCTCCGGCAGCACGCGTTCGAGCAGACCCTTGTCGTACGGCGGATCGAGAAACACGATGTCGAAGCGATGCCAGGTCTGCGCCAGGTAGTAGAGCGCGTCGAGTTCCATGACCTCGGCATGCTGCGCCTTGAACAGACTCAGCGCCGTGCGGATCGCCGTCGCCTGCCGGTGACCGTCCTCGACGAAGCAGCAGCTGGCCGCACCACGCGACAGCGCCTCGATGCCGAGCGCACCGCTGCCGGCGAACAGATCGAGGCAGCGCGCACCGTCGATGCGCGGCGCGAGCCAGTCGAACAGCGTCTGGCGTACCCGGTCGGGCGTCGGTCGCACGCCGTTGGCGGCGTCGAATTCGATGACACGCGAACGCCACTCGCCGCCGATCACGCGCAGCTTGCCTTCGCCGCGCCGTTTCACGGCGCGCTCCCCGCGCAGCGACGCGCGACGCGCGATGCGTGGTCGGCGGGCGAACGGCAGGGCGCTTGATCGGACTTCATGGCTCACGACTTTATCCAGCCGCGAGCCGCCGTCAATCCCGCCTCAATGCTGGCCGGCGTCGCGCCTGGCGAGGATCGCTTCGATCTGGTCCATGATGTGATCCATGCGCGCGGCAATCGCGTCATACGGTGCCGGACTCGCCAGATCGACACCGGCCTTCTTGACCAGCTCGTAAGGATAGTCCGAGCCGCCGGCACGCAGAAGATTCAGGTAGCGCTCGCGTGCACCCGGCTTGTGGTCGAGGATGTCCTGCGCGAACTCGCTGCTGGCGGCGATCGACGTCGCGTACTGGTAGACGTAGAACGGGTTGTAGAAGTGCGGGATGTACATCCACTCGGCGGCGTCGATGTCGTCGATCCTGACCGGCGGATGGGCGTCGCCGGTGTCGCCGTGGTACTTGCGCAGGATGTCGCCGTAGATCTGCGTCAGCCCCTCGCCGGTCAGCGCCTCGCCGCGATCGGCGCGCGCGTGCACCTCTCGCTCGAAGGTCGCGAACATGGCCTGACGGAAGTAGGTGGTGCGCAGGTTTTCGAGCGCCGAGCCGAGATAGAACAACTTCTCGTCGTCGCTCCTGGCGATCTTCAGCATGTGATCGAGCAGCAGCGCCTCGTTCAGCGTCGAGGCGATTTCGGCGATGAAGATCGGATAGTCGGAGGTCACGAACGGCTGGGCCTTGTTGGCCAGCACGGTATGCATGGCGTGGCCCCACTCGTGGGCGATCGTCGACACCGATTCGTAGTCGTCGTTGTAGTTGATCAGCAGGTACGGATGCACGTCATACGCGTTGCCGGCCATGTGCGCACCGGACGTCTTGTGCGGCCGCGGATAGACGTCCATCCAGCGGCTGCCGACACCCTTGCGCATCGCCGCCACGTAGTCGGCGCCCAGCGGTTTGACGGCATCGAGCATCAGCTGCTCGCCGGTTGCGATCGGATATTTCTGCGAGGACTTCACGATCGGCACGTAAAGATCGTAGTAATGCAGTTCGTCGATGCCGAGCAGGCGGGCGCGCAGACGGAAGTAGCGATGCAGCGTCGGCAGATGCGCCTCGGTCTGCTGGATCAGCGTGTCGTACACCGCCGCCGGCACGGCGCTGCCATCCAGGGCCTGCGCCAGCGAATCCGGATAGTGACGGACCTTGGCGTAGGCGCTGCTGTTCTTCAGCATGCCGTAGAACGTCGCGCCGAAGGTGTTCTCGTATTCCTTCCACTTGCCGAAGAAGGCATCGAACACCTGTTTGCGCTCGTCACGATCGGCGGCACTGCGGTACTTGGTGTAGGCGGCCTGATCGAGGCGCACGTCCTGACCGTCGAGTTTCAGCGTCGGCCAGGGCAGATCGGCGCTGGACAGCATGCCGTAGGTGTTCTGCGGCGCATCGCTGGTGGCCGACAAGGTCGCGATGATCGACTCGCCTTCGGCGTCGAGCGTATGTGCCTTGCCGCGCAGGATATCGGCGAGCGGATGGCGGTAGATCGCCAGCGATTGGTCCTGCGCCAGCCAGCCGTCGATCTGCTGCTCGCCGATCGCGAGAATCTCCGGCGCAAACGAGCTGGCCGCCTCGCCGAACGCGGTACCCAGGTTGTTGGCGCGTTGATCGAGTTCCTGGCTGCTGGCCTTGTCGTTGGCTTCGTCGAGCAGTTGCGACGAATAGATGCGCAGGCGGTAGTAGCGCCGGGCGGCGTCGCTCTGCAGATCAAGGCAGGACTTGAAGCGTGCGCGACTGTCGGCCAGATGGCCCCGGCAGGCTTCGAGATCCTTGAGCTGTGCCTGCAGCTTGCCGGCGTCGGCATTCCAGGCCGCGACATCCGGGTACAGGTCGGCCAGATTCCAGCGATAGGCCGGATCGTCGGCAAAGACCGGCCCCGCCAGCATGACCATCAACAGCCCCGCCGCGGCGATACGCATGACGACACTCCCCCGTTCGGACAAGGTGCCGATTATGCGCAGACTGCGACGAGGCCGCGTGCGGGAGATTCCTCAGCCTGCCGGCGGGCGCGGCTCGACGATGCCGAAATGGCGGCGCAGATAGCGATGCCGGTGCCGGAACAGCAGGTCGATCACCGGACGCAGCAGCCAGGCCGGCAGAAAGCGCGGCTGGATTTCGAGTTCGTCGACCAGACGCGAACCATCCGGCAGCAGTTCGACGTAGCGCCGGTGGCGCCAGCGGCGCTGCAGCCACGAACTCGAATCTTCCTGGAAACCGTAATCCCAGAATCGTTCAATGCGCAGACCGTGACGGTCGAACGGCAGCACGCCGAACAGCAGCAGCCAGCTGTTGAACAGCAGGCTGCCCTGCGGTGCATCACGCAGGCCGAGACCGGCGAACGCCTTCGGTACGCTCATCCGCATCAACGGCGACAGCTCGCTGTTGACGCCGGACATCTGCGTCGCATGCAACCAGATGGTCGGCGGCTCGGCCGCCAGATGGCTTTCAAAGCGCAGCCAGATCATCGTCGCGCTCCCGTCGCGTCGTCATCCGTCGAGCATCCCGCAGACGCGTGAACCGGCGGTGAAGCGGGCGACGGGCAGCGCGCCCGTCCTCAGGCTTGCGTACCGCCGATGGTCAGGGCATCGAGCTTCAGTGTCGGCTGGCCGACGCCGACCGGCACGCTCTGGCCGTCCTTGCCGCAGACCCCGACGCCGGTGTCGAGCTTGAGATCGTTGCCGACCATGGAGACCCGCGACAGCGCCTCCGGACCATTGCCGATCAGGGTCGCCCCCTTCACCGGGCGCGTGATCCTGCCGTTCTCGATCAGGTAGGCCTCGGACGCCGAGAACACGAAACTGCCGGATGTGATGTCGACCTGGCCACCGCCGAAGTTGACGGCATACAGGCCCTTCTCGACCGAGGCAACGATGTCGCCCGGTTCGCTCTTGCCGGCCAGCATGTAGGTATTGGTCATGCGCGGCATCGTCAGCTGCGCGTACGACTCGCGGCGACCATTGCCGGTCGGCGCCATTTTCATCAGCTTGGCGTTGAGCTTGTCCTGCAGATAGTTCTTCAGCACGCCGTTCTCGATCAGCGTCGTGCACTGTGTCGGTGTGCCCTCGTCGTCCACCGTCAGCGAGCCGCGCCGATCGAGCAAGGTGCCGTCGTCGACGATCGTGCACAGCTCCGACACCACTTTCTCGCCGATGCGGCCCGAGAACGCCGACGTGCCCTTGCGGTTGAAATCGCCTTCCAGGCCGTGGCCGACCGCCTCGTGCAGCAGCACGCCGGGCCAACCGGGGCCGAGCACGACAGGAAGCTGACCGGCCGGCGCCGGCACCGCTTCCAGCAGCATCAGCGCCATGCGCACGGCCTCGCGTGCATAGCGTTCCGGCATGTCGCCGTCGAAGACATCCGCGTAGCGGGCGCGTCCGCCGCCGCCGGCATGGGCCTGCTCGCGACGCCCCTGATGCTCGATGATGACCGACACATCCATGCGCACCAGCGGCCGCACGTCGGCACTCCAGGTGCCGTCGCTGCCGGCGACGAGGATGGTTTCGTAGCTGCCGGCCAGCGAGCACATCACCTGGATCACGCGCGAATCGGCGGCACGCGCGGCCGCGTCGGCGCGGCGCAGCAGTTCCAGTTTGCGCTCGGTCGGCCAGCTCTTGAGCGGATCGACCGCCGCGTACAAGGGTTTGACGAGGCGCGGCGCGAACGCCTGCACCGTGCCTTCCTGGCCGTGACGGACGATCGCGCCGGCGGTATTCGCGGCGTCGCCGAGCGCCGGCATGCGCAGATCGTCCGAGTACGCCAGGCCCTGCTTGTCGCCGGCGACCGCACGCACGCCGACACCGTGTTCGATGTGATGTGCGCCCGACTTGATCATGCTGTCTTCCAGCGACCAGGTTTCGGTCACCGCATGCTGGAAATACAGATCGGCGCTGTCGACACCCGGTTTCATCAAGCGTCCGAGCACGTCGGCGATGCGGTTCTCGTCCAGCTCCGCCGGTTCGAGGAAGGTCTGCCGCGCAAGATCAAGGGATTCAGTCATGGCATTCATAGTGACGGCGGATACGCGGTTTGCAAGCGCCGGTGCGCGAGCGCGGGGAACGACTGTCGCAGTTCGGCCTGGCGCTCGGCGTCGCGAGCCGCCAGCACGAGGCCCGGCGCCTCGGCGCGCGCCGCCAGTACCTCGCCCCAGGGTTCGACGATCAGGCTGTGCCCGTAGGTCGCCCGGCCGCTCGGATGCGTGCCGCACTGGCCGGGCGCGATGACATAGCAGAGGTTCTCGACCGCACGCGCGCGCAGCAGCAGATCCCAGTGCGCCTCGCCGGTCTTGACGGTGAATGCCGCCGGCACCACCAGCAATTCGGCGCCGGCCTGCGCCAATGCGCGATACAGCTCCGGAAAGCGGACGTCGTAGCAGACCGACAGGCCGACGCGACCGGCCGGCGTGTCGACCACCACCGGATGCAGGCGTCCCGGCGCGATGCTCGCCGATTCGCGATAGCGCTCGCCGCCGCCGTTCGGCACGTCGATGTCGAACAGATGGATCTTGTCGTAGCGCGCGACGCGCGCACCGTCGCTGTCGTAGACGCAGCAGGAGGCGTATACCCGCGGTTCGCCGTCGACCGCGATCGGCAAGGTCCCGGCGATGATCCACAGATCGAGCTCGCGCGCCAGCGCGGCGATGCGATCCTGGATCAGGCCTCGTCCGTCGGCTTCGGCATGCGCGAGCTTGTCGCGTTCATGCTTGCCCATGAACGCGAAATTCTCCGGCAGCACTGCAAGCCGCGCGCCGGCGCTTGCCGCCTCGCGCAGCAGTTGCGCGGCCTGCTCGAGATTGGCGACGACATCGTCGCCGCTGTTCATCTGGATCGCCGCGACCGTCGCGTTCATTTCTTCGGCTCCGACTTCTTTTTTTGCACTGCGTGCGGCTCGGCCGCATGCGAATCGACTTTCTCGACCTGCGGGTTGTCCCAGCTGCCGAACAAGTGATACGTCAGCTGCGTCACCGAGTCGAGCGGTTTGTCGAGCACTTCCTGCGCAAGCAGCACCAGCGCGCCGACCGCCGGACCGCCGAGCAGGGCGGCGCCGAGCGTGACGCCGGACGACAATCCCGCCGGATAGACCGTCACGCGCTGATCGTAGTCACGCGCGACCAGGCCGATGCGACCACGCATGTCGATCTTCACCGACGGGCCCTTGATCGTCAGGTCGTCGGTCACCGCCGCGCCGTCGCCGAGATCGAAATGCCCGTCGATGTGATCGAAGCCGAGCCCCTCGTCGACCACGTCGCTGAAATTCAGCAGCAGGCGTCGCGGCAACGCGTAGAAATTGAGCAGGCCGAGCACGCGGCCGGCGCCCGGCTTGACCGCACGCAACTGACCATCCTCGGCGCTGAGATCGACGCGGCCGGCGGCTTGCTGCCACATCAGCCCGCTGGCCGAGGGCTGCCACTTCAGATCGACCTTGATCTGCGTCTTCTTCGCGCTGAAGTTCTGCTCGTAATCGAGTGCACGCAGTACGGCTTCGAAATCGCTGCTGTCGGCATTGGCCTGCAGCTCGGCGGTCGATTTGCCGCCGCGGCGGCGCCACTGGCCGCTGGCGTCGAGCGTCAGCGCGCCGCCGGCGATCTTCAGCCGATCGAGCCGCTGGCCATCGGCGATCCGCACGCTCCTGAGCTCGACCCGGCCGAGATCGGCGTCCTTGCCGGTCAGCGACGCGCACAGCAGATCGACGTCCGGCCACTGCGCCGGAGCGGCCGGCGGCGCGCCGCTTGCCGGCGACTGTAGCGGCGCGCCGTTGCTCTTCGCGGCCACGGCTTCGCCAGCGAGGTCCCTGGCGGTGTCGGCTGTCTCGGCCGGTGTCAGTGCCAGATGATCGAGGCGCACGACGAGATGTCCGGGTGACGGGCCACTCCACTCGGCGGTGCCCTGCGCACCGTCGCCGCTCAGGCTCGCGCGCCAACCATCCGGCAGCGGCAGCCAGTGCAGGTGCAGCGCTGCGGTGAGCTGCTGCTGCCAGCGCAGGTGGTCGGCATCCAGATCGATCAGGTCGAGCGGCAGGCCGCCGTCCCCTGGCGCCGCCGCGGACGCGACGGCCGCGGTACCGGCGGCGACCGGCGCGGCCGGACCGTCGTCACGATGACCGATCAGACCGATCCAGGCACCGAGGTCGAGCGTGCCGGCATGACCATCGACGATGAAGCTGCCTTTCTGCGCTTTCGGCGCCAGCGCCGCACCGAAACGCAAGCGCAGACCCTGCAGGTCCATTCCCCGCTGCCCGTTGTCACGCCCGGCCAGCATCATGTCGGCGGCGGCGCGCTGGCCGTAGTCGACGGCGATCCGCAGCGGCGCGTCGGCGTCGCCGCCAATCCGCACCTGAATCGGCAAGGGCGTGTCGGTCGGCTTGGCCAGCGGCTCCGGCAGCCGGATTTCGGTGCCGCGCAGATCGCTGCTGAGGGTCAGCGCGGTGCCGCCGTGCGCCTCGATCGGCAACTCGGCACGCCATTGGCTGCTGCCGCCCAGCGCCGTGCGGATGAAGTCCGGAAGGAACTCGCTGGCGCCGACGCCGTCGGCGTTCGGCGTGAACGGAAACTCGGCGATGACCACGCCATGAGTGCCCTCGCGCGGCTCCATGCGCACGGTCAGCGGCAGATCCTCGAAGCGCCCGGTGACGCTGTCGGCCGTCGCGCCGGCGCGCGTGAAATGCACGGTGCCGGTGATGCCGCTGAGCGGCTGGTCGAGCTTGTCGTAGAACATCTGCACGTTGTCGAGCGCGACGTCACCGTCGACGGTGGTCGAGTCGAGGTCGTGCAGCGGCAGGTCCAGCTTCACCTTCACGGTCGCATCGCCGGCCGCTCGCGTCTGGTCGAGCAGACCGCTGAGCTGCTCGTGCAGCGGCGAGGCGCGCAGGAAGTCGTAGTAGCGGCCGATTTCGCCGCTGGTCGTGGCATCAACCTCGATGTCGGCATTGGACAGGTCATCGATGCGCGCGAGCGCGTGATCGAGCTTGTTGCCATTGATGTTGGCGGCCGAGGCCTCGACCGCGAGACTGTCGCGATCCAGGCTCAGATGCGCCGAGACGTCGCTGAGTTGCGGCCAGTCCGGCGCGAAGACGAGGTCGGCGCCGCTGATGTCGGCATCCAGTTTCCAGATGCCGTCCGGATGCTTGCCGAACGGAAAGTCGGCGAGCGGGCCGCGGATCGTCAGGCTGCCGCTCGACGCATGGGCGCGCTTCAGGCTGTTGTTCAGCCAGTCGCGCAGATGATCGCTCCAGTGCAGGAGCATGTACGGCTTGAGCAGGTTGATGTCCTGCACCGCGAAGTTCGCGCCCAGGTCAAGCACGGGCGAGGCACCGGAATCGGCCGGCAGCTGCAGATCGAAATGGCCGTCGCCACTGGTACCGACCCAGGTCCAGGAGAAGGCCGGGCTGCCGATCCGCCAGCCGTCGCTGCCGTGGCTCCACTGCACCTGTCCGTCGAAGCCGTCGAGCGCCAATGGTTTGCCGACGGCATTCGGCAACTGCAGTTCGACCGGCGCCTGCTTGAGCCGCAGCTGGCCACCGCTCTCGTTGGCCGAGGCCTCGCCGGAGATATGCGATACACCGATGTGCGCGTCCGGCGCCAGCGCCACATCGTCGAGACGTGCGGTCGTCGAGTAGCGCGTGTGGCCTTCGCCGTCGGTGTGCAGACGCAAGACCAGATTGCGCAGCGTGCCGGACAGGCGCGGCAGTTGCGCGGTGGCAGCCGGCATGTCGCGCCAGACCGCCAGCCAGGGCGTCAGCCGGCCGAGATGCAGTTCATCGGCGTTGACGTCGAGCTCGTGACCGTCGGCATCGTCCATCCAGCGCAGACTGCCGCGCGCCAGCAGATCGTCGTCGAAGCGCAGTTCCTTCAGATCGGCAAACCAGCCGCGCGCGTCGTTGCCGAGGTTGGCGCGCAGGTGCATCTTCCGGGCGCCGCTGGCGTGACCGCCGTGGGCGACGATGAAACCTTCCGAGTCGGCGTCGAATTGGGCGTCGCGCACCTGGCCGTTGCGCAGATGGCCTTCGACCGAACCGTTGAGGTTCTCGGCGCCGATCTGCACGCCTTTCTGCAGGAACGGCGCGAGCCAGCCCTGCGGCCGCAGCCGTTCGAAGTCGAACTCGAAATCGCCGGTCCATTGCTGCGGATCGACGATCGGCCCGTCGATGTCCGCCGACAGTTCGACGACGTCGCCATGCGTGACCGGCAGCTGCGCGCGACCGTCGATCTCGAAGCCATGTGCGCTCTGCTCGAGATCGAGCCGCACGATGCGCAGCTGCTGGCCATCGTCGCCGAACGGCTTGCCGCTGAAGGCCAGCGTGCAGTTCTGCACGACGACATGGCCGAAGCCCGCGATCTGCTTCTGCAGGGCGTCGCGCTTCTGCTGCGAAAGCTCGCCGGTGCCGGCCGGGAAGCCGGCGAAACTCCACTGGCCGTCATCGCCGCGCTCGATGTCGAGTGTCAGGCCCGAGACTTCCAGACGCTCCGGCAGCATGTCGCCGGTCAGCAGACGGAACGGACTGAAGCCGAGGCTCAGGCGGTCCATCGTCAGGCTTTCGTCGCCGTCGTCGCTGAACAAGGTGATATCGGTCAGATCGAGCCGCGGCTCGATGCCGTGCCAGCCGAGATTGACGCCGCCGATCTGCACCGGCCGATTGGCGACACGCGTCACCCACGCCGACAGGTCGGCGCGGTAGCTCGGCAGGGTGAGAACCGCGAGCTGGAACAGGCCGCTGATGACCGCGCCGGCAATGACGACGGCGGCCAGCAGCGTGATCGCCCAGGTCCACCAGCGGCGTTTGACGCGTTCCATGGATCAGCGCAGAAGAAAACGGCCGCCATTGTCGCGTGCGACGGCGCCAAGAGCCACTGCCGGCCGGACCGGAATCCAGCCGATCGCTGTCAGCGAATGCCTATAGCGGCACGACGTCGAAGTTCTCCTGGGTGTAGCCGGCCTCGGCCTGCAGCCGGATCGGCCGTTCGAGACTGGCTTCCAGCGCCGCCAGTCCGGACGGCTGTTCCTCGACCAGGCGCTGGACGATATGTGGCGCCGCCAGCACCAGAAAACCCTTGGCCTCGAACTGGCGGGCGGCGCGCTGCACTTCGCGCGCGATCTCGTGGCAGACCGTTTCCACGGTCTTGATCGTGCCGCGACCGCTGCAGGCCGGGCATGGCTCGCAGAGAATGTGGCCCAGCGATTCGCGCGTGCGCTTGCGCGTCATTTCGATCAAGCCCAGCGGCGAGAACGGATGGATCTGCGTGCGCGCGTGATCGGCCGCCAGCGCACGCTCCAGTGCACGCAGCACCTGCGCGCGATGGTCCTCGGATTTCATGTCGATGAAATCGAGAATGATGATGCCGCCGAGATTGCGCAGCCGCAGCTGGCGCGCGATGGCCTGCGCCGCCTCCAGATTGGTTTTCAGCACCGTCTCTTCGAGATTGCGGTGGCCGATGTAGGCGCCGGTGTTGACGTCGACCGTGGTCATCGCCTCGGTCTGGTCGAACACCAGGTGACCGCCGGACTTCAGATCGACCTTGCGTTCGAGCGCGCGCGAGATGTCGTCCTCGACGCCGTACAGATCGAAGATCGGCGCGCGACCTTCATACAGCTCGACCAGCGGCGCGGCCTGCGGAATGAAGGTCTGTGCAAATTCGCGGACCCGCTCGCACTCGCTGGCCGAGTCGATGCGGATGCGCTCGACGGTGGTGCCGAGCAGATCGCGCAGGATGCGCATCGACAGCGGCAGATCGCCGTGCACCAGCGTGCCGGGCGGTGCCGGCTCCGCCTGGGTGATGACATCGTCCCAGAGCCGCAGCAGGAACAGCAGGTCGGCTTCCAGTGCGACAGGCTCGGCGCCGTCGGCCGCCGTGCGTGCGATCACGCCGAAGTTCGGCGCCAGCCGCTGCTGCAGCTCGTCGAGGATCTGCTTGAGCCGGCCGCGTTCGGCCTCGTCCTCCAACCGCGCCGACACGCCGACATGCGGCTCGTAGGGCAGCAGCACCAGATAGCGCGAGGGAATCGACAACAGGCTGGTCAGGCGCGCGCCCTTGCTGCCGAGCGGATCCTTGACGATCTGCACGAGCACACGCTGGCCGTCATGCAGCAATTGCGTGATCAGCGGCGCGGCGCCGCCATTGGCGGGCGTCGCCAGCATGTCGTTGACGTGCAGGAACGCCGTGCGCTCGAGGCCGATCTCGATGAAGGCCGCCTGCATGCCGGGCAGCACGCGCTGCACCGTGCCCTTGTAGATGTTGCCGGTCAGGCCGTGCCGCGACGCGCGCTGGACGTGAACCTCCTGCGCGCTGCCGCCCTCGACCAGCGCGACACGCGTCTCCTGCGGCCCGATATTGACCAGTATTTCTGTACTCATGCTCTGGATGGAAGAAAAAGGGGTTCGATGCCGAATTGTTTCAGAAGCGCGGCAGTCTCGAACAAGGGCAGGCCGACGACGCCGCTGTAGGAACCGCTGATTTCGGTCACGAACAGCGCGCCGAGGCCCTGGATGCCGTAACTGCCGGCCTTGTCGGCCGGCTCGCCGCTGGCCCAGTAGGCCGCCGCCTGTGCCGGCGCGATCGCCGCGAATCGCACGCGTGTCACCGACAGCGCGACCGCCTCGCAGGCATCGTGCACGACCGCGGCCGCCGAATACACCTCGTGCTCGCGATCGGACAGCGCGGCCAGCATCGCCAGCGCATCGTCGCGGTCGCGCGGCTTGCCGAGGATGCGGCCGTCGAGCACGACATCGGTGTCGGCGCCGAGCACCGGCAGACCGAGCGTCGAGCGTTGCCAGCCGGCGCGCGCCTTGGCCAGCGCGATGCGGCGGGCATAGTCGGCCGCCGTTTCGCCGGCTTCGACCTGCTCGACGATATCGGCCGGTGCGACAACGAAGCGCAGGCCGAACTGCTGCAGCAGTTCGGCGCGACGCGGCGATTGCGAGGCCAGCAGCAGTTGCGGCTCCAAGTTGGCTCCGATGGGAAATTGCGCTCACAGCATGGGCGATGTCGCCGTTGCTGCGCTACTGTCGGCGCACAAGATCGGGAGGAGCACGAGCATGGGCAGCAGCGCGAGCATCAAACAGCAGGTCCCGGAAACCGAATGGCAGGCACGGGTCGATCTGGCGGCGGCCTACCGGCTGGTCGCGCATTTCGGCTGGGACGATCTGGTGTTCACCCACATCTCCGCACGCGTGCCCGGCGAGGATGGCCATTTCCTGATCAATCCCTACGGCTGGCTGTTCGACGAAATCACCGCATCGAGCCTGGTCAAGATCGATCTGCAGGGCCGCAAGGTCATGGACTCGCCGAATCCGATCAATCCGGCCGGCTTCACGATCCACAGCGCGATCCACGCCGCGCGCCACGACGCCCATTGCGTGATGCACACGCATTCGCTGAACGGGGTCGCGGTCTCGGCGCAGAAGGGCGGCGTGCTGCCGATCTCGCAGCAGTCGACGCTGGTCCTGGCGTCACTGGCCTACCACGACTACGAGGGCATCGCCCTCAACGAAGACGAGAAACCGCGCCTGGTCGGCGATCTCGGCGACAAGATCTTCCTGATGCTGCGCAATCACGGCCTGCTGACGGTCGGCGCGACGCCGGCCGACGCCTTCCTGGCGATGTACGTGTTCGAAGCCGCCTGCATGATCCAGGTACGCGCGCAGGCGGGCGGCGGCGAGCTGATACCGGTCAACCCGAAGATCGTCGCCGGCGTGCAGGCCGCCGCCGCGGCTGTCACCAAGGGCTTGGGCGGCGCGCTGGCCTGGCCGGGTCTGCTGCGT
This sequence comes from Solimonas terrae, assembly GCF_011067135.1. GTDB lineage: Bacteria > Pseudomonadota > Gammaproteobacteria > Nevskiales > Nevskiaceae > Solimonas > Solimonas terrae. The sequence continues at coordinate 221,459 of NZ_JAAMOW010000007.1, forward strand.
CGGCTCGACCGTCTCGATCCCTCGTTCCGCGACTAGGGCCTGTTAACGCTATGGCAGTCGCTGCGGCATGCGCAGCATCGCCCAGGCCAGCGCCAGCTGGCCCGGCAGCATGGCACCGATCCACGGCAGGTTCTGCTGCGCGCCGGGCAGCAACAGCAGCGGCAGGCTGACGGTCGCCAGCAACGCGATCACGACCGCCAGCAACCGTTGCCAGGCGCGCGGCTGCCAGCCGACGCGCGCCGACATCAGCCAGGCCGGCAGCAGCAACAGGCACAGGGGATCGAACAGCAGCAGATTGCGGTTCGCCCACAGCGCCCAGTGTTCGGTCAGCGTCCAGCCGGCGAGCAGCACCAGCCCGCCGAGCGCGGCCTTGACGCTGGTCGCGAACGCCAGCAGCGCGAAGCTCCAGCGCGCGGCGCGTTGCCGGCGCAGGCGATCGAGCAACAGCAGCAAGGCGGCAAAGGCGAGCCCCAGGACGGTCAGCGGCAGGGTCCAGGCCGGCGGCCGCGCCGGTTCCGGCCAGGCATCGCTGCGCAGGACCCAGGTCGCGTGCGCCACCAGCGGTCGCGTGCTGCCGTCGGCGTTGACGAGCTGCGCGTCCTGCACGACGTCCTTCAGCACCATCGGCACGAAGCTCTGCTGCCAGCGGTCGATCGGCACGTCGGCACGCGGGCCCATGCCGAGATCCATCAACAGGGACAGGGGCGCGACCGGCGCGATCAGGCGCGTTGCCTCGAAGCGATACGTGCGGCCGCTGGCGACACCCCGACTGGCGCGGGCGATCGCACCGCCGCTGGCCTTGTCGAGCGCATCGCGCACACGCGTCGCGCAGTTCGAGACGAAGTAGTCGTAGCGATATTCGGCGTTTTCCGGCTGCACGTTCCATTGCAGATAGGCGGCCAGCCCGCGGCGCTGTTCGGCGTCGAGATCGAGCTGCTGCAGGTAAACCCAACGCCGTTCCGAAGCATAGAAACGCAGCGCGTCATAAAACGGCTGCTCGGCGACGCGATAATTCATGCGGCCACGCGCGAAGTTCAGGAAGAAATTCTTCTGATGAAAATCGAACATGCCGTAGTTGTAGAGCCGCGCGTCCGGATCGGCCGGATCGCCGACCAGGATGGCGTCGTGACCGAAGCGTTCCCAGTAGGTTTCGCCCGGACCGAAGGTGATCAGGCTGATCGCGGGAGATGGCGCCGTGTCCTGTGCCAGCGCCGGCTGGACGCCGAGCAGCGGCAGGATTGCCAGCATCGCGGCTTGCGCCGCTCCTGCAAGGGCTTTGTGCAGCCGCGATGCCGTGGCAATGCGGAAGCGCATCAATTCGACGCCACCGTCACCATGAACTGGTGCACGCGGCGCGTGTCGGCGCGCTGCACGTTGAACATGAAGCGCTCGACGCTGACGCTCTCGCCGCGCTTCGGCATGTGGCCGAACACGTGCAGCACATAGCCGCCGATGGTGTCGAAATCGTCGGTCGGGAACCGTGTGCCGAAGTACTCGTTGAATTCCTCGACCGTGGCCAGCGCGCTGACCAGATAGCGGCGCTCGTCCTGCTTGAGGATGTGCGCGCCCTCGGCTTCGTCGTACTCGTCGTCGATTTCGCCGACGATCTGTTCGAGCACGTCCTCGATCGTGATCAGGCCGGCGACGCCGCCGTACTCGTCGACCACCAGCGCCATGTGATTGCGGCTGCGGCGGAACTCCTTGAGCAGCACGTTGAGGCGCTTGGACTCCGGCACGAAACCGGCCGGCCGCAGCAGGCGCTGCAAGTCGAAGGTACCCGGATTGAAGTCCGGAATATTGCCGCTGAACTTCAGCAGATCCTTGGCGAGCAGGATGCCGACGACTTCGTCCTTGGAATCGCCGATCACCGGAAACCGCGAGTGGCCGGACTCGATGACGACGTTGAAGATCTGATCGAGCGGCCAGTCGGCCTCGACGATCACCATCTGCGCGCGCGGCACCATGACATCGCGCACATGCATCTCGGTGGTCTGGACGATGCCCTCGAACATCGACATCGCATCGCTGTCGATCAGCTCGGCTTCGCGCGCATCGCGCAGCAGTTCCAGCAGATCGTCGCGGGTGCGCGGTCCGCCGGCCAGGCGCTGCGTGACGCGCCGCCACCAGCCGCCGAGCGGGGCATCGTCCTTGTGACTACTGTCTTCTTCGTCGTCGTTCATTGGTAGGGATTTGCGAATCCAAGCTTTTCGAGGATACGCACTTCGCGTGCCTCCATGGCACCGGCCTCGGGTTCCTGTTCGTGATCATAGCCTTGCAGATGCAGGCAGCCGTGCACAACCAGATGCGCCCAGTGCGCGCGCGCGGTCTTGTTCTGCTCGACGGCCTCGCGCGCGACGACCGGCGCGCAGATCACCAGATCGCCGAGCACGGCCTCGCGCAGGGCGGCATCGCCCTGGAAGGACAACACATTGGTCGGCTTGTCCTTGCCACGGTAGTGCTTGTTCAGCGCATGACTTTCGCTTTCATCGACGATGCGGATCGTCAGTTCGCCGAAGCGCTTCGGCAGGGCCGCCAGCGCGAAGCTGCGCAGGCTGGCCGGCGACGGCAGGCCTTTCGCCGACACCTGCCGCTGGATGGCGATTTCGTTCATGACGCGGCGCCGTCCGCGCCCAGTTCGTGCTGCTCGTAGGCCGAGACGATGGCCTGCACCAGCGGATGGCGCACGACGTCTTCCTTGCGGAACTGCGTGAAGCTGATGCCGGGCACGCCGGCGAGCACCGTTTGCGCATGGCGCAGGCCGGACATCAGATGCCTGGGCAGATCGGTCTGCGTCATGTCGCCGGTGACGACCGCGACGCTGCCGAAGCCGATGCGCGTCAGGAACATCTTCATCTGCTCGACGGTGCTGTTCTGCGCTTCGTCGAGGATGATGAACGATTCGTTGAGCGTGCGGCCGCGCATGAAGGCCAGCGGCGCGACCTCGATGACGTTCTTCTCGGTCAGCCGCGCGACCCGCTCGAAGCCGAGCATCTCGTAGAGCGCGTCATACAGCGGCCGCAGATAGGGATTGATCTTCTCGGCCATGTCGCCCGGCAGAAAGCCGAGTTTCTCGCCCGCTTCGACCGCCGGCCGCACCAGCACGATGCGGCGCACGCGATCGCGTTCCAGCGCATGCACGGCGCTGGCGACCGCCAGGTAGGTCTTGCCGGTACCGGCCGGGCCGATGCCGAAATTCAGATCATGCGTGACGATGCTTTTCAGGTACTGCTTCTGCTGCGCACCACGGCCGCGGATCACGCCGCGCTTGCCGCGGATCACGACCTCGTCGCCGACCCGCGCATCGTCGTCATTGCCGTTGTTGTCGTCGCCGTCGCCGAGTTGCTCGGCCAGCGCGAGATGCACGTTCTCCGTGGTCACCGTGTCGTCGGCGGCAAGGTTGAACAGCTCCTGCAGCACGGCCTCGCCGCGACCGACGTCCTTGCGCGCACCGACCAGCTGGAAACGGTTGCCGCGATTGCGGATCTCGATGCCGAGGCGCAGTTCGATCTGCCGCAGATGTGCGTCGAAAGGCCCGCAGAGGTTGACGAGGCGCTGCGCGTCGTCCGGCTCCAGCACCAGATCGAGTTTCGCCGGCTGTACGGGTTTGCTCATGCCACGGGCGTCAACAAACGCGCCTGCAGCGAATTGGCCATCGCTGCGGTGATCGTGACGTCGATGAACCGGCCGACCAGCGACGCATCACCGTCGAAATTGACCATGCGGTTGCTCGACGTGCGGCCCGCCATCTGGCCGCCGCCGCGCCGCGACGGCCGCTCCACCAGAATGCGTTGTGTCGTGCCGACCAGGCCCTGACGGAATTCATCGTCGAACTGGCGGATGCGGTTCTGCAGGATGGCCAGCCGCTGCTCCTTGATCGCAGCATCGACGGTATCGCGCAGATTCGCCGCCGGCGTACCGGGCCGCGGGCTGTAGACGAACGAGAATGCGCAGTCGAAGCGCGCTTCGGCGATCAGGTCCATCGTTTGCATGAAGTCGTCATCGGATTCGGTCGGAAAGCCGACGATGAAGTCGGACGACAGCGACAGATCCGGCCGCGCCGCGCGCACGCGGCGGATCTTGTCGAGGAACTGCGCGCGCGTGTAGCCGCGCTTCATCATGCCGAGAATGCGGTCGGCGCCCGACTGCACCGGCAGGTGCAGATAGGACGCCAGCTTCGGCTGCTCGGCATAGGCCTCGATCAGCGCGTCGCTGAACTCGGCCGGATGCGAGGTCGTGTAGCGGATGCGCTCGATGCCCGGAATCTGCGCGAGGTAGTCGATCAGCAGCGCCAGATCGCAGCGCTCGCGGGTACCACCCATCGCGCCGCGATAGGCGTTGACGTTCTGGCCGAGCAGCGTGATCTCGTGCACGCCTTGCGCGGCGAGCCGTGCACATTCGACCAGCACATCGTCGAGCGGTCGCGAAACCTCGGCACCGCGCGTATACGGCACCACGCAGAACGTGCAGTACTTGGAGCAGCCTTCCATGATCGACACGAACGCGGTCGGGCCGGACGCGACCGGCGCGGGCAGCGCATCGAACTTCTCGATTTCCGGAAAACTGACATCGACGGCCGGCTTGTGGGTCGAGCGCGTGCTGTCGAGCATCTGCGGCAGGCGATGCAGGGTCTGCGGCCCGAACACGATGTCGACGATCGGAGCGCGCTGCGCGATCGCCTCGCCTTCCTGCGAGGCGACGCAGCCGCCGACGCCGATCACGCGCGCCGGATCGGCAGCTTTCCATTCGCGCCAGCGGCCGAGTTCGGAAAACACCTTTTCCTGCGCCTTTTCGCGCACGGAGCAGGTATTGAGCAGCAGCAGGTCGGCCTCGTCAGGGTTCTGCGTGCGCGCATAGCCGTGCGATGCGGCGAGCACGTCGGCCATCTTCGCCGAGTCGTAGTCGTTCATCTGGCAACCGTAGGAAATCAGGTACAGCTTGCGCGGCACGGTCGGGGCGGCTTCGGAGGACAAGGCTTCGGACATCGCATGCGGCCGGGGAAGGCCGTCAGAACCTAGGCCGCACAGTATAAACGACACGCGCCCATTGCCCCGGCGGCAGGGTACCGGCCAGACCGCTATCAGCCGATCTTCTGCATCCAGTCGGCAATGCCGGCCTCGATACCGTCCCAGGCCTGCTCGAATGCCGCCTTCGGCTGCCGGTATGGATCGGCGACATCGGCGTCTTCCCGCCATTTCAGGATCTTGTGCACGCGGCCGCGCAATTGCGGGTACCTGGCGTTGATCCAGTCGCTGTGGCCCTGATCGAGCGTCAGCACCAGATCCATCGCCGACAGCAGCGGCAGCGTCGCCTGCTGGGCTCGGTGCGCGGAAATGTCGAGCCCGTGATCGGCCGCGACCTCGATCGCCAGCGGATCGGCCGGATAGCCGACCAGCGCGCCGGTGCCGGCCGAGCAGATGTCGAGCTTGCGATCCTGCAGGCGTGCCTTGAGCAGGCCTTCGGCGATGGGGCTGCGGCAGATGTTGCCGGTGCAGACGACGATGATGCGATTGAACATGTCTTACCAGGGCGGCATCGGGCCGCCTGCTTTTTCCGGATGATGAACTGCCGGCCAGGCGTCGCGAGCGATGACAGATCGCGTCGAGGACGGCGCGCAGGAAGCGCAGCGTACATCAGTACGTGAGCATTCCGGGCACCGCCGGCACGCGAGCTGGCGAGCGCAGCAGCCCGATCGACAGTTCAGGGGGTAACGACGATTTTACCTGTGACGCGGCGATCCATCATGTCGCGCAGTGCCTGAGGCGCCTCGGCGAGCGTGTAGCGCCGGGAGACGAAGGGCTTGATTTCGCCGGCCGCATACCAGGCAAACAGCTGCCGGAAGTTGTCGGCATTGACCTCCGGTTCGCGCTGCGCGAACGCGCCCCAGAACACGCCGACCGCCGCCGCGCCTTTCAGCAACAGACGGTTGGCGGCCAGATTCGGAATCGGCCCGGCCGCGAAGCCGATCACCAGATAGCGGCCGCTCCAGGCGATGCACGACAGGCATTCCTCGCCGAGCGCGCCGCCGACCGGATCGTAGATCACGTCGGCGCCCTGGCCCTTGGTCAGGGTCTTGATCGCGTCCTTCAGGCTTTGCTGCGAATAGTCGATCAGCTCGTCGGCGCCGTGCTGCTTCGCCAGCGCCAGCTTGTCGGCGCTCGACGCGGCGGCGATCACGCGTGCGCCCATCTTCTTGCCGAGCTGCACGGCCGACAGACCGACGCCACCGGAGGCGCCGAGCACCAGCAGCGTCTCGCCGGCCTTGAGCTGGCCGCGCTGCTTGAGCGCGTGGTACGAGGTGCCGTAGACCAGCGGAAACGCCGCCGCCTCGGCCAGATCCAGGCCCGACGGCAGCGGCATGCAGAACGCCACGTTGGCAACCGCTTCCTCGGCGAAGCCGCCGACATTGATCAGCGCCGCGACCGCGTCGCCGGCCTTGATGTGCTTCACCTTCTCGCCAACCTCGAGCACCGTGCCGGTGACGCCGGCGCCGGGCACGAACGGCGGCTGCGCCTTGAGCTGGTACTTGCCCTGGATGATCAGCACATCCGGGAAATTGACGTCGGCGCCGGCCACCTCGATCCGCACATCGCCCGCACCCATGCGCGGCGACGGCATCTCGTCGACGACCAGTTGCTCGGGCAGACCCAGTTCCCTGCAGATGACGGCTTTCATCGCGTGCCTCTCCTCGAATGTCGGACGCCGAGTGTAGGCGAACGCCCCGTCGCGGCGTTCAGCCGTCGATGCCGTAGCGCTTGAGCTTGTTCCAGATCGTCCGCTCGCTGACATTGAGCAGCGTCGCCGCGCGGGTCTTGTTGTTGGCACAGCGGCGCAGGGCTTCGCGGATGTAGCGCGATTCGACCTCGGCGACCGCGTGGTCGAGATCGAGATCGACCAGCGCGTCGTCGGCGACTGCCGCCGCGGCCGCACCCGATGCCGCGGCATCGATCGGAAAATGCCGGGCGTCCAGCGCCGCACCACCGGACAGCACCAGCGCGCGCTCGATCAGGTTGCGCAGCTCGCGGACATTGCCCGGCCAGTCGTAGTCGCGCAGATGCGCGAGCGCCGCCGGCGTGATCGGCACCGGCCGCGCGGCGCCGGCGAGTTCGTCGATGAAGTGACGCAGCAGCGGCTCGATGTCGTCGCGGCGCTCGCGCAGCGGTGGCAGGTCGATCGCGAAGACATTGATCCGGTAGTAGAGATCCTCGCGCAGGCGCTGCTGGCGGATGGCCTCTGCCGGCTGCCGGTTGGTGGCCGCGATCACGCGCAGATCGAGTTCGATCGTGCGGTTGGAACCGAGCCGTTCGACCGTGCCTTCCTGCAGTACGCGCAGCAGCTTGGCCTGCAGCGGCGCCGGCATCTCGGTGATTTCGTCGAGGAAGATCGTGCCACCGTCGGCCAGTTCGAACTTGCCCACGCGATCGCGCAGTGCCCCGGTGAAGGCCCCCTTGTCGTGGCCGAACAGCTCGCTTTCGAGAATGTCGGCCGGAATCGCCGCACAGTTGATCGGCACGAACAGCGCATCGCGCCGCGTCGACGCGCGATGGATCGCACGCGCGACCACCTCCTTGCCGGTGCCGGTCTCGCCGGTGATCAGGACCGTCGCCTGCGTCGGCGCGACCTGCACGATCTGCCGGCGCACGGCGGCGCTGGCGGCGCTGACGCCGACGAAGCCGTGCTCGCCGGCCTGCCCGGCAAGAAAGGCGTTGCGCCGAAGCAGATCGCTGTGCGCGAACACGCGGCGCATCGCCAGCTCGAGAGTCTCGACATCGAAGGGACGCAGCAGATAGTCGCAGGCACCGAGGCGCATCGCCTCGATCGCCGACTCGATGCTGCCATGCGCGGTCATCATGATCACCGGCAAGCTCAAGCCTGCATCACGCAGCTTGCGCAGCAGTTCGACGCCGTCCATGCCGGGCATGCGCAGATCGGTGACGACCAGATCGAAGCTCTGCGTCTGCAGCAGCGCGAAGGCCTCGTTGCCGTCGGCGGCGCTCCAGGTCTTGAAGTTCATGCGCGCCAGCATGATCTCCAGTACCCGGCGCATTCCGGCTTCGTCGTCGACGATCAGGACATTGCGCGCGTTCATGCTGCGGGGGCGCGGCGCGGCAGGCGGATGCGGAACAGGGCGCCGCCAAGTTCGGCGGTGTCGACGACGATGTCGCCGCCATGCGCATTGACGATCTGTTTGACGACGGCCAGGCCCAAACCCAATCCTCCCTCACGGCGATAGACGAACGGCTCGAAGATCCGCTGCCGGTCGGCGGCGGTGATGCCGGGACCATTATCGGCGAGCTCCAGTATCAGCGTGTCGTCGTCGCCGCGCGCCGCGACAAGAATGCGGCCGCCGTCGGCCAGCACATGCAGGGCGTTGAGCAGCAGGTTCAGCAGCACCTGCGTGATCTGGCCGGCGTCGGCGTCGACGATCGGATTTTCGGCCGGCAGATGTTCGATCGTCACACCCTGCCGGGCCGCCTGCGTCGCCAGCATCGCCACGCAGCGGGCGATCAGCGCGTCGACGTTCTCGGGCGCCCGTTGCGGCGCACGCACGCGGGCGCGATCGAGCAGATTGTTGACCAGACGATTCAGCCGCTGGGTTTCGCTGTCGACGAATCCGATCAGCTCGCGCGATTCGCCGCCGATCGTGTCGTCACGCTGCAGCATCTGCGCCGACGAGCGCAGGATGCCGAGCGGCGTGCGGATCTCGTGCGCCATCATCGCCGCGAATTCGCCGATCGCCGCGAGCTGCGATGCGCGCACCAGGGTCTGCCGTGACGCTTCGAGATCGTCGACCATGCGCGTGAAAGCATGCGTCAGCTCGCCCACCTCGCCCGACGCCGGCGGTGGCTCGGGCGCGCGCTGTTCGCGCATGAAGCCGCGCACGTAGTCGGTCAGCGCGACGATCGGCCGCGCGATGCGGCTCGACACGGCGAACGCCAGCACGATGGTCGCAATCGCGGCGACCAGCAGCAGGCCGAGAAAGGCGAGCGCCATCTTCCGCACCGGTGCCAGTGCCGCGTCGCTGGATTCCAGCACCAGCGTCGTCCAGCCGAAGCCGGCAAACGCGCCGCGGCCCGGTGCGCGCATCTGGCTGACGATGACGCGGCCGTCGACCAGCGGCGCACCGTCGCGCTCCTGCGCCAGCCGGCCGCCGCCGGCAATCCAGTCCGGCGCGATGCGCGAGACGCCGGCATCGACGCGCGCACGCAGATTCCGCGAGACGGCAACGATGCGGCCTTCGCGATCGACGACCGCCACTGCGCGGCTGTCGTGGGTGCCGGCGTCCAGTTCGCGCGCGGCGAGGCGCCAGTCGATGACCAGCACCAGCTGGCCGAGCGAGCCTTCGGTGAACTGCGAGGCGATCGGCAGACGCAGCACCAGCACCTCGGCACCACTGGCATCCCGATGCGGTGCTTCGACGGTGACGATGTCGCCCTGCAGATCGGCCTGTTGCCAGGCCGACCGCGCGACGAATGCTGTGCCGATCGCGGCCGGCTGGCTGCTGGCGACGATGCGCCCCTGCAGATCGACCGCGTGCAGCGCGAGGTACACGCCGCCGTAGCGCTGCCGCATGTTGGCGAGAAAGGTCGACAGGCGCTTGTCGACGTCGCCGATGTGCAGATCCTGCATGACCTCCAGATGTTCCCAGGTCACGGCGTTCTGCAGGCGCTCGAACACCTGCTTGTCGAGGTCCGACGCGGCGACGGCTGCCTGCGACGAAAGGCTCTGCTCGATCTCGGCGCGCATCGTCGCCTGCGTGCGCGACGACGACAGCGCAGTCAGCACGATGGCCGGCGACAGGCCGACCGTGAGAAAGGCGACAAGCAAAATGCTGCGGATCGTCACGCGTCGGATTCGATGCAAGAATGCGCAGCATTATGATTCGGTTTGTGGTGCCCGAGGACCATCGCCGGCATGAAATCTCAGGCTTTCATCAAGCACCTGCTGCGCGCGGCCAGCTGCCTCGCGCTGGCCGCGAGCGGCCTTGCACACGCGCAGGAAGCCGCATCGCCCACAGGCGGTGGTGATGCGGCACCGGCGGTCGAGCGCCATGGCTATCCGCTCGGCGACAGCGGCTTCAATCTCGGCGGCTATGCCGCAGCGGAAGCCGCCGACTACATCGGCGGCGACCCGGCCGCAACGCTGAGAGGCGTGAGCCTGCTGCTGTCGTGGCAGAGCGACAGCCGCTGGAGCTTCTTCAGCGAACTGGAAGGCGAGAATCTGGTGAAGCTCAACGCCAGCGATCTCGGCCACGACTATGGCAGCGATCACACGCGGGCGCTGGCGCTGGAACGCCTGTACGTCGACTACGCATGGTCCGATGCGCTGCAGTTCCGCATCGGCAAGTTCCTCACCCCGATCGGCCGCTGGAATGTCATCCACGCCGCGCCCCTGACCTGGACAAGTTCGCGGCCACTGATCACGGAAAGCACGTTTCCCACCAACGCCACCGGTGCGATGGCGCATGGCGTCGTGCCGCTGGCCGGCCACGCCCTGGAATGGTCGGCTTATGCCTCGCCGGGCCAGGAATTGCTGCCCGAAGAGGGCAGCGATCCGTTCAAGGAGGCCTACGGCCTGCGCCTGGACTACGAGGTGGGCGGCGGCCTGCAACTCGGCGCTTCGCTGGTGGAGTTCGAGCAGAAGCACGAACACGGCGAGCACAAGACGCTCTACGGCATCGACTTTCTCTGGCAATACCGCCGCTTCGAGCTGAGCGGCGAATGGGCCTATCGCGTTCGCGTTCATCAAGGTGACGATGCCGACGAGTTCGGCTCCTATGTGCAGGCCGTGATGCCGCTGATCGGCACCCTGTACGGTGTCGCGCGCTACGAGACCTTCAACACCAGCAACAGTGGCCCGGGCCTCAACCTCTACCTCGGCGGCCTGGCCTGGCGCTTCCGGCCGGGCTGGGTCGGCAAGCTCGAATATCGCATCGCCACCGACAACGGCGTCGACGAACCGGAAGGCTGGCTGAGCTCGATCGCGGTGCTGTTCTGATGCGGTCGATCGGCCTGCGCGTGCTGCTGAGCCTTGTCGCGGGCGTGTTGTCCGCATCGGCTCATGCGGACGGGCCGATCGCCGTGATCGTCGCGCCGCTGCATGCCGATGTCCGCCTCGACGCCGACGATCTGGCACTGATCTTTCGCCGCAAGCGACAGTACTGGAACGATGGCAGCCGCATCCAGCCGGCCAATCTCGCCGTCGACAATGCGCAGCGCATCGCGTTCTCGCGTGCCGTGCTCGGCGCCGATCCGGCCGCGCTCGACGACTACTGGAACGAGCAGTACTTTCGCGGCGTGCGGCCACCGTACGTCGTCGACTCGAACGAGGCGATGCTGCGGTTCGTCGCCGAGACACCGGGCGCGATCGGCTATGTCGACGCCTGCCTCGCCGGCAACGGCGTCGCCATCGTCGGCTATCTGGACGGTGGCGGACACTGGCATCGCAGCCGCAGCGCGCCGACACCCTGCTGAGCGGCGCAGCACCGCCTACCCTGCATTTTTTTTCAGACAAGCCTTGCGGAGCTGCAGGACGGTGCGGGGTCGACGGGACCTCGCTATCCGCCTGGCACTTTGAACAAGTAGAAACAAAACAACAGCTTGACGGATCGATTCGGGATCGGGCCGATCTGGCACCCCCGCTGCTTGCAGGAAGGCAGGCGCCTCGTGTCGAGCGCGCGCCGGAGCCCTTCATGATCAATGGTCTCGCCACGCCGATATCCACCGCGAACCGCAAGCCGCCGGTGCGGTGCGCAGCCGCGTCGACGGACGCCGGAGCAAGGCCGTGAACGCCCTGCTGTCGGCACTGCAATCACACGCCTGCACGCAGCCAGACCGCATCGCGCTCGACGATGGGCGCGGCCGGCTCTCCTACGGCGAGTTGCTGCCCGAGGTCGAAAAGCTCGCCGCACAGTTGCGCTTCCTCTACATCGGCACACTGGCGCTGCATGCCGACAACGGCATCGGCTGGGTCGTCACCGACCTCGCAGCGCTGGTGGCGGGCATTCGCTGCGTGCCGCTGCCACGCTTTTTCAGCGATGCCCAATTGCGCCATGTGCTGCGCGACAGCGGCGCCGACGCGCTGCTCGCCGACGACGATCGCCTGGCGGCGCTCCCCGACTGGCAGTGCGAACCGCAGGCCATCTGCGGCATGGGCTGGCGGCTGGCAAGACGGACTTCGGCGTCCGGCAACACGCTTCCCGATCGCGTGCAGAAGATCAGTTACAGCTGCGGCGCAAACGGCGTTCCGAGGCGCATCTGCCTCGGCGTCGACAGCCAGATCGCACTCGCCGTGACGCTGATGCAGACCGGCGGCAAGCCGGGCGACGACAGCCATCGCTGCGTGCTGCCGCTGTCGACCCTCATCGAAAACATCGGCGGCGTCTACGCGTCCCTGCTGGCCGGCGCATCGGTCTGCGTACCAGGCCTCGCGGCGCTCGACGGGGACGACGAAGCGACGACCGGCAGCGGTGGCAGCGGTGGCCGCGATGCCACCTGGCACGCGATGCAGATCTTTTCGGGCGATGTCTTTCGCGCAATCGACGCCATGAGGAACGCAGCATGAAACTGCGATCGAGCACTGTTCTGCTGACCGGCGCCAGCGGCGGCATCGGCCACGCGCTGGCGCGCGAATTCGCGGCGCGCGGCGCGCGCCTGCTGCTCAATGGCCGTGATTCGGCGCGACTCGGCACGCTCAGCGTCGAACTGCGCAACGGCGGCGCGGAAGTCAATGTGCTGCCGGCCGACCTGACGGGAATCGAAGGCATCGAACGCCTCGCCCATGCCGCGCTGTCCGGCGGCACGCCGGATCTGGTCGTGCATTGCGCCGACAGCTTCAGCGTCGGCTGTCTCGAAACGACGTCGGCCGACGAAATATCGCGCCTGTGGCAAACCAACGTCATCGCGCCAAGTCTGCTGACGCGGGCCCTGCTGCCATCCCTGCGCAAGCAGGGGCGCGGCCGCATCGTGTTCGTCGGTTCGATTTTCGGTTCGCTGGGCCTGCCGATGTATGCGACCTACTCGGCCACCAAGTTTGCGCTGCGCGGCCTCGCCGAGGCCTTGCGTCGCGAACTCGACGGCAGCGGCATCGGCATTACCTACGTTGCACCTCGCTGTTCACACACGCAGCTCGACGACCGCAGACCGGAGCGCGGCCCTGCGGCCCGGACGGACAAGACCACCCGCGTGGCCGTGCGCATCGCCGACGCCATCGAACGCGATCGACGCGAGCTGTACTTCGGCTTTGGCGAACGCTGCTTCGTCAGGCTCAATGCCTGGTTTCCGTGGCTCGTCGATCGCAGCCTGCGCGCGCAGACACGACGCATGCGCAAGTTCGAGCCGGCCATCGCCGGGCCGCAACACTGAACGGCAAAGCCTGTCTCGGCTCACGATCGTCCGCGTCCGCTGCCGACATCGCCGGGTCCGGCCCGGCGGCAGTGCCCGCCTTACCATCTGTTGACAGAACGATGACAATCACCGCGTCATACTGATCGGTGGCGACCGTTGCGTCGCACAACGCTGCGAACAGCCCACGACCACGTCGAGACTCGCCCTTTGTCATCAGAACAAGCCGGAACGCCGGCACCGAAGCCATCCGGCCTGCAATTGCCACGCGGCCGGCTCGGCACCAACGCCCTGCTGCTGCTCGTCGCACTTTATTTCGTGCTGACGCAGAACCTGCCGTTCTGGCGGCATATCGCCGAGGTGCTGCCACCCGGCCTGCGATTCGCGAACCTCTACCTGCTGGCCTGCCTGTTCGTGGCGCTGTTCACGATGCAGTTGCTGATCATCGCGCCGCTGAGCGCGCGTCCCATTCTCAAACCGATGCTGATCATCGTGCTGCTGCTCGCCGCAGTCTGCAGCTATTTCATGAACACCTTCGGCGTCGTGATCGACAAGGCGATGATTGCCAATGCCCTGCAGACCGATCGCCGCGAAGCCGGCGAGCTGCTCGGCCTTCCGCTGCTGTGGCACCTGCTCTGGGCCGGCGTGCTGCCGGCGGTACTGGTGGCGCGCGTGCAGATCGTCAATGGCAGCGGGGGTCGCCTCAAGGCGCTGCTGCTCAGAGTTCTGCTGGTGTTCGCAGCGGTCGCCCTGCTGCTGGCGATGATCGCGAGCAACTACAAGGCCATCAGCCTGTGGGGACGCCAGAACCGCGAAGTGCGGGTCTATGCCACGCCCAGCTACCCGGTCTATTCGGCCTTCGCGCAGCTGACGGCGCAGTTCAAATCCAAGACCCCGAAACACATCACACCGATCGGCACCGACGCCACGCGAGCGCCGTCAGCGTCGGGCAAGCCACGGGTTGTCGTGCTGGTGGTCGGCGAAACCGCGCGCGCCGCCAATTTCCAGCTCGATGGCTACGACCGGCAGACCACGCCGGAACTCGCCGCGATCGACAGCGTCGTCAGCTTCACCGATGTGCATTCCTGCGGCACGGCAACCGCGGTTTCGGTGCCTTGCATGTTTTCGAGGCTCGATCGTGCGCAGTTCAGCGACCGCAAGGCCGACGCCCAGGAGAACCTGCTCGACGTGCTGCAACGGACCGGTGTCCAGGTGCTGTGGCGCGACAACAACTCGGACTCCAAGGGTGTCGCCGTACGCGTGCCTTATGTCGATTTCCGCAATCACCAGATGCCCGGGCTGTGCACGTCCGACAGCTGTTTCGACGAAGTCCTGCTCGATGGTCTGGATTCGATGCTGGCCGATACCCGCGGCGATCGCATCGTGGTTCTGCATCTGCTCGGCAGCCACGGCCCTTCGTACTACCGCCGCTACCCGCCGGCGTTCCGCCGCTTCACGCCGGACTGCGCACAGGACGACGTACAGAGCTGCAGCCGCGACACCATCGTCAACGCCTACGACAACACCCTGCTGTACACCGATCATGTCCTGGCCGAGCTGATCGGCATGCTGCAGCGGCACGAAGCGCAGATCGCGCCCACCCTGCTCTACCTGTCCGACCACGGCGAGAGCCTGGGCGAAAACGGACTCTACCTGCACGGCATGCCGTACGCGTTCGCCCCCGAGGAACAGACGCACATCCCGCTTGTGCTGTGGTCCCCGGAACTCGATGCGCAGTGCCTGCGCGCCCGGCGTGACCAGGCCTATTCGCAGGACAATCTGTTCGACACCGTGCTGGGGCTGTTCGATGTGCACACGTCCATCTACCGCCCGGACGCCGACATGACCCGCGGCTGCGGCGCCGCTCCCGCCGCCGCGAGCGACAGCCCGGCCGCAAAGCCCTAGCCGCGGCAAAGGAAAAGGCCCTTGCCGGGCCTTTTCTTTCAGCAAACGACGCGTCGACTTCTAGAACGGGATGTCGTCATCCTCGAACGGCGCGTCCATCTCGGCGGGAGCGGCAGCGGCCGGTGCCGCACTGCGGGCCGGGGCGCGCTGGGCGGAATAACCGCCACGCGGTTCCTCGCTGCCCATCGAGGCCGAGCCACCGGGCTTGCCGTCGAGCATCTGCATGTCCTGCACGCGGATTTCCGTGGTGTAACGGTCCTTGCCCTCCTTGTCGGTCCACTTGCGCGTGCGCAGCGAGCCTTCGACGTAGACCTTGGAACCCTTCTTCAGGTACTTGCCGGCAATCTCGCCGAGCTTGCCGGGGAACACGACGTTGTGCCACTCGGTCGCTTCCTTGGACTCACCGGTCTGCTTGTCCTTCCAGCTTTCGGTGGTCGCCACGGTGGCGTTGGCGATCGCATCGCCGGACGGGAAATAGCGCACCTCGGGGTCTTTGCCGAGATTGCCGATGAGAATGACTTTATTGACGCCACGGGCCATGACTGCCTCCGAAACGTTACGGGTTGAGGATCGCCGCGACCGCGGCATCCGGACGCCCGGATGGTGTCGCAACGAAGCGGAAAACGCCCGGCATTAGATCACAAAACCGCAAGCCCCCCGACCGCGGCCGGGCCGGGGCGCGGACGCTCGGGGCTTCAGGAGTTCGATTCGGCGTGATGCGCGACGACCGGCGGCGCAATGCCGATCGCGAACGTCAGCCAGACCAGCGGCAGCAGGCCGGCCACCGCAAAAGCGCCGCCGATGCCCCAGTGGCCGAGCGCGAAGCCGCCGAGCGTACCGCCGGCAAAACCGCCGAGGAACTGGCTGCTGGCGTAGACGCCGAGCGCCGCCCCCTTCTGGTCGGGCGGCGCGCGACGCGAAATCATCGACGGCAGCGAGCCTTCCAGGTAGTTGAAACCGATGAAGAAGATCACCAGCGCCAGGCACAGGCCGGTGGCATTGGCGTGCACTTCCGAGGCGCTCAGCAAGGCGATGCAGAGCAGGACGATGGCGCCGAGGAACGCCGGCTTGACGCGACCCTTGGCTTCGATGCGGCGGATCATCGGAAACACCGGAATGATCGACAGCAGCAGCACCGGCAGATAGACCTCCCAGTGGCGCGAGCTGGGCAGGCCGAGCGTGTTGACGATGGCCTGCGGTGCGGCGAGGAACAGCGTGGTCATCATCGCGTGCAGCAGGAAGATGCCGCCGTCCAGACGCAGGAGCTGCGAGTCGGCCAGCGCACGACGAAGGCCGCCGGGGACCACGGCGATGCGCGGTGCCGAGGGCACCAGCAGCAGCACGCCGGGAATTGCCGCGATCGCAAGCACGCCGGTCAGATCGAAGATGCCGGGCACGCCGATCGGCCCGCTGATCACCGGCCCCAGCACCAGCGCGATGATGAACGACACGCCCATGCCGGCACCCATCACGGCCATCGCCGTGGTGCGCACCTGCGGCCGGGTCAGGTCGGCGAGCAGGGCGGAAACCGCGCCGGAGATCGCGCCGGCACCCTGGATCGCGCGACCGAGCAGGATCCAGTGGATGTCATGCGTGTGGCCGGCGACGAAGCTGCCGATCGCGAACAATGTCAGTCCCATGACAATCACCGGCTTGCGGCCGATACGGTCGGACAGCATGCCGAACGGGATCTGCAGACAGGCCTGCACCAATCCATAGAGACCGATCGCCAGGCCGATCTGCAGCGCGGTGACGCCGCCGGGCAGATCGCGCGCATAGAGTTCGAACACCGGCAGGATCATGAACATGCCGAGCATGCGCAGCGCCTGCAGGAGGGAGAGCGCGGAAGTGGCGCGCCATTCGAGTGCGTTCATCGTTTCAGGTCTGGTTGGCGAAAGGCTGACAAGCAGGCTGCAAAAGACCTGCCAACAGCGGTGAGGTTCCCCGCACGCTTCGCCTTTGAATGAGCGCGGGCCGGACCCATATAGTATCTCGTTCCCCTTTGCCCGTTCCCAGACCCGCCCTGATGGACACCATCCGTATCCGCGGCGCCCGTACGCACAACCTCAAGAACGTCTCGCTCGATCTGCCGCGCGACAAGCTGACGGTGATCACCGGCCTGTCCGGCTCCGGCAAGTCGTCACTGGCCTTCGACACGCTCTACGCCGAAGGTCAGCGCCGCTATGTCGAGTCGCTGTCGGCGTATGCGCGCCAGTTCCTCGGCCAGATGGACAAACCGGACGTCGACTCGATCGAAGGCCTGTCGCCGGCGATCTCGATCGAGCAGAAATCGACCTCGCACAATCCGCGCTCGACGGTCGGCACCGTCACCGAGATCTACGACTATCTGCGTCTGCTCTATGCGCGCGTCGGCACGGCGCGCTGCCCGGATCACGACGTCGCGCTGGAAGCACAGTCGGTCTCGCAGATGGTCGATCACGTGCTGTCGCTGCCGGCGGAGTCGGCGTGGCTGTTGCTCGCACCGGTCGTGCGCGGCCGCAAGGGCGAGCACCTGGAATGGTTCGAGCAGGCACGCGCGCAGGGCTTCGTGCGCCTGCGCGTCGACGGCCGCGTCTGCGAACTCGAGGAAGTGCCCAAGCTCAACCGCAAGCTCAAGCACGATATCGAGATCGTCGTCGACCGCTTCAAGGTGCGCGAGGACATCAAGCAGCGCCTCGCCGAATCGTTCGAAACCGCACTGCGGCTGTCGGAAGGCATCGCCTACATCGCGCCGCACAGCGGCAGCGGCGACACGATCACGTTCTCGTCGAAGATGTCCTGTCCGCACTGCGGCTATTCGATCGAGGAACTCGAACCGCGGTTGTTCTCGTTCAATGCGCCGCACGGCGCCTGTCCGAAATGCGACGGCCTCGGCCAGATGCAGATCTTCGACGAGGAACGCGTCGTCGCCCATCCGGAGCTGTCGCTCGCCGCGGGCGCGATCCGCTCCTGGGACAAGCGCAATCCGTACTACTGGCATTTCGTGACCTCGCTCGCCGAGCACTACGGTTTCGATCCGGACAAGCCGTTCAACAAGCTGCCGGAAAAAGTGCGGCGTGTGCTGCTGCAGGGCAGCGGCGATGAACGCATCGAGTTCCGCTATCCGGACGAACGTGGCCGCGTGCAGAAGCGCACGCACAAGTTCGAAGGCATCGTGCCGAACCTCGAACGGCGTTATCGCGAAACCGAATCGGACGCGGTGCGCGAGGAACTCGCGAAGTACCTCAGCAACAAACCGTGCCCGGAATGCGACGGCCAGCGCCTGAATCGTGCGTCGCGCCACGTGTTCGTCGCCGATCGCAATCTTCCGTCGATCACCGACCTGTCGGTGCGCGACGCCGAGGCGTTCTTCGGCAAGATGAAGCTGCCCGGCCACAAGCAGAAGATCGCCGACAAGATCATCAAGGAAATCGCCGCACGCCTCGGCTTTCTCAACAACGTCGGCCTCGACTACCTGACGCTGGCACGCAGCGCCGAAACCCTGTCCGGTGGTGAAGCGCAGCGCATCCGCCTCGCCTCGCAGATCGGCGCCGGCCTGGTCGGCGTCATGTACGTGCTCGACGAGCCGAGCATCGGCCTGCATCAGCGCGACAACGAACGCCTGCTGCAGACCCTGTTCCGTCTGCGCGACCTCGGCAACACGGTGGTCGTCGTCGAGCACGACGAGGACGCGATCCGGCATGCCGATCATGTCGTCGACATCGGCCCCGGCGCCGGTGTGCACGGCGGCCGGATCATTGCCGAGGGCTCGCCCGCGCAGGTCGAGAAGAACAAGGCCTCGGTGACCGGACAGTATCTGGCCGGCACGGCGCGCATCGAAGTACCGACGCTGCGCACACCGCGACAGCCGGACCGGCACGTCACGATCCGCAAGGCGCGCGGCAACAATCTCAAGAACGTCACCGCCGAAATTCCGGTCGGCCTGATGAGCTGCATCACCGGGGTCTCGGGGTCGGGAAAATCGACGCTGATCAACGACACGCTGTACGCGTTCGCCGCGCGCCAGCTCAACAACGCGAGCACGCAGCATGCGATCTGCGACGGCATCGACGGGCTCGACCTGCTCGACAAGGTGATCGACATCGACCAGTCGCCGATCGGTCGCACGCCACGCAGCAATCCGGCGACCTACACGCAGCTGTTCACGCCGATTCGCGAACTGTTCGCCGGCGTGCCGGAATCACGTGCGCGTGGTTATCAGGCCGGCCGCTTCAGCTTCAACGTCAAGGGCGGCCGCTGCGAAACCTGCGAGGGCGACGGCGTCATCAAGGTCGAGATGCACTTCCTGCCGGACGTCTACGTGGTCTGCGACACCTGCAAGGGTCGCCGCTACAACCGCGAGACCCTGGAGATCAGGTACAAGGGCAAGGGCATCGACGAAGTGCTGGCGATGACCGTCGAAGAGGCGCTGGAATTCTTCAAGCCGGTGCCGGCGCTGCGCAAGAAGCTGGAGACGCTGATGGACGTCGGCCTGTCGTACATCACGCTCGGCCAGAATGCGACCACGCTGTCCGGCGGCGAGGCACAGCGCGTGAAGCTGGCCAAGGAACTGTCGAAGCGCGATACCGGCCAGACCCTGTACATCCTCGACGAACCGACCACCGGCCTGCACTTCCACGACGTCGCACAGTTGCTGAAAGTGCTGGAACGCCTGCGCGACCACGGCAACACCGTCGTCATCATCGAGCACAATCTCGACGTCATCAAGACCGCCGACTGGATCATCGATCTCGGCCCTGAAGGCGGCGCCGGCGGCGGCGAGATCGTCGCGACCGGCACCCCGGAAGACGTCGCGAAGAACCCGCGCTCGCATACCGGCCGCTTCCTGAAGCCAACGCTGAAACGCTGACGCGATGGCGAACGCAATCCGGCTCGCCGACTTCCGATCCGCCGTGTTCTTCGTCGGCGCCGGCATGTCGGCGGAATCCGGCGTGCCGACGTATCGCGGCCGCGGCGGCGTCTGGGGCCAGTACGACTACGCCGAATACGCCTGCCAGCGCGCGTTCGACCGCGATCCCGGCAAGGTGCTCGACTTCCACGAGTTGCGTCGCACGCGGGCGCTGGCCTGCGCGCCCCATGCCGGCCACACGGCGCTCGCGAATCTGCAGGCCGGGCATCCGGCGCTGCGCGTCGTCACGCAGAACATCGACGGCATGCTGCAGCGCGCCGGCGTGCGGGTCGATGCCGAACTGCACGGCTCGCTGTGGCGCCTGCGCTGCGCGACACACGGCGTGCGCGAGGATGCCGCCACCGGCAGCTTCGCGACGCGACATTGCGAGCGCTGCGGCGCGGCCTTGCGCCCGGACATCATCTGGTTCGAGGATGCGGTCGACGAACGCGTTTTCGCGCATGCCGGCGACCTGATCGGCGACTGCGCGCTGTTCGTGTCGGTCGGCACCTCGGGCGTCGTCTATCCGGCGGCCAACTTCATCCCGCTCGCGCGGCGCGCCGGCGCGTACATGGTCGAGATCAATCCGGAAGCGACCGAAGCGTCGGCGATGTTCGACCGGTGCATCGCCGAACCCGCCGGCACCGCGCTCGCGACGCATTTCCGCTGACCCGGACCCTCTCGTCCACTCCCCTTCGGCACGCGGCGCGTCTACTATCCTGTCCATGTCCGATAGCCTGTCGCCGGAAACGGTCCGCGTGTTCGTCGGTTGCGATCCGAATGATTGCGACCTCGAACAGATGCTGGTGCTCGAGCATTCGCTGCGTCGGCATGCATCGCTGCCGGTCGACATCCGGTGGATGCAGCTTTCGAGCAATCCCGACAGCCCCTGGTATTCCGATCCGGCAAGGCGGGCCGGCTGGCGCACGGAACGCTGGGCGACGCCGTTCTCCGGCTTTCGTTGGGCGATCCCGGCGGTCTGCGGCTATCAGGGCCGAGCGATCTACATGGACACCGACACGATCGTGCTCGACGACATCGCCGGCCTCTGGCGTGCGCCGATCGACGACGGTGCCATCGTGCTCGCCCGGCGCGACAAGTCGTTCAGCCGATTCTGCGTCTCGCTGTGGGACTGCGCCGCCGCCCGCGCCCACCTGCCGGCTGCGACGCAACTGCGCGCCGATCCGGACGCGCACGGCAACTGCATGAAGTATTTCCAGCGACACCCGCAGCTGATCGGCGCCATCGATCCGGCTTACAACAACATCGACGGCGAGCACCAGCCGATCGAGAACATCAAGATCCTGCATTACTCGGACATGGGCACGCAGTTTTCGCACGCGCATGCGATGCCGCGTCTGCGTGCCGAAGGCCGCGAGCACTGGTTCGACGGCAAGCTCCTGCCGCACCCGCGCCGCGATCTCGCCGACTTGTTCGAACGCACTTATGCCGAGGCGCTCGCGGCCGGGCGCAAGCTCGACGACTACCGCAATCCGACACCGTTTGGCGCGTTCGCGAAAAAGTCCGAGCGCGGACATCGCGGCAATCGCGTCACCCGCCCGGGCCTGCTGGCACGCGTCGGCCGGTTTTTCGGATCTTGAGCAGCGACGCAGCGGCCGCCGGCCTGTGGCTGCTGACCGGCGACCGGCCCGGTGAAGTCGCGCAGCAGCGCCGGCTCGCGGCCGCGACCGGCCTGCCGTGCCGGGAAATCCAGGTCACGCAATTGCGCACGGTCGGCGGCCGGCCCCGCTTCGATCTCGACGCGCTGCAGCCGCCGTGGCCGCGTATCGCCTTGTCGTTCGGCAAGACCCTGGCGGCCGCCCTGCACCTGCGCCACGCCAGTGGCGGACGGACCCGCATCGTTCATCTCGGCCGGGCGCGCGGCGTGGCGGCCGATGCACTCGATCTGATCATTCCGATGCCGCAGGACCAGCTCGCCAATGCGGCCAACGTGCTGCGGATCCGCATGCCGTTCAATTATCCGGACGCGCCCGCCGACAGCGCCGGCCACGACCAGGCGCGTCTGCTCGCGCTGCAGCTGCCGCGACCGTGGACCGCGCTGATCATCGGCGGCGCCACACGCCAGCTGCGCTTCAGCAGGACGGCCATCGCGGCACTGGTGCGCGACACCTGCGCGCGTGCACGCCAGCGCGGCGGCAGCGTCCTGATCAGCACCAGCCCGCGCACGCCCGCGTCGGCGATCGCCGCGCTGCGCGCGGCGCAGGACGCACCCGGCGAGTTCTACGCGTTCCGGCGCAACGATCCGCACAATCCGCTGGCGAGCTATCTGCAGCTTGCCGACGAGCTGATCGTCACCGGCGATTCGGTGTCGATGATTGCCGAATGCTGGCGCAGCGGCCGGCCGGTCTGGGTCGCGCCGCTGCGCGATTCGCTGTGGCACCGGCTCGGTGATGTGCTGCGGGCGGTGGCACCGGCGCGGCTGATGGCGAACGGCCAGGTCGCCGTCGGCAGCGACGTCAATGCCTGGATCGCGGCACTCGCAAGCGCCGGCCACGTCGGCCACTTCGGTCGTTCGGATCCGACCCGCCCCTACTCGGCGCGGGACGACGACGACCTGTCGCGCGCGGTCGCGCGCATACGCGCCCTACTCGACTGACGACAGCCGCCGCGCCGCGCCTGCATCCGCGGCAGCGCGTTCGCGTGCGTTGCCGAGCAGCTGCAGCGCGGCGTCGAGCACCTCATCCACGGAAATGCGCGCCATCGCGTCCACGCAATGGCGGCAACTGTGGGTGTGCGTGCCACAGGCCCGCACCCCGCCGTTGAGATTGATGTGAAAGTCGTAGCCGGTGACGGACGGTGGCACATAGCCGCCGTAGATGACGACGGCGCGTGTGCCCATTGCTGCCGATGCGTGATGCAGACCGCCTTCGGCGCCGATGTAGAGCTGCGCCGCCTTCAGATACGGCAGGACCTCGCGAAAATTGCGGGTTGCCAGACGCGGCAGATCGTCGAGCGGCGGCGCATCCGGCGCCCCGACCTGATAGACCTCGCAGTGCCGGCGCAGGGCGCGCGCCACCTGCACGTAGCGCTCGAACGGCCACTGCTTGGACGGCGATGCATTGCCCTTGATATGCGGCTCGATCACGACGAACGGCTTGCGTGCCCACTGTGCCGCCAGTGCCTGCTCCCGCTCGCCGAGGACCAGCGGCGCCGGCACCGCGCGATGTTCGAGATTGAACACGTAATGGCCGAGCCGCCGCACCAGCTGCGCCGGCCGCGGCGCGCCGGGCAGCCAGCGCCGCAGAGGGTGCTGCGCGTTCCATTCGCGCCGCATCGCGACGTAGTCGTGGTACGGCCGGCAGCCCTGATGTGAAATGACCCAGCTGACCGGCACGCCGGCATCGACCGTCGCCTGCGTCGCCAGGAAATCCAGTCCCCAGCGCAGTTCCGGACAGCGCATGTCGACCCGCCGCCCGTCGCCGATCGCAACCGGCCGCCGCAGCGGATCGCGCGCATGCTGCTGCGCCGCAGCACCGATCGCCATCAGATGATCGCCGTAACCCATGCCGTCCCCCGCGTGTCGTCCGCGATACCCTCGTCGCGTTGCCGGCCCGGCAACGTCGTTCCTTCCGCCACTCGCCCGGCGCCGCTCATGTCGTGGTCGGCAAGGTCACGCGCACCACCAGTCCGGGAGCGTCGCCGCGGTCGCCGAGCTCGATGCTGCCACCGTGGCGCCGGGCGACCTGGCGGACGATCGCCAGGCCCAGCCCGGTGCCACTGACGCTGGCCGAATCGCCGCGCGCGAAGCGATCGAGGACGAGATCGCGCTGCGCGCTGGGAATGCCCGGCCCGGCGTCGCTCACCGTCAGCGTGGCCTTGCCCGCCGCGGCACGCAGGCCGGCATCGACGCGGCTGCCGGCCGGCGAATAGCGGATGGCATTGTCGACCAGATTGACGATCACGCTGCGCAGGCCCTGCACATCCCCGAACACCCGGCACGGCGCGCACTCGACCAGTCCGAGGTCGATGTTCTTCGCGGCCGCGAGCGGATGCAGCTCGGCAATGATCGTCTTCATCAGCGTGTCCATCTGCACCGGGCCGAAATTGGCGCCTTCCGGGCTGCTGTGCTCGTTGCGGGACAGATCGAGCAGCTGCGTGACCAGCCGCGTCGCGCGATCGACGCCGGCGTTCAGCGCCTCCAGCGCTTCACGTCGCTCGCTGTGGGTGACGCTGCGTTGCGCGCGCTCGGCCTGCAGCCGCACGACCGCCAGCGGCGTGCGCAGCTCGTGCGCCGCATCCGCCAGAAATGCCTGCTGGATTCTCGCCGCATCGGCCTGGCGCGCGAGCAGATCGTTGAGCGCATCGACCACCGGCGCCAGCTCGCTGGGCGCCCGGTCGAGGCGGATCAGATTGCGGCTCAGTGCGCCGCGACTGAGCAGCTGGTGGGCCAGCGACCGCAACGGCCGCAGCTGCAGCGAGACCGCCCAGATCGTGAACACCGCGAGCAGCGGCAGCAGCGCGAGCAACGGCAGCAGCAGCTTGGCCGCGCCGCCGGCGGCTATCTCGTGACGTGCGGCCAGCTCCTGCGCGACCTGCAGATAGCCGCCGTCGCTGGTACGACGCGTGAAACTGCGCCAGCTGCCGGCGGCGTTGCGTTCGGTCGTGAAGCCGGCAGCGAGCGGTGCCGGTGCGCGCTCCTCCTCGATCGAGTGAAACAGCAGCGCGCCGTCACGACCCCACAGCTGCACGACGATATCGTCGCTCGGCTCGATGTCGCGGATCTGCGGATCGCGGGCCAGCGATTCGGGCCGCAGATTCTGCGAGATCGTCTGCAGGCGGCCATCGAACTGCTCGTTCAGTTCTTCCATCGACTGCAGGAACAGGCCGATGACCCCGAACGCGCCGCCGACCAGCAGGCCCGCGAGCAGCGTCAGCATCAGGCGGTAGCGCAGCGAATTCATGCGGGCGCTGTTTTCGGGATGAAATAGCCGATGCCGCGGGCGGTGCCGATGTAGTCGGCACCGAGCTTGCGACGCAGCGCATGAATCTGCACCTCCAGCGCATTGCTGGCGATGCCATCGTTCCAGCCGTACAGACGCTCGACCAGCTGCTCGCGGGTCCAGACCCTTCCGGGCTGTTCGAGCAGCGCGGTCAGCAACGCGAATTCGCGGCGCGTGAACGTCAGCTGCGTGCCTTCGAAACAGCCGTTGCGCTCGGACAGATCGAGCACCAGGCCGAGATGTTCGATGACCGGCTTTGCGCGCCCGCTGCGGCGACGGGCGATCGCGCGGATACGCGCCAGCAGTTCATCGACCGCGAACGGTTTGAGCAGGTAGTCGTCGGCGCCGGCATCGAGCCCCGCGACGCGATCCGGGAGACTGTCGCGCGCCGTGACGATGACGACCGGCGTGTCGCGGCCGGCGGCGCGGGCGTCGGCCAGCACGCGCAGGCCGTCGCGGCCGGGCAGGCCGAGATCGAGCAACACCATGTCGTAGTCGGTGCAGTCCCAGTGCTCGGACGCGGCGCGTCCGTCGCGAACCCAGTCGACGGCGTGCGCGTGCTGGATCAGCGTCTTGGCCAGCGCATCGCCGAGCATGGCGTCATCTTCAACGAGCAGGATGCGCATGCCGGAAAGCGTCGGTAGTCATGACGGGCTGGGTCGGGTGGCGGACAAGTTCACTATCTTTGCGTCAGGGCCGGGGCCGGCGTCAACGCACAGACCTGCGATCCACAAGCGGCGAGTGGCGACGGCGTCGATGTTGCCGCCGCTTCCTTAGCTGCAGATTAGCCTGCTGCGGCCGCGCCGGCACTGCTGCCCGGCCATTCGCAGCGCCGCTTCCGCTAGGGCCTGTTGACGCTGTGGACGATCGCTGCGTTGCTGCCAGCAATCACGCCAGGCAAGGCACGAGCCGCTTGCCTGGTGCCACCAGGCGGCGCGGCTGGCGCCTTGCCCTGCGCCAAAACGACCTCCGCCGCAGCGATTGCCATGACGTTTACAGGCCCTAATACTCCACTAAGATTCACGGCCGATGCTCTGCGTCTTGAAACGCCCGCAGCGGCGGCCGCGATCGTCGTTCGTCGATCATGCCTGCCACTCAGCGTCCCGCCGTGATCGGCGCGGCCGCCCCATCATTCATCGAACATCATGAAGCAGCCGACCCAGGCCCAGGACTCCGCGCAGTTTTCCGCGCATCCGCGAACCGGCAGCGAGCGGCGCTGGCGGGGCGGACTCGGCGTCAACTTCGAGGACTGCGCGGCAAGCACCGGGAACGCACCATGAACCGGACCGTCGCCGGCAGCACCAAGGTTCCGGAAGTCACGCTGATGTTCTGGCTGGTCAAGATCGCCGCGACGACGCTGGGCGAAACCGGCGGCGACGCGGTTTCGATGTCGATGCACCTCGGATACCTGCTCAGCACCGGCATCTTCGGCGCCGTCTTCCTCGTCAGCGTTCTCGCCCAGATGTCGGCAGCAGGCTTCAAGCCCTGGCTTTACTGGACGACGATCGTCGCCACGACAACGGTCGGCACGACCCTGGCCGACTTTGCGGACCGCTCCCTGGGCATCGGCTACGCCGGCGGCTCTGCGCTCCTGCTGGCTCTGCTTGCGAGCTCCCTGCTGGTCTGGCACCGCACGCTCGGCACGGTATCCATCCGTTCGATCACCTCGCGCAGCGCCGAACTGTTCTACTGGCTGACCATCATGTTTTCGCAAACCCTGGGCACCGCACTCGGCGACTGGACGGCCGACAGCGCCGGGCTGGGCTATGCGGGCGGCGCCATGGTGTTCAGCCTGCTGCTGGCGCTGGTCCTTGCCGCCTACTGGTGGTCGACCGTGTCGCACACCATCCTGTTCTGGACTGCGTTCATTCTCACCCGCCCGCTCGGCGCGGTGGTCGGCGACTTCCTCGACAAGCCGCAGGCCGCCGGCGGACTCGCCTTGAGCCGCTATACGGCGTCGGCCGTGCTGTTCCTGTTCATGGCGGCCTGCATCCTGATTTTCCGGCAGCGAGCCGCAAAACAGGCCCATTAGGCCGGCGGGCCCCATTTCATGAAACCCGCAGCTGCGACCATCGCCGATGACTCGATACCGGCGGCGTGACGGCCGGACACGACACGACGGCCTGCTGTCTCCGGATTGCCTGATTCTCCTAATGTTGACGTAATGTGTGATACCCAAGCTGCTGCACCTGATTCAGGTTCGGAGCAGCAACGATGCGCGCGGATGGTCCAGTGGCGAGCCCGGGTACGGCATCGGAGACCGCTCCGAAGGCGCCGCGCTGTGGCTTTCTGTTCAATCACGATCAGCTGCACCAGATTGCCCATAGCGCACCGATCGCCTTCGAACTGATCCGCCGCTCGACGCAGATGGACGTCACCCTGCTGGCGTCCAGCCAGGCCCAGCTCGACTATCTGCAGTGCGCCGCCGCGCGCTACGGGCTGGCGCAGGCGGATATCCGCCTGCTGCACCTGCCGCGCTGGCTGCGCCCGATCGCACGCGCCCTGGACGGCATCATGCCGTTCTCGCGGATCACCATGCTGCTCGGCAATCTGGCGACCTTCCGCACGCTGGACCTGCTCGTCGTCCCGGAAAAGACCAGCCTGCTGCTGCGCACGCACTTCGGCCTGAAGTCGCTGAAGATGGTCCACACCCGCCACGGCGCCGGCGACCGCGAAGTCGGCTTCGACCGCGCCAGCGGCAAATTCGACATGGTGCTGGTGTCCGGGCAGAAGATCGCCGACCGCCTGCAGCGCGCCGGGCTGCTCAAACCGGGCGGGTACCGCATCGTCGGCTATCCCAAGTTCGACATGCACGCGGGAACGGCACGGCCGAAGCTGTTCGACAACGATCGGCCCACCGTGCTGTACAACCCGCACTGCTCGCCGCGCCTGTCCTCCTGGTACCGCGACGGGCTCGCGGTGCTCGAAGCGTTCTACCAGTCCGACAAGTACAACCTGATTTTCGCGCCGCACGTCATGCTGTTCAGCAAGCGCGTGCAGGTCTCGCTCGATCGTCTGCGCCTCGACTGGCCGGGCCGCATCCCCGAACGCTACCGCAACTGCGCGCACATGCTGATCGACACCGGCAGCGCAAACAGCTGCAACATGAGCTACACCCGCGCCGCCGATCTCTACCTGGGCGACGCCAGCAGCCAGGTCTACGAATTCCTGCTCGATCCGCGGCCCTGCGCCTTTCTCGATTCGCACGACACCGACTGGCGCGAGGACAACAACTATCAGCACTGGCATGCCGGCCCCGTGCTTGGCAGCGCGCAGCATCTGGAAGCCAGCATCGATGAGGTGTTCGCCACCCACGCCGACTACCTGCCCGTGCAGCGCCGTCTGTTCGAGTACAGCTTCGATCTCAACGGCACGCCGTCGGCGCAGCGCGCCGCCGAGGCCATCGAATGCTTCGCCGCCACGCAACTGGCGACCCGCAGTGCCGCGGTCGCCGTCAGCCCCGCGTATTGACGAGCAGCGCCTCGGCGCGCGTCAGCACGATATCGCCGGCGCCCGCAAAGGCCTGCTCGCCGAAACGCGCCAGCAGCCGTTCGCGGCCGGCGCGTCCCAGCTGCGCGGCACGCAACGGGTCCTGCGCCAGAGCCTGCAACGCGACGCTCATGCCGTCGATGTCACCGACCGCGCACAACCAGCCGGTACGGCCGTCGACGACGCTGTGCTGCAGTTCGCCGACGGCGGTTGCGATCACCGGCACGCCAGCCTGCATGGCCTCGTGCGCGGCGATGCACATGCCTTCGTGATGCGAGGTCTGGATGTAGCCCTGCAGGCTCGCGAGAAACGCTTCGGTGTCCTCGATGAAGCCGGCGAATCGCACATTGTCGAGCTTCAGACGACGCGACCTGGCGAGCAGAGCCTCATGCTGATCGCCGCTGCCGCCGATGACGAATTCCAGACCTGCGAACAGCGCCGGATCGCGCGCCCGCAGCAAGGCAATCGCGTCGAGCAGATCGCCATAGCGCTTGTTGACGTGCAGACGGCCGAGGCTGCCGATGCGCAGCCGCGCACCGGCAGCGGCCGGCGCCGCCTGGGCAACATCGGCGCGCGCACGGAAGATCGGCCATTGCAGGACGCGCGCCGGATCGACTCCCAGTTCCTGCACCGTGAAATCGGCCACGCTCTGCGAATCGGCCACCCAGAGGCCGGTCAGCGACTTCGTAAGGCGCAGCATGCGGCGATTGCCGGCGCGCAGATACGCATTGTGCTGCCAGCTGACGACCGGAATGCCGAAACGCGCGCCGGCGATCTGGCCATAGAGCGTGCCGCCGGTCAGCGAGGTCCAGATCAGATCGGGACGATCGCGGCGGATCTCGGCGAACAGGGCCCGCGCCGCGCCGATCCAGTCGTTGCGCGTACGACCCAGCACCTGCCACTCGATGCCGGCACGATCCAGACGCGCACAGGACTTGCCGTCCTGCAGACTCAGAGCCAGCACGCGCACGCTGTGGCCGCGAGCGCGCATCCGCGCAACGAGATCGGGAATCGGAAATGCGGCGCCGCCGCCGTTCAGTCCGTTGATCAGGTAGTGAATGTGCATGTCGTGCGAGTGTCGCCGCGTTTCGGCGGCCGGCGCCGGAAAGTTCGGCCGCCATGCTAACCGTTTGCCGATCCCGCGAAACGACTCGCTGCGGGCAGCCGATCCGGTGCTCGCGAAATCCCCTCTGCAGTCCCGGAAAATCGCCATGGATTTCCTGCTTCGCTCCAGCCTGAATGGCCTGGTCTCGCGCGGCGCCCTCGAAGTCGTCAGCGCCAGCGGCACACGCTTCACGGTGGGCGACGGTTCGTCGGCCGCCGTCACCGTGCGCTTCGCCGATCGACGCGCGCAGTGGTCATTGTTGCTCGATCCGGAGCTGCGCTTCGGCGAGCTGTACATGCAGGGTCGCCTGCTGGTCGAGCGCGGCACGCTCTACGAGCTGCTCGCGCTGCTGGTCGACAACGCCCGCCATGCGCAGGTCTCGCCGTGGCTCGCGCTGTTCGACCGCATCCGCTTCGCGCGCCGGCGTCGCCGGCCGCGCAACGACCGCGAGCGTTCGCAGCGCAATGTCGCCCACCACTACGATCTCGGCGACGCGCTCTACGAGCTGTTCCTCGACGACGATCGCCAGTACTCCTGCGCCTATTTCGAGCATCCGCAGCAAAGTCTCGAAGCCGCGCAGCTCGCGAAGAAACGCCACATCACGGCCAAGCTGAACGTCGAGCCCGGACACAGCGTGCTCGACATCGGCTGTGGCTGGGGCGGGCTCGCCCTGTATCTCGCCGGGATTGCCGAAGCCGGCAAGGTGGCCGGCATCACCCTGTCGCAGGAGCAGCTCAAGACCGCCGCCACGCGCGCCCGGCAACAGGGCCTGGATGACCGCGTCGGCTTCAGCCTCACCGACTACCGCGAGATGCAGGGCAGTTTCGACCGCATCGTCTCGGTCGGCATGTTCGAGCACGTCGGGCCGGCGTCGTACGAGACCTACTTCCGTCACGCGCGCCGCCTGCTGAAAGACGACGGCATCATGCTGCTGCACACCATCGGCTGCACCGGCGTCCCCGCGCACGCCGATCCCTGGCTGGACAAATACATCTTTCCCGGCGGCTACGTGCCCGCGCTGTCGCAGATGATGCCGGCGATCGAAGCCTCCGGACTCGTGGTCAGCGACATCGAGGTGCTGCGCCTGCACTACGCCTCGACCCTGCGCGCATGGCGCGAGCGTTTCGCGGCCGCACGCCACTCGGCGCTTGCGCTCGCCCTCGGCGACGAACGCTTCTGCCGCATGTGGGAGTACTACCTCGCGTTCTGCGAAACCGTGTTCCGCTACGACGACATCGTCGTCTTCCAGGTGCTGCTCGCGCCGCGCAACGACACGGTACCGCTGACGCGCGACTACATCGCCGCCCAGGAAGCGCGACTCAGGGCCCGCGAGCAGCTCGTGCACGCACCGGACGCGGCGACATCACGCCTGCGCGCGATCGGCAGCTGATCCGCCGCGCCGCCGCCGCTACTCGATCAGCGGCCGTGCGCTGCCGGCGGCCGTCATTCGGTGACAGGTGCAGTTGCCGTGCCGGTAGAGCCGCAGCCAGTGCAGCAATGCACGCGTCTGTGACGGCGCACCGCCGACGAGAATCTCCCACGGCGTCAGCCCGAACACCGCGAGGCTGATCGACGGTTCGAGCGCGACGACGGCGTGCCAGGTCTTGCTCGGAACGTACAGCGCATCGCCTGCCTCGACCCGTGCATAAAGACCCCTGGCGCGCGCGAACTGCTCGCGCTCGCGCGGCTGCTGCGCGAGCCGCGTGATGTCGATGTCGCTGAGCGTGGCGCCCCAGTCGTACTTGCGCGAGCGGCACAGGTGCTCGTTCTGATCCGGCGGAAACAGCAGGAACTCCTTGACGCCGCTGACCTGGCAGAACCAGTTGTTGGGAAAGTCGTAGTGCAGACCGGTGACGGTGTGCGCGGGGCCGATGAACGTGTATTCCCAGGTCCAGCGCAGGCCGGGCCAGAGCTGGCGGATCTCGAAGTCGGCACGCAGCTGCGGAAACTCCTTGAGGATGTACCACTGCGCGAGATAGACCTCGTCGGCCGGCAGGCGTTGCAGGTAGCCCCAATCCAGCTCGAAGCTGGCGTCGCCCGCCAGTTGCTGCCGCCGCCAGTTCGGCAACAGGCCGATTTGATCGATGTCGGTCGCACGCGTGTGCGCCGCGAGCGCCGCCAGCCGACGCAGATAGGGCGCGGTCGCCTGGATCACCGGCTCGCGCGTCACTCCCTGTTCGACCAGGCCGTTCTGGAAACTGGTCACCGGCTCCGAACCATCGGAGCGCCGCAACTCGGCGAGCCGTTCGAACGTCCAGTTGCGCGACGCCGGCCAGTTCCTGAGCGCGCCCTTGATCAGCACCGGGCGATTGCCGCCGCGAAAGCCGCCGTCGGCCTCGACGTCCTGCCATTGCAGCTGCTGCACCTGCCGAAACTGCGGACCGCGATAGACGTTCATGCCGACATCCTGATGAGTGGAATTTCTGCTGCCGAAGATGAGAGCGCCGGGTGCCGGTCGAGCGGCCAGGCGCCACCCAATGCCTCGAACAGCGCCAGGCTGCTGTCGAGCTGCGCGCGATAGCTGTCCAGCACGCGCTGCTCGGCATCGAGCGACTGCAGCCGCGCCTCGATGGCATCGAGCCGGCTGCGGCGACCCTGCTCCAGTTCCAGCTGCAGTGCCTGTTGCGCGGCGTCGCTGCGCTGCCGCGCCGCGCTCGCGTCGCGCAGTGCGCTCGCCGCCGTGTCTCGCAGCTGCAGGGCGTGTTCGACGTCGGCAAACGCGGCGATGCCGGCCTGGCGATATTCGATTTCGGCGATCGCCAGTTCGTGATCGCGGCTGTCGATCCGCGCCGCCGTCGCGCCACCGTCGTAGATCGGCAGATCCACTTCCGGCCCGAAGCCGAACAGCGCGATCGCGCCGTGCGCAGCGCGATGCAGCACATCGGTCGCGACGCCGAGGGCGGCCGTCAGGCGGATCTGCGGGAAGCGCAGCGCGCGATCGGCCGCGTCGCGATCGCGCGCCGCTGCCAGGCGCGCTGCCGCGGCACGTACATCCGGGCGCCGCTCCAGCAAGGTCGACGGCAGATCGGCCGGAACCTCGGGCAGACGGATCATGCTCTGCAAGGGCGCCAGCGGCGAGTGATCGTCCCGCGCCGACTCGCCGAACAGCAGCGCGAGCCGCGCCTCGTCGCCACGCTGCTGCGCCGTGCCGTTTGCCAGCGCCGACTGCGCCTCGCTCGACTGCGATTCGGCATCGGCCAGCGTCTGCGCATCGATGCGCCCCGCGTGCAGACGCAGACCCTGCAGTTGCGCCCGTTCCGCGGCCAGCACCTGCCGTTGCTGCAGCAGCGGCAGCATCTGCTCGTCACGCGCGAGATCGAAGACGCGGCGGGCCAGCAGGCACTGCGTGGCAATGCGCAAGGCATCGGCATCGGCACCGGCGGCGAGCGCCTCGGCTCTGGCGGCATCGCCGAGTCTGGCCAGACGCCCCCAGAGATCGAGCTCGTAGCTGGCCTGGAAACCGAGCTCGAAGGCTTCGGGCCGGGCACCGCCACGGTCGGCGAGGCTGGTCGCCGTGGTATCGACCGGCCCGGCATGAAAGCCGAGCGACGGCCGCTGCCCGGCGTCGGCCAGCTGCACCGCGTCGTTCGCGATCAGCAGCCGCTGGCGGGCGATCAGCAAATCCGGATTTTCGCGCAGCAGCTGCTGCTGCAGATCGAGCAGCACCGGGCTGCCGAAGCGCGCCCAGAACGCGGCGTCGGCCGGGTCCGGCGTCGGCGCGACGGGCGGCGGCGGGGCCACCGTCGGCGCGGTGACGGCACAGGCCGCCAGCAGCGCCGGCAGCACCGCGTGCATCATGCGGGCGGCACGCCTCATGTCCCGCTCAGGAAACGCACGATCACGCGCTGACCGAGCAGGAAGTCGGCGTCGCGAAGTTCGAGCGTGCAGTCAACGACACGGTTGTCGTCGGTCACCGCCTCGCCGTCCGCGGGCAAGCGCGCCGGACCGACGTGCGCGGCGATGCGCGCGAGCTGCGCCTGGACGACATGACCGCTGCCGTATTCGGTCTCGACCTCGGCCGGCATGCCGACGTGCACGCGTGCGAGCAGACGCTCGTCCAGTTCGGCATGAACGATCAACGGCGCCGCCGGCGCGAACCAGACCACCGGCGTGCCGCGACTCACGCTCTCGCCCGGATGCACGTCGATGCGCAGGACCCGGCCGGCTTCCGGCGCGAGCAGCTGGTGCTGGGCCTGCTGCATCGCCAGCATTTTCTGGTGCAGCCGGCCGGCCTCCAGCGCGATTCGCGCCTGCGCCAGATCCCCCGCAAGCTGCCTTGACTGCGCCTCGGCCTGACGCAGGACATCGGCGGGTTCCGCCTGTTGCGCAACAAGCGGCTGCAGCCTCGACAGCTGTTGTTCGGCGAGGCGCAGCTGGCCCTGCAGCAGATCGACGCCGAGCTGCAGGCGCTGGACGTCCAGCGCCGCCGCCTGTTGTTCGGCGTACGACTGACGATCGTCGAGGCGCAGCAGCACCGCTCCGGCAGGCAACACGGCGCCTTCGTCGAACGGCGCAACCTCGCTCACCACACCATCGAGTTGCAGCGCCAGGTGGCGGGTGCCCCCTTCGACATCGACCCGACCGGGCGCAGCTGCCACCACCGGGTTGCCGGCGGCAGCGGTCGGCGGCGACGCGGACGCGGGGTGCGGTGTCGGCCGGAACACGAACAGCAGCGGCAACAGGACGATCGCGAGAATCGCCAGCAACAGGGCGCCGCCTCGGGAGATGCGCAGGCGCATGCTCAGGATGCCGCGCCCTGGCGCTCGGCGACCGCCACGCCATCGCAGAGATTGACGATGCAGTCGGCGTGAGGCTTCAGTCGCGGATCGTGCGTCACCGCGACGATCGTGGTGCCGTGACGGCGCGTCAGCTCGCGCAGCAGACGGATGACGCGTTCGCCGTTGAGGCTGTCGAGTGCGCTGGTCGGCTCGTCGGCGAACAGCACCGAAGGGTGCTTCACCAGCGCCCTCGCAATCGCTACGCGCTGCTTCTCGCCGCCCGACAGTTCGGCCGGACGAAGATGCAGATGACGGTCCAGGCCGACCTCGGCGAGCGCCTGTTCGGCACGGCTCCGCGCCGCGGCGCGCACTTCCCCATCGAGGCGCAGCGGCAGCGCAACCTGCTCGATCGCAGTCAGCGCGGAGAACAGGTTGAAGCCCTGAAAGACGTAGGCGAATTCGCGCTTGCGCAGTTGTTCGAGCAGGCTCGGCGCGAGGCCCCAGAGCGAGTTCGCGCCGAATTTGACCTCGCCGGCATCCGGGCGCAGCAGACCGCCCAATGCCGCCAGCAGCGTGGACTTGCCGGAACCGGAGGCGCCCATCACCAGCGTCATCTGGCCCGGCAGGAAGCGCAGCGCAAGCTCGCGCAGCACGGGCGCACGCGTCGCGCCGCGGCCATAGGCGTGACTCAGTCCGTGCGCGGACAGCGTCGCCGGCACGTCGGGACAGGCCTTCATCGCAGGAGCTCGGCCGGCTCGACGCGATACAGGCCGCGCAGCGCCAGCAGTCCCGAACCGATCGCCGTTGCCAGCCCGATGCCGCCGGCAACCAGCAAGCCGCCGCGACTGAGCGTGAATGGCACGTAGCACCGCTGTGCCAGCGCCGCGACGGCGATCACGACATACCACATCACCACGGTGCCGACGGCACCGATCCAGGCGGCCTGTTCGACCACGACCAGCGCCAGACGCCGGGTTGGAATGCCCATGGCACGCAGCACCGCGTACTCGCGCAGCTGGCCGAGGATCACGCCACGCAGGCACTGGCTGGTGATGACGATGGCGATCAGCAGACCGAGCGTCGTCGAGAACAGGAAGCCGGCGCCGACGCCGGATTCGCGCAGCCAGAAGTGCCGGGAGTCACGCGACAGCTGCGCGCGCGTCCAGACGCGCGCGGTGGTTCGCGGCAGCAACTTGCGCAGATCGTCGCGCACACGGCCGGCATCGCTGCCGGCCGCGATCCGGCCCAGCACGAAACTCGTGTGATCGGCCGCCTGCGCATCACCCGCCTGCAGGTCGTCGAGCGTCTGCCGCGAGGTGAAGACGTAAGTGGTGCCGATGCTGCGCATGCCGTCGCTCAGGGCCACCACCCGCACGCGATGGCCGTCGATCTCGGCCGAGGCGCCGGGCACCGCCCCGAGCTTGTCCGCTTCGCTGCGGTCGACCGCGACGCTGCCCGGACTGGCCAACATCGGGCACTGCGTGCGCATCGGTTCGGGACAGACCGGCGCGCCGGCTTCCGCCGAGAGCGCAACCAGCGTCACCGCAACGCGCTGGCCGTCGGCCGACCGCCAGCTGGCGTCACGCAAGGACAGCACGTCACTGGCGAGAATGTCCGGATCGCTGCGGATCAACGCCGCCAGCGAGACCGGAATGTCCGCCGTCTCGTCGACGCTGCGCGTGGCCGGCGCCGTCACCCAGAGCTGTGCCGGAATGCTGTCGACCAGCACCGTGACGGTGCCGAACATGCCGGTCAGCAGCCCGAGCTGCACGAGCATCAGCACGCCGGCAAAGGCGACCGACAGGATCGCCGGCAGGAAGCGGCGCCAGTCATGAACCAGCGTTGCGCGCGCCAGCGATCCGGACACCCACGGCAGATCCGTCAGCAAGGCCTGCGCCGATCCGCGGGCCGCGTCATTTGAAGTCGTCCATCATCTGATCGAGCAGGGACAGACCTTCGGTGCTGGCGATGCACTGCCGGATGTAACCGGGAAACGAGGGCGGCGGCGCAAGGCCTTCGGCGATCAGGCGCTGGTTGTCGAACTGGTAGTTGAGCCGCGCGAACCCGCCGTACAGCTTCATCGCCTTGACCACCAGACGGCGGTTGCAGATGCCGAGCCGCGCCTTGAACTCCGGGACGATGGACGGAATGTCCTGTTCGCTGATGTGCCGGAAGTTCGAGCCGAGCGAGGGAATGCCGCGCGCCTCGGCCATCGCCTTTTCGATCTCGCGGAACGTCGCGCTGCCGCCGCCTGCCGAGATGTGATAGAGGTCATTGGCGATCTGCGGCTTGAACAGCAGCAGCAGCAAGGCCCTGGCGCAGTAGTCGACCGGCACGACGTCGACCGTTTCGTCGAGATCGCACATCCAGTGGCCGAGATCGTGGGCCATGCGGAACACCCAGAAGATGCTGGTCGACGGCTTGCAGCCGAGCTGCGTGTGACCGACGACGATCGACGGGCGCGCCACCACCAGCGGCAGGTTTTCGATCGTGCGCATCTGCCGTTCGGCTTCCGCCTTGGACTCGGTGTACGGCACCAGATGCCGTGCCTCGGCGTCGGACAGTCCGGCCTCGACGACCGGGGAGACCATGCCGGTGCCGCAGGCCATCGCCGTTCCGATGTGGACGAAGCGCCGCAGGCGCTTGTCGCGTGCCATGCGCCGCGCGAACGCGACCGTGCCGACGACGTTGACAGGCCAGATGCCGGGATGGTCGCCGAACGATGCCACTGCCGCGCAGTTGAGCACGTGGGTGACGCGATCAAGACGCGGGTCGGCGGCAAAGCCGTCGACATCGGCGAGATCGCCAAGCACGATCTGCCGTTCGCTCAGTCGTTCAAGCAAAGGGCCGGGCGGCGCGAAGCGCAACAGCGACTGGCGCACGCGCTGCAGGCCCTCCGCAGCGCTCGCTGCGCGCACCAGAAAC
Source organism: Solimonas terrae (assembly GCF_011067135.1). Classification (GTDB taxonomy): domain Bacteria; phylum Pseudomonadota; class Gammaproteobacteria; order Nevskiales; family Nevskiaceae; genus Solimonas; species Solimonas terrae. The sequence continues at coordinate 258,790 of NZ_JAAMOW010000007.1, forward strand.
AGCAACTCGTCGACGCGGCCGGCCGCCAGCGCTTCCACGGCACAGGCGCCGCCGATGAAGCCGGTCGCACCGGTGATCAGTGTCGTGGTCGGCGCCAGCGCCGACGCGTTCGTGGAGTCGCGCTCGAACTGTCGCAATCGTCGCGGCTGCAGGCTGGTCGTCGCCGCGACCGGCACCGCGGGCAGCGTGGGTGTTCTTGCCTGGGGATCGATTCGTGTCGCGCTGATGGTCTTGGACATCGCAGGCCCTCGGGCCCTACAGGGGATGTCCGGCAGTAAATCCGCCGCGCGTTAGCAGACTATTAGGCGGATGCGATATTTCGACGACCGTCGCAAGGGCGCCGACGACCGGCGAGCCGTTGCGGCTCGCGGCGAGCTTCGGTCGGACCTGGTCGGCGCCGGCTCAGCGCGGCGCCGGCGGCATCACCTGTTCGAGCCAGCTGGCGATGCGCGTCTCCAGCCAGTACGACAGACGGCCGCGCGGACCGGCGGCGATGAAGCCGACATGACCGCCGCGACGCGTCAGCTCCAGCGTCACGTCCGGCGCCAGCGCCTCGACTTTCGGCAGGATGTTGCGCGCCAGGAACGGATCGTCGACCGCGTTGATGACCAGCGTCGGTCGCGCAATCGTCTTCAGGAACGGCGCGCTTTCGCAGCGCGCGTAGTAATCGCGCGCATCGCGAAAGCCGTGCAGCGGCGCGGTATACGCGTCGTCGAATTCGATGAAATTTCGGGCGCGTCGCATCGCCGGCAGATCGACGCCTTCCGGCGCCGCGAGCGGCGGATACTTGCGACCGACGATCTGCTTGAGATCGCGCAGCAGTCGCCGCTGGTAGACCCGCGAGAAGCCGCTGTCGAGCTTGCGCGCGCAGGGCTCGAGCAGGAACGGGGCCGAAGCTGCGGCTGCGGCCTCGATCGGCGCGTTCGCGCCCTCCTCGCCGAGCGCCTTGAGCAGCACATTGGCACCGAGCGACCAGCCGACTGCGGCGAGCCGCGCCGTCGGATCGCGCTCGCACAGCAGACGCCAGAGATGGCGCAGATCGGCGGTGTCGCCGTGGTGGTAGTTGCGCGGCAGGCGATTCGGCGTCTCGCCACCGCCACGCAGTTCGAGCGCGGCGACGCGCCAGCCGGCGGCGATCAACAGCTGCGCGAGGCCGCGCAGATACTTGGACTGGAAGCCGCCGGTCAGGCCATGCACGAGCACCGCGACGCGCTGTCCGCGCTGCTCGCGTCCGGCCCAGCCGATGCGCACGAAATCGCCGTCCGCCAGTTCCAGGGTCTCGATGTCGAACGCCAGCTTCGGTGACGGCCGCAGCAGCGTCGGCACGACGGTCTGCGCGTGCGGACCGCGCAACCAGCGGTGCGGACGGAATTCGCTGTCGATGATGCGGCCGTGCGCCGCGCTGCCGGTGTTGCCCATGCGCGGATTGTAAACAGCGGCCGTGACACGGCGGTATCACCGCGGGGCCACGCCGCTGTGCTTGAATCGGCAACATGAAGACAACTCCGCCATCGCTGCGCGGCATCGGCCGCTTCTGGCACGAGCCGCTGCGCCGGCGCGTGGTCGGCGTGATCGCCGGCCCGCAGGGACCGACCCTCGACTACGACACGCCGCCCGGCGACGCCGGCCTGTTCGGTCCGGACAGCGTGACCTGGCGCATACACAGCGACTTCCCCGGCATGATCAGCGGCGGCATCTGCGCACTCATGCTGCAGACCCTGCAGCCGCACGCCCTCGCCGGCGTCTGGGATCACTCGAACTTCCGCGACGATCTGCTCGGACGCCTGCGGCGCACCACGGCCTTCGTGTCCGGCACCAGCTTTGCGCCGCGCGCGGTCGCCGAAACGCTGATCGCGCAGGTGAAAACCATCCATTCACGAGTGCACGGCACGGCGCCCGACGGGCAGCCGTACACCGCCGACGATCCGGAGCTGCTGACCTGGGTGCATGTCACCGAGATGGCGAGCTTTCTCGCCGGCTACCAGCGCTATCACCGCAGCGATCTCGCGCCGGCCTGGCGCGATCGCTACTTCGACGAAACCGCGCGCGTCGCCGAGGCGCTGGGTGCGCGCGGCGTGCCACGCAGCGCGCAGCAGATCGAGGCGTATTTCACACGCCTGCTGCCGACGCTGCAGTATTCCGAACGCTCGCGCGAAGTCCTGCGCGTGCTTGAAAACGTCGATCTGCAAGTGCCGGGCAATCCGGCCTTGCGCAGCGTCATGCTCGGCGCCGGCGCGGCGCTGCTGCCGGACTGGGCCTGTGCGCTGATGGGTCGCGGCCGTCTGCGCCGGCAACGCGATCGCATCGCGGCGCGCAGCCTGCGCCTGGCCGCACCGACCCTGCGCGCCGCACTTGCCAACGGCATTGCCGCGCGCGCCTGTCGCCGCATGGGTCTGCAGCCGGCACTGCTCGCCCGTTTTCCCGACGAGCCTGCCTGAAGCCCGGACATGAAAAAGGCGCGGCGGGCAACGTCGTCCGGACGTGCCCGCCGCGCCTTGCCGGACGCCTCAGCTCTTCTGCGTCCAGGCCGCGCACCAGCCCTTGGACGCGACCAGCTTGCCGCCGAAGGCACCGCAGGGCGCGTAGCCGTTCTTCTCGGCCGCCGCCTGATACAGCGCGCAGTTCGCGCAATGGCTGCCGGCCTTGTGCGTCGCTTCCTTGGTGGTCGCCGCGTCCTCGGTGTAGTGCAGCGCGGTCGCGGTCGGATCACTGGTCGTCAGCTTTTCCTGCGCGCTGGCGGTGCCGACGAGACCGACACCGGCGGCGGCAGCGAGCGTGCCGGCGGTGAGTTTCAGAAAATCGCGACGATCGTACTGGCTGGACATGACCCGTCTCCTGTTGGCGCAAGGCGCTGAACGTGGTGGTGTGAGGTGCGGGCATGATGCCGCCGTTCGGCCGGTGATGACGGAACCGTTCTCATTGACGGTTTCGCTGCACGTCGCCGCACGTTGCGGCGATTCAGTGGACCAGCGTGAAGCCGATCGTGTTGATGCCGTCGCAGCTGCGCGCGAAGACGATGCCGCTGTGCATGGTGGCGACTGCCTTGACGATCGCCAGCCCCAGGCCATGGCTCGCACCATCACTGCCGCGCGACGGGTCGACGCGATAGAAACGATCGAACAGACGGCCGATGTGCGCTTCCTCGATCGCGGCGCCGGCATTGCTGACCGCGACCCGCGCGCCGCCGGGAATCGCCTCGATGGCGACGCCGATCGCCGCACCCGGCGATGAATACTGCACCGCGTTCTGCAGCAGATTGGTGATCGCGCGACGGAACAGCGCGGTCTCGATGCCGAGCTGCGCGTCGCCGTCGATGCGCACCGTCATGCCGGCCTCGTCGAGCACGACCTCCATGAACTCGATCGCCTTGCCGACTTCGGCGGCCAGTGATCGCGGCTCGCGCCGCTCGGCACGTTCGCCCTGATCGGCGCGCGCGAGAAACAGCATGTCGTTGATGATGCCGCGCAGACGGTCCAGTTCCTCGAGGTTCGAATGCAGCACTTCGGCGAAGTCGTCGGCGCTGCGCGGCCGGGCCAGCGCGACTTCGGTCTGGCCGATCAGATTGGTCAGCGGCGTGCGCAGCTCGTGCGCGACATCGGCGTTGAACGCCTGCAGCTGCAGATAGGCCTGTTCGAGCCGGTCGAGCGCGCCGTTGAACGAATGCGACAGCTCCGACAGCTCCGGCGGCAGCGGCGCCAATCTCAGGCGCTGCGAAAGCTGGCGCGGACTCAGGCCCTGCGCCTCGCGCGACAGGCGCGCCAGCGGCGCCAGGCCGAGGCGCGCGACCCAGTGCCCGAGCACCGCGGCCAGCGTCACGCCGAGCGTCGACAGCAGCGCCAGCGCGATCGCGAAAGTGCGCAACGTGTGCCGGTACGGCGAGGGATCGATCGCGACGATCAGGCGCACCGCCGGCCGCTGCTCGTCGGCGGCGATCCGGCGCACGAGACTGCGCAGCGGCCGCTGCCGGCGCGTACTGTCGCTGAAACCTTCGGCCACCGGCGCCGGCTGCAGCGCCGCCAGCGTGTCGCTGTTGCCGTAGGTGAAGCGCGGATCGTCGCTCAGCACCCAGAACTGCGTGCTGTCCTGCCCGGCCATCAGACCGTCGAAGCGCGCCTGCACGAAATGCCACTTGTCCGGACCCTTGCAGTGCTCGATCAGCTGTTCGCCGAAGCGCGACTTGGTCTCCAGCTCGCTGCGCTGCTGGCGATCGAGTTCGCTCTGCAGAACACGCTGCAGCGCGACGCCGACCAGCGCGAAGATCAGCATCGCCACCGCGGCGAACATCGCCGACAGCCGCCAGGCGATCGAGCGCGGTCTCATTCGAGTTCCGCGTCCTCGTCGCGCGCTTCGAGCACGTAGCCCATGCCGCGGATCGTGTGCAGCAGCTTGTGCCGGAACGGCGCGTCGATCTTCGCGCGCAGGCGCTTGATCGCGACCTCGACGACGTTGGCATTGCTTTCGAAATTGACGTCCCAGACCTGCTCGGCGATCACGGTCTTGGAAATGATCTCGCCCTGCCGGCGCGCCAGCGTCGCCAGCAGCGCGAACTCCTTGGCGGTCAGATCGAGGCGCTTGCCGTCACGCAGCGCGCGGCGGCTGAGCAGATCGATCTGCAGATCGCCGACGCCGATCTGCATCGGGTCCTGGCCGCGCCCGCGACGCGCGATCGCCTGCAGGCGCGCGAGCAGTTCGATGAACGAGAACGGCTTGACGAGATAGTCGTCGGCGCCTTCGCGCAAGCCCTTGACGCGATCATCGACGCGATCGCGTGCGGTCAGCATGATCACCGGCGTCTGCTTGGCGGCGCGGATCGCGCGCAGCACCGAAAAGCCGTCGGCGCCGGGCAGCATCACGTCGAGAATGATCAGGTCGTATTCGTATTGCAGCGCGTAGTGCTGACCGTCCGGGCCGTTGTGTGCAAGTTCGACGACATAGCCCTGCTCGGACAGACCGCGCTGCAGGTAGTCGGCGGTCTTGTTTTCGTCTTCGACGATGAGGATTTTCACGGCGACGATTTCCGGCTGGCGATGGCACGATCCGCCTCGGCGGCGCGCGCCGTCAGGGGCGTCGGCTGCGCGCAGCGTGCAGCCATGCCGCACTCTAGCGGGGCGCGCCGAACGCGGCACTGACCGCCGCCTGACAGCGCCGTCATCCGCGCGGCGTGGCGGTTGCGGCCTGCGGCCAGTCCAGCCAGATCCGGCCGTCCTTGTAGACGTGGCCGTCCTGCTCGCGCAGACCGGTTTCGGCGCCGTCGATCTTGCGATGCACATGTAGCGCCGGTTCCGGCAAGGCATCGCGGCCGAGCGCGAAATCCTGTTCGCGCACCAGCGCGCGATAGGCCTTGTCGAGCAGCAGCGCCCGCTGCGGCGACGGCAGGATGATGCTGCGCAGATCGCCACCGCCGCCGGGCGCCGCGGCCTGCGCGGCGCCGGCGTCGAAGCGGCCGCGCGGGAAGAAACGTGCGAGCATTTCCGCGTTGGCCCGATACTCGTCACCGCCGCCGGTGCGGCGCAGATAGCGCTGGTATTCCGGCTCGTCGCTGCCGGCCTGCGGTGCGTCGACCATGCCGGCCAGATCCTGCTCGCCCCAGCCGGCGGCGCCGGGCAGCTTGCGCGGCAGGCTGAAGCTGCCGTCGACGGTGATGCCGATGCCGCTGTGGCAACCCATGCAGTACATCTGCTCCTCGCGCGTCTGCAGGCGCAAACGACCGTCGGCCCGTTCGATGTAGGCCTGCAGCTGCCAGCCGTATTCGTCGAAGATGCCGCTGAAGGCGTCGCCGCCGAAATACGGCCAGCCGCCGGTCTGCTGCTCCTGCGCGTCGAGATCGTACTGGCGCTGCAGATGCACATCGTCGAGCTCGAAGATCTTGCGTGCGTAGCGCAGCTCCTTGAGGCGCCGCGCGCGCATGCCCGGCGCCTGCGGATCAAGGTAGTAGACGCCGTGCATGAACTCGGTGCCGAGCGGATAGGCGTAGCGCCGGACCGCGACGCCGGCAGCCGCACCCGCGTAGTGCGCCGGCAGCGCATGGATGCGTGTCGCGATCGCGAGGCGCCCGTCGCCGTCGAGATCGAAGCCGGCGGCGCGCTCGTCGAGCGGCTCGGTCGGCAGATCGAGCGCGGCGTCGGGGCGCGTGTCCGGCACTGCGATCGCGGCTTCGACGATCGCCAGATTGATGCGGTAGATCGCCGCTGCCTTGCTGCCGTCGGCGCGCTGCCGGAACGCCGCCGGCAGGCGGATCATCACGTCATCGGTCGCACCGTTGGTCGGCCAGAACGTGCCCGGAAACGGCTTGTAGCGGAACGCGCGCCAGGCGCTGCCGTCGCGCGCGAAACCGTCGGCGTCGAAGCCGGCTTCGAGATCGAGGTCCGGCACCCAGCGCGGCCGCTGTTTTTCGGGCAGGCGCTGCAGCGCCGCGCGCAGTGGCGCGTAGTTGTCGTGGCGCACGTAGGTCAGGGTGTCGGCATCGCGCTGTGCGGCGATCGCCTGGCGACGATCGACGAACAGATGGGTCCAGTGATTCGTGCGGCCGATCGGATTGAGCTGATACTGCGCCTGCAGCTGCCAGTCGTCGGCCGCATTGCGATTGTTCTTCGCGGTATGGCAGACCCAGCAGGGATTGGCGACGCCGTCAGTCTGCGTGTAGCACTGTGGCGGGATGTGCGCGAGCACGTTGCCGATGTGGGCGCGCGCCTTCTCGACGCGCGCCGCCGCGAGCGGATCGTAGTGCGATTCGCAGCCGGCCAGCAGCAGCCCGACGGCGACCAGGGTCGCGGCGCGCCAGCGCGGATGCGCGCCGCTCATGCGCCGGCTGTCAGCTCGATGCCGGACGCGCCGGGAACGTCGGCAGCTCGCGTGTGTAGACGTCGCTGCCGAAGCTGCACGGCTGCTGGTCGTGATCGCAGGCCGCGCCGCCGCTGGTGTCGCCGTCGGCGGCGTGGCCGAGATAGGCGACGCCGAAGATGTCGGCAATGCTGCGCAACAGCGAATAGTGGTTGTAGGCCTGCGTCGAAACCGTGCCCGGCTTGATGAACGGCGAGATCAGCACGGCGCCGACGCGGCCGCCGCCCGGCCCCGTGATGCCGCCCTGCAGCAGCAGCTGCGAAACCGTGCCCTTCTCGCCGCAGCAGGCGGTGCTGTCGTCGGTGAAATTGGTCGACTCGTCGTAGGTGATGATCAGCAGGCCGTCCTTCTTGAACGCCGCCGAGCCGAGAATCACCGGCACCCATTGCTGCAGGAAGCGATCGATGCCGGTCAGACCGCCGACGTCGCCGTTCGCACAATTGGCGTCGTGACCGTCGTCGCAGAGATTCGGCGTGATGAAACTGAAGGCCGGCGTGGTGTCGACCTTGCCGAGATCGTCGACGAAGGCGTCGTCGAGATTGACGACGTGCTCGTCGCAGTATTCCTGGTCGTCGATGATGTTGTGGAAATACATGAACGGATCATGGCGCGTCGCGTACTGATCGGTCGCCGACGCCGACTGCGTCTGATCGACACTGCCGATCGTGCCGTGCCCGCAGGTGCGCGGCCCCTGCGGGCGCGTGTCGGACACGGCGAGCGCCGGATCGTAGCGGCTCGGATCGTTGCCCATGTCCTGCATGTAGCCTTTCCAGCTGATGCCGGCACTGCTGAGCTCATCGGCGAGCGACGGGATGTTGCTCGGGTAGATGCAGCCGGCACCGACGATCTGGCCCTTGAGCACCAGCGCCGAGGTCGCGAAGTCCGACAGCGTCGGGCAATCGGCCTGCGTCGACAGGTTCGGTGCCTGGCCGCTGATCATCGCGATGTAGTTGTCGAGGCTGTTGTGGCCGACCCCGTAGTAGTTCTGCAGCAGCACGCCCTGCGTCGGCAGCTGCTTGCCGAGATAGGGCGCGGCAGTGTCCGCGCCGAAGCTCAGGTCATAACTCTTGTTCTCGAGCACGATCAGGAACACATGACCGATCTGGCCGCTTTGCGCGCCGCCACCGCCGGACGCCCGATCGCTGCTGCCGCAGGCAGCCAGCAGCACAAGACCTGCGAGGCCCGCGAGGGCAAGGAAATTCGAACGAAGAGGCATGGCTATCGACACTGGATCGGGGCGACGGGCACCCATGATGACGCAAACCGGCCGACGACTGCAGCCGCCGGTCGCCCGCTGCCGCCGGCACCGGGATTCGATGTCGCCTCAGCTGCCATTCGGACGCGCCGGAAACTCCGGCATCGCGGCGCTGTAGACATCGTCACCGAAGCTGCAGGGCTGGTTGTCGTGATCGCAGGCCGTGCCGCTCGCGGCATCGCCGTCGGCAGCGTGACCGAGATAGGCGACCCCGAAGATGTCGGCAATGCTGCGCAGCAGCGAGTAGTGGTTGTAGGCCTGTGTCGAAACCGTGCCCGGCTTGATGAACCGCGAGATCAGCACGGCGCCGACGCGGCCGCCGCCCGGACCGACGATGCCCGGTTGCAGCAGCAGCTGGTAGGCACTCGGCTTCTCGCCGCAGCAGGCATCGGCATCGCCGGGATTGCTGGTGCTGTTGGTCGATTCGTCGTAGGTGATGATCAGCAGACCGTCCTTCCTGAACGCCGCCGAGGACGTGATGATCGGCACCCACTTCTGCAGGAAACGGTCGATGCCGGTCAGACCGCCGACATCGCCGTTCGCGCAATTGCCGTCATGGCCGTCCTCGCAGAGATTCGGCGTGATGAAGCTGAAAGCCGGCGTGGTGTCGATCGCCTTGAGATCGTCGGCCAGGGCGTCATCGAGATTGACGACGTGCTCGTCGCAGTATTCCTGGTCGTCGATGATGCTGTGGAAGTACATGAACGGATCATGGCGCGTCGCGTACTGATCGGTCGCCGACGCCGACTGCGTGTTGTCGGCGCGATTGAGCTGTGCATGGCCGCAGGTGCGTGGCCCCTGCGGGCGCGTCGCGGACGCGGCGAGCGCCGGATCGTAGCGGCCCGGATCGTTGCCCATGTCCTGCATGTAGCCTTTCCAGCTGATGCCGGCATCGCGGAATTCATCGGCGATCGACGGCACATCCTTCGGGTACACGCAGCCCGTGCCCTGCACCTGGCCGGCGACGACCACGCCGATCAGGAACGTATCGAGCATGCTCGGGCAATCGGCCTGCGTCAGCGCGTTCGGTGCCTGGCCGCTGATCATCGAGACGTAGTTGTCGAGGCTCGCATGGCCGGTCGCGTAGTAGTTCTGCAGCAGCACGCCCCTGGTCGGCAACTGCTGACCGAGATACGGTGCGCCGCTGTCCGGACCGAACGTGCGGTCGTAGCTCTTGTTCTCCATGACGATCAGGAAAACATGGCCGATGTGCTTGCCGTCGCCACTGGCGTCGCCGCTGCCGCCACCGCAGGCCGCCAGCAACAGCGCGACGACCAGCGGCAGCGTGCGAACAAGGGAAAGGATGCGCATGGAGCTCAGGTCCTGACGGATCGGCAAGAATGGATCATGTTGCAAACGGCTTGAGTCCGGCCGCCAGCGCGGCATCGATCAGCGACTGCCATTCCTCGATGTGCTCGGCATGGCGCTGCTCGACGGCGGCATAGTGTTCCGGCGTCATGCTCGCCTTGGCGGCGTCCATCTGCGACGAGCAGGCCTGTCCGTAGCTGCCGTCGTCCGGCACGTCGAATGCCGGCGCCGTCGGGTTCGGCGGCGAATCGAAATCCAGCGCGTAGGCGAAATTCATCGACGTGGCGCCGCGCGCGCCGAGCGGCGCGAAGCCGAAACGCCAGGCAATCATGTTGAGAATGGAGTTCGGATCGAACAGGCGCTTTTCGATGTGCCCGCGCCGCGCGCGCGGACCGATCGCCATGCACGGCACGCGGAAGCCGAGGCGGCCGTCGTTGCCGGTCGCCTTGTACTCCTCGTAGGTCACCGGCGCGAGCGGCGGCGGGACGTGGTCATAGAAACCGCCCCATTCGTCGTAGTTGATGATCAACAGGGTCTTGTCCCAGACCGGGCTGCTGCGCAGCGCGTCGTAGATCTTGTTGAGCAGCACCTGGCCGGAGCGGATGTCGGCGAACGGGTGATCGTCGTTCGAAGTGCCGGCGCCTTCGCCGAGCATGGCCGGATCGACATAGGTCACGTCGGCGAGATCGCCGCTGGCGGCGTCATCGAGAAAGCGGCTGAACGGCAGGATGTTGCCGACACCCGGGTTATGCCCGGAGAACTCCAGCGACACCATCGCCCAGCCGGCGAGATCGCCGTAGTAGTAACGCCCGGTGCGGCCGACGCTCTGCAACGCGTCCCAGACGGTCGGCAGGTCGAAGTGGTTGGTGCTGTTGTCCTTCTTGTTGGTCTGGCCGGCGTGCATGTAATAGCGGTTCGGCTGCGTCGGGCCGAGGATGCCGCAGTGATAGCGGTCGCAGAGTGTGAAGTTTTCGACCACGCCCTTGTAGAACGGCAGGCTGGCGGCGGTGTAGTAGCCGAGCGGAAAATCGTCGCCGGCCGGCTGCGTCAGCAGGAAGCCGTCCATCTTGCCGTCGTTGAACTGCGTGCGGCCGCCGTCGTAACTGTGCGAGGGATCGGCCAGCGTGCAGTTCTGGTAATCCGGCGCCAGATCGCGCAGGCCGAACATCGTGCCGTTGCTGTCGGCCATCCTGACGTTCGCCGGCCGCACGTTCGCGCCGGGCGCCCAGCTGAAGTAATGATCGAAGGAGCGGTTTTCCATCATCACGACGACGATGTGATCGATGCCCGAATCCGCCGGGGCCGGCAGCGCCTTCTGCGCCGCCGCCGTTTCGGCATCACCCGAACCGCCGCAAGCCGCCAATCCCGCCGCCCCCGCCGTCGCCGCGATGCCCGCCAGCACCTTGCGCCGGGTACGGTCTATGGGTCCCTGACTTTGGTCTGCCATGCCGACTCTCCGAAAAGCCGCGACGCTAGGCCTCGAATGTGACAGTCGTGCAAGCTGCTCCGGCCATGATGCAATTTTCCCAATCGGGGCGGACACCGGGCCGGAGTGGGCGAGATCGTGGCGGCTGCCATGCGAGGCAGCGCGGCAACGCAAGCGGCGGATGTCCCTGCGAACGGCTGCTTGCTAAGCTTGGTTCGCGGCAAGCTTGCTGCCTGCGGCGGAGTCGGAACTGACACTCGTTCACAACAGCGTCGCATCGCCGGTCGGCGTGCTGAAACTGGTCGGCACTGATGCCGGCCTGCGCGCGGTGCTGTGGCCACAGGATTCGGCAGCGCGCGTGCGCCTCGGCGATACCGTTGCGCGCACCGATCACCCTCTGCTCAATCGTGCCGAACAGCAGCTTCGCGAGTACTTCGCCGGCACCCGTACCGCGTTCGAGCTGCCACTCGATTTCGCCGGCACGGCGTTCCAGAAGCGCGTCTGGGCTGCGCTGCTGACGATTCCGTATGGCCAGACGCGCAGCTATGCGCAGATCGCCGCACAGATCGGCATCCCGCAGGCGGTACGCGCGGTCGGCGCCGCCAACGGCCGCAACCCGATCTCCATCATCGCGCCCTGCCATCGCGTGATCGGCAGCGACGGCAGCCTCACCGGTTTCGCCGGCGGCATCGCCAACAAGCGTTTTCTTCTGGCGTTGGAAGGACGTCTGCCGTCCGCCGCGGCAAACGCCGCAGCGGCCCCACAGGCCGCGCTGTTCTGAATGACGTGCGAAGCCCGAACCACGGCGATCGAACACCAGCCGTCGGTTGATGCGCTCACTCTGGGTCTGCGCCCGGAGGCGGACGCCGCATCATGACGAGCCGCACCTCGGCAAAGCGGTCCGCCAACGTCCCGTCAACCGACATCGCCGCACGGCTTCGTCGGCTTTCGGCCTGCCTGACGACGCCGCACTCGTGTATCGGCGGCAGACGCTAGCGCATCACCGTCACCTCGTCGTCCGGCGCCGACGGCCCCACCGTCAGGCTGTCACGCACGAAGCGGATATGGCGCCTGAGGATATAGGCCTGATCGGCGAATGCGCCCGGCGTCTTCATGCCGACGACGGCTTTCTCGATCTTGTCGAGCTGCTCGACCAGTGCGGCGCGCTGCTCGTCGGTCATCGGTTCGAGCACGGCGCGCTCCAGTGCCATCAGCTCGCCGTAGTGCTTGTAGATGCGGCGCCGGATGCGCCAGCCGTAGAGATACGGCGCGAAGCGCATGCCCGGAATCAGCACGACGATGATCGGCAGCAGCACGACGGCGGCGCGACTGACGAGGCTGGCCAGCCAGAACGGCAGATAGCGGTATGCGAGGCTCTTGCCTGACTTGTAATAGCGCGCGGCGCCTTCGCTCATCGGATAGTCGTGTTCGAGCGCGTGCGGGAACTCGCCCGGGTTCTGCATCAGCGACCCGCGGCCGTGCACTTCCTGCGCGGCCTCGACGAGCAGGTCCGACAGGGCCGGATGCAGGTCGGAATGCGCGAGCAGCTCGACGGTCGGCGCCATCATCGTGATGCGATGGTCCGGCAGGTTCTCGCCGAGATCGAACGAACCGGGCGGCAGCTCGAAGCGGTTGAGATAGCGGAAGCGCCGTTCGTAGGCCTCGCCCTGCGTGAAGTCGAACAGGCGCACGCCGTCGGCATGCATCAGCTCGCGGAAGATCTTGACGCTCGCCGAATCCCCCGACAGGAACACGGCGTCGACCTGATGCGCGAGCAGCGCCGCGCTGGCCGCGTCGCCTTCCAGCTCCAGGAACTGCGTGTTGCCGCCTTCTTCGATGCCATTGGCGTCGAGCAACGCCATCGCCAGCGTATGTGTGCCGCTGCCGGCATGACCGACGGCGATGCGCTGGCCGGCGAGCTGCGACAGCAGGGTGATCGGATGCGGTGCGCGATAGAAGATCATCACCGGCTGGCGGAACATGGTGCCGAGCGACACCAGATCCTCGGTGCCGTCCTTGCGCGTGACGCCGGCCTGCACCAGCGCGACGTCGACCTTGTTGTCGACCAGCAGATCGAGATTCTCGGCGGAGCCGTGCGACGGCACGATCTGCAGATCGATGCCGCTGCGCGCGAGAATCTCGTGGTAGCGCGCCGCCACCTTTTCGAAATTGCTGCCGGCGGGACCGCCGGCCATCGTCAGGTGCAGCGGCGGCGCCGGCCGCACGAAGCGCAGGGTGAAGAAGATCGCCGCGGCACTGAGCAGGACGATCGGCGTGATCGTCGCCAGCGCATCGCGCCACGACACCAGCGACACCGGCCGCAGGCGCAGCAGGCGCCGGCGCGCCTTTTCGATTTTCAGCTTCCTGGTGTTTTCGTCGTCCGCCACTGGCGCATTCCGGATTCCGCGTTCGATGCAGAGCTTGCCAGAATCGCGGCCGGCCCAGCGGCCCCTGCGGCGAGCGGCCGGGCAATGAAGCAATCCGGACACAACATCGAAGCCGGGACAAGACGCGCGCGGCAAGCCGGCATTTCGATTGCCAAAGGTCCTGCGGTCGCCGATAACGTCAGCACGCCCCTCGCCGCGCAGCGCGCAGGGGTGTTCGCTGCGGCCGGAGCCGGTTGCGACCGCAGCGGGATTCGAGCCCCACCCTCACCGAGTCTTCCATGCAAACCCAGCAGATCATCGCCGCCGCCACCGCGGCAACCGAGCTCAGCGACTTCGGCGATCCGGCCGCGCTCGACGCGCTCGAACGCCTGGTCAAATCGTCGAGCGAGGAAGCGCAGCTGTCGCCGGCCGGCGCGCAGCGCTGGATGGGCAATCTGATCGGCATCGCGAGCAACCGCCTGCGGCTGGTCGATTACATGAAAAAGCATCCGGAGCTGCTGGAGCGTCCGATCGAAAAACCGATGTTCGTGTTCGGCCTGCCCCGCACCGGAACGACGCTGACGATCAATCTGCTGAGTGCCGATCCCGGCCGCCGCTGCCTGCTGCGCTGGGAAGCGCTGAGCCCGGCGCCGCCGGCGAAGAAGGGCGAGCTGCAGACCGATCTGCGCTGCGGCGCAGAGCGCCAGAAACTGGCGATGATGCTGCAGCTGGCACCGCAGATCGCCGCCGCGCACTGGGAAGAAGCGGACGGCCCGTCGGAGTGCCAGTACGCGATGCAGCTGTCGTTCTGCGCGCAGATCTTCGATTCGACGCTGCACCTGCCGAGCTACGGTCAGTGGTTCCTGCGCGAGGCCGACTACCTGCCGGCGTTCCGCTTCCACAAGCAGCTGCTGCAGGTCCTGCAGGCGCACAACGGCGGCCGCTGGACCCTGAAGAATCCCTGGCATCCGCTGTTTCTCAATGCACTGACGACGGTCTATCCGGACGCACAGCTGGTGATGACGCACCGCGATCCGGTCGAGGTGGTCGGCTCGGCCTGCAGCCTGCTGCGTCTGGTGCGCCCGATGTTCAGCGACCGGGTCGACATGAAGGACATTGCCGCGAAACTGCTGGAGACCTTCGATCTGATGATCGAGCGTCAGAACGCATATCGCGATCTGCACGGCGAGGACGCCATTCACGACATCCAGTACGACGAGCAGATGCGCGATCCGATCGGCACCATGCGCAAGGTCTATGCGCGCTTCGACGAGCCGTTCACGCCGGGGGTCGAAGCCGCGATGCAGAAGATGATGGCCGCCAATCCCAAGGGCCGTTTCGGCAAGCACGAATACTCGCTCGAAGCGTTCGGCCTCAGCGCCGCCGGCGTGCGCAAGCACTTCAAGGATTACTGCGAGCGTTTCCGCATTCCCGCCGCGGACTGAGACGCTGCGCCGGCCTCAGGCCGCGGCGCGTCGTGGACGCCGCACCGTGCGCAGCTTGCCGCTGTGCCCGCCACCGCAGAAGAAGCGCTCGCCGCCGTCCGATTCCAGACCGGAGACGGCGGTGCCGACCGGCATGCTCAGCGCCTCGAACACTTCGCCGCTGTGCGGATCGATGCGACGCAGCTCGCTTTCCTCGCCTTCCCAGGTGCCGTGCCAGAGTTCGCCGTCGACCCAGGTGACGCCGGTGACGAAGCGGTTCGATTCGATCGTGCGCAGGATCTTGCCGGTGTCCGGATCGATCTGGTGGATCTTGCGTTCGCGGTGCTGGCCGACCCACAGCGAGCCTTCCGCCCAGGCCATGCCCGAATCGCCGCCGCCGCCGGGCGACGGAATCGTCGCCAGCACCTCGCCGGTTTGCGGATCGATCTTGCGAATGCACTGCTCGGCGATCTGGTACAGGTGCTTGCCGTCGTAGGCGGTGCCGGCGTGCGCGGTCACGGCCAGCGAGCGCAGCCTGCTGCCGCTGGCCGGATCGATCGCATCGAGCCGCTCGCCGACGGCGATCCAGACGCGCTCGCCGTCATAGCTGACGCCGCCGATCTGCGTGACGTCGGCAAAGCTCTGCTCGTTGATGACTTCGGCCGTGCTGCGTTTCATGTCCGACTCCGGTTCGACGATGTGTTGCCGCACAGACTACGCACCCGGCAGCGGCGCCGGGAGTAACAAGCTTGTCGTGAATCCGGGCAAGGGCGGCATCAGCCAGCGTCGCGCGCGACCGCGTCCGAACGAGCGCACCTTGCCGGCAGCCGCCAGCGCATCGAGCGCGCGCTGCGTGGTGCGCTGACTGCTGCCGAGCGCCAGCGCCAGCGCCGAACTGGCCCAGGCCTCGCCATCGGCGAGCAGCGCCAGCACGGCGGCATGCGCCTCGTCACCCGGCTGCGCGAGCACCACCAGCTCCTGCGAGCAGCGTGGTTCGATGACGAAACCGCGTTCGGTCGCCGCGATGTCGGCGACGTCCTGCAGGGCGCGGCGCAGGCGCCCGATCTCGACGCGCAGACGCGCGCGATACGACTCGTCGGCGCGCCGTGCGCGAAACGCGCGGGCGACCAGTTCGTCGCGCGAGACATCGCCGGGCCAGGCTTCGCCCAGCACGCGTGCCAGCGTGAACAGGACCGGACGGCTGGCGAGCGATACCTGCGTCGCGCCGCACCGCACGACATGGCGGCAGGCATCGACCACCAGGACGCCGGATGCGAACAGCGCTTCGACTTCGTCGAGCCGCAGCAGCCGCGACGCGCCCTGCACCAGCAGGCGCGCCGCGGGTGCTGCGAGCATCTGCCGCGCAGCGTCGATCTCGCCGATCAGCGCCGGGATACGCGCTTGCCGTGCGGCCTGTGCGGCGCGCACCAGTGCCGCCTGCGCGATCCGCGTCTGCAGCTGGCGGATCGCCAGACCGGCGGCGATCAGTTCATGGATCGCACGCAGCGGCGGCGGCTGCGTATCGGCGTCGAGCGTCGCCAGCCGCTGCTGCGCCTCGTTCAGGCGCCCGATCAGCAGCAGGCGGCGAATCGCCAGGTAGCGCGCGTGCGCGGCATTGCGGGCATCGCCGTGCGCGGCGAGCACGTCACCGGCGGCGTCGAGCGGCGGTTCGCCACCGCCGAGTTCACGCGCGGCGAGCGCGATTTCCGCTTCGGCCACCACGCAGCGCGCCCGTGCCACCGCCTCCCTCGCGCCGAACGCGCGACCGGCGCGGCGCACGAGTTCGCGTGCCCGTCCGAAGTCACCAAGCTGTGCCATGGCGATGCCGCGCAGCGCCAGCGCCGGCGCGTCCTCACGCAGCGCCACGCACTTCAGCGCGCCGAGCGGATCGCCGACCGCCAGCGCGCGTGCCGCCGCCGTGATCAGCGAATCCATCGCCAGCACTCAAGCGAATCGCGCCACACTTGTCACTCCCACCCTCGCCGTGCCCGTCACTAATTTAGCCCATGCCCGGCGCGTCGCCGGCCGTCATGGAGAGCAAGGCAATGAGCAGGATTTCGGTATGGGGCTTCCGCTGGGCTCCGGATTTCGCACAGGGACTGGTTCGCGATCTGCGCGTGCGCTGGGCGCTGATCGAGGCCGGCCGTTCGTACGAGGTGCAGCTGATCGGTTTCGAGGAAAGGACCGCGGCGCCGTATCGGCAGCGCCAGCCGTTCGGCATGGTGCCGGCGTTCGAAGCCGACGGCCTGCAGTTGTTCGAGTCCGGCGCCATCGTCCATCACATCGCGTCCGACTGCGCGGCGCTGATGCCGGCCGACGCATCGGCGCGCGCCGAGGTGCTGACCTGGATGTTCGCCGCGCTCAACACCGTCGAGCCGCCGATCCAGAACCTGCTGGAAACCGACCTGCTGTACGGCAACGAGCCCTGGGCTGCGATGCGTCGTCCCGTCGTGGTCGACGCCGTGAAGGCACGCCTCGGCGTGCTCGCCGGTCATCTGCAGGGTCGCGACCATCTGCTCGGCAGCTTCACCGCCGCCGACATCCTGATGACGACGACCTTGCGGCTGGCACGGCATGCCGAGTTGGTCGCCGGCTTTCCGGTACTGGATGCCTATGTCAAACGCTGCGAAGCACGGCCGGCATTCCGCGCCGCACTCGCAGAGCAGATGGCCGACTACGCCCGCAACACGCCGATCGCGGCCTGATCGCACCCTTTCCATGTCCGCCCGGCGATGCCGGGCGACATCCTTCCGGAGACCGATATGCCATCACATCCCACCGCCACGCGCGCGCAATGGCTAGAAGCGCGCCTCGAACTGCTCGAAGCCGAAAAGGAGCTGACCCGTCGCAGCGACGCGCTTGCCGCGCGGCGTCAGGCGCTGCCCTGGGTGCGGGTCGACAAGGACTATCGCTTCGACACCGAACAGGGCAGCGCCACACTCGCCGATCTGTTTGCCGGCCGCTCGCAGCTGCTCGTCTATCACTTCATGTTCGGCCCGGACTACCAGGCCGGCTGCCCGTCGTGCTCGGCGATCGCCGACGGCTTCGACGGCTTCGCCGTTCACCTCGCCAACCATGACGTGACGCTGATGGCAGTGTCGCGCGCGCCGCTCGCGAAATTGCGGGCCTACAAGCAACGGCTTGGCTGGTCATTCCCGTGGGCGTCTTCGCACGGCGGCGCGTTCAACTACGACTTCAATGTTTCCGTGACCGAAGCGCAGCAGCGCGCCGGCGGCATCGAATACAACTACCGCAAAGGCGGACATCCGA
The DNA here is from genome assembly GCF_011067135.1 of Solimonas terrae. Classification (GTDB taxonomy): domain Bacteria; phylum Pseudomonadota; class Gammaproteobacteria; order Nevskiales; family Nevskiaceae; genus Solimonas; species Solimonas terrae. Next base: position 276,679 of record NZ_JAAMOW010000007.1, read on the forward strand.
TCGCCGAAGGTGCACCGCCACCACCCGTCGCCGGCTTCGCGGCGAGCTGCGGCACCGACACCCTCACCTACGCGCGCGACCGACCGGGCATGAGCAGCTTCGTGCTCGAGGCCGGTGTCGTCTATCACGCCTACTCGACCTACGCACGCGGCCTCGACGGCCTCTGGGGCATGTACCAGTGGCTCGATCGCGCGCCACTGGGCCGCAACGAAACCGGCACCTGGTGGCGACGCAACGACGAGTACGCACGGGGCTGATGCGCGTCGGCAGGCCCGGCGCGCGCGCCCTTCCGCCAGCCGCGGCGCATCGGCGGCCGGCTGCTTTATGCTGCGCGAGGCACGCATCTCGGCGCGCCAACGCCATGACGGGAGAACGCAGTGGAGACCATCGGCCGCGACCTGCGCGAGATGCAGCGTGTACCGCTGGCGGCATCGCATGTCGCCGCGATGCGCGCGCACGGCGCGCTCGCGACCTATGCGGCGGGCGCGTTCATCGTGCAGCCCGGCGATCCGGTCGAACGCTTCGTCTACGTCGAGGACGGCGAAATCGAGGTCGTGAATGCGTGGTCCGGCGAACGTCATCTGGCGTCCACGTTGGGGCCCACGCAATTCATGGGCGAGATTTCCTTTCTCAACGGCGGCACCTGGTCGATGGCCATGCGCGCCGTTCGCGATACCCGCGTGCTCGAAGTGCCGCGGCCAGCCATGTTGCGTCTGATGTCCGAGATCCCCGAGATGTCGGACATCATCATCACCGTGTTCGCGGCCAGACGGCGACGCCAACTCGATACACGCGACGGCACGCTGGTGCTGATCGGCGAGGACGACGACCGCGCCGTGCGCAGGATCGCCGAATTCGCGAGCCGCAATCGTCTGCCCTACGCCTCCTGTGCCGCGGGCAGTGACGAGGCGCGACGCGTGGCGACGAGCTGTGCGATTTCTCCGGACCGGCCCGCCGTCATCTTCGGCCGTCATCTGGTGATCGCAGACCCGACGCCGGACAAGGTCGCGCGCCTGCTCGGCGTCAACTACGACCTCGCCGACGAGGAGCCCTTCGACGTGCTGATCGTCGGCGGCGGTCCGGCCGGCGTGGCGGCCGCGGTGTACGCCGGCGCGGAAGGCTTGAGCGCACTTGTCGTCGAAGACACCGCCATCGGCGGACAAGCCGGCACGTCCAGCCGCATCGAAAACTACATGGGCTTTCCGACGGGCATCTCCGGCGCCGACCTCGTCTGGCGCGGCGAAATCCAGGCGATGAAGTTCGGCACCCGCTTCCTGATGCCGCGCCGCGTCGTGAAACTCGACCGGCAGGACGACGGGCGCTTCTGCGCGTCGTTCGACGACGGACACCGCCTGCTCGCCGGCGCGGTCGTCGTCGCGACCGGCGTTCAATACCGACGTCTGCCGATCGAGGGGCTTGCCGAGTTCGAAGGCGCAGGCGTGTACTACGCCGCCACCGAAAGCGAGGCCCGCTATTGCCGGAATGCCGAGGCCATCATCATCGGCGGTGGCAACTCGGCCGGTCAGGCCGCCATGTTCCTGAGCCGCGCGGCGAAGCATGTTCGCGTGCTGGTCCGCGGCGGATCGCTGGCGTCGTCGATGTCGAGTTATTTATCGAGCCGCCTCGAAGCAGACCCCGCGATCTCGATCGAATACAACGCCGAGATCACCGCGCTCCACGGCACCGACAAGCTCGAAGCCGTCACGATCCAGAACCATGCGGACAAAGCGAACCGCACGCTCCCGACCTGCGCGCTGTTCGTCATGGTTGGCGCCGCGCCCAACACCGCCTGGCTCTCCGGACTCGTCCAGCTCGACCCCAACGGCTTCGTCCTGACCGGCGCCGCCGTCGGCGCCGACTCGCCCTACGCCACCTCGCAGCCCGGCATCTTCGCGGTCGGCGATGTGCGAGACGGCTCCGTCAAACGCGTCGCCTCGGCCGTCGGCGAAGGCTCGGTGGTAATTTCGAAGGTTTGGGGGTATCTCAATGGGCGCTGAGAGAGGCGCTGAAGCGAGCGATGGGGCTCGCACCGGAGAATTCGATAGCACCATGAAGACTCGCTTCTGGCACGAAGCGGAAGCAGCCCGTGTGATGCATCAGAGTCTAAGGACTCAGATCAGCCCGAAGCGGAAAGTCGAGATCACCAGCCTGGCTTTCTGTTAGCCGACATTCATCGGATGATCACCGCCGACCTGCGCTGAAGGTAGGTGTAGACGGCGGTGGACCGAGTGGGCGTAGCAGGCTCCGGGTTGACGAATGACGCCACCGCACGCGGTAAATGATCAAGAAGCCACGCGGTGCCAAATAGGGTAGTTCCCCTTTTATAGGGGTAATGGAATGCTCATTTACCCCAATTAAGAGTACGATTACCCCGTTTACAACCCAGCAATCATCCATGCAGTCACTCCTGCCCGACTACCTCGCCAAGCTGCGCTTTGATGCCCGGCAGCTGGCGACGCTACGCGCGCTGGGTGAGTACCGGGGCAAGCAGCAGCTGTACGTGGCCCAGTCGCCTGAGGTGTTGAGCGACTTGCGGCAAGTGGCTGTGGTGGAGTCCACCGAATCATCCAACCGCCTGGAGGGTGTGGTGGTGGCGGCGCACCGGCTGAAATCGCTGGTGCTCAAAAACGCCACACCGCAAAGCCGCTCCGAGCAAGAGGTGGCAGGCTACCGCGATGCACTGGGCCTGATCCATGAAAGCGGCGAACAGATGCCGTTTTCAGAGGGCACCATTCTGCAGCTCCACGGCATTTTGTATCGCTACATGCCGCAGCCAGGCGGGCATTGGAAAGCAACCAACAACGACATCATCGAGCGCCATCCCGATGGCAACGCACGCATTCGCTTTCGCCCGGTCGCAGCACATCTCACACCCATGGCGATGGCCGACCTGATTGCGCGTTACCGCAAGGCGCTGGACGAGCATTTGGCCGACCCGCTAGTACTGGTGCCACTGGTCATTCTCGATTTTCTCTGCATCCATCCCTTCCCGGATGGCAACGGTCGCATGGCGCGGCTGCTGACCCTGCAATTGCTCTACCACTTCGACTACGCGGTGGGCCGCTTCATCAGCCTGGAACGCATTTTCGAAGAATCGAAAGAGAGCTACTACGAAACGCTGGAGGCCAGCTCGCAAGGCTGGCATGAAGGCGACCACAACATTGCCCCGTGGCTCGACTATTTCTGGGGGGCACTGCTGCGGGCCTACAAGGAATTCGAGGAACGTGTCGGCACCATCGAACGCGGCCGCGGCGCCAAAGGTGATCGTGTGCGCGCCGAAATCCTCAAGCGAAACCTGCCGTTCTCGATTTCCGAAATCGAAGAAGCCTGCCCCGGCATCAGCCGCGACATGGTCCGCGTCGTCTTGCGCGCCATGAAAGCCGAAGGGCTGATCACGCCCACGGGCAAAGGCCGTTCTGCCAAGTGGGAGCAAACAGGGGAGGTTCGCCCATGACGCCAGAAACCAAGGCCCGGCAGCAGATCGACCGGAAACTGGAGCATGCCGGTTGGCTAAGGCCAGGCCAGCCAAAAGCGAAGACGATCCACTCCGGCGTCGCAGTCCGCGACGAGCACCGTCGGTCATAGCCGGCGCATCCAGAAGAGCAGAGGCAAGAACGTTGTGCGGCCCGCCTCTTGAGTGCTAATTTCCCGCCGTCGAAAAAGGCAGGCTTGGTTATTGGTAGGCCCAAGCCCTTCCAGAAATGGAAGCTCTTATCCTTGCTTCCCGCAATGAGATACCTCGACGTTCCCGGCGCTTTTGCGTTCTGGGTTCGTCCGAGGGTCGTCGTGCTTCGACACGCTGCTCCGATGAACCCCTTTTTGGAGCAGCTCTGTGATCTACGATGTCGTCATTGCCGGTGCCGGCCCGGTCGGCTTGTTTCTCGCTTGTGAGTTGCGCCTCGCGGGCCTCTCACCGATCGTGCTGGAGCAGGTCGAAGACCCGCGTTCTCCCTTGAAGCGTCTACCGTTTGGCTTGCGTGGTCTGTCGGCTCCGACCCTCGAAGCTTTCCACCGTCGCGGACTGCTGGACAAGATCGCGGCGCCGCGTGGCGCGAACGCCGGTTCGGGTGGCGGGGCGGCGAGTATTCCTCACTGGATGCAACAGTCGCGTCGCCCCGGCGGCCATTTCGCCGGCATCCAGTTCTTTCAGGACGATATCGACAGCTCGAAGTGGCGGTATCGCCTGCCGAGTCCGGCCGGCACCAGCTTGGCGGTCGAGATGGAGGTTCTCGAATCGGCATTGGCCGCGCGCGCAGTCGCGATGGGTGTCGAGATCAGGCGCGGCTGCGGTGTCGAAGGCTTCAAGGCATCGGCGGACGGCGTGAGCGTTCGCGCCGGTGGCGAAACACTTCACGCGCTGTGGCTCGTTGGTTGTGACGGCGGGCACAGCACCGTACGCAAGGCCGGCGGCTTCGAGTTCGTCGGTACCGATCCCGAATTCACCGGCTACTCCGTCCAGGTCGAGATGACCGATGCGGACCAGCTCAAACCGGGTCGCCACTACACGTCGACCGGCGTGTATACCTACCAGCCGCCCGGAACCGTCACGATGGTCGACTTCGACGGCGGAGTCTTCCACCGAAGCCGGGCGATCACGCTTGATCACGTGCAGACGGTATTGCGCCGAGTCTCGAACACCGACGTCACGGTGACGGCGCTTGAGCTCGCAACCACCTGGACAGATCGCGCGTTTCAAGCAACGACTTATCGCCGAGGGCGCGTGCTGCTCGCCGGCGATGCTGCGCACCTCCATTCGCCGCTGGGCGGGCAAGGCCTCAATCTGGGTCTCGGCGATGCAGTGAATCTCGGGTGGAAGCTGGCGGCGACGATCCGCGGCGATGCGCCCGCCGGGCTGCTCGACAGCTACACCGCCGAACGGCATCCGGCCGGCGCGCAGGTTCTGGACTGGTCGCGTGCGCAGGTCGCGCTGATGCGACCGAGCCGCAGCACGCGTGCGCTAGAAGCGATCATTCGCGATCTCATCGACACGCGCGATGGTGCGACCTACTTCGCCGAACGCGTATGGGGCGTTTCGCTTCGCTACGATCTCGGCGGCCATCACCCGCTGGTGGGCCGCAGCGCACCCGATTTCGAGCTGTCCGACGGCGGCACGCTCGGCGCGCTGCTGCGCGACGGCAAAGGCCTGCTTCTGGACTTTGATGGTGCTGCGCCGCTGCGAACGCTGGCGCGCCGCTGGAGCAATTGGATCACGTATGTCGCCAGCGACGCCAAGGACAATCTGGGCTTGAGCGCGCTGCTGGTGCGCCCGGACGGCTTCGTGGCCTGGGCCGACGAAGCCACGCCTGCACTCGAGGCTGTGTCTCAGGCCGCAGCGCGATGGTTTGGTGAACCCGAGACAGGTGTGTGAGTACGGGTCTGCCTGTGCGGCACTGAAAATGCCCGGCCGGCTCAGTCCAGCCCGGCGAGGATCTGGCTCATGCGCTTGCCGGTTGCGGATTTCTTGAGCGCGTGAATGATGGCGTCCCTCAGCACCGCTTCGGAGAACTTCGGCTGCGCGAGATCGGTCGGGCACGGCAAGGGACCAACGAACGTGGGCCAGTCATCGCCCACCCACCATTCACAGCTGGCTGGCGGTGTGCCCTCGTCGACCGGCTTCGACACAAAGCACTGCGCCTTCGCATCGAACGACACGTCTTCATTGGCGCCGCTGACGATGAAACGTACAACCGCATCGGCGTATACGCTGCAAAAGGATTCGTGAACGCTTCTTTCAATTTTCATGGTTGAATTTTAACGCTCAAGCATCCGGATCGAACGAGCAGAATGCCGCGCGGGCACGCCGCACTTTGCCCACCCCACGAATGGTCAGACGAAGTTGGATGAGGCGCGTCACTCAGATCAGCAAACGCTCAGAGCGCATATCAAAATGAAGCCCCCTCTCTCCTCTTGGAGGGGAGAGGGGGTTGCTGGATCGAGCACCTCGGCGAGTTGAACACCCCCTCACCTAACCCTCTCCCCGATCGCTTTGCGACGGGGAGAGGGCATCACTTTCTCAGACGCTCTCAGAACGCATCGCCCGGAACGCGAACGAAGCCTTCCATCAGCACGCGCGCGCTGCGTGACATGATCGCCTTCTTGACGACCCATTGGCCGTTCTCTTGCACCGCCGCGGCGCCGACGCGCAGGCTTCCGGATGGGTGGCCGAAGCGCACGGCTTCGCGCGCACCGCCACCGACGGCGAGATTGACGAGCGTGCCGGGAATCGCGGCGGCAGTGCCGATCGCGACGGCCGCGGTGCCCATCATCGCGTGATGCAGCTTGCCCATCGACAGCGCCCGCACGTTCAGATCAATCTCGTCGGCCTTGATGTTTTTTCCGCTCGACGAGACGTAGTCCTTCGGGGCCGCGACGAACGCCACCTTGGGCGTGTGCTGGCGCTTGGCCGCTTCTGAGACGTCCTTGATCAGGCCCATGCGCAGCGCGCCGCAGGCGCGGATGGTCTCGAACTTCGCCAGCGCCCTGGCATCGCTGTTGATTGCGTCGCGCAACTCGGTACCGGTGTAGCCGACTTCCTCCGCGTTGATGAACACGGTCGGGATGCCGGCATTGATCATCGTCGCCTTCAGCGTGCCGATGCCGGGCACTTCGAGATCATCGACCAGGTTGCCGGTCGGAAACATCGAGCCGCCCTCGTCGCCGTCATCGGCCGGATCAAGAAATTCGATCTGCACTTCCGCGGCCGGGAAGGTCACGCCGTCGAGTTCGAAGTCGCCGGTTTCCTGCACGGCGCCGTTCGTCATCGGCACGTGGGCGATGATGGTCTTGTTGATCTGCGTCTGCCAGATGCGCACCGTGCAGACGCCGTCCTTCGGAATGCGCGCCGCGTCGATCAGACCGTTGCTGATCGCGAACGAACCGACTGCCGCGGTGAGATTGCCGCAGTTGCCGGACCAGTCGACGAAGGGTTTGTCGATCGACACCTGACCGAAGCGGTAATCGACGTCGTGATCGGCCTTGGTGCTCTTCGACAGGATCACGGTCTTGCTCGTCGATGAGGTCGCGCCGCCCATGCCGTCGATCTGCGCGCCGTACGGATCGGGCGAGCCGATCACGCGCAGCAGGAACTTGTCGCGCGCCTCGCCCGGCTCGCGGCAGCGCTCCGGCAGATCGTCGAGCCTGAAGAAAACGCCTTTGCTGGTGCCGCCGCGCATGTAGGTGGCGGGAACTTTGATCTGCGGAACGTGCGGCTTGGTGGCGCTCATGAAGGTCTCGGGTGTGGAGGCGCGTGCGATCAGGCGCCGTCTGGAATATCGGGTTCGACAACGTTCGCGAGCAGGCTCAGCGACTCCTGCCAACCGAGGTAACAGAACTCGGTCGGGATCATGTCGGGAATGCCTTCCTGGACGATCTCGATCTCGGTGCCGCAGGCAACGGTCTTCAGTGAGACCGTGACCTGCATCGTGCCCGGCATGTTCGGATCGTCGAAACGGTCTTCGTAGCGCAGGCGCTCGCCGGGCTTCAGTTCGAGATAGGTGCCGCCGAACGAATGGCTGCTGCCGGTGCCGAAGTTGGTGAACGACATCTTGTAGCCGCCGCCGACACGCGCATCCATTTCATGCACCTGCCCGGTGAAGCCGTGCGGCGGCAGCCACTTCACCATCGCCTGCGGATCAAGGAAGGCTTTGTAGATGCGCGCGGCCGGCGCTTTGAGGACGCGGTGCAGACGGACGGTTCCGGGCATGACTTATCTCCTGTGACAGCTCATCAAGGGGCGACACACCATGTGCCGCCCTCTGATGACGCGACGAATGGGCCGCGGAGAATTCGACATCGACGTCATGCCGGTTTCGCTCAGGCCGCCTTCGTCGACGCGAGAAAGTCCATCGCAAAGCGCTGCAGCACGCCGCCGGCCTCGTAGACCGACACTTCCTCGTCCGAATCAAGACGGCAGGTCACCGGCACTTCGACGGTTTCGCCGTTCTTGCGGTGGATCACCAGCGTCAGCGTCGCACGCGGCTTGCGCGCACCGACGACGTCGAAGGTTTCGGTGCCGTCGATGCCCAGGCTCAGGCGCGTCGTGCCCGGCTTGAACTCCAGCGGCAGCGTGCCCATGCCGATCAGGTTGGTGCGGTGGATGCGCTCGAAGCCCTCGGCGACGATCGCCTCGACGCCGGCAAGACGCACGCCCTTGGCCGCCCAATCGCGCGAGCTGCCCTGACCGTAGTCGGCGCCGGCGATGATGATCAGCGGCTGCTTGCGTTCCATGTAGGTCTCGATCGCTTCCCACATGCGCACGACCTTGCCTTCCGGTTCGATACGCGCCAGCGAGCCCTTCTTGACCTGGCCGTCGACCACCGCCATCTCGTTGACGAGCTGCGGGTTGGCGAAGGTCGCGCGCTGCGCGGTGAGGTGATCGCCGCGATGCGTCGCGTACGAATTGAAGTCCTCTTCCGGCAGGCCCATCTTGTGCAGGTATTCGCCGGCGGCGCTGTTCATCATGATCGCGTTCGACGGCGACAGGTGATCGGTGGTGATGTTGTCCGGCAGCACGGCGAGCGGGCGCAGGCCCTTGAGCGTGCGCTCGCCGGCCAGTGCGCCTTCCCAGTACGGCGGACGGCGGATGTAGGTGCTCTGCGGACGCCAGTTGTAGAGCGGGCTGATCTTCTCGCCTTCGACGATCTTGAAGGTGAACATCGGATCGTAGACCTTGCGGAACATTTCCGGCTTGACGCTCTGCTTGATGACGGCGTCGATTTCCTCGTCGCTCGGCCAGATGTCCTTGAGCGTAACGGGCTTGCCGTCCTGGTCGAGCCCTAGTGCGTCCTTCTCGATGTCGAAGCGCACGGTACCGGCGATCGCGTAGGCGACGACCAGCGGCGGCGAAGCCAGGAAGGCCTGCTTGGCGTACGGATGGATGCGGCCGTCGAAGTTGCGATTGCCGGACAGCACGGCCGTCGCATACAGATCGCGCTCGATGATCTCCTGCTGGATCTTCGGATCGAGCGCGCCGGACATGCCGTTGCAGGTCGTGCAGGCGAACGCGACGATGCCGAAGCCGAGCTGTTCGAGCTCCGGCAGCAGCTTGGCTTCTTCCAGATACAGCTGCACCGCCTTCGAGCCCGGCGCCAGCGACGACTTCACCCAGGGCTTGCGCGTCAGGCCCCTGGCGTTGGCGTTGCGTGCGAGCAGGCCGGCGGCGATGACGTTGCGCGGATTGGACGTGTTCGTGCAGCTGGTGATCGCGGCGATGATGACGGCGCCGTCCGGCATCTTGCCGTCGGCCGGCAGCTGCCACGGCGCGGCGATGCCACGCTCGGCGAGCGCCGAGGTCGGCAGACGCTTGTGCGGATTTGACGGGCCGGCCATGTTGCGCACCACGGTCGACAGGTCGAACTTCAGCGTGCGCTCGTACTGCGCCGTCTTCAGCGCATCGGCCCACAGGCCGGTCTGCTTCGCATAGGTCTCGACCAGCCTGACCTGCTCGGCGTCGCGGCCGGTCAGCGTCAGATAGTCGAGCGTGTTCTGGTCGATGAAGAACATCGCCGCGGTCGCGCCGTATTCCGGTGCCATGTTGGAAATCGTCGCGCGGTCGCCGAGCGTCAGCGCCGCAGCGCCGTCACCGTAGAACTCGAGGTAGTGACCCACCACCTTTTCCTTGCGCAGGAACTCGGTCAGCGCCAGCACCACGTCGGTTGCCGTGATGCCGGGCTGCGGCTTGCCGGAGAGTTCCACGCCGGTGATGTCCGGCAGGCGCATCCACGACGCGCGACCGAGCATGACGTTCTCGGCTTCAAGGCCGCCGACGCCGATGGCGATGACGCCGAGCGCGTCGACATGCGGCGTATGCGAATCGGTGCCGACGCAGGTGTCCGGAAACGCGACGCCGTCCTGGGTGTAGATCACCGGCGACATCCGCTCCAGATTGATCTGATGCATGATGCCGTTGCCGGGCGGGATGACGTCGATGTTGCGGAACGCCTCCTTTGTCCAGTTGATGAAATGAAAGCGATCGTCATTGCGACGATCCTCGACCGCGCGATTCTTCGCGAACGCGTCCTTCTCGAAACCGCCGTGCTCGACGGCCAGCGAGTGATCGACGATCAGCTGCACCGGCACGACGGGGTTCACTTTCGCCGGATCGCCGCCCATGTCGGCGATCGCATCACGCAGGCCGGCGAGATCGACCAGCGCGGTCTGGCCGAGAATGTCGTGACACACGACGCGCACCGGAAACCACGGAAAATCGAGGTCGCGCTTGCGCTCGATCAACTGACCGAGATACGCGTTCAGCCTCTCGGGCTCGGCCTTGCGCACGAGGTTTTCGGCGTGCACGCGCGCCGTGTAGGGCAGCGTCGCCCAGGCGCCTGGCTTGATGGCATCGACAGCGGCGCGCGCATCGAAGTAGTCGAGCTTGGTGCCCGGGAGGTTCTTGCGGTAGGCGGTGTTGGTCATGGCTTGCACCGAATGCTGGCAATAGCAGAAGAAAATGAAGGATCTATCAACGCTCGGCGTCTCGCTATCGCGAGACGCCGATGCACTGACTCGTAACGCTGGGATCCCCACGCTACTCGCAGTGCTACTTGCGATCCTTGATCGGAACGAACTTCAGATCTTCCGGGCCGACGTAGTTCGCCGACGGACGGATGATCTTGCCGTCGATGCGCTGTTCGATGACGTGCGCGCTCCAGCCGGAGGTGCGGGCGATCACGAACAGCGGCGTGAACATGTCGGTCGGCACGCCCATCACGTGGTAGCTGACGGCGCTGAACCAGTCGAGATTCGGGAACATCTTCTTGATGTCCCACATCACGGTTTCCAGACGCTCGGCAATGTCGAACATCTTGGTGCTGCCGGCTTCCCTGGACAGCTCGTGCGCGACTTCCTTGATGACCTTGTTGCGCGGATCGGCGATCGTGTAGACCGGATGACCGAAGCCGATGACGACTTCCTTCTTCTCGACGCGCGCCTTGATGTCGGCTTCCGCTTCGTCCGGCGAGTCATAGCGCTTCTGGATTTCGAACGCCACTTCGTTGGCGCCGCCGTGCTTGGGGCCGCGCAGCGCGCCGATGCCGCCGGCGATGCAGCTGTACATGTCGGAACCGGTGCCGGCGATCACGCGCGAGGTGAACGTCGAGGCATTGAACTCGTGTTCGGCGTACAGCACCAGCGAGGTGTGCATGGCCTTGACCCAGCTGTCCTTCGGCTTTTCCTGATGCAGCAGGTGCAGGAAGTGACCACCGATCGAATCGTCGTCGGTTTCGACATCGATGACGTTGCCGTTGTAGGCGTAGTGGTACCAGTACAGCAGCATCGAGCCGAGACAGGCCATCAGCTTGTCGGCGATGTCGCGCGCGCCGGCATGATTGTGATCGTCCTTCTCCGGCTTGACGCAGCCGAGCACCGACACGCCGGTGCGCATCACGTCCATCGGGTGCGCGGACGGCGGCAGCTGTTCGAGCGCAGTCTTCACCGCTGCCGGTATGCCGCGCAGGCTCTTCAGCTTTGCCTTGTACGCCGCCAGTTCGGCGACCGTCGGCAGCTTGCCGTGCACGAGCAGGTGTGCGATTTCCTCGAACTCGCACTGGGCGGCGACATCGAGGATGTCGTAGCCGCGGTAATGCAGGTCGTTGCCGCTGCGGCCGACCGTGCACAGCGCGGTGTTGCCGGCAGCCGTGCCGGACAGCGCGACGGACTTCTTCGGCTTGAACGTCGGGGCGGTGGTTTCAGTCATCGGGAAGTTCTCCTGTGTGGGCGACGCGGACTTACTTCTTCTTCGACGCGAAGAGTGCGTCGAGCTTGCTTTCAAACGCGTGATAGCCGATGCGGTCGTACAGCTCGGCGCGAGTCTGCATCAGATCGATCACGTCCTTCTGGTGGCCGTTGCTGCGGATCGAGGTGTAAACCGCCTCGGCCGCCTTGTTCGCTGCGCGGAAAGCCGACAGCGGATACAGCTGGATGGCGACGCCGACCGACGCGAGTTCTTCGCGCGTAAACAGGGGTGTCGCACCGAATTCGGTAATGTTGGCAAGCACCGGGGCCTTCACGGCGTCGACGAAGCGCTTGTAGGTCGGCAGATCGTAGGCGGCTTCGGCGAAGATCGCATCGGCGCCGGCTTCGACGCAGGCGATCGAGCGTTCGATCGCGGCATCGACGCCTTCGGCCTGGATGGCATCGGTGCGCGCGATCAGGAAGAAGTCCGGATCGGTCCTGGCATCGGCGGCGGCCTTCACGCGATCGACCATCTCGCCCTTGCTGACAATCTCCTTGCCCGGGCGGTGACCGCAACGCTTGGCACCGACCTGATCCTCGATGTGGCAGGCCGCGGCGCCGGCCTTGATCAGCGTCTTGATCGTCCGCTCGATGTTGAATGCGCTGGCGCCGAAGCCGGTGTCGATGTCGACCAGCAGCGGCAGGTCGCAGACGTCGGTGATGCGCCGCACGTCGACGAGCACGTCGTCGAGATTGTTGATGCCCAGATCCGGCAGACCGAGCGAGCCGGCGGCAACGCCACCGCCCGACAGGTAGATCGCCTTGAAGCCGGCGCGCCTGGCGAGCAGCGCATGATTGGCGTTGATCGCGCCTATGACCTGCAGGGGTTTTTCGGCGGCGAGGGCGGCGCGGAAGGCAGCACCGGCGGAAGGCGTCATGAGCGGCTCCTGTTGATCGGCGCAGCGCTTCGGCAAGACCGCCGATGATCCGCGCGTCTGTGTGGTGGCCCTTTCGCGATCAAGGGACGTGCCAGCGTCGTCGGTCCGCGGCGGTCTCGGCCGCGGTCCGATATGACCTTGTATTTCATCGAGAAAAGCCCAGCGCGGCCATCGAGCCGCCGACCTCGGTCAGGCACCTTGTTTCATTTTTACGTTTCACGAAACACGAAAGGCCGAAAATGAAACATAATCTGCAACATGGACCTTCAGGACAGCTCCCTGCCGACGATCTGGACGGCGAGCGTCACCCGCCTCTCCAGCCTGATGCGCGAGGTCACGCCGGAATTCGACGGTCGCGCGCAGATCGACACCATCGACCTCGGCTTCGAGGAGGCCGTCACCCGCATACGAGAACGCCTGCAGACCGAAGACTGCGACGTCGTGCTGTCGGCCGGATCGAACGGCGAGTACCTGCGCAACCGCATCGACAAGCCGGTGGTGCTGGTGCGCCCGGACGGGTTCGACCTGATGCAGGCGCTGACGCGCGCGCGCCGCCATGCCAAGCGCATCGGCATCATCACCTACGGCGGCGAACTGCCGGCCTTCGCCGCGTTCAAGAAGCAGTTCGATCTGAAGATCGAGCAGCGCTCGTATTCGACGACCGAGGAAGCACGCGATCTGGTCGGCGAGCTGGTCGCCCAGGGCTGCGGCGCGATCGTCGGCACCGGCTTCATTTCCGAACTCGCCGATCGCGCCGGCGTCGCGGCCATCCTCATGTACTCGCCGGAATCGATACGCCGCGCGTTCGAGCAGGCGATCGATCTGGCGCGCATGCTGGCCAGCGCCCGCAGCGGTACGCGACGCAGCGTGGTCGCGACCGACGCGCGCTACAGCCTGCGGCGCCTGATCGGCAACAGCGACGCCATGATCGAACTGCGCGACCAGGTCCGCGTCTACGGCGCCAGCGATCGCACGGTATTGATCAGCGGCGAAACCGGCACCGGCAAGGAACTGGTCGCACAGGCCCTGCACGGCGCCAGCCCGCGCCGCACGGCACCGTTCGTCGCGATCAACTGCGGCGCGATCACCGAATCGCTGCTCGAAGCGGAACTGTTCGGCTATGCCGACGGTGCATTCACCGGCTCGCGTCGCGGCGGTCGCGTCGGCCTGATCGAAGCGGCGAACGGCGGCACGCTGTTCCTCGACGAGATCGGCGAAATGCCGCTGACCCTGCAGACGCGCCTGCTGCGCGTGCTCGAGGAACGCGAAGTGCTGCGCGTCGGCAGCGTGCGGCCGGTGCCGGTCGATGTGCGCGTGATCGCCGCCACGCACAATCCGCTCGACACCCTGGCCGCAGACGGCCGCTTCCGGCGCGACCTGTTCTACCGCCTCAATGTCCTGCGCATCGCGCTCGCGCCGCTGCGCGAACGCATCGACGACATCCCCCTGCTGCTGATGAACTTCCTGCGCGCCGCCGGTGCCGGCGCGATGGTGATCGACGCGCCGGCGCAGGAAACGCTGCGCCGGCACGACTGGCCGGGCAATGTGCGTGAGTTGCGCAATCTCGCCGAGCGCATCGCCGTGCTCGCGCACGCCGAATCGCCATTGTCGGCGTTGACCCGACCGCTGCTGCTGCGCTCGTCACCGGAGATCGGCCAATCGGCCACCGCCCCGCTCGCGATCACGCATCAGACGCCGAGCCCGCCCCCCAGGCCCGCGCGAACATCGGCCGATGCCGCAACGATTGCCGAAGCCTTGCGCGTGCATAACGGCGACCGCCAACGCGCCGCCGACGCCCTCGGCATTTCGCGCACGACGCTGTGGCGGCAATTGAAAGCGCTGGAGAAGCATCGCGAGCCGTCCTGACGCCGCGCGCGCGAAGCGCCGCGCGGTCCGACCGGGAGCTCGCCGCACGGAGAAGTCACCGTTGTGAGCCGGACCAAGGTCGCATTCACCGCGTACAGCTGTGCTGGAGCACAGCGAACACGGCGAATGCGAGATCGGCCCGCACAGCAGGCGAATTCGCTCTCACATGATGAGAAGCGCGGAGCCCCAGGTCATGCCACCACCGACGGCTTCGAGCATGACCTTGTGCCCCGGCTGGATGCGACCGTCACGCACTGCGGCGTCGAGCGCGAGCGGCACGGAGGCAGCCGAGGTGTTGCCCTGACTTTCGACCATGGTCACCACGCGCTCGCGCGGCAGACCGAGCTTGTCGGCGGTGGCCTGGATGATGCGGATGTTGGCCTGGTGCGGGACCAGCCAGTCGATGTCGGCGCCGGTCATGTTGTTGGCGGCCAGCGTCTCGCGACAGACCTCATCGAGCACCCGCACCGCGAACTTGAACACGGCGCCGCCGTCCATGTGCACGAAGGCGCGCCCCTGAACGACACCGTTCTGCACCGAACCTTCGACATTGAGAATGCCGCTCTGGCTGCCGTCGGCATGCAGATGGGTCGACAGGATGCCGGGCGTCTCGCTGTGCCTGAGCACGACGGCGCCGGCGCCGTCGCCGAACAGCACGCAGGTGCGACGGTCGCTCCAGTCGAGCAGCCGCGAAAACACTTCAGCCCCGACTACCAGCGCACATTTGCTCTGGCCGCTGGCGACGAACTTGTCGGCCACCGCCAGCGCGTAGACGAAACCGGTGCAGACCGCCTGCACGTCCATCGCCGCGCAGCCGCGAACGCCGAGCTTGTGCTGCAGCAGGGCGGCGGTTGACGGGAACATCATGTCCGGCGTGGTCGTGGCAACGACGATCAGATCGATTTCGCCGACATCGACGCCCGCAGCTTCGAGCGCCTTGCGTGAAGCGTGCAAGGCCAGATCGGAGGTCTTCTCGTCCGGCGCGGCGACGTGACGGCTGCGGATGCCGGTCCGCGAGAAGATCCACTCGTCGGTGGTGTCGATCCGGCTTTCGAGCTGCACATTGCTCAAGGCCTGCGCGGGCAGATAGCTGCCGGTACCGACAATACGGGAATACGCCATCGCTCTCTCGCTGGGGATTGTGAGGCCGTACGCCGCGGCCGGACAGCCATTTTAGCGCGATCAACGAAAAACCCCGCCAGACTTGCGACTGGCGGGGTTATGGAACATGACGTGTCAGGGAACGCCCGGTTTCGGTTTCACCGTATCGACACCTTCGTCGGACAACAGCCGTGGCGTACCCTTGTGATCGGCGGCGAGCCACAGATACATCGCCGGCACCACGAACAGCGTGAACAAGGTTCCGATCGAGATGCCGGTGAAGATCACCAGACCCATGTGATTGCGGCCGACGGCGCCGGCACCGCTGGCGATCACCAGCGGTACGACACTGAGCACCATCGCCGCCGTCGTCATCAGGATCGGACGCAGGCGGATGCCGGCGGCAATCATGATCGCATCCCACTTCGAGCGACCGGCCTTCTGCTCATCGTTGGCAAACTGCACGATCAGGATGCCGTGCTTGGAAATCAGGCCGATCAGCGTCACCAGTCCGACTTCCGTATAGATGTTCAGGGTCGCCTTCTTGATGCCGAGGAAGATGAAGATCATCGCGCCGAAAATCGCCATCGGCACCGACATCATCACGATCAACGGATCACGGAAGCTGCCGAACTGCGCGGACAGCGCCAGGAAGATGATGACGACCGCGAACGCGAAGGTCAGCGCGAACGAACTTGACTCCTGGATGTACTGCCGGGACTGGCCGGCGTAGTCGATCGAGTAGCCCTGCGGCATTTCTTCCCGGGCGATCTTCTTCAGGTAGGCGAGCGCATCGCCGAGCGAGCCGACCGGCACGCCGGAGAAGGTCGCGGAATTCAGCTGCTGGAAATGGCTGATGCGGGTCGGGATGGTTTCGGTCTTCAGCGAGATGACCGTCGACGCCGGCACCATCACGCCGTTTGCGGCACGGATATAGAAGTCCTTCAGCTGCTCGGGATTCAGACGGTCATACTGTTCGACCTGCGGAATGACCTTGTACGAGCGCCCGGAAATGCTGAAGTAGTTGACGTAGCCGCCGCCGAGCATCGCGCCCAGCGAGGCGCCGACATCCTGCATGGTCAGGCCCAGCGCCGCCACCTTGTCGCGCTGTACATTGACCGTCACCTGCGGCTTGTTGAGCTTGAGGTCGGTATCGATGAAGTAGAACTTGCCGCTCTTCCTCGCCTTGTCGAGCATGCGCAGGATCACGTCGTTGAGATTCGCGAACGGCTCGGTCGTGCCGAGCACGAACACGACCGGCGTGTTGTTGCCGCCGGTACCGGTGGGCAACGGCGGCGGCAGCGAGGCATAGATCTTGGCGCCGGCGACGTGGTTCACCTGTGCCTGCAGTTCCTTCTGCAGCGTGTCGGCGTCCTTCGTTCGCTGATCCCAGGGCTTGAGAATGACGCCGGTCAGCGTCGTGTTCTGGCCATTGATGCCGGTGAACTGGAAGACCTGATCGTGCTCGGGGTGCCCGGCGACGATGTCGTAGACCTGCTTGGCGTAACGCTGCATCTGCTGCGTACCGGCGTTCGGCGACGCGTAGCCGTAGACGATCATGAAACTCTGATCCTCGTTCGGCGCCAGTTCCCGCTGCGTGAACTTCATCATCACGAAGATCAGCACGATGACGATGAAGCCGAACGTGACGACCACGGCCCAGTGGCGCAGTCCGATCTTCAGCAGTCGTTCGTACTGATGGCGCGTCCATTCGAAGTTGCGGTCGATCCGCTTCACCAACCGACCCTGCTGGTGCTCTGCGCGCAGAAAGCGCGACGCCAGCATCGGTGACAGGGTCAACGCGACCACTGCCGAAACCGCGACCGCACCGGCCAGCGTGAACGCAAACTCGGAGAACAGCGAGCCGGTCAGGCCACCCTGGAACCCGATCGGCACATAGACCGCAATCAGCACGACGGAGATCGCGATGATCGGCCCGGCCAGCTCGCGCGCGCCGATCAGCGCCGCCTGCATCGGCGTCTTGCCTTCCTTGAGATGTCGGTCGACGTTCTCGACGACGATGATCGCGTCGTCGACGACCAGCCCGATCGCCAGCACCAGCGCCAGCAGTGTCAGCAGGTTCACGGAGTACCCGAGCACCAGCATGATGAAAAAGCCGCCGACCAGCGACAGCGGGATCGCGACGGCGGGGATCAGCACCGAGCGTGGCGCGCCAAGGAACAGGAAGATCACCAGTGTGACGATGATCAGTGCCTCGACGAGCGTCTTCTCGACTTCGTGAATGGCATTGTTGATGTAGTCGGTCGAGTCGTAGTTGATCTTGCCGTTGAGGCCGGCCGGCAACTGCGACTGGATCTCCGGGAAGACATCGCGCACGCCGCTGATGACCGACAGCACGTTGGCGTCCGGCGCGACCTTGATGCCCATGAACACGGCCTGCTTGTCGTTCATGAGGGCGTCGAAGTCGTAGTTCTCGGCGCCGAGCGTGACGTTGGCGACGTCTTCGAGGCGAACGACCGAAATGCCCTTCTGCTTGATGATCAGGCGCTTGAACTCGTCGACGCTGTGCAGGTCGGTACCGGCCGTGATGTCGACCGTCACCATCTGGCCTTTGGTGCTGCCGAGCGCGGAGATGTAGTTGTTGGCCGCCAGCGCCGTATAGACGTCCTGCGCGGTCAGGCCGTGTGCAGCGAGCTTGTCGGGATCAAGCCAGGCGCGCAGCGCGAACTGCCGCTCGCCGAGAATCTCGGCGGTCTGCACGCCGGGGATGGTCTGCAGCTTCGGCTTGACCACGCGCAGCAGATAATCGGTGATCTGGTTGCCGGCCAGCGTATCGCTGTAGAAGCCGATGTACATCGAGTCGGTCGATTCGCCGGTCGACAGCGTGATGATCGGCTGCTGCGACTGCGGCGGCAGCTGGTTCAGCACCGAATTGACCTTGGTGCTGATCTCGGTGAGCGCCTTGTTGGCGTCGTAGTTCAGCCGCAGGCTTGCGGTCACCGTGCTGGTGCCGGCCTGGCTGATCGAGTTCATGTAGTCGATGCCCTGCGCCTGCGCGACCGCCGCTTCGATCGGCGTGGTGACGAAGCCGGCGATCACATCGGAGTTGGCACCGTAGTACTGCGTGGTGATCGTGACCGTCGCGATTTCCGACTTCGGAAACTGGCGGATCGGCAGCTGGGCCAGCGCACGCAGGCCGAGCACGAGGATCAGCAGGCTGACCACGGTCGCGAGGACCGGGTTGCGGATGAAGATGTCAGTGAATTTCATGCGGCTTCTGCCGTCTCACTCTTCGGTCGGCTTCGGATCGGCGTCGTTGAGCGGCTGCACGTCATTGTTGATCTCGATCGCCGAACCATTCTTCAGCTTGATCTGGCCACTGGTGACGACTTCGTCCCCCTCCTGAACGCCCTTGAGCACGGCGATCTGATCGCCGCGCGTCGGGCCGACGGTGACGAGCACCTGCTTGCTGACCAGCTGATCGCCTGCGGCTTCCGGCGCGCCGGAATCGCTGCTCTTGTCGTCGTCCGGCTTCTCGCCGGCCTGTTTCGCCTTCTCGTCCGCCTCGGCCTTGAGCCTGGCCGCGGTCGTCACGACGAACACGGTCTCGCCGTACGGATTGAAGGTGATCGCGGTCTGCGGCAGCGTCAGATAACGCTGCGGTTCGCCGACTTCGATCTGCACATCGGCGTACATGCCGGGCAGCAATCGATGCTGCGGGTTCTTCAGCGTCGCCTGCACGCTGACATTGCGCGTGTCCGGATCGACCTTCGGATCGATCGCGGTGATCTCGCCGGCAAACTGCGTGTCGGCATAGCTGTCGTTGTGGACGCTGACCTTCTGGCCGACCGCGATCTGCGCGAGCTGCTGTTGCGGCAGCGTGAAGTCGACGTAGATCGGATCGAGCTGCTGCAGGGTCACCAGCTTGGTGCCCGGCGCGACGTACTGCCCGGGATCGACGGCGCGAATGCCGAGATGGCCGGAGAACGGCGCCCGGATGATCTTCTTGGCGACCAGCGCCTGCTGCTCGGCCAGCTGCGCCTTCGCGGTCTTCAGATTGGCATCGCTGGTGTCGAGCGCGGCCTGGCTGATCGCGTGCGCGGCGAGCTGCGATTTGTCGCGCTCGTACACCGTCTGCGCGAGATCGGCACTGGCGCGCAGGGCATCGAGGCGTGCAACGTCGTCGGCAGCGCGCAGCTTCACGAGCACCGCGCCGGCCTTGACGTCGTCACCGGACTTGAAGCCGATCTCATCGACGATGCCGGCCAGTTCGGGACTCAGATCAGCACCCTGGACAGCCCGCAGGCTGCCGACCGCATCCAGCGTCGGCCGCCATTGCTGGTAGCTGGCCTTGTAGGTCGAGACCGTCTCCTTGGGCACGCCCTGGGCCTTGAAGCCCTGGATCATGCTGTACACCGACCAGGCCTTGATGCCACCGATGACGAGCACCAGCGCGACAACGACGAGGGCGAGGATTCCCCAACGTTTCATGTTCTTCCCTGAGTTCGATTCTGTTGACCTGATGCCCGCGCGCTACGGCGTCGCGGCAGCAGTCGTGGCAGCGGCCGTTGCCGCTGCATCGCCCTGCCCGTCACGATTCCACCAACCGCCGCCGAGCGCCTGGAACAGCGCGGCGGTATCGCTGTAGCGGGCGGCCTGCGCAGTGATGAAATTGATCTTCGCTTCCTGCTGCTGACGCTGAGCATCGAGCACGTTCAGATAACCGACTGCACCGGCACGATACGACTGCTGCACCAGATCGAGATTCTGGTCGGCACTCTGCTGCGCGGTGTAGCGCGACTGCAGGGCCTGGGCGTCGTTGTCGAGCGCGTGCAGGCTGTCGGCGACATTGGCGAACGCCTGCAACACCGTCTGCTTGTAGTTCGCAAACGCCTCGTCATACGCCGCCACTGCCGCGCGCTTGCGCGCCTGCAGTTCGCCGCCATGGAAGATCGGCGCGGTCAGGCCGCCCGCGATGTTCCAGATCTCGTTCGATGCGTCGAACAGGTTGCCGCTGGTCGCCTGCGCGCCGTAGCTGCCGCTGATCGTCAGGCTTGGAAACAGATTCGCGGTCGCCACGCCGACGTTGGCCGAGGCCTGATGCAGCTGCGCTTCGGCAGCACGAATGTCCGGACGCTGCTGTGCCAGCTGCGACGGCAACGACAGCGGAATTTCCTGCGGCAGGGTCAGCGCGCCAAGATCGAGCGTCGCGTCGTCCTGTTCGGCGGGCATCTGGCCGAGATAGATGGCCAGCTGGTTGCGTGTCTCGGCCAGCTGCTGACGCAGCGCCGGCAGCGTCGCGCGCGTGGCTTCAACCTGCGTGCGCGTCGACAGCACGTCGGTCAGGGCGACGGCACCCAGCTCGTACTGCTTTTCGGTGATGCGCTGCTGCTCTTCGAGCGCCTTGATGATGTCTTCGGTTGCCGCAACCTGCGTCTGCAACGACGCCTCGCGAACGCTGGCGGTGACGACGTTCGAAGCCAGCGTCAGATACGCGCCTTCGTACTGGAACCGCTGGTAGTCGGCCTGCGCACGCTGCGCTTCGACCGAGCGACGCACGCCGCCGAACAGGTCGAAGGTGTACGAGACGCCGACCGAGGCGCCGTACAGGTTGTAGATGTAACTGTTCGCCCCCGCGCCGGCCCCGGAGGCCGCGGTGTTGACCTTCTGCCGCGATGCCTGGCCCTTGAGATCGACGCTCGGCCAGTAGCCACCGTTGGCCGCCTTGGCGTTCTCCTGCGCCTGCCGCAACGCCGCCTGCGCCGCCGCCAGACTCGGGCTGTGCGCAAAGGCCTGTTCGATGCGCTTGCTGATCAGCTCGGAGCCGAACAGCTGCCACCACTGCGCCGGCAGCTGTGCGCCGCTCTTCAGCGTCTGCGCTTCACCACCGGCCACCGGCGTCGCCGCTGTCTTGTCCGGCAGCACCTCGGCCGTATAGCGTTCGCCCTTGGTCGCCTCCGGCGTCTTGAAATCCGGCCCTACCGCACAGGCAGCCAGGGTGGTCGCAAGGCCGGCAACGGCCAGCGTCAGCAGCGTCTTGTCATGCGCAATAGCTTTCATGCAGCACCTCTTTGCATAGTCGTTCCGCCAGCGCGTCGAGCGCCGCGGCATCGGTGGAATCGGTCCATGGCTTCCAGCCCAGGCCATTCAGCAGATCATTGATGTAACGCAGCATCAGCCGATAAGGCTCGGCAAACTGATGCTGTTCCACCAACCCTTCGTTGTGAACGATGGCGTGCAGTCCGGTCGACATCGCCCACGGCGCCAGGCAGATCTCGGATGGCGTCAGACCACGCGGATCGAGATCGCCGGCGCCGATCGCCTCGTCGATCAGGTCCAGCGCGGCCTGCCGCAAGGGCGCATGCGCCTCCATGCAGGCCTGTCGGCGGGCAGGTGGCGTCGCCCCCCAGATCACGTCCGTGAACACGAATTGCAGCAGCCGGAAATGTTCCGGTCGCCGGCGCGCATAGACGATGTCGGCAACGGCAAATCCGAGCATGCGGTCACGCGTACTCGCTTTCGCCCGGTACACGCGCACGAACAAATCGACCCGTTCCTGCGCCTGATCGCTGGCCAGAGCGACCAGCAGATCCTCTTTGGAGACGAAGTGCTGGTACAGCGTGCCCACCGCGTAATCGCATTTTTCGGCGACCCGACTCATCTGCAGATTGAGCAGGCCGTCTTCACGAATGAGGCTGCGCGCAGCGTCGAGGAACAGCTGTTCGCGCTCCGCAACCTCTCGCTGGCGTCGTTCCCGGGTTCCCATTTGTGCGCTTTTGAGGAAGGCGCGAATTTTGAATTCAATTCATGAAATGATCAAGTGTCGTTGCGCCGCAGCATGCGCGCCGCGAAGAAACCATCGGTTCCGTGACGATGCGGGAGCAGACGCAGGAAAGGGCCAGAATCCCCACAATTGATGACAGTAGATGCATCTTCAACGTCAAAGCCGGCATTTCGCGCAATAAAGTCCGCGACCACAGCTTCGTTTTCATCACGCATCAGGCTGCAGGTCGCGTAGATCAAGCGCCCGCCGGGGCGCACGAGCCTGGCAGCGGCGGCGAGAATCCCACGCTGCTGAAGCGCCAATGCGGTGAAGTCGATGTCCCTCAGCCGCAGCTCCGGATTGCGTCGCCAGGTGCCGGTCGCCGAACACGGTGCGTCGACCAGCACGGCATCGAAGCGTCCGCGCTGCGTCGTCAGCCATGCGTCATCCGGCAACACGCAGGCCTGCACGATCGACAGACCGGCACGCTGTGCGCGACTGCCGATCCGCGACAGGCGCGAGGCCGCGATGTCGAGCGCCCACAGCTCGCCCCGGTTCTGCATTGCCGCTCCCAGCGCGAGGGTCTTGCCGCCGGCGCCGGCGCAAAAATCGGCGATCCGCTCGCCGGGCTTTGCATCGACCAGCAGTGCCAGCAACTGGCTGCCCTCGTCCTGCGGCTCGACCCAGCCTTCGCGATAGGGCGCGGCGCTTTGCAGGGCGGCACGACGCGGCAGGCGCAGCCCCCACGGCGACAGTGGTGTCGTAGTTGGCTCCAGACCCAGATCCTGCAGCACTGCGCTGGCACGTTCGCGACTCGCCTTCAGCAGATTGACGCGCAGATCGACAGGCGCCTCCCGGTTCAGGGCGTCGGCCAGCAGCGCCGCCTCGTGCCCGTAGTGCGTCTGCCAGTGCCGCCAGATCGACTCCGGAACGTTGTGCCGCTCGGCATCACCGAGCGCGGCGTCATCGAACGCCTGCAAACGGGTCCGGGCGGCATCGGCGGCGTCCCCCGCCAGTGCATGCAAGGCGTGATGGTCGAGAAGACCGGTCGACAAGGCGTGCATGCAAAGCCAGTCCCGACACGACAGGGGCTGCGGGCCGGCCATGCGCTGCAAGCGCATCGCATCGCGCAGCACGCCATAGACCAGCGCCGTGACATGGCCACGATCGCGACCACCCATCTGGCGGTGCTCGCGAAACCAGTGGCCGAGCGCCACGTCCGCCGCCTGCCGATCGTCGCGGATCTTTTCCAGCAGCAGCGCGGCAGCCTGCCAGTGCGCCGCCCGGATCCGGGTGACCGCCGAAGAAGGCGCCGCCATGCCGTCCTGCTTTGGCCCCGTACCAACCGTTCGTCGGCTCATCAAATACAACCTATTGTGTTTGGAAAGGGGCGGTGACACGATCAGTCGTGGCTGGCGAATCGTAAGTCGTGGGGCTTATGAAGCCGCCATATTTCTACGGCTTGAAGGAGATTCACATGGCTGCTGCCAAGAAAGCGAAAAAAGCTGCTCCCAAAAAAGCTGCGAAGAAAAAGTAATTCCAGATCCACAACTCAGGCGCGGCGCCGCGAGGCACCGCGCCTGTTTTGTCTTTGAACGGCGGCGTCTTCACGTCGCCGTTTCTCGTCGGACCGCCGGTCCGCCGCCATGCGCCGCCGCGCCAGCGCACTGCAAAGCGATCGGCGGCGATGCTAGATTGCGATGATCCCATTTCGTCCGATCACTTTCGAGGAACGCAACTGCATGGAAAGGACCGCACTGGTCGTCGATGATTCGAAATCGGCACGCTTTGCGCTGCGCCGGCACCTGGAAAGCCATGCGTTCAAGGTCGACACCGCCGACTGCGCGACGGACGCCTATCGCATCGTCCACGAACAGCGTCCGGACCTGATTTTTCTCGATCACATCATGCCGGGCATCGACGGCTTCGAAGCCATGCGCAAGTTCAAGCAGGACCCGGAAACGGCGGCGATCCCGATCGTGATCTGTTCTTCGAACGAAGGCGAAGCGTTCATCAGCGAAGCGCGCGATCAGGGCGCAGCCGACGTCCTGCCCAAACCGCCGACTCCGGAACATCTGCAGCGCCTGCTGACGTCGATCGAACTGCGCGAGCGCGAACTGGAAATCGAGGCGAGCCTGAGCGCCGCGCAAAACGGCGATGCCGTGGACGAGGCCGACGTCCTGCTCGATGCGCCGGTTGCCGCAACCCCGGCAGCCGCAGGCTTCCTCGTCGAAGCACCCGCGGTGCCGGCTCCGGCGGCAGACGCTGAACTGCAGGCGCTGCGCGCACGCGTCAGCGCACTTGAGCAGCGTCTGGATAGCGAACTCGCCGAACTGCGCGCACAGTTCGCGCGTGAACTTGATGAGGCCGGCCGCAAGGCCCTCGAACAATTTGCACAAAGCCTGTTGAAGGCCAGTCGTCCACACGGGGCCTGAAACGCGCGGGCCTGGAACTCAGCGCGCCGGCCGGAACGCGGTCCACGCCAGCGTCAGCCAGGCGACCATCAACAGCAGCCCCCCGAAGGGCGTGATCGCGCCGAGACTGCGTACACCGCTCAGGGCCAGCGCGTAGAGGCTGCCTGAAAACAGCAGGATGCCGACAGCGAAACAGGTTCCCGCGACATTCAGCGCCCGCGTCGATCGCTGAGCGGTCCACAGCCCGAGCAGCAGCAGCGCGAGGGCATGATAGAACTGGTATTCGACGGCGGTGTGCCAGATCGCCAGCGCCTCCGTCGACAGCAGATGGCGGAGGCCGTGTGCGCCGAAAGCGCCGAGCACCACGCCGAGAAACCCGTACAGCGCGCCGAGCCCGAGCCACAGTCTCATGCGGCACCCTCGACGACGCGAAAACGGATGCCGCGCCCCTGCAGGCGTTCGATCAGGGCATCGCCCATCGCCTGCACCGGAGTCACGCAACCTGAGGTATGCGGCAATTTGTCGAACGCCAGCGCCAGCGCCGACTCGGCCAGCATCTTCGCCGTTTCGGTGTAGCCCGGATCGCCTCCGGACACCTCGCAGCGCACCGACTTGCCGCCACCTTCGCCGAGAAAATTGACCTTGAACCAGCTTTTGGCGCGCTGTTCCGCGCTGGGGCCCTCGCCGCTGCCGCGAATCTTCAACAGACGCTCGCGCGTCGGTTTGAACTGCGCGGCCGCGGCAACTGCGGCGACACCGCCGACGAGCTGCACCGCCGAGCGCAGCTTCTTGAGCTGCAGGTAATGGCCATAGCGGAAGTCCGGCCCGTAGCGATCCAGGGCCGCAGCGCTGCGTCGCACGATCTGCGGATCGATCGTCGGCATCGGCAAGGCCCAGCTGCCAAGCGCCGGCACATAGCGAAGACCGTGACTCAAGGATCCGATGCGACGATCGACCGGCCAGCCCTCGCGCTGGCGCCGTTCGCGGCGCAGCTTCGCCGATTCTCCGAGCCGCGACATCGCCAGCACCGCAGAGTGCAGCGTGCCACCGGAAAACTGGCCGCCGGCGCGCACGAAACCCTGGACCCGCAAGGGCACATCGACCGGCAATTGCTGCACCGTGAACCAGCAGCCGAGATCATGCGGAATGCTGTCGAAACCACAGCAATGGACGATGCGCGCGCCGGTCTCGCGGGCACGATCGTGATGCCGCAGCCACATGGCATCGACGAATTCGGGTTCGCCGGTGAGATCGACGTAGTCGGTGCCTGCAGCGGCGCACGCCGCGACGACCGGCTCGCCGTGCACGAGATACGGGCCGACCGTGGTGATCACGACGCGCGTGCTGCCCGCCATCTTGTCCAGCGATGCCGTGTCGTCGACATCGACCTGCAGCAGATCGAGCGACTGCATCGCCGGGTACTGGTCGGCCAGCCGCGCGCGCACCAGCTTCAGCTTGTCGAGCGAGCGACCGGCCAGTGCCCACTTCAGATCCGGCCCGCCGTTGGCGGCCAGGTATTCGGCTGTCAGCTGACCGGTGAAGCCGGTCGCGCCCAGCAGGACAAGCTCGTACTTGCGTCGTTTCGCCATGCCGGCGGCTCCTCGTTATGGTGTCATCATAAAGACTGCGCAGGCCGCACGGCAGATGCGACGGGGCGGTGACGATCCGCTCAGCCGCGGTCGCCGAATTCGACGTCGGTCACACGCGCATTGTCGAGATGCACGATGCGCATCAGCCGCCCGCGACCGAAGTTGTAGACCCACTCCTCGCGGTAGACGATTTCCCAGCTGTTGTACGACCGGCGCAGATCGTAGCCACGGTCATAGCGGTCGACCGGCGCCTGCACGACGTCCGCCACCTTGGTCACCGGGTCGCCGCACTGCATGAGCAGGCGGTACTTGCTCATGCCGCGCACGATGCCGCTCTGCGAACAGTCACCGGGCCCGTCCGTCGCGAAGCCGTAACCGTCGTCGTCGATGCTCAGCAGACGCCCCTGCCGGAATCGCAGCACACGCAGCAACTGGCTGGAGCCGAAGTTGTAGGTCCACTCTTCGACATTGCCGAGATAACCGCCTCCGTAGCCGCCAGGCTGCGCCCAGACGTCGCGATAGCTCGGATCGCCGCACACCGCCAGCAGCTCGGCCGCCGTCATGCCGACGCTTGCAATGCGCGAGCCGCAACGCATCGAATCCGCCGCACGCGAAGGCAGCGGCAGCAGCAGCAGCAGCACGCAAAGCGCGAGCAGGATGGAAAGCGGCTTCATGGTTATGCTTGCGAACCTTCGCAAGTGATTGCCGGTCATTAGAGCGCTTTTTTCCGTACTCCTCCATGAACGCACGCATACTCGTTTCCGTGCTCCTGCTGCTGGCGGCGCCCCTGGCGCGCGCCGCGGCGGTGCACGTCGGCCCTGTCGAGGCGGAACTGATCGCCGAGCGCGACGCGCTGGTCGCCGGCCAGAGCAACTGGCTTGCACTGCGCCTGAAGCCAGATCCGCAGTGGCATGTCTACTGGCGCAATCCCGGCGACTCCGGCATTCCAACCAAGCTCGAATGGCATTTGCCGCACGGCATCAGCGCCGGCGACATCGTCTGGCCTTACCCGCAAATCCAGAGACTCGGTGACCTGGCAAATTACGGCTACGGCGAGGAAACCCTGCACCTGGTGCCGCTGGACGTCGCTGCGGGAGTGCATGGGCAGCAGACCTTGCGCGCGACCGCGAAATGGCTGGTCTGCAAGGATGTCTGCATTCCCGGCAGCACCGAACTCGAACTGACGATGCCGGTCGCCGCGAACGCCACGCCTGACGCGCGCTGGCAGGCAGCATTCGCACGCACCCGAGCCGCAGTCCCGACCGCCGAGCCGGATTGGCCGGCGCAGTTCATGATCAAGGACAAGACGCTGTCCTTGTCGGTCGCCGCCGCACCCTTGCGGAACGCCAGCTCGATCCGCTTCTTTCCATATGCCAGTGACCTGGTCAATCACGCCCGGCCGCAGCGAATCGCGATCGAAGGCGAGCGCCTGCGACTCAGTCAGGCGATCAGCAGCTACTACGTCGACGCTCCGCCGACCGTCGACGGCGTGCTCGTGGTCGACGACGATCGGCACCAGAGTCACGCCTACGAAATCAGCGCGCGGGCGGGCAGCGTCGCCGTGGTCGACGAGAGCCCGGCCGACGGCAGCGCCGTGCTGGCTGCGACCCCGACCGCTGCCACCGACCGGAGCCAGACTTCGCTGAGCCTGCTGCCAGTGCTGCTGCTTGCGCTGCTCGGCGGTCTGGTGCTGAACCTCATGCCCTGCGTGTTTCCGGTGCTGTCGCTGAAAGCCCTTTCGCTGACGCGTGCCGGACGTGAAGGTCAGCGCGCACAGTCGCTTGCCTACAGCGCCGGCGTGATCCTGTCCTGCGTGGGAGCCGCAGCCGCCATCCTCGCGCTGCAACGCGCGGGACAGGCGGTGGGCTGGGGCTTCCAGCTGCAGTCGCCGATGTTCGTCGGCCTGCTCGGCTATCTGCTGTTCGCGCTCGGGCTGTCGCTGTCCGGCGTGGCCACGTTCGGCACCAGCCTGATGAATGTCGGTCAGGGCCTCACCGAGAAGAAGGGCTTGAGCGGCGCATTCTTCACCGGCGTGCTGGCCGTGGTCGTTGCCAGTCCCTGCACGGCGCCGTTCATGGGCACCGCGCTCGGTTATGCGGTCACCCAGCCGCCACTGCTCGCGTTGACCGTGTTCGCCGTCCTCGGTCTCGGTCTCGCGCTGCCGTTTCTCGTCATCGGCTTCGTGCCGGGCGCCGCGCGGCTGCTGCCCAGACCCGGCGCATGGATGGAGCGTTTCAAGCAGTTGATGGCATTTCCCTTGTACCTGAGCGTCGTCTGGCTGCTCTGGGTGCTGGCGCGCCAGCTCGACGCCGGCGCGGCCGCGCAGTTGATGGTCGGTCTGGTGCTGATCGCGTTCATCCTGTGGCTGTGGTCGGCACATGGCCTGATCGCGTCGCTGAGCAAGCTCGCGGCATCGGCGCTGGTCGTCGCGCTGCTGCTGACGCTGCCGAAGCCGGACACGACGGCAGCCGCTGCCGTTACCGACCGCGCGTTGCGGTCCGAAGCCTGGTCGACGCAAAGGGTGGCGGAACTGCGCGGCGAGGGCCGCACGGTCTTCGTCGACTTCACCGCCGACTGGTGCCTGAGCTGCAAGGTCAACGAACGCGTCGCGCTGCGTTCGTCACGCGTCGAACAGGCATTCCGCGACGACGACGTTGCCGTGCTGGTTGGCGACTGGACGCGCGCCGACCCGGCGATCACCGCCGAACTGGCGCGCTTCAAGCGCAACGGCGTCCCGCTTTATCTGGTCTACGTGCACGGCGGCGAACCGAAAGTCCTGCCGCAACTGCTGACGCCGGATCTGGTGGTCGACGCCCTGCATTGAAACTCAGGCGGAGGCAAACGCTTCGCGCGCGCGAAGCGGCGCAAACAGCAGATATCCCGCCGCTGCAGCGGCCAGCGACGCCATGTAGGGATACGGCCAGGCCAGCACATGCTCGCCGAGCAGGAAGATCAGCACGCTGAGAATCAGCGCCGCAACGGCGCTCGCGCTGCCGCCGAGCTTCGGCATCCACAGCGCCGCGACCATCATCACGAAGACGCCGGACGAACCCAGGCCCGACGCTTCCTCGACCAGTTCGTACATGTTGTCGGAGCCGAGCGCGATCACGTACGACAGCAGACCAAACAGCACGACCGCAACGCGGTTCCAGCGCAGGCGCCCGCGCTCGCCGAGCGCATGTCCACGGCGTTCCGCGATCGGTGCGACGAGATTGTGTGCGGCCAGCGAACCGGCGACCAGCAAGGTGCCGGACAAGGTCGACAGGATCGCCGACACCAGCGCGCCGAGGAACAGGATGTAGAGCGCGGTCGGCAGGTGCGTATGCGCCAGATGGGCGAGCAGCTGCTCGGGATCGATGCCGGGGCCGAGCGCGGCAGCGGCACCCAGGCCGATCACGACCGGAATCGAACCGACCAGCAGATACAGGACGGCACCGGCAAGTGTCGCGCCGCGTGCCAGCTGCGGGCTGCGTACGGCAAGAAAGCGCGCGACCAGCTCCTGGGCGGCGATACTGCCGAAGATCGGCACCGCGAGCGCCTCGATCAATGGCCGTGGCGGATCGGCGGCGTCGGCCGGCGCCCCGACGCCGTTCAAGGCCAGATGCGAGAGCCCACCGTCGTGCGCGAACAGCACGCCGATCACGGCGATGCCGGCGATCAACACGAGACCCTGCACAAGATCGGTCCAGGAGTCCGCCCACATGCCGCCGATCGCGGTGTAGGCGACGACGACCACGGCTGCCAGGGTGGTCGCCGCGAAGACGCCCAGCGTGCCGGTCGACGCCAGCACTTCGCCGAAGGCGCGAACCTGCGCCGCCGCCCACAGCAGGGAACCGGGAATCATCACCAGCGTCGCAAAGCGTTCGACGCCGCCGCCATAGCGTTGCCGGAACAGGTCGGCCAGCGTCACCAGGCCACGCCGCCATAGCGTTGCCGCGAAGAACAGGCCGGCGCAAGCCAGCCCCAGCGAGTAGCCGAACGGATCGGCGGCCACGGCCTGCAGTCCGCTGCGATAGGCTTCGCCAGCCGCACCGATGCAGGTCTCGGCACCGAACCACGTGGCGAACACGCCGAAGGTCGCCAGCCACGGACCCAGCCGCCGCCCGGCAAGCAGATAGTCGGATTCGCTGACGACCCGACGCGACACCGCAAATGCAATCCCCAGCTGCAACAGGATGTAGATCAGCACCGCCGACAGAATCATCTCGCCCCCGCCCCTTGTTCCCTCGCGCAGCATAGCGGCGTGCTTGCGCGCTGTCGGCGCGCCGCCAGCCGCGTTAGGCTCTGCAGCCCCGTTACGGAACCCGCGACATGATCCGTCTTGCCATCCACGGCGGCGCCGGCGAACTCGATGCCGGCGTCGACACGCGCGAGCAGCGCGCAGAGCTGCAGCGCATCGCCGCTGCCGGACTGCGAATGCTGCGCGACGGCGCCAGCAGCCTCGACGCCGTCGAGCACATGGTCGTGCTGCTGGAACTGTGCCCGCTGTTCAATGCCGGTGTCGGCGGCGTGCTCAATCGCGACGGCCGCCCGGAGCTCGACGCCGCGATCATGGACGGCCGCGATCGCAGCTGCGGCGCAGTCGCGGGCGTCTGTCGCGCGAGGAGTCCGGTGCGTCTGGCGCGCGCGATCATGGAGCGCTCGCCGCACGTGATGTTCATGGGCGTCGGCGCCGACGAACTCAATGCGGAGCTCGGACTCGACGTGGTCGAACCCGAATACTTCATCACCGAGCTGCGTCGTCGCCAGCTCCGCAAGGCGCAGCAGCACAATGTCATCGTCCTCGATCATGACTCCGCCTACGACGGCACGCCGCCCGAGGCCGGCGGAGGCTTCGGCACGGTCGGCGCGGTCGCGCGCGACGTGCACGGACATCTGGCTGCGGCCACCAGTACCGGCGGCCTGACCAACAAGCATCCGGGCCGCATCGGCGACACGCCGATCATCGGCGCCGGCACCTTCGCCGACAATCGCAGCGCCGCGATTTCCTGCACCGGCACCGGCGAGAGTTTCATCCGCGTCGGCTTCGGCTTCGAAGTCGATGCACAAATGCGTTATCGCGAAACCTCTCTGATCAAGGCCACTGCTCACGCGCTCGACGCCGTGGCGATGCTCGGCGGCCGCGGCGGCTGCATCGCGATCGATGCGCGCGGCCACATCGTGCTCCCTTTCAATTCCAGCGCGATGTTCCGTGCGTGGGTCGATGAGGATGGCGCGATCGGCGTGGCGGTCGGCCGCGACTGAACGCCGCGCCGCTCAGCGCAGCGCGTAGCGCCGCACCGGTTCGGAGAAGCCCTTGACCGGCAGGGCGTCGCGCAATTGCAGGCTGTCGAGATTTGCCAGATCGGCGCTGCGTGCGTCGACCAGAATTTCACCGTTGCCTGCCTGTTCGCAAAGCCGCGAGGCAAGATTCACTGCCGAGCCGACTGCGGTGTATTCGAGTCGCGACGCCGAGCCGATGACGCCGACCGTAACCATGCCGGTCGCGACGCCGACACCGATGCCGAGGGCGTGATTCGCCGTGCTCCAGCGCTGCGTCAGCGCAAGGCCGACCTCGCGGATGTTGCGCGCCATCTCCAGCGCGCGGCGCGCGTGGTAGGGAACCGGCAGCGGCGCGCCGACTAGGATCAGGATGCCGTCGCCGGCAAAGTCCTTGATCGTCGCACCGTAGTCGGACACGACTTCGCCGACCGCGTCGTAGTACTCGCGCAGCACCTGCAGCACCTGCGAGGACGAATGCGATGCGGCATACGGCGTGAACCCGCGCAGATCGCAGCAGACGATCGTGATCTCGCGATGACTTTCCTGCATGGCCCGCGACAGACCCTGCTCGGCAACCAGCTTGGCCACCTGCGGCGACAGGAAACGCGACATGAACTGGCCGCGCTGACCCTGCAGCACGTGATAGTGCGTGGAGCCGATGAAGAAAATGATCTCGCCGATGATCACGGAGACCGCGGCACCTTCGACCGGCAGCACGAAGCTGGCGACCAGAAACGGCACGGCGATCGCCATCGCCAGCACGCGCGTGGTTTCCGCCCGTTCCGGACGGCGCCGCAACAGCAACAGGATGCCGACCGTGCCGCTTGCCACGGCATACAGCAGGGGCATCGCAAACAGCCAGAACCCGCCACTCAGGAACACGCCCGGATGGGCGCTTGCGCGCAGGAAATGCGAAACGCGCACCTCCGGCCAGAGCAGCGAAAACAGACCGTACAGCACGCCGGCGACCTGTCCGGAGCGCAGCACGCGATCGCCGAAGCGGGTGTCGAGATCGGCGTTGACCGGCACGGTGCGCCGGACGCGGATCACCCATTCCAGCATGGTCACGGTCGCCGCCGCCTCCGGCATCGCGAACCAGGCCGCCCAGCGCGGCAGGTCGATGTCGGCGCCGGTCCACGCCAGATTGAGATAGATCGACAGGCCGATGTAGGCGTAGGTCGCAGCGAGTGCGCGGGAGGTCGGCGAACGCCGGTCGGCCGATACGAACGCCAGGCCCATGCCGAGCGCGACCAGCGCCACCACCGTGTTCGCGACCAGATCGCCGTTCACCGTGCAGCGTCCTCGCCGGCCACGGGCGCACGGTCGGCGGCAAACAGCTCTTCGAGCTCGCGCGCGGCATCCTGCGTCGTCTGCCGCATTTTCTGCAGATCGCCCTGCGGCACTTCGAACTGCCGCCGCAGAACCTCGGCGTCGTGGCGACGAAACACGTCGATCGCATGATGGGCGGCCTCGTCGCTGTCGCCGAGGCTGGTCAGTACCCTTTGCGTCATCTCCAGCGACGAGAAGTAGCTGCGCCGGATGACATCGTCGACCTCGACGCCTAGCGCCATCAGCTGCAAGGCATGCTGGCGATTGACCGCGGCCGCGAAGATCCGCAGCTGCGGAAAATGTCGCCGCACCGTCTGCGCCGTGCGCAACGAGGCGTCGATATCCGGGATCGCCAGCACGAACACACGTGCCTTGTCGGCGTGCGCGGCGCGCAGAAGATCGAGCCGGCTCGCATCGCCGTAGAAGATCTTGTTGCCGAACTGGCGGACGAAATCGACATGCTCGAAATCCTTGTCGAGCACCGTGAAACCTATGCGCTTGACGCGCAGGATGCGCGCGACGATCTGGCCGAACGGCCCGAAGCCGGCGATCAGTACCTCGTGCTCGTCGGTGTCGATGGTGTCGTACGGCCGCGCCTCGCGACGTCGACGAAGGCGCATCTGCAACGAAAACAGCGGCGGCGTCGCCATCATCGAGATAGTCACCACCAGCACCAGCAGCACCGACAGATCGGCGTGCATCACGCCGGCGCCGACCGCGACCGAGAACAGCACGAACGCGAATTCGCCGCCCTGCGCGAGCGCCGCCGCGAGCGCGCCGGCCGCGTCGTCGCCGAGACCGGAGAGACGCGCCAGCAGCCACAGGACTAGGGCCTTGATGGCGAGCAGGGCAACGACCAGACCGAGAATCTGCAGGGGCCTGGTGACCAGCAGATGCAGGTCGGCGGACATGCCGACCGCGATGAAGAACAGGCCGAGCAGCAAGCCCTTGAACGGTTCGATGTCTGCCTGCAGTTCGTGACGGAATTCGGATTCCGACAACAGCACCCCTGCGAGAAACGCGCCCAGCGACATCGTCAGACCGACCGCCGCCATCGCCAATGCCGTGCCGATCACGATCAGCAGCGCAGCTGCCGTGAACAGCTCCGGAGTCTCGGCCGCCGCGACGCGTTTCATCACCGGGCGCACGGCGTAGCGACCGCCGAGCACCACCACGAAAAACATGGCAAGCGTCTTTGCCGCGTTGACCCAGCTGCCGCCGCCGACATGCATGCCGCGGTCGGCAAGCAGCGGGATCAGGGCGAGGAACGGAATCACGCTGAGGTCCTGGAACAGCAGGATGGAAAAAGCTGCGCGGCCATGCCGGGTCGTCAGCTCACGACGTTCGCCGAGCATCTGCAGCGCCAGTGCGGTGGAGGACATCGCCAGGCCGAATCCGGCCACGAGCGCGGCCCGCCGATCCAGCCCGAATGCAAGGCCGGCGGCGGCCAGTGCCGCCGTGCTCACGAAGACCTGCGCCGCCCCGACGCCGAACACCGAGCGGCGCATGGCCCACAGCCGGCTTGGCTGCAACTCCAGACCGATGATGAAGAGCAAGAGGATCACGCCGTACTCGGCGAAATGCAGTACTTGCTCCGGTTCGCCGATGGCCCCGATTCCGGCGGGACCGATCACCACGCCGGCGGCGAGATAGCCGAGCACGGCCCCCAGACCGAGGCGTCGGAACAGCGGCACGAACAGCACCGCGGCGGCCAGGAACAGGGCAATGTCAGCGAGCATCCCAAGCCTTGTAAATTATTTTTATTTTTTTCATTGCGTTACAAGAAATATCCGATCTTGAATTTACGAATCTTTCGCTTGCCTTGGAAGCAACAATGTTTTTTAATGTATACAGATATTCAGAATGCTGCCGATTATTCACAGCGTGGACGAACAGACCAAGTCCGAGCGCATCTTAGCCCTCGCGCAGCAGATGGGCGTGCTGCGGCCCAAGGATCTCGCGCCGCATGACATCCAGGCCGAGTACCTGCGCCGGCTCTGTGATCGCGGCCAGCTCAAGAAGCTCGGCCGCGGCAGCTATGTGCCGGCAACGCGCAAGCTGTCCTTCCCCTTGAGCCTCGCCCTCGTCGCACGCGCCGTGCCGCACGGCGTGATCTGCCTGCAGTCGGCGCTGGCATTCCACAAGCTTGCCGAACCCCGGGCGCGGGAAATTTCGGTCGCGATCGAGCGAAGGGCGGCACGCCCGCGCGTCGAGTTCCCGGCCCTGCGCATCGCCCGTCTCGGCGACGCCGCGTTTACCGACGGCGTCGAACGACATCTGATCGAACATGTGGACGTGGCGATCTACTGCCTCGAGAAAACGCTCGCCGACCTGTTCAAGTTCCGCAACAAGATCGGCCCGCATCTTGCAGTCGATGCCTTGCGCGCGGCGCTGGCGGCAGGGCGTGTCGATCTCGAAGCGCTGCGGCACTACGCGCAGATCGATCGCGTCGAGCGGGTCATGAAACCCTATGTCGATGCGCTCGCCGGCCAATGACATCATACGAATTCGCGATGCCGCTCCCGCACAGGCTTGTCATCCGTCACGGCGGCACGCTGATCGTCGCCCTTCTCTTGAGCTCGGCGGCCTGGGCGCAGTCGGCGCCGCCGCCAGACCCCGCCGCCAGCATTGCGCCCACGCCGAGCGTGCCGTACGTCGCTGCGCCGCCGGCATCGCCGGATGCCGCCCCGGCCGATTTCGAGACGTCGGACCCGGCAGGCAGCTCGCCTTCGGCCGGCGCGTCGACGCCAACGGCCCCCGGCAGCTTCCTGTTCAGCAGCCTGCAGCGCGAACCGGACGAGTTCACGCTGATCAACGACAAGCATCGGGTGTCCTTTCACAAACCGATGTTTCTGCTGCCGGTCACTTACAGCAATCGCTACAAGCGTGACGAAAGCGAGTTCGTTTTCGACATCAGTCTCAAGCTGCGCCTGTTCAGCAGCAATCTGTTCTTCGCGTATACGCAGCGCTCCTTCTGGCAGATCTACAACGCCAGCGAATCGCGGCCGTTTCGCGAAACCGATTACAACCCGGAGCTGTTCTACCGCTGGAAGCCGCATTTCGATCTCTGTCCGAACTGCGGTTTCGATATCGGCGGTGAACATGAGTCGAACGGGCAGGACGTGGCCGAATCGCGCTCCTGGAATCGGCTGTACTTCACGGCCTACAAGGAATGGGATCGCACGCTGCTGTACCTGAAGACCTGGTACCGCATTCCGGAAAGCAGGAAGAAGAGTCCGGACGATGCCAGCGGCGACGACAATCCGGACATCTCGCGCTACTACGGCTACGGCGAAATCCGCCTTCAACAGGAATTGTTCGCCAGCAAGCATCTGGCGGCACTGATGGTGCGCGGCAACCCCGCCACACACAAAGGCGCTGTCGAATTCAACTACAGCGTGCCGTTCGGCGACTACCTGTACTGGAACGTCTACGTCTTCAACGGCTACGGCGACAGCCTGATCGACTACAACCGCAGCGTCACGCGGATCGGTGTCGGCGTGATGCTGGCACGCTGAACCGTCCGCAGCCCGCAGGGGCGGATCGACCGATGCCGCCCTGCCCGGATCACGAACCGGGCCGGACCCGGACCGCACGATGGCCACAGGCGAGTGTGACGTCCGTCACCGTTTTCAAGTTCCAAGGCCGTCACGCCCGGAGGCGAAGACCGCATCCGTCAGGATAGACTGGGATCGGGCAGTGTCTGTTGCCGGACAGGGGGTCTCCGTGGGGGGGAACGCAGTAAAAGTCGCGATCGTCGGCTCCGGGCCGGCGGGACTGGCTGCAGCGGCTCGCGCCGCAGCCACGAAGGTTTCGCACCTGCTGCTCGAGGCCGAACCCCATCTCTCCAACACCATTCATCGCTATCAGAAAGGCAAGCACGTCATGGCCGAGCCGGACGTGCTGCCTCTGCGCGCCGACCTGCCGTTCGGGGCCGGCAAGCGCGAACAGATACTGTCGGCCTGGGCGGACGGCGTCCGCGATCACGGCGTCTCGGTCCGTCACCAGGCCACCGTCACGGCCATTGCCGGCCGGCGGGGCGACTTCAGGATTTCGCTGAGCAACGGCGAAACGATCGGCGCCGAATTTGTGGTACTGGCGATCGGACTGCAGGGCAATCTGCGCAAGCTCGGTTGTCCGGGCGAAGACCTCGCCTGGGTGCAATACCAGCTCGACGACCCGGACGAATATCGCGGCGAAACCATCGTCGTGATCGGCGCCGGCGACGCCGCGATCGAAAACGCGCTCGCCCTGGCA
Source organism: Solimonas terrae (assembly GCF_011067135.1). GTDB lineage: Bacteria > Pseudomonadota > Gammaproteobacteria > Nevskiales > Nevskiaceae > Solimonas > Solimonas terrae. Next base: position 313,829 of record NZ_JAAMOW010000007.1, read on the forward strand.
TCGCAAAACAAGGTCTACATCGTCAATCGACGCGACGAATTCGATCGTGCAAAGCCTGCCAACAACACGGCCATCCTCAAGGCGATCGAGGACGGTCGCGTGCAGTGCTTCTACGACAGCGGCGTCGACAGCGTGACCGACGCCGGCAAAGGCCGCGGTGGCGTCCTGAAACTGTCGAGCGCGAAGGGTGAAGTCGAACTGAAGTGCAATCGCGTGATCGCGCGCCTCGGCGCCGTGCCGCCCCGCAAGTTCGTCGAAGCCTGCGGCGTGGTTTTTCCGAGCCAGGACCCCAATTCAGTGCCGGCGGTTTCGCCGCAATACGAATCCAATGTCGAGGGTCTTTACATCATCGGCGCACTGGCCGGGTTCCCGCTGATCAAGCAGGCGATGAATCAGGGCTACGAGGTCATCGAATTCATCGAAGGCCGCGCCGTGGAACCGGCGGATGCGCCACTGCTGCGCGCCAAGTTCGCCGGCGTGTCCCAGTGGGCGAGCGATCCGGAAGCGGCACTGGCGAGTATCCGCCGCCGTGCGCCCGTGCTGACACCGCTGACACCGTTGCAGCTGCGTGAGTTCCTGCTCGATTCGGAAATTCGCACGCCAAAACCGGGCGATGTGATCTTCAGGCTCAACGACTACACGGACAGTTTTTATTCGGTCGTCAACGGCGAGGTCGAAATCGAGATCGATGCCGAGCACCCCGAGCGTCGCCTCAAGCTCGGCCAGGGTGAATTCTTCGGCGAGATGAGCCTGATTTCCGGGCGTCGTCGCTCGGCCACGGTCTATGCCGGACGGGCCTGCGTGCTGGTCGAAACGCCGCGTCGCTCGATGAACAAGCTCATCAACTCGGTGAGCGCGGTGAAGCGCGTCATCGACGAGGCCTTTCTCAAGCGCGCGCTGCGGGCCCGCCTTACGCCCGACCTCACCGACGAAGACATCGAGCAGTTCACCGCCAGCGCCACGCTGGTCAGCTTCAAGGCCTCCGAGATCCTGTTCAATGAAGGGGACCCGGGCGACGCTCTCTATCTGATCCGGCGCGGCTCGGTCATGGTGTCGCGACAGATCGGTGGTCGCGAAGTCGTGCTCGCGTACGTTGCCGCCGGACAGTACGTCGGCGAGATGGCACTGATCAGTCGCGAGCGACGTTCGGCCAGCGTGCGCGCGGCCGTGGCGGTCGATGCCATCCGCCTCGACGGCGAACTGGTGCAGGCCGTGATGGCGCGCCGCACCGGGCTGCGTGAAGATCTGCGCGCGGTTTACAAGGACCGCGTCACGCAAAACGTCGAGGGCCAGCAGGACAGCGCGCACAGCGGCGTCGTCAGCTTTCTGATGTCGCAGGGGCTCGGCGAGGCGACCGACGTGCTGCTGATCGACGAGTCGTTGTGCATTCGCTGCGATCAGTGCGAGCGCGCCTGTGCCGATACCCACGGCAACGTCGGACGCCTCGACCGCGAGGCCGGCCCGACGTTCGGCGATCTTCACGTACCGACCTCGTGCCGGCACTGCGAGCACCCGCACTGCATGAAGGACTGCCCGCCGGACGCCATCCATCGTGCGCCCGGTGGCGAGGTCTACATCAGCGATGCCTGCATCGGCTGCGGCAATTGCCAGCGCAATTGCCCTTACGGGGTCATCCAGATGGGCGCCGAGAGCCAGACCAGCCCCAGCCTCTGGCGCTGGATGATGTTCGGCGGCGACGAGCCCGGCCGCTGGACACCACCGAAGACGAAATCCGGTGACGCGCCCGCCAAAAAGGCGGCGAAGTGCGACATGTGCAAGGACCAGTCGGGTGGCCCGGCCTGCGTCCGCGCCTGCCCGACCGGTGCGGCGCTGCGCGTCGATCCGGCAAGTTTCCTGCAACTCGCGCGCGAAGGCTGACGTCATCATGAGCGCTCCGACGCCGCAGATGCATACGGGCTTTCTGCTCTATCGACGCGGACGATGGGCGTATGTCGCCGCGGCGCTGGCGGCAATCAGTGGTCTCGCCTATGTCTTGCACCACCCGCACGGTGCACCAAACGGCGGAACCTGGCTCGGCTATGCGCTCGGCACGATCGGCGCGGCGCTGGTTGTGTGGCTGGCATGGCTCGGCGTTCGCAAACGCCGCTATCGGTCAAGTGGCGCGCCGGTGCAAGGATGGCTGTCGGCGCACGTCTATCTGGGTCTGGCCCTGCTGCTGGTCGGCACGCTGCACACCGGCCTGCATTTCGGCTGGAACATTCACACGCTGGCGTACGTCTTGATGCTGTGCGTGATTGCCAGCGGAGCCTACGGCGTGATCGCCTACTCGCGCTACCCGTCGGCGATCACGCGCCATCACGCACAGGGCAATCGCGACGCCTGGCTGGCCGAAGTCTTCGATCTCGGAGAGCAGGCACTGGCGATCGCCGACCGCCTGGGGGCCGACGTGCATCGCGTGGTGCTGCGCTCGAATGACCGCCTGCGCATCGGCGGAAACTTCCTCCAGCAGCTGCGCGGCATCAGACCGCAGACCGACGTCGCAAGCCTGTTGCCCCCCATGTTCCGCAGCAAGCTCGAAGGCGAGCGCTCGCAGGATTTGCCCGCGACCTCGACGGTGATGTTCATGGCCTCGCGGATCACCCGCGCCGACAAACTGCGGAGCGGCGTCGGCGATGCCCGGCAGCTGCTCGATGTGCTCGCGCAGCGCAATGCGCTGGTCGAACGCATCAACGAGGATCTGCGGCTGCATGCCCGCATGCGGGTCTGGCTTTACCTGCACGTCCCGCTGACGCTGGCGCTGCTCGCCGCCCTGATCGCGCACATTGTCGCGGTCTTCATCTATTGGTGAGCCGATGCGCATTCTGATCCGCGAACTGCACGCTGCCGCCGACCAGACCGTCGCACTCGGCCGGCTGGTCGACACCGGACTGCTGCGCATCGGCCGCGGCAGCGATCAGGATATCGAGCTCAATGACCTGCAACTCGGCCTGGCACACGCGGAGCTGAGTCGCGTTGCCAATGGCTATCTGCTGCGCGCGCGCGGCCGCCCCGAATTGCGCGTCAACGAGCGCATGGTCGCCGAAGCGCTGCTTGGACCCGGCGATGTCGTCGACTGCGGGCGCTACCGCCTCACGCTGGGCAGCGGCACATCCGATGCCGAACTGACGATCGATATCGAGGAGCGCCTGAGCGCCAAATCCGCGCGCAGCGAACGGCTGGACGCGCTGCGCGCGCGGCTCACGCCGCAAATGCCGATGCGCACAATCGGCTGGAGTGCATTTCTGCTCGTGCTGGTCGCCTGCCTGCTGAGCCCGCTGCTGCTGCGCTATGCGTTGCACACATCGCCGCACACAAAGCTGCCCGTGCCGACCGATGCGGCATGGATGCCCTCGCCGCTGACGCCGGCCCATGCCTTTCTCGGCAAGGATTGCGGCGCGTGCCACCGCCAGGCTTTCATCAAGGTGAACGACGAAACCTGCCGGCAATGTCATGTGCAGACCGCCGCCGACCACATGCGCAACGCGCATCACGATCTGCCTGCGGCTACCGGGTTGGCCTGCAGTGACTGTCACCGCATGCACGAGAGTCCGCAGCAGGCTGCCGTCCACGACAACAGCGTCTGCATGAGCTGCCACGGCAGCGCGACGGCGGCGGCCACCGGATCGCCAGCGGCACCGAGCTTCACGAGCCAGCACCCGGCCTTCCGGCCGCAGGTGGCGCGTTTCGACGATCGGACTGCGTCGTTCGACTGGATTGAAGTCAGCCAGAACGATGCACAGGCGCTGCACGACGACAACAGTCTGAAGTTCCCGCACGACCTGCATCTGGCCAGCGCCGGCATACGCAGCCCGGACGGCATGCGGCGCCTGGAATGCTCGAACTGTCACGAGCCCGACGAGCAAGGCCGCGCCTTCAAGCCTGTGAGCATGGAAAAGCACTGCTCGCAATGCCATCGGCTCGATTTCGATCCGGACTTCCCGGACCGCACGCTGACGCACGGCGCGTCGGAGCAGGTCGTCGCCGAGATTCGCGGCTTCTACGCGCACGAGGCGCTGAGCGGCGACCGGCGCAATGCCGGTGCGCCTCGCCCGACGCGCGCGTGGGCCGATCAGCGCGCAACGCAGGTGATCGACGAGGTGTTCACGCAACGCACCTGCAAGGTCTGTCATGCGGTGGAGCCGACCGGCGATATCGCAATGCCCTGGCGCGTGGCGCCGGTGACACCACCGGCGGGCAAGCGCCTGGCGCACGCCACGGCGTTCGATCACACGGCCCATCGCGGCGAAAGTTGCGAGAGCTGCCACGCCGCGAGCCAGTCGCACACCAGCAATGAGCTGATGCTGCCGTCGCTGTCCCGCTGTCAGACCTGCCACGGCGATCCCGGCAGCGGGGCGATCATCCAGTCGACCTGTCTGGACTGTCACCGCTATCACCCTGGGGGCGGGGATGATCCGCTGGCGCAGCGCACACGCAAGCTGCTCACGGCGCGGGAGGCGCAACAGCCATGAAACTTCGGCAACTCGGTGCAGCGGGAATGCTCGCAGGCTGCTGGCTGCTGGCGCCATTGGCCGCCGTGGCCGACGAGGTCGACGACGTGTCGGCATCGCCCTTCCGTTTGAGCGAAGCGCCGCCCGAGTTGCTGGCCCCGGCTGATACCGCCCCGACGTCGACAGACGACGCCGACACGGAGTCCTACGGCGCGCTGCGGACCGTGCCCTACGACCCTTCGCGCTTCTCGGCGGACCCGCACTACGGAGAGGACTACGACGCCGAGGCGCAACGTGTGATCTACGGTGGCAAATCCAAAATCGAAAACAGCCCTCGGCCGCTGTTCGAGTTCGGCTATCCGCAGTACGAGGCCGGCCCGCTGCCGCCGGCGCGCGACTGGTTCGGCGCGAAGAATCTGGCGCGCCCACAGTTCCTCGTGTTCGGCGACTGGCGCAGCGCGATCGCCGCCAACGATGCCGGCGACAACCGCATCTCGCAACTGGCGACGCGTCTGAATCTGGACTTCGATCTGGCGGTCACGTCAACCGAGCGCTTCCACTGGTCGATGCGGCCGCTGGACCGCGGCGGCCGCTTTACCCGCTATCAGTTCTCCGGACAGAAGAAGCCGGACGACGACGGATTTCACAGCCAACTCAACGGCAACCTCAAGACCGCATTCTTCGAAGGCGATCTGGCGGCGATGATGGCCGGCTTCACCGGTCGCGACCAGCACTGGGATCTGCCGGTGACTGCCGGCTTCGTGCCGTTTTTCGTGCAGAACGGAATCTGGATGAACGATGCGATGACCGGTGCGGCATTCACGATTCCGGCGCGCAACAGCGCGGCGCTGAACATCAGCAACATGGACATAACGGTGTTCGGCGCCGGCGGCATCGTCGCCAGTGGGGCCCTGCGCAATGCCGACGGTACGCTGGACGACAGCGCCGGGCAGATCGTCGGCACCGCGATATTCGCGGAGCTGCTGCGTGGCTATCTGGAAGCAGGCTACGGCTACACGCGCGATACGCGGCACTTCGCCGGCGGTGGTGATTTCGGTTATCACAATCTGACCCTGGCCTTCACGCGGCGCTACGCCGGCGTGCTGTCGAACAGCGTCCGAGCCATCGTCAACTTCGGCCAGAAACCGCCGCCCGGCGCCGCTCACACGGCCGACGGCTACGTGCTCCTGGTGGAGAATTCCTTCGTCACCGCGCACGAGCTGACGCTGGTGCCTTATCTCAATCTCTGGTTCGGCGAACACCACCCGCAATCGCTGGCGCGCGCCGCCGACGCCGGTGGGCTGCTCGCGAACACCGGCATCAACTTCCAGACCGACGGACTCACCGGCTTTCCCAATCTCGATGCCAGTGCACAGGACACGCTGGGCGGCGCGCTCGGCATCGAATATCTGTTCAGCCTCGACCGTCAGGTGGTGGCCGAATTCGCCAGCGTGATTCCGCACGGCAACGATGATGGCGGCAAGCGTCCGATCCGCCAGAGCGCGTTCGGTCTGCGCTACCAGCAGAATCTCACCAAGGCATGGATCATGCGCACCGACTTCAACTACGGCCTGCGCAGCGAGGGTCAGCCGGATTTCAGCGGCATCCGCCTCGAATTCCGGCGCAAGTTCTGAGGCTCCGACATGAACAGGTTCCTACTGCTTTGCACGGTTCTGCTGGCACTCGCCGGTTACGGCGACGGCGCGCTCGCGCAATCGGCCGACACCGCACCCGCACCTGATGCCGCAACTGCGGCGACCGCGGCGCCGACAGTCGATCCGCATGCCGCGGTGTTCGCCAACAACCCCTTTCCGAGTGCCCGCGAGTGCGGCGCCTGCCATACGAAGGTGTTCTGGGAGTGGTCGGTCTCCAACCACGCCTATGCCTCGATCTCGCCGATGTTCCACAAGTTCGAGCAGACCATCAGCACGCTTTCGTCCGGCACCATCGGCACGTTCTGCGTACGCTGCCACCAGCAGATCGGCACACAGCTCGGCGAACCGCGCGAACGGCCGCTGTGGCAGCGCAGCGAAGTGTCGCGCGAGGGCATCACCTGTGTCACCTGCCATCGCGTCAACAAGGAATTCAACAAGGTCAACGGCGAGCGCGAAGTACTGCCGGGCAGCATCAACGACCCGGTCTACGGCGCCGGACGCGGCACCCATTACGGCGAAGTCGTGGCGGATTCGCAGCGCTACGACGTCGCGCTGTCACCCGGGCAGGAAGGGCGCCCCATCCACTCGGCGCCGATCCGTTTCGAGACGATCTCGCGTTCGGAATTCTGCGTGTCCTGCCATCAGGTGGCGGTGCATCCCGGCATCAAGCTGGAAGTCGTCTGGGACCAGTACCGGGACTCTCCCGCGTTCGCCAAAGGCGTCACCTGCCAGGACTGTCACATGGGCAAAGTGCCGGGACGATCGCTTGGCTACGAAACCTGGCCAATTGCGATCGTCAACGGCCAGGTCGTGGGATCGGACAGCCAGAAGCATTCCAATCACATGTTCTTCGGCCCCGGCTATCCGATCGCCCATCCGGGCCTGTTTCCGTTCAACCCCAAAGCGCTGCACTGGAGCATCGAGCAATGGCTGCAGTTCGACTACCGCTCGGACTGGGGCAAGGCGGAGTGGGAGGACGCAGTCGCACAGGGTCGCATCGCGGCACCGGATTTCCCGGCGCCGTGGACCGAGCGCGCGCAACGCGAAGCGGCACGCAGCATCATCGACGACAACAGCAAGCTGCTTGAAGCCAAGCGCCGCTCTCGCATTGCGGTGCTGGAGAACGGCTCGCGTCTCGACGGCCCGATCTTCGATACGGTGGCGCGCAGCGGTCATGCGCTGCGATTCCACTACAACGTCGTGAACATCGACCCCGGGCACAACCTGCCGTCCGGTTCGCTCGGCGCGCAGCCGGAAATCTGGCTGGACGTCGTACTGGTCGGACCGGACGGCCGACGCGTCTTCGAATCGGGTTATGTGGACTCCAACGGCGACATGGCCGATCTGCACTCGCTGGACTATGCCAAGGGCAAGATCGCGCTCGACGACCAGCTGTTCAATCTGCAGACCAAGTTCCTCACCACAAACGTGGTCGGCACTGATCGCGAAATGTATCTGCCGGTCAACTTCGACGTGGACCAGTTGCCGTTCATCCGCCCCTCTGGCGTACCCACCACCGTGCTCAATCATCCGCCGCTGATCCGCATGGAACAGCGCAGCATCCCGCCACTCGGTCAGCGCGAAGCGCGCTACACCGTGCCCGCCGAACTGATGAAGCAAGCCGGCAAATATGTCCTGCAGGTGCGTCTGCGTTCACGCGCGGAGCCGATCTACTTCATGCGTTTCTGCGGCGCCACCCCGGAAATGGAACGGAGCATGAACCAATGGATGATCGATATTCATCCGCAGGCGACCGAGTTCGAGGTCGAATAGGAGCGCGAATCATGAAGAATGCCCACCGATTCCTGCGCGCCGGATTGATTCTCGCCGCAGCACTGGCCGCCGGTGTCGCCGGCGCCACGGATGCGCTGCCGAGCGACAGCTACGCGCACGTTGGAGTCGGCAGTTGCGCACAAAGCACCTGCCACGGCTCGGTCAAACCCTGGCTCGTGTCGCCCGTGCAACAGAACGAGTATTTCGTCTGGCGTGACCACGACCGGCATGCCCAGGCATTCTCGGTCCTCGATGGCGACCGGGGCCGGGCGATTGCCGCGCGGCTCGGCGCCGGCGATGCCACGAAAATGCCGCTCTGCCTGGGCTGCCACGCAGAAAACATCCCGGCCGCACAACGCGGGCCGCAGTTCAGCATCGGCGAAGGTGTTGGCTGCGAGGCCTGCCACGGTGCCGCGCAGAAATGGATCGGGATGCATACCGCGCCAGACGCGGACATGGCGTCGCTGCTCGGCCAGGGTTTCTATCCCACCGCAGCGCCCGCCGCACGCGCGCAGCTCTGCGCTGGCTGCCACGAGTTCGGCGCGCGCGGGGCCGATCACCGGCTGATGGCCGCCGGCCACCCGGCATTCGCTGACGATCTGGCGAGCTATCTGGAGAAGTGGCCGAAGCATTACACGGTGGACGCCGACTACATCGCGCGCAAGCATCCGCCGGAGGCGGGGGTGCAGGCTTCGTTCGATCGCTTGCAGCACGCGGCCGACTGGGCGGGCGCGCTGGCACGCTCGACGGCCGGCGTGAACGGCGTCTTCCCCGAGTTCAGCTTCTTCCGCTGCGACAGCTGTCATCGCCCGGCAGAAGCCCGCGACACGGCGGGGCGCACTCGCCCGCGGCTCAACGATTCTGCGGTACGCGCGCTGCTGGCGGACGAACATGCGCTCGATCCGGCACAGCGTACGCAGATCGCGCAACGGCTCGAACAACTGAGCGCCGGCCTTGATCGTGGCGACCGCGCTGCCTACGCCGCTGCGGCGCAGGCCCTGAACCTCAGCTTGCGCAGCGCGCTGGCCGCGGGCGTCCCGGGCACACGCTGACGACGCGGCGGCCGGCCCCGCGCTGTGACGCCCGGGGCGGCCGATCGCCGGGTTCTGAAGGAAGTGCAGAAAGCAAAACGGGCGCCGAAGCGCCCGTTCCTTGCACCGCAAAAACCGATATCACTCGGCAGCAGCAGCCCCGGCACCGGCCGGACGGTCGACGAGCTCGACGTAGGCCATCGGCGCATCGTCGCCGGCACGGAAGCCGCACTTGAGAATGCGCAGATAGCCGCCCGGGCGCGTGTTGTAGCGCGGGCCCAGCTCATTGAACAGCTTCTGCACCGCATCGCGATCGCGCAGGCGCGCGAACGCCAGGCGGCGGTTATGGACCGAATCGGTCTTCGCGCGGGTGATCAACGGCTCGGCCAGACGGCGCAGCTCCTTGGCCTTCGGCAGCGTGGTCTTGATGAGCTCGTGCTCGAACAGCGCAACCGCGATCGCCTGCATCGTCGCTTTGCGGTGGCTGGGAGTGCGGCCGAAAGCGCGGCCCGACATCTTGTGACGCATGGCTGGGTTTCCCTAAAAGCTTCTACTTAGGCGGGCACTTTCGGCGACGACCAGTTCTCGAGCTTCATGCCGAGATCCAGTTCGTGCGAGCGAAGGGCTTCCTTGATTTCGTTGAGCGACTTCTTGCCGAGGTTCGGCGTCTTCATCAGTTCCATCTCGGTGCGCTGCACCAGATCACCGATGTAGTAGATGTTCTCGGCCTTGAGGCAATTGGCCGAACGCACCGTCAGTTCGAGATCATCGATCGGACGGAACAGGATCGGCGACAGCTCCTTCTTGCCCGGCACCGCAGCGGCCTGCGCAGCTTCGGCCTCGAGGTCGACGAACACCGACAGCTGGTCACGCAGGATGCGCGCCGCCAGGCGCACGGCTTCCGCCGGCTCGATGCCGCCATTCGTGTCGACATCCAGGATCAGCTTGTCGAGGTCGGTGCGCTGGGCAACGCGGGCGCGCTCGACCGCGTAGCTGACGCGACGCACCGGGCTGTAGCTGGCATCCAGCTTCAGCACGCCAACGCCGCGGACATCTTCTTCGCGCGTCGCGCTGGCGGCCGGCACGTAGCCGCGGCCGCGCGTGACTTTCAGCGTCACGTTCAGCTTGCCGCCGGTGAGGTTGGCGAGCACCAGTTCCGGATTGACGATCTCGACATCGTGGTCGAGCTTGATGTCGCCGGCGGTGACCGGGCCCGTGCCCGACTTCTCGAGACGCAGCGTCGCTTCTTCGCGCGAGTGCATGCGGATCGCGATGTTCTTGATGTTCAACAGGATGTCGAGGACGTCTTCCTGCACGCCTTCGACCGCACTGTACTCGTGCACGACACCGTCGATCTGCACTTCGGTGATCGCGGCGCCCGGGATCGACGACAGCAGGATGCGGCGCAGGGCATTGCCCAGCGTATGGCCGAAGCCGCGTTCCATCGGTTCCAGCGCGACACGCGCGTGGCTCGGCGAAACGACTTCGACGTCGATCTGGCGCGGCTTGAGCAGGTCTGCGACAACGTTCTGCATGATGTACCTCTATTCGTGAAACGGGCTTGGCTGACGAGGACTCGAACGACTACTTCGAGTACAACTCGACGACCAGCGCCTCGTTGATGTCCGGCAGGATCTGATCGCGCGTCGGCACGGCCTTGAAGGTGCCCTTCAGACCCTTCTCGTCGACGTCGACCCAGTCGGCCAGACCGGCCTGCGTGGCGATCGACAGCGCTTCGACGATGCGCGACTGGTTGCGCGACGCTTCGCGGATCTCGACGACGTCACCGGATTTGACCTGGTACGACGCGATGTTGACGAGCTTGCCGTTGACGACCACCGACTTGTGCGACACCAGCTGACGGGCTTCGGCGCGGGTACGCGAGAACCCCATGCGGTAGACGACGTTGTCGAGACGCGACTCGAGCATCTGCAGCAGCAGCACGCCCGTCGAGCCCTTCTTCGAAGAAGCCTTCAGGTAGTAGTTGCGGAACTGCTTTTCGAGCACGCCGTACATCTGCTTGAGCTTCTGCTTCTCGCGCAGCTGCAGGGCGTAATCCGACAGACGGGTCTTGGCGGCACCATGCTGACCCGGACGGGTCTCCATGTTGCACTTGCTGTCGATCGAACGGGCACGCGACTTCAGCAGCAGATCGGTGCCGGCGCGGCGGGACAGCTTGCACTTCGGTCCAATGTAACGAGCCATGGTTTCTCTCCTTACACGCGGCGGCGCTTGGCCGGCCGGCAGCCGTTATGCGGAATCGGCGTGACGTCGGTGATGTTGGTGATCTTGAAACCGGCGGCATTGAGCGCGCGCACGGCCGATTCGCGACCCGGGCCAGGGCCCTTGACGCGGACTTCGATGTTCTTGACGCCGTGTTCGGCGGCCGCCTGGCCGGCCTTGTCGGCTGCAACCTGCGCCGCGAACGGCGTCGACTTGCGCGAACCCTTGAAGCCCGCCGCGCCGGCCGTGCTCCACGACAGGGCATTGCCCTGGCGGTCGGTGATCAGGATGATCGTGTTGTTGAAAGAGGCATGAATATGCGCCACCGCATCGGTGACGTTCTTCTTGACCTTCTTGCGCTTGGCCGTGTTGGCGGCAGACGGGTTAGCCATGTACTTGTCCGGCTCTCAGATTATTTCTTGGCGGTCGCGACGGTGCCGCGACGAGGACCCTTGCGGGTGCGCGCATTGGTACGGGTACGCTGACCGCGCACCGGCAGACCACGGCGATGACGCAGCCCACGGTAGGAACCGAGGTCGATCAGTCGCTTGATGCTCATCGACACTTCGCGGCGCAGGTCACCTTCGACGATGAGCTTGCCGATTTCGGTGCGCAGCTTTTCCAGCTCGCCTTCGGTCAGCGAACGGATCTGCACTGCCGGATCGATACCGGCCGCCGCGCAGATCTGCTTGCTGCGCGTCTTGCCGATGCCGTAGATCGACTGCAGCGCGATCACCGTGTGCTTTCTATCCGGGATGTTGACGCCCGCGATACGTGCCATGTCCTACCTCGATTGATGCCTAACGCGCGAAAAGCCGCACATTATATTGATTCACTGGGACCGAATCAAACAGCGACGGGCTTCAGCCCTGGCGCTGCTTGTGACGCGGATCGGTGCAGAGGATGCGCACGACGCCATTGCGACGGACGACCTTGCAGTTCCGGCAGATTTTCTTGACCGATGCACGGACTTTCATGACTGACCTCTGGACTAGGTAATCGGGACTAACGGCTCTGCGCCGGTCCCAGAGACTTCAGGTTGGCCTTCTTCATCAGGCCTTCGTACTGGTGCGAGGTCATGTGCGCCTGCAGCTGCGCCATGAAATCCATCACCACCACCACCGTAATCAGCAGCGACGTGCCGCCGAAGTAGAACGGAATGCTGCTGACGAAGGTCCGCAGGATTTCCGGCACCAGGCAGATCACCAGGATGTACAGCGATCCGACCACCGTCAGGCGCGTCAGCACCGTGTCGATGTACTTCGCCGTCATCGCCCCCGGACGCACGCCCGGAATGAAGGCGCCGGACTTCTTCAGGTTGTCGGCGGTTTCGCGCGAGTCGAACACCAGCGCCGTGTAGAAGAAGCAGAAGAAAATGATCAGCAGACCGTACAGCAAGGTGTACAGCGGCTGGCCCGGCGACAGCGCATTGGCCACCTTCTGCAGCACGCCGCTCGCACCGGAGGCGCCACCGTTGCCGAAGAACTGTACCAGCGAGGCAGGAAACAGGATGATCGACGACGCGAAGATCGGCGGAATGACGCCCGACATGTTCAGCTTCAGCGGCAGATGCTGGGTCTGCGCGGCAAAGATCTTGCGACCCTGCTGGCGACGCGCATGGTGAATCGGGATGCGCCGCTGCGCACTCTCGAAAAACACCACCCCCCAGGTCACCACGGCAACCAGACCCAGCACGGCGATGACCGTGAAGCCGCCGATCGAGCCTTCACTGACCAGCTGCGCGGTCGCACCCAGCGCCCGCGGAAAACCGGCGACGATGCCGGCGAAGATGATCATCGAGATGCCGTTGCCGACGCCGCGCTCGGTGATCTGCTCACCGAGCCACATCAGGAACATGGTGCCGGTGACGAGGCTGATCGTCGCCACGAACAGGAAGCCGAAGCCGACGTTGATTGCCACGCCGGACTTCTGCAGGGCCAGCGCCGCGCCGAACGACTGGAAGATCGCCAGACCCAACGTGCCGTAGCGCGTGTACTTGGTGATCTGGCGGCGACCGGACTCGCCTTCCTTCTTCAGATCCTTGAGCTGCGGCACGACCGTCGCCATCAGCTGCACGATGATGCTGGCCGAGATGTACGGCATCACGCCGAGCGCGAAGATCGACAGGCGCCGCAGCGCACCACCCGAGAACATGTTGAACATGTCCAGGATCGTGCCCTTGCTCTGATTGAACAGGGCCGCCAGCTGCACCGGATCGATACCCGGCACCGGGATGAAGCTGCCGATGCGGTAGACGATGATCGCACCGAGCAGGAAGAGCAGGCGATTGCGCACCTCGCTCATTCTGCTCAGGTCCGGCATCGCGCCGCCTGACATGCCCGGGTTCTTGGCCATGACCGTGGTTCGTCCTTACTCGGCGATCGAACCGCCGGCGGCGGTGATCACTTCGCGGGCACCCTTGGTGACAAGCACGCCCTTGAGCGCGACCTTGCGGCTCAGCTCGCCGGACTTGATGATCTTGGCGGTCTGCGTGCCGGCCGGCACGATGTTCGCCGCCTTGAGCACGGCGAGATCGATCTCCGTCACGGTCATCTTCTCGATTTCCGAGAGACGCACTTCCGCGGTCAGCGACTTGATCGGCGACTTGAAGCCACGCTTCGGCAGGCGGCGCTGGATCGGCATCTGGCCGCCCTCGAAGCCGACCTTGTGATAGCCGCCCGAGCGCGCGGTCTGACCCTTGTGGCCGCGGCCTGCGGTCTTGCCCAGGCCCGAGCCGATACCACGGGCAACGCGGACCTTCTTGGTCTTGGCGCCCTTGCCCGGCTTGATGCTATTCAGTTTCATTTCCGTGGATCCTGTCGAGGTCGCGTTCAGGCGACTTCTTCGATGCGCAGCATGTACGACACCTTGTTCACCATGCCCATGTTCTCGGGCGTGGCGGCAACAATGCGCGACTGGTGCATGCGGCTGAGGCCCAGGCCGCGCACGCAGGCCTGATGCTTGGGCAGACGCTTGGCAAGGCTACGGATCAGCGTCAGCTTGATCTGCTTGGGAGCGGTCATGGTCGTTCTCGTTCTTTAGCCGAGGAGTTCTTCGACGGTCTTGCCGCGCTTCGCGGCCATTTCCGACGGAATGTTCATCTTGGTCAGCGCATCCATCGTCGCGCGCACCAGATTGATCGGGTTGCGCGAGCCGAGCGCCTTGGCGAGCACGTTCTGCACACCGGCGACTTCGAACACGGCACGCATCGCGCCACCGGCGATCACGCCGGTACCGTCGGAGGCCGGACGCACGAACACCTTGGCGGCACCGTGCTGGCCCCAGATCTCGTGCTGCACGGTCAGGCCCTTGAGTGCGACCGACACCATGTTCTTGCGAGCCTGGTCCATCGCCTTCGAGATGGCCTGCGGCACTTCGCGCGCCTTGCCGTAGCCGAAGCCGACGCGGCCGGCGCCGTCACCGACGACCGTCAGCGCGGTGAACGCGAACTGCTTGCCGCCCTTGACCGTCTTCGACACGCGATTGACGGTAATCAGCTTTTCCTTGAAATCGCTGCCCTGCTGGCTGTCGTAGCTGTGTTGGTTCGCCATTTCTTAGAACTCCAGGCCGGCTTCACGCGCGGCATCGGCCAGGGCCTTGATGCGGCCGTGATATTGGAAACCCGCACGGTCGAAGGCCACCTTGGTGATGCCCTTTTCCTTGGCACGCGTCGCGATCGCTTCGCCAACCTTCTTGGCGGCGGCGACGTTGCCCGTACCCTCCAGGCCTTCGGCAACCGCCTTTTCCACGGTCGAGGCGCTGACCACCGTGACCGACGCGTCCGGCGCGATGATCTGCGCATAGATGTGCTGCGGCGTGCGGTGGATCGCCAGGCGATGCACGCCCAGCTCGCGGATATGAGCGCGCGTGCGGCGGGCGCGGCGAATGCGGGTCTGCTTCTTGTCCTTCATGATTCCAACTTTCTGGTCGATACCAAAATGTTTGCGAGAAGTAATCCGGTCCATGTGCGCAGCGCGGTCCGAAGGGGGACCCGCCACGCGAACGCGTTATTTCTTCTTCGCTTCCTTGAGTTCCACCTTCTCGGTGGAATAACGCACGCCCTTGCCCTTGTAAGGCTCCGGCGGGCGGAAACCGCGGATGTCGGCGGCAACCTGGCCGACCATCTTCTTGTCTGCACCCTTGACGATCACTTCGGTCTGCGTCGGCGTTTCCACCGTGATGCCGTCCGGAACCGGATATTCAATGGGGTGCGAGAAGCCGAGCGAGAGATTGACCTTCCTGCCCGCGGCAGCGGCGCGATAACCGACGCCGACCAGCTGCAGCTTCTTCTCGTAACCGGCCGACACGCCGACCACGGCATTGTTCAGCAGCGCGCGGAACGTGCCGGCCTGCATCTTGTCGGCGGTCACCGAGGCGGCCGCAACGGTGATCACGTCACCGTTGACATCGATCTCGACCTTCGGCGGCACGTTGATCGTCAGGCTGGTCTTGGCGCTCTTGACGGTCAGCTGGCCATTGGCCTTGCTGACCTGGACGCCGGCCGGTAGTTTCACCGGCATTTTGGCTACGCGGGACATGGTGCTTTCCTTAAGAAACGATGCAGAGCACTTCGCCGCCGAGACCGGCCGCACGCGCCTTGCTGTCGCTGACCACACCCTTCGGCGTGGAGACGATGGCGACGCCGAGACCGCCGAGGACCTTCGGCAGCTCGTCCTTGCCCTTGTACACGCGCAGCGCCGGCTTGGACACGCGCTGGATGTGCTCGATCACCGGCTTGCCCTGGAAATACTTGAGGGCCAGCGTGATGGTCTTCTTGGCACCATCGGCGGTGACGTTGAAGTCGGTGATGTAGCCTTCGTCCTTGAGGACGGCGGCGATCGCTTCCTTGACCTTCGACGACGGCGCGGACACCTGCTTCTTGCGGGCGGCCTGCGCGTTGCGGATGCGGGTCAGGAAGTCGGCGATAGGATCGGTCATGCTCATAATCAATAATCCTCTTACCAGCTGGCCTTTTTCAGACCCGGCACTTCGCCGCGGTTGGCCGCTTCACGCAGCTTGTGACGGCCGAGGCCGAACTTCTTGTAGACACCGCGCGAACGGCCGGTGAGCTGGCAACGGTTGCGCTGGCGGCTCTTGCTCGAGTCGCGCGGCAGCTTCTGCAGCGCGACGACCGCCTTTTCCTTCTCTTCGTCCGACGCGGTCACGCTGGAGATCGTTTCCTTCAGCGATGCACGCTTCTTCGCGTAACGGGCAGCGAGTGCGGCGCGCTTCTTCTCGCGCTCGATCATGTTGGTCTTGGCCATGGGTCTCGCCTGCCTTACTTGCGGAACGGGAAGTTGAACGCGTCGAGCAACGCCTTGCCCTGCTCGTCGTTCTTCGCCGTCGTGGTGATGGTGATGTTCATGCCGCGCAGCGCGTCGACCTTTTCGTACTCGATTTCCGGAAAGATGATCTGCTCGGTCACGCCGAAGTTGAAGTTGCCGTTGCCGTCGAAACCGCGCGCCGAAATGCCGCGGAAGTCACGGATGCGCGGCAGCGCGACGACAATCAGGCGCTCCAGGAATTCGTACATCTTCTCGCGGCGCAGCGTCACCTTGACGCCGACCGGGTAGTTCTCGCGGACCTTGAAGGCCGCGATCGCGATGCGGGTCTTGGTGATGACCGGCTTCTGGCCGGCGATCGCGGTCATTTCCTCGACCGCCTTTTCCAGGATCTTGCGATCGGCCGTTGCTTCACCGACACCCATGTTGAGGGTGATCTTGGTGATGCGCGGCACTTCCATCGCACCGACCCCGAGCGAGGCCTTCAGTGCGGGTGCGAGCTTCTCGCTGTAAACAGTTTGCAGGTTCGCCATGGCTTTCTACCTTAGTCCACCAGTTCGCTGTTGGACTTGAACACGCGCACCTTGCGGCGCTTTTCGCCTTCACCTTCGAACTTGTAGCCGACGCGGTCGCCCTTGCCGGTTTTCGCGTTCCAGATCGCGACGTTCGAAATGTCGATCGGCATTTCCTTTTCGACGATGCCGCCGGCGACGCCCGCGTTCGGGTTGCCGCGCTGATGCTTCTTCGCGACATTGACGCCTTCGACGACGAGTTTTCCGGAAGCCAGGACCTGCGCGACCTTGCCGCGACGACCCTTGTCCTTGCCGGTGGTGACGACGATTTCGTCGCCTTTGTGGATCTTGCTCATGATCTATGGCCTCTTCAGATCACTTCGGGCGCCAGCGACACGATCTTCATGAAACGGTCACGCAGTTCGCGCGTCACCGGCCCGAAGATACGGGTGCCCAGCGGTTCCAGCTTGTTGGTCAGCAGCACGGCGGCATTGGTGTCGAAGCGGATCACCGAACCGTCGGCGCGCTTGATCGGGAAGCGCGTGCGGACGACGACGGCGTCGTGCACCTCGCCCTTCTTGACCTTGCCGCGCGGGATCGCGTCCTTGACGGTGACCTTGATCAGGTCGCCGACGCCGGCATAGCGGCGATAGGTCGAACCCTTGACCTGGATGACCTGCACTTCGCGGGCGCCGCTGTTGTCGGCGACGAGCAGAAAGCTTTCCTGTTGGATCATGGTTTCGCTCTCCGCTTAGCCGGCGTGGCCGGTCTTGAGCACTTCAACGAGACGGAAGCGCTTGGTCGCCGACAGCGGGCGCGTCTCGACGATCGCCACCATGTCGCCTTCCTTCGCCTGATTGCTTTCGTCGTGCGCACGCAGCTTGGTCGAACGGCGCAGCATCTTGCCGTACAGCGCGTGACGCTCGATGCGCTCGACCAGCACGGTGATGGTCTTGTCGCCCTTGTCGCTGACGACGCGGCCGACGACGCGATGGCCGCCCGACTTCTTTTCGCTCTGTTCGCTCATGACGCCTTCACCTGACGCGCAATCGTTTTCACCTTGGCGATCTTCTTGCGCGCGTCGCGCATCAGATGCGGCTTGGTGGCCTGCCCGGCGGCCTGCTGCATGCGCAGGTTGAACTGCTCGCGACGCAGCGCGGCGAGTTCCTCGTCGAGCGCCTTCGCGTCCTTGCCGCGCAGGCTCTTCACATATTCGGAGTTGTTCATCACATGATCGTCCGGTTGACGAAGCTGGTCTTGACCGGCAGCTTCGCGGCGGCGAGGCGGAAGGCCTCGCGCGCAGTCACTTCATCGACGCCTTCCATTTCGTAGAGCACCTTGCCGGGCTGCACCTTGGCGACCCAGTACTCGACGTTGCCCTTGCCGGAGCCCATGCGGACTTCGAGAGGCTTCTTGGTGACCGGCACGTCCGGGAACATGCGGATCCACACCTTGCCGCCACGCTTGATGTAACGCGTGATGACGCGACGGGCTGCTTCGATCTGGCGAGCCGTGATACGGCCCGGCTCCATCGTCTTGAGGCCCCATTCACCGAAGCTGACCTTGTTACCCACCAAGGCCATACCGGTATTGGATCCCTTGCGCTGCTTGCGGAATTTGGTTCGCTTAGGCTGCATCATGGCTGTGTTCTCCGACCTCAGGCCGCGCGGGCTTCGGTGGTTTCAGTCTTTTCCTGGCGGCTGGTGTCGAACACCTCGCCGGTGAATACCCAGACCTTGACGCCGATGATGCCGTACGTCGTACGCGCCTCACCGACGGCGTAATCGACATTGGCGCGCAGCGTGTGCAGCGGCACGCGGCCTTCGCGATACCACTCGGTGCGGGCGATTTCGGCGCCGTTCAGACGACCGCCAACCTGGATCTTGATGCCGCCGGCGCCGAGGCGCATGGCGTTCTGCACCGAGCGCTTCATCGCGCGGCGGAACATGATGCGGCGTTCGAGCTGCTGGGCAATGCTGTCGGCCACCAGCTGTGCATCGAGTTCCGGCTTGCGGATTTCCTCGACGGAGATGTGCACGGAATCGGCCTTCAGACCCATGCGCTTGGCGACTTCCTGCTTCAGCTTCTCGATGTCCTCGCCCTTCTTGCCGATGACGATGCCGGGGCGGGCGGTGTGGATCGTGACGCGCGCCGACTTCGACGGGCGATCGATCTGGATACGCGACACCGAGGCCTGCGCCAGCTTCTTGCGCAGGAAGGTGCGGACCTGCATGTCCTTCAGCAGATTTTCGCCATATGCCTTGCGCTCGGCATACCAGTTCGACGTCCAGGACGTCGTGATGCCAAGGCGGAAACCGTTCGGATTGACTTTATGACCCATGCGTTTTCTCTCTGTCCGACGCGGCGGCCTACTGGCCGTCCGAGACCTTGATCGTGATGTGGCTGGTCGGCTTGACGATGCGATCGGCGCGGCCCTTGGCACGCGGCATGATGCGCTTCAGGACCGGACCCTGATCGATGTAGATCTCCTTGACGCGCAGCTCGTCGACGTCGGCGCCGTGATTGTTCTCGGCGTTGGCGATCGCGGACTCCAGCACCTTGAACAGGATGCGGGCCGGCTTGCGCGTGGAGTACTTGAGGATGTTGCGGGCCTCGTCGACGGGCTTGCCGCGGACCAGATCGGCAATGGCCCGCGCCTTCTTGGGCGAGAGACGAACGAACTTGAGGATGGCTTGCGTCTGCATGGCACTCACTTCTTGGTGCTCTTGTCGGCGTGACCCTTGAAGGTCCGCGTCGGCGAGAACTCACCGAGCTTGTGGCCAACCATGTTGTCAGTGATGAAAACCGGCAGATGCGTCTTGCCGTTGTGGACCTGGACCGTCAGACCGACGAAATCCGGGGTGATCATCGAACGGCGCGACCAGGTCTTGATCGGCTTCTTCACGCGCTGGCCAGCCGCAGCCTCCACCTTCTTGGCGAGGTGGTGGTCGACGAACGGACCCTTCTTGACGGAACGAGGCATGACAGTCCCTGCTTACTTCTTCGAATGGCGGCTACGCACGATGAACTTCTGCGTGCGCTTGTTGTTGCGGGTCTTGAGGCCCTTGGTCTGCTGGCCCCACGGCGTCACCGGATGCGGGTTGCCCTGGCCGCTGCGGCCTTCACCACCGCCGTGCGGATGGTCGACCGGGTTCATGACCACGCCGCGGACTGTCGGACGGATGCCCTTGTGGCGCTTGGCGCCGGCCTTGCCGTACTGGCGCAGGTTGTGCTCGTTGTTGCCGACTTCACCGACGACCGCACGGCACTCCGCGAGCACCTTGCGCATTTCGCCGGAACGCAGACGGATCGTCGCGTACTCGCCGTCACGGGCGACCAGCTGTACGGCGGCACCGGCCGAGCGTGCGATCTGCGCACCCTTGCCCGGACGCATCTCGACGCAGTGCACGGTCGAACCGATCGGGATGTTGCGCAGCGGCAGGGCATTGCCCGGCTTGATCGGCGCGTCGGTGCCCGACTGCAGCACATCGCCGGCCTTCACGCCGCGCGGCGCGATGATGTACCGGCGTTCGCCATCCTTGTAGCACAGCAGCGCGATATGGGCGCTGCGGTTCGGATCGTATTCGACGCGCTCGACCTTGGCGGCAACGCCATCCTTGTTGCGCTTGAAGTCGATCAGACGGTAGTGCTGCTTCTCACCGCCGCCCTTGTGACGCGTGGTGATGTGACCGTTGTTGTTGCGGCCGCCCGTGCTCTTCTGCTTTTCCAGCAGCGGCGCGTACGGCTCGCCCTTCCAAAGACCCGGGGTGACCACCTTGACCTGGTGGCGCGTGCCCGCGGATGTCGGCTTGAGTTGGACCAATGGCATCGTCGTGTCCTTGTTATGCGCCGGCGCCGCTCAGGAAATCGATTTCCTGACCTTTCGCGAGCGTGACATACGCTTTCTTCCAGTCCGAGCGCTTGCCCGAGAACCGGCCGAAACGCTTGCTCTTGCCCTTGACCATGAGCGTGCGAACCTCGTCAACCTTGACGTTGAAGAGCTTCTCGACGGCTTCCTTGATCTCCGGCTTCTCGGCATCGCGGGCGACCTTGAAGACCGCCTGGTTCGCCTTTTCGGCGACGCGCGTGCTCTTCTCGGAAACGACCGGGGCGATGATCACCTGGTGCAGACGATCGACGTTCATTGCAGCCACGCCTCCAGCTTCTTGACCGCGTCCGCCGTCATCAGCACCTTTTCATGGCGCAGCAGCGAGACCGGATTGAGGGCTTCGACATCGCAAACCGCGACATGCGGAATGTTGCGCGCCGAAAGGAACAGGTTCTGGTCGAGCTCGCCGGTGACGATCAGGATGTCGTCGGAGCCAAGCTGCTTGAGCCGGGCAACGAGATCCTTGGTCTTGGCGGCTGCCGTCGTGATCGATTCGACGATCACGAGATGGTTCTGGCGGGCCAGCTCGGCGACGATCGAGCGGATCGCGCCGCGATACATCTTGCGGTTGACCTTCTGCGAATAGTCGCGCGGCGAAGCCGCGAAGGTCGTGCCGCCGCCACGCCACAGGGGCGAGCGGATGCTGCCGGCGCGCGCGCGGCCGGTGCCCTTCTGCTTCCACGGCTTCTTGCCGCCGCCGCGTACTTCGCCCTTGGCGAGCTGGGCCTTGGTGCCCGAGCGGCCAGCCGCCATGTAGGCGCTGACCACCTGGTGGATCAGAGGCTCGTTGTACTCGGCGCCGAAGACGACGTCGGAAACGTTCAGTTTGTTGGTGCTGTTATGTACTTGAATATCCATGGCCGTTTTTCCCCAGTGAACGTTATGCCTTCACCGTGGGGCGCACGATGACATCACCATTCGTGGCACCCGGCACCGCGCCCTTCACCAGCAGAAGGTTGCGATCCACATCAATCCGGACCAAGTCCAGGTTCAGCGCGGTGACGCGATCTGAACCCATGTGTCCGGCCATCTTCTTGCCCTTGAACACGCGACCCGGTGCCTGGCGCTGACCGATGGAGCCGGGAGCGCGATGCGACAGCGAGTTGCCGTGGGTAGCGCGGCCGCCACCGAAATTCCAGCGCTTCTGCACGCCGGCGAAGCCCTTGCCCTTGGAGACGCCGGTGACGTCAACGGCCTTGATGCCGTCGAACTGATCCACCTTGATCTCGGCGCCGGTCGCCAGGTCCGCACCCTCGCCATCGGCGAGACGGATTTCCCAGAGACCACGGCCGGCGGCAACGCCCGCCTTCTTGTAATGCCCGGTCAGCGCCTTGTTGACGCGACCCGGCTTCTGCTCACCCACCGCCACCTGTACAGCACGGTAGCCGTCGGTTTCCACCGTCTTCACCTGCGCAACGCGGTTGGGCGTGCACTCGATGACAGTTACCGGAATCGATGCGCCGTCTTCGGTGAAGATGCGCGTCATGCCTGCCTTGCGGCCCACGATTGCAATCGTCATGTCCGTTATCTCCTTAGCTCAGCGAGATCTGGACTTCGACGCCCGCAGGCAGGTCGAGTTTGGACAGTGCGTCGACGGTCTTTTCCGTCGGATCGACGATCTGCATGAGCCGCTTGTGCGTGCGGATTTCGTACTGGTCACGCGCGTCCTTGTCGACGTGCGGCGAAGCGAGAACGGTGTAACGTTCCTTGCGCGTGGGCAGAGGAATCGGCCCGCGCACGACGGCACCGGTGCGCTTCGCGGTCTCGACGATTTCCTTCGCCGATTTGTCGATCAGGCGATGGTCAAAAGCCTTGAGCCGGATGCGAATAGATTGGCTGGTCGCGGCCATGCTGTGGTTTCCGGTTTAAAGAGCGAGGAACAAAAGGGGCGCGAATATTAGTCGCGCCCCCGGGAAAAGTAAAGACGAAAAACGGGTTTACGCGAGAATCTTCGTGACGACGCCGGCGCCGACGGTGCGGCCGCCTTCGCGGATCGCGAAGCGCACACCGTCTTCCATCGCGATCGGGTTGATCAGCTCCACCGTCATCTGCACGTTGTCACCCGGCATCACCATTT
>NZ_JAAMOW010000008.1 GCF_011067135.1 Solimonas terrae
TGGCCTCGTGGCTTGGCCTCACGCCGCGCGAGCATTCCAGCGGCCACATCCGAAAACTCGGCGGCATCAGCAAGCGTGGCGACCGCTACGTGCGCATGCTGCTCACGCACGGCGCCAGAGCCGTACTGCTCAGAGCCGGCCAGATGCAACGCGCCGGGCAGAACCTCAATGCGCTACAGCGATGGGTGCTGGCGTTGAAAGAACGAACCAATCACAACAAGGCCACCTGCGCACTGGCCAACAAGCTGGCGCGCATCGCCTGGGCGACCTGGCGGCACGGCACGGTGTTTGATCCGAATCAGGCCGCTGCGGCCTGATTCATCACAGCCGCAGCAAACGTTTCCGAGGGTTGCGCAGGAGAAGACAGCAGATCATGGCGTAGACGGTCGGACCGTCCGGAAGAGAAAGCCGATAACAAGCTTGAGCGATGCAAAGCTCGTTGTGAGCGTGTGGCCCTCCCGGCGCGAATTTCCATGAAGGCTCGGCCTGCATCACAGGCCCTCGACGAAGCCGAATGTACGACTGCAACCACCTTCGCACGCCAGCGATCAGCGATTCACTTCACCTGCGGGCTTGCGGGAGGAGTCCATGTATGCATTGTTAGCGATTGCTTGGCTTAAGCGGGGGGTCATAGCTAGCTAAAGCTTCTTTGGCGCGTTGAGAAATGGCGAGACATTTGATTTTTAGCTTTGAAGGGCATGACCTTAAGGCTAGACGATTTGCTGTTTGTATGTCTTCTTCATCGACTGTAGCGTTAAAAGAATCCAGAACAAGCCCAAAAAACTTCTTGCTGTTTGAATGCTTGAGCAAGACGGCAATGAAGCCAGGCCAGTCTGTGCCGATTTTTCGAATTATGGTGTCCGAGATCCCCTCCGCAAAATATCCATCAAAGCAGCCAGCGGGAAGGTGAGAACCTGCGGTGTATAGCTCTGCCCAAGATGAAGTAACTGACATCAGGGGCTCAGCAGCTTTCTCGCACGGTTGTGCCGGTGTGGCAGCGCCTGCAGGGGCGGCAAACGCTAGCAACAAGAGGGCTGCGATGATGCGTGGCATGGTAATCGCTAACGCTTCAGCTCAGGCGCGGCCGCGCCGAAGGCGTGGACGTCGCGCTGGAGCTGATTGTTATAAGCCATGTAGCTACCTCCACTTGCCATCTGATTTGCCGTCCTCTGGGCCGACGAACGACGAGATGGTTTCCTGCAGGATTGCTTTCTTGGCTTCAGTCAATGCAGCGGACTCTGACGCGAACGTTTCGTCCCAGATGGTGGAGTTGTTGTACTCATCAACTAGCTCAAGCGTCCATTCCGGGTCGCCGACCAGCCGGTAGATTTGCACCTCCACTGTGCGACCGCCGCTAGTGACGGGGCCACTGAGGGAGGATTCTTCTAGCTCGGGTTCATCGTTCATAAAACGTCAGAAAATTGCGGGAGTCTTGATGGCTTATAACGACCAAACTCAGGCGCGGCCACGCGAAGCGTGGACGTCGACTGGAGTACCTTGTTGGGCAGCCTCATTGTGAGGGAACTGCTTTTATAGCTTTCTGAGCTTTAGCCATAAGCTCGAACCCGGCTTTGCGGTTGCCAGCCAGATACTCCTTGTGTGCGGCATCGAAAATCTCCTTGCACTCAGCGAATGCGGGGCGCGGCCCTTGTTCTTGCTCAGCTATAACGAGCCCCTCATATAGGCCCTTAAAAGCAAGACTTAGTGACCACTGCTCAGTTGCAGGTACGCCCTCGCGAACAGGAAATAGGTCGGGAGCGCACATTCTCACAAACGCCAAATAATCCTTGAAGCTATGCAGATCGTTGAATGGAAATTTAGTCACCTGCACATCTCACTGACTTGATGCCCAACGCCCAGGTTAACGCGCGGACCCGCCGGAGGCGGGGCCGTCGCGTTGAACCGCTAGTTGGGCCAGCGCACCGAGAACTTGGCCCGACAATTCCGAATTCAGCTCTAGGAACTGGCAGCAAGCTCCCATGCCTGGCTGCAAGTGCGAGGCAACAATGGCTTTGATGTCGCTGTTGCTTCGCTTTTCCCATGCGTGATCGCGGATCACCACGTTGCAGATTAGAACCTCACGCTCTACCACAGGGTGGCCGTCTTTTGGTTCTGGTGCGAACTCACCAAGACTTCCGCCGACTCGAAGAATGAGACTGAGCTTGGATAAGCCCTTGAACTCTACCTGCTGGAACATTGGAGCAAGCTCCGTGCGTATAGCTATGGCAGCCCTTGGAATGGTGACGCATTCCGGCCCCTTGAATTGCCCAGGAATTTCTAGCTTCATTAGGCCCAACTAGATTTATACGAAGAGAAAAGTACGCCGGCCATCCGGATAAGACAATCGTCGGTTCGCCAAAACAATGACTTAGGTCTCACTTTTGGATTTAAACAGGGTTAAGAATCGGCGTATGGAAACGACACCGCCAAAAGCTCCAAAGCTCATGGTCCAGGTTCGGGACGCGCTGCGTGTCCGGCACTATAGCCTGCGTACGGAGCGCAGTTACCTGCACTGGGTTCGCCGCTACATTCATTTCCACGGGACGCGCCACCCGGCAACGCTTGGCGCGCCGGAAGTGGCGGCGTTTCTCAGTCATCTGGCGGTGGATCGTTCGGTTTCCGCATCGACGCAGAATCAGGCGAAGGCGGCGCTGCTGTTTCTTTATCGCCATGTGCTCGCCGTCGAGCTTTCCTGGCTCGATGAGGTAATCCAGGCAAAACCGTCGCGGCGTCTGCCGGTTGTGCTGACGACGCGTGAGGTCGTGGCTCTGCTCGGTGAGCTGTCCGGCACCACCTGGCTTGTCGTGGCCTTGCTGTATGGAACCGGCATGCGGGTTCTCGAAGGCTTGCGCCTGCGGGTCAAGGACATCGAATTCGAGCGGCGCGAGATCGTCGTTCGGGAAGGCAAGGGTGGCAAGGATCGCGTTACGGTCAAGCCGTGCACGCCGCATGTGCTGCGGCATTCGTTCGCCACGCACCTGTTGCAGAGCGGCTACGACATTCGCACGGTCCAGGAACTGCTCGGACATGAAGACGTCAGCACGACGATGATCTATACGCACGTTCTGAATCGTGGCGGACGCGGCATCCTCAGCCCGCTGGATCGCTTTTGAACACTCGATATTGAATGGCAGAGCGGGTGCGCCGTGGCCCGTCATCAGGGCGTCGCGTTGTTGAGCACGACGGCACCGCGCAATTGCTTGATGTTTTCGCGCAGGATGTCGGCAACCAGTTCGTCGGTGCGCGGGTCGGACAGCACTTCCTCGACGATGCGGAAGCCGGCGTCGACGAGCGCTTCGCTGATGTCCTTGTAGAACGGCAGCCGCGACAAGCGGCCGGCCTTGGGGTCCTGGCGCAGTTTCTCGAAGATCATCGAGCGCAGGTGGGCTTCGTTCTCGCGCAGGGCGCGCGAGATGTTGCGGGTGTAGGTGCCGCGGCCGAGCACGTCGGCCACCTCGTCGAGTACCGCGACGGTGACGGCGTCGCTGATCGAATCGACGATCGCGTTCTTGAAGCGGTTGACGAACAGATAGGTGAAGTCTTCGCCCAGCGCGCGGTCCGCGGCGGCGCCGACGCGCGAGAGCATGACGACGATCCGGAACACGCGAAACAGCCGGAACGCGCGGATCGCCGGGTGCGCGGCCGGGATCATGCCGAGGATCTCGTACCAGTTGCGCTTGAGGAACGCAGCTTCCCAGCGCACCCCGCGCCAGCGCCACAGGAATTCCAGGGCGAAGATCGCGCAGAACGTGAAGTCGCCGGCGATGATCAGCCGCCGCTGGGTGTCGGTGACCGGGCCCCAGCTTTCGTAGCCGAGCGCGACAACCGAGGCCAGGGCCAGCAGCAGCATGACCCAGTCGATCAGCGCGACGCGGCGACGGGCGGGGGTAGAACTCTTCTCCATGGCGTTTCCTGTTGTCGCGGGCATGAGGGAAAGCCCGCTCTTGCGATTCGTGCTGCGTCGCTATGATGCGGGCACCTGACACGGACCGCATCCATGAATCGTTTCCATCTTCTGGCGCGTGGCGCCGCCGTGGCGCTGTCGCTGGCTTCGGGCCTTGCCCATGCCGACGCCAACAGTGCGTTCCAGCAACAGTTCGGCGATGCTTTCCTCGATCGCTACTGGTCCCTGCATGACGATTACGCGATCACGGTCGGCTACTACCGCCATGCCGATCGGCTGACGGCGCCGGATGCCCGGTATCGCGCGAAACTGCAGGCGTTTCTCGACGAGTCGATCGGCAAGCTCGAAAAGCTGCCCGGCGCGCAGATGAGCGATGCGCTGCGCACCGATCGCGAGATGCTGCTGAACCAGCTGCGCTACGAACGCTGGTCGCTAGACGAGCTGCGTGACTGGCAGTGGGTCCCGTCCGGCTACAACGTCGCCGACGCATTCTCGCTGCTGCTGAACACGCCGTACGCCGATGAAGCGGTGCGTTTGCGTACCGTTTCCAGGCGACTGACGCAGGTACCGGCTTACTACGCCGCTGCCGAGCGGGCGATCTCGCACCCGACGCGGGTGCACACGCAGCTGGCGATCGAGCAGAACCAGGGCGCGCTGGACGTATTCGGCGATGCGCTGGAGAAGCAGGTGGCCGGTTCGCAGCTGACGGCCGACGAGCGCGTGCTGTTCCTGCATCGCCTGAAGGCCGCGCGTGCCGCGATTGACGGCTACGTGGCGTTTCTCAAGCAGCTCGATGCTCGGCAGGCGAAGGACGGCGGCGCGCGCGATTTCCGTCTCGGCCAGCCGTACTACGATCAGGCCTTCGCCTTCGAGGTGCAGACCGGCGGCACGGCGGCGCAGCTCTACCAGCGTGCCTTGCAGGAGAAAGACAAGCTGCATGCGCGCATGAGCGTGCTCGCCGATCAGCTCTGGCCGAAGTATTTCCCGGATGTCCCGGCCCCGGCCGATCCGGTCACGAAGATTGGCCAGCTGATCGAAAAGCTGTCCGACAACCACGTCACGCCGGCCGAGTTCTATCCGCAGACCAAGGCGCTGATCCCGCGCCTCGAAGCCTGGGTTACGGACCATGATCTGCTGACGCTCGATCCGAGCCGCCCGCTGGAGGTGCGGGTCACGCCGCCGTACCAGCGCGGGTACGCGATGGCGATGCTCGCCGCGCCCGGCCCCTATGATCCGACCGCCAGGACCTTCTTCGATGTCATGCCGATGGACGACTACTCGCCGGCGCAGGCCGACAGCTTCCTGCGCGAGTACAACCACTGGCTGATGCAGATCCTGGCGATCCACGAAGCCGTGCCCGGCCACTACGTGCAGCTGCTGTACGCCAACAAGTCGCCGAGCCGCATCAAGGCGATCTTCGGCAACAGCGCGATGATCGAGGGCTGGGCGGTTTACAGCGAGCGCATGATGCTGGAGAGCGGCTGGCCGGGCGGCGCGGCGGCGCACGAGCCGGAAATGGAGTTGATGTATTCGAAATGGGCGCTGCGCGTGGTGTGCAACACGATTCTCGATTACGGCGTGCATGTGCTCGGCATGAGCGAGGACGACGCCATGAACCTGCTCGTGCATGACGCGTTCCAGAGCCAGACCGAGGCGCGCGGCAAGTGGCGCCGCGTGCAATTGTCGAGCGTGCAGCTGACCTTCTATTTCGCCGGGTTTTCGGCAATCTACGACTATCGCGAGCGGCTCAAGACCGAACTCGGGCCGCGCTTCGATCTGAAGAAATTCCACGAGAAATTCCTCAGCTACGGCAGTGCACCGGTATCGATCATCGAATCCCTGATGAAGCCGGAGGACGTCGCTCGATAGGGCCGCTTGGCGCGGCCCCGGCCGGACGCGGCCGGAGCCGCCCGGACGCGGAAAAACCTCGCGCCCGATGCGCACGCCCGCAGGGCGGGAGGGCCGGGACGCGCGCTGCTCCGTGATGGATCACGGGCAGGCCCGGCGGTCGTCCGCTCGGCGATTTCGCGCCTCGTTTTGGCGCGCCGGGCCATGGCATCAAACATGCTTCTGAATCTCCGGACGGATCAACGTCGATCACGTTTTCGGGGGATTCTTTCGTGCGCCTCAGCCTTTCGCGGCTAACGCTTCCGGTCGGCCTGCTGGCCGCTCTTTCCACACTCGCGAGTCTGCCGGCCTACGCAGACGCGGCGGCCCGGCCCCACCTCGTCACGGCGGACCAGATCAGTGCCGGCGACACCGCCTGGATGCTGGCGTCGACGGCACTGGTGCTGCTGATGACGATCCCCGGCCTGGCAATGTTCTACGCCGGCATGGTGCGCAAGAAGAACGTGCTCGCCACCGCGCTGCAGAGTTTCTTCGTCACCTGCCTGGTCAGCGTGCTCTGGGTGCTGGTCGGCTACAGCCTCGCGTTCACGCCGGGCAGCCCCTGGATCGGCGGGCTGGATCGCTTCGCGCTGCAGGGCATGCTTTACCTGCACGACGCCGGCAAGCTGACCGTCAGCCACGTCGCGCCGACGATTCCCGAATCCGTGTTCGTGATGTTCCAGATGACCTTCGCGATCATCACGCCGGCGTTGATCGCCGGCGCGTTCGCCGAGCGCATGCGCTTCGGGGCGATGGTGCTGTTCATGGCGATGTGGTCGCTGCTGGTCTATGCACCGGTCGCACACTGGGTCTGGGAGCCGACCGGCTGGCTGGCCAGCATGGGCGCGCTCGACTTCGCCGGCGGCACGGTGGTGCACATCAATGCCGGCGCGGCCGGTCTGGCCTGCGCGTACATGCTCGGGCGCCGCACGCACTACGGCAGCGAACCCTTCATTCCGTTCAATCTCGGCTTCACGATGATCGGCGCCTCGCTGCTCTGGGTCGGCTGGTTCGGGTTCAACGCCGGTTCCGCGGTGGCGGCCGACGGTCGCGCCGGCATGGCGATGCTGGTCACGCAGACCGCGACGGCGATGGCTGCACTGACCTGGAGCACGATCGAGTGGCTGATCCGTGCCCGCGTGTCGCTGCTTGGCTGCCTGTCCGGCGCGGTCGCCGGTCTGGTCGCGATCACGCCGGCCTCGGGCTTCGTCAATGTCGGCGGCGCGCTGGCGATCGGCGTCTCGGCCGGCGTCGCCTGCTACTGGGGTGCCACCGGCCTCAAGCGCCTGCTGCGTGCCGATGACTCGCTCGACGTGTTCGGCATTCACGGTATCGGCGGCATCGTCGGCGCCTTGCTGACGGGCGTGTTTGCCGACAAGAACATCAGTGGCTCGGAAGGCCATTTGCTGACGCAGGCGATCGGCGCGTTCGCGACGCTGATCTACAGCGGTACCGTCTCGCTGCTGATCCTGGTGATCCTCAAGTACACCGTCGGCCTGCGTGTCAACGCCGAAGAGGAACTGACCGGTCTCGACCTGTCGCTGCACGGGGAGGCCATCCCATAATCAATTCCGGATCGCCATCGCGCCCGGTGTTTCGCACCGGGGCAGTGCCCGAAATCACGGCGCATGTCGGCGCGCCGCGGTTCGCGGGCACTGTTCCGGTGACGGGCATCGGCAGGCGCGATGCGGCGGTCCGGGTGACAAGAGAAAGCGCATGACCAGGCTTCTGTACATGGAGGACCCGTTTCTTGTTTGCGGCCGGTGTGATGCCGGCCGACCGGAGATGTCGTCATGACCGAAAACGAAGCTTTGCTGGTGGCTACACGGCTGTACGTACGGATGCGCGCCAATGGCGGGCGCGTGATCGATGTGACCTGGCTGACGCAGAACGCCGAGTACGCGCACGAAATCCTCAGGCTCGCGGCGGGCCATGTGGACGGCGAAGTGCAGAGACTGGGTGCGCGTCTCGAAGAGCTGCTGTTCGGTACCGTGCAGCCGCGCAGCCCGGCACCGCCTGCGCCGGCCGCCGCGACGGCGGCACGCGAGACAGCTGCCACACTCACCGGCGGCAAGACACCGAACAAATACGTCGGCGTCCTGCGCTGATCGCCTCAGCGGCCGGTATTGTCTTGCCGGTCCGGCGCTGAATCTCCCGAGGCAGGTGCCACCGTCGCGCGGCCGTTTCGGGCTTTGCATGCGGCGGGCGAGGCGCGCCCGCTCCGGCAGCGTCCGGGCTGCCCGGTGAATCCGGCGCGTCTCGACCGGCGCCGGCGCGACGCGCAGGTGGTGGCACAATCGCCCGACCATTCCGATCGCGATTCCGCCGATGACCACACCCGCCGCCTTGCCCGCGTTTGCCGCACCGCGTGCGGCGCGCCTGCACGCGCGAACCGCCCTGTCGGTGGTCGCCGGCATGGCGCTGGCGATGGGCATCGTCACGCTGGCGGGCGGGCGCCGCGAGGCCTGTCTGCTGGTCGCGGCGCTGGTGATGACGCTGTCGCGCAGTCGCTTGCTGGCGAGCCGGCGCGGACTGCTCGAGGCGCTGTTGCTGTTGCCGTTGATCGCGATGATCACGCATGGCGTCGGCCTGTTGTTCGTGCACTGGCCGGTCGCCGGCGCGCTTGCGTACGTGGCCGCCATGTTTCTCTCGATCTGGCTGCGACGTTTCGGGCCGCCGGGCTCGCGTGCCGGCGCGCTGCTGGCGCTGCCGTTCATCACCTTGCTGATCACCCCGGCGGCCGGCGTGCCGCCCGCCCATGCCGTGGCGTTGGCCGTGCTCGCCTTGCTGGTCAGTGCGGCCTTGCGCGTGCTGACGGCGCCGCAGACCAGGCGGCCGGTGGAGGCTCCGGCGCTCGCGATGCCGGCCGCCGCGTCGAACCTGCGGCCGATCGCCAGCACGCGCATGGCGATCCAGCTGGCGCTGGCCCTGGTCGCGGCTTTCGTCTCCGGTCATCTGCTGTTTCCGCAACATGTGAGCTGGGTGGTGCTGACCGCGCTGCTGGTCTGCAGCGGCAATCGCGGCCGCGCCGATGTGCTGTACAAGAGCGGTCTGCGGGTCGTCGGCGCGCTGGTCGGGACGCTGGTGGTCGCCGGCGTCTCGCAGCGCCTGCCGATCGCGCAATTGCCCGGCCCCCTGCTGAGCCTGATCGTGCTGACGATCGTCGGCTGCGGTCTGTGGCTGCGTGAATGGACGTATGCCGCCTGGGCGCTGGCGATGACGCTCACCGTCGCCTTGCTGCAGCCGGTCATGGGCGGGGTGGCGCCGGCGCTGCCGGGCGATGTGCTGTGGGAACGCGTGTTCGCCATCGTGCTCGGTGGGCTTTGCGGCGTGCTGCCGTCGTGGTTCGTGCTGCCGGTGCGTTCGGAAGCCGTACTGCGCCGGCGTCTGGCCGAGCTGCTTGCCGTGCTCGCCGAGACCTGGGCGGCGCCGACACCCACGGCGCCGCTGCGAATCGAGCAGGCCCTGCTGCGGCTCGAGGAACTCGCGCCGCCGTGGCGTGCCGGGGCGCGACTTGCATTCCACCAGGCGCCGCTGCGGCGGCCTGCGCGATGGCTGGGATTGAGTGCCGAGTGCGTGCAACTCGCCAGCGCGGCGCCGGTCGGCGCCGGCCCGCGCCGCGCATTGGGCGAGGCCAGACGTGCCCTGCGCGACCCGGACGCCATCGGTCCGGCACTGCAGGCCCTGCGCGACTGCCTCGCCGACGGGCTTGCCGCGTCGAACGCGAAGCGTCCGCGGACCGCGACGCACGGAAGCCCCGGCTGAGCTTGTTTCCCCGTCGCGGCGGGCGAGCGTGCCTTTCGCTGCCGGGCGCGGCAGCGAGGACCTAGTCCGCTGAACCAGATGAATGGCACCGAAGACCCCGTTCGCCCCGAGTGCCGCGCGCAGAGCGCGCGGTGTATCGAGGGGCTGGCGCACCGACGACGCGCAGCGGTCCCTCGATACGTTTCGGCTCACGCCGAAACACTCGGGACGAACGGAATCCGATCACGGTGCGAACCAAGTGGTTCAGTGGACTAGGACGAGCAGCTGACCTCGATCAGACGCGCCTCGGGCGGTGGTTCGGCGGCGTAGGTTTCGAAGCCCGGATGTTCGTCATAAGGTTTGCGCAGCAGCGACAGCAGGGTTTCGATCTCGCTCGCGCCGCCGCGCTCGGCGTCCTCGATCGCCTGCTGTGCGAGATGATTGCGCAGCACGAACTTCGGGTTGACCGCGTTCATGGCCGCGCGCCGTTCGTCATCGCCCAATGCCTGCGCCTGCAGGCGCGCGCGATAGTCCGGCAGCCAGGCATCGAAGGCAGCCAGATCGCGCATCTCGTCGCGCAGCGGACCGGCCGAGGCGTCGCTGGCCATCGCCACGTCGGCGAGCAGGCGGAAGCTGCGCGTGAAGTCGCCGCGTCCGGCATGCAGCAGGCCGAGGAAGCGATTGATCAGCTCGACATCCTGATCCTGTTCGTCGCGCAGGCCGAGCTTGGCGCGCCACAGGCCGGTCATCGTTTTCGAATACTGCGGGCCGTAGCGTTCGAGCAGGCTTTCGGCGATTTCGACGGCACGCTGCTCGTCGGCATCGAGCAGCGGCAGCGTCGCCTGCAGCAGGCGCGAGCAGTTCCAGTAGCCGATGCCCGGCTGGCGATCGTAGGCGTAGCGGCCGCCCTCGTCGCTGTGATTGCAGATGTGATGCGCGTCGAAGGCATCGAGAAAACCGTAGGGGCCGTAGTCCAGCGTCAGACCGAGAATCGACATGTTGTCGGTGTTCATCACGCCGTGGCAGAAGCCGACTGCCTGCCATTGCGCAATCAGCCGCGCAGTGCGCTCGATGACCTCGGCCAGCCACGCCGCGTACCGATCCGGCGTTTCGCGCAGCTGCGGAAAGTGTTCGTCGATGACGTGATCGGCCAGCGGTGCCAGCCGCTGCGGCTGATTGCGGTAGTAGAACACCTCGAAATTGCCGAAGCGCAGATGCGAAGGGGCGACGCGGCAGATCACGGCGGCGCGTTCGATCGTCTCGCGGCGTACCGGATCGTCGCCGACGATCAGGCTCAGCGCGCGCGTGGTCGGAATGCCGAGATGCTGCATCGCGGCGCTCGCCAGATATTCGCGCACGCTGGAGCGGATCACGGCGCGACCGTCGGCGAAGCGCGAATACGGCGTCTGCCCGGCGCCCTTCAGTTGCAGGTCCCAGCTTTCGCCGCGCGCGTTGCGCACCTGTCCGAGCAGCATCGCGCGGCCGTCGCCGAGCTGCGGCACGTAGACGCCGAACTGGTGCCCGGCGTACAGCGCCGCGAACGGCTCGGCGCCCGGCAGCGGTCGGTTGCCGGCGAAGGTTTCGACGAAGGCCTCGCTGCTCAGCGTCGACGGATCGAGATCGAACAGCGCGGCGACCTCGGCATCGGCGTGCAGCAGCCGCGGCTGCGACAACGGCGTCGGTGCCACGCGTGCGCCATAGGCGTCGCCGAGCCGGGCGAGACGATTGTCGAGGTGCAGTTGATCGAGCGTGAGCGGCACGGAGTGCGGTGTCGGGAAACGAATGGCCACTTTAGCCGTTCGGGCGCCGGTCCGAATGGGGGATCGCGACGAGAACCGCCGCGCAACGGACCGATTCGCTTCGCGGCCGGCGGCGACAGGCATCCCCATACCCCCGGCACGCTGCCCGCCCGCGTTCAGTCGGCTCTGTTATAAGGGCGGTCAGGATCACCGGCGGGAGAGGATCATGCACTTCGGCGAAGGCTATGGACTGTGGGGACTGATCGTCCTGATTGCGGACATCTGGGCGCTGGTCAGCGTTCTGCAGAGCAATGCGACGACCGGCAAGAAAGTGCTGTGGATTCTGCTGATCTTCTTCCTGCCCGTCCTCGGTTTCGTGCTCTGGCTGCTGCTCGGGCCGCGCGGGCGTTAGCGTCACCTCGCCGCAAGCCGCTCGGTTCGTACCGGCCATCGGCCGGTCGCGGCCGGACGTTCGGCGCGCGCTCAGTCGCCCAGCACGCGCTGCCGCAGTTCGGCTGCTGCCCAGTAGTGCGGCGGCGCACCGGACATCGCGGACACCAGTTCGACGAGCCGCTGGTTGCGCGGCGCGGCCAGGCCGTGGGACGCCGCGAGGCGCACGATCTCGCCGTTGAGTTCGTTGACTTCGGTCGGCTTGCCCTGTTCGACGTCGGCCACCATCGACGGATAGGCGCGTTCGCGCAGACCGTTGCGGCGCCGCGCCAGATGCCAGGGCAGGCTGCTGCGGCCGGCCAGCAGAGAGCGATACCAGGCGTGCGGAATCGGCATCGGCAGCCTGAACGGCGTGCCGCTGGCGCGCAGCACGCCGATCGCCTCGTCGAGTATCGCCACATAGATCGCCCGCAGCGGACCCGGCTTGAGCAGGTCCTCGAAGGTCGCATGGCTCAGCGCACAGATCGCGTTGGCGAGATTGATCAGCAGCTTGCCCCATGCAGCCGCCTCGCCGTGACTGGATCGCACCGTGATCCTGGGCGCCGCGAATGCGCGCAGCAGACGCCGGTCGTCACTGCCGATGTAGATCTCGGCGCGTGTCGTCAGCTCGGTGTGCAGCGGTCCCAGCAGCTGGGCATTGAACATCACCGTCATCGGCACGACGCGCACGCCGGGCAGGCGCTCGCGCAGGCGACGCAGCGCCGACAGCCCGTTGAGGGTGGAGACGATCGTGCAGCCCGGCGGCAACGGCGGCAGGCTGTCGATCAGCGCATCGAGCTGCGGGTGCTTGACGCCGATCAGCAGATAGTCGACGTCGTGCAGGTCCAGGGTCGTGCGCAAGCCCGGGCGCGCCACCACCAGCGGCGTGCCGCCACGCTCGACGCGCAGTGCGGTCGCCGCCTCGAAATCGGCGCGGTTCTTGTCCCGGACATGGACCTGCACCGGTTCGCGTCCGGCGGCCACGGCGAACGCGGCAATCGTGGTGCCGACGGCCCCGGCCCCGATCAGCAGAATCATCGAATTCCCTCCCGACAGGGCTGCTACCCTTGCACGGTCGACGATCGCTGACAACGGCAGGCTGGAGTTCCCAGACATGAAGGCATGCGCGAGCTGCCAGGCGGAAAACCCGGAAAACGCGCGCTTCTGCAATCAGTGCGGCGCGTCGCTGGCGGCGTCGCCAGGTCCGGCACCGGCGGCCGGCTATACACCGCGGCATCTGCGTGACGGTGCGCTGCGCGCGGCCGGCGCGATCGCCGGCGAGCGCAAGCGCGTGACGGTGCTGTTCGCCGACATCAAGGGTTCGACGCGGCTCGCCGAACAGGCCGGCGCCGAGCTCTGGCACGAGGTGCTGGATCGCTTCTTCGGGTTTCTCACGCAGGCGGTGCACCGCTATGACGGCACGGTCAACCAGTACACCGGCGACGGCATCATGGCCCTGTTCGGTGCGCCGGTCGCGCTGGAGGATCACGCGCTGCGCGCGGCGCACGCGGCGCTCGACATGCAGCAGGCCGTGCGTCGCTATGCCGACGAGCTGCGGCTTGCACACGGCCTCAACCTGTCGATGCGCATCGGCCTGAACAGCGGCGAGGTCGTGGTCGGTCGCATCGGCGACGACCTGCGCAGCGACTACACGGCGCAGGGACCGACGGTGAATCTGGCCGCGCGGCTCGAACATCTCTGCGAGCCCGGCCGTGTCTACGTTTCACGGGCGACCGCGCTGCAGCTCGAAGGCTATTGCCGGCTGCGGCCGCTGGGTGCCGCCCAGCTCGCCGGTCACGACGAGCCCCAGGAAGTCTTCGAACTCGAAGACGCCGGCGTGCGTCACGAACGCCTGCAGCGCAGTCTCGCGCGCAGCGGTTCGCCGTTTCTCGGCCGCGCGCCGGAACTGGCGCAGCTGCAGCGGGCGCTCGACGATGCGCGGGGCGGGCAGGGCCGCGTGCTGGCGGTGATCGGCAGCGCCGGCCTCGGCAAGTCGCGGCTCTGTCATGAATTCGTCGAAGGCTGCGCCCGCGCCGGTGTCGCCGTGCATCGCTGCAGCGGCGTGCCGTACGCGCGTCGCGTGCCGCTGCTGCCGATCCGCGATCTGCTGCGCGGCCGGCTCGGCGTGCCGGCCGCTGCCAGCGACGAGCAGGCGCGGCAGTGGATTGCCGGCGCGCTGACCTTGCAGATCAGCGATGCCGCAGCGCTGCTGCCGCATGTCTTCGAATTTCTCGGCATCGCGGCGCATGGCGGCAGCGGCATGGTCGAGGCGCAGGGCAGCGCGCAGGAGCAGATGCTCGACCGGCTCGCGACCTTCCTGTGTTGCGGCGAGCAGCCACGCGTGCTGCTGATCGAGGATCTGCACTTCCTCGATCCGGCCACCGAAGCCTTCATCCTGCGGCTGGCGCGCGTTGCCGTGCGCGAACGCTGCCTGTTGCTGCTGAACTACCGGCCGGACTATCCGGTCGGCGCGCTCGACCCGGTGATCGGCGATCGTCTGCAACTGCGGCCACTGGCGGCGGCCGATCTGGAAGACCTCGCGCGCACGCTGCTCGGTGCCGATCCGTCGCTGGCGCCGATTGTCGCGACACTGGTGGAACGCGCCGCCGGCCATCCGTATTTCGTCGAAGAGGCGGTGCTGGCCCTGGCCGAAGGCGGCTGGCTCAGCGGCTCGGCGCGCGCCTGGCGGCTGGCACGGCCGATCGACGAATGGCCCTTGCCGGACAGCGTGCAGGCGCTGCTGGCGGCGCGCATCGACCGGCTCGAAGACGCCATGCGTGCCTTGCTGCAGGCGGCGGCGGTCATCGGCCAGCGCTTCGATGCGGCGCTGCTGTCGGCCGTGGTCGGTGACGATGCGACGCGTGTCGATGCCCGTCTGCTGGGTCTGGCCAACGACGGCTTCGTGCGCAGCGATGACGAGGGCTGGGTGTTCGCGCACCCGCTGTTGCAGGAAGTCGCGTATCGCGGACAGCTGGAATCGCGCCGCCGCGGCGTGCACGCCGAACTCGCGCGGCTGCTGGAACAGCGACACGGGCCGATCGAACCGCCGCGCGAAATCTCGACGCGCATCGCGCATCACTGGCGCGGCGCCGGCGACGCCGGTCGCGCCGGCCTCTGGGGCCTGGCCGCGGCGCGCTGGGTATCGACGCGCAATTTCGAGACCGCGACCGACCAGTGTCGCGTCGCGATCGCCGATCTCGATCGTGCCGGCGGCGATGATCCGGCGTTGATCCGTACCGGTGCGCTGGCGCGCGCCATGCTGCTGCGTCTCGCGCAATTCACGCCGATCGCGGCGGACGAGCTCGAGCGCGCCTATGAGGAAGCGCGGCGCATGGTGGCCGCGGACGACGTTGCGCTGCGCGCCGAACTCGGTGTGTCGTACGGCAACCGCCTCCTGCATCGCGGCCGGGTCGACGAAGCCGCGCGCACGCACGAACAGGCCATCGCGCTGGCGATGGCGCATGGCGAAACCTCGGTCATCAACCGCTTCCGCGTCGCGTTCCTGATTTCGTTCAACGCCGCCGGCCGGCTGCGACAGGTACTCGAACTGCTCGACGCCACCGGCGACGACTGGCGCACCCGGCCGGTCGACAAGGAGAACTACATGTCGCGCGCCTATTACGGCCTGATGCTGGGCTGGATGGGGCGCCTCGACGAGGCCTACCGACATCTGCAGGCAGCGATGCAGATCGCCATTGCCGAGCAGGGCGCGGCAATGAGCTGGATGTACGCGGCGCTGGTCGATCTGGCCTTGCTCAGCGGCGATTTTCCGCCGGCGCTGATGGCGGCCGAACGGGGCATGCGCTGTGCGGCGGAGAGCGGCAGCCCGTTCCTGCGCGCGATCGCGCAGCGGGCGCTGGGCCTGGCATTGGGCCTCAACGATCGACGCGCCGAGGCGATCGAGGTGCTGCGCGAGGCGCAACCCATGGTCGGGCCGAATGGCTTGGCGCATCTGTACGAGGCCAACCTGCTGGCGACCCTGGCGCTGATCGAACAGGAGGCCGGCCGCGAGCAGGAAGCCGAACGCACCGTGCAGGCGGCCTGCGTCAGTGCGCGGGGTTCCGGCTCGCGGGTCTGGGAAATTCTTGCCGTGCTGGTCTGGCTGCGGCAGCCGGTACGCGCGGCGCGGCGCGGCGAGGCACGGGAGGCGATCGCGCGGGTCGACGAGCTGATGGCGTTCACCGGTGCCGAAGGCTTCCGTCCCTGGCTGCATCTGGCGCGCGCGCACTGGAGCGAGCACCAGGAAGAGGTCGAGGCTTTCACGGCCCTGGCGCGGCAGGCGTTCGTGACGATCGGCGCGCCAGCCTATGCCGGCAAGCTGCAAGCGGAGGCCATGCTCGACGCCGCTGGCTGATCGGGCGAGCAGGCGGTCACGGATGCGTGGCCGCGGTCGCGCACGAGGGCGGCCGACAGTGCGAGAATCCGTTATCGACGAACACGCGGTCACCGACGACCACGAGGGGGAATGTCGCATGAGAACGATCGCCGGGTGCCTGTGCGCCCTGACGCTGTCGCTGGCCTCCGCCGCGTGGGCCGACGCCGGCCCGGTGACGGCGGCATCGGTGATGAGCTGCATGCGTGCCAACATTCCGAAGACGCTGACCGTCAAGGATGTCCAGCTCGACGCGAGCGACGGCAGCGGCAGTACGCGGACCATGCAGGGCAAGCTGTATGCGACGCGCGAAGACGACAAGCTGCGCGCGGTGATCCGCATTGCCGCGCCTTCGGATCTGGCCGGTGCGTCCTACCTGCTGCGCGAGCGCGATGACGGCGACGAGATGTACGTCTACATCCCGGCGCTGTCGAAGGTCCGTCGCGTCAGCGGTGCGGCGGTCGATGGTTCGCTGTGGGGTACGGATCTGTCGTTTGCCGACGTCAAGCAGCTTGGCAATGCCTTCAGCGGCAGCGATCCGAAGATCGGCAAGGACGAAGTGCTCGATGGCCGGCCGGTGCACGTGCTCAGCGTGATGCCGTCCGCCGGCGACAGCGCCCGCTTTACGCGGGTGCTGGCCTGGGTCGACGCCAAATCCTGTGTCGCACTGCGCGTCGATTTCTACGAAGGGCAGGCGGTGCGCAAGCGCCTTAGCATCGACGCCCGGGACCTGCGTCAGGACGGCAGCTACTGGTACGCCTCGCAGCTGCAGATGACCGATCTCAAGCAAGGTTCGAAGACCTTGCTGAAGGTGCTCGATATCCACGCCGACAAGTCGCTGCCGGGCCGCCTGTTCAACCCCGGCACGTTCTACATCGGCGGCTGAGCGGATGCAGCGACTCGTCCGATGGATTGCCGGCCGCCCGGTCGTCGTGCTGGTGCTGAGCCTGCTGCTCAGCGCACTTGCGGCGCTGGCGCTGTTCGATCCGCGGACCCACGCACTGCGCCTGCAGATCGATCCGTCGATCGAGCGCCTGCTGCCGTCGAACAACGCCGATCGTGCGTTGTACGAGCAGGTTCGCGAACATTTCGGTGACGGCGATGCGGTGATCGTCGCGGTCGAGTTCAAGGACCTGTACAGCACCGAAGGCCTGCGTCTGGTCCAGCAGCTCAATGCGCGTTACCGGCAGTTGCCGGGTGTCAGCGGCGTGGCATCGCTGGCGACCGCGCCGGACCTGGTCGCCATCGACGGCGATCTCGACGTCAGCACTTTCACGCAGCAGGCAGCGGCGCATCCCGAGCGCATCGCCGGCTTTGCACGGCAGATCGCCGGCAATCCGCTGTATCGCAATACCCTGGTGTCCGCCGATGGTCGCCACGTTGCATTCGCCCTGTTCGTCGACGGCGTCAACGAGCAGCAGTTCCTCGCGCTCGACTATCCGCAACTGATACGCGCCGCGACGCGTGAAGTCGCCGGCGATGCGGCGGTCGCGATCACTGGCACGCCGGTCGGCCGTGCCGCGACCGCGCGCGCCCTGCTCGACGCGCTGCGGTTCACGGTGCCCGCCGTGTTCGCGATCATCCTCGTGCTGCTGTACGTCTCGTTCCGCGACTGGCGCGCGACGATAGCCGCCGCGTTGACGGTGGGGCTGACCCTGCTGTGGACGCTGGCCAGCTCCGTGCTGTTGCGCATGCCGTTCAATCTGGTTACCGCGATCGTGCCGGCACTGGTCGTCACGCTCGGCCTTTCGTACACGATCTATCTGCTCTCGGCGTATTTCGACGCCTTCGGCAAACCGTGGCTGTCCGAGCGTGGCGTGCGCACGCGCTGGGTGCTCAATCGCGCCGGCCTCGGTCTGCTGCTGTCGGCGGCGACCACCGCCGCCAGCTTCCTGTCGCTGCTGATCAGTTCCTTGCCGGCGATTCGCAATTTCGCGGTGCTGGCGTCGCTGGGTTCGCTGTTCGGTGTGCTGCTGTCGCTGAGTTTCCTGCCATCGCTGCTGACGCTCAGCGGCTGCGCCCGGCGTGAAACGGCGCCGCCCGGTGCACGCTGGTTTTCGGCCACCGCGACGCGGCTGGCGGCGTTCGACCAGAAGTGGCGGGCCGCGATCATCGGCGTGGCCGTGCTGCTGTTGCCGGTCGACGCCTTTCTGGCGTCGCGCATTCACGCCGGCACCGAGTTCAGCAAGAGTTTCTCCGAACGCTCGACGGTGCGCCGCGACTACGAGCTGATCAATCGCGATTTCGACGGCGCCAACCTGATGTCGATCTACATCGACACGCATGTCAACGACGCGCTGACCGATCCGGCGCTGATCGGCCAGCTCGACTCTCTGGAGCAGTGGCTGCGTGCGCAGCCGGAAGTCGGCGCGGCGGTGTCGTATGTCGATCATCTGAAGCTGATCAATCGCGCTTTCAACGATGGCGATCCGGCCGCCTATGCGATTCCGGACAGCGCGGCGGCCGTCAAGCAGCTGCTGGTGTTCGGCGGCGGCGATGCGATCCGCAACGTCATCGATCCGCGCTTCCGCTCGGCCCTGATGAAGTTGCGCATCAAGGTCGACGGCTCGCGCGAGGTCGATGCCCTGGTCAAGCGCATCGACCTGCGCCTGCAGGCGATGCCGGCGCCGCTGAATGGTGTGGTGACCGGCACGCCGATTCTGGCAACGCGTACCGTGCAGGAGATTGCCTCCGGCCAGTTCCTGTCGATCGCGATCGCCAGCGTCGCGATCTGGCTGCTGCTGACCTTCATGTTCACCTCGGCGCGTGCCGGTTTGATCGCACTGCTGCCGACGGTCGTACCGGTCGCGATCTACTTCGGCACACTCGGCCTGCTCGGCATCGCCCTGAGCCCGACCACCTGTCTGATCGCCTGCATCGTGATCGGCATCGCCGTCGACGACACCATCCAGTTTCTGGCCCGCTTCAATGCCGATGCGCGCGCCGGGGCCGACGAGGCACCCGCCGTGGCGAGCGCGCTTGCCGCCGTGCTGCGTCCGATCACCCTGAGCACGATCGCGCTGTGCTCGGGCTTTCTGGTTTTCGCCGGCAGTACGCTGGCGACCCAGGTGCAGTTCGGCCTGCTGTCGGCGTTCACGCTGTTCCTGGCCTGGGTGATGAACATCACGCTGACGCCGGCGTTGGGCTCCAAGCTGCGCATCGTCACGCTGTGGGACATGCTGCGGCTCGATCTCGGCGAGTCGCCGCAGCATACGATTCCGCTG
This sequence comes from Solimonas terrae, assembly GCF_011067135.1. GTDB lineage: Bacteria > Pseudomonadota > Gammaproteobacteria > Nevskiales > Nevskiaceae > Solimonas > Solimonas terrae. The sequence continues at coordinate 19,300 of NZ_JAAMOW010000008.1, forward strand.
CTGTCGGGTTTGTCGCTGCGCCAGGCGCGCGTGTTCGCGCTGATGTCCAGGCTCGAAAAGCATCCGCAGGCGACGCGCGTGATCCGGCAGGGCGATCTGGCGCGCGACATCTACGTGGTCGTCGACGGCGAACTCGAGGTCTGGATCGAACGGCAGGACGAGCACAAGTCGCTCGCCCGGCTCGGCCGCGGCGCGGTGCTCGGCGAGGCCGGTTACTTCGGCCAGCGGCGTACCGCCAATGTGCAGGCACTGTCGCCGGTGCGTCTGCTGCGTTTCGACTCCCAGGATCTGGAGCGGCTGCGCATCCGCTACCCCAAGGTCGCGGCGCTGGTCCTGCGCAATCTCAATCGCATTCAGGCCGAACGCCTGGCGCGCGCGACGGCGATGCTGCAGTAGCAAGCCGCGAATCGCCGGGCATCACTGCTCGGCGAGCAGCTGCTCGATCGCAGCCTGCATCTGCCGGGCATTCGCGTCGTGCTCGTGGGTCTCGCCGACGAACGCGCCGCGAACGATGCCGTGGCGGTCGATCAGGTAGAACGCCGGCCAGTACTGGTTGCCGAGCGCCTGCCAGTACGAATGGTCGTTGTCGATCATGACCGGATTGCGCAAGCGGTATTCGGCGATCTTGCCCTGCAGCAAATCGCGCCGGTACTCGCTGGCGAGTTCCGGCGTGTGGACGCCGATCACCGTCAGGCCCTGCTCGCCGTAGCGCTGTTCGATGGTGTCGAGCCAGGCAAACGAGCGGTAGCAGTTCCAGCATTCGAACGCCCAGAAATCGACCAGCACCACCGAACCCCGCAGACCGGCCAGCGTCAGCGGTTTCGAGTTCAGCCAGTCGGCTGCGTCGCGGTGCGTGAACGCGGGCGCCGGCCTGCCGAGTGCCGGCGAGGCGGCGTCGGCGCCGACGGTCGCGGACAGCAGCAGGATCAGAGCCGCGCAGCCGTTTGCGAGGGTCGTGGTGTGACGATGCATGTCGGTTCCTTCAGGCGCGTGAACGGGATGGTGCGAGACGCCATCATGGCGAGCTGGATCGTTTTGACTGCGCCCTTGCCATGATCGACGGCAGGCTTCGTGAGCTGGTTGCCGGGATTCGGCATGCGCAAGTCTGCGTCGTGGATCGGCGTCGATCGATGCTCCGGCGTCCGGATTTCGTGTCCGGCGCGGCCATCCGCGATGCCGCAGCTGGTGGCAATCCGCCTTTCCCGACACATTGCGGCTAGGATCTGCAGCCTGGGCGTTGTGGTCGACGAGCGAAACGGGAGAAGGGCTGTGAGTCTGAAAGGCAAGACGCTGTTCATTACCGGCGGGTCACGCGGTATCGGTCTGGCGATCGCGGTGCGCGCCGCGCGGGATGGCGCCAATGTCGTGGTCGCCGCCAAGACCGGCGAACCGCATGCCAGGCTGCCGGGCACGATCTACAGCGCGGCCGAAGACATCGAGAAAGCCGGCGGCAAGGCGCTGCCGATACTCTGCGATCTGCGCGACGAGACACAGCTCGCGGCTGCGGTCGAGCAGACGGTCGCGACCTTCGGCGGCATCGACATCCTCGTCAACAATGCCAGTGCGATTTCGCTGACCGGCACGCTGATCACCGACATGAAGAAGTACGACCTCATGAACGGCATCAATGCGCGCGGCACCTACATGGCCGGCCGTTACTGCATTCCGCACCTGAAGAAGGCTGCGCAGAACCACGGCAGCGCCCACATCCTGACCTTGTCGCCGCCGCTGGCGATGGACAAGAAATGGTTCGCGCCGCACGTCGCCTATTCGATGGCCAAGTACGGCATGAGCCTGTGCACGCTGGGCTGGGCGGAGGAGTTCAGGAAGGACGGCATCGCCGCCAACTCCCTGTGGCCGCGCACCGCGATCGCGACCGCCGCGATCAGGCTGGTCGGCGGGGACGCCGTGATGAGGGCATCGCGCACGCCGGAGATCATGGCCGACGCGGCGCACGTGATTCTCAACAAGCCGTCACGCGAGTTCAGCGGCCATTTCTGCATCGACGATGTCGTGCTGCACGAAACCGGCGTGCGGGATTTTTCGCAGTACGCCGCCGTGCCGGGAACCCCCGAAAAGAATCTGGCACCGGACTTCTTCCTGCCGGATGATCTGCCGCAGTTTCACTGAGAAGCTGGCGACGCAGGCTGCGGTCGCGACGCATGATCTGGTCAAGCGTTCACGAAAAAGACCGCCATTCGGGCGGTCTCGGGCAATCTGAACGGCGTGCTTGCGATGCCGGGCGGGACCGCACTTCTCGATTGAACCCCGGACCGGCCATCCGTGGCCGGGCGTTCGCAAAAAAAGACCGCCATTCAGGCGGTCCTTTTTTGCTCACCCAAAGCGGCCGGTGATGTAGTCCTCGGTGCGCTGTTCGCGCGGCCGGGTGAAGACCTGGTCGGTGGTGCCGAACTCGACCAGTTCACCCAGATACATGAAGGCCGAGAAATCGGCGGCGCGCGCGGCCTGCTGCATGTTGTGGGTGACGATCGCGATCGTGTAGTCGGCCTTCAGCTGATAGATCAGTTCTTCGATCTTGGCGGTCGAGATCGGATCGAGCGCCGAGGTCGGTTCGTCGAGCAGCAGCACCTGCGGGCGCACGGCAATCGAACGGGCGATGCAGAGGCGCTGCTGCTGGCCGCCGGACAGGCCTAGGCCCGAGGCCTGCAGCTTGTCCTTGACCTCGTCCCACAGCGCGGTGCGCTTCAGCGCATCCTCGACGCGGTCATTCATGTCCGCCTTCGGAACCTTCTCGTACAGGCGGATGCCGAACGCGATGTTGTCGTAGATCGACATCGGAAACGGCGTCGGTTTCTGGAACACCATGCCGATCTGCGCACGCAGCAGGTTCACGTCGGTCTTCGGGTCGATGATGTTCTTGCCGTCGAGCAATACCTCGCCGGCCGCGCGCTGACCCGGATAGAGGTCGTACATGCGGTTGAGGATACGCAGCAGGGTCGACTTGCCGCAGCCGGACGGGCCGATGAAGGCCGTGACCTTGCGGTCGTAGAGCGGCAGCGAAATGCTTTTCAGCGCGCGATAGTCGCCGTAGAAGAAGTCGAGATTGCGGATCGACACCTTCTCCGTCAGCGCATCTTTGATCGGCTCTGTAAGTTCGGCTTTCATCAGTTCGACGTTCGGACGAGTTTGCATGGTAGAGGATTCGCTGGGTTCCATGGGCGATCAGTGCCCGCTGGAGCGCGGACGCGCGATGGTGCGGGCAAAGACATTGAGGGCGAGCACGGTCAGCGTGATCAGCAGGGCGCCGGTCCACGCCAGCCGCTGCCAGTCCGGATACGGCGACAGTGCGAACTGGAAGATCACGACCGGCAGGTTGGCCATCGGCGCGTTCATGTTCGTGCTCCAGAACTGGTTGTTCAGGGAGGTGAACAGCAGGGGCGCGGTTTCGCCGCTGACGCGGGCGATCGCCAGCAGCGTGCCGGTGATGAGGCCGGCGCGGGCCGCGCGATAGCAGACCTGCTGGATCACCAGCCAGCGCGGCGCGCCGAGCGCGCTGGCCGCTTCGCGCAGGCTGTCCGGCACCAGCAGCAGCATGTCTTCGGTGGTGCGCACGACGACCGGCAGCACGAGGATCGACAGCGCCACGCAGCCGGCCCAGGCCGAGAAGTGACCCATCGGCTGCACCATGATCTCGTAGACGAACAGGCCGACGACGATCGACGGTGCCGACAGCAGCACGTCGTTGATGAAGCGCACGACCGAGGTCAGCTTGGTGTTGCGACCGTATTCGGCCATGTAGGTGCCGGCGAGAATGCCGACCGGGGTGCCGATCAGGGTCGCGATCAGGGTCTGCACCAGGCTGCCGTACATGGCGTTGAGCAGGCCGCCGGCGCTGCCGGGCGGCGGCGTCATGTGCGTGAAGACCGACAGCGAGACGCCGGCCGCGCCTTTCAGGAACAGGGTCGCGAGAATCCAGGCCAGCGCGACCATGCCGGCGGCGGCCGACGAGAAGGACAACAGCATGGCTACGCGGTTGAAGCGCCGACGGCGCGCGTACAGGGCCATGTTCATGTGAGCGTTGTTCATCTAGCGGCCCTCGGACTGCTTCATGCGCAGCAGCATCAGGCGCGCGGCGCCGAGCACGATGAACGTGATGATGAACAGGATCAGGCCGAGCGCGATCAGCGACGAGGTGTACAGCGTGCCGTCGGCTTCGGTGAATTCGTTGGCGATGCTCGCGGAAATCGTCGTGCCGGGCGCCAGCAGCGAGTGGCTGATGCGGTGTGCATTGCCGATCACGAAGGTGACCGCCATCGTCTCGCCGAGCGCGCGGCCGAGGCCGAGCATGACGCCGCCGATGACGCCGGTCTTGGTGAACGGCAGGACCACATGACGCACCACTTCCCAGGTCGTGCAGCCCAGGCCGTAGGCCGACTCCTTGAGCATCGGCGGCACGGTCTCGAACACGTCGCGCGTGATCGAGGTGATGAAGGGCAACACCATGATGCTCAGGATCAGGCCGGCGGTGAGTACGCCGATGCCGTAGGGCGGGCCGGCGAACAGGGTCGACAGGCCGGGCACGCCGTCGAACGCCTTGATCAGCAGCGGCTGCACGTACTTCTGCAGCAGAGGGGCGAGCACGAACAGGCCCCAGATGCCGTAGATGATGCTGGGGATGCCGGCGAGCAGTTCGATCGCGGTGCTGATCGGCTGCTTGAGCTTCGGCGGGCACAGCTCGGTGATGAACACGGCGATGCCGATGCTGATCGGGAAGCCGATCAGCATGGCGATGAGCGACGTGACCAGGGTGCCGTAGATCGGCGCGGCGGCGCCGAACTTTTCGGTCACCGGATTCCAGGATTCGGTATGGAAGAACGAAAACCCGAAGGCTTTCAGTGCGGGCAGCGAGCCATCGATCAGCGAGATGATCACGCCGCTGAGCATGATCAGGACGGTGATGGCGGCGCAGCGCGTCAGGATCCGCAACAGGCTTTCCATGAGCTTGTGGCGGGCCAGCGTGGGCGAGGGGTTACCGGCAACGGCGGTGACGGCGGTATTCACGACACTCCCTGAAGCGCGATGCAGCGATGGATTCTAACGGGACAGCGAGAGGAGGGGGCGATGTCGCCCCCTCCCGGTTCAGCAGCTTGCGTGAAGCAGATTCAGCTTAGTTCCAGATCGACTTGCCGCCGTCCTTGATGTTGTCGACCCAGGCCTTCTCGACGAGCTTGACGACGCTGTCCGGCATCGGCACGTAGTCGAGTTCGCCGGCCATCTTGCCGCCGTTCTTGTACGACCAGTCGAAGAACTTCAGCGCGGTCAGCGAGTCGGCCGCATTGTCCGGCTTCTTGTACATGATGATGAACGTCGCAGCCGTCATCGGCCAGCTGTCGGCGCCCGGCTGGTCGGCGAGGATCAGGTAGAAGTTCTTGGTCTTCGACCAGTCGGCGTTGGCGGCCGCGGCGGCGAAGGTCTCGGCGCTCGGGGCGACGGTCTTGCCATCCTTGTTGATCATGTCGGTGTACGTCATCTTGTTCTGCAGCGCATAGGCGTACTCGACGTAGCCGATCGAACCTTCGGTCTGCGTGACCGTGGCCGAAACGCCTTCGTTGCCCTTGCCGCCGATACCGACCGGCCATTCGACCGAGGCGTCGACGCCAACCTTGGTGCGCCAGCCGTCACTGACCGCACCCAGGTAGTAGGTGAAGTTGAAGGTCGTGCCCGAACCGTCCGAACGATGCGCAACGAGGATCGCGGTCGACGGCAGCTTGACGTCCGGGTTCAGCTTGGCGATCGCCTTGTCGTTCCACTTGGTGATCTTGCCGAGGTAGATGTCGGCGAGGGTCTTGCCGTCCAGCTTCATTTCGCCCGGCTTGATGCCCGGCAGGTTGACGACCGGCACCACGCCGCCCATCACCATCGGCCACTGGATGGCGCCCATTTCATCGAGTTCTTCCGGCTTCAGCGGCTTGTCGGAAGCGCCGAAGGTCACGGTCTTGGCCTTGATCTGCTTGATGCCGCCGCCCGAGCCGATCGACTGGTAGTTCAGGCCGATGTTGGTTTCGGTCTTGTAGGCGTCCGCCCACTTGGCGTAGATCGGATACGGGAAGGTGGCGCCGGCGCCGGAGATGTCGGCAGCCATGGCGTTGGTGGCGAGCAGCGCACCGGCCGTGGCCAGCGCGAGTTGCGCGAGGGTTTTGCGGATAACGGTCACAGGAAGCTCCCTTAGGTGGACAGGATCGTCTCTTTGATGAGCGCCGCAAGGGTAGTCACTTCGTTTTACAGTTTCGTTGCAGTCCGTGAAATTGCCGGCGGTGGCACGAAGTCCGCTGTATTTACAAAGGAAAATCAGCGCCTTCGGTCTGCGGGCCGGCGCCTGTCATGCTTTCTTCACAAAGCTCGCGCACAGTGCCGCTTCCGCGCGCTCGCGGGCCTACGCGCTGCATTGTGAAATCGGCGGGTGGATGCCTATAGTCGCCAGCGATGCCGCGGCCCACACATACCGGACCTTGCAAAGTAAAACCATGGACAAGCCGACTTTCCGTCAACACATTTCGAGCCAGTTCAATGCCGAGCTCGAGGACGTCCGCCAGCGCGTCATGGCCATGGGAGGTCTCGTGGAGCAGCAGATCATCGATGCGACCAGCGCGTTGATGAGTCTCGATGCCGAGCTGGCCGAGCAGGTCAGCCGCAACGACGCGAAGATCAATCAGATGGAAGTGACGATCGACGAGGAGTGCTCGCGCATCCTCGCGCGTCGTCAGCCGACCGCCAGCGACCTGCGTCTGGTCTACGCGATCATCAAGACCATCACCGATCTCGAGCGCATCGGCGACGAAGCCGGCAAGATCGGCCGCATGGCCAAGGATCTGGCCTCGCAGGAGCGCATCCAGGAAAACATGCGCGAGGTGCAGCATCTGTCGCGCCAGGTTTCGCAGATGGTGCGTGACGCCCTCGACGCATTCGCGCGCATGGACGTGATGGCGGCGCTCAATGTCGCGCGCCAGGATCGCGAGGTCGATCGCGAATACGAAGCGCTGCTGCGCCAGTGCATCACCTTCATGATGGAGGACCCGCGCACGATCCGACGCGTCATGGACATCATCTGGTGCGTGCGCGCGCTGGAGCGGATCGGCGATCACGCCAAGAACATCGCCGAGTACGTGGTCTACTTCGTCGAGGGCAAGGACATTCGCCACCTGACACTGGAAGCCGCGGAGCAGGAAATCCAGCAGCGCTGAGAGCTGCACGAAGACGCGCCGAGGCCGCGACCCTGTCGCGGCCTTTTTGTTGTGTTGGCCGTCGTTTGCCGCCCAGGGGCGGGGCGGGCGTTGCGAGCGGCGTCCGCCGGCGGTTGCGATCCGCGCTCGGTGCGATGGTCGTTCCGTGGCGCGAACGTCGTCATGGCGACAAGGCTGCAACGCACCGGCCGGGGCCGGTCGATCGGCACATGAGCCGATCCGGCTGCATCGCGGGACTGCGGTGAGCTGAGCGCCGTGCGGCTGGCGGCGGCGGGAGCGCCTGCCGAGCGATGCAGCGGCATCCGCCTCGCTGCCGTGGCGCGGCTGACGGTCATGCTTCGAAAAGCAGCGACACAACAAAAAGGCGGGCCCGAAGGCCCGCCTCCGCAGCGGTCAAACGTACTGCAGCGACCTCAGAACTTGAACTCGCCGAAGATGCCGACTTCGTCGGTCTTCTTGTCGGTGGCCGAGCTTCCGGTGTCGGTCTTGTTGCCCTTGTACGCCAGCGCCAGCGAGATGCCCTTGGCAGCAACGTACTGCACGCCGGCATTGTAGTACTTGACCTTGACGTTCGGCGCCAGGTCCTTGCTCGGCTTGGCATCGTCGTAACGGCCGAACACCGTGATGATGTCGGTGATGTCGTACGAAGCCCAGAACGAGTAACCGTCGGCCTTGTCTTCCGGGCCGCTCAGCACGGCGGTCTTGGAGAAGTTCTTGGCGGAGAAGTATTCGCCACCGAAGCGCAGGCCGTTGCCGACATACGAGATCAGGCCGTCATAGCGGCTCGCGGTGTTGTCCGCCGCGGTGACTTCATGATCCTGGCCGAGCTTGCCGTTGTAGAAACCGGCGGCGAGAGTCAGACCGTCGAACGGCTTGACGTCGGCGCGACCTTCGAAGTCCATGCGCTTGCTGCGGCTGCTGACGTTGCTGTAACCGGCGCCATTGACGATCGACACGGCGTAGTCAAACATCGAATCGCTGCCGCCGGCATGCAGGCCCCAGTCGGCCGAGTTGCCGAGACCGAGGCGATCGGTGGTGGTCGGCTCGACATAGCGGAAGCCGTACACGCCTTCCACGAACGGAATCCACGGCATGTCCGCCGAACCGGCGCGCAGCACGAACAGCGGGTCGAGCTTGGCCTGCACATAGGCCTTCTTGACGAACGGCTGGGACTTGCCATCCGACGAGCTGTACTTGAAGTCGGTCGTGAAGTTCATCGACCAGACGTCGTCCAGCTTGCCGTCGACGCTCAGGTAGAAGCGCGGCACGTCGACGCCGTAGCCCGTGGCGTCGGTCTTGTTGCCGCCGACCTTGTCCGTCTTGTCGGTCAGATCCATGTACATTTTGCCGCCGACCTTCACGTCGGAAGCATGTGCCCCAAAGCTGGCCGCGCCAATTGCGAGGGCCGCTGCTACCGCGGTGAGATTGTCACGCATGTTCAGAAAACTCCTTAAGGATTTGGAGACGCCCGGCATGACCGCGCGGCCTGGCTGAGCGATCCCCCCAAAGTCCAGGCGTGCGCAGTCTGCGAGCGTCACATGACGAGCCTGTTTCCGAAAGATGACAGTTCAGTGACGAGACAGGCGCTCGCTGATGGATTCGCGCGACGCGCCCCGAAGCGGCTGAATCCACTAAAATCCCGGCGATATGGCCGTCAAATCCCGCTCCCGTCTCGTCATTCTCGTTTCGCTGCTCGTGCTGGTTGCCAGTATCGGTGGTGCCATTTTCGCGGGCTACCTCGTCAAGCTCGATCGCGAGATACGCGAGCGCTTTGCCGGTGCACGCTGGGCGCTGCCGGCTCAGGTCTATGCGGCGCCGCAGGAGCTTTATGCCGGTCTGCCGCTCAACAGTGACGATCTGGTGCATGAATTGCAGCGGCTCGGTTATCGCCAGGACGCCAGGCTGGAAATGACCGGCACCTACAGCGCCGGCGCACAACATGTCGATGTCTATGCGCGCGGTTTCGATTTCTGGGACGGTGTGCAGGCGCCGGAACGCCTCGGCGTCAGCTTCAGCGGTGACGTGGTCACCGGCATCACCGACATCGACAAGAACCAGCCGCTCGATCTCGTGCGCCTCGACCCGATGCTGATCGGCAGCATCTATCCGAAGCAGGGCGAGGATCGCGTGCTGATCAAGCTCAGCGACGTGCCGCCCCTGCTGCCCAAGGGTCTGGTCGCGGTGGAGGATCACGGCTTCTATTCGCATTCCGGCATCAGCATCAAGGCGATCTTCCGCGCCGGCATCGCCAATCTGCGCGCCGGTCACGTGGTGCAGGGCGGCAGCACGCTGACCCAGCAGCTGATCAAGAATTTCTTCCTGACCAGCAAGCAGACCTGGAACCGGAAGTTCAACGAAGCGTCGATGGCGATGCTGCTCGAAAGTCACTACAGCAAGGACGAGATACTCGAGGCATACATGAACGAGGTGCACCTTGGCCAGGACGGCAGCCGCGCCGTGCACGGCTTCGGTCTCGGGGCGCACTTCTATTTCAACAAGCCTCTCGACGAGCTGCGCCCGCACGAGATCGCGCTGCTGGTCGGCCTGGTCAAGGGGCCGTCCTACTACAACCCACGGCGCAATCCGCAGCGGGCGACGGCGCGGCGCAATCTGGTGCTCGGCGTGTTCCGCGACGAAGGATTGATCACCGACGCCGAATACCAGGCCGATATCCAGTTGCCGCTCGGCGTGGTCGGCGGTCGTGGCGGCGGCGTCGAGCGTTATCCGGCGTTCGTCGAACTGGTGAAACGCCAGCTCGAGAACGACTACAAGGACGAGGATCTCACCAACGAGGGCCTGCGGATCTTCACGACGCTGGACCCGCGCGTGCAGGAAGTGCTGGAGACGCATATCGTCGAGCAGCTGCCGGAGATCGAGAAGTCACGCAAGATGAAGGCCGGCACGCTGGAGGCGGCAGGTGCGGTGACCAGCGCCGATCGCGGCGAGGTGCTGGCACTGGTCGGTGGACGCGACGTGCGTTTCCCCGGCTTCAACCGTGCGCTCGACTCGCGGCGGTCCATCGGTTCGCTGGCCAAGCCCTTCGTGTATCTGACGGCGCTCGAGCATCCCGAGCAGTACAACCTCGAAACCGTGATCGATGATGAACCGATCGAACTGAAACTGCCGGGTGCGCCGGTCTGGGCGCCGAAGAATTACGACCGCCAGTTGCACGGTCCGCAGCACCTGTACATGGCGCTTGCCCAGTCGATGAACCTGCCGACCGTGCGCCTCGGCCTGTCGCTGGGAGCGCCTGCCGTGCTCAAGACCATGCACGAAGCCGGCTATGACGGCGACGCCAAGGCATTGCCGTCGATCTTCCTCGGCGCGGTCGACGCCTCGCCGCTGCAGATGGCCGAGATGTTCGGCACCATCGCGTCCGGCGGCTTCCACGCCTCGCCGTCGGCGATCCGCGAAGTGCAGACCAAGGAGGGCAAGCCGCTGCAGCGCTATCCGCTGCAGATCAAGCAGGTGTTCGCCGACGGGCCGATCTATCTGCTGACCTGGGCGATGCAGAAGGTGATGACGATCGGCACCGGCCGTTCGGCCTATTCGCTGCTGTCGCCGGACACCGCCGTGGCCGGCAAATCCGGAACCACCGACGATTTCCGCGACAGCTGGTTTGCCGGTTTCGGCGCCGATCGCGTGACCGTGATCTGGGTCGGCCGCGACGACAACCAGTCGACCGGCCTGTCCGGGTCGTCGGGTGCCCTGCGTGTCTGGATGCGCGTGATGAAGGATCTGCACGTGCGCAGTCTCGACAACATTCCGCCGGCCTCGGTCGAGGAAGTGTCGATCGACCCGGACAGCGGTCTGCGCGCCGACGCGCAATGCGTCGATGCGATCACCGTGCCGTATCTGAGCAATGCCGGTCCGCAGGACTGGGCACCCTGCGCCGCGCAGGGCAGCCAGAACGGACCGATGCAGTGGCTCAAGGATATCTTCGGGCATTGATCGCAGGCCTCGGTGCGCCGCCGCGATCACCTGCCGGCGGCGGCGCACCGTTACAATGACGCCCGTCATTGTTCCCCCGGGATTCACACGTGCGCTCGAAGTTGATGGTGTTGTTCGCCGCGCTGCTGCTCGCGGCCTGTCAGACCACCTCCGGGACCCATCAGGTCTATCCCGGTTCGACGGGACCGGAAGGCGAACCGCTGCCACCGCCTCCGGGCCCCGTCGACGCCCAGCCGCTGCCGCCACCCTTGCCGGTGGTGCCGCCGCCCTTGCCGGACTATCCGAAGACCGCCGAGCAGATCAGCGGTGCGGCCGTCACATCGCTGATGAAGCGCGCACGCCAGTATCGGCAGGACGGGCAGCCGGATCAGGCCGCCGGTACGCTCGAACGTGCCCTGCGCATCGAACCGCGGAACTACTTCGTCTGGTCGGCGCTGGCGCAGGCGCATCTGGCGCAGAAGAACTACGCGCAGGCCGAGTCGATGGCCCAGAAATCGAATGCGCTGGCGCGCGGCAATATCTATGTCACGCTGGAAAACTGGAAGACCATCGCCGCTGCGCGCAACGGGCAGGGCGACGCCGACGGGGCGGCCGACGCGGCGGCGCAGATCGCTGCGCTGCAGGCGCGGCTCGATGCTGCCCAGCCCGACACGCCCTGATCGGCAGCGCCGGTCGGCGCCGCTGCGTCGCGGTGTCGCAGAGCAAGGAACGAGGGAGCTGATGGATCGGATGTCCCCGAGCGACGCGACGTGACGCCGGACGAAACCGCGGACCTGCTGGGCGGCAGCGGTCCGTTTGCCGATCTCGCCGGCTTTGCGCCGCGCCTGCCGCAGCAGCGCATGGCGGCTGCCGTGGCCGGTGCGTTCGAAAGTGACGCCAGCCTGATCGTCGAAGCCGGCACCGGCACCGGCAAGACCTATGCTTATCTGGTGCCGGCACTGATGTCCGGCAAGCGCACGCTGGTGTCGACCGGCACGCGTACCTTGCAGGATCAGCTGTTCCATCGCGACCTGCCGCGCGTGCGTGACGCCCTGCGCACGCCGTCGCGCGTCGCGCTGCTCAAGGGCCGCGCCAACTATCTGTGCCTGTACCGCATGAAGCGCGCGCGTGGCTTGCCGGCCTTGCGCTGGGCCTGGGATCGTCTGCGCACGATCGAGGACTGGGCACGACGCACGCAGTCCGGCGAGATTTCCGAGCTTGGCGAATTCTCCGGCGAAGACGGTCTGCTGCGACAGATCACCTCGACCGCCGACAACTGCCTGGGCAGCCGCTGCGAGGACTTCGAGAAATGCTTCGTTGCGCAGGCGCGGCGCAATGCGCAGGCGGCCGATCTGGTGGTCGTCAATCACCATCTGCTGCTGTCCGATTTCGTGCTCAAGGATCAGGGTTTCGGCCAGATCCTGTCCGGCAGTGATGCGATCATCGTCGATGAGGCCCATCAGCTGCCGGAGCTCGCGGCCGAATTCTTCGGCCGTCGCGTGTCGACGCGACAGCTGCAGGAGCTTGCGCGCGACGTGCAGGCCGAGGCCCAGGTGCATGGTGATCTGGCGGCGCTCGCCGAGGCGGCGCAGGTCTTTTCCGGTGACGTCAGCCGTCTCGAAATGCTGTTCGCGGGTCAGCCGCAACGTCAGCCGCTGGCCGGCTTTCTCGCCGATCGCGATCGCCACGGTGCGGCCGCGCAGGTCGGTGAATCGCTGCTGTCGCTGCGCGGCCTGCTGGCGCCGCTGGAGGAGCGCAATGCCGAGCTCTCGGCGGCGCTCGAACGCGCGGTCGGTCTGGCCGAGCGCTGGCGGCATGTGCTCGAAGTGCCGGACGAGGGTGGCCGCGAAGTGCGCTGGGTCGAAGCACTGCAGCGCGGCGGCAGTCTCAATGCCACGCCGATCGAGGTGGCCGAGGATTTCCAGCGTATGCGCGAAACCTATCCCGGCACCTGGCTGTTCACCTCGGCGACGCTCGCGGTCGGCGAGGACTTCGGTCATTTCCATCGTGCGCTCGGACTCGATGACGCCCGGACGCTGCGGCTCGACAGCCCCTTCGATTACATGCAGCAGGCGCGACTCTATCTGCCGCGCGATCTGCCGGAGCCGAACGATCCGGCCTATTCGGCGTCGGTCGCAGCCGCCGCCACGCCGGTGATCGAAGCCGCCGGTGGCGGCGCCTTCATGCTGTGCACGAGTCATCGCGCGCTGCGGCAGATCGCCGAAAGGCTGCGGGCGAGCCTGAGCTTGCGCGTGCTGGTGCAGGGCGAGGACAGCCGCTCGGCGCTGCTCGATGCCTTTGCCGACGACGGCAATGCGGTGCTGGTCGGCACCAGCAGCTTCTGGGAAGGGGTCGACGTCAAGGGAGCGGCGCTGCGTGTCGTCATCATCGATCGTCTGCCGTTCGCGGCGCCGGGCGATCCGGTTTTCGAGGCCAAGCTCGATGCCGTGCGACGTCGCGGCGGCACGCCATTCGTCGAACTGCAGTTGCCGGAGGCGATCGTCATGCTGCGCCAGGGCACCGGTCGCCTGATCCGCGATCCGGACGATCGCGGCTTGCTCATGCTCTGCGATCCGCGCATCGTCTCGAAATCCTACGGCCGTCGCGTGATCGCCAGCCTGCCGAAGATGCCGGTACTTCGCGAGCTGGCCGCCGTGCGGGAATTTCTGGCGACGCTGGCCCCACAGGCTGCGACGGACTGACCTGCCATGAACCTGCTTGCACTCGACACCGCCACGGAAGCCTGCTCGGTCGCGCTGCAGACCGGCAGGCAGATCTGCGTGCGTTTTGACGTGGCCGGGCGCAGCCACACCCAGCAGCTGGTGCCGATGGTGCGTGCGGTGATGGCGGAGGCCGGCATCGGCTTCGCACAACTCGACGGCTATGTCTGCGGCACCGGCCCCGGCAGCTTTGCCGGCGTGCGCATCGGCGTCAGTTTCATCAAGGGTCTGGCGCTCGCCCACGATCGTCCGGTGGTGCCGGTGTCATCGCTGCGGATGCTGGCGCTGCCGCCGATGCGCGATGGCGCGCAGCGCGTGCTGACGGCGATCGATGCCCGCATGGACGAGGTGTATTTCGCGGCCTGGCAGCGCGATGCCGACGGGCTGCCGGAGGCGATCGGCGAGGCCGTGGTGAGTGCACCTGCCGACGTCCCCGCACAGGCCGGCGCCTGGCATGCTGTCGGCAGCGGCTGGCAGGCGTACCGGGCCGCGCTGGAAGCATCGAGCGCCGCGACGCTGCTCGCCTGCGACGGGCAGGCTCTGCCGCGTGCCGCCGACGCGCTGGCACTGGCGCAGCCATGTTTCGCGAACGGACGGGTGATCGGTGCCGCCGAACTCGTGCCGCAATACCTGCGCAACAAGGTGGCCCTGACGCTCATCGAACAGCGCGCCCGTCGCGCGATGCCGACCTAGCATTGCATCTCGCGTCTGGAAGCGTGACGCCGTTTCAGGCACACTGCGCGTCCCTCGCGTTCCGCGGGGCTTCGATGGTGGCCCGTGCCGGCCCTCCGCGACGGAAAGCCGTGAACCCCGCCAGGCCCGGAAGGGAGCAACGGTGTCGGTGATGCCGGGCGCCGGAGCAAGCTGGTACGGGCTGCCGCCTTCGAGGACCGCGACGTCTTTCGACACGGTCGCGAGTTGGATGGATGCTTTATCCGGGTGTTGTCATCTGCCGACGCTTCGGTTCCCGATCTGACTTCTTGTTTTCGCCTTGTCGGCGAGGTTCCTTTCTTTGCTCGTCCAAAGAAAAGAAAGGACGCCCCGAGGACCGCAACCGCCGTGCGGGCAAGCCTGCGCCGCTCGGTGCGGCCCATGGCGACTTCGGCATCAAAAGCCTTGCCCTGCGCCAAAACGGCCCCGCCCCATTCGGATTGCGCCAGCAATCGCGCCATGCGACGTTGCGAGCCTTGCGCCTGGCGCCACCAAGCCCTGCGGCTCGTGCCTTGCCTGGCGTGATTGCTGGCAGCAACGCAGCGATCGTCCATCGCGTTGACAGGCCCTGGCCCTCTCCCGCGCGCGGGAGAGGGAACTGGTGCATGGGGTGAATCGAACCGCGCTTTTGCTCTTGACGTTCGGGCCCTTTGCGATGCGCCGAAAAGCACAGGCACGCCGGGGTTGTCCGTCGCTGACTGTCTGAGCGCTGCGCAGCAGCGCGAGTTCCAGCGACGGCCGGCGTGGCGAGCATCGCAGGGCATCGGTGCGCGGCACCGGCGCGGTAGCCAGGGTGTCGTTTCCTTTGATGACTTTGTCTTTGGACAAGCAGAGAAAAGTCGCTCGCACGGCAGGGCGAAATCAAAGCAGAGACAAGCGGCGACAGCCGGCTTCACCTCCCGCCGTCCAGCAATCGCTTCAGTGTTGCAACGCCGACCGCGATGCCTTGCGCTGTGCCCATCGCTCGCTCAGCCCTTCCATCGTCAGATAGAACGCCGGCGTGATGTACAGCGTCAGCAACTGCGACGTCAGCAGGCCGCCGACCACGGCGATGCCGAGCGGCTGCCGCGACTCGGCGCCGGCGCCGAGGCCAAGGGCGATCGGCAGGGTGCCGAGGATCGCGGCGAGCGTGGTCATCATGATCGGCCGGAAGCGCACGGTGCAGGCTTCGAGGATCGCATCGTGTGCCGACGCACCTTCGCGGCGTCGGGCGATCGCGAAGTCGACCATGATGATGCCGTTCTTCTTCACCAGCCCGACCAGCAGGATCAGGCCGACGAAGCTGAACACGTTCAGCTCCGAGCCGAACAGCCACAGCGAGATCAGCGCACCGATCAGGGCCAGCGGCAGTGCGGTGAGAATGGTCAGCGGGTGGATGAAGTGTTCGTAGAGGATCGCCAGCACCATGTAGATGACGACGATGCTGAACAGCAACAGCACCGGCAGATCGACCAGCGATTCCTGATAGGTCTCGGCGGTGCCGGAGAAGCTGCCGGAGACGTTGTCGGGCAGGGCCTGCGCGGCGAGCCGTTCGATGGCCGGCGTGACCTGGCCCAGCGAGACGCCGGGCAGCAGGTCGAACGCGATCGTCACGGCCGGCAGTTGCTGGTAGTGGGTGATGGCGACCGGGCCGACACTGCGGACGATGCGGGCGACGCTGCCGAGCGGGACCAGCTTGCCGTCGGCGGCCGGCACGTACAGCGCGCGCAGCGCGTCGATGTCGCGCTGGAAGCGAGGCTCCACCTGCAGGATCACGTCGTACTGGTTGGTGCTGGTGAAGATGGTGCTGATCTTCTGCGTGCCGTAGGCGGCGTACAGCGTGCGCTGGATGTCGGCGACCGAGACGTTCAGCGCCGCCGCGCGATCGCGCTCGATATGCACGTCGATCTGCGGATTGTTGAGTTCGAGATCGGTGTTCAGATCGCGCAGGCCGGCGATCGTCCCCATCTTTTCTTCCAGCGCTGCCGCAGCCTTGCCGAGCGCGCTGAAGTCGTCGCCCTGCAGCACGTATTCGTAGTTGCCGCTGCCGTGAAAGCCGCCGATGCGGATCGCCGGTCGATTCTGGAAATAGACCTGCAGCAGCGGAATGACCTTGACCGCCTTGCGCAGCTGCTCGATGGTCTGGTCGACGCTGTCGCTGCGCTCCGACAGCGGTTTCATGCGCACGATGATGCGGCCGCTGTTGGTGCTGGAGACGCCGCCTTGCGCCTGCCCGACCGAGGATTGCACGCCTTGCACGTTCGGGTTCTGCAGGACGATGCGCGCGAGGCGGCCCTGCATCTGGTTCATCTCGTCGAACGAAATGCCGTCCGGCGCCTGCACATTGGCGCTGAAGATGCCGGCGTCCTGCGGCGGAATGAAGCCGGTATGGACGATGCGGAAGGCGAGCAGGGTCGCGATCAGCGTCGACGCCGCGATCAGCAGCATCAGGCGGTAGTGGTGCAATGCCCAGCGCAGGCTGCGTTCGTAGACGGCGAGCACGGCGTCGAAGCCGTTTTCGATCCACTGGTAGAGGCGGCCGTGCGAGGGCAGCTCGTGATCGCGCAGGAAGCGCGAGCACAGCATCGGTGTCAGCGTCAGCGAGACCAGCGCCGACAGCAGGATCGCGATCGCCACGGTCATCGAGAATTCGCGGAACAGGCGGCCGATCAGGCCGCCCATGAACAGGATCGGGATGAACACCGCGACCAGTGCCAGGGTCATCGAGATCACCGTCGGACCGATTTCGCGGGCACCGAAGCTCGCCGCCTGCGCGCCCGGCATGCCGGCCTCGCGATGACGCGAGATGTTTTCGAGCACGACGATCGCGTCGTCGACGATGAAGCCGACCGACAGGGTCAGCGCCATCAGCGACAAGGTGTCCAGCGAGTAGCCGAACAGGTACATGATGCCGAAGGTGCCGAACAGCGACGACGGCAGCGCCAGGGCAGCGATCATCGTCGCGCGCGTGTCGCGCAGGAACAGGAAGATCACGCCGACCACCAGCACGATCGACAGCACCAGCGTCAGCTTCACGTCGTCGATCGACTCGCCGATGAAGTCGCTGCGATCGAACATGATGTCGACATGCGTGTCGCCGGGCGCCTGCTTTTCCAGCGCCGGCAGCAGGGTGCGCACGGCTCTGGCGATGCTGACCGTGTTGGTACCGGGCTGGCGCGAGACCGCGACGATGATCGACGGCCGGCCGTTGAACTCGGTCGCCTGCTTGTCGTCGGCGATGCTGTCGACGGCGCGGCCGACATCGCGCAGGCGCACGGGCGCGCCGTCGCGCCAGGCGATCACGGTGTTGTTGTAGGCGGTGGCGTCGCGCAGCTGGCCGTCGGCCTGCACGGTATAGCTGCGCTGTGCGCCGTACAGCGTGCCGCTCGGCTGGTTGCTGTTGGCGTTGTTGATGGCGTCGCCGACCTGCAGCAGCGACAGCCCGCGTGCGTTCAGCGCCTGCGGATTCAGGTACAGCCGAGCGGCATATTTCTTTGCGCCGTAGACCACGACCTGCGCGACACCGTCGACCTGCGAGAGGCGATCGGCGACGCGGGTTTCGGCGAAATCGTCGAGCTGCGTCAGCGGAATCGTCGTGGCGCTCATGACGATGTACAGGATCGCCGAGTCCGCCGGGTTGATCTTGCGCAGCGTCGGGTCCTGCGGCATGTCGGTCGGCAGTTGCCGCCGCGCCTGCGCGATCGCCGTCTGCACGTCCTGCGCGGCGGCGTCGATGTTGCGTTCGAGCGCGAACTGCAGCGTGATCTGGCTGGTGCCGACGCTGCTGCTCGAGGTCATGATGTCGACGCCGGGAATCTGCGAGAACTGGCGTTCCAGCGGGGTCGCCACCGTGGCGGCCATCGTTTCCGGATCGGCGCCGGGCAGGCTCGCGCTGACGCTGATCGTCGGGAAGTCGACGTTCGGCAGTTCGGCGACCGGCAGCGCGCGGTAGGCGAAGATGCCGAACAGCACCAGCGCCACCATCAGCGTGGTGGTCGCGACCGGTCGGCGGATGAAGATCTCGGAAACGCTCACGGTCTGGCCGCTCGCTCCTGCGCCTGCGCACGGGCCGCGTCGGCACTGATCACGTCGGTTCCGGGCTGCAGATTGTGCGGCGAGCGGGCGATGATGGTTTCGCCTTGCCTGAGGCCGCTGGCAACGACGACATCGGCGCCGACCTGGCGATCGACGACGATGGTGCGCAGCTGCGCCTTGTGGTCGTCGCCGACGACGAACACGTACTGGCCGTCGGCCCCCGGCTGCACCGCGGTTTCCGGCACCAGCAGCGCATCGGGTTGCACCGACAGGGTCAGGCTGACGCTGACGAATGCGCCGGGCCAGAGCTTGTGCTCGTGATTGTCGACCTCGGCCTTGAGCGTGACGGTGCCGGTGCTGGTGTCGACGGCGTTTTCGACGAACACCAGATGGCCGCTGGCGAGCAGTTGCTGCGGGTCGTCGCCGTGAACCTCGACCGGCAGCCGGCCCGCGGCAAGCGCCTGCTGCACGGCCGGCAGCTGGTCCTGCGGAATCGCGAACTGGATCTGCACGGTGTCGATTTCGTTGAGCACGACCAGCGGCAGCGCGTCGCTGCTGGCGACCAGGTTGCCGGTCCTGGCGCCGATGCTGCCGGTACGGCCGGCGATCGGCGCGCGGATCAGCGTGTAGCCGAGATTGATTTCGGCAGTCTGCACGTTCGCCCGATCGGCGAGCAGCCGCGCCGCGCCTTCGTCGGCGGTGGCACGTGCGTTGTCGTATTCCTGCGAGGTCACGTAGTCCTTGTCGACCAGCGGTTTCATGCGCTCGTACTGGGCCCTGGCCGCAGCCAGCGACGCGCGATCGACGGCGAGTTGCGCGCGTGCCTGCGCGAGCGTGGCTTCGTAGGGCGCCGGATCGATCTGGAACAGTTTCGCGCCGGCCGCGACCTCGTCACCTTCAGTGAAGAAGGTCTGCTTGAGCGTGCCGCTCACCTGCGTGCGCACGTTGACGGTGTGCGGGCTGACGACATTGCCCACTGCGGACAACTGCACCGGCGCCGCGCCGCTGCGCACTGTCGTCAGTTCGACGGCGGTCGGCGCGTGTGCGTGCTGCGGCGCTCCGCCATCGGCCTTGTGCCAGTGCCAGATCATGGCCACGACGATGACAAGAACGGCGATCATGGCCAGGCGGCGAACACTCACGGGGCAACTCCGTCGGTGGCGGCCGGCAGGCCGCCGGCGTCGTGGGCAAGCGTGGCGAGTGCCAGATACCAGTCCAGATACGATTGCACGTTGACCACGCGTGCCTGTGCGAGCGCCGCCTCGGTGCTCAGCACTTCGAGGATGTTCGACAGGCCGTTCCGGTAACGGGCGCGGATCGCGTCGGCCGCGCGCTGTGCCGATGCCAGTTGCGCGCGGCTGGCGTCGACATTGCCGTAGGCGGTCTGCAGGTTCTGCCAGGCCACCCAGACTTCCTGCTCGACTTCGAGCCGCAGGCTCTCGGTCGACGCATGCGCGCTGTCGAGCGCGGCGCGCGCGCCGCGGATCGCCGACTGCAGCGCGAAGCCCTGGAACAGCGGCACGCTGAGGGTCGCGCCGACGCTGAACGGGTCGCTGCTGCCGCGATCGGCGATGCGCGTGCGGCCGGCGCTGGCGTTGACGCTGAGACTCGGCAGGGCGCTGCCGCGCGCCGCACGCACGGCGTCGGCCGCGGCCTGTTCGCCGGCCTGCGCAGCGAGCAGCTCCGGCCTGGCATCGCGCGCGCGCGTCATCAGCTCGTCCAGACTCCGGGTCGGCAGTTCGATGGCGTCGGCCTGCGGATTCCAGTCGGCGAGCCGCAGCGACGTGTCGGGGCGATAACCGGCGGCAGCCGCGAGCGCGCCGTCGGCAATGCGCAGCTGGCCCTGGCTCCGCTGCAGCGTCAGCTGTGCAGCGGCGGCGGCACTTTCGGCCTGATAGACATCGGCGATCGTCGCCAGGCCGGCGGTGTGGCGTGTGCGGGCGGCGTCGAGATTGGCCTGTGCTTCGGCCAGCGCCTGCTGATTGGCGTCGACCAGCGCGCGGCTGCCGATCACCGTGTAGTAATTCGATTCGACCGTCAGCGCCAGATCCTGCAGGGTCTGGTTGAGGTTGTACTGCGCGGCGAGGCGCTGCGCCGCCGCCTGATCGATGCCGCCGCCGCGCGCGCCGAAGTCGAACAGCAGATAGCTGAGGCTGATGCTCGGCCCGTAGCGTGTCTGTATCGGCGCCGCGTCGCCGCTGGACGCGACCGAGCGCGAGCGCTGGCCGCTGTAGCTCGCGGTCAGGGTCGGCCACCAGCCGGCACGCGCGATCCGTTCGGCCGCCTCGGATTGCGTGACCGCGCTCCAGGCGATCGTCGTCTGCGGATTGTTGTGCAGTGCCAGCGCCGTCAATTCGGCAAGACTCAGCGCTTTGGCCGGCGGCGCATCGGCGGCGTGAACCGCGCAGCTCAGCCACATGCCGGTCAGGCCGGCCAGCGATAAAGCCAGAAGTCTCACGAAGAAAAGCTGCCGATATTCTGATTTGAATGGCGCGGACCATAGCATCGCCGCTGTATGGAGCCGCGAAACTGGCAGAAGTTTCATTTGCGCGGTGTCCGCGCTGGTATCCGCGCGGCTGATCTCCGACAATCAGGGCCGGCATTCTGCCGCCCGATTCCGTCTGCCGGTGTTTCTTTTCGCATGAGTTATCTCGCGCTCGCCCGCAAATACCGTCCCCGCGTGTTTTCCGACGTGATGGGGCAGGGCCATGTCGTCAAGGCGCTGTCGCACGCGCTGGCCGGCGACAAGCTGCACCCGGCGATCTTGCTGACCGGCACGCGTGGCGTCGGCAAGACCACGCTGGCACGTATCGTCGCCAAGTGCCTGAACTGTGAAACCAGGGGCGTCAGCGCCGATCCCTGCGGCGTGTGCTCGGCCTGCAGGGAAGTCGACGAGGGCCGCTTCGTCGACCTGCTGGAAATCGACGCGGCGTCGAATACCGGTGTCGATGATGTGCGGCAGATGATCGACAACGCGCAGTACGCACCCGCCCGCGGTCGTTACAAGGTCTACCTGATCGACGAAGTCCACATGCTGTCGAAGAGTGCGTTCAACGCGCTGCTGAAGACGCTGGAGGAGCCACCGCCGCATGTGAAGTTCATCCTCGCCACCACCGATCCGCAGAAGCTGCTGGTGACCGTGCTGTCGCGTTGTCTGCAGTTCAATCTCAAGCGCCTGCCGGTGTCGCTGATCCGCGACCAGCTTGCCAGGGTGCTCGATCAGGAAGGCCTGGCCTACGAGCTGCCGGCGCTGGCCGAGATCGCGCGCGCGGCCGACGGCTCGATGCGTGACGGTCTGTCGCTGGTCGATCAGGCGATCGCGTTCTCCGGTGGCGCCACGCTCGCGCGCGAGGCGATCGAGGACATGCTCGGGACCAGCGGCCGCGAGGTCTTGTTCGAGCTGCTGCGCGCACTGGCCGCCGGCGACGCCGGCGCCCTGATCGCCAGCCTGCAGAAGCTCGAAGCGCAGGCACCCGACTACGCGGCACTGATCAACGATCTGGCGACGCACCTGCAGCGCATCGCCGTGCTGCAGATGCTGCCGGCCGCGCGCAGCGACGAGGACGAGGACGCCCTGGTCGCGCTGCTGGCGGCGTTCCAGCCGGAGGACGTGCAGCTCTACTATCAGATCGCCGTCCAGGGGCGTCGCGATCTGCCCTGGGCGCCGGACCCGCGGCTCGGCTTTGAAATGACCGTGTTGCGCATGGCCGCTTTCCGTCCCGACGACGCGACGCCAGGGGCGGCGCCCTCGGGCACGCCGCCGATCGCGCGCGCCGGCAGTCGCGGTGCGAGCGCTGCTGCAGTGCCGTCGGCAAGCGAGGCCGCAGCGCCGCCGCCGGCCGCCGCGGTGCCGTCGCGGCCATCGCAGGTGACGGCGCCGGCCCCCACACCCGCACCCGCGCGTGAGACGAAGCCGCGCAGCGGTGGACTCGATGCGGCGGCGTGGAGCGATCTGGTCGAGGCGATGGTGCTCGAAGGCTTCGCCCGCCAGCTGGCGCGCAACAGCGCCTGGCAGGCCCGCGAGGGCGAGCGGGTCACGCTCATGCTCGACGCCAAGGCCCGCCACCTGCTCAATGAAGAGCGCCGCAGCGCCATCGAACAGGCCCTGTCGGCGCAACTCGGCGAGCGCTTGCGGCTGGTGATCGAAGTCGGCATCGACGAAGCCCTGACCTCGCCCGCGCAGCTGGCCCAGCAGCGCGAAACCCAGCGTCAGCAGGAAGCGGAAAGCGCGATCTTCGCCGATCCGGTGGTGCGTGGCTTCCGCGAACAGTTCGCCGCGACGATCAGGCCCGGTTCGATACACCCGCTCGATTCCTGACAACGAAACCGATCCCGGCCGCAGGCCGGGGCAGCGATCCACGGAGATCAAGATGATGAAAGGTGGCATGGGCAATCTGATGCGCCAGGCGCAGCAGATGCAGGAGAACATGCAGCGTGCGCAGGAGGAGATCGCGCGCATGGAAGTGACCGGCGAATCCGGCGCCGGCATGGTCAAGGTCACGCTGACCGGCAAGCATCAGGCGCGCAAGGTGGAGATCAGCGCCGAGGCGTTCAAGGAAGACAAGGAATTCGTCGAGGATCTGATCGCGGCCGCGATCAACGATGCCGCCCAGAAGGTCGATGAAGCGTCGAAGGCCAGGCTGGCGAAGGTGACCGCCGGCATGCAGCTGCCGCCGGGAATGAACCTCGGGTTCTGAGCGCCGCGCGTCGGCCGCGTTTCAGCGCGTGCCGGCATGCTTGAGCGCGTACATGCGTGCATCGGCGCACGCGATCAGCGCCTCGTCGCTGTTGCCGTCTTCGGGAAACATCGCCAGACCGAGGCTGCCGCCGACCTGCACCTCGAGCGGCTGCGGGCGATCGGCGAGCGTCAGGCGGAACGGTTGCGACAGCGTGTCGCGCATCAGGACCGTCAGCGCTTCGGCGTCGGCGCGGTTCTCGACGTTTTCGAGGATGGCCGCGAACTCGTCGCCGCCGAGCCGTGCGATCGTGTCGGAGGCGCGCAGCATGCCGCGCAGGCGCGCGGCGATCGCCTTGAGCAGCGCATCGCCGGCGCCGTGGCCGTAACGGTCGTTGACCGGCTTGAAACGGTCGATGTCGATGTAGATCAGTGCCAGCCGACGCGATTCGCGGCGCGCGCGCGCGATGCCGTTGCCGAGCCGGTCGGCGAACAGCATGCGGTTGGGGAGGTCGGTGAGCGGGTCGTGCGTCGCCTGATGGCGTGCTGCCGCCTCGGCGACTTTCAGCGCGGCACGGCTCCGATAGAGTTCAAGGAATACCTTGACCTTGGACAGCAGGATGAATTCGTTGATCGGCTTGGCGATGTAATCGACCGCACCGACCTCGTAGCCGTTCAGGCGGTTGAGATCGTCCTTGTAGGCGGCGGTGACGAAGATGATCGGCGCGCGCTTGCACTCGCTGCTTTCGGCGAGCAGCGTCGCAACCTCGAAACCGTCCATTTCCGGCATCTGCACGTCGAGCAGGATCAGGGCGAACTCGTGATCGAGGCAGGCCGACAGCGCGGCGTTGCCGTCACCGGCCTCGACCACGTCGCAGTCCATCTTCGCCAGCAGGCGACGCATCGCGACCAGGTTCGCCGGCGTGTCGTCGACGACCAGGATCTTCGGGCGGGGCGGTGATGCATCGGATGTCGTCATTGGCGGAATTCCATCAGCAGGCGCCGTGCCAGTTCATCGATCGTCAGGACCGCGTCGGCGCCGGCGCGCTCGATGGCGGCTCGCGGCATCGCCGCCTCCTCGGCTTCACGCGGGTCCTGCACGAAGCCGAGTCCGCCATGGCGCCGGATGTCGGCCAGGCCGCGTGCGCCGTCGTCGTTGGTGCCGGTCAGCACGATACCGATCACGCGCTCGCCGCAGGCATCGGCAGCCGACGAAAACAGGACATCGGCGGACGGCCGGGCGAAGCGCACGCGCGGGTCGACCGACAGCGCAAAGCTGTGCTCGTCCTCGATCAGCAGGTGATAGCCGCTGGGCGCGACGTGAATGGTGCCCGGCAACGGTCGTGCGCCGTGCCGCGCCTCGATCACCGGCAGCGCGCTGTCGACTCCGAGGACTTCGAGCAGGCTGTCGATGTTGTCGCCGGCGATATGCAGGACCACGACCAGCGGCCAGTCGAAATCGGCGGCCAGCCCGGCGAACAGGCGCCGCAGCGCGGCGACGCCGCCGGCCGACGCGGCGACGACGACGATGCGCTCAGACGGACGACGAGTCGACATCGGCAAGCCGGTACAGCGAACTGCTGCCGTCGACGACGGTGAATGCGCCGGCATGCCCGGTGAACGACAGCGACTCCTTGGTGCCGAGGCACAGATAGCCGCCGCGCACGAGACTGTCGCGGAACAGGGCGACGGCACGCCGCTGCAAAGGCGGCCGGAAGTAGATCAGCACGTTGCGGCAGAGGATCAGCTGTGCCTCGCAGAACACCGCATCCGCCGCCAGATTGTGGGCGGCGAACACGACGTTGCGGCGCAGCGATTCGTCGAGCTTGATATGGCCGTAACGGGCGTGGAAATAGTCCGACAGCGTACGCTGGCCGCCGGCCTGCAGGTAGTTGGCGGCCCATTGCTGCAGGTCGCGCGAGGCGTAGATGCCTTCCCGCGCGACGTCGAGCGCGTGAGCGCTGATATCGGTGGCGTAGATCTGCGTGCGTTCGTACAGACCGGCTTCGGTCAGCAGGATCGCCAGTGAATAGACTTCCTCGCCGTGCGCGCAGCCGGCCTGCCAGATGTTGATGTGCGGATAGCTGGCGAGCACCGGCAGCACGTCGCGACGCAGGCGGGCGAAGACGTCGGGGTCGCGGAACATGTCGGAGACCGGCACCGAGAGGCGCGCGATGATGTCCGGAATCAGGTCGTCGCAATGCAATACGCGTTCGGTCAACTGGCTGACGTTGGCGAGGCCGAAGTGATCGAGCAGGCCCTGCACGCGGCGCTTGAACGACGCCGCGGCGTACTCGGAGAAATCGTAGCCGTGGCACTGCTGCAGTGCCCGCATGAACAGGTCGATCTCGATGTCCTGCCGCTTCGCCGGTTCCATGCTCGCTCAGACGTGGCGCTGCCAGGCGCGCATCATGGACAGCAGTTTGTCGATGTCGATCGGCTTCGTCAGGTAGTCGTTGGCGCCGGCCTCCAGGCACTTCTCGCGATCGCCCTTCATCGCCTTGGCAGTGACCGCGATCACCGGCAGTTCGCGCCATTGCGGGCGCTTGCGGATTTCCCGCGTCGCCTCATGGCCGTCCATGCCCGGCATCATCACGTCCATCAGCACCCAGTCGACATCGCTGTGCTGTTCGAGCTGCGCCAGCGCTTTCTGGCCATCCTGCGCGACCAGCACCTTCAGGCCATGACCGCGCAACGTCTTCGACAGCGCGAACACGTTGCGCATGTCGTCGTCCACCACCAGCACCGTCCGTCCGGCCAGGTCGGACGGTTGCTGCGCGGTCGGCGTCGGACTGGAGGGCTTGCGAACGGCGTGCAGGAACAGCGAGACCTCGTCGAGCAGGCGGCCCGGCGATTGCGCGCCCTTGATCACGATGCTGTCGGTGTATTCGCGCAGGCGCAGGTCTTCTTCCCGGCTCAGCTCGCGCGCCGAATAGATCACGACCGGCGGCACCGGCCCGCGCCGCGCGAGCTGTTCGAGGAATTCGAGGCCGTTGGCATCGGGCAGGCTCAGGTCGAGGACGATGCAGTCGAAGCGGCGCTCCTGGCTCAGCTGCAGGCCGCGCGCGGCGGTGTCGGCTTCGACCAGATCGATCGCCTGACCGGCGAGCAGGCGGCCGATCGCATGCCGTGCGCCCGGGTCGTCCTCGACCACCAGCACGCGGCGGCGCTCGCCGTCGCCGACCTGCAGCACGCGCTGGAATGCGACGTCCAGCGACTCGCGCGTCGCCGGCTTGGTCAGGAAGCCGACCGCGCCCATCGCCAGGCCACGCGAGGCTTCGTCGTTGGCGGTGACGAAATGCACGGGGATGTGGCGGGTGGCGATGTCGCCCTTGAGCTGCTCCATGACCGACCAGCCGCTCATCACCGGCAGATCGACGTCGAGCAGGATGCCGCTCGGCCGATAGCGGCGCGCCAGTTCGAGACCGCTTTCGCCATCGGTCGCGACCAGCGCGCGATAGCCCTTGCGACGCGTCATCTCGGCGAGCACGCGGGCGAACGCGCCGTCGTCCTCGATCACGAGGATGCAGATGTCGCCCGGCTGCAGCTGCTCGCGGTCGTCGGGAATCTGCGGGCCGCGGCGCGCGGCCGGCGGCGCGACGACAGGCACCGCCGCGGCTGGCGGCGCGGCGACCGTGGCGGTCGGCGTCAGCGCCGCGGCCGGTGCGGTCGCGGCGACGGCGATCGTCGCTTCACCGGCGGTGGCCTTGCCGGCAAAGGCGCGACCGTCTTCCGGCAGCAGCAACGTGAACCGCGAACCGCTGCCGGGCGTGCTCTGCACGACGATGTCTCCCCCCAGCATCTGCGCCAGCGCACGGCTGATCGACAGGCCGAGGCCAGTGCCGCCGTAGCGCCGGCTGGTCGTGCCATCACCCTGTTCGAACGGCTGGAACAGTCGCGCCAGCTTTTCGGGGCCGATGCCGATGCCGGTGTCGCTGACGCTCAGCGCCAGCGTCCGTTCGCGCGGCAGCTCGCCGGGCGTCGGCAAGTCGTCGCCCGGCCGGCCGATCGACAGCCTGACCGAGCCGGCGTGCGTGAACTTCAGGGCGTTGCCGATCAGGTTGGTCAGGATCTGGTTCAGCTTGGTGCCGTCGGACTGAATCCGTGCCGGCAATCCCGGCTCGATGTCGATCGAGAATTCGAGGCCGCGATCGCGTGCGACGCGACGGAAGCTGCGATCGGCGTTGCCGCCGATGCTGTCGAGCGCGACCTCTTCCCAGTCGACGTCCATGCGCCCGGCTTCGATCTTCGACAGGTCGAGGATGTCGTTGATCAGGCCGAGCAGATTCTGGCCGCTGTCATGGACGATCTGGGCCGATTCGACCTGTTCGGCGGTGAGGTTGCCGCTGCCGTTGTCGGCCAGATCCTTGGCGAGGATCAACAGGCTGTTGAGCGGCGTGCGCAGCTCATGCGACATGTTGGCGAGGAATTCCGATTTGTAGCGACTCGCCTGTTCGAGGTCTCGGTTCTTGCTTTCGAGTTCCTGCTGGAACGCGAGCAGGCGATCGTTGAATTCGTTGAGCGCGCGGCTCTTGTCGCCGAGCGTCTCGTTGGCATTGCGCAATTCCTCGGTCTGCACGCGCAGCTCCTCCTCGGAGGCCTGCAGACGTCGCCCCTGTTCTTCGAGTGCGCTGTTCTTCGTACCGAGCGCTTCGTTGGCCGTGCGCAGTTGCTCCTGCTGCACGCGCAGTGCTTCTTCCGAGGCTTGCAGCTCTTCGGCCTGCGCGCGGGTTTCCTCGAGCAGGCCGCGCGTGCGGATCGCGCTGCTGAGCGCCTCCATGGCCAGCCCGGTCAGGCGCGTCGCTTCTTCGAGCAGTTCCTCGCCAGCGGCGCCGAGTGGCGCGAAGCTGGCGAGCTCCAGCACGCCGACGACGCGTTCGATGCCGCGCAGCGGCCACAGACGCACGCTGCTCGGCGTGGCCGCGCCCAGACCGGAGGCGATGCGCAGATAGTCGGCCGGTACCGGGTCGAGCGTGATCGGTTTGCCGCTGCGCAGGCATTCCGCCGCCAGTCCTTCGCGCAGCGTGCGAGCCTGGTCGCGACGCTCCTTGTAGCCGTAGCTGCCGACCGGGCTGAGCGCCAGCTCCTCGTCCAGCGCCCGGAACAGCACGCCGTAGCCGGCACCGGTCAACGGGCACAGATAGGCGAGGATCGCGTTGCCGAAACTCTCGTAGTCGCGTTGCTGCGACAACTCGCTGCTGAGCGCGGCGAGATGACGTTTCAACCACTCGCGCTTCTGTACTTCCTGCGAGGCGTGGCGAAAGGCTTCGATCGCCCGGGCGATCGCGCCGACCTCGTCGCCGCGCTCGGTGTGCGGCACTTCGATGCGCAGGTCGCCTGCCGTGAGCCGCGCGACGAGCTCGGTGAGATGGCGCATCGGTGTTGCCAGCGAACGCTGCACGACCGCCAGTGCCAGCGCGCAGAACAGCAGTCCCGCGAGCAGTGACGCGATCGCCAGCAGGCGGATGTTGTCGAGCTGCCGGCTGAGCAGCTGATTGCGGATCGTCAGCAGGGCCTGTTCGGCGTCGGCGGACTGCTTGATCTGGGTCTGGATCGCATCGGTGAGCTGTTTGCCGCGACCGGTTGCCACCAGCGCGGTCGCGTCCTTGTCGTCCCTGTTGCCGATTTCGCTGATTTCGACGGTCGCGATTTCCTCGCGCCACTGGGCCATCATGCCGACAATGCGATGCAGGCGTGCCTGCTGTTCGGCATTGTCGGTGGTCATCTCCAGCAGCTCGCCGATCGTGGTGTCGAAATGCCGCACGGCCGCCTTGTACGGCGGCAGGAATTCGTCGCGTCGGGTGGCGACGAAACCCCGCAGATTGCTTTCCTGCTTGAGCACCTGCAGCTGCAGCTCGTCGGTCAGCGACAGGACTTCCGTCGTGTGGTCGGTCCAGCGCCGTGCTTCGCGCACCTGCTGCTGGTTGATCAGGAACGCGCCGGCGGTCAGCACGAACAGGCCCATGGTGATGCTCAAGGCCCACAGCGTCTTGGCGCGCAGGCTGCTGTCGGTCAACAACCTGCGCGAAATACCCAGTCTGTCCGCCGCTGAAGGCTTGCTCATGGGTGATCCGGAATATCGGGTTCAGGTGATGACGTCCGGCGCACGCCGGCCCGTCAGTTCGGCAATGCGGGCGAGGCGGTCGATCGCCGCGGCCAGCGGCGCGACGGCGTCCGAGGTCTTCCAGTGCAGGCTGCCGGCTTCGTGCGCGTAGCGCTCCAGGTAGACGCGCAGGGTCGCGCCCTTGGTGCCGGTGCCGGACAGGCGCAGGACGACGCGGGCATCGTCGCCGCAGACGATACGCAGGCCCTGACCGCTGGCGATGCTGCCGTCGGTCTTGTCGCGATAGCTGAAGTCGTCGGCAAGACTGACCGTCCAGTCGGCGAAGTGCTTGCCGGCGAGGCTGGCCATCTCGCCGGCAGCGGCCTGCATGACGGCTTCGGCCTGGCTCGCCGTCAGCTCTTCGTAGTCGTGGCGCGCGAAGTAATGGCGCCCGTACCGGCTCCAGTGTGCGTCGGCGATTTCGCGCACCGACTTGCCGCTGGCGGCCATCACGTTGGCCCAGGCCAGCACCGCCCAGAGGCCGTCCTTCTCGCGCGCATGCGCGGAGCTGGTGCCGAAACTTTCTTCGCCGCAGATCGTGGCTTCACCGGCATCGAGCAGGTTGCAGAAGAACTTCCAGCCGGTCGGGGTTTCGAACAGCGGCACCTTCAGGCCCTTGGCGACCTGGTCGGCGGCGCGACAGGTCGGCATCGAGCGGGCAATGCCCTTGACGCCATCGCGATAGCCCGGCAGCAGATGCAGATTGGCAGCCAGCATCGCCAGCGAATCGCCGGGCGAGATGAACAGGCCGCGGCCGAGGATCATGTTGCGATCGCCATCGCCGTCGCTGGCGGCGATCAGGTCCGGGGCATCTTCTTCGAACGCGAGTTCGGCAAGATGTCTGGCGTGAATCAGGTTGGGGTCCGGATGGCCGCCGCCGAAATCCTCCAGCGGCACGGCATTCATGACGCTGCCGTTGGCGGCGCCGAGCATGTCGACGAAGATGCGCTGCGCGTACGGGCCGGTCACGGCGTGCATGGCGTCGAACCGCAGCCGCGCGCCGCGCTTGAGCCAGTCGCGCAAACGGTCGAAGTCGAACAGTTGCTGCATCAGCTGCGCGTAGTCGTCGACGCAATCGATGATCTCGACAGTGCTGTCGCCCAGCATCTGTTCGCCGCGCCGGTCGATGTCGATCGCGGCGCCCTCGAGCACGCGATAGCGCTGGATGGTCTTGCTGTGTTCGTAGAGTCGCGAGGTCAGGCTTTCGCTGGCCTGTCCGCCGCCGGCGACATTGAACTTGATGCCGAAGTCGCCGTCCGGACCGGCCGGGTTGTGGCTCGCGGTCAGCAGCAGGCCGCCGGCGGCCTTGCGGATGCGGATCAGATTCGAGGCGGCGGGAGTCGACAGCAGGCCGCCCTGGCCGATGATGATGCGGGCGACGCCGTTGGCCGCCGCCAGCGACGCGGCGGTCTGGATCGCGTCGCGGTTGTGATAGCGGCCGTCGCCCCCAATGACCAGGGTGCTGCCCTTGAGTTCGGGCACGCAGTCGAAGATCGACTGCAGATAGTTCTCGAGGTAGTGCGGCTGCTGGAACACCGCCACTTTCTTGCGCAGGCCGGCCGTGCCGGACTTCTGGTCGTGATAGGGCTTGGTGGGCAGCTCGCGGACTGGCATCGTTATTGTTTCCGTCTTTGGTGGGAAGTCGATCGGTATCTTATAGTCGCGCCATGCAGGCTACTACGCATCTTTGTCCATGCTGCGGCAAACCGCGCAGCATTGCGCATCTGCTCGAACTCTACGAGCGGAACTACCGCATGCTGCTGCGCTTGCTGCCGGAACTTGATGGGCACGCGACCCGGCAGCGCGCAGTGTCGCGCAGCGAGCATGACTGTCCGCTGCATCTGGAAGTCGTCGAGCGTGATCGCTACACGCAGACCCTGCGCCTGACCTACGAATTCACCGACGAGAGCGGCGTACGCCGGCAGCCGGATCTGTGGGTGCGCCTGTATCGCGATGCCGCGGTCGCCGAAGCGCTGCAATGCAGCCAGCGGCCGCCGTGGCAGGCCGAAGACGACGCCGATCCCGCCGCGCACGCCTTTCTGTCGGCCCAATGGCGGCGCAACCTGCTGTTGAACAAGTGGCTCGATTATCTGCTCGAACGCGGCCACGCCTTCGATCCGCAGCCGCTGCCGGCCGTCGAGACGGTTCCGGTCTGAGCACGGCAGGGCTGCATCCGGCCGTTGATCAGGCGTCGCGCAGTTCTTTCGGAAACTGGTAACGCAGCAGTTCGCCGCCGCCTTCGGCGACGTCTTCCCAGCGCTTGTCCGGCAGTTCCAGGTGCACGACTGCGCAGGTCGGCAGGCCGTCGAACGGGCAGTGGGCGAGGGCGCCGGCCAGTTCGCTCAGACCCGGGTTGTGGCCGAACAGCATGATGTGCGGCGTCTCGTCGTCGAAGCCGCGCAGCAGACGCAGCAAGGTGCTCAGCGACGCTTCGTAGATTCTTGCCTGGATCAGCAGATGGTCGTGGGCAATACCCATTGCATCGGCAAAAACTCGTGCCGTGGTGATTGCCCGCAGTGCCGGGCTGGTGACGATGCGATCCGGCACGCCGATCGCCCGCCGCGTCCACATCGCCATGCGCGCGGCGTCGCGGCGGCCGCGCTCGTTGAGCGGGCGTTCGAAGTCGCTGAGGTCCGGACTGTCCCAGGACGACTTGGCATGGCGGACGATCGTCAGGTGGCGCATGAGCCTGCTCTTGGGGGGATGTGTCGAGTCTACGTCGTCGTCGGCGTGATCGGCAGGTAGACGTCGTAGCGCGCCTGCTTGCCCTTGAGCTGGAACGCCGGTTCGCGACCGCCAAGGAACGGCGCGTGGCTGGGACGTTTGACGACGACGCGGCGGACCGCAACCGCAAGTGCCGGCGCCAGCAGGGTGTCGGCGTCCGGATCGCTGCCGGTCAGCTCGCGCAGGACCTGCATTTCCTTCTGCGGCAGTGCGTGCTTGTCGCGGTGTGGATACATCGGATCGAGATGCACGACATCCCAGCGCAGCGTGCCGTCCATCAAGGCGACGGCGTCGCCGGCGTGCACCTGCACGCGCCGCGCTGCCGCCTGCGTGAGCGGATCGAGCAGCGCGCGTGCGTGCGCATCGGCGAGCAGGGCGGCGAACAGTGGCTGGCGCTCGACCATCGTCAGGCGTGCACCCAGCGCGGCCAGCACGAAGCCGTCGCGGCCAAGGCCGGCGGTGGCATCGAGCACCGTCAGGTCCTTGTGCTTGTGCAGGCCGATCGCGCGCGCCAGCAGCTGCTGCTTGCCGGCGGCGACGCGGCGGCGGATCTCGGCGTCGGTCCAGTCGCAGTGGATCGGCTTGAAGCCCGGATGCTGCGGCGCGCGCAGTTCGAGGCCGCCGGCGCCTTGCGCCAGCACAAACGAAAAACCCCGGGCAGCCTCGCCCGGGGTCCTGTCCTGCGTGTCCGTCAACTCAGAGCTTGCTGCCGTCGAAGATGCTGGCGATGCGCTGCGCGAGCATCAGGTCGCCTTCGACCTGCAGCTTGCCGGTCATGAACGCGGTCATGCCATTGAGTTCGCCCTTCATCAGCGCGACGAGATCGTCGTCTTCCATCGTGATCGCGACATCGGCGTTGCCGGCGGTGCCGTCGTTGAGCGTGCAGGTGCCGTCCTTGATCACGGCGTTCATAGGCGTCGAGCAGTTGAACTGCAGGGTGCAGTCCATGCCGCTGGCTTCGCTGGCGTTGAACGCAGCAGGCAGCTTCTTCAGCAGGTCGGCAGCAGCGGTCATGAATCTCTCTCCGGAAATGTCAAAAAAGGAGCCGCATCCTAAGCGCTGACCGGACCGCTGTACAAGCTGCAAACGGACGAGCGGAAAGCCGGCTTACCGTTGCGCCGACGGCGCGGTGGCAAGGCGGTCGATCAGGGTCCGTGCAGCGGCTTCGCTGAGCAGGATGAGCTTGATGCTGCCGGCATAGATCCGGCCGCTCTCGCGCAGCGCGGCGATGGTCGCGGCATCCTGTCCGGGGTCGAGGACGACGAAATCACGGCCTTCCGTCCAGGTGCTCGCAAGCTGTCTGAACATGCGAAAGCCGCTGCCTTTCGGCAGCCTCGCTGCGCGATCGATCTCGCGCAGCGTTCGCCACTGCCGGTCAGCGTTCATTACGACGCCGACAGCAGGAAGTGCGCGCGTGCGACCGCGATCGGCTGGTCGGCCTCGCGCTGCCAGCAGCGAATCACGGTATGGGCGACGCGGCTGCCGAGCCGCGACACCGTGCAGTCGGCGTGCAGGTCCTCGGCGCGGCCCGGCAGCAGATAGTCGATCGCGAAATCGATGCTCTTGGGTACGCGGTCTTCGTCGAGCTGCAGCAGCAGTTGCAGCAGGGCGGCGTTTTCCATGAATGCCGCGGTCACGCCGCCGTGCCAGGCGCGCCGGCGCGGATTGCCGATCAGGCTGTCGCGAAACGGCAGCCGCAGACACAGCCGGCCGTTGCCGCCTTCGGCGCGAATGCCGAGAAAGCGCGCATACGGAATCAGCTCGATGAGCGCCTGATAGTCGTGACGTTCGCGCGCAGCACGCCGCGCCTCGCTCCAGTGGCTGCTCATGCGTCGCCGCCCGTCACGCGGTTCGCGCCGCTGCGCATGAACACCCCCTGGGCGGTGGCGATCGGGGCGGCCTCGTTGTCCTGCCAGACGACGGCATGCGCGAACGCGATGCTGGGGGTCATGCGCGTGCAGCGGGCGCGACAGAACAACGGGCTGCCGATGAAGGCCGGCCGCAGGTAATCCAGGCGCAGGTCCAGGGTCGCGATCGCGTCGCGACGGCCGGCATGGGCGATCACCGCCAGCCCGGCGCTGTTGTCGACCAGCACCGAGACGATGCCCGGATTGAAGCGGCCGCTTTCGACATCGCCCAGCCAGTCCTCGCGCGACGGCAGTTCGAGGGTCGCGCTGTCGGCGGACAGCTGCCTGATCGTCAGCCCGCACTCGGCCATGTGCGGCGACAGTTCGAGATAGCGCTCGCGCAGTGCGGCAATAAACGTGGAGCTGTCCATCGACCGATTCTAAAGGTCAACGCATCAGTTTCGTTAAACTGCCCGCATGAATGTGGCCGAAACCCGCCGCCCGATGAGCGAACTCGAACGCCGCCTGCGCGCGGCGCTGGCCGATACCCATCTCGAAACGCCGCGAGCCATGGTGTCGCTGGGCATGCCGGAGATGCTCGGCCGACTGTTCGATGCCACCTTGCTTGCCAATCTGCGGCCGTCGGCGGTATTGCTGCCGCTGATTCGTCGCGGCGAGCGCCTGTCGATGCTGCTGACCGTACGCTCGGCGAAGCTGCGCTCGCACGGTGGGCAGATCGCGTTCCCGGGCGGCGCCCGCGATGCCGCCGACGTCACCGCCGTCGACAACGCGCTGCGCGAGGCGCAGGAGGAAGTCGGGCTCGATCCGGCGACCGTCGAGATCATCGGCTATCTCGACGACTATCCGACGCTGAGCCGTTTCCGCATCACGCCGGTGGTCGGCATCGTCGATGCCGAGCCGGTGCTGGCGATCGACGCCGACGAAGTCGCCGAAGTCTTCGAGGTGCCGTTCGAGATCCTTGCCAGCCGCCGGAACTTCGTGCGCAAGATTCTCAGCCGCGACGGCATCAATGTGCCGTTCTTCGAATTGCAGTGGCAGCAACATCGGGTCTGGGGCGCGACGGCCGGCATGCTCTGGGATCTGGCCGGCCGCATGGAGTCGGCATGAACGCGGACCCGCTGCGCGAGGCCCTGCGCCTGCAGATCGAGGCGGCGGCGCTGGGTTTCGACTGGCGCCGGCTCGACGAGTTGTGGGCCAAGCTCGCCGAGGAAACCGACGAGCTGCAGCAGGCGGTCGCCGAAGGTCCGGATCGCGTCCAGGACGAGCTGGGCGATCTGCTGTTCATGGCGGTCAATCTCGCGCGACACCTGGGTGTCGATGCGCAGGCGGCGCTTGCCGGCGCCAATGCCAAGTTCGCCCGACGCTTCGCGCATGTCTGCAGCGACCTTGTCGGACTGTCGCCGATCGGCGATCCTCGTCGCCTAGATGAAATGGAAGCACGCTGGCAGGACGCCAAGCGTGCCGAACAGGACCGGTAAGGTCAGGCGGCCGCCAAGGCCGCGCCGCGGTGGGGGAGTCAAACAATGCGCATAGGCGTCGTCGTCGATTCGGCCTGTGATTTGCCGATGGACTATCTGGAGCGGCACCGGATCCAGATACTGCCGATCACGATTCATCTCGACGGCCACGATCTGGTCGACCAGCGCGATGCCGAGACGACCTTGCGCTTCTATCGCGAACACCTCGGCGCCAAGGGCGACGCCGGCTCGTCGCCATTTTCGGTCGAGCAGATCCGCGATGTGTTCCTGAGCAAGCTGGTGCTCGACTACGACTACGTGTTCTGCCTGACGATCGCGAGCAGCCGCAGCCCGATCAACGCCAACGCCACCCAGGCTTCGTTCGCGATTCTCAACGGCTACAAGCCGATCCGCGCACAGGCCGGCATTGCCGGCCCGTTCGCGCTGCGCGTCATCGATACGCAGAACCTGTTCGTCGCGCAGGCGATCAGCACGGTCGAAGTCGTGCGCATGATCGAAGCCGGGCAGCAGAATCCCAACAAGATCCGCGAACGCGCCGAGCTGATCGTGCAGAACACCTACGGCTACATGGTGCCGCGCGATCTGCATTACCTGCGCGTGCGTGGCCAGAAGAAGGGCGATCGCAGTGTCGGCTGGTTCGGCGCCGCGCTCGGAACCATGCTCGACATCAAGCCGATCATTCGTGGTTACCGCAACGAAACCGGGCCGGTCGCCAAGCTGCGGCATTTCGACGATGCCTGCTCGCGGCTGTTCGCGTATGCCGCGCAGCGCGTCGTCAGCGGGTTGCTGACGCCGACGCTGGGCCTTTGCTACGGCGGCGAACTCGGCGAGTTGCGCAAGCTGCCGGGCTATGGCGAGCTGTTGCGGACCTGCCGCGAGAACGGCATCGAAGTGCTCGAAAGCGTGATGAGCGTGACCGGCGGCATCAACGTCGGCGAGGGCGCATTGGGTCTGGCATTCGCGGCCGAGCCGCACGACGTCGACATCTGAGGCCGCGACGCTGCGTGCGGCGGCGGGCGCCGCTAAGCTATGCGCCCGTTTTTCCGACAGATCACCATGAGCGCAATCCCCCGCATCGCGATTCTCGGCGCCACCGGCCGCATGGGGCAGGCCGTCGCCGCGTCCGTCGCTGCGTCCGGTCTGGTCGCCTTCGGCGCAGCATTCGAGCGGGCCGGGCATGCCGACATCGGCAAGCTGCTGAACGCCGACGGCATCGCGATCGGCTCCGACATCGCGGCGGCGGCGATGCACTTCGACGTCGCGATCGACTTCACGCGCCCTGAGGGCACGCTGGCAGCGTTGGCGGCCTGCGTCGCCGCGCGCAAGGCGATGGTGATCGGCACGACCGGCTTCACCGCCGAGCAGAAGGCGCAGATCGAGGCTGCGGCCGGGCAGATTCCGATCGTCATGGCCGGCAACTTCAGCCTCGGCGTCAATCTGTGTCTGAAGCTGCTCGAGGACGCCGCGCGTGCGCTCGGCGACGACTTCGATGTCGAGATCGTCGAAGCGCATCACCGCCACAAGGTCGACGCGCCCAGCGGCACCGCATTGATGATGGGCGAGGCGGTTGCACGTGGTATCGGCCGCAAGCTCGCCGACTGCGCCGTGTACGCGCGCGAAGGGCATACCGGCGCCCGCCGGCGCGCCACGATCGGCTTCCAGGCGATCCGCGGCGGCGATGTGGTCGGCGATCACACGGTGATGTTTCTCGGCGACGGCGAGCGCGTCGAGATCACGCACAAGGCGTCGAACCGGATGAACTTCGCCAACGGTGCCGTGCGTGCCGCGGCCTGGGTCGCCAGCCGGCCCGCTGGCCTCTACAGCATGCGCGACGTGCTCGGCTAGGACCTGTCGACGCCAATGGCCGACATCACGATTCGCGCGGCGACCCGGGACGACGTGCCGCTGCTGCTGGCACTGGTGCGCGCCCTGGCCGACTACGAGAAGCTCGCGCACGAAGTGGTCGCGACCGAGGCCTCGCTGCGCGAGCATCTGTTCGGCGCGCGGCCGTATGCGGAAGCCCTGATTGCCGAGACGGGCGGTACCGGTGTCGGCTTCGCGTTGTTCTTCCACAATTTCTCGAGCTTCCTCGGCCGGCCCGGCATCTATCTCGAAGATCTGTTCGTGCGGTCCGAGCATCGCGGCGCCGGCATCGGCAAACGCCTGCTGAAAGCGGTGGCGCGCATCGGCGTCGAACGCGGCTGCGGCCGCTACGAATGGACAGTGCTGGACTGGAACGAACCGGCGATCCGCTTCTACGAAAGCCTGGGGGCGGAGATGAAGCGCGAATGGATCATCAACCGCGTCAGCGGCACGGCCCTGCAGGCGCTGGCCGGCGGCGGCTGAGGGTCCGGGCGGCGCTGCCGGGTGCAGTTTGTGAGCCTGCGCCTGTCCATAATGGCAGGCACGACCCGGCGAGACACGGACAGCGGCAGTGAGCAGCAACCAGGACAGGACGGTGATCAAGGGCCGCGGCGCCGTTTCGAATCCGGCCGGCCGCTTCGAGTTGCGCAGGTCGGAAGCAGCAGACGACGGCTGGTACCCCGACGGCGCGGATTCGGCGGACGAGGGCGGCGAGCCGGAGCGGCTCAAGACCACCCTGCACGTCGATCAGTCACGCAGCATCATCGCCCGCAACGAATCGCCCGATCTGCCGTTCTCGCAAACCATCAACCCCTATCGCGGGTGCGAGCATGGCTGCATCTACTGCTTTGCACGGCCCAGTCACGGGTATCTCAACCTCTCTTCCGGCCTCGACTTCGAGACGCAGCTCTACTACAAGCCGCAGGCCGCCGCGCTGCTGGAAGCCGAATTGCGCAAGCCCGGTTATCGCTGCGCGGTGATCTCGCTCGGTGCCAGCACCGACCCCTACCAGCCGATCGAGCGCGAACTGAAGATCACGCGCAGTCTGCTCGAGGTCATGCAGCGTTTCCGTCACCCGGTCGGGATCGTCACCAAGGGTGCACTGGTCGAGCGCGACATCGATCTGCTCCAGGATCTGGCGAAAGACGGTCTGGCGCATGTCGCGCTGTCGATCACCACGCTCGATCCGGCCCTGAAGCGCACCCTGGAACCGCGCGCCGCGTCCGGTGCCGCGCGCCTGCGGGTCCTGCGCAGACTCAGCGATGCCGGCATCCCGACGATGGTGTTGTTTTCGCCGGTGATCCCGTTCGTCAACGATGCCGAGATGGAGTCGGTGCTGGCCGCGGCGCGCGATGCCGGCGCTCGACGCGCCAGCTACATCATGCTGCGACTGCCGTACGAGGTGAAGGATCTGTTCCGTGAATGGCTGGAGACGCATGCGCCCTTGAAGGCGGCGCACGTCCTGAGTCTGGTCGAGCAGATGCGCGGCGGCAAGCTCAATGATCCGCGTTTCGGCTCCCGCATGAAGGGCGAAGGCCAGTACGCGGCGATCGTCGAACAGCGCTTCCGCATCGCCTGCCGGCGCCTCGGTTTCGATGGGGCCGGCCTGCAGGGCCTGCGCTGCGATGCGTTCACGGTGCCTGCGGCGGCCGGCGATCAGCTGCGTTTGGCGCTCTGAGCGAAGACGCCCCTATACTCGCGGAAAGCCTGCTTAAGGACTTCCAGGTGTCCGGCAATAACGATAAGGGTCAGGATTCCGGCGCGTTCTACGACGATCTCGAGAAGCTGCTGGTACAACAGGTCACGCGGCAACCGGAATTGCTCGATCTGCGACTGCGGCTCGCCGAGCTCTACTACGAGACCCGCAAGATCGCGCCGTTTCTCGAACAGGCGCGCTACATGCACGCACATATCCGCAACGCGGCGCAATCCGAGGAATGGCGCAAGGTGCTGAGCATGGGGCGGATGATCGCGGCCAGCGACCCCTTGTTCGCCGAGGCGGTGATCGGCGACAAGATCGAGTTCATCGGTTCGCGTTCCATTTCGCCGAAGGTTGCCTACACGCGCATCGGCGAGGAAGAACGGTTCCGCAAGCCGCTGGCGGAAATTGCCGAAGCCTACGAGGCGGTGCGCAAGGACCCCCGTTTCATTGCCGAACTCGACAACGAGATGATCCAGTCGGCGGGCCATCCGTCGTCGCTGCAGCTGGCCGGACGGCTGTCCGATCACGTCGGCGGTGCCCGCATCTACCTGAAGCGCGAGGACATCAACTCGCAACCGGCACATCTGCTTGCCGCGGTGCTCGGTCAGGCGCTGCTCGCCAAGCGCATGGGCAAGAAGAGCCTGGTCGCGTTCAGCCCGACCGGCCGCAGCGGTGTGGTCGTCGCGTCGGTCGCCTCGCGGCTCGGCATGCAGGCCGAGATCTTCATGGACAGCGAGCAGATGCAGTTGCAGGCCGGCAGCGTGTTCCGGATGTGGCTGATGGGCGCGCACGTCAACGAAGGCGGCCTCGGGCGCAGGCGCGATGGCGGCGTGCGCAACGAGGTCTGGGATCATTGGGCACGCAACAGCGCCGACAGCTTCCTCGTGATGGGTCTGGACGCCGCGCCGCATCCGTATCCGATGCTGACGCTGGAGCTGGCCTCGATCGCGGGCCGCGAGTGTCGACGCCAGCTGTACGCCATCAGCAAGAAAGCCCCGGATCTGCTGGTCGCGCGCGCCGGCGACAATGCCGATGCCGTCGGTCTGTTTCCGCCGTTCCTGCGTGCGCCCGGCACTCGGCTGGTCTGCGTCGAAGGCCAGGACGAACTCGAACCGGCGGTGGAGAAGGGCGGCAGCATCACGCAGCCGTTGACGCTCAAGGAGCAGCAGCGGGCGGCCGCGATCATGGAGGGCATGGACTACCCGCGCACGACCCGAGAGCACGCCTGGCTGAAGGCCAGCGGACGGGTCGAGTACGTCAAGGGATCGGTCGGTGCCGCCAAGCGTGCAATGTTCGATGTCAGCAAGCACGAAGGCGTGATTCCGGCGATCCAGACCGCTTTCGCACTTGGCTGGGCCTGTCAGGAAGCGGCGAAAATGAGTCCGGAGCAGACCGTGATCGTGATGATGTCGGAGAATGTCGACAAGAACATCTGGCAGATCGGCAAGGCGATGGGCGTGCCCTTGTGAGCAATATTCGCAAAAAGGTTTTGCCGCGGGCCGAGGTCGTATAGAATTCGCGCCGGATTCGGAGCGGGGGCTTTCGGCCCCCGTTTTCGTGTCCGCCACCTGGATAGACCGCCTTATGACCGATTTCAAACCGGCCCTGCTTGCCCTCGCTGATGGTTCTGTGTTCCGGGGCGTTTCCATTGGCAGTGACGGACAGACCGTAGGCGAAGTCGTTTTCAACACTGCGATGACCGGCTATCAGGAAATCCTGACCGATCCGTCCTACCGCGAACAGATCGTCACCCTTACATATCCGCATATCGGCAACGTCGGCACCAATGTCGAGGACATGGAGGCGGATCGGGTCCACATCGCCGGACTGGTGTTGCGCGAAGTGCCGCGGCGGCACAGCAACTTCCGCTCGACCCAGGACTTCCGCGAGTATCTGAAGGCCAACAAGACCGTCGCGATCGCCGGCATCGACACGCGCCGCCTGACGCGTATCCTGCGCGACAAGGGCGCGCAGAACGGCTGCATCCTCGCCGGCGCGCGGATCAGCGAGAAGAAGGCCCTCGAAGCGGCGCGTGGCTTTCCGGGCCTCAAGGGCATGGATCTGGCGAAGGTCGTCAGTGTCGCCAAGCCTTATGCCTGGACGCGCGGCTCCTGGGAGCTGGAAACCAATCGCGAGAGCGAACGCGGCGATGGCCGCTACCACGTCGTCGCCTACGACTTCGGCGTCAAGCGCAACATCCTGCGCCTGCTGGTCGACCGCGACTGCCGGGTGACGGTGGTGCCGGCCAAAACCACCGCGGCCGAGGTGTTCAAGCTCAAGCCGGATGGCGTGATGCTGACCAATGGCCCCGGCGACCCGGAGCCCTGCACCTATGCGATCCGTGCCGCGCGCGAGTTCCTCGCCGCGAAGATGCCGCTGTTCGGCATCTGCCTGGGCCATCAGATTCTCGGCCTGGCGCTTGGCGCCAGGACCTTGAAGATGAAGCTGGGTCATCACGGTGCCAACCATCCGGTCCAGGATCTCGAGTCCGGGCGCGTGATGATCACCAGCCAGAATCACGGCTTCGCGGTTGATGAGACGACGCTGCCGGCCAACGCGGTCGCCACGCACCGCTCGCTGTTCGACGGCTCCAATCAGGGGCTGCGCGTCACCGATGCGCCGGCCTTCAGTTTCCAGGGCCACCCGGAAGCCAGCCCCGGCCCGCATGACGTCGGCGAACTGTTCGATCGCTTCGTGCGCCTGATGGCGGAAGCGCGGTAGACATGTTCGGCATTACCGACATCACCACGTACATCATCGGCGTGGTGGTCATCGTGCTGCTGCCTGGACCGAATTCGATGTTCGTGCTCAGCGTGGCCGCGCGTGACGGCGTGCGCCGTGGCTATCGCGCGGCGCTGGGCGTCTTCGTCGGTGATCTGGTGCTGATGGTGCTGGCGTCCGCCGGAGTCGCGTCGCTGCTGCGCGCCTACCCGTCGCTGTTTTTCGCGCTGAAGTGGGCGGGCGCTGCATATCTCGCCTGGCTGGGCATCAACATGCTGCGCAGTGCCTGGCTGGGCTGGCGTCGCGATCCGGACGCAGCGCCGCTCGCGCCGATGGTCTCGACCCGCGATCCGTTTCACCGCGCGCTGACGATCAGCCTGCTCAATCCGAAGGCGATCCTGTTCTTCCTGTCGTTCTTCATCCAGTTCGTCGATCGCGGCTATCCGCATCCGGCGCTGTCGTTCGCCGTGCTCGGCACGATCGCGCAGATCGCCAGCTTCACCTATCTGAGCACGCTGATCCTGTTCGGGCACCGCCTCGCCGCGGCGTTTCGCGCGCGGCGGCGCTTGAGCGCCGGGGCGACCGGCGGGGTCGGGGCCCTGTTCCTGAGTTTCAGTGCGCGGCTGGCAACAGCCGCCATCCATTAAATCGAGTCGAAGATGCCGAAACGTACAGACCTCAACAGCATCCTGATCATCGGCGCCGGGCCGATCGTCATCGGTCAGGCCTGCGAGTTCGACTACTCCGGCGCCCAGGCCTGCAAGGCGCTGCGCCAGGAAGGCTATCGCGTCATTCTCGTCAACTCGAATCCGGCGACCATCATGACCGACCCGGAGATGGCGGACGCGACCTACAT
The DNA here is from genome assembly GCF_011067135.1 of Solimonas terrae. Classification (GTDB taxonomy): domain Bacteria; phylum Pseudomonadota; class Gammaproteobacteria; order Nevskiales; family Nevskiaceae; genus Solimonas; species Solimonas terrae. The sequence goes on from NZ_JAAMOW010000008.1 coordinate 61,867, forward strand.
CGAGCCGATCCGCTGGCAGTCGGTCGCCAAGATCATCGAGAAAGAACGGCCGGACGCGCTGCTGCCGACCATGGGCGGGCAGACTGCGCTGAACTGCGCGCTCGATCTGGCGCGCGAAGGTGTCCTGAAGAAATTCGAGTGCGAGCTGATCGGCGCCAACGAGCGCGCGATCGATCTGGCGGAAGACCGGTCCAAGTTCCGCGACGCGATGACCGAAATCGGTCTTGGTTCGGCGCGCTCCGATGTCGCGCACACGATGGAGGAGGCGCGGCGCATCCAGCAGGATATCGGCTTCCCGGTGATCATCCGGCCGAGCTTCACGCTCGGCGGCTCGGGCGGCGGCGTTGCGTACAACGTCGAGGAGTTCGAGGAGATCGTGCTGCGCGGCCTCGATCTGTCGCCGACCACCGAAGTGCTGATCGAGGAGTCGCTGCTCGGCTGGAAAGAGTTCGAGATGGAAGTCGTCCGCGATCGCAAGGACAACTGCATCATCGTCTGCTCGATCGAGAACTTCGACCCGATGGGCGTGCATACCGGCGACTCGATCACGGTCGCACCCGCGCAGACGCTGACCGACAAGGAATACCAGCTGCTGCGCAATGCGAGCATCGCGGTGTTGCGCAAGATCGGCGTCGATACCGGCGGCTCGAATGTGCAGTTCGCGATCAATCCGGACAACGGCCGCATCATCGTCATCGAGATGAACCCGCGCGTTTCGCGCAGTTCGGCACTGGCCTCGAAGGCGACCGGCTTTCCGATCGCCAAGATCGCCGCCAAGCTGGCGGTCGGCTACACGCTCGACGAGTTGCAGAACGACATCACCGGCGGCGCGACGCCGGCCTCGTTCGAACCGAGCATCGACTACGTCGTCACCAAGATTCCGCGCTTCACGTTCGAGAAATTCCCGCAGGCCGATTCGCGGCTGACCACGCAGATGAAGTCGGTCGGCGAGGTGATGGCGATGGGCCGCAATTTCCAGGAGTCGCTGCACAAGGCGATGCGCGGGCTGGAAGTCGGCAGCGACGGCTTCGATCCGATCGTCGAACGCACCGCGGGCGGCTACAGCGACGAGGCGATGAACCGCATCCGCACCGAGCTGGCGATCCCGCGCGGTCAGCGGCTGTGGTACGTCGGCGATGCGTTCCGCGCCGGGCTGTCGGTCGAGGATGTCTTCAAGCTCAGCAAGATCGACGTCTGGTTCCTCGAACAGATCGCCGAGCTGATCGCCGTCGAAGGCGAAATCGCGGTGCAGAAGATCAGCAAGCTCGAAGCGGCCGATCTGCGGCGCTACAAGCGGCTCGGCTTTTCCGATCGCCGTCTCGCCAGGCTGCTCGGCGTCAAGGAGGACTCGGTGCGCCGTGCCCGCCACAAGCTTGGCGTGCGGCCGGTCTACAAGCGGGTCGACACCTGCGCCGCCGAGTTCCCGACCTCGACCGCGTATCTGTATTCGAGCTACGACGAGGAATGCGAGGCGCAGCCGACCACGCGCGACAAGATCATGATCCTCGGCGGTGGCCCGAACCGTATCGGTCAGGGCATCGAGTTCGACTACTGCTGCGTGCACGCCGCGCTGGCGCTGCGCGAGGACGGCTACGAGACCATCATGGTCAACTGCAATCCGGAGACCGTGTCGACGGACTACGACACCTCCGATCGCCTGTACTTCGAGCCGCTCACCTTCGAGGACGTGATGGAAATCATCGACCTCGAAAAGCCCAGGGGCGTGATCGTGCAGTTCGGCGGCCAGACGCCGCTGAAGCTGGCGCGCGCGCTGGAAGCCGCCGGCGCGCCGATCATCGGCACGACGCCGGACGCGATCGACCTCGCCGAAGACCGCGAGCGCTTCCAGAAACTGGTCGAGAAGCTCGGCCTGCTGCAACCGCCGAACGGCGTCGCGACTTCCGAGAAGCAGGCGCTGAACGTCGCGGCCAAGGTCGGCTATCCGCTGGTCGTGCGGCCGAGCTACGTGCTCGGCGGCCGTGCGATGGAAATCGTTCACGACGACGATGACCTCAAGCGCTACATGCGCGAAGCGGTGCAGGTTTCGAATGATTCACCGGTACTGCTCGACCGATTCCTCAACAATGCAGTCGAGGTGGACGTCGATGCCCTGGCCGACGGCAAGGACGTCGTGATCGGCGGCATCATGGAGCATATCGAGGAGGCCGGCGTGCATTCCGGCGACTCAGCCTGCTCGCTGCCGGCGCACTCGCTGCCGAAGAAAGTGCTGGAGGAAATCCGCACGCAGATCGTCAAGCTGGCCAGGGCGCTGAACGTGGTCGGCCTGATGAACACGCAGTTCGCGGTGCAGGACGGCAAGGTCTATCTGCTGGAAGTCAATCCACGCGCCTCCCGCACGAGCCCGTTCGTGTCGAAAGCGATCGGTCGGCCGCTGGCGAAGATCGCCGCGCGCTGCATGGCGGGGCAGAGCCTGAAGAGCCAGGGTGTCACCAGCGAGATCGTGCCGAAGTACTACTCGGTCAAGGAATCGGTGTTCCCGTTCGCCAAGTTTCCGGGGGTCGATCCGCTGCTCGGGCCGGAAATGCGCTCGACCGGCGAGGTCATGGGCACCGGCAAGCATTTCGGCGAGGCGTTCAACAAGGCGCTGCTGGCGGCCGGCATGACCGTGCCGCGCTCGGGTACGACCTTCATTTCCGTACGCGATCAGGACAAGAAAAAGGCGGTCGAGCTGGCACGCCTGGTCACCGGCAAGGGCTTCAAGGTGGTGGCGACGCACGGGACCGCAGCGATCATCCGCAAGGCTGGCATTGCCTGCGAAGGTGTCAACAAGGTCAAGGAAGGCCGGCCGCACTGCGTCGACATGATCAAGAACGGCGAAATCCAGTTCATCGCCAACACCACCGAAGGCAAGCAGTCGATCGAGGAATCACGCTCGATCCGCGGTGCGGCGATCCAGCACAAGGTTTGCTATTTCACGACGATTGCCGGTGCGCTGGCGGCCGCGGTGGCGATGGATCATCTCGACGAAGTCGACGTCAACCGCCTGCAGGCCCTGCACAGCGGACTGCGCTGATCGGCACCGGTGGCGCGGCGCCGGTTTTGGCGCCGCCCCCCGGCAGTGGTATCTTTAGCCATCCCGTTGAAACTTTCGCCGGCTTTCGGGTCGGCGCGAGGCTTTATTTGTCCACGTCGAGAACCGGGACTCCAGAACATGAACAAGACCCCCATGACGCTGCGCGGCGCCGAACAGCTGCGCGAAGAACTCCGTCAACGCAAGAGCGAGCTGCGGCCGAAGATCATTGCCTCGATCGAGGAAGCGCGCGCGCACGGCGATCTCAAGGAAAACGCCGAATATCACGCGGCGCGCGAACAGCACGGCTTCAATGAAGGCCGTATCCAGGAAATCGAAGCCAAGCTGGGCAGCGCGCAGATCATCGATCCGACGCAGGTGGCCGCCAACGGCAAGGTGATCTTCGGCGCCACCGTCGAGCTGGCTGACGCCGACAGCGGTGCCGAGCAGACCTGGCAGATCGTCGGCGAGGACGAGGCGGACGTGAAGGCGGGCCGGATTTCCCTGAACAGCCCGATCGCCAAGGCCCTGATCGGCCGCGGCGAGGGGGATGTCACCCAGGTCGTCACGCCGCAGGGTGTGCGCGAGTTCGAAATCGTCAGCATCCGCTACGTGTGATTCGGCGCCGCCGCGCCGCCGGGCCTTGAACGAGAAGGAATCGGCCGCAGTTAACGGCCATGTCGCTTGCCAACATGACGCAGAAACGCCGCCCCAGTTCCGCCCGCTGGCTCGCCGAGCACGAGGCGGACACCTATGTGCAGGAGGCTCGCCGCCTCGGTTTCCGCTCGCGCGCCGTTTTCAAGCTCAAGGAAATCCAGGAAAAGGACCGCATCCTGCGGCCCGGCCAGATCGTCGTCGATCTCGGTGCCGCGCCCGGTGGCTGGAGCCAGTACGCGCGGCCGGTGCTGGGCGCCAAGGGACAGCTGTTCGCACTCGACATCCTGCCGTTCGAACCGATTCCCGGTGTCGACATCATCGTCGGCGATTTTCGCGAGGACGCGGTCCTGCTGCAGCTGGAGAGCAGGATCGGCGACCAGTCGGTGGATGTCGTGCTCAGCGACATGGCGCCGAACGTCAGCGGCATCGACGTCGCCGATCAGGCCGGCAGCATCCATCTCTGCGAGCTGGCGCTGGAATTCGCCAAGGCCCATCTCAAGCCGCGCGGCACGCTGATCGTCAAGATCTTCCAGGGCGACGGGTTCGACGCCTATCTGAAGGAAATGCGCGCGGCGTTCGAGACCGTCACGATCCGCAAACCCAAGGCCTCACGGCCGCGTTCCCGCGAAGTCTATTTGCTGGCGCGCAACTTCCGTGCGGTGTAATGTGCAATCGTCAATAAATCCGACAGGCTCCCGACGTTGAACGATCTGGCAAAAAACCTCCTGCTGTGGGTCATCATCCTGGTCGTGCTGATGGTGGTGTTCCAGAGCTTCTCGTCGCACTCGCGTTCGCAGTCGCCGCTCGCCTATTCGGAATTCATCGATCAGGTGAAGGACGGCAACGTCGGCGAAGTGACCATCGACGGCCAGGTCATCCGTGGCGAGATGAAGGGCGGCACGCCGTTCGTCAGCATCAGCCCGGAAACCGACAACAGCGCGATGGTCGGCACGCTGCTCGACAACAAGGTCAAGTTCAGCGGTTCGCTGCCCAAGGAAACGCCGATCCTGCTGCAGTTGCTGTTCAATGCTTTCCCGATCCTGCTGCTGATCGCGGTCTGGGTCTACTTCATGCGCCAGATGCAGGGTGGCGGCGCCGGTCGCGGTGCCATGTCGTTCGGCAAGTCGCGGGCGCGCATGCTCAGCGCCGATCAGGTCAAGATCACGTTCAACGACGTGGCCGGCTGCGAAGAAGCCAAGCAGGAAGTCTCCGAACTGGTCGACTTCCTCAAGGATCCCGGCAAATTCCAGAAGCTTGGCGGCAAGATCCCGCGTGGCGTGCTGATGGTCGGCTCGCCGGGCACCGGCAAGACGCTGCTCGCCAAGGCGATCGCCGGCGAGGCGGGTGTGCCGTTCTTCACGATCTCCGGTTCGGATTTCGTCGAGATGTTCGTCGGCGTCGGCGCCTCGCGCGTGCGCGACATGTTCGAGCAGGCCAAGAAGCACGCGCCGTGCATCATCTTCATCGACGAAATCGACGCGGTCGGTCGTCATCGCGGCGCCGGTCTCGGCGGTGGCCATGACGAGCGCGAGCAGACCCTGAACCAGTTGCTGGTGGAAATGGACGGCTTCGAGGGCAGCGAAGGCGTGATCGTCATCGCCGCCACCAACCGACCGGACGTGCTCGATCCGGCACTCCTGCGCCCGGGTCGTTTCGACCGTCAGGTCGTTGTGCCGTTGCCGGACGTGCGCGGCCGCGAACAGATCCTGAAAGTTCACATGCGCGCGGTGCCGCTGGCGGACAACGTCAAGGCCGAAATCATCGCGCGCGCGACGCCCGGGTTCTCCGGCGCCGATCTTGCCAATCTGGTCAACGAGGCGGCGCTGTTCGCTGCACGCGCCAGCAAGCGTCTGGTCGATCACGACGATTTCGAGCGCGCCAAGGACAAGATCATGATGGGCGCCGAGCGGCGCTCGATGGTGATGTCCGAGAACGAGAAGAAACTCACCGCCTACCACGAGGCCGGCCATGCGATCGTCGGCCTGTCGGTGCCGGAACACGATCCGGTCTACAAGGTGACGATCATTCCGCGCGGCCGTGCGCTGGGCGTGACGATGTTCCTGCCGGAAGAGGACCGCTACAGCTACACCAAGCAGCGGCTGAATTCTTCGATCTGTTCGCTGTTCGGCGGTCGCATTGCCGAGGAAGTGATCTTCGGGCCCGAGAAGGTCACGACCGGTGCCAGCAACGACATCGAACGTGCGACCGAAATTGCCCGCAACATGGTCACCAAGTGGGGTTTGTCCGACAAGCTCGGGCCACTGGCCTACTCGGACGACAACAGCGAAGTCTTCCTGGGCAAGTCGGTGACGCAGACCAAGAGCGTCTCGGACGAAACCGCGCACACGATCGACGAGGAAGTGCGCAAGATCATCGAGAAGAACTACGCGTCGGCCAAGAGCATCATCGTCGGCAATCTCGACAAGCTCCATGCGATGGCGGCGGCGCTGATCAAGTACGAAACGATCGACACCGAGCAGATCAAGCGCATCTTTGCCGGTCAGGAGCCGGGTGCGCCGGAGAGCTGGAACGACGACAGTTCGCGTCCGAGTGGCGGCAGCGGGCCGACCGCGCCACAGCCGCTCGGTGGCTTGTCGCCGCAGCCGACGCCGAAACCGGCGAGCCAGCAGACCTGATCCACAAGGCCGGCCCCGCGCCGGCCTTGTCGTTTCACGCCGTCCCCGTTTTCGCGTTGTCCCGCCACGTCGCCCACCATGCAGCTGAAATTGCCGCAGCGTATTCTGTCGCTTGATGCGCCGCTGGTGATGGGCATCGTCAACTGCACGCCCGATTCTTTCTCCGGCGACGGTCACGGCGCCGATCCGGACGCGGCGTTGATGCAGGCGCGCCAGATGATTGCCGACGGTGCCGCGATCATCGACATCGGAGGCGAGTCGACGCGACCCGGTGCGGTGGCGGTCGGCGAGACCGAGGAGATAGCGCGCGTGGTGCCGTTGATCGCCGCCCTGCGCCGCGAATCGCAGGTCGTGATCTCGGTCGACACCATGAAACCGGCGGTGATGCGCGCGGCCTGCGCAGCCGGCGCGGAAATGATCAACGACGTCTCGGCGCTGCAGGCGGACGGCGCACTGGACGCCGCCCGCGAGGCCGGCGCCGCTGTCTGCCTGATGCACATGCAAGGCCGGCCCGGGACCATGCAGCGCGCACCGCACTACGACGACGTGACGCGCGAAGTCGCGGCCTTTCTGGCCGCGCGGATCGCGGCCTGCGAAGCCGCGGGAATCGACCGCCGCCACCTTTGCATCGATCCCGGCATCGGTTTCGGCAAGCGGCTCGATCACAATCTCGATCTGCTGCGTGCGCTGGGCCCCCTTCAGGCGCTGGCCTGTCCGCTGCTGCTTGGTATTTCGCGCAAATCGCTGTTCGGCGAACTGCTCGGGCGGCCAGCGAACGAACGCCTGCCCGGCACACTGGCCGCCACGGCCATTGCCGTCTGGCAAGGGGTCGCTATAGTGCGCACCCACGACGTCAGGGCAACGGCCGATGCAGTTCGCGTCGCGCAGGCCCTGCGCATCAATCAGGGGATGGCGTGAGTCGGCAGTATTTCGGAACCGATGGAGTGCGTGGACGGGTCGGGCAGTCGCCGATGACGCCCGAATTCGCGCTCAAGCTGGGTTGGGCGGCGGGCCGCGTGTTCGGTCGCGGTCTGCCGGGCGCGCGCGTCGTCGTCGGCAAGGACACACGGCGCTCGGGCTACATGTTCGAATCGGCGCTTGAAGCCGGCTTTGCCGCCGCCGGCGTCGAAACCGATCTGCTCGGGCCCTTGCCGACGCCGGGCGTCGCGTATCTCACGCGCGCGCTGCGGGCGCAGGCCGGGGTGGTGATTTCGGCCTCGCACAATCCGCACCACGACAATGGCGTGAAGTTCTTCGGGCCGGACGGCCGCAAGCTCAGCGACGAGATCGAACTCGAGATCGAACGACTGATCGATGCGCCGCTGGAGTGCGTGGCACCGGACCAGCTCGGCCGCGCCAAGCGCATCGACGATGCGGCCGGCCGCTACATCGAATTCTGCAAGGGCACGTTCGGCGAGAAGAATCTGCACGGTCTGAAACTGGTACTCGATTGCGCCAACGGCGCGGCGTATCGCGTCGGCCCGGCGGTCTTCGAGGAACTGGGTGCCGACGTCACGGTCATCGGCAATCATCCGAACGGCCTCAATATCAATGCCGCTTGCGGGTCCACGCATCTCGATGCGCTGAAGGCAGCGGTGTTGCGCAGCGGCGCGGCACTCGGTATCGCGCTCGACGGCGACGCCGATCGTTGCCTGATGGTCGACGAACGCGGCGAGCCGATCGACGGCGACCAGATTCTCTACGTGATCGCGCAGTGGCGACAGGCCAACGGCGAACTGCGCGGGCCGGTGGTCGGCACGCAGATGTCCAACCTCGGCGTCGAACGCGCGTTCGATGCGCTCGGCATTGCCTTCCAGCGCGCGCAGGTCGGTGATCGTCATGTGATGGAAATGCTGCAGGCCAGTGGCGGCATGCTGGGCGGCGAGGGCTCCGGCCACATCATCTGTCTCGACAAGACGACGACCGGCGACGGTCTGGTCAGCGCGTTGCAGGTACTGGCCGCGCTTCGCGCGCAAGGCAAGAGTCTTCCCGAAATGCTGTCCGGTCTGCGCTTGTTTCCGCAGGTGCTGATCAATGTGCCGGTGCAGGCGCGGGCGGCCGACATCCTCGCCCGATCGAGCGTCCTGGCTGCGCAGGACGAAGCGCGGGTGCGTCTCGGACGGCGCGGCCGCGTGCTGCTGCGGGCATCCGGGACCGAGCCCTTGATTCGTGTCATGGTCGAGGCTGATGACATGGCGCTGACGCAGGCTGTTGCAGAGTCGCTCGCGGCTGCCGTCCGCGGAACCGCTGACTGAGATCAGTCTGTCTTTTTATCGAAGCGAAACGAGAAACGGAGCAAGAAGATGGCGCGTCGCAAGCTGGTCGCGGGTAACTGGAAGATGAACGGTGCGCGTGATGCAAACGCCGCGCTCGTACATGACATCACTTTCGATTCCAAGCGCTTCCCCGGGATCGACATCGTCATCTGTCCGCCGGCCGTGTACATCGAATCGGTGGCCGCGGCGCTCAGCGGCAGCAGCGTCCAGCTCGGCGGGCAGACGCTCTGCGAGCAGGAAAAGCCCGGTGCGTTCACCGGCGAGATCCACGGGGGCATGCTCAAGGATGTCGGCTGCTCGCACGTCATCGTCGGTCATTCCGAGCGCCGTGCCCTGTATGGCGAAAGCGATGCACTGGTGGCGCAGAAATTCATCACTGCCCAGACCTGCGGTTTGCAGCCGATACTCTGCCTGGGCGAAACGCTCGCGGAGCGTGAGTCGAATCAGACCGAGACAGTGCTCGCGCGTCAGCTCGCGGCGGTGCTCGACGCCGCCGGCATCCAGGCGTTCAAATCGGCGATCGTCGCCTACGAGCCGGTGTGGGCGATCGGCACCGGGCGCACCGCCAGCGGCGAGCAGGCGCAGGCGGCCCACGCATTTATTCGTGGTCAGCTCGCCCGGGCGAATGCTAAAATCGCAAATTCAACCCGCATTCTTTACGGTGGCAGCGTCAAGGCCGACAACGCCGAGTCGCTGTTCGCCAATGCCGATGTCGATGGCGGCCTGATCGGCGGCGCATCCCTGAAGGCGGCGGAATTTCTCGCGATCTGTGCAGCCGCACAGACGCTGTGTCAGTGAGTCGAGCATGTATACGATTTTGGTGATTGTGCAGGTCCTGGTGGCGGTGTCGCTGGTTGGTCTGATCCTGATTCAGCACGGCAAGGGCGCCGACGCCGGTGCGGCGTTCGGCAGCGGGGCGTCCGGCACGGTGTTCGGTTCGCGCGGGTCGGCAAACTTCCTTTCGCGGTCGACGGCGTGGCTGGCAACGGTGTTCTTCGTCGTCAGTCTGGCGCTGGCCTATCTGGTGCATGGACAGCGCAGCGCCAGTGATTCGGTGGTCGATCGGGCTGCCGCAGCGGCGCCCGCGCCGGTGGTGCCGGCCGAAACCAACCCGGCGCCGGCAAGCAGCGCATTGCCCGCTGAAGAAAAGAAGGCGCCGGCCGTTCCGGAGTAGAGACAAATCGATAACGAGGCGCTAGAATTCGCGCCCCGTTGCGGTCCCCCCGAATGCCCACGTGGTGGAATTGGTAGACACACTACCTTGAGGTGGTAGCGGCGAAAGTCATGGGAGTTCGAGTCTCTCCGTGGGCACCAAATGAGGCGGGAGCTGCAAGCTGATTTTGGAATTGAAGAACTGGAACGAAGCCGGTTTTTCAATGCAGCAAGTAGCAAGGATGGTTGCGGATATGCGCCTGATTTGCTATAGTTTTTGCTTACCCGGTGCGGGGTGGAGCAGTCTGGCAGCTCGTCGGGCTCATAACCCGAAGGTCGTAGGTTCGAATCCTGCCCCCGCTACCAATATGTTGGCTTGAAAAAGGCCCCTTCGTGGGCCTTTTTTGTTGGATTTTTTTGGACCTTGCGGTATCGGAAGTTTTGTTTTTGGAGTGTGCATGGCGTCCGTCCAGGAGCGTCTGGAGCAAATGCTGGAGCCGGTGATCGCGAGCCTCGGCTACGAATTGCTGCTGCTCGAATACAGCCCCAGCCCGAAGAACGCGATGCTGCGTCTTTACATCGACGCGGCCGCCGGCATCACGCTCGACGATTGTGAGCGCGTCAGCAAGGAAGTTGCGGGTGTGCTCGATGTCGAAGATCCGATCCGCAGTGCGTACCGTCTTGAAGTGTCGTCGCCGGGCCTCGATCGGCCGCTGGTGAAACCGGCGCATTTCCAGCGTTTCATCGGTCAGCAGGCGCGCGTGCAGTTGATGGCGCCGCTCAATGGCCGGCGCCGTTTCATTGGCGCGATTGTCGGTGCGGACGAGGATGTCGTGCGCATCGAAACTGAAGAAGGTGTTGCCGAAATTCCGCTGGCCGAGATCGACAGGGCACGGCTGGTTCCGGATTACGATCAGGAGTGAAGCTAGGCATGAACAAGAACATCCTGCTGATGGTCGACGTCGTTTCCAACGAAAAAGGCGTCGAGAAAGAGCTGATCTTCGAGGCGCTTGAAGCGGCCTTGGCGTCCGCCGCGAAGGAGCAGTACGGCGACGAGTCGGAACTGCGCGTGGCGATCGATCGCGAAACCGGCGAATACGAGACGTTCCGGCGCTGGACCGTGCTTGAGGACGACAGCGAGGATTTCGAATTTCCGGAGCGCCAGATCAAACTGTCGTATGCCGGCAAGGAACAGGAAGGCGCTGTCGCCGGCGACGTCATCGAGCGCAAGGTCGATTCCGTCGATTTCGGTCGCATCGGCGCGCAGAAGGCCAAGCAGGTCATCGTCCAGAAAGTGCGCGAAGCCGAGCGTGCGCAGATCGTCGAGGCCTACCAGGATCGCGTGGGCGAGTTGATCTCCGGCCAGGTCAAGCGCCTCGAGCGCGGCAGCGTGATCGTCGATCTCGGCGGCAACGCCGAAGCGATCATCCTGCGCGACCATCTGATTCCGCGCGAGCCGGTCCGCCCCAGCGATCGCATCCGTGGCTATCTTTATGAAGTCAGCCCGCAGGTTCGCGGCCCGCAGCTGTTCCTGACGCGCACGTCGCCGGAGTACCTGATGGAGCTGTTCAAGCTCGAGGTACCGGAGATCGCGCAGGGGCTGATCGAACTCAAGGGTGCGGCTCGCGACCCGGGTCTGCGCGCGAAGATCGCGGTGCAGGCCAAGGACAAGCGCATCGATCCGGTCGGTGCCTGCGTCGGCATGCGCGGTTCGCGCGTGCAGAGTGTTTCCAACGAACTCGCCGGCGAGCGCGTCGATATCGTGCCCTGGGACGAGAACATCGCGCAGTTCGTGATCAATGCGATGGCGCCGGCCGAAGTCGAGACCGTGGTCGTCGACGAGGAAGCGCATGCGATGACGATCGGCGTGTCCGAGGAGAAGCTCGCACAGGCGATCGGTCGCGGCGGCCAGAATGTGCGCCTGGCGTCGGAGCTGACCGGCTGGGTGCTCAATGTCATGACGACCGCCGATGCGGAGTCGAAGAAGGACGAGGAGAACCAGTCGGTGCTGGAGATGTTCATGGAACATCTCGACGTTGACGCCGAAGTCGCCGGCGTGCTGGTCCAGGAAGGCTTCACGACCCTGGAAGAAGTCGCCTACGTGCCGGCCCAGGAAATGACCGAGATCGAGGAGTTCGACGAGCAGATCGTCGAGGAGCTCCGCAACCGTGCGCGCGACGTGCTGCTGACCAAGGCGATCGCCAAGGCCGAACAGCGCGCCCATGCGCAACCGGCCGAGGATCTGCTCGCGGTCGACGGAATGGATGAAGACACGGCCTACCAGCTTGCCGAAGCGGGATATGCCACGTGCGAGGCGCTTGCCGATCTCGCGACCGACGAATTGCTCGAATCTCTGCCGGATTTTGGCGAGGAGCGCGCATCGAAACTGATCATGTCGGCGCGCGCCAAAGCCTACGCGTGAGATTGACTCAGGAATCTGGGCTCGCGCCCGGGGAGTACGGATGTCAACCGTAACTGTTCAAGATTTTGCCAAAGAGCTGAATCGTCCTCTCGACGAACTGCTCTCGCAGTTCAAGGAAGCGGGCGTTTCCGTCAAGGACGCGTCGTCGTCGGTTTCGGCCGACGACAAGGTGGCGCTGCTCAACTATCTGAAGCAGAAGACCGGCACCGCGACCACTGCAGAGCCGCGCCGCATCACGCTCAAGCGCAAGGAAACCACCGAGCTGAAGCTGGGTGGCGGTCGTGGTGCGCCTTCGAAGACCATCAGCATCGAGGTGCGCAAGAAGCGCACTTTCGTCAAGACCGAGGAACCGGTGGTTGCCGAGCCGGAACCGGTCGCCGAGCCGGATCCCGAAGCGCTGCGCGCGGCAGAGGAAAAGCGGGCTGCGGAACTGGCGAAGCGCGAGGCCGCCGAACAGGCAGCAGCCGAAGCCAAGGCCAGGGCCGAGCAGGCACAGGCCGAGCGCCAGCAACGCGATGAAGCCGAAGCCGCCAAACGTGCGGAGCTTGAAGCCGCCGGCAAGGCCGAGCGTGCCGAGCACGAGCGTCTGCTGAAGGAAGATCCGCTCTACCGCGAAAAGTGGGAACGCGAACAGGCGCGCAATCGCGCGTCCGAGAACATTCGCCGCGCCGCCGAAATGGCGCGTGCCAATGCCAGCCAGCCGCGTCCGGCGGCCGCGCCGAGTCGTCCGTCACCGGCCGCCGGCCGCGCCGCTCCGTCTGCCGTGGCGCCGAGCGCGCCCAGCTCGCCGGGCAATGATCGTGGCCGCGGCGGGCGTGACGATCGTTCGCACCGCCAGGAGTTGCATCTGGCCGAAGGCAAGGGCGGCAAGCGCGACAAGAAGCAGCGCAAGCCCTCGGGCCGCATCAAGTTCGACAACGCACACGGCTTCGAAAAGCCGGTCGCGCCGATCGTCCGTGAAGTCGAGGTGCCGGAAGCCATCACCGTCGGCGAGCTCGCCAACCGCATGGCGGTCAAGGCGGTCGAACTCATCAAGGTCATGATGAAGAACGGCGTCATGGCGACGATCAACCAGACCCTCGATCAGGACACGGCCGCACTGATGGTCGAGGAGATGGGGCACAAGGCGCGCATGGTCAAGGCCAGCGATTTCGAGGACAGCCTCGAGCAGGCGGTCACCGGTGAATCGCAGGACGACGGCGAGCGCGCCGGACGTCCGCCGGTCGTGACGATCATGGGACACGTCGATCACGGCAAGACCTCGCTGCTCGACCATATCCGCAAGACACGTGTTGCCGCGGGTGAAGCCGGCGGCATCACCCAGCACATCGGCGCGTATCACGTCGAGACGGCGAAGGGCATCATCACTTTCCTCGACACGCCGGGTCACGCGGCGTTCACGCGCATGCGTGCGCGTGGTGCGCAGGTCACCGATATCGTCATCATCGTGGTGGCGGCGGACGACGGCGTGATGCCGCAGACGCGCGAGGCGATCCAGCACGCCAAGGCGGCCAAGGCGCCGATGATTGTCGCGATCACCAAGATCGACAAGCCGGACGGCGATCTCGATCGCGTCAAGAACGAGCTGTCGAAGGAAGGCGTCATTCCCGAAGACTGGGGTGGCGACACCCAGATCGTCGGCGTTTCGGCATTCACCGGTCAGGGCGTCGATGATCTGCTTGATGCCATTCTGGTGCAGGCGGAAATTCTCGAACTGACGACCCCGGTCGATGCGCCGGCGCGCGGCAACATTCTGGAAGCCTCCATCGAGAAGGGCCGCGGTCCGGTTGCAACCGTGCTGGTTCGTGACGGCAATCTGCGCCAGGGCGACGTCATCCTGTCCGGTCCGCATTTCGGTCGCGTGCGTGCCATGTTCGACGAGAACGGCAAGCCGGTGAAGGAAGCCGGGCCGTCGATTCCGGTGCAGGTGCTCGGTTTGTCCGGGGCGCCGGACGCCGGCGACGATGTCGTCGTTGTTGCCGACGAACGCAAGGCGCGCGAGCTCGCGCAGCTGCGTGAACAGAAGCTGCGCGAGCAGAAGCTGGCGCAGAACCAGGCGATCCGCATGGAGCAGGTCTTCGCGAGCATGGGCCAGGGCGAGCAGAAGACGCTCAACATCATGGTCAAGGCCGACGTGCAGGGCAGTGCCGAAGCCATCACCGAAGCGCTGCGCAAGATCCCGAGCGAAGAGGTCAAGGTCAATGTGCTGTCGACCGCGATCGGCGGCATCAACGAATCGGACGTCGATCTGGCGGTTGCGTCGAAGGCGATCATCATCGGCTTCAATGTCCGCGCCGACGGCGCCGCCCGCAAGCGCGTCCAGGACACCGGCGTCGACGTCCGCTACTACTCGATCATCTACGAGATCATCGACGACGTGACCGATGCGGTTTCGGGCCTGCTCGGCACCGAGACGCGCGAACAGATCGTCGGTATCGCGCAGGTTCGCGACGTGTTCCGCAGCTCGGTGATCGGCAATATCGCCGGCTGCCTCGTGATCGAGGGTTCCGTACAGCGCAACCTGCCGATTCGCGTGCTGCGCAACCAGACCGTCGTCTACGAAGGCGTGCTCGAGTCGCTGCGCCGTTTCAAGGACGATGTCAGCAAGGTCGAGGCCGGCACCGAGTGCGGCATCGGCGTCAAGGACTACAACGACGTCAAGGCCGGCGACCAGATCGAATGCTTCCAGCGCATCGAAGTCCGGCGCACCGTGCAAGCAGCGGCGCTTGCCTGAGTGATCGGGCCGGGTGTCGAACCCGGCCCGACGACCCCCATGAGAGAGTATCCCCGCACGCTACGCATCAACACGCAATTGCAGGGCGAGCTTTCGACGCTGATTCGCGGCGAACTCTCCGACCCGCGCGTGCTCGGCGTCACCATCACCAAGGTCGACGTCTCGCCGGATCTGCGCAATGCGCGGATCAGCGTCAGTCTGCTCGGCAGCGACGAACAGCTGAAGGATGCGCTCAAGGGCCTGAATCACGCGGCTGGCAAATTGCGTTACGAGCTCGGCGAGCGCCTGCGCCTGCGTCACGTGCCGCAGCTGCACTTTGCTGCCGATACCGCCTTGCGCGAGGGTGATCGCATCAGCGCGTTGATCCGGGCGGCCGTGCGCAGCGACGACAACGGTGAGGGCGACAGCCCCGGGCACCGTGACGAGTCATCGGAAACCTGACGGCGGATGGCAGTTTCGCCACGGCCCCCACGCCGCAAGCTCGATGGCATTCTGCTGCTCGACAAGCCGCTCGGCCTGAGTTCGAACGACGCCTTGCAGAAAGCCAAACGCCTGTTCAATGCCGACAAGGCCGGCCACACCGGCAGCCTTGATCCGCTGGCGACCGGCATGCTGCCGATCTGCTTCGGCGAGGCGACCAAGCTGAGCGCCGTACTGCTCGAATCCGACAAGGAATACCGGGCGCAGGTCCGGCTGGGCGAGCAGACCAGCACCGGCGATGCCGAAGGCGACGTCATCGCCCGGTCCGATCCCTCGCTGCTGTCGAAGGCAGAGCTGGAGTCGGCGTTGCGCAGTTTTCTCGGCGTGCAGCAGCAGGTGCCACCGATGTACTCGGCGCTCAAGCGCGATGGTCGGCCGCTGTACGAGTTGGCGCGTGAGGGCCAGACCGTGGTGCGCGAGGCGCGCGAGGTGATGCTCAGCGAGCTTGAACTCCTGGAGTTCGGGGGCAACGGCTTCGCGATGCGGGTGCGCTGCTCGAAGGGCACGTATATCCGCACGCTGGCCGAGGACATCTGCGCTGCTGCGGGGCAACGCGGGCACCTGATCGGCTTGCGGCGTACGGCGGTGACACCGTTCGGCGACCGGACGCCGGTCAGCCTGGAGCAGCTGCAGGCGCTGTCCGGCGACTTCACGGCGCTGGATCGCCTGCTCCTGAGTCCGGGCCAGGCGCTTGCGCACTGGCCGCGGGTGGTCCTCGACGAGGCACAGGCGGCTGCGTTCCGGCATGGTCGCGCCATCCGTCTGCCCGGCCTTGTCGAGCACACGCGCCTGGCCGTCAACGGACCGGACGGCGAGCTGCTGGGCATCGCCCGGGGCGATGGCGATGGCTGCTTGAAGCCGCAACGCTGTCTGCTCACAAGGACATGAAGACGCTTTAACTTGTGAGAAAGCCGTAGAAAAAGTTAATATATTGGACTTTGTAGCGATCAAAGAATTAGTTCGGAGCTGAAGGCAATGAGTTTGACGGTTGAACGCAAGGCGGACGTGGTGAGCAAGCATGCCCGCGCCAAGAATGACACGGGCTCTCCCGAGGTCCAGGTTGCTTTGTTGACGGAGCGCATCAATGTGCTCGCGCCGCATTTCGAGCAGCACAAGAAGGACAATCACTCGCGCCGTGGTCTGCTGAAGATGGTCAATCAGCGCCGCCAGATGCTCGACTATCTGAAGCGCAAGGATGAACCCCGTTACATCAAGCTCATCGCCGAGCTCGGTCTGCGCCGCTAACAGCGGCGCAGTCGTTTTTACCGCCAGAAAACAGGGGTAGACCATGGCAGTACCTGCCACTCCCGCCGTGCCCGTAAAGAAGACGTTCCGCTACGGCAAGCACGACGTCACGTTTGAAACCGCTGCCATTGCCCGTCAGGCGACCGCGGCGGTCATGGTTCACATCGACGACACCGTGGTGTTCGTCAGCGTCGTCGGCAAGAAGGAAGCCAAGCCCGATCAGGACTTCTTCCCGCTGACCGTCGATTACATGGAACGCTTCTACGCCGGTGGCCGCATTCCCGGCGGCTTCTTCAAGCGTGAAGGGCGTCCGACCGAGAAGGAAACGCTGACCTCGCGTCTGATCGACCGTCCGCTGCGTCCGCTGTTCCCGGATGGTTACTACAACGAGGTGCAGATCGTCGCGATGGTGATGTCGCTGAACCCGGAAGTCTCGGGCGACATTCCGGCAATGCTCGGCGCCTCGGCCGCGCTGGCCCTGTCGGGCCTGCCGTTCCAGGGCCCGATCGGCGCCGCCCGCGTCGGTTACAAGGACGGCAACTACCTGTTGAACCCGACGGAAACCGAACTCGAAAGCTCGGATCTCGACCTCGTCGTCGCCGGCACCAAGGACGCGGTGCTGATGGTCGAATCGGAAGCCAAGATGCTGTCCGAGCCGGTCATGCTCGGCGCCGTGCTGTTCGGCCACGAGCAGATGCAGGCTGCAATCCAGGCGATCAACGAGTTCGCCGCCGAAGCCGGCAAGGCCAAGTGGGACTGGAAGGCCGCCGATCGCAGCGCCGTCACCGAGTTCGCCAGCAGCTACGAGGCGCAGATTGCGCAAGCGTACACGCTGATGGACAAGCAGCAGCGCTACAGCGCGATGGGCGACGTCCGCAAGGCCGCCAGCGCCGCGCGTCCGGCCGATGCGCCGTTCAGCGAAAACCAGTTGAAGGCCGAGTTGCACGAGCTTGAAGCCAAGGTCGTCCGCAACCGCATTCTCGATGGCTCGCCGCGCATCGACGGCCGCGACCTGTTCACCGTGCGTCCGCTGGCGATGTCGGCCGGCGTGTTGCCGCGCACCCACGGCTCGGCGTTGTTCACGCGTGGCGAGACCCAGGTGCTGGCGGTGACCACGCTCGGTACCGGCAAGGACTACCAGATCATCGACGCCGTGGAAGGCGAGTGGCATGAACACTTCATGTTCCACTACAACTTCCCTCCGTACTGCGTCGGCGAAACCGGCCGCCTGAACGCGCCGAAGCGCCGCGAAATCGGTCACGGCCGACTCGCCAAGCGTGGCGTGGCCGCGGTCATGCCGGACCTCGACCGCGAGTTCCCGTACATCGTGCGCGTGGTGTCTGAAGTCACCGAATCGAACGGCTCGTCGTCGATGGCGTCGGTGTGCGGCGCCTGTCTGTCGATGATGGACGCCGGCGTGCCGCTGAAGGCGCCGGTCGCCGGCGTCGCGATGGGCCTGATTCTGGAAGGCAGCCGCTGGGCCGTGCTGACCGACATCCTCGGTGACGAAGATCACCTCGGCGACATGGACTTCAAGGTCGCCGGCACCAAGGACGGCATTACCGCCCTGCAGATGGACATCAAGGTCGCCGGCATCACCGGCGAGATCATGGCGCAGGCGCTGACGCAGGCCAAGACCGCGCGTCTCGGTATCCTCGAACAGATGGTGCAGGTGCTGCCGACGCCGCGCTCGCAGCTGTCGCCGTTCGCGCCGCGCATCACGACGATCAAGATCAATCCGGACAAGATCCGCGAAGTGATCGGCAAGGGTGGCGCGACGATTCAGTCGATCACCAAGGAAACCGGTACGCAGATCGACATCTCCGACGACGGCACGATCAAGATCGCGGCGGTCGACGGCAAGGCGGCGGAAGCGGCGATCAGCCGCATCAACACGCTGACCAAGGACGTCGAAGTCGGCACAATCTACGAAGGCAAGGTCGCCAAGATCATGGACTTCGGTGCGTTCGTGACGATCGCGCCGGGCAAGGATGGTCTGGTGCACATCTCGCAGCTGGCCGACAAGCGCGTCGAGAAGGTCGACGAAGTCGTCAAGGAAGGCCAGCAGGTTCGCGTCAAGGTTCTGGAAGTCAGCCGCGACGGCAAGATCCGCCTGTCGATGAAGTCCAGCGACGTTGGTGTGGAAACCGCCTGATCGGTCGGGACCGCAGCAAGGCAAAACGGCGCACCGAGAGGTGCGCCGTTTTCGTTTGTGCTGCCGGAACATGCCGGCCGACGTGGCTCGCAGGCAGTCCGAGCCCGCCGCTGCCAGTGTCGAGAGTCAGGAATTCGCATGCGAAATCGATGGTCTGTTTCGCGCCCGGCGGTGTTGCGCCTCCTCGCCATATGAGCCGATATGCCTCGTCGGCGTGTTTTGCCAGTCGCGAAAAATCCTCGCCGATTTCATCAAGGAAATTCCGACTCGCGACAATAGGACCTGTTAACGCTATGGACGATCGCTGCGTTGCTGCCAGCAATCACGCCAGGCAAGGCAGGAGCCGCAGGGCTTGGTGGCGCCAAGCGCAAGGCTCGTAACGCCGCATGGCGCGATTGCTGGCGCAACCCGAATGGGGCGGGGCCGTTTTGGCGCAGGGCGGCGTTGCCAGCCGCTTGCCTGGCGCCACCAGGCGGCGCGGCTGGCGCCTTGCCCTGCGCCAAAACGACCTCCGCCGCAGCGATTGCCATCGCGTTAACAGGCCCTAGGGCATCGAGTCCTTTTGCGGACTTTCGTCCTCGCGTCCGTTGCGGCGCTTGATGACCTTGGTGCTGTTCTGAAGATTGTGCAGGAACTCCTTGCGGATCGAGCGCCAGATCGGCACCTGGCGATCGGCCATTTCCTTGAGCACCTGCAGCGGCTGCTGTGCCTGGCCCAGCATCTGCCGCATCTGATCGGTGAAATGATCCTGCTGTTCCTGGAACAGGCGCGCCGACAGTTCCAGGTAGCGACCGATGCTGTTCTGCATCGGATCGCCGTAGTAGCGGATGATGAATTCCAGCAGATCGCTGGTGAAGATCGGATCGCCGCCTTCTTCCTGCTCGGAGATCACCTGCAGCAGGATCGTGCGGGTGATGTCTTCGTGCGTGCGCTTGTCCTCGACACGGAACTTCACATCCTGCAGCACCAGCTGGCGGATTTCCTCCAGCGTGATGTAGCGGCTGATGTGCGTGTCGTAGAGACGCCGGTTGGGGTACTTCTTGATGATGCGGACGTCGGACATTCGGAGACCGGTTGGCGATGCTTTGCTGCAGTGCAATAGCTTTGACCCATGATGCCAGAACTAGGGCGGCTGCTCCACCGCAAGCCATGTCTGGGTAGTGCGTCAGTTTGAAATCTGATTCGGTCTGGTCATGCTTGACCGGTCAGGCTGCCGGCGTATCCTGATCGCATGGCTACAAAACCGAAACGCCCGCGCGATACCAACCAGCTCGCCAAGTTCATCACGGATATTGCGTCCGGCGAAGTCGAGATGCCCAAGACCGACGACGGGAAAGATCCGGCAGCCGTTGCGCTTGGGCGCAAGGGTGGATTGAAGGGCGGCGCGGCGCGCGCGCAAAAACTGACCGCTGAAGAGCGGTCAGAGATCGCGAAGAAAGCAGCAAAGGCGCGCTGGAAGAAGGCCTAAAGGCCCTTTCCATCGTCTTCTGGCAGGTCAAGCGGAAGCGCCATTGTGTGACCGTACTTTGGCTTGAACCGATCCATTTTCTCCATGAAGTCGGCCCAGTCTTTGCTCATCTGCATAAAAGCGATTACCGAACCCAAATGTTCTTTGAGCTTGGGATATCCGACATTCGTGGTCAGCTTGCGAAAGTAGTGATGCTTGCGACGACCTGATTCGAGTTTCGGCACAACTCTTCTGAGTTCTGCAAGGACGCCAGGGGCTATGCGGTCATAGACAACATTGTTCGTCAGGACGCCAAAATACTGCGGTCTCTTTACAGTTGCAGTTGGATAGTCGAGCCCACGGAGTCGGAACATCTCTTGATAGAACTCATTCGGGAAGGTCTGAACCCACGGCTGCAGTTCCTTGTCGATGAAGGCTTCCAAAATTTTGGCGAGCGCATCTTTGGCGCGATCCTTTTGGTATCCGGTCGCCTCGTCTACAAGCGCGATGATGCCAACGCGAGCAAAACCGCGAACTAGAATCTCACACTGTTCTGCGATGTGTTCTTGTTGCTTCTGCAAAGCTCCAGCTTTTCTGGCCGCCAAAACTGCATCGCAGATATCCGCCAAGATGGTGGCTGGATATCCGAAAGCGATGCCACCACCCCCTTGATGTCGGAATTTTATCGGGGCTTGGATCAGCGCCAGTAAGTCATTGGATGCAAAGGGGGAAAGACCTTTTCCGCTCATAAATCCGGTGAGTCGGTCAGCACCGCCAGCCCGAGAACCGTACTTCATGCCCAAGGCGGCAACGACACCGCGTTGGGAAAGCACGCGCGTCTCGTCTTCGAGGACATAGCAAGGAATTTCGACGTCACCAATCTTCAACGGGTGGTCAGAAGATCCGTGCGTTACCTGCTTTACATCCTCACTCCACCTCGCAGCAGCAGCTTTTTCTCCAATCTCCCTTCTGCGCTTGGCGCTAAGCGTTTTTGCGCGGATTACTCCGCCTTTCGCTTTGCCGGTTGCCTCGATTTCTGACATTTTCATCTCCGGTTAATGCTTGCATAATACTGAGAAATAGTACTAATGCAAGCATCTGCTTGCATACTAGATGCGCGTCATGCATAATGTTCACATTGAAATTGAGTAAGTCATGAACGTCCTGCCCCTCTCCAAGCGCGCTCAGATCATCGGCCTACTGGTTGAAGGCAACAGCATGCGCGCCACTGCGAGGCTGGCGGATGTGTCACTCAACACCGTGTCTAAGTTCCTCGCCGACGTTGGCGCCGCCTGCGCCGAGTATCAGGACAAGGCGTTCCACAACCTGCCGTGCAAGCGCATTCAGTGCGATGAAATCTGGTCCTTCGTAGGCGCCAAGGAAAAGAACGCATCTGAAGCCATGCGCGCGGCTGGCAACGCTGGCGACGTCTGGACGTGGACCGCGATTTGCGCCGACACCAAACTGATGCCCTGCTGGGCCGTGGGCGCCCGCAATGCGGCCGTAGCGAACGAGTTCATGGACGACTTGGCTTCGCGCCTCACCAACCGAGTACAGCTCACCACGGACGGGAATCGCACCTATCTTGATGCGGTCAAGGAGGCTTTCGTCGGCCAGGTCGACTACGCAATGCTCGTCAAGCAGTACGGCGCCGCGCCGGGAATCGAAGGCACGCGCCGCTACAGCCCGGCGGAATGCACTGGCGCGATCAAGCAGAACGTCTCAGGCAATCCGGAAGGCGCTCATATCTCCACTAGCTACGTCGAGCGCGCGAATCTGACGATGCGTATGGGCATGCGCCGCTTCACGCGCCTGACGAATGCCTTCAGCAAGAAGGTCGAAGCGCACGCCAGCGCCGTCGCGCTGCACTTCATGTACTACAACTTCGGCCGAGTTCATAAGACCCTACGCGTGACGCCAGCTATGGAAGCCGGTATCAGCGATCATGTCTGGACCCATGCCGAGATTGCGGCGCTGGTCGTGGATAAGGTGCCAACCAAGCGCGGCCCTTACAAGAAACGCGAAATTTCAAACTGACGCATTACCCATGTCTGCGCCGGGACCGATGCCAGGCGCCAGTGCCGACGTGCCCATTCGAGCAGTAGCGATGGTGGGGCGCCGAGCAAGGCGGCCGGCGGTTGCTGCTGCAGCCATTGCAGACACAGCCAGAGATTGCGGCCGGCATCCTCTGCCGTTATCGGATTCGCGTGATTCTGCTTCGACAGCTTCAGGCCATCGCGACCGCCGATGACCGGCAGGTGGTGATAACGCGGCGCCTGCAGCATCAGCTCGCGCTGTACGCACATCTGCGCAAAGGTCGAGCCGATCAGATCGGCGCCGCGCACGACATCGCTGATCTGCTGCGCGTGTTCGTCGATCGCGCAGGCCAGGTGGTAGCCGACGATGCCGTCGCGACGGCGCACGACGAAGTCGCCAAGCTCGCTGTCGAGCGCCCGCGAAAGCTCCCCCTGGACGCCGTCTTGGTAACGAAGTTGCCGTGCGCCGACGGTCAGGCGCAGCGCCGCATCCGTCTCGCCCAGCCGGGCTTCACGACAGGTTCCGGCGTAGACCGCACCGTCCGGGCCGATGCGGCTGCCGGCAGCCAGTTCCGCGCGCGTGCAGCGACAAGCGTACAGCCGCCCGGTCTGCTGCAGCTGACTCACTGCGGCGCGGTACTCGTCGAGATGTGCGGACTGGTAGCGCGGCGCTTCATCCCAGTACAGACCATGCGCTTCGAGCTGCTGGAGAATTCGCGCGTCGACGCCGGCCACGCAACGCGGCCCATCGAGATCGTCGATGCGCAGTAGCCAGCGGCCGTCGTGCGTACGCGCCTCGAGCCAGCTCGCCAGCGCCGTCATCAGCGATCCGAGATGCAGGGGTCCGCTTGGTGTCGGTGCGAAGCGGCCGCGGTAGGCGTGACGGGCAGGAGAGCGAACGGTCATGGTCGTGCGGCTGAACGGTGCGCTGAATCACATCGCGAGGCGCGCCGCATGGTACATTAAGTACAGGTTGTAACTGTTTGAATCACGATATGAGCGTTGATGGTTCTCATGGTCGCCGCACCGCACTGCCGGGGCGTTCGGCATGAGCCTTAAAGCAGTCCTGTTTGATGTCGATGGCACCTTGGCGGATACCGAGGCGCTGGGCCATCGTCCCGCTTACAACCGCGCGTTCCGCAATCTCGGTCTGGATTTTCGCTGGGGACCGAAGCTCTACCGCAAGCTGCTCAAGCAGCCAGGTGGTCGCGAACGGATCAAGCATTACCTTCAGCACTATCAGCCGGAACTCGGTGCCGAAGCGGCGGAGGTCGACCAGAATCTCGATGCCTGGGTCGCCAAGGTCCACACGCTCAAATCCCACTACTTCAAGCGCTACATGCGGCATGGCCGCGTACCGCTGCGGCCGGGCATCGCCCGCATCATGCGCGAGGCGCGCAGTTCCGGTATCCGTCTTGCCATCGTCACCAACGCCAGCCTGAAGACGCTGCGGCCGGTCCTGAAATACAGCATGGGACCTGAGCTCGCGGCGGAAGTGGAAATCATCGCCAGTGGTGAGGAGGTACAGCGCAAGAAGCCGGCGCCCGATCTCTATCAGCTGGCCATGCGTCGGCTCAATCTCGATGCGTCCGAATGCGTGGCGCTCGAGGATTCCGAGATGGGATTGCGTGCCGCCACGGCCGCCGGACTGTCGGCGGTCGTCACGATCAACCGCGATACTCTGGAACAGGACTTCAGTGACGCGGCGCTGGTCGTCAGCAGCCTCGGGGAACCCGGCGCGCCGACGCGCGTGCTGCAGGGCCATCTGGCCGGCCTGCCCTGGGTCACGCTCGATACGCTCGGCACGGTATTGGCCGAACGTCACCGTCCGCGCGAGCGTCGCGCCGCCTAGATTCAGCAGCCGGACGCCGCCGTCTATACTCGCCGCTCGTCACGGGAGCGGATCGCATGCGGCGCTGGAACGGGTGGGGCGATGAATCCGATCACTTCGAACTGAGCGACGATGCGCGCGACTTCCTGCGCGCCCGCATCGGCGACGGTAGGCCGCCGCACGATGCCACGATCGACGAAGCCCTGCGCGGTGTCGCCGACAGTCGTGTGCATGCTGCCGCCCGTTTCGACACCGATCCGCGCCTGCGACTGCTGCATGCGCGTGGTCAGAGCTTCCCCGACTGGGTCGCGATGAAGTCCGGCCGCTTCGGGCCGGTCGCCGATGCCGTCGCGCGACCGGCGTCGCACGAGGAAGCGGCAGATGCGCTTGCCGAAGCGCAGAAGCTCGGCGCGATCGTGATCCCCTATGGCGGCGGCACCAGCGTCGTCGGGCACTTGAACGTTCCGGTCGGTGATCGGCCGGTCGTCAACATCTCGTTCGAGCGCATGAACCGTCTGCTCGCTTTCGACGAGAAGTCGCAGCTGGCCACCTTCGGTGCCGGCACGCCCGGCCCGCAGATCGAGGCGCAGTTGCGCGGCCATGGCGCGCTGCTCGGGCACTTCCCGCAGTCCTACGAATTCTCGACCATCGGTGGCTGGGTCGTGACGCGTTCTTCCGGTCAGCAGTCGCTACGCTACGGCCGCATCGAAAATCTTTTTGCGTCGGGGCGTCTGCTGACGCCGCGCGGCGCCTTGCGCATCGGCAGTGCACCGGCGTCGTCGGCCGGCCAGGATCTGCGTGAGGCGGTGCTGGGTTCCGAGGGGCGGCTCGGTTTGCTGACCGAAGTCACGGCGCGCGTGCGGCGACTGCCGGCGAGCGAGGACTTCCATGCCGTGTTCTTTCCGAGCTGGGAGGCCGGCGTCGAGGCGGCGCGGGCGATCACCCAGGCCGAAGTGCCCTTGTCGATGCTGCGACTGTCGAACGAGATCGAAACCGAAACGCAGTTGCGGCTCGCCGGCCACACGGAACTGATCAAGTGGCTGCAGCGCTATCTCGGCATGCGTGGCATTGCGCAGGGTCAGTGCATGATGGTGATCGGGGCAAGCGGTTCGCTGGGCGCGACGCGACGCATGCGACGCGAAGCCCTGGCGATCGCCAAGCTGTTTCACGGCGTCCACGTCGGCAAGGCGATCGGCAAGAGCTGGGCGAAGAACCGTTTTCGCGGACCCTTGCTGCGCAATGCGCTGTGGGACGCCGGCTACGCCGCCGACACGGTCGAGACTGCGGTGAACTGGCCGCAGGCGACCGCGACCATGCGTGCGATCGAAGCCGCGGCACGCGAGGTGCTGTATGCCGACAACGAGCGCATGCATGCCTTCACTCATCTGTCGCACGTTTACCGCCAGGGCTGCAGTGTCTATTCGACGTTCGTGTTCCGCTCGACTGGTGACCCGGACGGCGACATGGAACGCTGGCGGCGCCTGAAGGCGCGCGTGTCGACGGCGATCGTCGAACACGGCGGCACGATCAGTCACCAGCATGGCGTCGGTGTCGATCACGCGCCTTATCTGATCCACGAGAAAGGCGAACTCGGTCTCGATCTGATGCGGGCAATGGCAAGGGAACTCGATCCGCAACAGATGATGAATCCGGGCAAGTTGTTCGTCTGAGCACATGCCTGAACGGATCACCCTGCAGCAGCTCGATGATCACTACGATCTGATCGTCATCGGCGGCGGCATCACCGGTGCCGGCATTTTTCGCGAGGCCGCGCGCCGCGGCGTGCGCGTGCTGCTGGTCGAGGCGGCCGATTTCGCATCCGGCACGTCGTCGGCGTCGTCGAAACTCGTGCATGGTGGCCTGCGCTATCTGAAGAACGGCGACTGGCGCCTGACCCTGGAGTCGGTGCGGGAACGTCAGCGGCTGCTGCGCGAAGCCGCCGGTCTGGTCGAGCCGCTGCCGTTCCTGATGCCCATCCATCGTGACCGCAGGCCCGGTCGCTGGCTGATGCAGATCGGCCTGCGTATTTACGATGCGATGGCCGGCGCGCGACGCTCGTTCTGGTTGAGCGCGCAACAGGCCGTGGCGCGTGAACCGGTATTGCGGGCCGGCACCTTGCGCGGCGCGATGCTCTACGAAGATGCGAGCACCGACGATGCGCGGCTGGTGCTGCGTCTGCTGCTTGCCGGCATCGCAGACGGTGGGGTAGCAGTCAACTACGTGTCCGCCGAGCCCGTCAGCGACAGTGAGCGTGTGCGCGGCGTGCGCCTGCGTGACGACGAGCGCGGCGCGGTGCGCGAGATCGCTGCGCGTCTGGTCATCAATGCGACCGGCGCCTGGGCGGACCGCCTCGCGAATGCGCCGCCGGGTGCGCCGACGCTGCGACCGCTGCGCGGCAGCCATCTCGTGTTTGCGTCGCGCAGCCTGCCGCTGGCGCACGCCGTGACCTGGCTGCATCCGCATGACGGCCGGCCGATCTTCGCGCATCCCTGGGAAGGCGCCGTGGTCTACGGCACGACCGATCTCGATCATGACGACGAGCTGTCGTCACCGCGGATCACGGCTGCCGAGATCGATTACCTGATGGTCGGGCTGAAGGCACAGTTTCCCGATCTGTCGCTGCGCGCCGGCGACGCCTTGTCCAGCTATGCCGGCGTGCGGCCGGTGGTCGCCGGTGGCCACGACGATCCGTCGCGCGAGTCGCGCGAGTCGGCGATGTGGGCGGCCCCGGGACTGATCGGCATCACCGGCGGCAAGCTGACGACCTTCCGCGTGACCGCCAATCAGGTGCTGCAGACAGCCGCCGCCGAATTGCCGCAGCTGCTGCAGGGCCGGGGTGACGGTCCCTTGTTCGAAACCGGTATGGCGCCGGATCGTCTGGGCGGTCGTTACGGCGCGGCGGCGACCGAGATTCGCGCGATGCCGGCCGTGTTGCAGACGACGCTGGCGGACACGCCGTATCGACTCGCCGAGCTGATCTGGTCCCTGCGCCACGAAGCGATCGTGCATCTCGACGATCTGCTGTTGCGGCGCACGCGCATCGGTCTGGTCGCCGCCAACGGTGGCGTCGACCTGCTGCCGCTGCTGGCCGAGCCGGCCTGCGTGGCACTTGGCTGGAGCGAAACGCGCTGGCGGCAGGAATGCGAACGCTATCGCGCGCTCTGGCAACAGCGGCATGCGCCCCCCGCATCATGAGCCTGCGGACCATCCTCAGTCTCGATGTCGGCACGCAGAGCGCGCGAGCACTGGTGTTCGATGCCGACGGCAATCTGCTGGCCAAGGCCCAGGAGGTGTTCGCGACCACCTACGAATCGCCGCACCCCGGCTGGGCCGAGCAGGACCCGGAAGTCTACTGGCGCGCGATCACCAACTGCTGCCAGCAGTTGTGGCGTGACGCTGCGGTCAGCGCGCGCGACATCGCCGCCGTGACGCTGACCACGCAACGTTCGACGGTCGTCTGCGTCGATGCCGAAGGGCAGGTGCTGCGTCCGGCGATCGTCTGGCTCGATCAGCGCCGCGCCGAGCGGCCGCCCGATCTGGGTCTGGCCTGGCGCAGTGCATTCCGGCTCGCCGGCGCGCACACCCTGATCTCGCAGGTGCAGCGGGAAGCCGAGGCCAACTGGCTCGCCGAGCAGCAACCGGAAACCTGGCGCCGGACTGCACGTTTCCTGCTGCTGTCCGGCTGGCTGAGCTGGCGGCTCTGCGGTGCCTATGTCGATTCGGCCGGCGCCCAGGTCGGCTATCTGCCATTCGATTACAGGCGCCTCGCGTGGGCCGGCCCGCGTGACTTCAAATGGCGGGCACTGGCCGTACGCCGCGAGCAGCTGCCCGAGTTGGTGGCGCCGTCGCAAACGCTCGGCAGGCTGACGCCGGTAGCCGCCGACTCACTGGGGCTGGCGAGCGGCTTGCCGCTGATCGCCGCCGCCGCCGACAAGGCCTGCGAAGTGCTGGGCTCCGGCGCCGTCGAAGCCGATGTCGCACAGCTGAGCTTCGGCACCACGGCGACGATCAACACCACGCAGCCGCGCTACCTCGAAGTGCAGCGACTGGTGCCCGCCTATCCGGCGGCGCAGCCGCAGGCGTGGAATACGGAAATCCAGATCTATCGCGGGTTCTGGATGGTCAGCTGGTTCCGCCGCGAGTTCGCGATGCATGAAGAGCGGCTCGCGCGCGAGCGCGGGGTTGCCGTCGAAACCCTGTTCGACGAACTGATCAGGGCCGTGCCACCGGGCTCGATGGGCCTGACGCTGCAACCGTACTGGTCGCCCGGTGTGCGCATTCCGGGGCCGGAAGCCAAGGGCGCGATCATCGGTTTCGGCGACGTGCACACGCGCGCGCATCTGTACCGCGCGATTCTCGAAGGCCTGGTCTATGGTCTGCGTGGCGGCTGCGAGCAGATCGAACGCAAGCTCCGACACCCGATCCGCCTGCTGCGCGTCGCCGGCGGCGGCTCGCAATCCGATGTGGCCATGCAGATCACGGCCGACGTCTTCAAGCGTCCGGCCGAACGACCGTCGATCTACGAAACTTCCGGCCTGGGGGCGGCAATCAACGCCGCCGTCGGCCTGGGCTGGCACGCGGACCATGCGAGCGCGGTGCAGGCGATGACGCGCGTCGGTCGCCGCTTCGAGCCGGAGCCGGCGGCGGCGAAAATCTACGACGAGCTTTACCGGGAGGTCTACAGCCGCATGTACGGCCGCCTGCAGCCGCTGTACCGCAGCATCCGCCGCATCACCGGCTATCCGGCCTGATGCCGGACGCAGGATCGTTCCGGGTTCCTCGTGGTCGACCGAATCGCGGCTTGCGCCGTTCCTAAGATGGCGTTTGCCCGGCGCCGGTGGGATCGACGTGCCAGGCCGCTGGCGGCAGTTCGCCGTTCCAGGCTTTCTTGCGATGCTCGACGGTGACGTGCGTGTAGATGCCGCCGCGGACGTTGAACACGGCCGTCAGGCGCATGTAGCGCGGCGAAATCGCCTTCACCAGGTCGTCGAGAATCTGGTTGGTCACCGCCTCGTGGAAGCAGCCTTCGTTGCGGAAGCTCCAGATGTACATCTTCAGCGCCTTGAGTTCGACGCACTTCTTGTCGGCGACGTATTCCAGATAGAGCGTGCCGAAATCGGGCTGGCCGGTCATCGGGCACAGACAGGTGAATTCCGGGATGCGCATGCGGATGCAGAAATCGCGTTGCGGCGCCGGATTCGGGAAGGTTTCCAGCGTCTTGCTGGGTTGGCTCGGCATGAGGGAAACTCGGCTTGATGTCAAGGGCGATGCGCAGCACCAGGCTGGGCACGAAAGCGCTGTCGCAGCGGGGCGCTTAATTTACACTAGCGGCCATCAGAAGCCGTCCGCACGGCCGCAATACCACCGAATAAATAAGGCGAGCGCCGACCCCGGGTCGGCCCAGAGATCTCTAAACGCATGCGACTTTCGGGCATCAAACTCGCCGGGTTCAAATCCTTCGTGGACCCGACGCATCTGCCATTGCCGTCGAACCTGACCGGTGTGGTCGGACCGAACGGCTGCGGCAAATCGAACGTGATCGATGCGGTGCGCTGGGTGCTGGGCGAAACCAGCATGAAGAACCTGCGCTCGGCCGACGCCGAAGACGTGATCTTCAATGGCTCGAAAACGCGCAAGCCGGTGGGCCGCGCCTCGGTCGAACTGATCTTCGACAATTCCGACGGCCAGATCGCCGGTCCGTTTGCCGCCTACGCGGAAATTTCCGTGCGCCGCGAACTGATGCGCGACGGCAATTCGCAGTACTACCTGAACAGCCGCAAGTGCCTGAAGCGCGACGTCACGGACCTGTTCCTCGGCACCGGCCTTGGCGGCAAGAACCAGTACGCGATCATCGAGCAGGGCATGGTCTCGCGCATGATCGAAGCCAAGCCCGAAGAGCTGCGTCAGTGGCTGGAAGAGGCCGCCGGCATTTCCAAATACAAGGACCGCCGCCGCGAGACCGAGTCGCGCATCAAGCAGACGCGCGAGAATCTGGCGCGACTCAACGATCTGCGTTCGGAAATCCAGCAACGCCTTGAAGTGCTGACCAAGCAGGCCGCGAACGCCGAGAAGTATCGCGATCTGAAAACGCAGGAACGTCAGTTGCGAGCGGAAATCCTCGCGCTGCGCATGCGTCAGTTCGAGGATCAGGGCCGCGGCCACGAAGGCGCGATCAGCGAGTTCGAGCAGGCGCTCGAAGCGGCGCGCACGCGCGTCCATCACAGCGGCGAGGCGCGTGTCGCCGCCGAGATCGAACAGCGCGCGCAGGCGCAGAAGCTCGGCGACGAGCAGAGCAAGGTCTACGAGGCCGAAGCGGTGCTCGCGCGTCAGGAGCAGAGCCTGCAGCACGCGCGCGAGCTGCAGCAGCTCAAGGTTCGCGAACTGGACCAGATCAATCGCCAGCTCGGCGAACTCGAAGCGCGCGAACGCCGCGAGCGTCAGCGTCTCGAAGAGGCTGCGCAGCAGCTGGCCGAGCTCGAGCAGCAGGCCCTGTCGGCCGAGGAACACGAGGCCGCCGCGCAGTCGACGCTGATCGAGAGCGAAGACGACGCACAGGCCGAACAGCGGCGCTGGGACAGCTTCCAGCAGGACGCCGAAACGCCGCTGACGCAGACCGAAGCCGAGCGGGTGCGCGTGCAGCAGCTGGAGCGTGCGCGCTTCCAGGGTGAAGAGCGCCTGAAGCGGCTCGAAGCCGAGTTCGGCGCACTCAATATCGCACCGGTGCAGAACAGCCTGAACGAGGCCGACGCCGAGCTGGCCTCGCTGGCCGATGAGCTGCAGCAGGCCGAAGCGCGCTTGCAGGCGATGGACGAAGAGCTGCAGCAACTGCGTGACCAGCGCGCGGCAGCGGAAACGGCGCTGCACGAAACCCGGCAGTCCCTGCAGCTGGCGCGCGGCCGCATGGCCTCGCTGGAAACGCTGCAGCAGGCGGCGCTGCGTCAGGACGATGCCGAGCTGAATCAATGGCTGCGCCAGCAGGCGTTGAGCGAAGCGCCGCGGCTGGCCAGTGCGCTGCAGGTCGAAAGCGGCTGGGAAGGCGCCGTCGAGCAGGTGCTCGAAGGGCTGCTGCAGGCGCCGTTGTTCGGCGATTTCGAATCGCGATTGCGCCAGGTGCCGGCCGGACCGAAGGCCGGCATCGCCTTGCTCAGTGCGCAGCAGGGGCAGGGCGGCAGCGGTCTGGCCGCCAAGGTCACCGGTCCGCAGGCCGTGCTCGACTGGCTGTCCGGCATCCGTGTCGCCGACAGCGCAGCCGAAGCCGAGACGATGGCCGCGCAACTCGCGCCCGGCGAGTCGGTGATCACCGCGGACGGACTCTGGCGCGGCCGTCACTGGCTGCGCTATGCCAAGCGCGGCGAGGACGGCAACAGCGGCGTCATCGCCCGTGGCCAGCTGCTCAAGCAGCTCAGGGTGCAGGTCGAGGAACAGCAGCAGCAGGTGCTCGATCGCGAACAGGTGCTCGGCGAGCTGCGCGCCCGCACCCACGCGATGGAGCAGGAGCGTCGCGATCTGGCATCGAAGTTCGACCAGCTGCGCCATCGTCAGGCGCAGAAGCTGGCGTTCCGTCAGGCGCAGGCCGTGCGTCTCGAACAGATGCAGTCGCGCGCGCATAACTTGAGCCAGGAAATCGAAGGCCTGCGCGAAGCGCGCGAGCAGCAGACCCAGGAACTCGACGAATCGCGCACGCGCCTGCTGTCGCTGGAGCAGATCGCCCAGGAACTGCGTGACAAGCGCGCCGAAATGCAGCAGAGCCTGCAGCGCAAGCGCGATCTGGTGGTGCGTGCCCGCATGGCCTTGCAACAGTCACAGCAGGCTCGCGGCCAGCTGCAGGTCAATCTCGCGGGCCGGCGCAGTGCGCAGACCGCGCTGGAGCAGTCGCTGAAGGAGCTTGCCGCGACACGCCAGACCCTGTCGTCACGCAAGGGTGAAGAAGAGGAAAAGGCGGCCGAACTCAACGAGCCGTTGGTCAATCACGCCGAGCACGTCGAGCAGGCACGCGTCCAGGTCGGTATCGCCCGCGAGCAGATGCGTGCGCTGCGCGAAGCCGCAGAAGCGGTCGAGACGGCCTTGCAGCAGGCGATTGCGGCCGCGCGTGCCGCCGAGTCCGACAAGGACGCGGCCGTCGAGAAACTGCAGCAGGCGCGTCTCGAGTTCGAGAACCTGCGCGCGCATCGTGAAAGTCTGGAAGAACAGATTGCCGAGACCGGTTTCGAGCGCGCCGCCCTGTTCGAAGGCCTGGACCCGGCGGCGTCACTCGTGGACTGGGAAGAAAAGCTGGCGAGCGCGATGCGGCGCATCGAGCGACTCGGCGCGATCAATCTCGCCGCCATCCAGGAACTCGAAGAGGCACAGGCGCGGGAAACCTATCTCGGCGAGCAGCATGCCGACCTGCATGGTGCGCTCGAAACCCTGGAGGAGGCGATCCGCAAGATCGACGCCGAAACCAAAGAGCTCTTCAAGCAGACCTTCGACAAGGTCGACACGGTGTTCCGCGACCGCTTCCCGAAGCTGTTCGGCGGCGGCGAGGCGTATCTGGAACTGACCGGCGACAACATGCTCGAAACCGGCGTGCGCGTGATGGCACGTCCGCCGGGCAAGCGCAATTCGACGATCCATCTGCTGTCCGGTGGCGAGAAGGCGATGACGGCGGCGGCGCTGCTGCTGGCGCTGTTCCAGCTGAATCCGGCGCCGTTCTGCCTGATGGACGAAGTCGATGCGCCGCTCGACGATGCCAATGTCGGCCGTTTCTGCGAGGTCGTGCGCGAGATGTCGCAGAACGTGCAGTTCATTATCATCACGCACAATAAAATCACGATGGAGCTGGCTCAGCAGCTGCACGGCGTGACCATGCAGGAACCGGGCGTGTCCCGGCTCGTCAGCGTGGACATCGAGCAGGCGGTCGAGCTGACGACACAGACCGACGATCAACGGTCAGGAACGGGGACATGAGCGCGTTGCAATGGGCGTTGCTGGTGTTGGGTGCGGCGGCAGTCATCGCCATCTATGTGTCGAGCCGGCGCGGCGACCGGCTGCCGAAGCAGTGGACGCCGCCCGGAAGCTCGGGTGGACGCGGACCGAAGCTGCCGGGTCAGGACCAGATGGACATGTTCGACGCGCGTCGCGCCGAACAGCAGGGCGAGTTCGACGAATTCGGCGTCGGCAAGCCGCGCACCAAGCGCATCGAGCCGGGCATCGGCGAAACCGCGTCACTGTTCGGTCAGGCGCCGGCCGAAGCGCCGGTCACGCCCGCCAGGATCTTCGAGGAGAAGCTCGTCAATCTGCTGATCGCCGAGCGTGAAGGCACGGCGATCTTCGGGCCGAAAATCCATCAGGCACTGGCCAGCCAGAACCTGCAGTTCGGCGACCGCAAGATCTATCACCGCGTGCAGAGCGGCGAGGCGGTGTTCTCGATCGCCAGCCTGATCAAGCCGGGCACGCTCGACCCGGCCGAGCAGGCCAGTTTCTCGACGCCGGGTCTGACCGTGTTCATGGTGCTGCCGAACGCGGCGAAACCGCGCGATGCGGTGCGCGACATGGTCGCGACGACCCGGGCTCTGGCCGAGCAACTGAATGCCGAGGTGTTCGATGCCAACCGGCAGCTGTTCACCGCAGAAGCACAGCGCGTGCTGACGGCGGAAGTCGAAGCCTGGGCCAAGCGCAACGGCCTGTGAGCCGATGTGAAGGGTCGCCGTGAGCGTTCCTGAAGCTGATCGCGTCCGCGCCGAGGCGCTGCGTGCCGAACTGCACGAGCACAATCGTCGCTATTACAGTCTCGACGACCCCAGCATCTCCGATGCCGAATACGACGGCCTGCTGCGCGAGCTGCAGGCGCTCGAGGCGCAATTCCCGGAACTGCTGACGCCGGATTCACCAACCCAGCGCGTCGGTGCCGAGCCGCTCAAGGCCTTTGCGCCGGTGCCGCATCGTCTGCCGATGCAGTCGCTCGGCAATGCCTTCGGCGACGACGAATTGCGCGACTTCGATCGCCGCGTTCGCGAAGGGCTCGACCTCGGCAGCGTCGACTACGTCGCCGAGCCCAAGCTTGACGGGCTCGCCGTCTCCCTGCAGTACGTCGACGGCGTGTTCGTGCAGGGCGCGACGCGCGGTGACGGCGAGACCGGCGAAGACATCACCGCCAACCTGCGCACGATTCGCGCGATTCCGCTGAAGCTCAAGGGCGCTGCGCCGGCCCTGGTCGAAGTACGTGGCGAGGTCTATCTGCCGCATGCCGGCTTTGCGCGCATGAACGCCGAGGCGGCGGCGCGCGGGGACAAGCTCTACGTGAACCCGCGCAATGCGGCGGCCGGCAGCCTGCGCCAGCTCGATCCGCAAATGACCGCGCGTCGACCGCTGGCGTTCTACGCCTACGGCATCGGCGCTCACGAAGCCTGGCGGTTGCCGGCGCGACACTCGCAGGTATTGGCGCAATTGCGCGACTGGGGTCTGCCCGTGTCCGGGCTGATCGAAACGGTGCACGGTGCCGACGGTTGCCTGAAATATTTCGCGGCGATGCAGGCGCGGCGCGCGACTTTGCCGTTCGATATCGACGGTGTCGTCTACAAGCTCGACGATCTTGCCGGGCGCGACGAACTGGGCTCGGTCGCGCGCGCGCCGCGCTGGGCGATCGCCCACAAGTTCGCCGCGGAGGAAGCCGAGACCGTGCTGGAAAGTGTCGACTTCCAGGTTGGCCGAAGCGGTGCGCTGACGCCGACCGCACGTCTGCGCACGGTCTTCGTCGGCGGTGCCAATGTCAGCAACGCGACCTTGCACAACATGGACGAGATCGCCCGCAAGGACGTGCGGGTCGGCGATACCGTCATCGTGCGGCGCGCCGGTGACGTGATTCCGGAAGTCAAAGGTGTCGTGCTCGCCAAGCGGCCGGCCGACGCCACGGCCGTCGTCATGGCGTCGTTCTGTCCGGTCTGCGGCTCGAACGTCGAAAAGGATCCGGACGGGCCGATCTATCGCTGCATCGGCCGTCTGGTCTGCAAGGCACAGCTCAAGCAGCTGCTGCAGCATTTCGTGTCGCGCCGCGCCGCCGACATCGAAGGCGTCGGTGAATCCCTGATCGATGAGCTGGTGGATCGCGAGGTGCTGAAGACGCCTGCCGATCTGTTCACGCTGCAAGTCGCCGATGTCGCGGCGCTGTACAAGGCGGCCGAGCTGGCGCCGCTCAAACTGATCGAGGCGATCGCCGCACGCCGCAGTCTGACGCTGACCAGACTGATCTACGCGCTCGGCATTCCATCGGTCGGCGAGACCACGGCCAGGGATCTGGCGCGCCACCTCGGGTCGTTTGCGCGCCTGCGCATCGCGTATCCGGAAGTCCTGATGCTGATCGAGGGTGTCGGCGCGACCGCTGCCGAGGAGATCCGCTGGTTCTTCGCCGACGCACACAACGCCGGCGCCGTCGACGCGCTGCTGGGCCGGATCACGATCGAGGGCGAACATGCGGTGTCCGCCGAGATCGCCGAACGCTGTTCGCTGGCGGCGCTGTTGGCGCAGCAGCAGATCAAGGGGCTCGGCGCCGTGAAAGCGGAGAAGCTGGTCGCCGCCAGCAGTTCGATGATCGAGGTGCTGGCCCGCATCGACGATGCGAGCGCACTGTCCGGTCTGCTCGACGAGAAGACGGCCGTGCTCGTCCGGCAATATTTCGACGACGAAGACCATCGCCGGCATCTGCTCGATCTGGAAGCCCAGTTGCACGACTTCGGACTGCTCGGCAAAACCGTTGTGGCGCGGGTCCTGCCGACCGGTCCGCTGAGCGGCAAGACCTTCGTGCTGACCGGAACCTTGCCGGTGCCGCGCGATGAAGCCGCGGCGCAGATCGAAGCGGCCGGCGGCAAGCTCAGCGGTTCGGTGTCGAAGAAGACCGACTACGTGGTCGCCGGCGATGCCGCCGGCTCGAAGCTGACGAAGGCCGAGCAACTGGGTGTGGCGGTGCTCGACTACGGCGGCTTGCAGCGCCTGCTGTCGGCCTGAAGAACCGTTGCCGCCGGTGCGCGGCGTCCCTTTCGGTCGCAGCTCCGGACGCACGTTCTTGCGGGTGCACCTGCGCGCCGTTCATGTCGGGAATTCGTTGACTGCGGCGGTGCTGTGCGGCTCTCGGGTGGCCGTATCGTCACGCGTTTCCTACAATGCCCGGGCCACGTCGGGGCGTGGCGCGGTGAATTTTCATTTCTTCGATCTTGGGGGATCAACGATGAAACGAGTGTCGAGCCTGCTTGCGGGCCTCTTTCTGCTGCCTGCGGCAGCCCATGCAGGCGTCCCGTACTTCGGTGGTTCCGGGGTCTATGCGGAGCGACCGGCGTACAACGACATCAACGGATCGTTCGGCGGCAAGGTGTTTGCCGGCTATCGTTTCGAGCCGGTGCCGATTTTCCTGGAGGCCAGCTATCTGGATACGGGCAAGGCGGACATCGACGACACCGGTGGCGCGACGCTGAACTTCAGCGGCTACACGCTCGGCGCCGGCTACTTCTTCCCGTTGTCGCCGAGCGGCTCCGGGTTCTGGTTGCGTGGCGCCTACTACGACGGTCACACCAAGGTCGCGCTCGACGGCGATTCGGCAAAGATTTCCGCAAGCGGATTCGAAATCGGCTTTGGTGGCGACTGGAAGTTCAACGACTGGGTAGGTCTGCGCTTCGAGATTGAAGACCTGCTTCAGACCAAGGATTTTGCCGACAACGAGAACGTTGAAGTCGGCAGCATCGGTTTGGTGTTCACCTTCCCGACGCAAGCCGCGCCGGTGCGTCTGCCGCCGCCCCCGCAGCAAAACGGGTATCCCACCGGTTATGTGCCGCCGGCCGCGATCGTGGCGCCTCCCGCACCGCCTGCGCCGCCCGCCGTCGAGGCTGCACCGTCGGCGTCGGTCGCGGCACCCGTGATCGCACCGCCGTCGCCGATGTCCTCAAGCGGTGGTCAGGCATTGAAGACCCAGCCTCGCATCGGCAGCGAGACGGAGCTGGTGATCCCTGCGGGCGTCGCGCTCAAGGCCAGCGGCCAGATGTCGAATCCGGAAGGCGACTGGATTTTCGTCGAGTACAACGGCCAGACCGGCTGGGTTCTCGTGCACGCTCGATAACGCCGGCGAACGACGCCCGCGGCGTTCGTGCCGCAGGCGTCGTTCTATTCATGCTGCGTTCTGCTTGCTCAGGCTCGAATATCCGAGGCATGCGCGGAGCCGTCCGGACCGTGATCGTGCCGCCTCGGTGTTCGGATGCGGGTCTGGAGAGCATGAGATGAAGATGACGATTGCCGCGCTGTGCTGCTGCGCGGCCCTGGTTCCGCTGGCCGCTCAAGCGGAAGGGCCCTATGTCGGTGCTTCCGGTTTGTATGCGAACCGTCCGGGCTATGACGACGTGAACGGCTCGTTCGGCGGCAAGGTGTTTGCCGGTTACCGCTTTGCCCCGTTCCCGCTGTTTCTGGAAGCCAGCTATCTGAACACCGGAGATGCCGACGTCGATCCCGGCTACGACGGCAACGATCGTCTCAAGTTGAACTTCAGCGGATACACGATCGGTGCCGGCGTGTTCTGGCCGCTCGATTCATTCGGTTCCGGCCTCTGGCTGCGCGGTTCCTACTACGACGGCGACACCAAGCTCAAGACGCCGGACGATCCGCAATCCGGCAGCAGCAAGCTGTCGACCAGCGGCGGCAGTTTTGCGGTCGGCGCCGACTGGAAGTTCAGTCCGTGGACTGGCGTCCGCTTCGAATACGAAGATCTGATCGAACCGGAAGACTTCGCCGACAACGAGAGCATCGGCATGTTCAGTCTCGGTGTGATCTTCGACTTCCCGGTTGCGCGCGAGCCGCGCGGCCGGCGTCCTTACTGAAGCCTGCGACGGCCCGTCGATGGCCGCCTGTGGCACAACTCGGTGGACGGCGGCACATAGGCTCGCGTCGGGTCGGCACTGGCGACGCTGCGTGCCAGCAGGCTGAGCGCGTCGGCTCGCGCGGCGGCATCGGCCAGCGCCTGGAAATCGGCCGGCGTCCAGTAGCCGCTCGCCGGCGGTGGCGGCAGCGCGTCGTCTTGATCGGTGGCGTACAGACGCAGCTGCGCATAGCGCGCCAGCGGCGTCGCGTTCCAGCTGTAGGGCACTTCGAGATCCTGCGGCGGCAGGGTTTCGAAGTCCGGTTGCAGCGGGCGCCGCACGCCACTGATGTCGTAACTGCGGTACAGCACCGCGAATTTGTCCGGTACCCGCGCTTCGCTGTCCCACCAGCAGCCGTCGAGTTTGTCGAAGTTCTCGCGGGTCTCGGCCGGACTGACCGACTGCAGGGCGTTGAGCGCCTGCGGCAGCATGCGTGTCAGGCTGGCGCTGAACTGCTGTCTGCTGCTGGCTTCGCCCTGCAGTTCGATGATCAGTCCGAGGCGTGCACCGAGCACGTTCGAGTACAGATCCTCGGGTGAAAACGCGGAAATCTCTTCCGAGAAGCCGGGCACCGTGTGATAGCCATGCCACTGCGCGATCTCGTGCCAGGCGGCGAGCTGGAACGACAGGTGCGCAGCGAGAAATGCGGCGAGCGTGTAGCGGTCGGCCGCCCTGGCCGGCAGATCGAAAGCTTCGAACACCAGGCGTCGGTCTGCCAGTTCCGGGCCCATGTCGAGCGTCCAGCGCTGGCCGAGCCGCGGCCAGATCTGGCTGAACAGGAACAGGGCGTTGTCGGCCGAGTCGCGCACGTGGGCGATGTCGACGAAGCCGCCGCGTCGGGTGTAGACGATGCCGAGCTTTTCGGCGTCGCTGCCGAGCAGGTCGCCGAGAAAGCCGGTGGTGCCGCCGTTGTAGCCGTGATTGCCGAGCAGGGTCGGATCGATCACGTTGTCGAGACGGACCAGCGGCACCGGAATGCCCAACGCCCGCACACGCAGGCCATGGCCGAACGCGCAACAGGGGCGCAGGCTGTCTGGCTGGCGCAGCGGCGGCGCGACCGTGAAGCTGTCGCGGGCGACGGCTGTCGGTGCAACCAGTTCCGA
Source organism: Solimonas terrae (assembly GCF_011067135.1). GTDB lineage: Bacteria > Pseudomonadota > Gammaproteobacteria > Nevskiales > Nevskiaceae > Solimonas > Solimonas terrae. Next base: position 100,943 of record NZ_JAAMOW010000008.1, read on the forward strand.
CAACGGCAGATTGGCGCTGGGCTGGTACGGTACCGGCGTGTTTTCGCAGACCGCCAGCGGCAGGGTGGCGACGATCAGCAGCAGCGGCAGCAGGCGACGGCGCCAGGACGGCGCCCGGTGTGGCGTGACGGTCAGAATGCTTCTCCGACCTGAAAGTAGAAGCCCGCACTGTCGCGGCCGACGCCGAGATCGAGGCGGACATTGACCCGGGGCTTGAACATGAAGCGGTAGCCGGTGCCGATGCTCGGCAGGATGTGCGTGCCGAGATCGGAAGGACGCGACGCGATCGATCCGGCGCCGGCCCAGAGCACGATGCCGTGCCGCCACTCGAGTTGGTGGCGCCATTCGATCTGCGTGCTGACGACATCGCGATCGCGGTAGCGGCCATCGTAGTAGCCGCGCATGCGCTGATCGTTGCCGAGTGTGGCCAGCTGGTTCCAAGGCACGTCGCCGGAGCGGAAGTCGCCGTACAGATCGAAGGCCAGGGTCGTCTTCGTGCTCAGGCTCAGATAGCTTCCGAAGCGGGTGCTCAGGCTGTCGAAGTTGTCATCGCTGCCGAGGTCCGACCGGTACGCGGCATAGTCGACGCTCAGAACGTGGCCGCGCGAGGGGTTCGGCACGAAGTCGCGCGTGTCGTCGAGCAGATGGATACTGGCTCCGGAGCTGAACACGGACGGTCCGTCGGTGGTGTCGCCGATGCTGTTGCGGACATTGTCTTCGAGTGCCCGCGCATGCAGTTGGGCCACGCTCCAGCCGGCGCCGACCCACAGCGCCGGCGCGACGCGCTGGTACAACTGCGGCCAGAGATCGAAGGATGCGCCGGTGTAGTCCTGCGAATGATTGTCGCGGCCGGCGGCGTAGCCGATGCCCCAGTAGCGGGTTGGCTGGTTGACGAGATCGCCGTGCACGAACAGCCGCTGGCGGTCGTCGTTGTAGTAGCTGTAGTTGTCGAAATCGAAGCCGAAGGTGCCGGTGATGCTGGCGAAGCCGCTCAGGGTCAGTGACGACTGCGGCGTATCCGGCGTCGCCCGGTCCGTTCGGTACAGGCCGACCAGCGCGACGCCGATGCCGAAGCTGGTTTCAGGTGTGTAGAACGGGCCGGGCAGGATGCCCCAGTCGGATGCCTTTTCATGGTCGTCGCTGGCGTCGCCCCCCAGCGACGCCAGCAGATGATCGATTTGCGCGCGGTCCGGCAGGCCGGCGGCGAGCGCGGCCGGCGCCTGCACGGCGAGCATCAGGACCGCAAGCAGAGCGGCCGGCTGGGGGATGGCGGCACGCATCAGGACTGATCGCGACTTCGGATTTCGTCCGGTGTGCTGGCGCGTATCGACAGGGCGTGGATGTCGGTCTGCATCAAGTCGCCGAGCGCCGCATAGATCGCACGATGACGGGCGACCGGCGTCAGTCCCGCGAAGGCGGGCGCGACGATGTCGACGCGATAGTGCCCCCGACCGGTGCGCGCACCGGCATGGCCGGCGTGCAGATGACTGTCATCATCGATCTGCAGCGACTGCGGCGCGAACGCCGCGACCAGCGCGGCATGTATCCGTTCCTGCCGGTTCACTGGGGCAGTGTCTTGACGAAGGGGTAGACGTCGATGCGCTGATACACCCCGGCCTTCATGAACGGATCATCCTGTGCCCAGGCCTGTGCGGCCTGCAGGGATTCGAATTCGGCGACGACCAGACTGCCGGAGAAACCGGCTTCGCCCGGATCGGCGGCATCGATGCGCGGCCGTGGCCCGGCGAGCACCAGCCGGCCCTGGTTCTGCAGCACCAGCAGACGTTCGAGATGCGCAGGACGGTGGGCACGGCGACCGGCAAGGCTGTCCGGCGCGTCGTGCGCGAGGATGGCGTAAAGCATGCTCATTGTTCAGGCAGATAGGATTTCAGGAACGGCACGTGCGCAATCAGGAACACGAACATCAGCGACGTGAAGCCGAAGGTCTTGAATTTGACCCAGGCCGCTTCCGAGTAGTGCGAGGCCACGTACAGGTTCAGCACCGCGCAGCCGGCAAAAAAGATCGCCCACGCAAAATTGACCTTGCGCCAGACCGGATCGGGCAGCGTGATCGACTTCTGCGGCAGGCGCGCCAGCAGCACGCGATCGCCGATGAAATGGCTGCCGAGCAGGGCCAGCGAAAACACCGCGTAGACGACCGTCGGCTTGAACTTGATGAAGCGCGCATCGTGCACATAGATCGTCAGCCCGCCGAGCACCAGCGCGACCAGCGCCGTGACGAAGTGCGCCTTGTGCAGCCGATGCTCGCGGAACCAGTACCACGCGACCAGCGCGAACATCGCGACGATCAGCACACCGGTGGCGACATAGATTCCGTAGGCCGCGTAGGTGCCGAGGAACAGCAGCGCCGGCAGGAAATCGATCAGGGCATTCATCCCGCTATTGTAGCCTTGCAGCGCTCGCCGACGGACGCCGCCGGCGCGCTGGCCGCTACAATTCGCACTTTCTTCGCAGCGAGAACGTCGTGGCCGAGTGGATCGAACTGCATCCGGTCAATCCGCAGAAACGCCTGCTGGCGCAGGTCGTCGAGCGCATCCGCGCCGGGGCGGTGGTCGCGTATCCGACCGACTCCTGCTACGCGCTGGGCTGCCACCTCGACGACAAGGACGCCACCGACCGCCTGCGCCGCATCCGCGACTTCGACCGCCACCACCAGTTCACGCTGGTCTGCCGCGACCTCTCGGAGATCGCCACCTACGCGCGCGTCGACAATCGCCAGTTCCGCCTGCTCAAGCAACTCACGCCCGGCCCGTACACCTTCATTCTGGAGGCGACCAAGACGTTGCCGAAGCGCATCGCCCACGACAAGCGCAAGACCATCGGCATCCGCATTCCCGAGCACGTGGTCGCCCAGGCCCTGCTGGAAACGATCGACGAGCCGCTGATTTCCTGCACCCTGCAGTTCCCGGGTGAAGACGAGCCGGTCAGCAGTCCGGACGACTACCGTGAACTGCTCGATCGCGCGGTCGATATCGTCATCGATGGTGGGTCTTGCGGGACGACACCAACCACGGTGCTGGACCTCAGCGAAGACACGGTCCGGCTGGTCCGCGAAGGCAAGGGCGACGTATCCGGCCTCGGACTATGAGGCGGGTGCGCATCACGGCCTGCTGCGTCGGGCCCTCGGCGGAGCGATGTGCGACGAGACGGCGGCGACGCAGGGCGCCGTCGCCCGGCTGAGCGGGATGCCGGCCCGGCCCGTGGCGTGTCCGGTGTGGGCGAACTCGAAGCCGTGCGGCGTTTCGTTCACCGGGCCGGCGAACGGAGCGAGCACGATATAATCGGCGCATGCCCATGGAATTCACCCTGGTCCAGAAAATCGCCATCTGGGCCCTGCCGGTCATCTTCGCCATCACCGTGCACGAGGCCGCGCACGGCTACGCGGCGCGTGCGCTCGGTGATCGCACTGCGCAGATGCTCGGTCGCCTCAGCCTCAACCCGATTCGCCACATCGACCCGGTCGGTACCATCCTCGTGCCGGGCATTCTGCTGATGCTGGGCGGATTCCTGTTCGGCTGGGCCAAGCCGGTGCCGGTCGACTACCGCAATCTGAAGAATCCACGCCGCGACATGGCGATCGTCGCCGCGGCCGGTCCGCTGTCGAACGCGGCGATGGCGATCGGCTGGGGTCTGCTGCTGAAGCTGGCGCTCGCGGTCGGCGCCGCCGAAGGGGTCTGGATGGGCGTGCGCTACATGTCGGTCGCCGGCATCGTCATCAATCTGGTGCTGATGGTGTTGAACCTGATTCCGCTGCCGCCACTGGACGGCGGTCGCGTACTGACCGGCCTGCTGCCGGCGCGAGCGGCCTTCCAGTTCGCCAAGCTCGAGCGCTACGGCATGTTCATCCTGCTCGGTCTGGTGCTGATCCCCGGACTGCTCGGCGCGATCATGTACTGGCCACTGGCGATCGCCGAATTTTCCCTCTATTCCCTGCTCGGTCTGAATTCGAGCACTGTCCTGTTATCCGGCTCGTGACTCTCAATACCAAACCCGCCTCCGGCAAACCGGTGGTCCTGTCCGGCATCCAGCCGTCAGGCCGCCTGACGATCGGCAATTATCTGGGCGCCCTGAAGAATTGGGTGCAGCTCAACGACCGCTTCGACTGCTATTACATGCTGGTCGATCTGCACGCGATCACGGTGCGCCAGGATCCGAAAGTGCTGCGCGAGCGCTGCTATGAATTTCTCGCGTTGTACATCGCCTGCGGTCTCGATCCGGCGCACAACACGCTGTTCGTGCAGAGCCATGTGCCGGCGCATTCGCGCCTGACCTGGATTCTCAACTGCTACACGCAGATGGGCGAGCTCAACCGCATGACGCAGTTCAAGGACAAGAGCGCCAAGCATGCCGACAACATCAACGCCGGCCTTTTCGACTATCCGGTGCTGATGGCCGCCGACATCCTGCTTTATCAGGCGCAGCAGGTACCGGTCGGCGACGACCAGAAGCAGCATCTGGAACTGACGCGCGACGTGGCGATGCGCTTCAACAACGTGCACGGACCGGTGTTCACGGTGCCGGAGCCGATGATTCCGCCGGTCGGCGCGCGCATCATGGGCCTGCAGGAGCCGACCAGGAAGATGTCGAAGTCGGACGATGCCGAGACCAATGCGATCTACCTGCTCGACGAGCCGGACGTGATCACGCGCAAGCTCAAGCGCGCGGTAACGGACCTTGGCAACGAGATCCGTTACGACATCGCCGAGAAGCCCGGCGTCACCAACCTGATGTCGATTCTGTCGGCAACCACCGGCGAGTCCTTCGATGCGATCGTCGAGCGCTACAACGGTCAGGGTTACGGCAAGTTCAAGCAGGCCTGCGCCGATGCCGTGGTCGAATGCTTGAAGCCGGTGCAGGAAAAATACCGCGCCGTGCGTGACGACACCGAAGGTCTGCGCAAGGTGCTGCGTGCCGGCGCCGAGGCGGCATCGGCCAAGGCCGACGCGACGCTGCTGCAGGTGCACGAAGCGCTGGGCTTCATCCCGCAATGACTCTGCGTGGTCTGCCGATCCGCGCCGACGATCTGCGCCTGATCGCGATCCTCGAAGATGGCGCACCGGCGTTCTGTCCGGCCGAACTGTCGCCGGACGCGCGCGAGGTGCTCGACGGCACCTTGCAGCTCTACGGCGCGGAGGGCTTTGCGCCGCCGTGGATCGGTTATCTCGCGTTCGCCGCCGGCGAAGTGGTGGGCAGTTGCGCGTTCAAGGCGCCGCCCAAGGACGACAAGGTCGAGATCGCCTGCTACACCTTCGAGGATTACGAGGGCCGCGGCATCGCCACGGCGATGACGCAGAAGCTGATCGAGCTCGTGCAACGCAGTGATGCCTCGCTGATCATCAGCGCGCAGACGGCATCGAAGGAAAGCGCGCCGACGCGCATCCTGCGCCGGCTCGGGTTTCGCTTGCGCGACAGTCTGCATCACCCCCAGGATGGCATCGTCTGGTACTGGGAGCGCGAGGCCGTGAGCACATGAGCGAAGAAGTACAGGACGCGGTCGCCGAAGCCGAGACCGTACGCCTGCCCAAGGTTCATGGGCTGGCGATGGAGAAGATGCCGGAGGATCTGTACATTCCGCCGGATGCGATGGAGGTTTTCCTCGAAGCCTTCGAGGGGCCGCTCGATCTGCTGCTGTACCTGATCCGCCGCCAGAATCTCAACATCCTCGACATTCCGGTCCTGAAGATCACCCAGCAGTACATCCAGTACATCGGTCTGATGCGCGACATGAAGCTCGAGCTCGCCGCCGAGTATCTGGTGATGGCGGCGCTGCTCGCCGAGATCAAGTCGCGCATCCTGCTGCCCAGGCCACCGCCGGACGAGGCGCAGGAACAGGGCGATCCGCGCATGGAACTCGTGCGCCGCCTGCAGGAGTACGAGCGCTTCAAGAGCGCCGGCGAGGCCATCGAGAAGCTGCCGCGCATCGGTCGCGATCTGCACCTGGCGCAGGCACGTCCGGAAGTGATCCCGACCACCGCGCAGCTGCCGATGCCGAGCCTGCGCGAACTGGTGCTGGCGTTCCGCGACATCATGGAACGCGCGGCGCTGTACAAGCATCACGAGATTTCACGTGAACCGCTGTCGGTGCGTGAACGCATGACCCACATCCTGTCGCGCATCCAGCAGGGTCCGGCGACGCTCGGCGAGCTGGTCGATCCCGAGGAGGGCCGGCTCGGTGTCGTCGTCTGTTTCCTCGCGATCCTCGAGATGGCGCGCTCGGCGATGCTGGACATCGAACAGGACAGCCCGTTCGCACCGCTGATGGTGATGCCGCCGCGCCCGCGCGCGGCTGCGGTCGACGAACTCGAAGGAGCAGACGCATGAACGAACAGACCGACGCGCAAGCCGATCTCGACATCCAGAACACCGCCGATGCACGCATTGCGCAGCTCGACCGCATCCTCGAAGCCCTGCTGCTCGCCTCCGAGCAGCCGCTGCCGACCGAGCAGCTGCAGCGCATGCTCGGCCACGATCTCGGCGTTACCCGGAAGGACATCCGTGATGCGCTGGCGCGGCTGTCGGAAGATCTGGAGTCGCGCGCCGCGGAGCTTTCCGAAGTCGCGAGCGGCTGGCGCATCCAGGTCAGGCGCGAATATGCCGAATGGGTTGCACGTCTGTATCAGGAAAAGCCGCCGCGCCTGTCGCGCGCGCTGCTCGAAACCCTGGCGCTGATCTGCTATCGACAGCCGGTGACGCGCGGCGAGATCGAGGACGTGCGCGGCGTGGCGATGTCGCCGAACATCATCCGCACGCTGCTGGATCGCGGCTGGATACGCGAAGTCGGTGTCAAGGAAGTGCCGGGCCGGCCTTCGTTGTTCGGCACCACGCATCAGCTGCTCGACGATCTCAACCTGCGCTCGCTCGACGATCTGCCGTCACTGCCGGAAATCAAGGACGCGCAGCAGCTCGAAGCCGCCCTCGAAAGGCTGGGCGAGCAACTGCACGAAACGCCGGCACATCCGCTTGCCGATGGCGGTGACGACGCACATCCGCCGGTCCTGAGCGACGAGGATCTGGAGTTTTCGCCGGACGAGTTCCGCGACGAAGACTTCGATCTCGGCGACGAGGATGGGGACGACGCGGAAGACCTGCCGGACGCCGGCGAAGACGAGCCGCCGACCGTGCACTGAGCGCATTGGTCGTGACAGCGCCGACGGAGGGTTCCTGGGGCCTGTAACACTCGTGACATCGCCGTGGCCGAGTCCGCCTTGCCGCAGCGCAAGCAACGAGGTAGTGAGGTGTACGTGATGTACATGAGCCACGAGAGACGCAACGATGCGGCAAAACGGGCCGGATACCACGACAGCGACGCCATCGGCGTCGACAGGCACTAGGCGCCGCAAGCAGGGCGCGCGGCCATCACGGCTGCTGCGCAGGAACGTCGGGAGGACGTGCCGTGAGTGAAAGAATCCAGAAGTTTCTGGCAACGCTGGGTGTCGCATCGCGCCGCGAAGTCGAGCGCATGGTCGAGGACGGCCGCATCGAAGTGAATGGCAAGCCGGCGGAGGCGGGCCAGCACATCGACCAGGACGACAAGGTGCGGATCGACGGGCGTTCGATCGCGATGCAACGCAAGGCCGAACCGGCACGCGTGCTGATCTACAAGAAGCGCACGGGCGAACTCGTCACCCGCGACGATCCGGAAGGTCGTCGCACGGTGTTCCGCAAGCTGCCGAAACTCGGCAGCGGTCGCTGGATCGCGATCGGTCGCCTCGACATCAATACCTCGGGCCTGCTGTTGTTCACCAATCACGGCGAGCTGGCGCGTCGTCTGACGCATCCGAGTTTCGAAGTGCCGCGCACCTACGCGGTCCGCATTCTCGGCACGGTCGACGATGCGGTGATCGCACGCTGGAAGGCCGGTGTCGAACTCGAAGACGGCAAGGCGAAATTCGAACGCGTCGAAGCGGGCGTCAACGAGGACGGCGAGGGCGCCAACCAGTGGTTCCACGTAACCGTGCGCGAGGGCCGCAACCGGCTCGTGCGGCGCCTGATCGAATCGCAGAAGCTGCAGGTCAGCCGCCTGATTCGCATCAGCTACGGGCCGGTCGAGCTCGGTCGCGGGATCAAGTCCGGCACCGCGCGCGAAGCCACACCGGCCGAACTGCTGGCCTTGCTCGATGCGGTGCGCCTGAGCGAGGCCGATGCCGGACTCGATGCAGGGCGCAAACCCGTCCGCGGCGGCAAGTCGGGAGCGCGGCATGTTGCCGGCAAGCCACCAGCGCCACGCCGTCGCCGTGCCGACGATCGCGAGGAAGCCGATGACGGACGTCCGCGTCGCGCGTCGCGCGACGCGGTGCGTGCCGGCGCGAAGGCGCGCGATGCGCGTCCCGGACGTGCAAGCGGCGACGCTCGCCCGGCGTCGCGTTCGGGCGGCGGCAAATCGGCAGCGCCAGCGCGCGCGTCATCGCCGCGCAGTGCGGGGGCGGGAAAACCGGCAAGCCGACGCCGCGATGACCGACCGGCGAGCCCGCCGCAGAAGCCCAGGCGTCCGCCGCGCACGCGGCGCTGACAGGGCGCTAGAGTCGCTGGCCGCTGACGCCGCGGCTGTCCGGACCGAGCAGCCACAGCAGTGCCGGTGTCGCCGTCTCCGGCAACGGTGATTCCTCGATCAGCTCGCCCGGGTAGCCTTTCAGACGCAGTTCGGTGCGCAGCGGACCGGGGTTGTAGCTGTTGATGCGCAGCTTCGGACTGGACTGCAGCTCGCTCGCCCACATCTGCGCCATCTGTTCGACGCCGGCCTTGGCGATGCCGTAGATGCCGGCGAAGGGTCGTGGTTCGCGGCCGCTGCGATCACTGGTGAACACGATCGACGCGTCGGCCGCCTTGCTCAGCAGCGGCAGGCAATGACGGGTGAGGGAATAGGCCGCCGTCAGATTGACCTGCAGGCTTTCGACCCACTCCTTGGGCTCGACGTCGTACAGCGGCGTGAAGGCCTTGAAGTGCGCGGCGCAATGCAGCAGGCCGTCGAGGCCGCCGAACTCGCGCTCGATCGTGCTCGCCAGTTCGAAGTAGTCGGCCCAGGTGGCACCGGCGAGATTGAGCGGATAGATCGCGGCCGATCCGCCGGCTGCGCCGATCTGGTCGTAGACGGCTTCGAGCTTGCGGATCGTGCGACCGAGCAGGATCACGGTCGCGCCGTGTTGCGCGCAGGCCAGCGCCGTGACGCGGCCGAGGCCGTCGCCGGCACCGGTGATGAGGATGTGGCGGCCCTTGAGCAGATCGGCGGGCGGTGTGTAGGAGGCAGGCAGGGTCGCGGCCATTGCGGCGTGTCGGCTCGTGAAAGTGGAAAAGAAGGATTCAGACGGCGGCGCGTGGATGCAGCCAGCGCTCGACCGCTTGCGGTGTCAGGGCGGCGCGATAGCTGAGACCTTCGGCGTAGTCACCGCCCAGCGATTCGGCGAGCCGGTGTTGCGGTTCGCTGTCGACCGCCGAGGAAACGACGCGCAGCTTCAGCAGGCGCAGCAGCTCCATGGTCTTCTGCAGGGCGTCCTGCGCCAGCGGTTCGCGCGCCGCGCGATCGATGATCCCCGGCGCGAGTCGGCACTCGTCGATCGGGTAGTACAGCGATGTCATGGCCGAGGCACCGGGTGCGCCGACGCCGGTCAGACACAGCTGGATGCCCGACTGGCGCAGCGCCGCCAGCTGTGCGCGCTGCGTGGCGTTGGCCTGCATCAGTGCGGCTTCGCTGAATTCGATGACCAGCGCCGAGCCCGGCAGGTCGTGCGACTGCAGCATGCGGCGGATCAGATCGACGAAGCCGAGTTCGCGCAGCGCCGCGTCGGGCAGACGCAGCACGAGTTGCAGATCGGTGGCGTCGCCGGCACGCCACCGCGACAGATGGCCGAGGCCTTCGCGCAGCAGCCAGGTCGTCAGGCCGTGCACGAGACCGAGGCGATCCGGCAGATGCAGGAAGTCGGCTTCGGCGAGGCGGCCGCGCCGCGGATGCTCCCAGTACGGCAACAGACGCAGACGCCGCGGCAGGCCGTCGCGCAGCGGAATCTGCGGCTGGTACTCGTCGGCGAGGCCGTCGTTGTACAGGGCACCGTGCAGTTCGGCGATCAGGCGCGAGTTTTCGGTGCGGGCGTCGTCGAGCGAGGCTTCGTAAACCAGATAGTCGCGGCGCGCGGCGACGGCGGCGTACTTGGCGGTCTCTGCGTGACGCAAGAGGGTTTCGGCGTCGGGGCCGTGCATCGGATACAGCGCGATGCCGATGCTGGCGCGCAGCGAAAATGCGCTGCGCCCCATCGTGATCGGCACATCGAGGGCGAGCTGTACGCGGCTGGCGAGGTGACGCGCACCGGCTTCGTCCTGCGCCTGCGCCAGCACGATGCCGAAGTCGTCATGACCGAAGTGAGCCAGGGTGTCGTCGCTGTCGACCACGCTGCGCAGGCGTTCGCCCAGCTGCGAGATGTACTGGGCGGCGGCGGTTTCGCCGTGCGCCTGCGCGATCTCGTGATAGTGCTCGGTGGTCAGCACCAGCACCGCGAAGTTGCCGGGTTTGCGTGTCGGCTTGTTGATGCTGCGGTTGATCGCGCCGATCAGCGTGTGCCGGTTCGGCAGGCCCATCGCGTGGCCGGCGACCGGTTGCCGGCTCAGCTCGTACTGCAGGCGATTGGCTTCATCACGCAACTCGCGGGTTTCGTCGAGCACCATCGCGCCGGCCTGATACGACATCACGCTGCCGATGTACTGGCCCCAGATCAGGAAGATCAGCGGCATCGCGTCGAGCGCCCACAAGGCCGGATTGCTCTGTTGCGTGGTCAGCAGACCGGCCCAGCTGTAGTCGCCCTGTTCGTACTGGCAGCTGAGCAGGGTCGCCGCGACGATCGTCAGTCCGGCGACCAGCAGGCCGAACCACGCGTAGCGATTGGCGCGCCCGCGCAGCAGCTGCGCCATCGTGTCGAGGCTTTGCAGGCCGCCTTGTGCCGGAGAGCGCCAGCTCATGAGCGCAAGCAGCCGGCGAGTTCCTGCGGCGAACGCGCGATGTAGTCGGCGCCCCAGCTGTCGATCGGTCCGTCGGCGCCCAGATAACCCCAGTCGGCAGCGACCGTGATCATGCCGGCCGCGCGTCCGGCGGTGATGTCACGCTTGTCGTCGCCGACATACCAGCACTCGGTCGGCGCCAGCGACAGCAGCTCGCAGGCGTGCAGCAGCGAGTCGGGTGCCGGCTTGGCGCGGGCAACCTGATCGGCGCTGACCGCGCACGCCGCCTGCCGATCGAGATGCAGACCGGCGAGCAGCGGCGTCGTCAGCCAGGCCGGCTTGTTGGTGACGATGCCCCAGCGCGCGCCGCTGGCTGCGATTGCCGCGAACAGCACGTCCATGCCGTCGAACAGACGCGACTGGCGCGTCAGGTTGGCGCGATACAGTTCCAGGAAGCGATCGCGGCGGGCCGGAAAATCGGCGTGCTCGGGTGTGATCTGCAGGGCCTTGCCGAGCAGGCCGCGCGCACCGGCCGAAGCCACCGGCCGGTAGTCGGCCAGCGGCAGCGGCGGCCGGCCCAGCTCTGCGCGTACCAGATTGGCGGCATGGCCAAGGTCCGGTGCGGTGTCGACCAGCGTGCCGTCGAGGTCGAACAGCACGGCCCTGGGCACGCTGCGCGTGATCGGGTGATCGGGGCTGGCCATGTTCATGCGGGTCGCCGGCAGTGCATGAAGTAATTGATGTCGAGATCGTCGCTCAGGCGCGCCGATTTCAGGATCGGGTTGTATCGCAGGCCCTTGACGCCCAGCACATCGAGGCCGGCATGGCGCGCCCAGCCGTCGAGCTCGGACGGACGGATGAACTTCTCGTATTCGTGAGTACCGCGCGGCACGAGGTTCATGACGTATTCGGCGCCGACCACGGCCAGCGCGAAGGCCTTGGGATGACGGTTGATCGTCGAGAAGATCACGTCGCCACCGGGTTTGACCAGCTGCGCGCAGGCGGTGATCACCGATGCCGGCTCCGGCACGTGTTCGAGCATTTCCATGCAGCACACCAGATCGAAGCTCGCCGGCTGTTCGGCGGCCAGTGCCTCGGCGGCGATCCGCCGGTACTCGGGCCGGCGTCCGGATTCGAGTGCGTGCAGCGTCGCGACATCAATCAGCTCGGCCGCCATGTCGATCCCCAGTACGGCGGCGCCTTCGGCGCACAGCGCCTCGCTGAGCAGGCCGCCGCCACAGCCGACATCGAGCGCGCGCTTGCCGTCGAGGCCGCCGACGCATTGCTCGACATAGCGCACGCGTGGCGGGTTGATCTGATGCAAGGTCGCCATCTCGCCACGCGGGTCCCACCAGCGCGAGGCGAGGCGATCGAAGTTGGCGATTTCGCGAGCGTCGACGTTGGCGCTGGCGTGTTTGCTGGTCATGGGCGGATCTTCCGTTGCCATTCGGCGGCGCGCGCGATTGCCGCCGCTTCGTCGATGGTGGTGAGCTGGCGGTTGCGCAGCAGCGCGCGGCCGGCAACGAACACGTCGCTGACCTGATCGCGGCCGGCAGCGTAGACGATCTGCGACAGCACGTTGTAGACCGGCTGGGTCGCGCTGGCGCTCAGATCGATCGCGATGCAATCGGCGGATTTGCCGGCGAGCAACGAGCCGATCTCGCTGTCGAGGCCAAGTGCCCTGGCGCCGGCCAGCGTCGCCATCTTCAGTGCCGCCGGTGCGGCAAGTGCTGCCGGATTGCCGCCGACCGCCTTGGCGAGCAGCGCGGCGCTGCGCATTTCACCGAGCAGGTCGAGGTCGTTGTTGCTCGCGGCGCCATCGCTGCCGATACCGACGTTGACGCCGGCGCGCAGCAGCTTGTCGACCGGACAGAAGCCGCTCGCCAGTTTCAGATTCGATTCCGGGCAATGAGCGATGTGCACGCCATGCCGCGCCGCGTCGTCGATTTCCTCGTCGGTCAGCTGCGTCATGTGCACGGCGATGAAATCCGGACCGAGCAGTTCCAGATCACGCAGTCGCGCCCACGGCCGCTTGCCGGTACTGGCGATTGCGGTTTCGATCTCGTGTGCGGTTTCATGCACGTGCATGTGGATGCCGATGCCGAGTTCGTTGGCGTACTGGCGCACTTTCAGCAGCGGTGCGTCGGACACGGTGTACGGCGCGTGCGGCGCGAACACGGTGCGGATCAGCGGTTCGCTGCGAAGCTGGTCGTGCAGAGCGAGACCCTTGTGGATGTAGTCGTCGGCACCGCTGCCCCAGGCAGTCGGAAAGTCGAACACGATCAGGCCGACGCTGGCCCGCAGGCCGGCTTCACGGGCGACGCGCGCGGTTGCGTCCGGGAAGAAGTACATGTCGTTCACGCAGGTCGTGCCGCCGCGGATCATCTCGGCGAAGGCCAGACGCAGGCCGTCTTCGCAGAAGCCGGAACTGACGTGCGCGCCTTCGGCGGGCCAGATGTGGTTCTGCAACCAGTCCATCAGCGGCAGGTCGTCGGCGATGCCGCGCAGCAGGCTCATCGCCGCATGGGTGTGCAGATTGACGAATCCTGGCAGCAGCGCGTGTTGCGGCAACTCGATGGTCTGGCGTGGCGCGTAACGTGCCCGCGCCTCGCCCAGCGGCAGCACGGCGACGATGCGCCCGCCATCGGCAAGCAGCGCATGGTCTTCGAGAACCACGCCTTCGGGTTCGATCGGCACCAGCCAGCGCGGCGCGAGCAGCAGGTCTACGGTCTGCATGACGGATTTGAAAAGAAGGCAAGGGTAGAATTCGGGTCCGCGAAGTTTAACCGAGCCCTTCATGTCCGCCGTCAAGACCAGCGTCGCGCGCGTCGAATCCGTCACACCGATCGTCTGGAAGGGCACGCATCTGGCGCTGCTCGACCAGCGCGTGCTGCCGGGCGAGCTGTGCTATCTCGACTGCCGCAGCGCCGAGGACGTCGCCGCGGCGATTCACGGCATGGCGGTGCGCGGTGCGCCGGCGATCGGAATTGCCGCCGCCTACGGGCTGGTGCTGGCCCTGCGCGACAATGCGGCGGCGATGCCCGCGGCGGTCGCGACGCTGGCTGCATCACGGCCGACTGCGGTCAATCTGCGCTGGGCCCTGGAGCGCATGCAGCGCCAATGGGAACAGCACGCCGATGTCGGCCTGCTCGAAGCCGAGGCGATCCGCATCCACCAGGAAGACCTCGCGCAGAACCTGCAGATGGGCGCTTTCGGCGCGGCGCTGATCGCGCCCGGCGCGCAGATCGTCACCCACTGCAATACCGGTGCGCTGGCAACCGGCGGGCACGGGACGGCGCTCGGCGTGATCCGCACCGCATACGCACAGGGTCGCGTCGTGCGTGTCTACAACACCGAGACCAGGCCCTGGTTGCAGGGCGCGCGACTGACCGCCTGGGAACTGCAGCAGGAGGGCATCCCGGCAAAGCTGGTTGCCGACGGCGCGGTTGCCCATCTGATGAGCCGTGAGAAGATCGATTGGGTGATCGTCGGTGCCGACCGCATTGCCGCCAACGGCGACACGGCGAACAAGATCGGCACCTATGCGCTGGCGGTCGCCGCGCGTCGTCATGGCGTCAAGTTCATGGTCGTGGCGCCGAGCGGGACCTTCGATCTGCATTGCCCGGACGGGGCGCACATTCCGATCGAGGAACGGGCGGCTGCGGAGCTGACCGAGTTCCGCGGCGCGGCGATTGCGCCGGCCGGCTTCGATGCCTTCAATCCGGTGTTCGACGTCACGCCGGCGGCGCTGATCGACGCCATCGTCTGCGAGCGCGGCGTGATCGAAAAGCCGACGCGGGAGCGGGTGCTTCCGGTCCTCAGCTGAGCGGTAAAGTCAAGTCGCGCGGCGGTGCCGAAAATCGGTGCCAAGCCCGTGTTCGTGTTACAATTTCGCGTCAAAACAAGAGCTGCATCGAGCGCCTTCGGCGGCTGCATTTTCCGCCATTCGAAACTGCATTGACGATCCTTAGATACGGCCCCGCGCGAGCGGGGCAGATGCCCGAATTGTGACCGAGCTCCATGACTGATTTCGCCAAGGAAATTCTCAGCGTCAATCTCGAAGACGAGATGAAGCGTTCATATCTCGACTATGCGATGAGTGTCATCGTCGGCCGCGCATTGCCCGATGCGCGCGACGGCCTGAAGCCCGTGCACCGCCGCGTGCTGTTCGCGATGAAGGAACTCGGCAACGACTTCAACAAGCCGTACAAGAAATCGGCGCGCATCGTCGGTGACGTGATCGGTAAGTACCACCCGCACGGCGATGCCTCGGTGTACGACACCATGGTGCGCATGGCGCAGGATTTCTCGATGCGCTACCTGCTGGTCGACGGTCAGGGCAACTTCGGCTCGGTCGACGGCGACTTCCCGGCGGCCATGCGTTACACCGAAGTGCGCATGAAGAAGCTCACCCACGAGCTGCTCGCCGATCTCGACAAGGACACGGTCGACTTCCAGCCGAACTACGATGGCTCCGAGCAGGAGCCCTCGGTGCTGCCAACCAAGGTGCCGCAACTGTTGATCAACGGCGCGTCCGGCATCGCCGTCGGCATGGCGACCAACATCCCGCCGCATAACCTCAACGAAGTCGTCGACGGCTGCATCGCATTGATCGACAATCCGGCGATCGAAATCAGCGAGCTGATGACGCACATTCCGGCGCCGGACTTTCCGACCGCCGGCCTGCTGCTCGACGCGGCCGGACTGGTCGATGCCTACAGCACCGGACGTGGTCGCATCATCGTGCGGGCGCGCACGCATTTCGAGGATATCGGACACGACAAGCAGGCGATCATCGTCACCGAGCTGCCGTATCAGGTGAACAAGGCGCGCCTGCTCGAGAAGATCGCCGAGCTGGTCAAGGAAAAGAAGGTCGAGGGCATCACCGAGCTGCGCGACGAGTCGGACAAGTCCGGCATGCGCATGGTGATCGAACTGCGCCGCAACGAAAACGCCGACGTGGTGCTCAACAACCTGTTCCGCTACACGCAGCTGCAGGACAGCTTCAACTTCAACATGGTCGCGCTCGACAACGGTCAGCCGCGCCTGTTGAACCTCAAGCAGCTGCTCGAGATCTTCGTCCGTCATCGCCGCGAAGTCGTCACCCGTCGCACGCGCTATCTGCTGCGCAAGGCACGCGAACGTGCTCATGTGCTGGAAGGCCTGTCGGTGGCGCTGGCCAACATCGACGAGATCATCGCGCTGATCCGGCACTCGCCGTCGCCGGCGGAAGCCAAGGCCGGACTGATGTCGCGCAACTGGAATCCGGGGCCGGTCACGGCGATGCTCGAACGTGCCGGCGCGCACGCATCGCGGCCATCCGATCTGGCAGCGGACTTCGGTATCGTCGACGGGCCGGGCGGGCAGAAGTACCGGCTTTCGGAAGCGCAGGCCCAGGCGATCCTCGATCTGCGCCTGCACCGCCTCACCGGCCTGGAGCAGGACAAGATTCACGCCGAGTTCAAGGAACTGATCGAATCCATCCTCGACTACCTGGATATCCTCGGTTCGGAAACACGCCTGCTGGACGTGATTCGCGGCGAGCTGCTGGAGCTCAAGGAGCAGTTCGGCGATGCGCGTCGCACCGAGATCACCGACGCGGCGCTGAACATTGCCCACGAAGACCTGATCGTGCCGAAGGACATGGTCGTGACCCTGTCGCACGAGGGTTACGTGAAGGCGGTTGCGCTCGACGAGTACCAGGCACAGAAGCGCGGCGGTCGCGGCAAGATCGCGGCAACGACCAAGGAGGAGGATTTCGTCGATCGTCTCTGGGTCGCGCATTCGCATGACACGCTGCTGTGCTTCTCCAGCCTCGGCAAGTGCTACAAGCTGCGTGTGTTCGAGCTGCCGACCGGTTCGCGTGGTTCGCGCGGCAAGCCGTTCAACAACATGCTGCCGCTGGACGCCGACGAGAAGATCAACGCGGTGCTGGCGATCAAGACCTTCGAGGATGCCAAGTTCGTGTTCATGGCGACACGACGCGGGACCGTCAAGAAGACCGAGCTGTCGGCGTTCCAGAATGTGCGCAGCAACGGCATCATCGCGGTCGATCTGCGGGTCGATGACGAACTGGTCGGCGTCGCGCAGACCGGCGGCGACGACGACATCATCCTGATCTCCGACGCCGGCCGGGCGATCCGTTTCAACGAAAACGATGTGCGCAGCATGGGCCGCGGGGCCACCGGCGTGCGTGGCATGCGCTTGCTGAAGACCTTTGCGGCCGGCGAAGACGCCGGCGAAGAGGAGGCCGTCGACGTGAGCGAGGACGGTGGCGACGAATCCGGCAATGTCCTGGCCGACGGCGCGCGCGTCATCGCCCTGATTGTCGCCGAAGCCGGCGACATCCTGACGGTTTCGGAGTTCGGTTACGGCAAGCGTACGCCGATCGCGCAGTTCCCGAGGCGCGGTCGCGGCGGGCAAGGTGTCATCGGTCAGGCGCTGTCGGACAAGACCGGCCGCCTGATCGGCGCGGTGACAGTCGACGACAGTCACGAAGTCATGTTGATCGCCGAGGACGGCAACTTGATCCGCTTCCGCACCACCGACGTGCGCTCGATGGGCCGCAACACGCAAGGTGTGCGTCTGATGCGGCCTCAGGACGATAGCCGTCTGGTCGGCATCGACCGCATTCTGGCCGAGGATGACGACGAGCTGGTCGCCGAAGCGGCCGCGGCCGTCGGGGCCGGCGACGGCGCTGCGGCGCCGGAAATCGTGCCGGACGCGCTCGACGACGATGCCGGAGACGATGCGGCGGTAGAATAAAAGCGATTCATAAAGAAGGCGCTACAGCGCCTTTTTTATGCACCGCCGTGACTAACATCATATGTTAGGTTATATTGCGCGCCATGAATTTCAGCGTGCATTTCGACGACGAAACGATTGCGCGGCTCAATCGTGCGGTGGCACGCGTCGGCCTGACGCGCAATCGTGTCATTTCCCTGGCCGTGCAGGACTGGCTGGCGCGCAATGAGGAGAAGGACTGGCCGCAGGCGCTGAAGAACCATTTCAGCAACCCCGCGCCGGAACTTGCCGAAGATACGCTCGATTTCCAGGCCTGGCGCGAAGCCTTGCCGGCCGAAGACGCGGGACCGCGCTGGTGAAGTACCTGATCGACGCCAGCGTGCTCGCCGATGCCGTCAGGGGGCATCTCGCGATCGTGCTCAAGCTGCAGGCGCTGAAGCCGAGCGATGTTGCCGTCTCGGTGTTCAGTCAGGTCGAAGCCGAGATCGCGCTGCGACTCAAGCCGGCAGCGCAGGCCCGTTACGGCAAGTTGCTGAAGGAATTTCTCGGCGCCGTGCATCGCCTCGATTTCGGCGCAGCCGAGGCGCAGCAGGCCGTCGTGATCGGCAGCTATCTGCGCGCCGCTGGCGAGACGCTGGCGCCGCTGGACTTGTGGCTGGCGGCGACCGCGACGGCGCGCCGCCTGACCCTGGTGACCGACCGCGGTTCGGCATTTGCCGCGGTCCCGAATCTCGATATCGAAACCTGGTCGTAGCGGTCCGCAACCCTGACAACACAACACCACAGGAGCCCCCCATGAAGCGCATCGTCAATTTCAGTGCCGGACCGGCCACTCTGCCGTTCGAAGTCCTGCAGCAGGTGCAGGCGGAGTTGCTGGACTGGCAGGGCTGCGGCATGTCGGTGATGGAGATGTCGCATCGCGACAAGGAGTTCATGAGCATTGCGCAGGCCGCGGAGGCCGATCTGCGCGAAGTCGCGGGCATTCAGGCCAACTACAAGGTGCTGTTCATGCAGGGCGGCGCGACCGGCCAGTTCTCGTTCATTCCGATGAACCTGCTGCGCGGCAAGCAGGGCATCGACTTCGTGCTGACCGGCGACTGGGGCAAGAAGGCGGCCAAGGAAGCGGCGCGCTATGCCAAGGTCAATGTTGCCGCGAGCAGCGAGACCGACAAGTTCGCGAACGTGCCGGCGCGCGCGTCGTGGAAGCTCGATCCGGGCGCGGCGTACGTGCACATCACCTCGAACGAGACGATCCATGGCGTCGAGTTTGCGGCTGATCCCGATACGGGTGCGGTGCCGCTGGTCGCGGACATGTCGTCGAACATCCTGTCGCGGCCGTTCGACGTCAGCAAATACGGCCTGATCTACGCCGGCGCACAGAAGAACATCGGCCCGTCGGGTGTGACCATCGTCATCGTCCGCGACGATCTGATCGGCCAGGCGGCCGCCAACACGCCGGGCATCTTCGACTACAAGCAGATGGCCGACAACGAGTCGATGCTGAACACACCGCCGTGCTTTGCCTGGTATGTCTCGGGTCTGGTCTTCAAGTGGATCAAGGACAACGGCGGGCTCAAGGGCGTCGGCGAACGCAACGCGGCCAAGGCGGCGCTGCTGTACGACTACATCGATTCGCAGGACTTCTACCGCAACCCGGTGGCCAAGGCCGATCGCTCGCGCATGAACGTGCCGTTCACGCTGGCCAACCCGGAACTCGATGCCGAGTTCCTCAAGGGTGCGAAGGCCGCCGAGCTGTCCGGTCTCAAGGGCCATCGCTCGGTCGGCGGCATGCGCGCGTCGCTGTACAACGCGATGACACTCGAAGGCGTGCGGCAGCTCGTCGATTACATGAAGGAATTTGCCCGCATCCGCGCCTGACGGACGGGCTGGTCGCGGCTTGCGCCGCTCCTGCGATGCATTTGCAGGAGTGGCGCAAGCCGCGAAAGACGCATACCTCATTACCGGAAGATCACCATGTTCAAAGTCCAGACCCTCAACAACATCTCCGTGCTGGGCCTCGAGCGCCTGCCGCGTGACCGCTTCGAAGTCGCCTCGGAGATCGCCAATCCGGATGCCATCCTCGTGCGCTCGGCCGACATGCACAAGCTCGATATCCCGGCGTCCGTGAAGGCGATCGGTCGTGCCGGAGCCGGCACCAACAACATTCCGATCGCCGCCATGAGCAAGCGCGGCGTGCCGGTGTTCAATGCGCCGGGCGCCAACGCCAATGCCGTCAAGGAGCTGGTGCTGGCCTCGCTGCTGCTGGCCGCGCGCAATATCCCGGCGTCGCTCGATTTCGTGAAGAAGCTCGATGGCGACGACAAGGCGATGCACGAAGCGGTCGAAGCCGGCAAGAAGAAGTTCGTCGGGTTCGAACTGCCGGGTCGCACGCTTGGCGTGATCGGTCTCGGCGCGATCGGCGTCAAGGTTGCCAATGCCGCGCTGGAACTCGGCATGACGGTCTGGGGCTACGATCCGGCGATGACCGTGCAGAATGCCTGGCAGCTGAACTCGGGCGTGCGGCAGGCCTTGTCGGTGGATGATCTGGTGTCGAAGTCGCAGTTCATCTCGGTGCACGTGCCGCTGCTCGACGCGACGCGCGGCCTGATCAATGCGGATCGCCTCAAGCTGATGAAGAAGCAGGGCGTGATCCTGAACTTCGCGCGTGACGCCATCGTCGACGAAAAGGCAGTCATCGAAGCGCTCGACGAAGGCCGCCTGCATGCCTATGCCTGCGACTTCCCGTCGAACGCGCTGAAGGGGCACCCGCGCGTGATCGCGACGCCGCACCTCGGTGCCTCGACCGGTGAGGCCGAGGACAATTGCGCGGTCATGGTGGCCGACCAGATCCGCGAGTTCCTCGAACTCGGCACGATCCGCAATTCGGTGAACTTCCCGGAAGCGCAGATGCCGCTGCTGCCGGGTACCACGCGCCTGTGCATCGTCAACGAGAATGTGCCGAACATGGTCGGCCAGATCTCCACGGCGCTGGCCAAGCGCGGCCTCAACATCGCCGATCTGCTCAACAAGTCGCGCGGTGGGCTGGCGTACACGATCGTCGATGTCGACAGCGGTGAAACCGACGCCGCCGCCAAGGAAATCGCGGCAATCCCGGGTGTGCTGGCGATTCGGGTGATCGCCGCACGCTAGCGATCCGCTCGGCCGGCTGCCGCCGGCTCGATGCGACAACGGCACGGGGCCGCGGATCATCGTAAAATCCGCGGCCTTTTGTCTTTATGTGAGCAGCGAGAGCCCGCCATGGTGCCGCAAACCCTGCCCGAAGCGCGCCTGCAGATCGACGCGCTCGATGAACAGATCCAGAAGCTGATTTCGCAGCGCGCGCGCGTCGCGCAGGCGGTCGCGAACATCAAGCAGCAGATGGGCGATACCGGCAATCACTACCGGCCGTCCCGCGAGGCCGAGGTGCTGCGCCGCGCGATCGAGCGCAATCACGGCCCGGACGGTGGTCCGCTCACCGACGAGACGATCGCGCGTCTGATGCGCGAAATCATGTCGGTCTGCCTGTCGCTGGAATCGCCGTTGACGATTGCCTATCTCGGGCCGGAAGGCACCTATACCCAGGCGGCGGTCCAGAAGCATTTCGGCGACAGCGTGACCGCGCGACCGGCGCGCGCGATCGACGAAATTTTCCGCGACGTCGAGACCGGCGCCGCCGACTACGGCGTCGTGCCGGTCGCCAATTCGATCGGCGGCCTGGTCAGCCACACACTGGACGAGCTGGTGCACACCAAGCTGCGCATCTGCGGCGAAGTGACCCTGCCGGTGCATCATCACCTGCTGTCGATGCAGGGCGACTTTGACGGGCTGACGAAGATCTATTCGCACGCGCAGTCGTTCGCGCAATGCCGGAAATGGCTCGATGCGCGCCTGCCGAAAGTCGAGCTCGAGGTCGTTTCCAGCAATGGCGAGGCGGCGCGACGCGCGGCGGCCGAAGGCAAGGGCACGGCGGCGATCGCGTCCTTGCAGGCCGGGCGCATCAATGCCCTGAACATCCTGGCCTCGAACATCGAGGATGACCCGAGCAACACGACGCGCTTTCTCGTGCTCGGCAAGCAGGAGCCGGAGATTTCCGGCAACGACATCACCTCGGTGGTGATGACGGCGCATCGCAACCAGCCCGGTGCGTTGTTCAAACTGCTGCAGCCGTTCGCCGAGAACGGTCTGGACCTGACCCGGCTCGAATCGCGGCAGGTTCGCGACTCGGTCGTCACCGACTACTACTTCTTTGTCGATTTTGCCGGTCACGCCGCCGATCCCAAGGTTCGTGCGGTACTGGAAACCATCCGTTCCGACGCCGCATTCTTCAAGATTCTCGGCTCGTATCCGCGCGCCGTGATGTAAGCCCGCCGTTCAAGAACATGACCGATCAAACCCTGAAAAACGCCGCTAGCGGCGTACTGAGCCTGGAAGCGTATTCACCGGGCATGCCGATCGACGAGCTGCAGCGCCGGCTCGGCGTGTCGAACGCGATCAAGCTCGCCTCCAACGAAAATCCGCTCGGCGCCAGCGATAAGGTCAAGGCGGCGCTGGCGGCGGCGGTCGCGCGCGAGAACCTGGCGCTGTATCCGGACGGCAGCGGCCATCGCCTGAAGCAAAAGATTGCCGCGATGCACGACATCGCACTCGATCGCATCACGCTCGGCAACGGCTCGAACGACATCATCGAACTGCTGGGGCGCGTATTTCTCGGCCCCAGGCGGGCGGCGCTGTATTCGGCGCACGCGTTTGCGGTGTACTCGATCATCACGCAGGCGCAGGATGCGCGCGCCGTCGTCGTGCCGGCGCGGCCGGCAACCGACGCGCAGCCCTACGGTCACGATCTGCCGGCGTTCTCGAAGGCGCTGGCCGCGAATCCGGACGTCGCGCTGGTGTTCATCGCCAATCCGAACAATCCGACCGGCACGGTGCTGGAGCCGCGCGAGATCGAGGCCTTCCTGACGGCGACGCCGAGTTCGGTGATCGTCGCGCTGGACGAGGCCTATTTCGAGTATCTGGATGCGGCACTGCGACCGGCCATGCGCGCCTGGCTCGATCGTTTTCCGAACCTCATCGTGTTCCGCACCTTCTCCAAGGCCTACGGTCTGGCAGGCCTGCGGGTCGGCTACTCGCTGTCGAGCGCCGCGCTGGCCGACGTGCTCAATCGCGTTCGTCAGCCGTTCAACAACAACAGCCTCGCGCTGCTGGCGGCGGAAGTCGCGCTCGATGATCAGGACTACGTGCAGGCCTCGGTCGAACTCAACGCTCGCGAACGTGCGCGGCTGGCTGCGGCGCTGCAGGCGAAAGGACTGACCGTGCTGCCATCGCAGGCGAACTTCCTGACGGTCGGTTTCGGTCGCGATGCCAAACCGATTCATCAAGGGTTGCTGGAGCAGGGCGTGATCGTGCGGCCGCTGGCGTCCTACGAGCTGCCGCAGTTCCTGCGCGTCACGGTCGGCACCCAGGCCGAGAACGATCGCTTCCTCGAAGCCTTGACCGTGGTGCTGAAAGCATCGTGAGGGTGCGCCGCCTCGCGATCGTCGGCCTCGGCCTGATCGGCGGCTCGTTCGCGCGTGCGCTGCGCGCGGCCGGCGAGGTGCAGCACGTTGCCGGCTTCGATCCGGACCCGGCGCAAGGCGAGCTGGCCCTGCGTCTGGGAGTCGTCGATCAGGTTTTCGACCGCGCCGAAGCTGCGGTTCGGGATGCCGATGTCGTGCTGCTGGCGGTGCCGGTTCTGCATACCGCCGAGGCCTTGCGCAGCTGTGTCGGCGGGCTCAAGGACGGCGCGATCGTCAGCGATGTCGGCAGCACCAAGCAGTCGGTGCTGCGCGACGTGTCGAGCATCTGCGGCGGTCTGCCCTCGTGGTTCGTGGCGGCCCATCCGATCGCGGGGACCGAGAAGAGCGGCGTTGCCAACAGCTTTGCCGAGCTGTTCCGCAGGCATCGCGTCATCGTCACGCCGCATGCCGGGCAAGATCCTGCCGCGCGCGCCCTGGTAACGACGCTCTGGCAGGCGGTCGGTGCGCGGGTCGTCGAGATGGACGCCGCCGAGCACGATGCGATCTTCGCCGCGACCTCGCACCTGCCGCATGTGCTGGCCTACAGCTTTGTCGACATGCTCGACCGGCTCGAACACAGTACCGACATCTTTCCGAATGCCGGCGGCGGCTTTCGCGATTTCACGCGTATCGCCTCGAGTTCACCGCAGATGTGGCACGACATCGTGCGCGCCAATGCCGACGCGGTCGGCAGCCTGCTGGACCGTCAGATCGACGAATTGCAGCAGATTCGTCAGATGATGCGTGAATCGCGCTGGGACGAGATGAAAGCCCTCTTCGAGCGCGCCCGCACTGCACGCGAACGCTATCTGACGCAAATCGAATGACCATGAGCGCGATGCCGCCGTTCCTCGATCTGGCGCCGATTCGTGCGGCGCGTGGCGAGCTGCGCCTGCCAGGCTCGAAGAGCGTGTCGATTCGCGCATTGATGCTCGCGGCGCTGGCCGACGGCGAGACGCAATTGAGCGGCCTGCTCGATTCCGATGACACGCGCGTCATGCGCGAGGCGCTGAAGGCTTGCGGCGTGGTCATCGAGGAGCAGGGTGCTGGTGCCTGGCGCGTTCGGGGCGGGCTGCAGTTTCCGAAGCGCGAGGCCGAGCTCTTCGTCGGCAATTCCGGGTTGTCGATCCGCACCCTGGTGGCGGTGCTCGCGTTCATGGGCGGCCACTACCGGCTGTCCGGCGTGCCGCGCATGCATCAGCGACCGATCGGCGATCTGGTCGACGCGTTGCGGCCGCTCGGTGCGCAGATTCACTATCTGCAGCAGGACGGCTACCCGCCGCTGGCGATCGAACCCGCACAAGGGCGCGCCGACGCGCCCGTGCGCGTGCGCGGCGATGCGTCGAGCCAGTTTCTGACCGGCATCCTGCAGTCCGCGCCGCTGCTGGCGCGCGAGCGCCATCTGGTCATCGAGGTCGATGGCGAGCTGATCTCCAAACCGTACATCGATCTGAGCGTCGCGCTGATGCAGCGCTTCGGCGTCACCGTGCAGCGCGATGTCGGCGCGTCCGGGGCGCCGCGCTTCACGGTGCCGGCCGGTGCGCGTTATCGCGCGCCCGGCGCGTTCGCGGTCGAGGGCGATGCGTCGTCGGCCTCGTATTTCCTGGCGCTCGGCGCGCTGGCCGGTGGTCCGGTGCGCGTGTTCGGCATGGGCCGCAGCAGCCTGCAGGGCGATGTGCGCTTCGCCGAGGTGATGGCGGCGATGGGTGCGCAGCTGGAGCAGGGCGACGACTGGACCGAGGTCCGTTCGCCCGGGCTGGCGAACGGCTTCCGGCCGAAGGCGATCGACGCCGACTTCAATCACATTCCCGATGCGGCGATGACCGTCGCAGTCGTCGCGCTGTTCGCCGATGGCCCCAGCGTGTTGCGCAACATCGGCAGCTGGCGGGTCAAGGAAACTGATCGCATCGCGGCGATGGCTGCGGAGTTGACCAAGCTCGGCGCGGTCGTCGACACCGGGCCCGACTTTCTGCGCATCGAGCCGCCGGCGAGCCTGCGCAGCGCCGCGATCGATACCTACGACGACCACCGCATGGCGATGAGTTTCTCGCTGGCCGCCTGCGGCGGGATGCCGCTGCGTATCAACGAGCCGGCTTGCGTTGCCAAGACCTTCCCCGATTACTTCGCGCAGCTGGCTGCGCTGACGGAGGCCTGATGTCGACGGCGAACACAGGCACGACACCCGCGGGCCTGCCGCCGGTCATCGCGGTCGATGGCCCGAGCGGCGTCGGCAAGGGGCTGGTCACGCGCTGGCTGGCCGAGCGGCTGGGCTTTCACCGTCTCGACAGCGGCGCCCTGTATCGCATCCTGGCGCTGGCCGGACACCGACGCGACATCGATCTGCACCGGGGTGAGCAGCTCGCCGCGCTGGCCGCAAGGCTCAGCATCCGTTTCGTCGGAACGACCGAGGACGATGAAGCCATCCTCGTCGACGGCGAAGACTGGACGCATGATGTGCGCAAGGAGTCGACCGGCGCACTGGCGTCGCTGATCGCGACGCAGCCGCCGGTGCGCGCGGCGCTGCTGCAGCAGCAGCGTGATTTTCGTGAAGCGCCGGGCCTGATCGCCGACGGGCGCGACATGGGCACGATCGTGTTTCCGGATGCGCGTCTGAAGATCTTCATGGACGCGAGCGCCGACGAGCGTGCGCAGCGTCGGCACAAGCAGTTGAGCGCAAAGGGGATTGAGGCTAGAATCGCGACCCTTCGCGAG
This sequence comes from Solimonas terrae, assembly GCF_011067135.1. Classification (GTDB taxonomy): domain Bacteria; phylum Pseudomonadota; class Gammaproteobacteria; order Nevskiales; family Nevskiaceae; genus Solimonas; species Solimonas terrae. The sequence goes on from NZ_JAAMOW010000008.1 coordinate 126,898, forward strand.
GAGATACGCGCCCGAGACGAGCGCGACCGCAATCGCCCCATCGCCCCCTTGAAGCCGGCAGATGGTGCGCAAGTCGTTGATACGACTGGACTTCCACCGGCAGCTGTGCTGGAAAAAATCGAAGCCTTGTTGCAGCGGTCCCGGTTCGTCTAAGCCCGTATTCCGTCCGTTTCGGCGCGAGACAGAACATTGGTTACGAGCTTTCCAGGCTCGGACTTGTGGCCGGCAAGCATGGATGCGAGCCGTTTTTTACCAACCAGGACCCCAAGCAAGAGGCGTGGGGAAATCCATCAATTAACGAGTACCGAATGAGCGAAAGTTTCGCTGAGTTGTTTGAAGCCAGCCTGAAAGGCGGCCAGTCCATGCAGTCCGGCACGATCGTCAATGCACGCGTGCTGGCGGTCAAGCCCGATGTCGTCATCGTCGACGCGGGTCTGAAGTCCGAAGGCGTGATTCCCCTTGCCGAGTTCGCCGTCGACGGCGAAATCACGGTGGCGGTCGGCGACGAAGTCGAAGTCGCGCTGGAGACCGTCGAAGACGGTTTCGGCGAGACCAAGTTCTCGAAGGAAAAGGCCGAGCGCATCAAGACCTGGGAGCGCCTCGCGAAGGCGTTCGAGGGCAAGGAAACCGTCATCGGCATCATCACCGGCAAGGTCAAGGGCGGTTTCACCGTCGACATCGGCACGGTCCGCGCGTTCCTTCCGGGCTCGCTGGTTGATGTCCGTCCGGTCCGCGATACCTCGTACCTCGAAGGCAAGCCGCTCGAGTTCAAGGTCATCAAGCTCGACAAGCTGCGCAACAACGTCGTCGTCTCGCGTCGCGAAGTGCTCGAAGCCGAGTACAGCGCCGAGCGTGACACCCTGCTCGCCAACCTCCAGGAAGGCGTGGTGCTCAAGGGCGTCGTCAAGAACCTGGTCGAGTACGGCGCGTTCGTCGACCTCGGCGGCATCGACGGCCTGCTGCACATCACCGACATGACCTGGAAGCGCGTCAAGGATCCGGCCGAAGTCGTGCAGGTCGGCGCCGAGATCGAAGTCAAGGTCCTCAAGTACGACCGCGAGCGTCGCCGCGTGTCGCTCGGCCTCAAGCAGCTGGGCGCCGATCCGTGGAGCGACATCGAACGTCGTTACCCGGAACGCACCCGCCTGTTCGGCAAGGTCACCAACATCACCGACTACGGTTCGTTCGTCGAGATCGAGCCGGGCGTCGAAGGCCTGGTCCACGTCTCGGAAATGGACTGGACGAACAAGAACGTCAATCCGGCCAAGGTCGTGCAGGTCGGCGACGAAGTCGAAGTGATGATCCTCGACATCGACGGCGAACGCCGCCGTATCTCGCTGGGCATGAAGCAGTGCCGCGCCAATCCGTGGGAAGAGTTCGCGCAGAACCACCAGAAGGGCGACAAGGTGCATGGCGCGATCAAGTCGATCACCGATTTCGGCATCTTCATCGGCCTCGACGGCGGCATCGACGGTCTCGTCCATCTGTCCGATCTGGACTGGAACGAGCCGGGCGAACTGGCCGTGCGTCGCTACCAGAAGGGTCAGGAGCTCGACGCCGTGGTGCTGGCGATCGACGGTGCCCGCGAGCGCATCTCGCTGGGCGTCAAGCAGGTCAATCAGGACCCGATGTCCGAGTTCCTCGCGACCAACACCAAGGGCGAGCTCGTCAAGGGCACCGCCAAGTCGGTCGACGCGCGTGGTGCGGTCATCGATCTCGGCAACGGCATCGAGGGCTACATCAAGGCTTCCGATCTGTCGCGTGACCGCGTCGAAGATGCGACCAAGGTGCTGAAGGAAGGCGACGAGCTGGAATCGCGCTTCATCGGCGTCGATCGCAAGAATCGTACGGTCATCCTGTCGGTGCGCGAGAAGGAAATCCAGGAAGAGCAGGAAGCGGTGGCGGAATACAGCCGCAATGCGTCGACGGGCAAGACCAGCCTCGGCGACCTACTGAAGGAACAGATTGGCGGCAACAATTAAGTTTCAAGCCTATCTGCCCGGAATATCTGGGAAAAACTCGAGGGCCACGCTTGCGTGGCCCTTTTTTTTTCTCTATTGTTAGCGCGCCAAAACGCTTATCGATCCGGGACTTATGACCAAGTCTGAACTTATCGAGCTGCTCGCTGCCAAGCAGACACATCTGATGCACAAGGATGTGGAGCTTGCCGTGAAGCTGGTTCTGGACCAGATCAGCAATGCCCTGGCGCGCGACGAGCGTGTCGAGATTCGCGGCTTCGGCAGCTTTGCCTTGCATCACCGTCCGGCGCGCGTGGGCCGCAATCCGAAGACCGGCGAGCCGGTGCAGATTCCGCCGAAGCGGGTGCCGCACTTCAAGCCGGGCAAGGAAATGCGCGAGCGCGTCAACGCGATCGCAGCCGAAGAAGCGGCAGCAGCAGCGCAGCTCGGCATGGCTGGCGCGGTCGGCGTGAGCTGAAGCCATGACCCGGCTCGTCGTGCTGGTCGTGCTGCTGGTGATCCTCGCATTCGGCGCGTCGGTCGGTTACTTCAACGCGCAGCCAGTGATCTTCAACTACCTGTTCGGCACGGCCGAATTTCCGCTGATCGCGGTGCTGATCGCCGCGTTCTCGATCGGCATCGTGCTGACCATTGCTGCGGTGTCGAGCCGTCTGTTCAGCATGCGCCTGGAGCTCGGTCGCCTGCGCAAGCAGCTGCGCGAGGCGGAAGGCGAATTGCGGACTCTGCGCAACCTGCCGGTCGGCACCACCAGCGAAACGCGCTGAATGCTCGATTCCCTGTTCACCTGGCTGCTGCTGCCGCTGGGGTTGGTGCTGGGCTGGGTTCTCGGACAGCGTTCGCAGCAGGCCGTTTCCGGCACCGAAGCGACGATCCCACCCGAACAGCTCGGCGGTCTGCTGACGCAGCTGGCGTCGGACGATCCCGATCAGGCGATCGCGGCACTGACCCGGGTTGCCGAAATCGACCACTCGACCGTCGAGCTGCACCTGACACTGGGCAACCTGTTCCGCAAGCGTGGCGAGATCGACCGTGCCCTGCGTATACACGAAGCCCTGCTCGCGCGGCCCGGCTTGAGCGAAGCCATCCAGGCCCAGGTGCGTCGCGAATTCGCCTACGACTATCTGCGCGCCGGCGTCATGGATCATGCCGAGGAGCAGTTCGAGAAACTGGCTGCCGGCGGCCACTATGTCGGTGAAGCGCTCGACCAGATCCGCATCATCTACGAGCAGGGCCGCGACTGGCCGCACGCGATTGCGGCGGCGCGCCGGCTCGAAGGCGCGCAGGGCGAATCGCGACGCGCGCTGATTGCGCAGTACGAATGCGAGATGGCCGACGAAGCCAGGCGCGCGAAGAACGACGGCGAGGCCCTGCAGCATGTGCGGCGCGCGCTGGCCGAAGACAGCGATTGCGTGCGTGCGTACCTGCATCTCGGCAACCTGCTGGAGGCGCGTGGCGAATTTCCGGCTGCCGCGCAGGCCTATCTGCGCGCGTTCCAGCTCGACGCCCGCTTCCTGCCCGACGTCATCGAGCCGCTGTATCGCTGCTCGCAGAAGACCAACAGCGGCGAGGGCTTTCTGCAGTTCCTCAGCGATGCCAAGGAAATCTCGTCGAGCAGCCTGCCGTATGTTGCCGAAGCGCGCCTGCTGGCCGATGAGGGTCTGGATCCGCTGGACCGGCTTGCCCAGGGACTGGAGGTACGGCCGAGCCGCGCCGTGCTTGCGCAGTTTCTCGAAGTGCTGGAGAAGCAGCCGGGCGTGATTGCCGCCGGCCTCGACAAGCCGGCGGCAAGCCTGCGTCTGGCCTTGCGGCGCTTGATGGAAAGCTCGCCGAAGTATCAGTGCAACAACTGCGGCTTTTCGCCGCGTCAGCAGTTCTGGCAGTGTCCGAGCTGCAAACGCTGGGGCTCGATTACGCCGATCGACGAAGCGATGCGCTTGCCGGGCGCCTGAGCCACCGCGCTCGTACGCACGCTGCGCAGCCAGCCGTGCTTCGGTCGTGCTCACGCTTGCACGCGGGCGGCGATCGCAAGGCTCGCTCACCGATGATGTACGCCGCGCTTCTGTGTGGCTTGATCCGGACTGGCATTGAGTCGGTCCGGCCGCGGGGCCAAGCAGTGCTCCGTCTTCGCGCGACTGGCCTTCGCTCGCGACGCCCTGGCGCGCGACGGCGGCCTGATGTCTTCTTGCGCTGCTAGACTGCGGACATAAATAGAAACGTCGGCGGAGGAGAAACGCTTGGCGAAAACGGCATTCGTCACCGGATCGACGGGCTTTGTCGGCCTGAACCTGATCGAGCATCTGCACGAGCAAGGGTGGCGGATCATCGCCCTGCATCGGGCGAGTTCGGACGTTGCACCGCTTGCCCGGTTTGCGAATCTCGAACGTGTGTTCGGCGATGTCACCGACCAGCGCACGCTGCGCGGCATCATCCCGCGCGAGGTCGACTGCGTGTTCCACGTCGCCGGCAACACCAGCATGTGGAACCGCATTCACGTCGAGCAGATCAAGGTCAATGTACGCGGCACGCGCAATATCGTGCGTGCCGCGCTGGATGCGCGCGTCAAGCGCTTCGTGCACACGTCGAGCATCGTTGCGTACGGCATCCACGGCGGTACCATCACCGAGGACACGCCCACCCGCGCCAGCGTCGAAGGGATCAACTACGTGCGCAGCAAGGCGCTGGCCGAACGTGAAGTGCGCAAGGGCATCAGCGCCGGTCTGCCGGCCGTCATCATCAATCCGTCGAACATCATCGGCCCTTATGACACCTCGAGCTGGGCGCGCCTGTTTCGGCTCGTGCGTCAGGGGCGGCTGCCGGCCATGCCACCCGGCGGCGGCAGTTTCTGCCATGCGCACGAAGTGGCGCGTGCGCATGTCGCTGCGGCCGAGCGCGGCCGTATCGGCGCCAACTACCTGCTCGGCGGCGCGCAGGCCAGCTATCTGGGGCTGGTCCAGGAAATTGCGCGCCTGATCGGCGTGCGCCGCCGGTCGGTGGTCGTCCATCCACGGTTTCTTCGCACTTACGCGACGATCGAGGAATGGGCGGCGCCGCTGTTCGGGCGCGAACCGGACATCACGCGGGATGCGGTCGCGCTGCTCGCCCAGAACCTGTATTGCAGCAGCCAGTGCGCGCAGGACGAGCTCGGCTATCGACCACAGACGCTGGAAAAGATGATCTGCGACTGTCGCGACTGGCTCTACGAAGCCGGATTGCTCGCGCGCTGAGCGGTCTTCTCAGGAGCGCGAGCGGTAATTGTCCGGCAGCGCGCTGCGCACTTCGGTGCGCTTGGCGACCAGGCGTGAACGTTCCTGCGGTGTCAGGTCCGGCAGGCGCAGGCCGGCGTCAATCTGCGCCAGCGCGCTGCCCGGATCGCCGCGCAGCATCAGGTAGGTGCCCATCTGGTAGGCCGACTCGGCGAGGTTGCCGCTCTCGCGGGCAGCCTGCGCGAGCAGTTTGTAGGTGACCATTTGCGTGCCCTGTGCCTGCTCGTGCGACAGCAGGTATTGCCGGGCGGCGCCGGCCTGTCCGGCATCCATCAGGGCCTCGGCATAGGCCAGCATGGCCGGCGCATAGCGCGGATACAGCTGCAGTACCTGTGCATAGACCTGCAGCGCGGCATCGTGCTTGCCGTTCTGCGCGAGCAGGTCGGCGTGCAGCAGCTGGATATTGGCCTGTTTCGGGTAGCGGTCGACCAGTGGCGCCAGCGTCTGCATCGCCGCGATCACCTGGCTCTGCATCAACTGGGCGTAGGCCAGGCCGTAGATGTTGTCGAGTCCATCGTGACCGGCCGTGATCTCGCGCGAGAAATAGTCGAGGGCCTCGCCCGGCTGTTCGCTGGACAGCACCCGGGCGCGGGCGCGCATCAGACCGAACTCGATCGAGTCCTTGTGGTGGATCGGGCCAAGCTCGGCGGCGCGCGCGCTGGCCTCGGCCATGCGGTTGGTGCTGAGCGGATGGGTCAGCAGGATCTCCGGGATGCCGTTGCCGTAGAGGCGTGCCTCCTGCTGCAGCTTGCCGAAGAAGCTGGCCATGCCGTTCGGATCGAAGCCGGCGGCTGCCATGGTCTCGATGCCGATGCGATCCGCCTCCTGTTCGTGCGCGCGCGTATAGCTGATCTGGCGCTGATAGTTCACGCTCTGGCCGACGGCGAGGGCGCCCAGCACCATGTCCGGGTTCGACGAGCCGGCGATGATCGCGGCGATCACGGCGAGCCAGGTCGCGATCGTGCTGACCTTGGTGTCTTCGGCCGCACGCGCGATGTGGCGCTGCGTGACGTGTGCCATTTCGTGGCCGAGCACGCCGGCGAGTTCGCTTTCATTGTCGGCCGCGAGCAGGGTGCCGGCGTTGACGCCGATATAGCCGCCGGGCAGCGCGAAGGCATTGATGCGCGGGTCCTGGACCACGAACAGGGTCAGCGGCGGCGGCTGGGTGGCGCTGGCGCCGGCCAGCTGGAAGCCGATCGCGTTGACGTAGTCGGTCAGTTCCGGATCGTCGATCGTGTAGTTCTCCGCGTACAGCTGCGCCACGACCTCCTTGCCGAGCTCCTTTTCCTGCGCCGGCGACAGGGTGTTGTCCGCCGGTTCGCCGATCTGCGGCAGATCGAGCGCCGCCGTCGTTGCGGCGGCTGCCGTGCCGCTGGCGATCACCAGCACGGCAGCCGCGAGCGCCGTCAGGAGGCGCGCAAATCGCAAGGACAGGAAAGCTTTCATTCGCGGGAGGGGGAGATCGGTCGATGGAGCAGCTTAGATCGTCGCGGTGTCGCGGAAGTTCGTTGCAAGTCGGTTCACGATTGTTTCGGATTCCAGTGGCCCAGGCTTTCGCCAAGGCGCAGTGCTTGCCCGGCCTGCAGCGCGTCCGACCAGCTGACGGCGCCGGGCTGCGTCAACAGGATGACCGTCGAGCCCATGTTGAAACGGCCCATTTCCGCGCTGCGCGCCAGTACGACCGGGCTCATCGGTGTGTACTGGCCGCCACCGGGGCGGCGCAGGTGCGGCGGGCTGACGCGGCCTGACCAGACCGTTTCCAGCGAGCCGACGAACAGCGCACCGACCATCGACAGCGCGAAGGCACCGGCCGGTGTGTCGAAGCGGGCGTTGAGACGTTCGTTGCGCGTGAACAGATTCGGCAGTGCGCGCGCGGTCGCGGCATTGACGCTGAACAGGCGGCCGGGCACGTAGGTCCAGTGGGCGAGCCGGCCATCGATCGGCATGTGGATGCGATGGTAGTTGTACGGCGCCAGATAGATCGTGCAGAACTCGCCACCGAGAAAATCGCCTGCCTGCGCGTCCTCTGGCAGTAGATCGTAAAGGCTGTAGCTGTGACCCTTGGCCTGGATCAGGCGATCCTCAGTAATCCGCCCGAACTGGCTCAGGGTGCCGTCGACCGGGCTGACGAAGGCGCGCGGATCGTCCGGCGCCACGCGCGCGCCAGGTTTGAGGGCACGCGTGAAGAAGTGATTGAAGCTGTTGTAGTCCTCGATGCGCTCGCATTCGGCTTCCTGCAGATCGATCGTGTAGCCGCTCAGGAACAGGCGAATCAAGCGGTTCTTGAAGCCGACATGGCGGATCTGCGTCAGCTTGAAGACCAGCATTGACAGCCAGCGCGTCGGCAGGCACAGCTGCAGCAGCACGAAGATGCGATCGGTGAAACGGGCGTCGGAACTCGCCTCGGTCATGGGGGCGCTCAGGAACGGTTGAGAATGCTGCGCAGGTCGGCGCTCAGCTTGGCGGCATCGAACGGCGGTGTCATGTAGCCGGCGATGCGCGCCTGCGGATCGATCAGGATCAAGGCTGCGGAGTGATCCATCGTGTAGTCGTCCGCGGATTTGCCCGGCACTTTCGCGTAGGCCACGCCCAGCATGCGTGCCAGCTTCTGCAGTTCCGGCTCGGGGGCGGTCATCGCCGTGAAGCGCGGATCGAAGGCGGCGACGTACTGCTTGAGCCTGGCCGGTGTGTCGCGATCAGGGTCCACCGACAGAAAATCGATGTGCAACTGCTGCGCCGAGCTGCCGAGCTGGTCATCGACCTGTCGGAGCAGCGCCAGGGTCGTCGGGCACACATCCGGGCAGGACGTGAAGCCGGGAAAGATCAGCGTCCAGTGGCCCTGCATCTGCTCGAGTCCGAATGGCTGGCCGTCCTGGTCGATCGCCTTGAACCCGGTCAGCGGGCGCGGCGTCTGCAGCAGGGTTCCGGACTGCATGTCGACGGTCGCCGGCTTCTGCAGCCAGATCGCGGCAATCAGGCCGACCATCAGCGCGAGCGCGCCGATGACGACGAGTTGCAGACCGCGTCCGGTCGGAGGTTTGGAGGTCATGAGAGCTGGAGGTGGCGGCCGCGCGCTGCGGCATGGGTGAGCCGACGCATTATTCCACAGGCGCGGACCGTAACCCTCCGGTGTTTGTCCTGCATGTCGCCGCGGCCGCATAATTCGCGCCCCCTGAACCTGTCCGCCTCGCGCGCCGAATGAATCGTTCCAGCGAAACCGATGTCCTCGTCACCGTGCGCGATCTCGTGCGCTGGGGCGCGAGCCGTTTTCGCGAGGCCGGGCTTTACTTCGGTCACGGCACCGACAACGCGCTCGACGAAGCGTTTCATCTGGTACTGCATGCGCTGCACCTGCCGGCCGACGTGCCGGCGATCTATCTGGAAGCCCATGTCACCGCGCATGAGCGTGCGGCGGCCTTGAAACTGCTGCGCACGCGCGTGACCACGCGCAAGCCGGCGGCCTATCTGCTCGGCTGCATCGAATTCTGCGGGCTCGAATTCGAGATCGACGAAAACGTGCTGATTCCGCGCTCGCCGATCGCCGAGATGATCGCGCGCGGCTTCGCGCCGTGGCTGGAAGCCGCGCCGGCGCGCGTGCTCGATCTGTGTACCGGCAGCGGCTGCATCGGCATCGCCTGCGCGGTCGCGTTCGAGGATGCGCAGGTCGATCTGGCCGACATCAGCCCGAAGGCACTGGCGATCGCGCGGCGCAATGTCGAAAAGCATGTGCTCGGCAATCAGGTACGTGTCATCAAGTCGGACGTGTTCGACGGCCTGATCAACGAGGTCTACGACCTGATCCTCACCAATCCGCCCTACGTGCCGAACGCCGAATGGAAGGCGCTGGCCGCCGAGTACCGCCATGAGCCCAAGCTGGCGCTGGCTGCCGGCGGCGATGGCATGGAGATCGTCGCGCGCATTCTGGAGGATGCGCCGCGCCATCTGAGCAATGACGGCTGGCTGGTCTGCGAAGTCGGTGGCAGTGTCGCCGAGTTCGAGGCGCGCTGGCCGACGCTGCCGGTCACCTGGGTCGAGTTCGAGCACGGCGACGGGGTGTTCATCATCTCGCGCGCCGATCTCGTCGCCCATCGCAAGTGAGCGCGCTGAAATGAGCGGAAATACCTTCGGAAAGCTGTTCTGCGTGACGAGCTTCGGCGAATCGCATGGCCCGGCGATCGGCTGCGTCGTCGACGGCTGCCCGCCGGGGCTGGCGCTGTCGGAAGCGGATATCCAGCCGGACCTCGATCGTCGCAAGCCGGGCACGTCGAAGTACGTGACGCAGCGCAAGGAAGCCGATCAGGTCGAGATCCTGTCCGGCGTGTTCGAAGGCCGTACGACCGGCACGCCGATCGCGCTGCTGATCCGCAACACCGATCAGCGCAGCTACGACTACGAGAAGATCAAGCAGGTGTTCCGGCCGAACCATGCCGATTACGCCTACGTGCAGAAGTACGGCATTCGCGACCATCGCGGCGGCGGCCGTTCCAGTGCGCGCGAAACCGCGGTGCGGGTCGCCGCCGGGGCAATCGCGAAGAAGTATCTGCACGAGAAATTCGGTACCGTGATCCGTGGCTGCGTCGAGCAGGTCGGCGGCATCCGCTGTGCCACTGCCGACTGGTCGGTCGTCAACGACAATCCGTTCTTCTGCGCCGATCCGGCGCGCGTCCCCGAACTCGAAGCCCTGATCGACGCGCTGCGCAGCGAGGGCGATTCGATCGGCGCCAAGCTCTATGTCGAGGCGACCAGGGTCCCGCCGGGTCTCGGCGAGCCGGTGTTCGACCGTCTCGATGCCGATCTGGCGCACGCGCTGATGTCGATCAATGCCGTCAAGGGTGTCGAAATCGGCGATGGCATGCGGGTCGTGGAAATGCGCGGCACCGAGCATCGTGACGAACTGTCGCCGGAAGGCTTTCTTGCCAATCACTCCGGGGGCATCACCGGCGGCATCTCCAGCGGGCAAACCATCTACGCGCGCTACGCGATCAAGCCGACGTCGAGCATTACCACGCCGGGTCGGAGCATCGATGAAGCCGGGCAGGGCACCGACATGCGCACGACCGGCCGCCACGATCCCTGTGTCGGTCTGCGGGCGACGCCGATCGGCGAAGCGATGATGGCGCTGGTGCTGATGGACCACTGGCTGCGGCACCGCGGCCAGAACGCCGACGTGACGGTCGCGCCGTCGCGAATTCCGGGCGAGGTTCCGTAAGCCGTGGCGACGCCGTCCGCAGGCGTGCCGCGCCTGCCGTGGCGGTTGTCCAGCTTCTACTTTTTCTACTACGGCACGGTCGGCGCCTTCATGCCGTACTGGGCGCCGTATCTGGCGGCGCGCGGCTTCGATGCGGCGCAAATGGGCATCGCCTTCGCGCTGATGGGTTGCGTGAGGGCGGTCGTGCCGCTGGCCTGGGGCTGGTACGCCGATCACCACGGCCGGCGCATCGGCCTGATCCGCTTCGCGAGCGTCGGTGCCCTGCTGCTGTTCCTGATGATTCCGTTCGTGCCGGGCGTGTTCTGGGTCGGCGCCGTGATGGTGGCTTACACGCTGTTCTGGCACGCGCTGCTGCCGCAGTTTGAAGTCGTGGCCCTGAGCCATCTCGCCGCGCGCGGCGGCGACTACACGCGTGTGCGCCTATGGGGTTCGATCGGTTTCATCGTCACCGTGCTCGGGCTGGGTGCGGTGCTGCAACCGGTCGGCGTGCTCTGGCTTCCCTGGCTGGTCGCGGTGTTCTGGCTCGGCATGTCGGTTTCGACCTGGCTGGTGCCGGAACCGCCCGCGCTGTCGCTGGCCGCGACGGGAACTGCCCCGTCGCTCGGCGCGGTGCTGCGCGATCCGGGCGTCAAGGCGATGCTGATCGTCTGCTTCTGCTCGCAGCTGAGCTATGCCCCTTACTACAACTTCTTCACGCTGTTCATCGAGCGGCACGGCCATCCGCGCGATCTGGTCGGTCTGCTCTGGGCGCTGGCCGTGCTCGCCGAGATCGTCATGTTCTTCTACGCCGGTCGCATCATTGCGCGCTGGGGTGCCCGGCGCGTGATGATGGCCGCGATGGCGGCGACCATGCTGCGCTGGACGCTGACCGCGTGGTGCGCCGACTCGCTGCCGATGCTGGTCGTCCTGCAGTTCGGTCACGCGCTGAGCTTTGCTGCCTACCATGCGGTGGCGATGCGTTACGTGCAGAAGATGTTTCCCGGGGCCTTGCAGGGGCGAGGGCAGGCGATCTACGGCGCCGCCGCCTACGGCATCGGCGGTTCGATCGGCAGCCTTGCATCCGGCTTCCTGTGGCAGGCGCTGTCGCCGGAAGCGGTGTTCCTCGCTGCCGGTCTGGTCGCGGCGATCGGCTGGTGGATTGCCGTCCGAATATTGCCTGTACTCGAGAATTGATTGACGCTCGCCTGCGATCGGGCGTTGAGTGGCGGATTTCGGCAACGCTCAGGCGCGCAGTCCGATTGCGTCGTCATCGGACGATGCAGTCGCGTCGTCCGGCGTCAGGCGCGGTCGGGAGCCCATCGAGGCTGCTGCGGGCGTCGCCCGCAACAGCAGCCCGACCAGCTCCGCCTGTCGGCGGGTACCGGTCTTCGACATGATGTCGCGTATACGTGAGCGCACAGTCAGCAGCGACAGGCCCAGGCGGTCCGCAACTTGTGCCGCGCGCAGGCCGTCAGCCAGCAGCACGGCGGTTCGCGCCTCGGCCGGGGTCAGGCCGAATCTCATCGACAGCGCCCGATCATCCAGTTGCGGTCGCTCGTCCGGGTCGTGGATCAGCACGGCAACCAGTGGCAGGCCGTCGCTCACCAGCAAGTGCCGGTTCGACGGGTGAACCGGGCTGATCAGCAACTGCGTGACGTTGGGGCTTTGCGTCGAGCGGCATTGCAGCTGCCCGCCGGCGTGGAGCCATTGCCGGGGTGTACTGACGGCAGTGCGGCGCAGGATCCGTTGCAGGCGACGATCGGCTTCGGCATCGCAGGCCTGCAGGCTTCGGCCCTGCAGGCGCAAGGCCGTTCCGCGCCGCAGGATCGATTCGGCGCCTTCCGTCGCATGGACCAGCCGACATTCGTGATCAAGCAGCACGAACGGCAAGCCATTCTGCGCCAGCCGGATAGTGGCGCCGTTGCGCGTACGCTCCTCCTCGATGTGTTTGCTCATCGCCAGCGCGCGCCGCAGATGCGGCACGATCTGCTCGTTGAACAGGCTCTGCTCGCCGCGCCCATAGTGCCCGGCATCGCGTGTGCGCTGGATCAGGAATTGCACCTTGAGGCCCCGACTCTGGTAGACGGTACCGCACATCCCATGTGTGATGTCCTGCGGTCCGGCCCAGTCGTTGTAGAACTCGGTGCGGTAGAAGCGGGGCTGCTTGACGCTGAAATCCAGGTAGGTGGAATACAGCAGGCCCGACGGTTTGTTGCGCAGCTCCGGCCGCCATGGGCACTTGTTGACGAAGTACCGCACGTATTGCTCATGGTACTGATCGTCGATGTTGTGCTTGATGCTTGAATGCACCGCATCGGCACGTTCGTTGAGCACCAGCATGCGCGCCGAGCGCGAGTCCGACAGCGAAATTGCTTCGGCGAGCACCGTCTCCCACTGCTCGGGCTCCAGAGCCGCCTGATAGACGCGCTCGATCAGGTCGGGCAGCCGTCGCTGCATTTCGGTCAGTCGTTTTTGCGCATCGAAATTCATGCCCTCGCCCCCGTCGATTTGACGTCTTTCCCTTTTAGTATTAACACAGCAATTTGAAAGCTTCCTGATCTGGATCATGCAAAATGAGTGAAAATGTTTGCCGATAGCTTGAAAATGACAGCGGATATCGTGCCGGGCGCCGACGGTGTGCAGCTCGCTCGCGAACAACGCGGCAGTGCGCCGCGGTACCTGCTGCTGGTTCATGGCTGGTGTTGCAACAGTCAATTCTGGGCGCCGCAAGCCGAAGCCCTGGCCGACACCTGCACGACCGTCACGGTCGATCTGGGCGGCCACGGAAACTCCCGGAATACGCGCCAGCGCTGGGATCTGTCCAGCTTTGCCGAGGACGTCGCCGCCGCGGCACAAGGCCTCGATGGTCCCATCGTTCTGGCCGGACATTCGATGGGGGGTGCGGTCGCCATGCTGGCCGCTTCCAAGCTCGGCGAGCGCTTGCGCGGCGTGATCCTCGGCGACACCTTCAGCTTCGATTGGGGGCATGTCGCCGAAGATCTGCAGACCGGGTATCTGGCGGCGATCGACTCCGATCTGCCGGCCATGGTTGCCAACCTCGTTGATGGGGTTGCGCCTGCTGATCCTGACCCGCTGCTGCAACAGTGGCTCAAGCGCGAAATGGCGCGGCCCGATCCGCAAGTCGCCGTACCGGCCTTCGCATCGCTGCTGAACTTCGACGCCGACGCTGCGCTCGCAGCTCTGCCCGGGACACTGCCGATCCACGCGATCAACTGTCCGCAGGCCCATCCAGCACCGCGCGAGCGTTATGCCGACCGCATTTCCGAGAGCGTGCTCGATGACACCGGACACTTCCTGCAGCTGGAAAAGCCCGCCGAGTTCGCGGCCGCAATGCGCGAGCAGTCCGTGCGAATGTTCGTTGGCGGGTGAGCTTGTCCGCCCGGCGGCATTTTCCCCATCCGCGAATGAGCCGATGCAGCGTGCATAGTCGCAGTGGCACATCGCGATGGCGCAGCGGCTCGTGCAGCTCGATGCACGGGTTCGGAAGCTGTCGGTGTCGAGGCGGTGCGGACCCCACACCGGCATCGGCGAGCCGATGACTGCGGGTGCCCCCGGCTACCGTGCTTGCCGGGACGGTCGTCGGGTCGCTGTTGCGACGTGTCACAGGACTCTGGCGCCGCCTCCTTCGGGGCTGTCGGCCCCTGGCTCACAAGCCGGTCATCGTCATCCGCGGCAGGTGCCATGCGTCGCAGCATCGTCTCCCGATTCTCTCCGGGCGCCACCTCACGACAACCCCAATTTTGGGGCTGCGCCAGGGCGGCGTTCTTTTCCATGCTCTGCCCAAGGGTGAGGTCGGTGCACCAGTGCGGTGTCGATCTCCGTCATTCGACCTGGGTTTGAGGATCAGAATCATGAAGCGAGCATGGGGGTGGTTGCCTGCGATCACAGTGACGGCTGGATTGTTGGCTTGCGGCGGGGGCGCTTCGAGCGGCGATGCCGGGGGCGGTTCCGGCGACGATGGTTCGGGCGGTGGTGGTTCCGGGGCAAGCTACGACTACAGCGGCATCGTGACGGCGCCGTCGATGGACGTTGCGATGCTGCAGTCACCCTCGATGCTGGAGCAGGCTTTGTCGTTTGTGGTACCGAGCGCCGCGGCGACGGTGAGCGGCCTGCAGCCGGTTTCGCAGGCCACGGTGGAGCTCGTCGATTTGGATACCGACCAAGTATATGGGACGGCGGTAACCGACAGCAGTGGCACCTACGAGCTGAGCGGCACGGCGGAGCCGGCAGGCAATCTGGTGCTGCGCGTACAGGGCAGCAATACGATGCGTGCTCCGGCAGCGTCGGCCGCCGTTGACGTCAATCCGGTGACGGAAACGGTCGTGCGAAGCATGGTCGACGCGGTAGCAGCGGGTGAACATGCCTATGCTGATTACGTGCCGGCACAGCTGGCAGCCAGCATGACGTATCTGCTCGATCAGGACGTCGATCTGAGTGATACGTCGACGATCGAGGACGCCATCAGCAAGTACGAGCACGCGGTCGCCGATCTCGACACGGTGGTCGACGATGCGACGATCGCCGCGAACAGCGGTTTCGGCGGCACCTACGGTGTTCTGGGCGTGGCAACCGAAATGTTCGCGCTCACCGGGCGCACCGGCAAGAGCGACAACGGTTCGGTATCGGTGGGTACCTATGGCCTGTCGATTGCGTTCGGCGACGACAAGCTGACGCCCACGGGCTCTTCAGAGTTTCGTGAACTCGGTCTGTCGGCGGCGGACGGCGGTGTCACGGTTTCCAGGGAATCCTCGACCAATGACGAGAGCGGCAGCCTGTCCTATACGCGCAGCGGCAACACGTTCTACGCGGGAGGTTCGTTTGGTCTGACGTCTGCGGATGGCGAGGTGATTGTTGCCGACACGGGTGGTGCCGAGCAGACAACGCTCAGCAGCGGCGAAGACACGATCGTGCGTGACCGCAACTTGCTGATCGGGTTTCGCCAGCCGTCCGCGGGCGCGCCGACGTTGTCGGGCCACTATCACCTGATCGGCCTCGGCAGCGGCTTCTACTGGTCGGCCGGCAGTACCGGCGACAACGACTATCTGGAAGGTCTGCTGTTGTCGAATATCGGTGGCCTCGACATCAGCAACGGGACGGCAACGCTCGATGTCGACGAGTCCGAGACCGACGTACCGCTGAGCATCACCGACAAGCTGGTCCACCAGACGAACACGTCGAGTTTCTCGGCCCCGATCATGGCTGCCGCCGACGGCAGCGTGGTGCTGAGCGTTGGTGGCGACAACATCAGCGGTCAGGCGAGTGCGGACGGCGATCTGATCGCGTTCAAGGAGCTCGGCGACGAGGGCAGTCTGGTGCAGTCGCAGCTGTATCTCGCCGTGCGCAAAGGCAGCGGCTGCAGTGCCAGTACCATCGCCGGGTCTTATCGCACCATCGGCTATGGGCCCACGTTCGATACCGACAAGAAGCTGATGAATGTGTCCGGTTCGCATGGTGCGCTGGAGATTTCGAGCGGCACGGCGTCTTACTCGGGTACCGCGCGGGATCTCGATCTGGCCATTTCGACGTCGACCGACGGCGGCGAGACGCATTTCTCGACCTCGGCGGCCAATCACGGCAGCAGCGGCAGCGCCGAGGTGTCGGTCGCCTCGGACTGCACGGTGATGGCGACGATGGGGGGCGAGCAGATGACGGGCGCAGTGCTGCCTGACGGCAGCATGATGGTGCTGGTCGCGGCCAACGACAGCAGCGCCAAAGGGGCTCGAGACATAACGGTCGCCCTGCGTCGATAGCAGCCGGTCCCTGTCCGGCATGCGCGAGCCGCCAAGGCGCGGGATGGCGTGTTGCAGGCGTTCGATATCCGGGTGCCGGGTGTCGTAGACCACCTCATCGAGGCCGCCGGTCTCGACGACGCGGCCATCCGGTATGACCGCGATGCGGTCGGGAATCCGGGCGACGACGCCGAGCTTTTGCGTGACGGGAACCGTGGCGGTGCCGAAGCACTGCCGCGGTTCCTGCAGTGGACTGAAAATCTGTGCCTGCACGACGGAGCCCTGCGCCGTTGTCGGTTTGTCGACCAGGGTCAGAACTCAGCGGCTGCCGGCGATCGACGCCTGGCCGAGCTCTTCGCGCAGTGCCCGCGCTGCGGCCGACGCCGCGCGGTTCTGATGCCAGACGCAGCCGAGATCGCGATGCATCGCCAGTTCGGGAACCCGCAGGCGACGAATCGATTCGTCGATCATCGAATCCGGCAGCACGCTCCAGCCCAGGCCGATGCCAACCAGCATCTTCAGGGTTTCCAGGTAATTGGTCGCGAGCCGGATGCGGGGTGTCAGATCATGTTGCTGTAGCGCCTGCGTGACGATCCGTCGCGTGTAGGTGTTCTCGTCGGGAAACACCGCCGGGTGATCGGCGAGGTCGTGCAGGCGCAGGCGGCGCTTGCCAAGCAGCGGATGATTCGGTGCGACGACCACACTGAGCGGGTCCGGCCAGATCGTCTGCATCGTCAGTTGCGCAAGCGGTTGAGTTGGCAAGGTGACGATGCCGAGTTCGAGCTTGCCGGCGAGCACGCCTTCGCAGGCGACTTCCGAATCCATGAAGTGGATGTCGAGGTCGACCTCGGGATAGCGCTGCGTGAAGCTGCGCAACACGGGCGGCAACCGGTGCAGGCCGATGTGATGGCTGGTGCCGATCGACAGGCGGCCGGCGACCTGGTCGTGCAATTGCGAGAGCGCGCGGCGGCCGTCCTCGATGTCCTGCAAGGCCTTGCGGGCATATGGCAGCAGTGTGCGGCCGGCATCAGTCAGCCGCACGCGGCGACCGATGCGATCGAACAGCGACTGGCCGATCTGCTGTTCAAGCATCGTGATGCGCTTGCTGATCGCCGGTTGCGACAGATGCAGCGCGAGTCCTGCCTGCGTGAACGAACCACTGTCGGCGATTTCGATAAATGCGCTCAGTGCCTGCGTGTCCATCGATCGATCCCGAAGTTTTGATCATTCTATATTGGAATGAATTACATAAAAACGATTCATTGGAGTTATCAGTAACGCCCGCCTAGAATCGCCGCGCATCGAAGACGCCTTGCGCAGGAGAGAGCTGATGAGCGCCCGCACGCTGTACGACAAAATCTGGGATGACCACGTCGTCGAAGACTTCGGCGGCGGTTCCGCCCTCATCTACATCGATCGTCATCTGGTTCACGAAGTGACCAGCCCGCAGGCTTTCGACGGTCTGCGCCTCAACGACCGCAAGCCCTGGCGTCTGGCGGCGAACCTGGCCGTGCCGGATCACAACGTGCCGACCGTCGATCGCGCCAAGGGCATCAAGGACCCGATCTCGCGTGCGCAGCTCGACGCGCTGGACGCCAACTGCGCCGAATTCGGCATCACCAAGTTCGAGCTGATGGACCGCCGCCAGGGCATCGTCCACGTCATCGGCCCCGAGCAGGGCGCGACCTTGCCCGGCATGACGGTGGTCTGCGGCGATTCGCATACCTCGACGCACGGCGCGTTCGGCGCGCTGGCGTTCGGCATCGGCACCTCCGAAGTCGAACACGCGCTGGCGACGCAGACGCTGGTGCTGAAGAAGGCGAAGACCATGCGGGTGCGCGTCAACGGCCACGTCGGCCCCGGCGTCACCGCCAAGGACATCACGCTGGCGATCATCGGCCGCATCGGCACGGCCGGCGGCACCGGCCACGTCATCGAATACGCCGGCGAGGCGATCGAGGACCTGTCGATCGAGGGTCGCATGACCCTGTGCAACATGGCGATCGAGGGCGGCGCGCGCGCCGGTCTGGTCGCGGTCGACGACAAGACCATCGAATACGTGCGCGGCCGGCCGTTCGCGCCGCGAGCCGAGCACTGGGACGCGGCGGTCGCATACTGGCGCACGCTGAAATCCGATCCGGGCGCCAGCTTCGACAAGACCGTCGAGATCGACGCGGCGAGCATCCAGCCGCAGGTCAGCTGGGGCACGTCGCCGGAAATGGTGCTGCCGGTCGGCGCAAACGTGCCGGACCCGGCCGCCGAGGCCGATCCGGTCAAGCGCAGCGGCATGGAAAAGGCGCTCGCCTACATGGCGCTGCAGGCCGGCACGCCGATCGAGCAGATCGCGATCGACAAGGTCTTCATCGGCTCGTGCACGAATTCGCGCATCGAGGACATCCGTGCCGCCGCGGCGGTCGTCAAGGGACGCAAGAAGGCGGCGAGCGTGAAGTTGGCGATGGTCGTGCCGGGCTCGGGTCTGGTCAAGGAACAGGCCGAGGCCGAGGGTCTGCACCAGGTCTTTCTCGACGCCGGCTTCGAATGGCGCGAGCCGGGCTGCTCGATGTGCCTGGCGATGAACGCCGACCGCCTGGAACCGGGCGAGCGCTGCGCGTCGACGTCCAACCGCAACTTCGAAGGCCGGCAGGGTGCCGGCGGGCGTACGCATCTGGTATCGCCGGCGATGGCGGCCGCAGCGGGCATTGCCGGTCACTTCGTCGACGTGCGTGCGCTGTAGGCGACAGGAGAACCGAACATGCAAGCTTTCACCGTCGTCACCAGCCGCATCGCGCCGCTGGATCGCCCCAACGTCGATACCGACGCGATCATTCCCAAGCAGTATCTGAAGTCGATCCGCCGCACCGGTTTCGGTCCGTTCCTGTTCGATGACTGGCGTTACCGCGATCCGGGCGATCTGGAGATCGATCCGGCGACGCGCCGCGTCAATCCGGACTTCGTGCTCAACCAGCCTGCGCATCAGGGCGCGCAGATCCTGATCGCGCGCGACAACTTCGGCTGCGGCTCATCGCGCGAGCACGCGGTGTGGGCGCTCGACGACTACGGCTTCCGCGCCGTCATCGCACCGAGCTTTGCCGACATCTTCTTCTCCAACTGCTTCAAGAACGGCGTGCTGCCGGTCGTGCTGAAGCCCGAGGAAGTGCAGGCGATCTTCGAGGGTGTGGCGAAGAACCCGGACGCAGCGTTCACCATCGATCTGCCGGCGCAGCAGGTGAAGCTGCCGTGCGGCAATGCCTTTGCGTTCGAGATCGACCCGGTACGCAAGCGCAATCTCGTCGAGGGGCTCGATGAGATCGGCCTGACGCTGAAGAACGCCGATGCCATCCGCGCCTACGAGGCACGCCGTGCGCAGC
The DNA here is from genome assembly GCF_011067135.1 of Solimonas terrae. Taxonomy (GTDB): domain Bacteria; phylum Pseudomonadota; class Gammaproteobacteria; order Nevskiales; family Nevskiaceae; genus Solimonas; species Solimonas terrae. Next base: position 146,446 of record NZ_JAAMOW010000008.1, read on the forward strand.
AGGCGCCGTGGCTGTTCGCGTCATGAGCGCCGCGGCCGGACAGACCTGGGATGCCGACGCGTACGCGCGCAACGGCCGCTTTGTCGCCGATCTGGCGGTCGATCTCGTCGGCTGGCTGGCGCCGCAGGCCGGTGAGCGGATTCTCGATCTCGGCTGCGGCGATGGTGCGCTGACCGAGAAGTTGATCGAACAGGGCGCGCAGGTCGTCGGTGCCGACGCCAGTCCCGAGCTGGTCGCCGCGGCGCGCGCGCGGGGTGTCGATGCGCGCGTGATCGACGGTCAGCAGCTGGGCTTCGACGCCGGGTTCGATGCGGTGTTCTCGAATGCCGCGCTGCACTGGATGAAGCGTGATCCGGATGCCGTGCTCGCCGGTGTTGCGCGCGCGCTGAAAGCCGGTGGTCGCTTCGTCGCGGAGATGGGCGGCGCCGGCAATGTCGCTGCGATCCGCGGTGCGCTGCATGAGGTGCTCGCCGCGCGCGGTCATGACGCCGCGGCTGCCGATCCGTGGTTCTTCCCGACGCTGGCCGACTATCGCCGCCGCCTCGAAGCGGCCGGCTTCACGGTCACCGCGATCGAGAGCTTTGCACGACCGACGCTGCTGCCGGGCGACATCGGCGGCTGGCTGCGCACGTTCGCACAGGCATTCCTGGCGATCGTGCCGGAAGCCGAGCGCGATGCCGTCATTGCCGAAGTGCAGGATGCGCTGCACACGCGGCTTGCCAACCAGGCCGGGCAGTGGACGGCCGATTACGTGCGGCTGCGCTTTGTCGCGCTGAAGACGCCGCGCCAGTAGCCCATGGCTTTGCGAAGCCGGAAAGCGCACCCAACACTCGAAGAAGAAAACGAATGAGCAACAAGAAAATCCTGATCCTGCCCGGCGACTACATCGGCCCGGAAATCATGGCCGAAGCGGTCAAGGTGCTGGAGCTGCTGCGCGACGAAGGCGAGGCGATCGAGTGGAGCTTCGGCCATCTCGGCGGTGCCGCGTACGATGCCGAAGGCCATCCGTATCCGGAATCGACGCAGAAGGCGGCCCGTGCGGCCGATGCCATCCTGCTCGGTGCCGTCGGTGGCCCGAAGTACGACGAGCTGCCTCGCGAGGTGCGCCCGGAGCGCGGCCTGCTCGGCATCCGCAAGGATCTCGGCCTGTTCGCGAACCTGCGGCCGGCGCTGGCATTCGACGAACTCGCCGGTGCCTCGTCGCTGAAGCGCGAGGTCATCGAAGGGCTCGACATCCTCATCCTGCGCGAGCTGACCGGTGACATCTACTTCGGTCAGCCGCGCGGCCGGCGCACGACGGCCGACGGCCACGCCGAAGGCTTCGACACCATGCACTACAGCGCGCCGGAGATCGAACGCATCGCCCGCGTCGCGTTCGAGGCCGCGCGCAAGCGCAGCAAGCGGGTCTGCTCGGTCGACAAGGAGAATGTTCTCGAAACCTCGCGGCTGTGGCGCGAAGTCGTCATCCAGGTCGCCAGGGACTATCCGGATGTCGAGCTGACGCACATGTACGTCGACAACGCGGCGATGCAGCTTGTGCGCCGCCCCAAGCAGTTCGACGTCATCGTTACCGGCAACATCTTCGGCGACATCCTGTCCGACGAGGCGTCGATGCTGTGCGGGTCGATCGGCCTGCTGCCGTCGGCGTCGCTCGATGTTCACAACAAGGGCATGTACGAACCGATCCACGGCAGCGCGCCGGACATCGCCGGGCAGGGCAGGGCCAATCCGATCGCGACGATCCTGTCGGTCGGCATGATGTTCAAGTACACGTTCGACCGCGGCGATATCGCCGAGCGCATCGACGCCGCCGTCAAGCAGGTGATCCGCGACGGCAAGCGCACCGGTGACATCGCCGCAGCGGGTGAGGCGGTGATCGGCACGCGGGAGATGGGCGACGCGATCGTCGCAGCCCTGCGGCGCAAGTAAACAAGTCGGCGGATACGGCGCCAGCCGTATCTGCGCATCCGTACATCGAGAGAATGAAATGAAGAAGGTTGGTTTCGTCGGCTGGCGCGGCATGGTCGGTTCGGTGCTCATGCAGCGCATGCAGGAAGAGCGTGACTTCGCGCTGATCGAGTCGCATTTCTACAGCACGTCCAGCGCCGGCGGCGCGGGTCCGGTCATCGACGGCAAGCCGACGCCGGCGCTCAAGGATGCGAACAGCATCGAGGCCCTGCGGGCGATGGACGTGATCATCAGCTGCCAGGGCGGCGATTACACGAATGCCGTCTTCCCGAAGCTGCGCGACAGCGGCTGGAACGGCTACTGGATCGACGCGGCGAGCAGCCTGCGCATGAAGGACGACGCCGTCATCATCCTCGATCCGGTCAATCGCCACGTCATCGATGCGGCGCTGGCGCGGGGCGTCAGGAATTACATCGGCGGCAACTGCACCAACTCCATCCTGCTGATGGGCGTCGGCGGCCTGTTCCGTGCCGGTCTGGTCGACTGGGTCAGTTCGATGACCTATCAGGCGGCCTCCGGCGGCGGTGCCAATCACATGCGCGAACTGCTGAAGGGCATGGGCGTCGTCCACGCGGCTGTCGCCGATGAGCTGGCGACGCCGGCGTCGGCGATCCTCGAGATCGACCGCAAGGTTGCGGCGAGCATTCGCGAAGACGTGCCGACCGAATTTTTCGGCGCGCCGCTGGCGGGCGGCCTGATCCCGTGGATCGACGCACAGCTCGACAACGGCCAGTCCAAGGAAGAGTGGAAGGGGCAGGCGGAAGTCAACAAGATGCTCGGCAACGCGGCGCCGGAATCCGTGGTGCCGGTCGACGGTCTTTGCGTGCGCATCGGCGCCATGCGCTGCCACAGCCTCGCGCTGACGATCAAGCTCAAGCGTGATCTGCCGCTCGGCGAGATCGAGACCTTGATCCGCGGCGGCAACGATTGGGTCAAGTGGGTGCCGAACGACCGTGCGATCACCGTGAAGGAACTGACGCCCGCCGCGATCACCGGCGGTTTGCAGATCGGCGTCGGACGCGTGCGCAAGCTCAATCTCGGCCCCGAATATGTCTCCGCATTCGTGATCGGTGACCAGTTGCTGTGGGGTGCGGCCGAGCCGCTGCGGAGAATGTTGCGCATCCTGCTCGAAGCCTGAGCGATCGGCAGTGGGCGCCGCTAGAATGGCGACCCGACAACCCGTCCGGGCCCTGCACGGACGGGTTTTTCATTTGGAGCCTGCATGTCGAAGCGGTTTGAAATCGCGATCATCGGTGCCGACAGCCCGGTTGCCGAAGCCCTGATGGAGCTGATGACCGAGCGCGGCTTTCCGGTTGCCGAGACATCGGCGCTGGTGCTCGATCCGGATTCGGAAGCCGATGTCAGCTTCGCCGGGCGCCCGATCCTGCTCGACGATGCACGCAGCTTCGACTTTTCACAGGTGCAGCTGGCATTTCTTGCCGATGCCGATCCCGAGCTGACGGTGCAGGCCGAACGCGCGGCCGACGCCGGTGTCATCGTCGTCGATGCCAGCGGCCAGCAATGGCGCGATTCGGCGATTCCCGTCGTCGTACCCGAAGTCAACGCCGCGGCGCTCGCGCGCTACTCGGAGCGCGGTATCGTCGCCGCGCCGGATCGCGTCAACGTCGCGCTGGCGCCCGTGCTGTCGGCCCTGCACCAACTGTTCGGGCTGGAAAGCGTCAGTCTGACCGCCTTGCTGGCGGCGTCCGATGGCGGCCGAGCGGCGCTCGAGGACCTGGCCCGCGAGACGACGGCGCTGCTCAATGCACGGTTCTACGAGCGACGCCATTTTCCGAAACAGATCGCATTCAACGTGCTCGGTCAGGATGCCGACGCCGGCCTGGACGGGAGCACCGAGCGCGAGCGCCGGATCGGCGACGAACTGCCGGTCCTGCTGGGTTTGCCGAAGCTGAGGGTGCAGGCCAGTCTGGTGCCGGTGCCCGTGTTCTACGGGCATGCACTGTCGGTGCATCTGCGCTTTGCCGGCGCGGTATCGCTGGAGCAGGCGATCGATGCGCTGGCTGCGGTGCCGGGTCTGTCGCTGCAAGGCTCGCGGCTCGCCGACGACGGGCTGACGCCGGTCACCGACGCGTCGATGAATCCGCAACTCGGGGTCGGTCGCCTGCGCGCGGCGCGCGACGATCCACATGCGCTGGCGCTGTGGCTGACCGCCGACAATATTCGGCGCTGCAGCGCGCTGAACGCCATTGCCAGCGCCGAAATTCTGGTTCGTGACTATCTGGACTGAGCGCGGCACCATGGCGCGATGGTCGATCATCCAAGTCGCGTCGCGCAGCCAAATCAGGGCTTCACGGCCGGCCCGTCGGCGACTGCCGGCGCGGTTGCCGAGCATCGCCGATCCCGGGATTTTCGTCGGACAGTGGCCGTTTTGATAAATGATCGTGTATAAAAGGGCTTATACGCTCAATTTAAGCTGTAGCATGAGATCATTGACTGCGGCTGGCGGGAGTCCAAGGGGGCTTGGAGGGCTATGAAGCGCATCGTTTCGTCTGTAGCGGCTGTGGCCGCTGGCCTGTGGCTGTCGTCGGCAAGCGCGCTCGGACTCGGAGAAATCCAGGTCCGCTCGCATCTCAATGAACGTTTCGATGCCGTGATCCCGCTGACCTCGGTCAGTGCCGACGCGGCTGCCGATCTGCGCGTCGGTCTGGCCAGCGCCGAAGATTTCGCCAGCGCCGGCCTTGACCGTGCCGACTACCTGTCGAGCCTGCAATTCTCGATCAACACCGACGGTGCGCCGCGCATCGAGGTGAGCAGCGACAAGATCGAGCGCGAACCGTTCGTGCAGATGCTGCTGGAGGTGCACGGTGGCGGCAATCGCATCCTGCGCCAGTACACCGTGCTGCTCGATCCGCCGGGCCTTGCGAAGGCTGCGCCGGCGGCACCGCAACCGACACCCGCGCCGGTTGCCATCGGCCAGGCGGCCGACAGCGGTCAGCCGGTATTCGAAGAAGTGCAGCATCCGGTGCCGCCACCGGACGAGCGACCGCTTGCGCCGCGTTCGGAGCCGGTCAAGCCGGCGGCCAAATCCACCAAACCGGCCGCCGCCGCCAGCCCGGCGACAACGGCAGCACCGGCAGCCGATGGCAGCGCAGTCGCGCCGACCAACGGTGAACTGTATGGGCCGGTCAAACCCGCCGAAACCCTGTGGAGCATCGCGACTCGCGTGCGCGGCAGCAGCGACGTCAGCATGGATCAGGCGCTGCTTGCGCTTTACAACAGCAATCCACGCGCTTTCGACGGCGGGATCAACGGGCTGAATCGTGGCGCCATGCTGCGCATTCCGACGGTCGATGACATGCGCGCGCTGAATGCCGTCGACGCGCATCGTGAAATCGCACGCCTGCGTGGCCTGCCGCAGACTGCGGCGACCAGCAGCGCGCCGCACCGGCAGAAGCCGGTGATCGAGCCGACCCGGATCACGCCGCCACCGCCGCCGCCGGCCTCGACGATCAATTCAAGCTCGGGCAAGAAGGCAGACGCGGGCGCTGCTGTCACGCCGTCGCCAGCGGCTGCAGCGCCGGCATCGGCGAGCGAGGCCGCCGCCTCGACGTCATCCACGAGCGAGGTCGGGAGCGCTGCAACGCCGGCCGAACCCACGGCCGCATCGGAGCCGGCAAGTTCTGAACCGAATGCCGACTCCAATGCGGCGGTGGCCACCGCTGCGCCGGCTGCTCAGGCTGCCGATGGCGGCGAGACGGCGGCGCCGACGCCGGTCGAGGAAGCGCCAGCTGCCGCCCCCCCGCCGGCCCCGAAGAAGCGGCCTGCCGACGGTGGTCTGCTGGAGACCTTGCTGATTCCGCTGATCGTGGGTCTGCTGATCCTGTTCGTCATCGCCTATCTGTTCTCGCGCTGGCGCGCTCGCCGTGCGCCACCCGCGCCGGCGCCGGCCGCGACGCCGAAGCGCATGCCGCTGTCGACGCCGACTCCGGTGGCGCCGGCGGCACCCGCAGCCAAGGCGGCCGCTGCCGCTGCTGCTGCCTCGACCCAAAAGCTCACACCACAGGAAGAACTCGATCGCCTGCAGGCGAGTCTGTCCGAAGCGACGCGCGACGACATCCCGACGCAGCAATTGCAGACCCAGCAGCTGAGCGCCGACGAAGCCGAGCAAACCCAGGCGGTGGCGGCCGAATTGCCTCCGGTCGATTTCGATCTGACCGGCCAGTTCGCGACGCAGACCGTGCAGATCGATCTCGATGCCAACGATCCGGTGTCCGAAGCCGATTTCCATCTCGCCTATGGCCTTTACGACGAAGCGGCCTTGCTGCTGCGTCAGGCCGCCGAGAAGGATCCGTCACGAACGGATATCGGCATCAAGCTCGCGGAAACCTATTTCGCAGCCGGCAAGACCAGCGAATTCGAGCAGACCGCCGCTGCCCTGAAGCCGAAGCTGGCGGGCGCCGAGTGGCAGAAGCTGGCGATCATGGGGCAGCAGCTCGATCCGGAATCGACACTGTTCAAGGACGCGCCGCAAGGCTCGCTGAGTACCGATCTCGATCCGGGCTTTGACTCGCATGCCACTGCCCCGGCAGACGACATGGCGCTCGACTTCAGCTTCGATGCCGAGCCGGCGAAAGCGCCGGAAGCCGCCGCGCCGGCAATGGCGATGACGGCCGACAACGGTCTCGATTTCAAGCTCGACGATCTGGAGTTGCCGTCGCTTGATCTGGGCAAGGGCGAAGTGCCTGCTGCTGCGCCTTCAGCAACCGTCGCCGACGACAATGCGCTGGAATTCGATCTCGGCGGTTTCGACATGCCAGCGGAAACGGCTGCCGGCACGCCGGCGGCGAAGGTGGCGGGCGAGCATGAGGCGTCGTCGTCGCTGGATTTCGATCTCGGCGATTTCGATGCCAGCCCGGCGACACCGCAGAAGCCGGCACCGAGCGCCGCAGCGCCTTCGGCCGAGGCGACGATCGAGGAGTTCGACTTCGACACGGTTTCGACCGACGCCGCCGACATCGCCGGCGACGAAGCCTCGACCAAGCTCGATCTGGCCCGTGCCTATGTCGAAATGGGTGATCACGAAATGGCACGCAGCCTGCTCGATGAAGTGCTGACGCAAGGCAACGCGCAGCAGAAGCAGGATGCGCGGGCGCTGGTCGAGCGGCTTGCCTGACGCGTGAGGCTGTGACGCGTTACGCGGCCGGCGTCGAGTACATCGGCACCGGCTACAGCGGCTGGCAGGCCCTGAGTGGCCGGCAGACGCTGCAGGCCGAACTGGAGCGCGCGCTCGCACGCGTTGCCGACCATCCGGTATTCACGACTGCCGCCGGCCGCACCGATGCCGGCGTGCATGCCTTGCAACAGGTCGTGCACTTCGACACCGATGCCGAGCGCAGTGACTACGCCTGGCTGCTCGGCACCAATTCCAATCTTCCGGGCGATCTCAGCCTGCGCTGGGCGCAGGCAGTGCCGCTGACCTTTCATGCGCGCTACGGCGCGATCGAACGCAGCTATCGCTACGTCATCCACAACCAGCGTGCGCGCAGTGCGCTGATGCTGAACCGCGCGAGCTGGTGGCCGCGGCCGCTCGATGCCGACGCGATGCAGCTCGCCGCGCGGGCGCTGATCGGCGAACACGATTTCAGCGCGTTTCGCGATTCGCAGTGCCAGGCGCCGAGTCCGGTGCGCGAGCTGCGTCGTGTCGAGGTGCGGCGTGTGCGCGACTTCATCGTCGTCGACGTGGTCGGCAATGCGTTCCTGCACCACATGGTGCGCAATATCGTCGGCACGCTTGCCGAAGTCGGGCAGGGCCGTCGACCGGTCGAATGGGTGGCGGCGGTACTGGCCGGCCGGGATCGTCGCGAGGCCGGAATCACGGCGCCGGCTGGCGGTCTCTATTTCGTGGGGCCGCAATATCCGGCAGAATTCGCGCTCCCGAAACCGCCGCAGCCCTGGTTTCCCGCCTGACGGGACATCTTTTCCGCTGCGAGCCCGAACGATCGAGCCGCTTTGTTCCGCACCCGCATCAAGTTCTGTGGTCTGCGTCGCCCCGGCGACGTCGCCACTGCCGTGGCGCTGGGCGTCGATGCGATCGGCCTGATTCTGGTCCCCGGCAGCCCGCGCCACGTCACGCTCGACACAGCGGCGAAGCTGCGCGCCGGCCTGCCGCCGCTGGTCGGCAGCGTCGTGCTGTTCAAGGATGCCGACGCGGGCTTCGTGCAGGAGGCGATCGACGCCGTGCGCCCCGACCTGCTGCAGTTTCACGGCAATGAAGACGCCGCGTTCTGTGCGAGCTTCAACACCCCGTATGTCAAGGCACTGGCAATGGGCGGCCGGCTGTCGCTGCGTGCCGAGGCGCGGCGTTACGCCAGTGCGTCCGCGCTGCTGCTCGACAGTCACGTGCCGGGCGGCATGGGCGGTCGCGGCGAGACCTTCGCCTGGACGCCCTTGCCGAAAGTGGCCAGACCCTTGTGGCTGGCCGGCGGCCTGACGGCCGGCAATGTCGGCAACGGCATCAAGGCACTGCGGCCGTTCGCCGTGGACGTCTCGAGCGGTATCGAGGCCAGGCCCGGCGTCAAGGACGCCGACAAGATGCGCGCTTTCGTCGCGGCCGTCCGTCGCGCCGACCAGAAACTGAAATGAGCACGACAACGATGAGTTACGACTACCCCGATCGCAAGGGCCATTTCGGTCCGTACGGCGGCCAGTTTGTCGCCGAGACGCTGATGGAACCGCTGCGCGAGCTTCTCGACGCGTACGTGCGGCTGAAAGACGATCCGGCCTTCCTGCGCGAATTCGACAATGACCTGCGCGACTACGTCGGCAGACCGTCGCCGCTTTACCACGCCGAGCGCCTGACGCGGAAATGGGGCGGAGCGGAGGTCTGGCTCAAGCGCGAAGATCTCAATCACACCGGCGCGCACAAGGTCAACAACACGGTCGGCCAGGCTCTGCTGGCCAAGCATCTCGGCAAGACGCGGATCATTGCCGAGACCGGTGCCGGCCAGCACGGCGTTGCCAGCGCCACGATCGCCGCGCGGCTCGGGCTGAAGTGCGTGGTCTACATGGGCGCCGAGGATGTGCAGCGCCAGTCGCCGAACGTCTATCGCATGAAGTTGCTCGGCGCCGAAGTGCGGCCGGTGCACAGCGGCACCAGGACGCTGAAGGACGCGATGAACGAGGCGTTGCGCGACTGGGTCACCAATGTCGACGACACCTTCTACGTGATCGGCACGGTCGCCGGCCCGCATCCCTATCCGCTGCTGGTGCGCGACTTCCAGTCGGTGATCGGCCGCGAAGTGATCGCGCAGAGCACCGAGCGTTTCGGCGCGCTGCCCGATGCACTGGTCGCCTGCGTCGGCGGCGGCTCGAACGCGATCGGCCTGTTCCACCCGTTCATCGGCCACGCGGGCGTGGCGATGTACGGCGTCGAAGCAGCCGGTCGCGGCATCGACACGCCGGATCACGCCGCGCCGCTGTCGGCCGGCAAGCCGGGCATCCTGCACGGCAACCGCACCTACATCATGGCCGACGACAACGGCCAGATCCTCGGCACGCATTCGATTTCCGCCGGGCTCGATTATCCGGGCGTCGGACCCGAGCACTCGTGGCTCAAGGACAGCGGCCGCGTCACCTACGTGGCCGCCACCGATGACGAGGCCCTGGCGTCGTTTCACGAACTGACGCGCCTCGAGGGCATCATTCCGGCGCTGGAGTCCTCGCACGCGCTTGCCTACGCAAGGAAACTCGCGCCGCAGCTGGGCGCAGGCAAGCGCCTGGTCGTCAATCTGTCCGGGCGCGGTGACAAGGACATCTTCACGATCGCCAGACTCGAAGGCATCACGTTATGAACATCCTGTTTCCATGCCGGCCATCCCGGTCCGGACTGTCAAAGTCAGCATGAGCCGTCTCAAGATCCGTTTCGATGCGCTGAAAGCGCAGGGCCGCAAGGCGCTGGTCCCGTATATCACCGCCGGCGATCCGAATCCGGATATCACAGTCGAATTGATGCATGCACTGGTGCGCGGCGGTGCCGACGTGATCGAGCTTGGCGTGCCGTTTTCCGATCCGATGGCGGATGGGCCGACCATCCAGCTCGCCTGCGAGCGCGCGCTCCGGCATGGCACCGGGCTTTGGCAGATCCTCGACATGGTTGCCGAGTTCCGGATGCGGGACGCCGACACGCCGGTCGTGCTGATGGGCTACCTGAATCCGGTCGAAGCGCGCGGCGTGCAGGCTTTTGCCGAGCGCGCCCGGCAGGTCGGCGTCGATGGGGTGCTGCTGGTCGATCTAGCGGTCGAGGAGGCGCAGGGCTACGTGCCGGTGCTGCGTGCGCAGGGCCTGGACTGCATCTTCCTGCTCGCGCCGACCAGCCCGGACAGCCGTATCGCCGCGATCGCCGCGCAGGCCAGCGGTTATCTCTACTACGTCTCGCTGAAAGGCGTGACCGGTGCTGCGACGCTCGATGTTGCCAGTGTCGCAACGCAGCTGGCGATGATCCGCCGGCATACCGCACTGCCACTGGCTGTCGGGTTCGGCATTCGCGATCCCGCGTCGGCGAAGGCGGTCGGCGCGATTGCCGACGGTGTCGTCGTCGGCAGCGCCCTTGTCGCCGAGGCCGAACGCCTGCAGGATCGGCCCGCGGAGCTGCCCGCCGTGCTGCAGGAAAGACTGGCGGCCTTGCGCGAAGCGCTTGACAGCCTGACCGCGCAGCCGGCTAATCTCTAAGCGGCTACCATAGACACCTCAGCCTAGGGCAGAACGGAATCAATGAGCTGGCTCGACAAGATTGCGGGATCGAAGCTGCTGACCAGCGGAGCGCGCAAGCGCAATGTGCCGGAAGGTCTGTGGACCAAGTGCGGAACCTGTCAGTCGGTGCTGTACCGCGCCGAACTCGAACGCACGCTGGAAGTCTGTCCCAAGTGCGGTGATCACCGGCCGATCGCCGCGCGTGCGCGCCTCCATCACTTTCTCGACGCCGAGCCGCGCGAGGAGATTGGCGCCGACGTGTCGCCGCGCGATCCGTTGAAGTTCAAGGACAGCCGCAAGTACGTCGACCGCATCAAGGAAGCGCAGGCGGATACCGAAGAGAAGGACGCGCTGGTCGTGATGCGTGGGCGCCTGATGGGCATGCCGCTGGTGGCTGCGGCCTTCGAGTTCAGCTTCATGGGCGGCTCGATGGGCAGCGTCGTCGGCGAGAAGTTCGTGCGCGGCGTCAATGCCTGTCTCGAATATGGCGTGCCGTATGTCTGCTTCAGCGCCACCGGCGGCGCCCGCATGCAGGAATCGCTGTTCTCGCTCATGCAGATGGCGAAGACCTCTGCTGCGCTGGCCAAGCTGGCCGAGCGTGGCCTGCCGTTCATTTCCGTGCTGACGCATCCGACGATGGGCGGCGTGTCGGCGAGCTTCGCGCAACTCGGTGATCTGCAGATTGCCGAACCGCGCGCGCTGATCGGCTTCGCCGGCCCGCGCGTGATCGAACAGACCGTGCGCCAGAAGCTGCCGGAGGGTTTCCAGCGCGCCGAGTTCCTGCTGGAGAAAGGCGCGATCGACATGATCGTCGACCGTCGCGAGATGCGCGAGAAGCTGTTCCGCCTGCTCGCGATCCTGACGCACTTTGCGCCGGGCGAGGTCAAGGCGGACGTTCCCGACACCGCCGCCGAGTAGGTCCGACCGGGCTTTTGTGACGCATCCCTTTATCGGCAGCCTCGATGCATGGCTGCGGCGCCAGGAGTCCCTGAATCCGAAAGCGGTCGAGCTGGGTCTCGATCGTGTCCGCCGGGTCGCTGCGCGGCTCGATCTCCTGCGCGATTCGCGTTACACGCTGACCGTCGCCGGCACCAACGGCAAGGGCTCGAGTGCGACACTGGCGGCCGGTATCTATCGTGCGGCGGGCTATCACGTCGGCTTGTACACCTCGCCGCATGTCCTGCGTTACAACGAACGCGTGCAGATCGACGGTCGACCGGTCAGCGATGCAGCCTTGTGTACGGCGTTCGACGCGATCGAGGCCGTGCGCGGTGACGATCTGCTGACCTATTTCGAGTTCGGCACGCTGGCGGCGTTGTGGCTGTTCCGCAAGCAGCGGGTCGACGTGCAGGTGCTCGAGGTCGGCCTCGGCGGCCGGCTCGACGCCGTCAACATCATCGACGCCGATGTCGCGCTGCTCACCAACGTCGGTCTCGATCATCAGGACTGGCTCGGCGACAGCCGCGAAGCGATCGGTCGGGAGAAGGCTGGCATCTTTCGCGCACGGCGGCCCGTGGTCGTCGCCGATCCCGAGCCACCACAGTCCGTGATCGACGCGGCGACCATGCTGGACGCGCCACGTCTGCAGCTGGGCCGCGATTTCAATTACGGGATTGGCGATGATGGCCGCTGGACCTGGATCGGCAAGGCCGAGCACTGGACCCAGCTGCCGGCGCCGGGGCTGTCCGGACCGATGCAGTACCGCAATGCCGCCGGCGTATTCACCGCGATCGATGCCGGCCAGCACCGGCGACCGGTACGTCGCGATGCCTTCGAGCGGGCGCTGCCCAGGCTGCAGTCCTTGCGCGGGCGCGGCGAGCGTTATCGCGGCGTACTGCTCGACGTTGCCCACAATGCCGAGGCAGCCGAGGTTTTTGCACAACTGCTGGGCGCGCAGGCGCCGGCGCGGCGTGCGCTGGTCCTCGGCATGCTCGCCGACAAACCGGTCGAGGCGGTTGCGCGGGCGCTGGTGTCGGTGGTCGACAGGTTCTTGGTAATCGGTCTGCCGGGCCCGCGCGGCCTGACGGCAGCGGCATTGCAAACCCGCCTGCGGGACGCGGGTATCTCGGCGCAGACCTGCGACAATATCGGCGCGGCCCTGCGCTGTGCCCGCGAGCACGCGGGTGCAGCGGGCAGCGTGGCGGTGACCGGTTCGTTCCTGACGGTCGCGGCTGCCATCAACGAACTGGATGCCCATGGATGACAAGTTGAAGCGCCGCCTGGCCGGCGCCGCGGTACTGCTGGCAGCGACCTTTGTGGCCGTGTCGCTGTTGCCGACACCTGAACAGTCGGCACAACAGGGCGGGGTCGATGTCGTCACGATTCCGCTGCACGATGTCGTCAACGCATCGCCGTCGATGCCGACGCCGAGTACCGCCTTGCCGCAGACGCTCGCCGCGCCGGCGCCGGCGGACGCTGCCGATCCCGCGCCCGCCAGCGGTGACGTGGGGGACAGTGGCGACGACGACGTTGCCGATGCACAGGACCCGGCTAGCAGCGGCGACGACGATGCGCCCGACGCGGTTCCAGCCGACGATCGCAAACCCGTCAAGCTTGCGCTCGAGCCGGCGCTGAAGCCGGATTCGGCGACCGCCGCTGCGGCGCAGACCGAGGTTGCCAGTGCCGCGACCAGCACGGACAAACCGAGCGAAGCGCAGCCTCCGCCGGTGGCGAAGCCGGCGCCGGCGCCGGAGCCGAAGCCGGAGCCGAAGCCGGGCACCAGGCCCGCTGCGCCCACGCCCGCGCCGAGCAAACCGGCGGAAGCACCAGCCAAGCCCGCGTCAGCCGCGGTTGCTCCAAAGCCCGCCGAAGTGCATGCCACGACGCCGGCACCGGCAGCTGCCACGTCGCACTGGTTCGTGCAGGTTGGCGGCTTTGCCGACATCGACAACGCGCGCAAGGTGCAGACCAGACTGCAATCGATCAGCCAACCGACCATCCTGGCGCCGATCGACAACGGCAAGGGCACGATCTATCGCGTGCGCGCCGGCCCTTACGCAAGCGAGATCGCCGCACAGCAGGCGTTCGAACGGATCAAGGCGCTCGGCTATCCGGGATCGCAGCTGGTCACGCCTTGATTTGCCGTGCGCCGCCGCCATTGCGACGGCGCCGTGTTTGCAAAACCCGATATCAGCCGGCGATCCGCTGCCAATTCGTCGCGCCGACGTGCCTTCGGCGTGAACGGGTTGGCGATGCTAGAATCGCGGCCACTCCACGCCGCGCGCCGCATGACCTGGATTGACTACTGCATCGCCGCACTCGCGCTGATCTCCGTACTCGTCGGCGTGATGCGCGGCTTCACGCGCGAAGTCCTGAGCCTGTCGACCTGGATTTTCGCGTTCGCGCTGGCCGCGCTGTTCGGTGGCCGTGCGGCGAAACTGCTCGAACCCCATATCGCCGACCCGGCACTGCGCGAAGCGGTCGCCTGCGGGCTGGTGTTCTTTGCCGTGCTGCTGCTTGGCGCGATCTTCACCCATATCGCCGTCCAGGCCGTGCGCGAAAGCAGCTTTTCCGCATCCGACCGGACGCTGGGTGGCGGTGTCGGCGTGCTGCGCGCGGTGATCGGACTGGCGCTGTTCGTGCTGGTTGCCGGTCGGCTCGGCGCCGCCGAGGACCCGTGGTGGCGACAGTCGACGATCGTGCCGCATGTCGTCGGTCTGGCGCGCGGACTCGAAACCGTCATACCGCAGCGCTGGCTGGATTTCATTTCGGCGGCGCCCGCCAGACTGCAGACCACGTCTTCCACGGATTCCTAGTGCTCGCTTGCGCAAACAGTGTCATGACCCCGCCGGGCTCATCAGCACCCGACGGCGTTTCCTCTGCTCGCCATCGCACCGGACTTCGTCGGCGCCTGGTGTCGGGCATCCCTTCCGTTCGGCGGTTTCGCCAACATCTTTGCAGGACAGGACACTAGTCATGTGTGGAATCGCCGGTATCGTTTCCCAAAACGTCGCGGTCAATTCGGATCTGTTCGATGCCCTGACGATGCTTCAGCATCGTGGTCAGGACGCCGCGGGCATGATCACCAACGAGGGTCATCGTCTGTTCCTGCGCAAGGAAAACGGCCTGGTGCGCGACGTTTTCAATGCCGATGACCAGATGGCCAAGCTGCGCGGCAACATGGGCGTGGCGCATGTCCGCTATCCGACGGCCGGCACGTCGACGTCAGCCGAAGCGCAGCCGTTCTACACCAACACGCCGTTCGGCATCGCGCTGTCGCACAACGGCAACCTGACCAATTCCGAAGAGCTCAAGCAGGAGCTGTTTCTCGAAGACCGCCGCCATCTGAACACCGACTCGGATTCGGAAGTCCTGCTCAACGTTTTCGCTCACGAGCTGCTGCAGCGGGGTGTGCTGCGTCTGACCCCGGACGACATCTTCGCGGCGGTGTCGGGTGTGCACCTGCGCTGTCGCGGTGCCTATGCCTGTGTGGTGATGATCACCGGCTACGGCGTGGTCGGCTTCCGCGATCCCTATGGCATCCGCCCCATCGTCTACGGCCGGCGCGAGACCGCCAGGGGCCCGGATTACCTGATCGCCTCGGAATCGGTCGCGCTGGACGCGCTCGGTTACGAGTTCGTCGACGACATCGCACCCGGCGAAGCCGTGCTGATCACGCTCGACGGCAAGCTGCACAAGCGCCAGTGCGCCGCCAATCCGATCTACTCGCCGTGCATATTCGAGCACGTCTATCTCGCGCGCCCGGACTCGGTGATCGACGACATCTACGTCTACAAGGCGCGCCTGCGCATGGGCGTCAAGCTCGCCGAGAAGATTCTCCGCGAGTGGCCGGAACACGACATCGACGTCGTCATCCCGATCCCCGATACCTCGCGCGTCGCCGGCGCCGAGCTTGCTGCCCGCCTCGGCGTGCACTACCGGGAAGGCTTCATCAAGAACCGCTACATCGGCCGCACCTTCATCATGCCCGGCCAGGCCCAGCGCAAGAAATCGGTGCGCCAGAAGCTCAATCCGGTCGACCTCGAATTCCGTGGCAAGAACGTGTTGCTGGTCGATGACTCCATCGTGCGCGGCACAACCTCGAAGGAAATCGTCGAAATGGCGCGTGCCGCCGGCGCGCGGAAGGTCTATTTCGCCTCAGCTTCACCGCCGGTCCGCTATCCGAACGTCTACGGCATCGACATGCCGACTTCGAGCGAGCTGGTCGCACACGGCCGCACCGTCGACGAGCTGGAAAAAATGCTCGGTGCCGATCGCCTGATCTATCAGGATCTCGAGGATCTGGTCGACGCCGTGCGTGCCGGCAATCCGAACATCACGCGCTTCGACTGCTCGGTGTTCAATGGCGAATACATCACGCAGGACGTGACGACGGAATATCTCAACCAGCTCGAACTGTTCCGTTCCGACGCTGCCAAGGCGGCACGACAGAAGGCGCAGACCACGGTCATCGAGCTGCGCAACGCCTGAGCGCACGTGCGGTTCGGCTGCTGCGCGTCGCGGCGTCAGGCTCGACACCGACTCACGCGTGCGCTGCGCGCTTGCCCAAAGGACAATTTCGCCTTACCTTTGCGCGGCGCCGATTTGCTCCCAGCTTGCAGGCGCGGCGTTTGTGGAACGCCAATAAATGTCGCTAAACAGGGGCGTGAGCCCGTTTGGCATGAATCGATGCTGGCGGGCTTTTTCATTGCCCGCAGGAGTGAAGGCAATGCAGGACTTCTTCGATCCGCAGTGGGGCAGTGCGACGCTCGGCGTGCGCGCGGCGGAACCCCGTACGGCGAACCGCGAGCACTCGGCGGCCTTGTCGCTGACCTCCAGCTATGTGTTCGAGAGCGCGGCACAGGCGGCGGCGGTGTTTTCCGGCGCCGAACCCGGCTACATCTATTCACGCTTCACCAATCCCACCACGGAAGCATTCGAGAAGCGTCTGGCGGCGATGGAAGGTGGCGCGAGTTGCGTGGCGACCGCGAGCGGCATGGCGGCGGTGCTGACGCTTTGCCTGTCGCTGCTCAGGCAGGGTGATCACATCGTCAGCTCGCGCGGCCTGTTCGGGTCGACGATCAGTCTGTTCAACAATGTGCTGAGCAGGTTCGGCATCGGCGTCAGCTATGTCGATCAGACCGATCTCGCTGCCTGGGAGCAGGCGATCCAGGCCAACACGCGCCTGCTGTTTGCCGAGACACCGACCAATCCGCTGGTCGAGATTGCCGACATTGCGGCGCTGGCCGACATCGCGCACCGCCATGGCGCCTTGCTGTGTGTCGACAACTGCTTCCTGACGCCCGTGCTGCAGCAGCCGCTCAGGCTGGGTGCCGACTTCGTCATTCATTCGGCGACCAAGTATCTGGACGGCCAGGGCCGCTGCATCGGCGGCGCGATCGTCGGCGATGCCGAACGGGTCGGCAAGGACGTATTCGGATTCATGCGCACCGCCGGACCGTGCCTGAGTCCGTTCAATGCCTGGGTGTTCCTCAAGGGACTGGAAACGCTGTCGGTGCGGATGAAAGCGCATTGCGAGAATGCGCATGGTCTTGCCGAATGGCTGAGCGAACAGGCCAGCGTCAGGCGCGTGTTCTATCCGGGCCTGGCAAGCCATCCGCAACACGAGCTCGCGCGCCGCCAGCAGTCGGGCTTCGGTGGTGTGCTGGCCTTCGAAGTCGAGGGCGGCCGCGAGGCCGCCTGGCGCGTCATCGATGCGACGCGGCTGATCTCGATCACCGCCAATCTTGGTGACACGCGCACGACGATCACGCATCCGGCGACCACCACGCATGCACGCATCAGTGCCGAAGCGCGCGCCGCTGCCGGCATCGACGAGGGCCTGCTGCGCATTGCCGTCGGTCTGGAGGATCTGAAGGATCTGACCGCCGATCTCGCCCGCAGCCTGCACCTCTAGGGCCTGTTAACGCTGATGGCGTCACTGTGGCCGAGGTTGTTTTGCCGCAGCGCAAGGAACGAGGAGTGAGGTGTACTTGACGTACATGAATGACGAGAGACGCCGCGCTGCGGCAAAACGGCCCGGCCCCTTCAGGGTGGTGCCTGGCAAGCCGCCATGCGGCGTTGCGAGCCGCTTCCTGGGGATTGCCATGCGCCACCACAGCGACACCATTGGCGTTAACAGGCCCTAACCATGGACATGCGCACGCGCCGGGCCTGGCATGCCGCGCTGGTCGAGACCGATCCGGCCGAGAAATGCCGGCGCGTCGCCGCCCTGGGCGGCAACGAGGTCGACGATGTCGATGACGATCCACGGCCGGTTCCCGGTCGGCCGGCGCGGCCGGCGCTGATTCACCCGCACGACGTGCCACAGCGTGCACTCGGTTCGGTCGAGGGCCGCGCCGCCTTGCTGCACGCCATCGCGCACATCGAATTCAACGCGATCAATCTCGCACTTGATGCAGGCTGGCGCTTCGCCGGCCTGCCGACGCGCTACTACGCCGACTGGCTCGGCGTTGCGCAGGACGAGGCACGGCATTTCGCGATGCTGCGTGCGCGCCTGCAGATGCTGGACTTCGACTACGGCGATTTCGCCGCGCACAACGGTCTGTGGGAGGCGGCCGAGAAGACCGCGCACGACGCGTTGCTGCGCATGGCGCTGGTGCCGCGCGTGCTCGAAGCGCGCGGGCTCGATGTCACGCCGGGCATGATCGCGCGCCTGCGCAAGGTCGGTGATCTGGAGACCGTCGCGATTCTCGAACTGATCCTGCGCGAGGAGGTTCGCCACGTCGAAATCGGCACGCGCTGGTTCCGCTACCTCTGCGCGCAGCGGGGGCTCGATGCCGCGGCGACTTTCCGGACGCTGCTGATCGAGCATGGCGTACGCCTGCGTCCGCCGCTGAATCTGCCGGCCCGGCATGCCGCCGGCTTCGTCGACGCGGAACTGGCGACGACATGATGCCGGTCGGGCCTCTCGCGCTGTTAGGATAGGCCGCCCCGCTACCGATCGCGCTCCGATGCCGCACGACCATTCCCACGACCACGCCGGTCATGACCACGATCACGGCCACACGCATGATCACGGTGCCCATGCGTCGGAAGGCAAGCTGCTGCTGGCGCTGTTGCTGACCGGCGGGTTCATGTTCGCCGAAGTCGCCGGTGGCCTCATTGCCGGTTCGCTGGCGCTGCTTGCCGACGCCGCGCACATGCTGACCGACGCGGCGTCGCTGGCGATGGCGTTTCTTGCCGTCCGCGCCGCGCGGCGACCGGCGACGCCGAGCATGAGCTACGGCCATCACCGCTGGCAGGTGCTGGCGGCGTTCGTCAATGGCGTGGGCCTGCTGGCCCTGTCGGCCTGGATTCTGATCGAAGCCATGCTGCGCCTGTGGCAGCCGGCCAGCGTGCAGGGTGGCGTGGTGATGCTGATCGCGGTGCTCGGCCTGGTCGTCAATCTGCTCGCGTTCGCGATCCTGTCCGGCGGCGAACAGAATCTCAATGTGCGCGGTGCGCTGGCGCATGTACTCGGTGATCTGCTCGGCAGCGCGGCGGCCCTGCTGGCCGGCGCCCTGATCTGGTGGCGCGGGTGGATGATCGCCGATCCGCTGCTGTCGGCTTTCGTTGCCCTGGTGATGGTGCGGACCGGCTGGCACATTGCGCGTCAATCGGCACATGTACTGCTCGAAGGTACGCCGCCGGGTCTCGACGAGCGGTCGATCATCGACGCGCTCGAAACCGGGGTCGACGCGGTTGAGAGCGTCCATCACGTGCACGCCTGGTCGCTGAGCGACAGCAAGACGGTGGTGACCCTGCATGCGACGCTGCGCGCCGACGCTGGTCGGGATGCCGCTCTGATGGCGATCCACGGCCTGCTCGAAACCCGCTTCGGTATCGAGCACAGCACGATCCAGATCGAGGAAAGCGCCTGCACGACGCCGCGCGCCTGCGTGTCCTGAGGTCTGTGCGGTCCGACCGCACTGCGTCCACCTCGCGAGGCGTTGGCGGGCCGGGCGCTGCTAGCGGGCTCTGTAGGCGGTTGCGGTGGACGGCGGCGACGTTTCGATGCGCCGTCGTACGCAGACGCCATACGCGTCGACGGACAGGTATTCCATGTGGTCCGGATGCCAGTCGGCTAGCACGATGCGCATCGCGCGGGCGCCGGCACGCAACTGCAGCAGATGATCGGCCGGGCGGTGCGTGTGACCATGAATCATGCGGCTGACACCGTGTTGCTGCATCGCGTTGCGGATCGCGTCTTCGTTGACGTCCATGATCGCCGACGCCTTGTTGCGCTTTTCGGCGCCGCTCTTTTCGCGCAGGCCGCCGGCGATTGCGAGGCGGCGCCGGCGCGGCAGGCGCATGAACAGCCATTGCGCGAGGCGATTGCGCGAGAAGCGGCGCCAGCGCTGATAGCCGACATCGTCCGTGCAGTAGCGATCGCCGTGTGAGATCAGCGTGCGCGTGCCGCCAAGTTCGAGGACCTGCGGGTCCTGCAGCAGCGTGACGCCGGTTGCGGCAGCAAAGCCGGCACCGATCAGGAAGTCGCGATTGCCGGCCATGAAGTACAGCGCCACGCCGCTTCGATGCAAGGCCGCCAGTGCGGCGACCTCGGCAGCATGGTTTTTCAGGCCGACGTCGTCGCCGACCCAGTATTCGAACAGGTCGCCCAGGATGTAGACCGCATCGGCATCGCGCGCCGGACCCTCGAGAAAATGCAGAAAGCCCTCGCGCAATGGCGAGGGCTCGTCCGGCAGATGCAAATCGGATAGCAGCAAAATCATGCGCCGGACCCGAGCTTGAGCAGGCACCGCCTGGAGGTCGTCATTGCGAAGAGCGTAGCGACGAAGCCATCCAGCGGCACTGCTCGATTGCTTCGCCGTGCTCGCAATGCGGAGGCTTGCAGCTCAGATCACCGTGACCTTGTCGATCACGACCTGCGTTTCCGGCACGTCGCGACCAAAGGGACGCGCCGAACCGGTCGGCGTTTCGGCGATCTTGTCGACCACGTCCATGCCCGCACTGACCTTGCCGAACACCGCATAGCCGTAGCCGTCCTGGCCCGGATGGTTGAGGAAGTCGTTGTTGCCGTGGTTGATGAAGAACTGCGAGGTCGCCGAATTCGGATCGGAGGTACGCGCCATCGCGATCGTGCCGCGATCGTTCTTCAGGCCGTTGGCCGATTCGATGCCGATCGGCGCACGCGTCTTGCGCTGGTCGTAGCTTGCATCGTAACCGCCGCCCTGGATCATGAAGCCCTTGATGACACGGTGAAAGACGAGGCCGTCGTAGTGGCCGTCGTTGGCGTACTGGACGAAGTTGGCAACGGTCTTCGGCGCCTTCGCGGCGTCGAGTTCAAGTTCGATCGCGCCGTGCGTGGTGTCGATGCGGACGCGGGTGATGTCGGTGGTCATGGCAATTCCGGTTTTATCGTTTGTAGAAAACTGCGGCATTCAGGCCGCAGCCGAGGATGGTAACGCGTCCATCGCCTCGCGTGCCGCCAGCAGCAAGCGGGCGTCGCTGTCCGGCCGGTGCGCACCTTCCGAGAGCACGCGCCGGAAGGCGCGGCCACCCGGCTGCGCACGATACAGTCCGAGCAGGTGGCGGGTGATATGGTTGAGCGCGGCACCGCGTTCGAGTTCGCGCGCGGCGTAGTCGATCATGTGCGCGAGAATCTCGTCGCGCGCGGCAATGGGGCGGCCGTTGCCGAACAGGCGTGCGTCGACCTCGGCGAGGAAGTACGGGTTTTCGTAGACCTCACGCCCGATCATCACGCCGTCGACGTGCTGCAGTTGCAGTTCACCCAGCGAGACGTCACGCAGGCCGCCGTTGAGCACGATCGTCAGCTGCGGAAACGCCAGTTTGAGACGGTGCACGGCCTCGTAGCGCAACGGCGGGATTTCACGATTTTCCTTCGGCGACAGGCCTTTCAGCCAGGCCTTGCGGGCGTGCACGATGAAGACCTTGCAACCGGCGTCGGCAACCGTCGCGACGAAGCGTTGCATGAACTCGTATTCGTCCGAATCGTCGACGCCGATCCGGTGCTTGACGGTGACGGGCAGGGACGTCGCGCTGCGCATCGCGCGCACCGCGGCGGCGACCTGTTCCGGTTCGTTCATCAGACAGGCACCGAAGCCGCCGCCCTGCACGCGATCGGACGGACAGCCACAGTTCAGATTGATCTCGTCGTAACCGAACTGCTCGCCGATGGCGGCGCATTGAGCCAGCGCCACGGGATCGGAGCCGCCCAGCTGCAGCGCGACCGGATGCTCGACGGCATCGAATTGCAGGAAGCGCGTACGGTCGCCATGCAGGATGGCACCGGTCGTCACCATCTCGGTATAGAGGCGTGCGTGCTGCGAGATCTGACGCAGGAAGTACCGGCAGTGACGATCGGTCCAGTCCAGCATCGGCGCAACGCAGAAGCGCCAGGGGTTCGGCGGGGGCAGGGTGGGGCGCGACACGGCTTCGACGGCTGACGGCGGACGCGCATTATCGGCGAAGACGAAGGGTCGGCGCCGGCTTTGCCGGATGTGGCGTTCCGGCCAGCTAGATCAGGCGCGTCCACCAGGTGCTGATCTGGGCACCGCAGCGCGGCCGCGGTGTCGCATCGGGGTCATCCGGCGGCGGCTCGGCGAGTTCGATGGCAAACGGCTCGGTCAGCGCATCGAGCCAGGGATGCGCGGGCGCTTCGACCGCGACTGGCGTCGACGGGCCTTCCGGATTTGCCGGCCGGTCTTGCGGCTCTTGCATATCTCCTCCTACGGCATGGCTGCAGGCCGTTGCAGCTTGCCAAGCGACGGTCCGCCGCACAAGCCGGCGTTTCGCCGTCCGTCGGATTCCTGCCGCCTTCGGCGGCCTGTCTGCGAGATCGAAGGCCGGTCGGACAGCGCGTCCGTGCAGCTGCCTGTTCGGCTCATACTCGCTGTCGAGCAAACTCGAGGCGCACGCTGCGGGAGTCGACATGGCCATCTCCAGGTTGCGATCGATCGCGGCGTTGACGCTGGCGGCGCTGCCGGCGCTGGCCGCCTTTGCCCAGCCGGCAGCGCTGGCGATCACGCACGTAACCGTGATCGATGGGCGCGGCGGACCGCAGACTGACATGAGTGTGCTCCTGCAGGGTGGCCGGATCGCGGCGGTGACGCCGGCCAAAACCCTGCATTTGCTGGCCGGCACGCAGCTCGTCGACGGTCGCGGCCGTTTCCTGATTCCGGGACTGTGGGACATGCATGTGCATCTGATGCGGCCGGGGCGCGTGGAGACGTATTTCCCGTTGCTGATCGCCAACGGCATCACCGGCGTCCGTGACATGGGCGGTGAACTGCCGCTGGCCGAAATCGGACGGCTCAAGCGCGAGGTCGAGGACGGCACGCGGCTCGGTCCGCACCTGTTTGCAGCGGGGCCGCTGGTCGATGGCCCGTATCCGGTTCTGCCGCATCTGAGCCGCGTCGTCACCGATGCCGCGTCGGCCGAGGCCACGGTCGTCGAGCTGCATGCGCAGGGCGCCGATTTCATCAAGGTCTACAACCGACTGCCGCGCGATGCCTATTTCGCGATCGCCGACACGACGCGCCGACTCGGCATGCCGTTCGCCGGCCACGTGCCGTTCTCGGTGTCGGCGCGAGAAGCGTCCGACGCCGGCCAGAAGAGCATTGAGCACTTGTTCAATGTGCTGTTCGCCTGTTCCAGCCGCGAAGACGGGCTGATGCGCGAGAAGGCGGCGATGCTCGCCAGCAGCGACGCCGACGAGCGCCGGCGCTTGCGGCGCGACTATCTGCGCGGCGTGCTCGACAGCTACGATCCGCAGAAGGCCGATGCCCTGTTCGCGCGCTTTGCCCGCAACGGCACCTGGCAGGTGCCGACGCTGGTGCAGCGGCGCTTCTTCGCGCAGCCGGACCCGGCGATCGCCGGCGATCCGCGCCTGCGCTACATCCAGCGATCGCAGCGCATCCGCTGGGACCCTCGCCAGGACGGCCGCATCCAGAATCGCGACGCCGAAGATCGCGAGATCGAGCAGCGCTCCTACGAGATGGACCGCGCCATGATTCCGGCGATGCTGCGGGCCGGCGTGCGCTTTCTCGCGGGAACCGACAGCCCGGACCCGTATGCATGGCCGGGCTTTGGTCTGCACGATGAACTGGCGGCGCTGGTCGACGCCGGGCTGACGCCGATGCAGGCCCTGCAGGCGGCGACCCGCAACGCCGCGGAGTATCTCGGCCTGCAGAACGAGACCGGCGCCATAGCGCCGGGTTTGCGCGCCGATCTCGTGCTGCTCGATGCCGATCCGCTCGCCGATATCCGCAACACCCGTCGCATCGAGGCGGTCATCTTCGGCGGACACTTGCTGTCGTCGCTTGCGCTGCAGCAGCTTCGCGATCAGGCGGCGGCTGCTGCGGACCGGAACTGAAGGCATTGCGTCAAGCGCCCGGGCCGGCGTCGGAAGGTCCGGCTGCGACCAGTTCCTGCCTTGTTCCGCAGCGGCTCGATGCGCAGCTTGCGCGCGCCGACATTGAGGGGGCGACGCCGAGACGGCGACCGCGGCTGCCGGCAGCGATCGGGCGCGCGTCAGCGCAGGCTCAGTATCGGCCGGCAACCATGCCCGGCAAGCCTGATTGGCTCAGGAGTCGGCAATGGCGCCAGAAAAATCGCAGCGACGCGTGATGCGGTACGTCGTGCCGGGTCTGGTGTCGGCCCTGGTCCTGCTGATCGCGCTGTGGGACTGGAACTGGTTTCGACCGTTGATCGCGCGTGAGGTGTCGTCGGTCCTGGGTCGGCCGGTCACGCTGGCGCATTTCGATGTGAAGCTGCGCTGGCATCCCTGGATCATCGTCGACGGAATTGCCGTCGCCAATCCGCCGGACTTTCCGAACGACAGCCATCTCGCCAGCGTCGAGCGCCTGGCGATTCATCTCGATCCCTGGGCGTGGTTCAAGGGCCGGCTGTCGTTGCTGGATGTCGAAATCGACAGGCCCGTGGCGGAGCTCGGCCCCGGGCCTTCCGGAAAACCGAACTATGTTTTCGATGCCCTGCAGAGCAAGGGGAACGAACAGCCGGGTGGCAGGCCGCCGGCGATCGACATCGGCAGCCTGACGATTCGCGACGGCGACGTGCACATCGTCGAGCCGACCCTGAAGTCCGATTTCCGCCTGAAGATCCGCACCGAGGCGCGCGAGCGGGGCGGGGAACCCGCACTGCGCGTCGACATCAGCGGTCGCTACGCCGATGCGCCGATCAACGGCCGGTTCGTCGGCGGCTCGGTGCTGTCGCTGCGCGATCCGGCAACGCCGTATCCGGTCGACTTGCGCGTGGAGAATGGCGATACCCAGGTCACGCTGAACGGGACCCTGGTCAATCCTCTGGCGTTCGCCGGCGCCAGGCTGACGCTCGACTTTCGCGGCAACAGCCTGGCCGATCTGTATCCGCTGACCGGTGTGCCGCTGCCTCCGTCACCGCCGTACCGGATTGCCGGCGATCTCGACTATGACCGCGCCAGCGGCGCGATCCGCTTCCGCCGGATCGATGGCCACTACGGACAAAGCGATATCGCCGGCAACGTCAGCGTGATTCCCGCAAGCGGGACTCGGCGCCGCAAGATCAGCATCCTCGCGCATTCCCGCAGGGTGGTGTGGAGCGATCTGTCCGGCTTCGTCGGCGCGACGCCGGGCGCCGCCGATGCGCCGAATGACAGCGCCGAGCAGAAGGCCTCGCGCGCCACGCAGGCCAGGCGTGGCAAGTTGCTGCCGGACACGCCGATTGCGCTGCCACGCATCCGCGCCGCCGACCTCGACGTGCACTACGACGTGGCGAAGATCGAGAGCAACAAGATGCCGATCGACACGCTCGATGCGCATCTGGCGATCGACGACGGCTTGATCAGCGTCAAGCCGTTGAAGCTCGGGGTCGGCAAGGGCAGCGTCGTCGCCGATGTCGCGCTCGACGGACGCCGCAGTCCGGTTCACGCGACAGCCGATCTGGATTTCCGTCAGCTCGATTTCAGCAAGATCGTCGACAAGCTCACGATCTTTCGCGGCACCGGCACGATCGGCGGTCGCGCGACGCTCGACACCCACGGCAATTCGCTCGCGGCAATGCTCGGTGCCGGTGACGGCAGCCTGAAGCTGTTCATGAGCGGCGGTGATATCAGCGCGCTGCTCGTCAATCTGGCCGGTCTCGATCTCGGCAACTCGCTGATTTCAGCGCTCGGCCTGCCGAGGCGCGCGAAGCTGCGCTGCATGGTCGTCGATCTGGGTCTGGACGACGGCCAGATCACGACCAATACCGCGCTCTTCGATACCTCGGAAGCCAATCTGCTGGGCACCGGCAGCATCGACCTGACGCACGAAACGATCGACTACAGGATTCGCACGCAGCCCAAGCGGATGAATATCGGCTCGCTGGCGGCGCCGATCGGCATCACCGGCCCGCTACGCTCGCCGCGCATCCGGCCGGAAGCCGGGGCGCTGGCACTGCGCGGCGGGGTCGCGACGGCGCTCGGCGTCTTGCTGACGCCGCTCGCCGCGCTGATTCCGACGATTCAGCTCGGTCTGGGCGAGGACAACGACTGCGTCGCGATGATCAAGGATCTGCGACAGGCGCCACCGGCCCCTCAAAAGCCCTAGGCGGGAAATCCGTCCGACGGTGCCGCGAACCAAGCCAGCAGCAGGCGATTGATGTCGTCGGCACGGTCGATCTGCAACCAGTGCGACGCGCCTTCGATGCGTTGGTAGCGCCAGGGACCGGTGACGTGTCGCCCCGAATTGCGCATCTGGTTTTCGGCCAGCGCGAAGTCACCATCGCTCCACATGCCGAACA
Source organism: Solimonas terrae (assembly GCF_011067135.1). Taxonomy (GTDB): domain Bacteria; phylum Pseudomonadota; class Gammaproteobacteria; order Nevskiales; family Nevskiaceae; genus Solimonas; species Solimonas terrae. Next base: position 172,825 of record NZ_JAAMOW010000008.1, read on the forward strand.
CGGGTAGCGGCGTTGTACCGAAACGACGTGTCAGCACCTGCCAGACGTTGGCCCGATACCAGCTCAGACCGGCCGTCAGTCGGCCCGGGCGTGACAGTGCCGCGACCCTCGCCTCGTTTTCGCCCGGGTCATCGACCAGTGTCCGCATCGCGCGCCAGTTGCCGGCGCGGATCAGGCGCTCCGCGAGTCCGCGCAGCAGGAAGAGGTAGATGTACCAGGAGCGCCATTTCTGTTCGAAGCCTCGTCGATATTCGGCTGGATGACCGACCGACATCACCGCGAAACTGCGGAAGCGTGCGGCGTGTTCGATGGCCAGCTGCCAGCCGACGACCGCGCCCCAGTCATGGCCGACCAGATGGACCGGTTCGTGGATGCCGAGCGCGTCGAGCAGGGCAATGATGTCGTTCGCAAGATTTTCGAGGCGGTAGGCGCGCACGCTGGTCGGCATCTCGCTGTTGCCGCAGCCACGCTGGTCCGGTGCGATGACACGATAACCGGCGGCAGCGAGCACGCCGATCTGGCGGTGCCAGACGCGCAGCGTGTCCGGAAAGCCGTGCAACAGCAGGACGGTCGGGCCGTCACCGGCGACCGCGACATTGAAACGCAGGCCGTTGGCTTCGACGCTGCGGGTTGCGATCCGATCCATCGCGGACGCCGACTCAGCGCAGGTTCGCGAGCGGCAGGCCGGCACGGAACTTCCTGTAATCGGCAGCCGCCTGGTGCGGGGCTTCGAGCATCGGCAAATGCCCGACGCCGGGCATCATCACGAGCTGCGAGTTCGGCAGCGCCTGATGCAGGATTTCGGCGCCGGACGGATCGAGCACCCGGTCCTGCAGGCCCCAGACGATCAGGGTTGGTGTGGCCAGGCCGGCGACCTCCTGTTCGAGGTGCGGGGTTTCGGCGGTGAGATCGCGGAAGATCCGCGTGTGAAGCTCATAGTTTCCGGCGGCGGCGAGCGCGAGTTCGTGCTTGACGCTGTACGGCACCGGCGGCTGGCGGCTCATCACGAGACTCATCACGTGCGCGAAATCGTCGGGTGTCCTCGCGAACAGCAGGAACTGCCCGCTCTCGCGATAGGCGCGGAACATTTCCGACTCCTTTGCCGAGCCGACGCCGGCCGGATCGAGCAACCAGAGGCTCTGCACGCGTTCCGGGTGCAGGTGCGCGAATTCGAGCACGATCGCGCCACCCATCGAATTGCCGGCCAGATGCGCGCGCGGCAGCTTCAGCGCATCGAGAAACTGGCCCAGCCGTTCGGCCTGTGCACCGATCGAATAGTCGGCGTCCATCGGCTTGCTGCTTTCGCCGAAACCGGGCAGGTCCGGGGCGATCAGACGGCCGCTGCCGCGCAGGAACGGCGCGATCTGCGCCCAGTTGTCCTTGTCCGCGCCGATGCCGTGCACCATCACCAGCGGTTCGCCCTGGCCGCCATCGAGATAGGCGATCTGGAAGCCGGGGATCTGCAGGGTCTTGCGCTCGACGCCTCCAAGCCAGTGCTGCACCGCGAGTGCGCCCTTCGACATCGGTGCCGGGAACAGATGATCGGCGGCGACGTAGGCGATCGCCAGCGCGAAGATGAAAGCGACGATGCGAAATACGGTCTTCATGAAATTCCCCCTTTTGTGATCGGTTCAGCTCGCCGCGGTGAGCTGCTCGGCCTGTGCGATGGCGGCGTCGTAGAACAGCACGCAGTGCGCGAGCATTTTCTCCAGCGGCTCGTCGAAGCCCTTGAACGCCCAGTGCATGACCAGGTACACGGTCGAGCCGACCAGGCCATTGGCGATCAGCTGGATGTCGAGATCCTGCTTCGGCAGTTGCGGATACAGCGACACGATCACCGAGCCGACCAGATCGGCAAAGCTCTGCGTGGCCAGCTGCGACTGGCGACCGACATCGGCGCTGACCGTCAAGGCGTCGATCAGCAGGATGCGCGACAGGCGCGGATCGTCGCGCAGGGTTTCGAGAAAGCTGCGGATCGCGCTGCGGGCAAGGCTGCGGACATCGCGATCGGAGCGGCCGAGTGCCTGTACGACGGCGGCGCGGACGGTTTCGATGGCGTGCTCGTAGACCGCCAGGAACAGGGCTTCGCGATTGGCGAAGGATTCGTAGAAGTAGCGCTCGGTGAGCTTGGCTTCGCCGCAGATCTCGCGCACGCCGGCGCTGTGATAGCCCTTGCTGCCGAAGGCATGCAGGCCCGCCTCGATCAGCTGTTCGCGACGCTGCCGCTGGCGTTGCTGGCCGTCGAGCCCGCGGAAGCGCCGACCGGTCGCCGGGGTTTTCGAAGTCGTCATCCGGCAATGTTGACATGAACCGTTGTCAAATATAAAGTGACAACACTGATTGTCAGAACGAGGGGCGAGAACATGGCATTCGATGCGGGCGGTGGCGAGAGCGGGGCGATGTCGGTGCTGATCATCGGCAGCGGCTTCTCGGGACTGGGGCTGGCGGTGCGACTCAAGCAGGCCGGCATCGAGGATTTCGAGATTCTCGAACGCGCCGACAGCGTCGGTGGCACCTGGCGCGACAACCGCTATCCGGGCTGCGCCTGCGACGTGCAGTCGCATCTGTACTCGTTTTCGTTCGAGCAGAATCCGGAATGGACACGGATGTTCGCGCAGCAGCCCGAGATCGAACGCTATCTGCAGGGCGTGGCCGACAAGTACGGCCTGCTCGGGCACACGCGCTTCGGCGCCAATGTCGTCGCTGCGCGCTACGACGAAACCCACGCGCTGTGGCGTGTCGAAACGGCCGATGGCCGCCGTTTCTCGGGGCGCGTGCTGGTGTCCGGCATGGGGGCGCTCAGCAATCCGTCGATTCCGAAGATTCCGGGTCTGGCCGACTTCAAGGGCAAGCTGTTCCATTCGGCGCAGTGGGACCACGACTACGAGCTGGCCGGCAAGCGCGTCGCCGTCATCGGCACCGGCGCGAGCGCCATCCAGTTCGTGCCGCAGATCGTGCCGAAACTTGCGCATCTGGATCTGTACCAGCGCACGCCGCCGTGGATCATGCCCAAGCCCGATCGCGCGATCTCGGACGGCGAGCGCAGGCTGTTCCGCGTGCTGCCGTTCACGCAGAAGCTGATGCGCGCCGGTCTGTACGCGATGCTCGAAACGCGCGTGCTCGGCTTTGTCGTGAACCCGGCCCTCATGCGGCTGGTGCAGCGCACCGCCGAGCGGCATCTCAGGCGCCAGGTGCCGGATCCGGCGCTGCGCGCCCGGCTGACGCCCAGCTACACGATCGGCTGCAAGCGCGTGCTGATCTCCGATGACTATTTCCCAGCGCTGACGCAAAAGCACGTCGATGTCATCAGCGATCAGGTCACGGAAGTGCGCGCCGATGCGGTGGTGACGGCCGACGGCACCGCGCGCGAGGTGGACGCTATCATTCTCGGCACCGGATTCACCGTGCAGGATCCGATTCCGCGCGGCGCGATCTTCGGTCGCGGCGCCCGCGATCTCTGGGACCGCTGGAACGAGAAGGGCGTCGAGGCTTACCTCGGCGCCAGCGTGCACGGCTTCCCCAACTTCTTCATGCTGATGGGTCCGAACACCGGTTTGGGTCACACTTCACAGGTGTTCATGATCGAATCGCATATCGCGTATGTCATGGACTGCATACGCCAGATGCGGGCGAAGCAGCTGCGCGCCGTCGATGTTCGCGCCGAGGTCCAGCAGCAGTTCAACGACAAGCTGCAGAACAGCGTCAACGCCGCGATCTGGAATCAGGGCGGTTGCAAGAGCTGGTATCTCGACGCACGCGGCCGCAACACGACGATCTGGCCCGGCTTCACATTCGTGTTCCGCGGCAAGACGCGTCGCTTCAGGCTCGCCGACTACGCGCTGGAAAAGACAACGAGCGCCGCGCGCGCCTGATCGTTTTCACATCAATCGACAACGGGGGGAAGCATGAAATCGTTCAAGGACAAGGTTGCCGCAATCACCGGCGCAGGCTCGGGCATGGGCCGCGAGCTGGCGATCGAGCTGGCCGGGCGCGGCTGCCACGTCGCGATCAGCGACGTCAACGAAGCCGGCCTCGCGCAGACCGTCGAGCTGCTGCAGGGCTGCGGCGTGCGCGTCACCTCGCAGAAGCTCGACGTTGCGGATCGCGATGCGGTCTACGCCTGGGCGGACACCGTTGTCGCCGAACACGGCAAGGTCAATCTGATCTTCAACAATGCCGGCGTCGCGCTCGGCACCACGCTCGACGGCGCCGACTACGGCGACTTCGAGTGGATCATGAACATCAACTTCTGGGGCGTGGTCTACGGCAGCAAGGCGTTCCTGCCGCATCTGCGTGCCTCGGGCGAGGGCCACATCATCAATACCTCGAGCGTGTTCGGCCTGTTCGCAGTGCCCGGCAACGGCTGCTACAACGCCAGCAAGTTCGCGGTGCGCGGCTTCAACGAATGCCTGCGCCAGGAACTGGAAATGAAGGGCGAGCCGGTCAGCGTGACGAGCGTGCATCCGGGCGGCATCAAGACCGGCATCGCCAGGTCGGCGCGCATGACCGACGACCTCAACAAGTTTCTCGGCAAGGACGAGCAGAGCGCCAAGCGCGACTTCGAGAAATTGTTCATCACCACCGCCAATCGCGCCGCGCGCGTCATCATCAAGGCCGTCGAAGGCAACAAGCGTCGCGTGCTGGTCGGTCCTGACGCGAAGCTGCTGGACCTGATCGTGCGTCTGTTCCCGTCCGGCTATCAGCGTCTGGTCATGATGTTCACGCGTCGGCAGTCGGTGATCTGAGAGCGACAACGGCGTCAAGGCAGGAAACGCTCCCCTCCCGCTCGCGGGGGCTGGGGGAGGTGGGTGCATTTGCAGCCCGCCGCGCCTCGTCGGCGCCCCACCTCACCCAACCCTCTCCGCCCCGAGGCGGAGAGGGCTTTAGGCCTTCTTCGGTTGCCGCGCGAGAACGGCTTCGCGGATCGCGGCAAGCCGCGATGGAAGTGGAACCCAGAGCAAGCGGCGACAGAAGGCAGATGGCGCTGGAAAACAAAGCAAGCAGCGACAGAGGGCAGACGGCGGCAGAAGGCAAGGCCGGCAGCGACGGCGCTGGAGACTGCAGCCGGCAACGGCGGGTAACGCTCCCCTCCGCCCGCTTGCGGGGGGAGGGGCTGGGGGAGGTGGGTGTCTTTGCGACCCGCCGCGCCTCGTCGGCGCCCCATCTCATCCGACCGTCTCAACCCGAGGCGGAGCGATCCTTACGCCTTCTTCAGCAGCGGCGCGAGCAAGGCTTCGCTGGTCAGCAACGCGGCAAGCGCGAATCCGGCCCAGTCCCACAGCGCGCGATCGGCGAGCTGCGAGAATCCGTAGATCACCGCCGCGGCACCGGCGTTGCCGGCCAGCCAGAAGGTGCTGACGGCGAGGCCGGCGTGCGCTTCGCCGGCCCATTCGGCGGCACTGTCGACGAGCAGTGGCAAGGGCGCCAGCATCAGCACGCCGAGCGCGATGCCGACCGCGTACAGGGCATGCGGCAAGCCGCGATGGAAGTGGAACCCAGAGCAAGCGGCGACAGAAGGCAGATGGCGCTGGAAAACAAAGCAAGCAGCGACAGAGGGCAGACGGCGGCAGAAGGCAAGGCCGGCAGCGACGGCGCTGGAGACTGCAGCCGGCAACGGCGGGTAACGCTCCCCTCCGCCCGCTTGCGGGGGGAGGGGCTGGGGGAGGTGGGTGTCTTTGCGACCCGCCGCGCCTCGTCGGCGCCCCATCTCATCCGACCGTCTCAACCCGAGGCGGAGCGATCCTTACGCCTTCTTCAGCAGCGGCGCGAGCAAGGCTTCGCTGGTCAGCAACGCGGCAAGCGCGAATCCGGCCCAGTCCCACAGCGCGCGATCGGCGAGCTGCGAGAATCCGTAGATCACCGCCGCGGCACCGGCGTTGCCGGCCAGCCAGAAGGTGCTGACGGCGAGGCCGGCGTGCGCTTCGCCGGCCCATTCGGCGGCACTGTCGACGAGCAGTGGCAAGGGCGCCAGCATCAGCACGCCGAGCGCGATGCCGACCGCGTACAGGGCATGCGGCTGGCTCAGATGGGTCAGCAGCCAGGTCAGCGGTACGCCGAGCAGGGCGGCGGCGGGGATCGTCCAGCGCAAATGCCGGCGCAGTGCCGGCAGCGCCGGCACCACGGCCATGCCACCGACGCCGCCTGCCAGCATGGCCAGCGCAACCAGCCCTGCGCTGTCGGCGTCGACACCGTTGGCGGCGAGCATCGGCTCCAGCCACGTGAAGATCGCGTTGAAGTAGCCGTTGCCGAGAAACACCAGCGCGAACAGCACCAGCAGCGAGCGCTGCAGCAGCGCGTGCGCGGACGTTTGCCACGAGCCCGATTGATCTTCGGGCGGGCTCGCCGTGTCGGGGTCGGCGGGTACCAGCAGAAAACCGAGAACGGTGAACAGCAGCAGCACCAGCACATCGATGCGCTGTGTCGCCGCGATCGATGTCCGTGCCGTCGGCGGCAACAGCAGAAAGGCCAGTGCCAGACCGACGAACAGCGCGAGCGTTCCGATGCTGGTGGCCTGCAGCTGCTGCTCCGGTACGAACCAGATGCGCACCAGGCGCGCGATCAGTGCCATCACCATCGGCTGCGCGAGCGCGATCACGAGCTGACCGATCAACAGGCCGGCGAAGCCCGGCAGCACGACGCGCAGCGCCACGCCGGCGAGCATCAGCAGCATGACGATGCGCAGGCTGCGCTGTGCCGACCAGCGATCGAGCAGTGCGCCGGCCGGCAGCGCGAGCGGCAGGAACAGCAGCGGGAATACCAGCGACAGCCAGCCGACCGCGCCGACGCTGACGCCGTATTGCTCGGCGACCGCGTTGGTGATCGGTGCAAAACGCAGCCACTCGAACTGCATCAGCGCATTGAAGGCGCTGTAGATCAGCAGGACGCGCAGCGCAGTGCCTTTCACAGGCCGAAGATCTTCTGCAGCCAGGGGTTGATGAATACACCGGCCGGGTCGATGGACGCGCGCAGCTCGAGGAAGTCGTTCCAGCGCGGGTACAGCGGTTCCAGCTCGCGTGCCGTCAGCGTATGGATCTTGCCCCAGTGCGGACGGCCGCCGTGGTTGCGGAAGATCGCTTCGGCGCCAGCGAAGTATTCGCGATAGTCCATGCCCTGGTATTGATGCACGGAAATTGCCGCGCTGTCGCGTCCGTAGAACGGCGACAGCCAGATATCGTCGGCCTTGACGTAGCGGTATTCGACGGGAAAGTGCACGCGGATGTTTTTCGCCTCCACGAATGCGGCGAGTTCGCGCAGGGCGTCCGGGCCGTTTTCCGCCGGCATTTCGTATTCCATCTCGTTGAAGCGCACCAGCCGCACCGACGAGAACGCGCGGTGGCAATCGGCGACCATGGTGCTGGCGTCGCCGCCCATCGAGCCGGCGATGATCTTTGCCACGCGCGGCGCCCACTGCGGGCGGGCGCGGACGATGCGCGACAGCAGGCCGAGCGCGCCGTTTTCGAGGATCAGTTCGAGCAGGCTGGTCAGCGCCATGTTCGATTCCGGCTCCTGCGTCGGTTCCATCAGCTTGACCAGCGTGCCGCGCGTATGCGGCACCCAGTAGAACTCGAAATGCCGGTAACTGCGTGCCAGATCCTGGGCACGCGCGAGGCACTCGTCGAGGTCCATCGGCTGCTTGGTGAGCTTGAGCTTGTAGGCCGGCTGCAGGCGGACATCGAGCCTGGCGATCACGCCGAGCGCGCCCATCGCCACGCGCGCCGCTGCGAACAGGTCCGGCTCCTTGCCGGCCGAACACTCGCGCAGGCTGCCGTCCGGCATCACCAGTGTCATGCCTTCGACCTGCGTCGAGATCGATCCCAGACCGAGGCCGGTGCCGTGCGTGCCGGTCGAGACGGCGCCGGCGAGCGCCTGCTTGTTGATGTCGCCGAGATTCATCATGCCGTAGCCGCGATCGCGGAGCGTATGGCCGAGCGGCTTGAGCGAGGTGCCGGCGAGTATGGTGGCGACGTTGTCGCGGATGTCTTCGACGCCGGCGATCGCGTCCAGCGTCAGCAGGTTTGCATCGGTCTCGACCAGAGGCGCGAACGAATGACCACTGCCGGCGACGCGCAGCTTGCCGCCCGCCGCGGAAATCCCGGCCACCGTTCGTTGCAGTTCATCGACGCTGCGCGGTGCCAGCGTCTGCTGCGGCTGGCATTGCACCGAACCGGACCAGTTGCGCCAGCCCGGGCCGCGCGTGGCGAGTGCAGAGGTCGAGTTCGTCATGGCGGAAAATCCTTGCAGGGAATTGAGATCACGATGTGTGCGTTCTGCCGTGAATGCGGTGCCGCAGCGGCGTCAGAAGAAGCACTGACCCTGACCGCGATAGGTCGGCACTTCGCCGACCGGCTTGCCGTCGCGCAGCAGCAGGATCCGGTCGAAGCGCTCGCACAACTCGCCGGCCTTGGCGTGCCTGAAAAACACCGGCGCGCCCGGCGCCAGCGTCACGCCTTTCGGCAGGCGCAGCGGCGTCTGGACTTCGCCGGCGCCTTCCAGCGGCAACAGCTTCAGGCCGTCCGGCAGGAACGGCTGCGGTACGCGGTCGTTGCCGGCCGGGCCGGATGCGATGTAGCCGCCGCCGGAACAGGTGACGACGTTCGGCAGGGGCTGGCGCGCGACCGCAAGTGCGAAATACAGCGCCGGCGCATGGCGGAAATGACTGAAGTGGTCGAACAGGGTCGGCGAATACAGGCCGGAACCGGCCGCTGCCTCGGTGACCGAGCGATCGTCGGCCGTCGTTTCGAGGCTGCCGGTGCCGCCACCATTGACGAATTCGAGCGTGAAGCCGGCAACGTACAGCGCGTCGACCACGGCTTGCCGGCGGCGGCTCAATTCGCGTACCGAGCGCTTCTTCAGCCAGCGGACGATACGGTTCTTCAGCGACTGCTTCGGCAGATCATCCTGCAGCCCGGCGATCTGTCCCTCGTAACCCATCACGCCACGCAGACGCAGCGCGTTGCCGCTGGCGGCAATGCGGCGCGCCAGCAGCACTGCCTGTGCGGGCTTGTTGACCGGCGAGCGGCGCACGCCGAAATACAGGCCGGGAAAAGCCGACGACATGTCGATGTCGATCGCCAGCGACAGACAGACACCGTGCTCGCGGGCGACCTGCTCGGCGGCATCGATCTGCCGTGCGTCGTCGATCATCAGGGTGAGCGTCGTGCCGGCGCGTGTTGCCAGCGCCGCGGCTTCGAGATCGTCGCGGACCACGGTCGGGTAGGCGACCAGCAGATCGTCGAAGCCCTGGCTGGCCAGCCATGCCGCTTCGCGCGCCGAATAGCACAGCAGGCCGCGGAAGCGCGGATCGAGTGCCAGCACGCGCTTCATGACCTCCACGCAACGGATCGACTTGCTGCCGAGACGGATCGGCAGGCGGCCGGCGCGCGTCAGCATCGCGCGGGCATTGGCTTCCAGACGATCGAGATCGAGCACCGCGGCAGGCAGGGACTGATCGGCAAGCGCCGCCGACAGACTCGCGTAGTCCGGATTCGGCAGGCGGTTCATGGCACGGCACCGCCGGCGGCGGCGAGCTCGCCGAGCAGGCGCACGATCTTCGCGCGCTGCGCCTTGGTGAACGGGCTGAGTTTGAACAGATCCATCAGCCACAGGCCCTCGGTCGCCAGATGTATCAAGGCCGCACGTTCGAACGGCACGTCCTTGCCGATCGCCGGCAGACGCTTGCGGAAGAACTCGCGTACCGGCGCCATCAGTTTCGGATCACTGGCGACCACCGACAACAGCGCACCGCTGACACGGTCGTTGCCGAGCGGATCGCCGACCGATGCGCGCACATATGCCTGCAGCACCTGGCCGGGTTGCGGAGCGGCCGGCAGCAGGGTTTCGCGCGCGGCGTGCGAGCGTTCGATCGCGCGCGTGACCAGTGCCTGCAGCAGCGCTTCCTTGCTCGGGAAGTGATACATGACGCCGCCCTTGCTGAGCTTCGCCTGGCGGGCGACCGCATCGAGCGTCAGCCGCACGGCACCCTGCGTCACCACCACGGCTTCGGCGGCATCGAGCATCGCTTCGCGTGAACTGGGGCGCCCGCGCGCAGCGGCAGGTGTGGCGGATTGGGTCATGTGCGCAACGCTAGTGCGCGGTGCACCGCAATGCTTGACAGAAGGCGACAGCGCCGCCGTTTTATGGACTTCCGGAGGCGAATTACTGTACCGTCCAGTCGGCACAGTAAATGCTTGGATCAACGCTCAGGCAACGGTGATCGACGGGGGACGTCGACGGGAGAGACGCTCATGGCAGGCATGCCGGAGACATGGTCGCGGGAATCGCCGGTGTGCGCGTCGCGCGCCGAGGCCGATCTGCTCGGGGAATTGCAGCGCCGCATTCTCGAGGCCCTGCCGGAGGGTGGGGCGACGCTCGACGCGATCGCCGCCCGACTCGGTTTCAGCGAACGCACGCTGCAGCGCCGTCTGCAGGGCGCGCGCCTGAACTTCCAGCAGCTGGTCGAACAGCTGCGTTTCGAGGTCGCGCGTCGGCATCTTCAGCAGGGCGAACTGCCGCTGACCGAAATCGGCTATCAGCTCGGGTATTCCGAACCCAGCGCGTTCAGCCGCGCCTTTCGCCGCTGGAGCGGAGCGAGCCCGCTGGCCTACCGGCGCCGCGTCGCGATCGGCGCCTGACACCGCGGCGGCCGGCTCGCTGCTCGCAGGTAGCGGATTCGGCCGCACAACGGAAAACGGATCGGCTGGCCGACCGATCCGTTCCCGTTTTCACGCCAGCGATGTTCAGCCGGCGCCGGCCGTCGACGCCGCCGGGACGTGATCGATCACCAGCGCCACGCGCCGGTTGTCCTGACCTGCATCGCCGTAGGCGCCCGGTTCGATCTGGCGATTCTTCGCTTCGCCGTAGCTCACGGCGCGAATCTGATTGGCGGCAAGTCCACCGTTCTGGATCAGATAGGCACGCACCGCGTCGGCGCGCTCCTGGCCGAGCTTCTTGTTGTAGGCGACCGTGCCGGCCGGATCGGTGAAACCTTCAACGGTCACGATCGTGTCCGGATGCTGATGGATGACCGATGCGAAGTCGTCGAGCGCCGGCTTGTCCTGATCGCGCAGCGCGGCCTTGCCGTAGTCGAAGTGTGCGGCGAGGTCGACGCGTACGCGGCCCTGCAGCTGCGAGATCTTCGCGTCGTAGGCGCTGAAGCGGCTGTCGAGTTGGCTCTTCAGGCTGTCGAGGTCACTGCGCAGCGACGCGTCATTGGCACGCAACTGGGCAATGGTCGCGTCGTAATCTTCCTGCTTCACGTAATGCTGACAACCGGCCAGCGCAAAAGCGGTCAGCGCCAGTGCGAGATTTCCTGCCAAGGCACGTGTTCTCATTTGGTCTCCTCCATGCTCCCGTGAGCGATTGAACTCTGGTTCGAGTCCGCTCACCGTAGGGCGCCTGCATGAAGTGCGGCTGAACTGCCCGAGCAGGAACCATGGCGGTCGCTCTCAGATCGGCAGGGCGATCGTCGACTTCACTTCTTCGAGCACCGCATAGGTGCGGGTCTCGCGCACGCCCGGCATGTTGACCAGCGTGGCGCCGAGAAAGGTGCGATAGGCCGCCATGTCCTGCACGCGTGCCTTGATCAGATAGTCGAAGCCGCCGGCCACCATGTGGCATTCGAGAATTTCCGGCGTGTTGCGGACCGTCGCCGCGAACTGATCGAAGACATCGCCGGTCGTGCGGTCGAGCAGGATCTCGACAAAGATCAGCAGGGCGCGGTCGAGTTTTTCCGGATCGAGCAGCGCGGTGAAGCCGGTGATGTAGCCGCGCTCGCGCAGGCGGCGGAAGCGCTCGTGGCAGGCGGCGGGCGAGAGCTGACAACGCTGCGCGAGGTCCTGGTTGGTGATGCGCCCGTCGTCCTGCAGCGCGCGCAGGATGCGGCGGTCGATGGCGTCGATCATGTCGGAAAATCCTTCGGCAATCGAATTGATTGACATCAATTGGTTCGGACATTAGATAATAAATGCCAAGCACATTCGGTGATCTCTTGCCTACGATGGAGTTCCTTCAAGGAGCTTTCAGCCGTGATCACGCCCGAACTTGCCGCTGCCCGCAGCCGATTGCCGGCGCTGTATCGGCGCCCAGAAGCCGAAGCCCTGGCGCCGCTGGTGGAGACGGCGCGACTCGGTGAAGAAACGCGCCGGCAGGTGCGCGCGACCGCGACGATGCTGCTGGCCGAATTGCGCGATCCGAAGCTGGGCGGCTGGATCGACCGCTTCCTGCAGCAATACCCGCTCAACACCGACGAAGGTGTCGCGCTGCTGGCGCTGGCCGAGGCCTATCTGCGCGTGCCCGATGCGCGCACGGCCGACGCGCTGATTCGCGACAAGCTCGCCGACGGCGACTGGGCCGCACACCGGGGCGCGTCGGAATCCTTTCTCGTCAATCGCGCGACCTTCGGACTGGCAATGACCAGCGCCCTGATCGAAGGCGGCGAACACGCGCCGACCTTGCGCCGCATGGCGGCACGCCTGGGTGAGCCGGCCATCCGTACCGGCGTCGGCATCGCGATGAAGATCATGGGCGAGCAGTTTGTGCTCGGTCGCGATATCGACGAGGCACTGAAGCGGGCGCGCAGCGTGGACAACGCCAGGTTCCGCTACTCGTTCGACATGCTCGGCGAGGCTGCGCGCACGCAGGCCGATGCCGACCGCTATTTCGAAGCCTATCGCGCCGCGATACGTGAAGTCGGCAAGGCCGCGCATGCCGATCGCGATCTGGTCGCACGCGACAGCGTGTCCGTGAAACTGTCGGCGCTGCACAGTCGCTATGAAGTGTTCCACGCCGCGACCGCGGTGCCGGCCCTGATCGCGCGCATCGTCGAGCTCGCCAGGCTTGCGCGCGGGCAGGGCATCGGCCTGACCATCGATGCCGAGGAAAGCGAGCGCCTTGAGATGTCGCTCGACATCATCGCCGGTGCTGCCGCCGACCCGGCGCTCGCCGGGTGGGACGGTCTGGGCATGGCGGTCCAGGCGTATCAGCGGCGCGCGTCGGCGGTGATCGCCTGGGCCGATGCCCTCGGCGCCGCGACCGGGCGACGGCTGACCGTGCGCCTCGTCAAGGGCGCGTACTGGGATACCGAGATCAAGCGCGCGCAGGAGCGCGGCCTGGCCGACTATCCGGTGTTCACGCGCAAGGCGGCAACCGACGTCAGCTATCTGGCCTGCGCGAAAGCGATGCTCGCGGCGCCGCACCTGTACCCCGCGTTCGCGACGCACAACGCCCTTTCGGTGTCGACCATCATCGAATGGGCCGGCGCCTCACGAGAATTCGAGTTCCAGCGCCTGCACGGCATGGGGGTCGGACTGTACGAAAAGCTGATGGCCGAACGTGGCATCGCCGTGCGTGTCTATGCGCCGGTCGGCGGTCATCGCGATCTGCTTGCGTATCTCGTCCGCCGACTGCTCGAAAACGGTGCCAACACCAGCTTCGTTCACCAGATCGCCGACCGCAGCGTCAGCGACGACGAACTGCTGGCCGATCCGGTCGCGCAGACCGAAGCGGTCGGCCTGACTGCCAACCCGGGAATCCTCATGCCCTCCGCAATCTTCGGCGCGGCGCGCCGCAATTCCAGTGGCCTCGATCTGTCCGATGCGGCCACGCTCGTCGCGCTGCGCAGTGCGATGGAAAAGACCTGGGCGACGCGGCACCGTGCTGCGCCGATGCCCGCCGGCAAATCCCCCGCCGGCGTGGCGCGCCAGGTGCGTGATCCGGCAGACAGTGAACGAATCGTCGGCGAGGTGATCGAGGCCACGCCCGCCGATGTCGGCGATGCCGTGGCGCGCGCCGTCGCTGCGCAGCCGGCATGGAATGCACGACCGGTTGCCGAGCGTGCGGCCTGTCTCGAACGTGCGGCGGACGCACTGGAGGCCGATCGCGATGCCTTCATGGCGCTTGCCGTGCGCGAAGCCGGCAAGAGCGTCGCCGATGCCCTGGCCGAGCTGCGTGAAGCGGTCGACTTCTGTCGCTACTACGCGCAGCAGGCGAGAACGCAGTTCGTGCCGCTGGGGCTGCCGGGGCCGACCGGCGAACGCAACGAACTGCAGCTGGCGGGCCGCGGCGTGTTCGCCTGCATCAGCCCCTGGAATTTTCCGCTGGCCATCTTCATCGGTCAGGTTGCGGCCGCGCTGGTGTCCGGCAACGCGGTGATCGCCAAACCGGCGCCGCAGACGCCGCTGATCGCAGCGCGGGCGACCGGACTGCTGCTCGCCGCCGGTGTCCCCGCCGATGTCCTGCAATTCCTGCCGGGCGGTCCCGATGTCGGGCGGACGCTGGTCGCCGATGCGCGCATCGCCGGTGTCGCGTTCACCGGCTCGACGGCGACGGCGCGGCGCATCGCGCGCAGCCTGCTCGACGACGACGCGCGGCCGATCGCGACGCTGATCGCCGAGACCGGTGGTCTCAATGCGATGTTCGTCGACTCGACCGCGTTGCCGGAGCAGGTCGTCGCCGATGTCATCGTGTCCGCGTTCCAGAGTGCCGGCCAGCGTTGCTCGGCCTTGCGTCTGCTGTGTCTGCAGGACGACATCGCCGAGCGCGTACTGGACATGCTCAAAGGCGCGATGGCGGAACTCAAGATCGGTGACCCGGCGCAGTTCGACAGCGATCTGGGGCCGGTCATCGATGCCGAAGCGCGCGCCCGACTGCTCGCGCACATCGACGCGCACCGCGACGCCGTTGTCGCGCAGTGCACGCTGTCGGCCGGCGGTGAACGCGGCTACTTCGTGCCACCGACGCTGATTCGCCTGAAGGCGATCGAAGACCTGCAGCGCGAAGTGTTCGGGCCGATCCTGCACGTCGCGACCTTCCGCTCCGGTGAACTGGAAGCAGCCGTCGCGCGGGTCAACGCCAGCGGTTACGGCCTGACGATGGGGCTGCACAGTCGCAGCGAGGAAACGATGCAGCGCGTGCGCGCGCTGGCGAGGGTTGGCAACCTGTACGTCAATCGGTCGATGATCGGGGCCGTCGTCGGCAGCCAGCCGTTCGGCGGCGAAGGCCTGTCCGGCACCGGTCCGAAGGCCGGCGGTCCGCACTATCTGCTGCGTTTCGCGACCGAGCGTACGCTGTCGGTCGACACGACGTCTGCGGGCGGCAACGCGAGCCTGCTCAGCATGGAAAGCTGAGTCGCCACATCGCTGTCGTTGCGCTTCCGGGCGCTCGCCGCGGCGAGCTTCGCGCCCTGCAGGTATCCGGCGCAGGGTCGCTACGCGCCAGCACGGCAGCTGCCGAGGCGAGGGAAGGTGCCCCGGCAAAGCCTGACGCGTCGAGATGATCCCGGCCGTGCCGTGCGATCAGAGTTTTACGGCGGTGAACGGGAACGAGCCCATGATGGCGGCGTTCACCTTGCCGCTCATCGTGTTTCCTTCGATGGTGCCGCGGAACTTCAGCGTGATCGGCAGCGGCTTCTTGATCTTGTTGATCCAGGCGATCTCGCCGGTCCGGCCGTCGAAGCTGACCTCCTGCAGGGTTTCGACCTGACCCATCGCGGACTGGTCGCCACCGAGCACGCCGTCGACGGTTTCGAGCCGCAGGGTGGTTTCCTGCGGGCCGGTCGGGCCATGGATCGTCACCGACCACTTTCCGTCGATCGTCGCGGCAGCGCCGCCGGAATTCGCCGTCATCTTTCTCTCCTGATCTGTATGCGTGTGCGTTGAAGTGATGTGACCGATGATCGCCGTGATGCCGGCGGCGAGCTACACGTCCCAGAGCAGGTGGATGGTCGACGGCCCGGCAATGATGCTGCCATGAAAGGTCGGCGGTTGCTCCGGATCGAGCCGGAATTCGGGCAGCCTGTTCAGCAGGGTTTCGTACATCACCTTGAGTTCGAGGCGTGCGAGATGCACGCCCAGGCAATAATGCGGTCCCGCGCCGAACGCCATATGCGTGTTGTTCTCGCGATGCATGTCGAACTCGGTCGGCTTGTGGTAAACGCTGCCGTCGACGCTGGCGCTCGGGATGAACATCATCACGCGCTCGCCTTCCTTCATCGGGGCACCATGGAAGTCGTGATCCTTCTTCACCAGCCGGATCGGGGCAACGAATGCGTAGCGTCGCAGGATTTCCTCGGTTGCCGCCGGAATCAGCGAAGGGTCGGCGCGCAGCTTCCGCTGCAGCACATGGTCCACCGCCAGGTGGCGGACGCCGAAGCCCAGCGCGTTGACCACGGTGTCGAGGCCGGCGATGAACAGGATCACGCAATAGCTGAGCATCAGGTCGAGCGTCATCGGCTCGCCTTCGAGTTCCAGTGACCACAGCATGCTGATGATGTCGTTGCGCGGGTGCTCGCGGCGCTCGCTGATCGTGTCGCGCATGACGGCGCCGATCGCCTGCATCATCAGCATGTTTTCCGACAGGTCGGGCGTGATGACCGACAGGTGCTTCTTCGCCAGTTCGCGGTATTCGCGCTCTTTCTCCACCGGCAGGCCAAACATGCCGAGGAAGATTTCCACCGGATAGACGTCGGCGATCGCGTGCTGGAACTCGCAGCGACCCTGCGCGGCGATGCCATCGACCAGTCGCTCGGCGAGCGCGCGGATTTCCCGCTCCCGCGCCAACACCGATTTCGGTGAAAAGGTCGAGTAGAGCGGCTGTCGCAGGCGTGCGTGCTGCGGCGGGTCGATGCAGATCGGAATCGGCGCCGGCACGCGTTCTTCTTCGGGCAGCTCGGCCATCATGGCGTCGAACGCGGCCGGCGAGAAATGCTCGCTCGAGAAGGTCGCGAAGTCGCGCAAGGCTTCGTGGACGGCCGCGTGTCCCTGCACCATCCAGTGTCCGCCATTGAACGGCGTCCAGAAAATCGGCGGCGCATTTTTCGCCAGATCGGCAGCGCGGGCGTGCGGGTCCCGGCAGTAGTCGGCGTCGGTGTTGTAGTCGAACGCGTAGACCAGCGCTTCGGGGACGTGCTCGGGCTTCTTCATCTGGTGGGCCATGCCGGCGCTACTCATTGACTCTCCCCTGCCGACGAGGCGGCGTGTTTGGCCGCAGCGACGACGGCCTTTCTTGAGCGCGGAGCGGGCACGCGATCGCGCCTGCGACCCCGCCGATTGCAAAAAAGTCTACCGACGCGTTGGTAAAAATTCAACTTGCGTGAAGGTAGAATTTATGGAAGGATGCCCCGCACCTGATCTGTGCAAGGAGCGGGACGTGACCTCGGAAGCAAGGTGAATCAGCGCATCGCCATCGAGCCCTCGGGGGCCAAGTCCGATCGCACGCGGGCGGCGATTCTCGCTGCGGCGCAGGATTTGTTCGCCCGTCAGGGCTTTGCCGCGACACGGCTCGACGAGATCGCCAGCGTCGTCGGGCTGACACGCGCCGGCCTGTTCTATTACTACCGCGACAAGCAGGTGTTGTTCGACGCCATGCTGGTCGACGCCTTCAGCGAACTGGCGACGCGGCTCGAGGCGGTGCTGGCGCCGGCCACCGTCGGCGTCGCCGAGCGTATCGAGCGGGCGGTCGGTACCTGGATCGACGTGATCGTCGCGCGCCCGAATCTCGCGCGCCTGATCCTGCGGCTGGTGGCCGACGGCTCGGTGCTTGCGCAGGGCATTTTTTCCGACAACAACCGGCTGCCGCTGATGTTCTGGGGGCTGTTCGAGCAGGGCCGGCGGACCGGCGAGCTCAAGCCGGTCGATAGCGATCCGTTCCAGACCGCCAGCGCCGTGATCGGCACGACGGTGTTCTACGTTGCGGCGCTGGCGACGCTGGTTCCGCACGACGAGTTCGAGCCGCTGGACCCCGGACGCATCGCCTCACACAAGCGCGAGGCGCTGCGTGCGACACGGCATCTGCTCGGCATCGCGGCCCCTAACGACTGACGACATCAAAACAAGACGAACGCGGAGGAGATGGGGGATGCAAAAGGGACACGGGGTCCGGGCGTCGGCGCCCGCTGGGTTTGCAACGTGGGCATGGAGCGCCATCGCGATCGCGCTGATCGGCGTCATCGGCTATTTCTCGCGATCCGGCGCGGTCTCGCCGCGCATCGCCAACCCGGACGGGGTCGGTGCGCCGCCGCCGGTCGAATTCCTGTTCAACTTCGCGCACTGGGTGGGGTTGCAGCAGTTCTTCACGGTCGTCGCCATGGTGGTGCTCGTGAGCGCCTGCATCCTGGCCTGGCGCCGGCAGCCGGGGCATCCGTACGTGCTGATGGCGATCGCCTCGACGGCGATCGTCTGGCAGGACCCGATCATGAACTGGGCCCCGTACGCGGTGTACAACCCCTTGCTGCGCCATTGGCCGGAAGACTGGCCGCTCATCATGCTGTCGCCGACCGTCGAGCCCTTCGTCGTGATCGGCTACGCGCTGTTCTATTTCGGGCCTTACTTTCCGGCCGTCTGGGTGCTGCGAAAACTGCAGGCGAAGCGGCCGACGGATTCGTTTGTCTGGCGGCGGCCGTTATGGACGCTGGCCGGCCTGATCCTGGTGATCGGCTTCGTCATCGACATGATGCTGGAGGTGTCGCTGGTCCGCACCGGCATGTACATCTACTCGCAGGCGATCCCGTTCGGCACGATCTTCGCCGGCACGACGTTCCAGTTTCCGCTGCTCTGGGAATCGACCTTCGTCACCTTCGTGATGATTCCCGCCGGCGTGCTGTGCTACCGCGACGATACCGGCCGCACGGTTGCCGAGAAGCTGGCGCAGCGCCTGCGCTTCCTGCAGTCGCGTCCGACGCTGGCGACGTTCCTCGTCATGTTCGGCATTCTGAATGTCGCCTACTTTACCTATGGCGGCGCATTCGCCGCGATCCGCGCGTCCGGCCTCGCGACCTCGGTCGCCTGCCCGTATCCGTTCCCGGAGGCCAAGGTCTATGACCCGCAGGGCTATTACGAGCGGGAAGGACAGCCGGGCCCGTATTTCGAAGGCTACTGGAACCGTCTGACGATCGGACAGCCGGACGGGCGGCCGGCGGTCAATCCGCTCAAGGACAACGCCAGCTGCCTGCCGAAGGAGAACGGTTGATGCGTACCGTCGTCATTACCGGTGCGTCGCGCGGGCTCGGTCTCGCGTCGGCGACCCACCTTTACCAGCAGGGCTGGCGTGTGGTGGCCGCGATGCGCTCGGTCGAAGCCGGCCTGCAACGCCTGCGCACCGCGACCGGCGCGAGCGCCGATGATCCGCGCCTGCTCGGCGTGAAGCTCGACCTCAGCGATCTCGCCTCCATCCCGGCGACCGCGCAGGCCATCGAGCAGGCCGTCGGTGCGCCGGACGCCATCGTGCACAACGCCGGCGTGGCCGCCGCGGGTGCGGCCGAGGAAACGCCGGACGACGCCTGGCAGCAGTTGTTCGCCACCAATGTCTTCGGCCCCGTGGCCCTGACCCGGGCCTTGCTGCCGACGATGCGCGCGGCCGGTCGCGGTCGCATCGTCGCGGTTTCGAGCATGGGTGCGCTGCGCGGCATGCCGGTGATCAGTGCGTACTCGGCATCCAAGGGCGCGCTCGAGCGTTGGGCCGAAGCCTTGTCGCAGGAGATCGCGCCGTTCGGGCTGGGCGTGACGATACTCGTCACGGGCACGTTCAACACCGACATCCTCACCGAGCAGACTCCGGACTACGGCGATCATCACGGTGCCTACGGCGCGCTCTACGACGGCATTCACAGCGCCGGCAAGGCGGCAGTCGCCAAGGCCAGTCCGCCGGAGAAGTTCGCGCTCGCGCTCGGTCGGGCGGTGGTCGACACACGACCGATCGTGCGTCGCACGGTCGGTGCCGACGCCGGGGCGCTTGCGTTCATGGCGCGCTGGGTGCCAGGCCGGTTTGTGCACCACATCGTACGCATGGCGATGCGCATCCCGCCGCAAGGCGCGCTGCGCGCCTAGCCCGCGCCACGGCAAGCACTCGACGTACGCCGGTGAAAGACGCTTCCCACGATGCGGACCTGGCGCGGATGGCGTTCCTCGCGGCTGCGCTCTCGGGTCGCGACGTGCGCGTCGATCGCGTCGACGGTGGCGGCCTTGCCTGGACCGACGGGCGCGCCATCCATGTCGATGCGGCGGCATCGAAAGACCTTCAACTGCGGCAACTCTGCGTGCAGAGTGCCCTGCTGGCTTCGGCCAGTCTGAACGGTGACATCGTGCGCCGACTGCGACGGCGCCCGGCACTCGCCAGGCGTTATCTGGCGGTCGAAGGGCATCGCGCACTTGCGGCGCTCGCCGACGTTCTGCCGCCCTCGATGCGGACCTTGATCGACGCGTCTCGGGCGACGCACTCGCGCTCACCGGACGAGTCGCTGGCGGTCGCGCTGAGCAAGGTCGAGATCGAAGACGCGCCGCTTGCGTTCGGCGAGATTCGCGCGCGCGAGTGGCTTGCCGGCGAGCGCCGCGAAGGCGGCGCCGGCGCATCGGCCGGGTCGGAACATGTGCCGCGGCGGCAGAGGGACGCGCGCGGCGAGTGGCCGGAGGTCGAAAGCGAAGACGCGGTCGACGATGTTGCCTCCAGCCCTGTCGGCGGTGGCGGTGGCATCGGCCGTCTGCTGCAGAACCTGCTGGAAAGGGTCCGCCAACTGAAAGGCGGGGGGGCGCCGGGCGCCGATGCCGCCACGCACCTGACGCGTTCGGGTTCGCGCGCCGGCGTCGTCGCAGTGCGATCCAGCCGGACCGCGGAAAGCGTCGACGACGCGTTCGGCAAGGGCACGGGCATCGCGTATCCGGAGTGGGACACGCATCGCGGAGGCTACCGGCCGGACTGGTGCACGGTGCAGGAGGCCGAACCGCCGATCGCCACGCATGCGACCGTCGCCTGGCTGGACGGGCATGAACTGCGGCGGCCGCTCGCGCGCTTGGGGATGGGCCTGGATCGCTTTCATCGCCAGCCGCAGGGCGATGACATCGACATCGATGCCGCCATCGAGATGCAGCTCGAGCGCCTGGCGGGCTCATCGCCGCAGGAGGCCGTCTACGTTGAAAGTCAGCGCCATCGGCGCGACCTGTCCGTACTCGTCCTGCTCGACATCTCGGGGTCCGTTTCGCAAATCGGACCGGCCGGTACGGCGGTTCACGATCAGCAGCGCAGCGTCGCCGCCGCACTGCTCACGGTGCTGCACGAGATCGGCGATCGCGTGTCTCTTTATGCCTTCAGCTCGCGGGGCCGATCGGCCGTCGAATTGGTGCCCGTGAAGCGCTTCGACGACGCGCTGGACAGCCGCGTCATGAGCCGGCTCCGCAGTCTCGTGCCCGGCGCGTACTCACGACTGGGTGCCGCGATTCGTCATGGCACTCATCTCCTGCTGACGCGCGCGGGGACGCCGCGGAAGCTGCTCGTCGTGCTGTCCGACGGGCTGGCCTACGACCACGGTTACGAACCCGTTTACGGCGCAGCCGATGCGCGCCAGGCCCTTGGCGAGGCGCGACGCGATGGCGTGGCCTGTCTGTGCCTGAGTGTCGGGGCCGGGACCGATGTCGAGACTTTGCGACGTGTCTTCGGCAGCGCGGCGCACGCCACGGTCCCGAGCCCCGGGCAATTGCACCGCGTGGTCGGGCCTTTGTTCCGTTCGGCATTGCGCGGGGCGGAGGGTCGCCGGCGCGCAGCCTGAGTTTGGCGCGCGTCGACCAAGCGGCGGTCTGTTGGCGCTTCGTGGTCCGCGAGAGCGGATCGGAAGCGGATGTCGGAATCAAGACAAGGGCCCGCGAATGAAGAGGCCCGAACCCTGTGGGAGGAGTCGTGAATTTGAATTCGAAGCGCATCGTGGTCCGGGTCAGCGTGCTGACGGCCTTGGCGGTGCTCGAAGGAACGAGCTGGGCGCAGGACGCACCATCGCAAAGCGATGCGGCAGCCGCGCCCATGGTGTCGCCGGACGCCGGCGCTCCAGCGCCGACGGCGGCCGGGCAGGCGGACGACGCGGCGCTCGACGTGATTCCCTTGCCGGACGATGCGCCGGCGACGCCCGCCGTGTCGCCCGATGCACCGGCACCCTCGAATATCGCGACGGTGGTAGTGACCGCGCAGCGGCGCGAGGAAAACATCCAGGACGTGCCGATCTCGATCACGGTGTTCAATCAGGAGCAGATCACCAAGGCGAACATGACCAACTCCGCCGATCTTGCGCTGTACACGCCGGCGCTCTCGGCCAACACCCGCTTCGGCGCGGAGAACGCGACGTTCACGATCCGCGGATTCACCCAGGACTTGCGCACAACCGCGTCGGTCGGCACCTACTTCGCCGAAGTGATCGCCCCGCGTGGCCAGAGCACCCAGGGTTCGGGTGACGGCGCGGGACCGGGCGCCTTGTTCGACCTGCAGAACGTGCAGGTCCTGAAAGGTCCGCAAGGCACCTTGTTCGGGCGCAACACCACCGGCGGTGCCATCCTGATCGTGCCGCAGAAACCGACGGACGCATTCGGCGGCTACGCGGAAATGTCGATCGGCGACTTCGACCTGCGGCAGGAGCAAGCGGTCGTCAATGTCCCGTTCGGCGATGCATTTCGCGTTCGTCTCGGCGTCGATCACAAGCAGCGCGACGGACACCTGACCAATGTCACCGGCGTCGGCGCCGACAAGCTTGGCGACGTCGACTACACCGCCGGCCGTCTCAGCGCGGTCTGGAATATCACCGACACGGTCGAGAACTACAGCATCCTGTCGATGGTGAATTCGGCCACGAAAGGCTATACCGCCGGGCTGTACGCCTGCGACAACCCGATCCGCAATCTGTCGACGCCCAGCGAATACGACGTGCAGACCCTGATCAACGGTCTGGTCAACAGCCTGGCTACCGGCAGCATCAATCTCGCCGACCCGGTTCCCGGCGTTCCGGTCGGCAGTCCCTTCGCGCTGCTGACCTTCATGCCCTGCATGAACCAGCTCGCCCGACAGCAGGCGGCGGGGCAAGGCGGCTTCTACGATGTCGCCAGTACCGTCAAGGATCCGGCCACGGACCTCAAGGAGCGGCGCTTCATCAACACCACGACCTGGAAGATCGCGGACCAGATCGACTTCAAGAACATCGTCGCCTACGCCCACCTTTTCACGCGCAACGATTCGAGCATTTTCGGCACCCACTTTCCCGGCCCCACCGATACCACCGGCAATCGCGAGTTCTCCATCGGCCAGACCATGCGTCGCCCGGACATTCCGCTGACCAGTCAGGAAACCTGGGTCGAGGAAATGCAGCTTCAGGGCGAATCATTCGGGCACCGTCTGCAGTGGCAGGGCGGCCTGTACTACGAGAGCAGCACACCGGACGGCTACTCCGGCAGCAATTCGGCCTCGTTCATCTACTGTGACCTGGCGTCCCTGCAGGGCGACCCGTCGAAGTTCGACTGTGTCGATCCGTATCTCGGTGTCCTCGGCGGCGTGCTGCATTACCAGGTCAAGACGAAATACCTGAATCGCGCGGTTTATGCGCAAGGGACTTACAGCCTCCTCGATTCGCTCAGCGTGACCATGGGCTTGCGTTATACCTGGGACGAAACCGAAGGGCACGGCATCAAGACCCTCTATCGATATCTGCTATCCGTACCGCAGGCGCCGGCGACGGAAGTGCAGACACCGAAGATCAAGAGTTCCGCGCCGACCGGCATGCTCGAGTTGAGCTACTACCCGTGGGATCGCTTGATGACCTACGCGAAATACACGCGCGGCTATCGGCAGGGCAACGTCAACATGCTGGCCGATCCCGGTCTCGACACGCACAAGCCCGAATACGTGAACACGTATGAGGTCGGGTTCAAGGGCGGTTTCGATTGGCCGATCCGCGGCACCTTCGATACCGCGGTGTTCTACAACGAATTGACCGACATGCAGCTGCAGGGCGGCTACATCTCGCGATCCGGCGGTCCGACCACGGCGATCTTCAATGCCGGCAAGGCGTGGTCGCGGGGCTTCGAGATCGAGAGCTCCCTGCAGCCGTTCGACCTCTTGACGATCAACCTGTCGTACTCGCTGCTGGACACCAAACTGGTCAAGTCCGCGGATTTCTGCGGCCGCGTCCAGCAGGTCGGTTTGATCGAAGGTCTGAGCTGCACGCCGATCGCGGACGTCGGCGACGATCTGCCGTTTGCCCCGAAGTCGAGCTATGTCGCCAATCTCACCTGGGCGCTGCCGGTGCCGACCGGGTTCGGCGGCCTGTCATTCGGCGTGACCTATGCCTACACGGGCAAGCAGCGTGTTGCCGCCAGCAGCTCGTCGCCGTACGCGGTGCTCGACGACTTCGGCGTGCTGAATCTCAATCTGGACTGGACCGGGCTGCTGGCGACCTCCTGCGATTTCAGCCTGTTCATGACCAACGTCACCGACGAGCAATATGTCACCTACACGAGCGGCACCTATCGCACACTGGGATTCGAATCGCGCGCGGTCGGGTTGCCGCGGATGATGGGTGCGCGCTTGCGATACAACTTCGGATCATGATCATGGACATGCGCACTCCCCGAGCGAACAGCGACACGCGGCCCTACTACGTCGCCACCGGCGACGAGGAAAAGATCTTCAAGGCGGCATTCCGTCAGGGCCTGTCGATTCTTCTCAAGGGGCCGACGGGCTGCGGCAAGACCCGCTTCGTCGAAGCCATGGCGCACGATCTCGGACGGCCGCTGATCACGGTGTCCTGTCACGACGATCTGACGACGGCCGATCTGGTCGGGCGCTATCTTCTCAACGGCAACCAGACGCAATGGGTCGATGGCCCGCTGACCCGCGCCGTGCGTGAAGGCGCCATCTGCTATCTCGACGAAATCGTCGAAGCGCGACAGGACACGACGGTCGTTCTCCATCCGCTGGCCGACCATCGCCGGCAGCTGCCGCTCGAGCGGCTCGGCGTGACGCTGGAAGCGGCGCCCGGCTTCTGCCTCGTCGTCTCGTACAACCCCGGCTATCAGAGCGTGCTCAAGGATCTCAAGGATTCGACGCGGCAACGCATGGTGGCGCTGGAGTTCGGCTTTCCGTCGCCGCAGGTCGAGGAGGGCATCGTCGCAACCGAGGCCGGTATCGCGCCGGCGCAGGCGGAGAAACTGGTGCGTCTCGGGCAGGCGATACGCCGTCTCGAAAACGGCGGTCTGCGCGAAGTCGCGTCGACGCGTGTGCTGATTGCCGCCGGGCGCCTGGTGGCCGAGGGCTTGACACTCACGCAGGCCGCGCGCGCTGCGGTCGCCGGACCCCTGAGCGACGACGCGCGAGTCAGCGACGGCCTGAACAAGATGATCGACGTCTATCTCGGCGGCTAGTCGCCGCCGGATGCGCGCCGCTTCGTGGCGGGGGGGCTGCCGGCCTTGCCAGCGGGCCGGGCCTTGCTCGCCATCTTTCGGCGACTGCTGGACATGCCGAGGACGCGCCGCACGGTGAACACGACATCACTCTTGTGGGCGGCCAGTTGTTCCGGTGCGAGCGGCTTGAACGAGCCGGCCGGAATCAGCGAGGCCAGCGCCGACACGTAGAACACGCTGGTACCGATCGCCGCGCTCGCGGCGTGGAACGGATCGTTGTGCAGCGGCTTGAGTTCGCCGCTCTTGCGGCCTTCCTCGAACATCGCCCAGGCCATGCCGAGCACGCGATCGGACGAGCGATAGATCAACTGGTTCGGGTGTTCCTCGGCGTCGGCGACATGACGCAGGATGAGTCGCGCGAGGGTCGGGCGCTCCTGCAGTCCGTCGACCCAGGCTTCGGCGGCGCGCTCGATCCGCTGCGTGATCGAGCCGGGCGGCGACATGGCTTCTTCCAGGCGCTTGGCGAGCGAGCCGAAGGCGGTCTCGAGCACGGCATCGTAAAGCGTCTGCTTGTCGCGAAAGTGGTAGAAGAGCGCCGGCCGGGTCAGGCCGACGGCGTCGGCGACATCTTCCAGGCGCGTGACGGCGTATCCGCGTCGTGCAAACAGATCTTCCGCGGCGGCGAGGATCGCGGCGCGTGAGCGCTCGGCGGGCTTCAGGGCTTTGGGGGGTTTCGTGCTGCTCACTTGATTCTGCTGATGCACCTTGGTGATTCCCTGGCGGAAGAATACATGACGTCGCAGAAATGACCCCGACGCCTTCGATTCGTGCCCGTGTCTGAAGCGATGCCCTCGCGCTGTGGGGAGCGCCGCGCCGCGTTGCGGCGGCCATGTCGGGCGGCGGCGGCGGCCGTCGCCGGGCCGTCTTCTTTATATTTGACTCTCATGTAAAAAATCAATTGACTCGAAAGTCAATTACCGATAGCGTGTGGATGCGGGTTTGCGGGGCGTCGCGATGCGATGCCGTCCGCTCCGGCATCACACATAAAGAACGGAAACGGAGGCCCTCATGCTCCTCGACATGCTTCGACTCGCCGTCGGCTTCGGCTCGGCCGGCCTGATCGTCTGGTTCTGGTACTGGTTCATGCAGGCCGTTGGCACGTTCTGAGAGCGACTGCCTTGCGCCTCCCCGTCGTCCTTCTCATGGGCCTGCCACGGCGCGACTGATGCCGGACTCGGGTCTCTATTCGGAGCCGCCGATGGAGCGGCCGGAAGGTGGCGCTGCCATGCCGATCGCGCCGCTTGCGGTCGGTGCCGCGCAGGCGCTGCGGGTCGAGCGTGGCTGCGCGCTGGTCGCCGCGGCCTTTTCGCAGGGCCATCGCGGCAGCGCCCGCATCATCTCCGGCGAGGCGCGCGGATTCGGTCTGAACGCGAGCCGCAGCGTGGTCCATATCCCGTACCCGGCGCTGGCGCCGGACTGGAACCTGCGGACCTGGACCTGCGGCGTCGCGCTGCAATGCGCGCCATCCAAGGACCGCATTGCCCATTACCCGCTGCAGGACCTGTCGCTGCGCGAGCGAATGGCGGTGGTGCTCGCCGAGGGCGAAGTGGCAATGGGCTGGGTGGCCGCGCAGTGGCCGGGGCTCATGTCCGAGATGCGTCGCCACCTGCCGGACCTGCAGGCTGCCGATCCGGAGCTGAGCGGTCCGGCGATCTTCGCGCGGGCGCAGGCGCTGGCGCATTCGCAGCAGGACCTGGTCTGTCCGCCGCTGCTCGGCCACCTGCCGTTCGGCACGCCGGGACAGGCCGGTCTGCTCGCGGCGATCCGCCGGATGTACGGGCGCATGCCGTGGTCGAAACCGAATCAGCTCATCTCGCCGAAGTTCGACAGCATTCCGGTTGGCGGCGAAGGCAATGTCCGCAATCCGAACCTGCCGCCACCGAGCCGGCCCGAAGAAGAGGACGTCGAGATTCGTGCCGATCAACGTGCCGGCATCCCGTATCCGGAGTGGAACTTCTGGAACGAAAGCTTTCTTCGCGACCACGTCGCCGTGCTCGAACGCAAGCATGTACGCGTCGCGGACCGCTCACGGCCGGTGTCGGCGGACCTTCGCAAGTGGTTCGAGGAGCACACGCGTCGCGTGATGAAGAACGGCCTCGAAGATGGATCCGATCTCGACATCGATCGCTACATCGAGCACTACATCGATACGGCATGTGGCCGGCACTCCGAGGCGCGCGTGTTCCGCGATCTGCTGCCGGCATTTCGCGACGTGACGACGGCGCTGCTGCTCGACGGCAGCGCTTCGCTCGGCGCCGGCCGCGGCGGCGTCTTCCAGCTCGAACTCGCCTGCGCCGACGCGCTTTGCCATGCCATGACGCTGGCGCGCGAGCGGCACGGCCTGTTCCTGTTCAACGGCAATACCCGGCATCGGGTCGACGTCACCTGCCTGAAGGACTTCGCCGATCCGCGCCTCGTGCTGCCGGGCGATCTCGGCCTGTCGGCGGGCGGCTACACCCGGCTGGGCGCCCCGCTGCGCCACCTGACCAGCCGCCTGCTCGAACAGCCGGCGGAGCGCCGGCTGCTGATCGTCATCGGCGACGGTCTGATTTCCGACGAAGGCTACGAAGGCCGCTACGCGTGGGCCGACTCCGCACACGCCGTCGAAGAGGCCGAGGACGCCGGCGTATCGATCTACTACATCGGCGTCGGTCAGGTGCGGGTCGATCCGCTGCCGGACGTGTTCGGTGCGCGCCGCTCGACGCGCATCACGCGCGTCGAGGATCTGCCGCG
Source organism: Solimonas terrae (assembly GCF_011067135.1). GTDB lineage: Bacteria > Pseudomonadota > Gammaproteobacteria > Nevskiales > Nevskiaceae > Solimonas > Solimonas terrae. The sequence continues at coordinate 200,754 of NZ_JAAMOW010000008.1, forward strand.
CGTGCTGGCCCGCGTCCACCGCGAGCTTGTCGACGCATGAACCCAGCCAGCAAGAGGTGAAGATGAGGAGAGATTTCTATCAGGTCAGCGGCAGGGAAGTCGACCTGTTCCGGCAGGCCTACGCGCAGCGGGTTCCGGTGATGCTCACCGGGCCGACCGGTTGCGGCAAGACACGCCTCGTGGAGTACATGGGCGGCGTGCTGAATCGCCCGGTGGTGACGATCAGCTGCCACGACGATCTGACCAGTTCCGACCTGGTCGGCCGCTATACGGTTTCAGGCGGCGACGTCGTCTGGCACGACGGGCCGCTGACGCGCGCCGTCAAGGAAGGCGCGATCTGCTACATGGACGAGGTCGTCGAGGCACGCCACGACTCGCTGGCCGTGCTGCACTCGCTGACCGACCATCGCCGCACGCTGTTTCTCGATCGTGCCGGCGCAGTCGTCGAAGCGCCCGATGCCTTCATGCTCGTGTGTTCGTACAACCCGGCCTACCGCAGCTCGCTGAAGGAACTGAAGCCTTCATTCCGCCAGCGCTTCGTCACCGTGGCGATGACGTATCTGCCGGCCGAGCTCGAAGTGCAGGTGCTCGTCTCCGAATCGGGCGTCGATCGGGCCGCGGCACAGCGGCTGGTCAAATGCGCGAGCAGCATCCGCAACGCCGACGACGTCCTCCATTTCGAACCGCCGTCGACACGCGTGCTGGTGACCGCCGCGAAGCTGGTCGCCGCCGGGGCCAGCGAACTCGAAGCTGCCGAAGTGAGCATCCTCGCGCCGCTCAGCAACGACGGCGCGATCACCGAAGGTCTGCGCGAGCTGGCCGCGGCCAGCCTTCTCGGCGCGAACACCACAGCGCCCGACCGGCGCGTCATCGCGGGAGGAGTGAAGTCATGAGTGGCAGTTCGACATCTGATCAGGACCGCAAGCGCAAGCGCGCCATGATCGTTTTCCAGATCGTGATCTACAGCTGGATCCTCGGCACCTTCCTCGTCCAGCTTTATCTGAAATCCATCAGCGACTGGTAGACCGATCATGACGACCCTCACGAAATCCGCAGGCTTCGGCGGCTACGACGCCCATCAGATCGCAAGTCAGGCGGCGCAACGCCGCGCCGACTACTGGATGATCTCCGGCACGCTGCTGATGGGCTGCGCCGTGCTCGGCCTCATCGGCCTGCCGCTGTTCTTCCGCGGCATCTGGCTGCAGAGCCAGGCGGCGAAAGCCGGCCTGACGATGCGGCCGACCATCGTCACACTGATCGGTTACCTGGTCATCATCGATTCGGCGCTGAACAGCATCGGCTGGACGCTGGATCTGTTTGCGCACCACACCCTGATCAACCGCGTGCTGACCACCGGCTGGGGTGCGATGTTCGATGGCGGCTACTTCTGGCACTACAACGAGCTGTGGCTCGGCGGTGCCGGCGCGCCGGGCGAGAAAGCCTGGGAAATCTCGCTGATCCCCGTGCTGTTCTGCGCGCGCATGGCGGCGGCAATCGGACTGCTGCAGATGAAGCGCTGGGGCCAGCAGTGGCTGATCGTCACCTGCTGGATGGGGATGATCGTCTGGTTTGGCTACAACACCAACATGACGATCTTCGCCGACGTGCGCTATTCGCACATCACGTTCCCGGTCTGGGGCTGGTGGCTCTACGACATCTGGTACATCACGCCGTTCCTGTCGCTGCCGTATCTGCACACGGTCAATCGCGAAATCTTCTCCGACTGAGCGCAGGCAAGACGAAACCCGACAGGAAACATTCGATGAATACCAAAGCCAAGAAGGATCTGCCGCTCGGCACGACCGAGACCTATTCGACGATGCACAAGTGGCTGCAGCGCGCCCTGTTCGTCTGTCTGACCTGCCTGGTGATCGAAGGCGCGTTCACGCTGCCGGGTATCGCCATCTGGATGGGCTGGCCGACGCTGTCGCTGCAGCAGATCTGCAGCGAACTCGAGAAGGTCCGCTACTCCGACGACAGCCGCGAATGCATCTACCCGTACCCGCTGTTCGGGCCTTCGGAAGGGGCCGGGCAGACGACCGCCAAGGATGTCTGGGGCATCCAGCCCAAACCCTTGTACCGCCGCATCGGCTTTCGCGATCTCGTCCGGTTCCGCGACGAACGACTCGCGCGACAGGCCGCGGAAAAGAAAAAGCAGACCGAAGCGCCGGACGATGGAACGCAAGCGCCGGTAGCCGCGCCGGCGCCGTGATGGGCGCTTCGCGGCGTGCGTGCCGTGTGCGGATCGCGTTCCTGAATCGATCCATCGACGGCGCAGGGCGCGTGGATCAAGGCGACAGGGAGCGGCTCGAAGCAAACGAAGCCGATCGGGCGAAGACCTGACGGTGGTTGGTGGCATCGCATCAGCGTGCGAGACGAGGACGGCAGCATCCGCGAGCGGGCATGCCGAGCGAAATCAGGGAGGGGAGGCGAGATGGCAATGAGGATTGTGGTGAAGACCACAGCGGTGATCGCGGGTGCGGGGCTGCTGCTGGGGGCAATCGGCCGTGTGCACGCGCAGGACGCGGCGACCCTGCCGGCGGCAACATCAGGTCGTGGCGAACAGGCGCCGGTAGCCGACGACGCAGCCGCGTCGCCGGCCGCGGGCGCCGACGCCGGTCCGTTGCCGACCCTTGCGGTGGCGCCGCTCGACGGTGCCGATGCTAGGGGCGCGCTGCCGGTGCAGAACGAGAAGCCCGGCAGGATCGCGGAGATCCTGGTCACCGCCCGGCGCGTCGCCGAAAGCCAGCAGGAGGTTCCGATCGCGATCACGACCATGAGCGCCGCCGACCTGCAGCGCGAGGCGATCAATTCGCCGCAGGATCTGCAGGGCCGTGTGCCGTCACTGGTGGTCAGCACCAGTTCGCAGATGCGCAATACCGAATCGCCGGCGATCCGCGGGCAGGGCCAGGACTTCGGCACCAGCCCCGGCGTCATCATCTATTTCGCCGAAGTGCCGCTGCCGGGCGATCCGATCGCCAGCAATCAGGGTGGCCCCGGCAAATTTCTCGACCTGTCCGACATCCAGATCCTCAAGGGTTCGCAAGGCACCTTGTTCGGCCGCAATACCACCGGTGGCGCGATGCTGCTGGAACCGACCCGGCCCAAGGACGCGATCGAGGGCTCGCTGCGCGCCGAATACACGAGCTATTCCGGGCAGGGTTATGAAGGCGTCTTCAACACCCCCTTGTTCAGCGACCGCCTGCTGCTGCGCGCAGCGGCCAAGTACTTCGATCGCGACGGCTTCACGCACGACGTCGTCACCGGCAAGGACTACGACAACAAGCACTTCTGGACCGGGCGCCTGGGTCTGACCTGGCGGCCGTTCGATCCGGTCGAGAACTACCTCGTCGGCTACTACACCGACAGTCAGGACAACGGTACCGGTGCGGTGATCGAGGACATCAATCGCGAGGAACTCAATCAGGGCATCGCGGCGTCGATCGGGCTCGGCGTGCTGTCGCAGATTCCCGGGCTGGATCTGAGCCAGACGGCCAATCTCGGCTGCCTGGTGCTCGATACGTTCGGGCCGTCAAAGAATTGCGGCCAGGACATTCTCGACGAACAGCATGCGCGAGGGGACCGGCATGTGCAGCTCAGCGCCGATCCCGACGACATTCTCAAGACCGGTGGCGTGATCGATCAGCTCAATGTCGACATCACCGACGAAATGAGAATCCGCAACATCGCCAGCTACTCGACGTTCAAGCACCACTATCGCTGGGACATCGACGGCTCGCGCGCGGCGTTCACCGACTACAACCCCGACGACGATCATTTCGAGGCCGATCTCGACAACTACACCGAAGAGCTGCAATTGCAGGGAACGTCGCTGAACGGGCTGCTGCGCTTCGCGCTCGGGGGCTACTACGAGCACGCGAACATCGATGGTTACTCGCAGGCAACCGCGCTGTTCATCCAGAGCGTGCTCGCGCAGTACCAGATGACGAAGGAGTCCTACGCACCTTATGCGCAGGGCACGCTCGATCTCGGCTATCTGGCGGACGCGCTCAGCGGTTTGAGTCTGACCGCCGGCGCGCGCTACACGACCGACAAGACCCACATCGACGCGACCTTCGTGCAGACCGCGCTTGGCACACTGAAGCTGGTCGACGACGCGTTCTCGAATGACATCAAGGATTCCGCGCCGACCTACACGGTCGGCCTCGACTACAAGTTCGGCGCGAACCTCGTCTACGGCAAGGTCAGCCGCGGCTACAAGACCGGCGGCGAGGCGCCGGATTCCGTCAATCCGGATCATCGCGTCTACAAGCCGGAATACGTCACCAACTACGAAATCGGCCAGAAGTCCGATTTCGAGATGTTCGGCATGCCGGCGCGCCTGAACACCAGCGCCTACTACACCGACTACAGTGACTTGCAGAAGAGCGCCACCGACACCTATCTGCGCCCGAACGCCGTGAACCTGACGCCAACGGTCGGCGTGACGGTCTACAACGTCGGCAAGGCGTCGATCGCCGGTTTCGAGCTGGAAGGCACGCTCAAGCCGACCGACTCGCTGACGCTGATCGCCACCTACGGCTACACGAAGGCCGAATACAAGAAATTCGATCTGCTGATCGGCGACATCCTGCCGCACCTCGATTGCACCGGGACCCATGTCCAGAAAGGCAACGTCGCCGATCTGCATTGCGTGCCGGTGCAGAACACGCCGCGTAACCAGTTCAGTGTCTCGGCGCGCTATCTGTGGCCGTTCGATCCGTCGTACGGCGACATCGAGAGCTCGCTGACCTATGCCTGGACCGATCGACGCTACGGCGCGCAGACGACACTGCCCGAAGACGAACCCGGCTCCTGGTTGCCGGCCTACGGCCTGCTCAATGGCAGCATCCACTGGGACAAGATCTTCGGTTCGGCTTTCGATGTGCAGCTCTACGGCACCAATCTGACCAACGAGAAATACCGGCTGTCGAACAGCAGCATCTGGCATCTGACGTTCTTCCGCAGCTCGGTCTATTCCGAGCCGCGCATCATCGGCGTGCAGATGGGCTATCGCTGGGGCCAATAGGCGCATATCGGCCGGCCGGCGGCATCGCGCGTCGATGCCTGCCGTCGGTCCCTCGTGGAGATTCGAAATCGTGGGCGCTTTCATCATGCTGGGCACGCTGTTCGGACTGATCGTCCTGATCTTTGCGCTGGTGCTGCGCTACGACCCGCAGGCGCGCCGGACGAGTGTGCAGGGCGGACGCAAGGCCTCATGAACGAACTGACGCCACTGCTGCGCGCTTCGATCAACTTCGCCTACGTCGGTGCGGTGGTGTTCGTTGCCATCGGCCTGCTGCTGAGCTATCGCCGTGGTCGTCCGCACGCCTTGCTGCTGGTCTGCATCTCGGCGATTTCGTTCTCGTGGATCGAGGCGCCCTACGATTGGGCGATGTACGCGCAGTTTCCGCCGGCGATTCCGCGCATGCCGGCATGGTGGCCGCTGAACATGACCTGGGGCGGCTTGCCGGCGTCGGTGCCGCCGGGCTACATCGCTTATTTCGTGCTGCCTGCGGTGATCGGTGTCGCGCTCGGGCGCCGGCTGATTTCGCGTTACGGCTGGCGCCCACCAACCACGTTCCTGAGCGTCGGTCTCATTGTCGGCTGTCTCTGGGCGCTGCTGTTCAACGCCGTACTGGGCGCGCAGCTCGGCGTGTTTCATTACGGGCGCGTGATTCCCGGGCTGGCGCTCTGGGCAGGCACGAAGCATCAGTACCCACTCTATGACGCGCTGGCGATGGGGGTACAGATGATGGTGTTCACCTATCTGCTCGGCCGCACCGACGGACAGGGGCGCAACCCGGTCGAAGCCTGGGCCGATGCCAGAACGAAGAGCCGCGTGCGCGCATCGCTGCTGTCGATCGCAGCGATCATCGTGATCGGGCACGGCGTCTATCTTTCGGTGTTCGCGCCGCATCTGGCGACCAAGCTGATGGGCCTGGTGACGGTCGGGCCGACGACCCCGCTGTTCCAGGGCGTGCCGAATCAGCCGCTTTAGACAGTATGACTACCGTGGTCAGAGGCACTGACCTCCGCGGAGGCCGTAACGCGGGTTAGCGCCCGGACGGCGGCGAGCGGCGTCTTGCCCGACTGCGTGCAGGCGTGACGGCGGCATTGCCGATGGTCGTGACCTTGTTGATCACCGGCATGACGACCCCTCGCGACAGTGCCCTGGCGATGACATCGATCGACGGCGGCGCCGGATGTTTCAGCCACCAGGTCAGCATTTCGATCGTGCCGCCCACCAGCAGGCGCACGCCGAGCTCGCCGATCGCCCGGCCGTCGGCCGGCAGGCGGTCCGCAACCAGTTCCATCGCAATCCGCAGCAATTCTTCTCGCACATCGCCGGCGGCACCACCGGTGAGCAGCGTCGACCACAAGGCGCGGTTGTCATCGGCGTATGTGAACAACGCCTTGCAGGCTGCCTGCGACCCCCGGGTGTCCATCAGCGGCAGTGCCAGTGCGATCAGGCGCTGCACTTCCTCGGCGGCAAGATCGTGAAGCAGCGCTTCCTTGCTCGGATGGTGCCGATAGAACGTGGCATGGCCGATCCCGGCGGTGGCGGCGATTTCGCGAATGCCGATCTCGTCCAGTGAGCGCGTCTCCAGCAGCGACAGCAGGGCGCCCCGCATGGCCTCGCGCGTGCGCAGGGACCTTGCGTCGTCGGCCGTGGACAGGTGCTGCCTGAATTTCTTGTTGGTGCGGACTTTCATGCGCTCCGGCCGGGCGTCAGATGTGCCGGGACCTCGTGTCCCGAGTGTCGATCATAGCGGCCGCGAAGCGCTTGCGGTCCGTCATTACTATGAGACACAATGTCTCATAACGAAAGACGGCGACATGATCGCCCGTTCCCGGCATGGACAAGGAGGCGAGCGATGCTGCTGGATATCTTGCGACTGGTCGTCACGTTCGGATCGGTCGTGCTGATCGTTGCGTTCTGGTACTGGCTGATGGACAACGCCGGGACGTTCTGAGGCTTCGCCGGATCGATACGACGATCGGACGGCAGGAAAATAGGGGAGGACTGCGCGTGAAGAATCCCGTGATCAGTGAGCAGGATCGCCGTCGCAGACGATCGATGATCGTCTTCCAGATTGTCGCGTACGGCTTCCTGCTGACCATGTTCCTGATCCAGCTGCACATGGCATCGGTCCGCAACTGGTAGGAGGCGCGCATGACAACGAACACGATGGCGGCCGGCGCCGGGGCCTACGATACGCATCAGCAGCGCAGCCGCGCCGCGCAGTGGCGCGCCGACAAATGGATGATGGTCGGCGTCTTCTTCATGGGCACGGCCGTGCTCGGTCTGATCGGTCTGCCGTTCTTCCTGCGCGGCCTGTCGCTGCAGATGCGCGCACAGAAGGCCGGTTTCACCGTCAGGCCGATCATGGTCACGCTGATCGGTTATCTGGTTGCGGTCGATTCGGCGCTGAACAGCCTGGGCTGGGCGCTCGATCTGATCGGCAATCACACGCTGCTCGCGCGCGTGTTCCTGATGGCCTGGGGCAACATGTTCGATGGCGGCTATTTCTGGCACTACAACGAACTGTGGATCGGCGGCGCCAGTGCGCCCGGCGAGAAAGCCTGGGTGGTCGCGCTGTTGCCGCTGATGTTCTCGATGCGCATTGCTGCGGCCATCGCGTTTCTGCAGATGAAGCGCTGGGGCCAGCAATGGCTGGTCGTGACCTGCTGGTTCGGCGTCATCGCCTGGGCTGGCTATGTCACCAACATGACGATCTTCGCCGACGTGCGCTATGCCGGCGTCGTGTTTCCGGTCGTTGGCTGGTGGCTGTACGACATCTTCTACATCACGCCGTTTCTCGCCATCCCGTACCTGCATACCGTCAATCGCGAGATCTTCTCCGACTGACGACCGCGTCTGCTGCCCATGTCCGAGAGGAATACGAGATGAAAGACTCAGCGAAGGAACTGCAACCAGGTACGACCGCCGCATTTGCCGGCATGCACCAGTGGCTGCAGCGCGGCCTGATCGTCTGCCTCGTGGCGCTGGTCCTCGAAGGAGCACTGACGTTTCCGCTGCTGGCCATCTGGTACGGATGGCCGACACTCTCCCTGCAGCAGATCTGCAGCGAGTTCGAGAAGATCCGCTTCAACGACGAGTCGCGCGAATGCAAATATCCGTACCCGCTGTTCGCACCGGCGGAAGGCGCCGGGCAGACCACGGCGCAGGATACATGGGGCATACAGCCGCGACCGCTGTATCAGCGTGTCGAATTTCGCGGCCTGATTCATCGGCGAGATGCACGACTTGCGCGGCTGGCGGCCGCAGCCGCTGCCGGCGCGGGGGAGCGGGCTGAGCAGCCTGCGCCCGCGCCGGCCCGGCCTGTGGCGGCGCCGCAGCCTCCGCAGAACTGATCACAACGCCGAAGCGGCATGTCGACTTCCGTACTGGTCACCGGCGCCTTCGGCAATGTCGGCAGCAGCACCGTCCGCCATTTGCTCGCCTCCGGCCATCGCGTCGTCGCCGTCGATCTGAAGTCGCCGCATACCGTGGCGGTCGCCGCCCGATTCGATGACCGCGTGCGCGTGGTCTGGGGCAACATTTGTGATGCGTCGCTGTGGGCACAGGCACTCGACGGCGTCGACGCCGTCATCCATCTGGCCGCGATGATCCCGCCGGCAACCGAGCGCGCGCCTGAGCTTGCACAGGCCGTCAACGTGGGCGCGACGCTGGAGCTGATCCGGCAAATGGCGGCATCGCCGACAGCGAAGCGCCTGGTGTTTGCTTCAAGCATGACCGTTGCCGGACACGAGCAGCATCTGCGCTCGCCACCGCTGCGCGTCGAGGACGTCCCGCAGCCTGCGGACATCTATGGCCACGGCAAGCTGGCGTGTGAACGGCACATTCAGTCCAGCCCCCTGGACTGGAGCATCCTGCGGCTCGCAGTCTGCCCGCCGGCCGCCTTGTCGAAAAAGGATGCGGAAGGCTTCGACAACATCTTCGATACCAGCGCTGACGGCCGCATCGAACTCGTGCATACCGATGATGCGGGTTTGGCTTTTGCCAATGCGGTGTCCTGCGATGCGGCGATCGGCCGCATCCTGTTCATCGGTGGCGGTGACACCTGCCGCACCCAGGTGCTCGATTTCTACAATCGCATGTTCGCGACAATGGGGCTGCAGCCGCTCGATCCCAGGCTCCTGCGGCCGGGTCCGCCGCGATTCTTCGGCGACTGGCTCGATACCGACGAAAGCCAGCACCTGCTGCAGTTCCAGCGGCACAGCCTCGACGACATTCTCGACGAGTTGCGGCGCTCACTGGGGCCGATGCGTCACCTGCTCAAGGCTTTCGCGCCATTGCTGGGCTGGGTGCTTGCACGTCGCTCGCCGAACCTTCGCTTGCTGCGGCCCTCGACCTGAAAGGCTGCGAGCTTCAACCGCCCGGCTGTATCGGCTGCGACAGAATCCACAATCCCGCGACCGTGAACATCACCATCAGCACCAGCATCGGCAGCTGACTCAGCGTCGCTCGCCGCGCGTCGGCAAACGTGCGTAGCGCTTCGACGTGGGCAAGGTAGACGCTGAGAATGTGGCCGGCAACGATCAGAGCCACCTGTACGTGCCAGACGCGACCGATGTCCGGAATGTAGGGCGCGCGGAACCAGCCGGCCGTGCCGAACAGATTCCAGTTGCGACCGAGCGGATCGGACGCCAGGCTCAGCACCCGAGGGCCCTGTACCAGCAGCAGCGTGTAGTAGTGCGTGACGTGATAGACAAGCGCGATCGGCAGCAGCGTGCCGGTGAAGCGCAGTGCCAGTTCGCGGACCGAGTGCGTCGAGCGGGTGAGGGCGCGTGCAGTGGCGACGAACAGCCAGTACACGGCCAGATACAGGAAAGGCGACAGCAGCAGCGCAAGCGTTTGCCAGACCAGATACCAGCGCCGCAGCAGCGGATAGGCCTGGAACGGATTGGCGCCGAGCCAGGGCGTCAGCCGGTGGTAGAGATCGATCCAGAACAGCTGCGTCCACGCCACCGTTTCATGCAGGCCGTCGAACGCGGTCGACGAGAGCATGAACAGCACGAACAGCAGCAGGCTCAAATGTTCGATGCGCAGATCGAGCAGACCGGAAAACGGTTTGCGCAGATGCAGTTCGCCGCGGCGCTGGCCGGATGCCGGTCGGTAGTCCAGCGGTGCGCAGCGCGCGATCAGGCTGAAGAACACGCCGAAGAATTCGCCGTAGCGAAACCAGGATTCGCGACCGAACAGCGGCACCGCGACGAGGTTCAACACGGTATAAGCCAGCAGCATGATGGCCAGGGAATCGGGCTTGATGTGGCCGAACAGTTCGAGCCAGATCAAGGCCGCGTACAGCGCCAGCGCCGGCCAGTAAGCCAGCTGCGCTGGCCAGGCGTAGCGGCCGCGCGTGTAGCCTGGCCAGCACCTGGCGATGCCGTCGGCAATGGCGCACCAGGGATTCAGGGCGGCATAGAAGTCGCCGAGCAGCGCGGTCAGGTAGGCGAAGCCGAGCAGGAACACGATCCAGAAAAAGCTCATGTTGAAATTGCCGTAGGCGCTGCGCGTGCCGAACAGTCCGCTGACGATGCAGAGCATCAGCAAGGCCACGCCGGCAACGCGCAATGCCGGTTTCGCGCGGCGCAGGGCTCTGACCCAGGGCTGCCCGGACAGCTCGCGTGACGCGGTCGCGGTGGCGGCCGCAGGGACGCTGACGAAGTAGGCGACGACGACAAACGAGCTGATCAGCGCCGCGGCGGCGCCGTACAGATACAGCCACAGCGGGACCGGCAGGTTGTAGACGACGCCGAACGAATGTGCGGCCGCGGGCGCCCCGCCGCTCAGCGCGGCGATCGCGAACAGGGCTCGACCATGCAGTCGGAAACCTGACGGCCGCATGCCGGCGTCGCTCAGCGTGGTTCGACTTCGAGCGCGCCGAGCGCCAGATCGGCATGGTGCAGTTCACAGTCGAAGCGTCCGGCGCGGTCGGCGGTGAACTTCAGGCTCGCGGGCTGATTGGCCAGCACCTGCAGATGCAGGTCATAGCCATGCACATGCAGCTCGTCGTCGCGGTCGCTGTCGATGCTGATCTCGACGATGTCGCCGGCATGGATGGTCACCCGCTCGGGGCCGGCCAGACGGTGGCCGTCCCGCACGATCCAGTTGATTTCGTGCGTCGTCGGCACCGTGTCGAGCGCGGTGCTGCCGGCCACCGGCGTGGACGGGGCAGGGCTGCCGTCGCCGCCGGCTGCGACCGGTGCGGCTGGCGGTGCCGGCCGCAGGGCGACGAACAGGGCGACGAGAATTGCGCCGCCGACGGCGGCAAACAGCAGGGCAGGTTTGTTCATGGTGACGGAGCTTAACGATTTCGCGCCGCCGTTTCGGTGCGGCATCGGATCGAGGCGTTCTCTGCGGGCGATATTTACTACATGTCAGGATGGCGGCGTGCCTATAGCATGCAGCAGCCGGTCCGCAGCGTGACAACATTGGACCGCGACGATCCGGGGGGATCGCAAAGAAAATGGGGAGTTCAGGGATGCGGCAAGGTTTGTGGGGGGGCGTGCTGCTGTTGCAGGCGCTGGTGCTGGTCGCCTGTGGCAGCAGCAGTCCGACGTCGTCGAACGGGTCGGGCGCAACGGCGCGATCCGAACCGGTCACGCGCTATGACATGGCCAACGCCTGTTACGCGCTGCAATCGGTGGCCGACAAGTCCTACGCGGTGCGCGCCGACGACGGCAATTACGTGCTGTCGGAAAAGACCCCGGCTTCGGCCGATCCGTTTTTCATGAAGCCGAGCGCGCTCGGCAAATACCTGCTGTATGGCGATGACGCGTCGCTGCTGGCGGTGAAGAGCGAGTCCGGCGGCGACTACGGCGTGACCAGCGTCAGCAAGCCGGCCGACACGGCCGACTGGACGGTCGACAGCACGGCCAGCGGCATCTTCACGCTTTATTCGGCCGCGGCCGACCGTTATCTGGCGACCGATCCGCAGAGCGCGAGCCTGACGCTGGTGAGTGACGAAGGGCTGGCCGGCCAGTTTCGCTTCGCGCCCGCTTCGGGCTGCAAGGCGTTTCCGGAAATCGCGCTCGATGCGCACGGCACGGCCTACAAGGGGCAGGGTGTCGACAAGCCGGTGCTCGGCTTTGCCGATGTGCATGGTCATGTCAGCGCCACCACCTTTCTCGGCGGCGCGCACTACGGCGCTCCGTTCAGCCGCTTCGGCGTCACCGATGCGCTCGGCAACTGCTCGGTGCAGCACGGCCCGGACGGTTCGCTCGATCTGGTCGGCAATCTGCTCGGTCCGACCGGGTCGCCGCTCGGCACGCATGACACGCAGGGCTGGCCGACGTTCGTCGACTGGCCGCGCCGCGATGCGCTGACGCATGAGGCAACCTACTACCGCTGGATCGAACGCGCCTGGCTCGCCGGCCTGCGCCTGATGGTCAACAACGTGGTCGAGAACGAAGTGCTGTGCCGGCTCGAATCGGCGGCGATCGCCGCCAACGATCTCGGCCACGATCCGAGTTCGGTGATTTCGGATCTGAGCAAGTTGCCGAACCCGGCGGCCTGCAACGAGATGGAAAGCGCGGTCAAGCAGATCCAGTTCATGCGCGACATGCAGGACTACATCGATGCCCAGGAAGGCGGCCCCGGCAAAGGCTGGTTCCGCATCGTCGAGACGCCGGCCGAGGCGCGCAAGGTGATCAACGACGGCAAGATGGCCGTGGTGCTCGGCATCGAGATTTCGCACCTGTTCAATTGCAGCCTCAAGCAGCCCGGCGGTCTGGTGGAAGTGGTGGGCTGCGACGAAAAGGAAATCGATACCCAGCTCAACCGCCTCTACGATCTGGGTGTGCGGCAGATGTTCCCGGTCCACGAATTCGACAACGGTTTCGGCGGTAATGGCATCTTCGACGGTCTGGTGCTGAACATCGGCAACTTCGTCGACACCGGCAAGTTCTGGCAGACCTATCCGTGCCCGCAGGACGATTACTTCTTCTCGCCGGGCGCCGAAATGACGACGGCCATTCCCGGACCGAGCAATCCGCTGACCGATCTGTTGATCCAGAGCACGGCCGGCATCCTGCCGATCTATCCGTCCGGGCTGCAGTGCAATCGGCGCACGCTCACTGATCTTGGCCGCTACGCGATCGGCGAAATGATGAAGAAGAAGATCATCATCGAAGTCGATCATCTCGAACTGAAGATGAAGAGCGAGTTGCTCGATATCGCCGAACAGCAGACACCGGTCTATCCGCTGGTGTCTTCGCATGGCGGCCACGGCGGCATCAGCATGACGCAGGCGCGGCGTCTGCTCGCCAGCGGCGGTTACCTGTACCCGTCCAAGGGCAATGGTCGCCAGTTCGTCGATGAACTGAACAAGCTGCGGCCGCTGGCGGACGATCGCTATCTGTTCGCGATGGGTTATGGCGCCGATACCAATGGCCTGGCGACGCAGTCCGGGCCGCGCGGGGCCGACGCCGTGCCGGTGACCTATCCGTTCACGCTGTTCCGCGGCAAGGACTGGCCGCAGGAGTTTTCGAGGGTCCAGCCGATCACCTTCGATCAGTCGGCGGTGCCGGAGGGTCATCGCGCTTTCGACATCAACACCGAAGGTCTGGCGCAGTACGGCATGATCGCCGACTGGATCGAGGCGGTGCGCATCGAAGGCGGTGAGCCGGCCTTGCGCGATCTCTACAACTCGGCCGAGGTCTATCTCGAAGTCTGGGAACGGACGATGAATCGCTGAGCCGGATGTCGCCGGCGTCGATGCGCGTCGACGCCGGCGCTCAGCTGCGGACGAAGTAGGGCGTCGCCACCAGCGCAGCGCCGATCGCGACCAGCAGGTAGACGTTGGGCACGAAGTACGGATAGATCATCAGGACGAGCCCGCAAAGCAGAGGCACGATGCGTTGCTGTTTCTTGCCGTACAGCGAAAAGCCGAGGCCGATCGAGCTGAACAATACCCCCCACAGCAGTGTCGCGGTCGTCATGTGCGGAACATCACCCGTGTCCGGTCGCTGGAATGCCGGCCGCCGCCGGCGATCAAGCGCGCGTGCCGCGCGCTGTCCGGACATTTTTCCATGAATCGGCTGGCGGATGCCTTTCCCCGACTGGCGGCCTTGCCGCGCGCCGGCCTGATCGCACGGGCGACGCCGATCGAGCCGCTGGCGGCGGTGGACGGCGTCCACGTCAAGCGTGACGACCTGTCGGCAGCCGACTACGGCGGCAACAAGATCCGCAAACTCGATTTTCTGCTGGCCGACGCCGTCGCGCGGCGGCGTCGCGAACTCACGGTGTTCGGCTATGCCGGCTCCAACTTCGTCGCGGCCACGTCCTGGCATGCGCGCAAGCTGGGTCTCCACACCATCGCCGGGCTGCTGCCGCAGCGCGCTGCCGATTACGTGGTCGACAATCTGTCGATTTCCCTGCATTGCGGCAGCACGCTGTTCGTGCGCGACCGCGACGCGGCACTTGCCGCCGAAGCCCTGGCACGCACGCTGCGTTCGCTGGTGGCGGGCCGCCTGCCGTACTGGATTCCGCCGGGCGGTTCGAATGCGCTGGGCGCACTGGGTTTCGTCGACGCCGCGTTCGAGTTGCGTGCCCAGATCGATGCCGACCTGATGCCTCGTCCGGCGGCGCTGTACGTGCCGTTCAGCAGTATGGGGACGGTGGCCGGTCTTTGCGTCGGATTGGCGCTTGCCGGCCTGCCGGTACCGATCATGGCGGTGCAGGTGGTTGGCGACCGTCATGCCGGACGCACCGCGCTGCTGCGCCTGCTGTCCCGCCTCGTCACGCTGCTGAAGCGGTACGGCGTGGTCGTCGCCGAGCCGGAACGTCTGCTCGCAGGCGTGACGATCCGCAGCGAGTTCTTCGGCGGCGAGTACGCGCGGGCCACGCCGGCGGTCGATGACGCGATCGATCGTTTCGTCACGGCGAGTGGTGCCCGCGCCGACAGCGCGTACAGCGGCAAGGCCTTGGCCTGCTTGTACGCCGATCTGCTGCGGCCTGGCCGGCGAGCACCCATGCTCTATTGGCACACCTTCAGCGCGAGTGCCTTGCCGCCCGATGTCTCGCGCGCCAGCGCCGGGCAGGCCCCGCCAGCCCTGCGTTGCTACTGGAACTGAGGCGGCGTTCGCGCCACCCGGACGACGGCCAACAAAAAAGCCCCTGCAGGCAGGGGCTTTTCGTCAAACCGGAGAACCGATCAGGCCAGGGCCTGGATCTTGGCGGCGAGGCGCGACTTGTGGCGCGCGGCCTTGTTCTTGTGGATCTGGCCCTTGGTCGCGTAACGATCGACGACCGGCACCATTTCCGCGTACGCCGTCTGTGCGGCGCTCTTGTCCTTGGCATCGATGGCCTTGACGACCTTCTTGATGAAGGTACGGATCATCGAGCGCTGCGCGACGTTGCGGACGCGGCGCTTCTCGGACTGACGGGCGCGCTTCTTCGCGCTGGCAATGTTGGCCAAGGTGAAACTCCTGAAAAACGTGAGGCTGATTCGAAAGGTCGCGGAGTATGGGCAAGCGGCCTGTTGCTGTCAATAGAATCGCGCATTGTCTTTTGCCGAGAAGCGCCTGAAAAACCACACGTTTCGCGCGCCGGAACGGGGCTTTAGCCGCTAAACTTCGCGGCTATGTCGAAATCCCTGTTTCGTGCCTCCGGCGTGGTCGCCGTGATGACCCTGCTGTCGCGCCTGCTCGGCTTCGTGCGCGAGATCATGCTGGCCGCGGCTTTCGGCGCCGGCGCCGGCATGGACGCGTTTCTGGTCGCGCTGATGATCCCGAATTTCGGACGGCGCATGTTCGCCGAAGGCGCGTTCTCGCAGGCCTTCGTGCCGGTCTTTACCGAAACCAAGACCACCGAGACTCATGATTCGGCCCGCGACCTGGTCGCGGTGACGATGGGCACGCTCGGCGGCGTGCTGTCGGTCATCACCGTGATCGGCTGCGTCTGTGCGCCGCTGCTGGTCTGGGCGTTCGCGTCCGGCTTCCATGCCGATCCGGAGAAGGCGGCGCTCAGCGCCGGCCTGCTGCGCTGGACCTTTCCGTACCTGATGTTCATCTCGCTGACCTCGATGGCCGGCGGCGTGCTCAATGCCTACGGCAATTTCGCGATTCCCGCGTTCACGCCGGTCATCCTCAATGTCTGCCTGATCGCCTCGGCTTTCGTCGATTCCGGCTCCGTGCATGCGCTTGCCTGGGCGGTGTTCGCAGCCGGCATCCTGCAGTTCCTGTTTCAGCTGCCGTCGATGATGAAACTTCGCCTGCTGCCGCTGCCGCGCTGGGGTTGGCACGACACGCGCGTGCGGCGCATTGTGGGCCTGATGCTGCCGGTGATGCTGGGCTCGTCGATCGCGCAGGTCAGCCTGCTGCTGAACTCGAACCTTTCGACCCACCTCGGCAACGGCCCGGTCAGCTGGCTCTACTATGCGAATCGCCTGATGGAGTTCCCGCTCGGCATCTTCAGCATCGCGATCGGCACCGCGATCCTGCCAACCTTGTCTGCGCAGCACGCGACCAGATCGACCGCGAATTTCTCGGCGACCCTGGACTGGGCGCTGCGCCTGATGCTGGTCATGGGCCTGCCCGCGGCGGTTGGCATGATCCTGTTCGCGGGTCCGCTGGTCGCCACGGTGTATGGTCATGGTCGCTTTGGCGGCGACGATGTCTGGATGACGACCTATGCGCTGTGGGCCTACGGCCTCGGCTTCATCGGCTTTTCGCTGATCAAGGTACTGACGCCTGGTTTCTACGCGCGTCAGGAAACGCGGCTGCCCATGCGCTTCGCGATCACCGGCCTGTGCGTCGGCATGGCTGCGAGCCTGGTGTTGTTCGCGCTCGCCCTGCATTTCCACATCGCCGCGGCGCATGTCGGGCTCGCCGCGTCGACGTCGCTGACCGCGTGGGTAAATGCCTCGCTGCTGCTGCGCCAGCTCAAGCGCGAGGGCGTCTACGCGCCTCGCGAGGGCTGGGGCCGGTTCGCTCTGCAGTTGTTGCTTGCCAATCTTGCGCTCGGCGCGGTGGTCGTGATCGGCACCGGTCCGCTCGCCGACTGGATGGCGATCGGCTCGATCTCACGTGCGCTGCGCGCGCTGCTGGTGATCGCCGCCGGCATCGTCGTGTACTTCGCCGTGCTGGGCGCTTGCGGCCTGCGCCCCCGGCATTTTCGGCGGTCCTGAGCCATGCGATTCATCCGCGGCCTGCGCAACCTGCCGTCGGACTGGCGCGGTTGTGCGCTGACGATCGGCAATTTCGACGGCATGCATCGCGGACATCAGGCCTTGATCGCCCGCACGCGTGAATGGGCAGGCCAGCTGCGCGTGCCGCTGGTGGTCATGTGTTTCGAGCCGACGCCGCGCGAATACTTCACGCCGGACGTGGCGCCGCCGCGGATCAGCAACCTGCGCACCAAGCTGCAGGACTTCGCCGACGCCGGTGTCGACGCGGTGGTGATCCAGCGTTTCGGGCCGCCGTTCTGTCGGCTCGGTGGCCTGGAGTTCATCGAATCGGTGGTGCACGCGCGACTGCAGGCCAGGGCCATCGTGGTCGGCGACGATTTCAGTTTCGGAGCGCGGCGCAGCGGCGACATGGCGCTGTTGCGTGCCCAGGCCGAGCGTTTCGGTTTTGTCGCCGACACGGTCGCCAGCGTCCGCCTCGGCGAACTGCGTTGCAGCTCGACGGCGCTGCGCGAGGCCCTGGCCGTGCCGGATCTGAAACATGCCGCGCAGTTGCTGGGGCGGCCGTATCGTCTGCTGGGCGGAGTGCGCCGTGGCCTGCAGCTTGGCCGCACGCTCGACATGCCGACGGCCAACATCAATCTGCGTCGGCCGCCGGCCTTGCGTCTTGGCGTCTATGCGGTGACGGCCCGCATCGAAGGCAATCCGCGCGAGTGGCCGGCGGTTGCCGCGATCGGCGTGCGACCGACGCTGGGCATTACGCGCTGTCTGCTGGAAACGCATTTCTTCGATCCGCCCGGCGATCTCTACGGCAGGAACCTCGGCATCGAATTCCGGCACTACCTCAGAGCCGAGGAACGCTTCGATTCGCTGGACGCGCTGAAGCTGCAGATGCAGCGTGACAAGGCCGACGCAATGGCCTTTTTGGGCGTCGCGGCCGATAATTGAAAGCTTGCCGAAACCCTGAACTCCCTCCGCTTCCTTGCCGGCGCCGTGTGCCGGCCGCCGACTGCGCCATGCGCCCCCGACCGTGACCGAAAAGCACGATTACAAGCAGACGATCAACCTGCCGGAAACCGCATTTCCGATGCAGGCCAATCTCGCCAAGCGCGAGCCGGAAACGCTCGCCCGCTGGCTGGCCGAAGACCTGTACGGACAGATTCAGCAGGCGACCGCGGGTCGCCCGAAGTTCTGGTTCGTCGACGGACCGCCGTATGCCAACGGCGACATCCATATCGGCCATGCCGTCAACAAGGTGCTGAAGGACATGATCGTCAAGGCCGCGCGCCTCGACGGTTTCGACGCCGGCTTCGTGCCGGGCTGGGATTGCCATGGCCTGCCGATCGAGCTGCAGGTCGAGAAGAAGGTCGGCAAGGTCGGTTCCGGGGAAGAAGGCAGGATCGACGCTAAGACCTTCCGCGAGAAGTGCCGCGAATATGCCGGCGAGCAGGTCGAACGTCAGCGCGACGACTTCAAGCGGCTCGGCGTGCTGGCCGACTGGGACCGCCCGTATCTGACGATGCGCCCGGCCTATGAGGCCGAGCAGCTGCGCGTGCTCGCGCAGATCATCGACAACGGCCACGTCGTGCGCGGCTTCAAGCCGGTGCACTGGTGCCTGGATTGCGGCTCCTCGCTGGCCGAGGCCGAAGTCGAATATCAGGACAAGCAGTCGAGTGCGGTCGACGTGAAGTTCGCTGCGGCCGATCCGGCCGATCTGGCGCGCCGCTTCGGCATCGCCGACGCGAGCGGCGCCGCTTTCGTGATCTGGACGACGACGCCGTGGACGCTGCCGGCGAATCAGGCGATTGCCGCCAACATGGAGCTCGACTACGCGCTCGTCGACTTCGTGAAGGCCGGCCGTGTCGTCATTGCCGCCGAACTGGTCGAAGCGACGGCGAAGCGCTGGCAGGATCAGGCAACGGTGCTGGCGACCAACAAGGGCGAGGCGCTGGAAGGTGCAAAGGCCCGGCATCCGTTCGCCGAGCGCGTCGTGCCGCTGATCCTCGGCGAGCACGTCACGCTGGAGGCCGGCACCGGTCTGGTTCACACCGCACCGGCGCACGGCGTCGAGGACTATGCGGTCGGCAAGCGCTACCAGCTCGCGGTCGACAACCCGGTCGCGTCGAACGGCGTCTTCCTTGCCGGTGCGCCGCTGGTCGCCGGTCAGCATGTGCGCAAGGCGGAAGGCCCGATCATCGAAGCGCTGCAGGCCTCCGGTGCGCTCGTGCATCTGGCGACGATCACGCACAGCTATCCGCATTGCTGGCGCCACAAGACACCGCTGATCTTCCGCGCCACGCCGCAGTGGTTCGTTGCCATGGACAAGCAGGGCCTGCGCAGCGATGCCTTGCAGGCGATCGCGGCGACCGACTGGATTCCGGACTGGGGCGAGAACCGCATCCGTGAAATGGTGGCAGGCCGCCCGGACTGGTGCATCTCTCGGCAGCGCTACTGGGGCGTGCCGCTCGCGGTGTTCACCGATCGCGAGAAACAGGAACTGCACCCGGATACCGCGTCCTTGCTGAGGCGTGTCGCCGACCGGGTCGAGGCCGATGGCCTGGAAGCCTGGTTCGGGTCGACGCCAGGCGACTGGGGCATCGACGACACGATCTACGAGAAGGGCACGGACACGCTCGACGTCTGGTTCGACTCCGGCGTGGCGCACCAGTGCGTGTTCAAGTCGATGCTGCCGGAGCAACTCGATGCGAACGGGCTGGCACCGCAGGCTGACATCTATCTGGAAGGCTCGGATCAGCATCGCGGCTGGTTCCAGTCGTCGCTGCTGACCTCGGTGGCGATGCGTGGCCGTTCGCCGTACAAGCAGGTGCTGACGCACGGCTTCACGGTCGACGAGCAGGGCCGCAAGATGTCGAAGTCGCTCGGCAATGTCGTCGCGCCGCAGCAGGTCACCAGGACTTTGGGCGCCGATGTGCTGCGCCTGTGGGTCGCCGCCAGCGATTACTCGGGCGAGATCGCGATCTCGGACAAGCTGCTGGCGCGCATGGCCGACGCGTATCGCCGCATCCGCAATACCGCGCGCTACCTGCTCGGCAGTTTCAAGGACTTCGATCCGTCAACGGATCTGGTTGCACCGGATCAGTTGGTCGCCGTGGACGCCTGGGCGATTGCGCAGGCGGTTGCCCTGCAGGACGAACTGAAGGCTGCCTACGGTCGTCGCGAGTTCCATCTGGTCTATCACAAGCTGCACAACTACTGCGTCACCGATCTCGGCGGCCTGTATCTCGACATCCTCAAGGATCGTCTTTACACGCTGCCGAAAGCGTCGCTGGCGCGGCGCTCAGCGCAGACCGCGTTGCTGCACATTGCCGAGGCGCTGGTACGCTGGATCGCACCGATCCTGTCGTACACCGCCGACGAGATCTGGCGGATGTTGCCCGGCGATCGCAGCGTCACGGTGTTCGCGCAGCCCTGGTACGCGTTTCCGGCCGTGCCGGCGACCACGATCGATTGGCAGGCACTGAAGGCGGTGCGCGAGCAGGTCAAGAAGCAGCTGGAGGAATTGCGTGTGGCAGCGCAGATCGGCTCCGGACTGAACGCGAAAGTGACGCTGTATGCCGACGGTCCGGTCGCGAACATGTTTGCCGATCTGGGCGGCGAATTGCGTTTCTGGTTCATCACCTCCGGCGCTGCCGTGCTGCCGTTGGCAGAGAAGCCGGCGCAGGCAGTCGAGACCGCACTGGACGGCGGCGAGCGCATTTACAGCCTGGCGTCCGCGTCCGGCGATCCGAAGTGCGAGCGTTGCTGGCACCAGCGCGCCGATGTCGGTCAGCACGCCGCGCATCCAACGCTCTGCGATCGCTGCATCAGCAACCTCGACGGCGACGGCGAGCTGCGGCGGTACGTATGAACCTGCGGGCGCTGTCGCTGGCGTACATGGCCGGTCTGGTTGCGGCACTGATCTCGTCCGTGGCCTTGTGGGCGGCCGCGCGCTTCGGTGTGCTGGCGCAACTGCATGTCGCGATCGCTCCGGTGTTGTCGCTGTACTGGCTGTGTCCGAGGCTGGTCGTCGGCGGACTCTGGGGCTTGCAACTGCTGTTGCCGACCACACGTCAGCCCTTGCTGCGCGGCATCGTCATCAGTCTGGCGCCGACGCTGTTCCTGCTGTTGTGGATTTTTCCGTTCCGTGCCGGGCAGGGCTGGCTGGGCATGGAACTTGGCCTGCTGACGCCGGTCGTGATCTGGGCCGGCAATCTCCTCTGGGGCTGGACTGCGGTACTCTGGTCGCGAGCGACAGGACTCTAGGTTTAGCGATGTCTTTTCAGTACAAGAACGTTTACTGGCTGTGGGCGAGCGCTCTGGTCATTCTGGTCGATCAGATCGCCAAGCAGCTGATCGTGCGCAACCTCAACTGGTACGACGTGGTGCCGGTGATTCCGCACCTGAACATCGTCTACATGAAGAACACCGGGGCGGCGTTCTCGATGATGTCGGACGCCTCGCCGGTGCTGTTCGTGCTGCTCGGTGTCGGCGTCAGCATCGGCATCCTGCTGTGGCTGCGTCGTCATCCGCGCGATCAGCATCTGGTTGCCGTCGCGCTGTCGCTGATCATGGGTGGCGCGCTCGGCAATGTGATCGATCGCGTGACGCGCGGCTATGTCGTCGACTTCGTCGACTTCTACGTCGGCAGCTGGCACTTTGCAGCCTTCAACATTGCCGATTCGGCGATCAGCTGCGGCGCGGCGCTGCTGATTCTCGACATGCTGATCGACACCCTGCGCAGCCGTCGTTCGGTGAAGGCCGCCGGGTGATGGATATCCTGCTCGCCAATCCGCGCGGTTTCTGTGCCGGCGTCGATCGTGCGATCGAGATCGTCGAACGGGCGCTCGAAGTGCTCGGCGCGCCGATCTATGTGCGTCACGAGGTCGTCCACAATCGCTTCGTCGTCGAGAACCTGCGCGCCAAGGGTGCCGTGTTCGTCGAGGAAGTCGACGAAGTGCCGCAGGGAGCGACCTGCATTTTCTCGGCGCACGGTGTCTCGCAGGCGGTGCGCGAGGCGGCCAAGCAGCGCAATCTGACGATCTTCGATGCCACCTGTCCGCTGGTGACCAAAGTGCACATCGAGGTCAAACGCTATTCGCGCGAGGGGCGTGAGGTGGTGCTGATCGGCCATGCCGGACATCCGGAAGTCGAAGGCACGATGGGGCAGTTCGATGCGACATACGGCGGTGCCATCCATCTGGTCGAGACGCCGGATGATGTTGCGCGCCTGCCGATCCGCCAGCCCGAGCGCATCGCCTTCGTCACGCAGACGACGCTGTCGATGGACGACACCTCGAAGATCATCGACGCCTTGCGCGCGCGCTTTCCGCAGGTGCATGGCCCGCGCAAGGACGACATCTGCTACGCCACCCAGAACCGCCAGGACGCGGTCAAGGACCTGGCGTCGCGCTGCGATGTGCTGCTGGTCGTCGGCTCGCGCAACAGTTCCAACTCCAATCGCCTGCGCGAATTGGCGCA
Source organism: Solimonas terrae (assembly GCF_011067135.1). GTDB lineage: Bacteria > Pseudomonadota > Gammaproteobacteria > Nevskiales > Nevskiaceae > Solimonas > Solimonas terrae. Next base: position 223,388 of record NZ_JAAMOW010000008.1, read on the forward strand.
GAGCCGCGGCACGCCGGCGCATCTGATCGACGGCGCGCAGGACATCCAGCCCGAGTGGCTGGATGGCAAGCATCGCGTCGGCGTGACCGCCGGCGCCTCCGCGCCTGAAGTGCTGGTTCGCGAGGTGATCACCAAGCTCAAGCTGCACGGTGGTCTCGACGTGCAGGAACTGGCCGGTCGCGAAGAGCACGTGGTGTTCTCACTGCCGCCCGCGCTGCGCCGCGCGACCGGACCGACGCCGCAGGCTTCGTGAGTCCGGGCAAGGCGGTCGGCGGCGAACGCTTCGACGTCGTCATCGTCGGCGGGGGCGTCATCGGCATGGCCTGCGCCGAAGCCTTGACGCGCGAGCCCGGCCTTCGGGTCTGCATTGTCGAGAAGGGCGATCTCGGCCGTGGCGCCTCCTGGGCCGGTGGTGGCCTGCTCAGTCCTCTGCCCCCCGATCAGTGTCCGGATGCCATCCGTCCGCTGCTCGAAGAAAGTCTCGCGCTGTATCCCGAATGGTGCGAGCGCCTGCAGCGCGAGTCCGGCATCGATCCGGAATACTGGGTCTGCGGCGGCGACTACCACAAGGCCGACGGCACGCACATCGAATACCCGCAGATGGCGCAAGTGCGCAATCCGCGCCTGATGAAAGCCCTGGCGGAGACGCTGCGTCGGCGGCGTGTAACCGTGCTGGAGCAAACCGCGGTCGCCGGCTGGCTGATCAGCGACAACGTTCTGCGCGGTGTTCGTACCGCACGCGGCAACATCGGCTGCGAACGTGCGGTGCTGGCGGCGGGGGCATGGTCGTCACGATTGGGAGTCAGCGGCATCTCGCCGATCAAGGGCCAGATGCTGTTGCTGGCGGCCGAACCGGGCACGCTGCCACGCCCGCGCATCGGCGATGACGTCTATCTGATTCCGCGGCGCGATGGCTGCATCCTTGTCGGCAGCACGCTGGAAGATTGTGGCTTCGATTGTGTGCCGACACCCGAGGTCAGGGTGCTGCTGCGCGAGCGCGCACTGCGTCTCTGGCCGGCGCTTGAAGCGCTGCCGCTGCTGGCGCACTGGGCCGGCTTGCGACCGCACTGCAAGGACGAAAAGCCGATTCTGGGACCATCGGCCGACTGCCGCGGCCTCTTTGTTGCAACGGGCCACTTCCGTATCGGCATCACGCTGGCACCGGCCAGTGCGGCTCGAATCGTCGACTACCTCACATTCTGAGCCGGCCAATTCCGTTCTCATCGCAAGAGCGGCGACGAAATGCGAACCAGTCGACGTTTTGCGTGCTGGTCACTGACTAGCATCGTTGCCATTGCGAGTGCCGCGGTGTTCGCGGCATGACGGTGATGGCCGGAATCGGGGGTTGCATTCGCTCATCGGCCGATCGCCGTCGTCGACCGGAGAACCTGCCATGTGCAATGGACGCCTGCGACAGCAAAGATCCGCACAGCGCGGATTGACGCTGATCGAACTGGTCATCGGTGTCGTGATCGCGTCGATCACCTTGAGCATCGCGGTGCCGACGTTTGATCATGTCATGGCGCAGAACCGCCGGGCCGTGACGGCGAATCGCCTGCTGGCGGCGCTCGTTACTGCGCGTGAGACGGCGATCAGCCGCAACACACCTGTCACGTTCTGTGCGGGCAATCCGAGCGAAGGCTGCCATGGCGACTGGCGCTTGCACGAATGGATGGTCTTCGTCGACGCCGATCACGACGGTCAGGTCGACGCCGGAGAATTCGTGAAAACGGTCGACAGTCTGTCGTCATCGGTGCGGGTCGGGATCAGCGGCAACGGCCCGTTCCGGCACGCGGTGATCTTCGAGCCCAGCGGCGCGGCGCAGACGCCGTCAGGTGCTTTTGCGGCCGGCCGATTGCGAATCTGCGCGAGCAAGCCGATGCAGGACGAAGCGACGGATCTCGTGCTGATCGGCAGTGGCCGAATCGAACCGGAGTCACGTGATTTTCCTGATGGTTGTCGGGCGATCTGAAGCGCCCCTCGGCTGCGTCTACCAGCAGTCGCTGACCGTTCCGGTTCCGGTGACGTAGCGTTGGCCGGTCTGATCCAGTTTCAGCGTTCCACACTCGGCGTCGCGCGTCTGCTGCGCATCGATCGGCGCAGCTTTCAGCATGTAGGTGGATTGGGTCACCGACTCGAACACGTAGCTGTAGTTCTTTCCGGTGTTCTGCGCCGAGGCACAGTCCATGTTGAGGGCCTGCAGCGCCGCACTGTTGAAATTGTTGCCGCTCGCGTCCTTGTCGTAGCGCAAGGTGGTCGTGTAGAGCCGTTCCATGTAGGTGGCGTAGTTGGACAGACAGGCTTCTCCCGCGCGACGCTGGGTGCGCGTGATCGACTTGACGTATGAGGGATAGGCGATCGCGGCCAGAATGCCGACGATCGCCACGACAACGACCAGTTCGATCAGGGTGAATCCCGCCCGCGATTTGCTGCGTGCCCGATGCCTCTTTGGCCTGTTCATGTTTTGCTTTTCCGTCACTTCACTGTCCCAGCAATTCGCGCCACGACAGGCGTTCCAGTGTGCCGACGCTGCCTTTGGTGCCGACGTCGCCAGTCGACGCATTGTCGAAGCTGATCAGCATGGTGTTGCCAACGAAGATCGGGTTGTTCGGTACGGAGCTGAAGCCGACACCCGCAACGACATAGACGTTGCCGCTGGAGTCGGTGATCTTGTCGCTGTTGTTGGAATTGCCGTCGCTGTCCTTGTCGAAGAGACCGTCGCCGTTGATGTCGAAAAACGTCGAGTTCGCCGTGCCGGTAAACGGATTGACCGCCATGATCCAGCCGCTGCCCGACGGATTGCACGGATCGGAGGATTCAGGAACGCGCGAAGTGCCGATCAGCAGGCTGCCCTGGAACTGGTTTGGCGTCACCATGCGTTCACCCTTGCCGGTCCCGCTCGGCGGCACCAGATCGACATACCAGCCGGACTTGTTCGCCATGTCGCCGGCCGTGGCAGCGGAAATCGCGCGAGCTCCCAACGATGTGTCACTGGATGCGACTTCGGCGACCACGGAACGTTGCCGTAGATAGCTGCGTCCGCTGCTGAGATGTGTCACGAGATTGGTTGGTTGACTCGGACCCGCCTGCGCAATGATCCCGTACCAGGTCTGCACGCTCAGATCGGCGAGATTGGTCTGGGTAAGGTACTTGCCGGTGCCGAAGAACAGCCACAGTGCGCCGGTGTCCGGATCCTTGCCGGCAAGGATGCCGGCTGTGATCGGCTGCGCGGCGCCGGTGCTGTCGACCGCATTGAACAGCGTCGATCCGGTCGTGCCGCTGAGTGCGAATGACCAGACCGTTCCGGTCAGATCGCCGGCGTAGGCATTGGTGCTGATGCCGTTCGTGGCGTCGTTCATCCACACCGCGGGACCGGCTAGGCCATTGCCGGTGGTGGCGCTGGTCGTGCGCACCGTAAGGGAGCCGGTCGTGATGGCAAACTGCAGCAGCGCCGCTGTGTCGGACGTGCTGTTGTAGCCGTTGCCGAGCAGTACCGACCAGCTACCATCGGCGGTTTGTGCGATGACCGGCTTGCCGACAATCTGGCCGATGTAGTTGCTGTTGGTCAGGCCGTCACCTGCCGAGCGCTCCCACAGAAAAGCCGGTGTTGCCGGATCGGTGATGTCGAACGCATATATGGCCTTCGCTGTTCCGCGACCGCTGGTGCCGACCAGCACGGTATGCCAGGCCGACGAGTAATAGACGTCGGCGACAGTCAGTTCGCCGTCGTTGAAGTACTTGTGCGGAAGGCTGGTGCCGCCGTAGTTCGTATCGCTGAGGTCCTTGATGCCGGCCAGGATCACGGCGTTCGGCAGATAGGCGAAGACCTCGGCACCGGTGCTGGCGTTGAACGAGTGCAGCATGCCGTCATTGGCTGCGACGTAGATGCGCGGGCTGCGATTGAGCTTGTTCGCAGCAAAAGTGGTGTAACTCGAAGACCCCGAGAAAGTTTTTCCGAAGAACGCGTTGGCGTCCGGCGCGCCGACATAGACCGGCTGTGAATCGACGATGTCGCCGAGCGCGGTATCGCGGTTGCGGTAGGTGCCGCCGTTTTTCTCTTCATTGCTGGCGTCGCCGCGCAGATAGGCGATCACGGCGTTCTGTTCAGCCGCCGAAGCGCCCAGAGCGGTCTTCTGCGTGCTCGACAGATTGGGAGGCGCAGTGGTTGTGGTGGCGCCCGCGGTGAAATCGACGAACTGGGAGCCGGAGGCCGCGCTTGGATTGTAGGTCTTGATCACGCGGCTGGAGGCACTCGGCAGCACGGTCGATGCCGTCCAGCTCGGAGTCGGAGAGATCGCGCCCGTACTCGGATTGACCGTGAACGCCTTGAGATCACCTTTCCATTTGCCGGTGTAGTAGGTTGCCTGATACGTCACCGTTCCGGTTTCGAGCTTGGTGCTGTTGGCCGCAAGGCTCGCACCCGAACCAATGCGTTCGTTGACCCGCTTCAGTGCGTCGGTCAATGCGCTGGCAAACGCGTCCGGACTGGTTGCCGAGTAGAAGCCGCCATGACCGTTGACGGCGGCGTGGGCCATGTCGGTGATGTTGTAGATGCTGTCCGAACTTGGCTGGGGCCAGCTGAAGCCGGAGATCGCAGCACCACCATTGGCCCAGTTGAATATCTGGTCGACCGTCGTGCCGCTCGGCGTGATGCCCGTCGGAGAAAAGCCGAGACCCAGCGTGAAGGTCGACATGTGCTGCCAGAAGGCCGGATCTTCGGTGCTCGTCGGCACTTCGTTGTCGAGGTTGGTGCGCAGGTCGCTCAGCCAGTAATACATGGCGACGTCGGCGAGCGTCGTGCTGTTGTCGTCGGAATAGGGGGCCGTCGCCGAATAAACGTAGCTCTGTCCGTTGCTGCCGGTATGAGTGACGGAGGGCGTGGATGTCGTGGTGGTCGTGGTGACCGTGCAGGTCGATCCGCTCAGCGTGCCGCCGGAGTCGCAGCTGTACGTGCCGTTGTTGTAGTAGCTGCTGCCCTTTTTGCACTGTCCCTTGTGGCTGCCGCTGGTCTGCGGCGTGTAGCCGGTGGGACAGCTCAGGGTCGCCGTGTATGTGCTGGTTGATGTCGTGGTCGTCGACGTGCCCGGCGTACCGTCGACATTGGCCGTGTAAGGGTCGGAAGAGAGGCCGACGTTGCTGGTGCTTTCGTTCCAGAAACCGTCGGTGGTCAGAATCGTGTATGACTGGCGGCAGGCAAGCTCGACGGTCGAGCCGCTGGCCGATGTCGACTGCCAGGGCTGCGTGGTCATGTAGTACTGACCGACCGCGTTCAGCGCCTGACGCAGCGGCGTGCCGCCGCTGGCGCGCGCGCTCTGCAGCCAGGTCCAGAATTGCGACTTCTGTGTGCCGCTGGCACCACTGCCGATCGGCGAGACCTGCGCAACGTAGTTCGTGCCGCCGTTGTAACCGTCGCTGTAGCTGTAGCGTGACGAAGGCAGGTTGCTGTAGTTGCTGTTGCCACCACCACCGCCGTCGATCGAACCGAAGCCGAAACGGATCGTCGGGTCGAGCGATGCAAACGCGTTCATCAGGCCGCTCTTCGCCATCAGTATGCGTGTGTGGTAGTACGAGAACCAGTTTGCGACGTTCTGCTGGGTCGTGCTGTCGTCGTGGCATACCGCCGACGTGACGGCGGGCGCCGAGCTGAATGGCGAATTCGGTGTCAGTGACGTGATCTGCGCGCAGGAGCCGGAAGTGCCGACATAATGTCGCGTATACGTGCTGCCGCTCTTCACCGTGTAGGTGAACATCGAAATCGTCGTCTGGCAGGTGACGTTGGACGAACCGGAATTGGCAAGGCTGTACGAAGACGGGCAGGTGGGATTGCCGCCGTTGCTTGACTGCACCGAGACGCTGATGCACATGCCCGGCGAGAAATCCGGGTAGCTCGTGTTCGGTGTGTAGCCGGAGCTGCAGCTCAGGTACGACGTGCTGGTGGATCCGCTGCTGCGTTTGCAGGTGATGCTGGTCGTATTGGCGTTGATCAGCGTGTTGTAGGTCGAGGAATTGCAGTATGGCTGCCCGGCGCCGTTGCCGTTGTTGGTGGTCGAGGTGGTGACCCTGATGCACTTGCCGACGTTGCTCGAACCGCTCGTGTTGACGCTGTACCCGCTGCTGCAGCTCAGCTGCGACGGCTGCGAGATGGTGAAGCCTGCGGTGTACGTGACATCACTGGAGCTGCGACCCGAGCGACTGGTGTCGCTCGATCCGTCATAGTTGCGCAGATCGACGGTCCCGGAGGTCTGGCTGAAGCCGTTGATCCAGGCTGACGTGAATGTTGCAGCGCTGTAGCGTGTTGCGCCGTCCGATTGATACGGTGCGCGATAGGTCGTCGCCGGATTGAAGTAGAGACCGTTGATGCTGGAACTCGCCAAAGCATCGTCGCTCGTGCTGCTCAGATAGCCGTAGTCCGGCATCACGTCCCAAGCCATCGATCCCGAGTCATCGAGCATCAGCACGATGTTCGGTGGCAGGGACTGCTGCACCGTTAGCGGAGACTGATCGACCGTTACGGCATGCGCAGCGGGCAGCAGGGTGGCAGCGAGCAGGCCGCAGGCAACAGCCAGCAGGTTGCTGAAGCGACGGCTGCTCGATCGGATGCGCTGGACTATTTTCATGACAGCTTCCTTCACTGTTTGTACATCGCCTGCAAGGTCACGACGGCGCGTTCGCCGATGACGGCCGGATCACCGCTGCGGGCGGTGATCCGGTAGTAAACCGCTGTGGCGACGACACCCTGCGCGCCGTACTGAGAGGCATTGGCAGTCTGGCTGTACCCGGTGCTCGAGTTGGGGTCGGCATAGGTCCCCATGTTTTCGATCACGTACTGCGGTTGACCGGATGCGTTGCCAGCGGCGGTGAACGCGGCGGTGGTGACCGACTTGACGAACGTGCTGCTCGAATCAAGCTGGGTGAACGGATTGGCCTGGCAGACCGCACCGCCCTGACCGCAATTGCGGATATCGGTGGTTCCCGCCGTGAGTGCCTGCGCGCCGGCGGAAAGGCCGGCCTCTGCATTCTGGAACGCGACCTCGCGATCGTAGAAATTGCCGGTCATCCGCTGCTGCGTGGTCGTGCCGCGAATCGCGGCAAGGCCAATCAGCGTGACCAGGATCAGCAGCACCAGCGCCACGACCAGCGCAATGCCGCTTTGCTGGCCGCGCGTTGCGCAGCTGACCAGTGCGTCGTTACCAAGGGCGAATGGCCGTTGCATGCTCAGTTCGCTCTGTTGCGCATCGTGATGGTCGTGGTCATCGTGCGCGAGATCGGCTTGGAGTCCGTGCCCGTGTGACGCTCCACACCTTCAAGCGTAAGGCTCAGCCTGACGATGTCCGCCGCCGCCCAGTTGGCGGTGCTGAGTGCATCGGCTGATCTGAAACTGTCATTGCCAATGCCCGGAACGTGATAGGTGATCTGCATGTCCGTCACGTTGCGAACCATCTCCTGGGCAGTGGGCGTCGGTGTTCCGCCGCTGTTGACGAGCGTCTTGCGATACAACGATTTCGTGCCTTGCGGATTGGTGCCGATATACCAGTCGACAGCGAGCAACTTGGCAAGCTGCGAGTTGACGGCAAACTGGTAGGAATTGCCGGTGCAGACGGTTGGATAGCCGAGCCCGGAGGAGCAGTTGCCCGGCGTCACCGTGGTCGGCGAAGCGATGACGTAGGTGCTGCCGCTGATACTGGTGATCTGCGTGATGGCGGCGTGATCCGGATCGCAGACGATGATGATGTCACCGGCGAGCAGGCCGGGGCTGCTTTCGTTGATCCGGAAACCCGGTGTCGTGAGATTGTGTTCGGCGATGCTCAGTGCGCTCGGGTTGGCGCCGATCAGCGCCAGCGAATCGGTCGTGCTGATCCTCTGCGCCGAGCCGGTGCCGGTCGTCACTGCCGGATCATTGTCGCCGTCGTTGTAGCCGCGTATCGGTGTGTCGAAATCGACATACCAGGCGGGTGTCGTGACGGCCGGTTTGGCGTTGTTGAGCACGTTGCCGACGCGGCCGGAGTTGCCGCAACCGGTCAGGCCAGCCTGCCGCACATCGCGTGCGATCAGCTCGAATGCGATGCGCGCGTTCTCCTGTACCTGGCCGAGCGCCTGATTTGACCGATAAGACTGCTTGTTCGAGAGGAACACCGACGTTGCCCCGCCGATGACCACGAGCCCGAGGACCATCGCGATCATCAGTTCGATGAGGCTGAAGCCGCGCTGCCGGGCAAAAGGCATGCGGATGACAAATGTCCTGTGCGGCCTCGCGCGGTTCATAGCATGGCCTTGGTGACGACGGTCTGGGCGCTGTTTCCGCCGGCACCGACGCGGCTGTCGTCGAAGGTGATCGTGACGGTACAGATGCCCGCCGTGCTGCAGCTGACGCGGCCGGTGGGGGCGGTTACGGCGCCGAGCGTCTTGCCGAGTTCGACACACCAGGCGTTCAACTGGCGGTTCGCCAGGGAGCTCAGGTCGGGACAGCCACTGCCGGTCGCGCTACCGGTGACGGTCTGGTTGTAGGAGCCGGTCAGGGCATTTGCGCGATCGCCGCGTATCGCATCGAGTATCGAGTAGCTGGCGACGACCGCCATCGAACGTGCCATCGAGCTGTTGTTCTGCGACAGCGCTCGTGTTTGCACGAGCGCAATGCCAAGCAAGCCTATCGACAGGATCAGCACGGCCACGAGAATCTCGACCAGGCCGACACCTCGCTGACGGTGTGCCGCGGCGCGGCGCGGCATCGCCTTATTGCTGGCAGGATGCTGGTTCACTGGTGGGGCAAGTTCCTGTACGTGTGCAAGTGCTGACGATGCTGCCAGTCGTGAGATAGAGGCAACGGTGATTGTCTGTCGAAACGCGGTTGGACGACAGATCCATCAGCAGGCCCGAGTACGGACCGCTGCCCGAGACGAGCTGACCCAGACCTTGCCCCGTATAGCGCACAGCCTTGACCCCGCTGGCGACGCTGATGCTCTGCGGCAAACTGGGAGACGACTGGATCAAGGTCGACGCGCTGCCGTCCGAGCTGAGGGCGCGAACCGCCCCTACCGAAGTGCCACAATCGGTGCCGAGCTGATCGGTTCCGTTGCTGCTGGTGCTGTTGCTGCAGAACTGCGTCGAGTTGTTGCGGCGTATCGCTTCCACGCGCGCATTGTTGAGCGCGCTGACGAAGTCGTTGGCTGCCGTCGACAGCCGGCTGGTCGCCATCAGCTGGTTGTAACTCGGCACGGCGACGGCCAGCAGGACCGACGCGACCGCCAGCGTCACGAACAACTCGACCAGAGTCAGGCCAGCCTGCCTTTGCATGGCAAGGAGCGTATTCGGCTCCGAGGTCCTGTCTGGCATCCGTGCACCGTCAACGGCCCTTTCGGGCCGACAAAAGGAATAAACGGTGGCGTCCGCCCCCAAGAAACTCATCTCGCAACGCTCCCCAGATCGACCCGCCCAGCCGACACCATCGCTGTGCCAAAAGGTAACACAGGTAAATGACTTGCATGAATATCTTCAGAAACGGCATGCACGCTCGCCAGGCGTTCGTCATCCGCTGGTCAAGACTTGTTCATTTTGTGTTCGGGGGCGGCCATTAAGGTAGGTCCCGAGTCACTCCCAAGGACTCTTCTCAACTCTGACCCGCGCTGTCCCCGGCGCGGGTTTTCTTTGCCGCAAACAAAAACTCCGCCTTGCGGCGGAGTTCGTTTTCTCTCGATTGGTGGAGCTGGGGGGAATTGAACCCCCGTCCGCCAGATCGTAGCCCTCAGATCTACATGCTTAGCCCGGTCTTTGGTTTTCGTCGTCGGCTCCCGGACAGGCACGGATCGCCGGCGCTTATCCCCTTAGGGTTTTAGCAGATCGGCCAAGGGCGGGCTTCACCACGATCCGATAAGAGTCGACGCCCATTCCAGCCAGTATCGGCACTGAAAGGATGGACGCTCACCGGGATTTAGGCGGCGAGGGCGTAGTTGGAGTCGTTCGCAACTAGCTTGGTTGCCACGGGATTTACGAGGACATGACACCTCGGCATGCACTTCGGATTCCGTTACCGGCGTCGAAACCGGTCAGCCCCGTAGTACGTCGTCAGTGTAGCAAGACTTGGGACGGTGGGCATCGATTCAAGCCTGGTGGTGTTTGCCGCGCGTGTCGCTCAGGCCGAGAGCGGCGCTCACGTTCCACCGCAAGGGGCGCCGGAGCCGATCCGGACCTCAGGCATTGTGTCGCATGATGCGGCCTTTCTTGCGCTGCCAGTGTCGACGCGAGCCGCCGTGTCGCGGAGCATCACGCGAGCGAGTCGGCGAAGGGACTGGCTGGACGAGGCCGGATCGGGTTTCAGGCGTTGTGGCGGAGGATGCGGCCTTTTTCGCGCTGCCAGTATCGACGCGAGCCGCTGTGTCGCGAAGCATCACGCGAGCGAGTCGGCGAAGGGACTGGCCCGACGAGGCCGGATCGGGTTTCAGGCGTTATGTCTGAGAATGCGGCCTTTCTCGCGCTGCCAGTATCGACGCGAGCCGCTGTGTCGCGAAGCATCACGCGAGCGAGTCGGCGAAGGGACTGGCCCGACGAGGCCGGATCGGGTTTCAGGCGTTATGTCTGAGAATGCGGCCTTTCTCGCGCTGCCAGTCCCGCTCCTTCACGTCGGCGCGCTTGTCATGCTCTTTCTTGCCCTTCGCGAGGCCGACTTCGAGTTTCACGCGACCCTTTTCCCAATGCAGGTCGAGCGGAATCAGCGTGTAGCCAGCGCGCTCGACCTTGCCGATCAGGGTTGCCAGTTCGCGTTCGTGCAGCAGCAGCTTGCGCGTCCGGGTGGCGTCGGCGATTTCATGGGTCGACGTCTGCTTCAGGGGCGTGAAGTGCGCACCGATCAGCCAGGCCTCGCGGTTCTTGAGTACGACATAAGCCTCGGCGATCTGCGCGCGGCCGGCGCGCAGGCTCTTGACTTCCCAGCCTTTGAGGACCAGACCCGCCTCGTAGCGTTCTTCGATGAAATACTCGAACCGCGCGCGGCGGTTGACGGCAATCACGCGATCCGGCGCTGCCGTTTCTTTTTTGCTCATCCGCCAATTATATAAGTGCCCCCGCGCACGGATAGACTTACGGACCGTGAATGCCGGCGGCAGTGCCGCGATCCGGCCGGTCGTGCGGCCGTGCAGGACATGAGGAGCGTGGTGCCAGCGATGCCCAGCAACCAGGAGAGACACCGCGGTGCGGAACATCGGTACGGCCATTTCGTGGCGCGACTCGTCGTCGTTCGCCCGCAAGCCGATGCCATGTCGTGCCACGCCGCGCGGCGCACCACCAGACGCAGTCAGCCGCGCTCGCAGGTCCCGGCATGAACATACGCGAGAGCAGCTACGGCTACTGGAGTTCGCACCGGGCCTTCACCTGGGTGGCGGTCGGCGCGATGCTGGGCGTCGGCAATGCGATCCGCCTGCCGGCGCTGATGGGCGAATATGGCGGTGTCCTGTTCCTGATGGTCTATCTGCTGGGCCTGTTACTGGTCGGTCTGCCGCTGCTCATCGCCGAGTGGATGCTCGGTCGCTGGATGCGCGACGATCTGATCGCCGGCTTCGCGCGGCTGGTCGAGTCGGCGCATGCCAAGCGCGTGTGGGTCGCGATCGGTGGGCTGGCCTTGCTGACGGCGGGTCTGATCCTGTCGTACTACAGCGTGATCGCCGGCTGGAGTCTGGCGTACACGTTCCGTGCGGCAAGCGGCATGTTCGGGCACCTCACGGCTGACGGTGCGAGTGATGTCTTCCTGCATCTGGCCAAGGACCCCGAGCGCAGCCTGTCCTGGCACACGCTGTTCATCCTCACGGCCTGCGTCGTGGTGTCGCATGGATTTCGTGAAGGTGTCGAGCGCGCGTCGCGACGCCTCGTGCCGTTTGTGGTGCTGATGGTGCTGGCCATGTGCTGGTATGCGTTCCGCCATGGCGACGCGAGCGCAGCCTTCGACTACATCTTCGAGCCGCACTGGGAGCGTCTCGGCTGGCGCGGCGTGATGGAGGCCTTGCATCACGCGTTCTTCACGCTGGGTCTCGGGATGGGCGTCATGATGGGGGTGGGCAGCTATCTGCCGGTCGATGCGCCGCTGCGCCGCGTCGCGCTGACCGTGATGCTCGTCGATACCGTGTTCAGCCTGCTCGTCGGCCTGGCGGTGATGGCGGTGGTACTGGGCGCCGGTCTGCAGCCGACCTCGGGCATCACCCTGATGTTCCAGACCCTGCCCAGAGCGATCGGTGGCGATTTCGGCGGCTCGATGTTCGCCGCCGGCCTGTTCCTGATGACCTTCATCGTGACCATGACCTCGGCGACCGCGATGCTGGAACCGCTGAGCCGCTATTTCATGGATCGTCAGCGCTGGACGCGCGTGTTCGCCGCGACCAGCGCAGCCTTGCTGATCTGGTTCATCGGCCTCGGCACCTTGCTGTCGTTCAGCGTCATGCAGAACATGCGCCTGCTCGGGCGCAATTTCTTCGAATGGGTGCAGTGGCTGACGACCAGCTGGTTTGCGCCTCTCGACGGCCTGTTGATTTGCGTCTTCGTCGTCAGCATCATGCCGCGCGAACTGGTTCGCCATCTCTGGGGCGAGACGCGGGCCTGGCTGTATCCGGTCTGGTTCACATTGCTGCGCTATCCGGCCCGCCTGGGGCTGATTGCCGTGCTGGTCTACTCGACGGGTCTGCTCGACTGGCTGGTGTCCTTGTGGGGGAATTGAATTCGTGCCGTCGCTGGAACGTTCGACACTGCTGAAATATTCGGCGCAGGACATGTTCGTGCTCGTCGGCAACGTCGAGGCCTATCCGCAGTTCGTGCCGGGTTGCGTGTCGGCGCGCGTCGAACACGTCGAAGGCCCACAGGTGCGGGCGCGGCTGGGCTTTCGCGTCAAGGGTCTGAGCGACAGCTTCGCAACCGAAAATCATCTCGACGACAACCGCATCCGCATGCGTCTGCTCGATGGTCCGTTCCGGCAGCTGGACGGCCATTGGCATTTCACGCCGCTGACCGACAGCGCCTGCAAGGTGTCGCTGCAACTGAGTCTGGAATTCGGCAATCGCCTGATGGAAATGACGCTGGCGCCGTGGATCGATCGCGCCGTCAACAATGTCATGGACGCGTTCCGTCTGCGCGCCGACGCGCTCTATGGTCAGGTCTGAGACGCTGCAGATCGAAATTGCGTACGCCTTGCCGGAGGAGCAGATTCTGCTGCGTCTGACGGTGCCCGCCGGCACGACGGCGGGAGAGGCGATTGCACAGTCGGAACTCGCACCTCGCTTCGGCGAACCGGACCTGAGCAGAATGCCGCTCGGCATTTTCGGGCGGCGGGTCGGGGCCGATCATCGCTTGCACGCCGGCGACCGGATCGAGATCTACCGGCCCCTGCTGATTGATCCGAAAGCCGAGCGACGCAGGCGGGTCGCACGTCAGCGCCGCAGTCGGACCTGAAAGGTCGTCGACCCCGTCGCGCGCGGAGCCCCGGGCTCCCGCGGAGGACGGGCGCCTCCGCAACGACGATGTGGCCGCTTACTGATTCGGCGGCGTCAGCACGACGCCACTCGGATGCGCGCTCTCAGCACGCGATTCGTCGTTGGCGTCCTTCTTTTCGTCGGCGAGTACCGTACTCACGTCGGGATTGTCGATCGCCTTGGTCGTGCCCTGTGCGGCGATGCCGTCCATGCGTGCCAGCGCATCGTCGGTGAAGTAGAGACTGACGACGCGCTCGGTCACTTCGCCACGCGGCGATTTATAGTAGCCGACGTAGTCCCAGCGATCCGGACGGAAGGCGCTTGCCGCAATCGGTGTGCCCATCACGTAGTGCACCTGTTCGTGCGTCATGCCGAGCTTGAGCTGGTCGAGCTGCTTCTGCTCGATGACATTGCCCTGACGGGTCGGCAGCTTGTAGATGATCGAACAGGCCGACAGCGCGAGGGCTGCGGAAACAAGAAGAAGAAAACGCATCGAAGTTCGCTGGGCTTGCCGCAGGAAGTTGAGCGGCGATAATAGCGGAAATCCCCTCTTGTCAGCGCCAGTCCCGGACATGGAATCTTCCGACCTTCGCAATGCCGGCCTCAAGGTGACGCTGCCGCGCCTCAAGATTCTCGAAATGCTCGAGAACAGCGAGGCCCGCCATCTGTCCGCCGAAGACATCTATCGACGGCTCATCGACCTCAACGAAGACGTTGGTCTGGCGACCGTCTATCGCGTGCTGACGCAGTTCGAATCGGCCGGGCTCGTGCAACGCCACAACTTCGAGGGCGGCCACGCCGTTTTCGAACTCGACCGTGGCCCGCATCACGATCACATGGTGCGGCTCGATACCGGCGAGGTCATCGAATTCTTCAGCGAAGAGATCGAGAAGCTGCAGCAGACGATTGCCGCCAAGCATGGGTTCATCGTCGAGGAGCACAGTCTCGTGCTCTATGTGCGGCCCAAGCCGAAGGCCGCGCACAGCTGAGCTTGCACCGCCGGCGCGGGTCGCCGACCCGTGGTGACGATCATCCCGATCGGGGCGAGCGAAACACCGTCAGCCGGTCTGCGCTGCCCGCTGCAGCAGCTCGCGGGCATGGTCCAGTGCCGCCTTGCCGACTTCAAGACCGCCCTGCATGCGTGCCAGCTCGCCAACCCGCTCGTCGCTGCTCAGGGCCGTTACCCGCGTGTAGGTCTGCTGTTTCTGGACTTCCTTGCGGATCGCCAGATGCGCGTGGCCTTGTGCCGCGACCTGCGCGAGATGGGTGACACTCATGACCTGGCGCGTGCTGCCCAGTGCACGCAACTGCTGACCGACGATCTCCGCGACCCCTCCGCTGATGCCGGCATCGACTTCGTCGAAGATCATCGTCGGTGCGCCGTGCCGGGCGAGCGCCGCGACCTGGATCGCCAGCGAAACACGTGACAGTTCGCCGCCGGACGCGACCTTGGCGAGTGCGCGAGGTGGCTGGCCGGGATTCGCCGAAAAATCGAAGCGCACCGTGTCGCTGCCGGCGGCGCGTGGCACCTGTTCCGCCTCGGTTTCGACCGCGACCACGAACTGCGCGTTCGGCATGCCGAGCGTGCGCACGATCGCGGTCACTGCTTCTGCAAAACGTCTGGCGGCCTTTTTGCGTTCGCCGCTGAGCTTGGCAGCGGCTTCCGCGTAGCGGGCCAGTGCCGCGCTGCGCTGGCGTTCAAGTGCTTCGAGCCGGCCGGCGGCATCGCCGGCTTCGTCGCGTTGCGCACGCAGACGGCGCAGGTGTTCGGGTAGTTCGCCCGGCTTGAGGCGATGCTTGCGCGCCAGATCGTGGATTGCGCCCAGGCGCCGTTCAAGATCGTCGAGCCGCTGCGGATCGAGATCCAGCCGTTCGAGCACGCGGCGCGCACCGTCGGCCGCATCGCGGACCTGCGCCAGCGCCGTATCCGTGGCCTCGAGCGCCGCACGAAAGCCGTCGTGCAATGGGACCAGGCCGTCGAGCAGGCTCTGGGCCGTGCTCAGCTGGTCGTAGACGCTGTTCTCGCCGCCGTACAGCAGCTCCTGCGCCTGCGCGCCCTCGGCCAGCAGGCGTCCGGCGTGGGCGAGCTGACGGTGTTCGGCTTCCAGTTCCTCCAGCTCGTTGTCGGCCAGTGCCAGCGCCTCGAGTTCGGCGATCTGGAACTGCAGGAATTCGAGTTGCGCGGGGTCGCGGCTGCCGGCGGCGCGCAGGCGTTCGAGCGCGCGTTCGGTATCCGCGCAGCCTTCGGCCGTGCCGGCGACTGCGGCCAGCGTGGCGGCGGCGCAGCCGTAATCGTCGAGCGCATTGCGCTGCACGTCGGCGCGCAACAGGGTCTGGCTTTCCGACTGGCCGAAGACCTCGATCAGCATTTCGCCGAGTTCGCGCAGCTGGCCGGCGTTGACCGCGCTGCCGTTGACGAATGCGCGGGTCCGGCCTTCGGCGTAGACAATGCGACGGATCACCAGCAGCGCCGGATCGTCGGCGTCGACGAGTTCGTTGTCGACCAGCCAGCGTCGCGCGGGTGCCTTGGCATCCAGCTCGAAACTGGCGCTGATCTCGGCCTTTTCCTGACCGCTGCGGACCAGATGGGCGTCCGCGCGCAGGCCGATCGCCAGGCCGATCGCGTCGATCAGGATCGACTTGCCGGCGCCGGTTTCGCCGGTCAGCACGGTGAAGCCGGACGCGAAGTCGAGCTCGACGAGATCGATGATCGCAAGATTACGGATGGATAATTTATTCAGCATCTTGGCGTGCTTTCTTCAAGTTTCTACACGGTTGCGTCGACGGCCGGCCCACGGCCCCAGCGCAGCTTGTTGCGCAGGATGTTGAAGTACGAATAGTTGTTCGGGTGGACCAGATGCAGGCGGAATTCAGCCTTGCCGACCTCGAAGGATTCGCCGGCATGCAGGGTTTCAGCGGTCTGGCCGTCACAAGTCAGCATTGCCACCGTATTGGGAGCACCGCGCAGCGTGATGCGCACGGTCTGGCGGCCACTGACGACGATGGGACGGTCGGACAGGGTATGCGGACAGATCGGCACCAGTGTCAGCGCGTCGAGTCCGGGGTGCACGACCGGGCCGCCGCCGGACAGTGCGTAGGCGGTCGAGCCGGTCGGGCTGGCGACGATGAAACCGTCGGCGCGATGCTGGGAAATGAATTCGTCGTCCAGCCAGCTTTCGAATTCGAGCATGCGGATCGCGGCCTGATTGCGGATCACGACGTCGTTCATCGCCACGAAGTTCTGCGTGCGCTTCTCGCGCAGCAGGCGCGCCTGCAGCATCAGGCGATCCTCGCGTACGTAGTGACCGGCGAAGATGGCGGCGAAGGCCTCGTGCATCTCGGCCGGCGGCACATCGACCATGAAGCCGAGTCGTCCCTGGTTGATGCCGACCAAGGCGACGCCGGCCGGGGCCAGATCGCGGGCGGCGGACAGCAGCGTGCCGTCACCGCCGACCACGACCACAAGATCACAGCTTGCCGCCAGCTGGGCGCGTGGCATGCGCAGCACATCGGCGGGCAGCTCGACGCCGGGCAGGCTGACATCCTCGACGCGCAGCTGACGGCCCAGAGCGCGCAGGATGTCCAGCAGTTGCATGAGCGTAGGCACGACCTGCGGATCACGCCGCTTGCCGATGATGCCGACAGTCTCGAACGATGACATGGAAAGACCCGGGAGAATGGCGCGAAACTTAACACGAAAGCGGTCGCTTCCAGCATCGAAACCTGGCGCGACGCTATTGAAAACGTGTCGGAAAACCGTCATTTTGACGGCATGTCGCAACCCCTCGATGCGCGCGCCGCAGAGCTGCTCAAGCTGCTGGTCGAGCGCTACATCCATGATGGCCAACCGGTCGGCTCGCGCACCCTGTCGCGCATGGTCAGCCTCGGCCTGTCGTCGGCGACGATCCGCAATGTCATGGCCGACCTCGACGAACTCGGCTTCGTCGCCTCGCCGCATACTTCCGCGGGGCGCATACCGACCACGCGTGGCTACCGCTACTTCGTCGACGCGCTGCTGGCGCCGGAGCCGCTGAGCGGCGAGGAACGCGATCTCATCGCCGAGGAACTGCTGCCTGGCGACCGCTCGCAGGCCGATCTGGTGCAGGCCGCATCGACGCTGCTGTCGGAGATGTCGCGGATGGCGGGGGTGGTCACGGTGCCGCGCCGCAATCTGGCGGTACTGCGGCGCATCGAATTCCTGCCTTTGTCAGGCAATCGCGTGCTGACGATCCTGGTGGTCAATCAGCACGAGGTGCAGAACCGCATCATCAACACCGAGCGGCCGTACGGTGCCGACGAGCTGGAGCGCTATGCGAACCTGCTGAACGAGCATTTCGCCGGCCGCGACCTGGTCGATCTGCGTCAGGCGCTGATGCAGGAAGCCGCCGATGCGCAGGCGCACGTCAATCTGCTGCTGCGCGAAGCGGCGGCGATGGCCGAGCAGGCCTTGCGACCGCAGAGTCCCAGCACCGGCGACTACGTGTTCGCCGGCCGGCCCAATCTGATGGGCTTCCAGGAACTGGCCGACGTGCAGCGCCTGCGCAATCTGTTCGAGGCGATCGACACCAAGCGGGATCTGCTGAACCTGTTCGACCAGTGCCTGAACGCCGATCGTGTGCAGCTGTTCATCGGCGACGAATCCGGCTATCGCGTGCTCGACGAATGCAGCGTCGTGACCGCCCCGTACTACGTCGACGGCAAGGTCGCCGGCACGCTGGGCGTGATCGGCCCGACGCGCATGGCCTATCACCGCATCATCCCGATCGTGCGCGAAACCGCGCGCCTGCTGTCGGCCGGCTTGAAAGGCGAAGGCTGAGCCCTAGATAGGGCGCAGGGCTGCCGTGCCGCCGGTCCGGCCGGATCGAGAATCCGGCTGGCTGGCAATGGCCTACGTGGCTATCATGGCGCCCCTTCGCGATCCGCCGTTTGGCGGGTCTTTCGCCAAATCACCAGAAAACCTGTGACATGACGGATACACCGGAACCCACTGCGGACGTGGCCAGCGGCGTCGACGAGCTCGATGCGCTGCGTGCGCAGATCAACGACGCCGAAGCGCGCGTCGCTGCAGCCAAGGAAGCCCAGCTGCGGGCGATCGCCGATCTCGAAAACACGCGCCGCCGCCTCGAGCGCGATGCCGCGAGCAGTCTGAAGTACGCCACCGAAAAGCTGCTGAACGAGCTGCTGGCGGTGGCCGACAGCTTCGAGCTGGGGCTGAAGGCGGCGGAAAACGTGGAGGCTTCGGCCAAGGCCATGGGCGAGGGTATGCAGCTGACCTATCGTCAGTTGATGAGCGTGCTGGAGAAGCACGGCGTCAAGCAGCTCGATCCGAGCGGCCAGCCGTTCAATCCGGATTTCCATCAGGCGATGACGATGGCGCCGAGCGCCGATGTGCCGGCCAATCATGTGCTCAGCGTCATGCAGAAGGGCTACAGCCTGCATGATCGCCTGCTGCGCCCGGCGATGGTGGTGGTGGCGCGCGCACCGGATTGAAACGGCGGCGGCGCCTTGATCGCCGTCAATACCTGAAACCCTTGAATTCCTGCATAAAGCCATCAGTTAGGCGGCAGGACTGAACCATCTTCACGGAGTCATCTTCATGGCAAAGATCATCGGCATCGACCTCGGTACCACCAACAGCTGCGTCGCGATCCTCGACGGCAGCAGCGTCAAGGTCATCGAAAACAGCGAAGGCGAGCGCACCACGCCATCGATCGTCGCGTACACCGACGACGGTCAGACCCTGGTCGGCCGCAGCGCCAAGCGTCAGGCAGTGACCAATCACCTCAACACCCTGTTCGCCGTCAAGCGCCTGATCGGCCGCCGCTTCGACGATGCCGAAGTGCAGAAGGCGATCAAGCATTCGCCGTTCAAGATCATCAAGGCCGACAACGGCGACGCCTGGGTGCAGGTCAAGGACAACAAGCTGGCGCCGCAGCAGGTGTCAGCCGAAATCCTGCTGAAGATGAAGAAGACCGCCGAAGACTATCTCGGCGAGAAGGTCACGGAAGCCGTCATTACCGTGCCGGCCTATTTCAACGACTCGCAGCGCCAGGCGACCAAGGATGCCGGCCGCATTGCCGGTCTCGACGTCAAGCGCATCATCAACGAGCCGACCGCGGCGGCACTGGCCTTCGGTCTCGACAAGGTTGCCGGCGCCGACAAGAAGGTCGCCGTGTATGACCTCGGCGGCGGCACCTTCGACATCTCGATCATCGAGATCGCCGATGTCGACGGCGAGAAGCAGTTCGAAGTGCTGGCGACCAACGGCGACACCTTCCTCGGTGGCGAAGACTTCGACCAGCGCGTGATCGAATACATCGCGACCGAGTTCCAGAAGGAGCAGGGCATCGACCTGCACAAGGACCCGCTCGCGCTGCAGCGCCTGAAGGAAGCGGCCGAAAAGGCCAAGATCGAACTGTCGAGCTCGACGCAGACCGACATCAATCTGCCGTACATCACCGCCGACGCCAGCGGGCCCAAGCATCTGACGATGAAGCTGACGCGCGCCAAGCTCGAGGCGCTCGTCGATGACCTGATCGCCAAGTCGATGGAGCCGTGCAAGATCGCGATCAAGGATGCCGGCCTGAAGCCGAGCGAGATCGACGAGATCATTCTCGTCGGCGGCCAGACGCGCATGCCCAAGGTCCAGGAAGCGGTCAAGAACTTCTTCGGCAAGGAGCCGCGCAAGGACGTCAATCCGGACGAGGCGGTCGCCGCCGGTGCCGCGGTGCAGGGCGCTGTGCTTTCGGGCGATCGCAAGGACGTGCTGCTGCTCGATGTGACGCCGCTGTCGCTGGGCATCGAGACGCTCGGCGGCAAGATGACCAAGCTGATCGAGAAGAACACGACGATTCCGACCAAGAAGTCGGAGACCTTCACGACTGCCGACGACAACCAGACCGCGGTGACGATCCAGGTCTACCAGGGCGAGCGCGAGATCGCGTCGGCCAACAAGTCGCTGGGTCGTTTCGATCTGACCGGCATCGCGCCGGCACCGCGCGGCATGCCGCAGGTGGAGGTCACCTTCGACATCGACGCCAACGGCATCCTGCACGTCACCGCCAAGGACAAGGCCACCGGCAAGGAGCAGAGCATCCGCATCACCGCGAACTCGGGCCTGTCGGACGACGAGATCCAGAAGATGGTGAAGGACGCCGAGGCGCATGCCGAGGAAGACAAGAAGTTCAACGAACTGATTGCCGCGCGCAACCAGGCCGACCAGATGATTTATGCGATCGAGAAGTCGCTGAAGGATCTCGGCGACAAGGTCGAAGCCGGCGAGAAGAAGTCGATCGAAGACGCAATTGCCGCGGCTCGCGAAGCGGTCAAGGGCGACGACAAGGACGCCATCACCGCCAAGACCGAGGCGCTGACGCAGGTTTCGGCAAAGCTGATGGAGCGTGTCTATGCCGAGCAGAACGCAGCGGCCGGTGCTGATGCCGGTGCGGCAGCGGGTGCCGGCACTGCGTCGCCGGAAGGTGATGTCGTCGATGCCGAGTTCACCGAAGTGAAGGACAAGAAGTAAGTCCTTTCGGTGCGGAACCAGAGCGCCCGGCAAACCCGGGCGCTCGTCGTTATGGGGGCATGACGATGGGCAAGGGCAGGCTGGAGGCATTCAGTGACGGCGTGATCGCGATCATCATCACGATCATGGTGCTGGAACTGAAAATCCCGCACGAGGCGACGTTCGGCGCGCTCTCCGAGCTGTGGCCGACCTTGCTCAGTTACGCCCTGAGCTTCGTCTATGTCGGCATCTACTGGAACAACCATCATCACATGCTGCATGCCACCGATGCGGTGACCGGTGGCGTGATGTGGGCGAATCTTCACTTCCTGTTCTGGCTGTCGCTGTTTCCGTTCGTCACCGGCTGGATGGGCGAAAATCATTTCGACAGCGTGCCGACCGCGCTTTACGGCGTCGTGCTGCTGATGGCAGCGCTGGCCTATTTCCTGCTGCAGACGGTGATTGTCCGTTCGCAGGGCGAGCACTCCAGACTGCGGCGGGCACTGGGGCGTGACTTCAAGGGCAAGATTTCACCGGTCCTGTACGCGACCGCGATCGCGCTGGCATTCGTGCAGCGCTGGATCGCGGATCTCATTTACGTGGCTGTGGCAATGATGTGGCTCGTCCCGGACCGCCGGATCGAGTCGAGACTAAAGGCATGAGCAAGCGCGATTATTACGACGTCCTTGGTGTCACCAGGCAGGTTGGCGACGACGAGCTGAAGAAGGCCTATCGCAAGCTGGCGATGAAGTACCACCCGGACCGCAATCCCGGTGATCACAAGGCCGAGGAGCATTTCAAGGAAGTCAGCGAGGCCTACGAGGTTCTCACCGACAGTCAGAAGCGAGCGGTCTACGATCAGTATGGCCACGAAGGTCTGAGTCGCAGCGGCGGCGGCGGTTTCGGTGGCGCCGGTGGTTTTGCCGACATCTTCGGCGACGTGTTCTCCGACATTTTCGGCGGCGGCGGTGGCGGTCGTTCGGGGCCGCGTCGCGGGGCCGATCTGCGCTTCATCATGGAGCTGACGCTGGAGCAGGCGGTGTTCGGCTCCACCGAAAACATCGGCATCCCGACCTGGGACGAGTGCGAGAGCTGTCACGGCTACGGCACCGCCGACGGCAAGAAGGCGCCGGGCTGCCAGACCTGCCACGGTTCCGGCCAGGTGCGCGTGCAGCAGGGCTTCTTCGTGTTGCAGCAGACCTGCCCGAAATGCCGCGGCAGCGGCACGCTGGTCGGCGACGCCTGCCGCAGCTGCCGTGGCGCCGGCAAGACACGGCGCGACAAGACCCTGGAGGTCAAGGTGCCGCCGGGTGTCGATACCGGTGATCGCATTCGACTGACCGGCGAAGGCGAGCCGGGTGACCAGAACGCGCCGAACGGCGATCTGTACGTCCAGATCAACGTCAAGCCACACGAAATCTTCGAGCGCGACGGCAATGATCTGCACTGCTCGGTGCCGATTTCGGTGGTCACCGCGGCGCTCGGCGGCCCGCTCGAGGTGCCGACGCTGGACGGCAAGATCGAGATCGAAGTGCCGGAAGGTTCGCAGAGCGGCAAGCAGTTCCGCCTGCGTGGCCGCGGGGTGCGTTCGGTGCGCACGTCCGGCCCCGGCGATCTGTATTGCACGGTATTCGTCGAAACCCCGGTACGCCTGAACAAGGCGCAGAAGGAATTGCTCAAGCAGTTCGGCGAAACCCTGGACAAGGACAACAAGCATCATCCGGAAGCGTCGAGCTGGCTCGGCAAGGCCAAGAAGTTCTTCGACGATCTGACGGCACGATAGCCGTGACGCAAAACCGGAAGGCCGCGCGTCAGGGCGGTCTTCCGGTTACGGCTGCACGATCAGCCGCGGTGCAGCGAGTTGTACAGCGCAACGTATTCCTGCGTGACGCGATGGCTGCGATCAAGGTAGATCATCGGCTTGTGTAGTTCGTGCGATTCCTTGACACGCACCGAGCTCGACAGGGTCTGTTCCAGCACCGGTTTGCCTTCGTCTCGCAATTCATCGATCAGCCGCGTCGGCAGCTTGGAGCGCGACGAGAATTGGTTGGCGACGATACCTTCGATGCACAACTCGTCGTTGTGATCGGCACGCAGTTCCTCGATGTTTGCCAGCAGGGTGTAGAGCGCCTGACGCGCGAATTCGTCACAGTCGAACGGGATCAGCACACCGTCGGCGGCGATCAGCGCGGAGCGCGCATAGAAATTCAGCGCCGGCGGCGTATCGATGAATACCGCGTCATAGCCCTTGAGCTTGCGCAGTGCGTCGCGGAACTTGTAGATCTTCTGCTTGGCTTCGAGCTTGATCGACAGCTCTTCGAGGCGCGGGTCGGCGGCCACCACGTCGAGGTTCTCGAACGGCGTATTGGTCACGTAGGTCACGAACGGCGCGGGTGCCAGCGAGAACGACAGCGTCGATTCGAAGAAATCAGCAATGGTCCGGTCGGTGTGCGCGGCGCGCTCGCCGAGCAGGTATTGCGTGGCATTGCCTTGCGTATCGAGGTCGATGACCAGCGTGCGCAGGCCGTTGGCCGCCGCGATGGCCGCAAGATTGCAGACGATCGTCGTTTTGCCGACGCCGCCCTTCTGATTGAACACCACGCGCTTCATGAAACCTCCGTTGCCCACGCGAACCACCCCGAAATCAGACAGCATCCATCGTGCCAGCCGGCCGACGGTGGCAGAATGCTAGCCCAAGCCCGGCAGCGGCGAAGTGGCCGCGCCGCCAAAACGAGTGCAGCATGCCGGGCCGCCATTTCTTCCACGTGAAATCCTCCATGAACGTTCTGGTTACCGGCGCGACGTCCGGCTTCGGCGCAGCGATTGCCCGCCGTTTCATCACCGAAGGCCACCGAGTTGTGGCCACTGGCCGGCGCCGGGAGCGTCTGGAGGCGCTGGCTGCCGAGTGTGGCGAACGCCTGCACGCGGTCGCACTCGATGTCCGAGATCGCGCAGCGGTCGAGGCCATGCTGAGCGGCCTGCTGCCGGCGTTCGCGGCGATCGACGTGCTGGTCAACAACGCCGGTCTTGCGCTCGGTCTGAAAGCGGCCCACGAGACCGACATGGCCGATTGGGAGCGGATGGTGGACACCAACATCAAGGGCCTGATGTACGTCACGCGCGCCGTCACGCCGGGTATGGTCGAGCGTGGTCGCGGCCATGTCATCAATCTCGGTTCGGTCGCCGGCGAATGGCCGTATCCGGGCGGCAACGTCTACGGCGGCACCAAGGCCTTTGTCCGCCAGTTCTCGTTGAACCTGCGCGCCGACCTGGTCGGGCGCGGCGTGCGGGTCAGCAACATCGAGCCGGGCATGGCGGAAACCGAATTCTCGCTGGTGCGCTACAGCGGCGATGCCGACAAGGCGGCATCGATCTACGCCGGCACCACGCCGCTGAGCGCGGACGATATCGCCGAGACCGTTTACTGGATCGCGACGCGGCCGGCGCACGTCAACATCAACACGATCTCGCTGATGCCGGAATGCCAGGCCTTCTCGGCATTCACCGTCAAACGCAGCAGCTGAGCTTCTGAAGCGCCGGCGCTCGGCGCCATGCGCAAGCTGGTCAGTTCCCGTTCAGGATTGCCTTCGCAGGCTGCTGGCTCGCCAGACCCTGCCATGCACAGGGTCTCTCGTGGCGCTGTTCGGAGGGGACACGATGCGGCCCGTTTCATTGCTCGCTGCGCTTGCGGCGGTTTGCCTGCTGTCGGTGATCGTGGCGGCGCAGGCCGCCGTCACGCCTGAAGAGAATGTCGTGGTCTTTGCCCGGACGATCACCGACCAGAACATCAATCGACGCATCGTCTATCTGCGGCCGCGGGTCCTGCCGGCGCAGGCGCCGCCGGCCTTCCTGTTGCTGCCGTATCGTGGCGGCGCCGCCGACGACATGGCGGATCTGGTTCATGCAGCGCGCCTGGTCCGCAAGTACGGCACCTGGGTGATCGTTCCGGAAGCCTTCAATGGCTACTGGAACTACAAGATGCTGCTGGGCTCGCTGACTACGCCGGACGACGTCAAGTTTCTCGATCATGTGATCGACGATGCGATCGCCACTTACGGCATCGACGCGCACCGCATCTACATGGGCGGGTATTCCGGCGGCGCGATGATGACGATCCGCTATGCCTGCGAGGTGCCGGGTCGCATCGCCGGTGGCGCCCTGGTGGGGGCTCAGATGATCACGACCCTGGCTGGAAAATGCGACACCAGCGCGCCGCCGGCGATGATGTTCATCAACGGCGATGAGGATCCGGTCGGCGCCTACGACGGCAGTTCGACGCTGATGTCGGCACCGGCGAGCGCGGCGTTCTGGGCGCAGGCCAACGGCTGCAATGCGACCCCGCAGCGCGAGGCCTTGCCGGATGTCGTTGACGACGGCACGCAAACCGTTGTCGATCGCTATTCGGGCTGCACAAGCGGCGAGGCGGTACGGCTGTACTCGGTGCTTGGTGGCGGGCACACCTGGCCCGGGACGGTCGATTTCTCGCCGTCCCTGGGACGAACCAGTCAGGACTTCGATGCCAGCGATGCGTTCATGCAGTTCCTGTTGCAGTTCTCACGCTGATAGGAGCCGACGATGACGCGCTTCTTCCCGAGTCTGGTATTGCTTTTCGCGCTGTCGGCTTGTGGCAATGCGGCTGCCGCACAAGGCAAGCTCGCCACGCTTTCGGCGTCGCCGCTGGCAAGCGGTCCGTCATTTCGCGTCAACAGCTACGTCGATCGCGATCAGCAGCGCCCCTCCGTGGCGCGCGCCCCGGATGGCAGTTTTGTCGTGGCCTGGGACAGCGATGGCGAGGACGGCAGTGTCGATGGCGTCTACGCGCGTCGCTATGACGCGCAGGGCGTGGCTCGTGGCGACGAGTTTCGCGTCAATGTCGTCACCCGCAACCGGCAATATGCGCCGCGGGTCGCAATGGATGGCAGTGGCGGGTTTGTCGTCGTCTGGCTCAGCAACAGTCAGGACGCGCTCGGCCTCGAAATCTACGCGCGGCGTTTTGACGCCAGCGGCACGCCGCTCGGCGGCGAGTTCCGGGTCGACACCACCGGTCATCCCGCGTATTCGCAGTTCGATGTGGCCATGGCCGGCGACGGCCGCTTCGTCGTCACCTGGATCGATCGCTTCAACATCCTCAGCCTGTCCGCGCTGCAGCAGCAGACGCTGAACGCGCAGCGCTACGCCAGCGACGGCAGCCCGGTCGGCTCGGTGATCACCGTCTACCAGACCGATCTGTACGCGGTGCGCACGCCAACGGTGACGATGAACGACAGCGGTGCATTCGTTGTGGCCTGGTACATAGGCCCGGGCAGCATCTGGGCGCATCGTTACAGCGCCAGCGGTCAGTCGCTGGGGCTCGGCGGCTTTCGCGTCAGCCCGGTGAATCCGCAGGTTGTCGTCGACCGTCCACAGATCAGCAGCAATGCAGCGGGTGAATTCGCCATTGCCTGGGAGACCTCCGGCGCCAGCGACCTCGCCGATACCGGCGTCTACGTGCGCCGCTATGCGGCCAATGGCGCGGCCGCTACGGCGGCAACGCCGGTCGACAGTCATCTGCTGCGCAACCCGGAGATCGCAGTGTCCGGCAGCAGCTTCGTCGTGACCGCGCAAAGCGACGCGATCTACGCGCAGTGCGTCGGCGGTGCCGGCCCCGGCGGCGCAGCGTTCCGGGTCGATGACTCGGCGACGCCGTACACGCCATTGTTTGCGTCGGTCGGCAGCGACGGCAGCGGCAATCTGGTCTTTGCCTGGCAGAACCTGAGCGCCGATGGCGACCGGTCACGTGATGTCTATGCGCGCCTGCTGGGGCCATGCCAGCCCTGAGGATTCGTCACGGCGGTGGCGTCGGTGCGATGGCCGTGGTGCAGCTTCCCGCGGCGTTACCCGGAGCGTCTGCGCGGCCAGGCGACGTCGTGGCATCGGCCGCGATGCGGATTGGATTGCCGAACGACTGCCCTGACGGGATTTATGATGCGGGTGGCCAGAGGCTGCTGCTTGCGCGAATCATGCGAGCGTTGCGGCGCTGGTAGACGGCATTGTTGTGGGCGACGCGGCTGCAGGTTTCGCTCAGATTGGTCTTGTACAGACGCAATTCGGCGCCCGAGGCACCGAGCGCGCGATGCATTTCGTAGGCGAAAAGGTCGCGTTCCAGCCAGATGCGGCGCGCCGGTTCGGTTGCCGCCGCCACGCTCCGGCATGAACTGACGAGGTCGGTGTCTTCGGCGGCTTGTGCCTGCGCGCTGCCGGCGAGGCTGCAAAGTACGAGCAGCAGTGCTCGTGTTGTCGACAAACGCAAAACAAATCTCTCTTGATCTGAGGGCGGATCGCAGCTGCACCCGAACGGTTCGGAATCGAGTGGCGGTACGCTTCATTGCGTGCTGCATCAGATGTTCAGCAGCATTCGTGCCATCAATCCACGGTGTGCTCGCAGGCGCAACGCCTGGTCGCGTTGCCGGATCCCCGCATGAAACAAGGCCCGCAGAGCGGGCCTTGTTTCTGCGCGATCGGCGATCGGACTCAGGCCGCCATCTGTCGCAGCATGTACTGCAGCACGCCGCCGTGGGCGTAGTACTCCCATTCCTTCGGCGTGTTGATGCGGACCTTGGCCTTGAACTCGACGCTCTTGCCGTCGGCCTTCTTCGCCGTGACCTTGAGCTCGGTCGCACCCTGTTCGAGGCCCTCGAAGTCGAAGACTTCCGTGCCGTCGAGGCCCAGGCTCTGTGCGCTCTGGCCGTCGACGAAGTTCAGCGGCAGCACGCCCATGCCGACGAGGTTCGAGCGGTGGATGCGCTCGAAGCTCTCCGAGATGACCGCCTTGACGCCGAGCAGGATCGTGCCCTTGGCCGCCCAGTCGCGCGACGAGCCGGTGCCGTATTCCTTGCCGGCCAGCACGACCAGCGGCGTGCCCTCGGCCTGGTACTTCATCGCCACGTCGTAGATCGGCTCGACCGGACCGGCGCTGCCGTTGATGTGGCGCGAGACGCCACCTTCGACACCCGGCGTCATCGCGTTCTTGATGCGCGTGTTGGCAAAGGTGCCGCGCATCATGATCTCGTGGTTGCCGCGGCGCGAACCGAAGCTGTTGAAGTCGGCCTTCTTGACGCCATGCGCTTCGAGGAACTTGCCGGCCGGACCGTCCTTCTTGATGTCGCCGGCGGGCGAGATGTGGTCGGTCGTGATCGAGTCGCCGAACACGGCGAGCACGCGCGCATTCTTGATCGGCTGCACGCCCGGCGGCGTCATCGTCATGCCCGCGAAGTACGGCGGATTGGCGATGTACGTCGACTTCGAATCCCAGGGGTAGGTTTCCGATTTCGCGACCTTGATGCCCTGCCAGCGCGCGTCACCCTTGAGCACATCGCTGTAGCTGCTCTTGAACAGGTCCGCGGTGACGGCCTTCGCGATCACTTCCTGGATTTCGGCGTTGGTCGGCCAGATGTCCTTGAGGAACACGTCCTTGCCGTCCTTGGACTTGCCGATCGGCTCCGACGTCAGGTCGATGTCGGTGGTGCCGGCGATTGCGTGGGCGACGACCAGCGGCGGCGAGGCCAGGTAGTTCATGCGCACGTCCTGGTGGACGCGGCCTTCGAAGTTGCGGTTGCCCGACAGCACGGCGGACACGCTGAGCTTGTTGTCCTGGATGGCCTTGCCGATCGGCTCGTTGAGCGGGCCGGAGTTGCCGATGCAGGTCGTGCAGCCGTAGGCGACGACGTTGTAGCCGAGGTACTCGAGATCCTCGATCAGACCGGCCTTCTTCAGATACTCGGTGACTGCCTTCGATCCCGGTGCCAGCGAGGTCTTGACCCAGGGCTTGGACTTCAGGCCGAGCGCGCGCGCCTTGCGGGCGAGCAGACCGGCGCCGATCAGCACGGCCGGGTTCGAGGTGTTGGTGCACGAGGTGATCGCCGCGATCACCACCGCGCCGTCCTTGAGCTCGTAGGTCTGGCCCATGTCGGTGACCGTCGCCGGGCCGGCCGACGGACGCAGTTTCTGCTCGCCTTCAAAAGCCTTGCGGAAATTGGCCTTGACGTCGGACAGCAGCACGCGATCCTGCGGGCGCTTCGGGCCGGCCATCGACGGCTTGATGCTGCCGAGGTCGAGGTTCAGCACGTCGGTGTATTCGGCCTCCGGTGCGTCCGGCGTCCACCACATGCCCTGCGCCTGCGCGTAGGTCTTGACGATCGCGACCTGCTCGTCGCTGCGACCGGTCAGGCGCAGGTAATTGAGGGTTTCCTCGTCGATCGGGAAGATGCCGCAGGTCGCGCCGTATTCCGGCGCCATGTTGGCGATGGTGTTGCGGTCGGACGCCGACAGGTTGGCGATCGCCGGGCCGAAGAATTCGACGAACTTCTCGACGACGCCGCGCTTGCGCAGCATTTCGGTGACGGTCAGCACGAGATCGGTCGCGGTCGCGCCTTCGGCGAGCTTGCCGGTGACGCGCACGCCGATCACTTCCGGAATCAGCATCGACGACGGCTGGCCGAGCATCGCGGCCTCGGCCTCGATGCCGCCGACGCCCCAGCCCAGCACGCCGATGCCGTTGACCATGGTCGTGTGGCTGTCGGTGCCGAAGCAGCTGTCGGGGTACAGCGTGCCGTCATCGTTCTCGAAGACGACGCGTGCGAGATATTCGATGTTGACCTGATGGACGATGCCGGTATCCGGCGGCACGGCCTTGAAGTTCTTCAGCGCTTCCTGGCCCCAGCGCAGGAAGGTGTAGCGTTCCTCGTTGCGCTGGAATTCGACCTTGGCGTTGAGATCAAGCGCTTCCTTGGAACCGTAGTGGTCGATCATCACCGAGTGGTCGATGACCAGCTCGACCGGGCATAGCGGGTTGACCTTGCCCATGTCGCCACCGAGGTTCTTCATCGCGTCGCGCATCGCCGCAAGATCGACGACGCAGGGCACGCCGGTGAAGTCCTGCAGGATCACGCGCGCCGGCGTGAAGTTGATGTCCTTGTTCGGCAGCTGCTTGAGGTTGGCGCCGGCCAGGGCTTCGATGTCGGCCTTGGTCGTGTTGACGCCGTCTTCCCAGCGCAGCAGGTTCTCGAGCAGGATCTTGTGCGAGTAGGGGATGCCCGCAAGCTTGAACTTCGGTTCGAGGGCCTTGAGGCTGTAATAGCTGTAGGACTTGGAACCGACGGTGAGCGTGGACTTGGCTTTGAAGCTGTCCGTCATGGCGAAAAACTCCTGCTGGGGACGATGGCGTGGAGGGCGGCGCTCGCGATTCGCGATCGAAAGCGCTTGATTCGGGGGCGTTCCGGCAATGGCGGCCGAAAACGGCGCCGAATTATAGCAAACGGCCGCCACGAACTGGCCGGATTTGCCTGTTTTTTCGCCGTTTTGCGCGGTGTTTCCGAGGCCGCCTTCAGTCGCGGTCGAGGGTCGATTCGATTTCGCCGCCGCCGAGACATTCGTGCCCGGCATACAGCACGACGTACTGACCGGCGACCGCCGCGCGCTGCGGCGTGGCAAACGCGACATGCACGCGGCCATCGTCGCACACGTCCGCCGTGCAGTCCTGCAGATTCTGGCGATGGCGGATGCGCGCCATCAGGGGCTCTCCGGCGCTCACCTTGCGGCCGATCCAGTGAAACGGCGCGGCCGTGAGGATGCCGCGGCTCATCAGCAGCGGATGCTCGCTGTCCTGCGCCGCGACCAGGCGATTGCGCCCCGCATCCTTGGCAATCACGAACCACGGCGCCTCGCGGGCGTCGCGCACGCCGCCGATGCCCAGGCCGCGTCGCTGGCCGAGCGTGTAATACATCAGGCCCTGATGGCGGCCGATCACGCGGCCGCGATCATCGACGATGTCGCCGGGATCCGGTTTCAGGTAAGTGGACAGGAATTCGCGGAATTCGCGTTCGCCGATGAAGCAGATGCCGGTCGAATCCTTCTTGCGGTGCACCGGCAGACCGGCGCGCGTCGCGATCGTGCGCACCTCGGGCTTGGTCAGCTCGCCCAATGGAAACAGCACGCGCGCGAGCTGCGCCTGCTCGACCGCGGCCAGAAAATAAGTCTGGTCCTTGTTGTCGTCGGCGGCACGCAGCAGGTGCGCGCCGTCGTCGCGATGTTCGATCCTGGCGTAGTGACCGGTCGCGATGAAATCGGCACCAAGTCGCAAGGCATGCTCGCGAAATGGCGCGAACTTCACCTCGCGATTGCACAGCACGTCGGGGTTTGGCGTCTTGCCCGCCGCGTAGTCGGCTAGAAAGCGGGCGAATACGCGTTCGCGATACTCGCGCGAGAAGTCGACGCGATGCAGGGGAATATCGAGCTCGTCACAGACCGCGCGCGCATCCTGGAAATCATCGGCCGACGTGCAATAGGCCTGTTCGTCCTCGGCCCAGTTGACCATGAACAAACCGGAAACACGGTAGCCCTGCTCCTTGAGCAGGTATGCCGTGACCGACGAATCCACGCCGCCGGACAGGCCCACGATCACATGCGGCGCGGCCACGGCCCGTTACCGCGCCGCGCGTGGCGGATTCAGGTGCGTGATCACGTCCAGCGGCAGGCGGCGGCCGGCGAGGTAGTCGTCGACACAGCGCAGGACCATCGGGCTGCGATGGCGTTCGCGAGCGGCGAGCAGCTCGTCGCGCGACAGCCACAGCGCGCGTTCGATCCCGTCGTCGAGCACATGATCCGGGCGCTCCCGCAGCGCATCGGCGACAAAGGCGATGCGCAGGAAGCCGTAGTCGAGGTCCAGCGGCTCGTGGTGGTAGATGCCGAGCAGGTGCATCGGCTGCACATCCCAGCCGGTTTCCTCGAGCGCCTCGCGGACCGCTCCTTCGATCAGGGTCTCGCCGCGCTCCCAGTGGCCGGCGGGCTGGTTGAGCATCGGGGCCCCGCTGATGCGTTCCTCGACGATCAGGAACCGGCCTTCGCGTTCGACGACGCTGGCGACGACGATGTGCGGCGGCTCGCCTGCGCTCACGGCAGCTTGCCCTCGCGACGCAGATGGTAGTAACCCTGCGGATCGGGGCTGCCCAGCGAGCGCAGCAGATTCATCACCAGCGGCGGCGCGTCGCCCCGCGGCCGCAATTGCAGATGCAGCTCATAGGACCGATCGGGTTTGGCGCGCGCATCGCCGTTGACGTCGAGCGAGCCGCCGAGGGTGTGGACGAGCGCGATGATGTCGTTGCCGTCGGGCTTGATGTCGGCCTGATAGTCGCCGAGTACGACCGGGTCGCGTGCCAGCGTCCAGGCCAGCCCCTGGATGCGCAGCGAGCCTTCGGCGTCGGTCGGCCAGTTGCCGAGCATCTTGAGCCGCGACAGCTCGAGGCTGGCCTGTCCGTCGAG
Organism: Solimonas terrae; assembly: GCF_011067135.1. GTDB lineage: Bacteria > Pseudomonadota > Gammaproteobacteria > Nevskiales > Nevskiaceae > Solimonas > Solimonas terrae. The sequence goes on from NZ_JAAMOW010000008.1 coordinate 255,629, forward strand.
CGGCGCGAACGGCTGGCCGAAAGCGCCGAGCAGGGCTTTCAGATTGCTCGCGATGCGCAGGTCGCGGGCGCGAACGACGCCGAAGCCCTTGCTGAGGTGGCCGGCCATCAGGGTCGCACCGCTGCTCTCGAAGTCGACCCCGAGCCGTGCCAGCAGCAGCTCGCCGAGGCCCAGTTTCCAATGCAGTTTCTCGACCAGCGGCCGACCGCCGACCATCACAGCAGCGGCGCTGCCGTCGCGCAGGTTGCCGTCGACACCGGCCAGCGTCACGGTGTCGCCGAGTCTGGGTTTGATCCAGCCATAGACCGTCGCCGCCGGCGCCAGCAGCAGCAGACTGAAAACGAAGGTAAGCGTGCCGGCCAGCACGTAGAGGGTGCGCATGCGCATCAGCGGCTCAAGGTGAAACGGGCGTTGACCAGGCCCGGTGCCGAGCCCTGCTCGATTTCGGTGCTGCTGACCTGGATGCCGTAGTGCGCCTGCAGTTCCGCCAGCCAGCGCAGGCAGTTGCTGAACGGCACGTCTTCGAGCCAGACCTTGACCTCGCGTTCACCGCTGCCTTCCGGCTGGATGCGCGTCGGTGCCTTGCCCAGCGTGCCGCCGCGGCTGCTTTGATCGACCACCGACAGCAGCGCCGCACTGCGATTGACGCTGCTGCCGCTCTGCCCCTGCAGCAGACTCGCGGCGGTTTCGATGCGCGTGGCCAGCGCCCGCGAGGCCTGCAACGCGTCGGCGTTGCGCTGATGTGACCTGACCAGCGGCTCCCAGATGGCGAGGTACAGGACGAGCACGGCGAGCACGGCAGCGCCGCTCAGCACGATCACGCGCTCGCGCGGCTGCAGCTGCTGGAACGCGCCAGCGACGCGGACCTGGAATTGTTCGATCGCGGGATTCATGCGGGAGACAGGCGGACGCGGATTTGTACGCCGTCGGCACCGGCGTTGGCGGAGTCGACACTGAACTGGGCGCCGCGTGCCTCTGCGAACCAGTTCTTGAGGCGATCGAGCAATTCGAGGTTGGTGGCCGTCAGGCCGGCGAACAGCACGCCGTCGCGGAACTGCAGGGTCTTGACCTGCAGGCCGGGCACCGCGGCGAGGGCCTGGGTCAGCACATCGAGCAGGCTCATGAACTGGCCGCCGCCGGTGGTCTGCAAGGCCTTCAGCTGCTGGTCGAGCTGTGATGACAGATCGACGATGCGGGTCTCGCCCGGAAAGATCTGCTGATAGCGTGTCACGTTCGCCGCGTCCTGCGCGGTCACGGCGCGCTGCAGGCGGACAGCGTCGATACCGTGCAGCAGCAGTGACAGGCCGATCGCCGCACCGGCCAGCGTTGCCGCCATGCGCCAGGGCGCAAACCAGCGCAGGCGATTGCGCTTCGGCGAGTAGCGTCCCTGCAGCAGATCGATGGTGTCGGCGATACGCAGTTGCTGAAGCAGGGCTTCGAGCGCGCTGTTGAAGCCGTGACGCGGTTCCACCGGCCAGCCGAGCCGGCTGAGATCGACCGCCGCGCCGCGCGGCACGACGATGCCGAGGGTCTTGTGCTTTTCCGGATCGGCCAGTTCCAGGCAGAACGGCAGATCGTCGAACTGGCAGACGAAGCCGGCACCCTGTGCGCTGCGTACCAGCACCTGATCGCCGTCGATCAGCGCCGTGCAATGCGTGGCGTCCGGTACCTGCAGCGCCAGCACGTCCGGGATCATCGCGTCGGCATGAATGCCGGTTTCGTCGAGCAGCGCCAGCCAGGCCTGCAGGCGGCTCTGCGAGACGATCGCCAGCGGCCAGCGTTGGTCGGCCTGCCGCGCGCCCAGTGCGAAGTGCAGGGTATCGACATCTTCGGCGAGCTGTTCTTCGAGCACGAACGGCGCGGCCTGCAGCACCTTGGCGGCCTGACGTGCCGGTACCTGCACGGTTGCCAGCCGTACGTCGGCAGACGGCACCAGCACGATCACGCGCCGCGGGCCGATCCGGGTGCTCAGCGTTTCGAGCAGCGCGTGGCCGACGACGAACGACGCGATCGCGTCGGCGCGGGCGATGCAGTACTCGACGGGCTCGGCCGGGTCTGCCGAGCGCAGGCGAATGTAGAGGGTTTCGCGCATTTATTCGGTAAAGGTGCTGCGTCCGTAGACCAGCGGCGTGCCACTGCCGGGACGATAATAGAAACTATACAGCTGCACCCGGCCACTGCCTATGTAAGCCTCGACCTGCAGCTCGAAAAATTCGCTGCCGGTACCCATCAGCTCCTGCGGGTCGGTGGCGCCGAAGACCTTGCGCGCATTGAACAGCTCGTCGATCTTCTCGGCCGGTTTCTGCAGCCGATCTTCGAGGAACTGGTCGAGTTCGGCGCCGGGGTTCGGCGTCAGCGCGCGCATCAGCAGCGGCGAAGCCGTATTGACGTTGATCGTCGTGCCGATTTTCGGCAGCGCGCACAGATACGGCGCCAGCTTGCCGTACAGCACCGGTGTAACGCCCTTGACCGCGAGCAATTCGCTGACCGATGCCATCGGCCGGTTCGGCACGCGCCGCGCCGGGTCCATGCCGAGGTAGTCCGAATCCTCGGCGCCATCGCTGCCGGTCGGCTGACTGTCGCTGTCGATGTAGTCGCGGATCGCGTCGGCGATGGCATGGGCTTGATATTCGTCACCTTCGGTCGCCAGCCCGAACAGACGCGTGAACACCGCCAGTTCATGCTCGTATCGCTGCGGATTGGTGTCGGCAAGGTTGTTGAGGTTGAACCGCCCTTGCAGGTCGCTGACGCCGCCGCGCAGCCCGCCTTCGTCGACCGGCAGAAAGTCGACCGGCATCGCCCAGATATCGCGCAGCGAGTCGTATTTGTTCATTTCGGCGTCGCGCTGCAGGATCGTGCGGACCCAGGATTCGACGCCGTCGGCATACCACCAGGCCAGTTCGGATTCCTGTAGGTTCTGCGTGCGGTGGATCGCCAGGTTGGCGGACGACAGCACGGCGGCGGCCGCGATCGCCGCCAGCGCGACGATCAGGATGGCCGTGATCAGGGCAACGCCGTTCTGCCTGCGCTTCATGGCGGCGGTGTCGGTGGCTGGTCCGCGCTGCTCGTGCCCGGTCCGACCGTCAGCGGGTCCAGTCCCAGGCGAAAGACGAAGCGCAGCTCGCCGAGGTCCGTGGTCGTGATGCGGATCTCGATGCCCAGCGGCGGTGGCACGCTGGCGGTGGGCGAGGTCGATGCCGCTGTCTGCAGCGTCGGCCAGCGGGTCTGCCATTCCCGCTGCGCATCCATGAAGCGCCAGCGCAGATCGGTGACATCCTGCAGCAGCACGACATCGACGGCGGGCGTGTCCTGTGCGCGGTCGAGAATCCGCCAGCTGCTGCGGTGCAGGGCCTTGTCGTCAAGCCGGTAGGCGACGCGTTCCAGCGTCGAGCGTGGCTGCGACAACGGATTGCGCCAGCCGCCGCGCGTGAATTCCACGGCGGCATTGTCGGCGCCGAGCAGGCCCGGCTGCAGATCGCCGTAGTTGTCGCGGATCGGCCGGTCGCGAACCTGCTGGAAATCGTCGCGCAGGCGGATATAGGCCTTCTGCAGTTCGGCGATGCGTTGCTGCGAGAGTTCGACGCGCGCGCGCGTGTTGAGCACGGCATCGAGCCCGCCGTAGGCGAGCAGGGCGAAGATCGCGAAGATCGCGACGACGATGATGATTTCGAGCAGCGTGAAACCCCGCTGCGGCAGTCGGCGATCGTGCCGGCGCATCATTTGCGGCCGGAGTCGGCGAGAAACGCCGACAGTTTGACTAGCGCGGCTTCGCGCGCGGCGGAGGTTTTGCCGTGGGCCGCTTCCGGCGCCAGCACTCGAACGTCGACACGGCGCAGGTGCTCGTCCCCCGTTTTCTGGACTTCAAGCTCCCATTTCCAGCTTGCGCCGGCCATCTCCGTTTCGCCGTTCGACTTGCCGACGTCCGGCCATTCGCGCTGCAATTCCAGTTCCGCCAGACGGTCATGCGCGACCCAGACGGCGATGGTTTTCTCGCGCAGATACGCGGCGTTGTCGACGAAGCGCGCCATGCCGGCAATGATGGCGCCCATCGCGATCGCGACGATGGCGACCGCGACCAGGATCTCGATCAGGGTGAATCCGCGCTGCCGGCTCGGGATATTCATCGCTGATCGTCGAGTGCCGTCAGCTTGCTGCGACCGAGATTGTCGACCTCGAGACGATAGACCGACGCGACGCCGGGAGCCGAAACGTCGACGCTGAGCGCGGTTGCTTCGCCGCTGGACAGAAACATCGCCTGCGGCTTCAGTGCGATCTGGTCCTTGTCGTCGTCTTTCTTGCCGTCATCCCTCTGGTCCTTGCCGCGGTCGCCGTCGTCCTTCTTGTCGGCCGACTTGGCGGCTTCGGCTTCCTTGAGTGCTGCCTTGCCGGCAGCGACCAGCTCGGCGAGCGGTGTCGGTGGCACGCTGCGACCTTCGACACGCAGTTCCATCGTGATCGGCGCCTTCAACTCGCGCGGTCGCAATGGCCCGGTCGTGATCGGCGCCCAACGCCCCTCTGGGCTGGTCGTCACGAACGCATAGCCGCCGTCGGTATGGATGAAGCCGATTTCCATGCCATGCATTTCCGCATCTTCACCAGCCATCGCGAACAGCGCCTGCAGGCGCTGCGCCTCGGTCTCGACACGGTCGGACAGCACGCGGCCGCTGATCGACAGGCTCGCGAAGGTGACGATGATGCCGATGATGAAGACCACCACCATCACTTCGATCAGCGTGAAACCACGCTGAGAACCGGCCCGCAAAGCTACTGCGCTCGGCATTTCGGGGCCGTCCGGTGCTCGGAATGCTCATGCAGGGACATATGCACTGCGCTGCCTGTGCTCCGGGCAGCCCCGAGCGACCTTCGCTCGCGACGCTTCGAGAACAGGTCCCAGATGCATGCGCCCGGCGCTGCGCGATCGCCGCGCCATGTCGGCGATCGCGACATGTGGTCTACGACGCCAGATCCCAGTTGCCGATGTCGGCGTCCATGCCCTCGCCACCGGGCTTGCCGTCGCGGCCGTACGAGAAGATGTCGATCTCGCCCTTGCTGCCCGGGCTCAGGTACTGGTAGGCGTTGCCCCAGGGGTCCTTCGGCAGCGACTGGATATAGCCACCCGGCTTGTAGTTCTTCGGCTCCGGATCGCCGCTGGGCTTGGCGACCAGCGCTTCCAGGCCCTGCTGGGTCGACGGATAGTTGAAGTTGTCGAGCTTGTACAGCGACAGCGAGGACTCCAGCACGCGGATGTCCTGCTTGGCCTTGGTGACGCGGGCCTCATCCGGCTTGTCCATGATCTTCGGCACGACCACGGCGGCGAGGATGCCGAGAATGACGACCACCACCATGATTTCGATCAGGGTGAAGCCCGCCTGCTGCTGGCGACGCGCGCGATTTGTGTTCATTGGAGATAATGTCGACTTCAGAAAAAGAGAGAGGCGGATCCGCCTTTCGCGATGATAACAAACTCGATTCGTCAGGCCCGTGATGTCTGGACCTGGCCGCTGCTGCTGATGTTGACCCTGCTGATCGCCGAATGGTTCGGTGACGCCGGGCGTTCGGCGCTGGCGTTCGACCACGCGCTGATCGCCGACGGTCAGTGGTGGCGGCTGATCACCTGCAGTTACGTGCATCTGGGCTGGTATCACCTGATGCTCAACGAGATCGGCCTGTTCGTGCTCGTGCTGCTCTGCCCGCAACCGCTGCCGGGACGGATCTGGCTGCTGCGCCTGTTCGTGGTCTCGCTCGGCATGGGCCTGTGCCTGTTTTTCTTCGTGCCGGACTTGAGCCGCTATGTCGGCATGTCCGGCGTCATTCACGGCCTGTTCGTGCTCGGCCTGCTGCCGCAGGCCTTGAAGCGCGACTGGATCGCGATCGCTTGCCTGGTCTACCTGCTCGGCAAGCTCGGCTACGAAATCATTACCGGTGCGCCGGTCTCCGATGCCAAGGCCATCGGCGGACACGTCGTTACCGAAGCGCATCTCTATGGCGCGATCATCGCTTTCGTTTACGGTCTGGCGTTCGGTACTTTCACGGGACGTGAAATACCGCTGCCGGCCGCGGCTTCCACCACCGAAAACAACTGAAAAATGTCCCAGATCCAATACGCAATGCTGTTTCCCGGCCAGGGCTCGCAAGCCGTCGGCATGCTGTCCGGTCACGCCGATCCCATCGTTCGTGCCACCTTCGACGAAGCCTCGCAGGCGCTCGGCTGGGATCTCACGGCGCTGGTCGCCGACGGTCCGCTGGAATCTCTCAATCAGACCGCACGCACGCAGCCGGCCCTGCTGGCTGCGGGCATCGCCGTCTGGCGTCTGTGGCAGGCACGCGAACTGCCGCCGCCGGTCGCGCTGGCCGGTCACAGCCTCGGCGAGTACACGGCCCTGGTCGCCGCTGGTGCGCTCGCGTTCGACGATGCACTGAAGCTGGTCGAACTGCGTGGCCAGCTGATGCAGTCTGCCGTGCCGGAGGGCGTCGGCGGCATGGCCGCCGTGGTCGGCCTGGACGATGCCGCGGTCGAGGCATTCTGCGGCGACTATCCCGGCGATGGCGTGCTCGAGCCGGCCAACTACAACGCACCGGGCCAGGTCGTGATCGCCGGCAATGTGCCGGCGCTGGAATGGCTGGAAGGCGAGGGCAAGGCGCGCGGTGCGCGCATGATCGTGCGCTTGCCGATGTCGGTACCCTCGCACTGTTCGCTGTTGCGCGGTGCGGCCGACCGGCTCGCCGAACGCCTTGCGCAGACTGCCATTCACAAACCTGCAATCGGCATTCGCCACAATCTCGACGGTCGGCCGCGCGGCGATGCGGACGGCATACGCCGGGCGCTGCATGAACAGCTGTTCCGGCCGGTGCGCTGGTCGGCGACGGTCACGCAGCTTCGCGAGGAAGGCGTCACCACGTTTTTCGAGTGCGGACCGGGCAAGGTGCTGGTCGGGCTGAACAAGCGCATCGCCAAGGATCTGACTTCGATCGCGCTCGAGGATGGCGATGGCATGGGCAAAGCGCAGGTAGCTGTCAAGGCTTGACGCCATTGCGTGGCGACCGGCTAAATGCGCGGCATACAGCCCCGATCGCCATAAAGCTGCCGGACCCCGCGAAACCCGCGCGCGTTGCGGCCAACTAGAGCTCAGCGAGACCCGATGACTGATCCGACACCTGCACCATCCGCGGCGGCTCTGCCGCGAGAGGTAGCCTTGATTACCGGCGCCAGCCGCGGCATCGGCAAGGCCATTGCACTGCGCCTGGCGCGCGACGGCGCCAAGGTCTACGGCACCGCCACCAGCGAGGCCGGCGCCGCGAAGATTTCCGAAATGCTCGCACCGTACGGCGGTGAAGGCCGCATGCTGAATGTCCGCGATGCTGCTGCGGTCGATGCGCTGCTCGGCACGCTCGGCACGCTGAGCATCCTCGTCAACAACGCCGGCGTCACTCGCGACACGCTGATGCTGCGCATGAAGGACGAAGACTGGGCCGAGGTCATCGACACCGATCTGACGTCCGTGTTCCGCCTGTCGCGCGCGGTACTGCGCGGCATGATGAAGGCGCGCCATGGGCGCATCATCAGCATCGGCTCGGTGGTCGGCAGCATGGGCAATCCGGGGCAGGCCAACTACTGTGCGGCCAAGGCCGGACTGATCGGCTTCTCGAAGTCGCTGGCCCAGGAAATCGGCTCGCGCGGCATTACCGTCAATGTCGTCGCGCCGGGCTTCATCGATACCGACATGACGCAGGCGCTGAGCGAAGAGGTGCGCAAGGCGCTGATGGATCGCGTGCCGGTGCAGCGTCTTGGTGCGCCGGACGACATTGCGGCCGCCGTGGCGTTTCTTGCATCGCGCGAGGCCGGTTACGTGACCGGCACGACCCTGCACGTCAACGGCGGCCTGTACATGGACTGATGCACGCCGAATTCCCGTCCGGTCGCCGCGATGGCGCCCGGGCGGGACAATAAGGCACTGAATTTGCTTTCCTTATCGTTGGTGCTGTGCCCCTAACGGCGTTTGTCTACAATACGCCGGCTTTCTACATCGACAACACGTGGTTCCCAGGAGTAATGCATGAGTACGTTGGAAGAGAAGGTCAAGAAGATCATTGCTGAGCAGCTGTCGGTCAGCGAAGATCAGATCACCCCGGATGCTTCATTCGTCGAGGATCTCGGTGCCGACTCCCTGGACACGGTCGAGCTGGTGATGGCGCTCGAGGAAGAATTCGAAATCGACATTCCGGACGAGGAAGCCGAAAAGATCGTGACGTTCAAGGACGTGCTGACCTACATCAAGGCGCACGCGCCGCAGCAGGGCTGAAGCGAACCCATCCCCCGTCAATCAGGTATTGCTGATGAGCCGTAGGCGCGTCGTCGTCACCGGCCTGGGAATCGTGTCCCCTGTGGGTAACGATATCGCCACGGCCTGGAGCAACATCCTTGCGGGCAAGTCCGGTATCGGGCCGATCACGTATTTCGACGTGTCGGCCTATACCACCCGGTTCGGTGGCATGGTCAAGGACTTCGACGCCGGCCAATGGCTGAGCGTCAAGGACGTCAAGCGCACCGATCCGTTCATTCATTACGGCGTTGCCGCAGCCAAGCAGGCGGTGGCCGACGCCGGTATCACTGTTACCGACGACAACCGCGATCGCATCGGCATCTGCGTCGGCGCGGGTATCGGTGGCATCGGCACGATCGCCGAGGAATGCCGCGCGCTGCACAACAGCGGCCCGAAGCGCGTTTCGCCGTTCTTCGTGCCGAGCTCGATCATCAACATGATCTCGGGCTATATCTCCATCGATCTCGGCATCACCGGCCCGAATCTGGCGGTCGTGTCGGCCTGCACCACGAGCACGCACGCGATCGGTCTGGGCGCGCGCATGATCCAGGCTGGCGACGCCGACATGTTCATCGTCGGCGGTGCGGAAGCCGGCTCGGCACCGGCCGGCCTGGCGGGGTTCTGCCAGGCGAGGGCGCTGTCGACCCGCAATGACGATCCGGAAAAGGCCAGCCGTCCCTGGGACAAGGACCGCGACGGTTTCGTGCTCGGAGACGGTGCCGGGGTCCTGATGATCGAGGATCTGGAGCACGCGCAGAAGCGCGGCGCGACGATCCACGCCGAACTGATCGGTTTCGGCATGTCGGGCGATGCGTACCACATCACCTTGCCGGGCAACAACGGTGCGCGCCGCAGCATGCAGAACACCTTGCGCGATGCCGGCATCAATCCCGATCAGGTCGATTACGTCAATGCGCACGCGACCTCGACCAATGCCGGCGACGTCGGCGAGTCGAACGCGATCAAGGAAACCTTCGGCGATCACGCCTACAGGCTGTCGGTCAGCTCGACCAAGTCGATGACCGGACACCTGCTCGGCGCGGCCGGCGGCATCGAGGCGATCTTCTCGGTGCTGGCACTGCGCGACCAGATCGTGCCGCCGACGATCAATCTCGACAACCCGGACGAGGGTTGCGATCTCGACTACACGCCGCACAAGGCCAGGGAGCGCAAGCTCGATATCGTGCTGTCCAATTCCTTCGGATTTGGCGGCACCAACGGCAGCGTCGCGTTCAAGCGTTTCCTCTAGCAGCCGACAGCGCCATGTGGCGCGCCGAACTGCCGCAAGCCGTGGACCTGCTGGCGCTGCATCGCCAGCATCCACGGCTTTTTCCTTTCCTGCTGCAGAGCGTCGCCCGTCATCCGCATTCCGGGCGCTGGGACATCCTGTTCGCATTTCCCGAGGCCGAGCTGTCGCTCGCCGACGGCGTGCTGCGTTCCACGCAGCCCGGACTCGCCGAAGCCCCGGATTTTTTTGCCGCGCTCGATCAGTGGTGCGCGCGGGAGACGCCGGCAGCTCGCGACCAGCTGCCGTTCTGCGGCGGCTGGTTTTTCTATCTGGGCTATGAAACGGCGCAACAGGTCGAGCCGACGCTGTGCCTGCCACGCGCGCCGTTCAATTTGCCGGACGCGCTGGCCGTGCGCTGCCCGGCGGCGATCGTCTACGACCGCGAGCGGCAGTGCTGCCACGCCATTGCCGAGCGCGATGCGGCACAGCTCGATCGCCTGTTGTCGCTGGCCCGCGACGTTGCCGCGAACGATGTCGTCAGTGTTTCCTGCGACGAGATCGTCGAGGAAGCGGCGCCGCGCTACCTGGCCGGTGTCGAGCGCATCCTCGACTACTTGCACGCCGGTGACGTTTTTCAGGTCAATCTTTCGCGACGCTGGCGTGCGCGACTGGATGCGCGTTGCGATGCGGTCGACCTCTATGCGCAATTGCAGACCCGCAATCCGGCGCCCTTTGCCGGCCTGATGCGTTGGGGCGATGCTGCCGTCATCAGTTCATCGCCGGAGCGTCTGCTGCAGATCGACGGACGCATTGCGCAGACCCGGCCGATCGCGGGTACGCGGCGTCGTGGTCATGACGCCGGCGAAGACGAGCGCCTGCGTTCTGTGCTGCGCGAAGACCTCAAGGAGCGCGCCGAGCATGTCATGCTGCTCGACCTCGAACGCAATGATCTGGGCCGGGTCTGCAAGCCCGGCTCGATTGCCGTCGACGAGCTGATGACGCTGGAGAGCTACGCGCACGTGCATCACATCGTCTCGAATGTGCGCGGTGAGCTGCGCGACGGCATCGGTCCGGGCGCTGCGCTGCGCGCCGTGTTTCCCGGCGGTACCATCACCGGCTGTCCGAAGGTGCGCGTCATGCAGATCATTGCCGAACTCGAAGGCGAGGGCCGCGGCCCGTACACCGGCGCGTTCGGCTACCTGTCGCGCGATGGCCGGCTCGACAGCAACATCCTGATCCGCAGCATGGTCTGGCAGGCCGGCGAAGTGTCGTTTCGTGCCGGAGCCGGCATCGTCGCCGACTCGCAGCCGCAGGCCGAGCTGCTGGAAACCCGCGCCAAGGCGCGTGGTCTGCTGCTGGCGCTGAACGCGGAATCATGAGCGTTCTGATCGACGGTCTGCGCGTCGACCGGATCGCGGCGGACAGCCGCGGCCTGGCCTACGGCGACGGCGTATTCCGCACGCTGCTGGTACATGCCGGCGCGGTTGTCCACATCGACGATCACCTGGCGGCGCTGGCCGCCGATGCGGCGCGGCTTGAACTGGAAATGCCGGACGCCGCGTTGTGGCAGGCCGAGTCGCTGCAGCTCTGCGCCGGGCAGGCCTGGGCGGTACTCAAGTGGCTGCTGGTGCGGCGCAGCCTCGGCCGCGGCTATCGCGCCGCCACGCGTGCCGCGCAGCGCATCGTGCAGCTGGCACCGCTGCCGGCACCGGTGTCGCCGCGACCGGCGGCGGTCGCGGCCATCAGCGACTTCCGCCTGGCCGTGCAGCCGGCGCTGGCCGGCATCAAGCATCTCAATCGCCTCGAACAGGTATGGGCGGCGCGCGATTTGCGCGACGGCCTCGACGAACTGCTGATGTGCGATCATGACGGCCATCTGGTCGGTGGTCTGCGCAGCAATCTGTTCGCGGTGCGCGACGGTCGCCTGCTGACCCCGGCTGTCGATCGCTGCGGCGTGGCGGGTACGTTGCGCGCACGCGTGATGCGACTGGCGGCACAGCTCGGCATTGACTGCGACATCGTCCGCGAGCCGCCGTCGCGGCTGACGGGTTGCAGCGAGCTGTTCGTGACCAACGCGCTGATCGGGATCTGGCCCTTGTGCAGGCTCGACGAGCGCGAACTCGGTGCCCCGGGCCCGGTCACCGCGCGGCTGGCCCGCGAACTCGGCCATCCATTTTCGCTTTGATACGGGATTTCATGCGCCTGCTTCGTTCGCTACGCCGCCTCGTCCTGCTGCTGATCATTCTGGCGATCGGCCTGCTCTATGACGGCTACCAGCAGCTGAGCGCACCCCTGCGTGTCGTCGATTGGCAGACCGTCGAGATCACGCCCGGCGACACCCTGGGTGTCGTCATCGCCAAGTTCGAAGCCCGCCACTGGCTGCCGAGCGCCCGTGCCGCGATCTACCTGAAACTCTATGTTCGCTGGCAGGGACTCGGTGGCCGCATTCGCAGCGGCGAGTACGGCATCGATCCGGGCCAGAACCTGCTGGGCGCGCTGAAGCTGTTCATGTCCGGCAGTACCATCGTTCACGAACTGCGCATTGTCGAAGGCTGGACTTTCGCGCAGGCGCTGCAGGCGATCCGCGCCAACGCGATGATCCGGCAGACACTGGCCGATGCCACGACGGCGCAGATCATGACGGCGATCGGTCAGCCGGGTGTCGACGCCGAAGGCCGTTTCTTCCCGGACACCTACCGCTTTCCGAAAGATACCAGCGATCTGACGCTGCTCAAGCAGGCCTTTGCCGGCATGCAGAAAGCGCTCGACGAGGAATGGGCACAGCGTGCGCCCGAGCTGCCGTATGCGTCGCCGGACGAGGCATTGACGATGGCCTCGATCATCGAAAAGGAAACCGGTGCGGCCGCCGAGCGGGCGCAGATCGCCGGCGTGTTCGTCCGTCGGCTGCGGCTGGGCATGCGGCTGCAGACCGATCCGACCGTGATCTACGGCTTGGGCTCGGCGTTCGACGGCAATCTGCGTCTGGTCGATCTGCGTGCCGACGGGCCGTACAACACCTACACGCGTGCCGGTCTGCCGCCGACGCCGATCAGCCTGCCGGGGCGCGCATCGCTGCACGCGGCGCTGCATCCGGACGACGGCAAGGCGTTATTCTTCGTCTCGAAAGGCGACGGCACGCATGTGTTCTCCGAAACCCTGGAGCAGCACGAAGCGGCCGTGCGTCGCTACCAACTGAAGAAGTAGCACAACAGGCGACCATGACCACGCGCGGACGATTCATCACGCTCGAAGGCGGCGAGGGCGCCGGCAAGTCGACGCAGGCGCGCTTCGTGCGCGACTGGCTGAGCGAGTACGGCCGCGAGGTCGTGCTGACGCGCGAGCCCGGCGGCTCGCCGCTGGCCGAAGCGATCCGCGGCATCGTGCTCGGCGACTGGGCCGAAGGCGTGACGGCGTCGACCGAAGTGCTGCTGATGTTCGCGGCGCGCGCCGCACACTGGCACACGACGATCGCGCCGGCACTGGCGGCCGGTCGCGACGTGGTCTGCGACCGTTTCGTCGATTCGAGCTATGCCTACCAGAGCGCCGGCAAGGGGGTCGCCGCTGCCGGCCTCAAGGCCCTGGAAAAGCTGGCAATCGACAGCCATCGTCCCGACCTGACGCTGCTGCTCGATATCGACCCGGAAGAGGGTTTGCGGCGTGCGCAGGCGCGTGGCGACGAGAACCGCTTCGAACAGGAGACCCTGGATTTCATGCGTCGCGTGCGGGATGGCTTTCTGGCGCGTGCCCGCGCCGAGCCGCAGCGTATCCGCGTCATCGATGCGGCGCGCGATGCCGATGCCGTCAGCGCCGAGATTTCGGCAATTCTCGCCGAACTGCCCGACAGCGGCGCATGAGTGACGCGGCCCTGTGGCGGCCCCTGCCATGGCAGGAGACACTGTGGCTGGAACTGACGGCCCTGGTGCTGCAGCAGCGTCTGCCGCACGCGCTGCTGCTGGTCGGTGGTGCCGGCGTCGGCAAGCGCTGGTTCGCGCGTGCGTTGACGGCCTTCGCGCTGTGCGAGAAGCCGAGCGGGTATGCCTGCGGCCAGTGCCGCAGCTGCCAGCAGCTGGCGGTCGGCAGCCATCCGAATGCCGCCGTGCTCGGCGTCGACGGTCATCTTGGCCTGGCGATGACCGAGGACAGCGTGCACGAACAGGGCCTGGCGCACTGGCAGCCCAAGCCCGACAGCAAGCGGCGCGACATCCCGATCGACGCGGCGCGCAACCTCATCGAGCGGCTGCTGATCGTCAGCCATTACGGCTCGGCGAAGTTCGCGCTGATCGATCCTGCCGATCTGCTCAATACCAGCAGCGCCAATGCGCTGCTGAAGACCATCGAGGAGCCGCGGCCCGGCACGCATCTGCTGCTGGTGAGCGAACGCCCGCAGGCGCTGCTGCCGACGCTGCGCAGCCGTTGCCAGCGCGTGCGCTTCGCGACGCCCGAAGCCGAGGCCGCGCGTCACTGGATGGCGGCGCAGAACGTGCGCGACGACGATGCGCTGGAACTGGCGCTCGGTGCGCCGCTGCGCGCCGTGGCGCTGGCGCAGGGCGACGGCATCGCGATCCGGCGACAGTGGGCGGAGCTGTGGTCGGCCGTGGCGGCGGCGCGCAAGGACCCGCTGACCGCGGCGGCGGCGATCGACAAGGACACACTGGTCGAACACCTGCAGTGGTCGCAGCAATGGCTGGCGGCGCAGCTGCGTGAACTGCTGGTTGGCGATGCCGCTGCCGCGCAGCGCGAAGGCGTCGCGCAAATGATCGTCGACGTCGGCGAGGCGCAACGACGCGCCGCCGGCAATGCCAACGCACAGATGCTGATGGAATCCTTGTTCATTCGCTGGCTGCGGCTCGGGCGCAAGCCACCGGCGACGGCCAAGCTGCGCTAAAGTCGGCATCGCTTTCATCGCATCGGATCGGGGGATCGCGTTTTCGCATGAGCACACAGCCACCACGCGCCGGCGGTGCCCCACCGGGCATCCTGACGCTGCACATCAAGGACAAGTCGGCGCTGTATGTCGCCTACATGCCGTTCGTGAAGAACGGCGGCCTGTTCATCCCGACCAACAAGGACTACCACCTCGGCGATGACATCTTCATGCTGCTGACGCTGATGGAGAATCCGGAGCGGCTGCCGGTCGCCGGCAAGGTGATCTGGGTGACGCCCAAAGGTGCGCAGAACAAGCGTGTGCAGGGTGTCGGCGTGCAATTCAGCGCGCAGGACTCCGGAACCACGCAGAAGAAGATCGAAGGCCTGCTGGCCGGCGCGCTTGGCGCCGACAGGCCGACACACACGATGTAAGCGCGCCGCGCCGCGGCGGGCGCGACGACGGCGGGAACGACGTCGCTGACGGGGGAGCCAGGATGGCCTACGAATACAACCCGGATTCTTCGCGATTCGAAATCGCCAATCCGCATCGCATCGAAAATGCCTTTCTCGCTGCCGCCGCGGCGATCTGCCTGGCCTGCGCCTTGGGGGCACTGCTGATCGGGCGGCACTCACTGCAGGTTTCGCTCAGCGCCGCCGCCGCCGGGCCGATCCTCGTCGCCGCCGCGCTGCTCGGTTTCGGCATCCTGTTCGCGGTCTACGCGATGCGGCAGTTGCGCTTCTTCTTCGGCCGCAACCAGCCGTCGGGCCTGGCGCCGGAACTCGAAAACGATGCGCAGGGCAGTTCGGAGCCGGCCGAGGCACTGCGCGAGACCCTGCGGCAGAACGCGATCAAGTACCGGATTCCGACCGGCGCGCTCGACAATCTGCTCTATGCCCTGGCCAGGGATCTGGTGTTCGCGCCGCCGCGGACGCAGAATCTCGCCCAGCTCGAGTTCAAGAGCGTGGTCGGTCTGGGCTTTCTGCTGCTGTGCTTCGCGGTGTCGATGATCAGCGTGCAGGGCAGCGTGGTGCGCAGCTGGATCGCCGAGCTGTTCTTCGTGCTGACCGCCGTGCTCGTGCTCAAGCCGCTGCGCCGCGGCCGCAGCGGCGGCCGGCTGTCGAGCCGCTTCGTCATTGCCCTGGTGATCGCGGCCGTGATCATTCCGGTGCTGTTGCCGTATCTGGTCGGCAACACGCCGCCACCGTTCGCGCGTTACATCCAGCTGCCCGCAGTGACGGCCGTGATCCTGTGCTGCGCGCTGGCGGTGACGGTCCTGCTGCTGCTCGCGGTGCTCGCGCAGCAGATCAAGCCGAATCGCATCGCGATGGCGCAGAGCCTGCAGACGGTGTCGATGAATGCGCCGCCGAATCAGATCTTTCTCGAATTCGACCGCGAGATGCTGCGCGGCTGGACCGAGAAGATTCCGAATCGTCGCTACCTGCGCATGCTGCCGCAGCTGCAGGGCAATGCCGGCGCCTTCGAGGGCCAGGTGATCGAGGAAAGCCAGCCGATCCCGCAGGACATCGAAGCGCTGACATTGAGCCGCTGCCTGAACCTGCCCGCCTACCGCTGGCTGCTGTTGCTCGATGTCTTCGCCCTGGTGACGGCTGCGACCGGCAGCGGCATGCTGCTCGACTACGCGCATGCGCGCACGGACTGGGGCGCGCTGCTGATGGGGGCCTCGCTGCTGCTGATCGCAAGACTGGCGTTCGTCGGCGGCAACCGCCTGTGGCGGCGCTTCGAATTCACGTCAAGGATCTACTGGCTCGAATGCCAGGGCAACTTCCAGCGCGCCAGGTCGAGCATCGGCGCGTTGCTGCAGGATCGGGTCAAGACCGAGAAGGACCTGGTCAGCGTCGAGGACATGACGCTGCGCCTGTGGGTTGCGGAAATCGACAGCGTTTCGTTCGGGCCCGACACACCGCGCTCGCTGATGTCGATTCGCGGCCTGCCGGAAGAGGCCGAGCGCCTGTCCGCGCACCTGGCAGGCTTCGCCCGTCAGCAGGCGACGATCATCTCGCCGCAGTCGGATGTCGATCTGCAGCGTCTGTCGGTACTCAACAAGATCAATCCCGCATCGGCGGCGTCCTTGCCGAGCGCTGCCGATGCGCTCGCTGCCGGTGTTGCCGGTACGGCGGCGCCGTCGGCGGTGACAAGCCGTGCCTTCTGTCCGCAGTGCGGCAACCGCCTCGACAGCAAGGCCGCGTTCTGTTCAGCCTGCGGCGCGCGCGTCGGCACGACACCGGAGCAGGGCTGAGCGTGGCGTTCTAGAAACTGCCGGCGGCGCCTGGAAACACGATCGGGCTTTCGAAACCGTCGGCGGAAATCGCGCTGACGCCGAAGAACCAGTCGTCGATCACCACATCCCGGAGCACCAGCTCGGTGTCGGTGCCGGCAACATCGCGGCTGTACTGCCATTGCGGCGCCGTCGTGTCGCGCCACCAGACGCGATAGCGCGCGGCATCCGGCACCGCGTTCCACTTGATGTGCGTGTCGTAGCTGACGGCGCCGTCGATCGTGACGCCGCCTGGTGGCCGCGGTGCGCTCGCCAGTTGCGCCATCCCCAGCGCGTCCAGCGCGGTGACGCGCGTCAGATAGCGGAAGTCGATGCCGTCGATGGTATCGCCGTAGCGCACGCCGGCCTCGTTGCGCACGTCCTGATGCTGATGACGATAGTCCTCGTGGCCCTCGGTGACGCGGATCGCCGGGAACCCGGCCTCGAGCATCGGCACCTGATCGCCGCCGCGCCCGTAGCGGTCGGTGCGGTAGACCATGCGCACGCGCAGGTCCGGCAGATAGCGCTCGGCCAGCGTCGCCATCATGCGCGCCAGATTGCGCGACGGTGAATCGACTTCACCGCCGTGATAGCGCCGGTACTTCGCGTCGTCCAGGCTCTCGCCGCTCTTGGTGCCCTCGGAAAAGATGCGGACCACGGTGTTGTCGATGCTGCCGTTGCCGCCGTGACTGTTGCCGATGATGTCGTTGTTGAGATCGGCTTCGACCTGCCAGTGCTGCGCCTGCGCGTAATCGGCCAGCACCTTGCCGCCGTACAGGCCCTGTTCCTCGCCGGACAGGGCGGCGTACACCAGCGTCGCGGCAAAGCGGTAATGCGAGAGCACGCGTGCGGTTTCGAGCACGGCGGCGACGCCGGAGCCGTCGTCATTGGCGCCCGGCGCATCGCTGCGTGCGTTCATCACGTCGCTGACACGCGAATCGAGATGGCCGCTGATGACGATGACGCGGTCCGGGTCGCTGCTGCCGGGCTGGATCGCGACGACGTCGACGATCGCCACCGGCGCGGGGATGCGCTCGCCGCTGACGGTCTGCGACGGCGTCACCACCGTCAGACAGCCATTGCAGTCCCTCGCGATCGCTTCGAAGCGCGATTGCACCCAGCGCCGCGCGGCGCCGATGCCGCGTGTCGCGGAGCGCGTATCGGACAGCGTGTGGCGGGTGCCGAAACCGACCAGCTGCTCGATGGTCTGGCGCTGCGCTTCGGGGCTGATCCGACCGGCGATTTCGAACAGCACCGGCTGCGACGCCGGCGGTGCCGGCTCGGCAGCGGCGGCCAGGATCGGGAACAGCAGCAGTACACGGGACAGGTGGTGCAGCGACATGATCGGTTCCCGGTTTTGGCCAGGGCTTACCTTCGCCCGCCGCGCCGCCGGACACAACCGGAGAAAGCCTCAGTGCGGCTGCGGAAGACCCTGGTCGAGCAGGTAGGCGTCGTAGCCTTTCTGGGTGAGCACGAACACGCCGACCGAGCTGCGTCGCATCGTGTCGCAGTACAGGATCCAGGTCGTGCTCTGGTCCAGCGTCGCGAGTTTCATGCGCAGCATGTACAGCGGCAGGTTGATCGCGCCGGGCAGCTGCTGATTCTGGAATTCGCTGGGCAGGCGCACGTCGAGCCAGCGCGCGCGGCCCGTGTCGACCATCTTCTGCGCCTCGGCGAGCGGCAACCGGCGTTCCAGCGGCTCATTGAGCAGGCGCCGGAAATCGTCCTTGGCGAGCCGCATCAGGTGCGTACGGGTCAAGGTCGTCACCGTCGCGTTGCGGCGTTCGTCGGCGATCAGCGCTTCCTCGCCGAAGCAGGAGCCGGCGTCGAGTTCGGCGAGCCGCACGGCCTTCTGGTTCGGTTGTTCGCGCGTGACGATGCAGCGGCCGTCGACGATCACGTAGAAGAAATCGCCGGCGTCGCCTTGCTTGACGATCACCTGTCCGGGTTCGGCTTCGAACTTCTGCAGACGCATGAACATCGCCTGCAGATTGGCAGGAGGCACCATCTGGAAGCTGCGCATCTGCAGCAGCCTGGTCATCCAGTCGTCGCCGACACTGGCGGTGTCGCTCGCGACATCGCCGACCACGAAGGAGCCGGTCTGGTCCCAGGTCAGCATCACGTCGAGCAGGCCGGCATCGACGGCGAGAACGGAACTGTCCTTCGTGCAGCGCGCACTCACGGTGCGTGGCGACTGGTGCGCGATGCGATGCGCCGCCGCCGGCTCGCCGGTACGCAGCATCGACAACGGTTTGCCGCCGGCACTTTCGAGCTGCAGCTCGCCATCGATCAGATACAGGGCCTGATCGGCGCGGTCGCCGGCGCGGAAGACCTGTTCACCGGCCCGCAGCTTCAACATCGCCGACTTGCGCGCGAGATCGGCCTGGCTTTCCGGGCGCAGGGCATTGAGTGGCACATAGCGCTTGAACAGACTGGTATCGACGTCGGACGGATTCATGCGGCGTGACGCTCGGACTCGCAGGTGGCTGCGGCATGCTAGCACGCAGTCGCCCGCGTGCTTTGTGACGTCCATCGGCTTCGTCGAGGGCGAAGACCGATCAGCCGGACGCAGCTTCCAGCACCTCGATTTCCTCGGTCAGCGACAGCCACTGTTCCTCGGCGGCGCCGAGCTGACGGCGCAACTCGGCCTGTCGGCTCATTGCGTCCTTCAGTTCCGCGGCGCGCGAAGCTTCGTAGAGGCCGTTGTCGGCGAGTTTGGCGTCGAGTCTGGCGAGATCGGCCTGCAGCTTCGCCATCTGCCGGTCGAGCCTGGTGATCGCCTCACGCAGCGGCCGGATCCGGGCGCGCTGTTCGCCCGGATCGCGCGGCGCTGCCGGCCGGCTGCCCGGTTTCGCGCCGTCGCTGCGGGTCGCGGTGCTGTCGCGGTTGCGCAGCCAGCGTGCGTAGTCGTCGAGGTCGCCATCGAACGGCGTCGCTTCGCCGCCGGCGACCAGCCAGAAATTCTCGCAGGTGCTGGTCAGCAGGTGGCGGTCATGCGACACCACGACCAGGGCGCCGGGATAATCGAGCAGGGCGTTCTCGAGTGCATGGCGCATGTCGAGGTCGAGATGGTTGGTCGGCTCGTCGAGCAGCAGCAGATTCGGCTGGCGGTAGACGACCAGGGCGAGGGCGAGGCGTGCCTTCTCGCCGCCGGAAAACGGCTCGATCTTTTCCATCGCGCGATCGCCGCGGAAATTGAAGCTGCCGAGGAAGTTGCGCAGCGACTGTTCGCTGGCACGAGGATCGATGCGGCGCAGATGGAGCATCGCCGAAGCCTGCGGGTCGAGGCTGTCGGTGGTGTGTTGCGCGAAGTAGCCGACGCGCAGATGCGGGTCGTGCAGCGCACCGCCGGCCAGCGGTGCCAGTTCGCCGGCCAGGGTCTGGACCAGCGTCGATTTGCCGGCACCGTTCGGCCCGAGCAGGCCGATGCGATCGCCGGGCGACACCAGCAGTTTCAGACCGCCGAGGATCGCCTTGCTGCCGTATCCGGCGGTGACCTTGTCGAGCCGGACCAGCGGTGCCGGGAGGCGCTCCGGCACCGGGAACGTGAACGAGAATTCGGAGTCGGCATGCACGGCGGCGACCAGTTCCATGCGCTCCAGCGCCTTGACCCGGCTCTGCGCCTGCGTCGCCTTGCTGGCCTTGGCCTTGAAGCGACGAATGAAGTTCTGCAGGTGCGCGATCTCGCGCTGCTGCTTTTCGTAGTGCGCGGCCTGCAGGCTCAGGCGTTCGGCACGCTGGCGCTCGAACTGCGAGTAGTTGCCCGTGTACAGCGTCGCGGCCAGATTTTCCAGATGCAGGGTCTGGTTCGTCACGGCGTCGAGAAACTCGCGATCGTGCGAGATCACCAGCAGCGTGCCCGGGTACGAGACCAGCCAGTCCTGCAGCCAGATCACGGCGTCGAGATCAAGGTGGTTGGTCGGTTCGTCGAGCAACAGCAGATCGGAGCGGCACATCAGCGCGCGCGCCAGATTCAGGCGCATGCGCCAGCCGCCCGAGAAACTGGCGACCGGTCGTTCCATGGCCTCGTCCGCGAAGCCCAGGCCATGCAGCAGCGTCGCGGCGCGCGCACGCGCTGCGTAACCGCCGATCGCATTGAGGCGTTCGTGGATGTTGGCAATGGTCTCCACGTCGTGCGCGTCTTCGGCTTTGCCCAGACGCGTTTCGAGGCGGCGCAGTTCGACGTCACCGTCGAGCACGAACTCGATCGCCAGATCCGGCAGCGACGGCGTTTCCTGGGCGACGACCGCGATCGCCAGATCGCGGGGCAGCGACAGGCTGCCCTTGTCGGCATCAAGCTCGCCGGTGATGGCCGCGAACAGCGTCGACTTGCCGGTGCCGTTGCGGCCGATGATGCCGACGTGACAGCCCGGATAGATGGTCAGCGTCGCGTTTTCGAGCAGCGTGCGGGCGCCGCGGCGCAGCGTCAGGGATTGCAGGGAAATCATGGGCGCGCAGTGTAGCGGCAGGCGCGGCTCGGCAGCGCCGGGATTGTGCCGCGAACGCGCAATTCAGCCCTGCAGCAGCTTTTTCTGTGCCGCAATCGCCGCCGGCAATGGCAGCTCGCTGGCCGGCAGGCAGTCGGCGAACGGGGCCAGGCGCGCCCGATTGCGGCCGTCGGCCTTGGCGCCGTACAGCAACAGGTCGGCTGCGTGCAGGACCTTTTCGGTGGCGGTGTTTTCGTCCGCCTGTACCCAGCACAGACCGGCGCTGGCGGTGACGCGCACGCGGGTGTCGCTGGCCGGATCGACGAACGGCAGATTGCGGATCGCGTCGAGTACGCCTTCCATCATCGCCGGCAGGGCCTCCGGCTGGATGTCGTACCAGACGATCGCCATCTCCTCGCCGCCGTAGCGCGCGCGCAGATCGAGCGGGCGCTGCGCGAATTCGCGATTCAGCAGTGCGCCGATCTCGCGCAGCACGCGATCGCCGAACAGATGACCGTAGCGGTCATTGATCGACTTGAAGTGGTCGAGGTCGAGCAGCGTGACCGCGATCTTGCGTTCCTCGCGCGCGCCTTGTGCCAGCACGCGCTGGAACAGGCGGTGGAATTCGTAGTGATTCAGCAGGCCGGTAAGCCCGTCGGTTGCCGCCAGTACCTTGGCGTAGCGCCAGTTCAGCCAGGCCAGGCGCGACAGCAGCTCGTGCGTATAGGAACCGGCGGCGGCGATGAGCGCCATCCACAGCAGGCCGTAGGTCTGCAGGCCGGCATCGAAGGCGGCATGCTGTTGCGTGTACTCGACGATGACGCCGGCGAAGGTGAATATCGCGACACCCGAGACGATGCGGTACCAGGTGAAGCCGCCGAAGAAGGCCACCGCGATCACGACGATGCTGAAGAACAGTGCCGGAACATTGAAGCCGTCGTGCAGGGCCAGCGCGCGAATGACCAGCACGCCGGACCAGATTCCGGACACCGCAATGGTCTGCACGGTGCGCTGGTGCCGGGGCGAGATGTCGATGTAGCTGATCACCGCGCCGATCGCGGTCATCGGCAGCAGCAGGCCGAGCTGCAAGGCCCGCAATGTCGCGACGCTGTCGGCCGGCACCGCGAACAGTCCTTCGTCGAATACCGCAGTCAGCGCGAACGCCAGGCCCAGAACCACGAACAGCGCGACCCGGGCGACGGTATGGCGCCGGCGTTGCCAATCGCGGAACTCAAGCTCCAGCGCAGCCGACTCGAAGCGCAGCCGATACAGACGCGGGCTGCGCTGCTCTTCGCGCAGGCTTTTCAGTAACTCCATTGCAACTTCGGCCCCCCCGGACCCCGTCACGCTGGACACAGGATGCCCACAGATTCGGCCATAGGGAAGCGACAAATCTGCCCATGCCCCTGTTCACCCCGGGTTTGCCCAGCGCCGAATCGATTCCGGCGGCTGCCGCTCGTCGGGGCGCAGCGCGCAGTCCCGCCATTCCTTGCGCAACGCGGCCGCCGCGCTGCGTGCCGGTGGCGATACGAGACGCTGCGATTTAGCCTTGCCGGATTCCCGTTCCGGAGCCCGCGACATGCAGACCCACGCCATTGGCATTCACATGCACGGCGGCCCCGAGCAACTGCAGTGGGAGCCTCGGGAACTGTCTTCGCCCGGGCCCGGCGAGGTGCTGCTGCGGCACTCGGCGGTCGGTCTCAATTACATCGATACCTACCATCGCAGCGGCCTGTATCCCCTGAGCCTGCCGTCCGGGCTGGGCACCGAAGCTGCAGGCCAGGTGCTTGAGGTCGGAGAGGGCGTTCGTGATTTTCGCCGGGGCGATCGCGTGGCCTATGCATCCGGTCCGCTCGGCGCGTATGCCGAGGCGCGACTGATGCCGGCTGCGCATCTGGTGAAACTGCCGGACGCGATCGACGAGCGCAGTGCCGCGGCGATGATGCTTCAGGGCATGACTGTCGAATACCTGATTCGACGCAGCTATCGCGTGCAAGCCGGCGAAACGGTGCTGCTGCATGCGGCGGCCGGCGGCGTCGGCCTGATCGCCACGCAGTGGCTCAAGTATCTCGGCGTGACCGTGATCGGCACCGTCGGCAGCGCGGCCAAGGCGGAACTGGCGCGTGCACACGGTTGTGATCACCTCATCGACTATCGGCGCGAAAACGTGGCCGAGCGCGTGCGTGCACTGACTGGCGGCCGCGGCGTGCCGGTGGTCTATGACGGGGTCGGTCGCGATACCTTTGCCGCTTCGCTGGACAGCCTCGCGCCGCGTGGCCTGCTGGTCAGCTTCGGCAATGCTTCCGGCGCGGTCGATGCGTTCGCGCCGGGCCTGCTGGCGGCGAAAGGCTCCCTGTACCTGACCCGGCCACGGCTCGGCGATTACATCGCGACCCGTGAGGAACTGCTGGCGTCCGCCG
The DNA here is from genome assembly GCF_011067135.1 of Solimonas terrae. GTDB lineage: Bacteria > Pseudomonadota > Gammaproteobacteria > Nevskiales > Nevskiaceae > Solimonas > Solimonas terrae. The sequence continues at coordinate 279,167 of NZ_JAAMOW010000008.1, forward strand.
CCGCGCTGTTCGAGGTCGTGCGGGCCGGCGCCGTGCGGATCGGGATCGGCCAGACTTATGCGCTGCGCGATGCCGCACAGGCGCATCGCGATCTGGAAGCGCGCAGGACCACCGGTTCAACCCTGTTGTTGCCCTAGCTCCCGCTGCCGAGACAGCAATTGCCGCAGGCGCTGCCGTTTTACCGGCCTGCATCGGCGGGGACCGCCGCATCAGGCTCGGGCTTCGGCGCGTCGGCGCCGGCGATGGCCACGCTGCGGACCAGCAACACGCGGCCGACCGCCGGCAGGTAGCGGCGCGGCTCGGCGCCATCCGCACTCAGGAACTGGTAGCCGATCTGCTCGAGCTGCGCGGCCGCCACGCGATTGGCTTGCCACTTCTGATGGAAGTCACCGCTGGTCGATACCGTGATCAGCAGCGCCGCGGCAACCGACAGAATTGCGGCGACATCCTTCTTCGCCGCCTCGTTTTTCAGCAAGGTCTCGAATTTCAGGATCAGGGCCGCCAGCGCACTGAACAGCGCCGCCGTGAACGTGAAGCCCCAGTAGATGCCGCTCCAGCGTGAAGCGTCTGCTCGCGTTTCGACATAGTTCGACCAGATCAGGCGCGCGACCAGCGATTTGTCGGCATCGCCCTGGGCGATCGCCGTCTGCAGCGCGATGCCGAGTGCTTCGCCGCGCGGCCAGTTGTTGTGGAAGCAGAGCCAGCCGGCGACGACAATGCACGGCGCCAGGACCAGCAGCAGTGTCTGCCTCGGCCGGACGTTCATCGGCTTTACAGGCCGCCGCAGCCGATCAGGCCGCCGTCGACGACCAGCGTGGTGCCGGTCACATAGCTGGCTGCGTCGGACGCGAGGTACAGCACGGCGGGCGCGATTTCCCGGGGCTGTGCCATACGGCCGAGCGGGATCTGCGCCAGTGCCGGTTTGAGGACCTGCTCGTTCGTGGTCAGCGCCGATGCGAACTTGGTGTCGGTCAGTCCCGGCAGGACCGCGTTGGCACGTACCTTCCAGGCCGCGCATTCCTTGGCGAAGGCCTGCGTCATGTTGATGACCGCCGCCTTGGTGACCGAGTAGATGCCTTGTCCCAGGCCTGGCTTGAGACCGTTGATGCTGGCGATGTTGACGATCGCGCCGCCGCCGTTGTCCTTCATCTGCCGGGCCGCCAGCGACGACAGCTCGAAGTAGCCGCGCAGATTGACCTGCACGGTCTTGTCCACCATGCCCATCGGCGTTTCCGCGATGTGGCCGTAATGCGGATTGGTCGCGGCATTGTTGACGAGGATGTCGAGTCGACCGCACTGCGCGACGGTGTCCCGGACCAGGCGCTGCAGGTCTTCGCTGACACCGCCATGCGCGACGATGACGCTGGCCTTGCCGCCGCTGGCGACGATGACCTCGCGGACCGCCTCCAGACCTTCGGGCTTGCGCGATACCAGGACGACGTGCGCGCCCTGTTCGGCCAGCAACTGCGCGGTCGCCGCGCCGATGCCGCGCGACGCGCCGGTGACGATGGCGACGCGGCCGTCGAGATCGAACAGGGAGGTGCTCATCGGGACTCCTCGGGTCTGCAGCCTCGGCCGAGTCCGGCCAGGACTAGAAAATGGTGTAGACGATCATGAAGCCGATCACGACCAGTCCGGTCATGCCGATCAGGAACAGGTAGTCGACGGCCACTGCGAGCAAGCGCGTGCGCTCGCGTCGCTGCGTGCGCAGTGCCCAGATCGACAGATAGCAGCAAAGCAGGAAAAACAGCGAATCGATGGCGAGCGCGTCGTCGGCGAGGGTCTGCACCTTGCGCGAGTCGGCGATCAGCTGCACGACCGACAGCAGGGCGACGCAGACGCCCGTCATCGTCGACGACGTCGACATCAGGCGTTCGAGCAGGCGCTCCTCGCGCAAGGCCCGGTCGTCGCGACCGCTCACGCCGCTTCGATCATCGGTCGGCTTACTGGACGACAACCGTGCCCTTGACCGACTGGCCGAGCTTGCGGCTTTGCGCGTCGCTGAGACCGGCCCCGACTGCGACCTGATACTTGCCGGCCTTGCCGACCGGGAATACCAGCATGGCCTTGTTGCTGGCGCCGACGGCCCAGCTGCCGGCCACGGGCTTGCCGGCGGCATCGCTGACATGAATGTTCTGATTGGCGCTGGCGGCACTCGCGAAAGGCGCGTTGCCCATCACCACCACCGCGCGTTCGAAAGCCGCCGAACCGGCGTAGATCACGCGCAGGCCCTTGCCGCCGCCGGCCGATTCCCACCACGGCGTCGCCTTGGCGCCGCTGGCCGCGACCGTCGCCGGTGTCCTGGCTGCCGCCGGCTTGGCGGCCACTGCCGGCCTGGCCGGTCTGGCGGCGGGTTTGACCGCCGGCTTGGCAGGTGCGGGCGCCGGGGTCACGGGTTCCGGCGCTGCTTCGGTGCCGGCGGCGGCATCGCTGTCGATCGACGCATCGGCCGTATCGGCGGCGTCGCTGTCGTCGGCCGGTGAAGTGGTATCGACGAGTGCGCCCTGATCGGCGTTGCTGCCGTCGTCCGATGCTGCCATCGCATCGTCCGTGGCCACCGCCGGACCGCTGGGCGTCGTCTGCGTCGCGTCGGCCGCGGCGCTGCCGGGCGTCGCTTCGCTGGCCGCGGCCACTTCGTCCGGCGATTTCAGCTTGCCGCCGAACACGGAATCCGCCGGCACCAGGCCGGTCATTTTCACCTCCACCGTATGGTGCGGGAGCAGGACTTCCAGTCCGACATACGTCACGACGCCGACAACAACGGCGATTGCGGCGATCTTCCAGCCCTTCATCATGATGACCCCAAGCAGTTCGATGAATGTTTGTTTGAATGATGTTCGAGGACGAATCTTTTCGTCTTGCCGCTGCCGTCCGCATCCCGCTTACGGCTCTTGTATTTCGGTGGCCGGCCGCTCCTCGTGGTCCGCGCTGCACGACCCGCCCGGCCATGGGCGCTCCAACTATCCGTCGCTCTCGTGCAGGCGTCAATGGCGTCGGCGTCGCAGGGCAGTGGTCGTTACGCGCTGTCGGGAACGCCGGCGCGCCGCCATAATCGGCGCCCCCACTTTTTGTCATGACGTGCCGGACACAACGATGAACGACCGCTATCTCGAATTTACCAATTCCTCGCTGGGCAAGACGATCGCCGGCATGATCGGCCTGCCGATGCCGCCGCGCCTGCGCCGTGCCAAGGCAGCCTGGGCCGTGCAGCCGCTGGAAGGCCGTCATGTGCTGGTCGGCGCCACCACCGGTGCGACGCTCGGCGCGCCACTGTTGCGGGCGGTCGCCGGCGCCGGTGCCGGCCTGCGCATCGTCAGCGACCATGCCGGACTGGCGCCGCTGAAATCGGCCGCTGCCGCGTCGAAAGTGAACCTGCAGGGCAATCCGGGTGCCGAAGCGGGCGAGCCGCGCAATCATGCGCTGCTGTTCGATGCCTCGGGCTTGAGTTCGCCGTCGCAACTGCGCGAGCTGTACGACTTCATGCAGCCGCTCGTGCGTGGTATTGCCGGCAACGGCCGCGTGCTGGTCGTGTCGCGCGCGCCGGAGTCGCTGGGCGAGGTCAACGCCAAGACCGCGTCGACGGCATTACGCGGCTTCATTCGGGCGCTGGGCAAGGAAATCGGCAAGAACGGCACGACCGCGAACCTGCTCGAAGTGCCGGACGGCGCAGACGATGCGCTTGACGCGCCGCTGCGTTTCTTCCTCAGCGAGCACTCCGCGTTCGTCACCGGCCAGGTGCTCGCGCTGCGGCCGCCGGCGACCGGCAATGTGGCTTTGCCGGGCAGCCTCGAAGGCAAGATCGCGCTCGTCACCGGCGCTGCGCGCGGCATCGGCGCGTCGATCGCGCAGACCCTCGCGCGCGAAGGCGCCAAGGTGGTCGGCATGGATCATCCTTCGGCAGAAGGCGGGCTCGCCGAAACGATGGCGAAGATCGGCGGCGTCGGTCTGGCCATCGACGTGACGGCAAGCGACGCCGCCAGCCGCATCGCCGCCGAAGTCGGCAGGAATTTCGGCGGCCTCGATATCGTCGTCCACAACGCCGGCATCACGCGCGACAAGATGCTGCGCAACATGCCGCCGCATTTCTGGGACATGGTGCTGAACATCAATCTCGGCGCGATCCTGAAGATCAACGAAGGCCTGCTCAAGGATGGCCTCAACGACGGCGCACGCATGGTCTGCATCTCGTCGATCGGCGGCATCGGCGGCAACGCCGGCCAGACCAATTACGCGTCGACCAAGGCCGGCGTGATCGGTTACGTCGATGCGATGGCCTCGACCTTCGCCAAGCGTGGCGGCGCGATCAATGCGGTGGCCCCGGGGTTCATCGAAACCGCGATGACGGCGGCGATGCCGTTCGGCCCGCGCGAAGTCGGCCGTAGGCTCAGCTCGCTGTCGCAGGGCGGTCTGCCGCAGGACATTGCCGAAGCCGTGACTTTCTTCGCGTCGCCGGCGGCCAATGCCATCAACGGCCGGACCTTGCGCGTCTGCGGTCAGAACTTCTTCGGCATGTGAGCTCTGCGAACCGCGCCGCGTCCGCATTTGCGGCGCGGTTCGTGGCTTGGCCGGTGACCGTGCCGGCGAAATCGCCGCTTCGGTTATGATTTGCGCCCCCGGGCGGGTCCGCGCCTCTGGCATGCCAGAATTGCGGCTGCGGATCGCCGAATCGCGAGAGTGTTTTGAAGTCCTCCGAATACCAGCTTGAGCGGATCGCGGAAGCGAAGCTGCCGACCCCGTTCGCCGAATTCAGCGTTACCGTGTTCCGCGCCGGCGACGGCAAGGAGCATGTCGTCATCGCCCTGGGCGAGTTGTCGGGCACGCCGCCGCTGGTGCGCGTGCACTCCGAATGCCTGACCGGTGACGCCCTGTTTTCGCTGCGCTGCGACTGCGGTGCGCAACTCAATGCGGCGTTGCAGAAGATTGCCGATGAGGGGCGCGGCGCCGTGCTGTACCTGCGCCAGGAGGGCCGCGGCATCGGTCTCGGCAACAAGATCCGCGCCTATGAACTGCAGGACCGCGGTGCCGATACCGTGGAAGCCAACCATCAGCTCGGCTTTCCGGCCGATGCCCGCGAATACGATCTGGCCATCGAAATGCTGCGCCAGCTCGGCCTGTGTCACATCCGCCTGATGACCAACAATCCGCGCAAGCTCGATGCGCTGGCCAAGGTCGGCATCGAGATCGTCGAACGCGTGCCGCTGGAAAGCGGGCGCAATCCGTACAACGAGAAGTATCTCGACGCCAAGGCCGCCAAGCTCGGCCACCTGTTCGAGCCGCGTTGAGCCGCATGTACGCGCTGGCCCGCTCGCTGCTGTTCCGGTTCGACGCCGAACGCGCGCATGAACTGACGCTGGAAACCTTTCGTTGCGTGCCGAAGCTGGCAACGCTGCCGTTCGCCGGACCGGGGGTCGATGATCCGGTCGAACTGCTCGGTCTGCGCTTTGCCAATCGCGTCGGCCTGGCCGCCGGGCTCGACAAGAACGGTGAATGCCTGGAAGCCTGGTCGCGACTCGGCTTCGGCTTCGTCGAAATCGGCACCGTCACGCCGCGCGCCCAGCCCGGCAATCCACGGCCGCGCATGTTCCGTCTGCCGGCACATGGCGCGATCATCAATCGCCTCGGCTTCAACAACAAGGGCGTCGACCATCTGCTGGCGCGTGTCGCCGAGAGCGACTATCGCGGCGTGCTGGGCATCAATATCGGCAAGAACTTCGACACGCCGATCGAACGCGCGGCCGACGACTATCTGTTCTGCCTGCGCAAGGTCTACAGCGCAGCCGGTTACGTGACGATCAACATTTCGTCGCCGAACACGAAGAATCTGCGTGAGCTGCAGAGCGAGGCTCATCTGCGCGCCCTGTTGCAGCAACTGAAAGGCAAGGCCGATAGGCTCGCGCAGCAGCACGGCAAGCGCACGCCGATGCTGGTCAAGATCGCGCCCGATGTCGACGATGCGCAGCTCGATGCGATTGCCCGTGTCGCGCGCGAAACCGGTATCGACGGCTTGATCGCGACCAACACCACGGTCACGCGCCCCGGCCTCGACGGCGAACCGCTGGCCCTCGAAACCGGCGGGCTTTCGGGTACGCCGCTGGCGCCGCAGGCCAGCCGGACACTGGCAGCATTGCGGCGACGGCTCGGCGACGATTTCGTGCTGATCGGCGTCGGTGGCATCGGTGATGCCGGCAGCGCGCTGGCCCGCCGCGCGGCGGGCGCCGATCTGCTGCAGATCTACACCGGTTTCATCTATCGCGGACCCGCGCTGGTCCGCGAATGCGCGAGTGCTTTGCGAGCGGGCGGCCGCCCGGCCTGACCGCAGCTTGCGCGCCGTGCTCGGATCGGCGCTGCGGTTGCCGCTGTCACATCGACGCTATAGAGTCGGCCCACGCAACGAAGCGCGGCCATGGCGAGTTCACGGGGACGGGACGCTCGCGGCATCCGGCCATCAAAATCATAGTCAACAAGGGAGTTGTGATCATGCACTTGAAACAGAGCTTGGCGGGCGGCGTGGCCGGCGTTCTGGCGGCAGCGACGATGCTCTGGGCGGGGTCGGCTGCGGCCGTCACGACCGATGGCAACGAAATCCCTTATCTCGGTGCTGGCTACAACTTCGAAATTCCGGACTCGGCGCGTCATTCCGATGATGGTCAGGGTGCGCAATTCACGTTCGGTGTGCCGCTGGCGACCTACGGCTACGAGCGCTGGGCAGCCGAAACGACGCTGCACATGCTGTCGCGTGATCGCCATATCGACGGCAAGAGCGACTACCAGACCGGCCTGCTGTTCGATCTCGTCTACGATTTCGACAACCAGAGCATCGGCAACTTCGGCGGCGGCTATCAGTTCAAGCCGTTCGCGCTCGGCGGTGTCGGCATCGTGCAGAACGATGTGCGCGGTGACCGTCATGAACATTTCGGCGTCGATCTCGGCGGCGGGGTGCTGCTGCCGCTCGGCCGCTTCGGGTGGAAAGGCCTTGCCGCGCGCGTCGAGGCCCGCGCCCTCGGTCAGGTCGACAGCCAGAGCACCAGCCACAACTTCCTGATCGACTATCGCATCACGGCCGGTCTGCAACTGCCGCTGTTCTTTCTGTTCAACAACAGCGGTCCGGCCGTGGCGCCGGCGCAGGAGTGCGAACTGGCGGTTGTCGATCCGGTGACCGGCCGCAGCGACTGCGGTGTCGATTCGGATCGCGATGGCGTGACCGATGCCAAGGATCTGTGTCCGGGCACGCCGACCGGCACCGGCGTCGACGCCAGCGGCTGTCCGATGAGCAGCACGCCGCATCCGGGTGATGACGATGCCGACGGCGTGCCGAACGAGATCGATCGTTGCCCGGGTACGCGCAGCGGCCTGCAGGTCGATGCCAGCGGCTGCATGGTCTCGCAGTCGCTGCAGTTGCCGGGCGTGCAGTTCGACAACAACACTGCGGTGCTGACCGATGACGCGCGCAAGGTGCTCAAGGATGTCGCCAGCACACTCAAGAATCAGCCGAATGTCGCCGTGCAGATCGGCGGCAACACCGACAACGTCGGCAACAAGGCCTACAACCTGATGCTCTCGCAGCAGCGTGCCGAGTCGGTCCGCCAGTATCTGGTCGCGCATGGCGTCGACGCCGCGCGTCTGGTGGCGACCGGTTTCGGCGACTTCCATCCGGTGGCGTCGAACAGCACGGAAGAGGGTCGCGCAAAGAATCGTCGTGTCGACTTCAAACTGATCGTCGAATAAGGGCGGCCTTGAACGCGGCGCGGCCATCGCGGGATGGTCGCGCCTTTTTTGTGTCGATGCCGGTGGTTTTCGCTCTCATGCCGCCGGTGCTAGCTTGTGATCCTCATGTCGAATCCTGAGTCCCTGATTGCCGATCGCGACGTGCCGTCGCCGTGCACTGGCGTCTGTCGCCTCGGCGAACGCGGTCACTGCCTGGGCTGTGGCCGCGTGCTCGACGAGATTGCCGCCTGGGGCAGGGCGCCGGATCGTGAACGCCTCGACATCCGCGCGCGGGCGGCGGCGCGCCTGCAGCAATTCCCGGACGACAAGGAAGCCGCATGAGCGAACGCCCGACGCAGGACGACTTCGGTTACTTCCACGAGCTGGCGACGCGCTGGTCGGATTGCGACATGCTCGGCCACATCAACAACGCGCGTTATTTCACGTTCGATGAATCGGCGCGGCTCGACTACTTCGATGCGCTGATTCGCGGCGACGAAGGTTTCTGGAAGCGCAGCGGGTTCATCCTCGCGCGAATCGAGTGCGATTTCATTTCGCAGGTCCATCATCCGGCGCAGCTGAAATTCGGCTTCCGGGTCCGTCGCATCGGCCGCAGCAGCATGAACACCGAAGGCGGCATGTTCGTCGATGGCCGGCTGGCAGCGGTCACACGCGGCGTGCTGGTGTGGTTCGACTACGAGCGCAATTGTTCGGCGCCGGTGCCGGACGCGGCGCGCCGTTTCATACGTGCGCGTGAAAAGGTGGCACCCGAAGAAAGCTGAGCGGACTTCAGAGCCCGAGGATCGCCAGCTCGCGCGCCGGCGGCGATTCGTCCCACAACTGATCGAAGCGACGGCGCAGGCGGCGCGCGTCGAGCGGTGCGTGCGCCGACCACTGAGCGTCGAGATCGTCGTGCCGGCCCTTGTAGAGCAGGGCCTGTTCATCGGCCACCGAGAATTCCTCGGTCAGGCCACGATGTTCTTCGTTCAGCTCGCGAATCGCGATCCGGCTCGGCAGGCGACGCGCGAGTTCGACGAGGCGATGGCCGTGTTGCGCGGCAAGCGCCGGCCGGTTCACGAGGATGCGCAGTTCCGAGCGCTGCGAGCGCAGCGCGAACGTTTGCAGCTGTTCGACGAGATCGGGATCGCTCCAGATGCGCCGGTCCAGTTCCTGACTCAGCACGCGCAGCTGCAGCTGCGCGTGACCGACGAGTTCGACGGCGGCGTCGCGCCAGGCCTGGCGACCACTGATGATCGTCACTGCGCCCGAGGCGTGCTCGCCCGTCGTGTCCGGCATCTGCTCGCTCATGGCGCGCAGCCTAAACCCGCGGTGCGAGTCGCCGCCACTGCCGCTGCGTGCTCAGACCGCCTTGGCCTGTTGCAGCGCGTTGCCGGTGTAGCTGCCGGGCGTCATCTGCAGCAGACGCTGCTTCTCGGCTTCCGGCAACTCCAGGCCGGACACGAAATCGCGAATGGCGTCGCGGCCGACCTTCTGGCCGCGCGTCAGACGCTTGAGCTGCTCGTACGGTTCCGGCAGCCCGTAGCGGCGCATCACGGTCTGGATCGCCTCGCCGAGCACTTCCCAGTTGTGGTCGAGATCCTGGCCCATCTTCCAGGCATCGGCTTCGAGCTTGCCGATGCCCTTGAGTGCCGACTGGTAGGCGATAACCGCGTGGGCAACACCGACGCCGAGATTGCGCAGCACCGTCGAATCGGTGAGATCGCGCTGCCAGCGCGAGATCGGCAGCTTCTCGGCCAGGTGCTGGAGGATCGCGTTGGCGATGCCGAGATTGCCTTCGGCATTTTCGAAGTCGATCGGGTTGACCTTGTGCGGCATGGTCGAACTGCCGACTTCGCCGGCCACCGTGCGCTGCTTGAAATAGCCGACCGAAATGTAGCTCCAGATGTCACGGCAGAAATCGATCAGGATCGTGTTGAAGCGCGACAGGACATGAAAGTATTCGGCGATGTAGTCGTGCGGCTCGATCTGCGTGGTCGCCGGGCTCTGTTCGATGCCGAGCGCGCCGATGAAAGCTTCCGCCACCGACGGCCAGTCGACATCGGGATAGGCCGCGTAGTGCGCATTCCAGTTGCCGACTGCGCCGTTCATCTTGCCGAGTAGTGCCACCGCTGCGAACTGCTCGCGCTGGCGGCGCAGGCGCTGCGCGAACACCGCCATTTCCTTGCCGAGCGTGGTCGGCGAGGCGGGCTGGCCGTGCGTGCGCGACAGCATCGGCTGTTCGGCGTAACTGTGCGCCAGACTGGCGATCGCCTGGATGATGCGGTCGAGCGTCGGCAGCAACACCTTGTCGCGCGCGTCCCTGAGCATCAGCGCATGCGAGAGATTGTTGACGTCCTCGGATGTGCACGCGAAGTGGATGAATTCCTTGATGCCCGACAGCTCCGGATGCGAGCTGATCTTTTCCTTGAGGTAGTACTCGACGGCCTTGACGTCGTGGTTGGTCGTGTCCTCGATCGCCTTGACGCGTTGTGCCTCGTCGAGCGTGAAGCTGCTGGCGACCTTTTCGAGTCTTTCCCGCGCCGACGGCGACAGCGCCGGAACTTCCGGAATCTCGCCGTTCGCTGCCAGGGTTTCGAGCCAGCGGATCTCGGCGAGCACGCGATAGCGCATCAGGCCGTACTCGCTGAAGATTTCGCGCAGCTTGACGGTCTTCTCGGCGTAGCGGCCGTCGATCGGCGAGATGGCGGACAGGGACGTAAGGTTCATTGGATGATCGGCTCGGAAGGCGGAAACGAGGCCCGGCGGTCGGCGCGCAGACAGCATCGCCGGTGTAGGCTGGGCGCGCATTTTATCCGAGGCGGCCGCTTCGCGACGCCGTCGCCAGACAGGAGCAGCGCAGCATGGCAAAACCGGCCTTCCGTCTCGAACACGACAGCCTGGGCGAACTGAAGGTCCCGGCCAATGCCTTGTGGGGCGCGCAGACCCAGCGCGCTGTCGACAATTTCCCGATCTCGGGCCTGAAGATGCCGCGTGCGTTCATTCGCGCGCTGGGCCTGATCAAGGCGACCGCGGCCCAGGTCAACCGCGAACTCGGCCTGCTTGACGCCGGCCGCGCCGAGGCGATCGCCGTCTGTGCGCTGCAGGTGGCCGAAGGTCAGCACGATGCGCAGTTTCCGATCGACGTGTTCCAGACCGGCTCCGGCACCTCGACCAACATGAACGCGAACGAGGTGATTGCACATCTGGCGAGCCGTCGCCTGAGAAAGACCGTGCACCCCAACGATCACGTCAACTACGGGCAAAGCTCGAACGACGTGATTCCGACCGCAATCCATGTCGCCGCTGCCCTGCTGGTGCATGCCGAGCTCAAGCCGGCGCTGAAATTCCTCGCGACGACGATCGACCGGCGCGCACGTCAACTGAAAGGCGTGACCAAGACCGGCCGCACGCATCTGATGGATGCCATGCCGCTGCGTTTCGATCAGGAGCTGTCCGGCTGGGCGACACAGATCCGGCATGGTCTCGAACGGCTGGACGCCGTGCAGCCGCGTTTGCTGCAGCTCGCGCTCGGCGGCACCGCGGTCGGCACCGGCATCAATGCCGATCCGCGTTTCGGCAGGCGGTTTGCGCGCGCGCTGGCGGCGCGCAGCGGCCTGCGCTTCGTGCCGGCGGCGAACTACTTCGAGGCGCTGTCCGCGCAGGACACCGCGGTCGAACTGTCCGGGCAGCTGAAGGCGATTGCCGTATCGTTGATGAAGATTGCCAACGATCTGCGCTGGATGAACTCCGGTCCGCTGGCCGGCCTCGGCGAGATCGAGTTGCCGAGTCTGCAGCCGGGCTCGTCGATCATGCCGGGCAAGGTCAATCCGGTGATCCCCGAGGCGACCGCGCAGGTCGCTGCGCAGGTGATCGGCAACGACGCGACGATCACCGTCGCCGCGCAGGCCGGCAATTTCCAGCTCAACGTGATGCTGCCGGTGATCGCGCTGAACCTGCTGCAGAGCATCACGCTCGAAGCCAATGTCTCGCGCCTGCTCGCCGAGCGCGCGATCGCCGGCTTCCGCGTCCGCCGCGAGCACATACGCGAGACCCTGGACCGCAATCCGATCCTGATCACCGCGCTCAATGCACGGATCGGCTACGACCGCGGCGCGGCCATCGCCAAGCAGGCCTACCGGCAGGGGCGGCCGGTGATCGATGTCGCCGCGGAAATCACCGGACTGCCGCGCGCCGAACTGGCAGAGCTGCTCGATCCGGCGCGGCTGACGCGCGGCGGCGTCGGCAGTTGATGCCGTCGGTCGGCGGCCGGACGCGCTTCATCGGCGCCGCGCGCCGCGTGCCGAATCTGCGTCTAGTCTGGGCACGAGCCCTGCAGGAAGCACGCCCATGTTCGGAATCACGCGCAAGACCGATGTCAAAGCCCTGGCGATGGAACGCGCGAACGCGCCGTATCTGCAGGTCTACGCATCCGACTTCCATATCCGCGATCCCGAACTGGAACAGGGCCTGGCGACGCTGATGCCGAACGGGCGTCAGCTCCGACTCAGCGACGCTGCCGAACTGGGTCCGCAGATGAAAGTCGCGGATGTCGATTTCGTGCTCAGTCTGCTGATTGCGCCAAGTCTGCTCGACGGTCTTTCCGACGCGGTGCTCGCGGCGCGTGCCGCCGGGCGGCCGACGACGCTGATCGTCGCGGTCACTCCGGGACAGCTGACCGCGCTCGGCCAATGGCTGAACAAGCGCGGCAACGAGAACAAACTGGCCGGCATGCGCCTGCTGCTGGCGCCGAACGCCGAAAGCGTGCTGCGCCAGCTGCCACAGCGGCTGACGCCGGTGGTCGAGGAAAATCTGATCCGCATGCCGATCTCGACCGAAGTCGAGAATTCGCCGATGCGCAATTTCTACGTGTTCAGTCCGGAACTGCAGGCGCTGGTCGCACGCATTCGCGCGTATGCCACCAACGGCATCAATCGCACCTATCTGCTTGGCGGGCCTGGCAGCGGCAAGACTTCGCTGTCGTACTACTACTACCTGACGCGCAACCGCGGCCGTTTCGTCTCGGTGAACCTCGCCGCCGAAAACACCGGCGACAAGGCGGCCGTCAAATCGTTGCTGTGCGGTCATGTCTCGGGAGCGTTTCCCGGTGCCGGCAGCCGCACCGGCGCATTCACCCACGCACGCGACGGTGTCTGCTTCATCGATGAAAGCCACGGCATCACCGGTCCGGTGATGGAAGTGCTGATGGAAGCCTTCGACAACGGTCAGTATCTGCCGTTCGGTGCGTCGGCCAAGCAGTCGCTGGAATGTGCGATCGTGTTCGCGACCAACCGCAGCTGGGAGACCCTGCAGAATTCGGTCAACATCGACGAGTTCACGCGCATCGGCGCGGCGACCTTGTCGGTGCCGGAACTGCACAAGCGGGAAGAGGACATGATCGCCGTGGTCGCCACCACGCTGGCCAGGATGGCGGAGCGCTGCACGACCTGGGCGCAACCCAAGGGCGTCAGCGAAGACGCCTGGTCGCGCATCCGCAACTGCCGCTGGCACGGCAACATCCGTGCGCTGGTGCGCGTGCTGGAGTCGGCTTTCGTCGACTACGGCGTGCGCGGCGGCGACACCCTGCTGCAGCTCGACGAGATCGACGCCGGCATCAAGCTCTGGGAGCCGGCGAACCACCACAGTCACCAGATCTACGCGGTCGCGTAGAACGGACTTCGGGGCGGGAAGGGGCGCCGCCGGCCACTGGCCGGCGGCTTTTTTGTGTGCGCGCTGTCAGCGCGCGGGCGGCGGTATCGCGGCGGCGACGTCGCGATCGGTCAAGGTACCGAGGAACGCGACCAGATCGTCGATGTCGGCGTCGCTCAGCGCGGCGCGCGGCCGGGCCGAGGGACTGAAAGGGGCGTCGACATGGTCGACATTGCCGCGCAGTTCCTGCGGCAGATCGTCATAGCGCTGCACGACGCCGTCGCGCTGCGGGTACCAGCGCGCCGGATCGCTGTCGCGTGTCGCGTAGAACCCCACGGCGTCCCGCAGCTTGTCGAAACGGGCGTTGTGGAAGAACGCGCGGCGCGTGGCCACATTGCGCAGGCTTGGCGTCTTGAACATGCCGCAGTAGCGGCGCGCGCGCTGGTCGCTGCGCAGCGGTCCGCACAGGCCGAGATCGTGGAACGCCGGATCGGCATTGGCGGCGATGGCCGGATTGCGCGGTACGCCGAGCACCTGGAAGCTGAAATCGGTGAACAGCGGATGCGCGCCGTTCGCACCGCGCGTCGCCGTGTGGCAGGCGGCGCAGTTGCCCTTGTCGGGCGCGACGAACAGCGCCAGGCCGCGCTGTTCCTGTTCGCTCAACGCAAGCTTGCCGTCGAGGAAATCGTCGTAGCGGCTACTGTACGGGGCAAACTCCGGATTCTCGATTTCGTAGCGCTCGAGTGCCAGGCCGACGGTCGCCAGTGCCCGTTCCGGCGTTGCCAGCGCGTCGGCGCCGAACACCTGCCGCAGTTCGTCGATGTAGGGCACGCGCGCGAGCCGGGCCGCGAACGCCGTGGCATCGGCATTGCCCATTTCGTTGAGCGCAAGCAGCGGAAACGCGGCCTGCGTGCGCAGGGTATCGAAGCGGCCGTCCCAGCCGAGACCGCCGACCGGCACGCTGTCCAGTTCGAGCAGACGCTCGGTTTCGTCGCGCTGGTATTCCTTCGACCAGACCGGGACGCGGCGCAGCGTGTAGCGCAGCGACGGCACGGCGCGCAATCCGGGCTGGTCGAGATTCGCGCCGCCGCGCTGGATCCGGCCGCCGTCCGGCGTCGTGTAGGCATGCGCAGGATCGTGGCAGCTCGCGCAGGACTGTCGCCCGGACGCGGACAGCGACGAGTCGAAATAGAGCTTCGCCCCCAGCGCCGCAGCGCCGGGGTAGGAGGCTTGCAGCAGGGTCGGCCGCTGTGGCGCGGAAGCGGCTTCCGGCGCTGGCGCCTCATGGCAGCCGGCCGCGAACAGGACCGCGCCGCACAGCGCCGCCCACGCGCTGACGCGACGCGTCAACGGCGGTGACGGCATTGCCGACGGCTGCTGCTCTCGTCCACTCAGAACTGAGTGAAGATGTCGCTGCCGAACGGCATCAGCCCGTCCTGGCCGGCGTAGCCGAGATAGGGGCTCAGCGAGAAGATGTCCTGCAGCGACTTCAGCATCGAGTAGTGGTTGTACGGCACGTCGCTGACCGTTCCGCCCTTGATGAATGGCGACAGCAGCACGGCGCCGGTGCGGTCGCCGCCGTAGCCGTCGATCCTGATGACGTACTGCATGGTCGGCGATACCGGCAGCGTTTCGGCCGACGGGCGCGTGATGTTCGGGCCGATCTGTTGTTCGCAGCAGTGCTCGCCGGGGAAGGTGATCGTGTAGGTCGTGACGCCGTCCGTGGTCGTCGGTGCGACCGAGGCGTAATTGCCTTCGTCGAAGTTGATGATCAGCAGGCCATCCTTCTTGAACGCCGGCGACGACATGATCTTCGGCACCCAGATCTTGAGGAAGCCGTCGGCAGAGGTCAGGCCGCCGGGCGCGCCGCCGACGCAACCCTTGTTGGCGGCACCGGTGCCGTCGCCGTCATGACCGTCGTTGCAGACATTGGGCGTGATGAACGCGAAGTTCGGCGTGCTGGAGGCAGAGGCGAGATCGGTGTCGAGCTGCCTGAGGTTGACGACCCTGGCTTCGCAGTCCGGCGTGTCGAGGATCGAGTGGAAGTAGACGAACGGGTTGTGACGGGTCGCGTACTGGTCGCCGTCCGGAACGCTCGCGCTTGCGGCTTCCGGCGCATTGGTGAGGTCGGCGGCGCCGATGGCCGGGTGTCCGCAGCTCGCCGATTCGCGCGCCGGATCGTTGCCCATGTCTTCCATGTAACCCTTCCAGCTCAGTCCGGCAGCCTTGAGCTGATCGGGCAGGGTCTTGATGCTGGCCGGATAGACGCAACCGTCGCCGATCGCCTGACCGTCGGGCGTCGTGCCGCTCATGACGAAGTCGACATAGTTCGTGCAGTCGCCCGAAGTCGCATTGGCGGTCGCCTGGCCGCTGATCATCGAAATGTAGTTGTCGAGGCTGGCGTGGCCGGTGCCGTAGTACTGCGTCAGCAGCGCGCCCTTGGCAGGCAGCGACTGCAGATACGGGTCCTGCGTGCTGCTGCCGAAGGTGTCGTCGAAATTCTTGTTCTCGAGCACGATCACGAAGACATGCTTGATGTCCTGCAAGGTCCTGGGCTTGTTGTTGTCGCAGGCACTGAGCAGCGTGCCGAGGCCGAGGCAAGCGAGCAGTGCGGCGCCGGTGAACCGGCGCATACCGATGATTCGAGACATGGACTTTCCCTGATCCGGAGCGTGGAGAAGAAACCGAAACGCGCCGCAAGGAATACCTCGCCAAGGTTTCAGAACAATGAAACCTTGACGTTCCATTGGCCGGTGATCGAGCTGGCCGATCGAATTCCGGCGGCGATTGGGGGTTTTCCGTTACGATTCGCGCCGAAATTCGTTCCGCTGCCGATTCCGAGCCCGTACATGACCACGATCCGCCAGGAAGACTTCATCCAGTCCATTGCCGACGCTTTCCAGTACATCAGCTATTACCATCCGCTCGATTACGTGACCGCGCTCGGCGAAGCCTACGAACGCGAGGAGAATCCGGCGGCGAAGGATGCGATCGCGCAGATCCTGACCAATTCGCGGATGAGCGCCGAAGGCCATCGCCCGATCTGCCAGGACACCGGCATCGCCACCGTGTTTCTGAAGGTCGGCATGAACCTGCGCTGGGACGCGCAGCTGTCGGTCACCGACATGGTCAACGAGGGCGTCAAGCGCGCCTACAACCACCCGGACAACAAGCTGCGCGCGTCGGTGCTCGCCGATCCGGCCGGCAAGCGCACGAACACCAGGGACAATACGCCGGCGGTGATTCATTACGAGATCGTGCCCGGCGATCACCTCGAAGTGATCTGCGCGGCCAAGGGCGGCGGTTCGGAAGCCAAGTCGAAGATGGCGATGCTCAATCCGTCGGACTCGATCGTCGACTGGATTCTCAAGACCATTCCGACCATGGGCGCCGGCTGGTGCCCGCCCGGGATTCTCGGCGTCGGCATCGGCGGTACGCCGGAGAAGGCGATGCTGCTCGCCAAGGAATCGCTGATGGCGCCGGTGGACATCCACGAACTGAAGGCGCGCGGCGCCGCCAATCGTGCCGAGGAACTGCGCCTCGAACTGTACGAGAAGGTCAACAATCTCGGCATCGGCGCGCAGGGGCTTGGCGGCCTGACGACGGTGGTCGACGTCAAGGTGCTCGATTACCCGACGCACGCCGCCAACCTGCCGGTGGCGATGATCCCGAACTGCGCGGCCACGCGGCACGTGCATTTTCATCTCGACGGCTCCGGGCCGGCCGTGCTGCCGACGCCGAAGCTCGAAGACTGGCCGAAAGTCACCTGGCAGGCGGACACCAAGACCGCGACGCGCGTCAATCTCGACACGCTGACGAAGGAAGAAGTTGCCAGCTGGAAGCCCGGCCAGACGCTGCTGCTGAACGGCAAGATGCTGACCGGCCGCGACGCCGCGCACAAACGCATCGCCGACATGCTCGCCAGGGGCGAGAAGCTGCCGGTCGACTTCACCAACCGCGCGATCTACTACGTCGGTCCGGTCGATCCGGTGAAGGGCGAGGTGGTCGGCCCGGCCGGTCCGACGACGGCGACGCGCATGGACAAGTTCACGGAAACCATGCTCGCGCAAACCGGTCTGATCACGATGATCGGCAAGTCCGAGCGCGGCCCGGTGGCGATCGAATCGATCAGGAAGCACAAGAGCGCGTATCTGATGGCGGTCGGCGGCGCGGCCTACCTGGTCGCCAAGGCGATCCGGTCGGCGAAGGTGCTGGGTTTCGAGGACCTCGGCATGGAAGCGATCTACGAGTTCGAAGTGCAGGACATGCCGGTCACGGTGGCTGTCGACAGCAGCGGCGAGTCGGTACATGAAACCGGACCGAAACTCTGGCAGCAGAAGATAGCAGGCAGGATCGGCAATATTCCGGTGGCGATCGCCTGATCGGCCACCGACGCAAGGAGCGCGTGATGCGTGTGGGTTTCCGCTTGTTGAGTCTGCTCGGCTTTCTTGGCTGCGTGTTCGGCCTGGCCTTCGCAATCGTTTATCTGCAGCATCTGCGCGGCTACGAGCCGTGCCCGTTCTGCATCTTCCAGCGCATCGCGATGGCCGCAACCGGTCTGGTGTTCCTCGCCGCGGCGCTGCACGGTCCGCGGGCCGGCGGTCGCTGGTTTTATGCGGGGCTTGCGGCGCTCACCGGCGGCATCGGCATCGGTCTGGCGGCACGCCATGTCTGGTTGCAGCATCTGCCGGCCGATCAGGTCCCGGCCTGCGGCCCGACGCTCGATTACCTGCTCGACATGATGCCCGCCAGCGAGGCCGTGATGACGGTGCTGCGCGGTGACGCCAGCTGCGCCAAGATCACGGCACAATGGCTCGGTATCGCGCTGCCCGGCTGGACGCTGATCGCGTTCGTCGGGTTCGTGGTTTACGCCCTGGCGCTGCCGCTGGCAGCCAAAACCCTTGAACGGAGAAACGCATGAGCTTCGCGACCACCGATCTTTCCGACGCACATCCCGAAGCCCAGGTTGCCGATCCGATTTTCGGCGACTTCGGCGGCGTCGCATCGTTCTATGGCCCGGTCATCACGCTCAAGGTATTCGAGGACAACGGCATGGTTCGCGCGCTGCTCGAAGAGCGCGGCAACGGCCACGTGCTGGTGGTCGACGGCGGTGGGTCGGCGCGCTGTGCGCTGGTCGGCGGCAATCTCGGCCAGCTGGGTGTCGACAACGGCTGGGCCGGCATCGTCGTCAACGGCTTCATCCGCGATACCGACGAGCTGGCGGAGCAGGAGATCGGCATCAAGGCGCTGGGCGCGCATCCGCGCAAATCCGAGAAGGGCCTGCACAAGGGGCATCGCAACCGTCCGGTGAGCTTCGCCGGCGTCAATTTCAAGCTCGGCCAGTGGCTGTATGCCGACGCCGACGGCATCGTCGTCGCCGACGAACCGATTCACGAGGATCTCAAGAAATAGGGTCGTGCCGGGCAGTTCCGGCAGGGCAAGGCGCGGGTTTTGCTTCACAACTGGCGATCCCGGTTCGGGACAACAGAAGGCGAGTTCACGATGAAGTTCATTCGCAATGCGGCAATGCTGGTGATGTTGATGCTTGCCGCATGCGGCGGTGGTGGCCATGGTGACGGCAATGGCGGCGGCGACGGTGGGGGTGTCGGGCAGACCGATTGCCAGGCTGCGTTTTCTCCCGAGAAGCTTGCTGCGGGCGAGGATTGCACGCCGGTCGCCGGCAGTCTCTGTCCGGTTGCCGACAGCGAGAATCTGCTGCAGCCGCAACCGATTCCCTGCGACGGCGTCGATGTCCAGGAGTTCAGCGTCACCGCCAGCGGCCTGACCTCGAGCTACTACGCGCTGACCGGCGGCGAGCAGAACTACGACGCCGTCTATGTCGGCCTGCATTACCTGGGAATCGACAAGGGCGCCTTCGCCAATATCGTGCGCCTGCCGGAACTGGCCAAGGGTCGCAAGGTTCTGGTGATCGCACCGCAGGCCCCGACGGCGAACCGCTGGCCGACCGGCAACGCACTCGACAGCGCGCAGATCGCCTCGAACGTCGAATGGGTCAAGGCGGTGGTCGCCGATGCCCGGAGCCGCTATCACGTCCAGGATTCGGTGCCGCTGTATGTGGCCGGTCTGTCGGACGGCGCCGAGTTCAGTTACCTGTACGGCTGCAGCGATCCGAATGTCCGCGCGATTCTGGCGACCGCAAGCGCCGCCAATCCTTCTTCGTTCAGCGCCGCGTGCACGTCGGCGCACCAGGTTGGTACCGTCATGGTGCACGGCACCAGCGATATCACGACGCCGTACAACGGCCTGCCGCTCGGGCTGACGATGCCGATTCCGGAGATTCACCAGGCTTTCAAGACGATCGACGGCTGCTCGGCGGCCGACAGCACGATCCCGGTGCCGATGACCCTCGACTCGTTCCAGGTCACCATCGATTACACGGCCAAAGGCGGCTGCAGCTCCGGCGGACGCAACTTCCTCGTCGTCGTCGACGGGGGCGGTCACAACTGGCCAGGCAAGAGCCGCGGCCTGATCACCACCGAAGTGCTGTACGGCGGCCAGACCGAGAATTTCGACGCGACCCTGCAAGGCTATGACCTGTTGCGCCTGGCGGCCGGCGACTGAGTCGCGTCGCAGCCGCTGAAATCTCGACATGGCAGCACGTGACCTGACCAGCGGGTCGATCGGCGCGCACCTGTTGCGCATGGCGGCATTCATGCTGCTGACCATGTTCGTGCAGACGCTTTACAGCCTGATCGACATTTTCTGGGTCGGGCATCTCGGGCGCGACGCGGTTGCCGCCGTGGCGCTCGGCAGCAATCTGATGCTGGCGTTGATGGCGGTGTCGCAGTCGCTGGCAGTCGGCGCCGCGGCATTGATCTCGCAGGCCGCCGGCCGCAAGGATTTCGACGAGGCGCGACGCCTGTTCACCCAGTCGCAAAGCCTGGCGATCCTGCTGGCGCTGGTGTTCTTCGTGCTGATGTACGGGGTTCGTGGCCTCTACAGCGATGCATTGGCCGGCAACGCCGAGGTTGCACGCCTGACGCGCGACTTCCTGTTGCCGTTCATTCCGGCGATGGCGCTGCAGATTCCGCTGTTCGTGCTGTCCGCCGCACTGCGCGGAGTCGGCGATGTGCGCACCGCGTCGATTGCCCAGGTCGCTTCGGTGCTCGTCAACATCGTGCTCGCGCCGGTGCTGATCTTCGGCTGGGGCAGCGGTCATCCGCTCGGCGTTGTCGGCGCGTCGCTGGCCACGCTGATTTCGGTGCTCGCCGGCGTGTTCGGTCTGGCCATTCATGTGGTCCGCCGCACGCGTTTTCTGCTGGCCGGGCCCGGCGCCTGGAAACCACAGGTGAGGATCTGGTTGCGCATGGTCCGCATCGGCCTGCCGTCCGGCCTGGAGATGGGCCTGATGGCGTTCTACATGGGTTTCGTCATGGCGATGCTGCAGCGCTTCGGTTCGGCACCGCAGGCGGCGTTCGGTGTCGGCATGCGCGTCCTGCAGGTGGGCATGATGCCGGCGATGGCCGTGACGTTTTCGTCGGCCGCGATCGTCGGCCAGAATTACGGTGCGAGGCGGCCGGCGCGCGTCCGCGCCACGTTCGCTCACGCCGTGAAGCTGAATCTGACGGCAGCCGGTTTTTTCTGCCTCGCCTTCCACCTGGCGCCGACGATGCTGATCGGCCTGTTCTCGAACGACTCGCAGGTGCAGTACTACGGCGCGCAATTCCTGCGCTGGATCTCCTGGAACCTGATGGCGATGGTCGCGGTGATGGCTTGCGGCGGCGTGTTTTCCGGTCTTGGCAACACCCTGCCATCGCTGGCCGGTTCCGTCGTCCGGATCGGCTTCATCACGGTCTTCGCTCTGCTGCTGTCCACGCATCCGGGTTTTGCTCCGCACTGGATTTGGGCACTGTCGGTCGTCGCGTCGCTGTTGCAGCTGGCCATCAATCTGCCGCTGCTGAGGCGCGAAATGCGGCGCCGGCTGCGGCCGATGGAAACGGCTGCGGTCTGAAACGCGCCCGGGCGCCCGGTCGCTTCGGCTTGCGTCATGCCGCACAGTGGCCGGAGCGACAGCGACCACCTGATATTTCAGGTGCTGCAATGCAAAAAAGTCGCCGCTATAATCGCGGCCCCCAAAGGTCCGCTGCGCTTTCGACGCTGTGACTGAAACCTCCGTCGAGAGCCCGCTGCCGGGCTGGCGGACCCGTTTCCTTTCACCCGTGAGGATCGATTCACATGACGCGCGAAGAGCAGATCAAGGCCCTTGAGAAAGACTGGGCAACCAACCCCCGCTGGAAGAACGTCAAGCGCCCGTACAGCGCCGCCGACGTTGTCCGCCTGCGCGGCTCGCTGAACGTCGAGCACACGCTCGCCAAGCGCGGCGCCGAAAAGCTCTGGAAGCTCGTCAACGGCGAAGCCAAGAAGGGCTACGTCAATGCCTTCGGCGCGATCACCGCCGGTCAGGCCATGCAGCAGGCCAAGGCCGGCCTCGAAGCCGTCTATCTGTCGGGCTGGCAGGTCGCCGCCGACGGCAACACCTCGGAAACCATGTACCCGGACCAGTCGCTGTACGCGTACGACTCCGTGCCGACCATGGTTCGCCGGATCAACAACACCTTCAAGCGTGCCGACGAGATCCAGTGGTCGCGCGGCGTCGAGCCGGGCTCCAAGGAGTTCGTCGACTACTTCCTGCCGATCGTGGCCGACGCCGAAGCCGGCTTCGGCGGCGTGCTCAACGCCTTCGAGCTGATGAAGAACATGATCACCGCCGGCGCCGCCGGCGTGCACTTCGAAGACCAGCTCGCTGCAGTCAAGAAGTGCGGCCACATGGGCGGCAAGGTGCTGGTGCCGACGCAGGAAGCCTGCGAGAAGCTGGTCGCCGCGCGTTTTGCTTCCGACGTCATGGGCGTGCCGACCATCGTGCTCGCGCGTACCGACGCCGAAGCGGCCAACCTGATCACCTCCGATCATGACGCGAACGACAAGCCGTTCCTCACCGGCGAGCGCACGCAGGAAGGTTTCTACCGCGTCAAGAACGGTCTCGAACAGGCGATCTCGCGCGGCGTCGCCTATGCGCCGTACGCCGACCTCGTCTGGTGCGAAACCGGCGTGCCGGACATCGGCTTCGCGCGTGAATTCGCGCAGGCCGTGCTCGCCAAGAACCCGGGCAAACTGCTGAGCTACAACTGCTCGCCGTCGTTCAACTGGAAGAAGAACCTCAACGACGCGCAGATCGCCAAGTTCCAGGAAGATCTGTCGGCGCTGGGTTACAAGTACCAGTTCATCACGCTGGCCGGCATTCACATCAACTGGTACAACACCTTCCAGTTCGCCCATTCGTACGCTCGCGGCGAAGGCATGAAGCACTACACGGAAATGGTGCAGGAGCCGGAATTCGCGGCGCGCGAGAAGGGTTACACCTTCGTCTCGCACCAGCAGGAAGTCGGCGCCGGCTACTTCGACGATGTCACCACCGTGATCCAGGGCGGCTCGTCCAGCGTCAAGGCGCTGACCGGCTCGACCGAAGAAGAGCAGTTTCACTAACACTGCGAGCAGCGTGCGGGGCCCCGCGCTTTAGCGCGGGGTGCTAGCGTCGCGAGTCGGTGTGTTGAAACCAGAAAAGGGTCGCTATGTGCGGCGCTTTTTTGTTCCAGAAGTCAGCGTGGAGGGCCCCATGCGTAGCATGGGATCCTGGCGTCGTGAGTCTTCGGGATCGGGTGCCAGGGGCCGCTGATATCAGCGGCCCTTTTTCATTCGTGCTGAACAGCGTCGAGGGGCTCCACGAAGTAGGATCGTCGCGTTGTGGGTCCGTGTGCTGAAACTCGAAGAGGGCCGCCATGCGCGGCCCTTTCCGTTTCCGGGTTCCAGCGTGGAGCCCACGTTGTCGGGTGCGACGAGGAGCTGGCGCAGGCTTGCTTTGCCCCACACGCGAGCGCGCTGCAGCCAAAGCCGTCACCACTTTCCGTCGCTCCGGAAGAGCCGTTCAACCTGTTGCTTGTGCGTCAAAGCTGTCATGTCTTGTACGACAAGCACTATCATTGGCCATTCCCGGGAGTCGCAATGATCCGAATCATGCTGGTTGACGATCACCGTCTGGTCCGCGCCGGTCTGCGGCGCGTTCTCCAGGAAACGGCCGATATGGAAGTGATAGCCGAAGCCAGCAGTGGCGAGGAATCGCTGGAGCTGGTGCGCAATCAGGCGCCGGACGTCGTGTTGATGGACATCAACATGCCGGGCATCGGGGGTCTGGAGGCGACCCGGCGCATGATCCAGCGCAATGCCGCGATCAAGGTCATCGTCGTCTCCATGCATCTGGAAGAGCCGTATCCGAGCCGGATGCTGGCGGCCGGCGCCGCCGGCTACATCAGCAAGGATTCGGCGGCCGAGGAAGTCGTGGCGGCGATCCGCCGCGTGCACGGCGGCGGCCACTACGTGGCTGCCGATGTCGCCGGCAACCTCGCGGCCAGTCTGGTCAAGGGGCCGAGCGGCGCGTCGCCGTTCGATCAGCTCTCGCAGCGCGAGACGCAGGTCATGCTGATGGTCACGAAGGGGTATTCGACGCAGGAGATTTCCGACCGCCTGCATCTGTCGCCGAAGACCGTCAGCACGTATCGTTACCGCCTGTTCGAAAAACTCAATGTCTCGAACGATGTCGAACTGACCCGCATGGCGATGCGTTACGGCCTGCTGGAGGACAAGGTCGAGCCGTCGGCGCCCTAGTGCTGTGCGTGCAAATTCAGCTGTTCAAAACATGACGAGGTGGGGATGTTGTTCTGCAAGTCGGATGGAGCGCGTACGGCACTGGTCAGCTTGATGGTCGCGGGTCTGGCGGCATGCGCTGCGGGGCCGCAGACCGAACTGGATATGAGCGCGGCGAGCCGGATCCGGACCGTTGCCTTGCTGGACATTGCCGAACCGACGGTTGATCTCGCGCTCAATACCGGTCGCAGCAACGAGAGCCATTCCAGCAGCTACGCGCAGGCACTGACGGATCAGCAGATCGAGTTCTCTCCCTTGCTGAGTGAAGCGATCACGCGCCGACTCGAAGACAGTGATTACAAGGTGTCGACGCTGGCCGATCAGCGCCCGGTGCTCAAGGACGACGGCAGCGTCGATCTGTCGGCCGTTCGGACCGATGCGGATGCGATCCTCGTGGTGCGCTTCGTCAGGGCGGCCTACGTGTCGGCGTCATCCGACGGACTGCAGCCGCTGGCGCTCGTCGAGGTCCAGCTCTTCGACGCCCGCAGTCACCAGCGTCTTTATTCGAAGACCTTCGACGGTGGCTATGACGCCGGAGCGAAAGCTGCCGTTCGGCTGCCGACCGATCCTCGCTTCCGTTTCGCCTCCGTCGATCAGTTGATGCAGAAGCTCGACGACTCCGCCAGCGGCATCAAGGATGCCGAACTGGCGATCGCCAGCGCCGTGGGCAGGGACTTTGCGGTCGGCAGCCGACCGGTCGCCGGCTACAGCGAGCCGGAGCCGGCACCGCCGCAAACCACCGCCGCCGAACGCGATCGCCTTGCGGCGGCGGCGCTGGCTGCACAGTGGGCGGCCAGAACGCCGGCGCCGGCCCCGGCCGATACCGACAGTGCAGCGTCGAGCGCGGCTGACACCACGGCGGCGGTCGAGGCCAAGCCCTCCGCGAATGAGGCCGGCGACGCTGAGACGTCGGATGCCGCGCCGCCAGCTTCGGCGGCAGAGGCGTCGCCCGTTGCGACGAGTGGCCCGGACCAGCCAACAGGCGCGCCACCTCCTGCCGAGCCGGCGCAGACCACAGCGGTACCGGAAGCCATCGAAGCGGCGGCGGAGCCGGCACCGCCGGTCGACGACACGATGCGCCAGGACAAATCGAACGCAGAGGCGACGGTTGCCGACAGCGCTGTGTCGGGCGCCACGGCTGCGGTGCCTGCCGTGCCTGCGCCAACTGCAGAACCGGACACCGGCACGAGGAGCGGGGAGAACACGCTTGCGCCGTCAGCGGTGAGCCCGGTGCCAGCTCCGTCCGAATCAGCGCCCGTGCTTGCAGTGGCGGCACCCGCATCCGCATCCGCACCGGTCGTCACGAGTGCGAGCGAGGCGGCGGTCGCTGCATCTTCCAGCGCCGATGTGGCGCAGCCGGCTGCCGCGCCCGCTGCTGCCGCGCCAAAGCCGGTCACACCGAAGCTGACGATCTCCGACTCCCTGCGTGGCGGGCCCTCGCTGGTTCTGCAGCAACGGACGGTGGTACGTGTTTCGCCGACGGCGCAGGCCGGCATTGTCGCCGTGCTGCCGGCCGGTGCCGGCGCCACTGCGGATGCGCGCGTCATCCGCAATGCCTCGGGCAGCTGGTGTTACATCAAATCCGGCACCATCAGCGGCTGGGTGCCGGCGGCGGCTGTCGGTCGCTGATTCGTCCCGGGGTGGGGACTCCGGGCTTTCCATTTCATTGATCGGGGGTATCGTGAAAACGATCTTTTCAGTGCTGTTGCCGTGCGTTTTGCTGTCCGCCTGCGCAACGGTCAACACGATGGCAGTCGACAAGAAGACACACGACGTGGATGTCAGCACGAAGTCGATTGTCTTGCTCAGCCTCGACGTTTCGCATCTCGACAGCACGTACTACGTGCCGCGTGCCAACGTGATCCGTCTGCAGACGCCGGGCGCCAAGGAAAAGGCTGACCGGCAGAACTTCAAGATCGACAGCGACGGCATGACATCGACCGCCACCGGCCACAATTCGTATCTGCTCAGGCTTTCCCTGAAGCCTGGACGCTACGAAGTGATGGATGTCTTCGGCGATACCGGGCGCTTTCCGTTTCACGGCTTTTTCAGCGTGCCCTTGCTCCTGGACATCGATGTGCCGGCGAAGTCAGTCATCTACATGGGCAGGATCGCGGCGGTTCTGCGGCCCCGGCAAGGCAACGAATTTCGCGCGGGTTCGGTGGTTCCGCTGCTGGATCAGGCGGTCACCGGCGTGTCGAACGGAACCTTCGATGTCGCAGTCAGCGATGCATCGCAGACGGACATTCCGATGATGCGCGCAATGTTCCCGTCGCTGAAAACGGCCGATATCCGCACGGTCATGCTCCCGGCATTCGACCGTGACAAGGTCCAGCAGTGGTGGGAAGGCGACAGCAAGAACACCGAAGCGGCACCGGTTGTCGCGGGAGGCACTGCGAGCGAGGCCACCGTTACGGCACC
>NZ_JAAMOW010000009.1 GCF_011067135.1 Solimonas terrae
CATCCTCGATCGCCGACGGCGCGACCGGGAAGCCGGCCTTCTCGACGAAGTTGCGCGCGCGCACCTTGTCGCCCATCAGGTCGATCTGCTGCGGTGTCGGGCCGATGAAGCGGATGCCGGCGGCTTCCACCGCCTCGCAGAAGCCCTTGTTCTCGGACAGGAAGCCGTAGCCCGGATGGATCGCGCCGGCGCCGCAGGACGTGGCCGCGGCAATGATCTGCGCGCCGTCGAGATACGAGGCCACCGGCGTGCTGCCGCTGATCTCGATCGCGACGTCCGCCATCTTCACGGCCAGCGTGCCGCGGTCCGCGGCGTGGTAGACCACCGCGCCTTTCAGACCGAGCTTCTGCACCGTGCGCAGCACGCGCACCGCGATCTCGCCGCGGTTGGCGACCAGTACGGTATGGAATGGCCAGGGGGTTTGCGTGGGCGCGGTCATGCGCTGCTCCTGTTGCGGGTTGCCCGCTTCCTGAAAGGCGTTTCGAGTGGTGACGCAGGCGCGTCGCGACGGCTGATGCCGTCACAGAGAATCGAGGTGATCTGTTCCGCAAGCACGTCGATGTCGAGCGTGACATGACCACTGGCGGCGCCGCGTTCGGCGCGGACTGCGGCGGATTTTCTGAGGTAGGGCCAGCTGTGGTGTTCAGTGGCGCCGTACACCATGTCGCGCAGCAGCGCGGTCGGCAGGTCGGTGCGGAACTCGCCGCTGGCGCGGCCTTCTTCGATCACGTCGATGAGGAACTGCGTGTACTGGCGATTCATCGCATGCAGACCCGAGCCGTGATAGTCGGATTCGCCATGCACTTCGCGAAACATCAGGCGGCACAGCAGCGGGTAGTCGCGTACCGAGCGCAGATGGCGCCAGATCAGCAGGTGCAGCCGGGCGCGCGCACCCTTGATGGCAGCAAGGTCGCGCGCGTAGTCGCCGAACATTTCCTCGTACCAGTGTTCGAGAACTTTCAGCAGCAGTTCGCGTTTGCTCGCGAAGTACTTGTAGATCGTGCCTTCGACGACGCCGATGCGCGCGGCGATTTCGGAAACCGCCGTCGGCTCGTAGCCCTTCTCGCAGAACACGTCGCGCGCGGCCTGCAGGATGTCGGCGACCCGCTCGTCGCGCGTCATCCTCGCTGCCTGCGGTCTGGCGATCATGCCGCGCACGCCGATCCCGACTCCGCAGGACGGGCGCATGCCACCCTGCGCGCGCCGGATGCATGCGGGCGACGGGATACGCTGCGCTGCTCCCGACCTGCGCGGCTCCTGACGTTCACGACAGCAGGTCCGCCGGCACCTGCATCGGAAAGTCCATCAGGATCTGCGCCAGCATCTTGCCCTGCGGGTCATAGCGCAGGCTCGCCGTGCCGCCACCGCCGAGCGCGTTGTGCATCAGGAAGTTGAAACCGTGCAGACCGGGAATTTCGAAACGCTCGACCGGCCCTTTCGCGAAATGGGCGAAGTACTGTTTCACCGCATCGGCAGTCAGCTGCGCGCGCAGGATCGCGACATATTCGGGCTTGCGCGCGAGCACGCCGATGTTGGCGGCATCGCCCTTGTCGCCGGAGCGGCCGTAGGCGAGCGCGATCAGCGGGACGGTCCTGGTTCCCTCTCCTCCGTGGGCAAGAGGATCGGGGTGAGGGGGCTGCCGCGCAGGACTTGATGCAGCATCGCCCGATCCGGCGCCCCTCTCCCCGCTCGGCACGGCGAGGGAGAAAGCCCGGCCGTCGATTTCGATGTTCACGCTGGACTTCGGCACCAGGCATGAGAACAGCGTGACGCGCGGCGTCGGTGTCGGCCGGCCGCCGGCGAAGCCGGTGATGCCCTGCACCATTGCCGTTGCCGGCGGAATGAATTCGCGGCCGAAGATGTCGAGCGCGGCCTTGTCGGCATGTTGCACGCCGATCTTCAGGATCACTTCACGCGCGTCGCGGCGGCGCGCATTCGTGCCCCAGTTCGCTTCGCTGCCCAGCACTTCGACATCGGTGCGCGTGTAGTCGGCGAGCCCGCGCGCCGCGAACAGCGTGCGCGTGCGCTTGAGGATCGCGGCACCGACGGCCTCGGCTTTGCGCACGGCATCGACGCCGCCGATCATCATCGTCGCGCTGCTGCGGAAACCATCCTGATACGTCGCCGAAACCTTGTACTGATCGCTCGGTGCGCGACCGCGCGCGCCGCTGACCTCGACCCGGTTCTCGCCGACCTGCCGGAGTTGCACGTCGCGCCAGTCGCAGCAGACGTCGGGCAGCAGATACGCGGCCGGATCGCCGATTTCGTAGACGATCTGTTCGGCGATCGTTTCCGGCGTGACACGCCCGCCGGTGTTCGCCGGCTTGGTGGTGATGAAGCTGCCGTCCGCCTTGCAGATCGCGATCGGGAAGCCCATGCGGTCCCAGTCCTGCGCGACCAACTGCCAATCGGTGCTCGCGCCGCCGGTGGCCTGCGCGCCGCACTCGATGATGTGGCCGGCCAGACTGCCGGCCGAGAGCTTGTCGTAGTCGTCGGCGGCCCAGCCGAATTCGTGAATCAGCGGCCCGAGCACGATCGCGCTATCGACGCAGCGGCCGGTCAGCACGATGTCGGCGCCGGCATCGAGCGCGGCGGCGATCGGGAACGCGCCGAGGTACGCATTCATGCTCCACAGCCTGGCCGGCATCGGCTGGCCGCTGAACATCTCCTTCACGTCGGCGAACTCGGCGGCTCGCGGCAGCAGATCGTCGCCGGTGACGATGGCGATCTTCAGCTCGATGCCGAGCGCCTTGAGCTTGTCCTCGATCGCCGCCTTGCAGGCCTGCGGATTGACGCCGCCGGCATTGGTGACGAGCTTGATGCCGCCGGTCTTGAGTCCAGTGGCGAGGCTGGCGACGACCGACGGCAGATCGGTGGCGTAACCGGCGTTCGGGTCCTTGGCGCGCGCCTTGGCGAGCAGCGACATGGTGATCTCGGCCAGATAATCGAGCACGAGGTAGTCGATCTCGCCGGACTCGACGAGCTGCTTCGGCCCTTCCGCCGAATCACCCCAGAAGCCGGCGCCGCAGCCGATGCGAATTTGGTCTTTCATCTTTTCACTCCGACTCCCGCTCATCCCGAGTAGCCGCGTCGCGGCGTATCGAGGGACGGCGCGTGCCTCGATACGCCCCGCGTCGCGGGCCTACTCGGCATGAACGGTTGGTGGACGATTCAAGCGCAATCAGTTGCCCGTGAACTGCGCCGCCCTCTTTTCCTGGAAGGCGGCCATGCCTTCCCTGGCGTCTTCGGTCGACGACATCACCGGCACCATCGCTTGCGCGTATTCGAGCGACTCGCGCAGGCCCATGTCGCGCATCGCGTTGTAGGCCTGCTTGCCGAGGCGGATCGCGGTCGGCGACTTGTCGATGATGCGGGCGAGCAGCCAGTCGAGCCTGGCATCGAGTTCGGCGCGCGGCACGACGTAATTGACGACGCCCCACTGCAACGCCTCGGCGGCCGTGAACTGTTCGCCGGTGATGCACATCTCCTGCAGCTTGCGCGGCGGCAGCACGCGCAGCATGTACGGCAGGATCATCATCGGCGTGACGCCGATCTTCGCTTCGGTCGTGCCGATGCGGATGTCATCGGCGGCGATCGCCATGTCGCAGGCGCAGAGCAGACCGAAGCCGCCGGCCATGACATGACCGTTGACACGGGCGATGACCGGCAGCGTGCATTCCTGCAGACGCTTGAACAGATCGACGATGTAGTGCTTCGGCCGTGCGAAGTCGACGGCGAATGCGAAGCCCTGGGTGCCCTTCGCGAGATCGGCACCGGCGCAGAACGCCTTGTCGCCGATGCCGGTGATGACGATGGCGCGCGACTCGCCGTCCCGGGTCGCGGCGTCGATCGCCTGATCGATCGTCCGCACAACCCCCTCGTTGAGCGCATTGCGGCGCGCCTCGCGATTGATCGTGATCCAGCAGACGGCGCCGCGGCGCTCGACCAGCACGGGATTTTCGACGGCCTCGGACATGCTCGCTCCTGCGTTGCGTTCACTGCGCAAATGGCGCGCGGAAATTGCGAATGGGGACAGGCGACGAGCGTGCCCGGTCGCTGGTGAGTCTGCCTCACCCATTTGTGCGAGCGCGGCCGCCGGCGGGCATTTCCGCTTGTTTGCGCCTAGAATGGGCGCGATCGCAGGTGCCTGAAGGCCGCTCGGCCGGACGGTGAAACGGGAAGTTCGTAAGGGGCCGCTGTGTCCCTGCAAGCGAACACTGCCCCCGCAACGGTAAGTGGGATACGCGGCACACCGCCACTGGACGAACCGTCCGGGAAGGCGCCGCCAATCCAAACCCACGAGTCCGGAGACCGGCCTGCGTTCATGTTCCGTGGTCGCGGCGGGCGACTCAGCGGGTGTGGCGGTTTGCCACGCCGACCACGGCCTGTCTGTCGTTCAGCGGGACGGTTCGTGGCAGCGATTCGACATCTTCACGCACGCGGGATTCCCGTCGTTCTGGCGCTGTGCGCCGGCTGGCCGCTGGCAGCGCGCGCCGACGACGCGCCGAACGAACTGCCGACGGTCACCGTGATCGGCGAGCGCAGCGAATTGCAGGACAGCGGCGTCGTCATCCGCGTGCCGGTCGCGCCGCTCGGCGCCAGCAGCCTCGCCGATCTGCTCGCCGCGCTGCCCGGCGTGCAGGTGCGCAGCAGCGGCGGACTCGGCAGCTACAGCGAGGCCAGCCTGCGTGGCAGCAGCGGTCGCCAGGTGCGCGTCCTGCTCGACGGCCTGCCGCTCGATACCGGCGGCGGCGACGCGACTTCGCTGTCGCTGGTCAGCCCGCTGCTGCTCGACCGCGTCGACGTCTATGAAGGGCGCGTGCCGGTCGCGCTCGGCAGCGGTCTGGCCGGCACCATCAATCTGCGCACGCGGCGCGCGCTGGCGGCGCCGGTGGTCTACGCCGGCAGTGTCGGCAGCTTCGGCGCACGGCAGTACGACGTCGCGGCACAGCTCGGCGACGACGTGCAGCTCGCGCTCGGCGGGCAGGCCGCCGACAACGACTTCCACTTCGTCAACAAGTTCAAGCCGTTCGATCCCGACGATCCGGACCGGACCGACAGCGAGCGCCGACAGAACGCGGCTACCAGCCAGTACTACGGCCTGCTGCGTTACCGCGGCCCGCTGGAGATCACCGCGCATGTGGTCGACGACATGCAGCAGCTGCCGGATCACGCCAACAGTCACAGCGCGGACGCCCAGCTCGACACGCATTCCTATGCCTTGTCGCTGAGCACGCCGGAAGAGGCGCTCTGGCAGGCGGCGCTCTCGCACCGCGTCACGCGCGAGGACTATCGCGATCCGCACAGCCAGATCGGGCTCGGCGCACAGGAAACGCAGTCCGACACACGACGCACGCTGCTCAGCGTCGGCCGCCGCTTCGAACAGCTGCAGGACAGCCTGAGCAGCGAGTACATCGACTACTCGGCGGACGATCACATCGCCAGCGTGCCGACCGCCAGCGCGCGTCGTTTCGGCATCCGCAACGGCGTCGCCGCGCAGATCGGCGATCTTCGCCGCTACAACGCCAGCCTGATCACCGGCTGGTCGCGTGACGGCAGCGCCGGCCGCCAGGACGATCGCTGGCAGCTCGAACCGGCGATCGGCGCCAGCCAGCAATTCGACAGCTGCCTGGCGGCGATCAATCTCGGCCGGCGTCAGCGCCTGCCGACCTTCTTCGAACGCTATGGCGACCGCGGCCTGTTCAAGGGCAATCCGGCGCTCGATCCGGAGACCGCGAACTACGGCGATCTCGGCGTGCGCTGCCGGCCGGGCGAACACCTGCAGCGGCTCGAACTGACACTGTTCGGCCAGGACCTGCATGATGCGATCAGCCCGACCTATGACGCGCAGGGTGTGGGCCATTCGATCAACACTTCGCATGCGCTGATCTACGGTGCCGAACTCGACAGCGCCGGCAGCGTCGCCGGCTTCGGCTGGCAACTCGGCGGCACCTGGCAACACACCGAAGACCGCAGCGACGTGCGCGCGACGCGCGGCAGGCAACTGCCCGGCCGCTTCGAAACACAGATCAATGCGCGCATCGAACGCGCCTGGCGGGGCCTGATCTTTCACTATGCGTTCCGCTTCGAGGCCGGCGCGTACTACGACAGCCCCAACCTGCTGAAGACGCCGGCCATGCAGCGCCATGACCTCGGCGTACGCGGCGCACTCGGCGCACTCGGCTGGTCGCTGCAGGCGCTGAATCTCGGCGACCAGCACTCCGAACAGTTCAACGGCTACCCGACCCCGGGACGGCAATGGCTGCTGTCGCTGAGTTATCCGGGCAGCGCCGCCGGGGCTGCCGACTCCACCCCACCCGAACCACCGACCGAAGGGACCTACCGATGAAGCTGAAAACCTGTCTGCTGCTGATCCCGGGCCTGCTGCTCGCCGCCTGCGGCGGCGGCCATGGCGACAACGCCGGCGACAGCCTGACGCATGTCGCCGTCGTCGCCACACGCGCGCCGGACTACGGCAGCGGTGCGATCTCGCTGATCGACACCACCGCGCCGTTCACCGCCCGCAACGGACTCGACTCGACGATTTCCGACATCGCCGTGCGTGCCGACGGTGATCACTACTTTGTCTTCAAGCGCTATGGCAGCAACCAGATCGCACGCTACGACGCGGCCGATCCGGCGACACCGGTGTGGACCTACTCCACCAACGACAGCGACGGCGAACAGAGCAATCCCTACGATCTGATCGTCGCCAGTCCGACCAAGGCCTACCTGCTGCGCTACGGCTCGGGCACGCTGTGGATCGTCAATCCGTCAGCCGGCAGCGAAGCGAACTTCAAGACCGGCGAGATCGATCTGTCGGCCTACGACAGCGACGGCGTGCCGGAGATGGCCGCCGGCCTGATCAAGAACGGCAAGCTCTACGTGCTGATGCAGCGCCTGCAGAACTACGACGCGACCCAGGACGGCTACGTCGCCGTGATCGACACCGCGACCGACACCGAAGTCGACACCGGCAAGGGCAGCGACGGACTCAAGGGCATCGAACTGCCGGTATTCAATCCGTCGGCGATCGTCGCGGTACCGGGCACCGACACGCTGCTGATCAGCGCATCCGGTGCCTACGGCAGCTATCCCGACTACGTTCCGCCGTACAACGGCGGACTCGTCCGCCTCGACACCGACAGCGACACGGCAACGCTCGCGCTCGACGACGGCGATGCCGACACGCACGCGTACGGACAGTTCGACGCGCTGGCGGTCGTCGATGCGCATCGCGCGTACTTCGTCGGCAGCAACGGCTACGGCGACACCGACCAGACCCTGTATCGCATCGACCCGGGCGCGACGACGATCGCGCCGGTTGCCGTCAACGACTTTGCCAACCGCGATCTCGGTGCCCTGGCCGTCGATCCGGACGGCCAGCTGTGGGTCGCGCGCACCAGCGACGCCGCGCCCGGCCTGAGCGTGCTCGGCTTCGACGGCAGCCAGGAAACCGTCAACAAGGCGCTGATCGACACCGTGCTGACGCCGATCAACATCGACTTCGGCGAGGTTCCGACGGAATAGGCCGGTTGCAGTGCGCGGGCGCAGACCCGAACACCGGGCCTGCGCCCGCACGCACATCAGCCAGGGCCTGTTGACGCTATGGACGATCCGCGCCGGAACGGTGGCTGCAAAGCTGTCGTCTTCGCGCGCATTGGTCGCGACCATGATCACGACGCTGGTTCCCGTCTGCGGATACCCGATGCCGGTGCAGCGCTCACCGACACAGCTCGCGGCGTCCGGGTTCTCCGGGGACGGCTCCGACGCAATGGTACTGACCTGCAGCGCGTACAGGCGACCGTCCGCGTCGGGGCCGAACTGTCCGGAGAACGCGCAGCCGTCCACCGTCGCGCCGCTGAAGGCGGTGTCAATCTGCCATGTGACGGTCGCGTGGCGGGCGAACCCCGCGTAGCTGACGAAAGCATCCGGAGTCGTTCCGCCTTCCAGACGCTGCATGTCGTATGCCGCTGCACGAGGCGCTGACACAGCGACGGTTTTCGACGGACGGCCGCGCGAACGACCGTTGCCGTCAACGCGCTCCGCGCGGTGCCGACGAGGGGCGCGCTTCGCGTGCCTGCGCAAGCGGCGCACCGCAAGGCAGGCCGCCGGTACAATAAGGGCCATGAGCGAATACATCCGTCCGCAACTCGACCTGCCGGAAGGCTACGACCGCAGCCGCGACAAGCTGCTGCTGCATTCCTGCTGCGCGCCGTGTTCGGGCGAGGTAATGGAAGCGATCCACGCGTCGGGCATCGACTACGCGATCTTCTTCTACAACCCGAATATCCATCCGCTCAAGGAATACGAGCTGCGCAAGCAGGAGAACATCCGCTTCGCCGAGAAGCACGATGTGCCGTTCATCGACGCCGACTACGACACCGACAACTGGTTCGCGCGCGCCAGGGGCATGGAGAACGAACCGGAACGCGGCGTGCGCTGCACGATGTGTTTCGACATGCGTTTCGAGCGCACCGCGCTGTACGCGCACGAGCACGGCTATTCGCTGATCAGCAGCTCGCTCGGCATCTCGCGCTGGAAGAACATGGAGCAGATCAACGGCTGCGGTGATCGCGCCGCCGCGCGTTATCCGGAGATGCGTTACTGGGATTACAACTGGCGCAAGAAAGGCGGTTCGGCGCGCATGATCGAGATCGCCAAGCGCGAGAACTTCTACCAGCAGGAATACTGCGGCTGCGTCTACTCGCTGCGCGACACCAATCGTCATCGCCGCGCGCAGGGCCGCGACCGCATTCACCTCGGCGTGCAGTACTACGGCGTGCCGGCCGCGGATGCCGCCGCCGCGCAAAGCGACGACGTGCCGGCGCGCGACGCGTGATCACGCTCTACGGCATCAAGAACTGCGACACGGTACAACGTGCGCGCAAGCGGCTCGACGCGGAAGGCATCGCGTATCGCTTCCACGACTTCAAGCGCGATCGCCTGAGCCATGAACTCGCACAGCGCTGGATCGATGCGCTCGGTGTCGATGCCGTCGTCAACCGCAAGGGGACAACCTGGCACAAACTCGACGACGCGAAACGCGCCGGCCTGACGACAACCGACGCCGCCGCGCTGCTCGCGCGCGAGCCGTCGCTGGTCAGGCGGCCGGTGATCGATCGCGACGGCGCGCTGTCGGTCGGCTTCGCGAAGGTCGACGAGGATGCGATCGTCGCGCGCCTGCGCTGATCGCGATGCAGGATTCGCTGTTCGGCGATGATGGCGGCGACGCGGCACGCGATGCGGCACGGCGCAAACCGGCTCGTCGGCGCGGCGTCGATGCCGCGGCGCACGCACCGGCGCTGCAGGCGCTGCGCGACGCGCTGCCGGCATCGCTGCGGCTCGGCACTTCGTCGTGGAATTATCCGGGCTGGATCGGCAGCGTCTGGGCCGGGGAGTATTCGCCGCAGAAGCTGTCGAAACAGGGCCTGCGTGCGTATGCACAGCACCCGCTTCTGCGCAGCGTCAGCCTCGACCGCGCGTTCTACCGGCCGCTCGACGCCGCCCAGTACGCCGCTTACGCCGCGCAGGTGCCGGACGACTTCCGCTTCGTCGTCAAGGCACCGGGTCTGATCGCCGACGCGCTGCGCCGCGACGAGCAAGGCCGTGGCATCGCACTCAATCCGGACTTTCTCGATCCGCTGCTCGCCTCGCGGATTTTCGCCGAACCGGCGCGCGACGGGCTGCGCGACAGACTCGGTGCGCTGGTGTTCCAGATCAGCCCGGTGCCGGACGTGTTGCTGCGCGATCGGAATGCGCTGCTGTGTCGGCTCGGCACGATGCTGCGCGCACTGCCGGCGCTGCGTGACCTTGCACCGGACGCGATCGTCGCCGTCGAGGTCCGCGATCCGGCGTGGCTCGGCCCCGACTTCGCGGCAACGCTGCGCGCGGGCGGCGCGACGTACTGCCTCGGTCTGCACGCGAAGATGCCGACGATCGAAGACCAGTTGCCGATTCTGCGCGCGCTGTGGCCCGGGCCGCTGGTCTGTCGCTGGAACCTGCATCGTCGCCACGGCGCCTACGGCTATGAAGCCGCGAAGCAACTCTACGGCGACTTCAACACGCTCGTCGATCCGGATCCGGAAACGCGCACGACGCTGGCGCGCGTGATCGCCGGCACCGTCGCCGCCGGCCACGCCGCCTACGTCACGCTCGGCAACAAGGCCGAGGGCTCGGCGCCGCGGTCGGTCGTCGCGCTCGCGGAAATGCTCGTCGCTCGGTGATCATCCGCGCCCGCGACTTCAGGCGGGCGTCGCGTCCGCCAGCGTCGCGCGCGCCGCACGTGCGGTCGCGACCATTCGCGTCAGCGCCGCCTCGGTTTCCGGCCAGCCCCGAGTCTTCAATCCGCAGTCTGGGTTGATCCACAGTCGATCGGCCGGCAGCACGGCGAGCGCCTTGTCCAGCAAGGCCGTCATCTCCTCGCGCGTCGGCACACGCGGCGAGTGGATGTCGTAGAGGCCGGGGCCGATGTCGTTCGGATAGCGGAAATCAGCGAAGGCATCCAGCAGTTTCATGCGCGCTCGCGAGGTCTCGATGGTAATGACGTCGGCGTCCATTGCGGCGATCGCCGGCAGGATGTCGTTGAACTCCGAGTAGCACATGTGCGTGTGGATCTGCGTCTCGTCGCGCACGCCCGAGGCCGTGATGCGGAACGCCTGCACGGCCCATTCCAGATAGGCCGGCCGGTCGGCCTGCTTCAGCGGCAACCCCTCGCGGATCGTCGGTTCGTCGATCTGGATGATGCGAATGCCCGCCGCTTCCAGATCGACCACTTCGTCGCGCAACGCCAGCGCCAGCTGCAGTGCGACCTCGCGTTTCGGCAGATCGTCGCGCACGAAACTCCAGAACAGCATGGTCAGCGGGCCGGACAGCATGCCCTTCATCGGTCGGTCGGTGAGTGACTGTGCGTAGGTCGACCACTCGACGGTCATCGCGCACGGCCGCGAGACGTCGCCGTGGATCACCGGCGGCTTCACGCAGCGCGAGCCGTAGCTCTGCACCCAGCCGTTCTGCGTGAACGTGTAGCCGTCGAGTTGCTCGCCGAAGTATTCGACCATGTCATTGCGTTCCGGCTCGCCGTGCACCAGCACGTCGATGCCGAGCGCTTCCTGTCGTTCGACCACGCTGCGGATTTCCGCCTGCATCGCCGTGCGATAGTCCGCTGCGTCCAGCGTGCCGGCCTTGCAAGCTGCGCGGGCAGCACGGATTTCGTCGGTCTGCGGGAACGATCCGATCGTCGTCGTCGGCAGCTTCGGCAGTCGCAGCTGTGCCTGCTGCGCGACATGACGTGTCGCAAACGGCGTGGCACGGCGCGCGTGTTCGGGCTTCAGAGCGGCGACGCGCGCACGCACGGCGGCTACCTGCGTGCTCGGCGCCCGGCGACGATCGGCGATCGCGCTGGCCGCGACGTGCAGCTCGCGCCAGACCGAGCCCTCGCCGTCGCGCAAGGCGCGCTTGAGCAACGCCAGCTCGTCGAGCTTCTGCACCGCGAACGCCATCCAGTTGCGGATGCGCGGTTCGAGTCGCCGCTCCAGCCGCAGGTCGGTCGGCACGTGCTGCAGCGAGCAAGAGGTCGCGATCCACAGCCGCTCGCCAAGCGCGGCCTGCGCGGCATGCAGCGTCGTCAATGCCGCAGCGAGATCCGTGCGCCAGAGATTGCGGCCGTCGACGATGCCGAGCGACAGCACCCGATCCTGCGGCCATTCATCGACGAACTGCGCGAGCTGCTGCGGCGCACGGACCAGATCGAGATGCAGGCCTGCGAGCGGCAGCGCGCGCAGCATTGCCGCATGCTCGCTGACATCGCCGAAGTAGGTCGCCAGCAGCAGCTGCGGTCCGGCGCCGGCGAGCTCGCCATAGCTCGTCACGAAGGCCTGCCGCCAGTCCGCCGGCAGATCGAGGGACAGTATCGGCTCGTCGAGCTGCGCCCATTCGACGCCAAGCGTCTTCAGTTCCGCAAGCAGGACCCAGTAGACATTGAGCAGCAGCGACAGCAGCGCGAGCTTGTCGAGGCCGGCCTCGGCTTCGCCCAGCCACAGCCAGGTCAACGGCCCCGGCAGGACGACCTTGATTCGATGGCCGAGCGCCTGTGCCTCGCGCACTTCCGGCAGCAGCCAGTCGCGATTCAGCGCAAAGCGCGTGTCCGCCGCGAGTTCCGGCACCAGATAGTGATAGTTGGTGTCGAACCATTTCTTCATCGCCAGCGCCGGCTGTTCGGGCGTGCCGCGCGCCATCGCGAAATAGTCGGCAAGGCCAGGCGACGGACCGACACCGAAGCGTGCCGGCGACGCGCCGACCAGCGCGGTCAGGTTGTGCAGATGGTCGTAGAACGCGAAGTCGCCGACCGTGACGAAGTCGAGTCCGGCATCGCGCTGCTGCTGCCAGTGCCGCCGGCGCAGGGCGCGCGCCGCTTCGTGCAGACCCGCTTCGTCGAGCGCGCCGCGCCAATGCGCCTCGACGGCGGTCTTCAGTTCTCGCTGTGCGCCGATGCGCGGAAAGCCGAGGATGTGGGCAACGGGCATGGCAGAACCTTCACGAAAAGAACCGGCCGTCATGGTCAGCGCGCCGCTTCCATGATTCAATCTCAGCGTTTTCCCGTTTTTGATGAATTCAATTAATAGGCATCCACATGGCCCAGTCGCCGCTCGAAATCCGTCATCTGCAGACCCTGGTCGCGCTCGCCGACAGCGGCTCGCTCGCCAAGGCGGCCGATCGCGTGTTCGTCACGCAATCCGCCCTGTCGCATCAGCTCAAGGCGCTGGAAACCCACTACGGCACCGCGCTGTTCGAGCGCAATACCAAGCCGCTGCGCTTCACGCAGGTCGGTGCGCGGCTCGTCGCGCTCGGTCGTGACGTGCTGGCGCAGCTGGGCGAGGCCGAGCGCGAGATCGTGCAGCGCGTCTCCGGCAGCAGCGGCGAACTTCGCATCGTCATCGAATGCCACACCTGCTTCGACTGGCTGATGCCGGCCATGGACGCCTTTCGCGAGCACTGGCCGCAGGTCGAACT
Organism: Solimonas terrae; assembly: GCF_011067135.1. GTDB lineage: Bacteria > Pseudomonadota > Gammaproteobacteria > Nevskiales > Nevskiaceae > Solimonas > Solimonas terrae. The sequence continues at coordinate 13,012 of NZ_JAAMOW010000009.1, forward strand.
CGATCTGGTCGGCGGCTTCCAGACCGCACCGATGTCGCTGGTCGAGCAGGGGCTTTGCGATTTCGCCGTGATTCACGACCGGCCGGCGCGACGGCCCGGCATCGTCACCGAGCATTTGTTCAGCTACGAGACACTGGCGATCCTCGCGCCCGAGCATCCGCTCGCCGAGCGCGACCATCTGACACCTCGGGATTTTCTGTCGGATACGCTGATCAGCTATCCGGTCGACGACGCGATGATCGATGTCGTGCGCCATTTCCTCGCCCCGAAAGGCATCAAACCGAAGCGGCGCAACGCGGAATTGACGGTGGCGATCCTGCAGCTGGTCGCCAGCCGGCGCGGCATCGCCGCGCTGCCGGACTGGAGCGTGATGCCGTATCTGGAACGTGGCTACGTGATCGGCAAACCGCTGGGCAGCAAGGGCCTGAAGTGCGAGCTGCATGCGGCAATGCCGGAGAGCCTCGCGGACAAACCCTACATGCGCGACTTCATCGCCAAGGTCCGCGACGGCATGCGCTGAGCCGACGCGAGCGGCGGCGATGTCGCCGGCGTCGTTAGAATGCAGGGATGATGCTGAGTCAAAGTCTGCTTTCGACCGACCACGTGCAGCTGCTGGACACGCTCGCGACGAGCGACAAGCTGCTGATCATCCAGGACCTCGACGGCGTCTGCATGGCTCTGGTGCGCGATCCGCTGACGCGCGTCATCGACCGCGCCTATATCGAGGCCGCGCACGCGCTCGGCACGCGCTTCCAGGTGCTGACCAATGGTGAACACATCGGCAGCCGTGGCGTGAACGCGATTGTCGCCGCCACGTTCGAAACCCCGGATCAGGCGGCCGGCCGCTATCTGCCGGGCCTCGCCGGCGGCGGCGTGCAATTGCAGGATCGACACGGCACGGTCACGCATCCGGGCGTCGGCGATCACGAGCTGGTCTTCCTGCGCGCGGTACCGGAACGGGCGGCGCGGTTTCTTGCCACGCGTCTGTGCTCAGCGCCTTACGATCTCGATGGCGCCGAAGTCGCGACGCTGCTGCAGGCCACCGTGCTCGACAATCTGGTGTCGCCGACGATCAATCTCAACCATCTGCATCTGCGCCTGTCCGATCGGCCGTCGCGCTATCGGCAGCTGCAAGGCGAGGTCGAAGCCTTCATGCAGCAGTTGCTTGCCGATGCCGCGCGCGACGGCCTGGGCGATGCGTTCTTTGTCCACTACGCGCCCAACCTCGGCCGCGACGAACGCGGCGGCGAGCGCATGAAGCCCGGCGACGCGGACAGCGCCGGCACCCACGATTTCCAGTTCATGCTCAAGGGCGCGGTCAAGGAAGTCGGCGTGCTGGTGATCCTCAATCGCTACTACCACGCGCAGACCGGCCGCTATCCGCTCGGTGAGCATTTTCACGCGCGCGCAGCGCCGCGCGATCACGACGCGCTGTTGCAACTGGCGATCGATCATTTCGACCCGGCACTGATGCCGCGCCTCGTCGGCGTCGGCGACACGGTCAGCGCACAGGCACACGTGATCGATGGCCGGACGCAGATGCTGCGCGGCGGCAGCGACCGCGGTTTCCTGACGCTGGTGCAGGATCTCGGCAAGGCCTTCGCGACGGACAATGCGGTGCTGTATGTCGACAGCAGTCGCGGCGAAGTGCAACGACCCGGTGTCGATGCCGCGCAGCTCGCGCGCCGTGCGGACGATCCCTGGGCTGCCGTGCAGGACATCAGCGACGAACACGACCCGCTGCGCCTGAATTTCGTGTTTGCCGACGGGCATGCGCAGTACGTCGAATTCTTTCTGGCGCTGGCCGCACGCATCGCGGGCAATGACCGGTCTCCCGATCCGGTTTGAAGTTGGAATACCCGTCATTGCGAGCCGCATCGCGGCGACGCAATCCGGCTGCGCAGCCGGATCGAGCACTGTGATACTTTAGACAGCGGTTGCCCGGTCCGGGCACCGGTTTCCGGGACGACAACACGTGCAGCGGCGGTATTTCTTTCATGTCTTTTGTGCGGTGATGATCTTCGCGACGCAGCTCGTCGCGGTGATTCACAGCACGCAGCATGAACTGACCGCTCCCGAGGCGGCGCACTGCGAGTTGTGCGCGGTCGCCCACGCGGCGCCGATGCCGCCGGTCGCGGTGGTCGTGCCGAGCCTGCCGCACTTCGAAGTCATCGCCGCCGTGGCGGCGCCCGCCGGTCTGCCGGACCGCCGTCCGCACGCGCGGCCGAACAGTCGCGCCCCACCCTCGCTGCTCTCCTAGCGTGACCTGATCGGGTCGTGACGCCGCGAACGCGGTGTCGCTTTCCCGTTTGTCCACGGCCGGTCATGACCGCTCGCGCGTTTGCGACGGCCATGCATTGCGCGGAGCGGCTGCAGTGCGTTTGCATCATTCCACTGAACTCGACGAGTCAGGTCCGGCGTCCGGCCGGGTCGACTGCCCGCGCGCGTCCTGACGAACATGTCTCGTCGGGCGACGCACCGGGTGATCCGCTACGGCCTGCTGGCCGTGATGCTGCTGCTCGGCCGCAGCGCACTGGTGGCGCACGACGAGATTCACTGGCAACCCAAGCTCAGCGGCCATGTCTGCGAGCTGTGTCTGCATCACGTCGGCCAGAACGAAATTGCCGGCGACAGCTCGAGTTTTGTTCCCGAACACCCTGCCCCGCCGCGATTGCAGGTCGCAGGCGTCGCCATCGTCTGCCATGCGCCGCGCCGGCGCTGCCGGATTCGCGGACCACCCACGCCCTTCGACTGAACGCACCGTCAATCAAAAACGGCGCGCGCCAACGCGCGCGCCGCACCGTGTTCATTTGGAGATTTTCATGTCCCAGATTTTCCGACCGCGCCTGCTCGGCGTGGTGTCTTGCATTGCCTCGACCTTCCTCGCGACGCCCGGCTACGCGGCCGACAAAACGATCACCCCGGACAGCACCGATGTGGCGTCGGCCGACATCGCCACCGTCACCGTCACCGGCTCGCCTTTGACGCAGGATGCCGACGCGCTCGCCACCGTTGTCGACAGCGTCGACAAGGAACAGATCCTGCGCGCCGGCGGCGCCAATCTGGCCGACGCGCTCGCCAATGTGCCGGGGGTCACCGGCACCGGCTTCGCGTCCGGTGCCAGCCGGCCGGTGATCCGCGGCTTCGACGCGACGCGCGTGCGCGTGCTCGAAGACGGCATCGACAGCTTCGACGTCTCCGACATCGGCCCCGATCACGGCGTGCCGATCGATCCGATGTCGGCGCAGAGCATCGAGGTCGTGCGCGGCGCCGGCACCCTGCGCTACGGCAGCCAGGCGATCGGCGGCGGCGTCAACGCGATCAACAATCGCGTGCCACTGGACCTGCCGGAAGCACCGATCTCCGGCGACGTCACCGGCAGCTACGACAGCAATGGCCACACCGGCCAGGGCGCGGGCGAGGTCGACGGCCGCGTCGGTTCGTTCGCGCTGCACGCCGACGGCTTCGACCGGCGCGCAGACGACTACGACACGCCACACGGCACGCAGGACAATTCGTTCTTCCACGGCGACGGTTACTCGGTCGGCAGCTCGTACTTCTTCGGTGACGACAACGCGAGCCGCATCGGCGGCGCGGTCATCCACTACGACGCCAGGTACGGCATTCCCGCCGACACCGTTTACATCGACATGAAGCAGACCAAGGAGCTGCTGCGTTCGTCGTTCGCGATCAACAGCGGCGCGCTGCAGACGCTGACCGTCGATGGCGGCTACGCGAGTTATCAGCACACCGAGAACAACCCGGACGGCAGCGTCAATTCGACGTTCCGCAACAAGGCCTGGGACAGCCGCGCGGAGGCGCTGTTCGGCGCGATCGGCCCGTTCTCGCGTTCGGCGCTCGGCATGCAGCTGCAGCATCGCGATTTCTCGGCGCTCGGCGAGGACTCGGATTATCTGTTCCCGACCACGACACGAAGCTACGCGGCGTTCGCGTTTACCGAGGCTCCGCTCGCCGACTGGCTGCGGCTGCAAAGCGGCGCGCGGGTCGAACGTGTCGGCGTCGACGGCACGCCGTCGACCGATGTCGCGACCACACGCGACTTCACGCCGCTGAGCGCATCGCTCGGACTGGTCGCCGACGCTTCGCAGGCCGTCCGCTTCGGCCTGACCCTGTCGAGCACCGCACGCGCACCGGCGCAGACGGAGCTGTTCGCACGCGGTCCGCATGACGGGCCGGGCACCTTCGAAACCGGCGATCCGACGCTCGGCATCGAACGCTCCAATTCGCTGGAAGCGACGATGCGCGTGCGGATGGACAAGGTCCGACTCGATGGCTCGGTGTGGGCTGCGAAGTTCAACAACTACATCTATGGTGCGCTCACCGGCCGCACCTGCGATGACGACGACAACTGCGTGGTCGGCGACTCGGAAGAGCTCAAGGAGCTGAATTACACGCAGCTGGACGCGACCTTCCGCGGTGCCGAAGCCAAGGCCACGATCGGTCTGTACCAAGGCGGCGCCGGCAAGCTCGATGCCAGGCTGCTCGCCGATTACGTGCGCGCCACACTCGACAGCGGCGGCAATGTGCCGCGCATTCCGCCGTATCACGTCGGCGGCGGACTCGACTGGGAACGCGGCAGCGTCGATGCCGGTTTCCTGCTCAAGTACGCCGGCGCGCAACACGATACCGCCGAAGCGGAAACCGACACCAAGGGCTTCGTCTCGCTCGACGCGCAGGTCGGCTGGCGGCTGCTGCCGGCCAGGCCGGGGCTGGAAGTCGCGCTGGTCGGACACAACCTGACCAACACCACGCAGCGCAATGCGGTCGCCCTCAACAAGGAGGACGTGCTGATGCCGGGGCGCAACGTCAGTCTGATCGTGCGCGCGGACTTCTGAAGCGGCGACCGCGACGGGAGGCGGCAACACGCCGCCTTCCGTTCCGGTCCGCACGATCGTCGCCCAGGGATTCGCGATGAACAAGATTCACGGCCGCAGGCTGCTGCGTCGGCGACTGCTGATCATTGCCGCCATCGCACTGATCGCGGCGACCGCCGCCGGCCTGCTGACCGCGACACAGGCGCCCGCCGAACCGGGCCCGGACCTGCTCGTGTTCGCGCAGGCCGACGTCATCAGTACCACGCGCTGGATTCGCTATCTGTCGGCGCACGGCTTCCGCGTGCGCGTGCGTTACGACCCCTACGTGCGGCTCGTGCATGAGTACCTGCGCGTGCCGAAGGCGCTGCAGTCGGTGCATACCGCGCTGGTCGACGGCTACATCATCGAAGGCAATGTGCCGGCCGAAGACATCCGCCGTCTGCTTGCCGAACGGCCGCATGCGCGCGGCCTCGCGGTGCCCGGCATGCCGGACCTCGCACCCGGCATGCAAGGGCTCGGCGGCCAACCCGGACCCTACCCGGTACTGCTGTTCGGCGACGACGGCCCGCTCGGCGTCTTTGCAGTCCACGGATCGGCCACCGGCTCGGCAGAAAACTCCCGTCATGCCGCGAATCGCGACACGCCACACACCCCATCTTCTTCCCGATGCCAACCATGCTGACAACCTCTTCCTGCGACAGCCGCGCGCCGCGCGCCGACATCCGGATCGGGGGCGACTGCCGCGCCAATCCCGCCCGAGCAGCAACCGGCACACCATTCCTGGCCTGCATAGCCGGCCTGCTCGCCATCGGCGTCGCTTTGGCCTTGCGCGTCCCGCAGGCTCCGCCTGCCAACTCGCAGCCGGTCGTCAGACCGGCAATACCCGCTACCGTCACACAAGTGCCCGACGGCCCGCGGCAAGACGCCTGGATTCACCTCGACGTCCAGCCGGGCGACTCGCTGTCGACGCTGTTCGACAGGGCCGGTCTTCCAGCATCGCAGTGGCTGGACGTGCAGGCGCTCGGCGAGGACGCCGAGCCGCTGCTGCAAGCGCGGGCCGGCGACGTGATCGATATTCTGGCCCACGCTGACGGTCAGCTGCAGCAGGTGCGCAAGTCACTCGATACCATCTCGACACTCGTCATTGCACGACGCAACGGACAGCTGCAGGCGCGGATCGAGCGCCGCCGGACCGAGCTGCGGCAGCGCGCGCTCGAGGGGCGCATCGCGCACAGTCTGTCGCAGGCAGTCCGCACGGCTGGCGGAACGCCGGTACTGAGCCTGCAACTCGCGCGCATCTTCGGCGACCGGCTCGATCTGCGGCACCGCGTTCGCAACGGCGATCACTTCACGGCGATTTACGAATCGCAGCTGCTCGACGGCGAGCCGGTCGAAACCGGCGCCGTGCTCGCCGCACGCCTGCTGCTCGGCGGCAAGTCCTACGAAGCGTTCCGCTACACCGACGCCAGCGGCAGAACCGCCTACTACGACGCCGACGGCCTGCCATACGAACGCTCGATACTGCGCGCACCGCTGCGCTATACCCGTATCAGCTCCGGCTTTTCGCTGCGCCGCTTCGATCCGGTCCTCCATGTCTGGCGCGCGCATGATGGCGTCGACTACGCAGCGCCGACCGGCACGCCGATCGAGGCCGCCGCCGACGGCCGGGTGGCATTTGCCGGTCGCGCGCACGGCTACGGCCGGCTGATCGAAGTTCGGCATTTCGATGGCTACTCGACGCGCTACGCGCATCTGTCCGCGTTCGCCAGCGGCCTGCATCAGGGAGCTGCCGTCGTGCAGGGGCAGATCATCGGTTACGTCGGCGCCAGCGGCGAGGCGACCGGCCCGCACCTGCATTTCGAAATCCGCGTTCGCGGCGCACCGCGCAATCCGCGCACCGTCGCCTTGCCCGGCGGACACGCGATCCCGCGTCCAGAGCTGGCTCGTTACCGCTCGTCGATACAGCCTCTGCTGGCACGACTGGACCTGCCGGCAAAAACCGCGGACACGATGCTCGCCAGCGATGACGCGGTGCCGGCCGGCAGCGAAGGCGCCGATCCGGGCCCGACACCATGGCGCAGCACGCCGACGCACGGCACGCGCGGCCGGCGATCCCCGACCGCGAAAGCAGCGCGCGCGATGGCGGCGCATGCGCAGATGTCGACGATCGGCCCGCGGCGGCCAGATGCGCGCACGGCAGCGCAGTTGCACGGATAAGGGCCTGGTATCGATGGGCGACGGAATGCCGGCGATACCGCCATTCGCGTCCCTTCGCGATATGCTGCTTCGCCCTGCCCCCGCTCGCGATCATGCCGACCATCACCTTCACGCTCGAAGCCGAGTACGTCGAACTCAACCAGCTGCTGAAACTGGTCGGCATCTGCGACAGCGGCGGCGCCGGCAAGCTGCTGGTCGCTGAAGGCCGGGTGACGGTCGATGGGCAGCCGGAGCGCCGCAAGACCGCAAAGATTCGCGCCGGGCAGACCGTGATCTGCGACGACCTGCGAATCACCGTCGTCGCCGGCACGGCGGGCTGAGGCCTTGTCGGACGCAGCACCGACCGCGATCGATACCACGATCGCCCGCTTCCTTGGCGGCTATCCGCGTTCGATGCATGAAGACGTGGCGGAACTGATTGCGGCAAACAGGCTCGCACCGTATCTGGCGCGCAAGTATCCGGCACAGCACGCGATCCAGAGTGACGCGTCGCTGTACGACTACACCCTGGACCTGAAGCAGCGCTATCTGCGCAGCTCGTCGCCGCTGCACAAGGTGGTTTGGCAGAACAAGATGGACGTGATGCAGAAGGTGCTCGGCCTGCACACGGCGGTGTCGCGTGTACAGGGCGGCCGTCTGAAAGCGAAGGCGGAGATCCGCATTGCCAGTCTGTTCAAGGGCGTCGCGCCGGCGTTTCTGGAAATGGTGGTCGTGCACGAACTGGCGCACTTGCGCGAGTTCGAACACAACAAGGCCTTCTACCAGCTGTGCCGGCACATGCTGCCGGACTACGACCAGATCGAATTCGATCTGCGTCTGCTGTTGCTGCAGCGTGCGATCGAATCGGCAGGCGTCGAAGAAATCGCCGCGAACGCCGCGGATGACGGACAAGTCCGTCGCGCCGCATCGAAACTCCGCGCTTGAAACCCGGCGGCTTCGCCCCGGTCGTGCACCCGCCGGTGATGTCGTCTATGGCCCGTCGATGATCGCGGCGCTGACGGTCGAGGTGCTGTTGTCGAAATGCCCCCAACTCAGGACGCAGTCGCCGTCGCCGCGCATCGCGATGCCGGGCCTGGACTGGATGCCGTCGGAGGCAAACGTCGCCGTGCCGATTGCCGAGCCGTCCGATGCATAGACCTGCGCCGATATCGACGGCGACGGCGACTGCTGCGCCGATTCAGGCCCGAAGTTTCGCCAGGCGACGACGAAGCCGCCGCCGGAATGCACGGCCACGGCCGGCGAGCCGTCATACGTGGTTTGACAGCAGAACGGGCTGGGCCCGCGCTGCACTTCGGTCGCGTTGCGCGGCACCGTGCCGGCGGCGTCGACATGCTTGAAGTAGATGCCGCGCGACAGCGCCGCCGAGCGCAGCGCGTCGTTGCGGTCGTAGGCAACGACAAAGCCCCCATCCGGCGCCCAGGCGACAGACGGCGGATCGTAGATTTCGTGCGCATTGGTCAGGGCGCTGTCGATCGTGATGCGCTTGCCCTGAGTCAGGCCGGACGCGTCGAAGCGCTGTGCATAGACGGTCTGCAGCCCGCCGCCGAGCAGCGGCGCGGTCGACACCAGACTGTAGATTCGCTGCTCCTCGACGAAACCGGCAGTCCAGGCGACGACGGTTTCGCCTGCGCTGCCGATGCTGACCGACGGCCCCTTGGACGCGTACTGCAGTCGCCCGAAGATGTCGAGCGCCGGATACAGGGACGGCGAAATGTTGAGATAGCCGGATTCACGGCTTGCCACCGTCTGCACCGCGCTGGCGAGCCCGGCGCTGCTGTAGCGGCGCATCATGATCGGCCCTTGCGTCACCCTCAGCAAGCTGTTGCCCGAGGACTGATACTGCAGGGTGCTCCAGCTCACGACGAACTGGCCGGCCGCATTCATCGACACGTCCGGGTCAATCTGATCGAAGTTCGCGGCGGCGCTGTCATCGACGGCGACCACCGGTGACAGAGCGGTGCCGTCGGCCGCGAAGCGGCGCAGGAAAATGCGGTACAGATAATAGGGATAGCTACCGCTCTGCTCGGCCCAGGCAACGACGAAACGACCGGCCGCATCGACGGCGACGCTGGGCGTGAGGACCTGAACCTGAGGATGACCGGCGATCGAGAAGCTCGCTGCGGCAACGCCGGCCGGCTGATCGATGCGGACGTGGACCAGGTCCCGTTCGGGGCCGACCCAGACGTAGACGGCCGTGCCGTTCGCTGCCACGGCCACGTCCGGCGTACCGGCTTGCGTGGCGATCGGATACGGCGCCGTCACGACATCGCCGGGTGCGGCCGCGGCCCCGCGGCCGATCAAGCCGGCTGCCGCGAATGCAGCAGCCGCGATTCTCCCCATCGTTTTCATCGCGCTTCTCCCGAGCGTCTGCGCCGGACCATACGCGGGCACGCGGACGCCTGTCCAGAGGCGCGCGGCAATGCAGCACTCGTTCGCGGCGCGAATTCGAAGCACAGCGCCTCAGGCGGCCGCTGTTGCGGCCAGCATGCGACGGACCTCCACAGCGACCGCCCTGGCGCCGCGTGCGGAAATCACGATCGTGCAGCGGTTGACGTCGCGCACGTCATATCGGCATCACCGATCGCGCCAAGGACCTGATCAAGTCCGGCGGTGAATGGATCAGCTCGCAGGATCTTGAAAACGAGTTGATGGCACATCCCGCCGTTGCCGAAGCGGTGGTCATCGCCGTGCCGCACGCCCGCTGGACCGAACGGCCGCTGGCGGTCGTCGTCCGCAAGCCGGGAACGGACGTTTCGCCGACACAGCTGCATGCGCATCTCGACGGCAAGTTCGCGAAATGGTGGCTGCCGGACGGCTACGAATTCGTCGAGCAGATTCCGCGCACGTCGACCGGCAAGTTCCAGAAGCTCAAGGTTCGCGAGATGTTTGCCGACCGGCAGCCCGATGCCGCCCTGCAGGAGCGGCGCCAGCCGGGACCCGGCGCCCGCTTCAGGTGACGGTGTGACCGTCGCGGTTCGCACCGTTCCTGCAGAACATCGTGCGCGCGACCGTTCGTGCAGGCTTCTCAGCGGCGCATGCCTGAACCTGCAGAACCACTGTTCCTGATCGCCAGCACGCCATCGCCGCTGAGTTCCGTGCTGAAGCCGGCTTTCTGCAGCCGCGTCGAGACTTCGTTCGGCACGTCGCGACGACTGGTCAGCTTGTTCGGCGATCCGGTGTAGTGAAACATGCGACCGCGCGGTTTCAAGACGCGTGCGAGCTGGTTGTAGAACGCCTGCGAATACAGTTCGCCGGCGATGCCGAAACGTGGCGGATCGTGCAGGATCGCGTCGACCGATGTATCGGCCAGCGTCCTGATCTGCTCGGCGACATCGCCGTTGCTCAGTGTCAGCGCGCTGTCTTTTGCGGTGTGATCGGGCGACCAGGGGTTGAGCGTGCGCAGCCAGATCACGTCCGGGCTCTTCTCGAACGAAATCACGCGCTGCGCGTCGCCCCGCAAGCACCAATCGGCAAAGTAGCCGAGGCCGCCGCAGGTATCGAGCACGATCTTGCCGCGCGGCTGGATCAGACCGACCTTGCGTTGCGCATCTTCGTACGGCGAGACCTGCGCGGTCGGCAGCATCTTGATGCCGTCGATCTCGAAGGTCGGCGCGCCCCATTCGGTCGGCACCAGCTTGACAAGCGAATGGGTGAAGCGCGCGACCGGCGCGAAGCCCTCGCCGTCCCAGTAATAGATCGTGCGGTCCTTGCAGTTTTTCGCGTACGCAAATGCGCGCCCGTTGCAGCGCCAGACTTCGGCGTCGATATCGACCCGGCTCAGCGTGCGACCCAGATCGAGCGTGCAGTCGATGGTTTGCACGCCCGCATCGCGCGCGGCCAGCAAGGCCGCGTGAATCGGCAGGCTCAGCAGAGGACCGCGATGCTTGTTCATGCGCTGGGTATGGTGACCGTTCCGGTGCTGGGAAAATCCGAGTGCGTGCTCGGTCCGGCCGCGCACTCTCGCACATCGCTGCCGACGATGATGTCGTTTCGTACCGCCGCTTGTGGACGATATGCCGACTCGATAGCATCGAAAATCGGGGTTGGGGAACAGACAGTGGACCTGAAAATCATCGGCGCGGGCTTCGGACGGACCGGCACGCTGTCGGTCTGCACGGCGCTCAATCAGCTCGGCTTTCCGTGCTATCACATGTTCGAGGTCATCGAGAACAAGCAGAACAGGTCGCATCTCGATTTCTGGCGCGAGGTGGCCAACCAGGCGCCCGGCACGCAGTTCGACTGGCAGCAGGTGTTCGCCCGCTACTCGGCCACCATCGACAACCCGGCCTGCTGCGTCTGGCGCGAATTGCTGGCGGCCTACCCGGATGCCAGGGTCCTGCTCACCGTTCACCCGCGCGGTGCGGAGGCCTGGTACGAGAGCACGATGGACACGATCTACTTCACCGAGATCATGTGGCAGTTCAAGTTCCTCGCGCTGATCACGCCGTTCGGCCGCAAGATGGGCGACATGTCGCACAAGCTGATCTGGCAGCGCTCGCACCAGGGCACGATGCAGGATCGCAGCGCGGCGATCGCGCATTACCATCGACATGTCGCCGAGGTGAAAGCGGCGGTTCCGGCCGACAGACTGCTGATCTATTCCGTCGACCAGGGCTGGGGTCCGTTGTGCGACTTCCTCGGTGTGCCGGTGCCGGACGGCGAATTTCCGAACGTCAACGATCGCGCCGCCATCAAGCAGGTGATCAAGGGCATGACGCGCGGCGCATATGTACTGCTCGGCATCGGCGCGTTGCTGATGGCCGGCCTTGTCTACGGCATCGTTCGCGCATTGTCGTGAACGCGCAGCAGATCGATCACATCAAGCAGGAGCATGGATTGGCAAAGAAGCTCAGCAAATCGCAGACCGTGGTCATGAACTGGCTCGGCAAGGGCTGGCAGGCGTACTGCGTCAGCGGCACGCGCGTCGAAGTCAACGGCAACCCTGTCGGCACGACCGCGACCATGGCGTCGCTGGAAAAGCTCGGTCTGATCGAGAAGATCGGCGTTGCCGCCTGGCAGGCGACCGAGGCGGGCAAGCAGTAGGTGCGCGGCCTTCAGGCCGATTGTTCGACGCGATCGACCCGGTCCGGATAGAACGCCATGCAGTCCTTGATCGCGGCGACGGCATCGTACGGGGCTTCGTAGCTCCAGATCGCGTTGACCGAACGCGCGCCGCCGACCGGAATGCTGTAGTAGCTGCAATCGCCCTTGTATGGGCAGTACGTCCGGTGGTCCGTGCGTTCGAGCAGTGCGAGCTTCACGTCACTGCGCGGGAGGTACAGCACGCCCGGATAGCTCGCTTCCTTGAGCATCAGGGCCTCGCGCGTGTCGGCGATCACCTGCGCGGCGACGATGACGACGACGCGGCGCGACACGGGCTCGATCGCGATCGGATGATCGGGTCCGGGAATCCGGATCGGCTTGCTGCTCATGCGACGTTTCTCGGGCTACGCCGCTTCAGGCTTGAGGCCGAGCACGGCGAAGCGCTGCTCGGGATCGGTCCAGCTGCGCTGCAGGTCCCAGCCGGCGCTTTCGGCGAGCAGTGCGAAGCCGGCGACGTCGTACTTGCGCGAGCTTTCGGTGTGTATGGTTTCGCCGGCCGCGAAGTCGATGCGGCAGCCGCTGACCGACACACGCTGCGCGCGTTCGCTGACCAGATGCATTTCGACGGCGGATTCGGCGGCGTTCCAGCGCGCCTCGTGATGGAAACCGTCGAGCGCGAAGTCGCCATCGAGTTCGCGATTGATGCGCGCCAGCAGATTGAGATTGAACGCCGCGGTCACGCCTTCGGCATCGTCATAGGCGGCGAGCAGGGTCGGCAGGTCCTTGCGCAGATCGACGCCGATGATCGCGGCACCCTGCGCGCCGACGTGGCGACGGATCTGGCCGAGGAAGGCCGAGGTCTCCCCGACATCGAGATTGCCGATCGTCGAACCCGGAAAGAAGGCCAGACGATGTGCCCGCGGGATGCCGCGCGGCAGGTCGAAGTCGGCGGTGAAGTCGGCGACCACCGGCCGCATCTCGATGTCCGGAAAACGGGGCCGCATGCGCGCGGCGGTCTGTTCGAGAAAGTCGCCGGCAATGTCGATCGGCACGTAGACGCGCGGTGACTGCAGCGCATCGAGCAGGATTTCGGTCTTGATGCCGGCACCGGCGCCGTATTCGAGCACCGCGGCGTCGGCACCACAGAACGCCGCCATGTCGTCGGCGTGCTCGCGCAGGATCGCGGTCTCGGTGCGCGTCGGGTAGTACTCGGCAAGCGCGGTGATGCGCTCGAACAGCAGCGAGCCTTCGTCATCGTAGAGCCAACGGCTCGGCAGGGTCTTGTGCCTGCGACTGAGGCCGGCGATCGCGTCTTCGCGAAATGCTTCGAGTTGCCGCGTGCGTTCGTCGACGATGTCGAGCATGTCTAGAGATCCTCCGCCAGTCGTAGCCCGGAGAACTGCCAGCGCGCCTCGGGCGGGAAAAAATTGCGATAACTGGCGCGGATGTGGCCGGCCGGCGTCACGCAGGAGCCACCGCGCAGCACCAGCTGCCCGGACATGAACTTGCCGTTGTATTCGCCGACCGCACCGGCTGCCGGCTTGAAGCGCGGATACGGCGCGAACGGACTGCGCGTCCATTCCCAGACGTCGCCGAACATCTGTTGCAGGCCGCTGCCCGGCCCGACCGGCTTCGGGCGCAGGCGACCGGAGTCGGCGAAATTGCCGCTGATCGCGATGCCGTCTGCGGCATGTTCCCACTCGGCCTCGCCCGGCAAACGCTTGCCGGCCCAGCGCGCGTAGGCATCGGCTTCGTAGGCGCTGATGTGCGTGACCGGCGCGGCCGGATCGACCGCCTGCGCGCCACGCAGGCTCATGCTGCGGTAACCGTCTTCGCCGTGCTGCCAGTACAGCGGCATCGTCCAGGCCTGCGCCTGCACCCTTGCCCAGCCGTCGGACAGCCACAGCAGCGGATTGCGATACGCACCGTCGTCGATGAAGTCCATCCATTCACGATTCGTGACGAGCCGGTCGGCCAGTGCGAACGGCTCCAGCAGCACGCGATGCCGCGGGCCTTCGCTGTCGAAGGCAAAGCCGCGCCGGTCGTGGCCGATCTCGACGATGCCGCCGTCGAAGCGCAGGAACTGCGGCGCCGCGCCCGACGCGGCCTGCGTCGGCAGCGGCTCCGGCGCCTTGTATGCAGGCTGCAGCGGATTCTGCGCGAACAGATGCAGGATGTCGGTGAGCAGCAGTTCCTGGTGCTGCTGTTCGTGATGACAGCCGAGTTCGATCAACTCCAGCGCGCGCGCCGCACTGCCGGCACGCAGCAGCGCAGCGATGCCGTCGTCGACATGCGCACGATACGCGCGCACGACGTCAAGCGTCGGCCGCGTCAGCACGCCGCGCTGCGGACGCGGCTGGCGCGCGCCGACGCTGTCGTAATAGGAATTGAAGAGGTAGTTGTAGCGGACATCGAACACGCGGTAACCGTGCAGATACGGCTGCAACACCATGGTCTCGAAGAACCAGCTGGTGTGGGCCAGATGCCACTTCGCCGGGCTCGCGTCCGGCATCGACTGCACGGTCGCGTCGGCATCGGACAAGGGCTCGACCAGTTCGAGGCTCTTGCGCCGCACGGCGCGGTATTGCGAATCCAGCCGGCTCGGTTCGGGCGTGAAACGGGCCTCGGAGGCAGCATCCATGCAACTCCCCTCTGGTTCCCGTCGCGCGCCGCAGGAGGCGCGACAACGGCGGTCCATTATTCCGTTCCGCCGATGGCGGAATCATGAAGGCGAAGTCTGGTACGGACCACGGCAGGGCAAAATGCCCGCACGTCCGGACTTCATGCCGTGGCGCAGCTTGCCAGCATCGCGCAGGCACTGCCCGCTTTCATCGCGGCAGCTCCCGCGTTTTCAAGAGCACGCGCCGCATTCCATGCCAGACGGGCGCCAAGCACACCATGATCTGCCCGAGTCGGCGCTGAACGCGTGCGCGCGCCGAATCCTGTCACGGGCACAGGTCTTGCCTGTGCCGACGTTTTTCCGGCAGATCGGACATCGAATGTCGGGATGCCGACACCGGACGACGGGCGCGCGTCGCCGCGCCGTACTTGCTGCCGCAGCGTGCCGCGCCATTCGTCTGCCGGCCGATGCCGCTGGTAGCGTCGCGCACTTTTCCGACATCGCCCTGCCAGGCGTCGATGCGGACGCACATCGTCCGTCGCGCAATTCGCCTCGCACGGTCCCGACGATCGCGCCATCACACTGACGCCGCGACAGAATTTCCGTGCGGCGGGCGGCGATGGCGACCGCCATCAACGGCAATTCGCGTGGCTTTGCGCGCACCGCGCGAGCGCTTCGATGCACAGCGCGTAGTACGAATCCCCTACACGCATCGCCCGACACAGGCATGGCCGTGTCGCACGGGACTTGGATCGGTCGGGCAGGCCCCCGGACCCCGCCATCCCCACCATGGACGCCAGCACACCGTCGCCGCTACCTCATCCGCTGTCATCGATGCTCCTGCGGATCTGCCGTGCCGCCGTGATCGCCGCAATCGGCCTGGCCACGGCGCCGGCGGTGCTGGCATCAAGCACCGCGGACGAGGATGCGAACCTGATACCGGCGAACGCCACGCGCGGCGGCGCCTTCACCAGCAGCTACCGCACCGCCGACGAGGCCGACGGCCTGTATCGCGTGAGCACGCGCTTCCGCACGTTCTCGGGCGAAACCCTGTCGATCGGCTTCGAGCTGCCGGACACCGCCGGTCGCGCGTCGCTGCGCGAGTTCGGCGTCTCCGATCAGGAACTCAAGACCCTGCTCGATGCCTGCATGGCGAGACAGCACTGCGAGCAGGACGAGTTCGACCAGGAGACGGCGCGCTATTACCGGGAACACGCGCTGCGCATGCGCATCGTGCCCGGACAGAAGACGCATCTGTACGTCGACATCGCGCAGGTCGTGCAGCGCAATCGCGCGCGCGTGCAACCCGTCGCCGCAGCGCTGCGGCGCGTCGCCGCCGAACACGGCCACGACACGCGATGGACCATCAATGCGGCGATCGCGCTGGTGCAGACCGGCCTGCTCTACCGCAAGCCTTCGCAGAGCGAGGACGGCCGCCAGATCCTCGGTTTCTACCCGCCGCCGCGCGCGCTGGAACGCGGCTACGGCGACTGCGACACCAAGGCGGCGCTGCTCGCGGCGATCCTGCAGAACCTGACCGATACGCCGATCATCGGCGTCCACGTGCCGCAGCACTATCTGCTCGGCATCGCGATACCGCCGGCTGCCGATCAGGCAACGCTGCGCTACGACGGCAAGCCCTTCGTGCTGGTCGAAGCCTCGGGCCCGGGCGAGCGGCCACCCGGCGACATCGGCAGCACGACGCAGCTCGCGCTCGACAGCATGAACGGCGTGCGCATCGATCCGATGTTCTGAACGCGGCAAACTTGACGCCGGTCAATGCGCGCCGGCCGGCGATGCGGTCTGCTGGGCAGGCTTACGAGGTACACCGCCATGCTCAGCTCATCCGTACGACCGGCCACTCCGGGCACTCCGTTCGCTGCGGCGGCGCACCCGACCGAAGACTATTTCCGCAGTCTGGTCGAGTGTTCGCCGGACGTCGTCATCGTGCTCGACGAAGACGGCGTGGTCCGCTACGTCAGCCCGTCGGTCGATCTGATGGGCTTCACCGAGCAGCAACTCCGCGGCCATCACGTCGGCGATTTCCTGCACGATGACGAGCGCGCGGAGGCGCTCTCGCGCCTGCGTTTCCTCGCCGAGCATCCCGGCTCGTCGACGCGCTCGGAACGCCGCGTGCGTCGCGGCGACGGCGCCTGGCGCGTCGTCGACGCAGTCTCGACCAGCCTCGTCGACCATCCGCAGGTACGCGGCATCGTCATGCAGCTGCGCGACATCAGCGCCCGCACGGCGGCGCAAACCGCGCTGCGCGCGAGTCGCGAGCGCCTGAAGGAAATCACCGAGATCATCGCCGAGGTATTCTGGGTCAGCGACCCCGACAGCACGCGCATGCTCTATATCAGTCCCGGCTACGAGCGGATCTGGGGGCGCAGCTGCGAAAGCCTGTACGCCGATCCGCGGTCGTTCGCCGACGCCATCCACCCGGACGATCGCGCGCGTGTAGCGGACGCACTGGCGGCCAAGGCGCGCGGCGAAGCGATGGCGGTCGAGTACCGCATCGCGCAGCCGGACGGCGCGCTGCGCTGGATCTGGGATCGCGGCTATCCGGTCCGCGACCCGGCCAACGGCGCGGTGAGTCACGTCGTCGGTGTGGCAATGGACATCACCGAACGCCGGCAGACGCAGGACGAGCTGAAGCTGTTCCGCGAGCTGATCGACCGCTCCAGCGACGCGATCGAGGTCCTCGACATCGACAATCTGCGCTTTCTCGATCTCAACCAGACCGCCTGCGATGTGCTCGGCTACAGCCGCGCGGAGCTGCTGACGATGACCGCATTCGACATCGATCCGCTGCTGCAGGACGGCGTTCCGAAGGAGCGCATGGAACAGCTGCGCGGCGTCGGACAGGCCTGCTTCGAAACACGCCACCGGCGCAAGGACGGCACGACGTTTCCGGTCGAAGTGAACATCAAGCGCGTCGACCTCGGTCGCTCGTATCTGGTGTCTTCGGCGCGCGACATCAGCGACCGGCGCCAGCTGGAAAGCGCGATGGAAGCGACCATCCGCGCCTTGTCGAACGCGCTCGAAGCCCGCGACCCCTACACCGCCGGCCATCAGCAGCGCGTCGCCCAGCTGGCGCGAGCAATCGCGGTCGAACTCGGCTGCAGCGACGACAGCATGCGAGGGCTTAGCCTGGCGGCGACCGTGCACGACATCGGCAAGATCGCCGTACCGGCCGAAATCCTCGCGCGGCCCGGCCGCCTCACCAAGCCCGAGTTCGATCTCATCAAATGCCACGCACAGACCGGCTACGAGATCCTCAAGGATGTCGCCTTTCCGTGGCCGATCGCCGAGATCGTCCATCAGCATCACGAGCGCTACGACGGCAGCGGCTATCCCGGCGGACTGAAGGGCGAACAGATCCTGCGCGAAGCGCGCATCCTGGTGGTCGCCGACGTGATCGAGGCGATGTCCGCGCACCGCCCCTATCGTGCGGCGCTCGGGCTCGAAGCGGCGCTGCAGGAGATCGAACGCGGTCGCGGCAGCGCCTTCGATCCCGAGGTCGTCGACGCCGCCGTGCGGCTGTTCCGCGACCGCGCCTACATGCTGCCGCGCTGATTCGTCCGGCTCGGCCGGCAATGTCCGGCAGGCCAGGCGCGCGACCGGCGATGGCGGCGGCGCTGTTGTCGCCGATCGTGGCAACGACGGGGCGGCGCCGACACGATCGTCGGCATGAGCCGTCGGGCAGCCGCCTTCGTTGCCGCGCCGCGCCGGCATCTTGCACCACTCGTCTACAGGCGCGCCGGCGCGATCTCGCGCGGCAGCCGCAAACACGCCTCGAAGCCCTGTGCCGCGTCGCGGCGATTGCGGAAGTCGACGCTGCCGTCACAGGCCGCGATGCAGCGGCGCACGATCGCCAGACCGAGCCCGAAGCCGCCGCTGTCGCGGCTGCGCGAACCCTCCGGCCGAAAGAACGGCTCGCCGAGCCGCGCCAGCGCCGCCTCCGGCACGCCGGGTCCGCGATCGAGCACGGCGATCTCGATCTGTTCGCCATCGAGCATGGCGCGCAGTTCGATCGGCCCCGCATCGCCGCCGTAACGCAGCGCGTTGCGCACGAGATTCGACAGCGCACGCTGCAGGAAGGCGCGATGACTGCAGAGCTCGATGTCGGCGTCGAGCACGATGCGCACACGGCCGCCACCGTCGTCACGCTGCGCGACCGCATCGAGCAGCGGTCGCAACAGGAAGCGCGTCGGCAGCGCGCGCTGCGCAAATTCGGCGTCGGCACGCGAGAACAGCAGCAGCTCGCGCAGGAGCTCGGACATTTCCGCGGCATCGTCATGCAGATCCTGCAACTGCGCACGCTCGGCCTCGCCGGCTCCGGCGCCGGCATCGAGAATGCCGAGACCGATCTGCAGTCGCGACAGCGGCGCCGTGACTTCGTGCGCGATGTCCGCCATGAAGCGACGTTGTGCGTCCGCCTGCTGCTGAAGCCGCGCGGCCATGCGATTGACCGCTTCGGAAAGCTGGCCGAGTTCATCACGCGAGGTGACCGCGACGCGCGCGTCGAAACGGCCCTCGGCGATGCGCGCGGTCGCCGCCGTGATGCGTGCGACCGTCCGCGTCAGCGCCGCGAGCAGCGGCAACCACCAGAGCACCGACAGCAAGGCGCCGAGCAGCGGCAGCAGCAGCCAGTGCTGCAGGCCGAGAAAGACAATCAGCGCCTGCAGGCTGGCCGCCGTGATGATCAGATCGGCCGGCGCGCGCGCGTTGCCGGCGCCGAGCAGCGTCGGCACGCGCAGCTGGTAGTCCGATCCGGTATGGCGCAGTTCGATGCGATGCGCGGGATTCTGATCGTCGGGCGGCGGCGGCCCGTCGAAGCGCGCGTCATCCGGCCGACCCTGCGGCGCCGGCCCGCCGTCCGGCGGCGGCGGTCGATCGCCGGCGCCGGGGGGCGGGCCGGGCGGCGGCCCGTGTTCGGGCCCGCCACGCGCCCGGCAGCATTCGAAGCGCACGCCATAGCGTTGCCCGTAAGCGTCGAGCAGCGCCGGCCACTGTGCCTGCGGCTGCGTCGACAGTTCGCGGCCGAGGCCCTGGCCGATCGTGAACAGGCGCTCGCGCACCGGCACCGACAGCAGGCTCTGCCAGCCGAAACCGGACTGCCCGGAGGTGAACGCGAACAAAACGAACAGCAGCACGAGATTGAGCAGCAGCCACAGCAGCAGCTTGATCGACAGCGGCAGGCCGGGTCGCGTCATGTTGCGGCCGGCTCGCCGAGCAGATAGCCGGCCGCCCGCACGGTGCGGATCAGCTGCGCATCGCGCGCGGTGTCGCCGAGCTTGCGGCGCAACGCCGCAATATGGACATCGATGGAGCGGTCATGGCCGGTGAATTCACGGTCACGGACCTCTTCGAGCAACTGATCGCGGCTGCGCACCTGACCGGCGTGCCGCGCCAGCGCGGCCAGCAGATCGAATTCGACCGGCGTCAGCGCGACAAGCTCGCGATCGAGCCGCACCTCGCGCGCGGCAACATCGATCTGCAGCGGCCCGACGCTGATGTTCGGCACGCCTTTGGGCGCGTGCGCACTGCGGCGCAGGATCGCGCGCACGCGTGACAGCAACTCGCGCGCCGACACGGTCTTCGGCAGGTAGTCGTCGGCACCCAGATCAAGGCCGACGATGCGATCTTCCTCGGCGCCGCGACCGGTCAGCATCAGCACCGGCACCTCGGACTGCACGCGCAGGTGCTTGAGCACCGAATAGCCGTCGACGGTCGGCAACATCAGGTCGAGCACGATCAGATCCCAGGCTTCGGCGCCCGCGCGACGGATGCCTTCAGCGCCGTCGTGCACGGCCTGCACCTCGAAACCCTGCGGTCGCAGATAGTCCGCGAGCAGACGGGTCAGCTTGCGGTCGTCGTCGATCAGCAGCAGGCGGGGCGTAGCGCTCATGTCAATCCAGGCGGCGGTCCGGCTACGGTAGCGCAGATCGCGACGGCGGCAGCGCAGGCTTTACCGGGTCTTTACATGGCGCGCCGGCCTCATCGTCGCTCAGGCCGGAGCCAGCCGCGGCGTGCGCATCGTCACGAACTCCTCGGCGGTGCTGGGATGAATGCCGAGGGTGTCGTCGAAAACCTGCTTGGTCGCACCGGCCCTCAGGGCGATCGCGATGCCCTGGATGATCTCGCCGGCGTCCGGACCGACCATGTGCGCGCCGAGCACGCGGCCGCTGTCGGCGTCGACGACCAGCTTCATGTAGGTCCGCTCCTGCGAATCGGTCAGCGTCAGTTTCAGCGACTTGAAGCGGCTCTCGAAGATTTGCAGCGCATGGCCGCGCTCGCGCGCCTGCGCTTCGCTCAGGCCGACCGTGCCGATATTCGGCAGGCTGAACACGGCGGTCGGGATCAGCTCGTAGTCGAGCCTGCGGTATGCGTCCGGGCGAAACAGCTGACGCGCGACGGCCGTGCCTTCGGCAAGTGCGACTGGCGTCAGCTGCACGCGGCCGACGACGTCGCCGACCGCGAGGATCGACGGCTCGGCGGTGCGAAAATCGTCGTCGACCTCGATGAAGCCGCGATCCTTGCGACGCGCACGCGTGCTGGCAAGGCCGAGGCCGTCACCGGCCGGCGGCCGGCGGCCGGTCGCGAACATCACGCAATCGGTCTCCAGCGCGCGTCCGTCGCACAGATGCGCGACCAGCACGCCGTCGGCGCGCCGCTCGATGCGTGCGATGTCGGCCTGGAACTGCAGGTCGATGCCGCGCAGGCACAGCTGCGCACGCAGATGCTCGCGGATGCCGTCGTCGAAACCGCGCAGGAACCGTTCACCGCGATACAGCTGCGTGACCTGCACACCGAGGCCATGAAAGATCGACGCGAACTCGACGGCGATGTAGCCGCCGCCGGAAACGATGACGCGGCGCGGCAGTCGCGGCAGGTGGAAGGCGTCATCGGACGTGATCGCATGTTCGGCGCCGGGAATGTCGGGCACGTCCGGCGCGCAGCCGGTCGCGATCAGGATGTGCGCGGCGCGGATGCGTTCGCCGCCGATCTCCGCGGTATGCCCGTCGAGCAGGCGCGCGTGGCCGCGGATCAGGCGCGCGCCGGCGTCGGCGAGCAACCGACCGTAAACGGCGTTGATGCGCGCGATCTCGCGGTTCTTGTTGTCGCGCAGCGTCGGCCAGTCGAAGGCCGGTGCCGCGCCGTGCCAGCCGTAGCTCGACGCGTGCGCGAAGTCGTCGGCGTACGAGGCGCCGTAGACGAACAGCTTTTTCGGCACGCAACCGAGATTGACGCAGGTGCCGCCCAGTTCGCGACTTTCGGCAATCGCCACGCGCGCGCCGAAGCCGGCCGCGACACGCGCCGCACGCACGCCGCCGGAGCCGGCGCCGATGACCAGCAGATCGACATCGATGGACATGGCGTGCTCCCGCTTCGGCGACAGGGCGAACAGCATGCACGCAAATGGTCGGGCTTCGCGATGCCGCGGCGTCCGCCGCTCATGCTCGCGTCCGGCAGACGGGAGCGGCGCGCCTAGGCGGGATCGCTGGCGCCGCTGCGGCGGCGGTAGTCGCCGGGACTGACGCCGGTCCACTGCCGGAACGCGCGATGGAAGGCGCTCGCCTCGGCAAAGCCGAGCAGCTGCGCGATCTCGAGCACGGTCTGCCGCGAGCGCGTCAGATGACGGATCGCCAGATCGCGGCGCAGCGCGTCCTTGATCGCGCGGATCGACTGGCCTTCGTCGTCGAGACGACGACGCAGCGTCGACGCGCTGATGCGGAAGTCGACCGCCAGTTCATCGAAGCCGGGCCAGGCGTCGGGTGGCGTGCCGCGCAGACGCCGGCGGATGCGCGCGGCGAGGCTTTTAGGGTTCTGGTACTTGACGATGAAGTTGCGCGGCGCGCGCTGCAGGAATTCGCGGGCGCTGCGTTCGCTCTGCACGACCGGCGCTTCCAGATCGAGCGCGTTGAACGTGAACACGGTCTGCGCGGCATCGAAGCCGACGTCGCCGGCATAGACGGCGATGTACTCGCGCCACCACGGTGGCTGTGGATACGCAAACCGCGCGGTGCGGATGGCGATGCGCCGGCCGATCAGCCAGCACAGCAGCCCGTGCAGCATGACGAACAGCGTCTCGTGCGCGAAGCGTCGGCGCTGCTCGTCGGTCACCCGCAGCACCATGAAGCGCAGGCTGGCGACATCGTCGCCCGCGTCGAACTCGACGCGCGTGTCGTCGAGCAGCAGATTGAGGAAGCGGGTCCCGCGCAGCAGCGCTTCGCGCAGGCTGCGCGTGTGCAGGGTCAGATGACAGAGCGTCGCGAAACTGCCGACCTTGAGACGGCGTGTATCGAGACCGAAGAACTCGTCATCGAGGGCCGCGGCGATGTCGAGCCACAAGGTGCCGAAAGCATCGGCGGAGACGCGCGCCTCGTCGCGGGCCAGCAGCGACGGGTCGATGCCGGCGCGGCGCAGGAAGTCGTCGGGCGCCAGGCCGCGCTCGACGACGCCGCTCAAGGCCTCGCGCACGAAGGCGATCGCGACACTGCCCTTTTCGATGCTGATCATGGCCGCTGACGGCGCGATCCGGTTCCGGTCGGGCGGTCAGTATGGCAAATTCGGTCATCGTTCACGGCGTTTTTCGACATGCCTTACGCAGGGCGGCGGTCGTAAAATCGGCGGTCTTCCCGCGGAGCCGGCTCCGCGCCAACCGGTACCTGTCATGACCGACCTTTCCGTTCCCGCGCCACTCAAGCCGTACAAGGCCAAGCACAAGGTGCGCTTCGTCACCGCCACCTCGCTGTTCGACGGCCACGACGCGACCGTCAACATCATGCGCCGCATCCTGCAGGGCACCGGCGCCGAGGTGATCCATCTCGGCCACAACCGCTCGGTCGGCGAGATCGTCAACGCCGCGCTGCAGGAAGACGTGCAGGGCCTGTGCATCACCTCGTACCAGGGCGGCCATACCGAATTCTTCAAGTACATGGTCGACCTGCTGCGCGCCAACGGCGGCGAGAACATCAAGATCTACGGCGGCGGCGGCGGCGTGATCGTGCCGGCCGAGATCAAGGAGCTGATGGGCTACGGCGTCGCGCGCCTGTACTCGCCGGAAGACGGCGCCAGCATGGGCCTGCAGGGCATGATCAACGACGTCATCCAGGGCTGCGACTACGACCTGACGCCGCTGGCGCCGAAGCCCGGCGAGGCTTTGAAAGCGCTGAAATCCGGCAGCCGCCGCGATCTGGCACGCGCGATCACCGCGATCGAGAACGGCAGCTATCCGGATGCGCTCAAGGCCGACATCCGCAAGGCGGCCGCCGACATCAAGACGCCGACGCTCGGCATCACCGGCACCGGCGGCGCCGGCAAGTCGTCGCTGACCGACGAGCTGGTGCTGCGCCTGCGTCTCGACCAGAACGACGCGCTGAAGATCGCCATCATCTCGATCGACCCGTCGCGCAAGCGCACCGGCGGCGCGCTGCTCGGCGACCGTATCCGCATGAACGCGATCGAGCCTTGGACCGAAGGCCAAGACAATGTCTACATGCGCTCGCTGGCAACGCGTGACACCGGCAGCGAACTGTCGGCAGCCCTGCCGGACGTGATCGCCGCCTGCAAGCTGTCGGGCTTCGACCTGATCATCGTCGAGACCTCGGGCATCGGCCAGGGCGATGCGGCGATCGTGCCGTTCGTCGACACCTCGCTGTACGTAATGACGCCGGAATTCGGCGCCGCGTCGCAGCTCGAGAAGATCGACATGCTCGACTTCGCCGACTTCATCGCCATCAACAAGTTCGATCGCAAGGGCGCGGCCGATGCGCTGCGCGACGTGCGCAAGCAGTACCAGCGCAACCGCGAACTGTTCATGCGCAAGCCCGACGACATGCCGGTCTACGGCACGATGGCGTCGCGCTTCAACGACGATGGCGTGACGGCGCTGTATCAGGCGCTCGCCGAAAAGCTCGGCGCGCTCGGTCTCAAGCTTGCGGCCGGCAAGCTGCCGAAGGTCACGGTCAAGGCCTCGTCGGAAGGTCGCGCGATCGTGCCGCCGGAACGCGTGCGCTATCTCGCCGACATCGCCGATACCGTGCGCGGCTATCACAAGGAAGTGGCGCGACAGGCCCGCGTTGCACGCGAGCGCCAGTCGCTGCAGATCGCCAAGGCCTTGTTCGAGGCGGCCGGCAAGCCGGCAAGCGGCTTCGACGAACTGGTATCGGCCAAGGACGGCGAGCTGACGACGGAAGCCCGGAAGCTGCTCGCGCGGTGGCCGGAGCTCGTCGCACGCTACGCGCAGGACGAGGACGTCGTGAAGATCCGCGACAAGGAGATCCGCACCAAGCAGACCAGCGAATCGCTGTCCGGCACCAAGGTCCGCAAGGTCTCGCTGCCGCGCTTCGAGGACGACGGCGAAACCCTGCGCTTCCTGATGAAGGAAAACCTGCCGGGCTACTTCCCGTTTGCCGCCGGCGTGTTCCCGTTCAAGCGCGAAGGCGAGGACCCGACCCGCATGTTCGCCGGCGAAGGTGATGCGTTCCGCACCAACCGCCGCTTCAAGCGCGTGTCCGAGGGCATGCCGGCGCATCGCCTGTCGACCGCGTTCGACTCGGTGACGCTGTACGGCTGGGACCCGGACCTGCGCCCGGACATCTACGGCAAGGTCGGCAACTCCGGCGTGTCGATCGCCACGCTTGACGACATGAAGGTGCTGTACTCGGGCTTCGATCTGTGCGCGCCGACAACCTCCGTGTCGATGACGATCAACGGCCCGGCGCCGATGATCCTGGCGATGTTCATGAACACCGCGATCGATCAGCAGGTCGAACAGTTCACCGCGGCCCAGAAGCGCGCGCCGAATGCCGAGGAGCACGCGGCGCTCAAGGCCAAGGCGCTGTCGACGGTGCGCGGCACCGTGCAGGCCGACATCCTCAAGGAAGACCAGGGCCAGAACACCTGCATCTTCAGCACCGAGTTCGCGCTGAAGATGATGGGTGACATCCAGCAGTACTTCGTCGAGCACAAGGTCCAGAACTTCTACTCGGTCTCGATCTCCGGCTATCACATCGCCGAAGCCGGCGCGAACCCGATCAGCCAGCTCGCCTTCACGCTCAGCAACGGCTTCACGTACGTGGAGTCGTATCTGGCGCGTGGCATGCACATCGACAGCTTCGCGCCGAACCTCTCGTTCTTCTTCTCGAACGGCATGGACCCGGAGTACACGGTGATCGGCCGCGTCGCACGTCGTATCTGGGCGGTGGCGATGAAGAACCGCTACGGCAGCAACGAGCGCTCGCAGAAGCTCAAGTACCACGTGCAGACCTCGGGCCGCTCGCTGCACGCGCAGGAGATGAACTTCAACGACATTCGCACGACCCTGCAGGCGCTGCTGGCGATCAACGACAACTGCAACTCGCTGCACACCAACGCCTACGACGAGGCGATCACGACGCCGACTGAAGAATCCGTGCGGCGCGCGATGGCGATCCAGCTGATCATCAACCGCGAGTTCGGCCTTGCGAAGAACGAGAACTCGCTGCAGGGCAGCTTCATCGTCGACGAGCTGACCGATCTGGTCGAGGAAGCCGTGCTCAAGGAATTCGAGGCGATCGCCTCGCGCGGCGGCGTGCTCGGCGCGATGGAAACCGGCTACCAGCGCGGCAAGATCCAGGAAGAGTCGCTGTACTACGAACACAAGAAGCACGACGGCTCGCTGCCGATCATCGGCGTCAACACCTTCCGCAATCCGAAGGGCGACGACGAGCAGCATGAAATCGAATTGGCACGTTCGACCGACGACGAGAAGCAGTCGCAGCTGACCCGTCTCAAGGACTTCCATAAGCGCAACGCCAAGGATGCACCGGCCATGCTCGGGCGCCTGCGCGATGCGGTGATCGCCAACGACAACGTCTTCGAAGTGCTGATGGATGCCGTGCGCATCTGCTCGCTCGGCCAGATCACGCAGACGCTGTTCGAAGTCGGCGGCCGTTATCGCAGGAATATGTGATGTGCCTCCCTCTCCCCGCGCGCGGGGAGAGGGAATTCCCGGCATCACCCGTTCAGGGGAACGCGCCGCGCGTTGCGAGTGCTAGGTTCGTGCCTCGCAACGGAGAACGATGATGCGCGAAGACCTCGAACGCCAACTCGAAATCCTGCTCGACAAGCAGGCGATCACCGAACTGGTGTACGCCTATTGCAATGCCGCCGACCGGCACGATTTCGACAAGATGCGCGCGCTGTATCACGACGACGCGATCGACGAGCACGGCAAGTTCGCGAAGGGTCCAGCCAAGGAGTTCCTCGACAAGCTGCCGGAAATCCAGGCGCCGATGGCGGTGCTGCACCACAACGTCACGACCATCAATCTCAAACTCGACGGCATTCGCGCGGAGGGCGAGATCTACCTGATCGCGATGCATCAGGTGAAGACCAACGACGGCCTGTACGATGTGCTGATCGGTGGCCGCTACTTCGACAAATACGAAAAACGCCAGGGCGTCTGGAAGTTCAGCCACCGCAGCATCGTTGCCGACTGGGCCTATCCGGCGAATCCGAGCCGGATCGAACTCGATCATCCGTTTCTGGCCGGCGCGCACATCGGCGCGCCCGGCCCTGACGATCCGTCGTACGGATTCTTCAAGCTGCTGCGACGCGGCGAACGCTGAGCCGGCGCGGCGACCGGCCAGCTGCGCGCACGCGCTGCCCGATTCGGGCTTTGGCGCTTGCCGTCGCGGCGACGGCGCTCTAGCGTGACGCCATGTCATCCACTCCGGTCCCGTTGTCCGTCGACCAGCTGCGACAGCTCGCATCGCTGGGCGAACGGCGCGCGCATTCGCCGCTCGGCGAACCGCTGCTGCTGCTGGCGCTCGGCGCCGGCGACCGCGCCGATCGCGCGTTGAACGACTGGCTGCGCGCGCTGCCGGCGCCGGTCGTCGGCATCGGCGCCGGCGACGCGCCGTTCGCCGTCGCCTGCGATGCGGTCGTCGACGACATCGATGCTGCCGCATCCCTGATTGCCAATGTCCGTCGCCATCCGCTGGCGGCAATGGTGTTCGTGCAGCTCTTGCGCTTGATCGAGAAGCTGCCGATTACCGAGGCACTGAGCGCGGAGTCACTGGCCTACGCGGCGCTGCAGAACGGTCCGGAATTCCACGGCTGGCGCAACGCCCATCCCGGCGACCGGGCGGCGCCGGACGAGGACGGTCCGGCCGTCGTCATCACGCGCGAGGAGGATCGCCTCCAGCTTGCGCTCAACCGGCCCGGCAACCGCAATGCAATGACGGTGGAGATGCGCGACGCACTGTGCGAAGCCCTGCAGCTGGCGGTCAGCGATGCGTCGATCGCCACGATCGAGATTCGCGCTCGCGGCAAATGCTTCTCGACCGGCGGCGATCTGCGCGAATTCGGGACGGCACCCGATCCGGCGACCGCGCATCTGGTCCGCAGTCTCGCCTTGCCGGGCCGCCTGCTGGCGCAGCTGGCTTCGCGCAGCACGGCGTTCGTGCATGGCGCCTGCATCGGCTCCGGCATCGAATTCCCGGCTTTCGCCGGCCGCATCGTCGCGCGTGATGACGCCTGGTTCCAGCTGCCCGAACTCAAGTACGGCCTGATTCCGGGTGCCGGCGGCTGCATCAGCATCACGCGCCGCATCGGCCGCCAGCGCGTCGCCTGGCTGGGCCTGAGCGGACTGCGCATCGACGCGGCACGGGCCCTGGACTGGGGTCTGGTCGACGCGATCGCGCCGTGAACTTCCTCGCGCATCTCTGGCTCGCCGAGCGCAGCGGTACCTCGCTGGCCGGCAGCATTCTCGGCGATGTTGTGCACGGCGCCGATCTGTCGGCGTATCCCGACGACATCGCACTCGGCATCCGCCTGCATCGCCGGGTCGACGCGCAGACCGACCGGCACCCGGCGGTGCGCGTTCTGCGCGAGGGCTTCGCACCGGGCACCCGCCGATATGCCGGCATTGTTCTCGATCTGGGCTTCGATCACGCGCTGGCAGTCGACTGGCGGCGCTACAGCGACGAGCCGCTGTCCGTGTTCTGCGATCGCGCCGGTGTGGCGATCGCCGATGCCGCACCATGGTTCGAGCTGGCCGGCGGCCGCCGCACTTCGGCGGCGGCCTTCGGTTCCTTGCTGCGCTCCTACGCCGAGCCATCCGGCATCGCGCAGGCGCTGACGCGCACGGCGGCGCGATTGCGAAGGCCGCAGGCCCTGCTCGATGCGGCGCACGCCTGGGCGGATCATCTGCCGCAGCTGCACGCACAGCTGCCCGGTCTGCTGCAGGTCCTGCAGCAGACGATGGCGGAAGCACCGGGCGTTTAGGACGCGTTGCGCTCGCGCGCCTGGCTCAGACTGATGATCTTGGACGGCAGCTCGTCGGCCGGCGTCGGCTTGCAGAAATGGTAGCCCTGCAGCGCGAAGGCATCGATCGCGGCGCCGCGACCGATGTGATACCCCTGCGCCGCATCGCAGGCTCGATCGCGCAGGAACACCAGCTGATCCTGCGTTTCGACACCTTCGGCGATGACCTTGATGCCGAGACCGTGCGCCATCGCGATGATCGCACGCGCCACCGCCGCATCGGCCGGATCGTTGATGATGTCGTGCACGAAGCTGCGATCGATCTTGAGCAGATCGATCGGGAAACGCGTGATGTACGAAAGGCTGGAGTAGCCGGTGCCGAAATCGTCGACGGCGATCTCGATGCCCATGCCGCGCAGCGCGTGCAGTGTCGCCATCGTCTCCTCGGAATTCGCCATCAGCGCACCTTCGGTGATTTCAAGCACGAGCAGCTCGGCGGGCAGGCCGGAATGGGCCAGCGCCGACTGCACGTTCTGCATCAACTCGGGATGCGCGAACTGCTTCGGCGACAGATTGACCGCGACGGTCAGCCGCTGCCCCAGCCGCGCCTGCAGCGTGACCGCCTCGCGGCAGGCCGTGTGCAGGGTCCAGTAGCCGATCGGCACGATCAGCCCGGTTTCCTCGGCGACCGGCAGGAACTCGGCCGGCGACACGAGACCACGCTCCGGATGCCGCCAGCGGATCAGGGCCTCGACGCCGAACACTTCGCCGCTCTGCAGTGCGACCTGTGGCTCGTAGTGCATCTCGAATTCGCCGCGCGCCAGCGCCCGACGCAGTTCGGTTTCGACGACGATGCGCTGCTCGGCTTCGAGCAGCATGTCCTGCGTGAAGATCCGGTAGCCATCGCGACCACCGACCTTGGCCTTGTACATCGCCGTGTCCGCGTTCTTCAGCAGGGTCGCCGGATCGTCGCCGGCATTGGGGTAGGCGCTGATACCGACACTGGCGGTGACGCGCAGTTCGTGCGCGCCGACGACGACCGGTTGATCGATCGCCGCGATCACCGACTGGGCGATGCGCACGATGCTGGCAGTGTCGCGCACGTCGGGCAGCAGAATCGCGAATTCGTCGCCGCCCATGCGCGCGATCGAATCGCATTCACGCACGCAGTCCTTGAGCCGCGCGGCCACGGTGATCAGCATCTGGTCACCGACGTGATGACCGAGCGAGTCGTTGATGCGCTTGAAATTGTCGAGATCGATCATCATCACGCCGACCTGGCTGTGGTCGCGGCGCGCACGCGCGATCGCGACGCTGGCGCGGTCGCTGAACAGGGTGCGGTTCGGCAACTGCGTGAGCGCATCGTGATGGGCGATGTGGCGCACGTATTCTTCGCGCCGGCGCCGCTCGGTGATGTCGTAGGCCATCGCCAGATAGCCGATGATCCGTCCGTCGGCATCGCGGCGTGCGGTGATGGCAATCTCCAGCGGCACCGATGAGCCGTCCTTGCGGCGCCCGCTCCATTCGTTCTCGTCGGCCAGCCCGCGGCCGGCGCGCAGCTTGAGGACCTCGAAGCCGACCGGCGGGACGATGCCGAACTCCTTGGCGAGCGTGTTCGCGCGCAGTTCCAGATCGGACTCGTCGATCAGATCGGTCAGGCGCAGGTGGCCGACCATCTCGCTGCGTCGATGCCACCAGAGCCGCTCGGCCGCAGGGTTGGCCGCGCTGATGCGGCCGTCCACGTCGGTTGCGACGATGCCGAACGCGGCGCCGTCGAGGATCGACTGGCGGAAACGATTGGCTTCGGCGATCGCCTCTTCGGCGTGGCGGCGTTCGCTGAGATCGCGCACGACTTTGACGAAGCCGATCAGCTTGCCCGTCGAGTCGCGCAGGGCGGTAATGACGACGCTGGCCCAGAAGCGCGTGCCACCCTTGCGCAGGCGCCAGCTCTCGTCCGTGAAATGTCCCTTTTCGGCCGCGATCTGCAGCGCGCGCTGCGGCTTGCCTGCGGCGAGATCGTCGGGCGTGTAGAAGCAGGCGAAGTGGCGGCCGACGATCTCGTCTCCGGCGTAGCCCTTGATGCGCTGCGC
The DNA here is from genome assembly GCF_011067135.1 of Solimonas terrae. Classification (GTDB taxonomy): domain Bacteria; phylum Pseudomonadota; class Gammaproteobacteria; order Nevskiales; family Nevskiaceae; genus Solimonas; species Solimonas terrae. Next base: position 44,073 of record NZ_JAAMOW010000009.1, read on the forward strand.
GCCCTCGTTCCAGGTGCTGACATGACCAGCCGGATCGAGCCCGACGATCGCGTAGTCGCTGACGCTGCTGATCATCAGGCGGAAGCGTTCCTCGGAGTCGCGCAGTGCCTGCTCCGCCGCTCGGCGCTCGCTGATGTCGGACACGACGCCGACGAAACGGCGCCGCCCTTCGGCGTCGATCAGATTGATCGACAGCGACATCGGAAACTCCTTGCCGTCCGCATGCTGGCCGGTCACTTCGCGGCGCAGGCCGACGATGCGGCTGTCGCGATCCGGATTGAACTGCATGACGTGACGGGCGTGGTCGCCGCGGTAGCGCGCCGGCATCAGCATGGTCACGTTGCGGCCGATCACCTCGGGCGCGGAGTAGCCGAACATCTGTTCCGCGGCACGATTGAAGGTCTGCACGAAGCCGCGTTCGTCGATCGTCAGGATGCCTTCGGCGCCGCTGTCGACGATCGCGCGCTGATACGCCTCGTTCTCGCGCAGGGTCGCGGTCATCCGCCGCGCCAGCAGCTGGGCGCGCTGGCGACCATTGCCGAGCAGAAAAGTGACCATTGCCAGCAGCAGGCTGCAGAGCACACCGGCGATCGCGGTCGCCGGCGCCATCGACGCGCCACCGCCGGCAAAACCGGGCATCGCGGCAAACTGCAGCTGCCAGTGCCGACCGTAGAGCTCGATGCGACGGCTGGCGGTCAGCGCCGGCATCTCGCCGGCGGGGCGATCGTCGAACAGCGCGCCGCCGTCGGCGTCTGCCAGCTGCAGGTGCACGCCATCGGCGCTGCCGGACAGCACCGGGCGGATGAAGTCGCCCATGCGGAATGGCGCGTAGACATAGCCGAGCAGGTCGTGACGACGGCCGGTGACATCATGCGGCGGCAGCCGCGACGCGTAGACCGGCAGATACAGCAAGGTGCCGGCCTGCGGATCATCGCCATTTTCCTGCAACAGCTGCACCGGCCCGGTCAGCGCCGCCCGGCCGCTGTCGCGCGCCCTGATCATCGCCGCGCGGCGCGTGGCCTCGGAAAACATGTCGTAGCCGAATGCCCGCTGATTGCGACCCGTGAAGGGTTCTATGTATTCGATCGACGTGTATTCGCCGCGCGGGCCCGCGGGAAACACGCTGAAATCGCCATAGCCCTCGCCGCGGACCCGCCGCTGGTAGGCGTCAAGCTGATCGGCCTGCAAATGGCGGGCAAACGCGATTGCCTGCACCCCTGGAAAGTTTTCGCTGACGTTGATGCTGTCGACATAGCGCCGCCATTCGTCGCGACTGACCGCGTCCGAGGCATCGAACAGGCCGACGCCGCCACGCAGGATCTGTTCATAGGCCTGCAAACGCGAGACCAGCGCCGTCGTGATGCGTGAGGTTTCCTGCTCGAAGTGCGCGTCGCGAACGGCCGTGGCCGTCTGATCGACGTAGCGATAGGCGCGCTCGGTGATGAACAGTCCGAGCACCAGCACGGCGAGCGCCGGCAGGATCGCCATCCAGACCGCTTTGTGCGCGGCACGCCGGGTCGTCATCGGGTGCTCCAGATCGGGTTCGAGCGCATTCTCGAACGGCGCTGCCGGCAGTAGCGGCCTGCTGGTAGGTTTTTGCCACCCGGCACGGCGCGGCAACGGCCGGACGGCAGGCCGAAGCCGACCGACGGACCCTCACCAGATCGGACGAAGTTGTTGCCGGCCTCACTCACTAGCATGCTGGTAAGTCAGACTCACCAAAGCGATCCCATGGCAGACTTCAGCGGCAACGAACGCCCGAGCGTGATGCAGGCGTTTTCCGGACTTTCCAACGACGAACTCGAAATCCTCGGCAACGCCGACCGCTTCGCGCAGGCCGAGCTGTACCCGCTCGCGCAGAAGATGGACGACGAGGAATGGTGGCCGACCGAAATCTTTCCCAAGATCGGCGAGACCGGCTATTTCGGCATCACCGCGCCCGAGGGGTACGGCGGCTCGAATCTCGGCGTGTTTACCTCGGGCCTGATCCTGCAGGCGTTCTCGCGCTGGAATCATTCGCTCGGCCTGGCCTGGGTGGCGCACGAGAACCTGTGCATGAACAACATCCTGCGCAACGCCAACGAAGCGCAGAAACAGAAGTATCTGCCGGGCCTGAACAGCGGCAAGCTGATCGGCGCGCTCGGACTCACCGAGCCCGGTGCCGGCTCCGACGCGCTCGGCTCGATGCGCACGACGGCGCGCCGCGAAGGCGGCCACTACATCCTCAACGGCAGCAAGATCTACATCACCAACGGACCCGTGGCCGATGTGCTGCTGATCTACGCCAAGACCGACAAGGACAAGGGCGCGCAGGGCATCTCGGCGTTCGTCGTCGAAAAGGGCACGCCGGGTTTCCGCATCGCGCAGAAGCTCGTGAAGATGGGCTTCCGCGGCTCGCAGACCGCGGAGCTGGTGTTCGAGGACTGCAAGGTCCCGGCCGAAAATCTGGTCGGTGACGAGAACCGCGGCGTCAGGATCGTCATGTCCGGCCTCGATCTCGAGCGTGCGATGATCTCGCCGATCTGCCTCGGCATCGCCGAGCGCGCACTGGCGCTGTCGCTGGATTACGCCCGCCAGCGCAAGCAGTTCGGCAAGCCGATTTCGGAATTCCAGATGGTGCAGTCCATGCTCGCCGAGATGTACGTCTGGGTCGAATCGATGCGCCTGTACACCTATCAGGTGCTGCGCGCCGCCGATGTTGTCGACGAGAACGAGGGCGGCCGCGGCGAGATCCACAAGCTGACCGCGGCCGGCGTCATGTATGTCGCCGAAACCATGAACAAGGTGCTCAATCACGCCATCCAGGTGCACGGCGGCAGCGGTTACATCTGGGAATCCGAGATCAACCGTCTGTATCGCTCGATCAAGCTGCTGGAGATCGGCGCCGGCACGACGGAAGTGCGCAAGATGATCATCGCCGGCGAGCTGCTGCGCAGCTGAGCCCCGCATGAGCCACGCTTATCAGGCGCAGCTGGACGCCAACACGCCGGAATCGGTCTGGTCCGCCGACACGGTTTACCGATCCGATCTGTTTGCCGGCAAGGTCGCGCTGGTGTCCGGCGGCGGCAGCGGCATCGGCCGCGCGACGGCGCTGTTGTTCGCCCGCCTCGGCGCCACCGTCGTGATCTGCGGGCGCACGGCGGAGAAGCTGGCCGCGGTCGTCGACTTCGCGCGCGGCAAGGGCGCGACGATGCTGGCGGTGCCGACCAATGTTCGCGAGGCCGAACAGGTCGACGCGCTGTTCCAGCGCATACACGCCGAGTACGGCCGCCTCGATTTCACCGTCAACAACGCCGGTGGCCAGTATCCGCAACCTGCGATCGACTACGCGCCCAAGGGCTGGGCCGCGGTCATCAACAACAACCTCAACGGCAGCTGGTACATGATGCAGCGCGCCGCGCGGTACTGGCGAGAACATCCGGTTGCCGGTGGTGGCGGCTCGGGTTCGATCGTCAATGTCGTGGTCGTCACCGAGCGCGGCATGCCCGGTGTCGCGCACACGGTCGCGGCCCGCGCCGGCATCATCGGCGCCTCGCGCACCGTCGCTGTCGAATGGGCACCGCTCGGCATTCGCGTCAACTGCGTCGCACCAGGCCTGACCGCAACCGAAGGCCTCGAGGTCTACCCGCCGGAAGCCGTCAGGGAATTCCCGCTCGCCAACCCGATGAAGCGGCCCGGCACGGCGATGGAAATTGCCGAAGCCTGCATTTATCTCTCGGCCAGCAGCGGCAGCTTCATCACCGGTGAAGTGCTGACCGTCGACGGCGGCGGCAAGCTCTGGGGCGAGCTGTGGACGGCCGGGCGGCCGGATTACTACAAGCAGTCGACGTAGAACATCCTGCGCACTCTTGTCGCGCGAGCTTCAGCGCCTGACTGACCAAGCCCTCGAGCCGACCCTCTGCCCTCCTGGAAGCGAGAAGGGATTGGCCTTGTGAAGCCCGCGGGTCGCGCTCCTGCAGGTGTCACGCGCGGATTCGGCGTTGCGAGCAGGGCCAAGCTCGCGCTTTCCGCGCACAGCCTCTGATCGGCAGCGAAGAAATCGTCGCGAGCGGCCCGAGGCTGTGCCGAGAAGCGCAGCCGTACAGACGGTACGGCGAGCATCACAGGTGCTGGATCGGGTCGCGCAGCGGATTTATTCGCCGCCGATCACTCGAACCACGCGCGCACGGCGTTTCTCCCTTCGCGCTTGGCCTTGAACAGCGCGGCATCGGCATGCCGCATCAGCTCGCCGAAATCGCGCGTCAGCGGCCGCATGGCCGCGACACCGCCACTGACCTGGACCGACGCATGGTGCGGGCCGTCGGTGCTGATCCGGTTTTCGCTGACCTGCAGCCGCAGGCGCTGCGCGATTTCCAGCGCTGGACCCTTGTCGCAGCGCGGCAGCAGCACCGCGAAGTCGTCGCCGCCGAGCCGGCCGATGACATCGATGCGGCGCAGGCCCGCCGTCAGGGTCTGCGCGACACCGACCAGCGCGCGATCGCCGGTGTCGGTACCTTCGCTGTCGTTGAACTTGCGGTAGTGATCGACATCGAACAGCGCGACCGACAAGGGCTCGGCAAAGCGCCGGGCGCGCTCGAATTCCTGGGCACCGATGTCGAGGAAATGGCTGCGGTTGAACAGCCGGGTCAGGCTGTCGCGCGTCGCGCGTTCGTAAAGCTCGCTCTGCCGGGCCTTCTGTTCGGTGATGTCCTGGAAGACTTCGACGATGCCGAAGATCTCGCCGCCGGCGCCGCGCACGACATCAAGCGTGCATTCCGCGAGAAAATGGCTGCCGTCGGGGCGGCGCCGGCGGTGCTCGCTGCGGCAATGTCCATGCGTGCGGGCGAAATCGAGCGACTGCTGCGGCGCGTTGTCTCGTGCGCCGTCGTTGACGAACATCTGCGCATAAGGCCGGCCGACGATTTCTCGCTCGCGCCATCCCGAGAGTCGTGTCGCACCGCGGTTCCAGCTGGCGATGCGGCCGTCGCGGTCGATCACGCAGACGCCGAACGCGCTGATCGCCTGCACGACATCGGCATAGCGCTGCGGATCGCGACGCAGCAACTGGTCGTATTCGTCGCTGCGCAGTTGCGCCGGATCATGGGCCAGCGGCTCGACGAAGTCGGGGGGTGGATAGGTCTGCGGCGGCGACAAGGGATCAAGCATGCGCGGATTCTAGAAAGTCCGGATTGCCGGCGCGGTAGGAAATCAGCCCTCGTCGTGCCAGCCAGATGCCCGCCGCGGGATTAAGAACGGATTCAGTACCGTGCCGCGACGCTGCTCGTGCCGATTAAGATGAAAGCCCCTGTGGAGGAATCATGAAAACGCTGAAACGTCCGCTGTTCGTCACCGCGCTGCTGCTGACCACGAGCCTCGCTCCGGTCGCCTGGGCCGCCCCGGATACGCCGGTCGGCACCTGGAAGACCATCGACGACGCGACCGGCAAGGCCAAATCGCTGATCACGATCACCGAACAGGACGGCAAGTTGCAGGGTACGGTCGTCAAGCTGATCAATCCGTCGAAGCCGAACCCGGTTTGCGAGAAGTGCGAGGGCCAGCGCAAGAACCAGCCGATACTGGGCATGCAGGTGCTTTGGGACGTGCGCAAGGACGGCGACCAGTGGGACGGCGGCCAGGTGCTCGATCCGGAGAAGGGCAAGATCTACGGCGTCAAGCTGACCATGGCCGACAATGGCCGGAAGCTCGACGTGCGCGGCTTCATCGGCTTTTCCCTGCTGGGCCGCACCCAGACCTGGCTGCGCGAACCGGACGCCGACGCCGCAACACCGCCGACTGCGCCGTAAGCCGGCGAACCGGCCCGCCAAGGGCCGCCAGTCCGCGGCGCCGACCTTGCGCCGCGCCGGGCCGCCCATAGAGATCGGCCTGTGGCGCCGGCGTGCAGTCGACGCGAACGTCTCCTAGAATCCGCCCTCCATGCGCTGTACCGGCCGCGACCCGCTCGCGGTCGGCAACCGGAAAGAAAAATGCTCGATCACGATTCCAAGCAGGCCGAGAAAGACGAAGACGAGGCCAAGGCCGCAGCGCGCAAGGTGCCGGCGCTCGAGGAGCGCCTGTTCAAGGCGCGCACGATCCTGATCTACGGCGCGATCAACCAGAAGCTCGCCGAAAGCTTCAGCGCCCGCCTGCTGGCGCTGGCCGCCGATTCCGACGAGCCGATCACGATCTACATCAACAGCCAGGGCGGGCACGTCGAGTCCGGCGACACCATTCACGACATGATCAAGTTCGTGAAGCCGGTCGTGAAAGTCATCGGCACCGGCTGGGTCGCCAGTGCCGGCGCGCTGATCTACTCGGCCGCCAGGCCGGAGAACCGCCTGAGCCTGCCGAACACCCGCTACATGCTGCACCAGCCGTCCGGCGGCGCCGGCGGCACCGCGTCCGACATCGCGATCATGGCCAAGGAGATCGTGCTGATGCGCCAGCGTCTGAACGAGATCTTCGCACGCGAAACCGGCCAGCCGCTGGAGCGTGTGCAGCGCGATACCGAACGCGATTACTGGATGAGCGCGCAGCAGGCCAAGGAATACGGTCTGGTCGGCCGCATCATCGACAACGCCGGCCAGATCGACGGCTGAAGCCCCGGGGAAGGTCCGGACAACGACTCGCTTCCTCATGGCGAGGAGCCGCAATCCGGCGGCTCCCTGCGCGAGTGCCGCACCTGGATCGCCACGGCCGCTTCGCGACGTCGCGATGACGGGCTCGTGCAGCGCCGCCTGGCAGACCCTGCGGATTTCGCGAGCCGAGCGGAGGGCAATGAAGGTCTGGCCGGACCTTTGCTCCGTTCCGTCCCGGTTCCGCCGTTGCGGAGCTTCAGATCAGGGCATCGGCCTGCAGGCCGCGCGCACGCAGGGTCTCGATCAGCAAGGCGGTATCGCCGTGCATCGCCAGCACGCGGCGCGCACCGGTTTCGTCGATCGTGCGCAGCAGCGCCGGCCAGTCGGCATGGTCCGAGAGCGTGAAGCCGCGATCGTATTTCGCCGCACGGCCGCTACCTTGCTCACCGGGTGCGCCCATCCAGCCTGAGGCGAAGCCGGTCCGGTAAGGCGCCAGCCTTTTCAGCCAGGACGTGCCGAAAGCGTGCGGCGGCACCAGGATCAGGCTGCCGCGGAAGTCATGACTGCGCACGCACTCGTTGACGCTGCGCGTCGGCAGCATGGCGATGTTCTCGCGCCGGTAATGGCCGACCAGCTTGGTCATCGCCTCGTGCAGATAGACCGTCGCGTCGGTGTGTCGCGTCAGTTCGGCGAGAATGCGCTGCGATTTGCCGAGCGCATAGCAGAACAGCACGCTGGCAACACCGTCCTCGCGATTGCGCGTCCACCACGCGAAGATTTCCGCGCTCGCGGTGCCGTCCGGCGGCCACACGTATTGCGGAGCAGCGAAGGTTGCTTCGGTGACAAACACGTCGCAAGGCACGACCTCGAAAGGAGCACAACTCGGATCGGCGTCACGCTTGTAGTCGCCGGAAACGACCCAGACCTCGCCACCGACTTCGATGCGCACCTGGGCCGAGCCGAGGATATGTCCGGCCGAATGCAGCGAAACACGCGCGTCGCCGAGTTCGAAAATCTGCCCGTAGTCCTGCGGCTTGACCTGCGCACCGGCGCCGAGCCGCGTCTTCAGCAGCCGATAGCCCGGCGTCGCCGTCCAGTAGCGGGCACAGCCGCTTTTCGCGTGATCGCCGTGCGCGTGCGTGACAACGGCACGGGTGACGCGCTTGTGCGGGTCGATGTAGAAGTCGCCGGGCGGACAGTAGAGTCCTTCCGGCCTCATCACGACAAGATCGCTCATCGCGATTTGCCATCCATGGCGCGGTGCCCCGGCCCGCACATCCCTGTGCGGGCGTGCTCAGGCGCGAAGCCGTGCTTCGCGACAGCCCCCTCGCACCCTTCCGGCCTCATCACGACAAGATCGCTCATCGCGATTTGCCATCCATGGCGCGGTGCCCCGGCCCGCACATCCCTGTGCGGGCGTGCTCGGGCGCGAAGCCGTGCTTCGCGACAGCCCCCTCGCACCCTTCCGGCCTCATCACGACAAGATCGCTCATCGCGGCCATGGTAGCGCCAAGGCCATCACTCCTCGTGCTCGGTATCGAACTTGTCGCGCAGGCTTGCCAGCCAGCGCGCAACGATGTCGATCTCGGCATCGCTGAAACCGTCGGCGAGCCGGGCATTGAGCGGCGCGAGTTCGCGATTGGCGGTCTTCAAGGCATCGCGTCCGGCAGCGCTCAGATGCAGGCGCACCGCGCGCCCGTCCTGCGTATCGCGGCGGCGCTCGAGCAGGCCGGCGCGCACCATGCGATCGACGAGACCGGTCATCGCCGAGGCAGCGAGATCGAGCGTCTGTGCCAGCTCGCCAATCGACGCCCCGTCGTGCCGCGCCAGATAGAACAGCGCACCCGCCTGCGCCGCCGAGATCATGCCCTTCTCGCCGAGACGCGCTTCGAGCCAGCGATTGAGCCGGCGCTGGCCGACATTGAGCAGATAGATGAGCCTGCGATCGGTGCCGTTCGTCATTGCCGCATTATGTCGCGGCGGACAGCTCCGTCGGCAGTTGTCGGTCCAGCCAGGCCTGCAGCTGCGGCCACAGGCTGTCGCTGAAGCGTTGGCGGAAAAAGCCCATGTGTCCGATCGCCCTGGCACCGACATCCGCCGGCGCGATCTGCCGGCGCTCCAGCGGGCACTGTGCGAAGTGCCGGACCAGTGCGTCGATCGCGCGCGGATTCGCCCACGGATCGTCGGTGAAGCCGAGCACCAGCAGCGGCAGCTTCTTGTCGCCGAAACGGCTGCGCGCCTGCAACGCGGGATCGTCGAAGAAATAGCCCGGTTGCCGGCACCAGCCGATCCACTCGCGCGCGACGCCGGCCGGCAGGTCTTCGCCCAGGCCGAGTCGGCGCCAGGGCAGGTACCCGAAGCAGCGAAGCAGCAGCGGCCCGAGATCGAGCAGCACGGCACGCACGCGCAGTCGCTCGGTCCAGCCGCGAATGCTGCCGACATAGCCGGCGTGGCTGGCGATCATCGCCGCCGCGCGCAACTCGTGCGTGGCGTCGCTGATGCCCAGGGCATGGCCTCCGACGCTGTGACCGATCGCGAGGATCGGCAATCCCGGGTACAGCGCCGCGGACGCGCGCGTCGCGGCGGCGACATCCTGTTCCATCCAGTCGCGCATGCGCGCCGAAAAGCCGCGCAGCGAACCTGGTGCCGAGCGGCCGATGCCGCGATAGTCATAGGTCAGCACCGCGTAGCCCTGCGCGGCAAGAAAGCGCGCGAACGGCAGGTAGAGGCGTTCCGGGACGCCGGTCGCCGGATGGATGACGATCACCGCGCGCGCGCGCAACGGCCGTTGCAGGCTGCCATGCAGCCGATAGCCATCGGCGGCGGCGAATTCAATGGATTCTTCAGTCGACATCGTGGCGACGCCCGGCAGGATGATGTCGTCAATTTATTTCGCATGCGAAATATATGCAAGCCGTGCAGCCGGAAGAACGACATCCTTCACCGCATGGGCGGGCCGTGGTGGCACGCCGGGATCAGGTTTCGCCGATCGCCGCCAGCAGCTTGTGCAGCGCGCCGCGATTGGCTTCGACCACGCCACGCCCCGCGGCGCCGATCGCATGACGCCGATTCGCGTCGCCGAGCAGTACGCGCAGCGTGTCCGGCAACGATGCGGCGCTGATTTCGATGCCGCCATGGGCGTGGAGCAGCAGATCGCGGGCGGCGACGAAGTTGTGCATGAATGGACCGAACAGCACCGGGAGGCCGAGCGCCGCCGGCTCCAGTACGTTGTGACCACCGACCGCCTGCAACGACCCGCCGACGAAGGCGACATCGCTGGCGGCGAAGTACGCGAACATTTCACCCATGCTGTCGCCGAGCAGGACCTGCGCGTCGATCAGTGTCGTCCCGCCGTCGAACGCCGCCAGCGCGCTGCGGCGGATCAGCGTGAACGATTCGCGCGCCACCAGCCGCGCGACCGCATCGAAGCGCTGCGGATGACGGGGCACCAGCAACAACAGGGCGTCCGCCTGCGTCGCCAGCAGCGCGCGGTGAGCGGCGAGCAGGATCTCGTCCTCGCCCTCATGCGTGCTCGCAGCGATCCACACCGGTCGCGCCCCGAGCCTGGCGCGCAGCTGTCGGCCGAGCGCGAGCTGTGCTTCAGGCAGCTGCTGATCGAACTTGATGTTGCCCATCACGCTGACCTGCGCGGCGCCAAGCTGCCGGAAGCGTTCCGCATCGGCCGCGCTCTGCGCCGCGATCTGCCTGCAGTCGGCCAGCGTGCGCCGCGCAAGGCCGGCAACTTTCGAATAGCCCTTGAACGAGCGCGGCGACAGCCGCGCGTTGACGATGCTGAGCGCGATGTCGCGCACTGCCGCGGCGCGCAGCAGGTTCGGCCACAGCTCGGTTTCCATCACGACGATCTTGCCCGGCCGCACGCGGGCGAGAAATCGGGCGACGACATCGGGCAGGTCGTACGGCGCGTAGCTGTGCACGACATCGGCACCGAACAGCGCGGTGACGCGCTCGGAACCGGTCGGCGTGGTCGTCGTCACCCAGACCCGGCCCGCGCCATGTCTTGCGATCAGGGCGCGGATCAACGGCACCGCGGCCAGGGTCTCGCCGACCGACACCGCGTGTACCCAGACCGCGATCGGCTGTGCGGGCCTGGCGACGAATCCGAAGCGTTCGTTCCAGCGATGGCGATACGCGGCCAGCTCGCGACTGCGCCACAACAGCCGCAGCAGCACGAACGGCGTCGCCAGATAGAGGAGAGCGGTGTAGAGGGCACGCATGGACGCGCAGCCTACGTGACGCCCATGGTCGCTACAATGCGCGACACTTTTCGACCGATCGCCATGGCTGCGCCTGCGCTCGAAGCCCGCCATTTCCACCCGCGCTGGTGGCCGACCTGGATCGGCATCGGTCTGCTGTGGCTGGTGAGCTGGTTGCCGATTCCCCTGCTGCTGGCGATCGGCGAAGGTCTGGGCTGGCTCGCGGGTCGCGTTCTCGGCGGCCGCCGCCGCATCGTTCGCGTCAATCTCGAATTGTGCTTTCCGGACCTCGATGCCACCACGCGCGCACGATGGATCGATGCGCACTTTCGCGCGCTCGGCGCCGGCCTGTTCGAAGCGGCGATCGCCTGGTTCGCGCCGGACTGGCGGCTGCGGCGACGCGGCGAGATCGTCGGGCTGGAACATCTCGACGCGGCGCAGGCGGACGGTTCCGGCGTGCTGCTGCTGACCGGCCACTTCACGACGCTGGAAATCGGCGCTCGCTACGTCTGCCTCGCGCAACGGCCGTTCCACGCCATGTACCGGCCCTACAACAACGCCGTGCTCGATTACTTCATGCACCGGTGGCGCGAAGGCCGCTCCGGCGAACCGGCCCTGCCGCGCGACGATCTGCGCGCGCTGGTGCGGGCGCTGCGCCAGGGCCATGCAATCTGGTACGCACCGGATCAAACCCTGGACCCGCGCATCAGCGTGTTCGCGCCGTTCTTCGGTGTGCCGGTCGGCACGATCACCGCAACCGCGCGCCTCGCGCAGATGGGCCGCGCGAAGGTCGTGCCGTACTTTCCGCAACGCATCGGCGGCCGTTACCGGGTGACCTTCCTGCCGGCGCTCGAGCATTTTCCGTCCGGCGACGAGCTCGCCGACGCGGCGCGCGTCAATCTCGCGATCGAACAGGGCATACGGCTCGCGCCGGCGCAGTACTTCTGGGTGCACCGGCGCTTCAAGCGGCTACCGCCCGGCACCCCGAATCCCTACCGTCGTCAGAAGTAGGACTTCATGCAGGCTTTTGGCCGCGAATCGCGGCGGACCGGCTGTTATAGTTGCCGGGCTCAACGAAAAACATCAGGGGCAGGATCCGATGGAAAGATTTCGCTATGCCGCGCTGGCGGCCGTCATTGCGGCCGGGGTCGCACTTTCACCGGCCGTCCATGCCGACGCCAGCGTCGCGCAACAGGCGCAGGCCCTGATCGACAGTGGCCATGCCAGCGATGCGCTGAGCAAGCTCGATGATCACCTGGCCAAGAATCCGCAGGATGCCGAAGCCCGCTTCACCAAGGGTGTGGCGCTGGTCAAGCTCAACCGCAGCAAGGACGCGATCCGCGTGTTCGCCGACCTGACGCGCGACTACCCGCAGCTGCCGGAGCCTTACAACAATCTCGCGGTGCTGTATGCCGCTCAGGGCGACTACGACAAGGCACGCGACGCGCTGCAGGCAGCGATCGCCAAGCATCCGAGCTACGCCACCGCGCACGAGAATCTCGGCGACATCTACGCCGCACTGGCCGCTGCCGCCTACGGCAAGGCCGCGTCGCTCGATCCGGATGATCAGGCGGCGCGCCGCAAGCTGGCCGTGATCAACCAGCTCGACACCGATCTCGGCCTGCCGGCTGCCGCGCCGCCGCCGGCGGCCAGCGTGGCAGCGACGCCGGCAGCGCCGGTCGTCACCGCCGCGGCACCGGTCGCGGCAGCAAAGCCGGCACCGGCCGAAGCGCCGAAGAGCAGCGAAGGCGCGGCCCGCGATGCAGCTGCGATCGCGCAGGTACAGGCCTGGGCGCAGGCCTGGGCCAGCCAGGATGTCGATGCCTATCTGGCGATGTACGCGCCCGAGTTCAAACCGGAAGGTGGCGTTTCGCGCGACACTTGGGCTGCGCAGCGTCGCGATCGCATCAGCACGCCGAAAAAGATCAGCGTGCGCGTGATCGACCCGAAGGCCAGCGACATCGAGGACGGCGCCGTGCGCGTCAGCTTCAACCAGGCCTATACCTCGGACGCCTACTCGGACAACGTCAACAAGGTGCTGGAACTGGTCCCGGTCGACGGCAGCTGGAAAATCGTCCGCGAGTACACGCGCTGAACACCTTCCGTTCGGCCATGACCTGAACGGAACGCCAGACTGGTTTTTGTGGGGGACGCGGTTCGTTCGATGTCGACGATTTCATCCACGCGGCTGGCGCAGCTGGCCGCCGCGCTGCTGGTCATCAGCACATCTGCCTTTGCGAGCTCGCCGGAACAACAGTTCGGCGCGGTTGCCGATCTGTTGTCGGCGGGCAAGGCCGATGACGCCCTGCACTCGCTCGCGGCGCTCAATGCGCAGGCACCGGACTTCCGTCTCGGTCAGCAGTTCTACGGCGAGCTGAAGACGCGGCTTGCGGTCGACGCCCCGCAGCCGCAGCTGCAGGCATTGGCCGAGGAGGCCCGCCTGCGCCTGGCGAGCGAACGTGCGGTGCCGAAGGCCGGCACGATGCCCGATTCGGTGCTGCGCCTCGCCACCAGCTTCAAGCATCTGATCGTCGTCGATCTGCCGCGCGCGCGGCTGTACGTGCTTGGCAACGACGGCGGACAGCTGAAGCTGATCAGCCACCACTACGCGGCGATGGGCAAGAACGGCTGGGGCAAGCAGAGCGCCGGCGACAACCGCACCCCGGTCGGTATCTATCACGTCACCGGCTGGATCGACGGCAGCAAGCTGCCCGCGTTCTATGGTGCCGGTGCGTTCCCGCTCAACTACCCGAATCTCTGGGACCAGTTCAAACGTCGCACCGGCTACGGCATCTGGCTGCACGGCGTGCCGATCGGCACCGACACGCGCCCGCCGCTGTCGAGCGAAGGCTGCGTGACGATGGCCAATGCCGATCTGCTCGCACTCAAGCCCTACATCGAACTGGGCCAGACACCGGTACTGCTGAGCGACGCGCTGAGCTGGCAGGAACCGGAGCAGATGCGCAAGGATCGCGATGCCTTCATGGCGCGCGTCGAACGTTGGCGCACGGCCTGGTCGTCGAAGAACACGGCGGCCTACCTGGATTTCTACGGTCCGGAGTTCACGACCGAGGGCATGAATCGCAAGGCCTTCGTCGATCACAAGGAGCGCGTCAACGCGCAGAAGAAGTTCATCGACGTGCAGCTCAGCGATATCAGCCTGTATCGCTATCCGGGCAGCGACGATCAGCTGATGCTGGCCGAATTCACGCAGCACTACCGCTCCGACAACTACAAGCTCGACTCGCGCAAGCAGCAGTTCTGGAAGCGCGACGACAAGGGCGAGTGGAAGATCTTCCGCGAAGAAAGCCGCTGAGGCGCAACGCCGGGGGCTCTGCAGAGCTTGTCGTCGCGGGAAGTTCGGCAACGAAGCAGTCCAGCGACACCGCTCGAGCCGGCGTCTCCTCTGGATTGCTTCGCTACGCTCGCAGTGCCGATCAACAGTGCAGGGTTTCTGCGCTTCCCGAACGGCTCTGCACAGCGTAGCGAGCGGGCCTAGTCGCTTTCCCAGGACTTCTCGGTCAGGCGCAGATAGATCGGCGGTTCCTTCGGCAGATTCGCCTGCAGCCAGGACAGCATGTCACCCCAAACGCGCTGCGATTGCGCCGGCGTCGGCATGATGCCGGCGTGCGGCAGTTCCAGCGTGATCACCGGCAGGCCGAGATTGACCCCGGCATAGTTGCCGAGCGAGCCCGGATAGGTGCCGAGCTGATGCAGGTGCAGATAGCCGAATCGCGTCGGCGGTTCGTCCGGGCCGTCGTAATCGAGCACGCCGTAAGGCGCGTGCACCGAGACGATCGCATCCGGGTGGAAGTCGTTGATCTGCTGCAGCAGCCAGCGCGTTTCCGGCTCCGACAGTGCCGCCGGCCCCGGATAGCGGCGCGGATCGCGGTGCGTGCGCTGCTCCCAGTACTGCATCGCGTCGGCCTTCCAGTCCGGCGTCGGAAAATTGCGGTTCAGGTCGACGCCGTGCGCGTTCATGCGCGTCGCCGGATCGCCGAGCAGGCCGTCGGGGTTGGCACAGGGAATCACCCGCCAGTGGAACGGCTGGAAACGCTCGCCCTGCAGACGCTTCATCCACTGGAAGACCACGCTGACGGCGGAAAACTCGTCGCCGTGAATGCCGCCGAGCAGCAGCACGCGGCGCGGCGCCACCCGCCGCGAACGCGGCAGATAGTCGCGGTACAGCAAGGGCTGGCCGTTGACGCTGGCCGCCTGCGTGATCTGCAGATCCGACTGCAGGCAGGTCTGCACATCGACGCTGCCGAGTCGCTCGCCGAGCGCCTGGCACGCAGCGCTGACACTCGCCAGCGGCATTGCGTGTGCGCCACCGGCGGCTGCAAGAAAAAGCCCGGCGAGTAGCCGGGCTGGCAGCTGCGCGAGCAGCCGCTTATTTTTTGATGCCACGTTCCTTGCGAACCTTGTCGACGAGGAAATTGATGGTGGCAATGGTCTGATCGAGACCGCCGGTCATCGCCGGACCCGTCATGTATTTGCCGCCGACGATGATGGTCGGCACGCTGAACACACCGTAGCTGCGCGCCAGGTTTTCGGCCTGCCGGACTTCGGCGTCGACGACGAACCCGTTGAACGTGCCGCTGAACTTGTCCGGATCGATCCCCGCCTTGCTCTGGAACAGCGCGGCGATCTGCGCTTCCGAGATCAGCGGATTGCCGTCCTTGTGGATCGCGTCGAACAGCGCCGTGTGCATGGTGTCGAACACGCCCAGCGCCTGCTCGGTATAGAACGCCCGCGAATGCAGCAGACCCTGCGGGTGACCGAGCGAGTTCGGATAGCGGACGAAGTCGACGTCGGCCGGCTTGGTCTTCTCCCAGGCCCGCAGCGACGGATCGAAGGCGTAGCAATGCGGGCAGCCGTACCAGAAGAACTCCGCGACCTGCACGCGCTTCTTGTCGGCCGGCGCCTGCACTTCGTTGACCTGCTTGTACTGCTTGCCTTCCTCGAACGAGGCCGGTTTGTCGGCCGCCGAACAGGCAATGGCAGACAAGCTCAGGACAGCGGCAATCAGGCCGCGAAGCGCACGACGCATGGGTATGTCCCCGCTGGAGGGTCTTACTGCAGACCGTTGACGTATGAGGCGAGCGCAGCGATTTCTTCATCGCTGAGCTTGCCTGCGACCGTCGCCATGATCTTGTAGTTCCCGTCCTTCAGTTCGCCCTTGCTGGCCTCGCGATAGGCCTTGAGATGATTCGCGACATAAACCGAATGCTGTCCGCCGATACGCGGAAATGCGGCCGGCGAAACACCGGCGCCGGTCGGGCCGTGGCAAGCGGCGCAGGCCGGCAGGCCGCGCGCGGCGTCACCGGAGCGGAACAGCTTCTGCGCGACCGGAATCGCATCGGCGCTGCCGACGCCGGGAGCCGGTGGCTGGGCCGCGAAGTAGGCCGCCAGATTGGCGATGTCCTCGTCCGACAGCGCAGCCGCCTGCGGCTGCATCAGCGGGTTCTGGCGCTCGCCGGCCTTGAAGCGATGCAGCTGCTCGCTGATGTAGCGCGCGCTCTGCCCGGCCAGCTTCGGCCATTCGGGATTGGCGCTGTTGCCGCCAGGACCGTGGCAGGCGGTGCAGGCCGCCGACTTGGCGGAACCCGCCTCGACGCTGCCCTGCGTGAACGGATCTTGGTTGGTCCCTTCCGCGGCCATTGCCAGCATGGGGGCGGACACGCACAGAACGGCAGCCAGCAAAACGCGCTTCATGCGACAAACTCCCGAAAGCGATTCGCGTGCGTAGCCGGCGTGGCGCCGCTAGCCGCGATGAGTGGACAAAACAAAAGTCGGCCGATTCTACAGGTTCCGCGAGATGGATTTCACGCTGCCGCACCGATGCGCTCGGCCCATGCACGTTATGCTCGCGCCATTCCGATGCCTTGGCCTTCGATGTCCGTCTCGCAAAAAAACGGCAGCTCCACGCAGGGTGATCGCGGCGCACCGAACCCGTTCGTCGGCGCCGCGTTTCTGATGTCCTGCGCCAGGATCACGCAATTGCCGGCCGACGGTCTGCCGGAGATCGCGTTCGCCGGACGCTCCAATGCCGGCAAGTCGAGCGCGATGAATGCGCTGTGCGGCCAGAAACAGCTGGCGCGCGTCAGCAAGACGCCGGGCCGCACGCAGCTGATCAACATGTTCAATGTGCCGAACGGTCGCTTCGTCGATCTGCCCGGTTACGGCTTCGCCAAGGTGCCGAAGGATGTCAGCCAGGCCTGGGGCAGTCTGATCGGCGACTATCTGCAGGGGCGCGCCAACCTGCGTGCGATCGTGCAGATCATGGACATCCGCCACCCGCTCACCGACTTCGACGTGCAGATGCTGGAGTGGGCCGCGCATCGCGGCCTGCGCTGCCTGGTGCTGCTGACCAAGGCCGACAAGCTCCGTTTCGGCGCCGCCAAGACCGCCCTGCTGCAGGTCCGGAAAGCGCTCGCCGGCTTGCCGAACGTGGAGGCGCAACTGTTCTCGTCGACCTCCAAGCAAGGCCTCGACGACGCGCGCAACACGCTCGCGTCGTGCTTGAGTGCGACGATCGCCGGAACGCCCTGACGCCGGTCCGGCGTCGTCGCTGGGGAATCATCCGCATTGCCAGCCGCCGGCGCCGCGGGCAGGCTGGCGCGCGGATCGTCCATCGCCCTGACACGTTTCCTCAAGTGATGTGCAAATCCGCAAAACGGTGGCGGGATTCGCCACGCCGGTCTGTCGGGATGCCCGGACAGAACAGGCAAGTCCATGATTTACAAAAATTATTCTGGAGACCCGAAAACGGCATCGCTTGTGCTCGTCATCGAGGCATCCAATTCTGCGGTTGCCGCATCTAATCACTCACGCTCCGAAAACTCGTGCTCATGACCTCCCGCATCCGTACCGGGCCGCGCCTGCTGGCTACCGCCGCGCTGTCGCTGTGCGCCGCCTGCGCCGTCGGCCCCGACTACCGCGCGCCGGCGGCCGACGCAGCGGCGGTGCCGCTCAACTGGCACGCGCGCCTGCCGCACGACGGTTCGCTGGCCTCGCTGGCGCAGTGGTGGCGCCAGTTCGACGACCCGCTGCTCAGCGAACTCGTCGATTCGGCCGAGGCCCACCATCCGAGCATCGACGCGGCGATCGCCTCCGTGCGCGCAGCCCGCGCCGGGGTCATCGCGGCACGCGGCGGCCTGCTGCCCAGCGTGAACGCCGATGCGTCTCTGACGCGCAGCTCGGGCGCCGGTGACACGTCCGGCACCAAATCGCCACCGTTCACGCTGGTCAACGGCGCACTCGATGCAAGCTGGGAGCTCGATCTGTTCGGCGGGGCGCGTCGCGATCTCGAGGCCAGCCACGCGCGGCTGCAGGCTGCACAGGCGGACTGGAACGAGGCGCGCGTCTCGCTTGCCGCCGAAGTCGCCGATGCCTATGTCGAACGCCGCTATTGCGAGCGCCTGCTGCTGCTGTATCGCGACACCCTGCAGTCACGCCGCGAAACCGAGCGCCTGACGACGCTCAAACTCAAGGCCGGATTCGTTTCACCGGCGGACGAGGCCCAGGCGCGCGCCGGCAGCTACGACAGCGAGAACCAGCTGATCGCGCAGGAAGGCATCTGTCAGCAGGATCTCAACCGCCTCGCACAGCTCAGCAGCATTCCGGCCGCGCAGCTCGAAGCCCGGCTGACGGCCAGCGCGCCGGTCCCGGCACCGGCCGCCGATGAGGCCAAGGTCGCGGTGCACTCCGGCATTCCGATGCCGCAGGACCCGGCGGTGCCGTCGGTACCGGCGGTGATCCTGTCGCAACGCCCGGATCTGCAGTCGGCGGAACGCAGCCTGGCCGCGGCCAGCGCCGGCATCGGCGTCGCGGTCGCCAGCCGCCTGCCGGCCTTCAGCCTCAGCGGCTCGATCGGCATCAATCATCTCGTGCATGCCGACGGCAACGTGCGCAGCTGGTCCTGGGGTCCGTCGTTCAGCCTGCCGGTGTTCGACGGCGGCGCCGGCCATGCGCGCGTCGAGACCGCGTACGCACAATACGATCAGGCGCTGGCGCAGTATCACGGCAAGGTGCTGGTCGCCGTGCAGGAAGTCGAAGACGCGCTGACCCGCGTCGACGCCTCGGTGCGGCGCGCCAATGCCGCGCGCGAAGCCGAGCGCAACTACACGATCCTGCTCGACTCGCAGGAGAACCGTTACAAGCTCGGCGAAACCTCGCTGCTCGAACTCGAGGACAGCCGTCGCCTCGCGCTCGCCAGCCGCGAATCGCTGGCCGCCGTGCAGCTCGAAATCAGCGAATCGTGGATCGCCTTGTACAAGGCCGCCGGCGGCGGCTGGAACGACGCGACGGCGACGCCCCCCTCATCACCTTCCGCGCCCGGCGATCACGCCGCGGCACCGACATCGCAAGCAGGAGCCGGCGCATGAGCCTGGTCTTTTCCCGTCCCCGTCGCCAGACCGTTCCGTTCGCCGTGCTGTCGCTGGCCCTGCTCGCCGCACTCGGCGGCTGCAGGAAGAAGGAAGCGGCAGCTGCCGAAGCCAAGCCGGTGATGTCGGTCGAGGTCGTCTCGCCGCAGCCCGGCGAGTGGCCGCAACGCCTGCCGGCCAGCGGCAATGTGCAGGCCTGGCAGGAAGCGGTGGTCGGCGCCGAAGTCGGCGGTGCGCGCCTGCTCGAGGTCAAGGTCAACGTCGGCGATGTCGTCAAGAAGGGTGACGAGCTCGCACGCCTCGATCCGGCGACGCTGAGCGCGCAGGTCGCGCAGCAGCAGGCCGCGGTCGCGCAGGCCGAAGCCAATCTTGCCAAGGCGGATGCCGACGCGCGGCGCGCGGCACTGCTCGACCAGACCGGTTCGATCAGCCAGCAGGACATCCTGCAGTACCGCACGGCTGCCGCAACGGCGGCCGCGCAGCTCAAGCTGGCGCGTGCACAAAGCGACGTCGCAAGCCTGCAGTTGCGCTACGCGCACGTCGTGGCGCCGGATGACGGCGTGATCTCGTCGCGTACCGCGACGGTCGGCACCGTGGTCGCCGCCGGCACCGAACTGTTCCGCCTGATTCGCGGCCAGCGTCTCGAATGGCGCGCCGAGGTGCCGGGCGACCAACTCGGCCTGCTGAAGCCGGGCATGCGCGCCGACCTGCGCCGGCCGGGCGACGGGGCGCCCATCGCGGGCACGATCCGCCAGCTCGCGCCGACGGTCGATCTGCAGACGCGCGATGCGCTCGTCTATGTCGATCTGCCCAAGGATGCCGGCCTGACCGCCGGCCAGTTCGTCGAAGGCGGCTTCGAGCTCGGAACGCAGTCGGTGCTGAGCCTGCCGGAGTCGGCCATCGTGCTGCGCGACGGCCACAGCTATGTGATGACGGTCGACGACAAGCACCTCGTCCATCAGCTGAAGGTGACGACCGGCGCGCGCAACGGCGACGCGATCGCGGTCAGCGGCGATCTGACGCCGCAGACGAAGATCGTCAAGGCCGGCGGCAGCTTCATCGGCGACGGCGACCTGATCAGCGTGGAGACGCCATGAACATCAATTTCTCGGCCTGGTCGATCCACCGACCGACGCCGGCGATCCTGCTGTTCTTCCTGGCGACCGTCGCCGGTCTGGTCGGCTTCCGCGCGCTGCAGATCGCGAAAATGCCGGACTTCGACTTTCCCGGCATCGTCGTCGACGTGCAGCTGCCGGGTGCGACGCCCTCGCAGCTGGAAACCGAAGTCACGCGCAAGATCGAAGACGCCACCGCCAACATTCCCGGCGCGCGCCACGTCACGTCGAGCGTGTCCGACGGCGACTCGAACACCTTCATCGAATTCGAGATCGGCAAGAACATCCAGGAAGCACTGGACGATGTGCGCGATGCCGTGACCGGCGTGCGTTCGGCGCTTCCTGCCGACATCCTCGAACCGACCGTGCAACGCGTCACCACCAACGGCAGTTCGATCGCGACCTATGCGGTCAGCGCCGACAACATGGACGAGATGGACCTGTCGTGGTTCGTCGACAACATCGTCAGCAAGGCCATCATGCCGATCCTTGGCGTCGGCAAGGTGTCGCGCTTCGGCGGCGTGTCACGCGAGGTTCGCGTCGAACTCGATCCGGTCAAGCTGCAGGCCTACGGCGTCACCGCCGGCGAAGTCTCGCGACAGCTCGGCAGCATGCAGCAGGAAGCACCGGGCGGACGCGGCGACCTTGGCGGCCTTGAACAGGCGGTGCGCACGATCGGTACCGTGCAGACGGCGCAGGACCTGGCGCATTTCAGCTTCCCGCTTGCCGACGGCCGCCGCATCCGTCTCGAACAGATCGCGACCGTGCACGACACCGTCGCCGAGCCACGCCAGGCCGCGACACTCGACGGCAAGCCGGTGATCTCGTTCCGCGCCTATCGCGCCAACGGTTCGGCGGAAGCCGAAGTCGCGACCGCAATCGCCAGGGAGGTCGAGCAGCTCGGCACGAAATATCCGCATGTGCATTTCCAGAAGATCTACACGACAGTGGGGCCGATCGAGCACTCGTATCGCGCGTCGATGCAGGCGCTGCTCGAAGGCGCGATCCTCGCCGTGCTCGTGGTCTGGATCTTCCTGCGTGACTGGCGTGCGACGCTGATCTCGGCGGTCGCGCTGCCACTGTCGATCCTGCCGACCTTCGCCTTCATTCACTGGGCCGGTTTCACGCTCAACACGATCACGCTGCTGGCGCTGACGCTGGTGATCGGCATTCTGGTCGACGATGCGATCGTCGAAGTCGAAAACATCATGCGTCACCTGCGCATGGGCAAGACGCCGAAACAGGCCGCACTGGAAGCCGCCGACGAGATCGGCCTCGCCGTGATCGCGACCTCGCTGACGCTGGTGTCGGTATTCCTGCCGGTGGCGCTGATGCCCGGCATCTCCGGGCTGGTGTTCAAGCAGTTCGGCTGGACCGCGGCGATCGCGATCCTTGCTTCGCTGGTCGTCGCGCGACTGCTGACGCCGATGATGGCTGCCTACATGCTCAGCGCAGCCGGCCTCGGCAAGGGTCACGCGGATCAGACGGACGGTTGGCTGATGCAGCGCTACCTGCGCGCCGTGCGCACCTGCCTGCGTCATCCATGGCTGACCAGTACCGGCGCGGCCCTGTTCTTCTTCATGTCGCTGTGGCTGGCGACGCTGCTGCCGTCGACCTTTCTCAATGCCGACGACTCGGCGCTGTCGCTGGTCACCCTCGAAGCGCCGCCCGGTTCGACGCTGAAGGAGACGCTGGCACTGAACCAGCAGGCCTACGAGCTGCTGCGCAAGATTCCCGAGATCGAGCACGTCTACACGATCATCGGCAACGGCGTGACGGCCGGCAGCAGCGTTTCCAGCGGCGGCAACGTCACGGTGTTCACGCTGCTGATTCCGTTGACGCCGCAGAACCAGCGCAAGCGTACGCAGCAGCAGGTCGAGAACGAGATCGGCGATCAGCTGCACAAGCTTCCGGGCGTGCGCACGACGGTCGGCGGCAACGGCAACGGCCAGCAGCTGACCGTGCAGCTGACCAGCGAAGATCCCTTGATGCTGCAGGCCACCGCCAACAAGGTGCTGCGCGAGATCCGCACGATTCCCGGACTCGGCGGCGCAACCTCGTCGGCCAACCTGCTGCGTCCGGAACTGGTGATCCGACCGGACTTCGCACGCGCCGCCGAACTGGGCGTGACGGCCGAGGCGATCGGCGATGCCGTGCGCATCGCCACCAGCGGCGACTACGACGTGATCCTGCCGAAGCTCAACCTGCCCGAGCGCCAGCTCTATATCCGCACCCTGCTCGATCCCCGCTCGCGAACCGACATCGACACGATCCGCGACCTGCGCGTCGCGTCGATGCACGGGCCGGTGCCGCTGGGCAATGTCGCGAGCGTGCAGGTCGAAGGTGGCCCGGCGCAGATCGATCGCTACGATCGCGCGCGCAATGTGACGCTGACCGTGAATCTGCAGGGCCGTCCGCTCGGCGAGGTCAACAAGCTGATCGAGGCGCTGCCGTCGATGAAGCACCTGCCGCCGCAGGTGCGGCGCGGCGAAGGCGGCGACGTCGAATTCATGAACGACCTGTTCGGCAATTTCGCGATCGCGATGCTGACCGGCATCTTCTGCGTCTACGCCGTCATGGTGCTGCTGTTCCACGACTTCGCACAGCCGTTCACGGTCCTGACGGCGCTGCCGCTGGCGGCCGGCGGCGCGCTCGGCGGCCTGGTGATCTTCGGCATGAATCTGTCGCTGGCCTCGCTGATCGGCCTGCTGATGCTGATCGGCATCGTCAGCAAGAACTCGATCCTGCTCGTCGAATACGCGATCACCGCGCGTGACCAGCGCGGCCTGTCGCGCACCGACGCGATCATCGACGCCTGTCACAAGCGCGCGCGGCCGATCGTGATGACCACGGTGGCGATGATCGCGGGCATGCTGCCGATGGCCCTGAACATCAGCAAGACCGACGCCGGCTTCCGCACGCCGATGGCGGTCGCGGTGATCGGCGGCCTGCTGACCTCGACGGTCCTCAGTCTGCTGGTCGTGCCGGTCGTCTACGAGATCGTCGACAACATCGAAGCCTGGCTGGCCCGGCGTCTGCGGCGCGGCAAGCCGACGGCCACCGACGGTGAGTTGTCGCTGTCCTGAGCGACGCGCGGCGCATTTCGATCGTGCAATAAAAAACCCGATGACTTGGGGGGAAGTCATCGGGCCACGCTTTCCGGCTTGGGGGAGTGCCGGACCCGCCCAGGGAGGGAGGCGGGGAGTGGGCAACAGGGAGATATCGCCACTCGAAGGATTAGATGCGGCCGGCGGCGCAAAGTTCAACGCCTGCATCGCGAAAGTCATGTCGTCGCGATGGCGGATCCCGGCAAGACGCGCCGCACATAAAAAAGCCCGGTGACTTGGGGGGAAGTCACCGGGCCACGCTTTCCGGCTATTGGGGGTTGCCGGACCCGCCCAGGGAGTGGAGGCGGGGAGTGGGACAGGGAGATATCGCCACTCGAAGGATTAGATGCGGCTGTCGAATTGAAGTTCAATGGCGTCCGCAAAATATTTTTGCGGCGCCGCATATCGCCAAACTGAACGTTTGAAATCAAATAGTTGCAGAACCTGACTTTCTGGTCAGATCGCCGATTTCGAACTAAATTCCGTTCAAGTTCCGCTGCTTGCGTGACCGGACCCGGAATGGGCCGAATCCCACTCGGAACCGAAGCCGAAATCCGCCACCAGCGGCACCTGCAGACGGGAAATCCGCACCATGCGGCCGGCGATGACCGGCGCCAGCTCGCGCAACCTGGATTCCGGCCCTTCGAAGACCAGTTCGTCGTGCACCTGCATGATCATGCGCACATCCGGCGCGCGCCGATTCAGGAACCGGGCGACGTCGACCATCGCCAGCTTGATCAGATCGGCGGCCGTGCCCTGCAGGGGCGCGTTGATCGCCGTGCGCTCCGCGTACTGCCGCTGCGCCTGATTGCTGGCGGCGATGTTCGGCAGATACAGGCGACGACCGAACAGCGTCTCGACATAGCCGGTTTCGCGGGCATGGATGCGGGTCGTGTCCATGAAGTGCTTGACGCCCGGATAGCGGCCGAAGAAGCGCTCGATGTAGTCCTGCGCCTCGCCGCGCGGAATACCGAGCTGACGGGCGAGACCGAAGGCCGACATGCCGTAGATCAAACCGAAGTTGATCGCCTTGGCGGCGCGGCGCCGTTCGGCCGGCACGTCGTCCAGCGGCAGGCCGAAGACCTCGGCCGCCGTTGCCTGGTGAATATCGAGTCCGTCGCGAAACGCCGCCTGCAGGCGCGCGTCGCCGGAGAAATGCGCCATCAGGCGCAGCTCGATCTGCGAGTAGTCGATCGACACCAGCGCATTGCCGGGCTCGGCGATGAACGCCTGGCGGATGCGCCGACCCTCGGCATTGCGCACCGGAATGTTCTGCAGGTTCGGATCGGACGACGACATTCGGCCGGTCGCCGCGCCCGCCTGATGGTAGGAGGTGTGGATACGGCCGGTTTTCGGATTGACCGCGAGCGGCAGTTGCTCGGTGTAGGTCGAGCGCAGCTTCTGCAAGGCGCGCCAGTCGAGGATCAGACGCGGCAGGCGGTGCTCGGCGGCCAGACTTTCGAGCACGTCCTCGGCGGTCGACGGTTCACCTTTCGGTGTCTTGCCGAGCACCGGCAGCTTGAGCTGTTCGTAGAGAATCTGGCCGAGCTGCTTCGGCGAACCGAGATTGAATTCGGTGCCGGCTTCGGTGAACGCCTCGCGCTGCAAGGCCGTCATGCGCTCCGCGAGCTCCAGCGAAATCTTGCCGAGCAGCGGCACGTCGATCTTGACGCCGGTCTGCTCGATTTCCGCGAGCACCGGCACCAGCGGCATTTCGATCGTCTGGTAGACCTTGTGCAGCGCCGGCATGGCGCCCAGGCACGGGTACAGAGTCTGGTGCAGCCGCAGGGTGATGTCCGCATCCTCGGCCGAATAGTCTGCGGCAGCGTCGAGCGCGATCTGGTTGAAGGTCAGCTGGTTCTTGCCCTTGCCGGCGATGTCGGTGAACGAGACCGTCTTGTGGCCCAGGTATTTCTCGGCCAGCGTGTCCATGTCGTGGCGATTGCCGGCGGCATCGAGCACGAAGCTCTGCAGCATCGTGTCGTGGGCAATGCCGGCGAGTCTGACGCCATGCCGGGCGAAGACATTGAGGTCGTACTTGATGTGCTGACCGAGCTTGGGCCTGGCCGCATCCTCGAGCAGCGGCTTGAGCTGCGTCAGCACCCAATCGCGCGGCAGCTGTGGTGGGGCACCGAGATAATCGTGTGCGAGCGGCACATACCAGCCTTGCCCGGCTTCGACCGCGAAGGCGATGCCGACCAGATTCGCCTGGTTCGAATCCAGGCTGTCGGTTTCGGTATCGACACAGATCAGCTCGGCGGCCTGCAGCGCGGTCAGCATCGTCGCAAAGCCCGCTTCGTCGACGACCAATGTCGCGACCGTCGCCGGCGACGGTGTATCGGGCGGCGCCGGCAGGACCAACGTCGGCTCGCCCGTATCCGGCGGCGGCGCCACCGCCGGCTTTTCCGTGACCGTCGTCGGCGTCGCCGGCGCAGCACGTGCCGGCCCGGTATCGTCCTGCCTCGGCAGTTCGCCGTGCTGCTGCCGCAACTCGTCGACCCAGCGCCCGAAGCCGAGTCGAGTGTAAAGCGCGACGAGCTTGCCGAGATCGGGCGCTTGCGGCTTCAGGGCCTCGAGCGCGATCGGCAGACCGACGTCGCAGCGGATGGTCGCCAGCTGTCGCGACAGCGGCAACTGCGCCAGATGCGCGCGCAGCTTCTCGCCGACCTTGCCCTTGATCGCGTCGGCGTTCTGCACGACACCATCCAGCGAGCCGTACTCGTTCAGCCACTTCGCAGCGGTTTTCGGGCCGACGCTGGGCACGCCCGGAATGTTGTCGACGCTGTCGCCCATCAGCGCGAGGTAGTCGACGATGCATTCCGGCGGCACGCCGAAGCGCTCGATCACGCCGTCACGATCCAGCGTGCGGTTCTTCATCGTGTCGAGCAGCTTCACGCCGCCGCCGACCAGCTGCGCCATGTCCTTGTCGCCGGTGACGATCAGCACGTGCTGGCCGCGCGCCGCGGCCTGCTGTGCAAACGTGCCGATCACGTCGTCGGCCTCGACATCGGGCACGGCGATCACCGGCAGGCCGAGCCCTTCGATCATCTCGACGATCGCCGGATACTGCTGCTTCAGTTCCTGCGGCGTCTCGTCGCGGTTGGCCTTGTACTCCGCATACAGCTCGTGGCGGAAGTTCGTGCCCGGCGCATCGAAGATCACGGCGATCTCCTCGGGCGCGTAATCCTTGAGCAGCTTGCGCAGCATGTTGCCCATGCCGTACACGGCACCGGTCGGCTCGCCCCTGGCATTCGTCAGCGGCGGCAGCGCGAAGAACGCGCGGAACAACCACGACGAACCGTCGATCAGGATCAGCGGCTGGTGCGGGCCGTCACTCATGGTCGCGCAGAGCCGGCATCACGGCAGCAGCCGCTCGCCGCGCACCAGATCGTCGAAGCTTTCGCGGGCACGCACCACATGCACGTCGCTGCCATCGACCATCACCTCCGCGGCGCGCGGTCGCGAGTTGTAGTTGGACGCCATCGTGAAGCCGTAGGCACCGGCGGTCCGCACGGCCAGCAGATCGTCGGTCGCGATCGCGAGTTCACGATCCCTGCCGAGCCAGTCGCCGGACTCGCAGATCGGCCCGACGACATCGTAGGTCTGCAGCGCGCTGTCGCTGCTCTCGATCACCGGCACGATGTTCATCCAGGCCTGATAGAGCGTCGGCCGCAGCAGGTCGTTCATCGCCGCATCGACGATCGCGAAGCGCTTGGCCTCGTTGCCCTTGATGCCGAGCACGCGCGTGACGAGGATGCCGGCGTTGCCGGCAATCGCGCGGCCCGGTTCGGTCAGGATCTTCAGGCCCAGGCTGTCCAGCTTCGGCCGCAGCGCGGTCGCCCACTCGCGCGGCGCAATCGGCTTTTCCTCGTGATAACGCACGCCGAGGCCGCCACCGACATCGAGATGGCGCAGCGTGATGCCGCGCGCGGCCAGACGTTGCACCAGGGCCAGCACGCGATCGAGCGCATCGAGGAACGGCGAGACGTCCAGCAGCTGCGAGCCGATGTGGTTGGCGATGCCGATGATCTCGATCCCCGCCATTTCCGCCGCCCGCTGGTAGAGGGCTTCGGCGGTGGCGATGTCGACACCGAACTTGTTGTTCTTCAGACCCGTGGAGATGTATGGGTGCGTCCTGGCGTCGACGTCCGGATTGACGCGAAACGCGATGCGCGCGCGCTTGCCCATCAGCCGCGCCGTCGCATCGAGCAGTTCGAGTTCGTATTCGGACTCGACATTGAAGCAGTAGATGCCGGCGTCGAGCGCGAGACGGATCTCGTCCTCGCTCTTGCCGATGCCGGAGAACACCACCTTGCCGGCGTCGCCGCCGGCGCGCAGCACGCGCTGCAGCTCGCCGCCGGAGACGATGTCGAAGCCGGCGCCGAGCCGCGCCAGCGTCTGCAGCACGGCAAGGTTGGAATTGGCCTTGACCGCGTAGCAGACCAGATGATCGAGCCCGGCCAGCGCCTCGTCGAAAGCGCGATAGTGGCGTTCCAGCGTCGCCCGCGAATAGACGTAGAGCGGCGTGCCGTGCGTTTCGGCAATGCGCGAGACCGGCACATCTTCGGCGTGCAGCTCGCCATGGCGGAATTCGAAGTGGTCCAAGTGCAAAACCTGTGTTCGGATCAGGGTGACGGCGGCGAGCTCTCGCCGGGATTCGGAGTGCTGTCGACGGCACCGGTCGACGGCGTCGCATCGGCCTTGCGGTCCGGGGCCGCCGGGGCTGGCTGTGGCGTCGCGGGCTGCGCGGTCGGCACGACCTTGGCGGGCTTGTCCTTGTGCCTGGCCGGCGGCTTGCCGCGATCGGGCAGATACAGCGCGCCGGTCTGTCCGCAGGCGGACAGCAGCAGGGCAACACAGAGCGCGGCAATGGACTTCGGCATGATCGGCAACCGGACGGGGCACGCAGTTTAGCGTGCTTCGCCCGCCGGCCCGCGGCGTTGGCGAATCGCGCGCGCGCGGCGACAATCGCCGCCATGAAAATGATCCGCAATGCCGACGCCATCGTCCTCGAACCCCTTGCGCCGGCACGCGCGGCCGTGGTCTGGCTGCACGGTCTGAGCGCCGACGGCAGCGACTTCGTGCCGCTGGTGCCGGAACTGGGATTGCCGGCCGATGCCGGCATCCGCTTCGTCTTTCCGCACGCGCCGATGCGGCCGGTGACGCTCAACGGCGGCATGCCGATGCGCGCCTGGTATGACATCGTCGGCCTGAGCACCGGCGATGCCCAGGACGACGCCGGCATTCGCGAGTCCGAGCGGCGGGTGCGCAGCTATCTCGATCAGCAGCTGGACACCGGTATCGCACCCGAACGCCTGATCCTCGCCGGCTTTTCGCAGGGCGGTGCGATCACCCTGCACACCGGCCTGCGTCTGCCGCAGGCGATCGCCGGACTGATCGCACTGTCGTCCTACGTGCCGCTGCACGAGGTGCTGGACGTCGAAGCCACGCCGGCCGCCCGGCAGATGCCGATCTTCATCGCCCACGGCCGCCAGGACCCGGTCGTGCCCTATGCCTGGGGCGAGGACAGCGCCAATGGCCTGAGCGCCCGCGGCTACCGCGTCGAATGGCACCGCTACGCGATGGCGCACGAAGTCTGTGCCGAGGAGATCGCCGACATTGCCGCGTTCCTGCGCAAGACGCTGCTGTAAGGGCGCCTTGCGCGCAACCCGCGCTTGCGGATGAGCGCGCATGACGCTGGATTGCGACTTGCGTCGCTCACTGCAAGGGGACCCGGAGCGACGTCAGGCGTTGCAGGCGCGGCGCGAACCGCGATTGCCTTTGCTGTCCAGGCCGCCGATCGCGACTTGCACCGCTGCTACTTGCGCTCGACCGTGTAGAGCAGGTCGCCGCCCGATTCGACACCGGTCTCGGTGCGTGCCTTGAAGCCGTGGCCGAGGTCGTATTGCATGCGAAAGGTATAACCCTGCTGGAACAGGCCGATGCCGTAACTGATGAACAGTTTCGGCGACAGGTATTTGCCGACCGTGAACATCGCCTGCTCGTTGCTTTCGCCGGGCTTGGCGCCCACCGTGATCTCGTCGATGCCGATCTTGCTGCCGAGCTGCTGCGCCAGCCATTCGCCGCCGGCGAGACCCAGCGAAGTCGCTGCGTTGCCCACCGCCGACTTGTCGTCCGCGCTCGCGGTATCGGCCAGCGGCCGGCCCAGCACCAGCCAGGCCAGTTGCTGCTGCTGCGGCATCGGCGGCGTCGAGAACAACTGGAAGTCCGGTTTGCGCAGGGTGCCACGCACGTACAGGCCGACCGTCACCTCCTCGGTCGGCTTTCGCGTCGCGCGCACTTCCAGCGCCGGCTCGGTAACCGGCCCGCCGCTGAAGATCAGCTTGCCGGTTTCGATCGTCAGATCCTGACCGTAGGCCTTGTAGTGGCCGTCGACCAGATTGATCTCGCCGCGCGCGCGCGTCGCCACGCCAGGCTGTTCGATCGCCTGCACGGAACCGCTCAGGCGTGACTTGAGGCCGAAACCTTCGAAATGCACGTCGTCGCCGAGCTTGAGCGTGACGTCGGCATTGATCAGCACATTGCGTTTCGGCTGCGCGCCCGGATCGTCGCCGACCATGACCTCGTCGCTGCTCGCCGAAACGCTGCCGTCGCCGAGCGACTTCGGCGTGATGCCGGCCTTGGGCACCGCGACACTGCCGTCGACAGCGAGCCGTCGGTCGGCGAGCGCGACATGCAGATCGGGCGACACCCAGACCTTGGCTTCGTTGGTGTTCATCGCCTGGAAGTTGTCGCCGCGCAGACGCAGATCGAGCTTCAGCGGATCGGCACGCGGGCTGACCGTGCCGGACAGGTGCACGCTGCCCTTGTCGGAACTGGCCTCGCCGTCGAGCTTGAGATCGCCGGCCGCGTCGGTATCGACCCGCAGACCGATGGCGCCGAGCGTGATGCCCGGCGTCACCAGCGCCAGTTCGCCGTCGGCCAGCTCGACACGGCCTTCGAACTGCGGACTTGCGAGCGTGCCGCCAAGCTGCAACTGGCCGCTGGCATGACCCTTGGCGCTGGACACTTCCGGCGTCAGCAGATGCAGCCAGGCCAGGTCCGGAAGATCGAGCTTGAGCGTGCCACCGAGGTGGCGCTCCATGAACGCGGCGCCGGCGGCAAGCGTCGCATCGGCACTGATCACGCCGCTGGCGAGCGGCAGGTTCAATTCGATCCTGGTGCCGTCCGCGCCGTTGTCGTCGATGCTCAGCTTCGCGGGCTTCAGTGCGATCGGCGGCAGACCGCCGACCTGCCAATGGCCGTCGCCGGTCGCGAGGTCGGCGCGCAGATCCTCCATGCCGTTCGGCCCGAACTCGGCATGACCGCTGGCCTGCAGCACGACATCGGCTCTGGCACCACCCGGCAGCAGAGGCTGCAGATAGGTCAGCGCGAAATCCGAGAGCGCGAAGTCGGCGCGCTGCTTGCCGCTCTCGTTCTTCAGGCCCAGGCAGGCGTTCGCATCGGCTGCGGTCCAGCACATCGGATCGAAGCTGAGCGTGCCGGCATCGAAGACGATCGCGGTCGGCTGCTTGAGCGTCCAGGCTGCCAGCGAGGCCGGCGTGAGCTGGCCGCTGCGCAACTCGCCTCGCCATGACGGCCGCTCGATGTCGAGCGCGCCATGCGCGGTCAGCGCGACGTCACCCTGCGCGCTGCTGACATCGAGCCGGATGTCGTGGTCGCCGGCCGGGCCGTGAATCGCCAGCGTCGCTTTCGGGATCGCCACGCCGACGTCCGCGTCGTGCAGGTCCAGGTCCAGATCCAGCTGCCCTTTCGGATCGACGTCGGCATTCAGCTGCGCGTGCTGCAATTTCATGCCGTGATAGCTCAGGCCGTCGACGCGCAGCCTGGCCGTGGCATGCGGCGCGCGCAGCGGACCGCGCGCACCGATCTGTCCATGCAGACTGCCGAGCAGTTCCGGCCAGGCATCGGCCAGGCGCGGCGCATCGACGTCGGCCTGCGCGTCGAGCGTCGGCAGCACCTGTCCCCTGGCCTTGATGACCGCCTGACCGCTCTGCAACTCCAGGGTTTCGAAACTCAGTCGATCGCCGCGGTACTGGCCACGGGTATTCAGGCTCAGCGGATAACCGCGCAGCGTCGAGTCGTGCAGTTGTGCAGTGAACCGCACATTCGGCTGGCCGTCGGCGATCGTCGTGTTCGCGTCGAAGCTGCCGTTCAGCACACCGGGCAGTTCGCTACTGAGCTTCTGCGGATGCAGATTGCTGAACTGCCCGGCACCGTCGATCCGCACGCCATCGTTCCAGCTGACGTCGGCCCTGGCGTGCAGTTCGCCGTCGAGGCCCCTGGCGTCGAGCTGCGCCAGATGCACGGCCGACAGCGAGCCGGTGCCGCGGGCCTGCAGCGAAACGGCAAGCTGTGGCAGCGTCACCGCGCCATGCAGATCGAACCGGTAATCGTCGAGCAGGCCGCGCCAGTGCGCCTCGCCGCCGCCGCTGTCGAGAGCGGTCGCCGCCGCATTGGCGGCATCCGGCGGCCATGCGATCTTCTGCCACTCGAGATGCAGATCGCTGGGCGTGTCGTAACCGAATACACCGTCGATGCTGGCGACGGCAAAGCCCTGCGTGTGCAGCGGATGCAGCTCGATCGCGTCCGGCCGCAGCGTCGCGATTCCGTCGAGGCGCGCATGACCGACCCAGGGGGTGGTGGCCTCCAGGCGTTCGACGACGACACGATCGCCGACCCAGCTTGCAGCCAGCGCGGCATCGTGGATCGTGATCGGTTCGCTGCCGGCGGGCACGATGACCAGCTCGCCGATGCTGGCGTCGTGCACGGCGATGGCCAGCGGCAGCCTCGCGATCGCGCCTTCGCCGGACGCCGGCGTCTGCTGCGGTGCGCCGGGCCTGAGCGCGAGCTGCACGCGCGTGGCGTGCAGGGCTGCGACATCGAGCCTTCGCCGCAACAGCTGGGTGAAGTCGGCATCGAGCTCGGCATCGTCGATCGCGATGTCGATGCTCGCGAGGTGCACTTCCAGGTGCTGCAGTTTGAGCGGCCCCCAGAGCGTGCCGTCGACACCTTCGGCAACCACCATGTCGTTGGTCACGGCGCTGGCGATGCGCAGACCGAGTTGCGCGCCGGCCGTGGTGAACGGCACGAATACCAGTGCGCCGATCAGCAGCGCCCCGACGATCCAGACCGTCGCGCGGCTGATCGCCAGGGCCAGCCACAGGGCATTCTTCAGGCGCGCATTCACAGGCCGACCCTCACGCCGATGTTGAGCCGGACCGGCGGCTGTCCGGCATCGAACGGGTGGCCGACATCGACGCGGATCACGCCGACCGGCGAGCGATAGCGCAGGCCGCCGCCCGCCGCGTAGTGAAATCCCGGTGCCGCGTCCGAGGACACGCCGCCGCCGTCGGCGAATGCGGCGACGCCCCAGTTGCCCCAGACGCGCGTCTCGATTTCGCTGCTGAAAGTGGTCAGGAAGTTGCCGCCGATGACCGCGCCATTGGAGTCCTCGGGGCCGATCGACTCGTAGTCGTAGCCGCGGATCGAATCGTCGCCACCGGCGAAGAAACGCTGCGACGCCGGGAGCTTGCCGAAGTTGCCGACCCAGTTGGCGCCGTACTCGTAACGCAGCAGCACCCGCGAACGGCGGCCGATCGGATAGGCGAGCTTGGCGGTTGCGTGGGCCTGCACGAAGCTGACCGTCGACAACAGATTGTGCGCGGCGCCGTGGACATCGGCGAAGATCGACCAGCCGCGCCGCGTGTAGATGGTGTCGTCCAGTTGCGAGCGGTTGATGCCGATGCCGGGCATCACCAGATCGGCGCTGGTGCTGTCCTCGCCCAGATGCGAATCCTCGTGCAGATACTTTAGATACAGGCGCCGCTGCCATTTGCCGGGCGAGCGCGTCAACCCGAAGCCGAAGCCGCGCAAGTCGCTGGAGCCCGATTTGTAATCCTGCTGGCCGATGTTGCCGGTGATCGAGAACAGCTCACCGGCCTTGGTGCCGAGCGGGATGCGGTACTCGCCCAGCGCTTCGGTCTTGATCTGCGACACCTGGGTTTCGAGATGCAGGGTATGGCCGCTGTCGTTGAGACGACGGAAATCGGCGCCGACCGAGCCGCGCAGGCCGGTATCGGTGCCGTACCCGATGCCGAAGTCATAATGCTGGCTGTTGCGCGGCGTGGTGTTGATCAGGATCGGCACCTTGCCGTCGACCGCGGCGTCGCGCTGCGTGAGGATTTCCACGCTGTCGAAATAGCCGAGATCGCCGAGCGCGAACTGCGTGTTGAGGATCACCTGCGGATCGTAGACATCGCCCGGCGTGATCGGCACGTAACGCCGCAGGAAGGCGTCGTCGAGCTTGCGGCCGTCCTCGACCTGCACGATCGTGAAGTCGCCGAAGCGATACTGCGGCCCGGTCTCGAAATGCAGCACCGCCTCGGCCGTGTTGTCCGACGGCTTCACGCGCAGTTCCGAGCGCACGTAATGCGCGTCGAGATAGCCCTTGGCGTAGGCAGCGGCGGTCAGGATCGCCTTGGCCTCGTCGTACTGGCTGTGCAGCAGCGGCTCGCCCTCCTGCAGCCAGCGGTGCATGCGTCGCAGTTGGTGATCGAAGTCCCTGGCGCCGTCGCCGCTGATGTCGATGTCGACCGCGGTCAGCTTCATCTGCGGTCCCGGATCGATCGTGTAGGTCGCCCGCCAGTTCGGCGCCTGACCTTCGAGCCGGGCATCGATGAACGGGTTGTAGTAGCCGAACGGCCGCAGCGATTCACGCAGCTCCGGGCCGGCCTGACGCTGCAGACGCTCGACCGTCGCCTGGTCGAGATCCTTGCGGTCGGCAGCGTCGCGAATGCTCAGATAGGCCTCGGCGTTGTGCTTCAGGGCACCGCTGACGCCGTCCACCTCGACGTGAATGCCCGCCGCCGCCAGCAGCGGCCAGCACAGCAACACACCGGGAAGAAAACGAAGACGCGTCACAGAGGGTCCGGAGCAGCCCTTTACGGGCGGGGGCAGAGGCGCAGTATTATCCACATGCCCGGTCGACAGTTCTGCCTGCGAGCAGCTGCTGACCGCATCGGGCAATGCCACGGAAAGGAAGTCCCCCGATGAATCCGATGACGCTTTATATCGGCAGCAAAAGGCTGTCGTCGTGGTCGCTGCGGCCCTGGCTGCTGATGCGACATCACGAGTTGTCGTTCGCCGAATCGGTGATCAGCCTGGACGCACCGGATACCCACGCACGCATCCTCACGCACTCACCCAGCGGTCGCGTGCCGGCGCTGGTCGACGGCGATATCCGCGTCTGGGAATCGCTGGCAATCTGCGAATACGTGGCCGAGACCTGTGCCCTGCCGCGTGCCTGGCCGCTGCTGCCGGCCGCCCGTGCGATGGCACGGTCGATCTCGCAGGAAATGCACGCCGGCTTCGCCGATCTGCGCCGCGAATTGCCGTTCAACGCCTGCCGTGAACCGGAGCGCACCTCCATCTCGGTTGCCGCGGAAGTCGACATCAAGCGCATCCGCCAGCTGTGGCGCGAAGCGCGCCGCAACTACGGCACCGACGGCGAATGGCTGTTCGGAAAATTCGGCATTGCCGACGCGATGTATGCGCCGGTCGCCCTGCGTTTCTTCATCTACGACATCCCGCTCGACGGCATCGAGCGCGACTACATGCACAGCGTGATCATGCATCCGGCCGTTCAGCAGTGGATGGAAGCGGCGACGCTTGAACACCCGGGCGGTGAATCGACGCTGGACCGCACTCAGGAAGTGCCGGCTGCCGCAACGGCGGCCGCGTCCGGACCGGCACAGGCCTCGGCGATTTCCGCTGCGGCCGCCGCAATCAAGGCCGGCGCCGCGCTCCCGAAAGTCCGCTCGTTCCAGTTGCCCAGCGACTGAATCGCCGTCGCCGCGCTAGGGCCTGTTAACGCCATGGACGATCGCTGCGTTGCTGCCAGAAATCACGCCAGGCAAGGCAGGAGCCGCAGGGCTTGGTGGCGCCAAGCGCAAGGCTCGTAACGCCGCATGGCGCGATTGCTGGCGCAACCCGAATGGGGCGGAGGCCGTTTTGGCGCAGGGCGGCGTTGCCAGCCGCTTGCCTGGCGCGACCAGGCGGCGCGGCTGGCGCCTTGCCCTGCGCCAAAACGACCTCCGCCGCAGCGATTGCCATCGCGTTAACAGGCCCTAGTCGTGCGGCACGGCGGCCGGTGGCACCACGCTCAGGCTGCTGTCGAGTTTGAGATCGAGCGGCACGCCGGCAGGTGCATCGACACGGCGCACATCGAAGCCGCGCAGGCGCAGCGCCGGTACGAGGCCGTCCGGGCCGACCAGATGGGCGGCGCCGACGATGATCATCTGCGAACCCGGCAGCTTCAGCCGTGCCGCCAGCACCGGCAGCCACGCGCGATTGCGCGCGGCCAGCAGGCGTTCGTACAGGGCCGGATATTGCTGCTTCATGTCGATATCGAGTTGCTCGACGTAGCCGATATCACCCGCTCTCCAGGCATTCAGCAATGCCGTCGGCTGCTGCCGCGGATCGCCATCCTCGTCCAGCACCGAAGCCAGGAAGCGGCGGCCCATGTCGGCGTCCATTTCGGTGAACAGGCGCAGGTGCTCGCTCGGCGCCTCGAACCAGGCGACCGTCTTGTTGTCGTTCGCGGCCCGCGCGTAGAAATACTGATCGAGACCGGTTGCGGCGTCGAAGCCCTGTTGCTGGAACGAGAAGATTTCCAGCGTCATCGCACAGAACCAGGCCGCGTACGGATCGCAGACCGTGTCCGCAAGCCCGTAACGGCGCGCGCGCGCCTGAACGCGCTCGTACAGGGCCGGCGGGATTTCGTCGCGCAGCCCCTTGCCGCGCGCGGCCGCCAGCACGTCGCGCTGCATGGCCGGCGCATCGAGCGCGCCGAGGTCGCTTTCGAACACCAGGGTGTCGGCACCAGCGTAGGCCTTGTCGAGCGCCGGTGGCAGCGGTTGCACGGACTTCGGCAGCAGATGCACCGAGCCGAGCAGGTAGTGCGTGACATTGCCGACGGAGATCTGCCACAGGAACGGCGCCGGCGAGGCGACGACCGTGTCTGCGGTCGGGGGCGCCACCGCGCCTGCCGGCGCGGCATTCGGCGTTGGCGCCGGCGCCTGGCTTGCCGCTGTCTGCGCCGACACGACGCCGGAGCTCGCGAACAGCAACAGCAGCGCGGCGATGAACTTCATGATGCCGCGGTGCCCGATTCAGGCATCAGCCAGTCGATTGCAGTGCCGACGTCGCCGCCGAGACCGGCAAAGTCGAACAGCCTGGGATCGGCCAGCTGCGACGGCGCGACATTGGTCAGCGCGGCGAACACCTGTTCGATGCGTGCCGGATGCTCCTTTTCCCAGGTTTCCATCATGCGCCGCACCTGCTTGCGCTGCAGCTGTTCCTGCGAGCCGCAGAGATTGCAGGGGATGATCGGGAATTCCTTGAGCCGTGCGTACTCGGCGATGTCGCGCTCGCGGCAGTACGCCAGCGGCCGGATGACGACGTTGCGACCATCGTCGGACTGCAGCTTCGGCGGCATCGCCGACAGCTTGCCGCCGTGGAACAGGTTGAGGAAGAACGTGGCGACGATGTCGTCCTTGTGATGCCCGAGCGCGATCTTGGTGAAGCCGTTCTCGGCCGCATACGTGTACAACGCGCCGCGGCGCAGCCGCGAGCACAGCGAGCACATGGTCTTGCCTTCCGGAATCACGCGCTTGACGACCGAATAGGTGTCCTGCTCGATGATGTGGAACGGCACGCCGACCGCCCGCAGATAGTCCGGCAGCACGTGCTCCGGAAAATCCGGCTGCTTCTGGTCGAGATTGACGGCCACCAGCTCGAACTTCACCGGCGCCTTGGCCTGCAGCTGCACGAGCATGTCGAGCATCGTGTAGCTGTCCTTGCCGCCCGACAGCGCGACCATGACCTTGTCGCCGTCACGGATCATGTTGTAGTCCATGATCGCCTGGCCGACCTGGCGACGCAGGCGCTTGGCGAGCTTGTTCTGCTCGCGGCGTCCTTCCGGCAACACGAACTGGACGGGAACTTCGGCGACGACAGCGGACATCGTGCAACTCGGTGATCAGGCTGGGCGGCATTGTCGCACGTCGCACTGAGGAATCGACCGGATAGGGCCGGACCCGGCTTTTGCCGACAATCGGCACATCGGCCGGGGGGCGTCTGCGGACGACCGGCCATCGTCATTGGGGAACCATTGCATGGACGCAACACTGTGCGCGCCGCTGGCGCCGGGCACACGTGTCGGCGGCTGGCAGATCGCCGGCCTCGTGGAACGCACGCCTTACCTCTGCCGCTACCGCGCCGAAGACGGTCGGCGGCGCGTGATCCTGCAGGAATTGCTGCCGCAGGCCTTCGTGCTGCGCGATGGCGACGGCATCCAGCCGCACGATCCGGAAGACCGCACGACCCTGCGCTGGTGGCTGCGCGCCTACCTGGATCGCGCGCACGCCTTTGCGGCACTGCCGCTGCCGGGCATGGCGCAGGTCTTCGACGCCTTCGAAGCCAACGGCACCGCGTACGCGGTGCTCGAGCCTTTGCAGGGCGAAGCCCTCAGCGAGCGCCTGCGGATGCGCGGACTCATGGCCTGGGACGAATATCTGGTGGCGCTGCGCCCGGTCGTCGATGCGTTGACCCGTCTCCACGCGCAGAATCTGGTGCTGCGCGATCTGAGCCCGGCACAGCTGGTCCTGCGCAGCAACGGCACACTGGCGATCAGTGCGTTCGGCCCCCTGCGCGCGGCGGTGCGATTCCGGCGCCAGACGCTGATTTCGACGCTGCCGCGCGCGTACGCCGCGCCCGAGGAACTCGGCGCCGGCGCGGCGATCGGTCCCTGGACCGATCTCTACAACCTCGCCGCCAGCAGCGCCCAGGTGCTGGCCGGACGTACGCCGGTCGACGGCGATCCGGCGTCCCTCGCCGACCTGTTCACGCTACCCGATCCGATGCCGGCCGCCACCCGCGCCGTGTTGCAGGCGATGCTGAACCCGGTCGCCGAGCAACGCCCGGCCGCCGGTGCATTGCTGCGCAGTCTGCCGGGCAGCGACGTGGCCGCGCCGTTCGCCGGCGAAGCCGGATCGGGTGCCGCGGCAACGACGGCGCCGCTCGCACGGCGCATCGGTCTGGTCGCCGTCGGCGGAATCGCAGTGCTCGGCCTCGCCCTGTGGCTGTGGCTGCGCACGCCGGCGCCGGAAGCAGAACCCGCGGCCAGCACCGCGAACGCGCTCACGACGGCGCCGGTCGCGACAACACCCGCTACGGAGCCTGCGGCGCCGGTCGCGCCGGACCGTGGCGCGTCGCTCACGGCCGTGGCGGAGACGGCGCCGGCAAGCACCCCGAGTCCGGCGGGCACCGGCACCGCCGCGAAAGCCACGGCCGCGATACCGGCACCGCGCATCGCGACGGCCAGTCCACCGCCGGCCGCCGCCGTCACCAGCACCGGCGTACGCGCGTCGGACGCCGCTGCCTCGCCACCGATCACGCACCCGGCCGCAATGCCGGAAACCGCATCCGTCAAACCGGACAGCGAGCGTTTCGCCGTACCGAACGCACCGCTCGCGGTCACCATCACGACCCCGACGCTGAACGTGGCCCCGGCGAGCAAACCCGCCGTCGACGCGCAGGCCGAACGCCAGCGACTGGCCGCCGCGCACGCCGCGGAGCTGGCAGCGGAACGCAAGCAGTGCAAGACGCCGATCTCCGCACTGCTCGGCGACCGCCCGATCACCTACGCCGATCTGTCGACGATGAAGGGAGTCGAGCATGACAGTGGCGGCCAGCTGCGGCTGCCACACGTTGCCACCGACGACGGTCGCCACGTGTCGCTGCGCGTCGATCCGCACGGCTGTGTGGTCGACGTGCACGTCGACTGACATCGCGGTCAGACCTGGTTCATCATGCCGCCGGTAAAAACGCTCGGCGCCATGACCGACCCATTTCCGACCCTCGCCACAGGACGCTGCGACGCATGCTCAGCCGCCGCCGATTCATTGCTGCCTCGACCTCCGCCGCCGCGCTTGCCGCACTCGGTCTCTCGCCGTCGGCGCTGGCCGCATCCGGCCTCAAGCTCGGCAAGGCGCGGCCGTTCTCGTACGACGCGTTGATCGCGCAGGCGCGCGCGCTGGCCGCCGCCGGCTACGCGCCGCCCCCGGTGCTGTCGCGTTCGGTACTCGAACGCATCAACTACGAAGAGCACGGCAAGATCAAGTTCCGGATCGACGACGCGCTGTTCGTCGACGGCCCGGGCGCCTACCCGGTGACCTTCTTCCATCTCGGACGCTACTTCCAGACGCCGGTGCACATGCACGTGCTCGACGACGATGCGCACAGCGCACGCGAAATCATCTACGACGCCGCGTACTTCGACATGCCCGCCGACAGTCCGGCGCACGAATTGCCGAAAGGCGCCGGCTTCGCCGGCTTCCGCTTCCAGGAAAGCCGCTACGGCGACCAGAAGACCTTTCCGTGGCAGAAGGACGACTGGGTGGCGTTTCTCGGCGCCTCGTATTTCCGCGCGATCGGCGCGCTCGCACAGTACGGCCTGTCGGCGCGCGGCATCGCGCTCGACATCGCCGAACCGGACCGGCCCGAGGAGTTTCCGTCGTTCACCAACTTCTGGTTCGTGCCGCCGGCGAAGGGCAGTGATCGCGTGACCGTCTACGCACTGCTCGACGGGCCGAGCATCAGCGGCGCGTACCGCTTCGACATGCAGCGCGAGACCGGCGTGGTGATGGACATCGCCTGCTCGCTGTTCCTGCGTCGCGATGTCGCGCGCCTCGGCCTCGCGCCGGCAACCTCGATGTTCTGGTTTTCGGAAACGATCAAGCAAACCGCGATCGACTGGCGTCCGGAAGTACACGACTCCGACGGCCTGGCGATGTGGGCCGGCGACGGCGAACGGATCTGGCGCCCGCTAAACAATCCGCCGCGGACCATGGCCTCCGCATTCAGCGACAAGACCCCGAAAGGCTTCGGCCTGCTGCAGCGCGACCGCGTGTTCGATCACTATCAGGACGGCGTCTACTACGATCGCCGGCCGAGCCTGTGGGTCGAACCGCTGGGCGACTGGGGCGAGGGCAGCGTGCAGCTGGTCGAGATCCCGACCGACGACGAAACCAACGACAACATCGTCGCGATGTGGGTCCCGAAGGCAGCCGCCAGGGCCGGCAACGAATATCACCTCAAGTACCGGTTGCACTGGGAAGCCGACGAGCCGTATCCGACCCCGCTGGCGCGCTGCGTCGCGACCCGTCTCGGTCGCGGCGGCGAACCCGGCAAGCCGCGCCCGCAGGGCGTGCGCAAGTTCGTCGTCGAGTTCAAGGGCGCGCCCCTGGAGACGCTGGCCTACGGCGTCAAGCCGGAGGCGGTGCTGAGCGCCTCGCGCGGCACGTTCTCGTACGTGTTCACCGAAGCGGTGCCGGACGGTGTCGCCGGTCATTGGCGTGCGCAGTTCGATCTGACGGTCGACGGCAAGGAGCCGGTCGACATGCGCCTGTACCTGAAGCACGGCGACCAGACCCTGTCGGAGACCTGGCTGTACCAGTATCACCCACTGGCCTGAGTTCGCCGCGCCGTCGAGGCTTCACCGCCGCGACACATTCGATCGCTACCGTCGGCGGTCGACGCGGTGCACCTCGGCGGCGCATCGCGTCTTCCCTGCCACGGTTCGAGCCGCGCGTTGATGCCGCGTGGCGCGCGGACCTTTTCGAGACGCCGGCGTGCCACGCAATCCTGACGAAACCGAGCAGCCGCTGCCCGACGGCAAGCGCCGCGCCTTGCTGAAAGCCGGTGCCGGCGCCTTGCCGTTGCTGTTGTTGCCGGGCTGCGGCAGTGGCAGCCATCCGTCGACCGGCGGTGGCGGCAGCCTCCCGCCGGGCACGCCGGCCATCACGCCGCGCGGCCTGCACGTCAGCTTCACCGGCGATCCGCAGACGACGCGCACGCTCAGCTGGTTCACCGATGGCAGTGTTGATCCGGGCGGCGTGATCGAATACGGTCCGGTGACGCCGGACATGGACGCGCGCGCGATCGCGACCGCCGCGTTTCCGTCGCGCGCCGAGGGCACGGCAACGGCGACTTACGGAGTCGATGCCCTGACGCACCGCGCCACCGCAGCCGATCTGCCGGCCGATCTGCCGTTGCGCTACCGCGTCGGCTCGGCGCAGGGCTGGTCGGCCGTGCAGCTGCTGCCGGCTGCGGCCGGCGAGAACTTCCGTTTCTGCCATTTCGGTGATCACGCGCAGAACGACGCCAGCCGTGCGGTGCGCGACGGCGTGATCTCGCGCGCGCCGGATTTCACGATCATCGCCGGCGATCTCGCGTACGCGAACGGCGAGCAAAGCCTCTGGGATTCGTACTTCGACATGCTGCAGCCGCTGGCCGCGCGCATCCCGATCATGACCGCGCCGGGCAATCACGAGGCCAAGGACGGCGGCGGCCAGGGCTACAGCTCGCGCGTCGCGCAGCCCGGCAAGGGCACCTACTACAGCTGGCAGTACGGGCGTGTGCACTTCGTCCATTCGACCGGCGGCTCGCTGCTCGGCAGCGATGCGGCGTCGGCCGCGGCGCTGGTCGACGAACTGCTGTGGCTGGAACTGGATCTGGCGAGCGCGGCGCTGCAGCGCGCCGCCGGCAGGATCGACTTCATCGTCTTCGTCCAGCACTACACGATCTGGACCGACGACGACGGTCGCAATCCGGCGAACTTCGAACTGGTCGCGCTCGAAGAACAGTATCTGCTCCTGTACGGCGTCGACCTGCTGCTGGTCGGTCACGACCACATCTACGAGCGCTCGAAACCGATGGCGCTCGGACTGCCGCTGCCGGGCGGCTACGTGCAGGTCACGCAGGGCGGCGGCGGTCAGGACCTGTACAGCGTGCTGGCGAATCCGGCGAGCTGGTCGGCAATGGCGGTGGCGCGTCACGCCTTCACCGAGTTGAGCGTCGAAGCGGGTCGCATCAAGGGCACGACCTGGGCGGTCGATGATGCGTCGAACGAGCTGCGTCGCGACGGTTCGCTGGAGTCGATCGACCAGTTCGAGATCGTCGCACGCGGCGCCACCGCCAGCGCCGGCTTTGCCAGGTCGGCACGGCCACGCAGCGCCGTGCTCGCCGACATCGATGCAGTCATCGCCCACACGCGCCAGCGCAATGTCCTGCACGATCTGATCGAGATCGGCGGCGAGCATCTCGGGCCGTAAGCGGACACTGGCTCGATTTCCCATCGTGGGCACCCGCCGCGCAACCGTATGATCGCTGCCGGCCGCATGCCGTTCGCAGCAGGGGGAACATGAGATGGCGCCACCGATTGATCGACGCGATTTTCTCAAGGGCGCAGCCGCACTCGGCGTGCTGCCGCTGACCGGTACGCTGGCCGACTGCGGCGGCGCTCGCAGCCCGGATGGCAGCGGCGACTCGTCCGGCGGCGATCTGCCGGGCAATCTGAACGAAACAGCAGACTTCGATTTTCCGCTGGCGCTGCCGTTGCCGTTCGCGCACGGCGTCGCCAGCGGCGATCCGCTCAAGGATCGCGTCATCATCTGGACGCGCATCACCGAGACGACACCGTCGGCGAACACGATTCCGGTGCACTGGTCGGTATCAACGACACCGGATTTCGCGCGCGTGCTCAAGTCCGGTACACAGATGACGAACGCGGCGCGCGACTGGACCGTCAAGGTCGACGTCACCGGCCTGGCGCCGGCGACCAGCTACTACTATCGCTTCGCGGCCTTCGGCCGGAGCTCGATCGTCGGCCGCACGCGCACCGCGCCGGACACGGCAGTCGATTCGATCCGCTTCGCGGTGCTGTCGTGTTCGAGCTACTGGTCAAGCTACTGGAGCGGCTTGTCGCATATCGCCGATCGCAATGATCTGGATCTGGTCGTGCACTGCGGCGACTACATCTACGACTTCGTCGACGAAGACGAGACCGTTCGCGCCCGCAAGGATCGGAAAGACACGGCGCTGCCCGACTATCGCGACTGGCTCGACATCGGCGAACTGCGCCGTCGCTACGCGCTCTGGCGTTCGGATGCGAACAATCTGCGCGCGCATCAGCAGCATCCCTGGTTCATCGTCTGGGACAACCACGATCTAGACGAGGACTACGGCAACGAACTGCCGACGCCGCTCGACGGCCAGAAGAGCACGACGACGCTCGCGCAGACCACGCAGGTGTTCTGGGAATGGACGCCGTCGCGGCCGGTCAGGGCCGATGGCTCCGGCGACTTCGTGCTCGTCGACGACGGTTCGTATCCCGAGCCCGAAGACAGCCAGCTGGTCTGGCGGCGCCTGCCGTACGGACCGCTGCTCGACGTCTTCGGCGTCGACACGCAGATCGGCCTGCCGGGTCACGGCCTGACGATGGACGCCTCGCACCTGGCTGCCGGCAACAGCCTGATGGGCCGCAGGCAGTTCGAATGGCTGACCACGGCGATGCAAGGCTCGGCGCAGGCCGGCGTGACCTGGCGCTTCGTCAACAACCAGACCTGGTTGGCGCCCTGCGATACCCCGGATGTCATCGACGGCCTGCCGTCGTTGCCGAAACTCGGCATCAGTCGCTGGAGCGATTACCCGGAAGAACGTGCGGCGCTGATGCAGTACCTGCGCGGCGACAACGATGCGTCCTTTCGCGTGCGCAACAACATCGTCGTGTCCGGCGACGTGCACGGCAACTTCGGCTCCGATCTGATCGAAAGCCCGGCGCTGCTGAG
Organism: Solimonas terrae; assembly: GCF_011067135.1. Classification (GTDB taxonomy): domain Bacteria; phylum Pseudomonadota; class Gammaproteobacteria; order Nevskiales; family Nevskiaceae; genus Solimonas; species Solimonas terrae. The sequence goes on from NZ_JAAMOW010000009.1 coordinate 88,161, forward strand.
CAACTACGTGCCTGCCGCGCCGCTGCCGAACCTGCGCCAGGGTTCGACGGCGGCGAATTTTCCGGCAGGCTTCGGTCGCGCCGGCACCGGCAATCCCGGGCCGCTGAATCTGCGCGCCGCGTCGGTCGGCGTCGAGTTCGCGCCGACCTCGATGGGCCGCGGCGGCGGCGACGAGATGCTCGCCAACTGGCTGCAGCTGCCACCGGGTTCGGCACCCACCATCGTCGGCACGCGCGCGCTCGAAACCGCGCTGATCACCGCCAACAAGAACGTGCAGTTCATCGAATGGGTCGACCACGGCTACGGCATCGTCGACATCAACAGCGAGCGCGCACTCTTCGAATACTGGTGGCAGGACAAGCTGACGCCGGATTCACCCGATGTGCTCGGCCGGCAGATGGTGGCCTGGGCACAGCAGGACACGAATCGTGCGGTCGCGCGTTTCCAGGACCAGCTCGACGACGTCAGCGCGCACGGCATGCCGGTCGCGGCCAGCTCGGGCACGCGGAGCGCCGAACCAGCGCCACTCGACCCGAGCGTGTTGCAGCCGCGCTGAACGCCCGGTGGTGCGGTGCAGCCTCAGTGCTCCTCGGCGAGCGCCTCTGCGTCCGAAGCGTCGGCCACGCCGCGCACGAAGGTGCGCTCGCGGTAGAAGATCGCGACGAAGATGAACAGCAGCGCGCCGCCGCTCATCACCGCCGTGAAGAACAGGAAGTACATCGGCCCGACCAGCGCGTAAGTCGAGACCTGCGCCGCACCGGAATTGAACTGGCCATCGCTGGCGATGGGTTTGCGGTGTATCGCATCCATCAACCGCACGCGGCCGGCGGCAGCATCAACCTCGGCGACCATGAAGGTGCCTGCCAGCGGCTGCGGCTGGTCGTCGACGGTCACCGTCACGCCCGTGTCGCCGGCGAAATCGATCTTCTGGCCGACGACCATCTTGCCGGCGTCGGCGAGCGAAACCCAGGTCTGATCACCGGTTTCGACCGAACTCGCCTGCAGCGGCTGGACCATCACGTCGTTGACGACCGCCGTGAACAGATTGCCGACACTGGTCGACAGCAGGAACAGCGCCATGATGAAACTCTTCATGCGCAGCGGCGCCTGCTTGTAGCTGAATTCGAGCGCGGTGATCGACACCAGCACTTCGGACGCGGTGAGGATCGCGTAGGCCAGGATCTGCCACCAGATGCTGACGACATGCCCGGCCTGGATGCGCGATTCGATCCAGGCGATGACGATGAACGACGATGCGCAGACGAACAGGCCGGCGGCGATCTTGCGCAGCGGCGTGATGGTGACGAAGCGACCGACGAAGGGATAGATGCCGTAGCTGAACACCGGCACCAGCATCAGGATGAACAGCGCGTTGACCGACTGGATCTGCGCCGGCAGCACGTCGAAGGAGAACAGGCCGAAGACATTGATGTGCTTGTCCATCAGATCCGACTGCGCCTGCAGCACCCAGGTCTGGCCGTTGGACTGCTCCCACAGCGACCAGAAGAACGCGACGAACAGGTAGATCAGCAGCAGCCGCAGGATGATCGACAGGCCGTCCTTCGAGAACACGTCGCGGAGCCAGGCCTTGCCGGCCGGCGGCACGACCGCGAAGTTGCGGCGACCGAGCCAGAACACCAGCGTCGCGAACGCCATCATCACGCCGGGCAGGCCGAACGCGAATTTCGGCCCGTAATGCGGCAGCAGCCAGGGGCAGGCGATGATCGAAATCAGCGAACCGGCGTTGATCGACAGGTAGAACCACGAGAACGCCCGCTCGATCAGGTGCTGGTTGGCGGCGGTGAACTGGTCGCCGACATTGGTCGACACGCAGGGCTTGATGCCGCCGGTGCCGAAGGCGATCAGGCCGAGACCGAGCGCGATGCCGGCGCCGTCGCTGCTCAGCGCGAGCATCGCGCAGCCGATCACGTAGACGCTCGAGAAGATCATGATCGTCTTGAACTTGCCGAGGAAGACGTCGGAGACGATCGCACCGACCAGCGGGAAGAAGTACGCCGCCGACTTGAACAGCGACTGCCAGCTGGTCGCCTGCGCGTCGCCGAAGTGCAGGAAGTTGACGAGATAGACCGACAGGATCGCGTTGATGCCGTAGTAGCAGAAACGCTCGGCGAACTCGTTGGCGACGATGTACGGAATGCCGGCTGGCATGCGGCTGTTGCGGGTATCGGTCATGAGATTCACGGTCGGCGGTAATGGGAATGCGGTCGGCCCGGCGGCCGACAGCGGAGTCTAGGCAACGAAGCCCGGCAGGCGCCTGAGGATTTCTCCGTCGTCGAGGCCGGTGATGTCGAACAGTTTCTGGCTGCGGGTATCGCCCTGCAGCAGCGTGATCGCGGATTTCGGCAGCCGCAAGGACCTCGCCAGCAGCGCCTGCACGGCGGCATTGGCCTTGCCGTGCTCGGGGACGGCGGTAACCGCCACCTTGAGCATCGCGTCGTGCCAGCCGAGTACGGCATTGCGCGAAGCCCTGGTGCCGACTTTCACCATCAGCTTCACGGCGCCGAGACGTTCTGCAGCAGTTGCCGGTAGAAACGCACCATGTTCGCGAATTCGTCGACCGATACCCGTTCGTCGACACCGTGTATGCGTTCCAGATCGTCGGCCTGCAGACGACCCGGCGTGAAGTTGTAGCGCGCGTCCATCACGTCGGCGTAGTGGCGCAGATCGGTGGCGCCGACCACCAGCCCCGGCACGACGATCGCGTCCGGAAAGATCTGTTCGACGGTCTTGCGCAGGATCGCGAAGCCGGGGCCGCCGGCATCTTCGTCCGGAGACGCTTCCTCGGACAGCTGCGGATCGTTGCGAACCGTGATCGCCGGATCGTTGATGGCGGCAATCACGTGCGCGCGCACATCGGCAATCGTGTCGCCCGGCAACAGGCGGAAGTTGACGACGGCGCGCGCTTCGCCGGGCAGGACATTGTCCTTGACGCCGGCATCGAAAATCGTCGGCGCCGTGGTCGTCCGCACCAGCGCGTTGGTCACCGGCGCCTGCGCGAGCTGATGCAGTAGCACGGTCGCGAACAGCCAGCGATTGGCGATCGCCAGCCGCTGTGCGAACGGCAGCGATGGCGCCAGCGCGTCGAGCATGCCACTCACCGGCGCGGTCAGGCGCGCCGGCATCGGTGCGGCTTCGAGCTGCGTGATCGCGCGTGCCAGCTCGCCGATCGCGGTGACCTTCGGTGGCATCGACGAGTGACCGCCAGCCGCGTGCGCCAGAAGCTCGAACGAGACATAGCCTTTTTCGGCCGTCATGATGGACGCGATCGGTGCGCGCACGGCCTTGATCACGCCCTGCGTGATCGCACCGCCCTCGTCGACGCCGAACAGGGCATGCACGCCGCGCTGTTCGAGCACGGCGGCAATCTCGCTGGCGCCGTGGACACCGCCGGTTTCCTCGTCGTAGCCGTAAGCGAAATACAGCGTGCGGCGCGGCGCGTAGCCCTGCGCCAGAAGCGCCTCGACGGCTTCGAGCTGGGCGATCAGATTGCCCTTGTTGTCGAGCGTGCCGCGGCCCCAGATGTAGCCGTCGCTGACATCGCCCGAGAACGGTGCATGCTGCCAGCGCGGCAGCGCGGCCGCCTCGACCGGCACCACATCCTGATGCGCAAGCAAGAGCACCGGCGCAAGTTCGGCGTCGCTGCCGGGCCAGCGATACAGCAGACCGTGCTTGTCGACGGTGTCGAGTTCGAGCGCTGCATGCGCGCGCGGATACTGCGTCTGCAGCAGTGCCGCGAAGGCATCGAACGCGGCGTCGTTGGGCAGCTCGGCGGTCGGCGACACCGTCGCGATGCGAATGGCTGCCGCGAGATGTTCTGCGAGCGCCGCATCATCGACCGCAATCGCGACCGGTGCCGCGCGCGACGCCGGCGTGGATGCCTGCATCGTCGGCAACAGCAGCGCCACCCCCAGCAGCAACACGGGAACCGCAAGGATCAGCAGATACCGCATCGCCAGCTCCGTCAGTTGGCCTCGCCGCGCGACCGTCCTGGCGCGCCGGCCCGGTCGCCAGACCGGTATCTCAGCTCGCGAGCAAGCCGCCGATCACGGCGCCGACCAGGAGTGCCGCGACCTGCATGCCGGCCAGAGCCAGTCCCCCCATACCGGCCACGAAGCCGATGATCGGCAGGCCGGCAAACAAGGTGGCAAGAAAGAACAGCAATACGCCGATGATGACACCAGGCAGAAGCGCCGCCACGAACGCCGCGCCAAAGCCGCTGGCGAGCTTGCCACCGACGATGCCGGCGACCAGCGTGCCGAAGCCCGGAATCCAGCTCAGCAGTACGCTGAGCATCAGCATTGCCGACATGCCCGCAGCCATGTCGCCGCGGTTCGCACCTCTTGCCATCTTGCACCCCCAACCGAAACGTCGCGGGCCTTGCCGACCCGATGCCGGTGACCGGACCGTTCCCGACGGTCCCGGCCGCTGCGCCCCCGCGCAACGAAACGGCGCATCCGCGACGCGCGTCCTCCGATGGGCGAATCTTCGGCCAGAACCGGCAGGGTCGGCAATATCAAACCGCTGACACGGATCGGGGAATCTGCCCACAGGTCCGGCGGCGCGACGCGACGCTTCGAATGGCGCGCACCGCACCGCGGCGAGGTAATCGGGCGGCCAGTCGCAAAACCTCGTCTGTTACCATGTGCAGCTCATTTCGCAGCCCCCGAATCCCATGGAAATCGCAGATCAACGCGTCGTTTCGATCCACTACACGCTCACCAATGCGCAGGGCGAAGTCCTCGACAGCTCGCAGGGCAACGACCCGCTCGCCTATCTGCACGGCGGCGGCAACATCATCCCGGGCCTCGAAAAAGCGCTGCTTGGCAAAAAGGCGGGCGACAAGCTGACCGTCAATGTCGCGCCGGCCGAAGGCTACGGCGAACGCAATGACGCGCTGATCCAGCAGGTGCCGCGTCGCGCGTTCCAGGGCGTCAAGGACATCGAGCCCGGCATGAGCTTCCAGGCACAGGGCCCGCAGGGTCCGATGCATGTCCGCGTCACGCGCGTTGCCGGTGACATGGTGACGGTCGACGGCAATCATCCGCTGGCCGGCGAAAACCTCAACTTCGATGTCGAAGTGACCGACGTGCGCGCTGCCACCGCCGAGGAAATGGAGCACGGTCACGTGCACGGCGCCGGCGGCCACCATCACTGAGTCCGTCGTCATCGCCTGAAGCGGCCGGCAGGCGTGTGACGCCAGCCGGCCGCCGCGCTTCGGGCGCTACCGCGCCGCCGCCTCGGCGAACTGGTAGTCCCAGTCGTCGCGCTGGTGTACGAGTCGCAGGTCCTGCCACAGCACATAGGGCCGCGTGTGCAGGGCGCGGCCAACGTCGCTGACCGAGAGGTCGAGGCTGCTGGCGATCCGCAGCGCGCCACTGACCACTTCCGAGCGTCCGCTCTTCTCGTGTCCGACCTGCGGCCATTGATGGCGGAACTGCGCACGGTACGCAGCGGCGTCCTGCGGCTCGAATTCGACCTGATACAGACGGTCGTTGAAGAATTGCAGTTCGAGCGCCCCCGGCTGATCGAGATGGCGGTAGTTCTTGACCGTCAGGATGTCGAGATCGCTGGGCGGCACGCCATCGGGAACACGCGCGTGGCGTGACACGCGTTGCGGCTCGTAGCCTGCCTTCTCCAGCGCCGTCTGCGTCTCCTCGAGTCCCGCATAGCTGCGAAACGGCGCGAAGAACAGCAATCGCTGCGCCTCCGGCGGCCGTGCCGTGTAGGCCGCGAGCACGTCGGCCGAGGTGATCGGTTCGTCCTCGATGATTTCCTGCGGGGGCGGCGGTGTCTGCGCAGCTGGAGCGGTCTCATCCGGCTTGCCGGTTTCCGCAGGTGCGGCATCGCTCGCCGGCACGGCACCATCGGCTGGCGCCGTCTCATTCGCCGCCGCGGTCGTTGCCGCCGGCGCCGTTGGTGCGGCCTCCATGGCCGGCGCCGCGGATCGTGCGGCGGCCGGCGGTGGCGCCGCGGGCCACAGGTGCCAGACGATGCGGGCAATCACCAGCAGGCCGATCAGCGCGGCCAGCCAGCGCAGCGGACGCCAGCGCTTCCACCAGTCCGGCGGCTCGTTCGGCATGCCCTTCATGCGCGGGCCCCGCTACGCTCAGGCATCGTCGCTGCCATTGGTTCGTCCATGCTCAGGTGCGGACCGGAGCATAGCGAAGCCGCGGCGCCCGCACTACGCGGCGCGCCGCGGGCGTCAGTCTTCCGGCTCGTAGCCGAGGTTCGGCGCCAGCCACTTCTCGGCCTGCGCCAGCGTCCAGCCCTTGCGCTTCGCGTAGTCGGCCACCTGGTCCTTGTTGATGCGCCCGACCACGAAGTACTGCGATTTCGGATGCGAGAAGTACCAGCCGGACACGGCGGCGCCGGGCCACATCGCCATGCTCTCGGTCAGCGAGATGCCGGCGTTCTTCTCGACGTCGAGCAGTTGCCAGAGCGTCTGCTTCTCCGTGTGTTCGGGGCAGGCCGGATAGCCGGGCGCCGGACGGATACCGCCGGTGCTGCCGATGTACTTCTCGGCGATCAGCTCGTCGTTGCTCAGATGCTCGTCCGCGGCATAGCCCCAGAACTCCTTGCGCACACGCTGATGCAGACGCTCGGCGAAAGCCTCGGCGAGGCGGTCGGCGAGGGCTTCGAGCAGGATCGCGCTGTAGTCGTCGTTCGCCTTGCGGAAGGCTTCGACGCGCGCCGCCGAGCCGATACCGGCGGTGACGGCGAACGCACCGACGTAATCGTGCAGGCCGGTTTCGGCCGGCGCGATGTAGTCGGCGAGACAGCGATGCGGAACGCCGGGGCGATGCTCGCTTTGCTGGCGGATGCTGTGCAGACGCGCGATCTCGTGCGCGTAGGTCTCGTCGCTGTAGACGGCGATGTCGTCGTGCTCGACCTGACGCGCCGGGAAGAGACCGAATACGCCGTTCGCGGTCAGCCACTTCTCGTCGATGATGCGATCCAGCATGGTTTGCGCGTCATCGAACAGCTTGCGCGCCGCTTCCGAGGTCGCCGGGTTGTTGAGCAGGTCCGGGAAACGACCCTTCAGTTCCCAGGCAATGAAGAACGGCTGCCAGTCGATGAACTCGCGCAGCTCGGCCAGCGGATAGTCGTGCAGGGTCTTCACGAACTGCATGGCATTCCCCTCTCCCCCCGGGAGAGGGGTCAGGGGTGAGGGCACCGCATCCGCCGGCGCTGCATGCGTTACCGACCACAGCGCTTCAAGCACCTGTTCGGTTGCATTCAGAACCTCCGTGTTCCAGAAGCGCTGCACTCGAATGCCCTGATCGTTCAGATACTGCGTTCTCGCTTGATCGCGCTTTTGCACTACAGGCTCGGCGTGCTGGCCGCCATCAATCTCGATCGCCAGCTTTTTCTCGTCGCAGTAGAAATCCAGCACATAGGGGCCCAGCGGATGCTGCCGCCGGAACTTCATGCCGTCGAAGCGCCGGTCCCGAAGCACCGACCAAAGCCTGGCTTCCGCGTCAGTCTGCTCTTGGCGCAAATCCCGAACGAAACCGAGAAGCTCGGCTGGAAGCCTGGCTTTGCTGCTTTTTGCAGCACCCTCACCCCCGGCTCCTCTCCCGGCGGGGGAGGGGTGATGCCGATGGTCGCAGCCGACGATGCCGCAGACATCCTTCGCCTGCTGCAGCAGCAGGCGCGGGCGCGGCGGCCGGTAGCCGGCCCAGTCGATGGGCGTGCGATTGGCACGCGCGGCGTCGAGGCTGACGAACTTCTCCTGGCGATCCTTGTTGGCGTGACGGTGACGGATTTCGTCGTAGTCCTTCTTCGTTGCCGCCAGCAGCGCCGGCTTCTGCTCGGCCGACAGCAGGCCGGCGGCGACCGGCACCGAACGCGACGCATCCTTCACCCAGATCACCGGCCCGTGATAGGCGGGATCGACCTTGACCGCGGTATGGGCGCGCGAGGTCGTCGCGCCGCCGATCAGCAGCGGGATGTCGAAGCCCTGGCGCTCCATCTCCTTGGCCAGCGTCACCATCTCGTCGAGCGACGGCGTGATCAGGCCCGACAAACCGATGATGTCGGCCTTGTGTTCGCGCGCGGCGTCGAGGATCTTCTGCGGCGGCACCATGACGCCAAGATCGACGACGTCGTAGTTGTTGCACTGGAGCACGACGCCGACGATGTTCTTGCCGATGTCGTGCACGTCGCCCTTGACCGTCGCCATGACGATCTTGCCCTTGGCCTGCTGTGCGTCGCCGGGCTGCTTTTCGGCTTCGATGAACGGGATCAGATGCGCGACCGCCTTCTTCATCACGCGCGCGGATTTGACGACCTGCGGCAGGAACATCTTGCCGGCGCCGAACAGATCGCCGACCACGTTCATGCCTTCCATCAGCGGACCTTCGATCACTTCGATCGGCCGCTTGCCTTCGGCGGCGAGCTGCGCGCGCAATTCCTCCGCGTCGGTTTCCGCAAACGCGTCGATGCCCTTCACCAGCGCGTAGGTGATGCGCTCGCGCACCGGCTTCTCGCGCCACAACAGCTCGTCGCCGGTCTTCTTCTCACCGGCGCTCGCACGATAGCGCTCGGCGATGTCGAGCAGGCGCTCGGTGCCGTCGGCACGGCGGTTGAGGATCACGTCCTCGATGCGCTCGCGCAGTTCGGCATCGATGTCCTCGTAGACCGGCAGCACGCCGGCGTTGACGATGCCCATGTCCATGCCGGCGCGGATGGCGTGGTACAGGAATACCGAATGGATCGCCTCGCGCACGAAGTTGTTGCCGCGGAACGAGAACGACACGTTCGACACGCCGCCGGAGACCTTGGCGTGCGGCAGGTTCTGCTTGATCCAGCGCGTCGCCTCGATGAAATCGACGCCGTAGTTGTTGTGCTCCTCGATGCCGGTTGCGACCGCGAAGATGTTCGGGTCGAAGATGATGTCTTCGGCCGGAAAGCCGACCTGCTCGGTCAGGAGCTTGTACGCCCGCGCGCAGATGTCCTTGCGGCGCTGCAGGTTGTCGGCCTGGCCCTGTTCGTCGAAGGCCATCACCACCGCGGCGGCGCCGTACTGCAGGCACAGCTTCGCCTGGGCGATGAATTTCTCCTCGCCTTCCTTCATCGAGATCGAGTTGACGATGGGCTTGCCCTGCACGCACTTCAGGCCGGCCTCGATGACTTCCCATTTCGACGAGTCGATCATGATCGGCACGCGCGAGATGTCGGGCTCCGAGGCGATCAGGTTGAGGAAGGTGCGCATCGCGGCGACGCCGTCGAGCATGCCCTCGTCCATGTTGACGTCGATCACCTGGGCGCCGGCCTCGACCTGCTGGCGCGCGATCGCCAGACCGGCGGCGTAGTCGCCGGCCTTGATCAGGTCGCGGAACTTGGCCGATCCGGTGACATTGGTGCGCTCGCCGACATTGCAGAAGTTGATCGCGCGGGTCAGGTTCAGCGGCTCGAGACCGGCGAGACGCGCGACCGGTTCGACCTCGGCCGGCGCCCGCGGCGCGAGCCCGTCGACGGCTTTGGCGATGGCGCCGATGTGGCCCGGTGTCGTGCCGCAGCAGCCGCCGACGATGTTGACGAGCCCGGCCTGCGCGAACTCGCCGACGATCGCCGCCGTGTCCTGCGGCAGTTCGTCGTATTCGCCGAACGCGTTCGGCAACCCGGCGTTCGGATAGCAGGAGATGAAGGTATCGGCGAGCCTGGAGAGCTCGGCGATGTACGGGCGCATGTCCTTGCCGCCGAGCGCGCAGTTCAGGCCGATCGCCAGCGGCCGCGCGTGACGCACGGAATTCCAGAACGCCTCGGCGACCTGGCCGGACAGCGTGCGCCCGGAGGCATCGGTGATCGTGCCGGAAATGATCACCGGCAGGCGCGTTGCGCTTTCCTCGAAGAAGGTCTCGCAGGCGAAGATCGCCGCCTTGGCGTTCAGCGTGTCGAAGATCGTCTCGATCAGCAGCAAGTCGACGCCGCCTTCGACGAGGCCGCGCACCTGTTCGAGATAGGCCTCGACCAGCTCGTCGTAGCTGACGTTGCGCTTGCCCGGATCATTGACGTCCGGCGAGATGCTGGCGGTGCGATTGGTCGGCCCGAGCGCGCCGGCGACGAAGCGCGGCCGCGCCGGCGTCGCCGCCGCGTCCGCGGCTTCGCGCGCGAGCTTCGCCGCGGCAACATTCATCTCGCGGCTCAGCGCTTCCATGCCGTAGTCGGCCATCGAGATGCGCTGTGCGTTGAAGGTGTTGGTCTCGATGATGTCGGCGCCGGCCGCGAGGTACTTGCCGTGAATCTCGCGAATGATGTCCGGCTGCGTCAGCACCAGCAGATCGTTGTTGCCCTTCAGATCGCTCGGCCAGTCGGCGAAGCGCGTGCCGCGGTAGTCGGCCTCCTCGAGCTTGTAGCCCTGGATCATCGTGCCCATCGCGCCGTCGAGCACGAGGATGCGGCGGCGCAATTCGAATTCGAGACGGGCGGCGGGCGCCGGAACGGGACGGGCAGGCATGGCGGACGGAGAAAGCGGGCGGTGGTGAATTATATCTGTTTATGCGGATAGACGGATTGGCGCCGTTCATCCGACCGGATCCGCCACGCATCCTGCGCCGCCGTTTGCCGCCATCGCAGGGCGGTAGTCTGCAGTTGTGGCTCGCGGCAAGGACGCCGCCGCCGAATTCCCCCAACCCGGATTCCCCAACCTTCCGGGTTCCTGAGGACCAGCCCCAAGCTGGTCCTTTTTTTTGCTCGCCGCGGCGCATGCCCATTTCCGACCAACGGATTTGACTTGAATTAAACGAACGGATAATTTCATCGCCCAATGGCAAGATCAACCGCGAGCTTGCGGGGCCATAATCCGAATCCGAGGAGAAGGGCGATGACGACTGCAACGCTGGCGCCGGTCTGGCGCGACAACAAGCGCTACCTGTGGCCGCTGGGTGCGGTCATCATGCTGATCCCGATCATCGCCGGCCTGCTCTACGGCCTGACCGGCTGGGGCGTCTGGTGGTGGCTGGGCCCCATCGTCGTCTACGGCTTCATCCCGCTGGCCGACTGGCTGGTCGGCACCGACACCAACAATCCGCCGGAGGCCATCGTGCCGACGCTGGAACGCGAGCGCTACTACCGCTACGCGGTCTACGTCGCCGTCGTCGCCGAATATGCGGCCGTGATCTGGGGCGCCTGGACCTTCGTGCACGGCGGCCTGCCCTGGTATCACCTGGTCGGCCTGACGATCACCATCGGCATGATCACCGGGGTGTCGATCAACACCGCGCACGAGCTCGGTCACAAGACCGACCCAACCGAGCGCTGGCTGGCGAAGATCGCGCTCGGCCCGGTCGCCTACGGCCACTTCTTTACCGAGCACAATCGCGGCCATCACGTGCGCGTCGCGACACCGGAAGATCCGGCCAGTTCGCGCTTCGGCGAGAATTTCTACGAGTTCCTGCCGCGCACGATGATCGGCAGTCTGACGTCGGCCTGGGAACTCGAGCGCAAGCGCCTCGAACGACAGGGCAAGGGCGTGTGGTCGCGCGACAACCAGAACCTGCAGGCCTGGGCGATCACCGTCGTGCTGTTCGGCGCGCTGACCGTGTGGCTGGGCTGGATCGTCCTGCCGTTCCTGCTGATCCAGGCCTTCTACGGCGCCTCGCTGCTGGAAGTCGTCAACTACCTGGAGCACTACGGCCTCAAGCGCCAGAAGCGCGCCGACGGCAGCTACGAGCGTTGCCAGCCGGAGCACTCGTGGAACAGCAATCACATCGTCACCAACGTGTTCCTCTACCACCTGCAGCGCCACTCGGACCACCATGCCAATCCGACGCGCTCGTACCAGGCGCTGCGCCATTTCGAGCAGGCGCCGCAGCTGCCGTCGGGTTACGCGTCGATGATCGTGCTCGCGTATATCCCGCCGCTCTGGTTTAAAATCATGGACCCCAAGGTCGTCGCGCACTATCACGGCGACATGCGCCTTGCGAACATCAAGCCCTCGCGTCACGACGAAGTGATCGCGCGGTACGCAGCGCAGCGTTCGTCCGGAGTTGCCGCTTAAGGCCGCCCGTCGCATCCCCAGCCCATCGTCCCGGCGGCGCATCGGCTAAGATGCGCCGCCTTTTTATTGTCTGCCGTCGGAGCCTGCGAGAGAGTTATGCCGTTCAAGAAGTGGCGTTGCGTGATCTGCGATTACGTTTATGACGAAGAGCTCGGTGCCCCGAATGACGGCATCGAACCCGGCACGCGCTGGGCCGACGTGCCCGACAGCTGGAGCTGCCCCGACTGCGGCGCCTCGAAGGCCGATTTCGACATGGTCGAGATCGACTGATGAGCACGCAGTTCGATCAGGTGTCGGTCGTCAAGAAGGCCAACGTCTATTTCGACGGCAAATGCGTCAGCCATACGGTCACGCTGGCCGACGGCACGCGCAAATCGGTCGGCGTCATCCTGCCGTCGACGCTGAATTTCGGTACCGCGGCGCCGGAAACCATGGAACTGCTGGAAGGCCATTGCCGCGTGCGGCTCAAGGGCCAGGACCACTGGATCGAATACCGCGGCGGTCAGTCGTTCGACGCGCCCGGGAATTCGTCTTTCGACATTGAAACCATCGACACACTGCACTACGTCTGCCATTTCGGCTGAGCGCCGGACGGCAGGCCCGACGCGACCATGAAATGGGTCGCGCAGACCGTTGCGGCCACCCGGCGCTGGCGCTTCCAGGCCGGCCGCTTCTGGCTGCGCTGGAAACCGCGTCTGCGCTGGTGGACGGCCGCCGCGGCCATCGGCTTCGTCGCCGCGATCTTCACGCGCGGTGCGGAATGGGCCTACTCGCATCTGATCGCGTGGACCCACTGGCTGCCGGAAATCTCCCTGCTGCTGGCACCGATCGGCATTACCGCCATCGTCTGGATCACGCGCCGCTACGTGCCGACCGCCGCCGGCAGCGGCATTCCGCAAGTGCTGGCCGTGCTGCACCATGCCGACGACGGCATGCGCAAACGCATGCTGGCGCTGCATATCGGCCTGCTCAAGCCGGTCCTGACCTGCATCGCCCTGCTGTGCGGCGCCTCGGTCGGCCGTGAAGGTCCGACCGTGCAGATCGGCGCGGCGATCGCCAATTTCGTCGGTCGTCACAATTCGGCGCGCCTGCAGCGCGGCCTGATTCTCGCCGGCGGCGCTGCCGGTGTCGCCGCGGCGTTCAATACGCCGATCGCCGGCATCGTGTTCGCCATCGAGGAGCTGTCGTCCAGCCTCGAGGAAAAAGCCAGCGGCACGCTGCTGCTGCTGGTCATCATTGCCGCGCTGGCGGCGATCGCGGTGCTCGGCGATCGCGTGTATCTCGGCGTCATCGACACCAATCTCGATCATTTCAGCCAGTGGCGCGCGGTGTTGATCTGCGGCCTGGCCGGCGGCCTCGGCGGCGGCCTGTTCAGTCGCATGCTGCATGCCGGAACCCGCGCCGCGCAGCATTATTTCAGCACCCGCGGCCTGCGCTGGCCGCTGCTGTGCGGCGTGCTGATCGCGCTGCTCGGCATCATCAGCCACGGCACGACCTATGGCAGCGGTTACGCCGAGGCGCGCGCGCTGCTCGACAATCACACGGCGGTGACGCCGTGGTACCCGCTGCTCAAGGGCCTTGCGACCTGGCTGTCGTACGTGAGCGGCGTGCCCGGCGGCATCTTCTCGCCGTCGCTGGCCGTCGGCGCCGGCATCGGCGCCGATCTGGCCCGCTACATCGACTTCGCGCCGTCTGCAGCGGTCATCCTGCTGACGATGGCGGCGTACTTCGCGGGCGCGACGCAGGCGCCGCTGACGGCAGCGGTGATCGTCGCGGAAATGACGCTCGGCCAGAAGATGACCCTGCCGCTGATGGGCGCCGCGCTGCTCGGCGGCGGTACTGCGAGGCTGGTCTGGCGCGATTCGCTGTATCACGCGCTGATGCGCGATCTGCTGCCGCCGCCGGCACCGGTGACGACCCCGGAAACGCCGCGGTAGTCAGGATCGGCCGCGCGCGACCGTGGTGCGGGTCGGCGATTGTTGCGCGGGCTGCGGGCGCAAGTCGGCACTTCGCCGTTCGCCGGATCTGCGGCCAGGCCCGCATCCGCTGGCAACGATGCGCCGTATCAGGGTCTCCAGAAAACGTCTGCGCGGTCACTGCGCGGACCAGCGGAGAACGCTCATGCAAGCTCGTTTCGGAAATACCCTGATCGCCAGCGCCGCCGTCGGCGGCCTCATCGTCTGCGGCGCCGCGCTCGCACAGACCGCGGCACCCGCAGAACCGGAAACCGTGTTCGTGCGGCCGGCAATGGTCTACACGCATCCGATGCCGGCCAGCGCCGAGGATCAGGAAATCACGCGCCAACTGGTCAGCGTGCTGGCCAATGATCACGATCTGGTCGGTGACAACATCGGTGTGCGCACCGTCAACGGTGTCGTCCATCTCAGCGGCCACCTCCGCTCGCCGGCACGCATCTACCGCGCCGTCGAACTGGCCCGGCAGATTGCCGGCGTCGTGGCGATCGACGATCGCGCGCTGGACGCCTGAAGCCGGCGAAGCCCGTTAGCATGTGCGCGTGAACAGCGCGCACCTGCTTCAGTTTTCGCTGGACCGGAAGGTCGCCATCGTCACCGGCGGCAGCCGCGGACTCGGACGCGAAATGGTCCGAGCCCTGGCAGCGGCCGGGGCGACGGTGTACCTGCATGGTCGCGATGCCGGGCGGATCGATGCCGCCTTGCAGTCGCTGGACGACGATGCGGCCGGTCGCATCCGGCCACTGTGTTTCGATCTTGCCGACGAACAGGCCACGCACGCCACACTTGGGGCGCTGACTGCGGCGCACGGCGGCATCGACATTCTCGTCAACAATGCCAGCGTGCGTGACCGGCGCAGTCTTGCGCAGCTCGATCGGGCCGCACTGCGTACGCTGCTGGAAATCGATCTGATCGCCCCGTTCGAACTGGCACGGCTGGTTGCACCGGCGATGCCGAGCGGCGGCCGCATCGTCAACGTCACCTCGATTGCCGGGCAGATCGCACGCGGTGGCGACGCCGCCTACACCGCCGCCAAGGGCGGCCTCGACGCGCTGACACGGGCGCTGGCCGCCGAACTCGGGCCGCGCGGCATCACCGTCAACGCGATCGCACCCGGTTTCTTCGCTACCGAGGCCAATGCCGGCATGGTGGCCGATCCGGCGGTCGGCGCCTGGCTGGCGCAGCGCACCTCGCTCGGCCGCTGGGGCAGGCCGCAGGAGATCGCCGGCGCCGTGTGCTTTCTCGCATCGCCGGCCGCTTCGTACGTCACCGGCCAGACGCTGGCGGTCGACGGCGGTCACCTCACCCATTTCTGAATCCGCGCTTCAGCGCTGCGGGGACGCCACATGACCGACACTGCATGCAGGATCACCGACCGGCACCGGAGTCGCTGGCGATGAGCGATGCGATCTTCCCGGCGCGTCCGGACCGGCAGTCGAATCTCGCCGGCACCGTCCGCAAGTCCGGCACCGCCACGCTGACGCTCGGCGCACTGGGCGTCGTCTACGGCGACATCGGCACCAGTCCGCTGTACACGATCAAGGAAGTGTTCGGGCCGCTCGCGCATATTCCGCGCGATGCGCCGAACATCATCGGCGCCGTGTCGGTGATCCTCTGGGCGCTGGTGCTGGTCGTCACGCTCAAATACGTGCTCTTGATCCTGCGTGCCGATCACAACGGCGAAGGCGGCATTCTCGCGCTCGCGTCGCTGGCCTCGCGCACGGCGCGCAATCGGCGGCTGCGCGGCGCGCTGCTGCTGATCGGCGTCTGCGGCGCGACGCTGTTCTACGGCGACGGCGTCATCACGCCGGCGATCTCGGTGGTCGGCGCGATGGAAGGCCTGGAAGTGGTCGCACCGTCGCTCGGCCGCTACGTCGTCGCCGCGAGCCTGGTGATCCTGGTCGGCCTGTTCATGATCCAGCGCTACGGCACCGGCAAGGTCGGCAAGACGTTCGGGCCGGTCATCCTGCTGTGGTTCCTCGTGCTCGGCGCCACCGGCATCGCGCAGATCGTTCGCGAACCGATGATTCTCGCAGCGCTCAATCCGCTGCACGCCTGGCAGTTCCTCGTCGCGCGCGGCTGGCATCTTTTTGCGGCGATGAGCGCGATCGTCCTCGCGCTGACCGGCGCCGAAGCGCTGTACGCGGATCTCGGCCACTTCGGTCGTCGGCCGATCCAGTACGCCTGGAGCGCCGTCGTGCTGCCGGGGCTAGCGCTCAACTACATGGGGCAGGGCGCACTGCTGCTCGCGCAGCCGGAAGCGGTCGACAATCCGTTCTTCCGCCTGTTTCCGAAACTGCTGATGATTCCGGCGCTGGTGCTCGCGACGCTGGCGGCGATCATCGCCTCGCAGGCCGTGATCACCGGCGCGTATTCGATGACCAAGCAAGCGATCCAGCTCGGCTTCCTGCCGCGCATGGCAGTGCGCTACACCTCGGTGCGCGAAGCCGGACAGATCTACATGCCGGGCGTCAATTTCACCTTGATGATCGGCGTGATCATCGTCGTCGAGATGTTCGGCAGCTCATCGGCTCTCGCCGGCGCCTACGGCATCGCCGTGACGCTGACGATGATGATCACCTCGCTGCTCGCTTTCTTCGTGCTGTCGCGACACTGGAAGCTGGGGCCCGTCCCCGGCGCCGCGATCACGCTGTTCTTTCTCGCGCTCGACGTGCTGATGGTCGGCGGCTGCATCCTCAAGCTGCCGGACGGCGGCTGGTTGCCGCTCGCGCTGGGTGCCGCGCTGTTCACGCTGATGAGCACCTGGCGCCGTGGGCGCGCCCTGATCCTCGAGAACAGCCCGGACCAGGATCTCAGCCTGAAAGCGTTCGTCGCCGAACTGGCCGGCAAGTCCTATCCGCGTGTCGCCGGTACCGCGATCTATCTGGTCGCCACGCCCAACCGCGTACCGCAATCGCTGGCCAGCAATCTGCGACACAACAAGGTGCTGCATCAGCGCAACATCGTCCTGCACCTCGTGTTCGTCGAAGAGCCCTGGGTCGGCATGTCCGAGCGTGCGACGCTGCAGGCGCTCGGCAACGGCTTCTGGCGCGTCACGCTCAAGTTCGGCTTCATGAACATCCCGGATGTGCCGAAGGCCCTGCAACTCTGCAACAAGCATCAGGGACTGCAGATCGACGAGGACGCGGCCGATGTCACCTATTTCCTGAGCCGCCTGCGTGCCGTGCCGACGCCGGGCCAGGGCATGGCACCGTGGCGTGAACGCCTGTTCGTGACGATGAGCGCGCGCGCCGGCAACGCCGCCGAGTATTTCTGCCTGCCGGACAGCTCGGTGATCCAGCTCAGTACGCGCGTGCCGATCTGAAACATCGGCGCGCGGATTGCCGGTTCGGTGCTAGGCGCTGCGCACCGGACAGCCGGTCTTCTGCCGCACCGCCTCGAGGTCGGTGCCTGGCGACAGTTCGCTGACCAACAGGCCGGCGGGCGTCACGTCGAACACGCCGAGCTCGGTGATGATGCGATCGACGACCCCGACGCCGGTCAGCGGCAGATCGCAGGCCTTCAGAATCTTGTGCGTGTCGCCCTTGGCGGTGTGTTCCATCAGCACGACGACGCGCTCGACGCCGGCGACCAGGTCCATCGCGCCGCCCATGCCCTTGACCATCTTGCCGGGGATCATCCAGTTGGCGAGATCACCCTTCTCGGACACCTGCATCGCGCCGAGGATCGACAGATCGATGTGGCCGCCGCGGATCATCGCGAACGAATCGGCGCTGCTGAAATAGGCGCTGCCCGGCAGGTCGGTAACGGTCTGCTTGCCGGCGTTGATGAGGTCGGCGTCGACTTCGGCGTCGGTCGGGAACGGGCCGATGCCGAGCAGGCCGTTCTCGGATTGCAGCCAGACGTCCATGCCGGCGGGAATGTGGTTGGCGACCAGCGTCGGCAGACCGATGCCGAGGTTGACGTAGTAACCGTCGCGCAGTTCCGCGGCCGCGCGCCTGGCCATCTGTTCGTGTGTCCAGCCGGCCATATCAGTTCTCCCTCACGGTGCGCTTCTCGATGCGCTTTTCCGGTGTGGCATTGACGACGATGCGTTTCACGTAGATGCCCGGCGTGTGGATCTGGTCGGGATCGAGCTCGCCGTTCTCGACCAGCTGCTCGACTTCGGCGATGCACAGCTTCGACGCCGTCGCGCACATCGGATTGAAGTTGCGCGCGGTCTTGCGGAACACCAGATTGCCGGCGCGATCGGCCTTCCAGGCCTTCACCAGCGAGATGTCGGCGCGCAGGCTTTTTTCCATCACGTACCAGTGGCCGTCGAACTGCCGCGTTTCCTTGCCTTCGGCGACCAGGGTGCCGTAGCCGGTGCGCGTGTAGAACGCCGGAATGCCGGCGCCGCCGGCGCGCAGCTTCTCGGCGAGCGTGCCCTGCGGCGTGAATTCGAGTTCGAGCTCGCCGGCCAGATACTGGCGTTCGAACTCCTTGTTCTCGCCGACGTACGACGAAATCATTTTCTTCACCTGGCGGGTATTGAGCAGCACGCCGAGGCCGAAGCCGTCGACACCGGCATTGTTGCTGATGACCGTGAGGTTCTTCCTGCCCGTGTCGCGCAGCGCTTCGATCAGCGCCTCGGGAATGCCGCACAGGCCGAAGCCGCCGACGGCCAGCGTCATGCCGTCCTCGACGAGGCCCTGCAGCGCGGTCGCTGCATCCGGATACAGCTTGTTCATGGTGTTGCACTCCCGTGCTCGCCGGCAGCGGCTTGCGCGACGCAAGCGCGGGCCGACGGCTTCAGAAACCCGTAGATGAATTGTCCGTCGCGTGACCGCGGGGCGCCATCGTCGCCACCCAAGCCGCCGAATGGCCCCCTGCGAAAACCGGCAGCGCTCATTTCGCCGCCTCGAACTCGACGAGTTCGGCGCCGTCCTTGACCTGTTCGCCGACCGTGCACAGATAGGCGACGACGCAACCCTTGGCAGGCGCCACCAGCGTGTGCTCCATCTTCATCGCCTCCATGACCACCAGCGCGGCGCCCTTCTCGACCTCGCTGCCGACCACGGCCGGCAAGGCGACGATCTTGCCGGGCATGGGCGCCGTCAGACCGCCATGCGCATCCTGCTCGTCGGCCGCATGCGCAAGACGGTCGAGCGGATGAAGGACGTGATGCTGCGCGTCGCTGAACACATGCAGCTGCTCGCCGACGCGCACGACACTGGCGACGAAGCGCTGCGCGCTCAGCGCGTACTGCTGTGCGCCGTTGCCACGTACGGTGATCGCCGCATCGTCGTCGCCGATCTGCAGGCCGTTGCCGCGGTAACGCAGCTGCAGCGCGTGCACGGTCTCGCCATCGCGATATTCGAGTGTGCGCGACTGCGCGCCATTGACGCGCCAACCGTCGGCGTCGCCCCACGGCGAATGCGGATCGGCGCCCGACAGGCTGTGCGCCTTGATCGACCGCGCCTCGGCGTCCGCAGCCCAGAGGCTGGCGGCGGCGTAGGCTTGCGCGGTCGCCGGCGCCGGTCCGGGGATCAGGGTCGCGCGCTCGCGCTCGATCAGGCCGGTGTCGACGATGCCGGCGCGAAACTCGGCGTGATCGACGAGCCGCGAGAGGAAAGCGATGTTGTTGCCGACGCCGGCGATCTGGAAGTCTGCGAGCGCTTCGAGCATGCGTGCGGTCGCGCGCTCGCGGTTCTCATCCCAGACGATCAGCTTGGCCAGCATCGGATCGTAGTGCGGGCTGACGCTGTCACCTTCGTCGACGCCGGTGTCGACACGCACATGAGCCGACTCGGCCGGCTTGCGGAAATGCGCGAGCGTGCCGATCGACGGCAGGAAGCCCTTGTCCGGTTCCTCGGCGTAGATGCGCACTTCGATGGCATGGCCGCGCAACGGAATCTCGCCCTGCGTCAGCGGCAGCGCTTCGCCGCTGGCGACGCGCAGCTGCCACTCGACAAGATCAAGGCCGGTGATCATCTCGGTCACCGGATGCTCGACCTGCAGGCGCGTGTTCATTTCCATGAAGTAGAACGCGCCATCCTGGTCGGCGATGAACTCGACTGTGCCGGCACCGACATAACCGACGGCGCGCGCCGCATCGCAGGCCGCCTTGCCCATCTCGGCACGGCGCGGGGCGTCGATGCTCGGTGCCGGCGCCTCCTCGACGACCTTCTGGTGGCGGCGCTGCGCGGAACAGTCACGCTCGTACAGGCTGACGATATGACCTTGCGTGTCACCGAAGACCTGGATCTCGATATGTCGCGGACGCTGCAGATATTTCTCGAGCAGCACGCGCTCGTCGCCGAACGACGCCGCGGCTTCGCGCTGGCAGGAGGCGAGCGCGGCTGCGAAATCTTCGCTGCGTTCGACAATGCGCATGCCCTTGCCGCCGCCGCCGGCGCTGGCCTTGATCAGCACCGGATAGCCGATGCGGTCTGCCTCGCGCTGCAGCAGCTTCGGGTCCTGGTCATCGCCGTGATAGCCGGGCACCAGCGGCACCTTGGCCGCCTGCATCAGCGCCTTGGCGGCGGATTTCGAACCCATGGCCTGGATTGCCGTCACCGGCGGACCGATGAAGACGATGCCGGCGTCGGCGCAGGCGCGCGCGAAACCTTCGTTTTCGGACAGGAAGCCGTAGCCCGGATGTACTGCCTGTGCGCCGCTGCGCCTGGCGACTTCGAGGATGCGATCGGCGCGCAGATAGCTGTCGCGCGAGGCCGCCGGACCGACGCAATACGCCTCGTCGGCGAGCCGCACATGACGCGCGCCGGCATCGGCTTCCGAATGGACGGCGACCGTGCGGATGCCGAGACGCCGGCAGGTCTTGATGACGCGGCAGGCGATCTCGCCGCGGTTCGCAATGAGGATTTTCGTGAACATGAGCGTGCGCCTCGGCTTTACATGCGGAACACGCCGAAGCGCGTCGGGGCGATGGGTGCGTTCAGCGCGGCGGACAGGCCGAGGCCGAGCGTGCGACGCGTCTGCGCCGGATCAACGATGCCATCGTCCCAGAGCCGCGCGGTCGCGTAGTACGGGTGGCTCTGCAACTCGAACTGCTGGCGGGTCGGCGCCTTGAATTTCTCTTCGTCCTCGATGCTCCAGGTCTTGCCCTGGGACTCGAGGCCGTCGCGGCGCACGGTGGCCAGCACGCTGGCCGCCTGTTCGCCGCCCATCACCGAGATGCGCGAGTTCGGCCAGCTCCACAGGAAGCGCGGCGAGTACGCGCGGCCGCACATGCCGTAGTTGCCGGCGCCGAACGAGCCGCCGATCAGCACCGTGAATTTGGGCACCTGCGCGGTTGCCACGGCCGTCACCATCTTGGCGCCGTCCTTGGCGATGCCGCCGTTCTCGTACTTGCGGCCGACCATGAAGCCGGAAATGTTCTGCAGGAACACCAGCGGAATGCCGCGCTGCGCGCAGAGTTCGATGAAGTGCGCGCCCTTCTGCGCGGATTCCGAGAACAGGATGCCGTTGTTGGCGACGATGCCGACCGGGTAGCCGTGAATGTGCGCGAAGCCGGTGATCAGTGTGCTGCCATAGCGCGCCTTGAACTCGTCGAGGCGCGAACCGTCGACGATGCGGGCGATGATCTCGCGCACGTCGTAGGGCTTGCGCGTGTCGGCCGGCACGACACCATAGATCTCGTCCGGATCGTAGAGCGGCGCCTCCGGGCTCTGCAGATCGAGGGAGACCTGCTTGCGGATGTTGAGATGCGAGACGATGTTGCGCACCAGCGCCAGCGCATGGTGATCGTTCTCGGCGAAGTGATCGGCGACGCCGGAAATGCGCGTGTGCACGTCGGCGCCGCCGAGGTCCTCGGCGCTCACCACTTCGCCGGTCGCCGCCTTCACCAGCGGCGGACCGCCGAGAAAGATCGTGCCCTGATTCCTGACGATGACGGTCTCGTCGCTCATCGCCGGCACGTAGGCACCGCCGGCCGTGCACGAGCCCATCACGCAGGCGATTTGCGGAATGCCCAGCGCCGAGAGATTGGCCTGGTTGTAGAAGATGCGGCCGAAATGGTCGCGGTCCGGAAACACCTCGTCCTGCATCGGCAGGAAGGCGCCGCCGGAATCGACCAGATAGACACAGGGCAGGCGATTCTCTCGCGCCACTTCCTGCGCACGCAGATGCTTCTTGACGGTGATCGGGTAGTAGGTGCCGCCCTTGACGGTGGCGTCATTGGCGACGATCACGCACTCGCGGCCGCTGATGCTGCCGATGCCGGCGACGACACCGCCGCTGGCGATCTCGTTGTTGTACATGCCATGGGCTGCGAGTGGCGACAGCTCGAGAAACGGCGAGCCCGGATCGAGCAGGGTGTCGATGCGCTCGCGCGGCAGCAGCTTGCCGCGCGCGGTGTGCTTCGCGCGCGCAGCCGCGGAACCGCCGAGCGCCGTCTGCGCGGTGAGCTCGCGCAGAGCGTCGACCTGTGCCTTCAGCGCCGCGGCATTGGCCTTGAAGTCGTCGGCGCCGGTGCGCAGCTTGGATTTGATGGCAGGCATCAGGGGATCTCGTTACTTCGTTTCGTGGAAAAGTTCGCGGCCAATCAGCATGCGGCGGATTTCCGAGGTACCAGCGCCAATCTCGTAGAGCTTGGCGTCGCGCCACAGGCGCCCGGTCGGAAATTCATTGATGTAGCCGTTGCCGCCCAGCGCCTGTATCGATTCGCCGGCCATCCAGGTCGCCTTCTCGGCCGAATAGAGAATCGCGCCGGCGGCATCCTTGCGCGTGGTCTCGCCGCGGTCGCAGGCCTTGGCGACGGCGTAGACATACGCGCGGCAGACGTTGAAGCCGACGTACATGTCGGCGAGCTTGCCTTGCATCAGCTGGAATTCACCGATGCTTTGCCCGAACTGCCTGCGCTCGTGCAGATACGGCACGACGGTGTCGAGGCAGGCGGCCATGATGCCGAGCGGGCCGCCGGACAGGACGACGCGCTCGAAGTCGAGGCCGGACATCAGCACCTGCACGCCACGGCCGACCGTACCGAGCACATTTTCTTCCGGCACTTCGCAGTCCTGGAACACCAGTTCGCAGGTGTTGGAGCCGCGCATGCCGAGCTTGTCGAGCTTCTGTGCCGTCGAAAAGCCCTTGAAGCCCTTCTCGATGATGAAGGCGGTGATGCCTTTCGAGCCGGCGGCCACGTCGGTCTTCGCGTAGACGATCAGGGTGTCGGCATCCGGCCCGTTGGTGATCCACATCTTGTTGCCGTTCAGCACGTAGCGGTCGCCCTTACGGTCGGCGCGCAGCTTCATGCTGACGACGTCCGATCCGGCGCCCGGCTCGCTCATCGCCAGCGCGCCGATGTGCTCGCCGGAAATCAGCTTCGGCAGGTACTTGTGTTTCTGCGCCTCGTTGCCGTTCTTGCGCAACTGGTTCACGCACAGATTCGAGTGCGCGCCATACGACAGGCCGATTGCCGAGCAGGCGCGCGAGATCTCTTCCATCGCCACGACGTGCGCGAGATAACCCATGTTGGTGCCGCCGTATTCCTCCTCGACGGTCAGGCCGAGGATGCCGAGCTCGCCGAACTTCGGCCACAGCGCGTTCGGGAACGCATTGTCGCGATCGGCCTGTGCGGCCAGCGGCGCGACTTCGCGGCGGGCAAAAACCTGCACCGCATCGCGCAGCTGGTCGATGTCTTCGCCCAGATCGAAATTGAGGGACGGATGGTTCATGGTGGCGCAGACTCCGGGCGACGCATCGCCGCCGCATGTGGTATTTCGGTGCCGCCTGCGGTCCCGGCATGCGCCTGGAATTCCGGCAACGGCCGCGGCAGTCTATGCGCAATCGGAAAAAAGTGAAACACTATTCAC
The DNA here is from genome assembly GCF_011067135.1 of Solimonas terrae. Taxonomy (GTDB): domain Bacteria; phylum Pseudomonadota; class Gammaproteobacteria; order Nevskiales; family Nevskiaceae; genus Solimonas; species Solimonas terrae. The sequence continues at coordinate 111,932 of NZ_JAAMOW010000009.1, forward strand.
TAAAATAATCACGATTCATAAATGGCGATCGAGACATGGCTTATCAGCGTTCGGCCCTGATGCAGGAGCGATTGGCGGAAAACCGGCAGCGCATCCTCGCGTCGGCGCGCCAGCTGGTCGCCAGGGGCGGCTTCCGCGCCGCGTCGATCAATGCCGTGGCCGAAGTTTCGGGGCTGTCGACCGGCGCGATCTACCGCTATTTCCCGTCCAAGTCGGCGTTGTTCATCGAAGTGCTCAGCTCGGCGGTCCGTCACGAATGCGACATCCTGCTGGCGATCGTCGATGGTGATGGCAGCGCCGGCGAACGCCTGCGCGCCGCGGTGGAATCCTTCGCGCGGCGCGCCCTGCAGGGTCCGCACCTGGCTTATGCCTTCATCGCCGAACCGGCCGATCCGGAGGTCGAGGCCGCGCGCATCCTCTGCCGTCGCGAGTTCAGCGACGTATTCAAGCGCGTCTTGCGCCAGGGCATCGCCAGCGGCGAATTTCCGAAGCAGTCGGTCGATGTCAGCGCCGCCTGCGTGGTCGGCGCGTTTACCGAGGCGCTGGTCCGGCCCACCGAACACAGCGCCAGGCGCCGGCAGGACAAGGCGCTGGTCGGCGCGATCGTCGATTTCTGCGAACGCGCGGTGACCGGCACTGCCTGAGCCGGTCGTCGACCGCCGTCACCCGCACTTCGACCAGCCGCAATCCAGACAGGTCGGGCAGCCGTCCTTCATCGCCATGCCGCCGCGGCACTGCGGACAGCGTTCGGCGAGCAGGCCCGGGAGCGGCGGCATCGGCGCGGCGGCTGGCGATTGCCCGGCATCACGCGCCGGCGCGTCACGAAAGGCGCGCGTGTTGGCGTAGTGCGCGGCCAGCTCGGCGACCGGCCGTTCGTTGCCGTGTTCGTCGAGGTAGCCGCGGCGCTGCAGCTCCTGCTGGATGGCCCAGGCAATGGCCGCAACTTCGGAGTCGTGGACCAGGCCTTTGCCGGACTTGCTGCGTCCGTACCAGACCGGGCCACGATCCCAGGACACCTTGCGCAGATCGGCCAGCGCCTTGACCAGGAAGCCGCCGCGCGCGGCCAGCGACAGCGTGCGCATGGTCGCCGAGACCCACTGGTGTTCGGCGGCGGTCTGGCCGGCGGGCACGAAGAATTCCAGCGGCCGTTCGATGCAGACGCGTTCGCCGGAAAGGCGTCCGCAGACCACGCCGAAGCCGATGACGAAATACAGGGTCTTGCTGCCGCTGGCCGAGGTCAGGTTGATCTTGGTGGTGACCGATTGCCAGCTGCCCTCTTCGCGGCGATCGATGCGCAGACTCAGCGGATCGATGTCGGCGGCCGCGTCGTTCGCGGGTTCGCGCAGCACCGACCAGCCGACGATCTTCTGCGTGACCCGAACCGGCTTGTCGTTTTTCGTCGCCATCAGAATTTCCCGTATTGCCCTTCCTTGAGGGCGTCGTAGAGATTGGCGGCGGTGTAGCGACCGCCCTCGTATTCGATCTCGGCGTCGCCGGCAAGCTGCAGTGTCGAGCCGTCCGCCATGCGGAATTCGTAGCGGGTCGCGGCCAGGTCGGCGTCCTGCACGAGCACGCCCTGATGCGCTTCCGGATTGAAGCGGAACGTCGTGCAGCCTTTCAGCCCGCGCTCGATCGCGTACAGATAGATGTCCTTGAAATCTTCGAACGCGATGGCGCTCGGCACGTTGATGGTCTTGGAGATCGACGAGTCGATCCAGGTCTGGGCGGCGGCCTGGATGTCGACGTGCGCCTTCGGCTCGATGTCCGCCGCGGTGACGAAGATCGGCGGCAGCTTCGCGGGATCGGCCTTCGGATCGACCAGCGCGCGGTAGCGCTGCAGCTCCAGCGATTCCATGCGCAGGGCGCGCTTGGCGCGCTCGCCCGGCACGATCATGTTGCGGATGTAGCTGTGCGCGAACGACGGCTCGATGCCGTTGCTGGCGTTGTTGCCGACCGACGCGGACATCGTGCCGGTCGGCGCGATCGAGGTCGCGTGCGTGTAGCGCGCGCCGGTTTCGGCGAGCGCATCGACGAGCACCGGGTCGAGGCCGGCGATGCGCTGCAGGTGCACCGAATAGCGTGCGTGCAGGACCCGCGCCGGCAGGCGATCGCCGGCCTTGTGGCCGTCGCGCGCGAGCGCGGGATTGCGCTGCAGATGCGCCGGCATCAGTTCGACGGATTCGGCCAGCGCGGGCGCCGGCCCTTTTTCCTTCGCGAGTTCGAGCGCGGCACGCCAGTTCTCGAGCGCGAGCCGCTGCGTCACCTTCGCCGTGAAATCGATCGACGCCGGCGAGCCGTAACGCTGGCCGAGCATCGTCAGCGTCGAGCCGAGCCCGAAATAGCCCATGCCGTGACGCCGCTTGCGCACGATCTCGTCGCGCTGTTCGCGCAACGGCAGACCGCTGATGTCGCAGACGTTGTCGAGCATGCGGGCGAAGACGCGCACGGTATCGGCGTAGCCGTCGAAGTCGAAGTGCGCCTGCGGCGTGAACGCCTGGCGGACGAAGCTCGCCAGATCGATCGAGCCCAGCAGGCAGGCGCCATGCGGCGGCAGGGGTTGTTCGCCGCAGGGATTGGTCGCGCGGATCTCCTCGCTGAACCACAGCGGATTCATGCGATTGCACTCGTCGATCAGGATGAAGCCCGGATCGGAGTACGCGTAGGTCGAACGCATCACCAGATCCCAGAGCGCACGCGCCGGTACCGAGCGGTAGATGCGGCAGCAGGTTTCGCCGCGCTCGTTGACCGTGAAGTTGGCGTCGCGCGCCGGCCAGTGTCGCCACAGTACCGGCCGGGTATCGAGTTCGTGACGGAAGGCCGGAAACACCAGCGGCCAGTCGGCGTCCTGACGCACGGCGGCGACGAAGGCGTCGGTGATCAGCACCGAAAGATTGAAGGCGCGCAGCCGGCCGACCTCGCGCTTGGCGGTGATGAAGGCTTCGACGTCGGGATGGCTGATGTCGAGGCAGGCCATTTGCGCGCCGCGCCGGCCGCCGGCGCTCGAAACCGTGCGGCAAACCGCATCGAACACGTCCATGAACGACAGTGGCCCGGAGGTTTCGGCGCCGGCGCCGGACACATGGGCGCCGCGCGGCCGCAGGGTCGTGAAGTCGTAACCGATGCCGCAGCCGGCCTTCAGCGTCAGCGCCGCCTCGCTGGCGGCCTGCATGATGCCGGCCATCGAATCGTCGAGCGTCTGCGAGACCGTGCAATTGATGGTCGAGACATTCGACTTCCACCGTTCGGCGCCGGCATTGGCCATGATGCGGCCGCCCGGGCAGGCATGCTGCAAGGCGCGATGGAAGGCCGTTTCCCAGCGCTGCGGCTGTGCTTCCGGAGCGGCCAGGGCGCGGGCGAGGCGCCATCGCATGCCGTCGAGATCCTCGCCCGGCAGGAAGTATTTGGACTGCGCGATCAGCAGCGACGCGTCCTGCAGGACCGCCGGTCGCGACACCTCTTGCTGAGGATCAGCATTCACGAAACACCTCCGGCCGCTGATCGTGCGCCCCTGCGGACCCTGCGTCCAGCGCCCGCGCATCGGCGCCCGAGGCCGCTTGCCGTCACGCCGCAGGGCCGCCATTTGTGACCGCAAGACGACGATTCCGGACATTCACCGGGAATCCGGCCACTTGGGTGTTATTCCCTAGTCGTTCCGCTAGACTTGCAGCCCGCCCGCGTCGGCAAATCCCGCTCTAGAAAGGGGTCCGATCGGCGTCCAATATTCAGATTTTCGAGTTTTGCGCTCTGGAGCATTCGAACATGCCGGTCAAAATTGCCGTGCTGAAGGAGACTCGCGCGAACGAACGCCGTGTGGCGCTCGTCCCTGCCGTCGCTGACAAACTGATCAAGCTGGGCTGCGAGATTCACATGCAGTCCGACGCCGGTGCCGCCAGCCGGATTCCCGATTCCGCGTACAAGAACGTCACGTTCGCCGCCAACCCTCAGGGTCTGGTCGGCGATGCCGACATCGTCGTGTCGGTGCAGCCGCCGGCGATGGACGTGGTCGACGCGATGAAGGATGGCAGCGTGCTGCTGTCCTTCGTCTATGCGCACAAGGAGCCGGAGCTGACCAAGCTGCTGCGCGACAAGAAGATCACCTGCTTCGCGATGGAACTGGTGCCGCGTATCTCGCGCGCGCAGGCGATGGACGCGCTGTCGTCGCAGGCCGCGCTGTCCGGTTACTACTCGGCGCTGCTGGGCTCGACCAATCTCGCGCGCATCCTGCCGATGATGACCACCGCCGTCGGCTCGATCCGCCCGGCCAAATGCCTGGTCATGGGCCTCGGTGTCGCCGGCCTGCAGGCGCTGGCCACGGCGCGTCGCCTCGGCGCGATGACCGAAGGCTACGACGTGCGACCGGAGACCAAGGAACAGGCCGAATCGCTGGGCGCGAAGTTCGTCGACACCGGCGTCGATGCGCGCGGCGAAGGCGGTTATGCGCGCGAGCTGACGCAGGAAGAAAAGGACAAGATCGCCGCGGTGGTCACCAAGCACATCCAGCAGGCGGACCTGATCATCACCACGGCCGCGATTCCGGGCCGGCCGTCGCCGAAGCTGATCAGCAAGGCGCAGGTCGACGGCATGAAGAACGGCGCGGTGATCGTCGATCTCGCCGCCGAGGGCGGCGGCAACTGCGAGTACACGAAGCCGGGTGAAACCGTGCAGGTCGGTCAGGTGACGATCGTCGCGCCGCTCAACGTGCCGTCGCTGCTCGCCGAGCACGCCTCCGAGCTGTACGCGAAGAACCAGTTCAACCTGATCGAGCTGTTCGTCAAGGACGGCGCGATTGCACTCGACTGGGGCGACGAGATCATCGCCAAGACCGCGCTGACGCATGGCGGCGACATCAAGAACGAAGCGGCCAAGAAAGCAGTAGAAAGCAACTGAACGTTCCCTCTCCCCTCGTACGAGGGGAGAGGGTTAGGGTGAGGGGTTGGTCGGCGAACGAGCCGCCCCTCACCCCGACCCTCTCCCCCACGATGTGAGGGAAAGGGAGTCACGGACTTAGGGAATGAACATGGAATACACCACCACCATCCTGACGGGCTTCGTCGCCCTCTACATCTTCATGCTCGCGGCGTTCACCGGCTTCGAGATCATCGGCCGCGTGCCGTCGATCCTGCACACGCCGCTGATGTCCGGCTCGAACTTCATTCACGGCATCGTCGTCGTCGGCGCGCTCTGGGCGCTGCTCAACGCCTCGACCACGCTGCAGGAAGTCATCGGCTTCGTCGGCGTGCTGCTTGGCGCCGGCAACGCGGCCGGCGGCTATGTCGTGACCGAACGCATGCTTGAAATGTTCAAGCCTTCCGACAAGAAGAAGGGCTAAGGGGAAAACCATGAATGCAGCATTGATCATCGACGCGAGCTATTTCCTCGCGGCGTTCCTGTTCATCTACGGCCTCAAGCGCATGAGCTCGCCGGTCACGGCGCGCTCCGGCATCGTCGTCGCCGGCTGGGGCATGGTCATCGCCGTCGCGGCGAGCTTCCTGTACACGCTCGATGTCGAGCCGGAAGCGCGTCCGCTGCTGACCACCAACATCACGCTCGCGGTGATCGCCCTCGCGCTCGGCCTGGGCTGGGCGTGGTGGAGCGGCAAGAAGGTCGCGATGACCGCGATGCCGCAGATGGTCGCGCTCTACAACGGCATGGGCGGCGGCGCGGCAGCGGCGATCGCGGCGATCGAACTGTTCGGCCACAAGGCGCATGTCGGCGTCGGCCTCGGCCTCGCCGTGCTCGGCGGCCTGATCGGCTCGATCTCGCTGGCGGGCTCGCTGATCGCCTGGGGCAAGCTCGACGGCCGCATCGACAAGACCCTGCGCCTCAAGGGCCTGCAGGCGATCAACGGCACGCTGCTGCTGGTGCTGGTGGCGATCGGCGCGTTCGTGGTCTATTCGCACGGCGCGGTGTCGGTCGGTGTGCTCGCCGCGTTCTTCGCGCTCGCGCTGTTCTACGGCGTGATGATGACGATGCCGATCGGCGGCGCCGACATGCCGGTCGTGATCTCGCTGTACAACGCGTTCACGGGGCTCGCGGTCGGCTTCGAAGGCTACGTGCTGAACAATCCGGCGCTGATGATCGCCGGCATGGTGGTCGGTTCGGCCGGTACGCTGCTGACGCTGCTGATGGCCAAGGCCATGAACCGCTCGGTGTCGAACGTGCTGTTCTCGAACTTCGGCGCCGCCGGCGACGAGGGTCAGGGCGAGATCAGCGGCAGCATGAAGCCGGTCGACGCCGGCGACGCCGGCATCAACATGCGCTACGCGAGCAAGGTCATCATCGCGCCGGGCTACGGCCTGGCGGTGGCGCAGGCGCAGCACAAGCTCTACGAGTTCGTGAAGCTGCTGCAGGCCAACGACGTCGATGTGAAGTTCGCGATCCACCCGGTCGCCGGCCGCATGCCGGGCCACATGAACGTGCTGCTCGCCGAGGCCGGCGTGCCGTACGACATCATCTACGACATGGAAGACATCAACGGCGAGTTCAAGGAAGCCGACGTGGCGATCGTGATCGGCGCCAACGACACCGTGAATCCGGCGGCGCGGACCAACAAGTCCAGCCCGATCTACGGCATGCCGATTCTCAACGTCGACCAGGCCAAACAGGTCTACGTCGTCAAGCGCGGCCAGGGCAAGGGCTACTCCGGGGTCGAGAACGAGCTGTTCTTCCGCGACAACACCAACATGGTCTACGGCGACGCGCAGAAGGTCATGGTCGCGATGATCCAGGCGGTGAAGTCGCTGGAAGGCGGTCACTGAAGCGGCGTCGGATTCAAATGGAAAAGGCCGCCTCGGGGCGGCCTTTTCGTTGATGCGGTCCGGGAGTCGGCCTCAGCCGTTCCATGTCGAGACCAGAAAGCGCAGCCGTCCCTTGATGCCCGGTGCGCCGCCGCTGTCGAACGGAAAGCTGATCGTCAGCTGGCCGTCCTTGAACAACAGATCGTCGGCCGCGACCTTGCTGCGGGCATCCGTCGGGTTCTTGCTGTCTTCCCAGGCGTAATAGACCGCCCACTGTTCGTCCGCGCTCTTCGGCGGAAACAGTTCGATGAGCAGGGCGCTGCGGAACAGGGTCGCGCCTTCGTAGTGCTGGTCGAGCCAGAGCTTGCGCTCGATTTCGTAGTCCGGCGTGCGCGCATTCAGCACCACCCGATAGGCGACCGAGTCGTCGGTGATCGCCGGACTGCGCCAGCGTTTGTCGAGAAACACGGTACTCAGGTACACCGTGCGATCGCCGGGCTGTTGCGGCGTCGTCAGCTGCTGATGCGTGCGGCATGCCACCGAATCCTCTTCGGCAACACGGCGGCTCAGGGTCCAGGCCTTGCCGCGCACCGATGCGAGCATTTCGAACTGGTACAGCGCCGAGACGCCGGCCTTGTCGGCGATCGCCTTCGGCAGCGTCACGCCGTCGACATCGAGCCAGATGTCGGCGCGCGTGTCGCCGAACAGGAAGCGCACGAGGTTCTGGTAGGCCTCCTCGCTGTTGACGATGCCGAAATACCCGGAGTGCGAGCGGTAGGTGTAGGCGCGCGCGCAGGGACTCTCGACACCCTCCTTGTCGAAGCCCGCCAGCGAGGCATTCTCGATGCGCACCAGACCGTCGCTGCCGTGGCCGACGAAGGTCCGCGCCGCGCCGGCCGCCACTTCGTAGTCGCTGCGGTTGGTGCCGATCATGCAGAACACGCGCGATGCCGGAAACGCCGCAGCGCCGTCCTGCGGCAGCCAGTCGACGCGGCCGGTCTTCTTGAACTGCGTCTTGAGATCGAGATAGTCGGCCATGCGCGCGCGGTCGAAATTGCTGATGTCGTTCAGCGTCAGCCACTTCGGCACGTTGACGCCGGCAACGTCGATGCCGTTGTGCGGCGTGGCGTAGGTGAAGACCTTGTCGACGCACCGCCGCGCGGCTGCCGAACCGAGTTTCACGTTCTGCAGGAATGCGCGCACCACCAGTCCGCCCATCGAGTGCGCGACGAGATGGCAGCGGAAGCGGTCGGGATCGCCAGGCGAATCGGGGTTGCCGCAGACCAGATCGCGCACGCGCAGCACGAGCTTGTCGAGATCCTGCGCGAACTTCTCGATCGACGGGGTCTTGCCGCTGCCGAGCAGCTTCGAAGCCTGTTCGTAATAGCGGAAGATGATGACGCTGCGCGGGTCGAGAAAGCGATTGTCCGGCCAGTCGTCGTCGACGATGTCGTGGCCATTCTCGAAGACGTCGCGATAGTTGAAGTCGGTCGCGAGTCGCACCATCGGCGATTCGAACACGAACTTGCGGGCACGATCGTAGTCGGCCGTCGCGCGAAACACGGTCGAACCGAGGTTGAACCCGCAGAACGGATCGGCGCTGGTATCGTCGATCTCGCTCTGCGTCATCGCATAACCGCGCACGTAGATGATCGGGTAATACGGTGCTGCAAGTGTCATGAGCATCCCCAAGCTCCGCGGTCCCGAGGAATGCCGGCAGGCCCCGCGGCCTGAGCAGCCGTGCCGGCATCGAGATTTCAGGGATCGTGCGGACCCTCGGGGAACCGCTGCCCCCCCGACGCGAACCGCGCAGCGGGCGCACGTGGTCCCGGCGCGCCGCCGGCACGTCCGACCTGCGCGCGACGGCCGGCGTCGTTCCGGCTGTTCGAGTGCTGCGGTTCGTGTTCACTCCGCAGCGGCGGCGGTATCGTCTTGGGCATGGCAGCTGGACTCCCGGTCGCAGGGCACGCTGCGACTCTACGCCGACGCCGCGCCGGGATTGTGATCCGCCTCACGGTGCGTTCGCCGTTTCGCCGCGGTCACGCGATCGCCGCCGCTGCCATCGAGGTGAGGTGGTCCCTCCGGGTCAGAGCCGCGTCGTCAGCCAGCGCCCGGACTTCTGGTCGATGTAACGCACGGTCGCCTTCTTGAAATTCAGATCGACGAACAACTCGCAGGTATGCGTGCCGTCGCGCCAGCACATCGCGACATTGCTGTCGTTCGAATACTGCAGATGGAACACGCCGTTGAAGGCCGGATAGCTGCTGCGGAATTCCATCAGCTTGAACAGGCGGCGCACCACCGGCTGTTTCACCGCTTCGGCGATTTCGTCCTTGCTGTAGTGATGGCGATTGATGTCGCGCAGCTCGCCGCTGGCATCCATCAGTTCGTGATCGTTCTGGCCGGCGAGCAGACCAACGTAATAGACCTGCGGAATGCCGGGCGCGAAGAACTGGATCGCGCGCGCGCAGATATAGGCATCGTCGTTGCGCTTGAGGGCGTCGTAGTAGGTGCAGGTCAGCTGGTAGATGGCGCCGACGCTGTGCACGTTCGCGGCCGAACGCCGCAGGATCGGATCGGCACTGCGCGCCGAAACATTGTCGATCACGGCCTGGATCTCGGCCTTCGGCAGCACGCCTTCGACGTCGGGGATGCAGATGCCGTCGTGCGTGTCGAGCACGGTGATCTGGTTGCGCGGGCACATGCGCAGCCACTGCTTCAGATAGATGCTGTTGGCGTCGAGCAGCGAGTAGAGCAGCAGCGGCGCGAGCGCGAACCCGTACGGGTGCATGCCGTGCAGCGAAATCGCGTACTGGTAGCTCGCGTGATCGTGCACTTCCGGCAGCGTTTCGGCGCCGTGTTCGCGCGCCAGTGCGTCGATCCACTTGAGGATGTCGTAGACATCGGGTTCGACGAGAAAGCAGCTCGTGCCGATCTTCTTGGTCGTGTAGCCGAAGGCATCGAGGCGGAACAGCTTGACGCCGCGCGCGGTAAGGAACTTGATGTAGTCCTCCATCAGCGCATAGGTCTTCGGCGAGTTGTAGTTGAGGTCGATCTGCCGTTCGGTGAACGTGCACCAGACGCGCCCCTTGCTGCCGTCGCCGAAGGTGACTTCGCGAAACGGTTCCTTTTCCTTGCGGATGTGGATCTTTGCCAGGTCGTCCGGACTGATGTCGCCGAGCTGGTCGACGTGCACGAACAGATCGGCATGCTCGGAGGCGTAGCCGTTTCTGAGGAAATCCCTGAACTCCTCGGACTCGTCCGACAGGTGATTGATCATCAGATCGAGCGACAGATCGTATTTCGACGATATGCGCTCGACGTCGTCCCAGCTGCCGTACTTCGGATCGATCTGCTTGTGCGTCAGCGGCGAGAAGCCGCCGTCGGCATTCGACGGGTACGGCGGCAGGACATGCACGCCACCGATGCGCCCCTTGCAGTGCGTTTCGAGGAAATCGTGGAGGTCGGCAAGATTGTCGCCGAGCCGATCGGGGTAGGCGATCAGCTGCACCTGGTTGCGGAGGATCATCGAGCTGCGTCCGTTTCGAGGGGATTTCATCGCCGCCAGAGGCGACGCGCGCTATGCTGCCGCCGCAGCGGCGTCTGCGATGCGACGAGTCGATGACTGTCCGGTTTCCGGTCCCGACTCGACCTGCATCTGCGTCTCAAGTTGCCACATCTTTTACGAGCCATCGATGAATGACAAGCCGATCGCGCCCGTCACGGGCTTTCGCTACTACGATTTCCTGCTTGGCGGCATGGTTGCCGTGCTGCTGTGCTCGAACCTCATCGGCCCCGGCAAGGTCTGCGCGATCAACCTGCCGTACTTCGGCAATCTCGATTTCGGCGCCGGCAATCTGTTCTTCCCGATCAGCTACATTTTCGGTGACGTGCTCACCGAGGTTTACGGCTATGCGCGCGCGCGCCGCGCAATCTGGGCCGGCTTCGCGGCGATGATCTTCGCCACCGTGATGTCGGCCATCGTCGTCGGCATGACGCCGAGTGCCGACGAGCCCTGGAATCACACGCTGCAGCCGGCGCTCGAAATCGTCTTCGGCAATACCTGGCGCATCGTCGCGGCCAGCATGCTCGCGTACTGGGCCGGCGACTTCGTCAATTCCTTCGTGATGGCGAAGATGAAGCTGCTGACCAAGGGCCGCTGGCTGTGGACGCGGACCATCGGCTCGACGGTGTTCGGGCAGGGTGTCGATTCGATGCTGTTCTATCCGATCGCGTTCTGGGGCATCTGGGAAACCCATTCGCTGATCGCCGTGGTGATCTTCAATTTCTCGATGAAGGTCACCGTCGAAGTCGTACTCACGCCGCTGACGTATCTGGTCGTCAACGGTCTGAAGCGGGCGGAAGGTGTCGACACCTACGACGCCGACACCAACTTCACGCCGTTCTCGCTGAAGGATGAAGGCGACGTGCGCCGCCGCGCCTCGTGATCGCGGCGGCGGCAGGGCTCATCGCCCGCCGCCACGGCCGACATAGATCGAATTGACCAGCGCCAGCAGGATCGCGCCGGCGGCAGGAATCGCCAGGGTCGAGAAGCGCAGCTGCCGGTAGCTGAACGCACCGATCGCGCCGCCGAGGATGAACCCGGAAATCAGCAGCAGGAAGAGCAGGGCCTTGCGCGTATCGAGCGGATGGCCGCGCAGGCGCGCACCGAGCATGGTGCCGAGATCGGTGAACAGTCCGGAGACGTGCGTGGTTCTCACCGTGGCCCCGCTGTAGGTGCTGACCATGCCGTTCTGCAGACCGCAGGCGGCGGACGCAAGGAACTGCCCCGCTTCGACGCCGTGATCGAGCCAGCGCATCGCCGTCAGCAGCAACGCGGCCTCTATCAGCAGGGCCAGGCTGTAGCGATGCCCGAGCCGCAGCACCGCGTTGTCGATCAGGGCGCCACTGAACGCGGCACCGAGCACGAAGGAAATCAGGATCAGGATCAGGTGCGCGCTTTCGGACCCGTCGAAATTGACCAGCGACAGCCCCAGCAGCGTCGACGTACCGGTGAGATGCGAGACCGCCTGGTGGCGGAACCCGAGCATGCCGACCGCATTGACCGCACCGGCGATCGCGGCAAGCCAGAAACCGCCGACTTCCACCCACCGGGGAAGCTTCGTGAACATTCGCCGCTGTGCCTCGCTGAAGGTCGGTGCCCGGCATCGGCAGGGCCGTGCGCTTGTCCGGATGTATCGTCAGCTTGCATTTGCGGCCGCGTGCGATGCAAGGCGCCCGTCAAGGGCCGGGTTGCGCCAGCCATGCCGATCGCGCACCTAGCACGGAGCGCGCGAACCGCCGCCGGCACGGCTGGTCCACATCAGCGCGCCGACCAGCACGAACAGCAACACGGCGCTGGTCGCGAGCGAGGCATGGATACCGATACGGGCGCCGAGCAGGCCGACGCTGACGCCGCTGAACGTGCGCATGCCCATCGCGAACATGTTGTAGACGCCGATCGCACGCCCGCGCATCTCGGCCGGCGCGTGGAGCTGAACGAGCGTCTGCGCCATCGAATTGAACGACAACTCGACGAAGCCGGCGACAAACAGCAGCAGCAGGGCGAGCGGATAGTGCGTCGAAACCGCGAAGCTGCCGAGCGCGAGGCACCAGATCATCGCCAGCAGGCAGGCCGTGCCGGGGCGCGCCGGCAGCAGGCCGCGGCTTTCCAGCACGAAGCCGGCAATCAGCGCCCCGGCGGCGTCGGCGGCGAGCAGGGCGCTGTACGAGAAGTCGACATGGCCATGCCCGAGATCGGTGGCGAAGCCCGGCATCTGTGCCTGGTAGGCGTTGCCGATGCACAGCGAGGCAGCGCCGGCCAGCATCGTCATGGCGAGAATCACGCGATGGCGGGCGATCTCGCCGATCGCGCTCAGGATGTCGCCGATGCTGCGCACCGCCCGTTGCGCGACAACGGTGCCGGCGGCGCGGAATTTCGGCCCGTAGGGCGCGGTCGCGAGCCAGATGATGAACGGCAGATACAGCGCGGCATTGACCAGAATCCCGAAATTCGGGCCGAACAGCAGCAGGAATGCGCCGCCGACCGCCGGCCCCATCAACAGGCCGAGCTGGCGTGCCGTCGCGTTCAGGCGCACCGCGCTCTGCAGGTGCTCGCGACCGACGATGTCGTGCAGGAGCAGCTGCGACGGCGGCCCCCAGAGCACGCCGGCGCAGCCGTGCACGATCAGCAGCACGGCCGCATGCCAGAGTTGCAGACCGCCGCTCAGGAACAGCAGGCCCCAGACGATCGACACGCCCATGAACAGGCACATGCCGAGCTGGATCATGCGCCGCGGGTCGACACGATCGGCCAGGGCCCCGGAGCCGACCGAAAACAGCAGGTACGGCAGCCAGTGCGACACCACGGCGAAGCCGCCCAGCGCCGGCGAGTGGAATTTCTGGAAAATGACCCAGTAGCTGATCACGTGCTCGATGCTGTCGGCCATCATCACCAGCGCAGACAGAACGAAATACGCGCGATAGCCGCGATGGCGCAGCGCGGCGAAGGAGACATGGGGCGTGGTGGCGGCGGTCACGGCTGGCGGGTCAAAAACGGAGCGCGGATTCTAAGGACTGGTGCCGTCAAATGCCGGCCGACCGTGGTGCCCACGGACGTCCGGACCGGTACCCCTCTATCATGATCTGCCCCGGGCAGGAGCCTGCCGCGACGATGACTTAGAAATCCTTATGCACAAGTCGGGGCGATCAGGAATGGCTGTCACACGCAAGAGACGGTTCATTCACATTCTAGTCATACATCGCTATTGAACTGAATTTCAATGAAATTTTCATGTGACAGCGAACCCGTCCGGACCAGTCGCGCAAGCCCCGGCGCGCAAGCCTGAGGTGGGCGGTCGCGCCATGCACACGCTTATCCACAGGCTTTGAATCCCCTCCTCGTCACCGTCGCGGTACCGGTGCCGCTCTATCGCGGTTTCGATTACCTGCTGCCTGCGTCGCTGGCGGCCGGAGCGCGCCCCGGCGTGCGGGTACGCGTCCCTTTCGGCCGCCGAAAGCTGTGCGGGGTGATCGTCCGTGCGCCGTTCGAACGCGTCGACGACAGCCAGGACTACCGGCCGCTCGATGCGGTGCTCGACGACGCCCCGCTGCTTGGCGCCGAATTGCTGGCGCTCTGCGAATGGGCCGCGGAGTACTACCGCCACCCGCTCGGCGAAGTGATCGCCGCGGCACTGCCCGGCAGCCTGAAGCACGGCGATGCCGCGGTATTGCACCGGCCGCAGCGCTGGCAGCTGACGCCGGACGGGCAGCAGGCGCTGGCGACCCTGCCGGGCCGCAATCGCGCGCAGCGGTCGGCGCTGGAGGCCTTGCAGGCCGGCGCGCGCGGCGCCGGCGAATGGCCCGTGGCGCCGGCGATCCGCGCCCGCCTCGTCGAGCTCGGCTGGGTCGCCAGCGTCGCCGACGACGCGCGCCAGCCGGCCGCGGTCTCGGACCCGCTGCCGCTGACTGCCGCCCAGCAGCTTGCACTCCACGAACTGGAAGGCGGCGAGCAGGGCTTTCGCGTCAGCCTGCTCGAAGGCGTCACCGGCAGCGGCAAGACCGAACTCTATCTGCGCCGTCTGCAGGCAAGTCTGGACGCCGGCCGGCAGGCGCTGGTGCTGGTGCCGGAAATCAGCCTGACGCCGCAACTCGCGCAGCGCCTGCGCGAGCGGCTGGGCGACGGCGTGCTGAGCTTCCATTCCGGCATGAGCGAGGGCGAACGCGAGCAGGCCTGGCTCGCCGCCCGCGAAGGCACGACGCCGGTCATCGTCGGCACGCGTTCGGCGATCTTCGTGCCGTTTGCCCGGCTCGGCCTGATCGTCGTCGACGAGGAGCACGACGCCTCCTACAAGCAGCAGGACGGCTTCCGCTACTCGGCACGCGACCTCGCCGTCGTACGCGCGCAACGCCTCAAGGCCGAGCTGATACTCGGCAGTGCGACGCCGTCACTGGAAAGCCTGCACAACGCGCAGGCCGGTCGCTATCGCCACGTCCGCTTGAGCGAGCGCATACACGCGCAAGCCCCGCCACGAATCGACCTGCTCGACGTTCGCAAGCAGACGCTCGCGCATGGCCTCGCGCCACCCTTGCTGAGCGCGCTCGACCGTTGTCTGGAGGCCGGCGATCAGGCGCTGCTGTTCATCAATCGTCGCGGCTATGCACCGATCCTGCTGTGTCACGCCTGCGGCTGGCAGGCCGCCTGCGCGCACTGCGACGCACGCCTGACCGTACACCGCGGCCGTTCGCGCCTGATCTGCCATCACTGCGGTGCGCAGCAGCCGCTGCCGCGCGGCTGTCCCTCCTGCGGCGCAGCCGAGCTGATGCCGCTCGGACAAGGCACCGAGCGCATCGAACAGGCGCTGCTCAACCGCTATCCGCGCAAGCGCATCGAACGCCTGGATTCCGACCGGCTCGGCCGCCGCCACGAACTGCAGCGCCTGCTCGACGATGTGCGGGCGCGCAGGGTCGACGTGCTGGTGGGCACGCAGATCCTCGCCAAGGGCCATGACTTTCCGAACCTGTCGCTGGTCGGCATCGTCTCCGCCGACCAGGCGTTGTACGGCGCGGACTTCCGCGCGATCGAACGAATGGGTCAGCTGGTCACGCAGGTGGCCGGGCGCGCCGGGCGCGCCGGGCAGCGCGGCGAGGTACTGCTGCAGACCCACGAACCGGATCATCCGCTGCTGCGCCTGCTGGTCGAACGCGGCTACGCCGGATTGAGCGCAGCGTTGCTGAACGAGCGGCGCGAGGCCCGGCTGCCTCCGTTCTCGCATCTGGCGCTGCTGCGCGCCGAGGCGCGCGATGCCGCGCCGCCGATGCACTTCCTCGCTGCCGCGCGCGAACTGCTGCTGCCGCTGCGCGGGCTGCAGGTGATGGAACCGATTCCGTCCGGCATGGAACGACGCGCCGGCTTCGTGCGTGCACAGCTGCTGGTCCAGGCCGAACAGCGCAGCGCGCTGCAAAGCGCACTGGCAGCCATCGTGCCTCGCCTCACCGAGCTGGCGCGCGGCGTGCGCTGGTCGATCGATGTCGATCCGGCCGATCTGTTCTAGGACCGCCGGACGAACGACGCCGGCTCAGCCGCCCAATTCGTGCCGGAAGATCAGGCTCGTCACGCCGAGCACGATGAACAGGCCGGCGGCGGCGTAGCGGATCGCGTTCAGCGGCAGCTTGTGAGCGAGCGCAGCGCCGACGAACACGACGGGCACGTCGGCGAGCAGCATGCCCAGGGTCGTGCCGCTGACCACCGCGAGCAGCGAATCGAAGCGCGCGGCGAGGATGGTCGTTGCGATTTGCGTCTTGTCGCCGATCTCGGCGAGAAAGAACGAAATCACGGTCACCGGAAATGCGCTGCGGCCGCTGCGCTGGCCCTCGTCTTCATCGACCGTGTCGGGCTTGATCGCCCACAGACCAACGGCGATGAACGACAGTCCGACCAGCCACGGCAGATAGTCGGGTGCGACGACGATGCGCAACCAGCCACCGATCAGACCGGCGAGCGCGTGATTGAATACCGTGGCGACGACGATGCCGGCGATCACCGGCCAGGGTTTGCGAAAACGCGTGGCCAGCACCAGCGCCAGCAGCTGGGTCTTGTCGCCGATCTCGCCGAGCAGGACGGCGCCGGCCGATACCAGAAAAGCTTCCATGTCGATTTTCCTGAAGTGCCGGGCAACTCGCGAAACCGGACATGCGCGACGTGCCCGGCGGCCCATGCGCATGTCTGGTCTCGCCACACGGCGAAGGTCGAAACCTCCGCTGCTGGACGCGCCATGGCCGCATGCGGCCAAGTATGTTGACGTGTCCTCCCGCCTCGCGCGGGACGGCTACTCCCCAAAACAGGCGCGCAGCGTAACGGAAAAGGCCGGGCTTGCGGAAGCAGGTCATCGATGCCGCGCCCAACTCGGGGCGGCCGGCCGGTACAATCCGCGCCCAGACTTGCGCCGGCAGCGATCGCCGGCCCGCCGCCACCATATCGTGTTGCCATGAAAACGCATCTGCAGGATTTGCTCAGCTCCGCCCTCGACCAGGTTCTGGCCGGAAGCGATGCCGTGCGACCGGCGATCGGCCTGGATGCGACCAGGGACGCGAAGTTCGGCGACTTCCAGACCAATCTGGCGCTGCAACTTGCCAAGCCGCTGGGCAAACCGCCGCGTGCCGTCGCCGAGCTGATCGTCGCCGCACTGCCGGCATCGGCTCATGTCACCCGCGCCGAGATCGCCGGGCCCGGTTTCATCAATTTCTTTCTCAAGCAGGCGGCGTTCCAGAACATCGTCGCCGATGTGCTGGCGCAGGGCGAGGGCTTCGGTCGCGACGATTCCGGCACCAAGGGCCGCATCATGGTCGAGTTCGTCTCGGCCAATCCGACCGGGCCGATGCACGTCGGCCACGGTCGCGGCGCGGCGTACGGCGACTCGATCGCCAAGCTGCTCGCCGCCACCGGCTGGACCGTATGGCGCGAGTACTACGTCAATGATGCCGGCCGGCAGGTCGATATCCTCGCGATCTCGGTGTGGCTGCGTTATCTCGATCTGTGCGGCGAGAGACTGCCGTTCCCGAAGCGCGGCTATCCGGCCGATTACATCAAGCACACCGCGCAAACGCTGAAAGACAGGGTCGGCGAGTCGCTGAAGCGCGATGCGTCCGCGGTGCTCGTCGATCTCGCGGACGAACCGCAAGTGCCCGACGGCGCCAGCGACGCCGACAAGGACCGGATCAAGCTGCAACAGGAAGCGTATGCCGACACGCTGATTGCACGTGCTCGCGAACTGCTCGGCGACGGCTGGGAAACGATCAAGCAGACCGCCCTTGACGATCAGCTCGGCGTCATCAGAAAGACGCTGGCCGATTTCAATGTCGGCTTCGATCAATGGTCGTCGGAAGCGGCACTGGTCAAGAGCGGCTTCGTGCAGACTGCCTTGCAGCGCCTCGCAGACAAGGGCCTGACTTACGAAAAGGACGGCGCGTTGTGGATGCGCACCGAAGCGTTCGGCGACGAAAAGGATCGCGTGCTGGTCAAGGCCGACGGCGCGGCGACCTACTTCTGCAACGACCTCGCGTATCACGTCGACAAGCTCGACCGGAACTGGCCGGTGCTGATGGACGTCTGGGGCGCCGACCATCACGGTTACATTGCCCGCGTACGTGCGGCGATCGAAGCACTGACCGAACGCAAGGATGCGCTCAACGTACAGTTGATCCAGTTCGTCACGCTGTCGAGCGGCCGCATGGGCAAGCGCAGCGGCAATTTCGTGACCTTGCAGGATCTGATCGACGAAGCCGGCACCGATGCCACGCGCTTCTTCTACCTGACGCGCTCGCACGATCAGCATCTGGAATTCGACATCGACCTCGCGCGTTCGCAATCGAACGACAATCCGGTGTTCTACGTGCAGTACGCGCACGCGCGCATCTGCCGCGTGTTCGAGCAGCTCGCCGAAAAGGGCGGCCGCTGGGACGCAGCAGCGGCAGCCGGCGCGCTGCATCGCCTCGACAACGAACACGAAAAGGCCCTGCTGACGCTGCTCGGCCGCTACCCGGAAATGCTGCAGCGCGCCGCCGGCGCCTACACGCCGCACAGCGTCGTGTTCTATCTCAAGGATCTCGCCGAGGCTCTGCACAGCTACTACAACGTGCACCGTTTCCTGGTCGACGACGACGCCGAACTGCAGACTGCGCGCCTGGCGCTGATTGCCGCGACGGCGCAGGTCCTGCGCAATGGCCTCGGCATCCTCGGCGTGTCGGCTCCCGAAAAAATGTAGCGCCTGACGCTCCGCTGCGGCGCGTGACACACTGCGCGCCAGCCAAGACCTTCCGAACCAGAATCCAGCATGTCCCGTGACTACGCACCGCGCGGCGGCGGCAATCGCCGCCAGACGCGCAAGAGCAAGAGCAAGAACAGCGGCGTGCCCGGCTGGATTTGGCTGATCGCCGGCCTGTCGTTCGGCCTCGCCGTCGCGGCCTTCGTCTACATCCGCCAGCCGGCGAGTGCGCCGATGCTGACGCAGGCCGACAACGACGCACCGGCGGCCAGCGAGGCGGCAAAAGGCGGACACGAAAAGGGCGGCAAATCTCAGGCCCTGCCGTTGCCGCCGAAAGAAAAGGAACGCTTCACGTTCTACGAGATCCTCAAGAACCAGGAAGTCGTGTTGCCGAACGATGCCGTGAAGTCATCGAAGCCGCCGGACGTCGCCGCGCCTTCGAACCCGGCGACACCGGCGCCGGCCAGTGCCGCGAACGGCAACGACGGCAACACCGGCAGCTACATCATCCAGGTGGCGTCGTACCGCTCGCAGAACGAAGCCGAAAAGCAGAAGGCGAGTCTGGCGCTGCTCGGTGTCGAATCACGGATCGAAAGTGTGACGATCGACGGCAAGGACACGTTCTATCGCGTCCGCATCGGTCCGGACAGCAACTGGTCGCATGTGCAGACGACGATGTCGCGCCTCGAGGCCAGCGGCATCCAGGCGCTGCTGGTGAAGATCAACTGAAGATCGATCGCTGACGCACGGCCTTTTGCAGTAGCGGCGCAAGCCGCGACCCGCATGCAGCGAAGTCGCGGCTTGCGCCACCTCTGCACAACCGCAAGCTATCGCCTCAGCTTTTGCGCGGCGGCACGACCAGCAGCACGATGCCGAGCACGACCACGGCGCCGCCGAGCCAGGTCGGGATCGCGACCTGCTCCTTTTCCTTCAGCGACAGATGCACATCGCCGAAATCGGCATTGTGCGTCTTCTTGGTATACGAGAACTGCTTGTAGCTCAGCGCCGCGGCGCCGGCGATGATCAGCACGATGCCGATGATGCGGATGACTCCCATGATGTTCTCCTTGATGATCCCCGTTGCCGCGTCTTGCGACGTTTTCATTTGAGGCTGCCGGCGCCGAACATGGCCTGAACGGTATCGCCGCTGCCGATGACGCCGGCACGTGGCGGCTCGGCGCGAACGGTGCGGGTCGCGACGGCTAGAACCCGCTGGAATCGTCGTCGTCGTCACGCACCGCGCGCGGGCGTGGTGCGGCGCGGTTCGCGCGACGCCGGCGGTACGAGCTGACGGCATGCAGCGTCGCGAACGGACCGACGATCACGGCGACGACGAAGACGATCAACAGCAACACGCTCAGATTCATCGCCGCGCTCAGCCCGCCTGCAGGTTCGCGAAGCTCAGCATCAGCCACTTCGTGCCGCTGCTCTTGAAACGCACTTCGATGCGCGTGCGCTCACCGTCGCCGTCGAAGGACAGCACGGTGCCCTCACCGAATTTTTCGTGCCGCACACTTTGGCCGAGGCGCAGCCCGTTCGGACCTTCCCCGCCGCCGGCCGCGCGCGTGCTGAGCTGCGTGCGCTGCAGAGGCGCTTCGTAACGTGCGCCATACGCGCCGCGACGTTCGCCGACTGCGTCATGCCCGCGTCCGCCGCCGTAACCGTAATCGCGCGTCGCGAAGGCCGGTCGCACGATCTGCGCACGCGGCCGCGTTTCGACGATGCACTCGGGCGGAATTTCCTTGAGGAACATCGACGGCGCGTTGATCTGCTCGACACCGTGCATGCGCCGCATCTCGGCATAGCTCATGTACAGCTGGCGGCGCGCGCGCGTGATGCCGACATAGCAAAGCCGACGTTCTTCTTCGAGATTGCCTTCGTCGGCGCTGCGCGCATGCGGGAACAGGCCGTTCTCCATGCCGACCATGAACACCACCGGAAATTCGAGGCCCTTGGCCGAATGCAGGGTCATCAGCTGCACACAGTCCTCGCCGGGACCGGCCTGGCGTTCGCCGGCTTCGAGTGCCGCATGCGTGAGGAATTCGGTCAGCGGATCGGCTGGCGGCGTCTCGCCGTCTTCCAGCGGGGCGTCGGTGACGCGCGGCTCGAAGGCGCGCGTCGCGCTGATCAGTTCGTCGAGGTTTTCCAGCCGTGCTTCGGCCTGTTCGCCTTTCTCCTTGCGGTAGTGCTCGCGCAGGCCGCTGCGTTCGATGACGCGTTCGGTGGCACGCGACAAGGCCGTCGCCCTGGTCTCTGCTGCCAGCGATTCGATCAGTCCGGTGAATTGCTGCAGGTTGCCGCCGGAGCGGCCGAGCACGGCGCTGCCCTGCGTTGCCGCACTCCACAGCGACACGCCGTTTTCGCGTGCGAGCTGGCGCAGCTTTTCGACACTGGTTGCGCCGATGCCGCGCGGCGGCGTGTTGACCGCCCGCTCGAAGCTGACATCGTCGTGACGGTTGTGCAGCAGGCGCAGGTAGGCAAGCGTGTCCTTGATTTCCTGACGCTCGAAAAAGCGCAGACCGCCATAGATGCGGTACGGCAGGCGTGCGCGGATCAGGGCTTCCTCAAGCACGCGCGACTGCGCGCCCATGCGGTACAGCACCGCGAGATCGGCGAGTGCGCAACGCCCGTCGAGATGCTCCCTGATGCGATTGATGACGAAATCGGCTTCGTCGTATTCGTTGAACGCGGCGTACAGCTGGATCGCCTCGCCATCGTTGCCGTCGGTCCACAGCTCCTTGCCGAGACGGCCGGTATTCTTCGCGATCAGGCCGTTGGCGGCGCCGAGGATGGTGCCGGTCGAACGGTAGTTCTGCTCGAGGCGGATCGTCTCGCAGCCACGGAAATCGCGATCGAGGCGCAGCATGTTGTCGACGCGCGCACCCCGCCAGCTGTAGATCGACTGATCGTCGTCGCCGACCGCGAACAGCACGCCGCTGTCGCCGGCCAGGGCGCGCAGCCAGTCGTACTGCAGCTTGTTGGTGTCCTGGAACTCGTCGACCAGGATGTGCCGGAAACGCGCGCGGTAGTGGCGCTGTATCACGGCGTCGTCGCGCGTCAGCTCGAATGCGCGCAACAGCAGCTCGGCAAAGTCGACGACGCCCTGGCGATCGCATTGCGACTGGTAGGCGGTGTAGATGCGCACGAACTGGCGCTGCGTGTAGTCACCCTGATCCTGCAGATGCTGCGGCCGCCGCGCCTCTTCCTTCTGCCTATTGATCCAACCAGTGACACTCTTAGCCGGCCAATCTTCCTCGCGCAGATCCAGATTCTTGATGATGCGCTTGACCAGCCGCACCTGATCGTCGGCGTCCAGAATCTGGAAGTTCTGCGGCAGGCCGGCTTCCTTCCAGTGCATGCGCAGCATGCGATGCGCCACGCCGTGAAAGGTGCCAACCCACATCGCCCGTATCGGCACATCGACAAGCTGCTCGATGCGCGACCGCATCTCGGCGGCGGCCTTGTTGGTGAAGGTCACCGCGAGAATCGACATCGGCGAAACGTTCTCGGCGGCAATCAGCCAGGCGACGCGATGCGTCAGCACCCGCGTCTTGCCGGAACCGGCGCCGGCCAGCACCAGGCGGTGCTCGGGCGGTGCGGTGACGGCCTCGCGCTGCGCCGGATTGAGGACTGCGACGAGCGGGGAAAGATCAGGCGGGCTGGCAAACATGGCCTATTGTAGCGGCCGCCTCCCGATTGCCGCCGTCACACGCGACGATCAGACGCGCCGCCTGCCACGCATGCGGATGTTGATCAGCTCGACCAGCGTCGAGAAGCCCATGGCGAAGTAGATGTAGGCCTTCGGCACATGGAAGCCCATGCCTTCGCCGATCAGCGCCATGCCGATCAGGACGAGGAAGGACAGGGCCAGCACCTTGATCGTCGGATGGCGTTCGACGAACGCCGATACCGGGCCGGCGAAGAACATCATCACGCCGATCGCGATGACGATCGCGGCGATCATCACCGGAATGCGGTTGGTCATGCCGACCGCGGTAATCACCGAGTCCAGCGAGAACACGATGTCGAGCAGCATGATCTGCACGATCACGGCAGTGAAGCTGATTTTGGCGACCTTGCCGATCAGATGATCGGGCGCGTGTTCGGCGTCGCCTTCGACCGACTCGTGGATTTCGAGTGCGCTCTTGCCGAGCAGGAACAGACCGCCGCCGATCAGGATGATGTCGCGCCCGGACACGCCCCAGTCGCCGAGGTGGAACAACGGCGCCGTCAGCCGCGCCAGCCAGGTCAGCGACAGCAACAGCAGGACACGCGTGATGCAGGCACCGGCCAGGCCGATCACCCGCGCCCGCGCCCGCTGCGCCTCCGGCAGCTTGTTGGCCATGATCGACAGGAAAATGATGTTGTCGATGCCCAGAACGATTTCGAGCGCCGCGAGCGTGAACAGCGCCGCCCAGAGTTCCGGTTCCAGCAGTGCGTGCATGAGATCAGTGAAGTTCCAGCGGAAAAGTGATCGCGGCTCGCATCGCTCCTACAGTGATTTCCATGCAGGAGTGGCGCGAGCCGCGATGCTCGGGATCAGCGGCGGGCCTTGGCAAGCAGCCGCAGTATTTCCAGGTACAGCCACACCAGCGTCACCAGCAGGCTGAACGCGCCGTACCACTCCATGACCTTGGGCGCGCCATTGGCGACGCCACGTTCGATCGCGTCGAAATCCAGTGTCAGGTTCAGCGCCGCGAGGCCGACCACCAGCAGGCTGAAGCCGATGCCGAGCGCACCGCCTTCGTGGATGAACGGGATGTTGATGCTGGTGAAGGCACGCAGACCGATGTCGACCAGATACAGCAGTGCGATCGCGCCGGTCGCGGCGATCACGCCGGTGCGGAACTTGTCGGTAACGCGGATCACATGCGTGCGGTACAGGAACAGCATCACCGCGAGCACGCCGATCGTCAGGCCGACCGCCTGGATGACGATGCCGTGAAAACGCAGTTCAAAGAACGCCGACAGGCCGCCGAGTGCAAAACCTTCGGCGATCGCGTACATCGGCGCCGTGATGTTCGACCACTGGCTCTTGAACACGGTCACCATCGCGAGAATGAAGCCGACGATCAGACCACCCCAGATGAACGGCGAAACGGTCGCCATCGCCACTTGCGGACCGGCTTCGGCCAGCACGTCGTAGAAACGCGTCCAGGTCCAGCCCGCGGCGATCAGCAGCAGCACGAACAGGATGCCGGTCTTGCCGACCATGCCATCCATCGTCATCCGCTCGCCATCGACCAGGGGACCCTGGAAAGCCTTGTCGCGTAATACCGGGTTGCTGGAACGCATGTCGCTACTCCGTGGTTGCAGACGCCGGTGCATCGTACCGCAGCGCCGCTCGCGCGGTGTATCGCGGTCGGCGTGCTGTCATGGTTCTGACGCGCGGATGTCACATCGCCATCACGCGCCGGCTCTAGCCTTCGCGTGACGAAGGCCACGAGTGAGATTGCATGCGGATTGCCTACGGCGTGATGGGTTACGGGCGCGGCCACGCGATGCGCACGATGTCGGTGCTGCCGGCCTTGTGCCGCGACCACGAGGTGACGGTGTTCGCCGGTGGCGATGCCTATGAAGTTCTCGCCCCGCGCTTCACGACGGTCCGCATTCCGACCATCGGCTATCAATACGGCAGCGGCGGCACACATTCGCTGCCGATGACGCTGGTGCGCAACTTCTCGCCGGTCGCCGACCTGCTGTTCGGCGGCCGCGGCACCGAACAGGTCAGCGAGGCGATGCGCAGCCGCGGCATCGAGCTGGTGATTTCCGATTCCGAAGCCTGGACGCATCGCGTCGCGCAGCGCCTTTCGCTGCCGCGCATCAGCTTCGATCACGTCGGCATCATTGCCTACTGCAAACCGCACTTTCCGCCCGACCTCTGGGCGCTCGGCATGCGCGACGGCTGGGGCTACCGGCAGCTGATGGGTGTGCCGGAGCGCATCCTGATTTCCAGCTTCTACCGTGCCGAGCCCGCCTACCCGCAGGTGCAGCTGGTCGGCCCGATGCTGCGCGACGAAGTGCGCGCGGCCAGGCCCCGCGAAGGCGACTACCTGCTCGCGTATTTCAACAAGGGCGAGCATCAGTATCTGCCGCACATCGACCGCGCGTTGCGCCTGCTCGACTGCAAGGTGCGCGTCTACGGCACCGGTCGCAGCGGCGAGGACGAGAACCTCGACTTCCGCCTGCCGAGCGTGGAAGGTTTCGTCAATGATCTGGCCAGCTGCCGCGCCGTGTTGTCGACCGCCGGCAACCAGCTGATCGGCGAGGCACTGCACTTCGGCAAGCCGGTGCTGGCCATGCCGGAGCCGGCCTTCGAGCAGCGCCTCAATGCCTACATGATCGAAAGCATGGGTGTCGGCCAGCGCGGCGATCTGCTGACCCTGACCCCGAGCGATGTCGACCGTTTTCTCGGCAGCTGCGACCGCTTCCGCGGCAATATCGCCTGGCACGCGCAGCAGCCGGGCGCCGGCGATGGCTGCGCGCAGGCGATCGAATGGCTGCGGCAGAACATTGCCGAGCTGCAGCCGCAGAGTCGCGCGGCTCGTCCGCGCCTGTCGGCGGCCCGGCGCTCGCCGGTCAGCCCGGTCCGCGTCGGGGTCTGAATCGCCCCGGGTTTTCTGCCGGCGGCGCTGGCCTTCAGCTGCGCGGCTGCAGGTTCAGCGAGGCCGAGTTGATGCAGTAGCGCAATCCGGTCGGCTTCGGTCCGTCCGGGAACACGTGGCCGAGATGCGCATCGCAGCGAGCGCACAGCACTTCGACGCGGCGCATGCCGTAGCTGTTGTCTTCGCGCGAGATCACGGCATCGTTGCGTGCCGGATCGAAGAAGCTGGGCCAGCCGGTGCCGGATTCGAACTTGGTGCCGGCGTCGAACAGCGGCAGATCGCAGCATACGCAGTGATAGACGCCGTCGCGGTGATCGTTCCACAGCGCGCCGGTGAACGCGCATTCGGTGCCGCCGTGACGCGTCACCTGATACTGCTCCGGCGTCAGCAGGGCCTGCCATTCCGCGTCGGTCTTGTGAATCTTTTCCATGTCATCGGTCCTTCATCAATACAGGCCAACATCCCTTCACCCGCGACGCGGGCACTCAACCCATCCCGACCCCACGGGACCTTCATTGACCCGGCCCGTGCCGGGTTTTTTCTTGCTGTCCGGCCGACTACTCTACGCGCTGCCTCGCCGGACTTCGGCGCGGATCACAAGAAACGGACGGGCGAGCATGCCGAAGTTGTTGATCACGGCGATCGTGTTGAGTGGCTTGATCGCCATCGCGGCGGACTGGAATGAGGGCAAACCGCCGTTGTTCAAGATTCTCAAGCCGCTGACGACGATCCTGATCGGCGTGCTCGCGAGTCTGGCACCCGACAGCAGCTATCGGGATGCGCTGCTGGTGGCCCTCGCGCTGTCGCTGCTCGGTGACATCGCTCTGATGTTCGAGTCGAATGCCGCGTTTCTCGCCGGCCTCGGCAGCTTCCTGCTCGCCCATCTGCTGTTCATGCTGGCGTTCCTGCACGGCGTCGATCGCCATGTCCTGCCGGCCTGGGCCTGGCTGTTCCTCGCCTACGGCGTTGCACTGGGGATGGTACTGGTGCGCCGCGCCGAAGCTGCCCTGCGCGGGCCGGTCGTCGTCTACGCGCTGGTGCTGACCGGCATGGCGCTGACGGCGGCGATGCGCTGGCAGACGCTTGGCGGCGCGACCGGCAGCTTCGCGCTGCTCGGCGCGGCCTTGTTCGTGTTGTCCGACTCGGCGCTCGGCATCCGCAAGTTCGTCGGCCGCTACGCCGGTGCACAGGGCCTGATCCTCTCGACCTACTGGGCCGGCATCGCCTGCATCGCCTGGTCGGCGCAGGCCGCGCCACTGTAGCAACGCCGCGTCGACGCAGCCGGCAGCCGTCGCCTCCGCCAGCGCACCCGCTCAGCCCAGCGCGTCGACCCAGATTCGCGCCAGCGCCTCGAGGCCGAGCCGATCCGCGTCGTCGAAACGGTTCAGCTGCGGGCTGTCGAGATCCAGCACACCGAGCAAGGCCCCGTCACGCAGCAGCGGCACAACGATCTCCGAGTTCGACGCGGCGTCGCAGGCGATGTGCCCGGGAAAGGCGTGCACGTCGGCGACGATCTGCGTCTCGCGCCGCTCCGCTGCGGTGCCGCAGACGCCGCTGCCGAGTGCGATGCGTACGCAGGCGGGTTTGCCCTGGAACGGTCCGACCACCAGCTCGTGGCCGTCGTGGAAGTAGAAACCGGCCCAGTTCAGGGCCGGCAGCGACATCCAGATCAGGGCGGAAAGGTTGGCGGCGTTGGCGACCCGATCGCGCTCGCCGTGCAGCAGCGCCGCGGCCTGTGCCGCGAGCTCGGCATAGTGCGCGGTCTTGTCGGCGGGGTCGGCGGTCAGGCTCGCGGCTTCGAACATGGCGCCAATTATGCGGCCGGAATGCAACCAAGTCCGGTCCTGCGGCGTCCAACTGGGGGAATCTACTCGCGCGGACCCGGTCTGCGCGCCGTAAAGTTCAGCCTTTGTCTTGATACGACGGAGTTTTGCGATGCGTACCCTTGTGCTCGGCGCTTTCGGCGCCGTCATTGGCACGGCCCTGCTCACGGGCTGTGGCCAATCCCATCCGGCGCCAGCCGCCGAGGCGCCGAAGGCGCTCAGCTCCGGCATCGACCCGGCCAATTTCGACAACAGCGTGCGCGCGCAGGACGACTTCTATCGCCATGTCGACGGCACCTGGCTGAAGAAGACCGAGATTCCTGCCGACAAATCCAACTACGGCGCCTTCACCAAGCTGGCCGACGATGCCGAGCAGCACCTGCGCGAGATCATCGAGGCCGCCGCCGCCGAAAAGGACAGGAAGGACGGCTCCGACGAGCAGAAGGTCGGCGACCTGTATGCCTCGTTCATGGACGAGAAGAAGGCCGACGAACTCGGCCTGACGCCGATCGCGCCGGAACTGGTGAAGATCGCCGCGCTCAAGGACAAGCAGGCGCTGCCGGCGTTGATCGCGGAGCTGGACACGCTCGGCGTCGGTGCATTCCGCAGCGGCGTCCAGCCGGACGCCAAGGATTCCAGTCGCTACATCATCTATGTCGATCAGGGCGGCACGCTGCTGCCGGATCGCGACTATTACCTGGAGAAGGGCGACAAGTTCGAGTCCGTGCGCAAGGCCTATGTCGCGCACATCGAAAAGATGCTGGCGCTCGCCAAGCTGCCGGACCCGGCTGCCAACGCAAAGGCGATCATGGCGCTGGAGACCCGGCTTGCGCAGGCACAGTGGACCAAGGTCGATGCGCGTGATGCCGACAAGACCTACAACTACTACCAGATCGACGACCTCAAGAAGCTGACGCCGGACTTCGCGTGGACGACGTACATCGACGGCATCGGCGGGCAGAAGACGCCGGGCATCGTGGTCGGCGAACCGAGCTTCTTCACCGCCTGGGACAAGATCGTGCAGGGCACGCCGCTGCCGGTGCTGAAGGTCTACCTGCAGTGGCATCTCCTGTCGGATTACGCCTCGTACCTGTCCAGCGATTTCGTCGACGAGGACTTCGCGTTCTTCGGCACGACGCTCAATGGCATCAAGGAAAACAAGCCGCGCTGGAAGCGGGGTGTCGACGTCGAGGAATCCGCGCTCGGCGAGATGATCGGCAAGCTCTACGTCGCCAAGTACTTCCCGCCGGAAGCCAAGGCACGCATGGAACAGCTGGTGCAGAACCTGCTCGGCGCGTACAAGGACAGCATCCAGTCGCTCGACTGGATGACCGATGAAACCAAGCAGAAGGCGCTCGCCAAGCTGGCCAAGTTCGATCCGAAGATCGGCTATCCGAAGAAGTGGAAGGACTACTCGGCGCTGGTCGTGAAGCCCGACGATCTGGTCGGCAACGTGATGCGTTCGGCGGTGGTCGAAACCGCTCGCCAGATCAACAAGCTCGGCGGCCCGGTGGACCATGAGGAATGGGACATGACGCCGCAGACCGTCAACGCCTATTACAACCCGCTGAAGAACGAGATCGTGTTCCCGGCGGCGATCCTGCAGCCGCCGTTCTTCGACATGAATGCCGACGACGCCGTCAATTACGGCGGCATCGGCGCCGTCATCGGTCACGAGATCGGCCACGGTTTCGACGATCAGGGCAGCAAGTTCGACGGCGACGGCAACCTCAAGAGCTGGTGGACCGACGAGGATCGCAAGAATTTCGAGGCGCGGACCAAGGCGCTGATCGCGCAGTACGACGGCTACGAGGCGCTGCCCGGCCAGCACGTCAACGGCGCGTTCACGATCGGCGAGAACATCGGCGATCTTGGCGGCATGTCGATCGCCTACAAGGCCTACCACGCCTCGCTCGCCGGCAAGGAACCGCCGGTGATCGACGGCTTTACGGCCGATCAGCGCTTCTTCATCGGCTGGGCCCAGGTCTGGCGTCGCAAGTACACGGACGCAAACCTGCTCAACCGACTGAAGGCCGACCCGCACTCGCCGTCGGAATTCCGCTGCAACGGCGTGGTGTCCAATGTGCCGGCGTTCTACACCGCCTTCGACGTGAAGCAAGGCGACAAGATGTATCTGCCGCCCGAGAAGCGCGTCAAGATCTGGTAGCGAACCGGGGATTTGGCGGACTGCCGCCGGCGATCCCTGTCCGGCCGACAGGCGGGGCTGGAACTCCGTCGTACGAGAGGCCCGCAGCGCTTCAGGCGCTGCGGGCTTTTTTCAGCATTTGCACCAGGGACATGCCGCTCTCGATAATCGCCTCGTTGCCACTACCTTGCAGCGTCCGCCCTCCGCCGCACGCTGCGCCTGAATGAACGATCTCGCGCTGACGCTTTCCGCTGTCCTGCTGGTGCTGGTCAACGGTTTCTTCGTTGCCAGCGAATTCGCCATCGTCAAACTGCGCGTCACGCGCGCGGAGGAGCTCGCCGAACGCGGCGGCCTCGTGGCGCGCACGCTGCTGAAGATCCGCAAGCGGCTGGACGCGTATCTGTCGGCCTGCCAGCTCGGCATCACGCTGGCATCGCTGGGCCTGGGCTGGGTCGGCGAGCCGGCGTTCTCGCGGCTGATCGCGCCGCTGCTGCGGGCTTTCGGCGTGGACTCTCCGGAAGTCATCCACAACAGTTCGGTGGCCGTGGCGTTCGGGCTGATTTCGTTCCTGCACATCGTGCTCGGCGAGCTGGCGCCGAAATCGATCGCGATCCGCCGTACGGAAACGATCTCGCTGTGGGCAGCGCTGCCACTGTTCCTGTTCTACTGGCTGATGTATCCGTTCATCATGATCCTCAACACCAGTGCGAATCTGGTGCTGATGACGATGCGGCTGAAGATCGAGGACGACGGCGAGGACGTGCATTCGGCCGACGAGATCAAGAAATTGCTGGTCGCCAGCCATCGTCACGGCGAACTGGGTCAGGCGCAGGCGCAGGCGCTGTCGCATACCCTGGAGTTGCCGGAGCTGACGGCCGGCGACCTGATGCGCCCGGCCTTCGACCTGATCGCCCTCGACATCCGCGACCCGCTCGAAAGCAATCTCGCGCTGATCGCAAGGCACCGCTACTCGCGCTATGCGGTGCGCGACAGCGAGCAGGACGACCGCTACATCGGCCTGCTGCACGTACGCGATCTGCTGGCCGCCGAACTCGCCGCGCGACCGCTGACCGACCTGCAGCCGCTGCTGCGTGAAGTGCCGATGATTCGCCGCGACGAGCCGGCGCAGGCGCTGTTCCGCAAGTTCCGTCGTGGCCTGCCGCATCTGGCGCTGGTGACCGACGAACTCGATACGGTGATCGGCTTCGTCACGCTCGAGCACATCCTCGACGCGATCTTCGGCAACATGCAGGACGAGTTTCATCGCG
This sequence comes from Solimonas terrae, assembly GCF_011067135.1. Classification (GTDB taxonomy): domain Bacteria; phylum Pseudomonadota; class Gammaproteobacteria; order Nevskiales; family Nevskiaceae; genus Solimonas; species Solimonas terrae. The sequence goes on from NZ_JAAMOW010000009.1 coordinate 142,273, forward strand.
AGAAGGAAGACTGGAAGGCGGTCGGCACGCACAGCTACGAGGGGCCGGGCTGGCTGCCGATCTACACGCTGGAACGCATGCTGGGCCGCGACATCGATTCCGGCCGTGCCGATACCGTCGGCGGTCTGGTGATGCAGACGCTCGACCGGCTGCCGCAGCCCGGCGACACGCTCGACATCGATCACCTGCACATCGAGGTGTTCGAAGTTTCCGGTCCGCGCATCGAACGCCTGCGCGTCACGGCGCTGGCAGACGACGAAGCCGCAGACGGCGGCTGAGGCCGGCAGTCGGTGTAGATTCATCGGGCACGCGCTAGCGTGTCCGTACCCGCACGAAATCCACCGGAGTCCTCCGATGATCAAGGTCCTGCTAGCCGGTGCCGTGTTTGCCGCGGCGCTCGCCGCGGTCGCCTGCAAGCCGGCAGCGGCACCGCAGAACCCATCGCCGGCGCCACCTGCCGCGGCGAGCAGCGCAGCCGCCGTCGTGCCGTATCACTGCGACGGCCTCGCCTTCACCGTGCGCTTCGACAGCGATCACGTGACCTTGCAGACCGCCGACCGCCGCTACACCTTGCCGCAGGTGCGCGCTGCCGACGGCGCCAAGTTCGAGAACGATCAGGCCACGTTCTGGAGCAAGGGCGAAAACGCCCTGCTGACGCTGGCGCACAAGCCGTATACCAATTGCCGCGAACTGCTGGCCAGCGAAGCGCCGCCCGGGCCCTAGTCAAGCACCGGCGCCGCGCTGCGCGGACGCCAACGATAGATTTCGAAGTCGACCTTGCCGCGCACGAAGATCACGCCTTCGGCCTCCAGCTGGCTGCGCGCACGCCGGTATGCTTCGCTGTCGAGCGGAAACGACAGCTTGCCCTGGGCATTGATCACCCGGTACCACGGCAGTTCCAGAGTGTCGGGTGCGTGGCGCAGGGCCTGCGCGGTCAGACGCGGCTGTTTGACGAAGCCGGCTTCGGCGGCGACCTGCCCGTAGGTCGCGACCCGACCGCGCGGGATGCGTTTGATGACCGCCCAGATCCGGGCATGTCGTTGTTCGTTGCTGAGGCTCGCACTCATCGCCCCAGCTTGCCGCAGCGCGGCGGCGAGGGCCAGCCCCGGAACGCCGGGCCCGACCACGACCCGCCGCGCTTCCCCCTCTTCCCGCAACCCCGTTTCAGGCGGCGACCGCAAGCGCCGTGGGCTCGGCGCGCAGACTCCATTCGACCTTCCAGCCGTCTCGTTCCCAGCGCGCGATCCAGGCCTGGGCCAGCGCCTCGGCATAGCTGCTGCCGAACTGCATGCGCAGGCGGCGCTGCTCGGTCCAGCGCATCCAGCGCTCGTCGTTGCCTTCGCAGACGCGCAGCCAGTGCAGGCCCGAAGCGCCGCGGCTGACGATCACCGCGCGCGCACCGTAGCGATCGGCTGCGGTCGGCAGCAGCAAGGCGTTGAACAGCAGGGTTTCAGTGCCCTCGATACGGGTGCTGAAGTCGTCGTGCGAGCCGTAGGCCGGAAGTATTTGAGTGTCCATGACCGGTTTACGGCCGCACGCCGAGCGTTCTGAGACGGCAAAAGTCGGCGCCCCCTGTAGGACAGAGACTCGTCTGTTGTCGGCAGAACGGCCGTGTTCTTTAGCCTCCGGCCAATAATCCGTCTGACATCAGCACGCTATGGCCGCCGACGCGCACGGCCGCCAATTGCCCGCCGCGGCGCTCGGCACTGGCGTAGAGCCGGCTCGGCCGACCCATTTCCAGGCCCTGGTGAATGACCCAGCTGTGCGTCCCGTCATCGCCGGCTTCGCTGCCGAGCGCACCGGCCAGCGCTGCCGCGGCCGAACCGGTGGCCGGGTCTTCGTCGATGCCGACACCGACGGCGAACATGCGCGCACGCAATTCGCCTTCGTAGCCGCGCGCATAGATGTAGAGCTGCTGCGCCCAGCCCGAACCGAGAACGCGCCGTGCCTCGGCCGCATCGAAATCGATCGCCGCCAGCAGTTCGGGCGCCCGCAGCGGCACCAGCACGAACGGCAGACCGCAGGACACGGCACGCGGCCGCTCGTCGCCGCTGAGCAGATCGACGACATCCAGACCCAGTATTCGCGCCAACGCGCCCGCATCGGGGGTCGCGCCGAACTCCGGCAGCTGCGCGGTAGTCAGCTCGGCATAGACCGCTTCGCCCGGCGTACGGCGCAGGCTGATCGCCACCGGGCCGATCCCTTCTTCGAGCACGAATGCCGCATCGCCGCCTTTCGGCACCAGCCCGAGTTCGGCGAGCAGGCAGGCCGTGCCCACGGTCGGGTGACCGGCAAACGGCAGCTCCATGGCCGGCGTGAAGATGCGGATTCGGTGCAGGGCGTCACTGCGCGTCGGCGGGAGCACGAACACGGTTTCCGACAGGTTGAATTCGCGGGCGATGCGCTGCATCTGGCGGGTCTCGAGCGCATCGCCACCGAACACGACGGCGAGCGGATTGCCGCCATAGGCCTGATCGGTGAAGACATCGAGGGTGTGGAAGCGCAGCGACATATCGAAACCTCGTGTGTGCCGGCGGACCATTGTCCTACGACTGACCGCCGTTCGGCGAATCGACGGTCAGTGCCGCGCGCCAGCGTGCCAGTTTCGCCGCCCGCGACTGGCCGGCGTTGGCCGGGCTGGTCGACGGCAAGTGCAGGATTTCGATGCCGGCGACGAGATCGGGCATGGCGCCTGCCACATGCCGCCGGAACACCTCGGCCGCCTTGCCGCCATTCAGGCAGATGCGGACCAGCTGGCGATGCGCGGCCAGGAAGCTCGCGAAGTCATTGACCGTTTCCGTGCTGCGCACAATGCGACCGTCGAGGCTGCCCGGCCGCTCGCAGGCGGCGAGCACGTCCCACACCGCGATGTGGCAGGCCTGCAGACGCGTCAGGCGCTGCGCGTAGTCGCGCGCCGGCGTCATCGCGAAAATTTCCTCGAGGAACGGCCAGAACAGATTGCGCGGGTGCGCGTAGTACTGCCGGGCGCGCAGCGACGCGACGCCGGGCATCGAGCCGAGAATCAGAATGCGCGCGTCGGCGCGTGCCACCGGCGGAAAACTCTCGCATCGACGTTCGCTGGGGATCTGTGCCATCGACCCATTGTCAGCCACATTCGACGCTGCCGACCGCGGCCACCGGAAATTTCCGCTACCGCGAGCTTGCCGATATCCCCTAGGATCGCCGGGTGACAACCCATTCTGACGGCTACTCGGCGCCCGCGAAGCTGGGCCACTGGCTGATCGCGCTGCTGCTGATCGCGAGCTACAGCATCGCCTGGACCATGGTCGATCTGCGCATGTCGCCGACCCGCCTGCGACTGTTCAACTACCACAAGTGGGTCGGCGTCACGATCTTCGCGCTGGCCGTGCTGCGGCTGCTCTGGCGCCTGCTGCAGCGGCCACCACCTTTGCCTGCGGCGATGCCGCCTTGGGAACGGCAGGCGGCGGCGATCGTCCACCGCCTGCTGTATCTCCTGTTGTTCGCACTGCCGCTGAGCGGCTGGCTGATGAGTTCCGCGAAGGGCTTCCAGACCGTCTACTTCGGCCGCTGGCCGATTCCGGACGCGATCGGCAAGAACGCGGCGCTCGGTGCCGCGCTGACCTCGGTGCATGTCGCGCTGACCTGGCTGCTGCTGGCATTGGTCGCAACGCATGTGCTGGCCGCCCTCAAGCACCAGTTCGTCGATCGCGACGCCGTGTTGCGGCGCATGCTGCCGCGTCTCCCGCGGCGTCATTCATCGGAGCCATCATGAAGTTCCTCGCCCGGCTTGTGTCCCTGGTCCTGTTGCTCGGCGCCGGCGCCGCCCAGTCTGCGCCGCGCGCCCTGATCGCCGCAAACAGTCACATCGACTTCAGCGTCAAGGAAATGGGCGTCTCGGTGAGTGGGCGATTCGGCCATTTCGATGCCAGCATCGATCTCGACCCCGCGAAGCCGGAGATCGCGCACGCGGCAATCACCGTCGACGTTGCCAGCCTGAGCACCGGCGACCGCGACGCCGATGCGATCGCGGTCGACAAGCCCTGGCTCGCGAAGCTCGAATTTCCGAAGGCGAGCTTCACCAGCAGTGCGATCAAGGCACTCGGCGACAACCGCTACGAGGTCAAGGGCGCCTTGACGATCCGCGGCAAGACGCACGACATCACGTTGCCGCTGACGACCAGCCCGCAGGCCGACGGCGGCCTCGTCGCCAGCGGCAGCTTCACGATCCGGCGATCAGACTATGCGATCGGCGGCGGCGAGTGGAACGAGGGCGGCGTGGTTGCCGACGAGGTCGCGGTGTCGTTCGTGCTGGCGCTCGGCCCGGCAACCTGAGTATCGCGATCGCGCACCACGCAGGCTCGCGTCGCTGAAACCGCGGCAGCGACGACGCTCATTTGAACTTGCCGCCGTTGATGCGACCGTCGGCATCGAGCTCCGCAAAATAGCGACTGTTGTCGAGCCGCAGTTCGCGCGTCGAAATGTCGCCGGGCAGGATCAGCAAAACGTCCGGATAGGTGGCGCGGAACTGCGCCGGTGTCGGCTTGCCGGCGATGAAATCCTGAAATGCCTTCATGTCGGTGACATGGCCGGCGACCGGCTTTGGATCGTTGATCGGAACATTCTGCTGGCAGGCGCCGAGCAGCGACAGCACGGCGGCAAATGCGAGTGCGGCGAGACGCATGGGGGATTCTCCTCGGCGGATTCGGGCGGCCTGCGAATCATCATGCCCTGTTTTCGCGAAGCCGCAGCGAACGACATCAGTCGACCAGATTCTTGGCCTCGGCGACCGCCAGCGTCGCGGCGGCCGGAATCCGTCGGCTGCGCATCAACCAGGGATGCAGCAGCACCGTCGACAGGATGACAACGACGCCGGCATAGAAGCTGATCCCGAGTTCGCGCTGCTCACCAAGCACGGCGATGGCCAGCAGGATGGCGTAGACCGGCTCGAGATTGACGGCAAGCAGCGCGGCAAAGGCGCTGAGCCTGCGCAAGGCGATCAGCGACAGATTGAACGGCAGCAAGGTGCAGGCGAAAGCGAGCAAGGACAGCAATGCCAGGTCGTTCGGCGCCGGCAGCATGAACACGTCGGGACTGAAGCCGTGACCGTTGGACCACGGCAGCACGGCGGTCAGCACGACCGCGCCGGTGCCGAGTTCCAGCGTCGTCACCAGCAGCGCGTCCGCGCGCTCGACATAGCGCTTGTTGAGCGCGCTGAAGCAGGCGACGAACAAGGCCGACGAAACGCCGACCAGCAGGCCGAGGCGCATGCCGGTCGGGATGCCGCCGACCACCAGTGCGACACCGGGCACCACCAGAACGCCGAGCAGCATCTCGCGCAGATCGACGCGCCGTCCCGCCACCCAGGGTTCGATCAGCGACAGGAACACCGGGCCGAGCGCGATGCAGGTTGCCGCGACCGAGGCGTTCGCGAGCTTGATTGCGGCGAAGAACGTCAGCCAGTGCAGTGTCACCAGCAAGCCGATGCCGGCGTAGACCGCGACGAGTTGACGCGGCAGCGCGCGCAGACCCCGCCAGACCCGCGGCACGCAGGCCAGGACCATCAGCACCAGTACCATGCGCCACCACACCAGGACGGTCGCCGGCAGTGCGATCAGCTTGCCGAGGATCGCGGTGAAGCCCCACAGCAGCACGCAGAGATGAATTTGCAGCTGGGGCTTGAGCGGCGATGACATGTGCGCATGCGAACGGGCAGGGCGCGCAGCTTGCCGCAGCGGCGCCGGCTTGAGAAGTCGGCGCCGCTCGCTGCGACGGCGCTAGAAGTCGCCGTAGCGCCGACGCCGGCGATTCTGCAGCAACCACGGCAACAGCAGGCCGAGGATGACGCCGCCGCTGAGCAGGCCGGCACCGGCGATCAGCGTCGCACGCTTCGCGCGTTCGGCATCGAAGTGCAGCGTGACCGCATCCATCGCCTGCTGCTTGGCGGCGAGCGCCGATTTCAGCTGCGTGTTTTCCTGCGACAGCTCGAAGGCCGGGCGCGCCGAATCGATCTGCGCCTTGGCACTCTTAAGCTCGTCCTGCAGCGACTTGATCTGCGCGCGGGCACTGTCGAGATCGGACTTCATCTGCGACAGGCGATCCCGCGCGGCCGGCTGAGGCGACAGGTAGCGCGCCGTCATCCAGCCTTCGACGCCACTGCTGCTGCGGACGCGCGCGAAGCTCTGTTCGCCCAGTGTTTCAAGCACGGCGACCTGATCGCCGCTGTGCAGGACGCCCACCGACCCCGCGTCGTTGCGCGGCGCCTCGCGCAGAGTCACCGAGACGTCGTCCGTGATGTATTGCGGGGTACCTTCGGCATGGGCCAGCGGTACCACGAGTGCGAGGGCGAGAAGCAGGGGGACTCGATTCATGGTCGGGCGAGTCTAGCAACGCAGACTCGATGCGCAAGCCCGCACCTTCTTCAGCGAAGCTTCAGCCGTGTTGCGCTCGGCGTTGCCGACCGCCTTCGAAGCGACGGATTTCCTCGGCCGTCTGCGGCTGCAGCGGCGTCACGGTCTGCGGCTCGCCGGCTTCGTTGACCGCGACCATCGTGAAGAAGCAGCTGTTTGCATGGCGCACGACATCCCGGCGAATGTCTTCGGCGACGACCTTGATGCCGACTTCCATCGAGGTGCGGCCGGTATAGTTCACCGAAGCGAGAAAGTGCACGAGTTCGCCGACATGGATCGGCTGACGGAACATCACGCGATCGACCGACAACGTGACGACATAGCTGCCGGCGTAGCGGCTCGCGCAGGCATACGCGACCTGATCGAGCAGTTTGAGAATGTGACCGCCGTGCACGTTGCCGGAAAAGTTGACCATGTCCGGCGTCATCAGCACGGTCATCGTCAAGGTGTGTTTCGGCAGCTCCATTTGCGTTCCCCCGAGGCGGTTGCCGCCGGCTACAGCGCGAGCCGGCGCAGATCGCCGAGCAGCTTGCCCAGCAGCACGATGAAGCGCGCGGCATAGGCACCGTCGATCACGCGATGATCGTACGACAAGGACAAGGGACAAAGCAGGCGCGGCGCGAACTGCTTGCCATCCCAGACCGGCTTGATCTGGCTTTTCGACACGCCGAGGATCGCGACTTCCGGCGCATTGACGATGGGCGTGAAGAAGCTGCCGCCGATACCGCCGAGCGACGAGATCGAGAAGCAGCCGCCCTTCATTTCGTCGGCCTTCAGCTTGCCGTCGCGCGCCTTCTTCGCCAGCTCCGCGGTCTCCTGCGCGAGCTGCACGATGCCCTTCTGATCGACGTTGCGCACGACCGGCACGACCAGACCGTTCGGCGTGTCGGCGGCAAAGCCGATGTGCAGATACTTTTTCAGAATCAGGTTTTCGCCGTCGGCTGCGAGCGAGCTGGCGAACTCCGGGTACTGTCTGATCGCGGCGGCGACGGCCTTGATCACGAACGGCAGCAGCGTCAGCTTGACGCCGGCTTCGTCGCTCTGCGCCTTGCGGAAGGCTTCGAGTTCGGTGATGTCGGCTTCGTCGGTCTGCGTGACATGCGGCACGTTGAGCCAGGCGCGATGCAGATGCGCGGCCGACAGTTTGCGAATGCGCGCAAGCGGCCTGGTTTCGATCTCGCCGAACTGTGCGAAGTCGACCGCGGGTATCGGCAGAATGCCGCTGCCACCGACCGCCGGCGATGCGGCGGTCGTCTGCGCGAGACGCTGTTTGACGAAGCCCTGAACGTCTTCGATGACGATGCGCCCGCGCGCAGCCGAGCCCTTCACCTGCGACAGATCGACCCCGAGCTCGCGCGCGAACTTGCGCGTCGCCGGTCCGGCGTAAGGCACTTCGCCTTCGCGTTTCGGCTCCGGCGGTGGCTGCAGCGGCGCCGCATCGCTGACGACCGCCTGCACCGACTTCGGGGCCGGCGTCGCCGGCACCGTTGCATCTGCGCTCTTTCTCGGCGCCGCCGGCGAAACGGCTGCAGCAGCCGCGCCGACCAGCGTGCAGACCGCAGCGCCTTGCGAGACCTTGTCGCCGAGCTTGAGCCTGAAATCCCGCACGGTGCCGGAGGCCGGTGCCGGCACTTCAAGCGTCGCCTTGTCCGATTCGAGCACCAGCAGCGGCGCATCCTTTTCCACCGCGTCGCCGTCGTGGACGAGGATTTCGATTACCGGCACGTCGTGGTAATCGCCGATGTCCGGGATCGTCACCTCGACACGGCCGCTGCCGCCGTCGGGCGCCGACACGGTTTGCGCGGCGACCGGCGGCTCGGCATCTTTTGGCGTCTCGACTTTGGCGACGGGCGCGGAATCGGCGGGCGGCTGCGCGGCCGGTGCCGCCTCGGCAGCGATTTCGAGTTCGCAGATTTCGGCGCCCTGCGAAACCTTGTCGCCGAGCTTGAGCTTGAGCTTGCGGACGACGCCCGAGGCCGGTGCCGGCACTTCGAGCGTCGCCTTGTCCGATTCGAGTACCAGCAGCGGCGCGTCCTTGTCGATTGCGTCGCCGTTGGCGACCAGCAATTCGATCACCGGCACGTCGTGGTAGTCGCCGATATCGGGAACCGTGACTTTCTGATTCGCCATTCGTCAGTCTCCGCTCACGAGGTCCAGGGGGACGCGCGATCCGGCTTGATGCCGTAGATCTTGATCGCCTGCGCGACCCGATCGGCCGACACCAGCTTCTGTTCGGCCAGCGCCTTCAATGCCTTGATGACGATCCAGCGGCGATCGATCTCGAAGAAATCGCGCAGCGCCGGACGATTGTCGGAACGCCCGAAGCCATCGGTGCCGAGCACATGGTAACGGCCGGGCACATAGGGACGGATCTGTTCCGGATAGGCGCGAATCCAGTCGCTCGACGCGACCACCGGCCCGGTCATCCCGCCCAGGCACTCCTCGACGTAACTCTTGCGCGGCGCCTGCGCCGGATGCAGCAGATTCCAGCGTTCGGTTTCGCGGCCGTCGCGGGCCAGCTCGGTGAAGCTCGGCACGCTCCAGACGTCGCTGGTCACACCCCACTCGTCCTTGAGCAGATCGGCGGCAGCGATCACTTCGCGCAGGAGGCATCCGGAGCCGAGCAGCTGCACGTGTGCCTTCTCGGCCTTGTCTTCCGAACGCAGCAGGTACATGCCGCGGACGATGCCGTTCTCGACGCCGGCCGGCATCGCCGGATGCTGGTAGTTCTCGTTGTAGACGGTCAGGTAGTAGTAGACATCGCGGTTGTCGACATACATTTCCTTCAGTCCGTGCTGGACGATGACCGCCAGTTCGTAGCCGAACGCCGGATCGTAGGAGCGGCAGTTCGGCACCGTGGCGCTCATCACGTGCGAGTGGCCATCCTCGTGCTGCAGGCCTTCACCGTTGATCGTCGTGCGCCCGGCCGTTGCCCCGAGCAGGAAGCCGCGCGCGCGCTGATCGCCTGCGGCCCAGCACAGATCGCCGATACGCTGGAAGCCGAACATCGAATAGAAGATGAAGAACGGCAGCAGCGCCTGGCCATGGTTGGCATAGCTGGTGGCGGCCGCCATCCACGACGACATCGCGCCGGCTTCGGTGATGCCTTCCTCGAGGATCTGGCCCTTGATGTCTTCCTTGTAGAACGCCAGCTGGTCGGCATCCTCCGGCTTGTACTTCTGGCCGACGATCGAATAGATGCCGAGCGAGCGGAACATCGCCTCCATGCCGAAGGTGCGGCCTTCGTCGGGAATGATGGGGACGACCAGCCTGCCGACGTTCTTGTCGCGGCACAGGGTCTGCAGCAGCTGCACGAACGCCATGGTCGTGCTGACTTCGCGTTCGCCGGTGCCCGCCGTGATCTTGTCGAAGCTCGCGAGTTCGGGAATCGCCAGTGGCGTATTGACCGGCTTGCGCACCGGCAGCGCGCCACCGAGCGCATCACGACGTGCCTTCAGGTAGAGAATTTCCGGCGAGTCGTCCGCCGGCTTGTAGAACGGCGTTTCGGCGATCTTGTCGTCCGAGATCGGAATGCGGAAGCGATCGCGAAACACGCGCAAGGCTTCCTCGCCCATCTTCTTCTGCTGATGCGTGATGTTCTGGCCTTCGCCGGCCTCGCCCATGCCATAGCCCTTGATGGTCTTGGCGAGAATGACGGTCGGCGAACCTTCGTGCGTGCTCGCCGCTGCATACGCCGCGTAGATCTTGTGCGGGTCGTGGCCGCCGCGATTGAGGCGCGCGATGTCCTCGTCGGACATGGTTTCGACCAGCCGGCCCAGCTCCGGGTACTTGCCGAAGAAATTGTCGCGCGTGAACTTGCCGCCCTTGGCCTTGTACGCCTGGTATTCGCCGTCGACGGTTTCGTCGAAAGCCTTGAGCAAGGCCCCGGTCCGGTCCTGTGCGATCAGCGGATCCCAGAGCGAGCCCCAGATCAGCTTGATGACATTCCAGCCGGCACCGCGGAACGTGCCTTCGAGCTCCTGGATGATCTTGCCGTTGCCGCGCACCGGCCCGTCGAGCCGTTGCAGATTGCAGTTGACGACGAAGATCAGATTGTCGAGCTTCTCGCGCGCCGCGATATCGATCGCGCCCAGCGATTCGGGCTCGTCCATCTCGCCGTCGCCGCAGAAGCACCAGACCTTGCGGCCGCTGGTCTTCGCCAGTCCGCGGTTCTCCAGATACTTCATCAGCCGCGCCTGATAGATCGCGGTGATCGGCCCGAGGCCCATGCTGACGGTCGGAAACTGCCAGAAGTCCGGCATCAGCCACGGGTGCGGATAGCTCGACAGACCCGGCGACAATGCCTCCATGCGGAAGCGCTTGAGCTGCTCCTCGCTGATGCGGCCTTCGAGAAACGCGCGCGCGTAGATGCCTGGCGTGCAATGTCCCTGGATGTAGACGAGATCGCCGCCGTCCGGATGCTCGGCGCCCTTCCAGAAATGATTGAAGCCGACGTCGTAGAGCGTGGCACTCGACGCGAAGCTGGCGATGTGACCGCCGATACCGGAATGTTCGCGATTGGCGTTGACTACCATCGCCATCGCGTTCCAGCGGATGATCGAGCGAATCCGCCATTCGATCTCGTGGTCGCCGGGCGAGCGCGCTTCGAGATGCGGCGGAATCGTGTTGAGGTACGCCGTGTTCGCGGAGAACGGAATGAAGGCGCCGTTGCGGCGCGCCTTCTCGATCAGTCGTTCGAGCAGATAGTGCGCGCGTGCCGGCCCTTCGCGGTCGAGCACCGCATCCAGTGCCTCAAGCCATTCCCGGCTTTCCTGCGGATCGAGGTCCGCAGCCTTGTCGATCTTGCTGGAATCCATCACCCGCGCTCCTCGCCTATTCGATGCAACAAACCGGGCCGACTGTAGACCGCGGCGCTTTCATACGTCCAATATATGAATTAACTTGATCCAATACTTTTACGGTATGAAGATGGAACTTCGGCATTTGCGCTATTTCGTGGCCGTCGCCGACGAGGGCCATTTCACGCGCGCGGCGAAGCGACTCGGCATCGGCCAGCCGCCGCTGTCGCTGCAGATCCAGCAGCTCGAGCGCGAGCTGGGCACGCTGCTGTTCCAGCGTCTGCCGCGCGGCGTCGCGCTGACCGAGGCCGGGCGCGCCTTCGCCGACGATGCGCGCCGCATCCTGCGCGATGTCGAGCGCGCCAGCGAACATGCGCGCCGCGTGGCCAGCGGCGAGCTCGGCCGCATTCGTGTCGGCATGATCAATTCGGCACCGTTCCATCCCTTGATCCCGCAAGTGATACGCGAGTTCCGCCGGCGTTATCCGAATGTCGCGTTTTCCCTGGAGGAAAGAACGACGCCGGGCCTCGTCAGCGCGGTGCGCGGCGACGCGGTCGACGTCGCGTTCGTGCGACCGATACACGGCAGCAGCGAAGGCCTCGACACGGAAACCATCCTCGACGAAGACATGGTCGTCGCGCTGCCGGCCGGACATGCGCTCGCCGGCCGTCGGCAGGTGCCGCTGCTGGCGCTGTCGATCGAACCCTTCGTGCTGTTTTCGCGCGCGGTCGGCGCCGGTCTGCACGACGAGATCGTCGCGGCCTGTCGCCACGCCGGGTTTTCGCCACGCGTCGTGCAGGAAGCCTCTCAGGTGACATCGATCGTCAACCTGGTCGCGTCGGGGCTCGGCCTATCGATCCTGCCGGGTTCGATGCAGCACATGCATACCGACGGGGTCACGTTCCGGCCGATCGCGCGGCCGGTGCCGAAGGCACGGCTCAGTCTGATCTGGCGCCACGCCGATCGTGATGCGCCGCAACTCGTGCGCCTGCGCGAACTGATCCGCGAACTCGCACCTGCGGCGCGGCGCGCGCGACGGGCATAATCGGGGTCCGTCCCCGCGGAGAGATGCGATGCAGCGTGCCGCCACCGTGATCGACGATGTCGAGATCGCCGTCGATCGCATCATCGAGCGGATCGGCAAGCGCATCGTGCTCGGCATCCCGCTCGGACTCGGCAAACCGGTCGAACTGTGCAATGCGCTGTACCGCCGCGCGCAGGCGACGCCCGATCTGAAGCTGAAGATCTTCACTGCGCTGTCGCTGGCCAGGCCCGCCGCCGGCAGCCCCGTCGAAAAGGCCTTCATGGCTCCGTTCGTGGAGCGCGTGTTCGCCGGAGTTCCGGAACTCGACTACGTGAAGGCACAGCACGCCGGCACGCTGCCGGACAATGTCGAGGTATGCGAATTCTTCTTTCTGACCGGCGCGATGCTGAACAACGCCGAAGCGCAGCGACATTACATCAACAGCAACTACACGCACGCGGCGCGCGACGTATTCAATCACGGCTGCAATGTCGTGGCGCAGATGATCTGCAAGCGCGAGACCGCCGAAGGCACCCGCTATTCGCTGTCCTGCAATCCCGACACCGGACCTGAAGTGATTCGTCTGCTCGAGAAGCACGGGCGGCCGCATGTCGTCGTCGGGCTCGTCAATCAGAACCTGCCGTATTTCGGCAACGACGCGGAAGTCGGCGCCGAGACTTTCGACTACCTGATCGACGCCGCGCGCTACACGACGCCCCTGTTCTCCACACCGAAGATGCCCGTGACGAACGCGGACTATGCGATCGGTCTGCACGCCAGCACGCTGATTCGCGACAACGGCACGCTGCAGCTCGGTATCGGCAGTCTCGGTGACGCGATCGTTCACGCACTCAAGCTGCGTCACGAACAGAATCCGGTCTATCGCAGCCTGGTTCGGGACAGCGGCATCGAAGCGGCACACGGCGAACTGATACAGGCGGTCGGTGGCCTCGACGCGTTTCGCGAGGGTGTCTACGGCGCCACCGAAATGTTCGTCGACGGCTTCTGGCATCTGCTGCGTGCGGGCATTCTCAAGCGGCCGGTCTACGACTTCTGGGCCCTCCAGCAGCTGATCGATGAACGGCGCTGCGATCCCGGGCAACTGTCACCCGCCGTGCTCGATCATTTCGACGAACTGGGTGTGCGCGTGATCCGCACCCAGGACTTCGAGATCCTGCAACATCACGGTTTCTTCAACGACGCAACGCGCTACGAGCGCGGCTACCTGATCGCGCCGGACGGCACGCGCGTGGTCGCCAACATTGCCGAGCCGCAGGCTCGCGCCGTGATTGCGGCGCAGTGTCTGGGCACGAAGCTGCGGCGCGGCATCGTCCTGCACGGCGGCTTCTTTCTCGGGGCGCGTGATTTCTACGAAGGTCTGCGCCAGCTGTCGGACCGCGAGCGCGACGCCATCTGCATGACCGGCGTCGACAAGATCAATCAGCTCGATCGCAATCCACGGCTCTATCAGCTGCAGCGCGCCGATGCGCGCTTCATCAACACCGGCATGATGATTACCTTGTCCGGCGACTTCGTTTCCGACGGCCTGGAAGACGGCCGCGTGGTGTCCGGAGTCGGCGGCCAGTACAACTTCGTCGCGCAGGCGCACCAGCTCGAGAGCGGCCGCTCGATCCTGATGCTGCGTGCGGTGCGTGATGCAGGCGGGCAGGCTGTCAGCAACGTGCTGTTCAACTACGGCCACACGACGATCCCGCGACATCTGCGCGATATCGTCATCACCGAATACGGCATGGCCGATCTGCGCTCGAGGAGCGACAGCGAAATTGCAAAGGCGCTGATCTGCATTGCCGATTCGCGCTTTCAGGACGACCTGCTTGCCAGGGCCAAGACCGTCGGCAAGATCGAAGCGAACTGGCAGATTCCGTCGCGTTGGAAGCACAACACACCGCAGGCGCTGGCCGACAAGCTGCGGCCGTACAGACAGCGCGGCCTGCTGCCGCTGTTTCCGCTCGGCTCCGATTTCGATGCACTCGAGCAGGCACTGTTGCCGGCCCTGGCGCAGGTCCGGCAGGCGGCTGCGACGCGGCCGAAGTGGCAGCTGCTCTGGCAATTGCTGCGGTTCAGGCCGCGTGCGATTCCGCGGTCGGTTCTGCCTTACCTGGCGCGCGTCGAACTCGACCGCCCCGTTGGAATGCAGCGACGCGTCGCGCGCATGCTGCTGGTCGAAGCTCTTGCCGACGCCGGCGACAGGATCTGAAGGTCGTCAGCGGCGACGCGGCCATTCCATCTCGCGCGGCTGATGCCCGCGCGCGCGCAGCCAGTCGCGCAAGGCCAGGCCGGTCGCGGCCGGCCAGTATTCGGCCTCGTCGAAGGAAACGTGCTTCCACTCGGCGAGTTCTTCGTTGAGCCTGACCTCGCCTTGCGCGGGAACGTGATAGGCAATGATCAGCTGGTTCATGCGCTCGAAGCTGTAGTGGCCGATGAAGTTCGCAGCCAGCGGCTGCAGGCCGGTTTCCTCGGCGACCTCGCGCTGCACCGCTTCGTCCGGAATTTCGTTTCGTTCGAGAAAGCCGGTGATCAGGGCAAACGTGCCAGGCGGCCAAGCGATATTGCGTGCGAGCAGCAGCTTGCCTTCGTGCTCGACGACGGCCGCAACGACCGGCGTCGGATTGTCCCAGAAGACGAAACCGCAGCCCGCGGTCTTGCAGACACGGCGATCGAAGCCCCCTTGATTTTCGGTCTGCAGGCTCGCAGCGCAGCGTGGGCAGTGTTGATAGACGCTCATGCGAATCGGCGCTCGTCGGTGTCGGAGCGCATGATGATCGCATGAGCGCCCGGCCCGGGCGGCGCTAAGGCGCGCAGGGCGGGGGATAGGTGTGACGCAGCACACCTTTGATGAGCACGCCGGCATCGCCCCGCAGACGCGCTGTCGGCATGCCTTCCAGCATGCGCACGACAACGTCCCGCAGCAGCGGCAACTGCGCACCGTCCGGCAGACAGTAGTCGTCGACCCGCAGCGGCAAGGTGACCTCGAGCATGCCGTGTGCACCTGGCGCTGCACGCACTTCTGCGGATGCGTCGCGCTCCAGCAACGCATCGAGATACCCCATGCACTGCGCCTGGTCGTAGACCGATTTGGTGCGGCAATGATCGAGATAATCCTGTGCACTCATCGCCAGCACCGAGCCGGGCAACAGGGCCAGCATGCACATGATCGCCTTCATTGTCCCCCGCCCGTTCGGCACTCGATGCCGTCAGTCCATCATCGCACCGCTTGCGTCGTCCTGCGCACCATTCGGCGTCATGCACGGCACGCTCGTCGCGCCGACGTCGGGGGCGACCGAGCTACTTGCCGATGCAGAAGTTGGCGAAGATGCGGCCAAGCAGATCCTCGCTGCTGAATTCGCCCGTGATCTCGCCAAGTGCCACCAACGCGTCCTTGAGCTCCTCGGCCGCGAGTTCCGGCAGCGCGCCGCTGCGCAGCAGGCGTTCGGCCGCTGCCGCAAGTCGCACATTGGCCGTTTGCAGGGCGTCGACATGACGGGTGCGCGCGGAGAACAGACTGGTCTCGCCGCTTTGCAGACCGGCGCGACGATGCAATTCGGTGATCAGGGCGTCGATGCCGTCGCCGTTTGCCGCCGACAGGCAGAGCTCGCCGGCGGCGGCTGGCGCCGCGGCCGGCGCGAGGTCGATCTTGTTGTGCACGATCAACACCGGCAGGCCGGACGGCAGCTCGGCGATCAGGCGTCGATCCTCGGCCGTGAGACGCTCGCGGGCATCGACGACGAACAGCGCGAGTTCGGCCTGCGCAAGCGCGACGCGTGCGCGGCGCATGCCCTCGCGCTCGATCGCGTCGCCGCTCTCGCGCAAGCCTGCGGTATCGACCAGCGTGACCGGCAGACCGCGCAGATTGAGGTTCTCGCGCAGGACGTCGCGCGTGGTGCCGGCGATGTCGGTGACGATCGCGACCTCGGCGCCGGCAAGCCGGTTGAGCAAGGTCGATTTGCCGACGTTGGGACGGCCCGTCAAGGCCACCGTAAAACCGTCGCGCAGGCGACGCCCCTGTTCGGCCTGCATCAGCAGTTGTGCGAGATCCTGCTGCACGGTCTGCAGCTTTTTGACGAGGGCCTGATCGGCGAGCCAGTCGACGTCCTCGTCGGAGAAATCGAGCGCCCCCTCGACATACATCCGCAGCTCGATCAATTGCTCGGCAAGCGCGTGCACGCGCTTCGACAGCTCGCCCTCCAGCGAACGTTGCGCGGCGCGCGCTGCCTCCACCGTCGAGGCTTCGATCAGATCGGCGATCGCTTCGGCCTGCGCGAGATCGAGCCGGCCGTTGAGGAAGGCGCGTTCCGAGAACTCGCCGGCACGCGCCGGACGCGCACCGAGCGCACAGGCCGCGCGCACCAGCAGATCGAGTGCAACCGGACTGCCGTGACCCTGCAGTTCGACGACGTGCTCGCCGGTGAAAGAATTCGGTGCCGGAAAATGCAGCACCAGGCCGCTGTCGATGGTCGTGCCGCTGGCGTCGCGAAAATCGCGCAGCGCGGCGTGGCGGGCGGGCGGCAGAAGACCGGCGATTCGCCCGCCGATGCGTGCGGCATCGACACCGGAAATTCGCACGACACCGACGCCGCCACGGCCAGCGGCACTGGCAATGGCGACAATCGTGTCGGTTCTCGGTATCTCGGACATGCCGGTCAGTGTAGCGACCGGCATGTGCGGACCGGCGCGGACCTCAGCGCTTGAGGCCTTCGCCGGCAAGCTTGCGCGTGATGACCCACTGCTGCGCGATACTGATCATGCCGTTGACGACCCAGTACAGCACCAGACCGGACTGGAAGAACGTGAAGAACGCGGTCAGGCCGATCGGCATCATCTGCATCATCTTCTGCTGCATCGGGTCCATGGTCTGGTTGCCCGAAAGTTTCTGCTGCAGGAACATCGTGATGCCGTACAGCACCGGCAGGACATAGAACGGGTCGGGCGCCGACAGATCGTGAATCCAGAGGATGAACGGTGCCTGGCGAATTTCCACCGACTCCAGCAGCACCCAGTACAGCGAGATGAAGATCGGGAACTGCACCAGCATCGGCCAGCAACCGGCCAGCGGATTGAAGCCTTCCTTCTTGTAGAGGTCCATCATCGCCTTCTGCAGGCGCTCGCGGTCGTCGGCGTAGCGCTCGCGGATATCCTTGATCTTCGGTCCGAAGATTTTCATCTTCGCCATCGAGCGGTACTGCGTCTCCGAGAGCTTGTAGAGCAGCAGCTTGACCGACAGGGTCAGCAGGATGATCGAAAAGCCCCAGTTGCCGGTCAGCCGGTGATAGCTCTTCAGCACCCAGAAGATCGGCTTGGCGATCGGCGTGAGAATGCCGTAGTCGAGCGTCAGGTCGAAACCGGGCGCGATGTCTTCGACGCGATCCTGCAGCTTCGGTCCGATATACAGGCGGGTGTCGAACTGATGCGTTTCGCCGGCGGCGAGCTTGATGCCCGCGCCGACCGCCTGCGCGCGATAACCGCCGGTCTCGCGCGGCCTGGCGCTGTAGGTCATTGTTTCGGTCGGTGCCGGCACGATCGCGGCGACGAAGTAGTGCTGCAGCATCGTGATCCAGCCGCCGGTCTGCTGGGTTTCGAACGCGTCCTTGCCGAGCTTGTCGAGGGCGGTTTTCTTGAACTTGTAGCTGCTGCCACCCGGCTCGGCCTGCTGGTAGAAACCAACGCCGGTGAAGGTGTGCGAGAACCGGGGTTCGCCATCCGGCTTGAAATCGGTACGCACCAATCGCGTGTACGGACTGACGGTACGCTCGCTGCCGCCGTTGCTCAGGGTTTGCGACAGACCGATCTGGTAACTGTTGCGGCGGAAGTGATAAATCTTCTGCGCCTTCAGGCCGTCTTCGCCCTGATAGTCGAGCGTGACGTCGAGCGTGTCCTGGCCGGCGCCGAGCTGGTACGAGCTCTCGGCGCTGTGAAACAGGGTCCTGTCACTGGTCAGCGGCGACTGTGTGTCGACCAGGCCGCTTTGCAGGATGAACAAGCGGCCGTTGCGGTCGTCCAGCAGCGACATCGGTTCCGGCTTGTCCTTGGCTGCCGGATACTGCTTCAGCTCCAGGCGACGCAAATCACCGCCCTGCGTGGAAATCTCCGCAATGTAGACGTCGGTTTCAACGCGAATGGTCTCGCCTTCCGCGCCCGTCTCGGCGCTACCCGTAGTCTGGTCGACTGCCGCGACCGCGGCGGCTGCATGCCCTTCGGGTGCCTGCGCCGTCTCGGCAACCGGTGTCGACGGCAGGCGATTGCCGTAGTCCTTCTGCCAGGCCTGATAGAGAAAGAACAGCACCACGCCAATCATGGCGATCAGGATAAAGCGGCGGTTTTCCATCGGATCAGGTCTGCTGGTGATGTGTGTCGCAGGCACAGGCCATCGGTCGGCCTTGCACGCGTTCGGGGACGGGATCGTAACCGCCGGGATTCAGCGGGTGACAGCGAACGATGCGCCTGGCGCTCAGCCAGGAGCCACGGACGATGCCATGCGTGCGCAGCGCGGTAACCGCGTAGTGCGAACAACTGGGATAGAAACGGCAGCGGGGCCCCAGCAGCGGGCTGATCAGGATCTGATAGGCGCGGATGAGGAAGACGGTGCTGGCGACGAGGCAGTTACCGAGGAAGCTGCGATGCGGGTCCACAGTCGCTCCAGGCATTGGCGCATTTGCGGAGCAGTCAGCGTCCGGCTGCCCGGCTTGGCGAGAATCACCAGATCAACCGCCGGCAGATTCCGGTGGTTCAGGCGAAAGGTGTCGCGAATCTTGCGTTTGAGACGGTTGCGGTCAACCGACAGCGGCAAGGCCTTCTTCGATATCGCCAGACCGAGGCGGGCGTGCGCGAGATTATTGGCCACACTCACCGCCGTCAAACCACGCTCATGTATCCGCGCCCCACCCTCGAAGACGGCCTTGAACTCTGCCGGCTTCAGCAAGCGGGCGCGCCGCGGAAAGCGCGCCGCCTTGTCCATTACCGAACGGTGCTTACGGGCAGAGGCGCTTGCGGCCCTTGGCGCGGCGACGCGAAATCACGGCGCGGCCACCCTTGGTCGCCATACGGGCGCGGAACCCGTGCGTACGGGCACGACGCAGCTTCTTCGGCTGATAAGTGCGCTTGGACATGAATCACCTGACGGTTGCAAACACAAAAAGGGCGCGGAGTGTAGCGGCTGGCGATATCGTGTTCAAGCTCGCCATTCGCTCCGGCTGTGGATAAGCCGGGACCGAGTCGATAGACTTCGGCTCCGGGTGCCGCCGCGTGCCCATGCTGCACGGTCGTCCGTTCGACCGCTCATCGACTACAAGAACCATGCAAGAAGAGGATCTCTGGGCGCAATGTGTGCGCTGGCTGGAGGGCGAGCTGCCCGACCGCGATGTGCACACCTGGATTCGTCCGCTACAACCGGTGTTCGTTCGCGATCGCCTCACGCTGCTCGCGCCCAACCGGATGGTGATGGATCGCGTACGGCAGGATTTTCTCGATTTGATACGGCGCGGTATCCGGGTCAGTGGCGGGCGCAACATCAGTGAGGTCGATGTCGCGGTCGGCACGGTCGAGGCGAACCGGACGGCGGCCCCGGCGGTTGCAGAGTCTGCCGGCAACAACGAGGATCTCCTGCCGACTTCGGCCGGCAAGCTCAATCCGGATTACACCTTCGTCAATTTCATCGAAGGCAAATCCAACTCGCATGCCCGCGCCGCCGCCGAGCATGTGGTCGAAACACCGGGCGGGACCTACAACCCCTTGCTGATCTACGGCAGCTCGGGCCTGGGCAAGACCCATCTCATGCACGCGGTGGGCAACGCCATTCAGCGTGGCAGCCAGCGCGCACGCGTTGTCTATGTCGGTGCCGAGCAGTGGATGAATCAGTTCACCTCGGCGATCCGCCACGGTCGCATGGACGAATTCAAGAATCTCTACCGCTCGGTCGACGCCTTGTTGATCGACGACATCCACTTCTTTGCACACAAGGAACGGACACAGGAAGAGTTCTTTCACACCTTCAACGCGTTGATCGACGGTCGCAAGCAGATCGTCTTGACCTCGGACCGTTATCCGAAGGACGTCGATGGCATCGACGAGCGCCTGAAATCGCGCTTCACCTGGGGTCTGGCGGTTGCCGTCGAGCCGCCGGATCTCGAAACGCGCGTCGCGATCCTGCTCGCCAAGGCCGACCAGAACAAAGTGGCGTTGCCCAAGGAAGTGGCGCTGTTCGTTGCGCAGCGCGTACGCTCCAACGTGCGCGAACTCGAAGGCGCCCTGTTGCGCCTGTCGGCCAGTTCGCGCTTGCGAGGCGAGGCCATGACCGTGGAGTTTGCACGGGCAACCCTGAAGGACATGCTGGCGGCCTACGAGCGCATGGTGACGATCGACAACATCAAGCGCACTGTGGCCAATTACTACAACATCCGGGTGACGGATCTGAATTCGCCACGCCGGACCCGCTCGCTGGCGCGTCCGCGGCAGGTTGCGATGGCCCTGGCAAAAGAGCTGACACAGCACAGCCTTCCGGAAATCGGCGAAGCGTTCGGAAAGGATCACACGACCGTGCTGCATGCCTGCCGCAAGATCGCCGAACTGCGTGAAGGCGAGGTGAAGTACCGCGAAGATTACGAAAACCTGCAACGGCAGCTCGGTTTCTGAGAAGCTGTTGAGGAAAGACGGAGTGTTTTGGGGATAGCGTTCGGACAAATCTGTGGATAAATTCCATGCAAGGGTTATCCACAGCTAATCGCGTTGCGGATCCAGGATGTTCTACGCAGAAAATTATTTTCAAGATATTGATTTTGTTTATTTAAATTAAGAAATCCACAAGAACGGGAAACCCTGTTGTTGCTGGATTTAAGTTCTTCGAAAAGATAAAACAATCGGATCGAGCCATGAAACTGCAAGTTGGGCGTAATGAGTTGTTGTCGGCCTTGTCGGCGGTCATCGGGGTCGTCGAACGTCGGCAGACTTTGCCGGTGCTGTCCAACTTCCTGTTGGAACTGCGCGACGACGAATTGATCGTGACCGGTACGGATCTCGAAATAGAGCTTGAAGCACGAGCCCGCGTGCAGAATCTCGCACCGGGACGTGCGACGGTTCCGGCCCGTAAACTGTTCGATATCTGCCGCGGTTTGCCGGAGGGCGCCGAGATCAGCCTTGAAATGACCGGCGACAAGGCGCAGCTCAAATCGGGTCGCAGCCGATATTCGCTGTCGTGTCTGAAGGCCGACGAGTTCCCGGCGCTGGGTCGCGTGGTCGATGGCAAGGCTTTGCAGCTGCCACGCAATCAGCTGCGTTCCTTGATCGAAAGAACGCAGTTCGCGATGGCACAACAGGATGTTCGCTACTACCTCAACGGCACCTTGCTCGAAGTCGATGTCAAGCGGGTCCGTACCGTTGCGACCGATGGTCATCGCCTGGCCCTCAGCGAACTCGAAGCCGACACGGGCGTGACCGAAAAACTGCAGGTCATCGTGCCGCGCAAGGCGGTGCTCGAATTGCAACGCTTGCTCGATGCCACGGATGAGCCGGCCCAGGTGCGAATCAGCGCGACGCAGATTGAAGTCGATCTGGATGTGGTTCGTCTGACCACCAAACTGATCGACGGCCGTTTTCCGGACTACGAACGTGTCGTGCCGGAGTCCGGCGACAAGAAACTGCAGGCCGATCGCGAGACGGTCAAACGCGCCCTGGCACGGACCGCAATTCTGTCGAACGAGAAATTCCGTGGGGTGAGGCTGACGATCGAAGGCAGCAAGCTTGGTTTGCAGACACACAACCCCGAGCACGAAGAGGCGGAAGAAGATCTCGAGGTGAGCTACGAAGGCGGGCCCATCGAGATCGGGTTCAACGTGAACTATCTGCTCGACGCGCTCGGTGCGCTGGCCAGCGAAGAATTCGTGATGGAATTGAAGAATGCCGATTCCAGCGGCTTGATCTATGCGGCCGGCGATGAATCGAGCAAGTACGTCGTGATGCCGATGCGTCTTTAGAGCTCATGCGGATCGTTCAGCTCAAAGCTGACAACTTTCGTCTGTTTGATCAATTGAGCCTGCCACTATCCGGCAGGCTCAATTTGTTTGTGGGTGAAAACGCCGCCGGCAAGACGACTTTGCTGGAAATGATTTACTGCCTGAACCGGGCGAGGTCGTTTCGCGGCTCCGTGCCAACGGAACTGGCGGGACCGGCCCGCAAGCAGTGGACCGTGTTTGCCGCCACCGAGGATGCGGAAGGGGTCCGGCACAGCCTGGGCGTGCAGTGGACTGCGGATGGTGTGGCGCTTCGCTGCAATGGAAATCCAATCAGCAGTCTGGAACTGCTGCAGCAATGTCCCGCGCAAATCCTGGAGCCCGGCATGCACCGTGTCGTGCTGGAAGGACCGACGTATCGCCGCAGCTTCATCGACTGGGGTGTGTTCCACGTGGAACATTCGTTCATGTTCGCCTGGCGTCGCTATCGGCGTGCGCTCAAGCAACGCAATCAGCTGCTACGGCTGCGTCGCAGTGAACAGGAAATTTCCGCGTGGGAACCGGAGCTGGCGGAATCCGGCGAGATTCTGGATCAGCTGCGTCGGCAGCACCTTCAGTCGATCGCACCGGCGGTGAATTCCTGGATACAGGCTTTTCTTGGCGAAGGGCAATGGACCTTCGATCTGTCGTCCGGTTGGAAATCGGAAAGCAGCTTGAGGAACGCTTTGCAGCAACAGCGCTCTCGCGATATCGAGCTGGGTGCCACGACTGTCGGACCTCACCGAGCCGAGTTGAAGATACGGGCGGACGAACGCAGTGTTCGCAACCGGATCAGCCGGGGCCAGCAAAAGCTGCTGTTGGCGGCGATGCTGTTGTCGCAGTGTGGGGAGATCGGCAGGGTCCGCGGTGCGTGGCCCATCATTCTGCTCGACGATTTCACTGCGGAACTGGCACCGCGCTACCAGGATCGTCTGATCAGCGCTTTGCTCGACTATCCCGGGCAAAGCTTTGTCACCGCTTTTGAACCGATCCCGGCACTCGATTCCGCTGGTGCCATGTTCCACGTGGAACATGGGAAAGTGCGTTATTGACCTTATATACAGTGTCTGTCCCCAGGCTTATCCCCGAAGCGTGGTGCCTGTGGATGCTAAAATCGCCGCTTCATGTCCGAGCCTGATCCGATGACTGCGCAAGCAAATCCTGACTACGACGAATCCAGCATCCAGCAGCTCGAAGGTCTGGAAGCCGTTCGCAAGCGGCCTGGCATGTACATCGGTGATACGTCGGACGGTACCGGTCTGCACCATATGGTGTTCGAGGTTGTCGACAATGCGATCGACGAAGCCCTGGCCGGACACTGCGACGATATCGTCGTCACGATTCACGCCGACAATTCGATTTCCGTGACCGACAACGGCCGCGGTATTCCAGTTGGCGTGAAGATGGACGACAAGCACGAGCCGAAACGCTCTGCAGCGGAAATCGTCATGTGTGTGCTGCACGCCGGCGGCAAGTTCAACCAGAACAGTTACAAGGTGTCCGGCGGCCTGCACGGTGTGGGCGTGTCTTGTGTCAATGCCTTGTCGAAGTGGCTGCGTCTGACGATCCGCCGCGATGGAAAGAAGCACTTCATCGAGTTCAATCACGGGGTGGCAGTCGATCGCATCGTCGAGGTTCAGGACGGTGTCGAGGTTTCACCACTGAAGGTGCTTGGGGACACCGACAAGCGCGGTACCGAAGTACACTTTTTTGCCGACGAGGAAATCTTCGGCAAGATCGAGTACCACTACGAGATCTTCGCCAAACGTCTGCGCGAGCTTTCGTTCCTCAACAACGGCGTACGCATCCGGCTGATCGATCTGCGCAACGGCAAGGAAGAGGACTTTGCGTTCTCAGGCGGCGTCAGAGGTTTCGTCGATTACATCAACAAGGCGAAGACACCACTGCATCCGACGGTATTCCACTCCAGCGGAGTGGCTAACGTGCCGCTCGGTGCAGGGCCGCTGGTACCGGTCGACGTCGAAGTCGCAATGCAGTGGAACGACAGTTACGCCGAGCAGGTGCTGTGCTTCACCAACAACATTCCGCAGTCCGACGGCGGCACGCATCTGACCGGCCTGCGGGCGGCGATGACACGCGTCATCAACAAGTTCATCGAGCAGAACGAATACGCCAAACGCGCGAAGGTCGACATCACCGGCGACGACATGCGCGAAGGTCTGGCCTGCGTGTTGTCGGTGAAGATGCCCGATCCGAAGTTCGCATCGCAGACCAAGATGAAGCTGGTCTCCAGCGAAGCCCGTCCGGCCGTAGAGGAAGTGGTGGCCGAAAAACTTGCCGAGTTCCTGCTCGAGCGGCCTGCCGAAGCCAAGGCGATCTGCGGCAAGATCGTCGAAGCTGCGACGGCACGTGAAGCAGCGCGCAAGGCACGCGAGATGACGCGCCGCAAAGGGGTGCTCGACGGCGTCGGCCTGCCGGGCAAGCTCGCCGACTGTCAGGAAAAGGATCCGGCGAAGTCGGAACTGTTCCTGGTCGAGGGCGATTCGGCCGGTGGTTCCGCGAAGCAGGGACGGGATCGGCAATTCCAGGCCATCCTGCCGCTGAAGGGCAAAATCCTGAATGTCGAGCGCGCGCGCCTGGAGAAAATGCTGTCCTCGCAGGAAGTCGCCACCCTGATCACCGCGCTGGGCTGCGGAATCGGCAAGGACGATTTCAAGCTGGAGAAGCTGCGCTATCACCGCATCATCATCATGACCGACGCCGACGTCGACGGCGCGCATATCCGTACCTTGTTGCTGACGTTCTTCTACCGGCACATGTATACGCTGGTCGAGAAGGGTTACATCTACATCGCGCAACCGCCGCTGTACAAGCTCAAGAGCGGCAAGCAGGAAACCTATGTCAAGGATGATCACGAGCTCAACGAGTGGTTGATCGGGTCGGCGCTCGATAATGCGGCCTTGCAGATTGGCGCCGAAGCCTTGGCCGACGAGCAGCTGATCGCGCTGAGCCGCGAGTACGCGGCCGTCAGTGAACTGATCGACCGTATCGGCCGGCGCTACGATCATCATGTTCTCAGCGAACTGGCGCGGCTCGCACCGCTGCCGAACGGGGATACCGAGTTGAAGGCCTGGGCTCTGCGCCTGCAGACGGCGCTGAATGCCGATGGCTTGCGCGGACAGTTCACGGTCGACGCGCATTTGAACGTCGAGGGCCCGCAGGTCGTCGTTTCGCGCAGCATCCATGGGAACAAGCAACTCATTGCTTTCAATGAAGATTTCTTTTCCGGTGCTGACTATCAGCGAATTGCGGCGCTGCGCGCGCACATCGCGGTCCTGCACGGCGCTGCGATCCAGGTCCGCCGCGGCGAACGGACGCAGACGGTTGCGAGCTTCGACGAAGCCTACGCCTGGCTGCTTTCGGAAGCGCGCCGCGGTCTGCACGTGCAGCGCTACAAGGGCCTGGGCGAGATGAATCCGGACCAGCTCAGCGAAACGACGCTGGAACCGAAAAACCGCCGCCTGGTGAAAGTCGATGTCGAAGATGTCGTCGCGGCGGATCAGATCTTCACGACGCTGATGGGCGAACACGTCGAACCCCGGCGCGACTTCATCGAGAAGAACGCCCTGCTGGTCGGCAATCTCGATCTCTGATCGACGCTAAGTCGCAGCGGTGGCGAGGGCCTCCGCTGCAGCGAGATTCAGGCGCCGGCAGGGGCGACCGTCCTGCGGACTGAGCGGCGCACGGCGCAGATCGTCGAGCGTGAATACGGCGATGTCGACACCGAAGCCGTCGATCTCCAGTCGCAGCAGCGGGGTGCTCTCTTCGCGACCGTCGGAATACCGGTAACGGCGTTCGGTGATATCGAACGCGAAGCCGCGATCGATCAGGAACACGTCGACGGCTTCCGACTGATCGGCAAACACATGCAGCTGCAGGTGGTGCGCGATGGTCACCGCACCGGTGACGGCGCCGCCGGTGAGGCGCGGCTCGAAACCCGACAACAGCCGCATCAGCGGCAAGGCCAGGCTGCGCAAGCCTTGCAGGTGCCCGAAATAGGCCGGACCGCCGAACAACTGCTGGTAGTTGATGACAGCCAAGTCGATCTGCGCATTGTCCGGCAAAGACGTGGAACGCGACGGCAGACCGAGCCGCTGCAGCGCTTTCATTTTCGCGGCTCGATAATCCGTAAGTGCTTCAACGCAGACGATGCGCGCAGCTTCCTCGGCAATGCTGTTGCGATTGACCATCACGATGTCGCCGAGCGTTCAGTACAGATCTTCGAGATTCGCCTTGTTCGGATCGTTGTGCGCATCCGCGGCTTCGGCTTCGGGGATGTGGTCCTGCTGCACGACCTCGAAAACCGCGTCCGGCGCGTCGGCTGGTGCCAGCTTGCCGGTGCGCGGATCGATGCGAACATCGACCAGGCCGTCCGGTCTCGGCAGGCGTTCTTCCGGGACACCTTTCAGCGCCGCGCGCATGTAGTCGATCCAGATCGGCAGCGCGGCGCGCGCGCCGACTTCACCCGGGCCCAGCGGCGCCGGCTGATCGAAACCGACCCAGGCAATCGCCACCTGTGTTTTCTGAAAGCCGTTGAACCAGGCGTCGGTCTCGTCATTGGTCGTACCGGTTTTGCCCGCGAGATCGTTGCGATGCAGCTCATTGGTCTTCGCGCCGGTACCACGCGTTGCCACGTCGTGCATCATGTCGCTGATCAGCCAGTCGACCTGCGGCTCGATGGTGCGCGGCGCGACGCTGTCATCCGTCGTCGCGTCGGCGCCAGCAGCCGTCGCGCTGTCGCCCGGACTTTGTTGCGGCGCTGTATCCGGGCAATCCGGGCAGGCGTGCTTCGGTGCCGCCTTGTAGAGAACCTGTCCGTCGGCGTCCCGCACTTCGCTGACCAGGTACGGATCGATGACGAATCCGCCGTTGGCGATCGTTGCGTAGCCGCGGGCCATTTCCAGCGGCGTGAACACCGCGGTGCCGAGTGCCATCGTCAGGTTGTCGGGCAACCGGTCGCCCGGCAGGCCGAAACGCGGAACGTACTGGCGGGTGTAGTCGATGCCGATGGCTTGCAGCAGACGAATCGAAACCAGATTGCGCGAGTGCACGAGTGCTTCACGCAGACTCATCGGCCCCTTGAGATCGCCCTCGAAATTTTCCGGTCGCCAGGCGTTGTCTGCCGAGGGATCGTCGACGACCACGGGGGCGTCGAGAAACACCGATGCCGGCGTCAGACCCTGCGCCAGACCGGCGGCGTACAGAAAGGGTTTGAATCCCGAACCGGATTGTCGCCGCGCTTGCGTCACGCGATTGAACTTGTTCGCGTAGAAATCAAAACCGCCGACCAGCGCCTGGATCGCACCGTCATCGGGGCGCAGCGCGACAAATGCACCCTGCACGGCCGGAATCTCGGCCAGACGCCACCGTGCTCCGACCGGGCGGATACGCACGACATCGCCAGGCTGCAGCGGTTTCCGGGTCAGGTTCGCCCAGGAAAACGCATCCTTGTCGAGATTCATAGGCCCGTCTTCCGTGATCAGCTGCAAGCGGTCCGCCGCGAAAGAGACCACGACCGCCGCGCGCAGATCGGCGACCGGTGGACGCGCATCGAGCGCCTGCGCAAGCTCGTCGTGCCCCTGATCGCTGAGCATGCGCAATGGCAGCTGTGCTTCCGGACCGCGCCAGCCATGCCGTTCGTCGTAGTCAAGCAGTGCTCTGCGCAGGGCTGCATTGGCCGCGAGCTGCCGGCCCGAGTCCAGCGTCGTGATCACGGTCAGGCCACGCGTATAGGCGTCGTCGCCGTAGTGCTCGACCGCCCAGGCGCGCGCCATTTCGGCGACGTACTGGGCGTCGACGTCGAGCTTCGCCTGATACGGGTGGACGACTACCGGTTCCGCACGTGCGGCCTGATATTCGGTATCGGAAATCTCGCCAAGCGAGTGCATGCGCGACAGCACGTAGTCACGACGCTCTTTTGCGCGTTGTGGATTGGCGACCGGATTGTCGCGAGACGGCGCTTTCGGCAGGCCGGCGATGACGGCGATCTCGCCGAGACTCAGCTGATGAATATCCTTGCCGAAGTAGACCCGTGATGCGGCGCCGACGCCATAGGCGCGCTCGCCGAGGAAGATCTTGTTCAGATACAGCTCGAGGATTTCCTTCTTCGACAACTCATGCTCGATGCGCAACGCCAGCAGGATTTCCTTGAACTTGCGTGTGAAGGTCCGCTCGTTGCTGAGAAAGACATTGCGCGCGAGTTGCATGGTGATCGTGCTGCCGCCCTGGCTCTTCTCGCCGGACACGGCCAGCACGAACGAAGCGCGCACCAGCCCCTGCCAGTCGACGCCGGGGTGCTCGAAGAAGCGATCGTCTTCGGCAGCTAGAAAGGCGTGAATGACATTCGGCGGAATATCGTCGTAACGCAGCAAGGAACGCCGTTCGGCACCGAACTGTCCGATCAGCTTGCCGTCCTGACTGAGAACCCGCAGCGGAACGGACAGCTGCAGCTGGCGGATGCTGTCGACCGGCGGCAGATCGCGGCCCAGATAGAGTGCTCCGGCCCAGACCGCGGCCGCGCCCAGACACAACAGCACGGCCACCCCGAGGGTCGAGATCAGAATCCAGCGTTTCATGGCGTACCCGCGGCTGCGGGCGGACCCGGAGCTGCAAATTAGTTGGAAATGTTTACTTAAGCTTCAGATAGTTGCCGGACGAATCTAGTGTTGCGCCGGAAGACCTTTCCGTTATAGTACGGTTCCGGGCCGGAAAAGTGTTTCGGGCACGCGGGGGAAAGTCAACGCAGCGGCATGAGGCTATATGGCGATCAAGCAATCGCTGTTTGGCGGGGGAGACCAGCATTTGATTGGCCTGGACATCAGTTCCAGTTCGGTCAAGTTGCTGGAGCTGACGCGCAAGGGAGAGCGGTTTCACGTCGAGTCGTACGCCGTGGAGCCGCTGCCACCGAACGCCGTCTCCGACAAACAGATCGCGGAACCCAAGCTGGTGGCAGACGCCATCAGCCGTGCTGTGAACCGTGCCGGGACGCGCACCCGCCAGGCCTCGGTTGCCGTGTCGGGCGCGGCGGTGATTTCCAAGATCATCGAGATGCCGGCATCGCTGACCGAAGACGAACTCGAAGAACAGATTCGAGCCGAAGCCGACCAGTACATTCCGTATCCGATCGATGAGGTCAATGTCGATTTCGAAGTCCTCGGCAAGAACGCCAAGAACAGCGAAATGGCCGACGTGCTGCTGGCAGCGTGTCGCAAGGAATTCGTCGATCAGCGCTGCGCGGCGCTGGAACTCGCCGGCCTGAAACCCAAGGTTGTCGACATCGAAACCTATGCGCTGGAGAACGCCAGCGTGTTCCTGCAGCACCAGATGCCAGACGGCGGGCGCGGACGGACGATCGCCATCGTCGACATCGGCGCACACACGACGTCGGTGCTGGTTTTGCACGACGGGCACACGGTCTACACGCGCGATCAGGGTTTCGGTGGCCGCCAGCTCACCGAAGAAGTGATGCGCCATTACGGCATGTCGTTCGACGAGGCGACCAAGGCCAAGAGCAGCGGCAGCCTGCCGGAAGATTACGCCAGCGAAGTGCTGCCGAACTTCGTTGCCGACATGGGCCAGCAGATCGATCGCTCCCTGCAGTTTTTCTTTTCGGCGATGACGCAGTACACGCATATCGACCAGATCATCCTGGCCGGCGGCTGCGCGCAGATCGAGGGCATCGATGCGCAGATTCAGGAACGTCTGCAGATCCCGACCGTCGTCGCGAAGCCGTTCGCACAGATGAGCGTCAGCTCGCGCGCCAAGCCCGCGGTGCTGGCGCGCGAAGAAGCGTCGCTGCTGATCGCCTGCGGATTGGCATTCCGCGCGTTCGACGAGCCCAAGACATGACCACGCGCATCAATCTACGCGACTGGCGGCGCGAACGCCGCGAACTGCGCAAGAAGCAGTTCGCGCAAATGATGGGGCTGGGCGCGATCGCCGCCATCGCGGTGGTCGGCATTTCCTGGCTGGTCATGAGCGGGGCCGTCGACAACCAGCAGGCCCGCAATCAGCGGCTGCAGGCCGAAATCAAGGAAATGGACCAGAAGATCAAGGAGATCGAGGACCTGGAGAAGGTCAAGTCGAATCTGCTGGCGCGCATGCGCGTGATCGAGGACCTGCAGGCCAATCGCGCGGCGACCGTGCATTTCTTCGACGAGATCGTCAGCACCCTGCCCGAGGGCGTGAACCTCACGTCGCTGAAACAGGCTGGCGGCAGTGTGACCATCGACGGCATTGCCGACTCGAATGGCCGCATTTCGACGTACATGAAAAACCTCGATGCCTCGCCCTGGTTTGCCGACCCGCGTTTGATCGTCATCACGACCAACGACAAGAGCAGCGGCAACAAATCCAAGTTCACGCTCAGCGTGAAGGTGCTCAAGCGGCCAAGCGAGAAGAATGCGGACGACGACGAGGGGACGGATCCATGACCTTCCAGGAGATCGTCCGCCAGCTGCAGACGCTGGACATGAACAATCCGGGCGCGTGGCCCAGGTGGACACGCATTGCGGCGGCCATCGTGCTCGGAATCGTCCTGATTGCGGCCGGTGAGTGGTTCCTCGTCAAACCGGTACACGAGGATCTGGAAATCGCCCGGGCGCAGGAGCAGAGCCTGCGCCAGCAGTTCGAAGAAAAGCAGAAGAAGGTCGCCGGGCTCGATGCCTATCGCGAACAGCTGGCCGAGATGGAGCGCTCGTTCGGGGCCATGCTCAAGCAGCTGCCGAGCAAGGCCGAGGTTGCCAATCTCCTCAACGACATTTCTCAGGCCCGCATCGCCAGCAGTCTGGAAGAACGGCTGTTCCAGCCGCAGGGCGAGATTCCGAAAGAGTTCTACGCCGAGATACCGAACAAGATCGTCGTGCTCGGCACGTATCACGAAATGGGCAATTTCGTCAGTGCAGTGGCCGCGCTGCCACGCATCGTGACCATCGAAGATGTCGAGATCAGAACGGCGAACGGCAAGTCCGGCGAACAGACGCTGAGCATGACCGCGCTCGCCAAGACGTATCGCTATCTCGATGATGACGAGATCGCGGCGCAGAAGCCGGCGAAGGGCAAGGGGAAAAAGAAATGAATGCCCGCGCGTGTGCCTTGATCTGTGTCGCTGTGCTGGCCGGGTGTGGCTCCGGCATGTCCGATCTCGATCGCTACATTGCCGAAGTGAAGGCGCGCAAGTCCAAGGACATCGAGCCGATTCCGCAGATCAAGCCGTACCAGCCATACGAATACACGATGGCCGACAAGCGTGATCCCTTCGTGCTGGTCGAGCCGCGCAATGAACAGGCCAACCCGAATGGGCCGCGGCCCGACCTGCGCCGCAATCGGGAGCCGCTGGAAGACTATCCGCTTGATGCTCTGCGCATGGTCGGCATCATCAGCACGCCGCAAGGGACTTTTGCACTGGTCAAGGCGCCCGATGCCGTCGTGCACCGGGTCGCATTGCATGACCATATGGGACAGAACTATGGCGAGGTGGTGCACATCACCGAGTCGGAAATCAGCCTGCTCGAACTGGTACCGGACGGTTTCGGTGGCTGGACGCAGCGCCAGGCCAGCCTCGCGCTGAGCCAGTAGGAATATTCAGGGAGTCGTCATGTTGAAGCGCACCGCCTGGTGGTCAGAACATAAAATTGTCGGCCTGCTGCTCGTGCTCGTTACCGGCGCTGCGCAGGCTCAGGGGGTCGGACACCTGCTCCAGGGTCTCGACTTCGTCGCCCAGCCAGGCGATCGCGTCCTGCTGACGCTGACGCTGTCGGACACGGCGCCGGAACCGAATGTGTTCACGGTCGACCAGCCCGCCAGGATTTCGATTGACTTGCCTGATACGGCGGTCGCGCTGGCGCAACCGCATCGCCGGATCGACGTCGGCGACGTCGCCGGCATCGATGCGGTGGAGGCAAACGGTAGGACCCGAATCGTGGTCTCGCTGCACCAGAGTGCTCCCTATCAACTGCGCCGCGATGGCAACAAGCTCTATGTCGAAATCGAGAGCCCGGCCGCGGTGGCGGCCGCAAGCAGC
The DNA here is from genome assembly GCF_011067135.1 of Solimonas terrae. GTDB lineage: Bacteria > Pseudomonadota > Gammaproteobacteria > Nevskiales > Nevskiaceae > Solimonas > Solimonas terrae. The sequence continues at coordinate 174,525 of NZ_JAAMOW010000009.1, forward strand.
CATGACGCTGCCGCCGTCGCCGGTGCCAGCAGCATCGGCAACGTCGATTTTCGCCGCGGCGAAAAGGGTGAAGGACGCATCGTTGTCAGCCTGAGCAATCCGCAGACCATCGTCGACGTGCACGATGACAATGATCGCATCGTTGCGGTGTTCAAGAACACCAGCCTGCCTGACAAGCTTGCGCGGCGCCTCGATGTGCTCGATTTCGCGACTCCGGTGAAGTATGTCGATATCAAGCATGACGGTGCCGACACGCAGTTGATCGTGACGCCCAGCCAGGGCGCCGCCTTCGACCAGGCGGCCTACCAGTCGAACGGCGAGTTCACACTGGAGCTGCAGCCGCTGACGCAGGCCAAGCTCGAAGAGCGCAAGCGCAACGAACCGCAGTACAAGGGTGAACGGATCTCGCTGTCGTTCCAGAGCATCGACGTGCGCGCGCTGTTGCAGATCATCGCCGACGTCGCCGGCACCAACATGGTGATCAGCGACTCCGTGCATGGCGACATCGCGATGCGACTGCAGAACGTTCCCTGGGACCAGGCACTCGATATCATCCTGCGCTCCAAGGGCCTGGGCATGCGTCAGCAGGGCAACGTCATGATGGTCGCGCCGATCGACGAGATTGCCGCGCGAGAAAAGGCCGAGCTGGAAGCCCAGCAGCAGAAGACCGACCTCGCCCCCTTGCGTTCGGAAATCATCCAGGTCAACTACGCGAAGGCGTCGGACATCAAGGCATTGCTGGGCTCGGACAAGACCTCGATGCTCAGCGAACGCGGTCGGGTGACCGTCGACGAGCGCACCAACACCCTCCTCGTGCTGGAGACCCGCGAAAAGATCGACGAGATCCGGCAGCTGGTCGCACGGCTGGACGTGCCGGTGCGACAGGTGCTGATCGAATCGCGCATCGTCATCGCCAACGAGGATTTCGCGCGCGATATCGGCACCAAGTTCGGCGTCAATACGATCGGGTCGGTCGGCAACACGCGCATCGGTCAGAGCGGCACGGCGCTTGGTGCAAACCAGGTGGCCAACGGCAGCATCCCGTCGCTCGACGACTCCTACTCGATCAACCTGCCTGCCGCCGCCGCCGCGCCGAGCATCGGCTGGAGCATTCTCGGGTCCGACTTCCAGATCGATCTTGAGTTGCAGGCCCTGCAGACCGAAGGCCGCGGCGAAGTGATTTCCTCGCCGCGTGTGGTCACTGCCAACGGCAAGCAGGCGACGATCGAACAGGGTCGCGAAATTCCGTACCAGACCTCGAGCGGCAATTCCGGAACGAACACCCAGTTCAAGAAGGCCGTGCTGTCGCTGACGGTTTCGCCACAGATCACGCCGGACAATCGCGTCATCATGGATCTCAACGTCACCAACGACAGTCAGGGCGAGAATGTCACGACGGGTTCGGGGTCGGCGCCGGCCATCGACACGCGCAAGCTCGACACCCAGGTGCTGATCCGCAGTGGTGACACCGTGGTTCTCGGTGGCGTATTCCAGCGTGAGTCGACGACTGGCGCATCGAAGGTGCCGTTGCTGGGCGACGTACCGCTGCTCGGCTTCCTGTTCCGCAACAGCAGCAAATCGGACACCAAGCGCGAGTTGCTGATCTTCGTGACCCCCAAGGTTCTCCAGGACGGCTTGAAGGTCAACTGAATGCTGGCGCAGGATCGAAGCCGGTTCATGGTCTAGCGCGAAGGCGGCGCAGGCAATGACGGGTGGTTGCAATATCTTCCTGATCGGCCCCATGGGCGCCGGCAAGACAACGGTCGGCCGGCGCCTGGCCGAACTCCGCGGTCTGGAATTCATCGACAGCGATCACGAGATCGAGGCGCGCACCGGCGTCGACATCCCCTATATCTTCGAGCGCGAAGGCGAAGCGGGATTCCGCAAGCGCGAAAGCCAGATGATCAGCGAACTGGTCATGCGTGGCGGCATCGTGCTGGCGACCGGCGGTGGTGCCGTGCTCGATGCCGACAACCGTCGTGTGCTGGCGGCGCACGGCTATGTCGTCTACCTGCATGCGTCGGTCGACCAGCAATTGCATCGTACCTCGCGTGCCGACAATCGGCCGCTGCTGCACAACGTCAGCGACCGGCGCGGCGTACTGAGCAGTCTGTTCGCGCAGCGCGATCCTCTCTATCGCGAGATCGCCGATCTGATCGTCAGCACCGACGGACGCAGCGCCAAAACCCTGGTACACGAAATCGAACAGGGGCTGGACGGTTCGGCGCCGCCCATTTGATACGATGCCCGCCGCAGCCTGAGCTGCGCGTTCATGACCCATGGATACTCTCGACGTCGAACTCGGCACGCGCCGCTATCCGATACACATCGGGGCCGGCCTGCTGCAGCGCCCCGATCTGCTGGACGCCGTTCGCACCCGCCCGCTGCGGCTGATCACCGACCAGCACGTCGCCGCGCACTATCTGGCAGGCGTGCAAGGCAGCCTGTCGCTCGATTCGCAGCACGTGCTGGTGCTGCCGCCGGGCGAAACCAGCAAGACGCTGGCCAGCGTCGAACAGATCATGGACTGGCTGCTGGCCTCGCGCCTGCCGCGCGACGGCTTGCTGATTGCGCTGGGGGGCGGCGTGATCGGCGACCTGGTCGGTTTCTGTGCGGCGATCTATCAGCGCGGCATCGATTTCGTGCAGCTGCCCACGACGCTGCTCGCGCAGGTCGATTCCTCGGTCGGCGGCAAGACCGGCGTGAATCATCCGCGCGGCAAGAACATGATCGGTGCCTTTCATCAGCCTCGGCTGGTGCTCGCCGATACCGCAACGCTCGTGACCCTGCCGGTGCGCGAGCGGCTCGCTGGCATCGCCGAAATCATCAAGTACGGCATGCTCGGCGACGCCGGCTTTTTCGCCTGGCTGGAGCAAAAGCTCGAGGCGCTGCTGGCGCTTGACGACGCTGCGCTGCGCTACGCCGTTCGCCGCAGCTGCGAGATGAAGGCAGCGATCGTCGCCCAGGACGAACGCGAATCGCTGGCCGGCGGCGCCGGGCCGCGCGCGCTGCTCAATCTCGGTCATACCTTTGCGCACGCGATCGAGACCTTCACCCACTACAACGAATGGCTGCACGGCGAAGCCGTTGCAGTCGGACTGTGCATGGCGGCCGATCTGTCCGCGCGGCTCGGCTGGCTGTCGACGCCGGACGCGCAGCGTTGCCGGCAGTTGATCGAACGCAGCGGCCTTCCGGTGCAGGTCCCGGCCGGCATGCGCGCCGACGACTTCCGCGCGCTCATGAGTCTCGACAAGAAGGTCGCCAGCGGCAAGTTGCGCTTGATCCTCATGCGCCGGCTCGGCGAGGCCGTCGTCAGCGGCGATTTCGATCCGGCAGCGCTCGACGCCACCTTGCGGCACTACACCGCCTGAACGCGTGAACGCCGAGCTTGCGCCCTATGCTGCCGACGACGCGCGCTCCCGCGGTCGCCGGCACCGCGAAGATGGCGCCGGGCATCGCAGCGAATACCAGCGCGATCGCGATCGCATCATCCACTCCGCCGCGTTCCGCCGGCTTGAATACAAGACCCAGGTTTTCGTCAATCACGAAGGCGACCTGTTCCGCACGCGGCTGACGCATTCGGTCGAGGTTGCGCAGATCGCGCGCACGATTGCACGCAGTCTGCGCCTGCACGAAGACCTCTGCGAAGCCGTGTCGCTGGCGCACGATCTTGGCCATACGCCGTTCGGCCACGCCGGACAGGACGCACTCGACGAATGCATGAAGCCCTACGGCGGCTTCGAGCACAATGCGCAGTCCTTGCGCGTTGTCGACGAGCTGGAAGACAAGTACGCCGAATTCCTCGGCCTCAATCTGATGTTCGAGACGCGCGAGGGCATACTGAAGCATTGCTCCAAGGCCCGCGCCGAACAACTTGGCGAGGTTGCCGAACGCTTCCTGAGCAATCGGCAGACGACGCTCGAAGCCCAGCTTGCCAACCGCGCCGACGAGATCGCGTACAACAATCACGATATCGATGACGGCCTGCGCGCGCGTCTGTTGACGATCGATCAGCTGCGCCAGGTCACGCTGTTCCGGCGCCACCACGACGAAGTGATCAATCGTTACGGGCAGATCACACTCAAGCAGCAGCGCCACGAAACGATCCGTCGCATCATCAATACGCTGGTCACCGACCTGATCGCCCACTCGAAGCGTGCACTGATCGATGCCGGGATCACGAGCCTTGAAGACGTGCGCGCGCGACCGCTGCCGCTGATCGCGTTCTCGCCGGCACTCAGTGCCGAGAACGACGAGCTCAAACGCTTCCTGCGCGAGCACTTGTACCGTCACCATCAGGTGTACCGCATGATGGTCAAGGCCAAGCGGGTGATTCATGGCCTGTTCGACGCCTTCATCCACGATGCGCGATTGATGCCGCCCGATTTCCATGCCCAGGCACAGGGGCTGGAGGCCGTGGAAGGTGCCGCCGGACGAGCCCGGGTGGTCGCCGACTACATTGCCGGCATGACCGATCGCTACGCGATCGACGAGCACGAACGGCTGTTCGACCCGCGCCGCCTGCGCTGAGGCGACAAGGCCGCTATGGCGCTAAAGTTGCCGATTCTGACGGTGCCCCGACTCCTGAGCGGGCAGCTGGTTCGGCACTGGCTGATGATCGTGTCGCTGCGGCGCGCCCATGTGCTGCTGTCGTGGTGATCCGCTGCGCTGCCGTTGCGTTCGCTGCGGCTGATGCACTTGCTGCGGCGCCCCGTTTCGCTGCCCCTCGCGCCCGGACGGCTGCCGGGGAGCTTGGGGCGGACGATGCTGCGCGTGCTGCGGCGCCTCGTTCGGCCGGTGTCCGGCCTTGCCACCGTGCCCGTGTGAGGCTTGCGAGCTTCCCGACGCTCGCGGCGGATGCTGCTCGCCCCCGTGGACGTTTCGGTCGTTGCCATGATCGTCACGGTGCGGCGACGCGCTGTGCTCCGGCTGGCTGCCGCGGTCCCGATGTTCACCAACGCGCGGCGGCGGGCGACCGTGATTTTCCGAGGCATTCATGCGTCGATCATTGCGTGCGTCCTGTTCGTGACGGCGCTGCGCCTCGGTCGGGCCGGTGTGCCGGTGGCGCGCATACGCCTCTTCGTCATGGCTGGGCCGGGTGCGCGTGCCACCGTCGCCGCCGTTGTAGCTGACGCGTGTGACATTGATCCGGTTGACCGTGACGTGGCGCGAATAGACATGCGTGACGCGCCTGCTGTCGACATGATTGACGCTGCGGTTGTAGTAGAAAACGCGGTTGCGCCAATAGCCGCCGGCATAACCGCTGCCTGAGTAGCCGTGTCCGTAATTGATGCCGCCGTAGTAGCCGACCCGTGGACCCCAGTAACCCCCGTGCCAGACATAGACATTGTCGGCCCAGCCCCAGTAGCCCGGCGTCCACAGCATGCCGACCGGCGCCAGGACCCAGGTGCCCGGTACCCAGTAATAGTCATCTCCGTTCCAGCCCCAGTACCCGGGTGTCCAGACGTAGCCGGGCCCCGGACAGTACGGTTGTTCGTAGACCGGCAGCGCCGGCGGCGCGCTGTGAACCGAGATGAAAACCGAAGTCGAAGCCTGCGCCGCCCACGACGCGAGCAGCAAGGCTGACAGCAACGAGAGCAGACGCAAGGGTCGCAAGGACATGGCACATCCTCCTGAAGATGCGCCTGCACGCTAGGCCCGCCCGACTGAATACGGAATGAAGTGTGACGATTCATTACACGGCAGCTGCGCGGCGCCGTGCGGCCGTGCTCAGGGCCGGAACCAGTCCTCGACGCGCAAGTCGGCGAGCCCGGCGAACGATGCCGCGCCACGCGTCACCAGCACCAGCTCGCGACTCGCGGCAATCGCGGCAAGCTGGGCATCGAGCACGGTCCAGTTGCGGCGCGTGCGCGCCTGATCGACGTCGGCGCGCGCCAGCCAGATCGCGGCGTCATGATCAAAAGGCAGCACCGGTGGTCCGGTCAGCAGCAATTCGGCGGTAAAAGCCTGCAGCTGTTCGCGACGTTCGCCGTCGCGCATGCCGGCCACGCCGCGCAGCAAGGCGTAACTGGCCGGTGCACCGATCGCGCAGGCCGACTGCTGCTGCTGAAACAGCGTGAACACGCGGCGGTTGCCGGCAGGCCGCGTCAGTTCGGCCAGCACCGGCAGATCGAGCAGATATCGCAGCTTCGCCATTGCGTCAGCTGACCCTAGAGTTCACGCCAGCGTTCGAGTTCGGCGGCCGTGATGCCTTCGATCCCGGGCGCCAGCTGGTCCCGCCATTGTCTTGCCCAGCTCGCGAAATCGACGCTGGCGGCGGCTGCGTTCTTCAGGCGCAGGTATTCGGCGTCCGACAGCAGCACCGCAACCGGCTGCCCGCGGCGCGTGACCTGCACCGGCTGGCCGTCCTCGGCGGCATACAGCAGTTCCGTCAGGCGGTTCTTGGCGTCGGCGATGGAGACGGCTTTCATGGGCGAAAAATGCGCAATCCCGGACAAGATGGCTATTTAGATGGCCATAATATATGAAGCTAAGTCCATGATTCAATTGCGTGCTGCAACGCAGCGCCGCCACACCTGGCGCCGAGGTTTGCGGAGTTTCAGGCGCCCTCCTATCGTTCCTGCCCCGCCCGGACAAGCCTGTGCTTGATGCCCGGTGCCCCGCTTGATTGGAGCGAGCTTCATGACTGACCGCCAGCCCCACGACCGTTCCCGGCCGTCCCAGACCGTTCGCGGCCTGTATCGGGAAGAATTCGAGAAGGACAGCTGCGGCTTCGGCCTGATTGCCCACATGGACGATCAGCCGTCGCACAAGCTGGTGCAGACCGCGATCACGGCGCTCGCGCGCATGACCCACCGCGGCGCGGTGGCAGCCGACGGCAAGACCGGCGATGGCTGTGGTCTGCTGATGAAAAAGCCGGATGCGTTTCTGCGCAAGGCCGCTGCCGCGCTCGGGTTCAAGCTCGGTGATGGCGACTATTGCGCTGGCAACATCTTCTTTTCGCAGGACGACGCCCGCCGTGATCGCGCGCGCGCCCTGCTCAAGGAAAGCCTGGAGTTGCAGGGCCTGAGCGTCGCCGGCTTCCGCGTGGTGCCGACCGAACTGTCGGCGCTGGGCGAGGAGGCGATGAAAAGCGTGCCGGTCGTCGAGCAGGTATTTGTCACCGCGCCGGTCGATACCCACAAGTTTGCATTCGAACTGAAGCTCTTCAAGGCCCGCCGTCGTGCCGAGAAGCTGGTCGCGGCCGAAGGCGACCGCGAGTTCTATGTCACCCATCTGTCGTGCCGCGTGCTGGTCTACAAGGGTCTGGTCATGCCGGAGTTCCTGGCCAGCTTCTATCCGGATCTCGCCGACCCGCTGCTGGAATCGTCGATGTGCGTGTTCCACCAGCGCTTCTCGACCAACACCACACCGCAGTGGCGGCTCTGTCATCCGTTCCGTTATCTCGCGCACAACGGCGAGATCAACACGATCTCCGGCAACCGCAAGTGGGCGCAGGCGCGCGCGCGCAAATTCCAGTGCGAGTCCCTGCCCGACATCGAGGAGATCGCGCCGCTGGTAAATCTCTCGGGATCGGATTCGCAGTCGCTCGACAACATGCTCGAAGTGCTGCTCGCGGGCGGCATGGACATCTTTGCCTCGCTGCGCGCCCTGATTCCGCCGGCCTGGCAGAACGTCGAGGACCTCGATTCCGACGTGCGCGCGTTCTACGAATACAACTCGGTGAACATGGAGCCCTGGGACGGGCCGGCCGGCGTTGTCATCACCGACGGCCGCTACGCCGCCTGTACACTCGATCGCAACGGCCTGCGCCCGGCACGCTACGTGATCACGACCGATCGCCACATCGTGCTCGCGTCGGAAATCGGCGTGCACGACTTCAAGATTCAGGACGTCGTCGAAAAGGGTCGACTGCGACCCGGCGAGATTCTCGCGGTCGATACCGAGTCCGGCGCGCTGCTGCGACCGGAAGACATCGACAAGATGCTCGCTGCTCGCAAGCCCTACAAGCAGTGGCTGAAGACCAAGATGAAGCGCGTCGAAGCCTCGCTGTCCGACGATCCGAGCGCGCTCGACACGATGCCGCCGGATACGGTCGCGACGTATCACAAGATGTTCCAGCTGACCTTCGAAGAACGCGATCAGGTGCTGCGTCCGGCCGCCGAGGCCGGACAGGAAGCGATCGGCTCGATGGGCGACGACACGCCGTTCGCGGTGCTCTCGGAACGGCCGCGCTCGGTCTACGACTACTTCCGGCAGATGTTCGCGCAGGTCACCAATCCGCCGATCGATCCGCTGCGCGAGCAGATCGTGATGTCGCTGGAATGCCAGCTCGGCGCCGAGAAGAACATCTTCGAGGAAACGCCGGAGCGCGCGTCTCGCCTGCTGGTCGACTCGCCGGTGCTGTCGGAGGCCAAGTTCAAGAAGCTGCTGGCGATCGGCGACGAAGATCCGGCCTTCGCTCACCACAACATCGACCTCAACTACGATCCGGCGACCGGACTGAATGCCGCGCTGCACGCGATCTGTGATGAAGCGGCTGCGGCGGTACGCGGCGGCCGCGTCGTGCTGGTGCTGTCGGACCGGGCGATCGAACGCGGCAAGCTGCCGATGCATGCGCTGCTCGCGGTCGGCGCCGTCAACAATCACCTCGTGCGCGAAGGGCTGCGCTGCGACTGCAACATCGTGGTCGAAACCGCGACGGTGCGCGATCCCCATCAGTTCGCCTGTCTGATCGGGTACGGCGCTTCATGCATCTACCCGTATCTCGCCTACGCGTCGCTCTACGAGATGGCTCGCGCCGGGCAGATCAAGAACAAGCCGGTCGAGGCACTCGCGCAGTCGTATCGCAAGAGCATCAACAAGGGTCTCTACAAGATCATCTCGAAGATGGGTATCAGCACCATCTCCAGCTACCGGGGTGCGCAGCTGTTCGAGATTGTCGGCCTGTCCGACGAGATCGTCGACCTGTGTTTCGAAGACACCGTTTCGCGCATCCAGGGCGCGCAGTTCGCGGATCTGCAGGCCGAGCAGCAGGAACTCGCCGAGCTGGCATGGAGCGCGCGCAAGCCGATCGAACAGGGCGGACTGCACAAGTTCATCCACGGCGGTGAATATCACGCGTACAACCCGGACGTGATCGCCACACTGCAGAAGGCCGTGAAGACCGGCGACTACGGCGATTACAAAGTCTATGCCACGCACGTCAACGAGCGCCCGGTCGCGACGATACGCGACCTGTTCAAGCTCAAGGACAGCGTGGCCGTGCCGATCGACGAAGTCGAATCGGTCGACGCCATCCTCAAGCGCTTCGACTCCGCCGGCATGTCGCTGGGCGCCCTGTCGCCGGAAGCGCACGAGGCGCTGGCGATCGCGATGAACCGGCTCGGCGGCCGCAGCAACTCGGGCGAAGGCGGTGAAGACCCGGCGCGCTACGGCACCGAGAAGATGTCGAAGATCAAGCAGGTCGCGTCCGGCCGCTTCGGCGTCACGCCGCAGTACCTGGTCAACGCCGAGGTATTGCAGATCAAGGTCGCGCAGGGCGCCAAGCCCGGCGAAGGCGGACAGCTGCCCGGCGACAAGGTCAACGAGCAGATCGCCAGGCTGCGTTTCGCCAAGCCCGGCGTCGCGCTGATCTCGCCGCCACCGCACCACGACATCTACTCGATCGAAGATCTCGCGCAGCTCATTTTCGATCTCAAGCAGGTCAATCCGCAGGCGCTGGTGTCGGTCAAGCTGGTGTCGGGTCCCGGTGTCGGCACGATCGCCGCCGGTGTCGCCAAGGCCTACGCCGACCTGATCACGATCTCCGGTTACGACGGCGGCACCGGCGCGTCGCCGCTGACCAGCGTCAAGTACGCCGGCACGCCCTGGGAACTCGGTCTGTCGGAAACGCACCAGACGCTGCGCATGAACAATCTGCGCGACAAGGTCCGCGTGCAGACCGACGGCGGACTGAAGACCGGTCTCGATGTCATCAAGGCCGCGATCCTCGGCGCCGAGTCCTTCGGCTTCGGCACGGCGCCGATGGTCGCGCTCGGCTGCAAGTACCTGCGCATCTGCCACCTGAACAACTGCGCGACCGGCGTCGCCACGCAGAACGCGACGCTGCGCAGCAATTACTTCATCGGGCTGCCGGAAATGGTGATGAACTATTTCCGCTTCGTCGCCGAAGAGACGCGTGAATGGATGGCGCAACTCGGCGTGCGCACGATCAAGGAACTGATCGGCCGCACCGATCTGCTGGAAGTTGCCGCGCCGACGCACGACAAGGCGCGTCACCTCGACCTGTCACCGATTCTCGAATCGGCCGGCATGGTGCTGCCGAGCGCGCAGTACTGCATGTTCAACAACGAGCCGTTCGACAAGGGCGAACTCGCCGAAGCGATGTTGCATGATTGCCTGCCCGCGATCGAACACAAGACCGGCGGCATCTTTCATTACTCGGTGTCGAACCGGCATCGCTCGATCGGCGCGCGTCTGTCCGGCGAGATCGCGCGTCGCTGGGGCAATCTCGACATGGGCGACAAGCCGATCACGATCAAGCTCAAGGGCGCGGCCGGCCAGAGCCTCGGCGTCTGGAACGCCGGCGGCCTCAACCTCGAACTCGAAGGCGATGCGAACGACTATGTCGGCAAGGGCATGGCCGGCGGCCGCATCGTCGTCAAGCCGCCGCGCGGCGCGCGCTATGAAACGCGCGAAGCGGCGATCATCGGCAACACCTGCCTGTACGGCGCCACCGGCGGAACCCTGTATGCGGCCGGCATGGCCGGCGAGCGTTTCGCGGTGCGCAACTCCGGCGCGCATGCGGTGATCGAAGGCTGCGGTGACCACGGCTGCGAATACATGACCGGCGGCAGCGTCGTCATTCTCGGCCGCACCGGCGTCAATTTCGGTGCCGGCATGACCGGTGGCTTCGCTTACGTGCTCGACGAGAAGCGCAGCTTCGTCGACCGCTACAACCACGAGCTGATCGACATCCATCGCGTGGTCTCCGAGTCGATGGAGGCGCACGAGAACCACCTGCGCAAGATCGTCCAGGACTACGCCAACGTTACCGGCTCGAAGTGGGCACAGACCATCCTCGCCGACTGGGCGGACTACGTCGGCAAGTTCTGGCTCGTGAAGCCCAAGGCCGCGGAAATCGGATCCTTGATCGACTCCGTCCGTGCCGCCGCTTGAGCCCGCGCATGAAGCTACTACGCTCGACATTTCGCGCTTCTGCGCTGCTCGAAATCCTCACGAGCGGCCGAGTTCACTCCGGTTTCTGCGCTGCTCGAAGCGCGAACTGTCTTCGCTCGCGACGCTTCCTGCGCGGGCTCTAAGGAATACCAAGATGGGCGCCAAGAACGTCAACCAGTTTCTCGACCTGCCGCGGCAGGATCCGAAGAAGGTCCAGGCCGAAGTCCGCATCCACGACTTCCGCGAAATCTATGGCCAGTTTCCGCCGGATCAGGCCAAGGCGCAGTCGGGCCGCTGCCTGGCTTGCGGCAATCCGTACTGCGAGTGGAAGTGCCCGGTGCACAACTACATCCCGAACTGGCTGAAGCTGGTCGAGGAAGGCAATCTGTTCACGGCTGCCGAGCTCTCGCACCAGACCAACACCCTGCCGGAAATCTGCGGCCGGGTCTGTCCGCAGGACCGGCTGTGCGAAGGCGCGTGCACGCTCAACGACGGCTTCGGCGCGGTCACGATCGGCTCGGTCGAGAAGTACATCGCCGACGAAGCGCTCAAGCAGGGCTGGCGCCCGGACATGTCCAAGGTGCGCTGGACCAAGAAGAAGGTCGCGATCATCGGTGCCGGCCCGGCCGGGCTGGGCTGTGCGGACATTCTCGTGCGCAACGGCGTCAAGCCGGTCGTGTTCGACAAGTACGCGCAGATCGGCGGCCTGCTGACGTTCGGTATTCCGCCCTTCAAGCTCGAAAAGGACGTCATCCAGCGTCGCCGTGAAGTGCTGGAAGGCATGGGCGTCGAATTCCGCCTGAATACCGAGATCGGCAAGGACATCACGTTCGACAGCCTGCTCGCCGACTACGACGCGGTGTTCCTCGGCATGGGCACCTACACCTACATGAAGGGCGACTTCCCCGGCGAGAACCTGCCGGGGGTCTACGAGGCGCTGCCCTTCCTGATCGCCAACATCAATCGCGTCATGGGTCGTGGCAGCGATGCCGATCAGGAATTCGACATGAAGAACCAGCGCGTCGTCGTGCTGGGTGGCGGCGACACGGCGATGGACTGCAATCGCACCTCGGTACGGCAGAGCGCCGACAGCGTCACCTGCGTCTATCGTCGCGACGAAGAGAACATGCCGGGTTCGCGCCGCGAAGTCGCCAACGCCAAGGAAGAGGGTGTCGAATTCCTGTTCAACCGCACGCCGGTCGAGATCGTCGGCAAGGATCGCGTCGAAGGCGTGAAGGTCGTGACGACGACGCTCGGGGCGCCGGACGCGCGCGGCCGTCGTCGGCCGGAGATCGTGCCGGATTCGGAGCAGATCATTCCGGCCGATCGCGTTGTCGTCGCCTTCGGTTTCCGGCCGAGCCCGGCGTCCTGGTTCGAGCAGCATACCGTCAAGCTGCACGACGATGGTCGCGTCAAGGTGCACGGTGAGGTGCTGGCCAGACACAAGTTCCAGACCGCGAATCCGAAGGTGTTCGCGGGCGGCGATATGGTTCGCGGCTCGGACCTCGTCGTCACCGCTGTTTTCGAAGGTCGCGAAGCCGCCGAAGGCATCCTCGACTATCTGCAGGTCTGATCGCGACGCGCTCCCACGGCACGCCTCGAACCCTATCGCCGCCCTTATGGCGGCGACGGTCGATCCTGGGCTCCGCGGCTCGGACCTCGTCGTCACCGCTGTTTTCGAAGGCCGTGAAGCTGCCGAAGGCATCCTCGACTATCTGAAGATCCGAGCGAGGTCGCGGCTTGCGCCGCGCCCGCGTCGAAATTCGCAGGAGCGTCGCAAGCCGCGACCTGCGTAACGCATATGGATTCGGCAGGTTGCTGGCGACTGCCGGACGATGGCGGAGTCCCCGGAAAACCCCCAAATCGTTGACGGATGGCGAACCGTTCGCTGTCATGACGGTCTGAAGGCTTTCAATATCGGGGGAGATGGCGATGTCCGTGCTCGCGCGTTCGTTTGTTCTCGCAGGAGTGCTGCTGTCTGCGCTGTCGATGTCGGGGCCCGCCGCGGCCGACGACAGCACGCTGATGCGCTTTCCGACGATCCACGGCGACAGCGTCGTGTTCGAGGCGCATGGCAATCTCTGGGAGGTCGACCGCAACGGCGGCACCGCGCGCCGCCTGACCAGCGAGCCCGGCTTCGAACTGATGCCGCGGTTTTCGCCGGACGGACAGTGGATCGCCTTCACCGGGCAGTATCAAGGCAATCGCGATGTCTACGTGATTCCCGCCACCGGTGGCGTCGCGCGCCGCCTCACCTTCCACTCCGACGTCGTTGACGATGCGCCGCTGCGCTGGGGCCCGAACAACATGGTGCTCGGCTGGACGCCGGACTCGAAAAGCGTCGTGTTCCTCTCGCGCGCCGAAGCCTGGAATTCCTGGTACGGCAAGTTGTTCTCGGTCGCGCTCGGCGGCGGCACGCCGCAGGCACTGCCGCTCGATCGCGGCGGCCTGATGAGCTACAGCCCGGATGGCCGGCAGATCGCCTACAACCGCATCTTCCGCAATTTCCGCACCTGGAAGCGTTACGACGGCGGTCTCGCGCAGGACATCCACATCTATGACTTCGCCAGCAGGCAGCTGACGCGCGTCACCGACTGGAAGGGCACCGACACCGCGCCGATGTGGTACGGCCGCACGATCTATTTCCTGTCCGATCGCGACGCCAATCGTCGCGTCAATCTCTGGGCCTACGATCTCGACAGCAAGCAGTATCGCGAGGTCACGCACTTCAGCGACTACGACATCGACTTCCCTTCGCTCGGCGTCGCCGGCGGTGCTGACGGCATTGCCTTCCAGCAGGGCGGCAAGCTGTACGTGCTCGATCTGCCCAGCGAAAAACTGCATGCGCTCGACGTGCGGGTGCCGGACGACGGACTGCAGACCAGCGAGCGCTATGTCGATGCCAGGGACTTCATTCGCTACGACGATGTCGCGCAGCAGCCGGACTACGATCTGTCACCGACCGGCAAGCGCGTGCTGATCAGTGCGCGCGGCGATGTCTTCAGCGTGCCGGCGGAACACGGCAACACGCGCAATCTGACGCAGACGTCGAATGCCGACGAGGATCATCCGGCCTGGTCGCCGGACGGCACGCGGCTCGCGTACACGACCGACGTCGACGGCGAACAGCAGATCGCGGTACGCCCGGCCGGCGGCGGCGACGAGAAGATCCTCACGCATTTCGACCGCGGCTATTTCTATCAGCCGGTCTGGTCGCCGGACGGCGATCGTCTGGCGTTCTCCGACAACGAGCATCGTCTCTGGGTCATGTCGCTGGCCGGAGGTGCACCGACCTCGATTGCGCAGGACAAGCTGCAGGAGATTCACGACTACAGCTGGTCACCGGATGGTCGCTGGCTCGCGTACAGCGTCACCGCCGACAACACCGTGCGCGCGATCTGGCTGTACAGCGTCGCGACCGGCAAGGCGACGCGCGTCAGCGAGATGCGCGACAACGACTTCGCGCCGATCTTCGATCCCGGGGGCAAGTATCTGTACTTCGTGTCGACCCGCCACGAACTGCCGACCTTCAGCGAAAGCGAGTTCAATGTCGCGACTCTGAAAAGCACCGGCGTCTACGTTGCGACCCTGAAGGCCGATGCGCCCTCGCCGTTCGCCCCGCGCTCGGACGAAGCGGCATACAAGCCCGATGACGACAAGAAAGGCGACAAGGACAAGCAGGATGGCGACGATCACTGGAAGCCGGGCGCCAGCAAGCCGATCGACATCGATCTCGACGGGCTGATGCAGCGCGCAGTGCCGCTGCCGGTGCCGCCGGCCGACATCACTGGCCTCGATGTGCGCGACGACAAGGTGTTCTACCTGACCGCGCCGAGCCAGACCATCGAAGGGCCGCTGCCGGGCGAGAAGCCGGCGCTGCACGTCTACGACATGAAGGAGCGCAAGGACGCGACGCTGGTCGAGGATCTCGACGGGTTCCGCATCGCGGCGGACGGCGGCAAGCTGCTCTACAAGAAGGACAAGGACCTTTTCATCATCGACGCCAAGCCGCCGGAAGGCGACAAGAAGGACGATGACAGGAAGCCGCTCGATCTTTCGCATCTGCGCACGAAGATCGATCCGCGCGCCGAATGGCAGGAGATGTTCGCATCCGCCTGGCGCCTGGATCGCGATTTCTTCTACAGCACGAAGATGAACGGCGTCGATTGGGCAGCGGTACGGGCGTCCTACCAGAAGCTGCTGCCGCTGCTCGGTTCGCGCGAAGATCTCAACTACGTGATCGGCGAAGTGCAGGGCGAACTCGGCAACTCGCACACCTATGTCGGCGGTGGCGACGACAACAACCCGGTCGCCAAGGTACCGACCGCAATGCTGGGCGCCGACATCACACTCGATGCCGCGTCCGGCCGTTACCGGCTCGCGAAGATCTATCGAGGCGACAACACGCGCGAGGGCTATCGTGCGCCGCTGTCGGCGCCGGGCATCAAGGTCAACGACGGCGACTACCTGCTCGCGATCGACGATCACGAGCTCAAGGCGCCGACCGATCCGTACAGTCTGCTGGTCGGCAAGAGCGACGACACGGTCAAGCTGACGATTGCGTCGAGCGCCAATGGCAAGCGCCGTGACGTCGTCGTCGAGCCGGTCGCCAACGAGCTGTCGCTGCGTGAACAGGCCTGGATCGACCACAACCGTGCCACGGTCGACAAGCTCTCCGGTGGCAGGATCGGCTACATCTACCTGTCGGACATGGAATCGCTGGGCATGCAGCAGTTTGTGCGTCAGTTCTACAACCAGCTCGACAAGCAGGCGCTGGTGGTCGACGACCGCTGGAACGGCGGCGGCTTCATCGACCAGATCGTGCTCGAACGTCTGCGCCGCATCCTCGTTGGCATGTCGACCAATCGCGAGCGCGCGGCGATGCCGATACCGCAGCAGCTGATCGACGGACCCAAGGCCTGCCTGATCAATCACTACTCGGCGTCGGATGGCGACATCTTCCCGTTCTACTTCCGCAAGTACGGCCTCGGGCCCTTGATCGGCACGCGGACCTGGGGCGGCGTGCGCGGCATCCGCGGCTACTGGTCACTGCTCGACGGCGGCTACATCACCGTGCCCGAAGACAGTCTCTACGGTCTCGACTCGCAATGGGTGATGGAAAACCACGGCGTCGATCCGGACATCGAGATCGAGGATTCGCCGGGCGCGTTGCTGGCCGATCACGACGAGCAACTGGAAACGGCGGTGAACTATCTGCTCGGCGAGCTCAAGAAAAAGCCGGGCGGCCTGCCGCCTGCCCCGGAACTGCTGCCCGCGTACCCGCCGGCAGGTCGCTGATCGCGGCGACTGCCGGCGCGTCCCCTGGCGCCGCCGGCAGTCGTCCGTTTCTTCAACCGCTCGTCGTCGTGCGCGACCAGGCCGGCTCGGCGCCGCGCACACCGTAGCGCCGGTTCAGGCGAATGCCGACGGCGAGCGCGATCGCCAGCGGCCCGAACCACGCGAGTCCGTGTGCCGTGCCGGCGAGTGCCACCGGCAGCAGGCGATTGAGGCCGATCGACAGGAACGCGATATGCGTGGCAACGCCATTGCCCAGCATCGAGCCGAAGTGTTCGCGCAGCCACCAGCGCGGCGCTTCGGGGCGGCGGACGAGCCGCCACATCGTCATGCCGCGCACAATGCCGACCGAGGAAAATCCCGCGAGCAGCATCTGCTGGCTGGCGAGTCCATAGCCGAGCAGGGCCAGTCCGCAAGCAAGATTCAGCGCGGCCAGCAGGCGATACCACGTGCCTCGATAGCGCAGGTAGTCGCGCTTCATGCGGATCGCGAACCAGGCCGTGATGCAGCTCGAAGCCGTGATCAGCAACAGGTACAGCAGGAAGATCGCGACGCCGGTGTGGCCGCGCGCGAGCTGGATCAAGGCCATCGGCAGCGCGGTGACACCGATCGCGCACATCGCGATCAGGAAGCTGCGGCCGGCGAGCGCGTGCAGGCGGCTGCCCTTGCGCGCCAGCCCCGCGGTCCAGAAGCTGGCAAGACCGGCGCTGCCGGCGACGGCATGCAGACCGAGAAGGATCGAATACATGAGCGGCTCCACTGGATGACGCCGCCAGTTTCGGCCGCTGCCGGCGATTCCGGCAGATGACAAAACGCAGCTTCGACGGGTGACAAAACTCACCTTCCGCGCGGTGCCTCGCGAATGCCACACTGCCGTGATGAATGCTTCCGCCGAGTCCGCTGTGCAGCGAGCCGCGTTCCGCGGGCTGCGCGCACCGCTCAATCTCGCCGCCTATCTGACCTGGCTGGCACTGGCGTGGACGCCCGTGCAGCGCGCGTGGTCAGGGGCCTTGCCGCTGGACCTGCGCAGTCTCGCCGGTGGCGCCGGGTCGCTGGCCGTGCTGCTGCTGTTGCTTGCCCGCGAGCGCACCGACACCGGCGTGGCCGGGCAGCGGCGCCGACGCGCTCTGATCGTTGCGCAGATTCCCGGTGCCTGGCTGGCCTGCTGGGGTCTGGGCGAAGGCGCGCAGCCGATCCTGCTGGTCGTGGTCGCCGCCCAGCTCGCGGTCGCGTTCCGGCCGCGCGCGACGCTGGCCTGGCTGCTGGTCGCCAATCTCGGGCTGCTGGTCATCCTGCTCGAGCGTTTCCGTGTGGACGATGTGCTGGTCAGCATGATCAGCATGGCCGGCTTTCAGTTGTTCGCCGCGCTGTCCGCCGGCTACGCGCATGCCGCCGAACTGGCGCGCGACGAGGCGCTGCAGGCGCACGCCGAGTTGCACGCCGCACAACTGCTGCTCGATGAAGGCGCGCGCGGCGACGAGCGTCTGCGCCTGTCGCGCGAACTGCATGATGTGGTCGGCCACAAACTGACGGCGCTGAAACTGCAACTCGCCCTCGCCGAACGTCGCGCCGATGATGCCGGCCGTGCGAGCTTGACCGCCTGCCGCGAACTGGCCGACGCCGTGCTTGGCGAAGTGCGCGCTGTCGTCGGTCAGTTGCGGCAGCACGACGGTATCGATCTGCAGCAGGCGATTGCCGCGCAGCTCGCGCCGCTGGCCGCGCTCGGGCCGCGAATGGACGTGCGGATCGATCCGGCGCTGCGCATTGCCGACCTGCAGCGCGCTCATGCACTGCTGCGGGTCACGCAGGAGGCGGTCACCAATGTGCTGCGACACGCCGGAGCGCGGCATCTGCAGATCGCCTTGACGAGCGTGGCGGACACGGCGCGCCTGACTGTCGAGGACGATGGTCGTGGTTTGCGCGGTGCGCCGGAAGGCTACGGCATCGCCGGCATGCGCGAACGGCTGGCGGCCTTCGGCGGCTCGCTGGAGCTTCGCGAGCGCGCCGGCGGCGGCACCCGGCTGTGTGCGGCGATCCCGCTGTGAGCGACGCGGTCCGCATCGCGCTCGCCGACGATCAGGCGCTGGTACTGAGCGGCCTGCGCGCGCTGCTGACCGATCTCGGCGGACTCGAGGTCGTGATCGAAGCGCGCGACGGTGGCGAGCTGCTGCAGGCCTTGCAGCATCAGCGCGTCGATGTCGTCGTCAGTGATGTCCGCATGCCGCGACATTCCGGCATCGAAGTCGTTCGCGCGCTGCGTGCACGCGGCGACTACACACCGGTACTGTTGCTGACCACCTTCGACGATCCGGCGCTGCTGCAGGGTGCACGCAGCGCCGGCGCGCGGGGCTTCATGCTCAAGGACGCGGCGCCGGAGGATCTGCGGCGCGCGATCCAGCGCCTGGCCGGCGGCGACATGTTGTTTGCGTCCATCAGCACGGCCTCGTCGCTGCCGTCCGGCGATGCCGCACCGACGCGCCTGACCGCGCGCGAGGCGGACGTCCTGCGCCTCGTCGCCGGCGGCTATTCGAACAAGGAAATCGGCCGCACGCTGGGGATTTCCGACGGGACCGTCCGCAATCACCTGACCGACATTCTCGCGCGGCTCGAAGCGCGTGATCGCACGCATGCCGTGATGAAGGCGATCGCCGCGCACCTGCTCTGACGGCAGACGTGCCCGCTGCGCGCCGGCCGCGCTCTCCACGAAGGGGGCGGCGCACCTAGTGGCGCGAGCAGAGCGGCAGCCACGGCCGCCAGAGACGTCCGAGCCGGCCGAGCCAGCGCTCGAAATCGAGGCTCGAGTGTGTTCCGTACATCAGCACCGTCAGCAGGGCGGCGACGATGATGGCGGCGACGAACGGAAAGCGACCGACCGGCAACGGCGCGGCCAGCCGCAGGAACAGCCAGAGCGCCGCGCCGCCAAGCGCCAGGCCGAACACAATTTCACTGACGCTGTGCGCATGCAGGGCGTAGCGCGACCAGGCGATCGCCGCGATCCACGCGCAGGCCAGCGGCGGCACCAGCAGCCGTCGCCAGCCGGCCTCGTCGCGCGCCGCACAGACGCCGATCGCGCCATAGACGAAGAGACTGAAGCCGGCATGTCCGCTCGGGCTGCGCAGGCCGAATTCCGGCCGTGGACAGCCGTGGAAATAGATCTTCAGCACCGCGATGACGCCGACGCAGAGCGCGAGGCTCAGGCCCCAGGCCAGGGTGGCGCGAACGCCGGCCTCGCGCGCCAGCCAGGCGGTGAACAGTACCGAGAGCGCCAGCAGGATCGCGGCGTTGCCGAAGCAGGAAAGAAAATCGAGCATGGAATGAGGTGGTGGCAGGCAGCCGGCGGCACACGCTTGCGACGGTCTGGACCGAGATCTTGCACGAAACGTTCCGTCTCGACGTTCGCGGCCGCGTCGTGTGCCGGTCGGCGCATAGAATGCGCCCTCTGCCGCCCGATCAACGCCATGTCCGAACTTCTGCTGAGCCCCGTCGAAGCCCGCGTCGTCGCCGTGCTGGTCGAGAAATCGATCACCACGCCGGCGTATTACCCGATGACCGTCAACGCGATCATGCTGGCCGCCAACCAGAAGACCTCGCGCAGCCCGGTCATGAATCTCGGCGAAGGCGAGATCGGCAATGCGCTCAATGCACTCGAAGAGCGCAAGCTGGTGGCGCGCGACAGCTTCAGCGGCCGTGCCCAGAAGTGGCGGCAGCAGTTCATGCACCAGATGTTGTTGAAACCGCAGACCCAGGCGCTGCTGGTGACGCTGCTGCTGCGGGGTCCTCAGACCTTGTCCGAGCTGCGCGGCAATGCGGCCGTGCTGGGCGGGCCCGGCGACGACGAGGCCTTGCGCGTCGCGCTGGACGACCTCGCCGACCGCGCACAGCCGCTGGTCACGGCCCTGGCGCGTGCACCCGGCCAGTCGGCGCAACGCTGGGCGCCGCTGCTGTGCGGCGCCGAGGCCTTGAGTACCGCCGAGCCGGAAGTCCTTGCTGCCAGCCCGGCGAGAAGCGAAGACGCCGGCCGTGTCGCGCAGCTCGAAGCGCGCGTGAGCACGCTGGAGGCGCGACTCGCCGCGCTGGAAAGCCAGCTGGGGATCGGCGGCGGCGACGCCGCCTGAACGGCGCCGCGGCGACGAAGCTGGCAAAGTCTGTGCGTCTATCCAGACTTGGCTTCCGGATGCCTGCATGCCGTCGTACCAGACCCGCATTGGTGCCCGCATTTATCGTTTCGACGATCTGAAGTCGGTGCTGGCCTGCGCATCGCCGCGCCGGTCCGGTGACGAACTGGCCGGCATCGCCGCGGCCGACGACGAGACGCGGGTCGCGGCACGTGAAGTGCTCGCCGGTCTGCCGCTGCGACGCTTCCTCGACGAACCCCTGGTGCCGTACGAGGACGATGAGGTCACGCGCCTGATTGTCGATACGCACGACGTGCCGGCGTTTGCGGTCGTCGCCGCGATGACCGTCGGCGAATTCCGCGACTGGCTGCTGTCGTATGCCGCCACGACGGAAGCGCTCGCGGCGCTGGCGCCCGGTCTGACGCCCGAGATGGTCGCCGCCGTGTCGAAGCTGATGCGCAACGCCGATCTGATCGCGGTCGCGGCCAAGTGCCGCGTCGTCACCGGCTTTCGCACGACGCTGGGACTGCCCGGCTGTCTTGGTGCACGCCTGCAGCCGAATCATCCGACCGACGATCCACTCGGCATCGCCGCCGCGACACTCGACGGTCTGCTGTTCGGCATGGGCGACGCGGTGATCGGCATCAATCCGGCCGGCGACTCGCTCGCCGACACCGAGCGTCTGCTGCAGATGCTCGACGAGCTGCGGCTGCGCTTCGACATCCCCATGCAATCCTGCGTGCTCGCGCACATCACCACCAGCCTGCGTGCGATCGAGCACGGTGCGCCGGTGGATCTCGTCTTCCAGTCGATCGCCGGCAGCGAGAAGGCCAATCGCGGCTTCGGTGTCGATCTCGCCTTGCTGCGCGAAGGCTTCGACGCCGCGCGCACGCTGGCGCGCGGCAGTGTCGGCGACAACGCGATGTATTTCGAAACCGGCCAGGGCAGCGCGCTGTCGGCTGATGCCCACCATGGCGTCGATCAACAGACGATGGAGGTGCGCGCCTATGCGGTCGCGCGCGCGTTCAAGCCCCTGCTCGTCAATACCGTCGTCGGCTTCATCGGTCCGGAGTATCTCTACGACGCCAAGCAGATCATCCGCGCCGGACTCGAAGACCATTGCTGCGGCAAGCTGCTCGGTCTGCCGATGGGCGTCGACGTCTGCTACACCAATCACGCCGAGGCCGATCAGGACGACATGGATACGCTCGCCGTGGCCCTTGCCACCGCCGGCGTCAATTTTCTGATCGCCGTACCGGGCGCCGATGACGTCATGCTCAATTACCAGAGTCTGTCGTATCACGACGTGCTCGGCCTGCGGCATCTGTTGAAACTGCGACCGGCGCCGGAGTTCGAGCAGTGGTTGCAGCGCATGAGTCTGGCCGACGCAAACGGCGCGCTGCCGCCGCCGGCGCAAAGCGCGGTGCGCCGCCTGCTGGCATTGGACGCGCGATGAGCGACGAGCGCGCCATCGACTCCGCGCGTGACCCGTTCGCCCGGTTGCGTCAGGCGACGCGCGCGCGCATCGCACTCGGCCGGGCCGGCGATGCCTTGCCGACGCGCGCCCTGCTCGATTTCCAGCTCGGTCACAGCCGCGCACGCGACGCGGTGCACGGCGCGGTGGATTTCGATGCGATCGCCGAGCGACTGCCGACGCCGTCCTTGCGAATCCGCTCGCAGGTTCGCGATCGTGCCGAATACCTGCGACGCCCGGATCTCGGGCGCCGTGTGCATGCGGACGATCTTGCGATGTTCGCTGCGGGCCGCGGCGCGTTCGATCTTGCGTTCGTGATCGCCGACGGCCTGTCCGCCGCCGCCGTCAATGCGCATGCTGTCGCGCTGATCGATGCATGCTGGCCAAGACTGCATGGCTGGCGTCTCGCGCCACTCGTGCTCGGGGAACAGGCGCGCGTGGCCTTCGGCGACGAGGTTGGTGCCGCGCTCGGCGCGCGCATCGTCGCGGTGCTGATCGGCGAACGACCGGGCTTGTCGGTGGCCGACAGTCTCGGCGTCTATCTGACCTGGGATCCGAAGGTCGGACGCAGTGACGCAGAACGTAATTGCATCTCGAACATCCACGCGGATGGTCTGTCGCCTGCCCGCGCCGCCGACACGCTGATCGGTCTGCTCACCGCAGTGCGCCGGATCGAAGGCAGCGGTGTCGCTGTGAAAGCCGACACCGCTGCCCTTGCGTCCCTGTCGCGCGGCGACTGACATCGCTCAGGCGCTGGCCTGCAGCGGCCGGAAGTCGACCTTGTCGCGCACCGCGCACACCGGACATTGCCAGTCGTCCGGAATCAGCGCCCAGGCCGTGCCCGCCGCGATGCCCTCGTGCGGGCAACCGACGGCCTGCGCGTAGACATAGCCACAGTTCGGGCAGGCGAAGTGATCCGTCGCGACCCTGGTGTCGCTGGCGGCGGTCTCGCTGCGTGCCGCGGGCGCGACATCCGCCGCCGTCTGCCAGCGCGCCAGCAAGGCCGCGCGCTTCGGTGCGTAGAGGTTGGCCAGGCGCAGATCGCCACGATGATGTTCGGCGACGCGCCGGTCCATCAGGCGGAACCACAGCGGCGGCAGATAGGCGACCAGGATCATCGACAGATAGCCGGACGGCAACTGCGGGCTTTCGTCGAAGTGGCGCAGGGCCTGGTAGCGACGCGTCGGGTTGGCGTGGTGATCGGAGTGGCGCTGCAGCTGGTAGAGGAACAGATTGGTGACGATGTGGTTGCTGTTCCAGGAGTGGCGCGGCGCGCAGCGCTCATAGCGCCGGGCCTTCTCCTCGTAACGCCGCAGCAGGCCGTAGTGCTCGATGTAGTTGACGACTTCGAGCAGCGACGCACCAAAGAACGCCTGGGCAACGAGGAACAGCAGCGCGACCGGGCCCAGCCACAGCGTCAGCGCACCGAACAGCACGACGGTCAGCGCCCAGGATTGCAGATTCTCGTTGGCGCGGCTCCAGACCGGCTGGCCGTTGCGCTGCAGGCGCGCGGCTTCGATCTGCCAGGCCGAGCGCAGGCTGCCGATCATGGTGCGTGGCAGGAAGGCCCAGAAGCTCTCGCCCATCTTCGAGCTGGCCGGATCGTGCGGCGTCGCCACGTTCTTGTGATGGCCCTTGTTGTGCTCGATGAAGAAGTGGCCGTAGGCGACCGGCGCCAGCGTCAGCCGCGCCAGCCAGCGCTCCAGCGCATTGGTCTTGTGGCCGAGTTCATGCGCGGTGTTGATCGCCACGCCGTTGATGATGCCGACGCTGAGGATCGCGCCGATCATCGCCAGCGGGCCGTAGCCGCCGGTCGCGACCAGCCAGGCGCCGAAGATCGTCGCCGCGAACTGCGCCGGGATATAGGCGAAGACGATGGCCCGGTAATAACGGTCCTGTTCGAGGTCGGCGACCACGCTGTCCGGCGGATTGGTTGGGTCGGCGCCGATCAGGGCGTCGAGCAGCGGCAGCAGGCCGTACATGACCAGCGGCATGCCCCAGAAGAACAGCGCGCTGCCGGTGAAGTGGACCAGCAGCAGGAACGACAGCGACAGCACGGGGACCAGCGGGCTCAGCAGCCAGAGATAACGCTTGGCGTCCTGCCAGGGCTGGGCGGTGGGGGTGACGGTGGCAAGGTTCATTTCGGTTCTCCTGATCCAGATCGCGCGGGATTCGCTTCCGGCACCACCATGGTCGCGAGCGCGGCAAGGCGCGGCCTGTCATTTCTTGACAGATTCTTGTCATTTTCAGACAGTGCGTCGCACAGGAGGCCGCATGCGGCGCCATGATCCGGAAATCCCTGCGCGCTACTACCAGCGCATGGGTGAGGTGCTGACGACGCGCGGCGTCGATGTCGCGGCGCTGCTGCGCGAGCTGCGCATCCGTCCGCAGGCGCTCGCGTCGGTCGACGCGCGCCTGCGCCTGAGCCAGGTCGAAGCGCTGGTCGATGCGGTGCTGACGCGCACAGACCACACCGATCTGGCGCTCGATCTCGGGCGCGCCCTGAAAACCAGCACGCACAGCATCGTCGGTTACGCGATGCTCAGCAGCCCGGACATCGACTACGCGCTGCGCGTCATCGCGCGTTATTTCCGCCTGGTGATGCCGAGTTTTCGCATGCGTTATCGCGCCGAGGCCGGCCGCGCCGAAATCGGCTTCACGCCGGTGCTGCCACTCGGCCATCGCAGCCTGGTCTTTCACCTCGAAATGATCGCCGTGACGACCTACTGGGAGCTCCGCGAACTGATCGGCGGCCCGGTGCCGGACGGTGCCCTGCATCTGTCGATCGCGCCGCCGGCGCACGTCGCGCGCTACGCCGAACTGGCCGGCCTGCAATGCCATTTCAACAGCGAGGCGACGCCGGGCCTGCGCTTCGTGTTCGCCGCCGATTTTCGCGACTATCCACTCGCGTTTGCCGATGCCCACGCGTTGAAGATGGCCGAGGCACGCTGCGCGTCGCTGGTGCGCAGCGCGGTCGCCGGCGGTCGGGTCCGCAACTGGGTGGAAATGATGCTGCGCGAAGCCGTCGACGGCATGCCGACGCAGGCCGAACTGGCGCAGACCCTGAACCTGTCGGCGCGCACGCTCGACCGTCACCTGAAACGCGAGCGCTGCAACTTTCGCGAGTTGGCCCTGCGCGTGCGCCATGACAAGGCCTGCGCGCTGCTGCAGGCCGGCGAGCTCAGCATCACACAGATCGCCTACGAGCTCGGCTATACCGATGCCGCCAACTTCACGCGCGCGTTCCGTCGCGCCGCCGGCCGCAGTCCAAGCGCACATCGCCGCGCATGAACCGCATGCCGGGGCTCAGTGCACCATCAGGAACACCTGCAGTTCGCCGACCAGGAAGCCGAGGACCGCACCGACCGCGATCAGGATCCATTCGTCTTCCTTGAACACCGGCCGCAGCATGCCTTCGAACTGTTCGGCGGACAGCTTCTGCATCTTGGTCGTCAGCGTGTTGCGGATGTCCATCGCGTTTTCCGCGTAGCGGTTGATCGACTGCAGGGCGAGCGGCAGTTCGCGGATCAGGGACTCGGCGACCGCTTCCTTCATCTCGATGTACTTCTTCGAGCCGATCAGTATCGATACCAGCGGCCGGGCCGCGCCGGCCTGCTCGTCGACCGCCTGCTTGACGTGCCGCTGCAGCAGTTCGAGCACGCGATCGGACAAGGGGCCTTGCAGTACCGCGACCCAGATCTTCTCCGGCGTCAGGATCTGGTCGGCGATCAGGTTGCCGTAATCGTGCGCGACTTCCTGCTGGCGACGCAGGAACAGGCCCTGCACGGTCAGGCCGAGTACGCGTCGCGGACGCAAGGGCCGGAACAGCATCTGCAGCGCCAGCCAGTCGCTGGCGAAGCCGACGAACAGGCCGAACGCCGGCAGCATCCAGGACTGCTTCCACAGCACCCAGCAGATCATCTGCACGACACCGATGCCGAAGCCGAAATAGAAGCCGGCGGTGCCGAAGAACTTGAATTCCTGCTTGCCGGTTTCCGAGAAGATGCGGTTCAGCAGCTTCTTGTCGTGCACCAGGTTGTTGACGACCATGGTCTTGAGATCGAACAGACGGTCGATGTGGTCGCGCACGTCGCGCATGATCTCGGCGATCAGCTCCGGCAGGTCGGCCTGCACGCGTTGCACGACCCGCTTGCGGACGAATTCCGGCGTCGCGTTCCACAGGCCGGGCTGGAAGCGTTCGGCGACGTCGCGCGTGATGCGGTCCATGGCCTCGATCAGCACCGGCTCCAGTTCCCGGGCGACGCGCTCCGGTTCCAGGCGCTGGAACACCTCGCGCACGCTGATCAGCTGCGAGGTCATCAGGTCGACGGAGATGCCCGCCATCTTCGCGGCGTTTCGCGGGATAATTCCCTGCCAGCCCAGATACGGCGGCTTGAGGCCGACGAACTCGATGGGCTGGAACATCATGCGGATCGCCACCACCTTGGTGACGTAGCCGATGATCGCGCTGACGAAAGGCAGCGACAGATAAATCCAGAAATGCTGCCGGACGTCCGCCGCGATGCTGTGCCAATCCATGCCACCTCCCCCCTTGTCTGGCCGCGCTTCCGATCGTGACGCCGGTCTGCGCGCGGCCATTGTGCAGCAGCGCCACGCGTCCGCCCATCGGCCGCGCCGCCAGCGCCGATGATCGACAAGGCCACCCTGAAAGCGCTGGAGCGCAATCTCGACGCCGCGCGCGAGCGCCTGCTGGCGCGCGATCACGCCGGCTTCCAGCGCACGCTGCAGCGCGCCCAGCGCGGCGGCAAGCTCGATCTGGCACGACTGGATCGTGACGTCGAACAGGCGAAGCTGCGCTACGAGAACCGGCAGCGGCTCAAGCCGAAACAGATCCGCTACCCCGAAGAACTGCCGGTCGTGCAGGCGCGCGACGAACTGCTGGCGGCGATCCGCGAGCATCAGGTCGTCGTCGTCTGCGGCGAGACCGGTTCCGGCAAGACCACGCAGCTGCCGAAGCTCTGTATCGAGCTTGGCCGTGGCACGCGCGGCCTGATCGGTCACACCCAGCCGCGCCGGCTCGCCGCGCGCAGTGTCGCCCATCGCATCGCCCGCGAGCTTGATGGCAATCTTGGCGATCTGGTCGGTTACGAAACACGCTTCGATCGCCGCGTGTCCGAGCGCTCGATGATCAAGCTGATGACCGACGGCATCCTGCTCGCCGAGCTGGGCCGCGATCACCTGCTGAATGCCTATGACACGATCATCATCGACGAGGCGCACGAGCGCAGCCTCAACATCGATTTCCTGCTCGGCTGGCTCAAGCGCATCCTGCCGCAGCGCCCAGATCTCAAGGTCATCGTCACGTCGGCAACGCTCGATCCGGAAAAGCTGTCGAAGCACTTCGACGACGCGCCGATGATCTTCGTGTCCGGCCGCACCTATCCGGTCGAGCAGCGCTACCGGCCGCCCGCCGATGACGGCGATCAGGAGGGTGCGATCGCGTCGGCGATCGACGATCTCTGGCGTGGCCGACCGAGTGGCGACGTTCTCGTGTTCCTGCCGGGCGAGCGCGAAATCGGCGACACCGCGCGCGTGCTGCGCGGGCGTTTCGCGAACGCCGAAGTGCTGCCGCTGTACTCGCGGCTCGCCGCCAATGCGCAGGATGCGGTGTTCTCGCCCGGCAGGCAGCCGCGCATCGTGCTCGCGACCAATGTCGCCGAGACGTCGGTGACCGTGCCCGGCATCCGCTACGTCGTCGATACCGGCACTGCGCGCATCAACCGCTTTGCACCGCGCACCGGCGTGCAGCAGCTGCAGATCGAGCCGGTCTCGCAGGCCGCGGCCAATCAGCGCGCCGGTCGCTGCGGTCGCCTCGGGCCGGGCATCTGCGTGCGGCTCTATGCCGAGGACGATTTCGCCGCGCGCCCGGCGTTCACCGACCCGGAGATCCGTCGCGCCAACCTCGCTGGCGTGATCCTGTCGATGACTGCGCTCGGACTCGGCGACATCGAGCACTTCCCGTGGCTGGACGCGCCGGACCACCGCCACGTCGCCGACGCCTATCGCGTGCTGCAGACCGTCGGCGCGCTCGACGAGCTGCGCGAACTGACGCCGCTCGGCCGCGAGCTTGCGCGGTTGCCGCTCGATCCGCGCATCGCGCGCATTGCGCTGGCCGGCCGCGGCAGTGCCGCCGAGGAGATGATCTGGGTGCTGGCCAGCGCGATGTCCGTGCAGGACCCGCACGAAGTGCCGGCCGATGCCCAGGACAGCGCGCGGGCGAAACACGCGCAATGGCGCCATCCGCGCTCGGATTTCCTGACGCTGCTCAAGCTCTGGCAGCAGTGGCGTGACTGGAGCGAGCAGGCCAACAACCGGCAGCTGCGCAAGATCTGCCGCGAGCACTTCGTCTCGTTCCTGCGCATGGAGGAATGGGAGGCGGTCTACCGTCAGGTCCGCGATCTGCTCGGCGGCGAGCGCAAGGCCAGGCCAGAAGCGAATGCGCGCTGGACCAATGAAAAGCTCGACGAACTGTTCGTGCCGATTCACGAGGCGCTGCTCGCCGGTCTGATCGACCACATCGGCCACAAGTTGCCCGAGAAAAACGAATACCAGGGACCGCGCAATCGGCGCTTCCGCATCCATCCCGGATCGGCGCTCGCGAAAAAGGGCCCGCAATGGCTGATGAGCGCGCAGCTCGCGCAGACCTCGCAGCTGTTCGCACGCACGAATGCTGCGATCGAGCCGGACTGGCTTGAGCGTGTCGCACCGCATCTGGTCAGGCGCATGCTGCTGCATCCGCAATGGAACGCCACGCGCGGCGAGGTCACGGCCACCGAACACGTCAGCCTGCTCGGCCTGCCGCTGCTGACGCGGGCGCGGCACTACGGTTCGACGAACCCGGTCGAGGCGCGCGCGATCTTCATTCGCGAGGCGCTCGTCGGCGGCGCCATGCAGCGCAAGCCGGCGTTTCTTGATGCCAACCTGAAGCTGGTCGAATCGATCCGCGACAAGGAGGCAAAAATGCGTCGCCCGGACCTGCTCGCCGGCGACGATCAGCTGGCCGCGTTCTACGACGCGCGGCTGCCCGCAGAAGTCTGTGCGGCGGCGCACCTGAAGAACTGGCTGCGCCGCGAGACGGGCGCGCAGCAGACCATGACAATGGCAGAAAGCGACGCGCTGCGGCCGGGCGCCAATGCCGATGTCGAGAGTCTGTTCCCCGATCATCTCGAGCTCGGCGGGATGGTGCTGCCACTGTCGTATTCACATGAACCCGGCGAAGAACATGACGGTGTCACCTTCCACATCCCGCTTGCGCAGGTCCATCAATTGCCGGCCGAACGCTTCGACTGGCTGGTGCCCGGTCTGCGCGCCGCCAAGATCGAAGCGCTGATCCGCAGCCTGCCGCAGACGCTGCGCCGACAACTGACCCCGGCTGCCGAATATGCGCAGGCGCTGTCGGCACGCCTGACCCCGGACGACGGCGCGCTGCTGCCGGCGATCTGCGCTGCGCTGCAGTTGATGACCGGCCTGCGATTGGCGCCAGGCGACTTCGCGCCGGACAAGCTCGACGCGTATCTGCTGCCGCGTCTGCAGCTGGAGAATGAACAGGGCGCAATCCTCGGCGTGGCGAACACGCTCGACGGTCTGCGTGGTCGCTTCAGCGGCGCGGCGCGCACGGCGCTTCATCAGGCGGCGACTCGCGACGAGTCCCTGCAAAAGTGGGCGCGCGAGAACATCAGCGACTGGGACTTCGACGATCTGCCGGACGCAGTGCCACTGGCCAATGGCGCGCGCGGCTATCCGGCACTGTCGCTGGAAGGCCAGCGCATCGACCTGCGCCTGTACGAGTCACGCGAGTCGGCCGACGCCGCCCATCGGCTTGGCGCGCGCGCGCTGCTGCTGGCGCGTCTCGCGGATCGCCGGCGCGATCTCGACAAGAGCGCGCGGCTCAAACTCGCCCTGCTCGCCGCCCCGTTCGGGCTCGATGCCGCACGCATTGCCGGTCAGCTTGCGGAACGTGCCGCCGAGCGGACGCTGCTCGACGACCCCATCCGCAGCCGCGCCGACTTCCAGGCCGCACTCGAACGTCGTGCGACATTCAGTCTCGACGCGGCGGCGCGGCTGGATCAGCTGGTCAACTGGCTCAACGCGGCGCTGAGCGTGCGCAAGGCACTCGAGGGGTTCGCGACGCGCTGGCCGCTGGCCGTTGCCGACATGCGCGCACAGCTCACGAGCCTGTTCGCCGACGGCTTCGTCAGCGCGATTCCGGAGGCGAACTGGGGACGCGTGACCATCTACCTGCGCGCCTTGCAGGTGCGGCTCGAACGGCTGCAGAACAAGCCGCAGCGCGACGAAGACCTGACCCGGCAGGTCGCGCCATTCGCAACGCAGCTTGCAGACCTGTCGCATCCGGCGCGCTGGCTGCTGGAGGAATGGCGGGTCGCACTGTTTGCGCAGGAACTGAAAGCCGTCGGCCGACCGTCGCCGCAGGCATTGAAGGAAGCGCTGGCCGCGGAGCAAGGCAAATGAACTGGCTCGCGATCTGCGGCAGCCTGCGACGTGCATCGTCGAATCTCGCACTGCTCGAGGCGGCCGCGCGCCTCGTGCCGGCCGACGTCAGCGTCGCGACGTATTCGCTGGCCGCGCTGCCCTTGTTCAATCCGGATCTCGAAGACGACATGCCGCCGGCAGTTCGCGACTGGCGCGCCGCCATTGCCGGTGCCGACGGGCTGCTGATTTCCAGTCCGGAATACGCGCATGGCGTGTCCGGCGTGATGAAGAACGCGCTCGACTGGCTGGTCAGCGGTCCGGAATTCGTCGGCAAGCCGGTCGCCTTGCTGAACGCGACGATGCGCGCCGAATACGCGCCGGCGCAGCTGGCGGAAACCCTGCGCACGATGTCGGGCACCGTTATCGAAGCGGCGTGCCTGAGCCTGCCGCTGCTCGGCGGTACGCGCGACGCGGCTGCGATTGTCGGCGAGCCATCGCTGGCCGCGCCGCTGCGCGCGGCGCTTGCCCGCTTCGCGGCCGCAGTCACCGATCCGGCCCGCTGACGCCGCGCGCTCCGGGCTGCGATCCGGAGCCCGCGGTCCGGCGAGTTGAGCTGCGAGTCGCTCGGGACCGGCCGCGCGCTTCAGAACGACAGCTGTACGCGCATTTCGTAGATCGACGGTTTCTGTCCGTCGTAAGGGCCGCCGTCGAGCTTGAGCACTTTCACGTAGTTCGCGTTGACGCGCAGGTAAGGGGTCAGATACCAGGACAGGCCCAGCGTCATGTCGTGCTCGTTGCCGCTGCTGACGCTGCCGTCGTCGAGATCGAGCCGGGAAAGTCGTGCCGCAGCCTCGAACGCGCCCCAGCCATCCGTGCCGAGCGGATGCGCCGGCTTGATGCCGTCGAATACGCCCTTGGCGACGTTGTATGTGCGCGTCTCGCCGGTCAGCGTGTACGCGAGCTGTGCATACCAGGTCTTGAACGCGAGATCGTCGCGGCCGTTGTCACGCTGTACATCGATCCACATGTACTCGCCCTGCAGCGATGCGGCGCCGAATGCGGTGGCGAATTCCGCGTCGCTCAGCCGGTAGCTCGTGGTATCGAGCAGCGATCCGCTGTTGAGGAAGTTCGGCGCCTGGTTGGACTCGGGCCTGGCGGTGAATGCCACGGCGCTGGTCGACGGCGTCGTGCCGCTGTTGTCCTGCGTCGGCTTGCGCCAGTTCACGCCGAGGCCCAGGTGGACGACGCGATGTCCGGCGACGTAGGGCGCGAAGGTCGCGCGCGCCGCCAGGCCCCAGCCTTCGTCGCCGGATGCGCTGTCGCCGAGCGGTTCGCCGGTGGCGCTGGCCGCCAGCGACCAGCGACGGCCGGCGCGCGCGAGCTGGACGCCGGGCGCGCGCAGGATCGGCGAGACGACGTAGGCCGGCAGTCCGCGTTCGATGAACGTCGTGCCGGCCGCGCTGCTCAGCGATTCCATCGAGAATGGCAGCTTGGCCTGGCCGATCGTGACGCTGAACGGCTTGAAGCCGCTGTACGTGACGTAGGCGTCGGTGATCGCCGCGCTTGCCTTGGCGAACTCGTACTGGAAGCGATATTGCCAGTCGTCGCCCAGCTTGCCGCCGAGTGCGAGCCGCGAACGGCGCAGCAGCGTGCCGTCCGACAGATCGCTGCCGTCGGCGTCGAACGCCGCGAAATCGATCTGCTGGAAGACGCCGAACTGCAGCGTATAGGTGCCGTCGCCGGTCGCCAGCATCAGTCCCTTGTCGGCCGAGAACGTCGCCGCCGTCCGCTCCTGTCGTGCTTGCTGTGCCTTGAGCTGCTGATACTCGTCGGCGTCGATCACGCCTTTCCCGGCCAGCGTTTCGAGCAGGCCGTCGTCGGCGAAGGCCGGACGGCCGGTGCAGACGACGGCAAGCGCGAGCACGGCGGCGCGCGTCGCGGTGGTGGCGTTTCGATGCATCGGTTCTCCCTGCGGCGATGTATGTAGTCGATATATACATAAGTATATAACGCATTCCGCACGATTCTACCGCGCCGAAGTTGCCGCGCGCGGCGCGGACGCGGACAATTCAATTCTGTCCTTGCTGTCCCCCGGAAAATCCCATGATTCCAGCGCAGGAGCGCCTGATAGCCGCGCTCGACGTGCCGAGCACCGACGATGCGCGCCGACTCGTCGCCACGCTCGGCGACGCCGTCTCGTTCTACAAGATCGGCATGGAACTGCTGATGGCGCCCGGCTTCTTCGAGCTGCTGGCGTCACTGAAGGCCGACGGCAACAAGGTGTTCGTCGATCTGAAGTTCTTCGACATTCCGGAAACCGTGGCGCGCGCGGTGCGCAATCTCTCCGAGCGCGGTGCCGATTTCTGCACGATCCACGGCAACCAGTCGATCATGGAAGCGGCGGCCAAAGCCAAGTCCGGCACGACCAAAGTTCTGGCGGTGACGGCGCTGACCAGTCTTGATCAGGGTGATCTCGACGATCTCGGCTTCCGCTGCGACATCGCCGATCTGGTGCTGTCGCGGGCGCGCCGTTCGCTGGCGGCCGGCTGCGACGGTGTGGTGTCCTCGGGTCTCGAAGTCGAGCGACTGCGCCGCGAGGCGCCGCGCGAACTGATCTGCGTGACGCCGGGCATCCGGCCCGTCGAGAATCGCCTCGAAGCCGATCAGAAGCGGGTGATGACGCCGAGTGCAGCGATCCATGCCGGCGCCGACTATCTGGTCATCGGCCGGCCGATCCGCGACGCCGTCGATCCGCGCGCAATGGCCTTGCAGATCCAGGCGGAAATTGCCGCCGCCCTGAACACCGCCGGAAGCCCGTCATGAGCGAAATGCGCAAGCTGCAGAACGATCGTTTCCTGCGTGCGCTGAAGCGCGAACCCGTCGACCGCACGCCGGTATGGATGATGCGCCAGGCCGGTCGCTATCTGCCGGAGTATCGCGCCACGCGCGCCAAGGCCGGCGACTTCATGTCGCTGTGTCGCAATCCGGAGCTGTGCTGCGAGGTCACGCTGCAGCCGCTCGACCGCTACGGTCTCGACGCCGCGATCCTGTTCTCGGACATCCTGACGATCCCGGACGCGATGGGTCTGGGCCTGCGCTTCGTCGAAGGCGAAGGTCCGGTGTTCGACCGGCCGGTGCGCGACGAACACGCGATCGCGCAGCTGCCGGTGCCGGACCCGCAGACCGAACTGCGTTATGTCATGGACGCGGTATCGACGATTCGTCGCGCACTCGGCACGCGGCTGCCGCTGATCGGCTTTGCCGGCAGCCCCTGGACACTGGCGACCTACATGGTCGAAGGTGCCGGCGGTTCCGACTATGCGCGCATCAAGGGCATGGCCTACGACGCGCCGGAACTGCTCGACGCGCTGCTCGCCAAGCTGGTGGCCTCGGTCAGCATCTATCTCGAAGCGCAGATCGCGGCCGGCGCCGACGCGGTGATGGTGTTCGACACCTGGGGCGGTGTGCTGGCGCCGGCCGACTACATCCGCTTCTCGCTGGAGCCGATGGCGAAGATCGTCGCGCATCTCAAGCGCGTCGCGCCGACCGTGCCGGTGATCCTGTTCACCAAGAACGGCGGCCAGCACCTCGAAGTGATGGCGGAAACCGGTTGCGACGCGCTCGGCCTGGACTGGACCACCGATCTTGCGAATGCCCGTACGCGCGTCGGCAGCCGCGTCGCCCTGCAGGGCAATCTCGATCCGGCCTGGCTGTTCGCAAGCCCGCTGAAAATCGAAGCCGCGGTGCGCCGCGTGCTGGAAAGCTTCGGCCAGGGGTCCGGCCATGTCTTCAATCTCGGCCACGGCATCCTGCAGCACACGCCGCCCGAACATGCCGGCGTGATGATCGAGGCGGTGCGAAATCTGAGCCCCGCATATCACCCCGGCAGCTGATCGCGCGTTAGCATGTACACGTCGCTGCCGATCGAGGTTCGCTGATGTTCTCCGTCATCTTCCCCGCCAGCGTCGTCGGACTCATCACGTCGCTGTGCGTGCTGGCGACGACGCTCGGCGTTTCGGTGCTGTTGCTGCCGGGCATCCTGCTGAAGCTGCTGCCGTACCGTCCGCTGCAGCGTGCCTGCAGCCGCTACTGCGTGTGGATCGCGATCAACTGGGTGTCGGCGAACAAGATCCTGTTCCGTTTGCTGCATGCGGTGCAGTGGGAGATCGATGTCCGCGGTACGCTGGATCCGCGCGGCAACTATCTGCTGATCGGCAACCACCAGTCCTGGGCCGACATCCTGCTGCTGTTCGACATCCTGCACACGCGCGTGCCGTTCCCGCGCTTCTTCCTCAAGCATCAGCTGATCTACGTGCCGATCATCGGCACCGCCTGCTGGGCGATGGATTTCCCGTTCATGCGCCGTTACACCCGCGAGCAGCTTGAAGCGAAGCCCGAGCTCAAGGGCCAGGATGTCGAAGCCACGCGCCGCGCCTGCGAGATCTACAAGAGCGAGCCGGTCACCGTCATCAACTTTCTCGAAGGCACGCGTTTCTCGGAAGCCAAGCGCATCGCACGGCAGTCGCCGTACCGGCACCTGCTGCGGCCGAAGGCCGGCGGCATGTCGTTCACGCTCAATGCCATGGGCGAGCAGTTCGCCGGCATCATCGACGTGACGATCGCCTATCGGCCGACCGACAAACCGCTGCTCTGGAGCTTCGCCAGCGGCGAACAGGATCAGCTTTGCGTGCACATGGACGTGCTGCCGATCCCGGCCGAGCTGATGCACGGCGATTACGAGAACGACGCGGAATTTCGCGCGCGATTCCAGGCCTGGGTCAATGCCCTCTGGGAACGCAAGGACGCCCGGCTCGAGCGCCAGCTCAACGGCCGGCCGGCGATGCAGGCACCGCGCCCGGCGCACGGCTGAGGATCCGTCGCAGCGGCTGCGGCAGGGTCTGCCTCTCCCGAACTGCCTTCGCTCGCGACGCCTCTGCGGCGGGCCCTGGCGACCGATTGGCCGACTCCATCCGCCCGATCGCCGCGTTCGTCAGCCGCGACGGCCGTGCGTGTGCGCGATCCGCATAATCGCCGCTCCTGAAAATCCCGGAGCCATCGATGCGCATCGGCGTGATCGCGGATGCGAGTTGCGATCTTCCCGAAGCTTTCCTGCACGAACACGACATCGGCATCCTGCCGGTGACGATCCAGCTCGGTGCGGACAGCTTCGACGATCATCGTGATGCGGCGCAGACGCGACGTTTCTACGCCGAGCAACTGGCGGCGCGCGGCCTGGACGCCGAGACCCAGGCCTGCAGTGTCGAGCAGACACGCAGCCTGTTGCGCGAGCAGCTGATGGTCGATCGCGACTACGCGTTCTGCATCACGCTCAGCGCGACGCGCGGACGGACCTTCGAGAATACCGCCAAGGCCTCGTTCGCGATCCTCGCCGACGCCCAGTCCGGCGAGCAGCAGGCGCAGCCGCTGGCGCTGCGCGTGATCGATTCGAAGACCATGTTCAGCGGCACCGGCGTACTGGTGGCCGAGGCAGCGAAACTGGCGCGGGCCGGCGTCACCCCGTTCGAAATGCGCCGCCGCCTCGAAATCCTGCGCGACTCGATCTGCGCCTACATGGTCCCGGGCGATCTCTACTACCTGCGCAATCGCGCGCAGCACAAAGGTGAACGCAGCGTCGACTGGTTCAGCTATGCGATCGGCACCGCGCTCGATCTGCGTCCGGTGCTGCTCGGCTACCGTGGCGAGACCCAGGCGGTGGCGCGTCTGCGTGGCTACGAACATGCCGTCGAGCGCATGTTCGCGCACGTTGCGCGACAGGTCGAAGCCGGACTGGAGCTGGGCCATCTCTGCGTCAGCTATGGCGGCGAACTGGAGCGCCTGGCCGAGCTGCCCGGTTACGCCGCCTTGCAGGACGCCACCACGCGCCATGGCATCCAGCTGCTGGCGAGCGTGATGTCGGCCACGGCGGCGGTCAATGTCGGTGCTGGCTGCGTGTCGGTCGCCTACGGTGGCGAGCTGCGGCCGTTCCGGCTCTAGTGCTGCCGTCGCGGCGCGATCGACTCAGGACTCGACGGCGGCAACCAGAGCCTGCAGTTGCGCCAGCCGGGTTTCGAGTTCGGCGTCGTTGCCGGCCGTCACCGTGGCATGACCGACCTTGCGCTGCGGCTTCGGCGCCTTGCCGTAGTGGTGGATGTGCACGCCGGGAATCGCCGCCAGCGCTTCGTTGGACGGCGTGTTGCCGATGAAGTTGACCATCACCGACGGGCCGCGCAAGGCGGTCGAGCCCAGCGGCAGGCCGGCGATTGCGCGCAGGTGGTTCTCGAACTGCGAGCAGTCCGCGCCTTCGATCGTCCAGTGCCCGGAGTTGTGCACGCGCGGCGCGATCTCGTTGGCGTACAGTTTGCCGCTCGCCACGAAGAACTCGAACGCCAGCACGCCGACATAACCGAGATGTTCGAGCACGCGTGTCGCGTGCGCTTCGGCGGCGGCCTGCAGCGGGTCATCGGCGCGTGGCCGCGCGACCCGCAGGATGCCATCGCGATGCACGTTCTCGACGACCGGATAGAAGCGCAGCTCGCCGCTCTTGCCGCGCACCGCAAGGCAGGAAATCTCGCGTTCGAACGGCACGAAGGCTTCGAGGATCAGCGGCTGGCCGCCAATCGCGGCCCAGGCCTTGTCGAGGTCCTCGGCTTTGCGCAGCACGGCCTGGCCCTTGCCGTCGTAGCCGAGCCGGCGCGTCTTCAGAACTGCCGGCAGGCCGACGTTCTTGACCGCGATTTCCAGTGCTTCGCGCGTCGCCACCGGCATGTAGCGCGGCACCGGAATGCCGAGCTTGTCGAACAGGGTCTTCTCGGACAGGCGATCCTGTCCGACGGTCAGTGCCACCGGTGCCGGCAGCAGCGGGATGCGGCCGGCGACGAACTCGGCGGTCTTCGCCGGCACGTTCTCGAACTCGTAGGTCGCCAGGTCGACGCCGACACAGAATTCGGCGAGCGCGTGCTCGTCGACGTAGTCGGCGTGGATGTGTGTGCCCAGCGGCGCGGCACAGGCTTCGGTCGCCGGATCGAGGAACACGAAGTCCAGATCCAGCGGATAACCGGCCAGCGCCAGCATCCGTCCCAGCTGGCCCGCCCCCAGGATGCCGATCTTCATGCCGGAGTCACCGAGCAGCTGCGGCGCCCGGCGGCGTCCGGAATCGTCGATGACGAGCGACTCGGCTGCGGCAGCTGCGCTACGGCAGGCCGCGATCCGCCGTCGCCTGCGACGGCCTGCGATGATTTCATGGGAGTTGTAGCGGCTCGTCGTTGAGGACTTTTGCCGTCTGGTTGCTGCGGAATTTCGCGAGCCGGCTCGCCAGACGCTTGTCGGTCGTGGCGAGGATCGCGGCGGCGAGCAGCGCGGCATTGGTGGCACCGGCCTTGCCGATGGCGAGTGTCGCGACCGGAATGCCGGCCGGCATCTGCACGATCGACAGCAGCGAGTCGAGCCCGTTCAGCGCCTTGCTCTGCACCGGCACGCCGAGCACCGGCAGCTGGGTTTTCGCGGCACACATGCCCGGCAGATGCGCGGCGCCGCCGGCGCCGGCGATGATCACCTTGAGTCCGCGGGTGGCGGCCTGCTCGGCGTAGTCGAACAGCAGATCGGGCGTGCGGTGCGCCGAAACCACGCGGGTCTCAAAGGCGATGCCGAGGTCTGCCAGCGTTTGCGCGGCATGTGCCATCGTCTCCCAATCGGAGCGGGAGCCCATGATGACGCCGACGACGGCGGTAGGTTTGCTGCTGGCCACTTTCGGCCCCTGGTAAAAGGCGGGGGAGAAAGCGCCGCATTATCGCATCGCCGCGATTTGCGCGCACGGTCGAGGTTTGCGCGCGCCGCGAGCTACCGGTGGCCGGCCGTCGCTGTCGTGACTAAAGACTCAGAACCGAAGTTTTAGTCAATCATAAAAAACATGTCTCAATGTTCCAGCAGATCGAATTCGGCGCTGGCCGTGGCGCGGTATTTGATCTCGCCGCCGGCAAAACCCATCTCGTCGTTGCCGCCGTTGCTGTCGGCGGCGCTGTAGGCCATGGCCTTGGCCATCACCATCGGCGTCGGCGGCGGCATGTCGTTGTTGACGCGCAAGGTGCGCACCGGCCCGAGCTTCATGCCCAGCGTCTCGGCCAGCAGCCGCGCCTTGTCGCGCGCATCGGTCGCGGCCTTGGCCAGCGCTTCGCGTGTCAAGGCATCGGCCTGGCTTGATTCCAGGGTCGGCGAGCTGACGTGGTTGATGCCGACCCTGGTGGCACCAAGCACGAAGTCGCCGAGCTTGTCGAGATTGCTGACGGTGACGGCAATGTCGCGGCGTGCGCGATAGCCGACCAGCTTCTGTTGCTTGGCCTTGTCGTCCCAGACGTATTCCGGATTGATGCTGATGCCGGCGGTCGAGATCTCCTTGTCGCTGGCGCCGAGCTTGTGCGCTTCGGCCAGATACGCGCGGACGATGCCATTGACCTGCGCCTCGGCGGTCTTCAGATCGGGATCGAGCGCGTCGGCGGCGAGATTGAGGCGCGCTCGGTCCGGCAGCGTGCTGACTTCGCCCTGACCATCGACCGCGACGATGCGCGGTGCCGGTGCGTCGGCGGCGTGAGCGGTGCCTGCGAACAGCAGGGCGGCAGGAAGCAGCCAGGCCAGCGTTTTCATGGTTCGGTTCTCGGCGGGCTTGTATGGGCGGTTTTCGATCATAAATGAAGCCGGCATGGCCGCTCGCTTAACGCGGGGGCTGTCGCGCTGGTTTAAAATCACGTTCCTACGTTTTCGCGCCGGTCGGCGCGAGCCAACCATCCCCATGAGCGCCATCCACGAACCTGTCAGCCTGACGCGCGATGTCATCGGCGTCCTGATTCCGCAAGGCACCAAGGTCGAGCTGCCGGAAGGCGCGCACGCGCAGATCACGCAGGCGCTCGGCGGCAGCTTCACCGTCCAGGTCGAAGGCCACCTGTTCCGCATCGAAGGCAAGGATGCCGACGCGATCGGCCAGCAGATCGTCAAAGGCCCGGAGATCGCGGCCGATGCCAGCGACGAAGACATCGAGAAGGCCGTCTGGGATCAGCTCAAGACCTGCTACGACCCGGAAATCCCGGTCGATATCGTCGAGCTCGGTCTGGTCTACGAGTGCAGGATCGAAACGCTGGACCCGGGCAAGCGCCGCGCCAATGTGCGCATGACGCTGACTGCGCCCGGCTGCGGCATGGGCGACATCCTCGTCGCCGACGTCAAGAGCAAGGTCGAGCAGATTCCGACGATCGTCGAATCCGATGTCGAGCTGGTGTTCGATCCGCCCTGGAACCAGACCATGATGTCGGAGGCGGCGAAACTCGCCACCGGCATGTTCTAGGGAAACCCCGCACGGCTGCTGCGCGTGCGTCTGGCACCGCCCGGCGGTGCTCGCAATGCTCACGTACTGATGTACGCTGCGCTTGCTGCGCGCCGGCGGTCAGCGCCAGACACCCGCTCGCGACGCCGTGCAAAGCTTCCCTCGACGCCGTTCGAGATTCGCGGCAGAAGAAGCCGGAACCAGGGATTTCCAAAGACCAGCCAGACAATGGTTTTTGCCGCCCCTGGCCGTGTGCGTCCGTGAGTTTCGTGTCCGGGAAAATCTCGCGAAAAGGTAGTTGAGCCATGTCAGACACCGTGACCCGTGGCATCCGCATCATCGTCAAGCCACGTTTCGTCGCCGAGCAGTCGGACCCCGAAGCGGGGCACTGGCTGTTCGCGTATCACATCACGATCCGCAATGAAGGCGACGAAACCGTGCAGCTGCTCAACCGCCACTGGGTGATCACCAACGGCGAGGCGCAGGTCGATGAAGTGCGCGGTCCCGGCGTTGTCGGTTATCAGCCGGTGCTCGGGCCCGGCGAGGAATTCCAGTACAGCAGCGGCTGTCCGCTGAGCACGCCGGTCGGCACCATGCACGGCGAGTTCGACATGATGGTCGTCGAGGGCAAACAGCGCTTCGACGCAAAGATCAGCCCGTTCCGGCTTGCGGTACCCAGCGCGCTGAATTAGGACCAGCGCTTGAGCCGCGCGCGCTGCACACGCCAGGCCTGCCGGTATTCGTCGAGCAGGTAGCGCCAGAACGAACCGAACACGCCGAGCTTGAAGTCCGGTGTCTTGCCGTCGGCGAGACGGAAGATCTGCAGATAGAACCAGCCTTGCTGGCCGAGCAGGTTGATCAGCTTGAGCACGAAGACCGTGCTGGTCGGCGCGAAGATGCCGGTGCCGAGCTGCATCTGCTTTTCGTAGCGCGGCATTTCGGTGATTTCGCCTGCGAGCAGGCGCTTCGGCAGATCGGGTTCACCGCACAGTGGCCGGCCGAGGCCGACGACGTCGACGGCGCCGCTGTCGAGTGCTTCTTCGATGCCGGCGCGGGTGCGGAAGCCGCCGGTGACCATCAGCGGCATGGTCGCGATCTTGCGCACGTCGGCGGCGTAGTCGAGAAAATACGCTTCCCGCAACACAGTGCTTTCGCGCTGTGGTGCGGCGTCTTCGGTCTTGCCGGAAAAGCCGAGCAGACGCGGTTGCTCGTAGGTGCCGCCGGACAGTTCGAGCAGATCGAGCGACTCGTCGTTGAGCCATTGCACGAGCTGCAGGCAGTCGGCGTGCGTGAAACCGCCCTTGCGGAAGTCGTCGGAGTTGAGCTTCAGCGCGACCGGAAAGTCACGGCCGACGGCCTTGCGCGTGGCCCGTATCGTTTCGATCAACATGCGCGCGCGGTTCCGCAGCGAGCCACCCCAGGCATCGCTGCGCAGGTTGGTGACCGGCGACAGGAACGAGCTGAGCAGATAGCCGTGCGCCGAATGGATCTGCACGCCGGTGAAGCCGGTCTCGCGCGCCACCACGGCGACACGCGCATAGCGCTCGATGAAATCGAGGATTTCGTCTTCGTTCAGCGCGCGCGGCCTTGCGTAATTGCCGAGCAGCTTGAGCTGCACGGCCGACGGTGCCAGCGGCTGGCGCGTCACATACCACGGCGACTGCCGGCCCGCATGCGAGATCTGCATCCACAGATGATTGCCGCCGACCGTGCCGGCGCGGCTCCATTCGCGCAGGCGCTGCATCGTCTCCGCATCGGTCGGCGCCGGATCGATCGCGACATTGCCGGGCCGTTCGAGCACGCGCCGATCGATCTGCACGTTGCCGGTCAGCAGCAGGCCGGCGCCACCTTCCGACCAGCGGCGATACAGGGCAGCGAGGCGAGCGGTCGGCCGCAGACCGGCGTCGGCCAGCCCTTCGGTCATCGCCGCCTTGCAGAGGCGGTTCGGCAGCCGCGTGCCACACGGCAGTTGCAGGGGCCGGGCCAGCGGATCGGGGCGATCACTCATCTGCGGGCTCTTCAATCCAGCGGCAGGCGCGGGTGGATCGCCGCCAGCAGGCCGAGCATCAGCAGGCCGACGGCCGGGTCGAGGATCATGCCCGGCACGAAACGGAAGGCGAAGCACAGCGCGAAATCGAGCGGCAGCCAGACCAGGATCGCGGCGATCGCGGCGTCGCAGGCCCAGCGTTGGCCGCGACGCACGCCGTTGCGGACGACGAACCACAGCAGCAGCCCCCAGCTTGCGATCGTCGGACCCAGCAGTGCGCACCAGTAACGATTGCCGGCGATACCCGGCAGCCAGCGATCGACCGCGTGCGTGCCGACCACGAGCAGTGGCCAGGCAAGACCGGCCAGAACATGCAGCAAGGCAAGCACTTCCACGCCGCCGCAAAGCCGGTGCTCACGGGCGGCCGGCGTGAACGCGCCGCGCGGCGGCGGCGGCCAGGGGCGTGGCGCGCTCACGGACTGCGCGCCGACGTCGCCAGGCGCAGGCCGAACAGCAGGAACAGGCTGCCGGTCACACGATCCATGGCTCGCTGCAACGGCGGCTGCGCGAGCCAGCGCGACAAGGGCTGTGTCGCCACGGTCAGCAGCGCGAACCACAACAGGCCTTCGCCGGCATGGATCGCCGCGAGCAGTGTGCCGAAGCGGGCTGGATCGACGCCGGCCGGCATGAACTGCGGAAGAAAGCTCACGTAGAAGACGCCGACCTTGGGGTTGAGCAGATTGGTCAGCAGGCCGCGCATGAAGCTGCGCAGGCCCGCTTGCGGTGCCGACGGCGTCGGCGGCGCGCGGCGTGGCCGTCGCCAGAGTTGCAGGCCGAGCCACAGCAAATACGCGGCGCCAGCCATGCGCAGCACGTCGTAGGCGCTACGGGATACCGCGAGTACCACGTCGAGTCCCGTCGAGGCCAGCACGCCCCAGACCAGGCAGCCGGCGCAGATGCCGGCACCGGCGAGCATCGCGGCATGCGCGCCCTGTCCGAGCGCCGTGCGCAGCACCAGCATCGTGTCGAGCCCGGGCATGATCGTCAGCAGCCCGGCGGCCGCGGTGAACAGCAACAGCGCCTGCGTGATCGTCATCCTCCGCTCCCTGTCCCTAGCGCTGGCATTGCGGACAGTAGCAGGATGCGCGCGCACCGAGCACCAATGCGCGGATTTCAGCGCCGCAGACCCGGCAGGCTTCGCCGCCGCGGCCGTAGACGAACAGCTCCTGCTGGAAGTAGCCGGAGGCGCCGTCGGCGCCGGCGAAATCGCGCAACGTGGTGCCGCCGCGTTCGACGGCTTCGGCGAGCACTTCGCGAATCTTGTCGGCGAGCCGCGTCGCTTCGGCGCGGGTCAACCTGCCGGCACGGCGCGTCGGGCGGATGCCCGCCCGGAACAGGCTCTCGGCCGCGTAGATGTTGCCGGCACCGACGACGATGTGGCCGTCCATGATGAAGTTCTTGACCGCGACCTCGCGCTTGCGCGAGCGCTTGAAGAGGTAGTCGCCGTCGAATGCCGGATCAAAGGGCTCCGGTCCCATCGTCGCCAGCAGCGGATGCGTGTTGTCGTCGCGCGGCCACCACAGCACCGCGCCGAAACGGCGCGGATCATGGAAGCGGACCAGCTTGCCGCTGTCGAGCGCGAAGTCGACATGATCGTGCTTGACCAGAGGATGCGCGGCATCGAGCACGAACATCCGCCCACTCATGCCCAGATGCCAGATCATGCGGTCACCGCCGTCGAGCGTGACGATCAGGTATTTGCCGCGCCGCGCGATGGCGTCGATGCGGCGGCCGGCCGCGTCGCGCGCGAGCCCGGTCGGCACCGGCCAGCGCAGGCGCGGATCGCGCACCGTGACCTTGGTGATGCGCCGCCCACGCAGATGCGGCTCGAGGCCGCGGCGCACGGTTTCGACTTCGGGAAGTTCAGGCATCGGCTCGTCATCGTTGGGCTGCGGAAAGGAAAACGGCCCGCAACAGCGGGCCGCATTATTCCACCAATGTCGGACGGGGCGATCGCCCGTGACGGCTATTTCTCTGCAGGCTTGGCGTCGTCAGTCTTGTGGGTCGGGGCGCTCGCCGTGTCGGGCCCGGCGTCCTCCGCCGGCTTTGGCGGCGCCAGCTTCAGCAGCGTGTCGGCGTCGGCCTTCGAGAGCGAATAGCGGATTTTCAGGTCCGGTCGGTCGATGATCAGCTGCGGCTGCTCGCTGACCAGCACCAGGTGGATGGCGCCGCCCTTGGTCGTGATGGTGATCGGCTGACCCTTGCCGCCGTCATCGGGCATCGCCGCGTTCCACATCGAACGTGCGGCGCGCCAGGCCTCGACGAACTTCGCGATCGCATCGCCGCTGGCGGCGTCCGAAGCCGGCGTCGCCGACCAGTCCTTGCCGTCGCTGCGCGAGACGCTGAGTCCCGGCACGTCGATCTTCTCGATCTCGGCGCCCGGACTGATCAGCTCCTTGGCGACCAGATTCGAATAGTCGGCGTCGACCGCCGTGGCGGACGGGTCGTCAATCAGTGCGATCGTGTCGCCGTGCCGGACGTAGCGGTGGTACTCAAGCGGCTCGGTATCACCGAAATCCAGTTTCTGATCGTTGAGCGTGATCGTGAACTGCGGCGGATCGAGCTTGAGATCGGCGAGCTTGACGTCGGCCACCTTCAGCGTGCGCTTGGTCTCCTGCGTCGCCAGATTGACGAGCGAGGCGACTTCGAACGGATCGGTCGGCGACTGCACCGGCTCGACCAGCTGCCATTCC
Organism: Solimonas terrae; assembly: GCF_011067135.1. Lineage (GTDB taxonomy): Bacteria > Pseudomonadota > Gammaproteobacteria > Nevskiales > Nevskiaceae > Solimonas > Solimonas terrae. The sequence continues at coordinate 219,052 of NZ_JAAMOW010000009.1, forward strand.
GCGCCCTTCTTTTCGAGCTCGATCGTCGGCTGGTCCGGATGCGCGATGCTGATGCTGTTGACGGCATCCGCGCTGAGCGTCGTCAGCGGCGCGCCTTTCTGCTCCTTCTTCTGCGTGAACCAGACGGTTGCGGCTAGGCCGGCGACGATCACCAGCAGGGCGAGATTGAGGTATGCGCGTTTCATGACGATCCTCGCGATCAGCGCCGGCGGCGCAGCGCCCAGCGCGTCACGCCGAAGCCGAGCAGCAGCAGCGGCAGGATCGCGATGAAGCCGGCGGCGATCGCCATCGTCGCCCAGCCTGGCAGGAACAAAGCGGTGTCCGGCGCCTTCGGGATGTCGATGTTGAGCTGCGCATCGCGGCTCGCCAGCCACTGGATGATGTTGAGGCCGAGCTGCTGGTTGCCGAGCTGGTCGAGATAGGCGTCGGACAGGAAGTCGGCATCACCGATCAGCGCGACGCGCTGCGGGTGCGCCTTGCCTTCCTTGTCATCCGCCGCCGGCTTGTAGTCGCGCGTCAGCGTCGCACCGATCGTCAACGGACCCTTGATGTCATTGCCGTCGAACTGCACGGTGCCGGCGTGGATGTCGCCGGTTTCCAGCCATGCGGTTTCGGTGGTCTGCAGCATCGGCTGCGCCTTCCAGTCGCCGGTCGGCGCGGTCGTCAGCGAGCGCACCAGCGGGAACAGCGTGACCATGTCGAGCCCCTGTGTCACCGGGTTCGGCGGATAGCCGATCGCGGCGAAGAAGCCCGGATGGCCGGTGCCAAGCATCTGATAGTCCGGGAAGATCGCGTAACCGTTCTGCCAGGTCACGCCGAGTTCCTTGGCCAGCGGCGCGATGCCCGGCGGATAGTCCGGATCGGCCAGCCACAGCACGTTGCCGCCGTGCGCAACGTAGTCGGTGACGATCTGCGCTTCGCCGGGCAGCAGCTGCGCCGAAGGCGAGGCGATCACCAGCACGCTGGTGTTGTCCGGGATCTTCGGCGTCTTGACGAGGTTGAGACCCTGGACCTTGAGGCCCTTGTCCTTCATCGCCTGCTCGAACTTCGTGAACGAGCTCTGCGACGGTTCGCTCAGCGAGCGTTCGCCGTGCCCTTCGAGAAACACCACCCACTGCTCGCCGCCGTAGGCGAGCCTTTGCAGCGCGGTGGTGATCGCCGGTTCGGTGGTCGCGTTCAGGGTCTCGCGGCGACCGTCATATTCGGCCACGATCTGGCCGACGTAGTTGACCTTGAAATCGCGCACCTTCTGCGGATCGGCGCTCGGGTCGACGAAGCTGATCGCGATGTTGCGCTTGACGCGCTTGTAGCGTTCGAGATCGGCCTCGACGGCGTGCCGCGTCTCGGCCCCGCTCGGTGCGAACACGTAGAACGTGATCGGATCGGGCATGGCCTTGAGCTGCTTGACGCTCGCTGCGGTCAGCGTGTTGCGATGGCCGGCAGTCCAGTCCAGATCGGTCTTGAAGCGCACCGACAGGAAGCCCAGCAGACCGATGACGACGATGATCAGCAGCGCGTTGAAGAACTGCTGCGCAAAAACCTGGTTCTTTTGTTTCATGGCGGGTCTGGTCTCGAGTTCTCAGTTGCGTTCGACGTCGAGGCGCAGCACGGTCAGCCACAGGAACAGCGCCGAGAACAGCAGGTAGTAGGCAACATCGGCGGTCGCGAACACACCGCGCCGCAGACTCTCGAAATGGTCGATCAGCGACAGGTACGAAAACACCTGGTGGAACGGCACGCTGTCGTTGTACGCGAGGATGTTGGCGAGCCAGATCACGAGCAGCAGGCCGAAGCTGCCGACCGCGGCGATCGTCGGCTCACGTGTGCAGGACGAGACGAACAGGCCGACCGCGCCGAACGAGGTCATCAGCAGGAACAGGCCGAGCAGGCCGGCGGCGACGCGGCCCCAATCCATGTTGGTCGACCAGGCCAGCGACAGCGGCATCAGGGCCATCAGCACCATCACCACGACGATGAAGCCGAGCACGCCGAGGAATTTGCCGAGCACGATTTCGGTCAGCGACACCGGCGCCGAGAACAGCAGGGTGATCGCGCCGGTCTTGCGCTCCTCGGCGAACAGCCGCATCGTCATCAGCGGCATGATCAGCAGCAGCAGGATCGTCGAAAAACCGTACAGCGAACCGGCGACGACATCGGAAACGCCGAGATCGCTGCCCTGCGCCGCATCGTTCGCGTACTGCAGCAGCAGGTTGATGAACACGAAGCCGACGATGAACTGCACGATCGCCAGGACCGCCCAGGCCAGCGGCGAGAGAAAGATGCGGCGCCATTCGACGCGCGCGATATTGAAGACATTGCTCATGCCGCGGCCCTCAGGTCACCGGAGGTCAGTTCGACGAAAATCTCTTCGAGCGTGCGCTGCTGTGCGTGCAGCTCGATGAGGCCCCAGTTGCGCTCGGCCGCAGCCGCGGCGATCGCTTCGCGCGGATCGGCGTTCTTGCGGGTGCTGACGAGAAAGCGCCCGTCACCGAGCACGCTCGCGCCGTCGACGCCGTCGATGCCGGCCAGCTGCACCGCTTCGGGTGGACGCCGGAAACCGCAGACGACCGAGGACTGGTTATGCGTGTTCGCGACCGGTTCGTTGTAGACCACCAGACCGCGCGCAATGATCATCACGCGATCGCAGACGGCCTGGATTTCCGGAAGGATGTGGCTCGACAGGATCACCGTATGGGTCTTGCCGAGTTCGGCGATCAGCGAGCGGATTTCGCGAATCTGGATCGGATCGAGGCCGACCGTCGGCTCGTCGAGAATCACCACCGGCGGGCGATGGATGATCGCCTGCGCGATGCCGACGCGCTGCTGGTAGCCCTTCGACAGATTGCCGACCAGTCGCGAGCCGACGTCGCCGAGGCCGCAATCGCGCTTCGCCGAAGCCAGCGCCGCCGCAATGTCCTTGCCGGCCATGCGATGCAGGCTCGCGCAGAAGCGCAGGTATTCGTCGACCGTCAGTTCCGGGTAGACCGGCGGCTGTTCGGGCAGATAGCCGATGTGACTCTTGGCGAGCTTCGGCTGCTCGCGCAGCGACACGCCCTTGATCTTCACTTCGCCGGCACTCGGCGCAAGATTGCCGGTCAGCATCTTCATCGTCGTCGACTTGCCGGCGCCGTTCGGCCCGAGCAGGCCGACGATCTCGCCCTTGCGCAAGGTCAGATCGAGATTGTTGACGGCGACGGTCGGGCCGTAGCGTCGTATCAGGCCACGTGCTTCGATCAGCACTTCATCGGGGCTTGCGCCCATCTCTTGGTTTCCCATGCTCTTCTCTATGCGTCCTTTGACGTTCTGGTGGAGCGGGGAGCGCGGTGCCGCAGACGCGCGCGATCTGTCGCGCAGCCCCCGGTGCCGATGCTCCTTTCCTGCGAAATCGTGCAACTGACCGCGGCAATTCCGATTCAGTTCCGTCGGATTTTCTGCTGCGCGTATGGACTGGGCTGTCCGGCCGGTTGACGCCGGTAGCGCTCGTACGCCCACCAGTACTGGTCCGGCCAGCGGCGCACGATAGCCTCGATGGCGGTGTTGAGTACGGCGACGCCACGCGTCGGATCGGCGATGCCTTCGGGTGCAGGTTGCAGATGGAAGCGATAGCCCTTGCCCAGCGGCAGGCGTTCGGCAAGGCAGAACCAGACCGGCGCACCGCTGCGTGCGGCAAGCTTGCTGACCAGTTCCGTGGTGTGCGCCGTGATGCCGAACAGCGGTGCGAACACGCCGGAGCCGGGCGGTGGATCGTGATCGGGCAGGATGCCGATCATCTCGTTGCGCTTGAGCGCCGTCAGCAGCGCCTTCACGCCGGCGCCGGTGGTCGGCACCAGTTTCGCGCCGAGCCGCGAGCGGCCTTCCAGCATCAGCGCGTCGACCGCCCCCTTCTGCGGCTTGTACAGCGAGGTCATCGGGCCGTGCGCCGAGCAGAACAGGCCGGCCAGCTCCCAGGCACCCCAATGCGGGCACAGCCAGATCACGCCGCGACCCTGCGCACGCAGTTCGGCGATCTGCCGTGCGGCGTGCGGATCGGCGAGCCAGCGATCGAGACGTTTCCGGGACCCGAACCAGAACGCCGGTGCTTCGATCAGCGCCTTGAGCATGTGGCCGAGGCTTTGTCGCACCAGCCTGCGGCGTTCGCGCGCGCAGATCTCCGGCAGACAGTGCTGCAGATGCCAGCGCGTCAATCGCCGCGGCTTGCCTGGCAGCAGCCACAGCGGCACGCTCGCCAGGGCGGCGAGGCCGTGCAGAATAGGCAGTGGCAGGATCGCCAGCGCAGCGAGCAGAAAACCGACCAGGGATTTCATGGCGTGCGATTGTAGAGTCCCGGCCCGAACCGTCGCGAGCGCCGTCGCGATCATCCAATCCGCCGGAAGCCATCAGCAATGATCGGACTGTTGCAGCGTGTCAGCGAGGCCGAGGTGCGCATCGACGGCGAGCGCGTCGGCGCGATCGGCGCGGGCCTGCTGGTGCTGGTTGGCGTGCAGCCGCAGGACAGCGAAGCGAGCGCCCAGCGGCTGCTCGACCGCCTGCTGACCTATCGCGTGTTCGTCGACGAGGCCGGGCGCATGAATCGCGCGCTGCGCGATACCGGCGGCGGCCTCCTGCTGGTGCCGCAGTTCACTCTGGCCGCCGACACGCGCAGCGGCACGCGCGCCGGTTTTTCGACCGCGGCGGCGCCGGCGCATGCGCACGCGCTGTTCGTCCATCTGGCCGAACGGGCGCGCGCGGCGCACGGCGACGTGGCCTGCGGCCGCTTCGGGGCCGACATGAAAGTCGCGCTGGTCAATGACGGTCCGGTGACGTTCTGGCTCGAGTCCCGCTAGGGCGAGACTTCGGCCGCGGCCTTCAGTAAGCTCGCGCCATCCCCCGTGAATGCCAAGGAAAGTCTGCGCCATGAAACTCAAGCGTCTGCCCGTGTCCCTCGCGCTTGCCGCTGTGTTCGTGCTGCCGGCCTGCGAACAGAAGCCGCCGATCAGTCCGGAGGTCAAGCAGGCGATGGAAACGCGGCACGAGGGTTTCGAGAAGATCGGTGATTCGATGAAGACGATCGCCGACACGCTCAAGGCCGGCGGCAGCCTCAATCCGGAACTCGCGAGTGCGGCGAACACCATCGACGACCTGGCACCGCAGCTCAAGGACTGGTTCCCGGCCGGTTCCGGTCACGAGACCAAGCGCAAGACCGGCGCCAAGGCGGAAATCTGGCTGAAGCCGGACGAGTTCGCGCAGAAGCGCGAAGCGCTGGTCACCGAAGCCGGCAAACTGGCCGCGCTGGCCAACGCCAACGACGCCGCCGGCTTCGCCGCGCAGGTGCCGGAACTCGGCAAGGCCTGCAAGGGCTGCCACGACGAATTCCGCGACAAGGATCATCACTGAGCAGGCCGATGACGCCGGACAAGCGCGACGGTGCGCTGGCGCAGCGCGTCTGGGACCTGCCGACGCGGCTGCTGCACGTCGCGCTGATCCTGCTGTTCCTGTTCTCGTGGTGGAGCGCAGAATACGACCATCTGCGCTGGCATCGCGTGTCCGGATACACGGTGCTGGCCCTTTTGCTGTTCCGGCTGTACTGGGGTTTCGCGGGCAGCACGACGGCGCGCTTCGCCAGCTTCGTGCGCGGACCGTCCGCGTTTGTCGCGTACGCGAAGCGTCTGCGGCAACAGCCGGCGACGCACAGCATCGGCCACAATCCGATGGGCGGCTGGAGCGTGCTGGCGCTGCTGGCGCTGCTGCTGTTGCAGACCGGCACCGGCCTGTTCTCGGTCGATACCGACGGCGTCGAATCCGGGCCGCTTTCGCATTTCGTGCGCTTTGCGACCGGTCGCACGTTTGCCGACGTCCACAGTCTGTCATTCGATCTGCTGCTGGCGCTGCTCGGGTTGCACCTCGCCACTGTGCTGTTCTATCGCGTCGTGCGCCGCGAGGATCTGATCACGCCGATGCTTGGCGGCCGCAAGCTGTTGCCGCCGGGTGCCACTGACGGCCTGCGCTTTGTCGGCCTCGGCCCTGCGATCGGCGGTCTGTTGGCGGCGGCGGCGCTGGTGGTGGCGCTGGTGTTCGGTCTCGGTTGACGCCGCGGTCGCGGGCGAGGCGCGCTACTGCACAGGGCTTGCGCTCGTTCTGCTTCGTTCGGCTCCTGATCTGACTTTTTGTTTCGCGCCGTGAGCGCGGCCTTCTTCCCTTTGCTCGTGCAAGGAGAAGGGAGCAACAGAAAGCACGCCCCTGCGCTGCTCTCGTGCTCGGGACCGTCGCCGACGCGGCGTCCCTGCCGCGACGGTGGCCTGGCACGTCATTCCCTGCGCGCGCCGCGCTGCTCGGTGCCCCCCGAGGGAACCCCGAACGTCAAAAGCCCGCGTGCCGCGATGCCGGGAACGAACCGCATTCAACCGAATGCCGCCGCCAGCAACTCGTACGAACGCAAACGCGCCGCCGGGTCGAAAACGTTGCTGACCACCATCACCTCGTCGGCGGCGCTGTCGGCGGCGGCGGCCTCGATGCCGGCGCGCACGGCGCCCGGTGTGCCGACGATGGTTCGCGCGCGCAACTCCTGCAGTACCTCGCGTTCGTCGTCGTTGTACGGATAGGCCAGGGCTTCTGCCGGGCTTGGCAGCGGCAGGAAGCGGCCGCTGTGGATGCGCAGCCAGGCCAGTTCCATCGTCGCCGCCAGTTCGCGGGCCTGCGCGTCGCTGTCGGCGCAGACCGCCGCGACGCCGAGGATCGCGTGTGGCTTGGCGAACTGTGGCGACGGCCGGAAGTGCTGGCGGTAGGCCCGCATCGCGGGTGCCGGCGGAGCCGGCGAGAAATGCGCGGCGAAGCTGTAGCCCATGCCGGCTTCACCGGCCATGCGGGCACTCGCGCCGCTGGAGCCGAGCAGCCAGATCGGCGGGCAGCCGACGCCTCCCGGTTCGGCGTGTACCGCGTCGAAGCCGGCCGGTGCGTCGCCGCGGGAATACATCAGCAGTTCGTCGAGCATTTGCGCGAACAGGTCGCCGCGGCCGGCACGCAGCGCGCGGCTGGCGCCGGGCACGCCACCGGGCGCGCGACCGAGCCCCAGATCGATGCGGCCCGGATACAGGGCTTCGAGGGTGTGGAAGTTCTCGGCAACGCGCAGCGGAGCGTGGTTGGGCAGCATCACGCCGCCGGAACCGAGGCGGATGCGTCGCGTGGCAGCGGCGCTGCTGGCAATCAGGATTTCGGGCGCGCTGCTGGCGACGCTCGGCATCGCGTGATGTTCGGCGTACCAGACGCGCGCATAGCCGAGCCGTTCGGCCAGTCGGGCAAGTTCGACGGTACGGCGGATCGACACCGCGGCCGGGGAGCCGTCAACCACCGGTGCGAGATCGAGAATGGACAGGGGCAGGCTCATCGGGGGCGTCGTCGGTGACCGGAATTGCCCGATCTGATGGGGGCATTGAACACTGATTCAAATTTACCCACGCCCAGAGTATCCTTTGCGCCCTTTCGTGCCCGCCCCGGCCCTTTATGGCTGCCCGTACCGCCAGCATCGAGCGCAACACCCGCGAGACGCAGATTCGCGTCGAGATCAATCTCGACGGGACCGGCGAGGCGCGGCTTGCGTCCGGCATCGCCTTTCTCGACCACATGCTCGACCAGATCGCGCGGCATGGTCTGATCGACCTGGTCGTCGAGGCCAAGGGTGATCGCGAGATCGACGATCACCACACGGTGGAGGACATCGGCATCACGCTGGGCCAGGCCTTCGACAAGGCGCTTGGCGACAAGAAGGGTCTGGTGCGTTACGGCCACAGCTACGTGCCGCTCGACGAGGCGCTGTCGCGCGTCGTCATCGACCTGTCCGGCCGGCCCGATCTCGAATACTTCGTCGACTTCCCGCGTGCGCGCATCGGCGAGTTCGATGTCGACCTGTTCCGCGAGTTCTTCCAGGGCTTCGTCAACCACGCGAAGGTGACGCTGCACATCGACAACCTGCGCGGCCGCAATGCGCACCACATCGTCGAAACCGTGTTCAAGGCTTTCGGGCGCGCACTGCGTGTCGCGACCAGCCGCGACGAACGGCTCGGCGACGTCATGCCCTCGACCAAAGGCAGCCTCTGACGTGAGCCGCCTTTTCTTCCCGGCGCGCGTTGTTCGCGTCGCCTGAACCGCGCCGGCACCTCACATGGCATCGATCGGCGTCATCGACTACGGCATGGGCAATCTGCACTCGCTCGGCAAGGCGCTGGAGCGGGTTTCGGATTCCGGTCGGGTCATCATCAGCTACGACCCGAACGAGCTGCTCAAATGCGATCGCCTCGTGCTGCCCGGTGTCGGCGGCGTGCGCGAGTGCATGAAAGAACTGCAGCGGCTGGAGCTCAACGAGATGGTTGCCGAGGCTGCGCGCAGCAAGCCGATGCTCGGCGTCTGCCTCGGCATGCAAGTGATGCTGGAGTGGAGCGACGAGAACGGCGGCGTCCCGGCGCTTGGCCTGTTTCCGGGCCGGGTCACGCGCTTCCCGGACCCGCCGGAAGACGGTTCACCGAATCGCTTGAAGGTGCCGCACATGGGCTGGAACCGCGTCCGCCAGGTGCAGCAGCATCCGCTGTGGCGCGGCGTACCGGACCAGACCTGGTTCTATTTCGTGCACAGCTACCACGCCGTGCCGACCAATCCCGCGCACATCATGGGCAGCACCGACTACGGCGCCAGCTTCGCGTCGGCGATCGCGCGCGACAACATTGCCGCCTTCCAGTTTCACCCCGAGAAATCGCAGAACTACGGGATGATGCTGCTCGCCAATTTCACGCAGTGGGATCCCGCCTAGTCCGGTCACGACAAGGCGCTCGCCCGGATGCGGCTTGCCAGCGTCGCGCGGTTTCAGGCAGAGTGTCGGCAACGTCAGGTCTCCCCGACATTCTTCATCCGCATCCACGCCTCCGGCTCGAATCTTCTCCTCCGAACCGCCTATCACCTGACTACGTGTAGCAGCTCATGCTGTTGATCCCCGCAATTGATCTCAAAGGCGGCCAGTGCGTGCGTTTACGCCAGGGCCGGATGAATGACGCCACCGTGTTCTCGGACGACCCGGCATCGGTCGCTAAGCGCTGGGCCGACGAAGGCGCCGAACGCATTCACGTCGTCGATCTCGATGGTGCGTTCAAGGGTGCGCCGGTCAACCTCAAGGTGGTCGAGGAGATCGTCGCGGCCGTCGACGTGCCGGTGCAGATCGGCGGTGGCATCCGCGACGAGGAAACCGTCCAGCGCTATCTCAACGCCGGCGTGCAGTACGTGATCATCGGCACCAAGGCGGTCAACGCGCCGCACTTCCTGCACGATCTCTGTCTGGAATTCCCGCGCCACATCATCGTCAGCCTCGATGCCAAGGACGGTCGCGTCGCGCTCAACGGCTGGGCCAAGGTCACCGGCCACGATGTCGTCGAAACCGCGATCCACTGCGAACGCGACGGTGTCGAGGCGATCATCTACACCGACATCTCGCGCGACGGCATGATGCAGGGCTTCAACGCCGAATCGACGAGCACGCTGGCACGCGCGCTGAAGACGCCGGTGCTGGCGTCCGGTGGTGTGTCCAGCCTCGACGACATCCGCCGACTCAAGGATATCGAGGGTGATGGTGTCGCCGGCGCCGTGATCGGTCGTGCGCTGTACGAAGGCAGCCTCGACTTCAAGGAAGCGGTCAGGATCGCCAAGGCTTGAAGCGCCCGATGGTTTCGTTTCCGACCGCCGCGCGTTCGCGGCTCGCGCCGCTCCTGCCGGGAACGGGCGCCATCATCCTGTAGGAGCGGCGCAAGCCGCGATCCGCCATGCTCGCCAAACGCATCATTCCCTGCCTCGACATCGACCGCGGCCGCGTCGTCAAGGGCATCAAGTTCGAAGACGTGCAGGACGCCGGTGATCCGGTCGAGGTTGCGCGCAAGTACGACGCGCAGGGCGCCGACGAGCTGGTGTTTCTCGACATCACGGCGTCGGTCGACGACCGGCCGACGCTGTTCCAGACCGTCGAAGCGGTTGCCCGCCAGATCTACATTCCGCTGACCGTCGGCGGCGGCGTACGCAACTGCGCCGATGTCCGCGCACTGCTTTCGGCCGGCGCCGACAAGGTCAGCATCAATACCGCGGCGGTCGACAATCCGGATTTCGTCAGCGAAGCCGGCGGCCGTTACGGCGTGCAGTGCATCGTCGTCGCGATCGACGCCAAGCGCGTCAACAAGAAGAAGGAGCCGGTGCGCTGGGAAGTGTTCACGCACGGCGGGCGCAAATCGACCGGCCTCGACGCCATCGAATGGGCGCGCACGATCGTGCAGAAGGGCGCCGGCGAGTTGCTCGTCACCAGCATCGACCGTGACGGCACCAAGGGCGGCTACGACAACGAACTGCTGCGCGCGATCTCCGACGCCGTCAGCGTGCCGGTGATTGCCTCCGGCGGCGTCGGCACCCTCGAACATCTTTACGACGGCTTTCACGACGGCGGTGTCGATGCGGTGCTGGCCGCCAGCATCTTTCATCAGGGCACCTACAGCGTCGGCGAAGCCAAGCAGTTCCTCACCGACAAGGGTCTGCTCGTCCGTCGTTGATCCGGGCGGCCCTCGCTCGGCGTAAACTGGCGACCCCGCACCTGTCCCGGATGATCAACGTGTCTTCGCCCGCCGACGTACTGTCCCAGCTCTATGCGACGATCGAGTCGCGCAAAGGTGCGGACGCGAAGAGTTCGTACATCGCCAGCCTGTACGAAAAAGGCGTCGATACCATTGCCAAGAAAGTCGGCGAGGAAGCGGCAGAGACGATCATCGCCGCGAAGAACGATGATGACGGCGCGTTCGTCCACGAACTCGCCGACCTGTGGTTTCACACGCTGGTCCTGATGGCGCATCGCGGTCTGCCGCTAGAATCGCTGAGCGCAGAACTGGCGCGTCGGTTCGGTACCTCCGGCCACGCCGAAAAGGCGTTGCGCGCATCCAAGTAGAGGAGTTTCGTCATGGGTTCACTGAGCATCTGGCACTGGCTGATCGTCCTGGCGATCGTCATTCTCGTTTTCGGAACCAAGAAGCTGCGCAATGCCGGCGGCGATCTCGGTTCGGCGGTCAAGAACTTCAAGCAGTCGATGAAGGAAGGCGAGGAAGACGCGCCGAAGACGCCGGCGCAGCTTGCGCAGCAGGAAAAGGCGGCGAGCGAAGCGCGCGAACACGAACAGACGCGCAACTGATCGCAGGCCGGTCACGGCGGTCCGCCCATGTTCGATATCGGTTTTTCCGAGCTGCTGCTGTGCTTTCTGGTCGCACTGGTCGTGCTCGGGCCGGAGCGCCTGCCGAAAGTCGCGCGCACGGTCGGCCGCTGGACCGGCCAGGCCAAGGGCTATCTGCGCAACCTGACCGCCGAACTGGATCGTGAGGCCGAGCTTTCCGAACTGCGCGCCAAGCTCGAAGAAGCCAAGCGGGCGATGCAGGAGGGCGCGCAGAGTTTCCGCGACACCGTGCAGAAGGAAGCCTCGAACCTTCACGATGCGGTGAAGAAGGAAACCGACGCGGCGCGCGAATCGGTGCGCAAGGCGGCCGACGACGCCAACGGCAAGCCATGAGCGACGAGCCCCAGAGCGGAAGCGAACAGCCTCTGATGGCGCACCTGCTGGAGTTGCGTGCGCGTTTGCTGCGCATCGTCTACGGCGTGCTGCTGATCTTCATTCCGCTGAGCTTCTTCGCCAAGCAGCTGTATGCGTTGCTGGCGAAGCCGATGCTGCGCCTGCTGCCGGCCGGCAGCTCGATGATTGCGACCGAAGTGGCCTCGCCGTTCTTCGCCCCGATCAAGCTGGCCGCGGTGGTCGCGTTCATGGCGGCCATGCCCTGGGTGCTGTGGCAGATCTGGGCCTTCGTCGCGCCGGGCCTGTACAAGAGTGAAAAGCGCCTGGTCGCGCCGCTGATGGCGTCGAGCACGGTGCTGTTCTACGGCGGCGTCGCGTTCGCCTATTTCCTCGTGCTGCCGATGGTTTTCCATTTCATGGTGACGGTTGCGCCGCAGGGTGTCGCGGTGATGACCGACATCAGCAAGTATCTCGATTTCGTGCTGACGATCTTCATCGCCTTCGGCTTCGCGTTCGAAACACCGGTGGCGCTGGTGCTGATCGTCAAAACCGGTTTCGTGACGCCGAAGCAGCTCGCCGCCAATCGCCAGTACGTGCTGGTCGGTGCGTTCGTGGTCGGCGCGATCTTCACGCCGCCGGACGTGGTGTCGCAGATCATGCTGGCGGTTCCGGTCTACCTGCTGTTCGAGCTCGGCATCATCGCCGCGCGCATCCTCGTGCCGGGCACCGACGCTGTCGACGAACAGCGCAGCGAACAAGCCTGAGCACGCGCATGCGTGTCCTGCTCATCGAGGACAACGCCGATCTGGCCGCCAACCTCGGCGACTATCTCGCCGCGCATCGCCACACCGTCGACTTCGCCTATGACGGTCCGGCCGGACTCGAAGCGGCCACGCGCGGCGAAGCCGACGTCATCGTGCTCGATCGCATGCTGCCAGGCCTCGACGGTGCCAGCGTCTGCCGCCAGCTGCGCGACCTTCACGGTGTCGACACGCCGGTGCTGATGCTGACCGCGATGGACACGCTGGGCGATCGCGTCAGCGGCCTGCAGTGCGGTGCAGACGACTATCTGGTCAAACCGTTCGCGATGGCCGAACTCGAAGCACGCCTGCAGGCGCTGCATCGCCGCGCCAGCGGTGCACTGACCGCCGGCACGCTGCGGCTTGCCGATCTCGAATACGACACGCGCACGCTGGAAGTGCGGCGCGCCGGCAAGGTCCTGCAGCTCAACCGTTCGATCCGCCGCATCCTCGAATTCCTGCTGCGACAGAACGGCCGCATGGTGCTGCGCCAGGAACTCGAATATCTGCTCTGGCGCGACGACGTGCCGGACGGCGATGTGCTGCGTGCGCACATGCACGCGCTGCGCAACGTGATCGACAAGCCGTTCGCGCACAAGCTCCTGCACACGGTCCGCGGCATGGGCTACCGGCTCGCCGCCGATGCCGAGCCGGACGATGGCTAGGCGTCGACGCAGCACCCTGCATCGCCGCCTGGTGTGGGGTCTGGTCAGCCTGTCGCTGTTGATCGCGGTGCTTGCCAGCATCGGCGTCTGGCTCAGCGACAAGTACATCGAGGACGCCGCGGTCCGCGATCTGATGGAGCGCGAGCTGTCGTACATGATGGGCCCGCATGCGCCGGACCGGCGCCAGAGCGCACACGACGCCCTGCGCTTCTTCGCCGGCGAGCAGGTGCCGGACAGCCTGAAATCCTACGGCCCCGGCTACTACGAGGATCTGGAAATCGGCGGCCGCAGCTTCAACCTGCTGGTGCGCAAGACCGCAGACGATGGCAACGCCTATCTGCTCTATGACATCACCTTCGTCGAAACGCGCGAACAGTTGCTGGTCTGGGCGGCCGGCGCTTCGCTGATCGCGGTGGCGGTCTTCAGTCTGCTCGCGTCACGCTGGCTGGCGCAGCGCGCGCTCGCGCCACTGGATCAGCTGGTCGACCAGCTGGCGCAACTCAATCCGGAGCGTCGCGGCCAGCGCATCGATCTGCAGGTCGAGGACAGCGAACTGTCGGTGATCGCCGAAGCGATCAACGGCTACATGGTCGAACTCGACGCGTTGGTCGAACGCGAGCGCGCGTTCGCGGCGGCCGCCAGCCACGAATTGCGCACGCCGATTGCCGTGATCCAGGGCGCATCCGAAACACTCGCCCTGCAGGGTTCGCAGCCGGCACTCAAGCGCATCGATCGCGCGGTGACGATGGCGCGGCACGAGCTCGACGCGCTGCTGGCGCTGTCGCGCGTCCAGGAATCGCCACGCATGGTGAATCTGGAACTGCGCGCCTGGCTGCGCGAACTGGCCGAGCCGTATCTGGAAGTGATGCCGCGCGCGGGGCTGACCTGGGATGCCGAGTTCCCGGTGACGCTGGCGACGGCGCCCGGCGCGATCGCGGCCGTGTTCACCAATCTGCTGCGCAATGCGCTGCAGGCCTCGCCCGGCGCGCAGGTCACCGTGCGCCTGCGTGCCGATCGCATCATCGTAGAAGACGAAGGTCCGGGTATCGCCCCGGCGGATCTGCCGCACGTCTTCGAGCCGCGCTTCCGCAGTCGCGACGGCGGCACCGGCATGGGTCTGTACATTGCGCAGACCCTGGCATTGCGCTTCGGCTGGAACCTGACGCTGGTCAACCGTACACCGCGCGGCGCGGTCGCGACCCTGCAGTTCGCGGTCCGCACAGCGTAGGGCTGCCCGGTTCGGCCTGGTGTGGCCGTGCCTGCCGATCGTCCCGCGATCAGCGCTAAGCGGCGAACGTCAAGCGCCTTGCGACGGACGCAGCGACGCCAGCACGGTCTCGGTTTCCGGGCGCACGCCGCGCCACAGCGCGAACGCGGCCGCCGCCTGCTCGACCAGCATGCCGAGGCCGTCGGCGATGCGGGTTGCACCCTGCGCTTCCGCCCATTTGCGGAACGGCGCGTGCGCAGTGCCGTAGGTGAGGTCGTAGCACGCGCCGCCCTTGGCGAGCACGCCGGCCGGAATGCGCGGCATCACGCCGGCGTGGCCGGCGGACGTGGCATTGATGATCAGATCGAACCGATCGCCCTTCAGCGTTGCGTGCGTGCGTGGCGTGACGGTGCCGACGGTACGGAACTGCTCGGCGAGTTTCTCCGGCGTCCAGGGACTGCGGTTCGACACGGTCAGCGAGGCCGGCTGCTCCGCCAGCAGCGGCGCGATCATGCCGCGTACCGCGCCGCCCGAGCCGAGCACCAGCACGTGCTGATCCTTGATCGCATAGGCAAGCCGCTGCAGGTCACGGATCAGGCCCTCGCCGTCGGTGTTGTCGCCGCGCCAGCCGGCGTCGCTGCGGATCAGGGTGTTGACCGCGCCGGCGAGCTGCGCGCGTTCGCTGATCATCTCGCACAGCATCGGCGCGTCAGCCTTGTGGGGCAGTGTGATGTTGACGCCCAGAAAGCCATCGCCGTGCAGCCGCTGCAGGGCGTCGGCGAGCGTGCCGGCCGGCACTTCGACCGCTTCGTAGCGCAGATCCTGATGCGTTGCCTGCGCGAACGCGTTGTGGATGGTCGGCGACTTGCTGTGCGAGATGGGTTGGCCGATGACGGCGTAACGATCTGTCATGTTCGATTCGATGGCGTGGGGCGGTCGGCACCGAAGCAGCGCGCCTGCATGCGCGCGCAATAGGCGACCAGATTGGGATGCGCGGCGACCACGGCCTTGAGCGGCGTCGTCACCGGCGAGTCGTGCATGTTGGCGAGAAAGGCGTAGGCCGACGCATCGAGCACGGTCGGCCGCTCGCCCATGAAATAGGGTTGCGCGTCGAGCCAGTCCGCAAGAGCCTGCACGTCCTGCCCGGCGCGGCGCAGGATCTCGTCGCGCGAGTGACGGCCGAGGCCGTGGCCCTTGAGCTGCGCGCGCACACCGCGCGAGGCGACCAGCGGCGCGATCAGGCGCAGCGGCGCCGGCGCCCTGGCGAACATCAGCTTGCGCATCTGTGCCCAGCCGGGCGCGTCGACCCAGCGGAAGTAGACCAGCGCCCAGTACAGGTGCTCGTTGATCAGCCGCTCGAAGGCGCGCGCCACTGCGCGCTGGCGCGCGTCGAGGCCGGCGTCGAGATCACGGCCGTACCTCGCGGCCAGACGTTCGATGATGTTGTGCGAGTCGGCGATGATTTCGTCGCCGTCGCGCACCGCCGGCAGCTTGCCGAGCGGACCGTTGGGGATCGCCTGCGGCACGATCGTGTAGTCGAACCCGGCCAGCCGCAGCCAGGTTTCGGCCTTCATGCAGAACGGCGACAGGTTCGGCCAGCCCTTCGGCGAGCTGAACTGATGCAATTCGATGCGCATGACGCGGGCGGGTTCCGGACGGGCGGTGGCAGGCGTCAGTCGCCGAGCCATTGCGCGGCGCGCTTCGAGAAATAGCTGAGGATCATGTCGGCGCCGGCGCGGCGGAAACACAGCAGCGATTCGAGTACGGCCTTGCGCTCGTCCAGCCAGCCGTTGTCGATCGCACCCTGCAGCATCGAGTATTCGCCGCTCACCTGGTACGCCGCGGTCGGCACGCCGAACTCGTCCTTCACGCGGCGGATGATGTCGAGATACGGCATGCCCGGTTTGACCATCACCATGTCGGCGCCTTCGTCGAGATCGAGTGCGACTTCGCGCAGCGCCTCGTCGGTGTTTGCCGGGTCCATCTGGTAGGTTTCCTTGCCGCCCTTGCCGAGATTGCCGCTGGAGCCGACCGCGTCGCGGAACGGACCGTAGAACGCCGACGCGTACTTGGCGGCGTACGACATGATCAGCGTGTTGCGCTGGCCGTCGCGTTCGAGCACGTCGCGAATCTGGCCGATGCGGCCGTCCATCATGTCGCTGGGCGCGACGATGTCGACGCCGGCACGCGCATACAGCAATGCCTGCCGCCGCAGGATGCCGACGCTGGCGCCGTTGTCGACATAGCCGTTGGCGTCGAGCACGCCGTCCTGGCCGTGGCTGGTATACGGATCGAGCGCGACGTCGGCGAGCACACCGATGCCGGACACGCTGCGCTTGATGGCCTTGATCGCGCGCACCATCAGGCTGTCCGGATTCAGCGCCTCGTCGCCGCCCGGCGTCTTGCGCTCGGCCGGCGTCACCGGAAACAGCGCGACGCAGCCGACGCCGAGCGCCTTGAGCGCTTCGCACTCGCGCACCAGCTCGTCGAGATCGAGGCGCGTCACGCCCGGCATCGCGCCGACCGCGCCCTTGAGCGCCCCTTCGGCGACGAACAGTGGCTGGATCAGCTGGCCGGGCGCCAGCGACGTCTCGCGCACCATCGCGCGCAGATAAGGTGTCTGGCGCGTGCGGCGCAGACGCGTGCGGGGAAAGGAGCCTGGCGTCACGGGATTTTCCGACAGCGGCAAAGAGCGCGAATTATAGCGGGCGCCCGCGCGCCGACCGCGCCGCGACGGCAACTCGAACCGGCGCGCGTGTGCGTTTGAGCCTACAAGCGCGGCTTCATTTACACTGCCGCGCACATTCTTTCCGCACCTGACACATGACCGACGCTGCCCTGCTGGTGCGCCTGCTTGCCGATACGGCGGGCGGCGATCAGCGTGCGTTCCGCGAGTTGTATCAGGCCACCAGCTCGCATCTGTTCGGCGTGCTCGTCCGTATTCTGGAAAGACGAGACTGGGCGGAAGAGGCCTTGCAAGACTGTTATCTCCGGGTGTGGCAGAAAGCCGATCAGTACGCCGCCGAAAAAGGCGCGCCGCTGACCTGGATGCAGACGATCGCCCGTTATCGGGCACTCGACCTGCTGCGCATGAAGCGTCCCGAGGTCAGCATTCCCGACGAGGACGAAGCGCCGCCGATGACCTTTGCCGACGGCGACGCGCTCAATCCGGAGGTGCGAGCGACCGAACAGGAAGGCATCGGCCGCCTGTCGAACTGTCTCGACGAGCTGGCCCCCGAGCCGCGCAAGAGCGTATTGCTCGCCTACTACGAGGGTTACACGCACCCGGAACTGGCGGTCGTCATGAAAGCCCCGCTCGGCACGGTCAAGAGCTGGGTGCGGCGCGGCCTGTCGCAACTGCGCGAGTGCCTCGACGCATGAAATACGACAACGCCCGCCTGACGCAGATGCTGGCCGCCGAGTACGCACTCGGCACGCTGGTCGGCCGCGCGCGCCAGCGGTTCGCGCGCCTGCTGCAGACGCGCGCCGACCTGCGCCGGGAGCTGCAGTTCTGGGAAGCGCGTTTCGCGCCCTTGCTGGCGTCCAGCAAGCCGGTGCCGCCGCGCGAAGTGGTCTGGGCGGAAATCGAAGCGCGTATCCGGCGTAGCACGGTGACGCCGATCCAGCCGCCGGTCGCGCCGCGCGGCCTGTGGCTCTGGCAGACCTGGGCCGTGGCGGCGAGCGCAGCGCTGGTCGCGCTGTCGCTGCAGCTGTACCGCTACACTCAGGCGCCGGTGGCCATCGCGCCGCCGGTGGCGGTGGCCGAACCGCCGGCGCCGTACGTGTCGATGTTGCAGGCCAAGGGCAGCGACGCGCTGTGGCTGGTCTCGGTCAACGCCCAGAAGCGCGACATCAGCATCGTCGCGCAGGGCGACTACTCGCTCGACGCGCAGCGCGAAAGCCTGGAGCTGTGGATGATCGGCGACGACGGCAAGCCGCGTTCGCTGGGTCTGCTGCCGCTGCACGGCCGCGGCCATCTGCAGATGCCGGCCAGCGTGCCGATGCCGGCCAAGCCGGTACTGGCGATCAGCCGCGAACCGCACGGCGGTTCGCCGACCGGTTCGCCGACCGGTCCGGTGATCAGCAGTGGTCCGCTGCTGTCGCTCTAGCGCCGCCGCTGGCGACCGCTCAGTCCGGCGTCGCGACGCTGTCCGGGTGGCCGCTGACGCTGCTGCCGGCGTTCGCCGACAGCCGCCGGAACAGCAGCGCGGACGCGGCGGTCAGGGCCGCGATCACCATGAACGCGTGCTGGAAGTCGCTGGCGACCAGCGCACCGCCGCCGTGCAGGGCGCGCGCCGTGTTCAGCACCTGCGAGCCGATGCCGACGCCGACGCTCAGGCTGAGCTGCTGCGCCGTGCTCGAAAAACTCGTCGCCTGGCTCATGCGCGACGGCGGTACGTCGGCATATCCCAGCGTGTTGATGCAGGTGAACTGCAGCGAGCGGAAAAAGCCGTAGACCAGCAACCAGCCGAGCATCACCAGCTTCGGCGTGCCGGCCGCGAACTGCGCGCAGCCGAGCAGGAACACCGCGCTGAGCAGGCTGTTGCCGAGCAGCAGCGGGCGGAACCCGAAACGCCGGACGATGCGCGGCGCGGTTGCCTTCATCAGCATCGCGCCGGCTGCCGACACGAAGGTGATGCCGCCGGACGCCGCGGCGCTGTAACCGAAGCCGAGCTGCAGCATCAGCGGCATCAGCAGCGTGTAGGCGCCGACGCAGCAGCGATACAGCGAGCCGCCGCTGATCGAGATGCGGAAACTGGCGATGCGCAGCAGGCGCAGGTCGACGATCGGCGCCTCGCGCTGCCGCGACTGGTGCGCGTACAGCAACAGCAGCGCGATGCCGGCCACGATCATCGCGTAGACGACGGCATTGGCGAGCAGATTCTTGCCGAGCAGTTCGAAGGCCATCACCAGCAGCACGAGGCCGCTGCCGACCAGCAGCCAGCCGCCGAAATCTAGCGGTGCACGCGTCTCGGCACGGGTGTCGTCGATGAAACGCGTGACCAGCCACCAGCCGAGCAGACCGATCGGCACATTGATGAAGAAGATCCAGCGCCACGACGCGTAGGTGACGATCAGGCCGCCGAGCGGCGGGCCGAGGATGGGCCCGAACAGCGCCGGCACGGTCAGCCACGACATTGCCGCGATCAGCTCGCTTTTCGGGATTGCGCGCAGCAGCACGAGGCGACCGACCGGCACCATCAGTGCGCCGCCCAGCCCCTGCAGGATGCGCGCGCCGATCAGCTGCGGCATCGACTGCGACAGCCCGCACAGTACCGAGCCGAAAGTGAACACGAGGATCGCGGCGCGGAACACGCGGCGCGCACCGTGGCGGTCGGCGACCCAGCCGGACAGCGGAATGAACACGGCCAGACTGAGCAGATAGGCGGTGATCGCCAGGCTCAGGTGCAGCGGGTCTTCGTGCAGCGCGCGCGCGATCTGCGGCAGCGCGGTGGCGATGATCGTCGAGTCGAGGTTCTCCATGAACACCGCACAGGCCACGATCAGCGGCACCACGCGTCGGGGATGGAGGGTCGGGAATTTCATCGATGGACGGCGCTCGGGGGTGCGAAGTCTGACATCACGACGCAGAATGACCCGGATTCTCGGCGGAGGGTTCAAAAATGACGGCACTGCTGGCGATCGACCAGGGCACCACCAGTACACGCGCCATTATCTTCGACATCAACGGCAACAAGCTCGGCAGCTCGCAATGCGAATTGCCGCAGTCGTTTCCGAATCCGGGCTGGGTCGAACACGACGCGGTCCACATCTGGGACGACACCGTCGCCTGCGTGCAGGGCGCGCTCGCCGATGCCGGCCTCGCGGCCGACGACATCGACGCGCTCGGCATCACCAATCAGCGCGAAACCACCGTGCTCTGGGATCGCGCCAACGGCCAGCCCGTGCATCCGGCGATCGTCTGGCAGGACCGCCGCACCAGCGCGTTCTGCCAGCAGCATCAGGACCGCAACGACTGGCTCAACGAAAAGACCGGCCTGCTGCTCGATCCCTACTTCTCGGCGACCAAGCTGACCTGGCTGCTCGACAACGTGCCCGACGCGCGTGTGCGTGCCGAGCGCGGCGAGCTGGCATTCGGCACCATCGACAGCTGGCTGATGTGGAACCTGACCGGCGGGCGTCTGCATGTCACCGATGCGACCAATGCCTCGCGCACCGCGCTGTTCAACATCGCGCGCAACGAGTGGGACGACGAGCTGCTGGCATTCTTCAAGATTCCGCGCGCCGTGCTGCCGGAAGTGCGCGACAGCGCCGCCGACTACGGCGAGACCGAACCCGGCCTGTTCGGCGGCGCGATCGCGATCGGCGGCATTGCCGGCGACCAGCAGGCCGCGACCATCGGCCAGGCCTGCTTCAAGCCCGGCATGAGCAAGTCCACCTACGGCACCGGCTGCTTTCTCGTGCTCAATACCGGCAGCGAGTTCAAGCGCTCGCAGAATCGTCTGCTGTCGACCATCGCCTATCGCATCAAGGGCGAAACCACCTATGCGCTGGAAGGCAGCATCTTCGTCGCCGGCGCCGCCGTGCAGTGGCTGCGCGACGCCATGCACCTGATCCGCGCCGCCGGCGAGACCGAGAAGATCGCCAAGTCGATTCCCGACACCGACGGTGTCTACCTCGTGCCCGCGTTCACCGGCCTCGGCGCGCCGTACTGGGACCCGGAAGCGCGCGGCGCGATCCTCGGCCTGACCCGCGACTCCGGTATCGCGCACATCGTCCGCGCCGCGCTGGAGTCGGTCGGTTACCAGACGCGCGACCTGATCGATGCGATGGAAAAGGACGCGCTGGCACTTACCGAACTGCGCGTCGACGGCGGCATGGTCGTCAACGACTGGCTGAGCCAGAGCCTCGCCGATCTGCTGCAGATTCCGGTCGTGCGCCCGGAAACCGTCGAAACCACGGCGCTCGGCGCCGCCTTTCTCGCCGGCCTCACCGCCGGCGTCTACGAATCACTGGAAGACATCGCCAGCCGCTGGCGCGCCCAGACCCGCTTCGAGCCGCAGATGGAAGCCGCACGCGCGAAAAAGTTGCTGGCCGGCTGGCACGACGCGGTGGCGCGGGTGCGTTCGGCGAATGCGGTGTGAAAATTCTAAGTCCAGCCGCCGCAGACGAACGGCGGTAGCTTGACGCTGAGCGTAGCGAACCCCAACGTTCACGGGATCGATCTTTGGGATTCGCAGGCTCATCCCAACCCACATTTGCTGAAGGGCAGATAGGGCTGAGGAGATGGACAGAATTGTGCTCTGATAAAATCGCCCCCGGTATGATCTCCCTCATCTCCTTCGCCGTCTGGTCATGCCGATAGACACCGCCAAGACCGATCTCGTCATTCAGTTTGCGTTGTTGCTAGCTGGTGAGGAAGACACATTTGCGGATCGCATGCTTGGTCCGATCCATTTGATCAAGTACGTCTATCTCGCGGATTTGGCATATGCGCGCCGGCACGATGGTCAAACTTTCTCTGGCGCCGATTGGACGTTTTATAACTTTGGTCCGTGGGCGCCAGCTGTGCATGCACGAATCGAACCTGCGCTGAAGGCTATACACGCCTCGTGCCATGAATTCGAGAGTGACCTCGAGAATCGAGACAACTGGGTTCGTTGGACAAAAACCGACGAAGCGCTCCTTGGAGGGCTTCGATCACAGCTTCCAAGTGAAATTCGTATAGAACTTCCCTCGAAGGTCCACGCATATCGACATGACACGCCCGCACTACTTGATTTCGTTTACAAGACCGTGCCTATGCTTTTTGCAGCACCGGGTGAGCGTCTAGATTTTTCCTTGGAAGAGCCGTATCCCAAGCAGACGAAAGCCGAGTCAGCGATCGATTCTTTGAGTGCAAAGCAAAAGAAGAAGCTTCACGAAAATATGCGCGAGCTGATTCGGCGTCGCGCTCAACGACGCGTCACCGCTGCGGTTATGGTCGAACCAGAACCGGCACGGTACGACGAGGTTTATGAAGAGGGTATTAGATGGCTTGATGACGACGCTGGCAAAGCGTTTAACGAGGAAAAACTCACGGTAGAGTTTGACGAAAACGTTTGGAAGTCGGCAACACGCCATGGCCATGACTTACCCTGACGATTGCTTGCAGACGCTAGTTAGTCAGTGGTGGATCTCGCATCCGGAGCAGAAACTGTGTCGTGGCGCGCTTATTTGGACATTCGCGCCTCACGTTGATCAGGTGCCGTACACCTTCAGTCCCATCGGCCGAACTGATCCGACGTCTCATCAGCAAGCTGACGTAAAGGTCGCACCACTTAGTGTCAGTCAGCCGCTGAAGCAGACACAGCTACCCGTAGCCGCAATGCCCCTAAATAGAGGCGAAGTCTGGGCAGCCTATCGCGCAAAAATTCGACCCTGTCTAGTGCTCAGCGAGGACTGTCCAAGAGTCGATCGGAAGCTAACCCAAGGCATGCCCAATCACGCTAGCGCGCCAACTATGTTGGTAGCTCCCTACTACGGAGCTGAGAAAACCGCTCGGCGCGCTGGATATAACCAAGCCTTCGTAGATCGGATTCGTCATTGCGAGTACCCTCAGTATTTGTGGGACAAGCTTCCGCTCGATGGTTCCGATGAATCAATTCTTCGTCTGGACCATATGCAACCAATCGGCTGTCACTACAACTCGCACCGCGTTTGCGAATTTAGGCTCAGTGATGAAGCTTTAGAGATCGTCGATACGATGCTGGACTGGACTCTCAAGGGCAAGCTGCCAGATGGCCACGATGTCTTGGAGTTCCGGCGGATGATGAAGGAAGCGTTTCCTTGAGGCTTGCGACGCCGGAGAACACGAAGCGGCAAGTAAACGGCAACCATATTTGTTAATAAGAACACGCTTTGTTCTGAATAGGACCAATGCACAGGTTCCGTACTTTGCCTAGTGTCAGAAGCTTCTCCCGTCCACAGCCACGCGTTCAACCGACGCCAGATCAAAACCTTCGAGACAGCGCACATTGACCGACGCGGTCGGCTGCCCTTGTCGATCCTTGCCGAGCGCGAACGGGGCGCAACCGCAGTTCGGGCAGAACTGGTGTTCGATGACGTGCTTGTTGAAGCGGTAGCTGGACATCGCCGATTCGGGCGTTTTCAGCTGCAGCTTGTCGCGCGGCATGAACCACAGCAGGTAGCCCTTCCGACTGCAGTGCGAGCAGTTGCACTCGTAGACTTTCTCGGGCGTGCCTTCGACCTCGAACGTGATCTTCCCGCAGTGGCAGCTGCCGCTCAGTGTGGCCATCGTCTCGCTCCGTCGGATTTTCCGGACGCCCGAGTCTGCCGCAAGCGCGGCGTGCTCGTGAAGGCGGCAGTCGCCGCGGCTTCAGGTGGTGGCGCGAAAGATTGCTTCGATCTCGACGTCGAGTTCGGCGCGGCAGACGTCGCCCTGCAGCACCATGCACGGCGTCGCGGCGCCGAAGTGCGACAGCAGGCGCCCCTGCACCTGCGGCAGATGTTCGGCCTGTCGCAGGTAGAGCTTGACGAGTTCGGGCTGCAGTGGCGTGTCCGCTGCGGCCTGCCCGAGCAGGGCTTCGACGTTGGCGAGCGTTTCATCGAGCTGCGCCAGCGGGCTGTCCGGGTGCAGGGTTTCGTGGCCGACGATGCTGGCGGTGCCGGACACCAGCAGCTCGGCGTCACCCTGCCAGCGCAGGAACTTAGCGCGCGAGAAACTCGGACTCTTGGGGCCGTACTGGCGCGGATAACGGAAGGCGCTGACCTGTCGCGGGTTCTCGATCTGCGTGCCCGGCGTGGTGCCGGCGATGAACCAGATCAGCAGCCCGCCGTCACGCGTGCCGATCGCGGTGGCGGCCGGCAGCTCGCGCTCGAAACCGGATTTCAGCGACAGTGCGCGATGACGGCCGACGGTGAACTGCCGGTAACGCTCGGCGTCGCCGCTGCCGCCGGTGATGTCGGACAGGAAATTCCAGACGCGCAGCCAGTGCGGAAAGCCGCGCTGCTGCAGGAAGCGTTCGATGCGCGCGTAGGCATCGAAGCTGGCCCGTTCGATGTCGGCCAGCGCGGGTTCGTCGAGATGCAGCTGACCGAACAGCACGAGTCCGTTTTCGGCGTAGCCGATGGCCTCGTCGCGGCCATGCCGGACCGGCAGCGGGCTTTCCCAGAGTTCGACGCCGCTGCCGGCCAGCAAGGGCGTCTCGACGCGAATGCGGCGCGGATCGTCGTCCGTTGCGCGGCCACGGCCGTGCTCGACGCAGGCGAGAACCTGCGCGGACAGCTCTGCCGGGGCGCTGTCGAGCAGCCGCAGGTGGTAGGGCCGCGCGGCGGCGGGACTCGGCGGCGCCGCGGTGTCGGCGCCGTGGGGAAGATCGTGCTGCATCGAAGATGGACTGGTGGCCGGGTGTCCGCGGTCAGGCGGCGCGCGGCGGATCGGAGAATATCCGGCATTGTAGAACCGCCGCCGTCCGCCCGTCGGCGGCCGTGGCGCCGACGCGTGCCGGGTGGCGCGGGCGTCGGCGGCGAAAAAGCGCGATCCTTGCGCTCAGGCTCGTTCGTGCGGAGACACGATGAAGAAATTCCTGGTCATTGCCGTGCTGGTCGCCGGCCTGATCGCGCTGTTCGGTCGCGGTTCGCCGGGCACCGGCAACGGCGGCGCGCAACTGGCGTCCGACCAGATGCTGGCCGACGCCTATGCCAACCACAGCGAGCATCTGCAGGTGCAGGGTGGCGGCCACGTGATCGCCGTGCTGCCGGACGATCGCGAAGGCAGCCGACATCAGCGCTTCATCCTGCGCCTCGATTCCGGACAGACGCTGCTGATCGCGCACAACATCGATCTGGCGTCGCGCATCGATGCGCTCGCCGAAGGCGAGCTGATCACCTTCAGCGGCGAATACGTGTGGAACGAGAATGGCGGCGTCGTGCACTGGACGCATCGCGATCCGGAGCGCCGGCACCCGGACGGCTGGCTGCAGCGCGGCGGCCAGCTCTATCAGTAGGAGCGGCGCAAGCCGCGAACCGGGAGGCAAGGAGGGTCCGTCGCGTCTTGCGCCGCTCCTGCAGAAAGCGTGAAGACGGTCGCTCCTGCAAGCCGCGGCGTTTCCCGCGCGCTAGAAAAACCGGCGGCTGCGGAAGTACCAGTACAGCGAACCGCCGATCGCGGCGAGCAGGCCGAGCGCGTAGAAATAGCCGTAGCGCCAGTGCAGCTCGGGCATGTATTCGAAGTTCATGCCGTAGATGCCGACGATCAGCGTCAGCGGGAAGAAGATCGCCGACAGCACGGTCAGCACCTGCATGATCTTGTTGGTGCGATGCGCGACCGACGCGAAGTGCAGCTGCACGGCCGCTTCGATGTCGCGTTCCTGGCCGCTCGCATAGTTCAGCACGCGCGTTGCGTGTTCGACGACGTCGCGCACGCGTACGTCCATGGTCTTGTTCCAGTCGAAGCACGAGCTGCGGCGCCAGGCGTCCAGCGCTTCGAGCTGGCTTTCCGACAGCGCTTCGAGACGGCGCACCTGCTTGCGGTTGTCGAGCAGCACGCGCCAGTCGGTCGACGAGCTGCGCGGATCGAGCAGATCGTCCTGCAGCTCGGTCAGCAGCGCCGCCATCGGTTCGCGGATTGCCAGGAAGCGATCGATCATGGTGTCGATCATCAGATGCGCGAGCAGCATCGGCGAGGCCGGCGGCTTGATCTTGGTATCGAACAGTCGCGCGCGTACGCGCTGCACGCTGAGGCTGTCGTGCGCGCAGATCGTCACCAGCACGCGCTTGAAGATGAAGAACGCGGTGGTGCGCGTCTCCATCGGAAACGGCGCATCGCTGGGGCCGAGCCCCTGGAAGATGACCATGTCGTAGTCGGGCGTACCGTCGAAGAACGACGGATGCAGCGAGTTCAGACTGTCGTCGATGTGCTGCGGCTCGATCGCGCTGTTGACGATGGGCTCCGCCCAGCAGGCCCAGTTGGCGGCGTCGTCCCGCTGGAAGTCGGCCCAGAGGTAGCCGGTCTGCGGCAGGGCTTCGTCGGCGGAGAGCCGGCGCGGCCGTTTGCCGTCTTCGAAGTGATAGAGCTCCATCCCCGAAAAATAACAGGACTGCGGACGCGACGGCGCGGCGCGCTGCGCCGGCCGGGCCTCGATACGAGGGTAGTGGCCGAGATATATTGCAATTAGATATATCGTACGATATATTTCTCATCACACATCAACCAGGACAAAACCATGCATCGCATGTTCGAAAGGTTTCACGAACGCCATGCCGAACGCCACGCGGCCCGCTACGGCGGCCGCCACCACGGGTTCTTCGGCTTCGGCGGTGGCTTCGGCAACGACTTCCCGGAAATGGGCGGTGGCCGCTTCCACTTCGGCCCCGGCCGCAAACTCGGTTCGGCGGATCTGCAGCTGCTGCTGCTCGCCCTGCTTGCCGACAAGCCGCGCCACGGCTACGAGCTAATCAAGGCTGTCGAGGAAAAGTCCAAGGGGTATTACAGCCCCAGCCCGGGTGTGATCTACCCGGCGCTGACGTATCTCGAAGAGATCGGTCACGCCAGCATCGAGCTGCAGGGCACCAAGAAGCTGTATCACATCAGCGACGACGGCCTCGCGCATCTGGAAGCGCAGCGCGCGACGGTCGATGCGCTGCTGCAGCAGCTGGCGTGGATCGGCACGCGCATGGAGCAGATGCGGCAGACGCTGTCCGGCGGCGACGGCGACGACGACGATGGCGTCGACGCTGAGCTGCCGGCGCGCGGTCGCGGCCGGCACGGCCGACATGGCCATTTCGCATCGGAGCTGCGCATGGCGCGACACACGTTGAAGGCGGCGCTGATCGAAAAGGCACGCGGCACGCGCGAACAGCAGCTGCGCATCGCCGAGATTCTCGACAAGGCCGCGGCCGCGATCCGCGGCCTGTAGTCACGCATGTGATCGCGGAAACAAAAAGGCCGCCCGAGGGCGGCCTTTTTCGCGACCATGATGTACCCCTGGAGGGCGCATCGCAGCGACTCGCCGTGCCGGCGATCCCATGCAAAAAGCGCATGGGGCCCTCGCCGGACGGCTTACGGTGCTACTTCAGCAGCTCTTCGATCGCGGCGCGTTCTTCACGCAGTTCCTGCTCGGTCGCGTCCATGCGCGAACGCGAGAACTCGTTGATCGACAGGCCCTGGACGATCTCGTACTTGCCGTTCGCGCAGGTCACCGGATAACCGTAGACGACGCCCGGCTTGATGCCGTACGAACCGTCGGACGGAATGCCCATGCTGACCCACTTGCCGTTGGTGCCGAGTGCCCAGTCGTGCATGTGATCGACGGCGGCGGAAGCGGCCGAGGCAGCCGACGACAGGCCGCGCGCCTTGATGATGGCGGCGCCGCGCTGCTGCACGGTCGGGATGAAGTCCTTCTCCACCCATTCCTGATCAACGAGGTTGACCGCGGCCTTCTCGCCTACCAGCGTGTGCGTGATGTCCGGGTACTGGGTCGCCGAATGGTTGCCCCAGATGATCATCTTGCTGATGTCGGTGGTCTTGCTGCCGGTCTTGGCGGCGAGCTGCGACAGCGCGCGGTTGTGGTCGAGGCGGACCATCGCCGTGAACTGCCTGGGATCGAGCTTCTTGGCGTTGCTCTGCGCGATCAGCGCGTTGGTGTTCGCCGGGTTGCCGACCACCAGCACCTTGACGTCGCGGCTGGCCTTTTCCGACAGCGCCTTGCCCTGCACCGAGAAGATCTTGGCGTTGGCTTCGAGCAGGTCCTTGCGCTCCATACCGGGGCCGCGCGGACGGGCGCCGACCAGCAGCGCGTAGTCGGTGCCGTCGAAGGCTTCCATCGGATCGGCCGACGCGATCGTCTCGGTGACCAGCGGGAACGCGCAGTCATCGACTTCCATCACCGTGCCCTTGAGCTTCTCGAGTGCGTCCGGAATGTCGAGCAGCTGCAGGATCACCGGCTGGTCCGGGCCCAGCATCGAGCCGCTGGCGACACGGAAAATGAGCGAGTAGGCGATCTGGCCGGCGGCGCCGGTGATGGCGACCTTGACGGGCTTCTTCATAGGGACACTCCGCGAATGTAAGAGGGCGGTACCGCAAACGGGGCCGCAATTCTAAACAATCGCGCTGCGATGCGGGAAAACCACCAGAAGCCCGGCGCAGGACGGACGGATTCCCGCCCCGACGCACGAAAAAGGGTGCGCCTGCAAAGCCGCCGGCGCACCCGACCACTTCCATTCAGGCCGACCGATCAGTTCCATCCGACAAGTGAAGCCCGCGCCCGATACGGGCCGCCGCGCCGTTCGGATGCAGGCTGCGAGGTCTCGACACGCGAAGCCGTCGACGCGGACGCAATGCGTGCGCTGCCGTTTTCCGATTCGTGCATCTGCGTCGGCATTCCGGCCGTAAGACCTTCCACCAAGCAACACTTACCAGGGAGAAGGTCGTCATGCGCTCGTTCGGAATTCCCGCGCTCGTTTGTACCGCAATACTGATGCCCGCCGTCGCGACGGCGTCCAGCCATCGTGAAGCGCCGATGATCGCCGGCATGCCGCGCGTCGACGGCAGCGACTTCTACATGTTCAAGTCCTACGAGGCCGGCCGTGGCGGCTTCGTCACGCTGATCGCCAACTATCTGCCGCTGCAGGACGGCTACGGCGGACCGAACTACTTCAAGCTCGATCCGGCGGCGCTCTACGAGATTCATGTCGACAACAATGGCGACTCGGCGGAAGACCTGACGTTCCAGTTCCGCTTCACGAACACCTACAAGGGCCTGGGCGTGCCGACCGGCGCGTCCGGCGGCAATCTCGCGGTACCGCTCGACAACATCGGCACGATCGACGCGGCCGGCGCCAACCTCAATGTCACCGAGAGCTACACGCTGTCGCTGATCCGCGGCAACCGCCGCACCGGCACCAGGAGCGCGATCACCGGCGACGACGGCGCGACGTTCCAGAAGCCGGCCGACAACATCGGCATCAAGTCGATTCCCGACTATGCCGCCTACGCGCAGCAGTTCATCTACGACATCACGATTCCGGGCTGTGCGACCAAAGGTCGCGTGTTCGTCGGTCAGCGCCAGGACGGCTTCGTCGTCAACCTTGGCCAGGTCTTCGATCTCGTCAATCTGAACCCGCTCGGCGCCCGCGATTCCGGTCACAACGCGATCGCCGGCAAGAACGTCACATCGCTGGCGCTCGAAGTGCCGACCAGCTGCCTGACGGCCGGCAACGACCCGGTCATCGGCGGCTGGACGACGGCCAGCCTGCCGCAGTCGCGCGTGCTCAATCCGAATCCGCAGGGTCCGGTCACCAACGGTTCGGCGAAAGGGCCGGCCGTGGAAGGCGGCGCCTACACGCAGGTTTCGCGCCTCGGCTCGCCGCTGGTCAATGAAGTGGTGATCGGCATCACCGACAAGGACAAATTCAACGCCAGCGAGCCGAAGGACGACGTCGCCAATTTCGGTGCCTACGTGTTGTATCCGACGCTGCCGGTACTGGTGAACGCGCTGTTCAGCGTGCCGCCGCCGGCGACGCCCCGCAACGATCTGCTGGCGGCCTTCGTCACCGGCATCACGGCGACCGTCAACGGCCAGCCGTTCAAGTTCACGGCGCCGGCGAATCTGACAGTGCCGGGCGAAATGCTGCGCCTCAATACCTCGATTCCGGCAGAGCCGATCGCGCAGCAGAAGGATCTGGGCTTCCTGGCCTGTGATCTCGCCGGCTTCCCGAATGGCCGCCGTCCATATGACGACGTGGTCGACATCGAACTGACGGTCGTGGAAGGCGCGATCGCCGAGAACGCGCTGAACCTGCAGACCTGTGATGTCAGCGGAGCGACCCCGGTGGTGAAGAACGCCGGTGCGGTGGTCAACGATGGGGCGCTGCCCGACCCTGCCGCCTATCTGACCGTGTTCCCGTACCTGAACACGCCGACACCGGGTTCGGTGGCGGCGACACCGTAAGGAAGACAGCTCATGAACTTTCGCGCTCTCGCCATCGGTACCGCGATCGCTGCCTGCACGCTGTTCGCCGGCTGCTATCACCCCGACGATACCGGCACCGACAACGGCGATGGTACGCCGCCGTCGCAGACCACGGTCGGCGATCTGGCCACCGGCCAGATCAAGAACAAGACCTGCGATCAGGGCACGCCGGCTGCGATCAACGACCTGAGCATCGTCGACAGCGACGCTGCCGTCGATGTCTCGACGCTCACGCCGGGTTGCACCGGCGGCTGAATCGGACGCTTGCCAAGCTTGACCTCCGGGCCCGTTCGCGGGCCCTTTTTTTGGCCGACGCTGTGGCGCCGTGCGCGCAGTGTCATCGCTCGGCGCAGACATGTGCCCGATGCGCGACGCCGGCCCGACAGGGCGCCGGCATCCACCGCCGGCGGCGTATCCGCAGGATGCCGTCATGCCCGGCCGGATCGTCGGCGCGCAAGCGTCGCGCGAACGGCCGCAGCGCCAGCTTCGTCAGAACGGCAGCAACTTGACGGCGAAGGCGCGCTCGATGAACCACAGCACGCCGATCGTCGTCACCAGCAACGAACCCGGCACCAGCACGAAATGGCGGTAGATCCGCGAGTGGCGGAACACGAAGCTCACGGGAATCACGGTCGCGACCAGCGACAGCTGTGCCGCCTCGACGCCGAAGTTGAAGGTCGCGATTGCCCAGACGCGGCCGCTGACCGGCAGGCCGAGATCGATGAGCGCACTGGCGACCGCCAGGCCGTGAATCAGGCCGAAAGCCGCAGCGATCGCCGCCAGGCGTCGATGCACCATCGGCACCAGGTTGTTGAAGCCTGCGAATGCGACTGTCGCCGCGACGCCGGACTCGATGAGCCGCGACGGCCAGTGCACCCAGCCGAGTGCGGCAAGGCTCAGCGTCGTCGCGTGCGCGAGCGTGAACGCGGTGACGATGCCGGCAGTGTGCCAGAGCGCGCCGCGCAGCCCGGGCGCCGCCTGCCAGCCGCCACCGCGCGTGCGCCACAGCACGGCCGGGAGAAACAGGCCGGCGAGGAACAGCATGTGATCGAGGCCGGTCCAGACGTGCCACAGGCCTTCGTGAAAATAAGTTCTGGCGACGCGCCACATCGACTGCGCGCCGTCTCCACCGAAGTCGGCTTCGCCGGTTTCCGGCCCGAGCACCGAGGTATAAAGCGCCTTGCCGAGCTGCAGCGTCAGCAGGCCGCGATGCTGGCGATCGAGGTCGAACAGCAGCGAGTAATCGATGGCCAGCGTCGTCACCGACTGCGGGCAGCGACCGGCCAGATCGAGCGCGGCATAGTGGCCGTCGGCATGTTCGGCGATGCGCAGCTGCGTGACCTGCAGAGAGCAGCGTGCGCCGTCGCTGCGCAGGACCAGATGCGCAAGCGCGTAATCATCGATGCGTGCCTGCGATTGGCGGACTTCGCCCCAGGTCAGCGCGTCGTTGCCGTCGCTGTCGAGGCCGATCGCCGCATCCAGATCGCGCAGCGCGATGTCCCAGCGGCCCTGCAGCTCGTCGCCGCGGCTCTGCAGTTGCAGATAGCTGCTGCTCGACGAATGCGCCGACACGGCGCCGGCGAACAGGCCGAGCGCCACGGCGAAGCGGCGGGCACCGCGCATCACGAGCCGCCGCCCGGCAACTGTGCGGCGAGGCGATGCAGGCGCGGATCTTCGATGCCGGTCTGCTTCATCCATTCGAGCACCGGCCGGGCGGCGTCCGGCGCACGGGCGGCCACGGCGCATTCGAGGAAGATGCGCGCATCGAGCGGTTCGCGCTGCACGTTCCAGTTGCCGACCGCCAGCTTCAGCGCGGCGTCCGGATCGTGGCGCAGCTCCAGCAGATACCGCGCTTCCTCTCGGCGGTGCGTGGCCTCACCGCGCGCACGTGTCGCGGCAAAGCGTTCGCCGAGCATCTCGATGTGTTTCTTTGCGGAAGCCTGCGAGGCGGCGTCCGGCAACTGCGATTCGGCGAGCGTCAGACGCAGCAGCGCATTGTTGTTGCGCGTTTCATTGCGCAGCCGCTCGACGACCGCGGCCGGTTCGTGCTGATCGAGCAGGAAGTCGGCTTCCGCGACCTGGAAATACGGATCGTGATCGCCGGCTGCAGCGATCGCGGCGCGGGCGCGGTCGAATGCCGCGCGCGCGTCGTCGTCGTGCTCCATGCGCGCGTTGATCTCGGCCGCGAGTGTCAGGCCCCAGCTGCGCTGGTCGAACGGAATTCCCGCCGACACCTGCGTGTTCAGCGCGGCGAGCGTGCGCAAGGCGTGTTCGGCCTGACCTTGTTCGCTGAGTGCAGCCGCTGCACAGCTGCCGATGATCGGCACGCTGGCCTGACCGATCAGCGCCGTGCAGTCGCGCTGCGCGTCGCGCGGCCGGCCCTGCACCAGATGGATGACCGCGCGCGTCAGCAGTGCCGGTGCATAGGCCGGTTCGCGCTGCAGCAGCGCGTCGAGTTCGGCGCGTGCGCCGTCGAAATCGTGACGCTGCTGGCGCAGCACCGCGCGCAGCCAGGCGATCTCCAGCGGCGGTGCAGGCGTCGCGTCCCAGGGCGCCAGGGCCGCCTCGGCATTGCCGTAGAACCGTGGATCGGCCTGCTGTCGGCCGAGCTCGATCGCCAGGCGCGCGTAGGCGATGGCGGCCGCGGCATCGTTCGGCGTCGCTTCCGCGCGCATGCGGGCAGCCTTCAGTTCGCGCAACTGCGGACTGGAGATCGCCGCTCGTTCCAGCACCACGGCGTCGTCGCCTGGCTGATAAGCGGGGACCGAATCGAGTGCGCGCGCCGGCGTTGCGCAAAATGTCGCGCACAGGCCCATCAGGGCCAACGTCCCGTGCAGCCGTGTCCGGTGGTGCATCTTTCCTCGATCGTTTGCGCAGATACGGCGCGCAGCCGACCGCGGATGCATCGGCTAACTCTGTCGCAGGACCGTGTTCGGCGGGGTGCGCAGCGTGCTGCGCAGCGACAGCCAGCCCAGTCCGCAGACGACGACGGCGCCGCTCGCGGTGCCGATCAGCCACAGCAGCGGGCGCGGGCCGTAGGCGATGTGAAAGACGTTCGCCGCCAGCACCCAGGCGAGCGTCTGCGCGGCGATCGCGGCAACGCCGCCGGCCAGGGCGCCGATCACTGCGTACTCGGCGATCAGGCCGCGCGCGATCAGGCCGGTACCGGCGCCGAGCGTGCGCAGCAGGGCGGTTTCCCGCACGCGCTCACTGCGCGTGCCCTCGATGGTTGCCAGCAGCACCGCGAGTCCGGCGGCCAGCGTGAAGGCGAAAATGAACTCGACGGCGCGGACGATGCGATCGACGATGCCGCGTACCTGCGCCATCAGCGCGTCGATGTCGAGCACGGTCACGTTCGGAAACTGCGTGACCAGCTGGCGCAGCAGCGCACGCTGTTCATGCGGCAGATAGAAGCTGGTCAGATATTGCCGCGGCACGAGATCCGACACGGCACCGGGCGGCGCGAGCAGGAAGAAATTGGGCTTGAAACTGTCCCAGTCGACGGTGCGGAAACTGCTGACCGTGAAGGTCTGCTGTTCGCCGGCAAAATCCAGGGTCATGGTGTCGCCGAGCTTCAGGTTCAGCCGCTCGATCGCATAGGCGTCGGCGGACAGCAGCGGCTTGCCGCGGCCGGCTTCGCCCCACCACCGACCCTGGGTGATGCGATTGTCCGGATTGAGCGTCGTGCTCCACGACAGATTGAAGTCGCGATTGATCCAGCGCTGCGTTTCGGGATCGGGGAACGAATCGGCGGTGACCGGCTTGCCGTTCAGGGCGATCAGGCGGCCGCGCGCCATCGGCCAGAGTTGCAGGTCCGCATAGCCGTGCGCGGCGAAGAACGATTTCAGTGCGTCCAGCTCTTCGGTCTGGACGTTGATCAGGAACTGGTTGGGGGTGTCCGGCGGCAGTTTCTTCTGCCAGCTCGACAACAGATCTTCGCGGACGACCGAAACCAGCAGCAGGGCGAGCAGCGCCAGACCGAGTGCGGTGACTTGCGCGATCGTCGCGCCGCGGCGCCGCGCGATATTGCCGAGTCCGAAGCGCCAGGCAAAACCGCCGCCACCGGCGGCTCGACGCAGCGGCGTCAGCAGACGTACCAGCAGCCAGGCGCAGGATGCCAGCGCGAGCAGCGCACCGCCGGCGCCGGCCAGCACCCAGCCGGCCAGCCGGACGTCGCCGGTCGCCAGCCACAGCAGCGCGGCCGCGGTTGCCATCGCGATCAGGGTGATCGCGCGCGTCGCGGTCGATCCGCTTTCGCTGCGCTGGAACACGCGCAGCGGCGGCGTGTTGCGCGCGGCCAGCATCGGCGGCGCGGCGAAGCCCAGCAGCAGCAACAGGCCCAGCCCGGCGGCTTCGAGCAGTGGCAGCAGCGGCGGTGGCGGCAGGTCGAGCTTCAGCAGATCGCCGAGCGCGCGCGCCAGCAATTCCTGTGCGCCGTACGCGAGCAGCGCGCCGGCGGCACCTGCGGCCAGACCGAGCAGCAGCAATTGCAGCAGCAGCGCGCGTGTGAGGAAGCCGCGCCGCGCGCCGAGGCATTTGAGCAGCGCGATCTCGTCGCGCAGCTTCTCGCCGTACTGGCGCGCCGACAGTGCAACCGCCGCGCAGGCGAGCAGGGTCGCAGCCAGTACCGCGATGTCGAGGAACTGCCCGGCGCTGCGCGTCGAGTTGCGCAGTTCGGGACGCGCGTCCTGCGGCGTCGTCAGCTTGACGCCGTCGGCCAGCGGTTCGGCGCGCAGTCGCGCCAGGGCATCGCGCGCGCCGCTGACGCCGAGCTCGTATTGCGCGCGGCTGCCGACACCGAGCAGGCCGCTGGCGGCGAGATCGTCGGCATTGATCAGCAAGCGCGGCGCGAGATCATCGAAGCCGGCGCCCTTGCCGGGCTCGTCGGTGATCACGCCACGCAGCTTCAGATGCAGGCGACCGAGTTGCAGTTCGGCGCCGGGCTGCAGCTGCAGGTCCTGCCAGAGTCGCGCATCCGCCCAGGCTTCGCCCGGTGCCGGTACGCCATGGGCGGCATGACCGTCCTCGAACGGCGCCGCGGCGAGCGTGATCGCGCCGCGCAGCGGATAGCCGCTGCCGACCGCCTTCACCGACGCCAGTGCGGAGTTGTCGCCGGCGAACACGACGCTGCTGAACAGGGTGGTGGCCGTGCCGTGCAGGCCCAGCGCATCGATGCTGGCCTGCAGACTGGCCGGCAGCGGATCGCGTGCGCGATAGACGAGGTCGGCACCGAGGGTGTCGCCGCTCTGTTCGCCGATCGCCAGGCGTACGCGCTCGCTGAACAGATGTACGGTGCCGGTCGCAGCGACGGCGATGATCAATGCCAGCATCACGATCAGCAGTTCGCCGGAACGCCAGCCGCGCCGCAGACGACGCCAGGCAAACGCGAAGACGTTCATTGCGCCTGCACGCGGCCGGACGCCAGCGTCAGCCGGCGACCGCAGCGCGCTGCCAGCGTCGCATCGTGCGTGACCAGAACCAGGGTCGTGTTGCGCGCGCGGTTGAGCTCGAACATCAGCTCGATGATGTGGCCGCCGGTGATCGTGTCGAGATTGCCGGTCGGCTCGTCGGCGAACAGGATCTGCGGCTCGCCGCAGAACGCACGCGCCAGCGCGACGCGCTGTTGTTCGCCGCCGGACAGTTGTTGCGGATAGTGGCCGAGGCGCGCCGACAGGCCGACGCTTTCGAGTGCGGCGGTTGCCCGCGCGCGCGCGTCGCCGAGGCCGGCGAGCTCGACCGGCAGCATCACGTTCTCCAGCGCGGTGAACCCGGCGAGCAGCTGAAAGGACTGGAACACGAAACCGACGCGACCGGCGCGCAGCGCGGCGCGGGCGTCTTCGTCGAGTCCGTTCAACGACGTGCCGGCCAGTGCGATCTCGCCGCTGCTCGGCAGGTCGAGTCCGGCGAGCAGCGACAGCAGCGTGGTCTTGCCGGAGCCGCTGCTGCCGACGATCGCCAGCGATTCGCCGGCTGCGACATCCAGATCGACATGATCGAGGATCGTCAGCGGCTGGCCGCCGCTGCTAACCTGCTTGCTCACTCCGCTTGCGCGCACCGCGCTGCTCGATGCCATGTTCAAACGCTTCCTGATCTGTGGATTGCTGCTGGGCTTTGCCGCGTCGGCGCAGCCGGCGCCGGCCACCGCGAAGGCGCCGGTCTGGCTGGTGCTCGGCGACAGCCTCAGCGCGGCCTACGGCATTCCGCAGTCGGCGGGTTGGGTGAGCCTGCTGCAACAGCGGCTGGCCGAGCGAGGCTATCGCGCACAGGTGATCAATGCCAGCGTCAGCGGCGAAACGACGGCCGGCGGCCTGACGCGCCTGCCGGCCCTGCTCGAACACCACCATCCGGATGTGGTCCTGATCGAACTCGGCGGCAACGACGGCCTGCGTGCCCTGCCGATTGCCCGGCTGCGCGACAATCTGCAGCAGCTGGTGTCGCTGAGCAGGAAGGCCGGCGCCACGCCGGTCCTGTTCGAAATGATGCTGCCGCCGAATTACGGCGAGGAATACGTCTCGGCCTTCACGGCGAGCTTTCACCAGATTGCAAAGCTCGACCGCCTTGCGCTGGTGCCATTCCTGCTCGCGCCGATCGCCGCCGATCGCGACGCGTTCCAGGCCGACGGGATTCACCCGATCGCCGCGTCCGAGCCGAAAGTGCTCGACGCGGTATGGCCGACGCTGGAACCGCTCGCCCGTCGTTAGGGGGGCGCGCCGCGGCGACGCGGATGCATCCGCGCGACCGCGGCGCCCGTATGGGAGACATTCCGCGTCAAACCTCAATGTCTCCATGAAAATTGCCGTCATCGGCTCCGGCATCGCCGGTCTGTCGACCGCCTATCTGCTCGCCCGCCGCCACGAGGTCACGGTCTTCGAACAGGACGATCGTCCGGGCGGGCACACCAACACCGTCGACGTGCAGACGCCGGACGGCGTGCTGGCGATCGACACCGGCTTCATCGTCTGCAATCCGGTCAACTATCCAAACTTCTACCCCTTGCTCGATGAACTGGGCGTGCCGCGCCAGGACACCGACATGTCGCTGGGCGTTTCGGTCGACAACGGCCGCGTCGAATGGGCCGGTGACGAAAATCTGCTGAAGGTATTCGCGCAGCCGTCGCTGATGTTCTCGCCGACGCACTGGAAAATGCTGTCGGCGATCACGCGCTTCAATGCGCAGGTCAAGCGTCTGCTCGCCGAAGACGCACTGCCGGACATCACGCTTGGCGAGTTCCTCGAACGCGAAAACTATCCGATGAGTCTGCGCGTGCGTTACGTTGCCGCCATGGCCGGCCCGATCTGGAGCACGTCGACGGCGGGGGTGATGCAATTCCCGCTGCCGGCGTTCGCGCGCTTCTTCGATTCGCACGGTCTGCTCAATGTCTACGAGCGGCCGCAGTGGCAGACCGTGCTCGGCGGTTCCCGCCGCTATCTGCGCGCCTTGTGCGACAAGTTCACCGGCACGCTGCAGCTGTCGACGCCGGTGACCGGCCTGCGCCGGCGCGCCGGCGGCGGCGTCACGCTGAGCGCCGGCGGCGACGAACACGAATTCGATGCCGTGGTCTGCGCCGCGCATTCCGATCAGGCACTGCGCTTGCTGGGCGACGCCGACGATGCCGAACGCGCCGTGCTCGGCGATGTGCCCTACGCCCGCAATCGCGCGTATCTGCACACCGACGTCGGCCTGATGCCGCGCCGCCGCCGGGCGTGGTCGAGCTGGAACGCGCTGCTGACGCAGGACGTGCTCAGCGACGATCCGATCGGCGTCAGCTACTGGATGAACCAGCTGCAGCGCCTGCCGAGCACGACGCCGTATATCGTCTCGCTCAATCCGCCGCGCGAGCCGGAACCCGGCTCGGTGCTCTACCAGACCGACTACTGGCACCCGCAGTACGAGCCGAAGACGATCCGTGCCCAGCAGCGCCTGCCGCAGATCCAGGGCGCGCGCGGCATCTGGTGGGCGGGCGCCTGGACCGGCTACGGCTTTCACGAAGACGGACTGAAATCCGGATTGCGTGCCGTCGCCGGCATCGACGCGGACTGTCTGCCGGGATGGGCCGTCTTGTGAGCGGCCGCGAAGACGCCGCGCTGCTGTATCGCGCGACCGTGATGCATCGCCGTCATGTCGCGCCGTTCTACCGCTTCGTGTATCGCGTCTTCTACCTGCTGGTCGACATCGACCGGCTCGACGAAGCGGCCACCGGCATGCGCCTGTTCTCGCACAACCGTTTCAATTTGCTGGCGCTGCACGATCGCGACCACGGCGATGGCCAGGGGCTGCGTGTCTGGGCCGAGCGCGTGCTGCGGGCCCATGAGGTCGAACTGGCCGGCGGCCGCATCCGCCTGCTGGCGTTCCCGCGCGTGCTCGGCCGCGTCTTCAACCCGATCAGCCTGTGGTACTGCGAACACGCCGATGGCTCGCTGCGCGCCGTGATTGCCGAGGTCAACAACACCTTCGGCGAGAAGCACAGCTACGTGCTCGCATCCGGCGGCGCTCCGATTGCGTATGGAGAGGCGAAGGAGAAGGAAAAATGCTTCCACGTCTCACCGTTCTTCGACGTCGCCG
This sequence comes from Solimonas terrae, assembly GCF_011067135.1. Lineage (GTDB taxonomy): Bacteria > Pseudomonadota > Gammaproteobacteria > Nevskiales > Nevskiaceae > Solimonas > Solimonas terrae. The sequence continues at coordinate 257,769 of NZ_JAAMOW010000009.1, forward strand.
GGCGTTACCGCTTCGAGCTCAGCGAGCCCGACGCGCGGCTGCGGGTCGCGATCCGGCTGCAGTCGGCCGGCGCACCGCGGCTCGACGCCGTGATCAACGCCGAGCGCAGGACGCTGGGCGATGCCGCGATACTGGGGCAGGTCGCCCGCCTGCCGCTGCTCGCGCTCAAGGTCGTGCTGGCCATTCACTGGCAGGCCCTGAAGATCTGGCTGCGCGGCGGCGTCTTCCATCGCAAGCCGACGCCGCCTTCGCTCGACATCAGCTGAATACCTGCCGTCCCACTTCGCCGTGTGGAGTTTCCAGATGAGTGACCCCGATCTGCCGCGTCAGACCGAACTCGATCGCCTGCTGCCTGGCGACGGCTTCTCGCCGGAGCTGCCGAAGGCGCTGCAGCCGAGAGCAAAGCGCGGCGCGGCCGTCGGCCTGGGCCTGCGCGTGCTGCTGTACATGCTGCGCGGCATGCGCGTCGGCAGCTTCGACGTGCATCTGCCGAACGGCGATGTCCGCCATTTCCGCGGCAGCGAAGCCGGCCCGCACGGCGTGCTCAACATCCGCTCGAAGCGGATCATCGGCCATGTGCTGAAGGGTGGCGAAGTCGGCTTTGGCGATGCCTATCTCGACGGCTGCTGGGACTCGCCCGATCTCGCGGCGCTGCTCGGCGTGCTCTATCTCAACGAGCCGCACTACAAGGGCCCGTACGAGAAGAACCTGCTTGGCCGTTTCGTCGGCTGGCTCAAGCACAGGCTGAAATCGAACACCAGGAAAACCGCGCGCAAGAACATTGCGTATCACTACGATCTGGGCAACGACTTCTACAAGCTCTGGCTCGACGACACGATGGCGTATTCGTCCGCCGTGTTTGCACGGCGTGGTGCATCGCCGGGCGGCCCGTCCACCGGGTTCACGCACGAGCCGAACGAGACGCTGCGCGACGCACAGCTCAACAAGTTTCGCGAGATGGCGCAGCGCCTCAAGCTGCAGCCGCATCATCACCTGCTCGAAGTCGGTTCCGGCTGGGGCGGCTTCGCGATCTACGCGGCGCAGACCAGCGGCTGCCGGGTCACGTCCATCACGCTGTCGGCCGAACAACTCGCCGAGGCGCAGAAGCGCGCCGCCGCCGCCGGCGTTGCCGATCGCGTCACGTTCGAACTGCGCGACTATCGCGACGTGCGCGAGACTTACGATCGCGTGGTCTCGATCGAAATGTACGAAGCCGTCGGCGAGGAATACTGGCCCGGCTACTTCGAGATGCTGCACGACGCGCTCAAGCCGGGCGGCATCGCCGCGATCCAGGGCATCACCATCAGCCCGAAGATCTTCGACGAGTATCGCAGCAAGCGCGATTTCATCCAGAAATACATTTTCCCCGGCGGCATGCTCAGCCCGCCGGGTCACTTCCAGGATCTGGCGATCGCCGCCGGCCTGAAGCCGGAAGATGCGCGCTTCTTCGGCACCGACTACGCCGACACGCTGGCGATCTGGCATCGCAATGTGATGGCCGCGCGCGACGCGATCGTCCGGCAGTTCGACGAGCGCTTCCTGCGCATGTGGCGGTACTACCTCGCGTACTGCGAGTGCGGCTTCCGCGTCGGCAGCATCGACCTCATGCAGATCACGCTGCGACGCGGCTGAGTCTGCGGCACAAACGAAAAGCCCTCCGCATGGAGGGCTTTTCGCTGCAGCGGCCTGGCGACTAGCGCTTGTCGAGGGCGCTGACGTTGCGCTCGCCGGCGCCGGTGTAGACCTGGCGCGGACGGGCGATGCGCAGGGTCGGGTCGGAGACCATCTCGATCCAGTGCGCGACCCAGCCGACGGTGCGGGCGATCGCGAACATCGGCGTGAACATGTTCACCGGGATACCGAGCGCCTTGTAGATGATGCCCGAGTAGAAGTCGACGTTCGGGTACAGCGCGCGGCTCTTGAAGTAGTCGTCCGACAGCGCGATCTCTTCGAGCTTGAGCGCGAGTTCGAGCTGTGGATCGTTTTCCTTGCCGAGGTGCTTGAGGACCTTGTGGCAGTGCTCGCGGATGATGGTCGCGCGCGGGTCGAAGTTCTTGTACACGCGATGGCCGAAGCCCATCAGGCGCACGCCGGACTGCTTGTCCTTGACCTTGTCGAGGAAGCTGGCGACGTTCTTCACGCTGCCGATCTCGCCGAGCATCTTCAGCACGGCTTCGTTGGCGCCGCCGTGCGCCGGGCCCCACAGCGCGGCGATGCCCGAGGCGATCGCGGCATACGGGTTGGTGCCGGTCGAGCCGGCCATGCGCACCGTCGAGGTCGAGGCGTTCTGCTCGTGGTCGGCGTGCAGGATGAACAGCACGTCGAGCGCCTTGGCGGCGACCGGATCGACGTGATACGGCTCGGCCGGCACGGCGAACATCATGTGCATCAGGTTGCTGCAGTAATCGAGATGATTCTGCGGATACATGAACGGCTGGCCGAAGTAGCGCTTGTACGCCGCCGCCGCGATCGTCGGGATCTTGGCGATCATGCGATGCGCGAAGATCTCCTGGTGACGCGGGTCCTTGTGGTTCGAGGTGTCGTCGTAGAACGCCGACAGCGAGCCGACGACGCCGGTCAGCATCGCCATCGGATGCGCGTCGTAGCGGAAGCCGTTGAAGAAGCTCTTCAGCGACTCGTTGATCATCGTGTGCTTGCGGATGCTCTGGTCGAAGGCCTGCAGCTGCGTCGCGTTCGGCAGCTCGCCGTTGAGGACCAGGTAAGCGACTTCGATGAAGGTGCACTGCTCGGCGAGCTGGGCGACCGGATAGCCGCGGTACAGCAGCACGCCTTCGTCACCGTCGATGTAGGTGATCGACGACTGCGTCGAGCAGGTCGACGAGAAGCCCGGGTCGTAGGTGAACACGCCGGCCTTGCCGTAGACCTTGCCGACATCGAGGCCGACCGGGCCCAGCGTGCCGCTGACGGCGGGCAGATCGATCTTCTCGCCGTTGGCGTTGTTGACCAGACTGAAGCTAGGCGTGCTCATGATGACCTCGTTCTCTTCAAGCGGTGTGTAATCGGGACGGTGGCGGATACGGCAGCTGCGCGACGCCGCTGGCGACAGCCGCACGGGCCACGGCCGGCGCAACGACGTCACGCAGGCGGGGGTCGAGCGGCTTGGGGATGATGTATTCCGGACCGAACGGCAGGGATTTTAACCCATAAGCGGCAAGGACTTCGGCCGGAATCGGTTCGCGCGCCAGCGCCGCCAGCGCCTGCACCGCGGCGATCTTCATCTCGCGGTTGATGACGCGCGCGCGGACGTCCAGCGCCCCCCGGAACAGGAACGGGAAGCACAGTACGTTGTTGACCTGGTTCGGGTAGTCGCTGCGACCGGTGGCCATGATCAGGTCCTTACGCACTTTCAGTGCCACTTCCGGCCGGATCTCGGGCACCGGGTTCGACAGGGCGAAGACGATGGGTCGCTCGTTCATCAGCATCAGCCATTCGTCGCGCACCAGATCGGGGCCGGACAGACCGATGAAGACGTCGGCGCCGGCCAGCGCGCCGGCCAGGGTGCGGCGCTCCGACGGTTCGGCCGCGAACTCGCGCTTCTCGGGGTTCAGGCTCGCGTAGTCGTCGCGGCCGGTGTGGATCACGCCCTTGCGGTCGACCAGCAGCAGGTTTTCGCGGCGCGCGCCCAGATCCAGTGCAAGGCGCATCGACGCGATGCCGGCGGCGCCGGCGCCGAGACAGACGATGCGCGCGTCCTCGATCCGCTTGACCTGCAGTTCCAGCGCATTGAGCAGGCCGGCGCAGAGCACGATCGCCGTGCCGTGCTGGTCGTCGTGGAAGACCGGGATGTCGCAACGCTCGATCAGCGCGCGCTCGATCTCGAAGCAGGCCGGCGCGGCGATGTCCTCGAGGTTGATGCCGCCGAAGGTCGGACTGATGCGCGCGACCGTGTCGATGAATTCCCGCGGGTCCTTCGTGTCGACTTCGATGTCGAACACGTCGATGTCGGCGAATTTCTTGAACAGCACGGCCTTGCCTTCCATCACCGGCTTGCCGGCCAGCGCGCCGCAGTCGCCGAGTCCGAGCACGGCGGTGCCGTTGGAGATGACCGCGACCAGATTGCCCTTGGCGGTGTAGCGGTAGGCGTCGGCCGGATCGGCCTGGATCGCCAGCACCGGTTCGGCGACGCCGGGGCTGTAGGCCAGCGACAGATCCTCCGGTCCGTTCACCGGCTTGGTGACGGCGATGCCGAGTTTTCCCGGCGTCGGCAGCGCGTGATAGTCGAGCGCCGCCTGGGCGGCTGACACGAAGGGGGAAACCGGTGCGTTCATGATCGGCGCAGCGCGCGCGGCCTGCGTGCGGAAAGGGGCGCGCATTGTCGCGACCTCGCCGGTGCGGCGACAGGGCCGGTGCCCGGTGTCGCGATTGGCGCTGCAGCCAAGCCTGACGGCAGGCGCCGGAAACGACGAAGCCGCGCAGGAGCGCGGCTTCGGGGACCAGCAAACAGCGGTTCTTACTTCTTGGCGCCGTAACGCGCGTTGAACTTGCCGACGCGGCCACCGGTGTCGATGACCTTCTGCTTGCCCGTGTAGAACGGGTGCGAGAGGCTGGAGGTATCGAGCAGCACGGCCGGATACTCGACGCCGTCGACCGTCAGCTTGTCCTTCGTCTTCACCGTCGAGCGGATGATGAACACGTGATCTGCGGAACCGTCCTTGAATGCGACCGGGCGATACTCGGGATGGATGCCGTCTCTCATGGGAAAACCTGTACGGAAAAGCGCGAAAGGGCGCGAATTGTAATGAAGCAGACCGGCAGCCGCAAGCTCGGCCCTAAATCGTGGTCTGCGGCAGCGAGGCCGGCCGCCGCACGACCACGGTGCCGGCGAGCTTGTCATGCCAGCCTTGCTTGCGACGATCGAAGCCGACCCAGAGCAGGCCGAGGCACAGCGGAATGATCGAGACGAAGTACGCGAGGTAACGGCCGACGTATTGCTGCCAGCCCGGTTTTTCGAAGGTCTGCGCGTCGACGATCACCGCGTCGATGATTATCTTGCCGGGCGTCGCCATTTTCGCCACCCAGAACAGCACGATGATCGCCGCCGACATCAGTTCGACCAGGGTTTGCGCATAGGGGTCGCCTTCGGCGATGCCGATGCCGGCCAGTTTCAGCAGGAGCCCGACGGGCACGAGAATGAACAGCACGACGATCGAGTCGACGAGGCTGGCGAACACCCGCGCCCAGAAGCCGACGTAGTGCACCGGCGGCGGCGCTGCCGTGCGCTCGGCAACCGCCATTTCGCTGAGTTCGTCCATAGCGTTAACAGGCCCTAGTCACTTTCCGGCTCGATCCGGACCCTGCAGCTTCGGCTGTCGCTGCTGACTTCGACGTGAACCGTCATCGGCCGGCAGCAGACCGGGCAGTCTTCGCTGTAGACCTGTTGGTCGCCGCCGCTGAGGTCGATGTCGAGCACGATCTCCTCCCAGCAGGCGGGGCAGGTGACGGTCACTTCTTCGAGCATGGGGGCCTCCGGCTGCCGCTCCGACTGTACGCTCAGAGGAATAATGTCAGCAGGCCGTTGAGATGGCGATGGCCGAGTCCGGTCGGCCGCACCTGACCGTCCTGTTCGACGATCAGGCCGCGCTCGCGTGCCAGCTTTGCGGCCGTCAGCTGCGACCAGTCCAGTCCGGTGCGCACGTTGTAATCGCGAATCGCAAAACCGGTGTTGAGCCGCAGCGCGTTCATCAGGAATTCGAACGGCAGTTCGTTGCGTGCGATCTCGCGATCTTCCTGGAGCGCCTTCGCGGTGCCCGCGTGTTCGAGGTAGGCCCGCGGATGCTTGCTGCGCGCGCGACGCCGGACGGTGCCGTCTGCCGTGCGCTTGCCATGTGCGCCCGCGCCGATGCCAAGGTAGTCGCCGAACTGCCAGTAGTTCAGGTTGTGGCGGGCCGGCCGGCCCGGCCGTGCATACGCGGAAACCTCGTATTGCGCGTAGCCGTTGGCCGCGAGCAGCGACTGCCCCCGTTCCTGGATGTCCCAGGCCAGCTCGTCATCCGGCAGGACCGGCGGCCGCACGCCGAATTCGGTATTCGGTTCCAGCGTCAGCTGGTAATAAGACAGATGCTCGGGCGCCAGCGCCAGCGCGCCACGCAGGTCGGCCTCGGCCTCGGCCAGCGTCTGCTGCGGCAGCGCGAACATCAGATCGAGATTGATGTTCGTGAAGCCGGCCGTGCGCGCCATGTCGTAGGCGTGGAACACTTCGTCGCGATCATGGATGCGACCGAGCTTCTTGAGTTGCGCGTTGTCGAGACTCTGCACGCCGATCGAGAGGCGATTGACGCCGGCCGCCACGTAGCCGGCAAAGTGTGCGGCTTCGGCCGTACCGGGATTGGCTTCGAGCGTGATTTCGATGTCCGGCGCGAACGCGAGTCGCCTGCGCACGGCGTCGAGCACGCGGCCGATCGCGCGGTCCGAGAACAGGCTGGGCGTGCCGCCGCCCATGAAGATGCTGCGCAGCGGCCGGCCTTCCGCGGCGTCGCGCAATTCGAAGTCGAGATCGCGCAGCAGCGCGTCGACATAGGCCTCTTCCGGCATCTCGCCGCGCAGTGCATGCGAGTTGAAGTCGCAGTACGGACACTTCTGCACGCACCACGGGAAGTGCAGATACAGCGCCAGATCGATCGCGTTCACGACAGGCCGGCGGTCCGCCACTGGCGCAACAGCTCGGCGCTGGCGCGCGCGCGATGCGAGATGCGGTTCTTCACGTCCGGCGCCAGCTCGGCCGAACTGCAGTCATGATCGGCCACCCAGAACAGCGGGTCGTAACCGAAGCCGTTGCCGCCGCGCGGTGCCTCGAGAATGCGACCGTTCCAGAAGCCCTGGGCGAGCAGCGGCACCGGATCGTCGGCATGGCGCAGCAGGGCGAGCACGCTGACGAAGCGCGCGCCGCGCCGTGCCGCGGGCACGCCCGCGAGCGCGGCGAGCAGCTTGTCGTTGTTCAAACGATCTTTCTCTGCCTGGCTCATGCCATCCATGGCGAAGCCTCTGCGCGGTGATTCACCCCCGGCCCGGCCATCCATGGCCGGGCGTTCAGCCGCCATGCGAGTTTTGCTCGCAAAGCTGGCGGCTTCGAACCCCGCATAGCGAGCGGAATGAACGCCCGGCGCACCGCGCAGCGCCGCGACTTCAAGGCCGGAGTCGTCGGCCAGCGCCGGCAGGCCGGAAACCTGCGCCGCATGGCGCGCCTTGATCAGCGCGTTCTCGACGAAGCTGGCGCCGGTTTCGTCCGGCTCGATGTCGCTGAATTCGGACACCAGGCGCAGCGCCACGCCGAGCGGCGCGAACAGCGCCTGCATTTCCTTGAGCTTCTTGGTGTTGCGCGAGGCGAGCACCAGACTGCCGCCGCCGGGCGCCGCCGACGGCCTGGCGCCATCCTCGACCAGTCGCCTGCCGTAGCTGAGCGCGGCGTCGCGGGTGTAGCCGATGCGCTCGTAGAACAGCGCCGCGGACTCGTTGTCCTCGCGCAGCTGCAGATTCATTTTCGGCGCGCCGAGTCCGGCGACGAAGGTCTCCGCGGCCGCCATCAGCCGGCGCCCGAGCCCGGCGTGCCGTTGCCCAGGCTGGACTGCGAGGTAATTGACCCAGCCGCGATGGCCGTCATAGCCGGCCATCACGCTGCCGACGATGGACTCGCCGTCGAGCGCGACGACAAAACCGTCGGCCTGCACCCCGAGCTTGCGCGCGATATCGCGTTGCGGATCGTTCCAGGGACGGACCAGGCCACAGGCCTGCCACAGCGCGATCACCGCGGCCTCGTCCGCCGGCCGGTATGGCCGCAGCTGGACGGACGCCGCCATCGCCTCAGCCGGCGAGCGCCGCGTTCTGCGCGGCGATCAGCTCGCCGATGCCCTTGCCGGCGAGATCAAGCAGCTGGTCGAGTTCTTCGCGACGGAAGGCGTGGCCTTCGGCCGTGCCCTGCACTTCGATGAATTGACCGGCCTCGTTCATCACGACATTCATGTCGCACTCGCAGGCCGAGTCTTCCGAGTAATCGAGATCGAGCACCGGCTTGCCGTTGTGAATGCCGACCGACACCGCCGCGATCTGGCCGAACAGCGGATTCTTCTTCAGCTTGCCGGACTTCTTCATCGCATTGAGCGCATCGACCAGCGCGACATAGCCGCCGGTGATGGCTGCCGTGCGTGTGCCGCCGTCCGCCTGCAGCACATCGCAGTCGATCGTGATGGTCAGGCCGGCGAGCGCATTGAGATCGACGCAGGCGCGCAGCGAGCGGCCGATCAGGCGCTGGATTTCCTGCGTGCGGCCGGACTGCTTGCCCTGCGCGGCCTCGCGACGGCTGCGATCGTGCGTGGCACGCGGCAGCATGCCGTATTCGGCCGTCACCCAGCCGCCGTCCTTCTTCCACGCCGGGCCGCGCTCCTCGACGCTGGCCGTGCACAGCACGCGCGTGTCGCCGAAGCTGACGAGCACTGAACCTTCGGCGTGCCTGGTGAAGCCACGGACGATGGAAACGGGGCGAAGCTGGTCGGCGGCACGGCCGGAAGGGCGAAGCGCGGAATCGGTCACGGAGCACTGCGGGAAAGCGAACGGGCGCGGAGTATACCCCGCCACGGCACGCGCATTCCCAGCAACACCAGCAGGATCGACAGGTACAGCAGGGGTTCGCGCAGGTCGGCCTTGACCAGCCAGATGTAGTGCAGCACGCCCAGCGCCGCGGCCGGATAGATCAGTTTGTGCAGCTGCGCCCAGCGCCGTTTCAGGCGACGTTGCCAGCCTTTGGTCGAGGTCAGTGCCAGCGGCAGCAACAGCAGCCAGGCGGCGAAGCCGATGGTGATGTAGGTGCGCTTGATCAAGTCCTTGGCCAGCGCGGCCGCAGACCATTCGAGATCGAAGGTCAGATAGATCGCGAAGTGCGTGCAGACCCAGAAGAACGCCCACAGCCCGAGCAGGCGGCGCACGCGGATGGCCTCGCTGCGGCCGCTCAGCTTGCGCAGCGGCGTCATCGCCAGCGTTGCCAGCAGCAGGCGCAGCGACCAGTCGCCGCAGTAGTGTTCGAGGAATTCGACCGGATTGGCGCCGAGATGGCCTTGCCAGACCAGCCACGCCAGTCTGAGCAGGGGAATGCCACCGAGGCTCCACGCGGCGATGCGCGCGGCGAGCAGGGGACGATCGATAGCCTTCACGATTTCAGTAGTACCGCTTGAGATCCATGCCGGCGTACAGCGAGGCGACTTCCGGATAGCCGTTGAACATCAGCGTGTCGCGCTTGAACAGCTCGCCGAGCCGGCGCTCCCTGGCCTGCGACCAGCGCGGATGATCGACGTGCGGATTGACGTTGGAATAGAAGCCGTACTCGTTCGCCGCCATCTTGTTCCAGGTGGTCGGCGGCTGCGTCTCGACGAAGCGGATGCGGGCGATCGCCTTGATGCTCTTGTAGCCGTACTTCCACGGAATCGTCAGGCGCAGCGGTGCGCCGTCCTGATTCGGCAGGACCTTGCCGTACATGCCGACCGACAGGAATGCGAGCGGATGCATGGCCTCGTCGATGCGCAGGCCTTCGACGTACGGCCAGTCGAGCACGCCATAGCGCGTGTCCGGCATCTGCTTCGGGTCGTAAAGCGTCTCGAAGGCCACGTACTTCGCCTTCGAGGTCGGCTTGAAGCGCTTGAGGAAAGGCCCGAGCGCGAAGCCGTCCCAGGGCACGACGATGCTCCAGGCCTCGACGCAGCGATGCCGGTAGATGCGCTCTTCGAGCGTGCCGGCGAGCAGGCTGTCGATGTCGACCGTGCCCGGCGCCTCGCACTCGCCGTCGACCTTGATCGTCCACGGCCGCGTTTTCAGCGATTGCGCATTGCGTGCCGGGTCCGACTTGTCGGTGCCGAATTCGTAGTAGTTGTTGTAGGTGCTGACCGTCTCGAATTCGGTCACTTTCTCGCCGCCGGCTTCTTCCGTGTGGCGGGCGAGCTTGAGCGGCGCGAGCACCGCGGATTTGCCGTCGTCGCTGCAGGCGGTCAGCGGCAGGCCCAGCGCGGCGACCCCGATGCCCATGCCGGCGAGAAAGCGGCGGCGATCGAGATACATCGGCTCCGGCGTGACATCGGATTCGCGCAATGCGTTCGGCGGCAGGATACGGATCAGCATCGTGAAGGCTCCATTTGCAGCTTGTGACCGCAGCTTGCGTCGCCGCGTTCGGCTTTACCATATGCACGGTACGCAAGAGCACGAACGACGGACGCAGCGACATGACGGTTGATGAACTGGCGGAAACCTTCGAATTTCTCGGTGATTGGGAGGAACGGTATCGTTATCTGATCGAGCTCGGCCGCAAGCTCGCGCCGCTGTCCGAGGACGAACACGACGAGGCGCACAAGGTGCGCGGCTGCATGTCGCAGGTCTGGCTGGCGCACGATGTCCGTCCCGGGCCGCCGAAAACCCTGCACCTGCGCGGCGACTCCGACGCGCATATCGTCAAGGGCCTGATCGCGGTGCTGCTGGAACTGACCTCGGATCGCACGCCGCAGGAGATTCTCGCGCTCGACATCGGCAATGCCTTCGAGCGCCTCGGCCTGGAAAGCCATATCTCGATGAACCGGCGCAACGGTTTCTACGCGATGGTCGAGCGCATCAAGCAGATGGCGGCGGCGGAAGCGGCAACGGCGTAGCTGACAAGCGCGTCACAAGTCAGGCACGCCGCGGCGCTAGAATCGGCGTGCCGTCGTCCGACGGCCTCTACGGGGTGGATGTCATGGGTGTCATTGCGATCATCTTCGTCGTGTTCGCGCTGATAACGCTTTGGAAAGGCGTCGTCACCGTGCCGCAGGGCCGCGAGTACACGATCGAACGCTTCGGAAAGTACGTCAGCACCTTCACGCCGGGCCTGCACTTCATGGTGCCGTACATGTACGGCATCGGCCGCAAGCTGTCGATGATGGAGCAGGTGCTCGACGTGCCGTCGCAGGAGGTCATCACCAAGGACAATGCCATCGTCGGTGTCGACGGCGTGGTGTTCTTCCAGGTGCTCGACGCGCCGAAAGCCGCGTATGAAGTGCAGAGTCTCGAATTCGCGATCATGCAGCTGACCATGACCAATCTGCGCACGGTCATGGGCTCGATGGATCTCGACGAGCTGCTGAGCCAGCGCGATCACATCAATTCGCGTCTGCTGTCGGTGGTCGACGATGCGACCACGCCCTGGGGCATCAAGGTCACGCGCATCGAGATCAAGGACATCCGTCCGCCACCGACGCTGGTCGCGGCGATGGAGCGGCAGATGAAGGCCGAGCGCGAGAAGCGCGCCAACATTCTCGAAGCCGAAGGTTTCCGCCAGGCCGCGATTCTCAAAGCCGAAGGCGAGCGTCAGGCGCAGATCCTGGCCGCCGAAGCGCAGAAACAGGAGCAGATCCTCGAAGCCGAAGGCCGCAAGGAAGCCGCGTTTCGCGATGCCGAGGCGCGTGAGCGCTCCGCCGAGGCCGAGGCCAAGGCGACCGCGATGGTCAGCGACGCGATCGCCAAGGGCGACATCCAGGCCATCAACTACTTCGTTGCGCAGAAGTACGTCGATGCGCTCGGCAAGATCGCCACCAGTCCGAACGAGAAGCTGGTGCTGATGCCGCTCGAAGCTTCGAGCGTGATCGGCGCGATCGGCGGCATCGCCGAGCTTGCCAAGAAGGCCGGCGTCAAATAGGCCGCAGTCTTTCGCCGGAGCGCGACATGCAACTCGAAGACATCGTCTACTGGCACTGGTGGGTCGCCGGGCTCGTGTTCCTGACGCTCGAAGCGATGATGCCGGGCGCGATTTTCCTATGGATGGGCATCTCGGCAGGGCTCGTCGGCCTGCTCGCGCTGATGGCGCCGGGGCTGGGCTGGCAGATCGACTTCGTCGTGTTCGGCGTGCTCGCCGTCGCCAGCGTGCTGGCCTGGCGCCGCTTCCGGCCCGGCGCCGTCGCCAGCGATCAGCCGACGCTCAATCGTCGCGGCCAGTCCTACGTCGGACGCCGTTTCACGCTCAGCGAGCCGCTCGTCAACGGCGTCGGCACGCTGCGCGTCGACGATTCGCAGTGGCGCATCAGCGGCAGCGTCGATGTTCCGGCCGGCGCGCAGGTGCGCGTGATCGGTGTCGACGGCGCAACCTTGCGAGTCGAGCAAATCGCCTGAGATGCGAGTGGCAGGGCCGCAGGCGACGAGTGTTCGGGTTTGAATTAAAGCTCTGCCGTTGCGGCGATGCGATGGCGAAGCTTGACTCGGGAGGCGATCGGCACGCCCGGCCTTGCCGAAACCGGGTCGGCGCCGTGTAAGCTGGGCCGCCGCACGCCCCCAGCCACTCTCGCCGCGATGACCGCCACGCCCGAAGACCACCGCGCCGCTCCGCGACATCACCATCTCGGCCCGGTCGAGATTCCGGTTTCGCTGTACTCGCTGGGCGAGGAGATCGCGCACGCGATCACGCATGGCGTCGGCGTGCTCGCGGCGATCGTCGGGCTTACCGTGCTGGTGGTGCGCGCGGTGCTGTATGGCAACAGCTGGCATGTCGTCGCCTGCAGCGTGTTCGGCGCGACCCTGATCCTGATGTACACCGCCTCGACCTTGTTTCACAGCGTGCCGAATGCGCTGCCGCGCGCCAAGCATGTGCTGCGCGTGCTCGATCATTCGATGATCTACTTCCTGATCGCCGGCACCTACACGCCGTTCACGCTGGTGACGCTGCACGGGACCTGGGGCTGGAGCCTGTTCGCGTTCACCTGGGGTCTGGCAGCGGTCGGCGTGGTCTTCAAGATTTTCGCGACCGGCCGTTACGAGAAGCTGTCGCTGATCATCTATCTGGCGATGGGCTGGTGCGCGGTGGTTGCCATCAAGCCGCTGCTCGCGCATCTCGCGCCCGGTGGCCTGTGGCTGACCGCGGCGGGCGGCCTGGCGTACAGCGCCGGCGTCGTGTTCTATCTCTGGGAGCGCCTGCGCTACCACCACGCGATCTGGCATCTGTTCGTGCTGACCGGCAGCGTGCTGCAGTACTTCGCGATCTTCTTCTACGTCGTGCCCGGACCCAATGGCTAGGAAGCAATACGTCGCCGACAGCCCGTTTCTCGTGCCGTTCGACGGCAGTTTCAAGGTCGCCCGCGCCCGCAGCGCGCCGGACAAGGGCAGGACCGACAAGAGCGACAACGAGCGGCAGCTCGCCGCTGCGGTTGCCGAGCTCGACGTCTTGCAGCGCACGCTGTATGCCGACGCACGGCATGCCGTGCTGCTTGTTTTCCAGGCGACGGATGCGGCCGGCAAGGACAGCACGATCCGCGCCGTGCTGACCGGCATCAATCCGGCCGGCTGCCAGGTCGTGTCGTTCAAGCGGCCCAGCGAAGAAGAGTTGCGCCACGATTTTCTCTGGCGCTGCGCGCGGGCCCTGCCCGAGCGCGGACGCATCGGAGTGTTCAATCGCAGCTACTACGAGGAAGTGCTGACGGTGCGCGTGCATCCGCAACTGCTCGCCGCGCAGCAGTTGCCCTGGCGGCCCGACGGCGACAAGAAACTGTGGCGCGAGCGTCTGCAATCGATCGCCGATTTCGAGCGGCACCTGGCACGCAACGGCACGGTCATCCTCAAGTTCTGGCTCAATGTGTCACGCGAGGAACAGCGCCAGCGTCTGCTCGCCCGCCTCGACGAGCCGGAGAAGAACTGGAAATTCGAAAGCGGCGATCTGGTCGAGCGCGCGCACTGGGCCGACTACCGCAAGGCCTACCAGCATCTGCTCAACCAGACCTCGACGCCGTGGGCGCCGTGGTACGCGATCCCGGCCGACGACAAGCCGTACATGCGTGCGCAGGTGGCGCAGATCGTCGTCGAACGCCTGCGCGAACTCGACCTTCAGTACCCGCAGCTGGAGAAGGCCGAGGCCGCGAAGCTGGCGGACCTGCGTCGGCAGCTGCTGGTCGATTAGGCCGCAGCTGTCCGGCGCGGCGGTCGTTTCAGAAGTCCCAGTTCAGACGCAGGCCCCAGGTGCGCGGCGGCGCGAGCGTGTCTTCGCGTCCGAAGTCGGTATGGAATTGCGCGAGGTTGTAGCGTTCGTCGCCGAGGTTGTCGCCGAACAGGGTCACGCGCAGGCCATGGCGTCGGTACAGGTAGCTGATGCGTGCATTGACGATGCCGTAGGCGTCCTCGAAGGTGTCCGCCGTGTTCTGCGCAAGGTAGTAGTAGCCGGAGTTGTAGTAGTAGTCGCCGGCCACCTCGAGCTGGCCGCCCGGCAGTGCGAAGCTCTGGCTGATCGACGCCGTACCGCTGAATTTCGGTGTGCGCACGATGCGGTTGCCGGAGAAATTGCCGTTGCCGTAGGCCAGGCCGGTGCTCTCGTCGAAGCCGCGACCGTTTTCGTAGTCCGTGTACCGGGCGTCCAGCCAGCTGCCATTGCCGCTGACCACCAGCCCCGGATCGAAGGACCGCAACGGCTGCCAGATCGTCTCGACCTCGACGCCGCGGATGCGCGCCCGGCCCGCGTTTTCGAGATTGATCGCGCCGCCCGAAGTGAACGACATGAAGCCGGTCTGCAGGTTCTTGATGTCGTTCTCGAACACTGCGGCGTTCAGGCGCAGCGAATGCGCGAACCATTCGGTCTTCAGGCCCAGCTCGTAGGCCGTGACCTGCTCCGGCTTGACGTATTCCGGCTGCGCGAAGATGTTGATGATGTTGTACGTGCCGCTCTTGTAGCCCTGCTGGAACGAGGCGTACAGCAGCACGTCCTGCAGCGGCCGGAAATCGAGCGAGACCTTCGGCGAGAAATTGGTGGCGCTCGTTTCGGCCGGCGAGAACGAATAGCCGAGCAGCGCGTCGGCGGCACCGACGTCGACGTCGGACTGCGCCAGACGCCGCTTCTCGCGCTGCCAGCGGCCGCCGAGCGTCAGATCGAGCCAGTCGGTCAGGCTGGCGGTCGACTGCACATACGCCGAATAGGATTCGGTCTTCAGCAGACCGGTGAAGTAGAACGTCAGCGACTCCGGCAGACCGCTGTTGCCGAGCAGCGCATCGAGCGAGCTGCCAAGCGCCGGCGGCAGTGCCGAGACGATGTTCGAGATCGGCAGCTGCACGCTGTCGACGAGACGCAGATACCCCGGATCGTAACCACCTTCGCTGCTCAGGTAGTAGAGGCCGCCGACCCATTTCAGCCAGCTTGAGGCCCAGCTGTCGGCGTTCGATGTGAACTGCAGTTCGCTGGTGTAGAAGCGCTGGTATTCGCTGTCGGCGCCGTAGGTCGCCACTGGCTCACGGGTGTCGTCGAAGTCGTAGACGTAGTCGTGTGCGCGCACGAAGTAATAGCTGCCGAGCAGCCTGGCGTCGACGCCCGGGTGGTTCCAGTTGAGGATCGCGTAGGCGGCCCGCGAGTCGGTGGTCAGCTTCGGTTCCGAGTTGGCGGTGACCACGTAGTCGCGGGTCTCGGCCGGCAGCGTCGCGCCGAGCAGCGGTGTCGGATCGACGTTCGCCGAGGCCGTCGTGCTGGTACCGCGCTGCTGTGCGGCGAGGCCGGTGAGCAGCAGCGACACCTCGTCGCCGAGCCGGATGCCGAGCTTGATGCGCGCGCCCTTGCCGATCTCCGGCGGCAGGTGGTCGCCGGTGCCGTTGTCGAGCCGGTAGACGTTGTCGGCGCGGTTGTAGTACGCCGACAGGCTCGCGGCCACATCCGAAGTCAGTGGCAGGTTCGTGTAGACCCGCGTACGCGTGTCGTCGAAGCGTGGCGCGTAGCTGGTCTGGATCGAGGTCTCGGCTGTCTGCCCGGGATTGCGGCTCCAGATCGAGACGGCGCCGCCGGTCGAGTTGCGGCCGAACAGCGTGCCCTGCGGCCCTTTCAGGACTTCGATGCGATCGATCGCGCCGAACGCCTGCGCGAGGCTGTGTCCGGACGGAAAATAAACGCCGTCGAGATAGGTGGCCACGCTTGGTTCCGCCGACGGAATGAAGATGTCGGTACCGATGCCGCGCAGGTAGATCAGGTTGTAGCCGCCCAGATCCGTGACGGTCAGTCCCGGCACGGCGGTCGTCAGATCGCGGACATCCTGGATGCCGCGTGCATCGAGCTGATCGGCGTTGAATGCCGAGATCGAGACCGGCACGTCCTGCAACGGTTCGGCGCGCTTGCGGGCGGTGACGATCACTTCTTCGAGCAGCGTGGGGCGTGTCGATGCATCGTCGTCCGGGATCGCGGCCGCCGCCTGCGGTACCGGCAGCGTCGGCAAGCTGTCGTCGCCGGCGTCCTGCTGCGCCGGTGCGACCGCCGGCAGCAGTGCCGCGCTGCCGGCGATCAGTGCCGCGGAAAGTCGCGGTGCCCCTGCGCGCGCCGTCGATGAGCGTCGCTTTGTCATGTTTTCTCCCCCAAGGTCCATCGCGGCGCACGATAGCGGCGCGCCCCCGCGCCCTGCCAAGAATTTTTACGCCGTCCGTGCACCGCAAACGGCATAAGCGGCGATGCCGCTCAGCCGGTTCCTTCAAGCGGCTCGGGCCGCTCGCCCTTGAACAGCGGCACCAGCAGCGGCGGCGCGATCATGGTCGTCGCGACCGCCATGAACAGCACGACCGCGAACACGTGATCGGAAATCACGCCGAGACCGAGGCCGATCTGCGCGACGACGATGCCGACCTCGCCGCGCGGTGCCATGCCGATGCCGACCTGCGCGGCGCGCCGCAGGCCGAGTCGGATCGACGCCAGCCCGCAGCCGACGAATTTGGTGACGACGGCGAGCACGGTGACGACCAGCGACGCGACGATGGTGTCGTGGCTGCCGAACGCGCCGAGATTGAGCTGCATGCCGATGTTGACGAGAAAGAACGGCGTGAAGAATTCGGTGACGCCGCGCACCTGTTCGTGCGTCGCGTGTTCCTGCTCCGCGGCTTCGGCGAGCGCCATGCCGGCGAGGAAGGCGCCGACGATGGCGGCAATGCCGATCGTCGCGGCGACCGTCGCGAGCGCGAAGCACAGCAGGATCGCGCCGATGAACAGCGAATGGCCGATGCGCAGACCGATGATCTTCGGCGCGATGTGCTTCATCGCCGGCGCACCGATGACCGCCACCGCGACGATGAAGCCGATCGACAGACCCGCGGTCAGCCCGACCTCGGCGTAGTCGATCGCGCCGCCGGCCATGCTGGACACCACCGATAGCACCAGCAGGCCGAGCACGTCGTCGATCACCGCCGCGCCGAGAATGATGCGACTGGTCTTCAGGCTCAGCAGCCCCATGCCCGACAGCACGCGCGCCGTGATGCCGACGCTGGTCGCGACCATCGCCGCACCGAGGAACAGCGATTCGATCTGGCTGTGCCCCGAGTAGTGCATGTAGGCCCAGCCGGCAATGAACGGCACGATCACGCCGATCACGGCGACCAGGGTCGCGGTCACGCCGACCTGCAGGATCGTGCGCGGCTTGGTTTCCAGGCCCACCGAAAACAGCAGGAAGATCACACCGAGTTCGGACATCGTGTGCGTGATCTCGTTCGGCGTCACCCAGCCGAGCACGCTCGGACCGATCAGCACGCCGGCGAGGATCTCACCGACCACGGTCGGCTGCTTGATGCGCTCGAAGATCTCGGCGAGCAGCTTGGCACCGGCGAACATCAGCAGCAGCGAAATCAGGATTTCGTTGGCGTGCACGGTACTGGCGGCGGCACCGGCGTCGGTGGCGGTCATGGCGGGGATTCCGTTCGGGGATGCGTGAAAGCTTGCGCAGTGCGTGCGCAGCGTGCAAGCGTGCTCAGCTGTCGTCGGGCAAGGGCAGGTAATGCCGATGGACGCCGCGTTCGCCGCGCAGCGCAATTCGCAGCATCGCTTCGGCCACGGCGTCGCCGCTGACCGGCTGGTAGCGTCGCAGCGGTCCGCGCGCCAGTTTTTCGAGCAGCGGTGCGAGCTGCTGCGCCAGGGCTTCGCCGGGCCGGCGCTCATCGCGTTCGCCGAGCAGCAGCGACGGCTGGAAGATATGCACCGCGGCGAAATCGAGCGCGCCTACGGCCTTCTCCATGCGACCCTTGACGCGTGAATAGAACGCCAGCGCGTGCTCGCTGGCGCCGACCGCCGACACCACCAGGAACTGACGGGCGCCGGCCGTGCGCGCCGCGCGTGCGAGATCGACGACCATGCGTTCGTCGACATCGGCAAAGGCGGCCTTCGAGCCGGCGCGGCGCAGGGTGGTGCCGAGACAGCAGTAGACATCGTCGGCGCCGAGCACCTCGCCGAGCGCCGCGAGGTCGGCGAAATCGCTGATCACGGTTTTCAGGCGCGGATCGCTGACGGCCAGCGGCCGGCGCGCAAGCACGCTGATCTGTGCGTATGCCGGATCGCGCAACAGACGCGCGAGAACCTGACGCCCGACCAGTCCCGTTGCACCGGCCACGAGTGCGCTGCGCTTCATGCGATGCTATCCCCGATGTTCTTGTCCGGGCCGCCGCCTTCACGGTGGCTGGCCCGTCGCACTTATATACAAGATATACCGTGGCGCCGGATAGCGGCGCGATTTGCGAGGAATGCCATGTCTGCCGAGGCGCCGTTCGAACTGCATCCGCAACTGGCGGCCGACACGCGAACGGTTGGCGACTGGCCGCTGTCGCGTGTGCTGCTGATGAACGACGCGCAGTTCCCGTGGCTGATTCTGGTGCCGCGGCGCAGCGGCCTGCGCGAAATCTTCGAACTGCCGGAGCGCGACCAGCAACAGCTGCTGCGCGAATCGAGCGCACTCGGCCGCGCCCTGCTGGCGCTGTTCCCGCTTGGCGAGAAGCTCAACATCGGGGCGCTCGGCAATCTCGTGCCGCAGCTGCATGTCCATCACATCGTGCGCTGGGCAGACGATGCCGCCTGGCCTGCCCCGGTCTGGGGCCGCCTGCCCCCGCTGCCCTATGCCGACGACGTCGCCGCCATCACGCTGCAGCGGCTGCGCGAGCGATTGGCCGCGCTGATGCCCCTGTCCGGCTGAACGGCGCTTGTTCACCCCCGGGGGCCTGCCTAGACTCGCCGACCGAAATTTCCGAGGGTGGGGACATGGAGCAGGTCACCGGCAAGAACGTGCTGATCACCGGCGCGGCGATGGGCATGGGCAAACTGTATGCGCAGCTCGCGGCCGGCGAGCGCGCGCGCACGATCGTGCTCTGGGACATCAACGCCGTCGAGCTCGACAAGACGGCGGCCGAACTGCGGGCGCAGTGCGAGCAGGTCATCACGCAGGTCGTCGATGTCTCCAGCTACGAGGCGATCGCCGCCGCCGCCGCCGAAGTCCGCAGCCGGGTCGGCACGCTGGACGTGCTGATCAACAACGCCGGCATCATTCGCGGCAAGTATTTCTGGGAACACGACGCGCAGCGCGACATCGAGATGACGATGGCGATCAACGCGCTGGCGCCGATGTACATCGCCCGCGAGTTCCTGCCGGACATGCTGGCCGACAAGACGGTGGAGCGGCGCATCGTCAACATCTCGTCGGCGGCCAGCCTGGTCGCCAATCCGCGCATGAGCGTGTACTGCGCGTCGAAGTGGTCATGCACCGGCTGGAGCGATTCGCTGCGCCTGGAGCTGGCGCAGGCCGGCCACGCCAACGTGAAGGTCCTGACGGTCTGCCCGACCTATATCTCGACGGGCATGTTCGAAGGCGCCAAGCCGATGCTGATGACGCCGGTGATGACGCCGCAGTACGTTGTCGACCGCGTCTGGCGGGCGATGAAGCGCGGCAAGCCACGCCTGATCCTGCCGTGGACCGTGTACCTGTCGAATGCCCTCAAGGGCCTGCTGCCGGTGCGCCTGTTCGACTGGCTCGCGGACCATGTGTTCGGCGTCTATCACTCGATGGACGAGTTCAGGGACCGCAAGTAGCACGACCATCGGTCGGCGTCCGGCCGCCCTTTGTTCCCCCGCGTGTCGCGGCCGGCGTGAACTGCGGCACGCTGTCGGCGCCGACACGGATTGTCCGCCAAGCCGGCGTGGCCTTATAAATGCGGGCCGGCCGGACTGCTCCGGCCGCGGAGGGAACATGAACACCACAAGCCGACCGATCTCGATCGCCGCCACCCTGCTGCTGGGCGCCACCGCCCTGCTGCTGGGCGCCTGCGGCAGCGATGCGCCGAAGCCGCTGACGGCACGGAACGTCTCCGCGCCGCTGGCGCCGCCGCAATATCTGCCGCCGGGCCTGTCGACCTCGCTCAAGCAGGGCGACGTCGTCGACCTGAAAGCCGCGACCGCCCTGATGCTGCACCCGCAGGGCAAGGGTGAGGTCGCCGAGAAGCTGGCGCCGGGCACGCTGGTGAAGCTCAAGGCACGCACGCTCAACAGCGAAGGGCCATGGTGGCTGGTCGACACCGCGACCGACGCCGGCTGGATTCCTGAGGCGGAATTGCTGCGCAAGTAGTGTCACGCCCGCGCCGCTGATTTGGCGCTACTCTGTGCATCCGCAGTGGACGGACTTGGCCGTGGACGCAGCCTTGGCCGTGCGCTGCGGCAAGTTCATCGGCCGCGGCGGTCCGCTAAGATGAGCCCATCCAAAAACGACAACCAGGGGGACACGAATGAATTACTTCGTGACCGGCGCGACAGGTTTCATCGGCAAGTTTCTGATCGGCGAACTGCTGGCGCGCGAAGACGCCAAGGTCTACGCCCTGGTGCGAGCCAGTTCGCAGGAAAAGTTCGACGCGCTGCAGGAGCGCTACGGCGACGCCGGCAAGCGCCTGCATGCCGTGCATGGCGACGTCACCGAGCCGGGTCTGATCTCGGACGCCGACCGCAAGAAGCTCAAGGGCAAGGTCGACCACGTCTTCCACCTGGCCGCCGTCTATGACATGAACATGGACGATGCGACCGGCAATCGCATCAACAACGAAGGCACGCGCAACGTCGTGGCGTTCGTCAACGAACTCGGCGGCGATGTGCGCCTGCACCACGTCTCCAGCGTCGCGGTCGCCGGCGGCGATTTCTCCGGCCGCTTCACCGAGGACATGTTCGATGAAGGCCAGCGCCTCGGCCATCCGTATTTCCGCACCAAGTTCGAGTCCGAGAAGATCGTTCGCGACGAGGCGACGGTGCCGTTCCGCATCTACCGCCCGGGTGCGGTGGTCGGTTCGTCGCAGACCGGCGAGATGGACAAGATCGACGGCCCCTACTACTTCTTCAAGAGCGTGCAGCGGCTCAGCCACGCGGTGCCGAAATGGCTGCCGCTGCTCGGCGTCACCGGCGGCAAGGTGCCGATCGCGCCGGTCGACTACGTCGCCAGGGCGATGGACCACATCGCCCACAAGCCCGGCCTCGACGGCAAGTGCTTCTGCCTGATCCAGTCACACTCGCCCACCGTCGGCGAACTGATGCAGACCATCATGGAGGCCTCGCACGGGCCGCACTTCGCCAAGGAACTGGAAGTGCCGGCGATCCCGCCGCAGGTCAAGATGCTCGGCGAGCGGGTCGCCGATGCGGTTCCGCCGCCGATCAAGAAGCGCATTTCGAACGCGATCGGCATTCCGGTTTCGGTGCTCGGCTACGTGATCAACCGCGCCGTGTTCGACGACAAGGAAGCCCGCAAGGCGCTCAAGGGTTCGGGCATCCAGTGCCCGGACATCCGCGACTACTGCGAAAAGCTTTGGCAGTACTGGGAGCTGTATCTCGATCTCGACACCAAGCTGCCGCGCGGCGCCGTGCAGCGCGTGTCGGGCAAGGTGGCGGTCGTCACCGGCGCATCCAGCGGCATCGGCTTCGTGGTGGCCAAGAAGCTGGCGGCGGCCGGCGCCAAGGTCATTCTCGTCGCGCGCACCCGCGAGAAGCTCGAACAGACGCGCGACATTCTCGAAAAGGCCGGCGGCGAAGCGCACGTCTATCCCTGCGATCTGTCGGATCTGAAGGCGATCGATGCCTGCTGCGCCGAGATCCTGCGCGACTTCGGCCATGTCGACATCCTCGTCAACAACGCCGGCCGCTCGATCCGCCGCGCGGTGATGGAGGCGACGACGCGCTTCCATGACTTCGAGCGCACCATGCAGCTGAACTACTTCGGCGCGGTGCGCATGATCCTGGCGTTCCTGCCGACGATGGCGCAGCGCAAGAGCGGCCAGATCATCAACATCAGCTCGATCGGCGTGCTTGCCAACGCCGCGCGCTTCTCGGCGTATGTCGCATCGAAGGCCGCGCTCGATGCGTTCTCGCGCTGCCTGTCGGCCGAGGTCAAGCACTGCAACATCGACGTCACCGCGATCTACATGCCGCTGGTACGCACGCCGATGATCGCGCCGACCAAGATCTACGACTACGTGCCGACCTGGTCGCCGGACAAGGCCGGCGACACGGTGATGAGGGCGATCCTGCACAAGCCGAAGTCGATCGCCACGCCGCTCGGCACCGCCGCTGCCGTGTCGTACGCGCTGTGGCCGAAGCTCAACGACTACATCCTCAACAAGGGCTTCCATCTGTTCCCGTCCTCGTCGGCTGCCAAGGGCCGCAAGGAAGGCGTCAAGCCGACGCTGGAGCAGGTGGTGTTCGCCAACCTGTTCAAGGGCGAGCACTTCTAGGCCGGAAGTCGTCGCGATGTTCCGGTTGTCAGGGCGCGGCGCCGGGGCCGCGCGCGGGATGGAGTCATGCGTAGTGCGGGGGCACTCGGCTGGGCGGCGGTGTTCGGGCTGTGGTTCAGCCTGGCCGCGCATGCTGCGGTGCCGGCACTCGACTCGCCGCTGGTCGACACGACCGGCAGCCTGGACGATGACGCCCGTGTCGCGCTGACGCAGCGGCTGCAGGCCTTCGACGACAGCGGCCGCGCGCAGATTGCGATCCTGATCGTCGCGGACACCGGCGGTGCGCCGCTCAGCGACTATGCCCTGCAGGTCGCCGAGGCCTGGCAGCTGGGGCGGGCCGGGCGCGATGACGGCTTGTTGATCGTGATCGTGCCGCCCGCGCATGCGGCGCGGATCGAAGTCGGCTACGGCCTCGAAGGCGACATTCCGGACGCCATCGCCTCGCGCTGGGTCGATGCACTGCTGCCGTCACTGCACGACGGCACGCTGGCGGCCGGCCTGGACCGCTTGCTCGATGCCGTCGATGCGACCCTGCCGGCGGCGGCAGAGGCGAAAAGCGACGCATCGACCACGACACTGTTCGAAGGCCACCCGGAATGGAATCTGGCGTTCGTGCTCGTCGTGTTCTCGCCGTTCGCCCTGTTCCCCCTGTTCATGGGGCTCTGGGGCGCCGTTGCCAGCGCACCCTTGTTCGCGCTGATGATCGGCGCTGCCGCCCATGTCGTGTGGGGGCGTCAGGACGCCACGCTGGCGGCCGCGCTGCTTGCGCTGCCCTTGCCGGTGCTCTGGGGGTTGATCGGCATGCGTCGTCCGATCGGCCACGCCTGGCTGCGCGGCCTGCTGGTGGTCGGCAAGCTGCTGGGCCTGTTGCTGTTCTTCTCGTGGCTGAGCCTGTTCGTCGGGGTCGGCGTGGTGGCGATGGAGTTTCCGCTCTGGGCGGCGCTGGCGTTCGCCGGCCTGCTGACGATCGGACTGGCGGCGACGCTGTTTCCGGGCCGCCCGGCGCAGCGCCTGATGGTGACCCTGCGCAGCCTGATGCACTTCGTGTTCGTGCTGATCCTGGCGATGATCAGCCTGCACGGCGTGGTTGATCCGGTACTGCCCTGGGCCCTGCTGGCCGCAACCGTGTTCACCGGCGCGGTCATCGTCCATCTGTTTGCCGACGCGCGCGCCAGGCGCGACGGCAGCGCGCGAGCCCGCCGCTATGCGCGTGCCGGCTTCGCCGTCGCATTGCTGATCCTGCTGCCGCTCGGCGGCCTGGCCGTGCTGCTGTCGATCATCGGCGAGAGCGGACAGCTGGGCGCGGCCGGGGGTGGCAGTGCGATCGCCGGCGGTCTGTGGTGGGCGGCGCGACGCGGCTTTGGCGGCCGCTTCGGCGGCGGTGGCGCCGGGCGCAGCGGCTGAGCGATCGGGCTGCGGCGTCGCGAGCTGTCCGCCGGCATGATCGCCGCGACCGGTCGGCCGCCGTGCCGCCGATGCGCGCCGGTGCAGCCAAGGTCGATGGCGGAAAGTTTGATTACAGTACCGGCAGCGGCCAGGCCAGAGCCGACGACACCGACATCTTCAGGGGAGACAGCATGCGCAGCACCCTCATTTCGACGATCACCGCTCGCTGCCTGCAGCTCGCAGCGGTCAGCACGCTGACGATGCTGGCCGCCTGTGGCGCGTCGAGTTCCACCGATGCGGTCGGCGGGTCGGGGTCGTCCACCACGCTCGGCACGCGCGCCGAGCCCGCTGCGCCGGCCAAGACCATCACCGGCAATGCCGGCGCGACCTGGAGCGACTACGATCCGGCGACGCTGTACCCGGGCACCAAGACCCTGCCGCTGCAGTACATCACGATGCGTGACGGCGTGAAGCTGGCCGCCTACGTGACCGTGCCGGCCGACGCCGATGGCAATGCGATCGACACGCCGCTGCCGGTCGTGCTGGTGCAGACCTCGTACAACGGCGCCGCCGGCAGCGCGGTTCCCGCGATCGGCGGGGCCGATTCGTACATCGTCGAACACGGTTACGTGAGCGTCGTCGTCGACGTGCGCGGCACCGGCCAGTCCGAAGGCGAGTGGGAAGCCTTCGGCGAAGACGAGCAGGCCGACTACGCGGAAGTGGTCGACTGGGTGACGCAGCAGTCGTTCAACGATGGCCGCATCGGTGTCTACGGCGTGTCGTATCTCGGCATCACCGCGATCATCACGGCGGCGCAGGGCCATCCGGCGGTCAAGGCGGCGTTTCCGATCGTGCCGATCGGCGACGGCTATCGCGACATCGTCTTCACCGGCGGTCAGGTCAATCCGACCTTCATCCCGCTCTGGCTCGGGCTGGTGTCGGTACTCGGCCTGACCAATCCGACCATCCTCACCGATCCGGCGACCGGCCTGCCGGCGACGCTCGATCACCTGCTCAGCGCCGTCGCCAACTTCCAGGTGCCGACCATCCTCAATGCGCTGACCGGCGATCCGGACACGGCCTACGACGGCGATTTCTGGAAGGTCCGTTCGCCGCTCGAGAACGACGCGAAGATCACGGTGCCGACGTTCATCGTCGGCGGTCTGCACGACCTCTTCCAGCGCAGCGAACCGATCAGCTACGAGCGCATCAAGCACAACGCGCCGGCCAAGCTGCTGATCGGGCCGTGGACGCATGTCGAAGCCGCGGTCGGTTCCGGTCTGCCGGCCGACGGCGTACCGCCGCTCAATCACATCGAGCTGCGCTGGTTCGACCAGTACGTGAAGGGCATGAAAGTCGGCGCCGACACGATGCCGAACGTCACGCAGTACGTCACAGGCCTCGAACATTACGTGACGGCCAGCGACTGGCCGCATCCCGACGTCCACGCGCAGCGGCTCTACATGCACGGCGACAAGAGCCTGAGTGAAGACCAGCCGGCGACGGACGAAGCGGCGAACACCGTGTTGCAGCTGCCGATCGAAGGTCTGTGCTCGATCAGCACGTCGCAGTGGACTGCCGGCCTGCTCGGCTATATCCCGCTGCCGTGCTTCCAGAACAGCAATACCGCGGAAACGCTGAGCGTGAAATACGAAACGCCGGCGATGGCCGACGACTACTACCTCAACGGCCCGATCGAAGCCGACATCTGGATGTCGACGACCGCCAGCGACGCCTCGTTGTCGGTGCGTGTCGATGACGTCGACGAAAGCGGTACGGCAAAGTCGCTGACCAATGGCATCCAGACCGCCTCGCTGCGCATGGTCGATGCCAGCCGCTCGCGTCTGCTCGACGGCCAGATGATCCAGCCATGGCATCCGTACACGCAGGCGTCGGTGCAGGCGGTCGGCAGCGGCAATGCGGTGCTGGTGCCGGTCGAGATCTTCGCGACCAGTGCCTTGATCGCCAAGGGCCACAAGCTGCGCGTTGCCGTTGGTGCCAGCGATCTGCCGCAGGGCGTGCCGCCGGTGCCGACGCTGCTGCAGTCGCTGGCTGGTGCGTTGACGATCTACAGCGATGCCGCGCATCCGAGCAGTGTCGTGTTGCCGGTGGTGCCGGCCAGCGCGCTGCAGTAGCGCGACGGTCGTCGCCTGCAGGAGCGGCGCAAGGCGCGATCAAGGCCCGCTTCCCCGGCAAGACATCGCGGCTCGTGCCGCATCTGCCGAAAACAGAAGGCCCGCGGATTTCGCCGCGGGCCTTCTGCATCCGATCGTGCAATCAGGCGCTGCGTGCGTGGCGCAGACGACGCTGTTCGACGCTGGTCGCGAGATGGCGCAGCAGCTCGGCGGTATCGTCCCAGTGGATGCAGGCGTCGGTCACCGACTGGCCGTACTGCATGTTGTCGCCGATGTCCTGGCGGCCCTCGACCAGATGCGATTCGATCATCACGCCGATGATGCGGTCGTCGCCGCCGGCGATCTGATGGCCGACGTCATGGCCGACCACGACCTGGCGCTTGTGCTGCTTGCTCGAATTGGCGTGGCTGAAATCGATCATCACCTGCGGCCGCAGGCCGGCCTTGGTGAGCGCCGCGCAGGCTGCGTCGACGCTCTTGGCGTCGTAGTTGGTGCCGGCGCTGCCGCCGCGCAGGATCACATGGCAGTCTTCATTGCCATTGGTCTCGAAAATGCCGATCTGGCCCTGCTGGTTGAGCGACAGGAAGCGGTGCGGGTGCCTGGCCGACATCACGGCGTCGACCGCCACCTTGACCGAGCCTTCGGTACCGTTCTTGAAGCCGACCGGGCAGGACAGCGCCGACGCCAGCTCGCGATGCAGCTGCGATTCGGTGGTGCGCGCGCCGATCGCGCCCCAGGCGACCAGATCGGTCAGGTACTGCGGCGTCAGGATGTCGAGGTATTCGACGCCGGCCGGAATGCCCATCTCGTTGAGCTGCAGCAGCAATTCGCGCCCGACGCGCAGGCCCTTGTTGATGTCGTAGCTGTCGTTGAGGTCCGGATCGTTGATCAGGCCCTTCCAGCCGACCGTGGTGCGCGGCTTCTCGAAATAGACACGCATGACGATCAGCAGGTGCTTGTCGAGCTGCGCGCGCAGCGCCTTCAGGCGGTTCGCATATTCGAGCGCCGCCCTGGGGTCGTGGATCGAGCACGGCCCGACGATCACCAGCAGGCGGTCGTCACGGCCGTACAGCACGTCCTGGATTTCGCGGCGGGTATCGAAGGTGGTCTTCGTGGCGCTGTCGCTGGCCGGCAGCTCGGCCTGAACTTCGGCCGGCGTGGAAACCGGCCGGATCGACTTGATTCGCGTGTTTTCGGTGACGAGACGCATGACGCAAAACCTTGCTGTGAAGCCAAACGGGCGCAAATCCTAACAGTTTCGCCTTTGCGCTGGGTGTTTCCCCCGAGTGCGCGCGCCGTGCACAATCGCCGCCACCTTTCCTCGCCGGGCCTTGACCCATGCCGCGCCTGATCCCGTCCTCGCTGCTGCTCGCCGCCCTGCTGTCGAGCCCGGCGGCATTCGCCGCCGACACCCCGTTCGTGTTCGGCACCTTCAACCAGGCGGCGCTGGCGCGCTATGCGCCGCTGCCGACGCCGCAGGCCGACAGTACCGGCAGCGGCTACCGGGTCACGCTCGACTGGACCAATGAATTCGTCGCCGACCAGAGCGGTGGCGAGACCCTGCTGCTCGACGGCGAAAGCCTGCGCCTGGGGCTGGGCGGCCGGCTGCGCTACGGGCCATGGCTGTTCGGTGCCGAACTGCCGCTGCTGTTCACCGGCGGCGGCACGCTCGACGGCCTGATCGAGAACTGGCACCGCTGGTTCGGGCTGCCCAACGGCGGCCGTGAACAGCGGCCGCGCGGCAAATACGCCTACCGCTACAGCGACAACGGCGTCAGCGTGCTCGATGACGAGCATGGCCACAGCGGCCTCGGCGATGCGCGCCTGTTCGCCGCGCGCTGCAACCAGAGCGGCGGCTGCTGGCGGGCGATGCTGCAGTTGCCGACCGGCAACGCCGATCAGCTCATGGGCGGCAGCCTCGGCCTGGCGGTCTGGTACGAACAGGGTTTCGCGTTCACCACGCTCGGTCCCTGGAGCGGTTCGCTCGCGGCGGGTGTCAGCGGCGTGCACGGCGACGGGCCGCTCGATGGCCAGCAGCAGGACTTCATTCCGTTCGGCTGGGCCTCGCTGGGCTACGGTCTGACCTCGGCACTGGACCTCGGCGCGCAGTTCTATCTGCATGCGCCGCTCTATCGGCATTCCGATCTCGATGCCCTGTCGCGGCCCGGCGGCCAGTTGTCATTCGGGTTCCGCTACCGCAGCGCCGCCGGCATCTCGACCTGGCTCGGTGTCCAGGAAGACGTGATCACCGAATCGTCGCCGGACTTCTCGATCCACATGGCGGCCGACTTCCGCTAGGGCCTGTTAACGCCAATCAGCTCCGTCGTCGCCCGGTTGTGGCGCGCGCCGGCCGGGATGCGACGGAGCTGCCGCATCGGAGTGCTGGCGCGGCAGGCGCACAATGGCGGTGAGGACCGATGCCGTAACGGCAGCCGGATCGCGGGATTCGTGGAGCGGTCACCATGCGTCTGACACTCGATGCGCTGGAAACCCTGGATGCGATCGTCGAGCACGGCAGCTTCGCGAGGGCTGCCGACGCCCTGCATCGCGTGCCGTCGGCGATCACCTACACCGTGCAGAAGCTGGAATCCGATCTCGAGGTGCAGCTGTTCGACCGCAGTGGCAAGCGGCCGCGGCTGACCGAGGCCGGCAAGGCGCTGGTCGAACGCGGCCGGCATCTGCTGCGCGAGGCCGAGAGTCTGGAAAACGGCGTCAAGCGCGCCGCGCACGGCTGGGAAATGCAGCTGACGATGGCGATCGACGAGATCGTGCCGCTGGAGCTGATCTTTCCGCTGATCGCCGAATTCGACCGGCTCGGCAACGGCACGCGCATCCGTCTGACACGCGAGACCTTCGGCGGCGCCTGGGATGCCTTGATCGATCGCCGCGCCGACCTGTCGATCGGTGCCGCCGGTGAAATGCCGCAGGGATACGGCCTCGCCAGTCGGCGCTGGTGCTCGGTGCCGTTCACGTTCGTGGTTGCCCGCTGGCACCCGCTGGCGACACTGCCGGAACCGCTGCGCTTCGAGCAGATCATCGGCCATCGCGCGGTCGTTGCCGCCGACTCGTCGCGCAAGCTGGCGCCGCGCTCGACCGGCATTCTCGACGGGCAGGACACGCTGATCGTGCCGACCCTGGGCGCCAAGCTGGCCGCCCAGCTTGCCGGTCTGGGCATCGGCTTTCTGCCGCACTACATGGTCAAACCGCATCTCGCGGACGGCGCCCTGATCGGCCGCGAGCTGGAAGCGCCGCGAGCGCCGGCGATCCTGCATCTGGCCTGGCGAGCCGGGGCGCGCGCAGGACTGGTTCCGGGAACGCATAGCCGCCGACCCGGGCCTGCTCGCAGCGCTCGGCGCACTCGAAGCCCGGGCGCCATCGCTCGGCACGCCCTGAGCGGCGTCAGGGCAGACGCAGTGCGCGCAGGGCGCCGGCGAACAGCACGACGAAGCCGCCGACCTCCGCCAGCACCAGCAGCACCATGAACACGGCCAGTCCGTGCTTCGGCAGCGTCAGTCCGCCGATGCGCTGCGGACGCCGGAACTGATTGTCGGTGTCGCCCAGCCAGCCGTGCAGCACGTAGCCGCCGATCGCCAGCGCGAAAAACGCCAGCGGCAGTGCGGTCGCCCACAGGTTCACCGCTGCATCCCAGACCGACAACTGCGCGAACTGTGCGATCAGCAGCGCGGCAAACGCGTACATCAGCGCCGCACGATGCGCGATGTCGACGTACGACGGCGCCTGCGCGTCGTCGCGGCGGGCGATGTGCGCGTACTTCCAGACGCCGGTCAGCAGGCCGGCGAGAAAGAACAGGCCGGCAGCGACCAGCGCGAGTCGCGCGGCGGCGGTCAGGGTGTTCGCGTCGGCGATCATGGCGTGCCCGGCATGGCCACGAAACCCGGCTGCCGTTCGACCCGTCGCAGCCAGGCTTCGATCTGCGGATAGTCGTCGAGCCGGTAGCCGCCGTCGCCGGCGCAGTGCGTGTAGGCGTACAGCGCGATGTCGGCGATCGAGTACGCCGTGCCGGCCAGGAACGGGGTCTTGCGCAGCTGGCTTTCCATCACCGCAAAGGCAGCGTGGCCGCGGA
Organism: Solimonas terrae; assembly: GCF_011067135.1. Classification (GTDB taxonomy): domain Bacteria; phylum Pseudomonadota; class Gammaproteobacteria; order Nevskiales; family Nevskiaceae; genus Solimonas; species Solimonas terrae. The sequence goes on from NZ_JAAMOW010000009.1 coordinate 287,850, forward strand.
CCATGGCGTCACGGATCTTGTCGGCCCACGCCTCGCCCTTGCCGAGATAACGAACCCAGTAGCGGACGGTCGCGATATACGGTTCGTGGCTGTACTGCTCGAAGAACAGCCATTGCAGGATCTGCGCGCGCTGCCAGCGATCGGCCGGAAACAGCGGCGTGTCGTCCGCCAGATAGCAGAGCATGGCGTTCGACTCGGCCAGCGTGCGGCCATCGTCGAACGCCAGCAGCGGCACCTTGCCGTTCGGGTTCAGGGCCAGGAACGCGGCTTCGCGCGTCGCGCCGCCGACGACATCGACCTCCTGCCACCGGAACGGGAGGCCGAGTTGCTGCATCAGCAGCGCCGGCTTGTAACAGTTGCCGGAACCGCTCATTCCGTAGAGAGTGGGCATCGGGTCAGGATCAACGGAGCTGCGCCGGGTCGGCAGCGACGCAGTATCGCGCCGGTCCGGCTGAAGTCAATTGCGGAGATGCAGATGGACGATCAGGGATTGTCGGAGCTTGTGCGTGCCGTCGTCAGCCGTGTGCCGCTCGACGCCGCCGAGTTGCTGAAGCACGAAACACCGGAGCGGGTCGCTGCGGTATTCGAGCGTCTGCCGCGCAACTTCGCGCGCGATGTCGCGACCCATCTGCCGGCGTCGCTGCGGCCGATCGATGGCGTCACCGCCGACACGGCGATGCCCGGCACGGTCGCCGACCTGATGGAGCCGGTCACCGGCCTGTTGCCCGAACACGCGACCGTTCACGACGCGATCGAATTCCTGCGCGCGAGTCGCGATGCGCAGCAGATCACCTATCTGTACACCGTCGATCGCGACGAGCGATTGAGCGGTCTGGTCGTGATTCGCGATCTGCTGCTGTCGCGTCCGGATCAGGCGCTGTCGGAGATCATGCTGCCGGCACCGTTCAGCCTGTCGCCGGACCTCGATGCCAGCGAGGCCATCAAGGCTGCCGTGCATCGCCACTACCCGGTCTATCCGGTGGTCGACGCGCAGGGGCGCATGTGCGGCGTGATCCGCGGCTGGCGGCTGTTCGAGCAGCAGGCAATCGAGATCACCGCCCAGTCCGGTCAGATGGTCGGTGTCGACAAGGAAGAGCGTATCGATACCACGCTGTGGACCGCGTTCCGCATGCGCCATCCCTGGCTGCAGGTGAACCTGCTGACGGCCTTTGCGGCCGGTTTCATCGTCTCCCTGTTCGAAGGCACGATCTCGCAGATCGTCGCGCTCGCCGCGTTCCTGCCGATCCTCGCCGGGCAGAGCGGCAACACCGGCTGCCAGGCGCTGGCCATCACCCTGCGCGGCATCACGCTCGGCGATCTGGCGAAATTCCCGGTGCGCAAGCTGATCGGCAAGGAACTCATGCTGGGCGCCATGAACGGCTGCTTCACCGGCGTGATCGCCGCCGCCGCGATGTGGTGGACGGCCGCGCACGAGCACAATCCGCAGGCGCCGATGCTGGCGCTGGTGATCTGGCTGGCGATGATCGGCGGCTGCACGCTCAGCGGCCTGTTCGGCGTCATGGTGCCGCTGACGCTGCGCCGTTTCGGCGCCGATCCGGTCACGGCGTCGAGCATCTTCCTGACCACCGGCACCGACATCGCCGGCATGGGCCTGATGCTGACTCTCGCCACCGTGCTGGTGCTGTAACGGCGGCACGGACGGCGGTGCGCGGCTTTCGGGCCGGCCGTCGTGAAGCGGAGAAGACGCGCGATCGGGCGTGCGCCGCGGCTCGTGATGACCCGTCGCGGCTTCCCGGTCGGATGACACCGCAGAGCCGTCGTCGGCCGGCATCTGCCGGCGTGGTAAAAACGTACTAGGGGAAATCCGGAGTCGCGATCGCGGCATATTCGACGTGACGACGGCATTGTTGTTGCTCAGAGTCGGAGACTCAATTTCGGGGATTGGCGGAGCTTCCGCCTTTTTGGGGGATTCATGAAGCGGACACTATTCACGGGCGCGCTCGTCCTGGGCGCGGCGACGGCGGCGAGTGCGGCCAGTAGCAGCGGCAACTACGACGCGTTCTGGGCGCAGCACGGCAAAACCGCGATCGCACAGGCGGCGGCATTGACGGCGCAGCCGCACTACGACGCGGCGCTGAAGGGCGCGAGCTTCGTCTGGGCCGATCGCAACGCCCGTGCGCCGACCGTCGGCAACATCGGTGCTGCGCGCAAGCCGGCGCTGGAAAGCTTCGCGCGGCAGTACCTGCGTTCGCAGGCCGGCCGGCTGGCGCTGAATGCTTCGAGCGTCGAGCACGCGCCGCTGCTCGATCTGCAGGATCTCGGCCACGGTCCGGTCATCGCCCGTTTCCAGCAACGCGTCAACGGTGTCGACGTCTTCAATCGCCAACTCAGCGTGGCGATGGATCGCAGCGGTCGCCCGGTGGCGGTCGCCGGCTATTTCGCGAATACCGACGATGTGAAGCAGAGCCGCGTGCAGGCCTTTGCCGGCGACGCCGCGGCTGCGGCGCTGTCGAGAGCCTTCCACCAGCTCGGAGTCAGTGTCGGCAGCGGTCTGCTGCAGCAGACCGCGACGCGCGGCGACTATCGCCTGTTCAATCTCAACACCCTGCTCAGCGGCTTCGGCGTCTCGCGTCCGCCGCGTGTCAAACCGGTCTACTACGCCACGCACGACAAACTGGTGCCGGCCTATTACGTCGAAATCTTCGGCCGCCGCGGCGCGTCACCGGCCACGGTAGCCTGGTCGTACGTGATCGGCGAGGACGGCACGAAGTTGTTCGCCAAGGATCTGGTCGCCTATGACGCGGCGCAGCCGTTCTCGTATCGCGTGTTCGCCGACGGCAGTGGCATTCATCAGCCGTTCGATTCGCCGCTCGGCAATGGCTACCTGCCGTTCCCGGGTACCGGGATCGACGACGAGCTGGCGCGCAGCGATGCCGGCGCCAATCTGGTCTCGCTGGTCAGCGGTCCGATCTCGACCGGCGATCCCTGGCTGGCCAACGACGCGACCACCACCACCGGCAACAACGCCGATGCGTTTCTCGATACCGGTCCGCAGCTTAGCGTGCCGCTCAATCTGCCCGTCGACCTGCCGACCGGCGACGGCTACATTCCCGGTTCCGGCGATCTGCGCACGACGCTGACCGGCGCGCAGACCTTCGACTATCCGATCCACGCCGACGACGATCCGTCCGGCGTCAACGCCAAGAACGCCGCCATCATCAACCTGTTCTACATGAACAACTGGTTGCACGACTGGTGGTACGACCACGGGTTCAACGAAGTCGCCGGCAACGCGCAGACCAGCAACTACGGTCGCGGCGGCGTCGAGGGCGACGCCATTTCCGCGCAGGGCCAGGACTCGTCCGGTCGCAACAACGCCAACATGGCGACGCCCGCCGACGGCGGTTCGCCGACCATGCAGATGTATCTGTTCGACGGGCCGATCAGCGGCGAGGTCAAGGTCACGGCACCGAGCGCCGGTGCTTCGCTGAAGTTCTCCGGTGCCGGTTTCGGGCCGAACACCTTCGACGTCACCGCGCAGGCCGTGCTGGTCAACGACGGCAGCGATCCGGTCACCAACGGCTGCAACGACCTGCTGAGCATTCCCGACCCGACCGGCCTCGGCGTGATCCCGGCGATCCCCTCGCTGCCGGATCCGAGCGTGCTCGGCAAGATCGCGATCATCGATCGCGGCACCTGTTCGTTCACCGCCAAGGAACAGTTCGCGATGCTGTCCGGCGCCAAGGCGATGGTCGTCATCAACAACGGCGACGGCAACCCGATCACGATGGGGGACTCGACGATTCCCGACATCCCGATCGGCCTGCCGGTGACCACCGGACAGCTGTACACCGTACCGGCGGTGATGATCCGCAAGGACGATGGCGACGCCCTCAAGGCGATGCTCGCGGCAGGCAGCGTCAGCATGCACGTCAAGCGCAATCTGTCGATCGACTACGACGGCACGCTCGACGAACTCGTCATCAGCCACGAATTCTTCCATCACGTCAGCAACCGTCTGGTCGGCAATGGCTCGGGCCTGTCGAACACGCAGGGCGGCGGCATGGGTGAAGGCTGGAGCGACACCGACTCGCTGCTGCTCGCCGTGCGTCCGGAAGATGTCGACGCCGGCTCGTCGGTCTATTCGAACGACCATTTCCAGGGCGCGTATCCGACCGGCTTCTACGTGATCCCGGACTACTACTTCGGCATCCGTCGCGCGCCGTACTCGACGCGCATGGACGTCAATCCACTGACCTTCAAGCACATCACCGAGGGCGTGCCGATCGAGGGCGCGCCGGTGGCGTTCGGCGCCGACGGTGTCGGCAATTCGGAAGTGCACGACGTCGGCGAGGTCTGGGCGGAAATGCTGTGGGAGGTCTATGCCTCGCTGCTCAACCACCACGACTTCCAGACCGCGCAGGACCGCATGAAGGATTACGTGATCGGCGGCCTGAAGATGACGCCGTCGTCGCCGACCTTCACCGAGGCGCGCGACGGCGTGCTCGCGGCGGCGCTGGCCACCGACGCCGGCGACTACGCGCTCGCCGCGCGCGCGTTCGCCAAGCGCGGCCTCGGCCTGCACGCGGTCGCGCCCGATCGCAGCAGCACCGACAACGTCGGCGCGGTCGAAGACTATGTCGCGCTGGCGGCGCCGGCGCCGGTACTCGAACCGGGTATCGGTGACGTCGCCGACGGCAACGACGCCTGCGACCACGATGGCATTCTCGACGCCGGCGAAACCGGCACGCTGACGTTCTCCCTTTTCAACAACGGCGCCTACACGCCGGGTGAGACCGTCACCGCCAGCGTCAGCAGCAGCGCGCCGGCACTGGCACTGGCCAGCCACAGCCTGAGCTTCGTGGCGCCGGCCGTCGGCAGCACGGCAACGGCCAGCCTCGGGGTGTCGCTGGCCGACGATGCGACATCGCCGCTAACCGCGACGCTGACGATCACCGTCGCGCCGCCGTCGACGCCGGACCCGGCCGTCGACTATCCGGAGGCGACGAGCGTCGATCTGCTCACCAACTACGACATCGCCAGGACCGCGACCAGGGACGACTTCGAGTACCCGGCGATCGCCGCCAGCGGCTGGACACGCGTCTCGCAGGGCACGACCTCGCAGTGGAACATCGTCGACGACAACGATGACCTGGGCTCCGGCCATATCTGGTACGCGCCGGACCCGGAATCGACCGCGAACGTCTATCTGGCGACGCCGTCGTTCTCGGTGCCGACCGGTGGCAGCTTCTCGATGAAGTTCGACCATCACTACGACTTCGAGTCGCTGCTGCCCCTGCCGGTGATCGGCATCGGCTACGACGGCGGCGTGCTCGAAGTCAGCACCGATGGCGGCGCGACCTGGACCGAAGTCACCGACTTCGGTGCGCGCTTCACGCAGCACGGCTACAGCGGCCGCGCGCAGGTGCTGGCGCATCGCGCGTTCGTCAACAGCAACAGCGGCCTGCAGACCTCGGTGCTCGACTTCGGCACGCTGCTCGCCGGCAAGACCGCGCAGATCCGCTTCCATGTCGCCAGCGACGAACTCAACGGCGGCTATGGCTGGGCGGTCGACAATGTCGAACTGACCGGCACCAGCGCGCCGGTATTCAACGCCGTGTCCGCGGAAGACGGCATGTGCCTGCCGACGGGGGGCACGACCGGGGGTGAAACGACCGGCGGCACCACAACGGGAGGCACCACAACGGGAGGCACCACCACCGGTGGCGAGACCACGGGCGGAGCGACCACGGGAAGCACGACCGGCGGCGAAACCACCGGCAGCACCACGGGCGGTGAAACCACCGGTGGTACGACCACGGGTGGCACCACGACCGGTGGAACCACGACGGGCGGGGAAACGACCGGCGGCACCACGACGGGCGGCACCACGACGGGCGGCACCACCACCGGCGGAACCACCACTGGAGGCACCACGACGGGCGGTACGACCACCGGCGATGCCGGTACCGGCTCGTCGACGGTCGACAGCAGCGGTCAGAACGGCGGTGCCTTGCCGCTGGCGACCCTGTTCGGCCTGCTGTTCGCTGCGCTCGGACGGCGGCTGCGTTTCCGCCGTCGCTGATCGCGGTGGTTTGACCAGGGCGGCGGAGCGTCACGCCGCCGCCCTTTTTTGTTTCGGTTTGCGACACCCGCCACTGTGCCGCGGCCGATGCGGCACAATGAGCGCCGCATGCGTGCCTCCGCCATTTTCCTGCTGACGTGTCTGCTCGTGCTGACGGCTTCGTGCGCGAGCCAGGACAGAAAACCGATCAGCGAGCAGCTGCGTCAGGATTTCAAGGCTGCCGACAAGAACGGCGACGAGGCGCTCGATCGCGACGAGTTCGCCAATTTCCCCTTGCCCGGCGTCAAGTTCGAAGAGCTCGATACCGACAACAACGGCAAGGTCACGCTCGCCGAGATCAAGAGCTACATCATCTGGCGGCGCGTCCAGGCCGAGGGGCAACGTCGCTATGAAGAAGAGCGGCGGCACGGCAACTGACGCGCGATGACCACGCTGGATCTGGCGGTGGCACTGGTCGGATTTCTGACCTCGGCGCTGTCGGGTGCGGCGGGTCTGGGCGGCGGCACGATCCTGATCGGCGTGTTCTATGCGCTCGGCATGCCGCCGAGCGAGGCGGTGCCGCTGTTCGCGGCCGTGCAGTTCGTCTCCAACAGCTCGCGCACCGTCGCCTATATCCGTGACGTGGAGTGGTCGGCCGCGGGCTGGTTCCTGCTTGCCGGCATTCCCGCGACGCTGCTGGTCGCGCCCTTCGTCGGCCGGGTCGACACCGACACCGTGAAGCTGGTGCTCGCCGGTCTGATTCTCGCGTCGCTGGTGCCGCAGGCGAGCACGCGGCCGACGCCGGCACGCCCGGCCTTCGCGCTGGCCGGTGCGCTCAACGGCAGTCTCGGCCTGTTCGTCGGCGCCACCGGCCTGTTCGTCGGCCGCCTGTTCTTCCGCCCGGACTGGCGCAAGGAAACCGTGATCGGCACGCTGGCGATGACGCAGATGCTCGGCCACGGTCTGCGCGTGCTGGCCTACGGCCTCGTCGGGTTTTCCGCGCTCGCCGCGCCGCAGCGTCTGCTGCCGCTGTGCGCCGCGGTGATCGCCGGTACGCTGTTCGGCAAGCGCCTCAACGGGCGCATCAGCGAGCGTGCATTCGCGCGCCTGTTCCGCGTGGTGCTGATCACGCTGTCGCTGAAACTGATCTGGGACGCAATGCGGGGATACGGATGGATCTGAAGCTGGACGCTGCAGCGGTCGAAACCCTGATCCGCGACGGCCTGGTCGCCGCCGGCCGGGGCGGCATGCGGGTCGAGGAACTGCGCAGCGGCTACGCGCGCATCCGTCTGCCGTTCGACGGCGCCATGATCCGGCCCGGCAACGTACTGTCCGGGCCGACCCTGTTCACGGCTGCGGACAGCGCGATGTACGCGCTCGTGCTCGGCCATCTCGGAGCGCAGCTGATGGCAGTGACCAGCGACATGAACCTGCGCTTCCTCGCCAAGGCGGCGCCGGGCGACGTCATCGGCGAGGCCAGCTTTCTCAAGCTCGGGCGGCGGCTCGCGGTGATGGAAGCGAAAATCTCGACCGGAGCGGCGCCCGGCGTGACGGTCGCGCATGCGAGCGGCAGTTACGCGCTGCCGCTGCAAGCCTGAACGACCGGCGTCGCCCGCCCGCATCGATCTCCGGAGCTCTCATGAAAATCGGACACACCACATTGCTGATCGGCGCGCTGCTGGCGATCGCCGCCTGCAAGCCATCGGCACCCGCATCGGCAGTCGCGCCGCCGGCAGCGCCGGCCAAGGCGATCGCATCGTCGAGTTTCAGCGACAGGGTCTGGCGCGTCAGCGCCTCGTCGACGATCGAGCCCGGCATGCTGTACGTGTTCCTGTCGGACGGCACGCTCGTCATCGCGGCCGGCGGCAGCACGCCGACGCTCGGCAAATGGCGTTACGAAAACGGGGCCCTGACGATGATCGAGGAAGGCAACGCATATCCCACCGACATCGTCAGTCTCGGCGACAACCGGTTCACGATCCGCAGCCACAACCCCGGCACGCCGGTCGAGATCACGCTGGAGCGCGCAGCGCCCTGAGCGCGGTGTTCCTGAAACGGGGCGGCGGCGCGCCGCCGCCCCACGCATCACTTGCCGAAATCGATCTCGGTCCAGCGGGCGTTGTCGATCAGCTTGCGATAAGTCTCGTACTGCTTGACGGCGGCCTCGCCGGCTTCCTTCGAGAACGCGGCGAATTCCTCTTTCTCGATGGCCTGATCGCGCTTCTGATCCGGCGCCAGTGCCGCTTCATTGACGAAGTGCACCATCGACATCACATTCGGTGTGCCGGCCGTCGCACCATCGCGCGCAAAGATCTTGTAGTCGTCAATCAGACCGTGCTTCTTCTGGATGTCGAAGCCGGCCACCAGGCTCTGCTTGATGCCGACGAGGTAATCGTCGACGTGGTTCGGATCGACTTCGATCGTCTGTATCACCCAGACGCCCTTGCCCGGACTGTAGTCCTTGTACATCTCCGCCTGCGCCACACCGACACCAGCCACCAGGATGGCGCCCAGCGCCAGGCTCTTGATCGTCTTCATTGCAATCCCCTCCGTTACTCGATGGGCACGGCGCGGTGCGCCGCACGGACGCACTGTGACAGCTTGTCCGGCTCCGGTGTCGGGAGATGCTGCCGCCGGCAGCGGGCGAGCCGTGACGCGGTTCACGGCGGAACCCCGGGTTTCCGGCCGCGGCGAGGGCCGCCGCTACAGCGTCTCCGCGCCTGCTTCCTCGAGCAGCAAGCGAAGAACCGAGCGATGACAGCGCGTCTCATCCTCGCAATAGCAGCCGACGGAGAAGTTGGCATGCCGGGACAGCGCCGCCAGCAGCGCGATGGTCCTGGCGTTATCCGGCGCCGCCATCTCGCGCCGGTACTTCCGGGCGAACGCCTTCCACGCCTCCGGAGTCTGCGTCTTCTGCCCGAGCTTCACGGCTTCCGGGCTGGGCGACAGGCTCGGATACCACACGTCGTACCAGTTTCTGGACGCGAACCCGGACTTCGGTACCCCGCGCGGCGGTCGCCGGACCGTACCGATTCTCAGGCCCTCGTCTGCGTGACGGGCACTCCCAAGCCTGACGATTCGAATGGCCATCGCACTTCTCCCTGCGCCGACTCCGCGAGACGAGCGAACGGTGCGTTCAGTCAGCGACTGTTACCCATGTCTCCGGACTTTTCTGTTACCTATCTGTCCGGCCGTTCAACCTCTACTCCCACGGCAACCTTGGCAACGCGAGAAGCGCCTTGATGTACGCAGCTTCATCATATGCCTTGCCCTCTTTCAACATGCCAAATATCACCGTGGTCACAACGCACCCGATGAGTTTCATAGCTTCTTCTTCAGACCGACCTTCCGCCATCAGGCGTTTAAGCGTCCGCTGGGTTTCGGGCGGAGTGCCTGCCTCAATTTGATTTTCAATGATCTCAAATATGGCGGCTCTCGCAATTTCTGGATCACCCTCAGACATTCTTCACTCCGTTTCTGGTGACGCCCAGACAGTATGACTACCGCGGTCGCAGGCGCTGACCTCCGCGGACGGCGGCGCAGCCCGGTGAATATTCGCAATCCGCGTTGGCGTTGGGCGACGGCAGAACATCGCCGACTCGCGTGCCTGGACCGCGGCAGGCGCATGGACGGATCACAGCACTGCGGTATCCAACCCGCGTATATCAGCGTGAGCAACCGTCGAGCGTGCTGGCTGCGCCGCCTTCAGAAGATTCGGAAAACCAGATGAACTGAAAACCGCAAAAACTTCATCTCTCGTTCTTGACGGCGGTAGTCATATCAACGCCCCGGCTAAGCCGCGTGCCTGACGACGCGAAGCGGCGGCAGGTACGTCGGCTTGAGCCGATGGTTGGGTGCGTGCCGCTCAATTTGTGGTGGTGTGATTTGCATGAAGCTCAGTAACTCTGCCTTCGTTGAGCTTTAAGGCCAACACGCTGCTGATGTCGAACTCGCCGTCTTTTCCCTCATACAGATAGTAAATTACGGACGAAGGGGCGTGGTTGGGGGCGCCCAATATACTTTTTATTTTGTCGACGGACTCTCCAAGCCTGATGCCATTGTCTATGGAGACGTTTGCGGCTTCGCCGCTCGGAACAGGACACTGAGAAGTATATGGCTCCGCGCTCTTGAGCTGCTTCGCAACCATGCCGTCAATGTATTCCTGCCCGCCAAGCTCACTTGACGTAAGCCAGATGCGCTCGTGTGCGGCCGGGAGCGTGTAGCACATCCACATTTGAAACTCGCCGGCGTCTCCTCGCTGCCCAATGGGCGCAGGCCCCAATGCGGACAGGATGTCTTTAAATGTAGTTCTCTCAAAAGTCACACGAAATGCGCCAACTGTCACGCCAGTAACGGGTTGCATTTTCGTTCCGCTGGGCCTGATGTCCGGCACCGGCCATGACGGTGGCGGAATAGGGTTGCCGGCTTGCGCGACACCCACAGTTACAAACGCAAGAGCCGCAACGAGTTGAGAAAGTTTCACACGCGCCCAACGCTCAGGTTCACCCGCGCCGAGCGTCAGCGAGGGAAGCCGCGCCGGAGGCGTGGCCGTCGGGTGGAATGATGGAATGGACTCCTCCCGCTGTTTTGAGCGGCATCGAAGTGCCAAGCTGGAGATGCGAATCATCAGCTGTCCAACAGGAGGAGTCCGGACATGGAATCTACGCTCATCGCGGTGGATA